>CAWBUK010000011.1:0-1224973 GCA_963791965.1 uncultured Acidobacteriaceae bacterium | reverse complement strand
GGCTAAGTTCTTCTCCCGTCGAGCCGCATCCAATGAGCGACGGAAGCTGATTCGCAATTCTTTCTGAAGGCAATTTATTGACAAGCGAAACGAGCACGACTGAAAACAACACCCCGGAAACGGGCGCTGCTGCCGAAACTCCTGTTGCGGTCGAACCAGAAACCGCTGCCGCTGAAGTTCCTAACCCCTGCCAGCGCGAGCTGACCATTGAAATCCCCGCCGATGTGGTGAAGTCGGAGACCGAGCAACTGGTCACCCGTTACACCAAGGTTGCGCGCATCCCTGGGTTCCGCAAAGGCAAGGTGCCGGCTGGCGTTATTCGCCAGCGCTTCGCCGAGGACATCAAGGGCGAGATCGTCGAGCAACTGGTGCCGCGCTATTTCCGCGAAGAGGTCAAGAAGCAGGGACTGTCGCCGGTATCGCAGCCGCGGGTTACCGATCTCCATTTTCATGAGGGTGAGCCGCTGAGTTTACGGCGCGTTTTGAGGTCTTCCCCGAGTTCACGCTCACTCCCTACGACGACATCAAGGTTGAGACCATCGACTCGAACGTGAGTGATGAAGAAGTCGAGGCCGCGCTGAGCAATCTGCGCGAGCAGCATGCGACTTACACGCCGGTGGAAGAAGATCGTGGACTGGCCGACGGAGACTACGGTGTAGTCAGCTTCAAAGGCACGCCGAAGGAAGGCGACGCCGATCCCGATGCCAAGCCGGTGGAAGTGGAAGAGGTGATGGTGGAGATCGGCGGAAGCAACACCGTTGCCGAATTCTCGGAGCACCTTCGAGGAGCCAAGCCGGGCGAGACGCGTACCTTCGACGTGAAGTATGCCGACGATTTCAGCGATCAGCGGCTGGCGGGCAAGACCATGTCGTACGAGGTTCAGATCAAGGGCATCAAGCACGAGAGTGTTCCAGAACTGAATGACGACTTCGCCAAGGAGTTGGGTGCCGAGCTGAACACCATCGACGAGCTACGAACTCGGCTGCGCGAGAACATGGTGGCCGAGAAGCAGCACGAGGCTGAGCACCAGGGCAAGGACAAGATTGTCGAAGAGCTGGTAAAGCGCAACGACTTTCCCATTCCTGAGAACCATGCTCGACAGCCAGATCGATCTGCGGCTGGAGCGCGGGCTACGTGCCCTGGCGGCACAGGGTATGACGACCGAGCATATGAAGAAGATGGATTTCGGGCGTCTGCGGGCCGGCCAGCGCGAAGGAGCTTTGCGCGAAGTGAAGGCGTCACTGATCCTGGAGCAGATCGCCGAAAACGAGAAGATCGAGGTCAGCGACGAGGAACTGGATCGCGAAGTGGAACTGATGGCGTTGCAGGCCAAACAGCCGGTCGAGAAGGCGCGGGCGCGTTTGACCGAGGATGGCGGGCTGGATAGAATTCGGCATCGCCTGCGCAACGAGAAGACACTGGAATTTCTGTATCGCAGTTCCGCATAGGGGTTTCTCTCACCTCCCATATCAGCTCCCGCGAAAGCGGTGCGACAGGTCGGGTGGAGTACGTCTTCAGGCGTACATTAAGAATGAAGGATCAGAGATCGTCGGCTTCAGCCGCTGCGACGTCTTTGAAACCGTACCTCAGCGGCTAAAGCCACGCTAATGGAGTAGGCGGAAATGCACGCCTGAAGGCGTGCTCCACCCGATCCAGGAACTGACTAAAGGTAGACCAACAATGCTTGTGCCCATGGTGATAGAGCAGACCAGCAGGGGCGAGCGGGCGTACGACATTTATTCCCGGCTGTTGCGGGACAACATTATTTTCCTCGGCACTCCAATCGATGACAATGTCGCGAACCTGATCATTGCCCAGATGCTGTTCCTCGAGGCGGAAGATCCGGAGAAGGACATTTCGCTGTACATCAATTCGCCGGGCGGCTCCATCACGGCGGGAATGGCTATCTACGACACCATGCAGTTCATCCGGCCGGATGTGACGACCATCTGCATCGGACAGGCGGCCAGCATGGCGGCTTGCTGCTGGCGGCCGGAGCTCCGAAACGATTTTCGCTGCCAACCTCGCGCATCCTGATACATCAACCCTTGATGTCAGGACTTTGGGCCAGGCGACCGAAATCGATATCCATGCGCGCGAGATTCTGCGCATGCGCGAGATCACCAGCCAGTTGATTGCCAAGCATTCCGGGCAGCGGTTGGAGAAGGTGGAACGCGACGTGGAGCGCGACTTCATCATGAACGCCCAGCAAGGCAAGGAATACGGCATAATCGACGACATCATTTTAACACAAGTAGCAGGTTCCCGGCAGGAACTCTGCGGGGTAAGGCTCTAAGGGGTAAAAAAGCTATATCTGGTTCCAAGTTGTACCCAAAATTGCACTTACGGTGCGCCACTCGGAGCAGAGTGTGGTTCAATAAGGCTCATCAACGTTGGCAAGCGCCGATAGCTTTCGAGGACAATTTCGAACGGCGAATCAGTCTTCACAGGAACGGCACGGTTCCTGGCCGGTAACGAGCACCGGAGAAGCACCAAGGGGCGAGAAACCTGGCGGCGCGTGCGGAGTAAAGGAGCCACTTGTCTGTGAGAACCAGAAACGGGAATGATGAAGTACTTGGTGCTCGTTTTGCCACAAGTCGCAGGACGCCGTTGCCAAGCTGATATCATCTCCCACCGACTACCCCCGCGCTTACATTTGTGACGAATGCGTTGGCGTGTGCAACAGCATTCTGGAAGACGATCGCAGTGAGGCTCATCCCTCCGCTACTCCGACGCAACTGCCCAAGCCGCATGAAGTGAAGGCGTTTCTCGACGAGTACGTCATCGGGCAACAGCAGACCAAGAAGAAGCTGGCAGTCGCCGTCTACAACCACTACAAACGCGTATACATGAACCGGCAGCGCGGCGGCGAGGTTGAGCTGGCCAAGTCGAACATCATGCTGATTGGTCCGACCGGCACCGGCAAGACGCTGCTGGCGCAGACCCTGGCCAAGATGCTTGATGTGCCGTTTGCGATCGTTGATGCAACCACGCTGACCGAAGCCGGCTATGTGGGCGAGGATGTCGAGAACATCATCCTCAAACTGCTGCAGGCCGCTGAAGGCGATGTAGCTCGCGCGCAGACCGGTATCATCTATATCGACGAGATCGACAAGATCGGCCGCAAGGACGAGAACCCGTCGATTACGCGCGATGTATCGGGCGAAGGGGTACAGCAGGCGCTGTTGAAGATCCTTGAGGGCACGGTCGCTAACGTTCCTCCGCAGGGAGGACGCAAGCACCCGCACCAGGAATTCACCCCGGTTGATACCACCAACATCCTCTTTATCTGCGGTGGAGCGTTCGTCGGACTG
This sequence comes from uncultured Acidobacteriaceae bacterium, assembly GCA_963791965.1. Classification (GTDB taxonomy): domain Bacteria; phylum Acidobacteriota; class Terriglobia; order Terriglobales; family Acidobacteriaceae; genus CAVVDY01. Next base: position 1,221,659 of record CAWBUK010000011.1, on the reverse strand, counting down.
GAGCGCATCATCGGTCGTCGCATGGGCAAGCGTTCGATGGGCTTCCGCACCGACGAGAGTAAAGAAGCCGCTTTCACCGAAGCGCAGAAGCGCGATACCGAGTTGCTGGCGCAGGCCGAGCCGCAGGACCTGATCAAGTTTGGTTTGATCCCTGAGTTCGTTGGCCGCTTGCCGGTGGTCGGCGTGCTGAACGATCTCGATGAAGCCGCGCTGGTTGAAATCCTGACCAAGCCGAAGAATGCGATCGTCAAACAGTATCAGCGGTTGTTCGAGTTTGAGAACGTGAAGTTGCGCTTCAGCGAAGAGGCTCTCCGCTACATCTCACGCGAGGCCATGCAGCGCAAGGTGGGGGCGCGCGGCTTGCGTATGATTCTCGAAGAACTGATGCTGGACCTGATGTACAACCTGCCCGGCCAGAAGCGGGTAAAGGAATTCGAAGTCACGGCTGAGATGGTGCAGAATCGCAATGTGACTCTGCCGTTGATGGAGAAGGCGGGCTAACTTCCAAACCAGATTGATCTTCGTCTACGGCGCGGCTTCGGTCGCGCCGGTTGTTTTTGCGCCTATGACGCTGCGGCAATAGAAAGCCAGAATCAGGATCACGACTGGCATGATGAACTCCAGCATGAGAAAGACTCCGGAGTTGTTCTCAGCGTGGTTGCCGTACAGCACCATCTGCCGTACGTGACCGATGGCATCCCCTAGCAGCCAGACAGCGTTGGCAATCGCCGTAGCCAGCCAGAATTCTCCCCGGAACGCCAGGCACAGAACCCCCAGCACTCCGACTGTCAGATCGGCCATTCCCACCTCATATTCGTAGGGACTCGTTGCCCATCCGATGGAAGCTGATGTCTGCAAGGGACGGAATACGTGGGCGTATGCCGTGAGAAGTCCCATAAGTCCGACGTAGAAGAACAGCAGGTACAGCAGGTAGGTAGCGGCGATGCTCCTGCCGCTATGCCGGCGTTGAGACGAGAACGCAAGGTGAATACTGGCAGCCACGAGGGCGACGGTCGCGAAGAATAACTGGAACATACCACTCAAGATAACAGGGGGTTTTTGCGAAGAAATACTCTTGCCTGAGCCCAGCTGCAAATAGGGCAGGCGTTTCATTTGCGCCTGCCCTTTCACGTGCTTTGCGGCACAGTGGATGCTATTTGAAGGTGGCGTTGGTGCGCGACAGAGTGTCGCGATGAGCGGTGAAGTCGATCATCGATCGGAATGCTGGGCCGTCCAGCGGGCTGGTTTTCATCATCTGCTGAAGTCCCTGGTTCACTTTGTCAAGGCCCTCAGCGTTGGGAGCGGTGTAGTACAGCATGAAGCCACCCGGGGCGTCGGTGTGAATGGCTTCCGTGTCGATGTCGTACTCTACGATCGCACCTTCGGACATCATCTTCTCCAGGAAAGGCACGAGGAAGCTCTTGGCGAGCAGACCAACTGCATCGTCGGATGCGTCAGCCTTCAACTTGTAAGTTGAGCCGTGAGTGTAGGCGCCCTTGTAAGTGCCGGGCTTCCAGTTGTAGTACCGGCTGACGTCGATACTGTCCGAGTGCCTGGTGGCTGATACCAACACAGGTGACGCACTGCTGCCGGCCTTTTGAAACTGGTCCAGCATATTGAGGATGCCGGCCATCGACGTCGCTACCCACCAGTCGTCGTGGGTGGGGGCGTCCGGTTGATGTACAAGGTTGGTATCGAAGCCATAGGCCACGAGAGTCCCTGCGGACATGGCGGATTGCAGCATACCCTGGTCGGCGGTCTCCGACTTTTCCATTTCGGCCCACTGCGCACGAGGGATACTCCACTCGCCGATGTAGATGTAGATTGGCGATTTTTCCTTCTCTTCGGTTTGCGCAAGTAATGGTGTCGCCATCGCGATCAACAGCAGCCCGGCAACGGCCCACAACGCTTTCTTATTCATAATCTTTCTCCTCTTGGTTGATGAAGCCGCACTGCTGAGCTAATCCGCGAAAGAGCACACAAAGAGTCCCGCTGCGTGTCTCCACCGCAGGGTCTATGACTTGGGGCTATATTTCAAATGAGTGAACGGATTATGAGGGTAATGAGCTGGAAACACAATCGAACAATCGTGGTTGTTCGAATACACCGCTTTTTCGCTATTTGTGCCGGGGACTTTGCACTTGTGTGCTGTTCGCGAGCCCGCTTGATGTCAACACTCCGCCCCACAGTTGCTTTGTATCGTCGCGCTTCGGTCTCAGGCTAGCTGTACAAGCTCGGTGGTGTGCTTCAGCTGACCGCAGGCAGCGTAGATATCGCGTCCGCGCGGACGCCGGACATACGCCGGGACGCCTGCCCTGATCAGGATGTTCTGGAATTCAGCGACATGCTTCGCCTCTGGGGTCGCGAATGGAATCTCGGGGCCCGGGTTGAGCGCGATGAGGTTCACCTTGGCGCGTAAGCCTCGAACCAAGTCCACCAACTCACGAGCATGGGTCAAATCATCGTTCACGCCGGCCAGTAGTACGTACTCGAATGTCAGCCGCTCACGTTGCCGCAAGGGAAAGTCGCGCAGCTCGGCCATCAACTTCGCGATCGTCCATTTCTTCGTGATAGGCATAATCTGCGTGCGCAGCTCTTCTCCGGGAGCATTCAACGACACCGCCAGCTTGGGGCGCACCGGCTCCTGGCCGAAGTCTGCGATGCGCGGCACGATACCGGAGGTGGAGACAGTCATGCGTGACGCCGGGATGCCGGCCTCCTCCACCAGCAGTCGAACGGCCTGCATGAAGTTGTCATAGTTCAGGAAGGGCTCGCCTTGTCCCATGAAGACGAGATTGATTCGCTCCCGCTCAACATCAACCTGCTGGTCGTTTAAGACGGCGAGCACCTGGCCGATGATCTCGCCGGCGGTGAGATTGCGCTTGAGCCCCAGCAGGGCCGTCATGCAGAAGGAGCAGTCCACCGCGCAACCCACCTGGCTTGAAATACAGATCGTGGCACGATGCCAGTGCCCCGGCCCGGTGCCTTTGTTCCGTGCGGCGGCCTCCACGTCAAGCAGTTCCGCGTCTCCAACCTCCGACCCGTCGCCCGCCTCGCCGCCGTCGCCATCCGGCATCCAGACCGTCTCTACACTCTGACCATCGGAGAACCGCAGCAGGTAGCGAACAGTTCCGTCGACTGACACGAACTTCTGCTCGATCTCAGGCAGACCCACCGCGCATCCGGAATCAACGAGCTGCTGGCGGAAGGTTTTCGGCAGGTTAGAAAATTGTTCCAGCGCAGACCACCTCTGCCTATACAGACCGTCAAATAGTTGCTGCACCCGGTAGGGCGCTTGGCCGAAAACGTCGACGAGGTCCCTAAGCTGCTGATTTGAAAGGCCTAATAGTTCGGTATGTTGCGGGGTGCTCATGCATCTAATAGGCTATTCGGGTTGGTTCTTTCCGCCTGAATCAATCCCCGCAGCCTGGTGGAAGTCGGAACGCGATTGCGGCCTACTATATTAGAAGCCGATGCGGGGTGGTTCGACGCGCTTTCATCATATCCGAATCCTGAGTTAGGGCTGCCAAGCTCAACGAGAAATTGTCCGCACAAAGGTCTGTGAAGCAGTGTCATTTGGAACCGCAATGGTTGAAGAACTTCGTAACATCCAGCGAGAGGTGCTCCCCAACGGTTTGACCATCATTACCGAGCAGATGAACCATATCCGGTCGGTGTCGTTGGGCATCTGGCTGAAATCCGGCTCTCGTCATGATGATGCGCCGGTGAACGGCATCTCGCATTTCATCGAGCACATGGTTTTTAAAGGAACCACCAGCCGCAGCGCAGAAGACATCGCCCGGCAGGTCGATTCCATCGGCGGCAACATGGACGCCTTTACCGGCAAAGAAACTGTGTGCTTCAACATGAAGGTGCTTGATGAGCATTTGCCGGTGGCCATCGACATCCTCAGTGACATGGTGTTGAATCCAGTATTCGCGCCCAGCGAGATTACCCGCGAGCGAGGCGTGATTCTGGAAGAGATCAAGATGGATGAGGACAATCCTGACTACCTGGTTCACGAACTCTTTACCCAGAATTTTTTCAAGGATCACCCCTTGGGCAAGCCGATCCTGGGAACTAAGGAGACCGTCAGGCGCTTCGATCAGGAGGCCATCCTGTCGGATTATGGGCAGAAATTTGTTCCTGGAAACATCATCATCTCTGCCGCCGGCAATATTCAGCACGATCATGTAGTCGATCTGCTGCGCAAGCGTTTCGAGCATCTGAAGCCGGGGTCGAACGGCTGGCATAACAACCCGCCGAAGATTTCGTCGCGTATCACACTGCGCAACAAGAAATCGCTGGAGCAGGTGCAAATCTGCATGGGCGTGCCTTCGTATGAGATCAGCCACTCACGGCGCTACGTATCGTACGTTTTGAACACGCTGCTTGGCGGAGGCATGAGCTCGCGTCTGTTTCAGAACGTGCGCGAGAAGCAGGGACTGGTCTACTCCATCTTCTCTGAGCTGAATCCTTTCCGCGACGCGGGATGCCTGTCGGTGTATGCCGGCACATCGCTGCAGTCGGCGCCAAAGGTGGTGCAGTCGGTTCTGCAGGAATTTCGTAACTTCAAAGAAGTGCCGCTCTCGGAGGAGGAGCTGAAGCGTGGAAAGGACCAGCTCAAGGGCGGGCTGATGCTGAGTCTCGAGTCATCGACCGCGCGGATGTCAAACCTGGCTCGTCAGGAAATGTACTATGACCGCTTCTTTAGCATGGACGAGATCATTGATCGAATTCAGGCGGTAACCGCCGAAGATGTGCAGCAGTCCGCCCAGGAATTGTTCAAGGCTGAAGCGATCGCAGTAACAGTGCTGGGCAATCTGAATGGCCTGAAGATCACTCGCGATTCGTTAACGTGTTAAAAAACCGCTATTCGCTTTTCGCCAGAAGACCTGAAACGTCAGCCGACAAGGCACGTCTCTCCCAGTGAGGCGTTGGGGGCCAGAAACCGTTCAGCAGTTTGCTTTCTGGCGAACAGCGAAGAGCGAATGGCGAAGAGCCTTTTTGACATTGCTATGTCCCTGCTCAATAATTTGGCCTGTCATCCTGCGAGAGGAGTTTTACATGCGCAGAAATAATCGAGATCGCGGATTCACCTTAATCGAACTGCTGATCGTCATCACCATCATTCTCATCATCGCCGCGTTCACGATTCCGAAGATCACCAAGGCGCAGATTCCAGCCCACGAGACTTCGGCCATCAAGAGCATCCAGGCCATTCATGAGGGCGAGATGATGTATTCCAGCAGCCATCCCGACCTGGGCTTTACTGCTGATCTGGCTATGCTAGGCGGCACAGCACAGGGAGGCGGCGAGCAGATCATCGATAACAATCTCGCTAGCGGACGCAAGGCCGGCTACACCTTTACCTACACCCCAGGAGAGAAGGTGAACGGTGCGATCCGCTCCTACACCATCACAGCGGTTCCCGATCAGTTAGGCAGCACCGGGCAGCGGCGATTCTTCTCCGACGAGTCGGGCGAGATTCACTACAACGGTGCGGGGCTGGCGGATCTCAGCAGCCCGGTACTTCAGTAAAGGAGACGTCTTGGTTTCGATTCGGCTTCCTGCGTCGATTGAGAAGAGATTGACAAAGGCGGCGAAACGCGCCGGCAAGACGAAGGCTGCGTGCGCTCGCCAAGCGATCCTGACCTATCTCGAAGATATGGAAGACGTGTACGACGCCGAGCGCGTTTGGGAACGCATCAGGTCAGGAAGAGAAAAGACAGTTCCTCTGGAAGTCGTAATGAAGCGCTTCGGTCTGAGCCCGAAGGACGTGCGATAACAACCCAGCATGAGGTGAAACCGGAGTGCTGGTTACAGTGCCTGATTAGCGACATGAGTCGGCTTTCAGCCGACGGTACGGGGCGTCATTGCGGAGTTGGCTGCCCAGCCTGCTGAAAAAACAAGGCGTCCTTTCGCCAGACATTAACCCCGAATGTGGCAACAACAGGAACCCTGCGTCCATCCCTCTCGGCGGGCGAGAACTGCCAGTCGCGAGCGGCGCTCCGGGCACGTTGATCGATTTGGCTGTCGATTCCGTTTAGAACCTTGGCATCACAGACGAAACCCTTGTCGCTGATGACCGCGAACATGGTGATCGTGCCCACGTAGCCAGCGCCGGCCTGCGGTGGTGCACTCTGCCCGCGTTCAGCAGCAACAAAATGAGACGGAGCAGGTGGCATCAACGGACAAGAGCCTTTGTCCGATGCCGGGGCCCGCGCAGATTGCAGAAGAACGAAAAGCAGCAACGCACGAATCATGGCAGGAGAATACGCCGGGTAAAATGAGATAGCCAAGTTTGTGCATCTAGTTAATGAGATTCAATCCAAGAAAAATAGCGTGGCTGGCATGTTTGGGACTCTTTTTGTCTCTGACCGCGCTAGCCCAACCCGACCTTCATTCCCTGACCGACGCGGTCGACGCTCGCTATAACCACCTCCGCACGCTGGAAGCGCAGTTCACCGAAACCTACTCTGGTTCGGGAGCGACGCGCACCGAGAGCGGAACGCTACTGCTGAAAAAGCCCGGGCGCATGCGCTGGGATTACACCGAGCCGCGTCCCAAGATGTTTCTTGCCGACGGCAGCACCGCGTGGTTCTATGTTCCGGGCGAAAATCAGGTGCGACGCATGCCGGTGAAGCAACTCGACGATCTGCGCTCGCCGCTGCGCTATCTGCTGGGAAAGACCAAGCTGGACAAGGAATTCGACGATCTGCACATCGCACTGAATGAGAAGCCAGTGAATTCTGGCGACATTGTGCTGCAAGGCGTTCCCAAAGGCCTGCGAGAGCGCGTCTCACGAACTCTGCTTGAGGTGACTCCCACCGGTTACATTCAGCGCATCGTAGTGGAGGAGTTGGACGGCTCGGTCACCGAATTTCGCTTTCTTCAGCAGCGCGAGAACGTCGAAATACCAGACGCCAAATTTAAGTTCACGCCGCCACCGGGAGTCGAGATCGTCAGCGGGACACTGGAGTAGGTCTCAGTGGGCGGTTGTCGGAAAGAAGTTGGGAGCCGTTTCTGGACGAAACCGGTTTCCGGGGACCACATCGCTCCTGAGCCGTTCGTTACAGCAAGTCGTGAGTTGTCACAACTGACCACCTGTTTCTGCGAGCTCCCGACTGACGGCTTCCGTCTGACAACTGGCAACCGACAACTGACCACTGTTTTTCAATGCTAAACTAGCCCTAAGTCCCAAGGATTGTTACTACTGCATGGCCGAGTACACCGTCAGATTAGCCGATGAGCGTGGCCACCTGCTGGAGCAGGTGGAGCAGGGCGGCTCCGAAGGGGAGATCCGCGACCGCTTTGCCCAGCAGGGCTATCTCGTCTATTCGGTCAAGCCCCGCGGACTCCTGGCTGGAGCGGGCGAAGCCGGGCTGACCCGCCGGCGCAATATCAAGGCCGAGCAGTTCCTGATCTTCAATCAGCAGTTTCTGACCCTGATTCATGCCGGACTGCCCATCATTCAGGCGCTTGAGCTGCTCATGAAGCGGCAGCGTAACCCATACTTCCGCTCGATACTGCAAAACGTGCGCGACCGGGTGCGCGGAGGCGAACTGCTTTCCCAGTCGTTCGAGGCGCAACGGGCATTTCCCAAGGTCTATACCACCACGATCCTCGCCGGTGAGAAGAGCGGCAACCTGGAAGAAGTGATGGCCCGCTACATCGCCTTCCAGAGGTTGTCGGTAAGTTTCCGCAAAAAGCTGACTTCGTCGCTGGTGTATCCGGCGCTCCTGGTGGTTATGCTGATCGTGATGATGAGCTTTCTCATCACCTACGTGGTTCCGCAGTTTGCGCTGCTTTATCGCCAGTTGGATACTCCGTTGCCCCCCATGACCATGCTCATGTTGTCGATCGGCACCCATGCCCAGCAGTACGCACCTTACGTCGCGCTGGCGTTGGTTGTCGGCGGTTTCTTCCTGTGGCGGTGGATGAAGAGCGATGCCGGCTCTACTTATATGGATCGCATCAAGCTGAAGATTCCGATGGCGGGCGACATCTGGCTGAAATACCAGGTTGCGATCTTTGCGCGCATGTTATCCACCCTGCTGGCCGGCGGATTGCCGCTGGTGCCGGCGATGGAGACTTCCAGCGAGTCGATGCAGAGCCGGCTGATTGCGCGCGGAATTGACGGAGCAACCCTGCGCGTTCGTGAAGGACAGGCGTTGGCCAAGAGCCTGGAAGCGCAGAAAGTTTTTCCGGAAATGTCGGTGGAGATGATCGAGGTGGGCGAGTCAACCGGTGCGCTGCCCGCCATGCTCAACTCCGTCGCCGAATTCTATGAAGAGGATGTACAGACAGCTCTGGCTACCGCCATGGCTCTGATTGAGCCGCTGATTCTGGTGGTGATGGGCGTGGTTGTGGCCTTTGTGCTTATCTCGCTCTACCTGCCAATCTTCAGCCTGGGAGCAGGGATTCATTAAGGAGGTATCAGGTTTCAGGTCTCAGTTGTTGAGCACGATCCGCGATGCGCCTTCCACCATGAGGGCAAGCGAAGCAAAGATCAAATCGCGTTACACCTCTGAGACCCGGCGCCTGATACCTGAGACCTAAGGTTTTCAATGGCAGACAAGAAGTCACTTTTCGTAAATGGCAGTAACGGCGGCGTCATGACGCTGGGCGAGGAGATGGCGCATGCCGAAGAGATGGCGCGCCGTTATCGCTGCGAGTTCGTCGACCTGAAGAGCTTTCATATCCAGCATGAGCTGTTCCGCAAGATCAAAGTGGACCTCATGTTCCGCTACAACTTTGTCCCTTTGCAGGAGACGCAGGACGGCCGCATGGTTATTGCCATTGCCGATCCCAGCGACCTGCCCTTGCTGGACGAAATTCGCGGCCATCTGGGCCGGCGCATCATCACCCGCGTGGCCACCCTTTCGCAGATTAACGATGTCCTGAAGAAGAGTGAGCAGTCGCAGCGCGTATTGGAAGAAGCTGGCGAAAACTTTGCGCTCGACGTAATCCGTGAAGACGAGAACTCCGACGAGACCATCTCGATTGAAAAACTCACCGGCGAGACCGACATCAGTCCCATCATCCGCCTGGTCGAGACCACCATCTTCACCGCATTACAGCGGCGTGCGAGTGATATTCACATCGAAACTCGCGATGCCTCGGTCATCATCAAGTACCGTATCGACGGTGTGCTCCAGCAGGCCATGCAGGAGATCGCCAAGGAGCATCACTCGACCATCATCTCCCGGATCAAGGTCATGAGCGAGCTCGATATCTCCGAGCGCCGCGTACCGCAGGACGGACGCTTCCGGGTTCGCTACAACAACCGCTCCATCGACTTCCGCGTCTCCATCATGCCGTCGATCCACGGCGAAGATGCCGTGCTCCGCGTGCTCGACAAAGAGTCGATGAGCGAGAAGTTCCATAAGCTCACGCTCGATGTGGTCGGATTTCACGATGACGATCTGAATAAATTCCGTCGCTACATCAAAGAGCCTTACGGTATGGTGCTGGTCACCGGACCTACCGGCTCAGGCAAAACCACCACGCTTTATGCAGCTTTGAACGAAATCAAGAGCGACGAAGACAAGCTGATTACCATTGAAGACCCGGTCGAATACCAGATCGTCGGCATTACCCAAATCCCGGTCAACGAAAAGAAGGGCCTGACGTTTGCTCGCGGCTTGCGTTCGATCTTGCGTCACGATCCCGACAAGATCATGGTGGGCGAAATCCGCGACACGGAAACCGCCCAGATCGCCATCAACGCCGCGCTTACCGGCCACCTGGTGTTCACCACGGTTCACGCCAATAATGTCGTGGACGTGATTGGGCGCTTCCTCAACATGGGCGTCGAGGCGTACAACTTTGTGTCGTCGTTGAATTGCATCCTGGCGCAGCGCCTGGTTCGTCTTATCTGTGAATTCTGCAAAAAGCAGGTAAGGTACTCGGACGAAGAGCTAGAAGCCAGCGGCATGGATCCTGCGGAGTGGCGCAATGTGCCGTTCTACGAGGGCGAAGGCTGCATTGAATGTGCCGGAACCGGTTTCCGCGGCAGAACCGCTATCCACGAACTGCTGGAGCTGACCGACAATGTGCGCGAGATGATTCTCGCTAAACGTCCGAGCAGCGAAATCCGGCGCGCCGCCCGCGAAGAAGGTATGCATTTCCTCCGCGAATCGGCGCTTGATAGAGTGAAACGAGGCCTGACCACGCTGAAGGAGATCAATAAGGTCACCTTCATCGAGACCACCCGCTAACCATGGCGAACAATCACATTCCACGACCGCGCGTTGCCTGTGAACTCAGCGTGGAGCGAGTAGTAGCTGCCCGCTCTGCCGACCAGGGGGCTGCCTTGGAGTCAGCCACCGCGCAGGCCCTCGAAGCCGGAGCACTGGTTCCTGGATTGCAGCAGGCGAACCTGGCGGCGCGGCAGACCATTGTCGACGCGCTGCGCGACTCGCTCAGTGCGGTTGCCGGGCGCTCGCGCGACGTGGTGCTGGTAATTCCTGACGCCACCACCCGCATCATGCTCCTGGACTTCGATACCTTACCGGACAAGCTGGAAGATGCCGAAGGAGTAGTGCGCTTCCGGTTGAAGAAGTCGCTGCCCTTTGATATCGATCAGTCCGCAGTGTCGTTCGACCGCCAGGCTGCCGACAAAGGTGTCCGGGTGATTGCGGCGGTAACGCCGCGCACGGTAATTGATGAATACGAATCCGCGGTACGCGAAGCCGGCTACAACCCCGGCACGGTAATCCCCTCGATGATTGCTGCGCTGGGCGCTGTCGATGCGACGTCTCCGACGATGGTGATCAAGGTGGAAAGCGGGACCACGACATTTGCCATTGTTGATCAGAACCAGTTGCTGCTCTATCGCGCTCTGGAAAACGGTGGCGGGGTAGTAACCGGCGAATCGCTGATCGACGATGTGAATACCTCGCTGGTTTATTTCGAAGACCGCTATCAGGTCTCTATTAATCGGCTGCTGGTTTCGGGAGTGCAGTCCGGACAAGCCTTGCAGGCGGCTTTCATCGAGCGCTCCATCAGTGTTGAAGAGCTGGTTTCTACATCGCTGGCCGGCGCGGCGGCGAGCAGTGTTTCGCGCTCGGCGCTGGCGGGTGTTGCGGGGGCCCTGGTTTCCTGATGCGCATCAATATCAATCTCGCGACAGAACGCTACGAGGCGGTGCGGCAGTATTTGCAGCGCGTGCGCACCCTCGTCGTGCTCTTGGCCATTGTCGCGGCAACCCTGGTGGGCTATATCGTCTTTCAGCGGTCGCACACCCGCGACATTGACGGCAAAATCGCTAAGGCCCAGCAGGAATTGAGCGAGCTGAACAACGAAAAGGTACAGGCGCAGGCCATCCTGAATAAGCCGGTTAACCGCGGCATCGCCGATCAATCGGAATTCCTCAACGAGCTGTTTGCGCGCAAGTCCCTGTCCTGGACGCGGATATTTTCCGAGATGGAACGCATCATGCCTCCCAACATTCACGTGGTTTCCATGAAGCCCGACTACACCGTGAATAACGAGCTTGTAGTCCACGTGGTGGTGGCGACGGACTCGCGCGATCGTGCAGTCGAGCTGGTAAAACGTATGGAGCAGTCGAGCCACTTCCGCGCCCCGCAGGTCGTAGCTGAGACGGTTACGACGAATTCTTCCGACCAGGGCTCCGGAGCGGGGAATATCCAGTTCGATATCGCGTCGATTTACGTTCCTCAGACCGGTGCTTCTGAGACCAACGAAGAGAAACCTGCGGAGCAAAAGGGTGCAGCCCCAGCGAAGTCGGCGGACAAGGCGCCCCCGGCCACTTCAGCCACCACGGCGCAGAATCAGCAGAGGCAGCACTAATGGCGACCATTCGCGACGTTCGCAGAGCATCGACGCCGGTGATCGCGGTCCTGGCACTGCTGATTATCGGGTGCGCGGTCTACATCTTTTCTCCCGCTGGACGGTCGCGGCAAAAGCGTGAGCGCGAGTATCGAGACTTGCAGACCGAAGTGATGGCGAAGCGCCAGGAGGTGCTGCCCACTCGCGGCATGGACAACAAACTGAAACAGGCCTCGGTCGATATCGACAGTTTCTATGGTGGCCGCTTCCCGGCTGAGTATTCAACCGTGTTGGAGGAGCTAGGCAAGGTGGCTGGCGACACCGGAGTGCACCTCACAGCGGTGAAGTACGACGACAAGGACGCGCCGATCGAAGGACTTCGCAAGCTGATCATTGACATCACGCTCTCTGGCGACTACCTGCAGGAAGTGAAGTTCATCAACGCGCTGGAGCGTGACAAAATCTTCTTCCTGATCGACGGTGTTGCGCTGGGCGAGCAGCAGGGTAATGTCCGCCTGCAGTTGAAGCTGGAAACTTATTTGCACAGCGGGGTCGTGCCGTCGTGAAGCTGGGAACGGAAAACAAGACGAAGACCATCGCAGCCATAGTGCTGGGTGCCTTCGCCATTTTCATGCTGGTGCGCACCTTCACCGGGGGCCCTGAGACACCAGCGCCGTCCACCACGCCGTCGGTCGCGACCAAGGCTCCGGCTGCGAGCAGCACCCCAGCCAAGCGCAAGCTGACGGCTGATCGCTCCAAGCCGCATCCCTTGCTGGCGCAGACCCTTGACCCGACCCTGCGCTTCGATCTGCTGAAGTCCAGCGAAGACGTGACCTATAAGGGCTCCGGGCGCAATATCTTCCGCTCCGAGGCGCCGCCACCGCCTGAGATTCCGAAACCAGTGACCTCTCCGCTGCAGGCGCAGCAGCAGCAGCAGGCGCCGCCACCGCCGCCTCCCATCAACTTGAAACTGTATGGATACGCGCAACGGAAAAATGGCGAGTCGAAGAAGATTTTTCTCAGCTCTGGCGAAGACATCTTCGTCGCCAAGGAAGGCGACATCGTCAACCGGCGCTACAAAATTTTGAAGATTAATAACAACTCGGTCGACGTAGAAGACGTGCTGACCAATAACCGTCAGACCCTGTATTTACAGCAAGGGTGAAAGATAGTAGCTCGTAATTAGTAATAAGTGATTGGCTCCAAGTTGGAAGCTGGTCTCCGGAGTGAGATCAAGAATACTTTTCCCTTCCTTACCAAGCACGTGTGGATTACGAATTACTAGCTACTAATTACTTTGTTTCAGATGTCCATTCTCCCCAACACGAAACCTGTTCCAACCCCTCGCCGCAAGGCGCGCGATTCCGGCCATCTCCTGCTCGCCATCCTGCTGCTGCTGGCCATGATGGTCATCGCCGCCAGCTACGAAGCTCCGCGCGTAGTCCAGCAGCTCAAGCGTGATCGCGAAGAGGAGATGATTCATCGCGGTACCGAGTACGCACGCGCCATCAAGAAGTACTACAAGAAGTTCGGGGCGTATCCCACATCGCTCGAGCAGTTGGAGAACACCAACAACCTTCGTTTTCTCCGCAAGCGCTACAAGGATCCGCTCACCAAAGACGGTAAGTGGACCCTACTGCACTACAACGATGTGGTTGCATCGCTCACCAATACCGGCGCCGGCCCGGGCACACCGGCCGCAGGACTCGCCAGCCAGGGGCAGCAGGGCTCATCGCCCTTCGGCTCGAGCTTCGGATCGTCGAGCGCAACCAGTTCAGGCGGCTTCGGAACCTCGAGTTCCGGCAGCGCTAACACTCAGCCGGTGAACCAGAACGGCATCTTTGCACAGCAGCAATCTACGTCCGGCGCCGGCCAGCCGGGAACTGGCGGATCTACCTTCGGACAGGTTACGGACAACGACTCGAATCCTCTCATCAACAACACGGGGAACGGTGCCGCCGGAAATAATGCCGGCAGCGGCACCGGCACTACGACCGCAACGGGGACGAGTGGCGCTACCGGTTCGAACAGCGCTACTGGCTCGAATGGCACAACCACGGCTTTGGGCAATCAGCAGGGCCCGGGCGGCCAGGCCTTTGGAGCCGGTGCCATCATCGGCGTGGGCAGCAAGAGTAAGGACCCGACCATCCGGATTTACAACAAGAAGAAGACCTACGACGAGTGGCAGTTCATTTACAACCCGATCATGGACCAGGCCAACGTGCTCCTCAAAGGCCCTTATTCTCCGAGCACGCTGACAACTTCCAACGCCGGCACTCCCGCCGGGCAGCTAAACCAGCAGAATCAGCAGCAAAGCCCCTTCGGACCCCAGAACGGCGGCTTCGGCAGCCAGTCTGGCGGCTCCAACACCACCGTCACGCCGGGAGGCAGCCAGTTCCCCCCGGACCAGAGCCATTGATCGTCAGCACTTGGCACTTAGCAGTTGGCATTTAGCACAACCCGCTGTTCGTCCAGCCCAAGCCTGCAACGAGCTTCACGCCCTTTAATCCAAGTCCAATGAATCTCTTGCCAACGGCTAAGTGCTAACGGTCAAGTGCCAACGGCTCTATTGTCTCGCCGCTCCGGTTCATGTAGCATTGCCCGTCGTCCACGACGTCACAAGAAAGCCCAATAATCAGGGAAGTTGCGCTACTTTGTGATTGAAATCACAGATCGGCGTGACCCTCGCACGTCATGCTGAGCCGCTGAAGCTGCTACAACTTTTAAGTACACCAGTTAGCTCAGCGCGACCCGGGCCAAATGCAACTAAGCGCCCGGTCTAATGGCAGGTAGGACCCTGCCAGAGAGGCATCGAATGCCTGAGGAAACCAAAGGGCCCGAACCAGTCTCCCCCTCCCCGGAGAGCGCGGGAGAATCCGCGCATAAAGCTGTGCCGGCTAAGCCCGAAGCTCCCCCAGTGAAACCCGAAAGTGCCGCGGCGGTTGCGCCCGCCCAGCCGGCCGCCCCTGCACTAGCGGCCACGCCAGCCGACGCCAAGCCCGCTGCCCCGGCCGCTGCCAAGCCGGCAGCTTCTGCGGCGGCTAAGCCTGCCGCTCCGGCCAAGCCCGCCGGCCCGCAACCCGAGCCGTGGAACTCCGATCTGGTTGCCAAGTTCAAGAAGCAGTACGGCTCAGGCATACGCGAGGCCAATACCTACGTCGGCCAGAAATACCTTTCGGTGGACAGCGGCATTGTGTTCGAGGTCCTTAGCCGCATGTGCCAGGACGAAAAATACGACTACTGCGTCGATGTCACCGCCGTCCACTGGCCCAAGCGCGAGCAGCCATTCGAGATCGTTTACATCCTCTACTCGTTCCAGCACAACGAACGCGTGCGTATCAAGGCGCAACTTGCCGAAGGCCAGCACTTGCAGTCGGCGGTCAATCTCTGGCCTACCGCGAACTGGCTGGAGCGCGAAGTTTTCGACATGTTTGGCATTGTTTTCGACGGCCATCCTGACCTGAAACGCATTCTCATGCCGGACGGATGGAAGGGCCACCCCCTCCGCAAGGATTACGACATTCTGCTGCAGGACAAAGAATGGGTGAAGGCCAACATCGGGATCGAGAGTGGACAATGAGCAACGGCAGCTTCAATCGACCCGATCTCCTCGACCTCGACACCAAGCAGGACACCTTCCTCGATAGCACCGAAATGGTCCTCAACATGGGACCACAGCACCCTTCCACCCACGGCGTGCTGCGCGTCATCCTCAAGCTGGATGGCGAGAAGGTTCTGGGAACCGAGTGCATCATCGGATACCTGCACCGCGGGGTCGAGAAAATCGCCGAGAACCGCACCTACACCATGTTCAACCCCTACGTCGACCGCATGGATTACGTCGCTGCGGTCTCCAACGGGCTGGGCTACTGCGAGACGGTCGAAAAACTATTGGCAGTCGAAGCGCCGCCACGGGCGCAGTACATCCGCGTCCTCATGACCGAGCTGTGCCGCATCGCGAGCCACCAGGTGTGGCTCGGTACGCACGCGCTCGACATAGGCGCACTTACCCCGGTCTTTTACGCTTTCCGCGATCGCGAAGAGATCCTCAAGATATTCGAGAAGTACTGTGGCGCGCGGCTCACCACCCACGCCTTCCGCATCGGCGGTTGTATCTACGAAACCTACGAAGGTTTCGAGCAGGATGTAAAGGTCTTCTGCGAGAAGTTTGTCCCCAAGCTCGACGAATACGAAGAGCTGCTCACCACCAACCGCATCTGGGTATCGCGCACCAAAGGTATCGGAATTCTGAACGCCGAAGACTGTATCGCGCTGGGTGTGACCGGGCCGGTGCTGCGCGCCGCGGGCGTGGAATGGGACCTCCGCAAGAAGCAGCCCTACGAGGCCTATAGCAAATTCCAGTTCGATATTCCAACCGGCACGAATGGCGACACCTACGACCGGTACCTGGTGCGCATTCAAGAGATGCGGCAGTCCGTGCGCATCCTGCAACAGGCCGTTGAAGACATCCCCAGTGGGCCGATCATGGCCAAGGTTCCCAAGGTGATCAAGCCGGCGCCCGGCGAGGTTTATCACTCGATCGAAGCGCCCAAAGGCGAGCTTGGCTACTACATCGTGAGCGACGGCTCGACCCAGCCTTACCGCCTTCGCGTGCGGCCGCCGTCCTTCGTCAACCTTCAGGCGCTCGACAAAATGGTGCGCGGAATGTTGATCGCCGACGTCGTCGCCGTGATTGGGACCTTGGACATCGTTCTGGGAGAGGTAGACCGGTAGGTAGAGCTGGTCTTTAGGCCAGCGTTGCAGCCGGGAGTTTTGAAAGGACACGGCTTTAGCGGTGCCGCACGAGAGAGAACGAGGGCTTTAGCCCTGAGGGAATTTGGCAGCGGTCGGAAAGAAAGTGGCACTCTAGGTCGATCAACGGCGCTCTGGGTTTGCCTAAAGCCAAAAGCTAAGAGCCTAGAGCTAATTGCTGATTCATATGCTTGACGCAATCAAAAGTTATCTCAGCTCCAACGTGACCCCCGGCGAAGCCGGCAGCATGTTCTGGGCCACCATCTACGTGCTGGCCATCACCGTCGGCGTCTCGCTCTCGGTGATCGCCATGAACTGGCTGGAGCGCAAGATCCTGGCCCACATGCAGATTCGTCTCGGCCCCATGCGCGTCGGACCGCACGGACTGCTGCAGCCTTTCGCCGACGCACTGAAACTACTCATCAAGGAAGACATCATCCCCGACGGTGCCGATAAGGTCGTGTTCTGGATCGCGCCGGTCTTCGTGATGATGACGGCCTTCACCGTCTTCATCGTTGTCCCCTTCGGACGCACCTCCGCCGTCACCGACATGAACATCGGCATCCTCTTCATGCTGGGTGTGTCGTCGCTGGGCGTTCTGGGCGTAATCATGGGTGGCTGGGCGTCCAATTCGCATTATCCCTCTGATGGGCGCGCTGCGCTCGGGCGCGCAGATGGTGTCCTACGAAGTAGCCATGGGCCTGGCCATCATCTCCGCCGTCCTGATGACCAGCTTGGGCGCGACCGGAACCGGCACCCTGAGCATGATCGGCATCGTGCAGGCGCAAGCCGAGCAGCACACCTGGTTCATCTTCAACATGTTCCCGCTCGGCCTGATCGCGTTTGTCGTTTTCGCCATTGCCATGGTGGCCGAAACCAACCGCGCGCCATTCGATCTTCCTGAAGCTGAGTCCGAGCTGGTCGCCGGCTTCATGACCGAATACAGCGGCTTCCGCTGGTCGCTCTTCTTCCTGGCGGAATACGCCGCCATGCTGGCAGTTTCCTCCATCGCAGTCACCATGTGGCTGGGTGGATGGCTGCGGCCTTTTCCGAACTGGCTGAGCGGCTCGGCCTGGACTCTGGCCTTCTCCTTCGTGCCGGGTCTCGCGTTCCTCGGATTGGCAGCAATGTGCTTCCTCGGCACCGTGCGCATGCCCAAGATTCCGCAATTCAAGATTCAGACCATTGGGCTGGCCGCATTCGGAGCCCTGCTGGCCTTGGTCGGCCTGCTGCTGCTGGTGCCGGGCGTGCGCGAGCGCTCGCAAGACGCGTTCTGGTTTGTCGCCAAAGTTGCTTGCTTTATGTACCTGTACATCTGGTACCGCGGAACCTTTCCGCGCTACCGCTTTGACCAGCTCATGAAGGTGGGTTGGAAAGTGCTGTTGCCCGTCGCCCTGGGCGTGCTGATCGTGACTGCGATCGTCGGCGTTCGGCAGGAATTGTGGGCTGCACTTATGGGAGTGACACGATGAGCGCGCGGGTAGAGCCGGCCTTCACGCTTGGGACAAGATCGGGTAGAGCTGGCCTTCACGCCAGCTTCGGGTTAGGGCAAGATCGGGTAGAGCTGGCCTTTAGGCCAGCGTCAACGCTGCTTAAAAAGACAGGGGCTTCAGCCCCGGGGGAACTGTGATGAGCTTGTCTCCACTGCTGCGCAAAGTCTTTCTGGTTGATCTGCTCAAGGGTATGGGCGTGACCTTCCGAAATCAATCGGATGAGCAGCGCGTCACCGAGCAGTATCCGCTGGAGCGCCCTGAAGTTTTTGAGCGTTTTCGCGGTCAGCCACGGCTGAAGTTGAACCCGGACAGCGGCGAGTCGCTCTGTATCGTGTGCAATCTGTGCGCGCTGGCCTGTCCCGAGCAGCTGATTGTCATCAAAGGCGATCGCAACCCGGTGACCAAGCGCAAGTTCCCAGTGCTGTGGACCTACGACCTGAGCCGCTGTATGTTCTGCGGCCTCTGCGCCGAAGCCTGTTCCACCGACGCGCTGGAGCTGACGCAGGACTACGAGATGGCGCTCTATACCCGCGAGGGCATGGTGCTCGACCAGGCGGCGCTGGAGCGTGGACCCGAGCCGGTGAGGTACGCGAAATAGCTTTGAAGGGGCACGCCTTCAGGCGTGCCTGAAGAGCGTTAACGAAATAAAAGCCGGCTTTAGCCGGCGGCACAAAAAATGACACCTGTTGCTACAACATTCTTTTTCTACCTGCTGGCGCTTACGGCGATCATCTCCGCCATCGCGGTGATCACGCGGCGCAACCCGGTACACGCCGCTCTGTCGCTGATCGTGACCCTGCTTTCGCTGGCCGGTCTGTACCTGATGCTGTACGCCCCGTTCGTAGCTGGCGTCCAGATTGTGCTCTATGCCGGCGGCATCATGGTGCTCTTCCTGTTCGTCATCATGCTGGTGAACCTGGAGAAGAACATCCGCGAATACCAGTGGAACAAGCAGTGGATGGTGGGCACCATCGCTGCTCTGGCCTTGGGTGGCTTGCTGCTGTTCGTTTTGCATCGCGGCTACGACATCTTCCCCAAGACGTTTGCCGGACTGCCCGAAGGGCAGAACACGCAGCAGGTAGGCATCGCGTTGTACGGCAACTACATGCTGCCGTTCGAAATTGCATCGCTGCTGCTGCTGGTAGCCATCGTGGGCGCGGTGGTCATGGCGAAGAAGAGGATCTGACATGGGCGAGATCACTACACTCCATTACCTGGTTTTGTCCGCCGGACTGTTCATGGTCGGCACCATCGGCGTGCTGACCCGCCGCAACGTGATCATCATCCTCATGTCGATCGAACTGATCCTGAATGCTGTCAACCTGAACCTGGTGGCGTTCTCGCGGCTCTATGGCCTGCATGGCCAGATCTTCGCGATTTTTGTGATCACCGACGCCGCTGCTGAAGCCGCCGTCGGACTTGGCATCATCATCGCCTTCTTCCGCAACAAGGAGACGGTGAACGTGGACGAGATTGACCTGTTGCGTTGGTAAAGAAGTGGTCACTGGCCGGTGGCCAGCGCCTAGCTCCAGCGGTCGTGAATCGATTAGGAGCAACGATTTTCGAACGGGGTTTACATCTGTCCCGCGAAGCGGGACTACAGAGCTTAGCCCAGCGCTTTAGCGCTGGGTAGGCGCGAATAAAGCGCGAGAGTCCCGTAGGGACGGCAGAAACGCAGGACCACAGGTTTTGATTTGCTCTGACGAAGAGCGAATCGCGAAAAGCGAATTGTGAAAGCTGGTAGCTGGCGGCTGGTGGCTGGCAGCTTGTACGGCTGAGAGCTCAAAAATGTTCTTTCTTGACCACATCTGGTTAATACCGCTGTTTCCCGCGTTCGGCGCGGCCTTCATGTTCTTCTTCGGACGCCGCCTGCAGAAATCCATGGTCAGCGGTATTTGCGTTGGCATGGTGGCACTGGCGTTTGCCTGGGGATGCCTTGCGGTCTGGCAGTATACCGGTTATGCCGCCGCCAACCACAGTCAGCCATTCGAAAAGATACTGTTTACCTGGCTGGGCACCGGCAGCAATAACCTGACCTACGTTGCTGAAGGCGGCCACGCTGCCCAATTCCACGCCGACTGGGGCTACCTGCTCGATCCCCTCTCGGCCATCTGGCTGCTCTTCGTCACCGGCGTGGGCATGCTGATCCACATTTACTCGATCGGCTACATGGCCCACGAAGGCGGCTATTACCGTTTCTTCGGCTACCTGAACCTGTTCATGTTCTCCATGCTGACGCTCATTCTGGGCAACAATTACGCCCTGATGTTTGTCGGATGGGAGGGCGTGGGCGTGTGTTCGTACCTGCTCATCGGTTTCTACTTCCAGCGCCACTCCGCCTCCACCGCCGCCAACAAGGCGTTCATCACCAACCGCGTCGGTGACGCCGGATTCCTGCTGGGCATGTTGACCATCGCCTGGTATTTCGGGACCATCCAGTACACGCAGGTCAATCTGCTGGCTCGCAGCGGAAACTTCCTCATCGGCGATAAGTGGATCACCGCCGCCTGTCTCCTCCTGTTCATCGGAGCCTGCGGCAAGTCGGCGCAATTCCCCTTGCACGTCTGGCTGCCCGACGCGATGGAAGGCCCAACGCCTGTCTCCGCCCTGATCCACGCCGCAACCATGGTGACCGCGGGCGTGTACATGGTGGCGCGTTCGAATGCGCTGTTTGTGCTGGCCCCGAATGCCATGAAGACCGTCGCCATTGTTGGCGCGCTGACCGCCATCTTCGCCGCCACCATCGGCCTGGTGCAAAACGACATCAAGCGCGTGCTGGCGTACTCTACCGTTTCGCAATTGGGATACATGTTCCTGGCGCTCGGCGTTGGCGCCTTCGCTGCCGGCGTCTTCCACGTTTTCACGCATGCCTTCTTCAAGGCGCTGCTGTTCCTTGGCTCCGGCTCAGTCATTCATGCCATGAGCGGTGAGCAGGACATGCAGCACATGGGCGGCCTGCGTCACAAGATCAAGACCACTTTCGGCACCATGCTGGTCGCCACCCTGGCCATCTCAGGTATCCCCGGCTTTGCCGGCTTTTTCTCCAAAGACGCCATTCTGTGGGAGACCTGGTCGCGCGAGGGTGGCGCCTATCGCTATTTGTGGTACATCGCGTTCTTCACCGCACTGCTGACCTCGTTCTACATGTTCCGGCTTATGTACCTCACCTTCTGGGGCAAGCCGCGCATGTCGCACGAGGTGGAGCACCACATCCACGAGTCGCCCAAATCGATGACCATTCCGCTAGTGGTCCTCGCGATCTGCGCGGTTGGAGCCGGCTGGCTCGGAATGCCGCATAGCCTTGGCGGCTCAAATCGCTTCGAGAAGTTCCTCGAACCGGTATTCGCCCAGGAAGCGGTAGTGCTGCAAGAGAGCGGCGCTGCCCATCAAGTCGCAGCCGGCGAGAAGCAGGTCGAGCACACCGATCCGCTCGAGTACATTCTGATGTCGCTGTCCGTAGCGGCCGCAGTGTTGGGCTGGTGGCTGGCGCGGCGTGCGTACGAAAAAGCCGACAAGGGCTACAAGGAGCCGATCCGCGAGATTTCGCCGCGCTTCTACAAGACCTTGTTTCGCAAGTATTACATCGACGAATTCTACGATTGGTTCGTCACCGGACGCGACAAAATTGCCGGCGTTCGTCTCGGAGTCATCGGACTCGGCGACGCCCTGTGGAAGTTCGACGCCAAAGTGATCGATGGCACCGTCAACGGCGTGGGCTGGTCCACGAAGGAAGGCGGCACGGTTTCCAGTTGGTGGGATAAGTGGATCATCGACGGCCTGTGCGTCAATGGCGTGGCCATCGTCACGCGCATGGCGTCCTACCCCGTGCGCGTCATTCAGTGGGGTCTGGTGCAGTGGTACGCCCTGGTAATGGTCGGCGGGTTGGTCGGCTTCGTCGTGTATTACGTCGTGAGATGGTGAAGAAGCATTCAGCAATTTCTGAATGCCGGCATTCCGAGATTTGGACGTTCCTGCGCGACGAAGGCGTTGGGTGCTTTCGATTGCGAGAACCAGTCCCGCGAAGCGGGATGGCAGAGGAAAGCCCAGCGCTTCAGCGCTGGGTAGGCTGAGAAAACGAGCGAGAGTCCCGTAGGGACGGCAGGTCCTACACCACGTCGCTCAGGGATGACAAAAGTTTTGACTTGCTCTTGCGAAATGCGAAGAGCGAATAGCGAGTTTTTGATTGAGCTGATGGCTGGCGGCTGATAGCTGGCGGCTGAAAGCTGAGAGCTTCATAAAAATGTATAACCACATACTTTCGATCGTGCTGTTCACCCCACTGGTGGGAGCCCTCCTTCTGCTGTTTGTGCCGAAGCAGAACAAGAATGCCATTCGCTGGATGGCCAACATCTTCGCCATGCTGGGCTTTGCGGTTTCGTTGCCGCTCATCCCGTGGTTCTGGGCGCTGAAGGACCGTGCCGGTTTCCAGTTTGTCGAGGGCTCGCCCAACAACTGGATCCCCAACATTGGCGCCGGCTACGTGCTCGGCATCGACGGCATCTCGTTCCTGCTCATCATGCTGACCACGCTGCTGGGGGCGATCTCCATCCTGTCCTCATGGGAAGCCATCCAGGACCGCGTCAAGGAATACTACGTCTGGTTCCTCGTCTTGCAGACCGGCATGCTCGGCGTCTTCATGGCCAACGATTTCTTCCTGTTCTTTGTTTTCTGGGAAGCCATGCTGGTGCCGATGTACCTGTTAATCGGCATCTGGGGCGGACCGCGCAAGCTCTACGCCGCCATCAAGTTCTTCCTCTACACCCTGTTCGGCTCCGTGCTGATGCTGCTGGGCATTCTGTTCCTGTACTTCCATCACCACACGCTCACCGGCGTTTATACCTTCTCCATCACCGAGCTCTACCAGACGGCTCCCAAGATCGCCGGGCCAACGGCAGTATGGCTGTTCTTCGCCTTCTTCCTCGGCTTCGCCATCAAGGTGCCGATGTTCCCCTTCCACACCTGGCTGCCCGATGCGCACGTTGAAGCGCCGACCGCCGGCTCAGTCATCCTGGCAGGCGTCCTGCTGAAAATGGGAACGTACGGTTTCATCCGCTTCTCGCTGCCATTCTTCCCTGGCGTAGCCATGACGCCATGGGTCCGCTCCCTGCTGATCTGGCTGTCCATCATCGGTATCATCTACGGCGCGCTGGTCTCGCTGGTACAAAAGGACATGAAGAAGCTGGTGGCGTATTCGTCAGTCAGCCACCTTGGCTTCTGCACCCTGGGTATTTTCGCCGTCAGCCCCCTGGGACTCAGCGGCTCCGTCATCCAGCAGATCAACCACGGCATCTCCACCGGCGCGCTGTTCTTGATCGTCGGCATTCTGTATGAACGCCGGCACACGCGCGAGATATCCGAGTACGGCGGCATCTCGAACATCATGCCGGTTTACGCCACCATTACCCTGATCATGTTCATGTCGTCGTTGGGCTTGCCGCTGCTGAACGGGTTCGTCGGCGAGTTCACTATCCTGCAGGGCACCTTCATGGAGAACAAGTTGTGGGCCGCGTGGGCGGTTCCGGGCGTGATTCTCGCTGCCGCCTATCTGCTCTGGCTCTATCAGCGCGTCTTCTTCGGCAAGAACGAAAATCCGAAGAACCAGTTCCTCAAAGACCTCTCACCGCGCGAGTTGGCAACCTTTGTTCCGCTGGTTGTACTGGCCTTCGCTATCGGCCTTTATCCCAAGCCGCTGTTCCAGATATTGTCGACGCCCATCAACAACCTGGTCGCGACCGTAAGGCCCGATTATCCCGGCTTGCAGAAGCCCGTATTGGCGGCTCAGCCGGCGGTAACGGCACCGCCTGAAGCGGCAGTTCCGGTGATCGAACAGCCCAAGGCTCCCGAACCGAACGCTCCCGCTCCCGGTGCGGCACAGCTTCACCCGGCCGCTGCTACGCAGGCAAAGTTGGCGGTGACTGGTGAATAGCAAGATGAGATTCATGTTTAGCTGGAAGCTCGCGGCTGGCGGCTCGCGGCCTCGAATGGCGAAGAGCGAAGAGCGCATAGCGAAGAGCGACGGGCGACCGGCGACCGGCGACCTCGCGAAGAGCGAAGGGGTTTCGTCTTGACCACCTCCATCACCCAATTCTTCTCCCGATCGGACTACGTGTTAGCACTGCCGATGCTGCTGCTGACGATGTTCGCCCTCGGCATCCTGATGATCGACCTGGTTCTTCCCAAAGAATGGAAGCGCCTGAACCCCATCACGGCGCTGATCGGCTTGGGCTTCTCGGCAATTTCGGTCGGCAAGCTGCATTATGCCTATCATGTCTCGGAAGCCAGGGGCGAAACCATCTTGGGGTTCACCGGGTTCAATGGTTCCCTGATGATGGATCGCTTCGCGATCTATTTCTTCTACTTGTTCCTCGCTGGAGCAGCGATCGCCGTACTCATGTCCGTTCGCTACCTTGAGATTGAACACGAGAACCATGGCGAGTTTTACGCCCTGCTGCTGCTCTCCGTTGTCGGCATGATGTGCATGGCCGCCGGCTTCGACATCATTCTGTTGTTTATCGGCCTCGAACTGATGGCGATCTCGACCTACGTCCTGGTCGGCTTCCTGCGCCGCGACAAGCGCTCCAACGAAGCGGCTTTGAAATACCTGCTGCTGGGAGCGTTCTCCTCCGGAATCTTCGCCTACGGTCTATCGCTGTTCTACGGCGTCAGTGGAAGCACCAACCTCGCGCAGATCGCGCAGAAGCTGCAAGAGAACATGGCGACGCGCCCCAACGATCCAGTCGTCATCTTCGCGCTCCTGGCGACCGCTACCGGGCTGCTGTTCAAGATCGCCGCTGTTCCCTTTCATCAGTGGGCGCCCGATGCTTACGAGGGTGCTCCGACCTGCATCACCGGCTTCATGTCCGTCGCGGTAAAAGCCGCGGGATGGGCCATGTTGCTGCGTATCTTCCTCGCCATGCTGTACCCCCTGCGCTCGATGTATGTGCCGCTCATTATCTTCGTCTCCATCGCCACCATGACCGGCGGCAACCTGGCGGCCATTACCCAGACCAACACCAAGCGGCTGTTGGCCTACTCCTCCATCGCTCACGTCGGATACATGTTGCTGGGCCTCGTCGCTAGCGACGGGCTGAATAATTCGACCGGCATCGTCGCCATCCTGATTTACCTGCTCGTCTACACCTTCATGAACCTGGGCGCTTTCGCCGTCATCACTTCGCTGCGACGTCGCAACATCATCGGCGACCAGATCGACGACATCACCGGACTTTACTTCAAGGCGCCCGTCGAAGCCGTGCTGATGCTGGTCTTCCTGCTGTCGCTGGCGGGCATTCCTCCGCTCGCGGGCTTCTGGGGCAAGTACTTCATCTTCCTCGCCCTGATCCAAACCGGACACTACATCCTGGCCGCCGTGGGAGTTCTGTATTCCGTGATCGCGCTGTATTACTACATGCGCATCGCTAATGCCATGATGATCAAGCCCGCCGTCGATCAACAACCGGTGAGGCTCACGCCGTTCATGCGGCTCGCCCTCGGCCTGACTGCCGCAGGCACGATCGGCATCGGTGTATTCCCCAACTTCTTCATCGGGGCAGTGAATTGGTCGCTGGGACTGACTCAGGCTTCGCACGTAGCCAGTCTGCTGCGCTAAACCCGGCCGACCGGCTTGATCGAGATCCAGCATTGCGACCACAGGGCTGCACCACGGCTGCCCTGTGGGCACCATCATCGCCGGCAGCATCACTCCGGCCAGCAACGCCGCCAACCCCATCAAGACGTGCATCCGTCATCCTCCTGAACGCAAAAAGAGCCAGACCGGGAAGCTTCCCGTCTGACTCTCTAACTTCACTCTAGCAGATTCGTCCGGATTTCTTTACTATTCCGAAACCTTATATTTCCAATAACATCAACAGCTTACGAGGAATTGTTGCATTTCTCCTAGTTGACATGTAGTTCTTACGTTGTCGACCGATGGTCAGTAGTGGCGCTATCCGCAAGCCCAACACCGTGGTACTAAGCCACTGATTCCAAGTAGTTTTTGATTCCCGTTCTGGGAATCAACCAGCCGTGCACGTTTGCCAACCTGTCTCGCACACGTTCAAGCTGGCCTTTTCGCCTGCCTACTTCGCCGCCTGCACCGGCTTCAGCACAATCACCAGCACCCGTCCATCGGACTTGATCTCGCCGCCCGTCGCAGTATGGGTTTCCTTAATGCCGTTGGGCCGGTCCATATACGACATGGCCTGCACCCATCCCGCCTGCTGCAGCGTCGCTCCAATGAAGTCGCGCTCTTTATCCACGTCCGGATCGATCTTGTGGGTAATGGCGTTGGCACTGCGCTGGTCCCGCTCAATGCCGATATCGTGGGTTCCCGCGCCTGCCCACAGTATCTGGTTCTGCGGGCCCGGGAAGGGTGTCTTCCATATCCGGAAGTGGTTGCGCTGGTTGGCCACCTCGACGGCTTGCGCATTCTCATACCCAAAATCCTGCGGCCGGCCGAACAAATACAGGATGCTCATGGGCACCGTGACATAGACGTTCTTCTGCAACGTCGCAAGCAGCGCACTTACAACCGCGTCCTGATTGGTCCTATCGGCGACTACCCAGCCTGCCGCCTTGAGCGCATCCTTAACCTGGTCCTGCGTGCCTACAAACACGAAGTTCACCAGATCGCCAGGGTTGCCGCCCTCCGGCTTGTCGCTTACCCGGTTCGGCAGCTGCTTCTGCAAGGCGGCAAACACCGGCTGAAAATCGTATTTGGCCGAACTGGCCGCAGCTCCACTTGCAACTTGCGTAGCTGCCGGAGTGCGCTCGATTTTCACCTCAAACTTGCCGCTGGTCGGCTTCGAGAACTGCCCCTGATTGACGCTCAGGAACAGCCGCCCGGCAACCGGCACCGTAACCGTCCCATCCGCGCCAATGAGGAACGGCAGGGCAGCCGGATCGCTTCCGATCCTGCCGACCAGCGCTCCCCGGCCGGCGCTCGAGACACTCAGCGCGAGCACCGTGTCTTTCCACCCGCGCTCCGCGCCGGCAGGTCCAACCCCCGTCTTATCAGAGAAATCGACCGTACCTGTCGCCGTGATGTGTAACTTGTCTCCGGCGCTCACATCGAGGCCCGTGTCCGTCCACGGAACAGTCGCGGGAACCGCAATGCTCTTGCTGTTGGCGATCGCCCAGGCAGGCAGAGAGATGCCGCAGCTGCCTACCAGCAGCGCTAATCCCAGTAAGCCGGCCACGGCGGGATGAATCTTACGATGCAATGTCGACAATTTGCCTTTCATTGTCTTAAACCTCGATGACGAAACGAGGTTGCGCGCCGCTAACGCGTGGCCTCGCTAAACGCCATTTTGCCCAGGTACATGGGGTGTGAGACCTTTGGCGAATCGCTCGGCCCATATACCGGATACGGTGTGTTCTGCGCCGGCATGGGGAATCCCCACACATCGCCGGTGCGCATGTCCACCGCAACTTTGCCCCAGGTCTGCGTGCCATCGGCTTTGCGGAGCGTCACCATCCCTTGCATGAGCTGGAAGGGATAGCCCGATGAATCCTGCGCGAACACCGGTTGCGGTTGCACCACCGGGCGAAATACCAGCACTCCCAGGAAGACAACGATTGCGAACAGCAGCAGCTTGGTTATCCAGTCGAACCGCATAGGGACCTCCGGTGACCCGAAATGAATGGTAGGGTTGCTGCCGCCAATTGTAACCGGGAACCCCGCTGTTTCGAGACCCATCGCTGGCATCACAACGCTACTTGGGCACCGCGTCACTCAGCACAAATTTGCCCTAAATACATGGGGTGCGACTTGGGCGGAGTGGAACTCGCCGGATTCGACGGATAGGGTCGGTGCGTATTGGTCGGAAATCCCCACACGTCTCCCGTGTTCATGTCGATGAACACCTTGCCGTAAACCTGCGCCGTCCCGTCCGGTTTGCGCAGCATTGTGGTTCCTGGTTCGACGTAGAATTTCTGTCCCTGGTCGGCCTGCGCCATCACCGGAGCCGGTTCCAGCAACGGCCGAAGCGCAATCATGCCCAGAAAGAGAACTGCCATGGCCAGCAGAATCTTGATTGTTCCATCGAGTTTCATC
This sequence comes from uncultured Acidobacteriaceae bacterium, assembly GCA_963791965.1. Classification (GTDB taxonomy): domain Bacteria; phylum Acidobacteriota; class Terriglobia; order Terriglobales; family Acidobacteriaceae; genus CAVVDY01. Next base: position 1,193,564 of record CAWBUK010000011.1, on the reverse strand, counting down.
GCGAACCCCCAACCCTCACGGGGAATACAGCAATGTGCGCGTCCGGCATTCGGGAGCCGCACGCATGTGTCAGCTAAACGTAAATCGAATGGGAAGAGAGTAGCCAGAGGAAAGTCGGCTCGCCGAGCCGCAATCCGCTTTCACCGAGCCAGATTGGAACTTAGGACTGTCGCGGGAACAGGAACTGCAGCATCGGGGCGACGCGTTGCGCCCATGCGCCTTCGCTGTGATCGGCGCCTTCGGCTTCCATGTAGCCAAGGTTGTCGCCGTCACGCCATCCCTTCCGCTCCAGCGCTTCTTTCAGCAGACGGGCGTCGGGAAGGGCCCTCTGGCTCTCGTTGGTCCCGATGTCCAGCCAGATGCGCTGGCCGGTCTCGCGCCTCAGTTGCGAAACCGTTTTCAAAATCGCCCGGTTATGCCACCACACCGAAGGAGACATGATAGCCAGCTTGCCGAAGATGTGCGGATATCGCAGCCCCAGGTACATCGAAACCAGGCCACCGAGTGATGAGCCCCCCATGCCACAATCCCCGCCCGACACAATCACCCGATAATTCTGCGCGACGAAGGGTCGCAGCTCTTCCACCAGCATCTGCCCGTAAGCATCGGCGTGGCCTCCGCCCAGGCGGCGATCTTCCACCGGCGTGTACTCGTCAATGCGATGCTCGCCGGTGTTATAGATTCCCACCATTACTAGCGGCTCAATCTTGCCCGCCAGGATTAGCTCGTCAGCCGTTTCGCCCAGGCGCCAGTAATTGCCCTTAATGAACGAGGTCTCGGGATCAAACAGGTTCTGGCCGTCCTGCATAAACAGCACAGGGAAGAGCCGCTCCTGCTCCATCGCGTACGTAGGAGGCACATAGACGATGAAGTCGTGCTTGTCGTCGATGAGCGACGAGGCGAACTGTTCGTGCTTGAACAGGCGCGACCTCAGGTCGCTGGCCGCTGCGAAGGTCCCTGCCATCGCAGCATTAGGGGCGGAAATGATCGGTTCTGTCGCCATTCCTGTAATATTGTGTTTCTCTTTGGCTAAAACTGGACCGGCGCGACGACTGGGCCGCCGGGTTCGCGAACCAAAGCTTTGCGATTTCTTGGGCACCCTAGTTCAAAAGTGGTGTCTTAGATTAGCAGACGCAATTTTCGTTACCAATACAACTTTTTGTTCGAGGCCTTCACTTGAATCGCGAATATCACCGCTGGTGGTCCAAAGACCTGAACCGCGACATGGAACTGCTCTGTTTCGGCCATGCCGGAACCAAGGTACTTGTCTTTCCTACTTCGATGGGACGGTACTTTGAATACGAAGACAACAAGATGGTTGCCAGCCTCGCCGACCGCCTGGAGAACGGGCAGCTCCAGATTTACTGCGTTGACGGCATCGACCTGGAGAGCTGGTACAACAAAAGCGCCCATCCTTACTGGCGCGTGCAGCGCCACCTCCAGTACGAGCAATACATCATCAACGACGTCTTCCCGCTGATGTGGAACAAGAACTGGACCCCGCGCACCATCGTCACGGGTTGCAGCTTCGGCGCTTATCATGCCCTGAATTTCGCCTTCCGCCATCCCGAGATGGTCACCGGCTGCGTCACCATGGCCGGCGCTTTCGACATTCGTCGCTATATGAATGGCTGGTATAGCGAAGACGTGTACTTTAACAATCCCGTCGATTACCTTGCCAATTGCACTGACGGCTGGAAGTACAACCACATCCGCACCGTGCTCAGCACCGGCGAGTGGGACATGTGCTGGCAGGACAATGAGTACATGGCGGCCATCATGCGCGGCAGCGGCATCCGGCACGAGCTGTATGTCTGGGGTGACCACAGTTATCATGACTGGCCCGATTGGCGTCCCATGGCGAGGACCGTACCTGGAGTAGCGACGGGGGATGTGTGCAGCACCCCCGGGTGATGCGCATCACCGCACGAAATTTCTCTGGCATAGATTCGTCTCGGGGCGGACCAATCAGTCTTCGCGCCTGCCCTGAATTTGACGAAGCACCGCGTCAGGGCACGACTTCAGTCGTGCCGAAAGCGCGGTGTTTTTTGACCGACGTGTGTTTTTCGGCCCGTCGACGCAACGACTCGCAGTTCCGGTCCAACTTCTCCGTGTCGGGCCGGTTCCCCGTCGTGTTCGCGAATCCAGCCCTCCTCCTCTACAATAAGTAGAGATTTCAGCACGCCCAGTGCTGGTTCGCAGACGGCATTTCCCAGAACATCGAGCATCAATCAGAAGCGAAGGCGCCGTTTGTAAGCTGTTATTCCGGGTTTCAGGAGCCGCTGTGAAGAAAATCGGGATCATTTTCGGGATGGAGACTACCTTCCCGCCGGCGTTGGTCGAGAAAATCAATTCCATGGGCGAGCCCGGAATCCAGGCGGAACTCGGGCAGATTGGCGAAGTTCGTATGGCCGAGCCCTCGCCCTACCATGTCATCATCGACCGCATTTCGCACGACATCCCTTTTTATCGCGCCTATCTGAAGAACGCAGCGCTTAGCGGCACCGTCGTCATCAACAACCCATTCTGGTGGAGCGCCGACGACAAATTCTTCAACTTCGCGCTGGGCGATAAGCTGGGGGTGGCCATTCCGAAAACCGTGTTGCTGCCGCACAAGGAGCATCCGGTCGGCACCACCGATCGCTCCATGCGCAACCTGCAATTTCCCCTGCCCTGGGACAGCATCTTCAGCTATGTCGGATTCCCCGCGTTCCTCAAACCTTTCGACGGCGGCGGCTGGCGCGACGTATACAAGGTGAACTCGCCGGAGGAGTTTTTCGCAGCCTACGATCAGACGCGCGACCTGTGCATGACCTTGCAGCGCGGCGTGAAGTTCAAAGAATATTTCCGCTGCTATGTGGTTGGGCAGGAGAAGGTCCACATCATGCAGTACGATCCTTCGGCCCCCTTCCACGAGCGCTACGTGAAGAACCCGCCTCCAGTCGATCCCAAGCTGCTGGCGCGGGTCGAACGCGACTGCCTCACCCTGTGCCGCGCTCTGGGCTACGACCTCAACACGGTTGAGTTCGCCTGCGAAGACGGCATTCCTTACGCCATCGACTTCATGAATCCGGCGCCTGATGCAGACGTGAATTCAGTGGGTCAGGCCAACTTTGAGTGGATCGTCAACGCGGTCGCCGATTTGGCGGTTCGCAAGGCGAAAGCGCACACCGGTGAGGTGCGCGAGTACCGCTGGAGCAGCTTTCTCAGCGGCGAACCTGTACGGAAAGAACTAGCCAAACCTGCGGGAAGAGGTTAATGCGATGAGTCGGCCGAGCCTGAGTATTGGTATTGAAGAGGAATACCAGACCATCGATCCTGAAACGCACGACCTGCGTTCTCACATCGCTTCGGAAATCTTGCCCAAAGCCAAGCTGGCGCTGAGCGAAGCGGTGAAGCCGGAGATGCACCAGTCGGTCATCGAGGTCGGCACCCGCGTCTGCAAAGACATTCAGGAGGCGCGCCAGAATATTCTCGAACTGCGGCGCGAGATGATCACCCTGGCCAGCGAGCACGGCATGCTGCTCGCCTCGGCCAGCACGCATCCGTTTTCCGATTGGAAGACGCAGGAGATTTATCCCGACGAGCGCTATCGCCAGGTCGTAGAAGACATGCAGCTGCTCGCCCGCGCCAACCTGGTATTCGGGCTGCACGTTCACATTGGCATCGAAGACCGCAATACCGCGATTCACATCATGAACTCGATGCGGTACTTCCTGCCGCACATCCTCGCTCTGTCGAGCAATTCGCCGTTCTGGATGGGAATGAACACCGGCTACAAGTCGTATCGCTCCAAGGTTTTTGAGCGTTTTCCCCGAACTGCGATTCCTGACGTCTTTGCCAACTGGGCCGAGTACGAGACCTTCGTTAATCTGCTGATCAAGACGCACTGCATCGACAATGGCAAGAAAATTTGGTGGGATATCCGTCCGCATCCGTTCTTCAATACCCTGGAAGTGCGCGTCGCTGACATCCCCATGCGGCTCGACGAGACAGTAGCCATCGCTGCGCTGATTCAAGCCACCATGTTGATGCTGTACAAGCTTCATGCATCCAACAAGAGTTACCGGATCTACAGTCGCGCGCTGATCATGGAGAACAAGTTCCGCGCATCGCGCTATGGCATCGAAGGCAAGCTGATCGATTTCGGCAAAGAAGAAGAAGTTCCGCTGAAAGATCTGATGCTGGAGTACCTGCACCTGGTCGATGCTGAAGTCGAAGAGTTAGGTTCGCGCAACGAGATTAACTACATTTACAAGATGCTCGAGATGGGAACCGGCGCGGACCGCCAGCTAAAGGTCTTCAAGGAAACCGGGGACCTGAACAAAGTGGTGGATTATATTGTCGCTGAAACCCGAGTAGGAGTTTTCGAAACCACCGCGGCGATGAAGTAAATCGCCTTCAGGCCAGCGTTGGAACGGGTAGAGCTGGCCTTCAGGCCAGCGTTCAGGGTGTCGAAAATAGGTAAGGGGCTTTAGCCCCGGCGCGCTTCTACAAGAGTACAATCCTTGAAGTTTCGGCCGCCGTACCACTGTATTTCGTTTGTCGAAAGGTTATCGTTTGAACCAGACCGCTACCGATCTCACCCAGATTGCGTTCGATCCGGAGCTCTCGCCCGGCGCTTACAACGCAGTGAATACCTGTCTCCGCATTCAACCGTCGGAGAAGGTCACCGTTATCACCGACGATGACACGCGCGAGATTGCGGCCAGCATCGTTCACGAACTGATTGCTGTCGGCTCGCCCTTCCACGCCTATGTGCTGGAAGAGGTCGCGTCGCGGCCGCTGGTAGGCCTGCCCGCCGAGATTGCGGAAGACATGGAGACCAGCGAGGTCAGCATCTTCGCCGTACGCGTGCAGCGCAACGAGCTTAAGTCGCGCATGGAGATGACTGACATCGTCAACCGCCGGCGCATGCGTCACGCCCACATGGTCAACATCAACCGCCAGATCATGCTTGAAGGCATGCGCGCTGACTTCAACCGCGTAGACGCGCTCAGCCGCAAGGTGATGGACATCGTCACCCAGGCCGACAAGATCGTTGCCAGGAATCCAGCCGGAACCGACCTCACCGCCGACCTGAATCACGATTACAAGTGGATCAAGACCAGCGGCATAATCAGCCCCGACAAGTGGGGCAATCTTCCCGGAGGCGAAGTCTTTACCACTCCCGGCGAGGTGAACGGAACTTATGTCGTCGATGGCGTAGTCGGCGATTACCTGTGCGAGAAGTACCAGGACCTGGGTAACCAGCCGCTCACCATCCACATGAAGAAGAATCGCATCACCGAGGTCTTCAGCGAAAACAAAGAGCTCGAGCAGGAGTTCTGGGCCTATACCCACACCGATGAGAACAGCGACCTGGTGGGCGAGTTTGCTATCGGCACCAACCTCGGGCTGAAACACGTCATTGGGCAGATTCTGCAGGACGAAAAGTTTCCCGGCGTCCACATCGCCTTTGGCAATCCTTACGGATTCCATACCGGCGCGAACTGGTATTCCAGCACGCACATCGACGTGGTGGGCACCCAGTTTGATATCTGGGTTGACGGCCAGCAGATCATGCAAAAAGGCGAATTCCTCATCGAGGCATAAGGATGATTCCCGCTCTGCGCGAGGAGTTCAACCGGAATTTCACCGCCGCCAAGTACCACAGCCTGCTTGAGTCACTGAACCGGCTTTCGGAGACGCAGATGCAATACCGCGTCTCTGAAACACCCTGCTTTCTTCCCCAGTCGCTGGTCGATCAGATGTCGGACTACGGGCGCGACTTAGTTCTGCAACTTGTAAATAATCCCAATTACCGCAAGCTTTCGGATGTCAGCGTCCCGGCGAAATACAACGTTGCAAACGAGTCGCCGCGGCCCATGTGGGTCGCCGTGGACTTTGGGTTGGTGCGCGGACACAAGGGCGAAGTTGAGCCAAAGCTGGTCGAGCTACAAGGTTTTCCGTCGCTGTATGGTTATCAACCCACCATGGCCGAGCAGTACGCGGAAACCTATGGCTTGCGCAAAGACCTGCGAGTGTATTTGTCCGGCTACGATCACGATTCGTACTGGCAGCTGATTCGCAAGCTCATCGTCGCCGATCACGATCCTGAGAACGTAATCTTGATGGAGATCGATCCCCAACATCAGAAGACGCTGCCCGACTTCAATATCACGCAACGCAAGCTGGGCATTGCAGTGGTCGATATCCTGTCGTTGAAGAAGCGCGGCAAGAAGCTGTACTACAGCAAAGACGGGCGCGAGATTGAGGTTCGTCGCATCTATAACCGCACCATCGTCGATGAGCTCGAGCGCAAGCACATCACGCTGCCATTCGATTTGCGCGATGAACTCGATGTCGAATGGGCCGGGCACCCTAACTGGTACTTCCGCATCAGCAAGTTTTCCATCCCTTATCTGAAGCACCGCTGCGTGCCGCGAACCTGGTTCGTCGACGAGAACCCGGTGGTTCCCACCGATAACCAGAACTACCTGCTAAAGCCGCTGTACTCTTTCGCCGGAGCGGGCATTAAGTTCGCGCCCACCGAAGCTGACATCGAAGCCATTCCTGCCGCTCAGCGGCATGACTACATTCTTCAGGAGCGCATGCGCTTCGACCCGGTTATCCAGACGCCACACGGCGCGACACAGATGGAAATTCGCATGATGTACGTCTGGCCCGAAGGCGGCGAACTCACGCCGGTGCTGCCACTCATCCGCATGGGCCGCGGCATGATGATGGGAGTTGACCACAACAAGAATCTGGAGTGGGTGGGCAGCTCAGCCGCGCTAATAGTGTGAAGGCGCACGCGCGCTTTGTCATCACGAGCGAAGCGAGGGATCTGTTCTCACATCCGGGCGCCGTCATGGTTCGTGCTTCTTCAGCGCGGCGTCGCTTCTCCCTTTGACTCCCGGAGCGTGCAAGTGTTGCGAGGCGCTTTTGCGGGTGTGCGGATGCTCAGCCTCCCATTGGTCGAGCTGTTTTCGCCGCTTGGCGCGAAACTGCTTTTCGTTCGACGTCAACTTCGATTTCGCCTTGGGACGGCAGCTCCCTTGCTCATGCCGCTTCTTGCCGGGAACGGGTTCGTAACCTGGCCAGCAACGATTTTCATTCTTCGCCATGGAGGTTCGAGAGGAGGGGGCGACTTCAGGGTGTCGCGCCGGGAAGAGAATCGCGAGTCTTTACCGTGGCGAAAAATATTGGGAATAAACTGTTGTGAAACGAGACCCGCCTCAGTCAGACGCCTTGGTCCATGGAGTGAAAATGGACTTGATCGTAGTCTCGAAGTGCGAGGCGTTGCGGGTGACCAGGGTTAAGCGATGAACCTGCGCAGTGGCCGCAATGAATGCGTCACGCGCTTCAATCGGCCGTCCTAGCGATTCAGTTCGGGCGACCAGCCTGCCGCATGCGTCAGCTATCATCGCATCTACGGGAAGTATCCTGCCCTCGAAGCGCTGGGGCAACTCACGCTCCAGCCAGCGATCGAGTTGCTTGCGCCGCCGCCCGGGAGCGAGACGCTCCACGCCATACCGCAATTCCGTCAGGGTAATCACGCTCAGAAAAACGCTGTTTTCGTCGACGTCGTCGAGCCACGTCATGAGGCCAGCATTCGGGCGCGGTTTGGTTGATTCTGAGACGACGTTCGTATCCAACAAAAAATTCATAACTCAGGATTCTTGAGCTTCATATTGAGCCGGCCTGCCTTGAGTCCTGCACCGCGCAACGGAGATGACGCGAAAAACTCCGCGAGGGTGCCTTCTTTGTTGGCCTTCCGGTCCCATTCCTTGGCTGCGACCACCATTGCAGTGGTGCGTCCGTGGCGGGTAATTCTCTGCGGGCCTTCATTTTGCGCCTTGTCTAGTACTTCGCTGAATTTTGCCTTCGCTTCTGCCACAGTCCAGGTATGTGTGCTCACCATGGGCCTCCATCGCTACTGATGACCATTATGGTCATAGTAGTCATTTTTGAGGAACGGCGCAACCTTGTCGCATGGATGCGGCCCTGGTGGGAGCCCCCGCATTCATGCGGGGAAGCAAGCGGACTACAAAGAGAGGATCGCTTTAGCGCTGGGTTTGTGAAGATGCATCGGAGCGGCATCAACCTCTTGCGTTAAGCACGCCGACGAATACGGCCACTCATCGCCTTGCGCTATCAGACCCGCTCTCACAGGGTTCATGCGCGTGTACTCGACGTGGCTGGCATAATCCGCGGCATCCAGAATTCGGTGCTCGTTAAATCCTTTCTGCCACACCTCTGCTCTGAAACCCAGCTCCTTGCCTGCGCGAAAGGAGAAGCCGCCTCTTATAAACTGCACTGCTTTTTCTAGCGAAACATCGGGAGCAGGAGTGAGCAGCAGGTGTACATGATTCGGCATGAAGACAAACTCGTGCACTTGCATTCGGTTCTTCTCTCTATTCGTGCGGATGACATCCAGGAGGAGTTCGCAAAGACGATCCGATTGCAAAAGAAACGTGCGTTGAAATGTTGAGAACGACACAAAGAAGGTGCGAATCTCTTGCGGCGCGAGACCCAGGGCTAAAGCCCTCCTTCTAAATGGGATCCTCGTCCCCCCGCATAAAATGCGGGGGCTCCCACCGAAAAATCAACTCGTCTTATGCGGTCGTGGCCGACTCTGGCGTCGCGATCTGTACCGTGTCCACCCGCGGTCCCATCAGGTATTCGTCAATGGCTTTGGCTGCGGTGCGGCCTGCGCCCATGGCCAGGATCACGGTTGCGCCGCCAGTTACGATGTCGCCGCCGGCGAACACGCCCGGCTTCGAGGTCAACAACGTCTTCTCATCAGCCAGGATGTAGCCGCGCTTGGTTGTGGCGAGGCCTGGAGTGGTTGACTGGATCAGCGGATTTGCGGTGGTGCCGGCCGCGATGACTGCGACCTGGCAGGGATGTACAAATTCCGAGCCCGGAATCGGCACCGGGCTGCGTCGGCCTGACTCGTCAGGTTCGCCCAGTTGCTGCCGGCTGCAACGCACGCCAGTGAGGTTGCCCTTCTCGTCGCCCAGGAATTCGACCGGATTCACCAGCATTTCGAAGTGAACCCCTTCGTCATGTGCGTGATGCACTTCTTCCACACGGGCCGGCATCTCGGCTTCGGTGCGGCGATAAAGGATGGTTGCGCTTTTTGCGCCAAGCCTGCAGCGCGCTGCGCACTGAATCCATCGCGGTGTTGCCGCCGCCGATGACGACTACGTCGCGGTCTCTGCAGGGATATAGCGGCTCGTCGAATTCGGGGAAGCGATAGGCGCGCATCAGGTTCACGCGCGTGAGAAATTCATTGGCCGAGTAGATGCCGTTGAAGTGCTCGCCCGGAACGTTCAGGAAGCGCGGCAGTCCGGCGCCGGTTCCGATAAATACCGCGTCGTAGCCTTCTTCCTGCATCAGCTCGTCGATGGTGACGCTCTTGCCGACGACGACGTTGGTCTCGAACTCGACTCCGCGTTTCTGTAGCGTCTCGACTTCGAAGCGGACGATGTCTTTGGGCAGACGGAACTCGGGAATGCCATACACCAGCACTCCACCGAGCTCGTGCAGCGCTTCGAACACGCGCACCGTGTGGCCCCACTGGATGAGGTCGCCGGCGCAAGCCAGGCCCGCGGGCCCGCTGCCGACGATGGCGATTTTCTTTCCCGTTGCCGGCTTGCTCTTGGGCAATCCGAACTGGCCGGAGCTGCGCTCCCAATCAGCAACAAAGCGCTCAAGGTACGCGATGCCGATGGGCTCGCCCTTCTTGCCCAGCACGCATCCCGACTCGCACTGGTCTTCCACCGGACACACACGCCCGGTGATGGCCGGCAGCGCGTTGTCTTCGCGAACTTTCGAAGCGGCGCCGAGGTAATCGCCCTTTACGATGAAGTCCATAACCGCGCGCACATCGACGGCCACCGGACACTTCGTCATGCAGCCCGGCTTGTTGCACTCAATGCAGCGCAGCGATTCCTGGTGCGCCTGGTCGGGCGTGAAGCCAACGTTCACTTCCAGAAAATTGCCTGCACGAACCTGCGCATCCTGTTCGGGCATGCGCTGGCGAGGCAATTTGACACGCTCTTTGTTGGGCAGCGGATTGTTGCTCATTCCTTTACTCCTGCGGCGTCGGCCGCGCACTGGTGGGCGTGAATGCTTTCGCGGACGCGGGCCACTTCAGCTTCGGGATTCGCCTGTAAGCGCTCGATGCTCTGCCTCTCCTGCTCGCGATACATTGCGTTGCGTTGCGTCAAGACGTCGAAGTTCACCCGGCTGGCATCGAACTCCGGCCCGTCCACGCAGGCAAACTCGCTCTTGTTGCCGACCAGCACGCGGCAGCCGCCACACATTCCAGTGCCGTCGACCATGATGGAGTTCAGGCTAACCATGGTCTTGATCTGCTTGGGAGCGGTAAGGTTAGCGACCGCGCGCATCATCGGGACCGGGCCCACGGCCAGGACATAGTTCACCTCGCCCGCGGCCATCAGTTCCTTCAGCTTGTCGGTCACCAGGCCTTTGTCGCCGTGGCTGCCGTCGTCGGTGACGATGTAGGTCTCGTCGCTCACCTCACGCACCTCCTGCTCCAGGCAGAGCAGGTCTTTGCTGCGTGCGCCCACGATGGAGATGACTTTATTGCCGGCGCGTTTCAACTCGCGTGCCGTGGGATAAGCCATGGCCGTCCCCACGCTGCCACTGACAATGACGGCGGTGCCGAAGTTCTCGATCTCCGACGGCTTGCCCAGCGGCCCGACGATATCGAGGATGGAGTCGCCCGCCTCCAACATGCTGAACAGCATGGTGGTTTTGCCGATCGCCTGGACGACGATGGTGACCGTCCCGGCCTCGGGGTTGGAGTCGGCGATGGTCAGCGGGATGCGTTCACCGCTGTCATCCAGCCGAACGATGACAAATTGGCCGGGCTTCTGTTTGCGCGCGATACGCGGCGCCTGGATAACGAATAACTTAATGCCTCGCGCCACAGAGCGCGCTTCGACGATAGGAAACACGGTTTCCCTCCACCCTTGATTCTGGGGAGGGATAACCGCCTAGTCTGTGGCATACGTCACACGGGTTGGGTTGTAGCGCACAAAAGCAATTTCGGCCCCCAGCTACCAGCTATCAGCCAAAGCGGGACACATGTGGCTGAAATATAAGGCTGGAAGCTGGCGGCTGGAAGCTTCTTCTACTGCGGTTCGGTCTTGCTCTCCACCTTGGTCGCGCCCTCGTCCGTCTTCTGAGCGCTCTTGTGCACCACCTTCTTGGTGGTGTTCTTGGTGGCTGTGCCGGTTTTCTTGGCGGCCGTCGCGGTGCCGTGGCCGACATCCTTGGCGGCATTCTTGGTTTCATGTCCGGCGTTCTTCATGTCCTGACTGGCGGACTCTTGCGCCACAGCAGCCCCGGCCATAAGACCCAGGCTCAAAACCCCGCCTGTCAATAAGATCGCGATCTTCTTCATGCTGGTAATCTCCTCATTGCGTGATACAGCGTGCGTAATGAGATGCAAGATTTTGCTTTTCGGGCACTCGCCATCTGATTTGCAACAAAAGCGGGTTGTCCGTGTTTGGAGTTGGCGACAGCAGCTTGGAAAATTGAATCCAACACTCGACGCCGGTCCGCTGATTAGGACGGCTAATCAATCCATGGAAATTCCCGGAAAGTACTCGCGCCTTACTTCGATGAGCTTGGCCCATCCCGTTCGAGGTGTTTGCCTTGCCATTTTGAGCCTGACACTGGCGATCGGCGCATCCGCCCAGCAGCCAGTCTCCCCGAATAGCGGCGTGATAGCACCCACGTTGTCGGCCGCCCTGCCTGATGCCCCCTCCGCTCCACCGATGTTCAGTCCAGTTCCTTTGGCGAGGAATTGGGCCATGGCGTACTGACCATCGGCAAAGACGAGCTGACATTCATCAAAGCTCCCTTTCGCAAGCAGAACCTGTTGTGGGATGTGGCGATTGGCGGGGCGACTGCCGCCTTAATTTCGACGGATGTCTCCGTGGCGCATCAGGTTAACCCAGCCTGGCACGATACGAGCATTAACATCTCCAACGCCATGGTGTATTCGACCGCGGCTTCTGCCGGCGGAATCTTTCTCACCGGACTAATCACAGACAACACTCATGCCAAAGATACGGGCGTGGCTGCGGCTCGTGGGGCAATCGACAGCGCCATCCTTTACGGTGCGATGAAGCTGGTGTTTGCTCGAGAGCGTCCATTTTCCGCTAACGGCGATGGCAGCTTCTTCTCGGGAAATTTCAGCAGTGGCTCATTTCCTTCAGGCCATTCAATGCTCACCTGGACGCTCGCGTCGGTCGTGGCGCATGAATATCCCAAGTGGCCCGTGGCCGTGTTGATGTACGGGATGGCAACTGCGGCCAGCACGACGCGCGTCACCGGAGGGGTGCATTTCCCGTCGGACGTTGTAGTAGGCGGAGCATTGGGATACTTGGTCGGCCGTTATGTCGCCAAGCAGGACAACCACCTCCCCGGCGACTCTCCTTCTCACCCCAATAGCAAGCTGCTGCGGGTAGAGGACGCTGTTTTGTCGCACGTCAGCATCGGCGTGCAGTAAAATCTCGTCTCGTTGTAGTAACTGCAATTCAAAGGACCGGTTGATCTCTGTCGCCAGAGACTGCCAACCTTTGCCTTGCGGCTGCATCTACTAGCAGAATCGAGAACCTGTTCGGCGTGCGTATCTAACATGGCGCAAACCACTGGAAGTTCTTCCATCCCGCTACGGCAGTTCGGAAAGTCCAACGTCAAAGTTTCGGCGCTAGGTTTTGGCGGCCATCACCTGGGCGATGCCCCGGACGAGCCGACAGCGGTGCAGATCGTGCAGGAAGCCGTCGATGGCGGAATCACCTTCTTCGACAATTGCTGGGAATATCATCTCGGCAAATCGGAAGACTGGATGGGTAAAGGTCTGAAGGGACGCCGCGACCAGGTGTTTCTCATGACCAAGGTCTGCACCCACGGACGCGATGCCGACCTGGCCATGAGCATGCTGCACCAGTCGCTGAAGCGTCTGCAAACTGACCACCTCGACCTGTGGCAGGTGCACGGTGTCTCGTTCGAGAACGATCCTGAGCTGTTCATTCGGCCCAATGGCGCGGCCGAAGCTCTGCGCAAAGCCAAAGAGCAAGGCAAGGTGCGCTTCGTCGGATTCACCGGACACAAAGATCCACAGATCCACCTTGCGATGCTGAACACCGGGTTCCCCTTTGACTCGGTGCAGATGCCGCTGAACGCTTTCGACGCGCAGTTTCACAGCTTCGAGCAGCAGGTACTTCCTGTGCTCAACCAGCGCGGCATCGCAGCGCTGGGAATGAAGCCTATCTGCGGACATGGCGATCCAGTGAAGCAAGGCGTGCTCAGCGCGCAGGAAGCATTGCGCTATGCCATGAGCCTGCCGGTCACCGTGACCATTACCGGCATGGAGAGCCTCGACGTGCTGCGCCAGAACCTGGCTGTCGCCCAGGGATTTCAGCCCATGTCGCAGCAGGAGATGCAGGCGTTGCGCGAGCGCCTGAAGCCCGAGGCCGCCGACGGACACTTCGAGCTCTACAAGCTCTCACTCAAGTTCGATAATCCTGAAGCGCGGATGGCGCACAGCTTCCCGCTCGACATGCAGTCGGTGGAAGTAAAAGAGATGATGCAAGCCGCCAAGAACGACGGCCATCCTTTCCCAAAAGTAAGCTGAGCAGATACGGTAATGGGCAATCTTCACGACGAAACGCGTCGCAGCATCATGAAAGGGGCAGCCGTTCTGGGAGCGGCCACTCTGGCGCGAGGTGTGAGCATGGCAAGCCAGCAATCCTCAGACACGGGCAAAGCAACTCAGCCCGTGAACTCCGGCGACCCGGTGCCGCATCGTCCGCTGGGCAAAACCGGCATCACGGTTTCTGCCATCGCGCTTGGCGGATATCATCTCGGCTCGACCAAAGATCAGCAGGAAGCCAACGAGATCGTCGCCAAAGCCATGGACGCGGGCGTCATCTTCTTCGACAACGCGTGGGACTATCACCAGGGCCACAGCGAAGCCGTACTTGGCAACGCGCTCAAAGGCAAGCGCGATCGCGCCGTCGTCATGTCGAAGGTCTGTACCCACGGACGCGGTAAAGATGTTGCCATGCAGCAGTTGGAGCAGTCGTTACGGCGATTGCAAACCGATCACCTCGACTTGTGGCAAATCCACGAGGTGATTTACGACAACGATCCCGACCTAATCTTCGCTCCCGGAGGAGCGGCCGAAGCGCTATTACTCGCCAAGCAACAAGGCAAGGTGCGCGCCATCGGCTTCACCGGGCACAAGGATCCCAGCATTCACCTCCGGATGCTGTCGCACGACTTCCCCTTCGACACAGTTCAGATGCCGCTAAACTGTCTGGACGCCTCCTTCCGCAGCTTCGAGCAGCGCGTGCTGCCGGAAGCGCAGAAGCGCGGCATCGCCGTTCTCGGCATGAAGAGCATGGGAGGCAGCGGAGAGATCATCATCCACGGCGTGGTCACTCCCGACGAGGCGCTGAAATACGCCATGAGTCTGCCGGTGGCTTCCACCGTCTGCGGCGTTGATTCCATGCAGGTGCTGGAGCAGAACCTGGCCATTGCTCGCGGCTTCCAACCGCTCTCGGCAGGCGAGATGGATTCCATTCGCAAACAGGCCAAGGCATACGCTGCCGATGGACGCTTCGAGCTGTTCAAGACCACCAAGAAATACGATGGCGATGTCGGCCGCCAGCAGCATCACTTTCCTTCCGCTGATGAGCTGCCCGCATAGAGTTCGCGGCCGTGCCCCAAAGTCACCCTCATCACAAAAGTGCTCAATTGGAACTTTTCAACAGATTTTCGACAAACAACAACGAGCCAAATAAGGTGCCTCTGTATAATCCGCAACTATCCAGATAGTACCGGTGAGGAAAGATGACTAAACGCTTCGTTTTGTCTGTCGTTGCAGTGTTGTGTACCGCCAACTTCGTGGCCGCGCAAGCGCTACATATCAACAACAATCTCGCCAACGTGCAGGTGCAGCACGTCTTCATCGTCATGGAAGAGAACCATGGGTGGAACAGCGTTGTCGGCAACCAGCAGATGCCCTACCTCAACGGCCTGCTCCAGCAGTACTCGGTTGCCCAGGGATATTACGCCAACACGCATCCCTCCATCGGCAACTACTTCATGCTCACCACCGGCCAGATCATCACCAACAATGACGGCTACAACGCTACCGTCAGCGTCGATAATGTCGTGCGCGATCTGATTGCCGCCGGCAAGACCTGGAAGGAATACTCCGAGAGCATCCCGTTTGTTGGCTATACCGGCGGAGACAGCGGGCTCTACGCGGAACGCCACAATCCTTGCTCTTATTTTTCCGATGTTCGGGGCAACCAGACCCAGATGAACAACCTGGTTCCCTTTACCCAGCTCGCCACCGACATTGCCAACCACACGCTGCCCAACTTTTCCTTCATCGTGCCGAACCTGAACAACGACGCGCACAACGGAACCCTGGCCCAGGCCGATACCTGGCTGGCGGCCAACATTCCACAGTTGCTGAACAGTCCTGACTTCAACACGCCGGGCGGCGGCCTGTTGATCATCACCTTCGATGAGGCTGAAACCAGCGACAGCAGCTACGGTGGCGGACGCGTGGTGTGGATCGCTGTCGGCCCTGATGTTCGGCTGGCATATCCGCCTAAGAAATCAGAATTCCCGGTGCAGTTGTATCAGCATCCCAGCACCTTGCGCTTCATGATGCAGTTGCTCGGACTCACCCAGTATCCCGGCGCCGCGGCAACCGCTCCTGACATGACCGAGTTCATTCTCGGCGACTGATTCCGACGCGCCCGTATACTGTTCAGGTGTCCGGGCGCAAACTTCTCTTCCTCTCACTTCTGTGTTGCTTTTCGGCGGCTGCCTTCGCGGCGGAACCCTGCACTGTCTCTACGGCCAAGCCGGTTCAAGGCAATGTCGTCCGGCTGACGTGTAAAGCCGAGATGTCGTCGGCGCATATGGGAGAGCGCAGCATACCGCTGTTCAAGCAAGCCGACGGTGAATACCTCGGCCTGATGCCGATTCCGGCGAATCACGTTGCGGGACCGGCTGACATCACCTTCCTGTCTGCGAGCCAGCAGGTCGAGCAGTCGGCGCCGGTGACCATCGTTGACGCCCACTTCGCTACCCAAAACGTGAATCTCGCTCCTGGAATTGCCGGCCTCCATAACTCCCCGGAGGAAGTTGAGCTGCTGAAGGGCTTTCGCCAGAACCTCACCGACACGCGCTATTGGCAAGACCGATTTATCGAGCCGGTTCCCGGGTGCCTCATCTCGCCCTTCGGAGTGAAGCGCTATCGCAATCACAAGCCTACCGGCGAGTACCACGGTGGCGTCGACCTGCGCTCGGCCGCTGGAACTCCGGTGCGTGCGGCTGCCGACGGCCAGGTGAAGTTCGCTCAGCTCGTCACCGTGCTGGGCAACACGGTTGGGCTCGACCACGGCCAAGGCGTCGAGACCATCTACATGCACATGTCGAAGCTGGCAGTCGAGTCGGGAGCGCAGGTCAAGCAAGGAGACGTCATCGGCTACGTGGGAACTACCGGCCGCTCCAGCGGGCCTCACCTGCATTGGACGCTGTACGTCAACGGCGTCCAGGTCAATCCCGGGCAGTGGGTGAAGCTTACGGCGTGCGAGAAGTAACGGTAGAGCTGCCCTTCAGGCCAGCGTTGGGAATCGGGTAGAGCTGGCCTTCAGGCCAGCGTCCCGTGGCTAAAATACCCTGGGGGCTTCACCCGCTGACCACTGACAACTGACCACTTCTTAAATCCCGAGCTTCTTGACTTCTTCGTTGTAATACTTGCGGTACAGGATGTCCCATTCCTGGGAACCCTCAAGGATGGTGCGGCGCTGGCTCTCGATCTTCTGCCGGGCGGCAGCATCGATGCGGGCTTCTTCGGCCAGCAGCTTTTCCAGAATGGTACGGGTTTCCACGCGAATGCTGTTGCGGTCTTCCAGGAACTCGACGTTGTCGATGGTCGCCAGGGTGTCAGCCACCGCATGCGCGAGCTTGTTGATCTTCTCGCGGCTGATCCTCATAGCACCGCCTTATATTTGCGGACCAGCTCGTTCTTCACTTTCTTGAACATATCCTGGTAGTTGGCTCCGCTGCGGCGCATCTCGTCGGAGTAGGTGTCCAGAATGATCCGCACCTCATCGTTGATGCGGTCTTCCAGCGCGAGCTCCTCCAGCATAGCGGCATTCACGCGTTCCGTGACGGCCGCCCGGTCGGGAGCTTCGATGAACTCACCTTCGATTAATTTCTTGGTGACTTCGCGGGCCAGGTAGCCCACATAATCTTTGGAGAAAAGCATCTTGGGATAAGCATTAAGAATAGCACGGCGCCAATGGACTCGGCCTCTCCGTGTGCCCCATTCCGCCTTCCTGGCGGGAACTCTGACTGACCACTGACAACTGGCAACTGACAACTGTCTTATTGGTGCCCCATTCCGCCTTCTTTTGGCGGGGTGGGGATTTTGGTCCGTCCCACCAAAACTTCTCTGGCGTCATCCGGTGAGCGGAGCGCAGCGACGAGTCGAAGAACCCACGTTCCTCCTGTGTCATCCCGAGCCCGCCGCGGCGGGAGAGGGATCCGCAGTTCGTCTTTCTGCCAACTGCCAACTGACAACCGACAACTGCCTTATTACTCCCCGAAATACTTCCGGAAAATCGGCGTCGCGTCCGGCACCTCTTCGACGCGCCAGTAGCGCTGGCCCGGCACCCGCTTCATGCGAACGCGAATCTCGTTCAGCTGGAAAGGATTGGGCTGCGGCAGGCCTTCGACGGTCACATCCGCGACGTCGCCCTTCACCTCCGAGCGCACCACGCGCAGCCCCGAGAAGTTATGCACGTCGATCGCCTTGAATCCCGTCGAACCGGTCAGAATCCCGTTGCCACTCAGCAGCAGCCGTATCGCATTGCGAACGCCGACTTGTGTCCAGTTGTCGAAGCGCGGCGCCATCTTCTGTAGCAGCTCGATCCGGCTTTCGGTGAAAGGAAAAGGATCTTCGTTGAACTTCTTCGTGTACTTGGCGACCAGCACATCGGTCAGCGACTTGGCGATGTCGCCGGAGATGCGTTCCTCGTCGACGTACTTCGCCGCCTCGCCGTAGTTCTTCGCCTTCACCGCCCGGCCCAGCTCCGCCAGCGAATACTCGGGCGTGGCGGTGTAGCGATGCCACCATAGCCCAGCGCCTCCAGCCGCCAACCCAGCGACAAGAAGAATGAAGGCCGCTCTCCACCACAGTTCAGCTCGCGTTCGGCCGCCGGGGCGCTGGTATGTCTCGTACCACATTCCAGAAGCATACGGCTTCGGCAAACCTTGGAACCACAGAGACACAGAGGCACGGAGGAAGAGGAATTTGACTCGCAGATGCAAAGCTTCAGTCCGAAGGCGATCATTCGAAGCTCAGACCTCGGTCCGGGACGGGTTAACTGCAGTTCCTGCCCCTAAACGGCGTCCAGACCTATTTCGCTCCTCTGTGTCCCTCCGTGTCTCCGTGGTAAAAGCCTTGGCGCTTTGCCCGCAAGAAGCGGGGTGAACTGTCGGCCGCCAGAGTATAGGATGGGGTCGCTGGAGCAATTCAGGGTCGAACAAATGGCGAACAAAAGACTGAATCCTGCTAAGCTATCTAACTGTCTAAAACATACAAGGTGGTTACTATGGCAACGGTCGAAAGTCCCTTCCTGCAAACCGTACGCGGCGATCTTCTCGTCCGGCGTGAGCGCATTGAGAGCGTCATGGAGCACAACCACGCGGAGCAGCTTCACGATCTGCTGAGCCAGGTTGACCAGGCGCTGGCGCGCATTGAGGACGGAACCCTGGGCGTGTGCCAGGTCTGCCAGGGCACGGTGGAACAAGATCGCATACTGCGCGATCCGCTGACCTCGGTTTGTCTCGATTGCCTCACGCCTCACCAGCAGCGCGCCCTCGAGTACGACCTGGAACTGGCCGCCCGCATACAGAACGGGCTGCTGCCCGCGACCGATGTCGCTATTGCGGGCTGGGATGTTGCTTATCACTATCGCCCGGCCGGAGTGGTGGGAGGTGACTACTGCGACGTGATGCCCGACGATCGCGGAGGCCTGTATTTCATCATTGCCGATGTAGCCGGCAAAGGCGTGGCGGCAGCCATGCTCACGGCGAATTTGCGGGCGGTGATACGTGCGCTGGTGCCGCTCGATCTCCCATTGCAGCAGATGCTTTCGCGGGCGAACCGCCTGTTCTGCGAAAGCAAGCTGCCCATGCAATACGCAACCCTTGTCGTCGGTCACAGCTCTGCCGCAGGCACGGTTGAGCTGGTGAATGCCGGGCACCTGCCGGCATCTGCTCATTCACGGATCGCAAGTGGAGTGCTTCGACAGCAACGACCTTCCGCTGGGCATGTTTTGCGACCAGGAATTTACCCCGGTGCGTACGTGCAGCTTGCGGCCCCAGGACACGCTGCTGCTCTTTACCGATGGGGTAAGCGAAGCCGAAAATCCGGCGGGGGAGGAATACGGCACGCAAGCCTTGCGGACACTGCTGGAACAATCCGGCCTGTGCTGCCCCGTGCGGCTGATTGACGCCTGCCGCAAACACGTGGAGGATTTCCGCGCCGGCGGGCTGCGCGCCGACGATGAGACCCTGCTGGCAGTTCAGTTCGTGGGAGCGGGAACAGCCAAGTCGCTAGTTAGCTAGTACTGGCGGGGCTATCCGCGATTCGGAGCTCTGCCACGGCTGCTCTGCCTAATCAGAACTCCCATGCGTGAAACGGTCCGGCTCCGCGCCGGACTGTCACATGGGTTGTTGGTTAGAATTGAGGCAGCATGAATAATCCTGCCGTTGCCACCACACCGCTTAACTTCGAACAGAAGTTGGACCAACTCGCTGAAGTCGCCATCCGCGTAGGCTTGGGCCTTGGCCGGGGCCAGGAGTTGCTGATGACGGCTCCCCTGGATGCGGTGCCGCTGGCCCGCCGCATTGCCGAACAGGCGTACAAGGCGGGAGCCTCGCTCGTCACCACCATCTACAGCGACGAAGAAGCGGTGCTGGCGCGTTATCACCACGCGCCCAACGAGGCCTTCGATAAGGCGCCCAACTGGCTTTACAACGGCATGGCCGAGGCATTCAAGAGCGGCGTTGCGCGGTTGGCAATTTTTGGCGGCAATCCCATGCTGCTGTCAAAGGAAGATCCGGAGAAGGTGGCGCGCTCCAACCGCGCAATGTCGACTGCCATGAAGCCGGCGATGGAGCCCATTACCCGCCACGACATCAATTGGACGATTGTGGCGGCAGCTTCGCCTGCGTGGGCCAGCACCATGTATCCGAAGGACGCCGAAGAGGTGGCCATAAGCAAGCTCTGGGACGCGATCTTCGCGACCTCGCGCGTCGGCCTCCCGGACCCGGTGAGAGCATGGAAAGAGCACGACGAGGGGCTCCACAAGCGCGCTGCATACATGAACCAGAAACGCTATGCGGCGCTGAAATACCGGGGACCGGGAACGGACTTCCGCCTTGGCCTTTCCGACGGGCATTTATGGATGGGCGGAGGTACGACGGCGGGGAATGGGCTGTACTGCATTCCCAACATTCCCACCGAGGAGATCTTCACTACTCCGCACAAAGATCGCGCTGACGGCACGGTCACGGCCAGTAAGCCTCTTTCTTACATGGGCACGCTGATCGAAGACATTCACGTACGCTTCGAAGCCGGGCGCATTGTGGAGGCCCGCGCCTCGCGTGGCCAGGAAATTCTGCAGAAAATGATCGACACGGATGATGGCGCCCGTCGATTGGGCGAAGTGGCCCTGGTGCCACACTCCTCGCCGATCGCCAGCAGCGGACTGCTCTTCTATAACACGCTCTTCGACGAAAATGCCGCGTCGCACATCGCGCTGGGGCAGTCGTATGCAGGATGCCTCATCGACGGCGACAAAGCGTCGCCGGAAGAGCTCGCAGAGCGCGGCGCTAACACCAGCCTGATTCACGTGGACTGGATGATTGGCTCCGCCGAACTCGACATTGATGGGATCACCGCTGAGGGAAATGCCGAGCCTGTGATGCGCCAGGGCGAGTGGACCTGGTAAGGTAGCTCCGTCCGCTTACTTGTGCAATGGCGATGTTACGTAAGTTATTCGGACGGCCACTGCCTTAGTTCGGATGGCAGCCATTCTCGTGGATACTCTGAGCCGAGACCGCCAACCGGAATGCTGCATTCGGGACAATGAATAAAGACCTCTTGCGTGTAGCGATTCTGCACTAGGCCGGTCTCAATGACGAAATCGTGACCGTGCTCACAAGAGATGCGTTGCGTCAGGTCTAGTCGCGTGGGCTTCTGCTCCCATTCATCCAGCACTCGTTCATCATCCCCGAACTCCCATCGCAGCCGACCATCGTTTTTGGCATTGATGTCGAACATGCGCCACCCCACGAACCTCATCGCGAGTTCGATTGCCTGAAAGGCATCGACGCCAAAGATTGGCTGCACCAAATCATCATTGCCGAAGCCAGTCGTCTGGATGGGGCAGTAGAACTCCCCTTTGCTGTCCGCCGCCTGTGCTGGCTTGCCGATACTAACGAATAGCGAACGCTCCGGTTCGCCATCCCACCAGAATCGTCTCACTGCAATCACTTCTGTCATCGGCAGTTGCATAAGCTTATGGGGATAACTGTTGTAATCAGGCGATTACGCTCATTGTCCCACTGCCCGCCAATGAGTGTAACGGGGATTTTTCACCAGCTAATCAGCAATTCGCTCCTTGGATGCCTTCCAAGCCTCTGTTCCTTTCTCGGTTGCACCGAACCAGTAGTGATGAAGGGCAGTAAAATCTAATGGTTGCAGAGGCGCGAGTTCCTTGTTGTTGGAATACTTGGCCTCGATGTAGCCTTCTCGAAGCAGACGGCCAATCTCATCAACGATTTCGCGTAGCGGGTACTGGTGTTTATCTTCAGCTAAGTCACGTTTCGCATACAGATACAGTTGTTCAATGTCCTCGTAGTCGTCGGCCATGCCGTCGAGAATCACAAATTGCAGTTCCGTTAGATTCGCGTCAGGTGTGGCCATTGCAGTCGCTCGAAGTGCCGCAGACCAGTGTAATCCGAATAGCTGTTGCTAACAGGCGTTAGCGCAAGTTATCCCTGACGGCCCCACGGCTTCCACTCCAGTTCGGCTTGCGACGCTATCAACCGTTCCGACTGGTGTTTCGGCAGTACGTTGGCCAAGTGAAGCACAGCCGCATATCGAGCATCGTACACGTCCGTGTACTTCTCGGAACCCCGCCCAACAACCGTTTTTGCTGTTTCGGTATGCCACAGAACCTCGTATGTGTACTGACCTAGGAATTCCCAGACCCGAAGCTCGTAATCGCCGAACTGAGAGGTTTGAAAGCCAAAACCCATTGTTCTCGAAATCCTCAGTCGCCCCAGTGCCTACAGTTGCTAAGTGATTAGTCTGTCATTGGTGGCGATAACAGGCGATTACACTCATTGTCCCACCATCGTCAATGAGTGCTATGGGGATGTTACGCCAACTAATCCCGACACTGGAGGGGCGCGTTCGTTGTACATGCCATGATCTTCCGGCAACCGCGCTCCTTTTGGATAGACGTCCATTGCGATCCCTGACATAATTCCGGTGCTCTAAAGGATATGAATTAGGAGAAAACGATGAAGACGAGGAGCACCTTGTGCCTAAGCCTGATCCTCCTAAGTTCCTGCGCTGCTTCCGCGCAAACTGCAGCTCCCTGCGGCGGGGCGCAGCGCACACTATCGATCAACTGGTACCAGGGCAACTTCGACCCGTGTCTCACTGGAAACAATTCTTATGAGACGAAGCTCAGCACCTCAACCGTCGGAAACCTCGCGCTCTACTGGCACGCCGTGGCCTCCTGGTCGATTTCGGCGCCCGTGGTGGTGAACGGGACCGTGTATGTCTATAACCGAATTGGCAAGCTCGAGGCTCGGAACGCCACAAATGGAAACAGTTTGTGGCAGTATCCCGTAGCGCCGACCAGCGACGATTTCTACCTAGCCTCGCCTGCAGTGGCTAACGGCATTGTCTACATCGGGGATGGCGCGGGCGTCCTTTGGGCGGTGAAAGCTTCCGATGGCACATTCGTTTGGAAATATGCGACAAACTCGCAATACACCATGGCGCCCACGGTATCCAACGGTGTGGTGTATGTCACCGAGAACCCCAGCACGCCTTCGTATACATACGCCCTAGATGCTGCAACCGGGTCGCTGCTGTGGAAGTACCAGGTTGGATATTCGGAGGGTGTGAAGCCAGCAGTCAGCGGCAATCGGGTATACACCGGTGGCGACTTAGGCCTGGTTGCCCTCGACGCAAAAGCAGGTACGCCGGTCTGGAAGGGTCACCCCCTCGGCTCACCTCTCGACTTGGCCGTTCACGATGGCAGAGTCTATGTCGAATACGAATTGTTAGGTCTCTACGCCTTGAATGCTGCAACCGGTGCAGTTCTCTGGACTTCAAATGAAGGCCCGGCTCTTGCCATGGCTTTAGCCAACGGACATTTCTACGGAGAGATGGGAAACGGTGCAATGTTCGCCTTGGACGCTTACACGGGCAGCCTTCTTTGGAAAATCATGGGTACCGACCAAAGTACGCAGTGGGGGATGGCTGTGGCCAACGGCATAATTTACACCAATATTTGTTTCAGTGCCTCTGACTGCAGCATTATCGCTCGGGGCGGTGATACCGGGGCGATACTCTGGAACTATGAAACTGGTCCTGGGGACTTCCTCACCGGACCAGCGGTCGTCAATGGCACGTTGTACGCCACCAGGTACGGTGACCTGTTTGTCTTCCACCTGCCGAATCAGTGAGTCGGTCGAGCACGGAAAAGGCAGCTCCCTCGCGGCTGCCTGCGACCATTCTACGAGTGTTGTTGGCGTAATCAGGTATTAGCGTAAGTTTGCGCTTTTTGTTCGTCTCAGCGCAACTGCTTATGGAGACGTTCAGGCTCTCAGTTGTAGCCGAGCAATAGGGAGCTGGCGATAAGCAGGAAAATCCTCAGCCGTCTTAACTGACAACCGACAACTGATCACTGACAACTGATTTTTGGTGCCGAAGAAGGGACTCGAACCCCCACACCCTTGCGAGTACATGGACCTGAACCATGCGCGTCTGCCAATTCCGCCACTTCGGCACGGGAAAGCTACGAGTGAACACTCGCTGCTCAGAGGCATTCTCAGTTTACAGAAGCAGCTTGCGTGTAGCAACTCCCCTCGGCTGAGAAGATGCCGACGAGAACCTTTTCACCACCGAGGTCACCGAGAACACGGAGGCAAAGACATCAGATACTCGGATCTTTCTCTGTGGCCTCCGTGTACTCGGTGGTGAAGCTTTTTCGCAGCGACAGTCCGCGGCCATGCCTTAATCCCGCCGACCACTCCAAATCTATAATCGCCCATGACCCTAACCCAGCAGGTGCAGAAAGACATGGTCGATGCCATGAAGAAAAAAGAGGAGCTGCGCCTCTCCACCTTGCGCATGATGAAGGCGGCGCTAAAAAACAAGGAGATCGATAAGCGCGCTCTGCTCGACGAGAAGGAAGAGCTACAGGTTTTCAGCACCATGATCAAGCAGCGCAAGGATTCCATCGAGGCCTTCGAAAAGGGCAATCGTCACGAGCTGGCGAAGAAAGAAGCCGACGAGATTGTCATCATCGAGGCCTACATGCCAAAGTCGCTGGGCGAAGAGGAGATTGTTGCTGCGGTGAAGGCCACCATCGCCGAAATGGGCTCTCCCACAATGAAGGACATGGGAACGGTGATGAAGAACGTGATGGCCAGGTTTGGTGGCGCGCGCGTCGACGGCAAGATCGTGAGCGAAGCGGTGAAGAAGCAGCTAGCAGCTAGCAATTAGCAAAAGCAAAATCCCCACCCCGGCAAAAGAAGCCGGAATGGGGCACCCAGTTTCATTGGGCAAGCAGCACTTAGCCAAGAGCGAATAGTAAAAAGCAGTATTCCATGGTCATCCACGTTCTCTACCTCGGCCGCGTTCCTTACAGCACAGCCAACGAGCTTCAACGCACGCTGCTCAGCTTGCGCAAAGCTGGTCGCATTGAGAACACGCTGCTGCTGCTGGAGCATCCGCCGGTGATCACCCTGGGCCGCAACGCGCGACTGGAAAATGTGCTCGCGTCGCCGGAGTCGCTCGCGCAACGCGGCGTCGAGCTGCACGAGATCGATCGCGGCGGCGACGTAACCTATCACGGCCCGGGACAACTCATCGCCTATCCGATCTTCGATCTGCGCAGCTTCGATCCCAAGATTGGCGCGGTGGAGTTTGTGCGCCGGCTGGAAGAAGTTCTCATCAGAATCTGCAGCGACTACGGTATCGCAACCCAGCGCATCAAAGGCCTGACTGGCGTGTGGACCTACGCGCTACCCAACAAGCCGGAAGCGAAGATCGCCGCGATTGGCGTACATATCTCGC
The DNA here is from genome assembly GCA_963791965.1 of uncultured Acidobacteriaceae bacterium. Taxonomy (GTDB): domain Bacteria; phylum Acidobacteriota; class Terriglobia; order Terriglobales; family Acidobacteriaceae; genus CAVVDY01. Next base: position 1,168,111 of record CAWBUK010000011.1, on the reverse strand, counting down.
GCGGAGTGACGACGCACGGCTTCGCGCTCAACGTGTCAACCGATCTCGATGCGTTCTCGCTGATTGTGCCTTGCGGAATCACCGATAAGCCGGTGACGTCGATGGAGCGCGAGACTGGACGCGAGTTGCCGCTGGAAGAATTGGCGACTTCGGCGTCACGCAACTTTGGTCGCGTCTTCGACTCGCAGATGTTGTGGCTGGAATCGATCGACGATTTGCTCGGCTCGTCAGATGCGGTGGCGGGTTCAGAGCCGGCGAACCAGGATGTTCCCGCGCGCGTCCCCGAAGAACTGCGCCAACTGTTCGGCGACGGGTCTGAAAGCGCATAGAAATGTACCTAAAAAACACAAAAAATGACTCAATGTGCTTCAAGAACGCTCGAAAAGTGCCCTGGAAACGGCCCTGAAAAAGGCGCTTTTTTAGCTTTGGAGCGATAACAGTGGCCGACCTCGATCTGCCACTTATTGCCTTTCTAGCCTGAAATCGAGCCGGAAATAGCGCGCACTCAAAGCCACTTTGAAGGCATTTTGTGCGAAATAAGGCGAAACAGGGTACGTTTTCGAGCGCTATTTCGCGCCTACGTAGCTCACCCGCCAGATTGAGTTCGAGCCGTCATCGCTCACCAGCAGCGAACCGTCGGGAGCAACCGTCACGCCCACCGGTCTCCCCCACACTTGCCCGTTCGGCAAAATAAATCCGGTCAGAAAATCTTCGTACTCGCCGCTAGCTTTACCCGTCTGGTGCAGCGGAACACGAATCACTTCGTAGCCGACGCGCGGGTCGCGATTCCACGAACCGTGTTGCGCAGCGAAAATGTCGCCCTGGTATTCCGCGGGAAACTGCTTGCCCTGGTAGAACGCCAACTGCAACGAGGCGTTGTGCGCCTGGAGGAGCACGTCAGGCACGATGACCTTCGACTTCAGTTCCGGATGCGCGCCTTTCAACCGGGGCTCAGGATTTCCGCCGATATAGAAATATGGCCAGCCATAGAAGCCGCCGTCCTGCACGTGGCTAATGTAATCGGGGACGAGATTGTTGCCCAGGCCGTCACGTTCGTTGGTCGACATCCACAGTTCGCCGGTCTTGGGATCGATGGCCAATCCGCCGCCGGCATTGCGAATTCCGTTGGCGTATACGCGCATGTTCTTGCCATCGGGATCCATCACCAGGATGTCGGCGCGGTTTTTTTCGTCGGGATGGGTATCAGGATCATCGACGTTCGAATCCGATCCAACTCCGACGAACAGCTGCTTGCCGTCCTGCGAGAAGACGAGATCGCGGGTCCAGTGTCCGCCGCCGGCAGGAAGATCGGCGATCTTCTCTGGTTTGCCGCTGGCTTTCAGGTCGCCGCTTTTGTAGGCGAAGCGCACGATGGAATCGGTGTTCCCGATGTAGATGTACTGCGGATTGTTGCCGGGAGGATAGAACGCGATGCCGTATGGCTGGTGCAGTCCGCTAACGAACGTGCCAGTCTGCTGCGGCTTGCCATCAGAGCCGATTCCGCGAAATACCTTGATGTCGCCAGCATGACTTTCGGCGAGGAAGATGTCGCCGTTGGGAGCCGTGGTCATCGCGCGTGGCTCATTGAGTCCGGTGGCGAAGAGCTCGACTTTGAATCCCGCAGGCGCGATGGGCAGAACGTTAGCGGGCCGGTCCACAACCCGGGCTCCATTCATTGCCGACTTGGTGGCGAACGGGGCGGGCAGGTCTTTTGCCGTGATGTGGTGAGTTGTCCCGGGCTTCTCATAACGGTAGTCGGTAAAAGGACCTTGCGGTGCAGCAGCGGTCTTGGTTTGAGCGGAAGTGCAGCCGGTCAACAGAACCGCGGTAGAGACCGCTAGCAGAATTGTCGTGCGTAGCCTTTTCATTACCTTCCTCTAGCAAATGTGGTTAGAAGCCATCTCATGCATGGCGAGAGGTGGAATCCCTCAGGGGCTGAAGCCCGGACGTATTCCACGCCATAGACGCTGGCCTGAAGGCCAGCTCTACCTATGCCCCGTCAAAACCAATTTGTGAGACAGCTTCTTGAGAAAGCTTCTGGCGATAGTCCGTGCCAACGCTGAACCATCACCGTCTCTATTGGATGTGCGTCATGTCCCGGCGAAGCGTTGCTGCGATGACTGTTTCGCGACAAGGCCAGTTCACGGGCAATCAAACTGATATCCGGATTTCTGCATCTCTCTATTAGCGGAATCCGGCGATTTTGCAGTATCAATCCTCACAATCTGCGTAGTGGTGCAGGCGGCTGTCGAACCGAACATGGCGCAAGAGCAGGGAACCTTTACGAGCAGTTGGCGAGAGCGTTTGACCGCGCTGAAGAACCTTCCGCCGGTGCTGAACATTGTTTGGCGCTCGGGGAAGGGCGTGGTCACCGCGGGACTGGTGCTGCGCGTTTTCACCTCGCTGCAACCCATCGCTCTGCTGGCGGTCGGCAAGTTCATCATCGACAACATCTACCAGGTGCTGGCGAAGCACCAGCCGGTTCCTACGCGTCTGTGGTGGCTGGTGGCGGCAGAGTTCGCGATTGCGGTCGTGGGCAACATACTTACCCGGGCCACGGATTACACGGACTCGCTGCTGGCCGATAAGTACACGCGACATGTCGGCATCGAGGTGATGCGTCACGCGGCGCAGCTTGATCTGATCGCCTACGAAGATCCGCTCTTCTACGACCGGCTGGAGCGGGCGCGGGTGCAGGCTACCGATCGGTTGGCGATGATCCAGATGCTGGGCCGGTTGATTCAGCAGGTGTTGACGACGATCACGCTGTCGATTTCCATCATTTACTTCTCGCCCTGGCTGCTGTTGTTGCTGGTCGCCGGTGTGCTGCCGGCGTTTGTCGGTGAAACCCACTTTGCATTTCTGGGATACGCCAAGAACTTTCGCCAGACCACGGCGAAACGGCAGCTCGACTACTTGCGAGTGCTGGGCGGCAGCAAGGAAGCAGCCAAGGAACTGAAGCTATTTCGCCTGAGCGGGTTCCTGACCGACCGCTTCGTCAAACTTTCGGACGACATCTACGAAGAGAACGTCGCGCTCTCGCGGCGCAAGCTGATTGCCGGGGCGGTGCTATCGATCATCGGGACGCTGGGCTACTACTCGGCGTACGTGTACGTCATCTGGCGGACGGTAACGGGCACGCTGACGCTAGGCTCACTCACTTTGTTGGCGGGAGCGATTCTGCAGGCCAGCAGCAATATTCAGCAGATATTCTCAACGCTCTCGGGAGTTGCCGATCAGGCGCTGTTCCTTACCGATCTGCTGGCGTTCTTCGAGATGCAGCCGACGATCCGCTCCAAGCCGAATGCGCTTCCGGCGCCACGGCCGATCGTGCGCGGCTTCGAGTTCCGCAATGTTTCGTTCTCCTATCCGGGCAGCGAGCGGCGGATTCTGCGCAACCTGAACTTCACCTTGAGCCCGGGCGAGCGGGTGGCGCTGATCGGCGAAAACGGAGAAGGCAAGACGACGATCGTGAAGCTGATCACGCGGCTCTACGATCCGACGGAAGGCGAGATCCTGCTGGATGGGGTTGATCTTCGCGAGTACGAACTCGACGACCTGTATCGCGAGATTGGCGTCATCTTTCAGGACTTCATGCGCTACGAGATGACGGCGCGCGAGAACATCGCCACCGGCCGCATCGAAGAACTAGAGAACCGGCGCGAGATCGAGCTGGCGGCCCACAAGTCGCTGGCCGATGGGGTTATCGCCAAGCTGCCGCTGGCCTATGAGCAACAGCTGGGGCGACGCTTCGAAACCGGCGTCGATCTTTCCGGCGGCGAATGGCAGAAGCTGGCGCTGGCGCGCGCTTATCTGCGCGATGCGCAGTTGCTGATCCTGGATGAGCCCACGGCAGCGCTCGATGCGCGCAGCGAGTTTGAAGTGTTCGAACGGTTTGCGGAACTGACCGAAGGGAAGATGGCGCTGTTCATCTCGCATCGTTTCTCGACCGTGCGCATGGCCGATCGCATTGTGGTGCTGGCCGGTGGACGAATTGCCGAAGAAGGCAATCATCAGCAACTGGTCGCTCTCGGCGGACGGTATGCAGAGATGTTCGAGTTGCAGGCTGCGAGTTACCGATGAGGAGACAAACCATCGCGATGTTGTGCAAGAGCTGCCGAACCCGGAGCCGGTTGTGAGCGCGAAGGCCGACCTGGACCGGGAGATAGTGGCCTGTGGCCGCGAACTGCCACGGCGGCTGACCTGGTTACCGGCGTTGAAGGAGTCGGAGCATTTCGCCAAGCGCTTCGCGGCGGTATCGAAGGTGCTCGACACGGTGCTGGCATCGGCTGAGAATACGTCGCCAGAGCGGCTGGCCGATTCCGAGGATTTGCAATGGCTGCACGACAACGCACGTTTGCCGCGGGCGACTCAGACCCTATTCCAGCGTGAGCCGTCGACTCTACGACGGGCTCCGCATGTACGTGACGCGCAGGCTGCGCCGATGCCGCGCGTGCTGGCCATGGCACAGGATTTCCTGCGGGCAGCCAAGTACGAGTATTCCGACCACCGGCTCAGCCTTTATGTACATGCCTTCCAGGAGTCAGTGCCGCTGAACATGCACGAGCTATGGTTGCTGCCTCCTGCGCTGCAACTGGTTCTGTTGGAAGAGATCGCGGCGCGCGGCGAGAAACTTATCAGCCAGGTTGCCGACGCGCAGCAGATGGGCGTGCTGATTACCAGTTTGCGCGAGGTGAACGAAGCACCGTGGAAGGAATTGCTGGAACCGTTGATCGCCTTCGATCACGTGCTGGCTTCTGATCCGGCGAAGGCGTATGCCGGGATGGATTACGCCAGCCGGGAGCTGTATCGCAACACGGTTGCGGAATATGCCGAGCGCTCCGATTGTTCGGAGCTTGAAATTGCGCAGCTTGCATTGCAGTTGGCAGTGGAAGCCAGAAAGCGCAATGAGGCTGACCCGCGGCTAACTCTGCGGCGCTCGCACGTTGGCTATTACCTGATCGGCGAAGGAGCCGAGCAGCTGCGTGGGCGCGCCGACGTGGTGCTGCCGTGGAAGCAGCGGGTGCAGAACTTTCTGCGGCGGCATCCGGATGAGTTCTACCTGGGCGGAATCGAAATTCTTACGCTGCTGATCGTGATTGTGATCATGACGCCGGTTTACGGGCTGTTCAGCAGCTTCTGGACGCGCATCTTCGGCATCCTGGTGTTGCTGCTGCCGGCCAGCCAGAGCGCGGTCGAAGTGATGAACTATCTCACCACCTCGATACTGGGCCCGCGGCTGCTTCCGAAGCTTGACTTCACCGACGGCGTGCCCGATGACTGCCTGACCATGGTGGTGATCCCGACCTTGCTGTTGAACGAGAAGCAGGTGCGGAGGCTGGTGGATGATCTGGAGGTCCGCTATCTGGGCAACTCTGGTGCGAACCTGCACTATGCGCTGCTCAGCGATATGCCCGATTCAGAGGAGCAGCCCGGCGAAGCCAATGCTCTCGTGGATCTCGCGGCAAGCCTCATCGAGAAGCTCAACCTCAAGTATGCGCAGGACGAGGACGGCATGTTTACGTTCTTGCATCGCCATCGCGTCTACAACCCGCGTGAAGGGGTGTGGATGGGGTGGGAGCGCAAGCGCGGGAAGCTACTCGACTTCAACCGGTTGATCCGCGGCGACTATGACAGCTTCCCGGTGAAGGCGGGCAACGTGACGGTGCTGCCGCGAATTCGCTATGTCATCACGCTGGATTCCGACACCGAGTTGCCGCGTGGGACCGCACATCGATTGGTGGGAGCCATGGCGCATCCGCTGAACCGGGCGATTGTGGATTCGAATCGCAACCTGGTGGTCGCGGGCTATGGGATATTGCAGCCGCGCGTCGGCATCAGCGTGCAGAGTGCTTCGCAATCGCGGCTGGCGCGCATGTACTCAGGGCAGACGGGCTTTGATATTTACACCCGGGCGGTGTCGGACGTTTATCAGGACCTTTACGGCGAAGGCATTTTCACCGGCAAAGGTATTTACGAAGTCGAAACTTTGCAGCGCGTATTGGAGCATCGCTTTCCGCGCAACGCATTGCTCAGCCACGACCTGATCGAGGGAGCCTATGCGCGCGCGGGGCTGGTCAGCGATGCTGAAGTAATTGACGACTATCCGTCGCACTACAGCGCCTACAACCGGCGCAAACACCGCTGGCTGCGCGGCGATTGGCAGATTGTAAGCTGGCTGCTGGGCAAAGTTCCCGACGAGGCAGGGCGGCGCGTGCGCAATCCGATCTCGTTTCTGTCGCGGTGGAAAATTCTCGACAACCTGCGGCGCAGCCTGGTGGAGGCGGGTGCTTTTCTGCTGTTCCTTCTGGGCTGGACGGTGCTGCCGGGCAAGCCGCTGTACTGGACGCTGGTCACGATCGCGATTCTGTTTGTGCCGCCGTGGTTCCAGCTGCTGTTCACGATTCCGCGCTCGTTGATGGCGTGGAGTGTTGCACCGTTACGCGACGGTCTGGTTGCGCTGGGCTCGGCGATGGTGGGGGTGTTTCTTACGCTGACGTTTCTGGCGCACCAGGCGCTGCTTTCCGCCGATGCCGTGTTGCGGACGTGGTATCGGCGAGTGGTTTCACGGCAGCGATTGCTGGAGTGGGAGACGGCGGCGGAAGCGGAGTCGGCCAGCAAGAGGAGTGCGGTGGATGCGCTGCTCAGCTGGACGCCGGCGATGTCGCTGGTGCTGGGCATCGTGGTTTACCTCACCCGCCCGAGCGCACTTTATGTGGCGCTTCCCATCCTGGTGTTATGGGCCTGCGCGAAGCCGCTGTCGCTGTGGTTGAATCGCTCGCCACGCGCCGACCGGCATATTGCATCGCGCAGTGATCAACGGTTCTTGCGCAAGGCTGCGCTGCACACCTGGCGATACTTTGCCGAGTTCTCGAACCAGGAGCACAACTGGCTGGTTCCTGATTACGTGCGCGAGACGCCGCCCTATGTCGCAGCGCGCATGTCGCCGACAAACCTGGGCTTCCTGTTCAATGCGCGCCAGGTGGCGGGTGAGATGGGATATCTCACGCTGCCCGCATTCGTCGAGCAGACGAAGCGCAGCATGGCGACGACGCTGCGATTACAAAGACAGCGTGGGCATTTCTTCAACTGGTACGACACGCGAACACTGGAGCCCGACCGTCCGCGCTTCATCTCGACGGTAGATAGCGGCAACCTGGTGGCGTCGCTGATGACGTTGCAGCAGGGAGCACTGGCGCTGCTCAAGCGTCCGCTGCTGGAGCCGGCGCTGTTCGATGGATACGCTGATCATCTGTGTGCGCTTTCGGAGATGAAGCTACTGCCGAAACGCGTAGTGGCCAAATTTGAGGACGGCCATGATCGCTGGCTGGATCATCTTGTGGCAGGAATCGAGCTGCCTGCGATTCCTGACGGGATTGCCCGGCCGGAGGATGCGCGATGGTTCCACACACAAACCGCTGAGCTGGTGCAGCAGGTACGCGATGCAGTTGCCGGTTACATGCCGTGGCTGCTGCCGGAGTTTGCTGCGTTGCAGTCCAATCCGGCACTTGGAAAGCTGGGGTGGGGACGAGACTTAACACTGGAGCAGTTGCCGCCTTTCATCGACCTGCTGCACGGCAGACTTTTGCTGGCACATGGCGGACGCAATGCCGTGGAAGAAGCGTTTCTGCGCGACCGGCTGCGTTCGTTATTGCCTGCCGCGAAGGCGCGCGCACAGCGTCTGATCGCCGATCTGCGACAGATTGCCGAGGACGCGGAGCAGCTGGTACGGGAGATGGACTTCCGTTACTTGTACGATCGCCGGCGCAAATTACTTTCCATCGGCTCGGACGGGGAGACGGGCAAGGTGCATGCGGCGTGCTATGACCTGCTGGCGTCAGAGGCGCGCATAGCCGCGTTTCTGGCAGTGGCGAACGATCACATCCCGCAGGAAAGCTGGTTCCAGTTGGGCCGCAGCCAGACGGTGGACAGCGGGCACGCGACGCTGATCTCGTGGACGGGAACCATGTTCGAGTATCTGCTGCCGGCGGTATGGATGAGGTGGTATCCGGAGACACTGTTGCAGCGCAGTATGGAGGCGGCGGTGGGAATCCAACGGTCGCATGGCGCCGAACACCGCGTGCCGTGGGGTGTATCAGAGTGTGCATTCGCGGTGCAGGACGAGAATGGCGTGTATGGGTATCGAGCTTTCGGGGTGCCGAGCCTGGCGGTGCAGCAGGAAGAAGAGCGCATGGTGGTCGCGCCGTATGCAACGATGCTGGCGCTGGATTTCGATCCCGAAGCAGCGATCAAGAATCTGCGCTGGATGAGTCGAAAGGGTTTTCTGGGTCGCTACGGTTTTTATGAGGCCATCGATTTCAGTGCTGATGTGCGGCGCCGGCGCGAGGCTTTCGCCATCGTGCGGCAATGGATGGTGCATCACCAGGGGATGAGCCTGTTGGCGATGGCGAACTTCCTGGGCAACGGAGTGGTGCGTGATTGGTTCCATGCCGATGCGCGCGTGCAAGCAACCGAGCTGTTGTTACAAGAGCGTCCGCTGCGGCGTCCGACGGGCAATGCGGCCAAGCGCAGGATACGGAGAGACGCGACGCCTAAGGCCGACCGGCCCAAGAGTGCTATCGCGGCATGAAGCGCGCTGTCCACTAGCGGACAGAGGCCACGCGTTTCGGACGAAGCTGCCTTCCGCTATCGCTGTAGACCACTGAAAAAGCGGCAGCTTTCGCTGGCTTGGTTGGCATTCGATCTGCACTCATCACGGTCGATGCAGCGGCCAAATCCTAAAGCGAGAGTGTTGATTGCCGAGGACCAGGAGCACGTGCGCGAGGCGCTCGCCATGCTGCTGCGCGGCGATGGATATGAGGTCGAACTATGTTCGTCGCCCCAGGAGGCGGTGTCGGCTGCCCGGCGCCAGATGCCTGAGATCACGCTGCTCGACATGAACTATCAGCGCGATAGCACGTCGGGCATTGAAGGCCTGGAACTGATCGAGTGCTTGCGAAAGCTGGAGAGCACGCTGCCGATCATCGCGCTGACCGGTTGGGGAAACGTGCAGCTCGCGGTGCGCGCTATGCACGCCGGGGCTGACGACTTCATCGAAAAGCCGTGGCGGAACGATACGTTGCTGGAAAAAGTGAATCTGCTACGGCGCGCGCACGGGACGCGCGTTCGTCACAGCAAATCTCGCAGTTCGAACGCGAGGATGCGCGGAAGTTGCAGACCCGCATTGTGCCTCCACGGCATTTGATTGCGGGCGAGGTGGAAGTGTACGGGGAAAGCACTCCGGCGGGCGTGGTGGGCGGCGATTACTTTGGGGTGTGGCAGCCTACACCGGACTCAGTGCACCTGTGCATCGCCGACGTGTCAGGCAAGGGCACGCCGGGAGCGCTGATTGCCGCCATGCTGTATGCGTCGGTCAGCACGTTGTCGTCGTCGGGAAGCAGCCCGGACTTGATCCTGCGCGAAGTGGAGACATCTGTTGCAGGAACAGCTTAAGGATGGTCACTACCTGACGATTGTGTACGCGGTACTCGATCTGAAAGCGCAGTCGCTACGCTATATCAACGCGGGGCATTGTCCACCATTGCTGTTGCATGCCGATGGCAAGGTGGAATCTCTGATGGCGACGCGAACCGTCCTTGGGCTGGGTATGGGCGGGGACTTCGATGTCCACAAAGTACGATTGGAACGCGGCGACCGGCTGGCGTTCTATACCGACGGCATCAGTGAAGCCGCCAATGGTGATGCTTCGGAGTTTGGCAGCGACGGACTGCTGGCGGCGCTGCTGGGCGCGAGTTCGCTGGAGCCGCGGCAGCAATACCAGACGATCCTTGACCAGGTGCGCGTGCACGCCAACAACAAACTTACCGACGATGCAACGCTGATTCTTGCCTCGCTGGGCCGGCAGCCAGTTGCATCACAGCAGCTTCGGCCCTGAGTTCGAGCTGTTGCCGCAGGCTTCGAACTTGCAACTCACAACCTGAGACCTGAAACTGTAGTCGATGCGGCACGACTTCGATGTCATAGTTTTGGGCGGCGGTGCGACCGGGCTGATGTGCGCCATCGAAGCGGGCAAGCGCGGCCGTCGGGTGGCTGTGCTGGAGCACGCGGAGCGCATCGGGAAAAAGATACTCATTTCCGGCGGCGGGCGCTGCAACTTCACCAATCTGCATTGCCGTCCTGACAACTTTCATTTCCGCCAACCCGCACTTTTGCAAATCAGCGCTGGCACGATATACGCCGGATGATTTCGTCGCGCTCGTTCGCAAACATGGCATCGCTTATCACGAGAAGAAGTTGGGACAGCTCTTCTGCGATGGCTCCGCCCGCGAGATCGTGGCGATGCTGGAGAATGAGTGCGCCTCGGCCGGGGTGCAAATCTTCACTGGCATCGAGGTCACAGAGGTGCAGCCGCTCGGGTAGCTTCGAGGTGGCGACGGGCACAGCAGTTTTTTTGGCGACGGCGCTAGTGGTTGCGACGGGCGGATTGTCGATTCCGAAAATCGGCGCGACATCATTCGGCTATGAGCTGGCGCGACAGTTTGGGTTGAAGATTGAGCCGTGCAGGCCGGCGCTGGTTCCGCTGGTGTTCGGGGCTGATGATCGGCAGAGGTACGGCGATTTGGCGGGGGTATCGGCTGACGTGGTTGCCGTAAATGATGGCCAGCGCTTCCGCGAGAAGATGCTGTTCACGCATCGTGGACTCAGCGGCCCGGCGATCCTGCAAATCTCGTCCTACTGGCGGCCGGGCGAGGCGATCGCGCTCGATCTTGCTCCTGAGGCGGATCCGCTGGCGGCGGTTCGCGGGTCGAGTTCGCATCGCGAGGTGGCGATGTTGCGCACTGCGTTGCGGTCCCAAATGCCGGTTCGGCTGGCAGATCGCTGGCTCGAGTTGAACGCGTCGGGCGGTCTCACGAACGCCGCGCTCGACCAACTTAGCAAAGCGCTGCACGCCTGGCCGATTACACCAGCCGGGACTGAAGGCTACGAAAAGGCAGAAGTGACGGCAGGGGGCGTCGACACCGACGAACTCTCAGCCAAGACGATGGAGTCGCGCAAGGTTCCCGGGCTGTACTTCATCGGCGAAGTAGTCGATGTCACCGGACAGCTTGGAGGCTTCAACTTCCAGTGGGCGTGGGCATCGGGATTTGCGGCAGGCCAGGCAGTCTAAATGGCTCGCCCACCACAACTCCCGTTGTACACTGCTAACACTTCCTTTCCAGTAACTCCACAGACGGAGATTTGTTAACGACGTGACCGATGCGATTGTCCAAATCAGCGGGCTGAAAAAGGTCTATCCCGGAAAAGTGCCCGTCGAGGCGGTGAAGGGCCTCGATCTGGAGGTGCAGCGCGGGGAGCTGTTCGGCCTGCTGGGGCCCAACGGTGCGGGCAAAACTACGACCATCAGCATCTGCACCACGCGAGCGTTGCCCAGCGGCGGCAAAGTGACGATCGCGGGAATTGATGTGGTGGCCCATCCCGCCGAGGCGCGGCGGTACATGGGAGTGGTGACGCAGTTCAATACGCTCGACCGGCAATGCACGGTGTTCGAGAACGTGTATTTCCATTGCCGGTACTTCGGCATGAGCCACGCACAGTCCACAAAAAAGTCACATGAGCTGATCGAACTATTCAAACTTACCGAGCGGGAGAAATCGAACGTGGCACAGCTCTCGGGCGGGTTGGCACAGCGGGTACAAATCGCGCGCGCTATTGCCCACGAGCCGCAGGTATTGTTTCTCGACGAACCCAGCGCCGGTTTGGATCCGCAAACACGTCTGGCATTGTGGGACATCATTCGAGTACTCCGACAACGTGGGATAACGGTCGTTCTGACGACCCATTACATGGAGGAAGCCGATGCCCTTTGCGAACGGGTCGCCATTATTGATCACGGTAAGATCCTGGTGTGTGACGAGCCGGGCAAGCTGAAGAGCAGCGTAGGGGCGCGAAAGGTATTCGAACTGCGCCTGCAAAGCGCGCAGAACGATGGACTGGCGGAGCGGTTGCGGCAAATGCCGGGGATCAGTGGGGTGGAAGCGGCGGTCGATGGATTGCGCCTGTTCACCGATGGCCGCAGCGGGCTGTTGCCGGAGATCGTGGGCCTGGTAGGCGACGGATTGCAGGACGTAAAGGTCAGCGAGACCAGTCTGGAGACGGTGTTTATCAAGCTGACAGGAAGGGATTTACGTGACTGATTCCGGACTGAAATGGCGTGCGTTTTGGGGGCTGTTTTTGCGTGACCTGACGGTGCTGCGGCGGCAGCTGGGCGCGTTTGTGATTCGCACGGTAATGAACCCGCTGTTGTTCGTGTTCGTGTTTACGTATTTGTTCCCCAAGATCGGGCAAGGTTTCCAGAGCACCGCCGGGGCGAATTTCGGGACGCTGATTCTGCCGGGACTGTTGGCCATCGGCATCTTCATCCAAGGCATCATGGCGACGGCCTTACCGCTGTCCATGGAGATTGGCGCCACGCGCGAGATTCACGACCGCGTAATGTCGCCGCTGCCGGTAAGTTGGGTGGCGATGCAGAAGATTGTGTTCAGCGCACTGCAAAGCATTCTGGCCGCCGTGGTGATCTTTCCGCTGGTGTACTTCATTCCGGTCAATCCGGTGGAGATTCATGTCTTCAGCTGGCCAATGCTGATTGCGGTAATTCTGCTGGCCAGCCTGGTCTCGGGCGCAGTGGGCCTGACGATTGGCACCACGGTTGCGCCGCAACACATCGCGCTAATGTTCGGCATCATCGTGGTGCCGGTTACGTTTCTGGGATGCGTTTATTATCCGTGGGCGATGATGCACAACGTGCGCTGGCTCCAGATCCTGGTGCTGATCAACCCGGTTGTGTACATGAGTGAAGGGCTGCGAACCACGCTGACGCCGTCACTGCCGCATATGCCGGCCTGGGTGACGATTGTCGCGCTAACTATCAGCCTGGCGGTGCTGAGCTGGGTAGGCATAAAAGGCTTTTTGCGCCGAGTGCTGAGTTAATCGTGGATTTGCGATAATAAGAGCAATGCAGTAACGCGTCCCGTGTGGGGCCGTAGCTCAATTGGATAGAGCATCAGCCTTCTAAGCTGAGGGTTGCTGGTTCGATCCCAGCCGGCCCTACCATTTCCCGGAACGCGCCTGGATTACCCGCTTATGAAAAGCTGGCTTCGGATCCTGCTGCTATCTCTCGCCGTCTTTGTTTGTCTCTTTTGCATTCGGTATGAGGTGAAGTCGAGAACGCAGAAACGGCGAGCTCTTGTATACCAGGCGACTCTAGAATCATATGCGCAGGCGGTCCAGCCGGGCTTGACGAGAAGAGAAGTGGAGAGTTATCTCGGCGCGAAGAATGCGGCCTTTCAGCACATGTGTTGTGTCAAGATGAAGGGGCCATCGGACGGCTCCTACGACGACATAACGAAAATAGGGCAGGAAGACGCACCGTGGTTTTGTAGTCAGAACAACATCTACGTTGCATTCCTATTCACCGGACCCAAACGAGCCACTACTACCGCCGATCCTTCTGACAGGCTGACGTCGATTCAGCTCTTTCCACACCTTGAGGGCTGCCTCTAAAACCGAGTCGGTGGCTTTCGAGGCGAATTTCTTCTACGTTCGATCCCCGCCGGCCCTACCAGGTTTCGCTTTAGCATCTCTGCGTTGAGGTCCCTCCCCGTTCGCTTCGCTCAGGCCGGGTAAACGCCTCAAGTTCGATCCCAGCGGCGCAACATTCAGAAGGTGTATCGCCGACTAAAGTCGGCTCAGCGACATTCAAAGAGGCGAATATCGGCACGGCTGAAGCCGTGCCCTGATACAAAACCAAGCGAACCGACCAAAGAGAAAGGTCAAAGTCCCCACCCCGCCAAAGGACGGCGGAATGGGGCACCCAGATTGTTATTCGTCGAGGCAAGATTCGCGGGGCTAGGGTGTGGGCAGGACTTTCACTTGTGGGGCTCGGCACTGCTTCACCGAGGAGCCGCAATCGCGATACTTCAGGTTCTTGTCGAAGCAAGCTTCGATGGCGATGAAGGCCGGGCCGCTACACGAGACGCGAAAGGCGCTTTGCGGCGCGCCATTGGCTCGCGCGAATTTCTGCTCGATATCGCTGGGAGCAGCGCTGAATTGCGCCGACGGATGCTGATACTCCGGCGGGACCTTGATCGATTTGTAGAGCTGCTGAATATCGCCGAAGTACTGCTGTGATGAAATGCCGCTGCAAGTGCCATGGGTCGCCCACTCATGCTGGATGAGGCCGCGAGCGGGCATGATGGGCAACATCTCACGCACAATCTCGCTCGACACCGGCTGTGCGCTGCCGCAATCTTTGGGCCACGAGCCATCGTTGTTCTGAGGCCAAAGGCCGTGAACCACGAAGCCATAGTGACGGTTGGGATCGCATTCGCTGGAACTCATGCTGGGCTGATGGGTGGCACAGAATTCCGGAGCCCACGACAGGACCAGCAGGTAATAGTCGAATGCGCCGGCGGTATTGTCAGCATTGGACGATGCGGATTGAGAGTGATGCTTGCCGGCGAGAGCGCTTGCCGCAAACACCAAACAGAAGCCGAGTGCAAGCATCTTCGATAAACTGCGACGTGGCATGAATCCTCCGACCGGGCGAATTCCCTCTGGGGCTGAAGTCCTCAAGGGCTAAAGCCCGGATGTATTTTTTACGGCATAGACGCTGGCCTGAAGGCCAGCTCTACCCGTGTCCTCTACCCGTGTCCCTTCAAAACCGATTTGCCAGATGGCGGCGAGCTACTTCACGAATGCCGGCTGCTTGCCTTGGGCCCATGGATTATAGGTCTGCACGAAGATCACGCGATCGGCGATGGTGGGATGATTCCAGAGCCACAACTCCGCGAACTTGCCGACATAGGGATAATCCAGCGAACGCTCGCCAAGTATCTGGAACGACTCTGCAGCGGTGCGCCCTGCTTCGGGCACCAGGCCATGAATCACTTCTACTCCGTACATGTCGGCTTGGTGCTCATAGTGTCGCGAGACAGCGTTGAAGCCGGGCTCGCCCGCGAACGATAGCACATAGAAGATGAGCAGCAGCAGGGGAGCCGAGGCGAAGTCGCTAAGCTGGCGAAGTCCCCAGGTGTTGCCGTTGCGCCGTATAAGCCGGTTCGCAATCAGGTACGCGATGTAGAAGAACACCAGCAGCAGCGCGACGGTGATGGTGAAGCCCTTCATCAGATGATGCAAAACGTAGTGGCCCATCTCATGGCCAAACACGAACAGGGTCTGCGGCGTGCTCATGTGCAGCATGGTTGTGTCCCAAACCACCACGCGTTTGCTTGCGCCGAAGCCGGTCACGTAGGCGTTGAGTTGCGTAGTCTTGTCGCTGGCATTCATCTCGAACATACGCGAAGGCGGAATGTCCATGCCGGCACGATGTACGACGCGCTCGATCTGCTGGACCAGCTCGGGATGATGATCGGTCAGCGGTTCGAACTTATTGAACAGCGGATCAACCACGATGGGTTCGATGAAAATAGACAACAGGATAAACGGGATGGTAGCCAGCCAGAAGTAGAACCACCAGCGTCGAGGACTTCTGCGAAGCACGCCGTACAGTCCCAATCCCACTAAATTTGACACAACAAGGCTGAGGGCCAGTCCCTTGGCCCAGTCGCCGAACCAGGATGCCCAGTGCTGTACCGAGAGTCCGTAGGCCAGGCTGACGTGGTGACGGTAGAGGGAGAACGGAAGTTCGAGCACTTCCAGCGTCAGCGAAAACAGCGTGATGACGATGGCGGCGCGCGCCAGCCAGAAGCGGGACAAGCGCCCAGCGAAGTCGCGCAGACGAACTCCATAGCGGGTGCGCAGCATGAACCACAGCACCAGGAAGACATATAACGTGGTAATGAAGTAGAGCGATACGTCGATGCGGTAGAGGGCATACGCCTGCGCCAGTTTGTCGGGCGGCAACGTATAGTGCAGTAGCCCAGCCGCCTGCGAGGTGGTGGTCGCGGCGGCGGGATCGACGAACGATAGCAGCGCAAGTGTCGGCTGAAATAGTGCGGTCATGCTCAGAAGCGGGAGTGTAGCACGCCAGGAAACGCCAGCGCTTTCTGCGCAGGCTCGCAGTAGGGCTCTGCTCGTTGGTTTTCGTTTTCCGCAACTGACAGCAAGTAAAGCGGTTATGGGATTGTCGTTGACTTTCGCGAGGGCGGGTTTAACATAATGACTATCACCTCCGATCCAATCCAGGATCGAATGGGCCTGAGGTCAAGGAAATGTCACCGCTCCTTGGCAGCAGGCCCATTTTAGTTAATAACTTTTTCGTACAGGATCGGCGTCCTGCCGGTTTCGTAGTCTCTGTACAATAGGCAATTGTTTGTCCAGCCCCATTTCTGAATGAAATCCAAGATCCTTTTCATCGCAGGTCTGCTGTTTTGTCTCACTCCGTGGGCCTCGCCGCCGATGGCGCTGCTGGTGGGATTGGTGTTCGGTGCGATCGCAACCCATCCCTATCCCGGCGAGTCGCGCCAGGTCTCGAAGTATCTTTTGCAGGCAGCCGTGGTGGGGCTCGGGTTCGGCATGAACCTGCACGAAGTGGTGCGTGCCGGAAGTAGCGGCTTCGTTTACACGGCGGTAGGCATTGCTTTTGCGCTCACGCTGGGCACACTGATTGGCAAGCTGTTCGCCGTCAACAGCACGCCATCGTTTCTGATCTCGGCAGGCACAGCGATCTGCGGAGGCAGTGCGATCGCGGCGATAGGGCCGGTGATTGGTGCGAGTGAAGACGAGATGTCGGTTTCACTCGGCACTATCTTTCTGCTCAACTCGCTGGCACTTTTTACCTTTCCGGCGATTGGACACTCCCTAAATCTTTCGCAGACGCAGTTTGGACTGTGGGCGGCGCTGGCGATCCACGACACCAGTTCAGTGGTCGGTGCGTCGGCCAAGTACGGCGCCCTGGCGCTGGCCATCGGCACCACGGTGAAACTGGCGCGCGCGCTTTGGATCGTTCCGGTAACTGTCACCACAGCTGTGGTAAGGGAAGCAAGACGCGCATTCAGTGGCCGTGGTTCATCCTGTTCTTCTGTCTCGCCGCGGTCGCGAATACCTACCTGTTTCCCGGCTCGCGCCCTTATCACATGCTGATGAACCTGGGGAAGCTGATGCTGATTTTCACTCTGTTCCTGATTGGCGCGACGCTCTCTCCAGCGGCGCTGCGGAAGGTTGGCCCGCGTCCTCTGTTGCAGGGCGTGCTGCTGTGGATCATCGTCGCAGTGAGTAGCCTGCTGGCGATCCGCGCAGGATGGATCGCGATCTGAGGCAGTAGTAGGCGCGTCCATTGTCGGACACCGCAGTTACCAGCGGACAGGCAGCGCAGCGGCATCGGCACGCCAGCCTAAATCTTGCAGCAACTTGCAGATAATGATTTTCGGTAGCAGACTTGCAGCAATCCTCCGGGGATCACTGCGTCATCGTGGAGTGTGGCGTGAGGTCCTCATCTTCTGGCGCTGAGGGATTTTATGCAGACACTCATGCAGGATGTCCGCTATGCGTTGCGCATGCTGGCCAAGAGCAAGGCGTTCAGCGCCATCGCGATTCTGTCGCTGGCCTTGGGTATCGGCGCTAATACTACGATCTTTACGGTGGTGAATGCGATCCTGCTGCATCCTCTGCCGGTGAAAGACATTTCGCGAGTAGTTGAGGTGGACACGGTTGACACCAAGACTGTAGTGACCATCGCGAACGCAGAGAAGCTGGGGATGTCATATCCCAACTTCCAGGACTACGCCCGCGACAACCAGGTGCTTTCCGGGACAGCTTGTTTCGTCGGACCTTTGCCGCTGACGTGGAGCGGTCACGCCGAGCCTAAGCAGGTTTTGGGGCAATTGGTCACGGCAAATTACTTCGAGGTCCTGGGACTGCGGCCTGCAGTGGGACGCTTCTTCCTTTCTGATGAGGACACGAAGCCGGGCGGCAACAACGTCGTGGTGCTGAGTTATACGCTGTGGGTGAATAAGTTCGGTTCCGATCCGAACATCGTGGGACAGGTGCTGACGCTGAATGCGACGCCTTACACGGTGATTGGAGTGGGGCCGCGCGGATTCAAGGGCATCTTCACCTTCGCCAGTGCCGAAGAAGTTTGGGTACCGGTCAGCATGTATCCGCAGGTGCTCGCAGGCTTCTTCAAGGACAATTTCAATGATCGGCGATTCCTGTCGACCACCATGTTTGGCCGCCTGAAAGACGGGGTCACCATGAGTACGGCGGAAGCTTCGCTGAAGACGATCGCCTCGCGTCTGGAGACGGCTTTTCCCAAGGACAATGCCAGTCGCAGCGTGTCGTTGACGCCGCTGACCGATGCGGTGGTGGGCGTGAACAACCATGGCCAGATCGCATTGATGGGCGGGCTGATGATGTGCGTCGTGGGCGTGGTGCTGATGATCGCGTGCGTAAATGTGGCCAACCTGCTGTTGGCGCAGGCTGCCCGCCGCGAGAAAGAGATCACCTTGCGGGCCGCGCTGGGGGCGAGCCGAAGCCGTGTCATCCGGCAATTGTTTACTGAGAGCCTGGTGTTGGCGATCCTGGCGGGAGTTGTGGGGGTTGCGATCGCTTATGCGGGACGGGCGGCGCTGTGGTCGTTCCGGCCTCCGTTTATTCAGCAAGGCGATCTGGACCTCGGCTTCGATTTCAATGTGCTCTTCTTCACGTTGGGCGTATCGGTGCTGACGGCGATGTTGATCGGCATTGCACCGGCCATTAAGGTGGCGCGGCCAAACCTGGTTGAGGTGCTGAATGTTGGCGGCCGCGGCGGAAGCGTGAGTTGGACGCGAAACCGTTTCCGCAGCCTGCTGGTAGTGACAGAAATCGCGTTGGCGCTGGTTGCGCTGGTTGGTGCAGGGCTGTTTGTGCGCAGCATGCGGAATGCGCAAAGCATCGACGCGGGTTTCGAGTCGAAGGACCTGTTCGTGTTCGCGTTCGACCTGGGAGCCTTGCACTACGACGAGGGACGCGGCCAGCAGTTCTTTCGCAACGCCATCGAACGAGCCGAGGCGTCCCCCAAGGTAGCATCGGCCACCATCGCGTCGAACTTCCCGGTAGGCGGAGGCTTCGCGCGCACCGTATTTCCTGAAGGACAGAGTGAGACCACCGGCTATCGCGGGACGCTGACGCAGCTCGACGATATTATGCCCAACTATTTCAAGACGCTGCGGATTCCGCTGGTCAAAGGCCGCGAATTCACTGACAGCGATCGCAAAGACACCACGCTGGTGGTTATCGTCAACGAAGCAATGGCGAAGCATTTCTGGCCGGGTGAGGACGCGGTGGGCAAGCGCTTCCACTTTTTCGGCGAGACGAAGTTGCGGGAGGTGGTGGGCGTAGTGCGCGATACGGTGGTGAACAACATTGGAGAAGAGCCGCAACCGCTGGCGTATCTGCCGATGACACAGGACTACAGCCCGGCGGCGACGATGCAGGTACGGACGGTGGGGCCGCCGGATGCAGTGATCTCCAGCGTTCGCCAGCAGGTGCAAGGGCTCGACAACGGTCTGGCGCTGACGAACTTCAACACCATCGGCGAATTGCTGGGTCAGGGACTATGGGCGTCGCGCATGGGCGCAGGCCTGCTGTCCCTCTTCGGAGTGATCGCGCTGATTCTCTCGGTGGTTGGAGTTTATGGAGTGCTCTCGTACTCGGTCAGCCAGCAGACGCGCGAGATTGGGATTCGCATGGCGATGGGTGCGCAGACCAACAGCGTGTTGAAGCTGATTGTGAAGCAGGGAATGAGGCTGGCGATTGCAGGGCTGGTGCTGGGGCTAGTGCTGGCGCTGCTGGCCATGCGCTCGCTTTCCAGCTTGCTTTACGGAGTGAGTGCCTACGATCCGCTCATCTTTGGCGGCGTCTTCCTGATTCTTGCCGCGGCTGCGGTTGCGGCTTGCTATTTCCCGGCGCGACGCGCAGCGAGGGTGGATCCGTTGGTTGCGTTGCGCTACGAATAGGATTACCGCAGGGGCTAAAGCCCCCGATGTATTTTAGCGACTTGAACGCTGGCCTGAAGGCCAGCTCTACCCGAAATGCAAGGGCTTGGACGCTGGCTTGAAGGCCAGCTCTACCCGAACCTTCGCCGGCGCGAATTTTCTGCAGCAGCTTACGCTGTGCTCGCGGCGGCTGAAGAGCTGCCTTGCGACAACGTGTCAATTACCTGGCGAACATCCTTGGTTTCCGCCTGTTGAATCAATTTCAAAACGGCACATTGCGCTTTTGGCGGATAGAGAATGGCGCGGCCCTCAAGCGAAACTGCCAGGTCGAGGGCATCAATGGTCACACCGTGTAGCATCCGTGGCTCGGCGGATAAACGTTCGGCAGCGAACCAGGCTGCATCGCGCGCTGCGACGATATTGAAGTTGATGAGCGTGGTCTGGGTGCGCATGCCAATCTTTTCCAGATCGCCAATCAGCGGGGAAATGGCTGCGATCTCTGAAGCTACCGTGCTTATCAGGCTCGCAAGCACTGCGTTGATCTGATCAAAGTCCGGCTTGAACTGCCCCAGCTGTTCGGGCGGGCAGACTTGCGCGGTAGCAATTCCCAGGTCGAGGTTGATGTGCGCGTTCATGCCCGACAGCAATTGCTGAAGGATCAGAAAATTGGCATCGTCATAGCCATGGAAGGCGAGCATCCAGCTTCGCGTCGCCTCGCCGCCGGCCTGGAAAGTTGCGAGCGCATCGAGATAGCGTGACGCAAACACCACATCGAGCTGCTCCATCAGCGGGCAATTCTGGAAGCTGCCGGCCCTGATACGGTCACGCACCGCGATGGTCACGCGCCGATACAAGGCGGCGAAAAATCCCAAGCGGTTTTGGTTGTCATACGAACTCTGAACGATGACGTCGAGCGCGCTGATTACTTCATCGATGGTTTGCAGGGGCATGTATCGAGGATGGTAGATGGAGTTTGGGCGGGAGGCAAAGGGATTTGGAAACCCATGTGCCCAGCGGCGAACGTTTCGGGCAGCGCCAGCGACCTGCAGATCCCTCGCCCGCCGGGGCGGACTCGGGATGGCGCTCGCTACGCTCGGGGACTACAGAGGGGGAAATACAGATCCCTCGTCGGCCTAAAGGCCTCCAGGGGAGGCAAATTTTTATGAGCATGTCGGCGCACCTGAAAGTGTGCCCCTTCTTCCAGCGTGAGCTTAGGCTTGGCGACGAACTTTGGTTTCTTTGGAGTTGCGCATTGGATCGGCGGGCTTGTAGTTCATTTCGGAAGATAGAGCTTCGACCACCTTCGCCAAGACCTTGGTGCGAGCCCAATACTTGTCGTTGCCCTCGACCAGAGTCCATGGTGCGGTGACGGTGCTGGTCTTCACCAGCATTTCTTCCACGGCTTCTTCGTAGGCACCCCACTTCTCGCGATTGCGCCAGTCTTCATCGGTCAGCTTCCAGGCTTTGTATCCGATGGTTTTGCGCTCTTCGAACCGGCGCAGCTGTTCCTCGCGTGAGATGTGAATCCAGAACTTTACCAGGATGACTCCAAACTCGCGCAGCTGCCGTTCGAAGGAGTTGATTTCCTTGTAGGCGCGCTTCCACTCCTCTTCGCGGGCGAATCCTTCCACCCGCTCGACCAAGACCCTGCCGTACCAGGAACGGTCGAAGATGGCGATCTGGCCGCGTTCCGGCAGGCGTCTCCAAAAGCGATAGAGATAATGCCGGGTGCGATCTTCGCCGTGCGGCGCGCTGATGGGATAGACGACGTAACCGCGGGGATCGATCTTCTCGGTGATGCGCTTGATGGCGCCGCCCTTGCCCGCTGCATCCCAGCCCTCAAAGACAATAATGACGGGCCGTTTTTGCCGATAGACCTGATATCCCAGCTCGCGCAGTTGAATCTGGCGGCGGGTTACTTCGCGTACATAGGCCTGGCGATCGAGAGTTCGTGTGAGGTCTACTGTCTCCAGCATTAGAGCCTGCCTTCGCTGAGCGAGTCCATTGCGTCGCGTAATTCGGCGTCTTTGGATGCTTCGACAGAAATATCGAGACGAGGCGGAACGTTCACGCCCAACTGTGTTTCGAGAGCGCTGATGATGGTTTCGAACACGTACTTGCGGGTATACGACTTCGAAGTAGCCGGCACGATGGTCCACGGTGCGTATTCGGAGTCGGTAAGTTCCAGCATTTCCTCGGTGGCGGCGAGATACTCCTCATATTTCTTGTGGCGGTCCCAGTCGTCTTTGGTGACGCGCCAGGCTTCCATCGGGTCCGCCTCGATCATTTCAAAACGCTTGCACTGCTCTTTCCTGCTGATGTGCAGGAAGAACTTGAGGATTACGGCGCCATCGTCGGCCAGCATGCGCTCGAACTCGTTGATGTC
The DNA here is from genome assembly GCA_963791965.1 of uncultured Acidobacteriaceae bacterium. Lineage (GTDB taxonomy): Bacteria > Acidobacteriota > Terriglobia > Terriglobales > Acidobacteriaceae > CAVVDY01. The sequence continues at coordinate 1,145,833 of CAWBUK010000011.1, read as the reverse complement.
GCGGAAGGCCTGCTTCCACATTTTCTTGGGAGTGCTTCCCTCGACTCGCTCCTGCAACACGCGCCGGTACCAGCTGTGATCGAAGATGACCATTTCTCCGCGGTTAGGAACTTTCAGCCAGAAGCGCCACAGCCATGGGAGCTGCTGCTCGTAGGTGCGGGGAGCGGTGATGGGATAGAGCTTGAAGCCGCGCGGATCGAGCCGCTGGGTCAGCGCCGAAATGGTAGTTCCTTTGCCGGAGGCGTCCCAGCCTTCAAAGACGATGATGGTGGGCACACCGTTGTCCCAGCAGGCTTTTTCCAAGTCGTACAGACGCAGCTGCAAGCCGGGAACGATGCGCTTGTAGTCCTCGCGCGACAGCTTCTTCTTCAGGTTGATGTTTTCCAGCATGGATGCGCTATCGCTCTTCGGTCTGGATTCTGCCCACTTCAATGCCGCCTTGGCATCGGTCTTGGTCCAGCTCCGAGCGATGTCACGAACCGCGGCAGCGAGATAGCTTTCTTCGTAGTAGGCTCCGGTTTGGTGCACGCCATTCAGAAGCCGCAGTGCTGCCGAAACGTCTCCTTTGGAGGCAGCCCACGATGCCAGCTGAGCCATCCCGTTACTCACATCTGCTGGATTGGGGCAACTACGGAATTTTCGTTCCGCGCCAGCGAGATCGCCCGCTTCTCTAAGAACAGCGGCCGCAAAGTTGCAATCACAATTCGCAGCTTGCAGCATCGTTAATGCTTCGCTAAGTTTGCCTGACCTTACGCGTTCCAATGCTTCGTCGCAAGCGTCGATTTCTTGCGAAGGACCGTCTGCAGGCTTGACCTCAAGACTCCGAGCCATCTCTGGATCGGTAATGAGCGATGCGATGTCGTGTGCTCGCTCCTTTTCTCCCCGTTCCAGGAACTTGTCCGCGACGACAAACAGGAGGATGTCGCTGTGCCCGGGCCTGATGTCGCGGGCTCGTCTCTGAGGGCGGATTCTAAGTCCCCCGCTTCGGCCTGATATGTGCCGATGGCTTCCAATGGACTTTGCTGAAACCGGGGTGGCAGCGGAGCCAAGGTCTCTCGCGCATCACTGACGTTCCCCGATTCCGCCTGTGCCACAGCAATGGCCTCTGTTGCCCTCCACCTCACTTCTGAAGTCACCGCTTCGGCCATCGCTTTCGCGCCCGAGACGTCTCCATTCTTTGCCCGAATGCTGACTAGCTCTATGAAAAGTTGGTCAGGATACTTATCGGTCAAGTTCAAGGATTGCATCGCATCGTCATAGTAGCCATGCTTAGCTTGGGCTTTTGCGATTTCGCTGAAGATGTACCAGCGCGTGTCTGCATCAGCGGCCTTCCCTGCGCCAACTGCCTGTTGGAACAATTCCCGGTCAGAGGCGTGGAGGGCGCATCCCCCACATACGATCAGAGCGGTGCAGACGAGCAGAGTCGAACAGTGCCTGGCAAGTTCTCCACGCTGTTGAGCCATTTGGTATTTGACTCCTTATTTCTTTCCTGCCGCCTGTACTTTGGCCAACATCTCTCTGGCAGGACCCTGGTATGGGCCACTGATGGCAGCGGCTTTTTGCAAGGCAGCGACCGCATCCGCTTTGTGATTTTGCTTTGCCGACGCGTACCCCAGGAAATAAAGAGCGATTTGCTGATCAGGCGGATCGCCCTGTAGTTGCGCAACGGCGGCTTTCAACTCCGTAATGGCGTTGGGGACGCGGTCGCGGTTAAGCTCAGCTCGGCCGAGCGCGGTATGCGCAATGCCGGCATAAGATTTCAGCGTCGTGTCGCCGGGCTCAGCACCGGTCAGCTTAAGAACTTTGTTAGCGTAATCGGCGGCCTTGGCCGCAGTCTTGGGATCGCCGGCGTAGGAGCCCGCCATCATCAGAAGCGTCGGAATGCTGTCGGGATTAGCCGCCAGCGCCTTCTCGCCATAGGCCTGCAAACGCTGGGGCTGGTTAATCTGCTGCAAGCTGTACATGGCAATCTGCGCCACCTGGGCTTCAAAGCGCGACTTGGGAAAGGCCGGCGTGTACTGCTCGATGAAGCTCATGCGCTGGTTGGGATTCTGCTCCGCGACGATTGCGTTGTAGGCGGCGTTCTCCAGGAATTCGTAGTCCGGCTTCACTGAGAACTGGTCCTGCGTGATGCGATTGTTCCAGTCGGTATCGCTAACATCGGCGGGCTTGGGCTGCTGCAGGATCGAGTGATAGATGGCGGCGCCCTTCACCGCGTATTCCAGGGTCTTGGCGTTGTTCTTCATCGCCATCGCGATATTGGTATCTGAGACAACGATGTCCAGGTCGTTGGGATAAGACTGCAATGCCTTGTCGCCCCATTCGAGCGCCTTGGCATTATCTTTCGCGCCGAGATAAGCCTGCGAAAGTTGCCACTCCGCATAGGCCACGGCTGCCTTATTGTCGGAATACTTGGTGATGAATTCCTCGTACGCCTCGACCTGCTTGCCGGCATCGGTTTCAGCAGCAATGGCGTTGAGTTCTTTGTCCTCAGGCGTTCCGGCAGGGATCACGATACGGGTATTCTGAGCAAACGCTGCGAACAATGACGACAGGATGAAGGCGAAGATAATGGCAAACCGTTGCAGAGCACGCATAACACACCTCGCTTGACTCCTGCGCCGGGGTTTCGAGAGCAAGCGCGGAGTCTCGTTATCAACGAGGAATACTAGCGCTGTTTAGGGTGCGAAGCTATGACCTTGAGCACAGCGGCCAGTGAGGTTTCGCAAGGAAGGATGGCTTAGGATGAACGATTGAGCTCTTCTTCCATGCTTCAACTACCCGGAGTCTGTCCAAGTTGCGGAGTAAAGCTTCCTGCCGGCCGATCGTGCCAGGAGATGTGCGACAAACTATACGCCTACACGCTGGCGCGGGACCGCGGTGAATTTATTCATCAGCACGCAGTCGATGCCTATGCTGCCCAGCATATTGGGGCAGAGACAAAGCCGGTGGTTTTGGCGGCAGCGCTGATTGGACTGTTCCTTTTCGTGGAGCGGGGATACAGCGGACGAGAGGTGCAACTAGAGCACATGAAGTTGAGTAACAAGATGAAGGTGTGGCCGCCATTCGAGGCTCCTAAGAATCATGCCGGGCTCACGGTTATGGAAGCCCTGAGTGTGCCTGCGGGAGCCGAGCGCGACGACAAGATTAAACAGTGGGCACGGGCGGTGTGGGAGATGTGGAGGGAGCGTCATGCGGAGATAGAGATGCTGTATGAGGAACTGTTGCGGCTTGGAACTTAGCGTCCGCGAGGGGCGACAGGTGAGGGGCGATTTGACTTGGGTTCAGTATCCACCCTATGCTTCACCAGCAATCTGGGGTGAACGATGAAACAACTGAAAGCGATTTTGCTGTTGCTGGTGTTGTCGTGATCTCTGGTCGCAGCGCAAGCGCAGCAGGTGCAGACTGTCGCCAATGAGAAGCTGGGCACGGTTGATTTTCCGGTATCGTGCGCTCCGTCGCAACAAGCAGCGTTCAACCGCGGCGTCGCTTTGCTGCACGATTTCTGGTACGACCGCGCCGAGGAGCAGTTCAAGGCCATTGCTGCGGCCGATCCCACATGCGCGATGGCGTATTGGGGCGAGGCGATGTCGACCTGGCACCAGATATGGGACCGTCCTAAGCAAGCCACGCTGCAACGGGGATGGGAGCTGGTGCAGCAGGGACAGAAGATCGGCCCCAAAACACAACGCGAGCGCGATTACCTGAACGCACTGGCGCAGTTTTACCAGAATTATCAGAAGGCAAGCTTCGACACGCGGGTTGATGCCTACTCAACTGCCATGGCGAAGGTGTATGAGAAGTATCCGCAAGACCACGAGGCAGCCGCGTTTTATGCGCTCTCACTGCTGGCGGCGGCACCGCTTCGCGACACCACGTTTGCCAACCAGAAGAAGGCGATGGCGGTGCTGAATGCGCAATTTGCGGTGGTGCCGGACCATCCCGGCGTAGTGCACTACATCATTCATAGTTGCGATAGTCCGCAAATGGCGGCGGAGGGTCTGAAGGCGGCTCAGCGGTATGGACAAATCGCGCCGTCGTCGCCGCACGCTGCTCACATGCCAGGACATATTTTTGCGCGGCTCGGCATGTGGCAGGACGACATCCAGGCGAACCTCGCGTCGGTGGCTGCGGCGGAAGCCTCGGGCTCTTATGGGCATGAGCTGCATGCCATGGACTTCCTGAACTATGCCTACCTACAAGTAGGCGAGGACGGCAAGGCGAGTGAGATCGTGGCCAAGGTTCAGAACATGAGCCCTATGGCAGGACACGACATGCACGATTATCTCGACATGGCGCAGGCAGGTTTCCCGGCTACGTATGACATTGAGATGCGGCATTGGAAAGAGGCAGCGGCACTCGATCCGGCGATGTCGAAAGAACCGGAGAATGTTGCCACCATCTACTGGGCGCGTGCGATTGGAAGCTCGCAGCTACACGACGCGGCGGCGGCCAAGAAAGACCTGGCGGGATACGACGGCATGGTGGAAGCGGTGAAGAAGTCGCCCAGCGCGTATTTGGCCGACTCAATGGATACCGGGCGCGATGAGATGCGGGCATGGATCGCATTCGCCGAGGGCAAGAACGACGAAGCGGCAAAAATCATGCGCACTGTTGCTGATAAGCAGGACACGTATGGAAAGGCCGAGGTCGAGATTCCGGCGCGCGAGATGCTGGGCGACATTTTGCTGGAGTCGAACCATGCACAGGAAGCGCTGGTGGAGTATGAGCGCTCGATGACGATTGATCCCAATCGTTTCAATGGTCTGTATGGAGCTGCGCGCGCCGCGCAGATGACGAACCAACCGGCCAAGGCCGCCAAGTATTACGCCAAGCTGGTGGAGAACTGCGAACATGCCAATTCGGATCGTCCCGAATTAGCGCGGGCCCGTTCGGAGTTGGCGGGCAAAGGTACCGCTCAAGGCGGGCAGTGAGGTTACAGCGGGAGTGAGCTAGCTCCGTCCGGCGCGCTTCTGCGCAACCACCAGTCCGCGCGGAGTGGGCAGGAGCACGACGGAGATCAGGCCATCGGCTTCGAGCTTGAGTGCAGCATCGCGAACCTGCTTGAGGTGGGAGCTGGCATCGTGCATCAGGATGAGTCCGAACGGCGAGATCTGGGGAAGATAGCGGCGGACCTCCTGTTCGCGGATGGGCATATCACTGTCGCTGAAGAACAGGTCGATGGTGCCGTCGACCTGCATCTCGAGGCTCGATTCGTTGCGCAGATCGATGAGGTCGCGAAACTCTGAGGCGTCGATCTTCTCTTTGGCGGCGGCGAAGACCTTGGGATCGTATTCGCAACTGACGATGCGTCCGAAGCCGTTGATGCGCAGCGCCTCGGCGATCCAGAGAGTGCTGACGCCGAGGAAGGTCCCGGTTTCGACCACGAGGTTGGGCTTGATGGTGGTGACCAGGGTGCGCAGGAACTCCAGCACCTCGACCTCGGCGGTCATGGAGTCGTACATGCTCCAGCGCTCAGGGTGAGGGCACTCGGGCGTGGGGCGATGATATTCGGGAACCAGCGCACCGGCGCGTTCCTTCGCCTGGCGCATGATGCGGTGTTCCTGTTTTTCCTTCTTCCTGAAGAGACGCAGAGTTGAAGCCTTTCCCTACGACCAAGCGATTTAATTACGTGGCTTGCTTTGCCCGTCAGCAAGCCGCAGAAACTAGTCTATCCGATAGACGGCGACGCTCATGGGCGCAATTGCAGAGTGAGCTTTTCGCCAGTGAGCGCCGGCGTGGAGCCCGCAAGCAGCGGGGTCAAGTACTTGGCGTCCGCGATCGAGGTATTGGCCAGGTCCACGGACAGAGCCTTGGGGGCAGTCCCTTTGTAGAACGCCATCAGCAAGCGCTCGCCTCGGGGTCTCGCGGGTGAAGAGGTAGTAGTCATCGGCGACGACGACGTGCTTTTGCACGCCTTCGCGCAACGCCGCATTCTCGCGCCGCAGCTTGAGCAGGGATTGGAGATAGGCATAGATCTCCTGCTGCTGGGGAGTGCGGCCTGCCTGCGCGAACGCATTTTGCTTATCGCCAGCGAAGCCACCGGGAAAATCGTGACGATCGTCGGGGTCGTTCGCTCCCGGCATGCCGATCTCGTCACCGTAGTAGATCTGCGGAATACCGCGCAAGGTAGTGAGAAGCGCGAACGCGGCCTTTAGTTTCTGGGGAGAACCCTTGGCTTGTGTGATAAAGCGCGGCATGTCGTGATTGCCGATGAAAGTTACCAGTAGCTCGGGATGCGGGAAGAGCCGGTCCTGCCGCAATACACTCACTATGTTTTTTGCAGACTGCCCTTCATTCACGACCTTGTCGATAGCGTCCTGCATGGGGAAGTCGAAGGGAGTTGTAAGCAGCGTGTCTACGCCGTCGAAGCCCTTGTTCCCTCCGGCCCAATAGGAAGTGACAGTGGGCTCGACATTGAAGATTTCCCCGACGGCAAAGAAGTTGGGATAGACGTCGAGGATTCCTTTCAGGTAGTAGGCCCAGAAGGTGCGCGGAACGTAGGGAAAGGTATCGATGCGAAGGCCGTCAATGCCGCTGCTCTCGGTCCACCAGAGCGCGTTCTGCAGCAGGTACTGAGCGACTAACGGATTTTCCTGCGCAAGGTCAGGCAGCTTATCGGCGAACCATCCATCGAGAGCGCTGATGTAGTTCTTCTCGACCGCGTGAGGATCGGTGACTGGAGCATAGTCGTAATCGGTATTGATGTGGTTTTGAGTAGTTCCATGCAGCCATCCGGGTGTGGGTTGCGACTTGGCCCAGGGATGGTTGGGGCCGACATGATTCGGCACTGTGTCAAACAGCACCTTCAAGCCCTGGCGATGGGCTTCGGCGACCAGGTTCTGGTAGTCCGCCATGGTGCCGAAGTGGTCTTCAACCTTGTACAGGTCAACGGCACCGTAGCCATGATAGTCGGAAGTCGAATTGTCCTGGTCGTAAACCGGAGTGAGCCAGAGCGTGGTGACGCCCAAGTCTTTCAAATAGCCGAGGTGTTCGGTAACTCCCTTGAGATCGCCGCCATGGTAGGTCTTGGGTTGGTTCCGATCAAACGTTCCAGGAGCCGCACCGGGCGGTATGTTGTTGGATGGATCTCCGTCGGCAAAACGATCGGGCATGATCAGGTAGATGACGTCGTCGCGCGTGATGCCTTGGAATTTGCCCTGCTGCGTTTGGCGGGCGAGCAAAGGCAGCTCTGCGTCGACGCCACCCGATGAGGAATGAATCGACAGCTTCACCGTTCCCGGCTGCGCGCTGCTTGCCACGTCCAACCAGACGAAGGCGTGCTTTCCATCGGGCTGAGTTTCGATCTTCTGTATCGTCGCACCGGAATAGTTGACGGTGATGTTGGCATCTGACAGCCCATCACCGTAGAGCAACACCATCACCGGCGAAACGTAACCAGTCCACCAGTTTGGCGGCTCGATTTTCGTGATTTGGGGCTGAGCGACGCAGAGGGTACTGATGAAAACACACAGGAGAAATGCAGCAAATACTCGAAGTTTGAGAACAGTTCTTAAGTTTGTCATGACGCAAAACCCTAGAAGCTATCTAGTTACGCCGAGGCGGAATCCGCAGGGGCTAAAGCCCTGCCGTGTTTTCAAAGGCGTGCCGCTGGCCTGAAGGCCAGCTCTACCCGAAGTCCGACTTTCTCAGCAGCCTATGAAGCCGTGCCCTTGCAAAACCGATTTACGAGATAGTCTTCAGAAAAATGGGGTGGGAATCGCTCCCACCCCGTTGGCTTTCAAACACTACGGACTAGAAGAAGAACTTCGCCGCGAACTGGACCTGACGTTCATTGCCCAGTCGCGTGCTCTGCAACTTGCCGAAGTTACCGTCGGTGAAGTTGTAGTCAGGATTGACGAAGTTCGGATGGTTCATCAGGTTGAAGAACTCCGCACGGAATTGCAGCGTGTAGCGCTCCGTGAACTTGAAGTCCTTGAAGGTGGACAAGTCTACATCCTGATAACCAGGGCCGGTGAGGTAATTGCGACGTAAGGTTCCAGCGCGCGTGGTCACACCGTTCACTACGGGAACGGCAGAAAACGCGGCGGGGTTGAAGTAGTAGTAGCCGCTGCTCGAGACATTGGCGTAAGGATTGCCAACCAAGTCCGGGCGCACCGTCGGGTTGCCGCCGTTGTACAGGATGTCAAACGGAGTTCCCGTCTGTGCGGTGAAGATCAGGTTGAGCTGCCAGCCACCGATGATGGCGTTGGTAGCGCCATTCCAGTTGGAACCGTACTTCTGGCCATGGCCCCAGGGCAGAGCATAGAGCCCTGTGGCTACGAGGCGCTGGCCGATGTTGATGTTCGAGGTCGCCCGCTCAGCCGCCAGGTCGCGATAGTTAACCGGCGAAGTCCCGTTGATGTTGTAGGTGTCGAACGCGCCCGGTGAGTCATCGATGGCATGCGACCAAACGTAGTTCACCATGAACTGCAGGTTATTGGTGAACCGGCGGTTCAAGCTGGTTTGCAACGCGTTGTAGGTCGAGTTGCCGATGGTGGCTTGCGTGTTGATCCCGCCCAGGGCCGGGAAGTTGCAACCTATGGGGCTGCTGGCGCCGCATGGCGCCGGTGAGCCGTACTGCAGGCGGTTGTAGTCGTAGTAGGTGACGAGGTGCGTGCCCTTGTTGCCAACGTAGGCGATATCGAACGTCATGCTGTTGCCAATCTGGCGCTCGAATTGAAGATTCCACTCCTGCACGTTAGGAGTGACGTTGGAGGGCAGCGTTGCCACTGAGATGGCTACATTCTGCGGATTGTTGAGGTCGACCTGGATCGGGCCCTTGGAGGGCAACGGAAGGGTCGCGCCCACCGGATCGCAGCTGGTGGCACAGGTGCCGTCAGGATTGTTGGTTCCCTGAGGAGCCTGACCGGTAAAGGTGATGCGATAGCCGTTGGCAAAGCTGTAGTTGACCTGTCCGCTGAAGGGCGGGTTCTGGGCCAACTGGTTGCTGATGCCGCCGCGGTCGATGAAGTAGAAGATTCCGTAGCCGCCGCTGATCTTGCTCTTGCCATCACCGAACAGGTCATAAGCAAAACCAAGGCGAGGCGCGAAATTCTTATACGCGGTTGGAACGAAGCTGCGGGAGTTGCCATCCTGACCGGCGATCTGGAGCTGCCCGGTGAAGATGTCAAAGTTAGCCTGGTTATTGTTTTTCTCGACCGGCCAAGTGATGAGATCGTAGCGTAAACCCAGGTTCAGGGTGAGGCGCGGGGTTATGCGCCAGTCGTCCTGTCCGTAGAAGCCGTTTTCCCAGTTACGAGTCTGAGAATTACCCAGGGCAGGACCTACCTGGTAGTTGCAGGTGAAACCGATCAAAAGGTCGGTGACTTCATAGCCGGTGACGCTGGGAGATTGTCCATTGCCGCACAGGTTGAAGAAGCCCTTGCCAGTCAGCGGGCGGAAGAAGTCCACCTGGCGGCGCAGGATGTTGGCACCGAATTTGAAGTTGTGCTTGCCCTTAACCCAGGAAAGATTGTCTGCCGTCTGCCAGGTATTCTGCGGTACCAGGTACGGGCCATAGTCACCCGTGTACTCCAACTGGTTGTTGAAACCGCCGATCAGTGCTCCACCGAAGAGCTCCGGATCAAGCACGTTGTTGGCGTTCACGTTGGCGTTGACGATGCCAAGATTGGCTGATACCGGCTCGTTGAAAAGCGGCGGTGTGTACCCAAAATTGGTGTGGATGAACCCGAAACGAAAATCGTTAACCAGGTTGTTGGTGAAGGTGTGGGTTTCCGACAGCACCGCGCTCCACGGCTTGGTCGGATTGCTACCCGAACCGAAACCGGCCGGCAAATCCGGCAAGCGTGAGGTGGTAGTCAGATTGTCGTTGCCATAGCTGTAGCGGAAGAAGGCGGAATCCTTCTTCCCGATGATCCAGTCGCCGCGAACGTCGAAGTCATCGATGGTCTGAGTACGCTGGCGGGTGACGGTGTAGTTCTGGGTAAGGAAGTGGCAATTAGGATTCGCTCCTGGATCGCAGTTTGGTACCGGGTACGCGTTCAGATAGTTCACGGCCGCCGGGTTGAGGGGGATGGTGATGATGTTGCCGGGGAAAGGCTGCCCGGTGAGAGGATTCTTGATCTGAATCCCCTCGGTCAGCAGTTCCGAGAAGTTTGTGTAACCGCTGCTGCGCATGAGGTTCGTGGGAACGGTTGCGAAGTCGGTGCTCGCCGGAGCCGAAGAGCGGAAGCCTTGATAGTCTCCGAAGATGAACAGCTTGTCCTTGATGATGGGACCGCCGGCAGCGCCACCGAACTGATTTTGATGGAAGGGGAACTTGGTGGCGTTTTGCTGTGGCTGCCACTGCGTGGCATCGAGTGCGCTGTTGCGGAAGAACTCCCAAACCGTGCCATGTATCTGGTTGGTACCAGACTTGATTCCAGTGTTGATGATGCCGCCGCCGGCGCGACCGAACTCAGCGGGCGCCACGTTGGTCTCAACCCGGAACTCCTGAATCGAGTCAGGAGCGCTGAAGAACACGATGGTGTTGACCAGCGATTCGTTGTTGTCGAAACCGTCGAGCAGGAAGTTATTTGCCTGAGGGCGAAGTCCGTTCACTACCAGGGCCGCGCCGCCGCTGCTGTTATAGCGATAGGTTTCGGCATTGCCGCTGCCGCCGGTGGCGTCGCCATTGGTATTGGAGCCGCGGGTCACGCCGGGCACCATGGTCGCCAACTGCGTGAAATTGCGGGCATTCAAAGGAAGATCTACCACCTGTCTTCCGGTAATTACCTCGCCGAGATCTGAACTCTGCGACGCAACCAGGGGAGCTTCAGTGGTTACCACCACATTTTCGGTAACCGCGCCGGTCTTCAGCGAGAAGTTCAACGGCAGAACCTGGCTGATCTGAAGAGTTACCTCTTGCGTAAGGGTGCTGAAGTTTGTTGCCTTCACTTCCACCTTGTAAGCCCCAGGCTTCAGTGCGTTAACCGCGTAATCGCCAGCGCCTCCGCTAACCGCGGTCACGGTTTGCGCCGTGGCTGTACTGGTTACGGCAATGGTTGCTCCAGAGATGACAGCCCCCGTGCTGTCGGTAACAGTTCCCTGAATTGTGGCGTTCGTCGACTGCGCGAGCAGAGCTGCCGGCAAGCACAGTACGAGCGTCAGTGCCAGCAATCCAGACACTTTCAACCCCTTCATTGCAATACCCACCTTTCGATTTGTCATGGAGTGGAACAATAGAAATTCGAGAGGGCGACGCCCGGATGGCAGACCTGGAAGGAAAATCGCGAACGCCTGGACCTCTTGCATGCCGCGTGCTCGGTGGCGCGCAGAGGCCCCGTTGCCCTCGGCGAGCGTCCGTACGCTCTCTACAATTTTTGAAAACGTGTTTCGCAACGTGGTCTCTTTTGGGAATCACAGCTTCGAAACGTAGCCTGGCCGACTCTTGGATTCCTCAACGTAGAAGTGAGACTTGCAACTCTTAGCACAAACAAAGGGGTGGGGTGTGTTTCATTAGGTTTTATACGGTTACCGGGGTAAAATGCTGTGTTTGCAACCAAATCCCTCGCCTGTTACATCGCTGTTATATGGCTGTGACTAGACCGTTCATTGCAGATTCCGCCCAGCTCTTCCAAGAAATAGAGCGGCTTACAAAAAGTCATAGCCTGCGAGGCTCCGAATCCCTTCGCAAGCTGCTGGAATACCTTGCCAAGCAAGCGGTGGAACACCCCGACGCGGCACTGAAGGAGTATCAGATCGCGACTGAGGTGTACGGTCGGCAGGCGAACTTCGATCCCCAGTCAGACTCGACGATTCGGGTGCAGGCGGGACGGCTGCGCATGAAGCTGGCTGAGTACTACGCCAGCGAAGGCGCGAACGATCCCATCGTCGTAAGCATCCCGAAGGGCAGCTACCATCTGGTCTTTGAGACTAAGCTGGCGCCGGTAGCGCCAGAGGCGTCGCCGTCGCCGAACGAGACCGTTGTTCCGGCGGCGGAGGTTGGGACGGTTTCCGGGCGCTGGCGGCTGGCTGCCGGCATTCTTGTGGCGGGCTTGATAGTTGCCGTCATCGTGCTTGCGAGCTTGTTGTGGGCCCATAGGCGGGTGTCTATGGCTGACACGAATAGCACGGCGGCGCCCGCAGTGAACGGCCCCCTGGCCGAGTTTTGGAAGCCATTCACCTCAGTGCAGGAGGAGCCGTGGGTTATCTTCAGCAACGCGGCATTCGTTGGCAGGCCTGAAACAGGGATGCGGTACTTCAACTCGCACGAAGATGCCAAGACCCCCGTCTATGACCACTACACGGGCGTTGGCGAAGTGCTCGCGGTTCACTCTCTCGACGAAGCGTTCAACTCGCTCGGACGCAAGCTGCGAGTGAAGCGTGGCAGCCTTTTTTCACTCGACGATGCCAATAACACGAATCTGATTTTTGTCGGTTCCCCGTCAGAAAACCTCTCCTTGCACGACATACCGGGAACGCAGGAATTCGTTTTTGAGCGGGTCGCTTCGGGAGCACGCAAGGGCGACTTGTCCGTAGTCAACCGGCATCCCAAACCCGGCGAGTCTTCCAGTTATCTGGCAAGTCCCTCGAGTACGTCGTTGACCGAAGACTACGCGGTCATTGCCATGCTTCCGGGCGTGAGTCCAGAGCGATTCGTGATGATCCTGGCGGGCACCACAACCTTCGGAACCGCAGGGAGCTGTCGAATTTGTTTGCCGCCCCGATTCGGTACAAAAGCTGATGCATGAAATACCGGGATCGAGCTCGGCAATGAAGCCGTTCGAGGCGCTGGTGCGGGTAAAGATCGCGCGCGGCGTTCCGCTCGATACGGAACTGGTAGCCGTGCGTCCACGGTAAGGGAACAACGCCGACCCGGTTCCAACTTCAGCAAAGAAGCTGAGAATCCTCAGTCCAGACGTAACTGTTTCCCACCATGACAACTGCTGCAGGTTGAGACTATCTTCGAGTGAGGCCGCTATCGGCACCCGAATCTCGTGGATTGGTTGACAATCCAGCGAGCCGGGGACTAGCTTCAACCGGAACCAATCCGCAGAATTCGCGCCGGGACCTTCAGCAGTGGGCCATTATGCACAAGCCTCCAAAAACCTTCTGGCAAATCTGGAATATGAGCTTCGGCTTTCTCGGCATTCAGTTTGGCTGGGGACTCCAGATGGCCAACATGAGCGCGATTTATGAATACCTTGGGGCGCGCGCCGATCAGATTCCCATCCTTTGGCTGGCGGCTCCGCTGACGGGGCTTCTGGTGCAACCCATCATCGGGCATGCCAGCGATCACACCTGGACGCGGCTAGGCCGACGCCGCCCCTACTTTCTGGCAGGAGCCTTGCTCAGTTCGGCGGCGCTGTTACTGATGCCGCGGAGTTCCACGCTGTGGATGGCGGCCGGTCTTTTGTGGGTACTCGATTCCTCCATCAACATCAGCATGGAGCCCTTCCGCGCCTTCGTCGCCGATTTATTGCCGGAAGAGCAGCGCACGCGCGGATTCGCCATGCAGAGCCTGTTCATTGGTCTGGGAGCGGTAGTCGCGTCAGCCTTGCCGTGGATGCTCACCAACTACTTCCACCTCAAGAGCGACGTTTCGGGTCACGCGATTCCATTGACGGTACGTTTGTCGTTCTACATCGGCGCGGTGGCATTCTTGGCTGCCGTGCTGTGGACGATCGTGACCACGCCGGAATATCCGCCGGAGGACATGGGGGCGTTCCGGCGTCGCAAATCTGCCGAAACCAGCCTGACCGAGAGCGCGAAGGAAATCCTTGACGCCGTTCGGCGCATGCCGAAGACCATGCGCCAGCTGGCACCAGTGCAACTGCTGACATGGCTAGGCCTGTTTTGCATGTGGCTCTACTTTCCGGTAGCGGTGGCGTGGAATATTTTCGGCGCTCCCAATCAGACGTCACCCATCTACACGCGCGGCATCGAATGGGCCGGCATCTGCTTCGGCATGTATTCAGCGGTGTGTTTCGTGTTTTCGTTCTTCCTGCCGGCAATGGCGAGGACTATTGGTCGTAAGAACACCCATAGCTTGTGTCTGCTCTGTGGAGCGCTTGGGCTCACATCCATAGCGGTGATTCACAAGATGGCGCCAGTAGTGGCAGCTCACTTGCCGGACCACTTCGGGATATGGAGGCTGGTTGTGGTCGTCAACGAGGTTACAGCGGGCCAATTCCTGCTGCTGCTGTCCATGACCGGCGTGGGTATCGCCTGGGCCAGCACGCTGTCTATGCCCTACTCAGTGCTGGCTGGATCTCTGCCACCGGAGAAGACCGGGGTGTACATGGGAATTTTCAACTTCTTCATCGTGCTGCCGGAAATTATCGCCTCGCTGTTCTTTGGCTGGGTGATGAATCATTTGCTGCATAACAGCCGTTTGGCGGCGGTGATCGCTGGCGGGGTATTCATGGCGATTGCGGCGCTGTTGATGCAGCGGGTAAATGATCCAGGGGAGAAAAAGATCGAGCAGTCTCGCGTCGAGAGCGAAAAGGGAGTAGCAGCGTAAGCGGCGTTTCCTGCAAGCACTCTACCTTGCAGATGGCGCGTTTACCCGGTGCGCAATGTTAGGGGACTCGGTTTCGGCGGGCGCCGAGGTGCGCCGCTTGTTTTCCGCGGGCGCGAAGCGCCACTCGGCGACGATCGCCTTGGCGCGTTCCAGCAGTTCGGGAATTCGATGCTCGATTTCCTGAGACAGCCCAACCTTAACTTCGCTGGAAGCAATCGCCATGGTCAGACTGATGGCAGAAGGTACAGTGCCGTACAGTTGCTTGCATAACATCAGCAGGGTGCGTGGTGTCCAATGGTGGGTAAACCGCACCTTTTCGTCCGCCGGCAGTATCCCCTCGCTATGAATGTCGCCGGGAAGCCCGGATACCGTAGCGTCGATGAACAGAATCATGGCCGCCTGTGAGATATCTTCGGCGAGATCGAAGGTCAGTTGTGAGGTAGCCAGCACCCGCACTCCGCCGTCGGTGCAATAAAAATCGTGAAGAGCGTGAGCCACGTGGATGCCCAGCGCGTCGTCGCCGCGCAAGGTGTTGCCGTATCCGAGGATGAGCACATCGGGCACTATGTCCTCCGCACTTGGTCGAGGAGTGCTCCTTCGGCAGAGCGCAATTCCACTTGTAAGGCGATCTGACCGGCAGCATGAGTGGAGCAGCTCAGGCAGGGATCGTAGGCCCGGATCAGCGCCTCCACTCGATTCAGCATTCCTTCCTCGATTTCTTCTCCGTGCACGAAATGTTGCGCCACTTGCAGCACGCCACGGTTCATGGCGAGCTTGTTGTGTCCGGTGGCGACGATGAGATTGGCCCAGGTGATGGCTCCTTCCTGGTTGACCTTGTAGTGGTGGATCAACAAACCCCGCGGAGCCTCGATCATCCCGACGCCTTCCAGCGCGTTGACGCCGGCTTCGGCGCGAACATGGGTATCGAGAATCGCGGGTGAGTCCAGCAGGTGCTGCATGCGTTCCAGCGCGTAGGTCATTTCCAGCAGCCGGGCGTAGTGATAGAGGAAGGCCGAATGTGGGATTCGTCCAAAGCGCTGACGAAACTCGGCCAGCTCGGCATCGGCCTTGGGAGTACCATACTGTTCCGCGGTGTTGAGCCGCGCCAGAGGGCCGACCCGGTACAGTCCTGCGGGATAGTCGGCGGGTTTGTAGTAGGGCGCCTTGAGGTACGAATTCCGCAGCGTCGCCTCGCCGATGTAGGTGGCATACTCTTCGCTTTCAATGCCGTCGAGCAGGATGTGGCCATCGGCATCGCGGAAACGCAGCAGTCCATCGTAAAGCTGCAGATTGCCGCGGTGATCGACCATGCCGGCATACATGCTAGGAGCGGAATCGAAATGCGCGATCTCTTCGCTGAAGTTGTCGAGCACGCCTTTGAAGGTTTCCAGCGCCTTTTCCAAGCCCGCAGCCGCGGCGGGCATACCGGTCAGAATCCGTTCGCGTGCAGCGGCAGTAAGCGGCGACTTCACGCCTCCGGGGACAATCCAGGAGGCATGGACTCGCTCTTCAGCCAAGGCTTCAATCACTTGCAGGCCGAAACGGCGTAGTTCGATACCCGATCGCGCCAGATCAGGATTGGCCTCGATCAGCCCCAGTACGTTTCGGGTGGCCGGATCGCTGTCCATGCCAAGCAGAAAATCAGGAGCGGATAGATAGAAGAAGCTCAGGGCGTGCGACTGGAAGATCTGGGCGCAGTGGATCAACTCGCGCAGCAGCTTCGCGGCCGGCGGTACACGCACCGCCATGATGGCGTCGCAGGCCTTCGACGATGCCAATTGATGGCTGATGGGGCAGATGCCGCAGATGCGCGATGTAATACCCGGCATCTCGTAATACGGGCGGCCCTCGACGAACTTCTCGAAGCCGCGGACCTGGGTCACCTGAAACTGAGCGTCGGCGACCGTTCCGCTCGTCGTCAAGTTCGATGGTGACCTTGCCGTGGCCTTCAATGCGAGTGACCGGTTCGATGGTGATGCGTTTCATCCCTGCTCCTAACCAAACTTCAGCTTCATGGCGGCTTCGGGCTTACGGTTGTCGAGCACGCTCTCCAGCACTTCGCCGATGACTTTGCTTGGCGGAGGGCAGCCGGGAACCGAGATATCAATCTTGACGAAGTCCTGCACCGGCCGGCTCTGCGTCGCAAGCTGCGGCAGGTTTTCTCTCGGGATGGCGCCGTCGCGGTCGCTCTTCTCCACGTAAACTGAGTGCAAAAGTTTCTTCACCGTAACGGTATTGCGCATGGCGGCGACGTTACCCGTGACGGCGCAGTCGCCGAGGGAAACGACAACCTTGCTGTTCTGCCGTATTTGGTGCACCTTCTCCACGTCTTCGTCGGTACTCACCGCTCCTTCGATGAAGGTGACGTCTACGTCCTCGGGAAACTCGTGAGCGTCTACCAACGGGCCGTATACCAGTTCGATCCTGCGAGCCATAGGTATGAGGGCAGTATCGAGGTCGAGCAGGGACATGTGACACCCGGAGCAGCCATCCAGCCAGATTGTCGCGACCTTGATCTTCCTCATACCTGCACTCCTCTGCTCTGCGCCAGCGAGGTAATGAAGCCGGCATCTTTCACCATCTCCTGCACGCCCTTGCCTTTTTCGGCAAGCGCCCCGGTAGGGCAGGCCTGCACACACTTGCCGCAGTTGGTACAACTGGACGCGTCACCCCATCTGGTATTCAGTTCAGAGACCAGCCGGGCGTTGATCCCCCGGTTCGATATCTCCCACACATGGGCTCCTTCGATATCGGCACAGACGCGAACGCAGCGGGTGCATAGAATGCAGCGGTTGTGGTCGAGGGCGAAGCGCGGGTGTGACAGGTCCACCGGCAGGCGGGGGAAGTTGTAGGCGAACCGCACATGGGTGATGCCCAGGGCGTACGCCATGTCCTGCAGCTCGCAGTGACCATTCGACACACAAACTGCACAGACATGATTACGTTCCACCAGCAGCAGCTCGATGGTGATGCGGCGATACTTGGCTAGCCGCGGAGAATTGGTGATGACCGACATCCCTTCCTGCACAGGAGTGGTACACGCCGGGAACAGACGGTCTACGCCGGAAAGCTCTACCATGCAGATGCGGCATGCGCCCACCGCTTTCAGCCCCTTCAGGTAGCAGAGAGTCGGGATGGTCTTGCCGCTGGCGTGAGCGGCCTCGAGAATCGTCTGGCCCTCCGCAGCGTTGACCATCTCCCCGTCGATGCGGATCGCTATTTTTTTCGGTGGCAAACTTGTCTCCTATCTAGCGCGAGGGCGCTGCCTTTACGTCACACCGCAGGCAGCGACAGACTTCATCCATGGTTTGTTCGGGGCTCAGGATTGAAACCACTTCTTCGAAGCTGTCGGCCCGCTTCTTGACCGTCAAATGCGGGGGGATATTCCGGCGGCTCTCGCTGACTTCCTTGGGTACGGCCTGGCTATAGCGCGTGGCAGGGAAGAGTTGTTCCCAACGGTCTTCATCCATCAACTGTTTGTCGATGGCCCGGGCTACCTGCTTTCCATAGGCCATGGCGTTCGACACATTGGAAGCCCCGGTGACCAGATCGCCGCCGGCATAAAAGCGAGGCCGGCTGGTCTCAAGCGAGAAGCGGTCGACTTCGATGGTGCCGTGCTCTTTTATGCGAAGGCCAGATGCCTTGGCGAAGTCGAGATCCACCGATTCGCCGACCGCCAGAATCACGGAGTCACACTCGAGACGCCGTACTTCGTCGGTGAGAATTGGTTTCCGGCGGCCGGAGGTGTCGTATTCCCCAAGCGAGGTCTTCACAACTTCCAGGGCGCGAACATTGCCTTTGGCGTCGCCGATCACACGGTGAGGCGCGGCGAGGAACAGGAAGCGTGCTCCTTCGTCTTCGGCAGCTGCGGTTTCTTCTTCGATGGCTGGCATGTCTTTACGCTCGCGGCGATACACCACCGTGACTTCAGCTCCCATGCGCAGTGAGGTCCGCGCGGAATCGATAGCCGCGTTGCCGCCTCCGATCACCACTACCTTCTTGCCCAGCGGGACGTTCTCTGCCTTGGAGAGCATTTCCAGCAGTGGCAGTGCAGGATAGACCCCCTTCAGCTCCGTTCCCGGCAGGTAGACCCACGATTCTTTCCAGGTCCCGATGGCCAGAAAGACTGAGTCGTAACGCTCATCGAGCTCGTTGAGTGAAATGTCGGTGCCCACCCGCGTGTTGAGAACGAACTTCACGCCCAGGCGTTCGATGAGTTCGATTTCGCGCCGCAGTACCGACTTCGGCAAGCGGTATTCGGGCAGGGCATAGCGCAGCATGCCTCCGGGCTCGGGCATGGGATCGAACACCGTCACGTCATGCCCCAGTAGTGAGAGATAGAACGAGGCGGTTAGGCCCGTAGGGCCGGCTCCCACGATGGCGACTTTGCGGCCGCTGGGGTTAAGCGCCCGCGCAGCGATGCGTCGCGCGGTGATCTCGAAGCTGTCTGACAGCAGAACGGAGTCGGCTATGAAGCGATGAACATCGCGCATGTTCACAGCGTTGTCGATGGTCTGTCGCCGGCAGCGCTTGTCGCACGGATGCTGGCAAACCCGTCCGGTGGACGAAGGCAAAGGATTGTCGAAGATCACGGAGTCGAAAGCGTCCTCTAACCGTCCTTCTTTATAGAGCTCGAGGAAGCGCGGGATGTTCATGTGCAGCGGGCAACTGTTCTCGCAGGGAGAAAGCGCCAAGTCTTCGCACACGCCAGCCTGACAGCGGCCGGAGACGATGTGGTCTTCGAACTCCTGGCGGAAGTGCCGCATGCTGGTCAGCACCGGATTGGGGGCACTCTGCCCCAGGCCGCAGAGCGAACAGTCGCGGATGTAACGGCTCAGCTCGTCCAGGGTTTCCAAATGTTGCGTGCGACCAAACCCCTTGGTGATGCGGGTCAGGATCCGCAGTTCCTTGTTGAGTCCCACGCGGCAGGGAACACATTTTCCGCAGGATTCGGAGTTAGTGAATTCGACGAAGTAGCGGGCGACGTCAACCATGCAATTGTCTTCGTCCATCACCACCATGCCACCCGAGCCCATGATGGAGCCGAGCTGCGCCAGGCTTTCGTAATCCACTGGCGTGTCGAACATCTCGTGCGGAATGGTTCCGCCCGAGGGACCGCCGGTCTGTACCGCCTTGATTTCACGTCCCGGCGCACCGCCTTCGCCGATGTCGTAGACGAACGTCTTCAGCGGAGTTCCCAGCGGCATCTCCACCAGTCCGGTGTTGTTGATCTTGCCGACCAGGGAAAAGACTTTGGTGCCGGAGCTTTTGGCGCTCCCGGTTTCGCTGAACCAGGCTGCACCCTTCAGCACGATAGGAGCGATGTTGTACCAGGTTTCGACGTTGTTGATGTTGCTGGGCTTGCCCCAAAGGCCACGCTGCGCCGGAAATGGCGGACGAGGGCGCGGCCGTCCCGCTTCGCCTTCGAGCGATGCGATGAGCGCGGTCTCTTCTCCACAGACGAAGGCGCCGGCTCCCTCCACAATCTGGATGTCGAATTTGAAGCCGCGTCCCAGGATGTTCTCGCCCAACATGCCGTAGTCGCGGGCCTGCTCCAGGGCGCGCTCCAGTCGGTGTACCGCCAGGGGATACTCCGCGCGAACGTAGATGATGCCCTGGGTAGCGCCCATCACATAGCCGCCGATGATCATGCCCTCCAGCAGCGCGTGCGGATCGCTTTCGATTTCGTTGCGGTTCATGTAGGCGCCGGGATCGCCTTCGTCGGCATTGCAGATGACGTATTTCTGGTCGGCCTTGGCCTTGGCCAGGAACTCCCATTTGTTGCCGGTGAGAAATCCCGCGCCGCCGCGACCGCGCAGCTTGGAAGCCTTAATAAGCTCAATGACGGATTCCGGCCGGGCGTCGATCAGCACCTTGTACAGCGCCTGATATCCGCCGATCGCGATGTACTCCTCAATGTCGTCGGGACTGATCAAACCGCAATTGCGCAGGACAATTTTCTTTTGCCCCTTGAAGAAAGGGATCTCATTCCAGCTGGCTATCTCCGGATATCCCCGGCCGTAGCGCAGCGCGCCGGTGATGTGGTCCCACTCCTCGATCTTGGAGAAGATCAGGTCGGGCGGCACGTTGCCGCCAACCACGTCGTGGAGGATCCGCCCGGCATCATGCGCCTGCACCTGCCGCAGCAGCAGCAGAGGCTGCCCCGGAATGTGTACTGTGACCAGCGGCTCCTGATAGCACGGACCGAAGCAGCCGACACCGGCCAGATAGATGTTAGCCCCGCTCCGGTCTATGGATTCGGTAAACGCGTGATAAAGACTTTCCGCGCCGTTGCCGCGTCCACAGGTTCCCATGCCGATGGTGATCCGTGGCATCGAGGGCAGCAGCTTGTTCATGCCCGATTCGCGGACCGTATTGAAGGTGCCGATATCCTCGATACGCTGCATCATTCACCTTCCCGGTCCAGGGACCGCACTTCGCGCTGAAGCGTGCGCTCGTTAACGTGACCGCAGATGCGGTGATCAATTTCCACCACGGGAGCCAGTGCGCATTGCCCGAAACAAGCCACGGTGCGGATTGTGAACTTGCCATCCTTGCTGGTCATGGTCAACTTGCCCGCGTTTCCATCGCTGGCGTCTTCTATCTCCAAACCCAGCTCGAGACGCAGACTGTCCAGCAGGTTGCGCGAATTGCGGGTATGACATGCGGTGCCGCGGCAGATGCAGATGGTATGGTCGCCCTGCGCATCGAGGTTGAAGAGGGCATAAAACGTCGCGATGCTGTACATGCGGGCCAGCGGAATGTTCATTTGCCGCGCAATGTAGCGCAGGGCCTCTTCTGGCAAATACTTCTTTCGATTACGGTCCTGGACTGCCTCAAGAATTCCCAACAGGGCGCCAGGACGGCCGCTGTGTTCCGCGATGCTTTGATCGATGAAGGCCTTCTCGGCCGTGTCGAGCGTGAATGCTACCGGCATGCGCAGGACGCTCCTTTCGCTTGCACAGGTTCAGCAGTTTCGGCGAAGCCTATGCGCTTCGCGAGCGCCGAGCGAAGGAGGAAATTCTGGCTCAACCAGGTTCGTTCGGCTCTTTCTGATTAGAGGTTGTGCTCAATCATGAAAGCGCGCAGTGAGGAGCATCACGTCGAGACGTGACCCATGAGTTGAAAGTGTCTTAATGGGAAATTAGGGAAATTGTGGGAATGCGAACCGAGGTCATCGCTGCCGCGCGGCGAAGCAACCACCGATCCACTCGTAGGCTAATGCCGGCAGTGTAGGCGTTTGGCCAGGTCAGAGATTGTCTTTGGCAGGGCTGATCTCATCGACTACCGGTGCATTCAACTCCGTTAATTCGCCGAGTTGTTCCAGCAGCTCGTACGTGCGCTTAGCTTCCTCTTCATCGACCGTGCTGATAGCGAAGCCGACGTGTACCAGCACGTATTGCCCGACTTGGGTCTCGGGAACGTATTCCAGGCAAGTCTCGCGGCTGATGCCGCCGAACAGCACCTTGGCCATGCGCATCCCTTGCTGCTCGTATACCTCAGTTACTTTGCCGGGAATCGCTAAACACATTTCAATCACCGCCTGTTAAAAGGGTGCCTCTAAATACGCGGTTGCGCAACCCGAATCTACCGGGACGAAGAAGCAGAGCTCCTGAGCGAATATCTTCGCCAGGAGCTTGGATGTCGAATCGGACTCAGGAATTACCCACCCGACAGCACCACCTCGCAGTCGGAGGTGAGATGCAGGAGTTCTACCCCGCAGCGATCTGCACCAGGGGCTTCTGATGGCTCCGGAAATTTCCTCGCGGCATGTGCCTGGGCAGCGTGCCGCGGTACATGGCGATTTCGTCGCAAGCATCCAGCCGCGGGCACTTCAAGCAATCCTTGTGTATCTTATCGGGCAGCGCTTCTTTCTCGACCGCGACGAAGCCCAGCTTGCCGAAGAACTCCGGAATGCGGGTGAACAGGCACACGCAGGTGACGCTCTGTTTCTTGGCCTCAGCCATCAATGCGTCAATCAGGATGCGCCCGGCTCCCTTTCCTTTGGCCTTGCCGGTGATGGTGATGGTGCGGACTTCCGCAAGGTGCATTCCGTACAGGTGCAAAGCACCGCAGCCCACGATCTCACCCTCGTGCTCAATGACGACGAAATCGCGGATGTTCTCGCAGATTTCTGAAAGCGAACGCGGCAGCAAGGTTCCATCAGCAACGTGGACCTGGACCAGTTGCTCGATAGCGAATGCGTCAGGAAGGGTTGCGTTACGCGCCAACATTGGCAACTCCTACAATGGGGTATATAGCTTCTTTCACTTTTTGCAATGCAGCTTTCACGTGTTGCGGCGCTGTGCCACCTGGCACATCGTGCACTTTCAGCACCTCTGACAATGTCAGAGAGCGATAAAAGTCGGCGTCAGCTTCGATTTCACAGCCGGCAAACTCTCCGGCTGACAACTGTTCCAGCTCGCAGCCTTTCGCGACGCACAACTGCACCGCTTTTCCGACCTGCTCGTGGGCTTTGCGGAATGGCACGCCCTGCCGCACCAGGTGCGCCGCCGCAGCCAGTGCATTCATGAATCCACAGCTTGCGGCTTGCTGCATCCGTTCAAAGTTGAAGGTGACAGCGGCGAGATAACCGGTCGCGACCCGTAACATGCTCGCCACCTGTTCAGAGGCAGAGAACACGGGTTGCTGCGTCTCCTGCATGTCCTTGTTGTAGGCCAGCGGCAGACCCTTCATGGTCAGCAGCAGGCCCGTTGCGTCAGCCGCGACTTTGCCGGCCTTGCCGCGTATGAGCTCCATCGCGTCAGGGTTCTTCTTCTGCGGCATCGCACTGCTGCCGGTGGAGTACTGCTCCGGCAGCTTGACGAAGCCGAACTCAGTCGTCGCGTACAGAATCTGTTCTTCCGCCCAACGGCTCAGGTGCAGAGCGATAAGCGACAGGGCTTGCGTGAACTCCAGCGCGAAATCGCGATCGCTGGTCGCGTCTATGCTGTTGGCCGTAGGAGCTTCGAAGCCGAGCTGCGCTGCAATGCTGTGGCGATCGAGTGGCAGAATGGTTCCCGCCACTGCGCCCGAACCGAGCGGGCAGACGTTTATGCGCTTGCGACAGTCGGACAGGCGATCGAGATCACGCAGAAACATCTCTACATAGGCCAGCAGCCAGTGCGCAACCAGCACCGGCTCTGCGCGCTGTAAATGCGTATACGCCGGCATGGCCGCATGGCAGGCGGCTTCTGCCTGATTCACGAACTCGGTGATAAAAGCCCCGAGTTGCTGTGAGATGACGTCGATCTGGTCGCGCACGTAAAGCCGCAGATCGGTGGCGATCTGCTCGTTGCGGCTGCGGCCGGTATGCAACTTGTAGCCGACTTCACCGGCCAATTGCACCAGTCGCGCCTCAACGTAGTGGTGTACGTCTTCGATAGATGGATCGTCAGCCGCAGGTATGCCCTCCGCTGCAATCCGATCGAGCGCACACGTGGTTGCCTGCAGTTCAGCCGCCGTCAGTACGCCGGCGTTCGCCAGCGCAGCCGCGTGTGCCTTACTCGCCGCTACTTCGTAGGGCAGCAGGATGCGGTCGAAGGGAAACGACCGCTGCCACTGCTCGAATTCCGCGTCCGGCTCCTGCTGGAAGCGGCCCGACCACATCTTCATTTGCTTGCCCCGGACTGCGCCACCCGGGTGTTGAGGTGGCCGGCTTCTTCGGCTCCAGCGCTTTCGACGCCAAACTTCGGCACGTTCGCCTTTACAAGCGCACGCGAGCGCGCGGGCAGGCCCAAGATGCGAATGAAACCTTCCGCATCCTTCTGGTTGTAGCTGGCGCCCATGGTGAAGCTGGCAATATCTGGTCGATAGAGCGACGACTCAGACTTGCGTCCCGCGACATCGATGTTGCCCTTGTACAGCGCGAGCGTAACCGTGCCATTCACGTCAGACTGCGAGCTTCCGACAAACGCCTGTAACGATTCTCGCAGCGGCGTGAACCACAGGCCGAAATAAACGACCTCGGCGTACTTCAGCCCGATGTGCTGCTTGAAGTGCATCAGCTCGCGGTCGAGGCACAGCGCCTCAAGCTCACGATGTGCGGTGAGCAGTAGTGTTCCCCCGGGCGTCTCATAGCAACCGCGCGACTTCATGCCGACGAAACGGTTCTCCACCAGGTCAATGCGGCCAATCGCGTTACGCGCGCCGATTTCGTTCAGCAGTTCGACGATCGCAATCGGGTCCATCGCTTCGCCATTCACCGCAACCGGTACGCCCTGCTGGAATTCGATCGAAAGCTTTTCAGCTGCATCGGGAGCTTCCTGCGGCGATTTCGTCCATGTCCACGTGGACGGCAGCGGAGCGTTGTTGGGATCTTCCAACTCGCCGCCTTCGTGGCTCACGTGCAGCAGGTTGCGATCGCGGCTATGGATCTTCTCGCGGCTTGCCGCTACAGGAATCCCGTGCGCCTCTGCGTAGTCGAGGCAATCCTCACGAGAGATAAGGTTCCACTCGCGCCAGGGAGCGATGACCTTCAGCTCGGGAGCGAGTGCCTGAAATGCATGCTCAAAGCGAACCTGGTCGTTGCCCTTGCCGGTGCAACCGTGCGCTACCGCCGTCGCACCTTCCTTCAGCGCCGTCAGCACCTGGTACTTTGCGATGATCGGCCGGGCAAGGGAAGTGCCGAGCAAATATTTATGCTCGTACACCGCACCCGCCTGGATTGCCGGAAAGACATAATCGGTCAAAAACTCTTCGCGCAGATCATCAACGATGACCTTGCTGGCGCCGGTTTTGTATGCCTTCTCGACGACTGCTTCGAGGTCGTCTCCCTGGCCGACGTCGGCTACGTAAGCTATGACATCGTAGTCATAGTTTTCTTTCAGCCACGGAATGATGATGGAGGTATCGAGGCCTCCTGAATAAGCAAGAACGACCTTCTCACGCATGTGCACTCCTCGGGGGGAAGCGGTGCGAACCGGCTTCCAGCAATAAAACCAGAATGGCTTTTTGAATGTGCAGGCGATTTTCCGCCTGGTCGAAAATAACCGAACGCGGCGAGTCGATGACCGACGCTGCAACTTCGTCTCCGCGATGCGCTGGCAGGCAGTGCATAAACACAGCGTGCTTGGCAGCATTTGAAAACAGCTTTCGATTCACCTGGAAAGGGGCGAAAATCTGCTGCCGCTCGGCAGCTTCGCTTTCCTGCCCCATGCTGGCCCACACATCGGTGTACACCGCGTCAGCCCCGCTCACGGCTTCAACGGCGTCATTGGTGACGAGTATCTTGGCTCCGGTCATCTTCGCCAGGCTCTTCGCGTCTTCGACAATCGCGGCGTTCGGCTCGTAGCCCTTCGGCGTTCCCACCGAAACGGACGCACCCAGGCTCGCTGCTGCCAGCAGGAGCGAGTGCGCTACGTTGTTGCCATCGCCCACGTAAGCGAGATGCACGTTTTTCAGGTCGCCAAACTGCTCCTGAAGCGTCAACATGTCAGCCATCGCCTGGCAGGGATGCTCCAATTCGCTGAGCGCGTTGATCACTGGGATGGACGCGTGCATCGCCATCGAGGTGACGGTCTCGTGCGCGAAGGTGCGCAGCACAACGCCATCCACCCAGCGCTCAAGATTGTGCGCCACGTCGCTCAGCGGCTCGCGCGCTCCCAGACGCGACTGCGTCTGATCGACGAAGAACGACGTTCCGCCGAGGCTGTTCATGCCGGCTTCAAACGTCAGGCGCGTACGCAGCGATGGCTTCTCGAAGAACAGCACGATCTGCTTGCTGACCAGCGTGCCCCGGAAGTCTGCCGGGCGCGCTTTCATCGCCGCCGCCAGTTCAAGCGAGCAAGCCAGTTCGTCGGGCATGAAGTCGGTAATCGAGATCAGGTCACGGCCCGTCACACCACGCTGTGCGTAGGTACTGGGGCTGGCGCCTGCAGGAAACGTTGTAGCAATCATGTCGAACCTCCTTCGGGTTGCGACTCAAAATAAAAATGAAAACGCGGCAGATTACGTCTGCCGAAAAACGGTCTAAATTGCGAGGGGAAAGAGGTGAGGAACTCGTGCCCGGCATTGGCCCCTTCCCGGGACTAACGCGGGGTTAAGGTTCACCCGGGACGTCGCTCGAGCGCGCGATCGAAGGTCAACGTCTTCATGATGCGATAACCTCCGTGCCGTACTCGATGGGATGAGTAAAGAATCCAGGCAAGACTTCGGCCTCGGTCGCGGGAAGAATACGCACCCGCGCCACGCCTTTTTTCAGCGCCTTGGTGCAGGCTTCCAGCTTGGGCAACATGCCGCCGCTGACTGTCGCTTCGGCCACCATTTGCTCGATTGAGTTCACCTTAAGCCAACGCACAACAGCCCCGTCAGCGTCCTTCACGCCGGCGACATCGGTGAGATAAATCAGCGCATCGGCGCCGCACGCTACGGCGCAAGCGGAAGCCATGGCATCGGCGTTCACGTTGTAATATTCGCCGTCGTTACCCAGCGCCAGGCTGGAGACGACCGGCACGATGCCCGCCGACCACAAGCGCTCGATCCACTCCGAATCGACGGAAGTAATTTCGCCGACAAACCCCAGGTCGGGATAGCGTTTCTTCGCGGCGCGACAGATGCGCAGATCGCCTCCACAGATGCCGATCGCCGGCTGTCCTGCCGCGCCGATCGCTGCTACCAGTTGCTTATTCAACTGGCCGGCGAGCACCATCATCGCCACGTCCCGCGTCTGTTCATCGGTGACGCGAAGTCCATTGACAAAAGAAGTCTCGCATCCAAGCTGCTTCAGGGTCCGGCTCAATGCCGCGCCGCCGCCGTGCACGACCACCAGCTTGTGCTCCTCCTTGCACAAACTGGGAATCGTCTTAGCGAACTTGCTCACCAATGCCTTGTTGTCGAGCGCAGCGCCACCGATCTTTACGACGAGCTTCACTGCAATCCTGCTTTCTCGTCGAAACCGAACATCAGGTTCATGTTCTGAACCGCTTGTCCGGCTGCGCCCTTCAAAAGGTTGTCGATGCACGACACCAGCACCGCCCGCGTGCCATCCGGCGAGAGCGAAAAGCCGATGTCGCAATAGTTGGTGTTTAGTGAAAACCTGATCTGCGGCAGCCGCGCCGCGCCAAAAATCCGCACCCACGGCTTGCCTGAGTAGAAATTGCGTAGGCACTGTTCCAGCTCTTCGGCGGTCACCGGCTTTGCCAGCTTCACGTAGATGGTGGAAAGAATGCCGCGCGGAATAGGCAGCAGGTGCGGCGTGAATTGGAACGATCCACCGTTCAATCCAAGCTGCTCCAGCATCTCACCGCTGTGGCGATGGCCGAAAACGCTATACGCGCTGAAATCGCCATCGACTTCCACAAAGTGGGTTTTCGACGAAGGCGTTTTCCCCGCTCCGGAGACTCCCGACTTGGAATCGCAGATGATGCCGTGCTCCACATCGATGTAGCCGGCGCGAATCCACGGCGTGAGCGCCAGGATGATCGACGTCGGATAACAGCCAGGGTTCGCCAGCAATTCGGCGTGTTTGATTTCCGCGGCGTGCAGCTCAGGCAAGCCATAAACGGCCGCGTCATCGAGCCGTGCTGCAGTCTGCGCGTTGGCATCAGTAAAGCCATATACCGCGCGATTGGCAGCGTTCTTCAGGCGCCATGCTCCGCTGAGGTCGATTACGCGAAACCCGGCGGCGATCATCTCGGGTGCCAACTCGCGCGAAAACTCATGCGGAGTCGCGAAGAAGACAGCGTCAACGCCGGTATCTTTCATGCGCTGCACTGAGAAGCTCTCGAGCGGGAACCCGCCATTCCCGGCGAGCTGCGGATAAGCCTCGCTTAAATCGGCAAACCCGCCGCTCTCGCCATTACGCTTGAACAGCAGCGGCTTCTTGGCGTGGGGATGCCGCGCCAGCAGGCGTACCAGCTCGAAGCCGGAATAGCCGGTGGCACCGAAGATCGCGGGTTGTATCGACCTGTTCATCAATGAAAATCCACCACAGAGGCACCGAGACACAGAGCACTTTGATTCTGTAGCTTTCTCTGTGACCCTGCGTCTTTGTGGTTCATGCAGACTGCAATATCTCTTACCTGAAATAGCCGCGAATTCTACCGGCCACCTTCTCTGCCTGTCTGGGGTCGGGAGCGATCACCAGGATCGTGTCGTCGCCGCCGATCGTTCCAACCACCTCGTCCCACTCTTCAGCGTCGATCGCTGCCGAAACCGGTTGGGCGCTGCCTGCACTGGTCTTCACCACCACCAGGTTCTGTGCCGTGACCGCCTCGTACACGAACTCGCGAATCAGGCGCTCGACCGAGGGAAGGAATGCGTCATCGGCTTCCTCCTGCGACAGCTTGTAACCTTCCGGCGTCTTCACCAGCCGCAGCTCGTGAATGTCGCGCGACAACGTCGCCTGGGTTACCCGATGTCCCTGCCGGTACAGCTTGCGTCGCATTTCGTCCTGGTTGGGAATCTCTTCCCGGTTCACCAAGTCCCGAATTGCTGCCTGCCGCGACAGCTTCGACATGGCATTAATATACAGTGCGTAGCATATTTATGCAACGCTTCATTAGACGTGGCGGAAGCGGGAATGGGTTGCGAGAATTACCAGCAAGTTTTTGGACATGGCGAGAGGTGGCCAATCACGGGCATGAAGCCCTGCGATTGATCAGGGCTGTGCCACTCTAGAGGACCGATTCGAAAGTCAGCAGGTCCTCGATTCGAATGGGCAGCTTGCGTACGCGCACACCGGTTGCGTGATACACCGCAGAGGTAAGCGCCGAGGCCACGCCGGTCAGGCCGATCTCGCCGATGCCCCGCGCGCCGTATTCGTTAAGCACCGGGTCAGGGTAATCCAGCAACACGACGTCGATATCAGGAATGTCCTTGTTAGTCGGCACCAGGTAGTCGGCGTAATTGTTATTCACCGGATGTCCGTTGCGCGTGTCATATACGGTTTCTTCGAAGAGTCCCATGCCGATGCCCATCACCACGCCGCCCAATATCTGGCTGCGCGCGGTCTTGGCGTTCATCATGCGCCCGCCATCAATCACCGTCGTCCAGCGGGTGATGCGCAGGCGAGCGATGCCGGGATCGAACTCGATTTCGCAGAAATGAGCGCCGAAAGAGTGGACCGAGTACTTCTTCGCCTCCTCGGGACTCTCGGTGCGAGCTTGTCCGTCAACTGACGACAACCGGCGCAAGGCGAGGACATCCTGAAAGGGAACCCCGGAATCGACGGAGTTGTCTTGCGCGTGAATGCGCCCGTCACTCATCTTCAAGGTCTTGACGTCGGCGTTTTGAAACGGTGATTGTTCGGTCTTGGTGGCGACTGCGAAGAGAATCTCCCTTGCTTGCTCGGCTGCCTTTGCGATAGCGGGCAGCACAGTAGCCGTAGCCGCCGATCCGCCAGATGTCGGGCCCGGAGGCAAGTCGCTGTCGCCAAGGATGACGTGGACCTTGTCAACCGCCACGCCGGCTTTATCAGAAACCACCTGCGCGAAAATAGTGTAGGTGCCGGTGCCGATGTCCTGACAGGCACAGGACACCCGCGCCGTCCCATCGGCCAGCAGGCGCACGCGAACGTCGGCGCTGCTGCGATTGCCGGGCCACGTACACGTTCCCATGCCCCAGCCGAGAATCTTGTCGCCGTTGCGCATGGAGCCGACCTTGGGATTGCGTTTGCTCCAGCCGAATCGCTGTGCTCCCTGCTCGTAGCACTCGCGCAGGTGCTTGCTCGACCAGGGATGGTCGGATCCCTCATCACGCTCGGCATAATTCTTCAAGCGGAACTCCAGCGGATCCATGTTGAGGGCTACTGCTAATTCATCCATTGCGGATTCAAGCGCGAAGAGCCCCGGAGTGGTGCCAGGTCCGCGCATCGGAGTAGGCGTGCCTACGTTCAGGTGCACGAGATGCTGTTCGGCAAAGACATTCGGGCAGCTGTAGAGAATTGGCGTGGGATCAGTGCAGCGCTCGACATAGTCGTCGATCATCGACGTTTCCTGCAATACGTCGTGCATGGTCGAGACCAGCTTGCCATCCTGGCTTGCGGCCAGTCGCACCCGCTGCTGTGTGAACGGGCGATGGCCAGTGCTGGTGAACATGAGGCTGCGGGGGACAACTACTTTCACCGGACGGCTCACATGCCGCGCCCCTGCCGCAGCCATCAGCGACTGCGGCCAGGGAAACAGTTTGCTTCCATATCCCGCTCCCACAAAGGGCGAAATGATATGTACCGACTCCAACGGCATGTCGAGCATCTGGCAAACGGTGTTGTGATGGTTCACCACGCCTTGTGTCGTTTCGTAGAGCGTCAGCTTGTCCTTGGCCTGGTTCCACACCGCGATGGTCGCGTGCATCTCCATCGGGTTGTGGGTTTCGACGGGAGTGATATACGTCTGGTCGATCTTTACCGAAGCCTGCCCGAAGGCGCTCTCGGCGTCTCCGCGCGAGTATTTGGAGGCAGGCTTGTTCTCAGGTTGGGAGTCCTGCAGTCGGACCAGCGGCTTCTTGCCGTTGTATTCAACGCGTACTTTCGATGCCGCGGCTTGTGCCTGTTGAAACGTCTCGGCAATTACTAATGTGATGTATTGGCCATAGTAATAAACGTTGTTGTCTTCAAACGGAGGGCGAGTCTCTCCCGCGCGGACCATCCTCTCGAAGCCCTGCGCCGGGCGGTACATCGGCTCCACATTGCCATGATGAATGATGCCCAACACTCCGGGCATTTTCTCAGCAACGCTGGTGTCAATGCGTGTAACTTGTCCACTGCCGATGGTGCTGGTCACAGGCACACCATGGGCAACATTCTCGATGGCATGTTCAGCCCCGTAAGGCGCTGCGCCGGTCACTTTCAGCTTGCCGTCAATTCGCGAGATCGGCTGACCGATCACTGAGCTGCTCATTGCTAGTTCTCCATTAGCTCTGCTGTGTGACTACGCGAAGCGCGCGGGTCAAGCAGAGCTGCGCCAGCTTTACTTTGAACGCGTTGTCATGTAGCGGCCGCGCCCCGGCCAGCGCCGCCTGCGCGGCATCGCGAAATGTGTGATCGTTAGCCGGTTTGCCTCGCAGGGCCTGTTCAGCCTCGCGCGAGCGCCATGGAACAGTCCCGACCCCGCCCAGAGCAACTTGAGCTTTCTGAATATTCCCGCTGTTCAGTTGCACAATGACCGCGGCTGATGCCAGCGCAAATTCGTAAGAAGCGCGATCGCGCAGCTTCAGGTAGTAGGAGCGCGAGCCGGTAGGGACTGGCGGAAGGGTGACGTAGGTGATCAGCTCGTACGGCTGTAAAACGTTTTCGATGTTGGGAGTATTACCGGGCAGGCGATAGAACTCAGTCAGCGGAATTGTGCGCTCATCCTTTGCGGTCTGGGTGTGAACCACCGCGTCGAGAGCCATCATGGCTACAGCCATGTCCGACGGATGGGTGGCGATGCAATGCTCGCTTGTCCCCAGAACGGCATGGATGCGGTTATAGCCGTCCATCGCCGCACAGCCCGAACCGGGGTTGCGCTTATTGCACGCGGTGTATGCCGTGTCCCGAAAGTAATAGCAACGAGTGCGTTGCAGCAGGTTTCCGCCGGTCGTCGCCATGTTTCGCAATTGAGGAGACGCGCCCGAGAGT
This sequence comes from uncultured Acidobacteriaceae bacterium, assembly GCA_963791965.1. Classification (GTDB taxonomy): domain Bacteria; phylum Acidobacteriota; class Terriglobia; order Terriglobales; family Acidobacteriaceae; genus CAVVDY01. The sequence continues at coordinate 1,113,809 of CAWBUK010000011.1, read as the reverse complement.
AGTGCCTGAGATAGCACCGGATAGCGCTCTTTGATCAGTTGATGGTTGGCCAAATCGCTGTTGCGAACCATGGCACCGATACGCACGCCACCATCGCTTGTGCTCTCCACTTGGGTCAAAGGGAGATGATTTATGTCAACCAGAACTCGCGGCGTCTCGACGTTGAGTTTCATCAGGTCAATGAGCGTCGTTCCTCCGGCCACGAACTTTCCATCCGGCTGTGCCGCATTGGATGAGATTGCAGTCTCGACGCTGTTGGCATCTCGATATTGAAAGGCTTCCATCGCTCATTTCTCCGGACAGAATCGTGCCCATTGGTCGCTAGGTCTTGCGTCGAACCGATTGCACGGCATCGACGATGTTGTCGTAAGCTCCGCAACGGCAGAGATTTCCGCTCATCATTTCGTGAACCGATTCATTGTCTTTGCCCCACTGGTTCGTTGAGCAGAGCCGCTCCCGACATAATCTGGCCGGGGTGCAATAGCCGCACTGGAATCCGTCGAACTCCACAAACGCAGCTTGTACCGGGTGCAACTGGCCATTGCGCGCCAGCCCTTCGATTGTGGTGATCTGGTCGGCCTGATGCATCATGGCAAACGTGAGGCATGAGTTCACCCGTCGCCCGTTGATGTGCACCGTGCATGCGCCACACTGCCCGTGATCGCAGCCTTTCTTGGTGCCGAACAGGTTGAGATTTTCCCGTAAAGCGTCAAGTACGGTAGTTCGCGGATCGAGCGTCAGCCGGTACTGTTTGCCATTGATGTTGAGTTCTACCGGAACCGTTCCCGGCGTTGATGCTGGTGCCTGTGCCGGAGCCTGAGCTGGAGCAGGCGAAGTTTGGGTCGAGCTGAGCAGCGGGCTGGCGGTTACCGTTATTCCTGCGAGACCCAACTGCGTTAGAAAGGTTCGGCGAGTTGGACGCGCGCCGCCGTGACCGCCGGCATCCTTATTGTCGCGTGATTCACTTGGAGAAAGGGTCGGCGCGGGGTGCGGTTTGGATTCGTCGTGCATCGGCTGTTCCTTGCGAAGCAAGGATGCGATGCATTTGCTCTGAGGTGCCCCGACTTTGTTCAGAATCGGAAGTACTTTCCGCGCGTCCCAAGAAAGGGGGCAGGCCAGCGACCAAATTGTACGGCCCGACCTGCCTCTGATGTTGCGTTACTTGGTTATGAATACGTCTTTGCGCGGAAACTTCTCGAACACCGACGCATCCTGGCCGAAGTTTGTGGCGAGAACGTCAGTCGGATTGCCCGCGATCCACTGCGACAGATCAATGCTCTGATAATGGGCATTATTGAAGACGATGAGGATACGCGCTCTATCGCCGCCGGTATTCTCGATGGAGTGGCCGAAGCCCTGTGGGATGTAGGCTACATCTCCCGGGCGAAGGCTCTCCTCGCGCCAGCGTCCCTTTGACCCAAACATGGTCACGTTGAATTCGCCGCTTAGAACGTATTGCCACTCGGCGGCGTTCGGATGCCAGTGCAACTCGCGAAGCGCGCCGGCGTCCATATCCAGTACGACTCCGGTCATGGTGGTGGAGATGGCGAATTGAGATCCATCCACCCGCCACTCGCGTCCGCCGTTAAACACTTCATAGGGCTTCTGCGACATGAGGCTGTATTTATGGCTCAGCGGAGGAAGTTTCCAGCCCTGCAGGGGCGGAGCGGCAATCGGCGGCGGCAGCTTACCCTTTGCGAAATAGACCTCACTTTTGGGGAAGCTATCGAAAATCGAGGCCGGCAGGCCGAAATTCTTGGCCAGCAGTTCCGTGGGAGCATGGCCAATCCAGTCGCTAATACTGAAGGTGCCGAATTCCGAGAAGTAGCCATTGTCGAAGACCAGGATGAAGTGGCAAGGCTGGTCGCCAAGGGTTTCAATGACGTGACCGTGACCGCGCGGAAAATACCAAATGTCGCCCGGCTCGAAGTCATTGGTTTCGGCACAGCCTGCGGGATCGATCACGGTCGTGCGCACGCGACCTCCGGTTACGAACGCCCATTCGGCGGCTGTGGCATGCCAGTGGAGTTCGCGCATTACCCCCGGCTCCATTTGCATCGAGACTCCGGCGATGCCTTTGGATATGGGCAACTGTTCGACTGTGACCTCCTTCCCGTAGCTGGCGCCCATAACCCGGCCCGCGGTTTTCTCCAGCTCGAACTTGAACGTTGGGAGTTCGTCGCCAGAGGTCACGGGATCCGGAACGTTGTTTTGAAAGCTGTTGTGGCCACCTTCCGAACTAACAGGAAAGGATTGGAAGAACACGAGGTCTCCTGTCTGGCGTGCGACAGATTACGCCTTGCAGTTGTCTTAGGTTGAAATGCGGTGGGCATTACATTATCTGCGGGCAGGCCGATGGCGCAAATGAAAAATGTCTATAGAGCGCACAGCACCGCGGAAGCCTCGCCCGACGCAGACATGACACTTATTCACCAGCTCTCAAGAGATGTGCATAGCCGGGCGTATGCTGGTGAACGGAGGGTTGGCTGATGCAGCCTGAGGATTGGCCGCCAATTCGGCATGGTTCGCGTACACCTCGATTGCCTCGGCCTACGGCTCCGCACCGGCGTTGGTGGTGGCTGATTGCGCTTGTTATTGCTCTCGTCGCCTTTGGCGGACAGAGTTGGTTGACCTATTATGTCGACGCGCTGTGGTTCAGTTCACTCGGCTATGCCGCCGTGTTCTGGAAGACGCTGGGACTTCAGTGGGCAATCTTCGCCGTATCCGCTGCCACGACATTCCTCCTTCTTTATGGCATTTTCCTGATTCTGAAACATACGGAGTTCACGGCGGACCCAGGCGGTCAAACGATTCTCGTCGGCGGACGGGCGGTGAAGTTGCCGGTCGAGTCCATCCTGCGTCTGGTGGCGCTCGGTGGCTCGCTGGTAGTAGCCGTCATCACCGCTGGCGTGATGATGGCAGAGTGGCAAACGTTCGCGCTCTATTGGTATGCGCCCCGCACCGCCGGATTACTGGACCCGATTTTCGCCCGGCCACTCAATTTCTACCTGTTCTCCCTGCCTGTCTGGCAGTCAGTCTCCAGCTGGCTGCTGATGCTGGCCATCCTGAGCTGCGTCATCGCCGGCTTTTTTCTGCTGGCTAACGCCGGTGCCCGCGCGCTGGAGGGCTACCGTAACCGTTACGCTCTGGTGTCCTGGCGTGGCTTGTCCCTCACCTTCGCCTTCTTTCTCGTGGCGATCGCGTGGCGCGTGTATCTCGGGCGCTTCGATCTCATCCTGGAGGATCACAAAGTTTTCAGCGGCGTCACCTACACCGACGCACATGTCCTCCTTCCCGGTCTGTTTGTCATCTGTATCGCGCTGCTGCTGGGCGCGATAATCGCGGCGGCAAATGCCCTGTGGTTGAAGCGTGGCCGTTGGCTGATTGCAGCGACCCTTCCCGCCATCGTCTGTTACGTCCTTCTCCAAGTGTCGGGATGGTACGTAGGCAGCTTTATTGTCGCGCCCAACCAACTGGTTCGCGAGAAGCCCTACATCGCAAACAATATCGAGTTGACGCGGCGAGCTTATGACCTGGACGAGGTGTCGCGACAGGAATTTCCCGCCGAGACCAACCCCGAGGCGGCGGATCCGGCGAACAATCAGGACACACTGCAGAACATCCGCTTATGGGAGTGGCGCGCCCTGCAGGACACATTGCGGCAGATACAGGAAATCCGCACCTACTACGATTTCCCCGACATCGACATCGATCGTTACCAGATCGACGGCAAACTTCGTGAAGTGATGCTGGCGGCCCGCGAACTGAATCTCGAGAAGCTGCCGGAGAGCAGCCGCAACTGGATCAACGACAAACTGATTTATACCCACGGTTATGGCATCACTATGAATCCGGTGAACGGCTTTACTGCGGAAGGGCTGCCCACGTTGCTGCTGAGTAATATGCCGGTTCAGAGCACGGTTCCCGGCCTGGCCGTCACTCGTCCGGAGATCTATTTTGGCGAGCTGACTGACAGCGATGTCTACGTCAAGACCCGCCAAAAGGAATTCAATTACCCGCAGGGCCAGGCCAACGACTTCACGGAATACCAGGGCAGCGGCGGAATCGTACTCGGTGGCTGGCTCCGTCGCGCTCTGGTTGCGCTGGACCGCGGCGATATCAGCAAGCTGCCGTTCAGCGATGACATCACCAACCAAAGCCGTCTGCTGATGCGACGCAACATTCTACGGCGGGTATCGGCTCTGGCCCCGTTTCTCAACTTCGATCAGGACCCGTGCATCGTAGTTGGAGAAGACGGGCGGTTGTCATGGATCGTGGACGCGTTCACGACATCGGACAGCTACCCTTACTCCACTCATCACCATCTCGGCGATGGCTTCATCAACTACATGCGCAACAGCGTGAAGGTCGTTGTAGATGCTTACGATGGAACCACGACCTTCTATGTCTTCGACCCGAAGGATCCAATTCTCACGGCTTACCGCCGTATTTTTCCGACCCTGTTCAAGCCCGCTACCGATATGCCCACAGGGCTGCGCGTGCACGTGCGCTATCCCCAATTACTGCTTGAGGTGCAGGCGGACATCTACTCCCTGTACCACATGACAGATCCAGAGGTTTTCTATAACCGTGAAGACTTGTGGAACGTGGCCAATGAAGTTGTGATGGGCGACAGTGGCCAGCAAGTTACGCAAACCATGCAGCCACACTTTGTCCTGATGAAGTTACCGGGAGAAAGCGCGGCTGAGTTCGTCGAAATTTTGCCCTTCACCCCGGCCAACCGGAACAATCTGATTGGCTGGATCGCAGCTCGCAGTGACGGAGCGCATTACGGAACTGCGGTGGTGTACGACTTCCCGAAAACCAGACTCATTGACGGACCGCTGCAAATCGAGGCCCGAATCGACCAGAACGCACAGCTCTCTGGCCAGCTCACGTTGTGGAATCAGCAGGGCTCGCACGTTCGCCGCGGGACTCTGCTGGTCATTCCGATTGGGCGTACCCTGCTGTACGCCGAGCCAATCTATTTGCAGGCTGAGCGCAGCCCTATGCCCGAGTTACGTCTAGTAGTGCTGGCCCTGCAGGATCGGCTGGTGTACGCCCCCACCTTCGAGGCGGCATTGGGGGCCTTGTTTGGTAACGGATCGTCAACCCTCGAGGCCTCTTCCCCTGGTGCGCAACAACCATCGGCCGCGCCCACCTCCGCCGCTCCAGCAACGCAGGCTCCCAACTTCAACCAGTTGATAAGCCAAGCCGCCCAGGATCTCTCTGACTACCAGCGCTTGACAGCGCAAGGAAAGCTCGCCGAGGCTGGCCAGAAGCTTGAGGACTTGAAGAGTACCCTCGAAAAGCTAAACCAAGGTCCAAAATAATTTCCGTCCCACGTGTTTTCTGGTCCCGATTAGGCAAGCCTCAACCGGAATTTCCGTACTCTTCCGCTCATGTAAATCCTGTTTACGCCGATAATCCTCAACCGCTCTCCGAGTGATCTGCGTCATAGCTCCGCTGTCGCCTTGGGTGGTCTAATTGGCTGCTGTCAAAACGATGTCGTTATGCGGTTGCAAGCTACCGACATTGTGCTAACATGCGCGACATCAGCTCGCAGCTCACAAGAGGCCTGTTTGATGACAACTGCCCTTCGTCCTCTCAGCCTGGGAGAACTACTCGACCGGACTTTCCATCTTTACCGAAGCAATTTTGGGTTATTTGTGGGAATTGCGGCGGTTGCCTACCTGCCACTCTTCGTGCTTCGGATAGCTTACGGACTGCTATCGGTGTCTGTACTAAAGGGTCATGTAGGTGCCACGGCAGCTATGATCGTCACTGCCCTGGCGTCCGTGCTTTGTTATTTGCTCTCGGTCGCTGCCGCACAGGCCGCTACGGTGACAGCGGTATCGTCCGTGTATCTAGGCCAATCGCTTACGCTCCGCGAAGCGTACTCCCGAGTGAAAGGCAAAGTCATTCGCGTAGCGCTGGCCATGATTGGGATGGGAATAGGCGTTGGTCTAGGGCTGCTCCTGCTGATTGTCCCCGGGATCATATTATTTCTAATGTGGGCGCTCACTATACCGGTGGTGGTGCTGGAGGAAGCGGACTTGTTCGACGCCCTGCGCCGCAGCCGTGAGCTGACGGCCGGGCATCGCGGACGAGTCTTCCTCATCATTTTTCTGTTCGCCCTGTTGACCTATCTGTTTACCATGTTGTGGGACATCCCCCTGGTGGCGATAGTGATGCACGGGGGCGTTCAATCTATGAAGCAGCAGCTTGCCAGCCCGGCGTTCACCATTATTAGTGTCAGCTTTGGCTATCTGACGGAAGTCCTGCTGACTCCACTGATGACGATAGCTTTCGCGCTGATGTACTACGACGAACGGGTGCGTAAGGAAGCATTCGATATTCAGTTGATGATGAGCAGTCCCGAACCCGGAGAAGCACAGGCGGCGGCCGCAGGATCGCTTTCCTGAAATGCGCAGATGCCGGCTGCTGTGCTGTGTAATTGCGACGCTTGTTTTCGGATTGACGGTGTGGGCGCAGGAATCTGAAGTCTCGCTCGCGCAGTACATCGACGAACTGCAACATCTACAAGGCGCGCTCACTGGCGCGCAGCCGAGTTCGGCAGACCTGGACCCCGTCGTGGCTGGCCTGCCTTCGGCCTGGACGGTGCGTTCGGATTCGCAAGTCTTCCAAGTCTCTTCTGCTGAGCTGAAGCAAGACCTTCAAGAGCACCAGCGCGACACCAAGGAAACGACCTCGCTTGAGTACGCCCGCCTGCTGGTTGCAACGCTCCTGGCTGACGCAAAGGCCATGGACCTGAAGGGCATCGATGCCCAGGCCGAACGCCAGCGGCTGGACCAGATTCTCGCCCGCCCGGATTTTTACAGCGCCTTACATGAGAGCTGGTGGGAGCGGCTGAAGCGCGAAGCGCAGTCGCTGGCCTTCCGATTGCTACAAAGCATGCTGGGATCGTCGGCGTTTCCGGTGGTCAGCCGTGTGGTGGTGTGGTTAATTGCTGGGTCGGCGGTTGCTTTGCTCGCCTGGTGGGCGGTGCGCAACTATCTCAAGAGCGAAGAATTCGCTCACTTCTCCGGCGCAGCCGATGCCATCTCCGCCAGGCCATGGCACGACTGGCAGGCAGAAGCCAAGGCGGCTGCGGAACAGGGGCGATGGCGCGATGCCATTCATCTTTCGTACTGGTCGGCCATCTCGTTTCTCGAAGGACAGGGGTTGTGGCGGCCCGACCGCGCGCGCACTCCGCGTGAGTACTTGCGTCTGCTGCCGCGCGAAGATGTTCATCGCGACTCGCTTTCTGAACTGACGCAAGAGTTCGAGAAGACGTGGTACGGGAGTGAAGCCGCCACCATGAACGAGTTTCTTGCGGTCAACACCATTCTGGGACGCCTGGGATGCCACTGAAACTCAGCCATCCCGACCGGCGCTTGCTGTCGATAGTGGCGGCCATATTTATTGGGGTGGCGGTTCTGGCATTGCTGTTATCGCCCAGCCCGGAAAGCAATGCCAAAGCGGCGACAACCTACTCAGCAGCGGCTGAAGGCACCAAGGCTGCCTATCTGCTGTTGCGCGAATCCGGCTACCGCTCCGAGCGCTGGGAGGATCCGCCGAACGAAATCGACGGCGCTCAAAAGCCAATACTGCTGCTGCTCGATCCGGACGTTCCACCGACCAGCGAAGAGCAACAGGCGGTGCGCCGCTTCGTCGAGAATGGGGGAACTCTCCTCCTGTCGGGTGCGTTGGGGGCTTACTTCGTCCCGGATGATGCACCTCGCCAGGCATACGAACTTCAGTTTGCGCCAGCAGATTACGATGCACTTACTCCGTCCGCCCTGGCGCGGTCCGCGCCGAAAATCCGGCTGGTGACCAGCGCGGCCTGGGAGCGCGGCGGAGCTGGAATTGAGCTGTACGGTGACGAGAACAATGCAGTTGTAATGCAGTATCCGGTAGGGAAGGGGCAGGTCGTCTGGATTGCCTCATCCAGCTTGCTGTCCAATGCCCGCCTGCGAGAATCCGGGAACCTCGATTTTCTATTGGCGATTATTGCGACTCGCGAGCGGCCGGTTTTGTGGGACGAATATTTTCATGGGCATCGTCGCAAAGTTACCAAGGGCGGCACCCATCCGCAGATTGGGTGGCTTTTTGCGCAACTGGCATTCCTCGCGATCGCCGTGCTCCTGACCTACTCACGGCGTAGCGGACCGGTGCGCGCTCCAGTTGTAGTGTCCCGTCTCTCGCCGTTGGAATTCGTGCAGGCTTTAGGACGGCTGTATGCCCATGCCAAAGCAGCGAATGTCGCGCTGGATGTGAGCTATGGCCGCTTCCGCTATTGGCTCACCCGCAGGTTGGGCCTTCGAGCGAATGCGTCACCGGCTGAGCTGGCGCGCGCCGCGGGAAGTCATTGGAGCATCTCGGAGCCGGATTTTCTTGCCATGTTGCAAGCCTGCGAGACGGGACGCTTCTATCCCGATCTGTCACGCAAGGAAGCTCTGCAACTTATCGTTCAGCTTCATCAATACGCCAGGCAGTTCAAGTTGTTTCCAGGCAACCAGGAGAACACCTAATGGAAGCAGTCCGGGAGTTCGTAACTCACGTGCGCGGGCAGGTGGGTGGAGTGGTGGTTGGCCAGCAAGACGCCCTTGACCAGTGCATGTTGGCCGTCCTGTGCAGGGGCCACGCGTTGCTTGAAGGTGTACCGGGAATCGCCAAAACCCTGATGGCGAAGACGCTGGCGCGCGTTCTCGGACTCGGTTTCCAGCGGGTGCAGTGTACCTCTGACCTTATGCCCGCCGACATCCTGGGAACCAACGTCTTGAACATGGCGAGCAGCTCATTTGAATTTCACCAGGGACCTGTATTTACCGACGTACTGCTAGTAGACGAGGTCAATCGCATGCCACCACGGACGCAGGCTGCTCTGCTGGAGTGCATGGAAGAGCGTCAGGTTACGCTGGATGGGGCGCGGCATCCGCTGTCGGAGTTCTTCACCGTGTTCGCGACGCAGAACCCGGTGGAATTCGAAGGCACTTACCCCCTCCCCGAGGCGCAATTAGACCGGTTTCTTCTAAAGATCCGTGTCGACTATCTCTCGCGCGACGAGGAAGTCCTGCTACTTACCAAAGTTCACCAGGGAGTCGATTCGGTTGATCTGGCAGAGATTGAGATTCAGCCGCTGGAAGCAAGTCTGCTGAAGCGAGCTCGCGAGGAGGTTCGCACTGGAGTGCGAGTAGAGCCGAGCCTCTTCGCCTACATTGTCGAAGTCGCGCGGCAGACTCGAACATCGCCCGCGTTGTTGCTGGGCGCCAGCCCGCGCGCGACCATCAGCCTGATGGCGGCAGCCAAAGCCGCCGCCGCAATGGACGGCCGCGACTACATCATCCCCGACGATGTGAAGTCGGTTGCGGCGCCCGTGCTGCGGCATCGCGTCATTCTCAAACCAGAAGCTGAACTCGAAGGTCTCACCTCAGATCACGTCCTCAGCGACCTTTTGCGTGTGGTCGAGGTCCCCAAGTGAACCTCTCGGCAACGCTGACTCCGGCGCGTATGCAAGCTACCGGACTACGAAAAGGACGGTTAGGGATCGCCTTCGGCAGCCGATTTTTCGTGCTGCTGCTCTGTGGGTTCGTATGGCTGGCCCCGGGCTTCCTCGACCGCCGCTTCTTGTGGGGAATACTCTTCTGGGACATCCTGCTGCTCCTCGCCTGGGGGTACGACCTGGCGCGTCTGCCCCGGCCGGAGCAACTCATCGCGACCCGCGAATGGAAGCAACCAGTATCGCTTTCGGTAGAGAGCCAGGTTGAGCTGGTGCTGGAGAATCGCAGCCGCAACGGTATTTATGCCGAAATCATGGATGACGTGCCACCACAGCTTCGAGCTGAGGTTCCGCTGCTGGCCCTGGCAGCAAAAGCGGGACAGCGGGTTTCGGGCTGTTACAGCATTGTGCCGGGGACGCGTGGCGACGCCCATCCCGAATACGTCTACCTTCGCTATGAAAGCCGGGTACGACTGGCCCAGCGATGGTCGCGTGTGCCGCTGGCGCAGACCGTCCGCGTCTACCCGAACCTGGAGGAAGCGAAGAGCAACAGCATGTACCTGGTGCGCAGCCGGCAAATCGAGATGCAGAACCGCTTTACCCGAATACGCGGCGCTGGTCGCGACTTTGAGAGCCTGCGCGAATACCGTGAGGGAGACGAACTGCGCAATGTTTGTTGGACCGCGAGCGCGCGGCGCGGGAAGCTGGTCACCAAGACGTTTCAAATTGAGCGAAGCCAAACCATTTGGCTGGTGCTGGACTGTGGACGCCTGATGCGAACGCGGGTGGGCTCAATCAGCAAATTGGATTCGGCGGTAAACACAGCGCTTACTTTATCTGAGGTCGCGATGGGCGGCGGTGACCGAGTAGGGCTACTGGCCTACGGCCGCACCATCCAGCAGCGTATGCTGCCGGGCCACGGGGGCACCCACCTGCGGCAGATTATGGAGCAGTTGACCGATGTGCTGGAGGAAAGCGCGGAGGCCGATCATCTGCGCGCCGTCAGTGCCTTAACGAGCTTGCAGAAGCGTCGCAGTCTGGTGGTTTGGTTGACCGATCTGGCGGAGACTTCGATGACGCCCGAGGTGGTGGACGCTGCCATGTTGCTGGCTCCGCCACATCTCGTGCTGTTTGCCGTTATCGGTCAACCGGATCTCTCGCAGGCGGCGCTGCTTTATCCCAAGGATGCGGACGCCATGTATCAGGCTGCGGCGGCCCAAGAGGTGATACATCGCCGCGAACGTTTACTCGCCCGCATGCATGAGCGGGGGGTGCTGGCGCTCGACGTGAACTACGCCACGCTCACAACGACGCTGGTCAACCACTACCTGGAAATCAAGCAGCGTAACCGGCTTTGACCTTGTTCGCTAGCAGGCTGCCGGCTCGACTGAAGAATCCCGAGAGATACAAACAAAGCATGGTAAACAGGGAGGCTGCCAGCACGAACTTGAGCGTCGGCGCGAGCTCGGTCGGCGATACAAAGGCTTCGATGATACCGGCCACAAACAGCATAGGGATGCAGCCCAACAGCAGTTGCACTGCCTCGCGCCCGGCCGCGACCAGCGATTCGCGGCGCGACATCACCCCGGGAAAAAGCAGGCCAGCTGCCAGCCGCAATCCTGCAGCAGAAGAGATGAAGATCGCCGGCAGCTCCAGCACCCCATGGGGAGCGACGAAGCTCCACAACTTAAGGCTCATCCCTGCCTGGCTGCACGCCGTACCGATCACCCCTATCAGGATCCCGTTAAATACCACCAGGTAGATAGTGCCCAATCCCGCGGTGATACCGCCGGCGAACGTGGTAAATGCCACGCTCAGATTGTTAGTCATGATCGAGCTGGAGGCCAGCGGCTTGACAGCCAACACGGAGTGCGTCCACATCTCGCCGCGCTCGATGGTGTGAATCATTTGCGGGCCGAGAATTTTGAGCTGGAAATCGGGGTCCTGAAGCGTCAGGAAGCTGCCGATCACCGCGCCTCCCAGGAAAAGGATGAAGGCAACTAGGACGTACGGAAGATTGCGCCGGAAAATCTCAGGGTACGTCTGATTAAAAAATGTAAGCACCGAGCTGGTATAGCTCGTGCGATGGCCGGAATAAATGATATTGTGAGCGCGGGACAGCAACTCATTTACATACTGCGCGAAGTGGGCGGCGCTGCTGTCAGCGCGGAGCACAGCCAGGTCTGAGGCAGCCTGCCGGTAGAGTAAACCCAGGTCGCGTAGATCGTCTCGGCCGAGGGATTTGAGTCCCTTGGTGCGGCTCTGGTCGAGCAATTTTTCAAGCCGCGTCCAGTGCGGTTTACGTTTTTCAAGCCACGAATTGGAGATCAAAGGTGTATCCCAGCGATCAAGTCAGCGTTGACACTCCAGAGCAAATCGCCCTGGAGTTCTCGCTGGCCGGAATCGGCAGCCGCTTCCTCGCTCTTGCACTGGACACTTTAATTCAGGTCGGCCTGTACGTGTTAGTAGTTCTGCTGGCCCTCGGAGCGGCAGGCCTCGGCCGAAAGATTCCCGGCATCCCCGATCGGTGGGCTCCGGCGATAGCTATTCTCTTCTTCTTTTGTATCTACTGGGGCTACTTCGCCGCTTTTGAAGTTCTGTGGCATGGGCAAACGCCTGGCAAGCGCGCCGTTGGGATTCGGGTACTAAAGGATAGCGGCCGCCCCATCACTGCGGTTGAAGGCATTGGTCGCAACCTGATGCGAGCCGTGGATGGCTTCATGTTCTACGCCGTGGGAATCGTTACCATGCTGATCAGCCGCCAGAATCGGCGGCTTGGCGATTACGTGGCAGGGACGATCGTGGTGTACGACAAGAATTCCCCGCACGTGAAACCCGACTGGAGCACTGGGGATTCGACTACGCACGAGAATGCGGCAGCCCATAACGCATTGACCGATGCCGACTTGGTCATTATAGAAACGTTCTTAAACCGTCGCTGGGACCTCGATGCCGGTGTGCGCGTGAACACGGCAATCAAGATCTCCGACCGGATGCAGCAGAAGAGTGGGCTGGTGCGCGACCCCGCCCAGACCGATGAGGAATTTCTCGAATCGGTAGCGCGCAAGATTCGGGATCAGGCGCGATTTCGATCAGGCCCACCCCTCGGAGGATAGCTCTCGTTCGTTACGGTCTACAACCCACTTCCATCGTCGGCGACGCGCCGGGGTTGCCAGGCTCACAGCCTTACCATGGGCAATCCCGGGCTGGCCTTGCACATCGGGATGGTGAGTATAACGGCGTTTATTGTCTGTCATACACCTAAGGCTCGACCATCCAGACGAAAAAACAGCGCCTTGATTGCTGCCTCCTCATAAAATTACATTGACGCCACAGCCCTTCAACTCGATGTTCCATTCACCTTGTTACATAAGCAATTGAGGAGCATACCGGTGACTGCATCCGATCATGTTGCGGCACAACCCGCGATTGAACCCAGCTCTTCGCGTTCTCGCCTGGAAAGAGCGGATTGGCTTTTTCTAGCAATCTGCCTTGCGGTTTTTGCTCTCACTGTCTGGTTTTCGGTCAGATATTTCTATCGGGCATTCCCACAGGCATCCATCGACTTCCGGGTAAATCGCGAGCAGTCGCAGGATTTTGCGCGCAGATTCCTCGACAGCCGCGGATTCGCCGTCAGTTCCTACCAACACGCCTCCCGGTTCCAATACGACGATGAGGCAAAAATTTTTCTGGAGCGTGAAATCGGTCTGGAAAAAGCCAACCAACTGATGGGCTCCAAAATCAGGCTGTGGCGTTGGTCGAATCGCTGGTTCCGTCCCCTGCAAAAGGAAGAATTCACCGTCGACATCACCCCTCAAGGCCAACTGGCCGGCTTTGCTCACCTGATTCCCGAGGCTGATCCCAAGACCAGTATCACGCAGCAGCAGGCTCGCGAACTGGCGGAGCAGTTCCTGCGCGACACCATAGGCGTCGATCTCGGCACACTCGAATTTGTGGAGGCTTCCAGCACCGTTCGCCAGGCTCGAACCGATCATTCCTTCACCTGGCAGGAACGCGACTTTGCGGTACACGAGGCGCGATATCGCCTCCAGGTCGCGGTGCTCGGCAACGAAATCGGTGGGTTCCACGAGTATCTGAAGGTGCCCGAAACCTGGCTACGCAACTACCAGAGCCTGCGCTCTCGCAATCAGGCTGCGCAGACAGTCGACTCGGCATTGCTGTTTCTGCTGGTGATCGGCTTGCTAGCCGTATTCGTGATTGCCATCCGCCATCATAATGTGCGCCGCCGACTGGCGCTGACGGTCGGATCAGTCGGCGCAGTTCTGTCCTTCTTGTCCAGTTGGAATACCTTTCCGCTTACCAAGTACGGATATCCAACTACCGATTCTTACCAAAGTTTCCTCACCCAGGCCTTCCTGCAAACTCTGCTGGGGGCGCTGGGCGTTGGCCTTTTGCTCACCTTGCTGACGGCGGCAGCCGAACCGCTCTATCGCGAATACTTGGGGTCACAGGTCTCCCTGGAAAATCTCTTCAGCTTCCGCGGCCTGCACACCAAAAGCTTCCTTCGCGGTTCCGTCCTCGGCGTCACGTTAACTGGCATCTTTGTCGCCTACCAAATCGCCTTTTATATGGTGGCCTACAAGTTCGGGGCATGGTCCCCTGCCGATGTTCCTTACGACGATCTGCTGAACACCCGTTTCCCCTGGTTGTTTGTTCTCTTCTTCGGCTTTTTCCCCGCCGTTTCAGAAGAATTCCTGTTTCGCGTGTTTGCCATTCCATTCTTCAAGAAGCTGGTACGAGTCACGTGGCTGGCACTCCTGCTCGCGGGCTTCATCTGGGGCTTTGGCCATGCCGGCTATCCCCAGCAGCCGTTCTGGATCCGGGGAGTTGAAGTTGGAATCGCCGGAGTCATCCTCGGCGCGGTCATGTTGCGCTGGGGCATTCTCCCGACCGTGGTGTGGCACTACTCCACGGATGCCATGTACAGCGCCCTGCTGCTGCTGCGATCACACAGCATGTATTTTCGGCTGTCCGGATTGGCCAGCGCCGGAATCGTCGCCCTGCCCGTTGCATTCGCGTTATTCGAATACGTGCGTCGCGGCGGCTTCGATCCGGAGATCGGACTGACCAACGCGGAGGAGTCCATCGCCGCCTCGACATCGATTCCTGCTCCAACAGAAACGACTGCTGCGGCGACCATCTCTTCCGTGCCGCTGACCTATCGCGCCCGTGTCGTTGCCATCTGCGTGTTGTTGCTAGCGGCGGCCGTGGCGTTTATCCCCGTCTCGCGACTCGGCGACTTCCCACGCTATCGGTTGCCGGAAAGCGCGATTCGCGCTTCCGCCGCGCATTTCCTCAAGCAGCTTGGATTAGAAGCGGACCAATACCGCGTAATCGCCTCTCCAGATGAGGAATGGTCTGGGATTTCTGGCCTATACATGCTCGAGCGGCGCTCGCTGGCAGATGTGGCCGCAATGTACGAACGTTACCGGCCAATCCGTCAATGGGCGGTGCGCTATTACCGCCCACTGCAAAAAGACGAGGTCGACATATCCGTCCACCCCGAGACCGGGGCAATCCTCGACTTCCAGCAGGACATGCCGGAAGATCAGCCCGGCGCCGATCTGCCCGAGGCCGATGCGCGCGCACTGGCGGCGGCCTTCGCTGCCGCCCATGGAATCGACACCGCCGCGATGGACGTGAAAGAGTCCAGCTCGCAAAAACGTAAAGCGCGTCGCGATTACACGCTGGTATGGGAAGCCCCTCCCGGCGACCGCCGGAATGTTGGCGAGGCGCACTATCGGGTGGAGGTTGGCGTGAGCGGCGACCGCGTGACATCACTCCAATCCTTCTGGAAAGTGCCGGAAACGTTCCGGCGGGCACGCACCAAACAGAACTTCCTCTCCATCACCGGCACGGTTTTGGGGATTGGGCTCATCGGAACTTTGGGCTTTTTCGGCATACGGCTTCTGGTCGATGCCACAAGAAAGCACACCCTTCCCTGGGCGCGAGCCATTCGTTATGGGCTGCTGATTGCCGGGTTGGGATTCGTCGGTTCACTAATGAACCTGGCGCAGATATACCGCGCTTACGATACCGCCGTGCCGCTAAGGACATTCCAGACGATTAGCTATGTTGGACTCTTCATGTCGGCGGTGGTGCAAGCTCTGCTCTTTTGTTCATCGGTTGCCGTTCTTTTCTGTTTAGAGCCCGATTTTCCGGAATGGCTCGCGCCCAGCAATCGTCGCCCGGCTGCGCTCAACGCCCTTCTCCTTACGGCAACGGCGGCAGCGTTGGCGGCAGGCTTGTACAAGTTGAATGCCGTTCTGCTGGTTGCGTTCCATGCCTATGCCCTGCCGCAAATCAGCAGCCCGCAGCTCATCGTAAGCGCCTTCCCAGCCCTGTCGGCAATAGCCGGAGCTGCAACCAGAACGGTTACGGCGCTTGTCGTCCTTGCTCTGGTGTCACGGATCGCACAAACTCTTTGGTCGCGCCAGCGCTGGCTGGCAATCGCTCTCGGTCTGCTGGCGCTGGCCGGAATACTGCCCGGCGAGACCCACACACTTGGGGAGTTTCTCCTGGCCTATACGGAGCTTCTGGTGCAGGCGGCAGCAGTCGTCGCGATGTGCGTCTTCTTCTTCAGGCGTAACCTGCTCGCTTACGGTCTCGCTGTGTGGACCTTAGCGTTGGGTTCTGCTGCTGCCGTGTTATTCGCGCAGCAAAACCCGCGGTTGCAGCTCCAAGGCTGGATTGTGATTTGCATTTTGCTGCTGAGTGTAGCCTGGGCGGTCGCTCCCGCCTTCTCCAAGCCTCGCGACCGCTCAGTCCTTGAGCCCAGCGCTCAGGCCTGACGACTACGAGGGAGAATTTTCGAGAATGTTCAGTAACGCGGAATTTCAATCCGAGGCAGGAACGCGGAGTCTACATGCAACGACCAGGGACTTCCACGAGTTGCCGACTATTCGGCCATGTGGCTTGCCAGGACTTATCGCTGAGCGCATCGGCGATTTACCACTCACTGCGTAGGTCCTAGCGAGTCGTCTGGCAAACATCACTTGCCAACAGGGCGGCGAGACACCGAGAAGGTTCCGGAGACAATCCGCATTCTTCCTGCCCCTGATGCCGGCGCCATAGCCCTGCCGGCCCGATGCGGCGCAGAGTATCCATCAGCGCAGGGTGTCAGGCATCAGAGATCAGGGAACAGAAATCAAGAATCGCAAAATTCCCACTTGACATTGACCAGACAATCCACAACTATATGGTTGTGGATAAATTGGATACAACATTTGCGGCTTTGTCTGATCCAACCCGCCGGGCGATGATCGAACGACTCTCACATGGACCTGCCACTGTGCATGGGTTGACGGAACCGTTTGCACTCTCCCAGCAGATGATTTCAAAACATATCGCCTACTTGGTGCGGGCGCGGATCGTGATCAAGGCGAAGCGTGGACGAGAGAGTGTGTGCACGCTTAGGCCCGAGGCGATAAAGACAGTCAGCGACTGGGCGATTAGCTATCGCCGATTCTGGGAAGAGAGTTTCGACAAGCTGGACGTAGTTGTAAATCGAATGAAAAAAGAGGAGGTCAGAGATGACAAAAAACACGGTTAGCGAAATTGAGCGGATGGTTATTACAAGAGTTTTTGATGCCCCACGCGAGCTGGTCTGGAAGGCGTGGACAGACCCGAAGTACGTGATGCAGTGGTGGGGACCGAAGGGCTTTACTGCGCCCGTTTGCCAGATGGATTTTCGCGTTGGAGGAAAACTTCTCTGCTGCATGAAGGCGCCGGATGGGCAGGAGTTCTGGAATGCGGTTGAATACCACGAGATTGTTCTGCACGAGAAGATCGTTTCCCTCATGTACTTTTCCGACGCGGAGGGAAACAAGGTTGACCCTGCGCAATTGGGAATAGAACATGAAGCCATCGAGGGTGCTTACGACGTGACTCTTTTTGAGGATATCGGAAACGGCCAGACGAAACTCACCTTCATTGGAAATGAACCCATGGAGAGCGCGAAAAATAGCGGTCAAATGGAGGGCTGGAACCAGATACTCGATAAACTTGCTGCGGTTATTGAGGGGCTAGTGCAGGCGAAATAGGAGTTGGACGTTTTGACGATCGTCATGCACGAGATACGGCTGAGGCTGGCGGCGAAGGCTTGGTTAGAACAGGCTTCTCGCCGCGCGGCCGAATAGTCGCCTTTACCCATAAGTGACCCTTGGCTCGACTCTTGACTGCAGAGCGATGCGCTCATTGAGATCTCCAATCGCCCGATGTCTTCGGCCCTTAGCCGATAAACCGGCATGTGGGAGACTCCTGGCAAGTCGGCCAGCATCCTGCAAGCGCATTGGCGCCGCCAGTTGGACGTAACAGGCCCTTTGCGCGGATGCGGCCCCAGACCACCCGTCGCCCAGCCGGCTTTGGGGAATTTAGAGTCCTTTCATCAGTTTGCGAAGGGCTAGCGAACCTCGTTTTTCCATCACAGCACTGTGGTCGATTTGTAAAGGGTCTTGCATCGGGTGAGGGGTCTGTCGTGCAGTTTTTATGCGGTTGGGGGCGCTCCAGCGCCTGGCGAAATCTGGGAGAAAACCACAGGGTCGGTTTTGACGGTCTCGCGGCTGCCGTACATGCTTGAAAAGAATTGGTCGGGGAGAGAGGATTTGAACCTCCGACCCCCTGGTCCCGAACCAGGTGCTCTACCAGGCTGAGCCACTCCCCGAACGTTTAGGCAAGTTGTAAAGCGGAGCAGTGAAATGCGCGCTTCCGCAAGGGAGCCGCCGGGTATTCGCTGACTCTGCACCAGTTCGCTTTCCACAAACAGTAAACACAAATGCATGGCTGCATCCGCGTAGCAAACCGTGCTTAGTATAGCAGAGCCGCACCGCGATGTTTGGACACCGCATCGTTGAGATTCGTCGGCCCTGCGAGTCCGCTTTGGTGGCGATTGGTCACCTCGCTCGCGCCTCAACCGGGCTTACGGCAACTGGTCCTCGCGGCTCTGCGCCACGGCCACCATTCCGGTCTCAATTACTCCTTGCCCCACCGCGTCGTCGGTCAATACCGGCCTGACCTTCCAGCAGTCTGCGATTCCTGTCTGAATCAAGAAGTTTGACGCTGTAGAATCGGCTTCTCTATAATAAGGAATCCGCACCGCCGAATCTTCCGGCTGGGTGTGTTTGGAGTCGGGCTATGTTCCCGCTCCCTACGTCCCCTACCGCCTAGTGAGAGTCGAGGCTGCTGCCCGCGGCTGGAACGTCTGAGGAATTCCCGGAGCATTTTCAAGGAGTCAATGGCAAAAGCAATGAAACGTACCTATCTAGGCCTCGCCGTCCTGGCGTGCTCGATTACGGTGATGGCCCAATCCGGCTCGGCGACTCCCGCATCTTCGCCCGCTGCCCCTGCGACCACCACTACGACCTCCACTGCCGCGCCTGGCACTTCCAAAGTCGGAATCATCGACATTCAGCAGGCGATCGTGGCCACCAATGAAGGCGGACGCGATTTTGAAGCTCTGGCAAAAAAATTCGAGCCCAAACGAACTGAACTGCAGAACCTCAACACTGAGATCGACAATCTCAAGAAGCAGCTCAATACCCAGGGCGACAAGATGAACGAGGATGCCCGGGCCAGCCTCGTCAAGAGCATCGAAACCAAGCAGAAGAGCCTGCAGCGGTCGGCCGAAGATGCACAGAATGAATTTCAGCAACAGCAGAACGAGGTAGCGCAGCGCATTCTGCAAAAGATGGCGCCCGTGATCGACAAGTACGCCAAAGAGAACGGCTTCACGCTTCTGCTGGATTCGTCCAATCCTTGGCCGCAGGGCCCGCTACTCTGGGCGACCGCCGGCGTGGATGTGACCAAGCCCATAGTTGACGCTTACAACGCGCAGTCTGGCGTGCCTGCTCCGGCGCGGCCAGCTGGCAGCACGACTGGCGCAGCCAAGCCCGCCGGGACCAGCCCGAAGCCTGCCGCCGCTACGCCACCCAAGCAGTAGCTTTCGAACAGTCCTAAAAGTGGAAGCCGCCCTCAACCGGGGCGGCTTTCTTATGAAGTAAGCCTGTGGAAAACATTGTGCAAGACAGGGCCTTCACTCTTGCATTCTCAATGAGTTTCCTTGGTGCACCAACTTGCCCCGAATTTAAGGCACACGTAAGTAACTCATTTCGATTAAGTTGACCGCCTTCTACTCTCCGTCTGGGAAAATCAAGAGATAAAACGACGAAGCCTCACAGAACCGGACTTTTGCACATTTGTTACCCCGGTAACGGGTGGGAAGTAACTCCACTGAAGTGTGGTGCCCGCTAGACGGAAGAGGTATACGACGGCGGTACTCAGCTCTCGCCGACACGCAAAACTGCGAGGAACGCTTCCTGCGGAATGTCGACTCGACCGATGCGCTTCATTCGCTTTTTGCCTTCTTTTTGTTTCTCCAGCAGCTTGCGTTTTCGCGAGATGTCGCCGCCGTAACACTTTGCAATCACGTTCTTGCGCAAGGCTGCAACGGTTTCCCGGGCTATGACTTTGGCACCGATAGCCGCCTGGATAGCCACCTCGAACATCTGCCGCGGGATGAGCTCCCGCATTTTTGAAACCAGGGCCTTGCCACGTTCGTATGCGAAATCGCGGTGCACGATTATGGAAAGCGCATCGACAGGATCTCCCGAAACCAGAATGTCGAGCTTCACCATCGGGGACTCCCAGCTTCCCGTAAGGTGGTAGTCGAGTGACGCATAACCGCGCGATACGGATTTCAGACGATCGTAAAAGTCGAGCACGATTTCGTTCAGCGGCAACTCGTAAGTGAGCATCACCCGAGTAGGACTAACGTACTCAAATGCCTTTTGTTTTCCCCGTTTATCTTCCACCAGCTTCAAGATGCCGCCGACGAATTCTTCGTTCGTGAGAATCGTAGCGGTGATGATGGGCTCTTGAATTTTCGCAATCTCGCTGGGATCGGGCCAGCGCGAAGGATTATCGACCTCGAGCACGCTTCCGTCGGTCATCGTGATTTTGTAACGCACGCTCGGGGCCGTGGTAATCAGGTCAAGGTCGTACTCGCGTTCCAGCCGCTCCTGGATAATCTCCATGTGCAGCAGGCCGAGGAAGCCGCAACGAAATCCGAAACCTAACGCGACCGAGCTCTCTGGCTCAAAGAAAAACGATGAGTCATTGAGCCGTAGTTTTTCCAGCGCCTCGCGCAGAAGCGTGTGCTCATGCGCGTCGACGGTGTAGAGGCCGGCGAACACCATCGGCTTCAGCTCTTCGAATCCGGGCAGCGGCTCGATCGCAGGATTGGCGTCGTCCGTAATGGTGTCACCGATCTTAGTGTCGGCAACGTTCTTCATGTTGGCGATAAGGAACCCGACTTCGCCGGCCGACAACTCGTCGACTTCCACCGGCTTGGGCGTGAGCACGCCGAGCGTCTCCACCTCGAAGCTGTGGCCATTCCACATCAGACGAATCTTCTGCCCTTTCTTCAGTACCCCTTGAATCACTCGGGCGAGCACCACCACACCGCGATAGGGATCAAACCATGAATCGAAGATCAGCGCCTGTAGCTGATGTGCTCCGCGGCCCTTCGGAGGCGGAATTTTCTGCACGATCGCTTCCAATATTTCCGGCACACCTTGGCCCGTCTTCGCACTGATCGGCATCGCATGCGAAGCATCGAGCCCTACCGCGCCCTCAATCATCTCTTTGGTGCGTTCGATGTCGGCGCTCGGTAGATCGATCTTGTTGATGACGGGAATGATCTCCAGCCCGTTGTTGATAGCGATATAGGCGTTGGCTAGTGTCTGCGCCTCGACTCCCTGCGACGCGTCCACCACCAGCAGCGCGCCTTCGCACGAAGCCAGCGACCGCGAGACTTCGTAGCTGAAGTCCACGTGCCCCGGAGTGTCAATCAGGTTGAGCTGGTAGGTCTTGCCATCCGCCGCGGGATACATCATGCGTACCGAATGGGCTTTGATGGTGATACCCCGCTCCCGCTCCAAATCCATCGCGTCGAGCACCTGCTCCTGCATCTCGCGCGCCGTCAGCGAGCCGGTGAGCTCCAGCAGACGGTCGGCAAGGGTACTCTTCCCATGATCGATATGGGCGATGATGGCAAAATTTCGGATGAGTGAAGGATCCATCAGGGTCTACTAGGGGCAGTTACGATTCTAACAGGGTAATGCGATGCAAGGCGCGTTGAAGGGGACAGCTTGAGCTGCGCCCACGTGGCGAGTTATCCACATGGTCATCATGAGCGCAGCCACTCTCATGAGTAGACGGGCACTCTGAATAGAGTTGCGCCTGCCTGAATATCTCGCGCGCGCTGGTTTCTCCAACCGACTTCCCTCAGCCCGTTGTTATAACAAATGTTATAATATCGGCCATGAAGACGAAACTGCGCAAAATCGGCAGCGGATATGGAGTGCTCCTCCCCAAACAAGCAATCGAATATCTGCGGATCGAAGAGGGCAGCGAGCTCACCCTCCACCAGACGAGTTCGGGCATCGAAATATCACCCTACGACGCCGAATTTTCTGAGCAACTCGAGGCCTTTCGTCGCACCGAACCACGTCATCGCAATACCTATCGTGAATTGGCCAAGTGAAGCGCCCGCGGTGGCTGACAACTCGCGCCGTTGAGGCGATCCACCGTGAATTGATCGTGCGGTACGGCGGAACGGAAGGTTTGCGCGACGCCAACGCCTTGGATTCTGCGCTCGCTCGCCCCAAACATCTCGTCGCTTACAAATCCCGAGTCACGGTGCCTCGACTGGCTGCCTCCTATGGTTGGGGATTGCTCAGGAACCATCCATTCGTCGACGGCAATAAACGAATCGCTCTCGCCGCGATGATTGTGCTTCTTGAACTGAACGACTGGGAGTGGCTGGCATCCGAAGTTGAGGAAACCGCCAAAGTGCTCGCTGCTGCGGCCCGTGAGATTAGCGAACGCGAGTGGAATGTCTGGGTTGAGAGCTCCTCTCGAAAACGCTGATGCACAGGTCCTTGACCAGAACCAGCCTCAGTCATAGCGCTCGAACACGATCTGCTTGCGGTCCCAGCCCAGTTCTTCTTTCAGCAGCTTGCGGTTGGCGTCCACCATCTGGTGCAGTCCACAGATATACGCCTGCATGTCTTTGCGTTCGCCTGCGATCTCGCGCACCTGGTCCTGCACATAACCTTTACACCCCGTCCACAACTCGCCGCAGCGGCTGAGTGTCGGCACGTAATGGAAATTCGGATGCTCGCGCGCAATACGCTCGAACTCCTCGCGATAGTAGATGTTCTCTTCGAAGCGCGTACCAAACACTAGCCAGAACTCGTGACCTTCGTGCCGCTCAGGCTTTTCGAACAGCCAGTGAATCATTCCGCGGATTGGAGCAATCCCTGTTCCCGTCGCGATGAAGATTGAATCCCGTGCCGGCTCGCGCAACGTGAACATCCCGTGCGGCCCGTGAAATTCCAGCTCCGTTCCCACCTCCAGGTCGCACAGCCAGTTAGAGAGAAAGCCTGCATCGACCCGGTTCAAACACAGATCGAACCTGGTATCTCCCCGTGGTGCCGACGCAATGGAATAAGCGCGCGTGTGTTCTTTGCCATCGGGCTTGCGCAGCTTGATGGAAACAAACTGGCCGGGAACGAAGTTGAATACGTCGGCGCCACCGACTTCCAGTTCAAGGTGCTTGGTACCATCGGAAAGCGCAACCGAACGGATAAGGCGCGCCGTCAGGAGCTGTCGCTCGCCCGCACGCGGCTGAATAATGCTATTGCTAGTGGTGCTCACAGTCTTTAGATGACGGAGCGAGCCACCCGGAAGCAGCCAGGAGCAATTCGATCATTGCGGCATCGCGTGCTTCGCCGAAAGAAGGCCGCTGCCTAGCCATACCAAATGCAGGGCGACCGCTACGGCTATAAGCTGCCAGACCACCGAACGACGAATCCAGCCCTCTCGAACCGCTCTGCGAAACACGTACCAGCCAAACGGCAGGTTTATCAACACCGCAGTAACCAGCCCGGGAACGTACCCGCCTCGAAGCCCCGCTGCGAGCATGTGGAACAGAGCGTTCACCAGCAAGACGGCCTCGACCAGCAGCGCCGCTATGAGCAGCCAGTGGCGCGGCGAGAAGATCGCCCAGACGATAACAATCGCAGGCAGCACGGTCGCCAGAATCAGCGCGAGGTGAAGACTTCCCATGCTGTGTTGCAACGCCGGCGCCGGAAGCCATCTCGACAGCCGGCCATCAAGGGACCTCAGGAACAGCGGGAAGGCGAAGTACTCCTCGGCATCGTGGATCGCTAAAGTCACCGCAATCAGAGCAAGCACCGCCTTGCGCGTCAGGAACGAACCTTCGCTTGCGGATTTGCGCTGTTCACCTGCGATCAACACCGTCACCGCCTAACTATCCGGCGCTGCTTCAGCCTCGGCTTCGGTCGACTCAGCTTCCAGTGCACTGAGCGTTTCGTCGTCCACGTCCCACTTCTTCAGAATGCGGAAGATGATCTGCGCGTTGAACCCCGCTCGCGTCAGGTTTCGGAACACCTTCGCCGCCTGCTTCTGATCGGCTGGCTTTTTCAGGCGCTTGCGGTGGAGATATTGCCGCGCCAGTTGCTCTTCGTTGACGTCAGCATAAGCAGCATTGATGGTTTTATCGATGATATCGGGGTGGACGCCCTTGGTTTTCAGGTCCTGCACGACACGTCGCCTGCCGAACTTCTCGTTCTCCTTACGAAAGCTGGTGTAACTCTCGGCGTAGTTGGTGTCGTTCAGGTACTTCTGCTCCTTCAGATGCGCAATCACCACATCGACCAGCAACTCGGCATGCGGCTGTTCGCGAACCCGGTCGCGCATCAGCCGCTTCAGTTCCGCGACCGTGCGCATGCGCCGCCCCAGCGCGCCCACGGCATACTCGTAAAGCATGTGCTCGTCGTAGATCTTATTGCTACGCTTGAAGGGCATGGATCGTCACCCGCGGTTCGCCTTTCGCGCTCCGCTTCGGAGTTGCGAACGGGCTTCGAGTCGGATTATACGTACGTCGTTGGGGCACCTTCAGCTGCGATGGGCTTTTTGTCGACTTCCGGCGAAGAGCGAAAGGCGAAAGCGATTCTCGAACACCGCCCAGCACTTTACACTCTATGAATCCTCTGTCAGAGTAAATAGTGGAAACTCAATCTATCGTCGTCCTCGACTTCGGCTCGCAGTACACCCAACTCATTGCGCGCCGCATCCGCGAACAAAACGTCTTTTCCGTCGTCCTGCCCTGTACCGCCTCACTCGAAGAAGTCAAAAAGCACAATCCCGCCGGCATCATCTTGTCCGGAGGCCCATGCTCGGTCTACGACGATGATGCGCCGCCCGCCGATGAACGCGTGCTGCATCTCGGCTTGCCCGTGCTGGGCATCTGCTACGGACTGCAATTCATGACCCAAAAGCTCGGCGGCAAAGTGGTTCCAGGCGACAAGCACGAGTATGGACACGCCAAAGTCGACCTGCTGCACGCCAACTCGGCGCTGTTCAAAGGTCTCGAAGGCCCGCTCGCCGTCTGGATGTCGCATGCCGACAAGGCGGAAAAACTGCCGGACGGTTTCGAGCTGATCGCTAAAAGCGATAACGCGGTCGCCGCCATTCAGAATTCCGCGAAGAAGTACTGGGCAGTGCAGTTCCATCCCGAGGTACACCACACTCCGCAGGGCACTGCCATCCTGCGCAACTTCATCTTCGATATATGCGGACTGACGCCGAACTGGACGCCGCAACGTTTTATCGACGAAACCGTCGCCCGCATTCGCGAACAAGTTGGCACAAGCCGCGTAATCTGTGGCCTTTCCGGCGGAGTGGATTCTTCCGTCGCCGCCGTGCTGGTCAATCGTGCCATCGGCGATCAGCTCACCTGCATCTTCGTCAACAACGGCGTGCTGCGCAAGAACGAGTTCGCCAGCGTGCAGAAGAACCTGCGCGACAAGCTCGGCCTCAACATCGACGCCGTCGACTCCACCGAACGCTTCCTCACTAAGCTCGCTGGCGTCAGCGATCCCGAGCGCAAGCGCAAGATCATCGGCAACGAATTCATTGCCGTCTTTGAAGAAGAGGCGCATCGTCTCGAGCAACAGCATGGAAAAGTCGACTGGCTGGTGCAGGGCACGTTGTATCCCGATGTCATCGAATCGGTTTCCGTGCGCGGCCCGTCGGTGACCATCAAGAGCCATCACAATGTCGGCGGCCTGCCCGACGTAATGAAGCTCAAACTCATCGAGCCCCTCCGCGATCTGTTCAAAGACGAAGTTCGCCGCATCGGTCGCGACCTTGGCATGCCCGAAGAAATCCTGCAACGCCAGCCCTTCCCTGGGCCCGGCCTTGCGGTGCGTATTCTCGGCGAGGTCACCCCTGATCGCGTCAAGCTGGTTCAAGAGGCTGATGAGATCGTCGTCACCGAGATCAAGAAAGCCGGCCTCTACAACAAGGTCTGGCAGTCATTCGCCGTGCTGCTTCCGGTGATGTCCGTCGGCGTGATGGGCGATCAGCGCACTTACGCCTACACCTGCGCCATTCGCGCCGTGACCTCCGAAGACGGCATGACCGCCGATTGGGTACCGTTGCCTCATGAAGTTCTGAAGACCATCTCCAGCCGCATCGTGAACGAAGTGCCGGGTATCAACCGCGTGGTCTACGACATCACCTCGAAACCTCCGGGAACCATCGAGTGGGAGTGATAAGAAGCAACTAGCAATCGGGTGGTCCGGGGAGCAGCTACATCGACTGCCGTGGGGAGTTCCTCGTTTAGGAAGACCTCGATTATTGCCATAGGAAGACTTTTGTTCCATGCGTGCCGGTCCGCCCGCCCTCCCATGAAGTAAACTCCCCTTTTCGGCTCCCGGAGGCTCTCGCGTGCTCAAACCCACGCTTCGTATTCCGCTGCTTCTGCTCCTCCTCTCGTGTTTCGCGTTCGCGCAATCGAACAACTCTGCCGTCGATGCCGAAGGCCATCCCTGGTGGAAGCACGCTGTCTTCTACGAGGTCTATCCCCGCAGCTACATGGACAGCAACAACGACGGCATCGGCGACCTGAACGGCATCGCCTCCAAAATGGATTACCTGAAGTGGCTCGGCGTCGATGCCATCTGGATCACGCCGTGTTTCCCGTCGCCGCAGGTCGATTTTGGCTACGACGTTTCGAATTACGTCGATATCGATCCCATGTACGGCACCCTGAAAGACTTCGACCGCATGCAAGATCGCGGTAAGAAAGACGGAGTCAGCATCGTACTCGACCTGGTCGTCAACCACACCTCCGACCAGCACAAGTGGTTCCTCGAGTCGGAGAAGTCGAAGACCAACCCTTATCGCGACTGGTACATTTGGCGCGATGGCAAGGGTCCGAATCAGCCGCCCAATAACTGGACCTCAACCTTCGGCGGCTCGGCTTGGCAATGGAGCGCCAAGACCCATCAGTACTATTACCATTTCTTCTATCCCCAGCAGCCCGATCTGAACTGGCGCAATCCCAAGGTGAAAGACGCCATGTTCGATGTCACGCGCTTCTGGTACAAGCGTGGAGTCGTTGGCTTCCGCCTTGATGCGGTCGACACACTGTTCGAAGATCCTAACCTCCACGACAATCCCACGCTGCCGGGTAAAGATGCCTACGGCGATCCCAGCCAGGAGCGCAAGTACAACACCAACTTGCCGGAAGTGATGGATGCCCTCGTCGGGCCTGCGCAAGGTCGCCAACCAATACGACGCAGTACTGATCGGCGAGACGTGGACCGATACCATCGAGAAGCTCAAACGCTACTACGGCCCGCAGCACGATCGCATCCAGATGCCAATGGACCTCGCCTTCACCAAACTCACGCCACTGTCCGCCAGTGTTTTCCGCGATCACATCGCCGCCGTGGTTGGCTCAGGCGAGTGGCCGGTCTGGGTTATGAGCAATCACGACATTGTGCGCGCTTACACCCGCTTCAGCGACGGCAAGCACAACGATGAAATCGCCAAGCTGCTGGCAGGAATGTATCTCACCCTGCCGGGCACGCCCATCCTTTATTACGGCGAAGAGATTGGAATGCAAAACAACAATCCCACGCGCCGCGAAGACGTGAAGGATCCCATCGGTCGGCTGGGTTGGCCACAGGAAAAAGGCCGCGATGGCGAGCGCACGCCCATGCAGTGGAGCGACGCGCCCAACGCCGGCTTCACCACGCGGCATCCCGTGGCTGCCGGTTCCCACCAGTTATCAGACCCACAACGTTGCCACCGAACAGAAAGATCCAGGCTCGATACTGAACTTCTACCGCGACCTGATCGCGCTGCGTAAAACCAACCCGGCCTTGCTCGAAGGCGACTGGCTAGCGCTCAACCCTGATGACCCGAATGTGCTGTCGTATCTCCGGCGGTATAAAGATGAAGCCGTGATCGTTGTTCTCAACATGTCGCCCAATGAGCAGAAGGTGAGCTTCGATTTGTCGAAGCAGAGATTTGCTGGCGCTCAGTTGAAAACGTTGCTGACATCACAGACGGGAGGCCAAACCCTGCCAACGATGGAACTCGGGCCTTACGCCGTGTTCATCGCGGAGGTAGTGAAGAAGTAGCTCCCCGAGCGTGCTCTGAGCCAGCCCGAAGGGCGACATCTGTCTTAGCCGTCGGCGTCAGCCCGCGGTGCGGACCGGTATCCATCCGCCCCAATCCATGATTCAATTTGAATCAGGCCATGCCCGACCCCACGCCCCAACCCGGTTCACTCTCGCTTGAGGGCATGCACAACTCGGTGCATGTACCCTCGCACGAAGCCGGCTTCTGGGAGCAGTGGCGCGCCTTTGTCGGGCCGGCCGTACTCATCAGCGTCGGCTACATGGACCCCGGCAACTGGGGAACCGACCTGCAAGCCGGTGCGCAGTTCAAGTACGGCTTGCTATGGGTGGTCGGAATCGCCAGCATTATGGCGATCTTCATGCAAGTCATCTCGGCGCGTTTAGGCGTCGTCACCGGCAAGGATCTGGCGCAAGCCAGCCGCGACTGGTTTCCCACTTGGACGCGCTGGCCTAACTGGTTTTTCAGTGAGTCTGCCATTGCGGCCTGCGATCTGGCCGAAGTGCTGGGCAGCGCCGTCGCTCTCAACCTGATGTTTCACATCCCGCTGCTCTGGGCCGTGATTATCACCGGCCTCGACGTGCTGCTGCTGCTGGGCTTGCAGAGCTTCGGCATGCGCACTATCGAGGCGGTGGTGCTGCTGCTGAGCACGACTATTGCGGTTTGTTACTTCATCGAGATTTTCATTCTGCCGCAAACCAAGCCCAGTTTCAGCGAATTGGCCGCTGGAATGGTGCCCCAGTTCCATCATGTCGGCATGGTGTATGTGGCCATCGGCATCATCGGCGCGACCGTAATGCCGCACAACCTGTATCTGCACTCTGCGCTGGTGCAGAGCCGCCAGTTGCAAAAGGACGATCGGTCCATGCGGCGGGCCATCCGGTTCAACACCATTGATTCCACCGTCGCCCTCACCCTCGCCTTTTTCGTCAACGCTGCCATCCTGGTTCTCGCTGCCATGGTCTTCTTCGGCAAGGAAAGCGTCACCACCCTGGGCGGGCAGACGGTCCATTTCAGTGCCGACAGCGACTGGATTCGCGTAGCTTACCTCACCCTGGCGCCGCTGCTCGGAACCACTCTGGCCAGTACCCTTTTCGCGATTGCCTTGCTGGCCAGCGGACAGAGCAGCACCATCACCGGCACCCTGGCAGGCCAGGTCGTGATGGAAGGTTTCATGCGCTGGCGCATCAAGCCGTGGGTGCGCCGGCTGATTACGCGGACGCTGGCGATCCTGCCGGCCATCCTCATTATCGGAATCCGCGGCGACAGCAGCGTCACCGATCTGCTCACGCTCAGCCAGGTGGTATTAGCGCTGCAGCTTCCCTTTGCCATGTTTCCCCTGTTGTTCTTCACCGGTTCCCGCAAGCGCATGGGTGCATGGACGAATGGCTGGTTCTTGACCTTCACCGGTTGGACCAGCGCGATCCTGATTACTGCAATGGATGTCTACGGTTTGCCCGAGTCCATAAAGACTGCGTGGCACATCGTGGTGGGGAAATAACCCTCCTTTGGATGAGGTCTGACAATGTACGACAAAATTCTGGTCACTCTCGACGGCACCGCTACCGACCGGGCAATCATTGAACACGTCAAGCGCCTGGCCTTACTCGCGCACAGCCGTCTGGTGTTGCTCCACGTTGCCGATGGATGGGCCGCCCGCACCTACGGGCCCGATGCGGTTAGCCCCGAAATCACCGAAGACACCGCCTATCTCGAGCAGGTGAAGTCAGAATTTCGCGACCAGGGAATCCCCACCGAGGCGGAACTGGCTTACGGCGAGCCAGTAAAAGAAATCATCAACTGGGTTCAACAGAAGGGCTGTGACCTGGTCGCCATGAGCACCCATGGCCACCGTTTCCTGGCCGATCTGTTCCTGGGAACCACCGCCACGCGCGTGCAGCACGCCGTCAGCGTGCCGGTACTGCTGTTGCGGGCGAGGTGAAATCCAATAAGAAAGGGCCCGCCGCGAGGACGGGCCTTGATCATAATGCTCGGCCGCCGAGGGCGCGTTTAGGAAGTCATCACGCCGCCCTGGTTGTGAGTCGCCGTACCGCCAGCGACACCATGGTGCGCGACAGACCTGAAACGATAAAGCTGATGCCCACCAGCGTGCCCATCACCCATTCGGTGTTAAACGGCCAGTGCACGTAGATCAGGATACCCAGCAGGATGGTGACGATGGCGTCGAACAACACCCACCCCCATCCCGCTCCCGGTCGCATCCGGAAAGCCAGCACCAGCGCGAAGACGCCATAGACCACGAGGAACGAGCCGACCAGCAAGGTGATCGCAAGCAACCCGCCGAGCGGATGCATCAGCAGGTAGATACCCGCAATGATGTAGATAATGCCCAGTAAAGCTTCCAACCAACGGTGTTTGGCTTCATGACTGAAGGCATAGAAAAGCTGTGCTCCGCCGTTAAACACGGCCATCCATCCCACCACGATGACGACTACTAAGCCCGCTTCCAGCGGCGCAAAGATTGCGATCATCCCAGCGATGATCATCAGGATGCCAAGAGCAATCGACCAGCCCGACGCGCGCCGGACTCCACCTACTATTCCGTCTGCCATTCTTCGCCTCTCCTCTCATGTCGCGCCGCACTTCAGTGTCCGGCGCAAAAGCAATCGATGTTCAAGTTACGAATCGTTATCAAGCAAACCCGGCGGATTCCGGACACCATTCTCTTGATTTGGCAGCTTCTGTCAATCCTTTAATGCGAGCTCGGGCAGTGCGACGCGCTCCACCGCGTCGAACTTGCGCATATCAAAGCTGACTTTCGACCCGGTAGTTTGCGCCATCAGGAAGGCATTAACGAAACGCGCGCCCCACAATACCTCGTCCGGAATAAACGAGGTGCGCTGATTCACCGTCGCTGCTACGGTCTCGTCAAATCCGCTCAGCAACACGATGAACTCGGCCTGGCTCTGCCGCAGAGTCTCCAGGGTTTCGCCGTACATCGGACTGTTCTCGTCGATGGGATGCACCACCGTCCAGGTCAGCGGTAAAAAGGTGACGCTGGTTCGCTCCAGCGGCAGAAGATAATAGCGGCGGGTGCGAACCCCCTCGGCCATCTCAAATTTAGTGAGCATCACCTTCGCCGAGACCTCGATCACCTCATTGCGGCGCGCGTTGGCGACCCGAAACTCAAGTGCCTTAATGCCGCGATAGGGCGCAACCACCGCGTGGCGGCTGAACAGCAGCCTGGCGCTGGGTCGCGAGAAGCGCGCGAATAGCAGGCCGGTTACGATCGCAAACCCAATCAGGCCGCTTAACGCCTCCAGCGTCACCAGCGCATTCGCTCCCAGGCCCACCGGAAATACCTGGCCATAGCCGATGGTGGAAAGCGTCTGCACACTGAAGAAGAACGCGCGCAGAAAGGTGTGGTGCTCCAGTCCTGCGTAGGCGGTCCCCAGCGAAGTTGGCCCACACAACAGGTAAGCCCAGGCGAACAGCGTGTTCGCCAGAAGATAAAAAGCCGAGGTGATGCCAAAAAACTGCGACCAGCTGATGGTCAGCATGAAATGGTAAGGACTGAACGACTGCCAGAACGACAATCCTCTGCGCTCGACATTGAAGCTGCCGTCGCGGTTTACCAGTCGCGCCCTGCTCTCCCGGGAAACCACCGAGCCGAAGCCCAGGTCGCGCAGGTCCTGCTCTTTCACCGTAAGCGGAATTTCTCGTGCACCCATATCAGGTCTGAATTGGATGAGTATAGCCGGACAGAGATGCAGCCAGCTTAAGGCAAAATCAGCCTGACAACTTGCGTAGCCGTATTGCTCTCCAAACAGGTATGAGTCAGAGTTCTCCTCAAGGCCCTCTTCGCTACACCAGTCTGACATTCTGGATTATTGCGGCTACCATCGCGGTCGTGGTGGCGTGGGCGGTATGGCACTTCGGCAGGCTGTCCCAGCACCCCGCTCCCAATAATCCCGGCGTTTCTACTAGTTCCGAGTTGATCGTGAATAAGGTCTAGGCGGTCTGCCGGAAGTGTTCATGCCGGTTGACCAGCAGCACCTGGCAGCGCTCGTGATCGAAACGGACCTTCTTGTGGCGGTCGCATTTGGCGCACAGCCAGACCACCTTCTGCTTCACATTTTCCGGAAGTCCCCATCGCGCCGGGTCTTTCACCTGCAAGCTATAGATCCGCCCGGTCCCCATGCGCTTGAATTCGCAGCCACATTCCGGATTCGCACATTTGCCCAGCATGGCGCTAATCATCTGCGCTCTATAAGATGCGGGGCAAGCCTTTTGAGGCTACTTGTTTCACCTTTTGCCAACTTGCTTTTCATTTGCGGAATGCTGTTCCGTTTGCGGAATCATCAACAATTCCAGCCACCCTGCATCTAAATGCAAGGTTTGTAGCTGGAGGGAGACATAGGGATGGAAAAAATGGTCCTGCCCGGTAGGCCTCATCCATTGGGCGCCACCTGGGACGGAACTGGCGTTAATTTCGCGCTGTACTCCGAGAATGCCACCCGGGTGGAGCTCTGCCTGTATGACAACCGGTCTCGCCGCGAGTCCGGCCGCATTCTGGTCGCGGAACAAACCGCCTTCGTTTGGCACTGCTACATTCCTGGACTTCAGCCCGGCCAGCACTATGGATATCGGGTTTACGGCCCTTGGGATCCCGGTGCCGGACTGCGCTTTAATCCGGCCAAGCTGCTGATCGATCCCTACGCCCAGGCAGTCAACGGACATATCGACTGGACCAGGCCGATCTTTCCTTATCGCATGGGCGGCGACAACGCCGACCTCCACATCGACCGTCGCGACAGCGCCGCCGGCATGCCGAAGTGCGTAGTAGTGAATCCATATTTCGATTGGGAGCACGACCATCCCCCCAAAATTCCGCTCGTCGACTCCGTCATCTACGAGATGCACGTGCGCGGATTCAGCAAACTCAATCCCGACATTCCCGAGCACCTGCGCGGTACCTATGCTGCTCTCACCTGTCCCGCTGCGCTGAAATACCTCAAAAAGCTGGGCGTTACCGCCGTTGAACTCATGCCGGTGCACCAGTTCGTACATGACAAGCTACTGGTCGATCGAGGATTGGCCAACTACTGGGGATACAACACGCTGAACTACTTCAGCCCCGAGCCGGAGTACTGTTCAGCCGGCGCAAATGGGGCGCAGGCGGCGGAGTTTAAGTCCATGGTGAAGGCGTTGCACCGCGCCGACATTGAGGTAATTCTCGACGTCGTCTACAACCACACCGCTGAAGGCAATCACCTTGGTCCCATGCTCAGCTTTCGCGGCATCGACAATCCCACCTATTACAAGCTTGTTCCCAACCAGCCGCGCTACTACATGGACTACACCGGTACCGGCAATAGCTTGAACGTGCGCCATCCGCAGGTGTTGAAGCTGATCATGGATAGCCTGCGTTACTGGGTGACCGAGATGCACGTTGATGGCTTCCGCTTCGACCTCGCAGCGACCCTTGCGCGCGAATTACACGACGTCGACCGGCTCGCCGCTTTCTTCGACATCATCCATCAGGACCCCATCATCTCGCAGGTGAAGCTCATTGCCGAGCCGTGGGACGTGGGCAGCGGCGGCTACCAGGTGGGCAATTTTCCGGTGCTCTGGGCGGAGTGGAATGGCAAGTATCGCGACACCGTACGCCGCTACTGGAAAGGTGACGAAGGCCAGTTGTCGGACCTCGCCTACCGCCTGACCGGCAGCAGCGACCTGTATCAGAACGACGGCCGCAAGCCGTACGCCAGCATCAACTTTGTGGTTGCGCATGACGGCTTTACCCTCAACGATCTGGTCAGCTACAACGAGAAACACAACGAGGCCAACGGAGAGAACAACCAGGACGGCACCAACGATAACCATTCCTGGAACATGGGCGCCGAGGGACCAACCGACGATCCCGAGATCAATCGTGCCCGCGAAGTGCAAATGCGCAACCTGCTCGCCACGCTCTTTCTGTCCCAGGGAGTTCCCATGCTTTGCGGCGGCGATGAGATTATGCGCACCCAGCGAGGGAACAACAACGCCTACTGCCAGGACAACGAGATCAGCTGGTACGACTGGGACCTCGACGAGCGCCAGCACCGGATGATTGAGTTCACCCGGAAACTAATAGCCCTTCGCCAGGCGCATCCCAACTTCAGGCGCCGCAAGTTTTTCCAGGACCGCGAAGTGCGCCACTCATCGCTGAAAGACATAGCCTGGTACGGCAATAACGGCGAGGAGATGACGCAGGAACAATGGAGTGCCGGATGGATGCGCAGTATCGCTCTGATGTACAACGGCAACACCCTCGATCAGGTGGATGACATGGGCCAGTCCATCACCGACGACTCATTCCTCATCCTGCTGAATTCGTACCACGATTGCGTCAGCTACACTCTGCCGACATCGCCGCGGGGGCATGGCTGGACGTTGATCATGGATACCCACGATCTGGAGCATCCCTTCAAGAGCGAAGAGATCAACGGGACAATCGATGTGCAGGGGCGATCGGTCGCGCTGCTGATGGAAGATGGTATTCGTGAGCCCGACCGCGAGCCCCGGAACACCGAGATTCCGGTGATTGAAGTGGAACTGAGCCGTTCGGACGCTGCTGAATCAGAGCCCGAGTCGCAAGGCGGGACTTCGGAAGTCGCACTCCCTCCGGAGAGTGAACAAGCTACAGAAGAGGGTTCCGGTCAAAACCAGGAGTGACAGAGTCCACTCTTGGTCATCACGAGGTCGCCCGGTGAACTCTTCGCTCCCGCGCAAGTACGCGCGACCCGGTTTAGCCGCTACCCGGCGGCTTCCTTCACCATCGGCGCGCTTCGCAGACTCACTACAAACACTGTTCCCGTTGCCTTCGATCCGTTGCTGCTGCGGAAACGGATGGTGCCTCCATGGTTTTCGACGATACGGCGGCTGATCCACAGACCAAGGCCCGTGCCGACATCCTTCTTAGTGGTGAAGAACGGTTCGAACACCTTGGATCGGGCGGTGCTTGAGATTCCGCAACCATGGTCCGACACCACTAGCACTGCGCCATCCGAGCGGTGTTTCACCCGCACTCGGATACTCGAGCCGGGTCGCGAGGCATCGATGGCATTGCTGATGAGGTTTGATACCACTTGGGTGATCTCACCCGGCGCGCCAAAGATAACCGTCTCACCGCGAACCTCAAACTGCGCCTGCACTCCCTTGGATTTCAGCTTGCCCTGGAACACGTCGAGCACGTTGTGGACGACTTCGCTCAGGTCGACTTTTACCGCCCGCCCCGAGTCGCGATAGAAGCCCAGCGTCTGGCGCGTGATATGGCTGACGCGCTGCAATTCTTTGTCGGCCATCTCCAGCACGCGATTGCGTTCGGACTCGTCGACCTCATTCCGCGCCAGGAAGATCAGGTTCATCACCGCCTCAAGCGGATTGTTGACCTCGTGCGCGATGGTCGCCGCCAGCCTTCCCGCAGCTGCCAGCTTCTCCGTTTTCCGCAACGCCTCTTCGGTCAGCTTGCGATGGGTAATATCCATGCACATTCCCACCATGCGCACCGGATTACCTGCCCCGTCGCACTCCACCGCTGCACGCGCAGCCGTCCAGTACATGCTGCCATCGGTCCGGATAGTTCGATACTCGATGTCGTAATCAGAATGCTTCGCCAGCGCGGCAGTCACGGCGCTGGTCGCAATTTCACGGTCCTCCGGATGGACCGAGGTGAGCCACTGCTCGAAGGCGCCAGTAAAGGTGCCCGGCGCAAAGCCGTGCATCGCCTCCACCTCTTCGGACCAGTGCAGCTTGCCGCTGCTAACCTCCCACTCCCAGTCGCCAATATCGGCCGAGGCTTGGGCCACGAATCGCCGCCGCAGGCGATCGAGTTCCTGTAACTTCTCGTTCGCGGTACTGAGCTGCTGGTTGATTCGCGCCAGCTCGAGCGCCCGGCCCTCCGATACATTCACCGCCTGCACGTTGCGCAGAATGCGAGGCATGGCCAGTGGAAGCGCGATGGCCGTCGCCACCGACGCGGCCGCGGTCACCACTTTCACATAAGCGGATGCCCAGTACGCCGGCACCCACAGCGTGACAACTTCCATGAAATGCGTCGCGCCGCAGGCGATGATGAAAGTACCGAAGGCCAGAAACATCCAGTGAAAGGGAATTGCTCCCTGGCTGGTGCGCACCAGGTACACCAGGGTCAACGAGATCACCACGTACGAAATTCCGATGAGCAGGTCTGCCACCATGTGTGTGGTGATCAGCGTGGCATTTCCCAGGTAGCAGAACGTGTGCGGCATAAACGGCATGCCGCTCAGGTTGCGACCCAGGAACGGCCACAATGCCGCGGT
This sequence comes from uncultured Acidobacteriaceae bacterium, assembly GCA_963791965.1. Lineage (GTDB taxonomy): Bacteria > Acidobacteriota > Terriglobia > Terriglobales > Acidobacteriaceae > CAVVDY01. The sequence goes on along the minus strand of CAWBUK010000011.1, from coordinate 1,077,464 downwards.
CAAGCCCAGCAGCACCAATCCAAAAACGAAGTAACGAACCTGATTTGGCTGTCCCTCGGAAGCCGTGTCGAGTCCCGCGGATGGGCCGGGAGAACTGAGCGAAGACATAAGCAAATTACCTTTGGGCACTACGGCTTGTGGTCAACTTGTCGGATGATTGTACTCGGTTGCTTACTTTTTTTTAACCTTCCAGCCCAGCTGCAAATCCAGCAACTCTGCTTCGATTGCGGGGTTTGAAGGGCGCAACTGCTTTGCCTGCGCGAAGTTTTCGTCGTAGAGTTAAGCGCCACAGGGGGAATCGGGGTTGCTCCGCACTCTATTTGTGTCCACGACCGCCATGCGGGCTTTCGCCGGTCTGCTCACCGCCTTACTGCTGGTGACCTTAGCGGCCTGCGGATCGGGTTCGAATTCCGGCTCCAACTCCGGCGATACCGGCGGTTCCAACAATCCACCGCCTCCTCCTTCGCTGCTCGCCCGTCTCAGCACCGACAGCTTCACCAACCCCAGCAGCCAGCATGCAACCGAGGTTGAGCCCTCCCTGGCTTCTTCCGGATCGACGCTGGTCACCGTTTTCCAGATGGGACGCTTCTTCAACGGCGGCGCCTCTGATATAGGCTATGCAATCTCGACCGATGGCGGCGCTTCCTGGGCCAGCGGCACCCTGCCCGGAATCACTGTGTTTGCCGGTGGAAGCTACAACGCGGTAAGCGATCCCGCAATTGCCTACGACCGCTCGCATGGTGTGTGGCTGACTTCTTCGCTGGCCATCTCCAGCAGCACCGATACCGTGATAAACAGCCGCTCCGCCGATGGCCTCAACTGGAGCGTTCCCGTCACGGTAAGCGATACTCCCGATGCCGACAAGAACTGGATCGCCTGCGACAACACCCAGGGCAGTCCGTTCTTTGGACACTGCTATGTGACGTGGGACGATCCCAGCGCCAACGGTTTGATCTGGATGAGCACCTCCACCGATGGCGGCCAGAGTTGGAGCGCACCGGCCAATACCGGAGACAGCGCGAAGGGAATTGGGGGTGTTCCGGTGGTGCAGCCTGGCGGCAGGGTCGTAGTTCCCGCCTCCGATGATGCCGGGACGCACATCATCGCCTTTACCTCCACCGACGGCGGCTCGACGTGGAACGCCAGCACCATAGTTGCCACTATCAGCGATCACGCGGTAACCGGCAATTTGCGAAATGACGCGCTACCAATGTCAGCAGTCGACGCCAACGGCCAGGTATTCGTGGTTTGGCCCGACTGCCGCTTCCGCAGCGGCTGCTCCTCCAACGACATCGTGATGAGCACCTCGGCAGACGGATCGACGTGGGCGTCGCCGATACGCATTCCCATCGACGCAGTCAACAGCACAGTCGATCATTTCCTTCCCGTCCTTGCCTTAGACCCAGCAACCGCCGGAGGTTCGACCCATCTCGCGCTGGTCTACCACTACTACCCCAATGCCTCGTGCAACGAATCCACTTGCGCGCTCAACGTCGCTTACCTCACCTCGCAGGATGGGGGAAACACTTGGACTACCCCGACCGTCTTGGCCGGACCGATGAGCATCGACTGGTTGCCGAACACCAAGATCGGACACATGGTGGGCGACTACGTGGGAGTGGCCTATGCTTCCGGCAAAGCCTATCCCGCTATAGCGGTGGCGCGCGCAAACAGCGGCACTATATTCGATGAAGCTATCTATACGACAACCAACCCGTTGATGCAGGCAGTCGGAGTTGTCAGTATGCGGCGTGAACGACCGGTGCCGGGGGCGCACTCCGATCACGGGCCGCGCGAGTCCTATGATGAGGAAGGCCGTTATCCCCGGAAGCCGCCTATCGCGAAGCGGCGTGTGCGACGAGCGAAATGATGGATTCCCGGGCACGATTCTGCCTGCGCACCTGCAAGGGTTTCAGAATCAAGCAAGCGACTTCCCTGAAAAACAGCCGAATTTGTGACGCAAAGCACTTGCCAAATCCTGCTCCGCTGATAGCATGGTCAACCATCCACCGTACGAAAGAGCCTGCCCGCGCCCCGCAGGTTAAAAGGTGATTTCGAATGGCAACCGGTTCGACCGTCAAAAGCCCGACCAACACCGCTCCCCCCAAAGCAAACTACTTGGCACTGCTCATCGGAACAGTGGTAGCGGTTGTCGTCGCAGTAGCTATCCTCCGCATTCCTTCGCTTCCCGGAACCTGGGCGCAGAGCTACGACCCGACCGGCCATTGGTGGCTCTCCACTATTTTGGCTTCGTTGCCCGTGATCGTCCTCCTGGGCACGCTGGCCGTCTTTGAAGTAAAGGCGCACTGGGCCGCCATCATGGGGTTGGCCACCGCATTACTGGTAGCCATCTTCTTCTTTCACATGCCGGCCAGCATGGCTGCCAAGACTGCCGTCTATGGAACAGCGTACGGTCTGTTCCCCATCGGCTGGATCGTGCTGAACGTCATCTTCATGTATCAACTGACGGTCGATTGCGGCCGCTTCGACGTTCTGCAACATAGCCTTACCGGCATTACCCAGGACCGCCGCTTGCAGCTGCTGCTCATCGCCTTCAGCTTTGGAGCGTTCTTCGAAGGCGCCGCCGGATTCGGCACGCCGGTCGCTGTCACCGCCGCGTTGCTGATCGGTCTTGGCTTCCGGCCTTTGCAAGCGTCGGGTCTCTCGTTGATTGCCAATACCGCGCCCGTCGCGTACGGAGCGTTGGGAACGCCCATCATCGCCTTGGCCAAGGTGACAGGCTTCTCGGAGTTCACCCTGGGTGCGATGGCCGGACGCATTCTGCCGTTCTTCTCTCTGATCGTGCCCTTCTGGTTGATCTGGGCGTTCTGCGGATTCGATGGCATGCTCGAAATCTGGCCGGCGATTCTGGTGGCGGGCGGATCGTTTGCCGTTACCCAGTACACCATCTCGAACCACCACGGCCCGTGGCTGGTCGACGTTGGCGCAGCCGTAGTGTCGATGGTATGTCTCATCGCGTTCCTGATGATCTGGCGTCCCAAACGCATCTGGACGCTGGAAGGCGAAGAGGCGAAGACCTTGCATAAGGCCACGCATGGCTATTCCAGGGGCGAAGTCGTGCGCGCCTGGGTGCCGTGGCTCATCCTGAGCGTGCTGGTTTTTGTGTGGGGCACGCAGACCGGCAAGCGAATCATGAACAACGCTTCGTTTGATCCGGCAGTGAAGGCCACCAGCAACATTACCAACCCACAATTCCCCGTTCCCGGACTGCACAACATGGTTGAGCGCACGCCTCCAGTTGTCCCCAAGAACACCAAGGAGGGTGCGGTGTTCGGGCTGAACTGGCTCAGCGCGACCGGAACGAGCATTTGCATCGCAGGCATCATCTCCGGCCTGGTCATGGGCTTCAGTATTCCGAACATTTTCAAGGTCTACATGAAGACCATCGTCAAGGTGCGATTCTCGCTGATTACCATCGCCGCCATGATGGCAGTCGGCTTCATGACGCGATACGCCGGCCTCGACGCCACCATGGGACTGGCATTCGCTCGAACGGGGCACTTGTATCCGTTCTTCGGAACCCTACTCGGCTGGTTGGGCGTGGCTCTGACTGGGTCAGACACATCGTCCAACGTACTGTTCGGCAGCTTGCAGAAGATCTCCGCACAGCAGGTGGGCGTCTCTCCCGTGCTGATGTCGGCAGCCAACAGTTGCGGCGGTGTCATGGGCAAGATGATCGACGCGCAAAGCATCGTGGTCGCCAGTACCGCTACCGAGTGGTATGGACACGAAGGCGACATCCTGCGCTACGTCTTCTTTCACAGTATTGCGCTGGCCTGCCTGGTGGGAATCCTGGTGTTCCTGATGGCCTACGTCGCGCCGTTCACGCACTTAGTGTTGCAGTAACCAATCGCTCCCTCGCAGCATTCTCCCATCCAGCCTCTGGTTGGATGGGGATTTTTTTGCCGTGGTCTATATCGCAATATGCCCCACCCTTAGTCCAGCCCCTTGAACCTCAAGTGGTGTAAACTCTACGATACCCGGAGCGGAGTTCGGGAGGATACAGATGTTCAGTTCGCCGGCTAATCATCGTCCCGCAATCGCGGGGCTGTGTTGTTTGATGTTCCTGATTTTCCTGTGCGGCTTAGCTGCAGCACAAGAGTTCACACCGGCAACGGCTGCGAATGCGAAGCAATTTGTTGGGGTTTGGAAAGGCGATTTCCACGGCAGTCCCTTCGTAACGGTGAAGATTAGTTTCGAGGAAACAAGCTCGTCGGATCATCAGCCATGCCAACATTGAGGTAAACGAAGCCGGCGAATTGACGAAAGCCGAGGCAGTTGAGGGCGCGAATACCATTACCGACGCCCGTATCAAGGGAGACGCTCTGCGGATTACGAGTAAGAGTACGGATGGTTCCGAGGATGAATACCATTCGGAGCTGAGACTGGTCGCTAAGAACGAGGCGAGCTTGCGGATGCTGGTTCCGCCAGACGTAGCCTCACCAAAGCCGTGGCCACTAAAGCGAGTAACCGAAAAACCTTGAGTTGCATAAACCGCTGCTGCCGGTGCCGCGACGGTCGCTTTGGGACGATCGATTAGTCTGCCTGAGGCACAAACAGCCTCCACAGCAAATCAACCAGTCTAGATAGCAGACGGGCAGGTTCATCCCCATTCAAGCTATGACTATGATTGACTGGGGATTTCTCGTCGGCGCGCAGAAATAGCCACCGATTATACGTTCCGAGCTCCCGGCGCTCGGGTGCGGAGGAATTGAGAGCGGCCACTTTGCGGGCATAAATGCTGATGCCCGGCATTGCGCTCAGCCCGTGGAGGAAGATGCTCAGGACCACAGTCGCCATCACAGCAGCTCGAATTGCAGCCTCGCCGGGGAGATGAAGTTCCTGCTCAAGGTACACCAATCCCAGGACAATCGACGCAAGCCCTCGCGGCCCAAACCACCCCATAAAGATGATGGACGGTCGGCTGAGGTGGGTCCCAATGAGCGCAACTGCGACAGGCAGCATCCGCACTACCGTCAGACTCAGGACGGCATAGACCCAACTGGCTGGCGTGAGCTGCGGCCAATCGCGCACTACGACCATGCCGAACAAAAAGAACACCGCCAGATTAAACATCTGTCCCCACTCCTCAGCGAACTCGACGCTGTGCTTCCCGGCGTCTTTGAACGGTATCTGTATAGCGAGGCCCGCGACAAACGACGCAATAAACATGCTGGCGTCCACAGTTTCCGCCAGCAACAGGCATAGCAGGGGCAACGTGACGACGGCGATCTGTTGAAACGATTCAGCCAACCAACCTCGGCGAGTGGCGGTGCGCAGCAACCAGCCGCCGATCAGGCCGACCGCGATCCCTACAACCACTCCTAAACCCAATTGCTCCCCCATGAACTGCAGCAAGCTGGCCGCCCCACCTTCAATCTTGGCCGCTGCAAGTGCCATGAAGAACAACAGGAACGGCACCGACAGGCCGTCATTGAGCCCGGCTTCAACGTTGAGCGCCTGGCGAACCGGCATGGGCACAAGCGGGCTAGTCACGACAACTTGGCCGAGCCCGGCGTCGGTCGGGGCAAGAATGGCGGACAGAATGCCCGCTTACCAAATTGACAGGCCGGGAAACACCAGTCGGGCAACAAAGCCGCCCAGAAGTACGGTCAGAAGCATTCCGTGCTTAGCAAGCGACCGGGCAGCGTTCCGATATTCCGCAACACTGAAAGATTGGTTTGACTGGCGTCGGTGAACAGCAGCAGCACCAAACCTAATTCAGCAACTCGCAGGAATACATTGTTGGTCATGCCAGCCGCAGTGACACGAATCCAGTAAGAAGACAGTACCATTCCCGCAGCAGTGAAAAGAATAGGGGCGGTGATCGGTGTCTGCGATGCCCTTCTCGATATCAGGGCATACCCAAAGAGAAGTGAGATGAAAATAGCAGCAACAGCCATGTTCTTACTTCCTGATGCAGCAGCAAGTTAAGGAGAATCCCTCCAAGTATCCGCCCAAACCCCCAAGTTAACACTCCAAAAAGCTGACCTTGACACCTTTCGCAACGGGAGTCACTTGCAGCCAACCAAGAGCTCATCGTAGCGCTGACGTGTGAAGGATCTTAACAATCGTTGCGAGCGTGTAAACTCCTGCTCGGCTAAGGTTGGTTTTCTCTTGACGGTCTCGCCGGCGTCGAGACGGCTGGGCCGAACGATGCAATCACTGTGATCAGGATTAGACGGGCAAAAGCTTTGTGTTTCACGGGCGCTCCTGGCAGGTCGAGACTCCGGCGTGCCATCTTACTTCGGGAACTGATTGAGGTAACAGAGATTCTAGACAGCTATAGGCGGATAACCGCCGGTTTTTGAAACGATAGTAGCCCAGCCGTTTGCCATTGATGTTGTTCAGGAGCGATTACACTCATGATCTTTACGGCTGGGTCGATGAACGAGAGCGCCTCAAGATTCTTACGCTTGTCGTTCGCGATTCGCCTTCGCGAGCTACTGCTTCTTAGTCGGCGTGCGCTTTGCCGGAGCCTTTGCCGCCGGCTTTGGGTGCGCGTCGTCGGCGATCTGCTTGGCCACCGCGTCGGCTTCTTGCACGAACGTGTCCGTGACAGCATCCACTGTCATGGAGCCGGCGTCAGCCGCGAGCGGCATGTCCTTCAGTTCGGGAGCAGGCTTGCCCACCTTGTACAACGTGATCAGCGTCAGCGCCTGGTACTTCGCCGGATCGAGTCTCACGCCCTTGGGCAGGGAAGCTGGCGCAATGCCGCCGCTCCCCGCGTCCTTCACCTCAGTGGGAACGGTGTACACGATGTAGTCGCATTGTTTGGCTTTGGCTTCGGCCTCAACGTCAGCCTGAGGAGCATCTACCTCAAGCGGCACTGCCTCCAGTTGCTGGCGAGCGAATTCGCTCATCAGGTTCAGCCGCAGGTTGTCGGTAGGCAGCGACTGCCCACTCTTGTCGTTGATCTTCACCACCCCAACCCGCACCACTCCAGAAGCTTTCGGCGCAACGGATGCCGCAGTCGCTTTGGCAGCAGGTTCAGGCGGCGGTGGAGCAGTCGTGGCCGCATGTGTCACCTCCGTGCTCGGCGAGTGCGATGCGCCACCCATCATCGCGCCCATGTCCATGTTCTTGCAGTCGGGAGGAGCGTCGAACATCGCCGGCTCCAGCGTGGCATTGGTCAGCTCCACCACCTCGGTGGTCACCGTGAAGGTGCGCTCCTGGCTGATCATGTTCATGGTCTGCTTCAGCGGATAGCCCAGCGCCGCGCCGCCTCCGCCTTTCATCACGATGCGGTCGCGACACCCCGGTTTCTCTCCTCCTCCGCCGCACGCCATGGAGCGATAGGACTCGTCGCCGCAGGAAAAGCCCGGCAAGTCGGCGTACCAGCCGTCCATCTCCATCTTCATGTTCGACTGGTTGCACGCATCGGGACTCGACGCCATGGCCATGGTGCTCTTGATGTGGCGCGCTTTATAGCCAAACATCTCTTGCCGCTCGCCGGTATCGGTGGAGGTGCGGGTAATGGTCACTACGCCGCCCGCGCGCGGAGGCTCGGACGGTGCCTTGCCCCGCATCATGGCGCCGATACTTGGCGTCGCCGGGCACGAGCTCTCCTCGCCGCCAAAAGACGTCACCATGCATTGATTGCCGCCCATGACGGTGATCATTTTCTTCTGGTCACACTGCATGATGCTGGTGGCCCCGCCGTGACCACCGAAACTCATTTCGGTGCGCTGGCGTGCGCCCTTGATGTACACCGTGCTTTCGGTCGAGTGCCCCATCACGGTGGTGCGGGTTTTGATCTTTAGGTCGGCTGAAGCAAAGGTAGAGAAGCAGAGTACGGCAACCAACGACCAACGCAGAGTGCGCATCGCGAGAAGCCTCCGGATGCCAACAGCTTAACAAGCGTCTCGCGTTCGTCAAGAACTAAAGCGAAAACCGGACGTCACCATTCCCTATTCGACCGCGCAACAGCCATGGCATGGGCACTCGCCATCAAGCAACTCACCACGACTAAGCTCATATCCGGCCCATCTTGCGCTAACATCAGCCTCCAAGGTTCGTCCCAGAGTCCGGAGCGCTGTCGGTATGCCAAACTATGTCCTGCTGGTGAATGGCAGTGAGCATCGCATTGAAGCGGACCCAGACATGCCACTGCTGTGGGCGCTACGCGACCTGCTGCGCCTCACCGGCACAAAGTACGGATGCGGAATCGGCGGCTGTGGCGCTTGCACCGTGCACGAGAATGGAGCCGCGGTCCGCTCCTGCCAGATTCCTCTTTCAGATACCCAGGGCAAACGTTACATCACAATCGAAGGCCTGTCGCCCAACGGCAGCCATCCCTGTCAGCTGGCATGGACGGAAGAAGACGTCTCTCAGTGCGGTTATTGCCAGGCCGGAATGATCATGGAAACCGCCGCACTGCTGGCCAGCAAACCGAATCCGACCGACCATGACATCGACTCCAGCCTCGACAGCCATGTCTGCCGCTGTGGCACATTCCAGCGCATGCGCCTCGCGGTTCATCGCGCGGCGAGCCAGGGCAAGTCATGACGCTCACCCGGCGATCGTTCCTCAAGACCAGTGCACTCGCCGCCTCTGGGCTTGTGCTGTCAATGGAGTTGCCGCTCTCATCGTCGGACCACGCAATTTCAGGAACGGCTGTCTTCGCGCCCAACGCGTACATCGCCATAACGCCTGACAACGCTATTCGCTTTTGGGTGACGCGCTCCGAAATGGGGCAAGGTGTGCGGACGACGCTCCCCATGATGCTGGCCGACGAACTCGGCGTCGACTGGGAGCAGATTCAACTGGTACAGGCCACCACCAGCCCGCAATTCAAAGGTATTCGGCTGCGCACTAGCGGTAGCGGCAGCACGGTGGGCACCTACGCGGCTTTGCGTAAAGCAGGAGCCACGGCGCGCGAGATGCTCGTCGCCGCTGCAGCTGCTTCCTGGCATGTGGAGCCTTCAGTCTGCCAGGCGAAGAGCGGCAGCGTGATCCACGTGGACACCGGCCGTCGGCTGACCTATGGCCAACTCGCGGCGGCTGCGGCGCTGCAACCGGTGCCCAAAGTTCCCGCGCTGAAGAATCCCAAGGATTTTCTCTACATTGGCAAGCCACACAACCGAACCGACAGCGCCGCAATCGTCGAAGGCCGGGCTGTCTATGGCATTGACACCGTCGTGCCGGGAATGGTGTACGCCTTGATGGAGCGCTGTCCCGTACTCGGCGGCAAAGTTCAGAGCTTCGATGCTAAGAAAGCGCTGGCCGTTCCCGGGGTGCTGGCTGTCGTGCCAATTACCAGCGGAATTTCTCCCGGCGTAGCCGTGGTCGCGAACAACACGTGGAGCGCCATGAAAGGCCGCGAAGCCCTGACGGTGGTCTGGAATCGCGGCCCGCACCGCGACTTCGACTCCGATCAATTCTTTGCGGTCATGCGCTCCGCTGTTTCGCAAGAAGGATATTTCGTGCGCGACGATGGCTATGCGCCCAGTGCCATGCTTACGGCTGCAAACAAGATCGAAGCGACCTACGATTTTCCCTATCAAGCGCACGCACCTCTTGAACCCATGAATTGCATCGCCAGCGTTCGTAAAGATTCCTGCGAAATCTGGGCGCCATCGCAGTGTCCCAACGAGGCCCAAAAGGAAGCTGCTCAGATATTGGGACTACCGCCCGAATCCGTGACCGTGCACGTGACCATGCTGGGTGGTGGTTTTGGCAGGCGTCTGTTCTCCGATTACGTACACGAGGCGGTGGAACTCTCGCGGACCATCGGCAAGCCGGTTCAGCTTCTCTGGACGCGTAGTGACGACATGCGCTTCGGTTTCTTCCAGCCGCCCAGCGTCGTAAGAATTTCAGGGGCCCTCGACCGGGACCGCAAACCTGTCGCCTGGGTGCAGCGCTCCGTTGGCAGCGACCTCTCTATGTTCGGCCCTCTCACCGAGAAGGAACTGGCCGACCCTCGTCACTACTTTAACGATGGCAGCCCGTGGGGATCGTTCGATAACCCTTACAACTTTCCCCATCTCAAGGCCGATTTCGTGCGAGTGAATTCGCCGGTTCCGACCGGGCCGTGGCGGGCAGTCGAGTATCCGGCCCAGGTGTTCGCCCGCGAGTCATTCATCGACGAGATGGCAAGTGCGGCAGGCGCGGATCCGCTTGAGTTTCGCTTTAATCTGCTCGCGCCCGGCGACGTGTTGAAGGTGGGAGGCCAGAAGACCGATCGCAGCCGCCTGATCAAGGTCCTGCAAGTAGCGGCGGAGAAGTCGGATTGGAAAGAGCCCTTAGCAACTTCCAGCGGTCGTCTCTGGGGACGCGGCATCGCCTGCAACGTTTACGATTCCGACTGCTACATCGCTCAGGTAGCGGAAGTCTCCGTGGGAAAGACCTCACACGACATCAGGGTGCACCGCATTGTGTGTGCCGTCGATTGTGGCTTGGTGATCAACCCGCGCGGGCTCGATGGCCAGGCCGAAAGCGGCATCACCTGGGGACTGTCGGCTACCTTACACGGCGTGATCGATTTCAAGAACGGCGGAGCCGTGCAGTCTAGCTATACCGACTTTCGCGTGATTGGGATCGACGAGGCTCCGGCCATTGAAACTTACATCGTTGCCTCCGAGCATCCCCCCGGAGGCTTCGGCGAGACCGCCGTACCACCTGTGGCGCCGGCAGTCGCAAATGCGATCTTCGCCGCCACGGGAAAAAGAATTCGCCAGCTTCCGATCACGCCCGAAAAGTTGCAGAAGGCGTAACCGCCCCTACTCCACTTCGTGCTTTGCCGTATAGCCGTCGCGCGCGACGATCTGATACTTCACGTCGTGGTTCTTCTCGTCTTTAATCACCAGCGGCTTGTCGTCCGGTCCAACCAGCTCGACTTTCAGCTTGCGGTAGGTGCCGTCCTGCTTGGCGTTGGTCGGCTTGTAGCTGATGGTGTACTGGTTGCGAATGGACTGCGCCACCTCGCGAAACACCTCGGGCAACTCGCCTTGGAAGCGTGGCGCGTACCAATGCCCACCGGTGAGCGAGGCGAACAGCTTCATCTGGCTGTCGGCGGCCACGTACTTCATCATGTAGGGAGCGTTCAGGCCCTGATCGGCGACCAGGCGGGCCGCCATGCCGGTACTGATGGTGTAAATCGTAACGTTCGGCGTTGCCTTCACCTTCTTCAGGATCTTGTCGAAGGTCATGTGGCTCATGCTGTCGAGCCCACTGGCCACCACCACCAACTCTTTATGGCCCGGGAGACGGTCCAGCCGATCCAGCGTGTCGAACATGGCATCCCAGAGGTTCGATTCGCGGAACCCTGGAATGGTCAGTCGATTGAGCGCTCCGAAGATCGCCTGCTTATCCTGCGTGAAGTCCACCAGGATATGTTCCTTCATGTCGAACTCAACCACTGCGACCCAGTCCTGGGGCTTCAGGGCTGAGGCAAAGGCATAGGACGCGTTCAGCGCGTCGGTCATGAAGTTATAGTTGCCCTCGGAGAACTCGACCAGCAGCACCGCCGTAATCGGAGCCTCGCTCGCTGTAACGCTCTGGATCTTTTGCGGCACTCCGTCTTCCAGCACCCGGAAGTGGTCTTTCGCCAGTTCCGGTGGAAGAGCCAGCGGAAGCCCATCCTTCTTCACCACCCGCGCGTCGACCGTCACTACCGGCACGTCAACCGTCAGTGAATACTCGGGCATGTTGTCGACTTTTTTCGGACGCGGTGGCGGCGGCGTGTCATCGTCCGACGAATCCTTCTTCTTCGGCACCGCAATGGGGCCGGTATCGCCACCGGGTCCGCCTGCTTCGGCCGGAGCATTGTCCGGCGGTTTCTGCCCATTCTGAGTCTGCGCCGACGAGGAGCTGTCGGGATCCTGTGACTGGGCCATGGCCCAGGGCGCCACCACCAGTAAGGCGGCCACCAGCAGGGCCAATGGCCCAAACTTCCGGACTACGCATGAAATTTGCTTGAAATTAAGGTGTTTCTCAGAAGACATCGGTGAGCCTCATAGGCCAGACTGTTTGCTAGTATAAATGCACTTTCAGCTACTTTGATTCGGTGCGCAGCGGCCTTTCGTGCCACTTCTTTTAGACGTAAACGCTTCGCATCCGTCAAACCCGTGTACCTGGTGAGTTGTGCCCTAGGTTCGCCCTTCCGTTGGGCTAACCTGGGCCGCCAAAGCTCGGGGCGCCCACACTGAAAGAAGCCGGGTGAAGTCTGAAGGATGTCACGTTGATTATGTTGCGCCGTATCGTCTGGTCCTCGTTGTTGTTATCTGCACTGGCCGCCTCTGCCGTAGAACGCAAAGTCGAAATCATGCCTGAAAGCCAGGTCAAGCCCGGCATGCACGGCGTTGCCTACACCGTGTTCGAGGGCACCAAGCCTGAAGCCATGGATGTCGAGATCCTGGGCACTCTGGGCAGCATGGCCGGACCCAAGTCTGACGTCATCCTGGCGCGACTGCACGGCGCCAAGGTCGAATACACCGGCGTGGTTGCCGGCATGAGCGGCAGCCCGGTTTACATTGACGGCAAGCTGGTGGGAGCTATCGCGTATCCGCATTGGCGAGTTCTCCAAGGAGCCGATCGCCGGCATCACCCCCGCGGCCAACATGATGGAGATCAACGCCCTCGACAAGAGTCCGGGCGAACTGGCCAAAGGCCCGGCGAACGCTCCGCAGACGTTCACGCGCACCAGCATTGGCGCGCCTGCCGATGCGAGCGCAGCCGCCGCAGGCTATGCCAATCTGCTGAAGCCCATCGACACCCCTCTGGTCTTCTCCGGCTTCCGCGAAGACACCATGCAATTCTTCGCCAAGGATTTCGCTGCCGCCGGCATCATGCCGGTAATGGGCGCAGGCTCTGTGACGAACGAAAAGCAGCCCGAGCCGATCGAGCCTGGCTCAGCCGTCAGCGCCCTTATGGTGCGCGGCGACATGAGCATCGCGGCCACCTGCACCGTCACCTATATCGACGACACGCACCTGCTGGCCTGCGGACACCCCATCCTGCAGTCGGGCATTATCGACATGCCCATGACCAAGGCGCGCGTGCTGGCAACGCTGCCCTCGCCGCAGAACTCCTTCAAGATCGTCAACACCACCGAGACCATCGGCGCATTTGTGCAGGACCGTCACACCGGAATCATGGGCCGCTTCGATCGCACGCCGGAGATGATTCCGGTCACGCTCACCATTCGCGGCGTCAGCCATCCCAAGACGTTTCACTATGAAGTGCTGAACAACGCCAAAATCACGCCCGCAGCCATGATGGCCACGGTCTTCAACGCCCTACAGGGGATGAACGAGTACGGTGAAGATACGACCTACCGATTGGCGGGAGACATCGCGGTGCTCGGCTATCCCAAGCTGGCGGTGAACAACATGTTCGCGCCGCTCGACGGCAACACGCCCACCGCGTACAACATTGCGTTGTCCATCGGTGAGCACTTCAGCCGCATCTTCGAGAACCCGTATGACACGCCGAAAATTGAAGGCGTCGAGCTGAACTTTGAACTGGTTCCTGACCGCCGCACCGCGCGTCTGGAAACCGCTCGCACTGACGTGACCGAAGCTCGTCCCGGCGACGAGATCACGATTGAAACCCTGCTTAAGCCCTATCGCGGCGAAAGCGTGGTGCGCGACATTCCAATCAAGATTCCTACCTCCACGCCAAAGGGCACGCTGCGTATTCTCATCAGCGACGGCGAGACCCTCGACAAGATGCATCGCGTCTCCAAAGAGATGAACCGCCGCCTCGACCTGGGCTCGACCATCGCGCTGCTCAACAAAGAGCACTCCAACTCGCAGGTCTACATCTCGCTGCTCGAGGCCAATCCGCAAGCCATGGTCGATGACAAGATTATGCCCACGCTGCCCCTGTCGGTCATGAACGTGATGGATGGCATGCGCGGCACGCAAGACATGGTGGTGGTCGGCGAGTCGGCGGTCAACGAAGCCGCGGCGCCGATGGATTACGTTGTGACCGGCTCGCAGGTGATTACGCTGAATATTAAGTAGGCTCGGATTGTGAAGTAGGCTGGGATTGTGCGAGGGGCCGCGTCAGGGCACGACCTCACAGGCTGCGGGAAAAATCTGCAGGGCGCCGTTTTGAAGGGGCGCAGCTTCAGCTGCGCCATAAAACTCCCGCGTTTTTTGTCATCCCTAGCGGCTTCAGCCGCGAGGGATCTGCTCTTCCCCCCGCAGCAACGAGTTTTTCGGCAGCCTGCTTAACCGGCGGCAGGAATTGCGCAACGACGCGAGTCCCAACCTGCTGAACGCACCCGTCCCCGCAGGGGACAGCATATCTAAGCCCAGCTGCGCCGCGGAGGTCTGGGGAAAACGTATTATCGATCCCGCGAGTCCCGCGAGGGACGGCATATGTCTCACCCGAAAACATACTTGGGATCGTACGTCGGGCCGCTGCCCACCCTTTTCCGTCCTCAACTAACCAACAAGTGGGTGCCCCATCCTTTCCCATGGTTTGGGAAAGGGTGGGAGTCGATGATGTCCACACCTACGAGTGTCGTAACTGCGGGGTGGTCCACATTTCCCTTCGCTTGGGAAATGCGGGGCTTCGATTTAGATCGTGAATATGGCACCGCGCCGTCGAATGAACAAACGGCTCCTTCCATTTTGTATGATGCCCAAGGTAAGAAGCTAAGAAGCTGGCCTACATGAGTGTGCAGACGTTGCAGAAGGACATGTTGCCGCTGGCCAACGGAGTGCAGGCCGTGTTCGACTCCAACGGGATTTCATATTACCGTCACGCCGACTGGCTGGGATCTTCCCGTTTTGGCGCTGTACAAGACCGGCAGCGTGTATGCCGATCAGGCGTACGCGCCCTTCGGTGAAACCTACGCCGAGACCACCACAACCGACCGCAGCTTCACTGCGCAGACCCAGGACACGACCGCAGGCTCGCGGGTGTGTACGACTTCCTGTTGCGGCAGCAGGCTTCCAATCAGGGACGCTGGCTGGCGCCCGATCGCGGCGGCTGGCCGCCGTCGACATCACCAACCCCCAGACCTGGAACAGATATGCCTATGTGGGGAATAACCCGCTCAGTGCGACTGATCCGCTGGGGTTGAATCCTTGGGACGGAAGAGGTGGGGTGCGCGGGGGTTTTCTGGTCTGGACGGTTCTGATTTCTGTGATTGGTTCTGTTTTCCATTCCCATTCCCCTTCCCGATACAGGTTGGCGCCGGAGGTGGTGGCAGCGGTCACGGGCATCCATCAGGTGGGGAACTCCGCCCGGGAATCCTCCCGGTGGCGGCAGTTCGGGCGGCGGTGCAGTGACGTGGCCCGGCGAGACGAACGGCATCCCGAACGGACTGAACGTCAATTTCGGAGGACCGCTGGGAGCGATTTTGCCCAGTGCAATTTGCGGAGACATGGGACCGTGTGTACCTATCGGAATGGGCTTCGATCCGGCTGGCCTCCATGGGCCTAACCAAACGGCCACGGACCTATTTGCGGGTGTCTTTAGCACTCTTTGGGGAGTGATATACAGTGTCGGATGGACTAATGATACGAGGCGTCTTTTCAACACAAGTTGGTGTGGCCCGGGAGGAGGAGGCACAACAAACGGAGCGGTGGATATTGCGTGCAAGCAGCACGACGATTGCTATGGCTCTCTGACAGGTCTTGATAACTTTAGAAACCTGCTTCCAGTCAAGCAGCGAAAATTTCGGCATGTAATCAGCAGCTTTGCAATGCTGTCAGGAACGAAGGTTCCTCTGGCCGACTGATATACGACTACTTCTCTTCTACCGGGAGGTACAGATGTCAATGAGGCTGAAGTGGCTGAGGGTGATACTCCTGGCAGTAGCTTCTGCCATTGGCGCCTGCCTGTCTGTCCTCTTTGCCGGGGGCTTTTTGGTATTTGGATTTCGGAACTTTCTGGAGTTTTGTCTGTTCTTTATTCCGGCGCTTGCATTTCCGGTAACGCTAGTTGCTTGGGTAAGCAGTCGGATTGCGACGGTGTTATTCGCGCTGATGGTCATCCTGTTTTATGGAGCGCAACTGCGATTGGTAGGTCTTTCGTTTCATCAATTGGCCTTAAATCACACACACTCGCTCGGCTTCGGCGTGATCGGGGTTCTGCTGGCCACACTTTGGGCGATTGATTCAGCGTTGGCAGTCCGTGTCAGCGACTCAACCAAACCCATGCATTGAGTTGGGCGGGTGCCCCCGCTCATTCCATCGTTCGGAATGAGTGGGACTCACAGACTTCCATTTCGATGGACGCTGGCGGGTGGCCCACCCTTTTCCGTCCTCAACTAACCAACAAAGTGGGTGCCCCATCCTTTCCCATGGTTTGGGAAAGGGTGGGAGTCGATGATGTCCACACCTCCGAATGTCGTAACTGGGCCGGGTGGCCCACATTTCCCTTCGTTTGGGAAATGTGGGGAGCGCACCAGCAGATTTTGTATGATGCCCAAGGTGAAGCTCGAAGCTGGCCTACATGAATGTGCAGACGCTGCAGAAGTACATGTTGCCGCTGGCCAACGGAGTGCAGGCCGTGTTCAACTCCAACGGGGTTTCATATTACCGTCACGCCGACTGGCTGGGATCTTCCCGTTTGGCGCTGTACAAGACCGGCAGCGTGTATGCCGATCAGGCCTACGCGCCATTCGGCGAAACCTACGCCGAGACGGCCACCACCGACCGCAGCTTCACCGGCCAGACGCAGGACACGACCGCGGGCTCGCAGGGTGTGTACGACTTCCTGTTGCGGCAGCAGAGCGCAGCGCAAGGACGCTAGCTGGCGCCCTTTACCGGGGTCCCCGGCACGCCCGATTTTGGAGTGCTGGGGTGGGAGTCGGCAGGCCCGGCCGCCGTCGACATCACCAACCCTCAGACCTGGAACCGTTATGCCTATGTCGGCAACAACCCGTTGAGCAATGTGGATCCACTGGGGTTATCCTCCTCAGGGTTCATGGTATGCGATTCGGAATGCAAACATAATACAGCTACGTGGCGATATACCGGTTGCATTACGTACCATGTGGCAGCATTGAAGGTTTCTTGGCTCCGTGTAACGTGTCCTCATTCTTCGCATCCGGCAGCGCAACCCAGGAAACTTTCCGGGTGTGGTGGCGGCCATCTCGGAGGACAAGTCGCTTTCACAGAAAAGTCAGTGGAAGCCATGGGTGAAGATGCTGTTAAATTATTCGGCGAATCTATTCCCATAGTCGGTGTGGCTGTCAGCGCTGGAGCACTTCTTTACGACGGCTATCAAACCTACCAGGCATATTCCGAATGCATGGCTGGAGTTCATGAATGAGTACAGATGATCATGTGAAAGCACAACTTACGCCGGCAGGAAAGTTCGCTTTGCTTCTGATCGCGTGCGAGGTTGTAGTCTTCGCCGTTGCGCTCTTCTTTGGTCAGCCTGAACTTGGCTTGAGCGCGTGTATCTCAATATCAATTCTTCTGATCGCCCTTAGGGCCACATGGAAGCTACATGAGCATGGCTGGTACTGGGCGGCCGTCGCTGTATCAGTAGCACTCCAAGTACCGTTCTTCCTCTACATGCCGTGGTCGAACCATGCTGATCGCGGCACGGCACTCGCGGCGTTCGGCTTTCTGGACTTCATCATCGTCTGGGGTGGCATTACGCTGTGCGGGAAGCTATTCAATCGGGCGTAGCCCTACGCTCCTACCACCACCCGTCGCTCTTCAGGGCGGCCCTGGCGCGTTTTACGTCTGTAAACAGCAGTGAGTCGGCGGGTGGCCCACCCTTTCCCGTCCTCAACTAACCAACAAGTGGGTGCCCCATCCTTTCCCGTCGTTTGGGAAAGGGTGGGAGTCGATGATGTCCACACCTCCGAATGTCGTAACTGGGCTGGGGTGGCCCGCCTTTCCCTTCGTTTGGGAAATGTGGGAGCGCACCAGGCGGGTGGCCCACCCTTTTCCGTCCTCAACTAACCAACAAGTGGGTGCCCATCCTTTCCCATGGTTTGGGAAAGGGTGGGAGTCGATGATGTCCACACCTCCGAATGTCGTAACTGGGCCGGGTGGCCCGCCTTTCCCTTCGTTTGGAGAAATCTGGGGAGTGCACCAGCAGATTTTGTATGATGCCCAAGGTAGAAGCTACGAAGCTGGCCTACATGAATGTGCAGACGTTGCAGAAGTACATGTTGCCGCTGGCCAACGGAGTGCAGGCCGTGTTCGACTCCAACGGGATTTCCTACTACCGCCATGCCGACTGGCTGGGATCTTCCCGCCTGGCGCTGTCCACCACCGGAAGCGTGTACGCCGATCAAGCGTACGCGCCATTCGGTGAAACCTACTCCGAGACGGGTACCAGCCGACCGCAGCTTCACCGGGCAGACGCAGGACACGACCGCAGGCTCCCAAGGTGTGTACGACTTCCTGTTGCGGCAGCAGAGCGCGGCGCAAGGACGCTGGCTAGCGCCCGATCCGGCTGGTCTGGCCGCCGTCGATATCACCAACCCCCAGACCTGGAACAGATATGCCTACGTGGGCAACAACCCGCTCAGCAATGTCGATCCCCTGGGACTGGATTGCACCGTAGTTGGCTCGGGAGAGTCTTGCGGGGACTCGGGGACACCTTTCATCAGCGTGACATCGACCGCAGGGGCCAGCCTCTGGGATTTTTGGGGGAATCTCAGCTACGGCACATTAAATCCCTACCGGTTCATGCTCCTGCCGCTTGATGGACCAGGAGAGGGGCGCGGCGGCGGTAGGCGACCGCAGCCGAAACCGCAGCCTACGAAGCCCGTTCCGACCAAAGGTAATTGCACAGCACAAAGGATACTTTCTGGAATACAAGGAGCAACGAATTTAGCGTTTGCGGCTCAAAAGGGGCTTGCCTTTCCCGGCGCAGTTGCCATTGCCGGAGCCGCCGGTGGTGCCCCCGGCGCAGTAGTGGGTATCTATGGCGCCGTAAGTATCACGGGACAGGCGGTAGCTGGAGTTGGTCAACTCTACTCCGCCTTCACCGGGAATTATGGCATGGCAGCCAAGGTAACCCAGTACGGGAATATCATGAGCGGACCAGCCTCAGGTTTTTGGACGCTTGCGAGCGGTGGCACCGCAGCCAGCGCGGAGCAACGAGCAGGCATTGAGTCGATCGCGCTGGCGGGAGCCGGAGCTGTCAATTCATTCCTAGCACAAAACTTGGGCGGCATTATCGCTACCACCTCCGACGCATTGAACTCGTGGGTTGGGCTGACGCCTGGTGCGTCGGGCGGGTGCGGGTCCACGCAATAAAGGTAATTATAAAACGTTGAGGACCGCAATGAATACCAAGCTGGTTTTCTTATCGGCAAGCGCCGCTACGATTGTGGTTATATTGGTCTTCCTGACAGCCCGCGGGCTTTTATCGCCTCAGCAATTTGGGACCGCTTGCTTGATGTTGATGGCTGTGGGGGCGCTCGGATGGTACATTCTGTCACGTACAGCGTCCATACATGCCGACATTCAAGCTAGAAGCGGCGCTCTGGTTCCACGGAGCAAAAAGAGCAAACTGATCCTGCTTGTGGGGCTGTCGTTTTGGCTAATTTTCTTTTTGTGGGTGACTAGAGGAGAGTACTGGCTGTCTCGTCTAGCAGGTGCGACCGTCCTGATTCTATTGCTGGTTGGAGCGATCGTGCGCATACGCAATTAGACCTGGAACCGTTATGCCTACGTGGGGAATAACCCGCTGAGCAGGGTTGATCCACTGGGACTTGATTGCACACTTGAGAATGGAGAGGCGGGTGGCCCACCCTTTCCCGTCCTCAACTAACCAACAAGTGGGTGCCCCATCCTTTCCCATGGTTTGGGAAAGGGTGGGAGTCGATGATGTCCACACCTCCGAATGTCGTAACTGGGCCGGGTGGCCTACATTTCCCTTCGTTTGGAGAAATCTGGGGAGTGCACCAGCAGATTTTGTATGATGCCCAAGGTAGAAGCTACGAAGCTGGCCTACATGAATGCGCAGACGTTGCAGAAGTACATGTTGCCGCTGGCCAACGGAGTGCAGGCCGTGTTCGACTCCAACGGGATTTCATATTACCGTCACGCCGACTGGCTGGGATCTTCCCGTCTGGCGCCGTACAAGACCGGCAGCGTGTATGCCGATCAGGCGTACGCGCCCTTCGGCGAAACCTACGCCGAGACCAGCACCACCGACCGCAGCTTCACCGGGCAAACCCAAGACACGACCGCAGGCACGCAGGGTGTCTACGACTTCCTGTTCGCGGCAGCAGAGCGCGGCACAGGGACGCTGGCTGGCGCCCGATCCGGCAGGCCTGGCCGCCGTTGACATCACAAATCCCCAGACCTGGAACCGCTATGCCTACGTGGGGAATAACCCGCTGAGTCGAATTGATCCGCTGGGCTTATGTGAATTTAGCGTTTCTCAACAAGACCCGGACACAGGAAACATCTATCAGATATGCCTCGATCCCAGCGAGACTAGGGATGGGGCGCAGCCGCCTCCGAAGGTGACCAACCTGTCCTGGAATTTTGGTGCTCCTCTTGGGCAAGCGGGCAAGTTGCCACCGAACTTCTTTAAGAAGGGAAACCGGCAGTGCAATAAATCCGTGAACGGCGCCTTGGTATGCACTCCAACTGCCCCAAATAACGCGCCACGAACTCCGGCTCAGTATGCGGTGTGACAGCCCTAAAGATGATCGCGTCTCCCTTGCCTTTGATGCCGCTGGTGTGAGGACTGGATTCCTACCTGACGGAGTTTAGCCGTCGTGGACATCGCCCAGACTGGAGTGGGCGTTGGATCGAATGTCAATAGTGCATTGAGCTTCGAATACTTCGACAGCAGAGGGACAAAGCACACGACTGGTAGCCGCTCTGTTCGGCGCTATGTTCGGTGAGCAACGATTCCAATTAGCAGCGTCAGCGTGCTCAGGTCGACGTAAGTCATAGATCGGGAGTTGGCGCGAATCCCGGCGTTCACTGCCTTGACCAGGTTAGCGCTTACCGGAAACTCCTTAACGATCTATATCGCTGGGACGGGCAGACAGGCCCTTACCCAGGAGCGCTGTGCATGGTGGGGCACTAATGAAAGACCTGCGTACTGACTCCTTGCATCTCTCTGTGCAGCAAATGCCAGTGCGGTCGATCAGCCTGAGCGAAAGATAACCGCTGACTAGGCCAGGGTACTCGTTCTCGCGTCCCTAAACCCAGGACAAGAGCGACTCCCAAGTCTCAGGAGCTGATCCGTACAAAGACCCGAATGACTTCAAAGTTCTTGTTCTTCACTGTGACTTTGGGCAGGTACGCCAATGGCAGTGTGGTCGTCGGAACTATGCCGTGGACGCTCGCCCGGAGATGTGCTCAGCGCGACCGTCGGCTGCGAAGTGGAGATGTCCAAGAATCTCCGCGCTCTCCAAACCCGCATCCGAGCAAGTCTCCATCTGTCGAATCCGAGTATCAGCGGTTGAAGACGAAGGCCCGCTCTGCGAGGAGTGACGCTGAGCAAGCGCGAGGCCGTCCCCTCTGGGCGGCTTGCTTGCGTCTGCGGCCTCTATCCGGGAGCTGTGCCAGTGCGATCAGAAGAGCACGCTGCTTCGCATCGGTTGTAGGGTGACCGTCACCCTCAAATGCGTGCTGTAGAGGAACCGAACAGTTCCTCGCGCGAGCAGTTGCTGTATGCAGGCCTAATGGTAAGCGAAGCGTGACCCTAGACGAACGCAGTTGCGTTGCGGAAGCACATGGCTTCACCGCTTAGCCAGCTTCCGGCCCGCTGCCCGATGTTGAGCAACCACCGAACGTGTGGCATTCCCTACATATCCTCTCTGGCGGTGTACAGCCACCGCTCGTACTCAGTCGGCACCAACGTCTCGGAGGCCAGTTCGCCCTACTCGAAGACGTGGGTGCACCCATCCTTTCCCATGGTTTGGGAAAGGGTGGGAGTCGATGATGTCCACACTTCCGAATGTCGTAACTGGGCCGGGTGGCCCGCCTTTCCCTTCGTTTGGAGAAATCTGGGGAGTGCACCAGCAGATTTTGTATGATGCCCAAGGTAGAAGCTGCGAAGCTGGCCTACATGAATGCGCAGACCGTGCAGAAGTACATGTTGCCGCTGACTGCAACTGATCCGCTCGGGGTAGACAATGCCTCGTCGATATCACACACACCTGTGACAAAACGTCTTGGCCGCTAGCGTCGAGTTTCGTAAAATGGCAAGCATGAGGACGAGGGAGACTTGTCTCTCTCCGAATCGCGCCCGTGAAATGGGGAGGCGTGACACCCTTCGTTCGTCGTAGCATCTGTCACCCGCTGTTAACCAGTTCTGAAATACTCCCTCCCTCTCGTCCCCAAAAAATCGCACATAACCCCTTTATTTTTAAGATTTTGCCTGTAACCCTCACGCGCTCAAGATTTTGCGGAGATTCTTTCAGAACGACTCAATCGTTTCAAGATTTTAGGGGTATACCAGGGGGAGGGGGTACCCTCATTTGCAGAGGTCGGCGACGCGTTATCGAAGAAGACTCCGGATATTACCGAATAGTTATCAGTCTCTCCGAACTTCGGGCCGCGAGGCGTCCGATCTCCAACCGGGCTCGAAGCCGGCCTGCTCCTCTCCTCCTACCGATCCGCGAGATCCGCGCCCATCCGCGGCCAGATTTCCCGTGCCCGCCGGCACGGTTTGACACGCTCCATAACCGACACCTACTCTTTTCTTTCCTTGCATCAGGTCATGGTCTCTTATGAAAGTCCTCGTCCTCGGCAGCGGTGGTCGCGAGCACGCGATTGTGTGGAAGCTGCGGCAATCGCCGCGCCTCAGCAAACTCTATTGCGCACCCGGTAACGGCGGAATTGTCGAAGATGCCGAATGTGTCTCTGCTGACCTGAAGAGTCTCGACTCGCTGGTGCAGCTCGCCACCAATCTCAGCCCTGATCTCACCGTGGTCGGTCCCGAGCTGCCGCTGACGCTCGGTGTGGTCGACGAATTTCAGCGTCGCGGTTGGCCGGTCTTCGGCCCGACCAAAGCTGCCGCGCAACTGGAATCGAGCAAGAGCTTCGCCAAGGAGTTCATGCAGCGCCACCGCATCCCTACGGCCAATTACGCAATCTGCACGACCAACGACGACCTGAAAGATGCGTTGCCGCTCTTCCATGCGCCCATCGTCGTGAAGGCCGATGGACTCGCCGCGGGCAAGGGCGTCGTCATCGCCCAGACCAAAGAGGAAGCTGAGAACGTCGCCAACCAGATGCTCAGCGGCAAGATGCTGGGCGAGGCCGGCTCGCGCGTAGTGCTGGAGGAATTTCTCGAAGGCGAGGAGCTGTCGTTCCTGGTAATGAGCGATGGCGAACGCATCGCGCCGCTGGTCGCCTGCCAGGACCACAAACGCGTATTCGACAACGATCAGGGACCGAACACCGGCGGCATGGGCGCCTACTCCACCGACCACATCATCGACGAAGAGATGCGCAAATGGCTGGTGACACACGTTGCGCAGCCGGTGATCGCCGGCATGAAGGCCGAGGGCGCCGAATACAAAGGCGTTCTGTACTGCGGAATCATGATGACCGCGCGTGGCCCCATGGTGCTGGAGTTCAACTGCCGCTTCGGCGATCCCGAGACCCAGCCCATCATGATGCGCCTCGATAGCGACCTGCTCGACGCACTACAGGCTTCAGTCGAAGGGCGCGTCAGCGATGGCGATTTCAAGTGGTCGCCCGATCCGGCGGTATGCGTTGTGATGGCGTCGGGCGGATATCCCGGCTCCTTCGAAGCGGGCAAGGTGATCACCGGCATCGATGAGGCCGACCGCATTTACGGAGTGAAGGTCTTTCACGCCGGAACAACGCGACGCGAGGGCGCCTACTACACCTCGGGCGGTCGCGTGCTAGGCGTGAGCGCTCGCGGCGTCGATCTCCCCGAGGCTGTCGACCGCGCTTACGACGCGGTGATGAAGATTCGCTTCGACGGCATGCAGTACCGCAAAGACATCGCGGCGCGCGGATTACGACATTTGCGGGAGAAGAAGTGATTAGTAATCACCTGAATACAATCGGGCGCAAAACAATAAAAAGCAGTCAGTTCGGCCACACGCCAAATTCTGCCACTCTCACAATTCGGAAATTACCCTTAATTAATGCTTGTTGTCTTTCCGTAGCTCGACCTAAAATGTATGCCTCCTTGGGGAAGGAGCAAATTGCGACAGCGAAATTGCCTGAGAGATCAGATGGACACATCTCTCCAACCCTGATTTCCCTTAGGCAACAAGTAGCGCATACGTCACTAGCCGTTGCCTCTGTGTGCGAAACCCGGAATCTCGGGGAATGGAAGCAACGGAGTTCAGCTTCGCTCTAACAAATCGGCAATGCAACGCCGAGCAGGAGGAACAATGATGCGTGGGAAATCAGCAGTCTGGTTGACCCTGTTCATGTTTGTTGCGTTCGTAGTTTCGGCGCACGCAAACTCAATTCTCGACCAGAATAATCCGCCGAATAACGTTGGGCTGAATGACGGCCTCGAGTGGCAGCAACAGGTCACCGTTGGTCTCGGCGGCATTCTGTCCGGCATCACGCTTTACACACAATCCGGCATCGACACTGACCTCATCCGGATCGGAGTTGGCTCGGCACCCTACACCGGTTCCTGGGCCTTTCAGACAACCGCAGGCATCGGGGTCGGCGGGACATTCATCGACACTTCGTCTGCCAACATCGCGCTCAATCCCGGCGATTTCTTCGTAATCGATATTTCCGGCGGCCCCGGATGTTGCAACCTCTTTGGCTCGACGACCCCCTACTCGGGCGGCGACCTCTATCTCGACCTGAACGGCCAGTTCACCGATTACACTCAGGCTTATGGGTACAGCATGGCCTTCCAGAGTTACATGAACACCGCAGTACCTGAGCCGGGAACGCTCGTGTTCATGGGCACTGGCGTGTTGGGCCTCGCGGGTATGTTGCGCCGCAAGATCAACCTGTAATTGGTCTGGAGTTTTCTACGCCAGCCGGGGACTTGGGTCTCCGGCTTTTTGTTGTTTGATTAATGATGCGTTGCACCCGAGTGCTCAATCAGCGGCGTCGTTCAGCGACGATCCCGACCGAGCAAATCTAGCTACCCGCGGTAACCGACACCTTCTTCTATTGCACCTTGGTCGCCGGATCTTCGCTGCGCGAGGCGATGTAGTCATCGGTTGCGCGCTCGAGCTTGCCCTGCGCCTGCAGGACGTATTCAACCGCATCCCGCACCGCGCCGTGTCCTCCATCGTGCTCGGTGACGTAGTGAGCTTCGCGCAATACTTGGGGTCGCGAATTCCTGACTGCAATCGCCAGTCCGCACAGGCGCATGACGGGAAGATCGATTACGTCGTCGCCCACATAACAGACCTCTTCGGCACGAAAGCCGTGCTTATCGAGGATCTCGTAGAACGCCGCCGCTTTGTCCTGCTGTCCCTGATACACGATTTCGATCTTCAGGTCGCGAGCGCGCAGCGCAACCGTCTCGGAGATTCGCTTGGTAATGATCCCGGCCTTGATCCCGCCCAGCCGCAGCAATGAGAATCCTGTGCCATCGTGCGCGTTGAAGCCCTTGGCTTCCATCATGCTCGAGCTGGCAATGCCGTAGCCGGCTTTATCGGCATATTGTTCGCGCTTCTCATGCGTGCCCTGGCCCGCACCTCCACCAGGAGCGGGGAAGAGAAAGATGGTGCCGTCGGTCATCACACCATCAACGTCAAACAGCATTAACTTGATTTTGCGCGCACGCTCGTCAGACATGAGGAGATGGTAAATCAGCCGTCAGCTATCAGCTATCAGCTTGAACCATGGATTGGCTATCAGGCGTCAGGTGTCAGACAGAATTCGAAACAGCAGAGGAAGGCCTAATTTGATAGCCGAGCATCACCCTCTACGAGACCTGAAACCTGATGCCCAAGCTGAGATCTGATGCTTGCCTGAAGCCCAAGCTGAGAGCTGACGGCTGGTAGCTGACAGCTTCCAAACGAAAAACCCTCCGCCGAACAGGGGCGAAATCGTTCGGCGGAGGGCATAGCCGTTGTTTAGACGACCATTCTCAGGGTTGTTATCCACACGAACCCTGCACTTCTCGTAGAGTTTCGGAGTTGGGCCAAGGTAGAAAAAACTGTCGCCTGAAATCGCAACTGCTGTACGACGCTATTCCGTCGGAGAGTAGCTGAAAACTTAGGCACTTCTCAGCAATTTCTAATCGGACCGAACCAAAGCTTCGCTCCGAGGCCAAGCCGGTTCTGCTCGCTAGTTAACGCTCTTATAAACCAGCAAACGCCTTAGTAACTCCGTAAGTAGTATTTGCTATGGCCAGCAACTTACTCGTAAGTGGCTTCATCTGTTCTGTTTGTGGACTTGGTTCCACCTCCGGTAATACGACTTTGGGGTTGAAGTCTGCCGTCAGATTACCTACTATCGAAATCAGTTCCGGATCAGGCTGAGTTAGCCAGCACTGGTCCGTAGCGTGCTTTAGAGACTTGGGATTCGCCATGACTTTCCCCCGCGCCATCCTTGCTCGCGTTGCCGCCGCCGCATTGCTGTTGGCGCCTTTTGTGGCTCCTGCGGCTACCATTTCGGCTCATTCTTCGAGTCATAGCTCCAAGAAGTCCTCTAAAATCTCTGAGCCGGCTTCCACGCAAAAGAAGATGGCGAAGTCGCGACACAGCAGCAAGACGACTGCCAGCCGCAATCGTTCGACACATACCGTCACTACCGCTACTTCGAAGTCGAAGCGTCATAAATATTACGAGCGCTTCTCCGGCAACTCGTTCGCCCTTGACCAGGTGGATGGCGATATCACGGCCGGTGAAGATCCGGTGGTTCGCGCCGCCGCCATTGACGCGTTGGGCAACATGAACGGCACCATCGTCGCCATCGATCCCGACAGCGGACGTATTCTGGCGATGGTCAATCAGAAGCTGGCTCTTTCCGCCGGCGCGACGCCCTGCTCGACCATCAAGGTTGCGGTGGCGCTCGCGGCTTTGAGCGAGAATGTCATCACCAAAGACACGCTGGTTCCGCTCGGCAAGTACTACAAGGTTGATCTGACTACCGCTCTGGCGCACTCCAACAATGCTTACTTCGAAGCCGTCGGCCGCAAGCTGGGCTTCGAGAAGGTCAGCTACTACGACCGGCAATTCGGCCTTGGTGAGTTGGCAGGCTACAACATTCCCGGCGAGCATCTGGGTACTTTCCCCAGTCAGGAACTCGATGCGAAGCTCGGTGGGGTAGGGAAGATGTGCTCCTTCGGTGAGAGCATCTCGCTTACGCCCTTGCAACTGGGCGCTCTGATGGCCTCCATCGCCAACGGTGGAACGCTCTATTACCTGCAGCATCCGACCACTCCGGAAGAGGTCACGAACTTTACGCCCAAGGTGAAGCGCCGCCTCGACATCGGCCCCATTATTCCTGAGATCTCCGAGGGCATGTCAGGAGCGGTAGAGTACGGCACGGCGCGCTTGCTGCGCACCAACTTCATCGAAGAACCGGTGCTAGGCAAGACCGGGACCTGCTCGAAATCAGGCACCCGCTTCGGTTGGTTTGGCTCCTATGCCGACACTCAGTATGGACGCATTGTGACTGTCGTCTTCTTGGAAGGCGGACGTCCTACTTTCGGTCCCAAGGCCGCCGAACTCGCCGGCCGCTTGTATCGCAATCTCTACGACCACGATTACTTTGCATATAAGCCGGCGCCTACTAGCGCGCAAAAGCAGAGCCCGTCGGCGACAGCAGCCGGTGTGACTCAATAAGCAAGTTGCGAAATTAGAAGAAAGCCTCCCGGCGGGGAGGCTTTCTTGTTCGCTGCGGCCAAGCCGGATTCTTTCAACGCTACAGGTACAGACCCAAACCTTGATGCCTCCACCGCGGCAATGCATCCTATCGCTTCGGCCCCATATCTGCAGCAACTCTCGTTTGGCTGTGCAGCAACATATATTCGCAAAATCCACACCTAGGTGACGTACCGCGAATAGCACTTGGGTCTATAATCGCGCAACTTGTCGCCAGAAGCCGACAAGCTTTGGAGGTTATTGACCATGCAAAGTGAACTTGCACGGCGTTTCTCGCACCTGGTATTTCCCATCGTCGTCGTTCTCGCCGTTGTGCTCGCGGCGGGGACACTGCTGAATGCTCAGGTTCGCACTCCGAACGGTTTGGGCATTTATCCGCCGTCCAGCATCGAGCGGCCGGAGGATATCGGCGTAAGAATGCACACCAACTACATCCTCTTTGCGCCGGGAGGAACCGTAGTTCCGGCCGCCAATCCTGGGGGAGAAACTCCTGCCTCGCTGGGATGCGTCTACAGTCTGGTATCGAACCCGCTTGCCGGCTGCCCGATTGCGACCTCCACCTCCCTTCCCACTGGGGGCAGCGGCGTCATCGTGATCGTCGATGCTTACGACTATCCGTCGGCGGCAGCAGATCTCGCGGCGTTCTCCACCGAATTCGGACTGCCACAAGCTAACTTCACAGTGCAGTACGGCAGCGGCCGCAAGCCGTCGAATGGCTGCAGCAGTGGATGGCAAGGCGAAGAAGCGCTGGACATCGAGTGGGCCCATGCCATGGCGCCAAATGCTTCTATCGTGCTGATGGAAGCTTCTTCAGCCAGCAATACCGCCCTCTATCAGGCAGTGACGGCGGCGAACTCCTACATCGCTTCGCATGGCGGCAAGGGTGAAATCTCCATGAGCTGGGGTGGCAGTGAAACCAGCGGAGAAGCCAGTTCCGACACTTATTTCAAGCAGTCAGGCGTGGTGTACTTTGCGTCGTCGGGCGACTCGCCGGGCGTGATCTATCCCAGTTCGTCGCCCTTTGTGGTTTCCGCGGGTGGCACGCAGGTCAACCGCAGCGGCGGAAACTACACCAACCAGACCGCGTGGAGCAGCGGCGGCGGCGGCGCCAGCAAGTATGAGACGCGTCCGTCCTATCAGAACGCTATCTCGGGAATCGTCGGCAGCAAGCGCGGCACGCCGGATCTGTCGTTTGACTCCAGCGGAGGCTCGCCCGTGGCTGTCTACAACTCCAACTGCTACGGCGGATGGCTGCAGGTGTACGGCACCAGCGTAGCTTCCCCGGCGCTGGCGGGAATTATCAACGCCGCGGGACACTTCGAGTCCAGCACCAACGCCGAGAATACTCTGATCTACAGCAACCTCGGCTCGACCTCTTATTTCACCGACATCACTTCCGGAAGCTGCGGCACGCATAGCGCAACTACGGGATGGGATTTCTGCACTGGAGTAGGAGTGGATAAAGGGCTGGTCGGCAAGTAGGCCGTTTCAACCAGTCAGTGAAAGAACTTCAACCTCCCGCCTGATCTTTGGTGATTGGGCGGGATTTTTGGTTTCGTTTTTAAGCAACTGGCGGCTTGTTGTAACACTTCCGGCGTTGTGCCGGTAAAAACCAGGTGGGAGCGTGGACCCTGCCGAACCAGTAGCGTCTCACAACCCCGCTACTCGATGAACGCGACCGACTGCACGCCGGCGATTTCGAAGCGTTTGCGGCAGCGGATATTCTTGCAGGCGACAAGATCGTCGCGGCGCACCATGTAAGAACGCGCCTTGGCAAACTTGGCGCGGTCGCGCTCGTCGGCGCGTCCTGGGAGCTGGCGCTTCTTGGTGCGCACGAACCATCCCAGATCGTACTCGCCCTCTTGCCGGCAATGAGGACAGGTCAGCGTGGCCTTCTTCGTTTCCTGTTTCTCATCGTAGAAGTCACGCTCTTCCATTTCGCCCTCCCGGCCGCTGTTGCAGGCAACGTTCAATTAAAACACAGAGCAACAACAAGTTCACCACGGAGGCACTGAGTACACTAAGAATCGAGGCGAATTCTTTGAGCGTTGAAGGGGCACGCCTTCAGGCGTGCCGATGATGCTGCCCATTTACTCAGCGAGCGGACGTTAGTCCGCGAGCCATCCTGCTCTCGCTATGGAAAGAACAGCAGGTCCTTCGGCGGCTGAAGCCGCCTCAGGATGACAAATGCGATGAGGCCATGACGGCGCGGTTGAAGCTGCGCCCCTTCACGCCTGAGCTTTACGCGAAATACTGCGGCGTTCTTCTCGATGAACTCTGCCTTGTCGGCCGGAACTTCTTCGTTCGGGAACACGGAGTTCGTCGGGCACACCGGAACACAGGCGCCGCAATCGATGCAGCCGTTGGGATCGACCCACAATTGGGTTGCGGCCTCAAAGCCGTCCTCGTCCTTCTTGGGGTGGATGCAATCGACGGGACAAGCCTCGACGCAGAGTTCATCTTTGGTACAGGTATCAACAATCGTATAAGCCATGAGTGCGTTCTCCGATCTGCGAATGCATGCCCCGGCCGTTTCGGCATCGGTGGCAGCGGTTCTTCACCGCCATTTCCACTGTAGGAAAGTCGCTAACATCCAGGCCGTGATATACGTCACTTTGTAGTGTGAGTCGTGAACTTGGAGGCGTATGGCGTGAGTTGGCGCGTTATCGAGGAAAAACTCTGGCCCGCGAATTGCTAAAATAGTTAATAACTCAAGGCGAAGCAGGGCCTGTCGTGTATTTTTTCCACGATTCTGGCCGACCAGCAGAGCAGCTTTGACATCCAATACTGGTTGTCCGGCTTTTCTGTTGATTCCATTACAATCGCCTCTCAGCTTCGCGACCCTGTGAAGGAGCTAGTGAATGCAAGCGCCCAAGCGGCCCAAAGTTCTGGTAGTTGACGACGAGCAAGTGATAGCCGATACCCTGGCCAAGATTCTCGACATCAACGGCTACGATGCGTCTGCGGTCTACAGTGGCCTCTCCGCCGTAGAAAGCGCGCGCGCCTTACAGCCCGACTTGATCATCAGCGACGTCATCATGCAGGACATGGACGGCATCGAAGCCGCCATTAAGATTCGCGCTTTCCTGCCCTCGTGCAAAATTCTGCTCTTCTCCGGACAGGCGGCCACCGCCGATCTGCTGGAAAACGCCCGTTCCCAAGGCCACGACTTCGAGATCCTGGCCAAGCCGGTGCATCCCTCAGAGCTGCTGGCGAAGCTGAAGATGGCGGGGTGAGCGCCTTCAGAAGGGGACTTCTTCCGGATAATTTACGTTCAGCGTGACGATGTGCTTTGCCGTGCCCTGGGTGGTTCCGAGAAGCGTCTGGAGCTGCGTATAGTCAGGGAACATTTCGGCCAGCTGCTGGTTCACTGCGTCAATGAACCCTTGCACCTCATGGGTTCCGACATACGTACTGGCCAGCGCTTGTAGTTTTGCCGTTTGCTCTGCCGTCCATCCTCCTTTAACTTTCTGGGTCACGCCATTCACCGAGGTTAGTGGGCCCTCTTCCAGCGTCAGGCCGTTGATAGTGAATTGCGGGCCCTCGTTCACGTCCATCATGATGGAGACCGTTCGGCTCGCGTCATCGGCCACCACTTCTTTCAGATACGCCCCGCCTTCCAGGTAGCCCTTGGTGGCAAAAAGCTTCCTGGCACTCTCGACCCCTTCGCTTATCTTCTCGTTACTCATCACGTCGCCATCATGAATGGGGAATGCCTGGCGAAGCTGTGCCTCAGAAAACTCCTTGTCCTTGGCAAACGTGATGTGTGACACCCGGTATTGCTCGCCTTCCCGGATCCGCAGCGTGACCGCGATGGTGCGCGTTCTGGTGGTTTCGTTCAGGACCTCTGTCCCGACCGTCGCCACTTCTGCTTTGAAATAGCCTTGATTCCCGAGTGAGCTTCGCGCGATATCCGCGATCGTTGTCTCCACGTTCCTGAGATATCGGTTGCGTTGAATGTCGCGAACAATTTGCTGGAAGTTCTCCGACGAAACGATGCTGTCGCCGGTGGGGCTCACGCTTTGCACTGCCGTTATACGGGGCAGCGCAGGAGCGGTCTGGGAATAAAGCGGGTATGTCGAGAGCAGTAGAAAAAGAGCGGGAACCAAACGCATGGTGGTCCCTCCGTGCGCTGCATTATAGGTCGGAATCAACGAATCGGGACCATTTAAAGGCGAGCCAGGAGCCATTCGCGCGATGCTATAATCGTGGTTTGCCCGGCAACTCCGCTCGGGCCGCCCCGTGCAAGCCCTCCTTTGGCGTGCGTGGGATGCAAAACTAGCCATATTTTCTTCGAGGTCTCTCATGTCAGGCCATTCAAAATGGGCCACAATCAAGCACAAGAAGGGCGCGCTCGATGCCAAGCGCGGCAAGATTTTCACCCGTCTGATTAAAGAAATCAGCATGGCGGCCAAGAGCAGCGGCGACGTGGAGAAGAACCCGCGACTGCGCACTGCGGTTGCTGCCGCCAAGGCCGAGAACATGCCCGCCGACAACATCAAGCGCGCTATCCAGCGCGGCACTGGCGAGCTTCCTGGCGTCACCTACGAGGAGATCACGTTTGAGGGCTACGGCCCCGGCGGCGTCGCGATCCTGGTCGAGGTGTCGACCGACAATCGCAACCGCACGGTCAGCGAAATCCGCCACGCCTTCTCCAAGAACGGCGGAAACATGGGTGCCGCAGGATCGGTCGCATACATGTTTCACAAGAAGGGCGACATCGTGATTCCCAAGTCGGCCGCGAAAGAGGACGATCTGATGAACATCGTTCTTGAAGCCGGCGCCGAGGACTTGAAAGACGACGGCGAGAGCTGGGAGATTCTGTGCGACCCGGCGGTGTACGAAAGCGTTCTGGAGGCGGTGAAGAAGGCCGGCATCACTCCGGAAGTTGCCGAGGTCGGCATGATTCCGCAGACCTACACCAAGCTGGAAGGTCAGCAGGCCAACACCATGATCCGTCTGCTGGAAGCGCTGGAAGATTCCGACGACGTGCAGCATGTGTGGTCGAATTTCGACATCGACCAGAAGCAGTTGGAAGAGGTCGCAGGGTAAGGGTAGAGCTGGCCTTCAGGCCAGCGTTAACGGACGAGAAATGATTTGGGGCTTCAGCCCAGGGATCTGGCCGCTCTTCGGGGCGGCCATGTTTTTGTATCGTGAAATTCAGCCTCGTTGTCCTAATCAGGAATCAACATGCCAACCCTGTCACTTTCTCCGCGGCCCGAGCATCTTCATCTGCAGACCACAACGTAGGTCGAGAAGGAGAGCGGAATGACTAGCAAGCTGGCACTTTTGGCGAGACTTGAGGCAAAGCCGGGAAAAGAAGAGGCACTGTCGAATTTCTTGAAGAGCGCGTTACCCCTGGCTCAAGCCGAAGCGGGCACCCTCGCGTGGTTCGCCTTGAAACTGGGCCCACACACATTCGGCATATTTGATACGTTCCCCGATGACAGCGGCCGCCAGGCACACCTCAACGGAGAAATCGCCAAAGCGCTGTTCGCCAAAGCGGACGAATTGCTCGCCCAGCCTCCCGCCATCGAGATGGTAGACATTCTCGCGGCCAAAGAGCCGCAATAGCAGGGATCCCGAAACAACAAGGGCCGCCCTGTTGAGGCGGCCGCTTATTCTTCTGGCGCTTTGTTATTCGTTCGGCGACGGGCCCGAGTTCGGTATCGAAGCCGGCGGAGGTGCGGTATCAACCTTCGGCGGTTTCGCTTGATCTGTGGCATCGGTAGCGAACAGCATAAAGTGATCGAAGCTCTCGCTGCGATGGAAGCGCCGGTTTCCCCAGCTCACGTACATGTCAGCGCTCTTGGGCAGCCACAGGTCGGCGGCGTGTTTACGGAACTGCACTGGCCCGTAACTCACGCTGGTGTGCTCGGTGTTCAGCCGAATTTCCGGAATCGGCTTCACCAGGTCCGTTTCCAGGTGAAGAATCTGGTAGTTGTCAGCGGAGAGCCACGCGCGCCCCTTCAAGCTCACCGGGTAGTAAGTCTTGTTGGCCACGTAGTAACGCAGCCGGCTCGGCTTGTTGTCTTGCTGGCGGAAGTACACCAGCCATGCCGCCTGACCATGCCAATCTCCCAGTCCCTCACAGTGCATCTCGAAATCATCGCGAAAGAAGGGATGGAATGCGAGCGCCAGCACCGCCAATCCGTTGGTGTTCACCTTGTCCGGCATCTCCAGGTTGTCGGAGTCGCGGTACTCCTGGAAGCTCAACTGGCCATGCGGAGGATCGCTGATGGCTACCACGTAATTGTATTGCCGGGTCTCGCGATTTCTGGGCGTGCCCTGTGGCGAAATACTCTCGTGGACCATGTGATCCACGGCCGAAAACTGGGACACGCTGTCGACCAGTTGTTTCGACGGATTCGCCGTCATCTGTATAAGGTTCGCTGGGCAAGGCACTCCGGCGGCAACCGTCGGCTTCTGGCTGTCGACATCCAGCGGCATGCCGGCCTTCAGCAGGATTTCCGTTCCACTGGCGAGCTCGGGATCGGCAATTCCCAGCTTGGCGTTTGCGGCGTCGAGCTTAAGCTCGGCAAGTAAGTCGTTGACTTGACCAGTAACCGGGCTTCCCGGTTCGTTCGCCAGGTAAGATTCAAGGACCGTCACCGCCTGCTCATATTTGCCGAGCCCTGCCAGCGCCTGCCCCAGAATGAGGCGGGCCGAGGCGGCTTCGCTGCCTCCGTTATCAAGCAGCCATTGAGCGTTTTCGCGGGCCTTTTCGTATTGCTTCAGGTGCAAGTAAGAATTTGCCAGCACCCGGCGCGCCGGGATGGACTCACCGCTGTGCGCCACCACAATAGCTTCAGCTTCCGCAGCGCGGGCATAATCGCCGCGAGCGTAGTAAAGCTGTCCCAGCAGGTTTTGCGCTTGCAGGTTCTTGGGATCGAGTTTGGTCGACTCCAGCAGGTACTGCATTTCCCGCTCGTCTTCCTTCTGCTGCATCGCCGTATACGCCAGCAGGAAGTTGATGTTGGAACTGGTGGGATACTGATGGTTCGCGATTTCCAGGTACTTGCGCGCTTCCATGAAGTTCCCCAGCACCAGCGCCTGTACTCCCCTTTCCGCCTGCTTGCGCGCCTTTGACGGAAGCGCTTCATCCCCCAGCGTCAGATTCACTGCCGCCGGATCGCGGGGCAGGAGAAAGGTTGGCGATGCGTCGTGAGAGAGATCGCTGATCGTGGTCTCCAGGTGGGTCCCAATGTATCCAGCCGCGCCAACCTCGATCAGATACTTGCCCGGTGGCAAATCGTTAAAGATGGCCTCCGTGCCTTTGGTCGCCTGGAAGAACACTCGGCCTGTATTCTCGCCGGTGATTCTGACCAGGGACTGCTGCTTTAACGGCTGCTTGTGGTCGTCCAGGATGGTCACGTGAACCGTCACCCCGCGCCGGGTGTCGACCGTCGTGTTTCCGATTTGCGTATCGCCCATGGGGGTGCCGACCCCAGGATTGACTCCAGGCGTACCTCCGCCTGACCGTTGCGCCAGTGCAGGAAGCCCGAATACTGCTACTACTGCCAGGGCCAGAGACACCCAAAGCAATGGAAGTTTGATTTGGGCGTTTGTAAATGACTTAAAAGATCGTGCGACGAAGTGGGAGCGAACCACCATACAACCCCCCTGAAACGTGAACAACTACAAAGCATAGCAGTGATAGCTGCTAAATTGCGGAATTTGGGATATCTTGCTGGTCAAGGATTTGTAAACACTCCTAAACTGGGACGCAATGCTTATAGCACAAGACAAGCAGCTTTGGCTGGAGGATTAGTTGTTTTGCGCTGGACGCGTCAGATGCGACTGTTTCGTCTGGTAGCCCCTATGGTATGCAAGAAGCCCTTGCATCGATTTACCAATCCGCGGCCGTAGAGTGCTTGCACCAAACCTCTGGCTTGCCGCTGAAACTCGCCTCCATAGCCGTACCACCATACTTTCTTCATGTTGGGCAATAAATCGGTATCGATGTACTTCGCTTGAACCATCTCGGCCAGTCCCATCTCACCGTGCGTCCGTCCAATGCCGCTCTGTTTCAGCCCGCCGTGCGGAGCCTCCGAAATACCAAAGCCCGAAATCATGTCGTTGATCATCACGGTGCCGGCTTTGAGCTGCCGCGCCATGGCTTCGCCGCGCTTACGGTTTCGCGTCCACACGCTGGCAGCCAGGCCGAACTCGCTGTCATTGGCAAGTGCAAGCGCCTCGGCTTCTGTATCGAACGCCGCCACCGGCAACACCGGACCAAAAGTTTCCTCTTGGATAACCCGCATTTCCGGAGTCACATCGGCCAACAGCGTAGGCGCGTAAAAGTTCGGCCCGAGTTCCGTCAGACGCCGGCCTCCCGCGCGCAGCCGCGCTCCATGCTCGATGGCGTCATTCACGTGCGCTTCGACGGTGCGCAGCTGACGCTCGTTGATCAACGGTCCCATCTCAACTTCCGAAGCAAGACCGTTGCCCACGCGAAGCTTGCCGATCTTGTAGGCCATCATTTTCAGGAAGTCGTTGTAGATGTTGCGATGCACGTAACAGCGCTCGACCGACAGGCAGGTTTGCCCGGCATTCATGAACGCGCCCCAGAGCGCGCCGCTCGTAGCGACATCAAGGTCAACATCCGAGAGCACGATCATGGGATCTTTGCCGCCCAGCTCCAGCACCACGGGAAGCAAACGTCGAGCTGCGGCTTCCGCCACGCGTTTCCCAGTCGCAACACTGCCGGTGAAGATGAGCTTGTCGATCCCGGACTCGATCAGTGCCGCGCCTGCCGGTCCTTCGCCAATCACAACCTGCAGCAGGTCCGGGTCGAGCCCCGCAGCGTGCATGAGCTTTTGCAGTTCCAGCGCGGCCAAGCGGAGTGAACTCCGACGGCTTAATGACGACGGCATTCCCGGTAACCAACGCGGCTAGCGTCTCAACCGCCGGGGTAGAGAACGGATAATTCCACGGCGAGATAATCCCGATAACGCCGTACGGCTCGCGGGCCAGCACGCCGCGCTTCGACTTCATCGCCATATTGCCGTGCGGCACCGGCTGATCGCGCAGAAAACGATGTGCCGTGCTGATGCAGAACTCCGCGGCATCGAGCACTACCAGGACCTCTGTTGTGATGGCCTCCGCAGTTGGCTTGCCTGCTTCTTTGCAAATCAGCTGCGCGACTTCTTGAGCGCGATCGCGTAGCAGCTCCTGAAATCTGCGTAAAACTTCGGTACGTTTAGCGACCGCCGTAGCTTGCCACTTCGGCTGCGCCGTTCGGGCGCGCTGCACCGCCGCCTGCACCTCTTCCTCGGTCGCGCAGGCCAACTCGGCCAACACTTCTCCGGTTGCGGGATTTGTATCTACGATGATCGTCTCGCTCACAACAGCTTGTATCTCAGCGGTCATGGTCGTGCTCCGTTACTGCGTCGTTACTTTCAGACAAATCTTTTCGCCCAGAAAATCCGGCTTTGTAACAGGGCACGGCTTGAGCCGTGCCGCAAGGTGCGCCCAATACGCCGGGCTTTAGCCCCTGGACTTTGCTTTAAGAGAGGCGCAGCGGCTAAAGCCGATTGCTTTGCCGGCCGTGTCGGCACGGCTGAAGCCGTGCCCTGATACAAAGCCGAACATAACGTTGATGTTCCTGAACGGCTCCCGCTCAGTACTCTACGCTCACCAGGTATAGTCCGCACGCTGCGGCGGTAGGCCCGGCCGCGCTGCGGTCGCGGCATTCCAGAATGCGCGCGATGTCGTCGATGTGCAGACTGCCTTTGCCGACTTGCAGCAGGGTGCCGACGAGGTTGCGCACCATGTGGTGCAGAAAGCCGTCGCCGCGCACGATGAAACTCAATTCGTCAGGGCTACGGGCCCACAGCGCAGAATGAATGGTACGAACATTCGAAGGCGCGGTTTTCGCGGCGTCCTCATCATCACCACTCGGTGGGTGCCCCATTCCGCCTTCTTTTGGCGGGGTGGGGGTTTGAGCGATACGCGCGCTACGGTCCGGATCCGATGCCGCAAACGAAGTGAAATCGTGCTTGCCGACGATATTCTCCGCCGCCCGCATCATTGACTCTTCATTCATCGGGTACGGATAGTGAAAGGTGTAGCGTGCCAGAAATGGCGGACAGATGTCACGCCGGAAGATGCGATATTGATACGTTTTGGCCTTGGCGGAATGTCGCGCATGGAAGCTCTCCTCCATCGCTTCGACCGCAATCACCCGAATGGACGGTGGCAGGCTATCGTTCAGCGCCGTCATGAGGCCGCGTTCCGGAATCGGCGACTCGATGGCGAACGAAGCCACCTGCCCCAGCGCGTGCACTCCGGCGTCAGTACGTCCCGAGCCTTGCGGGAGTACATCTTCGCCGGTAATGCGGCGAACGCAATCGGCCAATGTACCCTGCACGGTTGGCTGACCAGGCTGAATCTGCCAGCCATAGAAGTCGGTACCGTCATACGCCAGCGTCAGTTTGAGATTGCGGCTCACGAATATGTGCCAGGGTGACGGTGCTTGCCGAGCGGGGGTGCCCCATTCCGCCATCTTTTGGCGGGGTGGGGTTTCTTGCGGGACCGCCTCTACAGCGCCCCGGGAAACCCTGCTGCAACTCAGCTATACTATTGTACTTCCTGCAACTTACGAGGTTCGACTTAACAATATCCTGAAGTCCGCTGCCGGCCTGCAATTGAACCTTCGCCAACGCTCCTCCGTATTATGGATAGGCGACGGAGAATCACTGCAAAACAAAAGCCTGCGCGGTCCTAAATGTCATACGTTTTTGGGAGACGAGGGAATGTCTGTTTCTAGAACGGTAGTGTCAGCGACGCAAAACGTAATGTCGCTGATATTGGCGGCGCTCATGGCGACCACTGGCTTCGCCCAGGAGGCGCCCCAGCAAAGCACCAAGCAATCATCCGAGCCGCAAGAGGTTAGCGCGATGCCGCAGGCGCCGGCGCCGCAGCATAACGCCCACCCGTATTCCGAGCTCGACTACACCAAGGGGCAATCGCCGTTTCCCAAATTTTGGCAGCCCTACACCCCGCGCGATGTTCCCCGGCCTAACCTGACCAACTCGGCGACCATTGACACGATTATGAAAGACGGCAAGATGTATCTTTCGTTGAACGATGCCGTCTCGCTCGCGTTGGAAAACAATCTTGATATCGCCATTCAACGCTACAACCTCGATACCGCGGATACCGATATTCTGCGTACCTCTTCAGGCGCGCCCGCACTCGGTGTAAACGCTGGAGTCGTACAGGGAACTCCCGGCGGCACCTCGGGCAGCGTAGCCACCGGTGGCACAGGCAGCACAACCACCGGCACCACAGGTGGAGGCGCTGGCGGAGGTTCGGTTGCCGTGGGCGGCGCCGGTGCTGGTGCTGCCGGCATCGTGGCCTCAACCACAGGTGAAGGCCCGCCGATCCCTAACTACGATCCCATTGTTAACGGAACCAGCATTCTGGGTCAGCGTGCTACCACCCCGCAGTCCAACGTAATCTTCACCGGTACCCAGACGCTGGTACAGAACACCAGCAACGCGAATTTCACCTACAGCCAGGGCTTCGCCACCGGCACCCTGTTGTCGGTCGGCTTCAACAACAGCCGTATCACATCGAATGCTCTGTTCAATACTCTGTCGCCCGCTTTGCAGTCATCGTTTAACGTCACCCTCACCCAACACCTGTTACAAGGTTTCGGATTTGAGCCCAACCTGCGCTGGATCCGCATTGCGCGCAACAACCGCGAGATTATGGACGTCGCCTTCCGGCTGCAGATCATGACCACGGTTTCGCAGATCGAAAACATCTACTGGGACCTGGTCAACGCCTACGAGAACGTCAAGGTTCAGCAGCGCGCCCTCGACTTGGCCAACAAGACTTTGTCTGATACCGAGAAGCAGGTACAGATCGGTACGCTGGCGCCAATTACCGTGGTGCAGTCGAAGAGTTCGGTAGCCACCGCCCAGCAGAACCTGATTGTCGCGCAGACCAACCTGCAGCTTCAGCAATTGCTCATGAAGAACGCCATCACCCGCAACGTGGCCGACCCGATTCTGGCCGTGGCACCGGTGATTCCCACCGACACGCTGCAGATCAACACGCCTTTTGAAATTCGCCCGGTCGAAGACCTCATCAACGCGGCGCTTCAGGCGCGTCCTGAAATCATTCAGTCGCGCATCAACCTGACCAACAAGAAGATCGGCATTCAGTCCATTAACAGCTTGCTGAAG
This sequence comes from uncultured Acidobacteriaceae bacterium, assembly GCA_963791965.1. GTDB lineage: Bacteria > Acidobacteriota > Terriglobia > Terriglobales > Acidobacteriaceae > CAVVDY01. The sequence continues at coordinate 1,037,552 of CAWBUK010000011.1, read as the reverse complement.
CCCCAGCTCGACGTCTATGCCTTCTACGGTGCGGCTGGACTCTCCGGCCAGCAGAATCCTCTCTGCCCGCCAGGAGATCCTTCCTGCACCTCGACGGTTCCTTCGGGTGGCTACGGCAGCGCCTTCCAGAACCTCTGGAACGGCTCGGGACCTGACAAGGGAGTAGGCGTGAACCTGAACGTCACCCTGCGCAACCGGCAAGTACAGTCCGATCAGGTTCGCTCGAAGCTGGAATACCGGCAGTCGGAGATCGCGGTGCAGCAGCAGGAAAACACCATCGTGCTTCAGGTCCGGCAGGCGCAGTTTGCGCTGCAGCAGAACTACGCGGCGTTACAGGCCTCCGTGGCCGCCCGCGATTATGCCCAGCAGAACCTCGACGCCGAGCAGAAGAAGTATTCTCTGGGAGCTTCAACCTCCACTCTCGTGTTGCAGGCTTCCAGCGCCCTGACGCAGGCCCAGTCGAACGTTCTGGCCGCAGCGACCAATTACGAAAAGTCACGCGTACAGCTCGATCTCTCAACTGGAGACACCCTGACCAAGTTGGGCGTCGACATGACCGACGCCGAAGCCGGCAAGGTAAATCATCCGCCAAAGGTGCCGGGAATCGTGCCCAATGACCCGGCGAACCTTACGCTGGCGCAGCCTACCTCGGCGCCGCCAACGCCGACGCCTACGGCTCAGCCGCAGCCGCTGGGGAATCAGCCGCAGACTCCCCCGCAACCGGAGCCACACCAGTAGGGACGGCCTTTTATCATGGCGTGTCGCTGAAATTTCATGCGGCACGCCATTTTTCTGTTTCCTCCTATTGTCCCCGTGGTTGTCACTGCCTCTCCGCTCTGCGAAACTAAAATCAGTGCCTACGGCAAGAGAGTTTTCGGCAGGCGGCGTAGTGCTGCGCAGAATGCGGAAGCGCTGGTATCTGGCGGTCATCGAACCCCATGCCGAGCGTCCCCGCCGCTCTGTCCATCCCCTTCGCTCTCGCAAGAACGGGAGCGCCTCCGACCTGGTCGCCCTTCCCAAGGGAACCATCGACCCTGGCGAAGGGCCGGAAGAGGCTGCCGCGCGCGAAGTGCGCGAGGAAACCGGCGTCCGCGCCGACCTGGTCGCCAAGCTGACCGACACCAAGTACTTCTACGTCCGCAACTGGGGAGACCATGCCCGCGTCTTCAAAGTCGTCAGCTTCTATCTCTTTCTGTACCGCTCCGGGCGCATGGGAAACATCTCGCAGGAAATGCGCGTCGAGGTCCAGCGCGCTTTCTGGCTGCCCCTGGAGGACGGCCCCACGCGCTTGAGCTACAAAGGAGAGCGCGAGGTGGTCGCTCTGGCGTTGGAGTACCTCAAATCTCATCCGGAGCTGGCCGAAGATGCCGCAAACACCCCACGTTGAGCGTCACTTTACCTCTGGAGAAGTCGTTCGCGACGTGGTCATCGGCATGTCCGACGGCCTCACCGTTCCGTTCGCCCTGGCCGCCGGACTCTCCGGCGCAGTCGACAACAGCCACATCGTAGTGGTCGCCGGACTGGCGGAAATCGCTGCCGGCTCGATTGCCATGGGCCTGGGCGGATACCTGGCCGCGCGCGGCGACGCCGAACACTATGAGAGCGAGCGCCAGCGCGAAGTCCGCGAGGTAGAAGAGATTCCCGACGAAGAGGCGCGCGAAGTCCAGCAGGTCTTCACCAGCTTCGGCCTCTCCAAGCAGGAGAGCGACACCGTGGTGCAGTCGCTGACCAAGCGGCCGCAGCAGTGGGTCGACTTCATGATGCGCTTCGAACTGGGACTGGAAGAGCCCGACCCCAAACGCGCTGTCCAAAGCGCTGGAACCATCGCCGCCTCCTACATCGCCGGAGGCATCATCCCACTCGCTCCGTACATGCTGATGCATAGCTCCCGCTCCGCCCTGGGATGGTCGGTGCTGGTCACGCTGCTGGCGCTGGCTGTCTTCGGCTACATCAAAGGCCGCTTCACTGGCACTCGCCCCCTGCGCTCAGGCCTGCAAACCGTCGTGATCGGCGGCCTGGCTGCTGGTGCAGCGTTCCTGCTGGCGAAGGCATTCTCGTAACGTGAATGGCATTCCGTAAAATGCGCTTGACAGCATATGCGCTAAGGAGCATATTACTTGGAGAGCTGGAAGGTAATTTTCCACGACGAATTCGAGCGCGAATTTGACGAGCTAGCGCCGGAAGTGCAGAACGAATTGTATGCCGAGGCTACCTTTGTCGAGAGGTTCGGACCCGAAACTAGTCGCCCTCATGTCGATAAGCTGAAAGGCTCTCGTTACGCCAATATGAAGGAATTGCGTTTTGAGGCTGCAGATGGCGAATGGCGCGTAGCGTTCGCGTTCGATCCGAAACGTCGGGCAGTACTTTTGGTCGCCGGGGACAAGTGTGGTGCTGGCGAAAAGAAGTTCTACAAACGACTGATCACCAAGGCTGATGCTCGATATGAACGGCATCTTCAGCGGCTTAAGGCAGGAATGTGAGGCATCCGCATCATGAAAACACTGAAGCAGAAATTGAGTGAACTCCCTGTTGAGCGACGGAAGAAGATTGAAAAGCGGGCGGCAGCACTCATAGCTGAGGAAATGACCATGCGCGAACTCCGCAAAGCTCGTGCGATCACCCAGGCCGAGTTGGCAAAGACCTTAGGTGTCAAACAGGAACAGGTTTCCCGGATCGAAAGGCGCACGGATATGCACATCTCTACCCTTCGCCGAGCCATAGAAGCCATGGGAGGAGAACTCACCCTTACGGCCAAGTTCCCGGACGGCGCCCCCGTAGAGTTGGCTGGACTGAGTGACGCTAAGTCCTAGATTTCACCCAAAAAGTGCCGCCACGCCGGAAACCCCCAAAGATTTTTCTTGACTGAATGAATCCTCATTCATTACTCTTGATCTAACTTAATAGGCGCGCGTCGTTGCCATCCTCACCCCACATCTTGCGACGCGCGCTACTTTATTGTTGGGCCGTTTTGAGGAGATTCCTGTGTCATACCGGCTTTGCCCTCTTAGCCGCGCGCCGATAATCCTGGGGATTCATCCCTGCACTTTCATTTCGCATAATCGAAGTTCCTAAACTAGCGCACTTTTAAGGATTTTCAGACGTCTATTGCGTCAGACGGGCTAATTTTCGGCTGACCGGCAGTTGAGCGAATTACGCCATGCACAGACAGATCAACAAAGTTGCCGTCCTGGGAGCGGGCACCATGGGAGCCCGTATCTCCGCGCACCTGGCCAATGCCGGTGTTCCGTCCTACCTCTTCGATATCGTTCCGCCTGACGCTGATGGCCCCGCGCGCAACCGCATTGCCGCCGCCGGACTCGAAGCCGCCGTCAAGTCGCGGCCTGCCGCATTCTTCAAGCCGTCACTCGATTGCCTGGTTACGGTCGGCAACTTCGAAGACGATCTGCCCAAACTGGCCGAGGTCGACTGGATCATCGAAGTCGTGGTGGAAGATCTCAATATCAAACGCGACTTGCTGAAGCGCGTCGATGCCGTGCGCAGGCCCGGAACCATCATCACCACCAATACCAGCGGCCTTCCCGTAGCCAAAATCGCCGAAGGTTTTCCTGCGGACTTCCGCCGCTGCTGGTTTGGTACGCATTTCTTCAATCCGCCGCGCTACATGCGCCTGCTGGAGCTGATACCTACTCCCGACGCCGACCCTGCGCTGATGCAGACCATCGCTGACTTCTGCGATCTCTACCTCGGCAAAGGCGTAGTCCGCGCCAAGGACACGCCTAACTTCATCGCCAACCGCATCGGCACCTTCTCCATGCTCAACGTCATGCGCATCATGCAGGAGATGGACCTCAGCGTCGAAGAAGTCGATGCCCTTACCGGCACCGCCGTCGGCTGGCCCAAGACTGGCACCTTCCGCCTCGGCGATCTCGTCGGTCTCGACATTCTGGGACACGTGGTTCGCAACGCCACCACTAACATTAAGGACGAGCGCAGCGACCTCACCCTGCCGCCGTTCTTCCTGGAAATGCTCAACCGCAAGTGGCTGGGCGATAAGACCAAGGGCGGCTTCTACAAGAAGCAGAAGAGCCCGGAAGGCGACCAGCGCTTTGCCCTCGACTGGAAGACGCTGGAATACAAGCCTGCGCAGCGGGTGAAGCTGCCCGCGTTGGAGATGGCGAAGAACGTGGAAGACATGGCCGAGCGCCTGCCCATGCTGATCGCGCCCTCCAAGGACAAAGCCAACCTCTTCCTGTGGAGCGTGCTCTCCGACCTGTGGACTTATGCCGCCAACCGCATTGGCGAAATCGCCGACTCGGTGGTTGAAATCGATCGCGCCATGAAGATGGGCTTTGGCTGGGACTATGGCCCCTTCGAATTGTGGGACATCGCCGGCGTCGCCAAAACCGTCGAGCGCATGAAGAAGGAAGGCAAGCCGATCGCCGCCAACGTGGAGAAGCTGCTGGCCTCGGGCAAGAGCAGTTGGTATGCCGATGACGCCAAGGTTCCCAGCGGCCGCGACTTCTTCGACGTTGCAGCTGCCGGCTACAAGCCGCAGGAAGTTCCCGCCGGGGTTTGGTCGGTTTCAGTTGCGAAAAAGTCGAACGGTGTGGTGAAGAAGAATTCCGGGGCCTCGCTGGTCGATCTCGGCGACGGCGTCGGCTGCATCGAATTCCACTCCAAGATGAACTCGCTGGGCGGCGACATCGTGCAGATGGTCGCCTCATCGCTCAAGCCTGGCGGCGCCGGCGACAACTTCGACGCCTTCGTCATCACCAACGACGCTCCCAACTTCTCCGTCGGCGCCAACATCATGATTCTGCTGATGGCGGTGCAGGAAGAAGAGTGGGACGACGTCGACATGGCCATCCGCCAGTTCCAGAACATGACCCAGGCCATCAAGTTTTCTCCAAAACCGGTTGTGGTCGCGCCGTTCGGTATGACCCTCGGTGGGGGGACCGAGATCATGCTGCACGGCGCGGCCCGTCAGCCGCATGCCGAGCTCTACTCCGGCCTGGTCGAGGTCGGCGTCGGCCTGCTGCCCGGAGGCGGTGGCTGCAAGGAGATGACGATTCGCGCCATCCACAAAGCGACACACATTCGTCCGCAGGGACGTGGCGAAAGCGTCGAGTTGATGGAAGCCATGAAGCAGGCCTTCGAAACCGTGGCCATGGCGAAGGTCTCCACCTCGGCTGCCGAAGCCCGCAACTACGGTTTCCTGTCGCCGGGCGACAACGTCACCATGAACCGCGAGCGCGTGCTCACCGACGCCAAGGAGCGCGCCCTGGACCTTGAAGCACGAAGGCTGGCGTCCGCTTACCCCGCGCAACGACATTCCGGCGCCGGGCGAGAGCATCCTGGCGACGTTGAAGCTGGGGGCGCACATCATGCGCCAGGGCGAGTTCATCAGCGATCACGAACTGAAGATTGCCGGCAAAGTCGCGGAAGTCCTCTGCGGCGGCAACGTTACCCCGGGCACGCTGGTCAGCGAACAGTACCTGCTCGATCTCGAGCGCGAAGCCTTCAAGTCGCTCTGCGGCGAACGCAAAACTCTGGAGCGCATCCAGTACACGCTGAAGACCGGCAAGACGCTGAGGAATTAGCGATGAGGTTTGTTGCCCTGGCCGCTTGCATTGCGATTGGAACCGTAGGCCTCGCGGCGCAGCAAGTTCACAAGACGGCGGCAAGCGGCAGTTGCTCTACCGATATACAGGGTTACAAACAGTGGCTGCGGACAACGCCATTAACCGAAGGCCAACAGTATGTCGCAGCGAACGAGAGGAAGGATCAGATCATGGAGGGCTATAAGCACCTCAAAGTGGGTATGACCTCTCGTCAAGTGGAGAGCTTGTTGGGCAAGCCTGATTTCGGCGTTTCGTTCTACGGAGATCCGACTGCGACGACTCCTTCAAATGAATGCCCAAGGGAAGTCACATACATCCTGTGGAAGAAAACCGACAATATGCTTGATGGGAGAGATCTCGCCGTGCACGTGTTTTTCGCAGCCGACGGCAAACTCTCTTGGACTCTTCCTCAAAATATTCCGAGCCTGAGACCCGTGGGCTCACCGGGGTCTCTCAAGCTATGAAGCGGTCAACACTTTGCGACTGGAGCAGCCCGAAGGGCGGGATGATGTGAGCCCGCCGCGCGAGCGGCGGGTAAGAGAATGAAGGGTGATCCGAGCCGCGTCAACGGCGGCAGAGCCCGAAGGGCGACATTTGGGTTAGCCGTGGGCGTAAACCCGCGGTGGCGGTCAAAAAAGGACCCGAGCCGCGTTAGCGGCGGCACAGGCGCGGAGCGCCGATGAGATTTTAGCCCCACGCGTGAGCGTGGGGTAAGGATGAACGAAACGGACCGACGCCCTTAATAGGCGGAATAAGTGGTTTATTTTCAAATATTTGCTTGTAACTATATTTAGAATCAATAATTTGGAACATAAATCATATCTAACTCGTTGATTCTAAAATATCGCATACACGAAAATTTCGGTGATTTCGCTCACATTTTGGCTGGCGGCTGGTAGCTGGCAGCTGGAGCTCTCAAATGTCCGACGTCGTAATCGTATCCGCCGTTCGTACCCCGGTCGGTCGCGCCAACAAAGGAACCCTGCGCGCCACCCGTCCGGATGATCTCGCCGCCGTGGCCCTCAGAGGCGCGCTTGAACGCGTGCCCCAGCTCGATCCCAAGGAGATCGAAGACGTCATCCTCGGCTGCGCCATGCCTGAGGCGGAACAGGGCATGAATGTCGCCCGCATCGCCTCCCTGCGCGCCGGACTACCGGTCGAGGCGTCGGCCATGACCATCAACCGCTTCTGCTCCTCCGGGCTACAGGCGATCGCCATGGCTGCCGAGAAGATCATGGCAGGCGCGGCGGACGTGGTTGTTGCCGGGGGTGTCGAGTCGATGACCATGATCCCCATGGGCGGCCACAAGGTGTCGGCCAACCCATGGCTCATCGCCAACTATCCCGATTCATACCTCTCCATGGGACTGACGGCCGAGCGGCTGGCTACGCGCTACAACATCACCCGCGAAATGGCGGACCAGTTCTCAGTCGACAGCCATAAGAAGGCCTTCGCAGCGATTGAAGCCGGCAAGTTCGATGACGAGATCGTGCCCGTGCCGGTGAGCTTCACCACCCCGAACGGCTCGAAGCCCAAGCGCACTGAAATCATCTTCAAGATGGATGAAGGCCCGCGCGCCGACACCTCCATGGAAGCGCTTGCCGCGCTGAAGCCCGCCTTCCACGTCAAGGGAACCGTCACTGCCGGTAATTCCTCACAGATGTCGGACGGAGCGGCCGCTGCCATCGTCATGTCGGCCGAGCGGGCGAAGGCCTTGGGCCTGAAGCCACTGGCGCGTTACGTCGGATTCGCCACCGCCGGATACCTGCCTGAAGAAATGGGACTCGGCCCGGTGTACGCGATTCCCAAAGTTCTGAAGCGCGCAGGCCTGAAGCTGAGCGACATCGACGTCATCGAATTGAACGAGGCATTTGCCGCGCAGTCGCTGGCTGTGATCCAGGAGGGCGGCCTCGACCCGTCACGCATCAACGTAAATGGCGGGGCCATTGCGCTGGGCCACCCGCTGGGCTGTACCGGAGCCAAGCTGACGGCCACGATCATCCGCGAATTGAAGCGCCGCAAAGCGCGCTACGGCATGGTGACCATGTGCGTTGGCGGCGGCATGGGTGCGGCGGGCATTTTCGAGAATTTGCCGTAAGAAAGAATTTCACCACGGAGGCACGAAGAACACGGAGGATTTTAGGAATTGGATATGTTCGGCACGATCGAGCCTCAGAGATATGTGTGGGGCACACTGATCCTGGATGTCGGAATCGGCATGGCAGCGCTGTTTCCAATTTTGATCGCGGCATTAACGCTAGGAGGTTTCAGTTTTTTCTGGCCTTGGCTCATTATCACTCCACTAGTGATGTGGATGGTGGGCTGGTGGCGCGGGTTAAGCTTTGGAAATCTCTGGATTAAGGCCGTAGCGCTTAACGCCCCTGCGCTCATGTTTTTGTTTGTCGCCGCACAAAGCGGCACCAAACGCCCTGACTTCTGGGGTGCCGCGCTGATCGTCAGTGCAGTTACTGTTTTTCCCACGGCGGGTGGAATCAAGATCAGGAGACGGCGGGATTCGACACCGCAGATGTAAATGATCGAACGATCTGAGCCCCGCAGGGGCGACCAGCATGATAGCCGAGAACGCAGCGCAGCGGAGTCCTGGGTAAGGCGCAATTAGATTCCGAGTCCCGTAGGGACGACACAAAAGCAGGTCCTTCGGCGACTGAAGTCGCCTCAGGATGACAAGGATTGTTGACGTTTTCGGCGCGGCTGAAGCCGCGCCCCTTCTAGGGAATGATTTTCGGCGTACCTGAAGGTACGCCCCTTCAAATCAAGCGAGGATCATATGGCGACGACCACGGCGACACCTCCCAAGACCAAGACTACGGGCGGAAGCTTTCTGCTCGAAGAGCACAACCTGGACAACGTCTTCACCCCGGAAGACTTTAACGAAGACCACCTGATGGTGGTGAAACTCGCGGAAGACTTCGCCACCAACGAAGTCGTTCCCGAAGCCGAGAAGATGGAGCACAAGGAATGGGAGGTCTGCCGCCAGTTGCTGCGCAAGGCGGCTGAGCAGGGTCTGACCAATGCCGATATTCCCACCGAATACGGCGGCTCCGACATGGACAAGGTCTCCTCCGCCATCATCTCCGACTTCATGTCGAAGTACGGCAGCTTCATGGTGACCATGGGAGGCCACAGCGGCATCGGCACCCTGCCCATCGTTTTCTTCGGCACCGAGGAGCAGAAGAAAAAGTACCTGCCCAAGCTGGCGACGGCTGAAATCGTGGGTGCCTACGCCTTATCCGAAAGCACCAGCGGCTCTGACGCTATGAATGCTCGCTGCCGCGCCGTATTATCGCCCGACGGCAAGCACTACATCCTGAACGGCGAAAAGATGTGGATCACCAACGCCCACTTCGCCGACCTGTTCATCATCTTCGCCAAGGTTGACGGCGAGAAGTTTTCTGCCTTCATCGTGGAGAAAACCTTCCCTGGCTTCTCCGTCGGCGCGGAAGAAAAGAAGATGGGTATTCGCGGCTCGTCCACCGCGCCCCTCATCCTCAACGATTGCCAGGTGCCGGTCGAAAACTTACTTGGCGAAATCGGCAAGGGCCACATCATCGCCTTCAACATCCTGAATGTTGGCCGCTTCAAGCTGGGCGCGAGCTGTGTCGGCGGCGCGCGTACTTCTCTGGTCAGCGCCATTGCTTATGCCAAGGAGCGCAAGGCGTTCACCAAGAGCATTGCCGACTTCGGTCTCATCCGCGAAAAGCTGGCGCAGATGGTGGTTGGCACCTACGCCGGCGAATCGATGGTGTATCGCACCGTCGGCATGATGGACACCGCGCTGGGCCTGGTCGACAAGAGTCCCGAGGCGATCCGTAAGACCATCGAGGAGTATGCCGTCGAATGCTCCATCATCAAGGTCGCTTGCTCGGAGATCCTCGATTACATCGTCGATGAAACGGTGCAGATTTACGGTGGCTACGGCTTCGTCGAGGAGTATCCGGCGGAACGGCCGTATCGCGACTCGCGGGTCAACCGCATCTTCGAGGGCACCAATGAAATCAACCGGCTCATCATCACTGGCTGGCTGCTGAAGCGTGCCATGAGCGGACAGCTTCCGCTGCTGCCCGCCATCAAGAAGACCATGGACGAAGTCATGTCTGGCCCATCGATGGGCGACGAAGCTGAGGGTTTCCTCGCGGCGGAACAGAAGTTGGTCTCCAACGCGAAGAAGCTTTCGCTGCTGATTGCCGGTGCGGCTTCGCAGAAGTACATGCAGAAGCTTGCCGATCAGCAGGAGATCATGGGAGCCATCGCCGACATGGTGATTGAGTCTTTCACCATGGATTCGTGCCTGCTGCGCGCTCGCAAGTATGCCGAAGCCAACGGTGAGGCCAAGGCTTCCCTCGTCGCAGCCATGACGCAGGTGTATATCGCCGGCGCCATGACCCGGCTGGAGGCATCGGCAAAGAAGGTGATCGCCGCCGTGGCCGATGGCGACATGCTGCGCACCCAGATGGCAATCGTTCGCCGCCTGGTGAAGCATGAGCCGGTCAACGTCATCGCATTACAGGAGCAGATTGCCGCCCGCGTGCTCGAAACCGGCAAGTACGTAACGGCGTAGTCATAAACCACAGAGGCACCGAGACACAGGGAGCTTGTTTTCCCAGATTCTCGGTGCCTCTGTGTCTCTGTGGTGATAGCTTTTCTTCATGCCGCAAACATTGCAATCACTGGCGAAGTTCATCTCCGCGCGCCTCATCGGCGATGAACAGATTGAGGTCTCACGGGTTGCCAGCATCGCCGGCGCACAGCCGGGCGACCTGGTGTTCGTGCAGTCGGATAAGCATCTGGCGGACGCGCTTGCCTCGAAGGCATCAGCCGTTATTGCCGGAGAGTTCGCCGCGAATGAGAAGGCAGCGAAGCCGCTGCTGATCGCTGCTAATCCGCGGCTCGCATTTGCTACCGCAGCTTCGTTACTGCACGCTGCTCCGGAATATCGGCCAGAGATTCACGCAACGGCGGTCATTCATCCTTCCGCGAAGGTATCTCCCAGCGCGAGTGTCGATGCTTATGCCGTGATCGAGCCGGCGCTGTTATCGGAGACCGCGCGTACATCTCCGCCGGCTGCTACATCGGAGCAGGCGTGGTCATCGGCGACGGTTGCGAGATCTATCCGCGGGTGGTGATCTACCCAGGCACGACGCTGGGCCGCCGGGTGATCGTTCATGCCGGCGCGGTGCTTGGCTCCGATGGCTTCGGCTACGTACGCGACCAGAAGCATGGCCGTCACGTGAAGTTCCCGCAGATTGGCCAGCTCGTGATCGGCGATTACGTTGAGATCGGCGCAAACGTCACCATCGACCGCGGGGCGCTCGATCAGACAGTGATCGGCTCGGGCACCAAGATCGACAACCTGGTACACATCGGCCACAACTGTGAACTGGGTGCGAACGTGATCATGGCGGCGCAGGTCGGGCTCTCCGGCAGCGTGAGCGTAGGCGACGAGTGCATGCTCGGCGGGCAGGTAGGTATCGGTGATCATGCCGAGATCGAAGCGGGCACAATCCTTGGCGGACAGGCGGGTATCCTGCCGCACAAGAAGTTCCGCGGCAAGGGCGAGATCTCCTGGGGCACGCCAGCCAAGCCGCTGCGCGAGTATTTGAAGGAGCTGGCGACGTTGGCGCGGCTGGCGAAGCGGAAAGCTTAGCCGCTGAGAAGAAAGCGTCCACCACCGGGAACACGGAGAGCACCGAGAAACATGAAGATCTAGTTTCCCTCGGTGTCCTCCGTGATCCCGGTGGTGAAATCTTCTTGCACTTACGCGCGAAGAATTCCGCCCAGCTGCTCCAGCGTCTGCACAATCTGCGCCGACCATTGTGCGACCTCATCGTCGCGCAGCGTGCGCTCGTTCGACTGGAACTCGGCGTGAAGCAGGATTGAATACTTGGGTGCCCCATCCGGGCCGGTTTTGCCCGGGTGGGTGTTCTCGCCGCGATAGATCTCGCCGGGCGCGAACAGCTGCATTTCGGCGATGCCTAAGGCCTGGACTGCCGAGCGAATGCGCTCGAAGGTAACCGCGTCGTCGAAGACGAACGAGAAGTCACGCTCGACAGCGGGAAACTTCGAGATGCGCTCGTACTTGGGCTCGCGCAGCGAGTGCTTGTATAGGCGATCGAGCAGCACCTCGGCGATGCACACATCCTGCCGCAGCTTGCGCGCAGCGGCGATCTCAGGATGCAGCTGTCCGAAGCGCGCAACGGTTTCGCCATCGAGCACCGCACGCGCCGAGCGCCCGGGATGAAGGTAGTGCGTGGTCATCGCGTCGAAGTACAGGGCCTGATGCTGAAAGGCCGACAGCAAATTTTCGATGTCGCCCTTCATGTGGAAGAAGGTGTAGGGCTCGGCCGCGCGATGAACGTTGGCGGCAATCAGATTGCCCGTCGCGGCAAAAGCGAGTGTGCGGTGCTCCTGGTGGCGCTCGCCGTTCTTGGCGAAGATCTCGCCTGCTTCGAAGAGACGTACGTCGTTGTTGCCCCGGTTCAGGTTGTAGCCAACCATGTCGAGCAAACCGGGCAGCAGCGAATTGCGCATATAGCCTGCTTCTTCGTTCAGAGGATTAGCCAGCGGCAGTGGGTCGGCAGTGCTGAACGTGCGAGCATCCTGCTCAGAGACGAAAGTTAGGGAGATGGCTTCATCGTAACCGAGCGCGAGCATGGTCTCGCGCAGCTTGGCGTTCTTTTGCTCGTCAGGAAGCGCGACGACAGCGCCAGCAAACGATGGCAGCGTGTTAGGGAAACTTGTTGTAGCCGTAGATGCGCGCTAGTTCTTCCAGCAGATCGATCTCGCGCTCCACATCGAGGCGCCAGGTAGGAATGGTCACGCTGAGCTCGCCATTTGAGCGAGTGACGGTGAAGCCGAGCTTGCGGAGAATGGCTTCGATTTCCTGTTCGCTGAGATCGATGCCAAGAATGCGCTTGACCTCGGAGCGATGCAGCGCGATGGGTGGCCGCTCCAGCGAACGCGCGACGGTATCGATGCGCTCGCCGATGAGTTCTCCGCCAGCCGATTCCAGAATCAGCTCGGCCACTCGATCGCAGGCCAGCGGAGTGATGCCCCAATCGGCCCCACGTTCAAAGCGATGCGAGGCGTCGGTGTGCATCATGTGACGCTTGGCAGTGCGGCGAATCGCAGCCGGATCGAACCATGCCGATTCGATGAGGACGTTCTTCGTGTTGTCGGTAATCATCGAGTCGAAGCCGCCCATGACGCCGGCGAGGGCGACCGGCTTATTGGCATCGGCAATGACCAGATCATCGGTCGAGAGTTTGCGGTCAACGCCGTCGAGCGTCTTCAGCGTCTCGCCCTCGCGGGCGCGGCGAACGATGATGGCGCCGCCTTCAAGTAGATCGAGATCAAAGGCGTGAGTCGGGTGGCCAAGTTCGTGGATCGCGTAGTTGGTGGCGTCGGCAGCGTTGTTGATGGCGCGCGAGCCCTGCAGTTCGAGCCGCTTCACGATGTGCTCGGGCGAGGGGCCGATCTTCACGTTACGGATTACGCGGCCGGTATATCGCGCGCAGCCTTCAGCATCTTCAATGACGATCGGGAAGTTTGCCTCGCCGCTTACGACTGGCAGCCGGGGTTCGACTTTCTTCAGATCTATGCCGTAGATAGCCGATGCTTCACGCGCGACGCCGTAATGGTTCATCGCGTCCACGCGATTGGTGGTCAGGTCCATCTCATAGATGGTCTCGCCGTTCTCTTCGGCAACGGATTCGACAGCGATTCCGGCGGAAGTCAGGTCTTCGGCGAGTTGGCTGTCGTCAGCGGTGACGTTGACGAACTCACGTAGCCATGTGGGTAGGATTCTCACGCGAACTGCTCCAGGAAGCGCACGTCGCCCTCGTAGAACAGCTGGATCTCTTCGACCTCGTATTTGAGGATGGCGATGCGCTCCACGCCCATGCCGAAAGCGAAGCCCGAGATCTTCGACGAGTCGTAGCCGTTCTGCTTCACGAATTCGAAGACGTTGGGATCGACCATGCCGCAACCCAGCAGCTCGATCCAGCCGCTGAACTTGCACTTGCGACAGCCTTTGCCGCCGCAAAATATGCAACTCACCTGCATGTCGGCGCTGGGTTCGGTGAAGGGAAAGAATGACGGATAGAAGCGCGTCTTCACCGATGAGCCGAACAGCGATTTCATCGCGTGGTCAAGTGTGCCCTTCAGGTCGCAGAAGGTGATGTTCGTATCCACTGCGAGGCCTTCGACCTGATGGAAGACCGGCGAGTGCGTAGCGTCGAGTGGATCGTTGCGATGCACCTTGCCGGGGATGACAATACGCACCGGCGGCGCCAGCTTCTCCATGCTGCGAATCTGCACCGGCGAGGTATGCGTGCGCAGCAGCAGGCGTTCGCGCGCATGCTTACGCTCCTGCCCGGCGATGAACAGCGTGTCCTGCGTATCCCGCGCCGGATGATTTGGCGGAAAGTTCAGCGACTCGAAATTGTAGTAGTCGGTCTCGACCTCGGGACCTTCGCCGACCGAGTAACCCATCGCCTTAAAGACGGCAACGATCTCATCCTGCACTCGCAATACCGGATGCTTGACGCCGATGGGACGACGGATGCCGGGGAGGGTGATGTCGAGGCGTTCGGAGGCGAGACGTGTGACGGCGGAAGATGAGTGAATCTTCTCGTGTGCGGTTTCGATGGCCGCCTCGGCTCCGGCCTTGAGTTCGTTGACGCGCTGACCGACCTCGCGCTTGGCTTCTTTCGGCGCGGCCTTCAGCCATGTGTCGTTCACCTGCGTCAGGATGCCGTTCTTGCGTGCCAGCCAGCGATCGCGAAACGCCTTGTAGTCGGATTCGCTGTTCAGCGCGGCGGATTCGACGCCGAGCGCCGCAAACAAGTCCGAAACCGCGCGATCGAGTGCCGCGGGCGAGTAGTCGTCGAGTTTGGGAACGGTGTACACGTTTGCGTTGCCCTAAACAACAACGGGCGGCCATGACGGCCGCCCATCGGATGAATTACAGATTGTTCCTGGAACGGGCGGTCCTACGCGACGGCGTCCTTAGCTTGTGTGCACAGCGCCGTAAATCCCGCGGCGTCGTTCACGGCCAGGTCAGCCAGGATCTTGCGATCGAGTTCGATGCCGGCCTTTTTCATGCCGTTAATGAACTGGCTGTAGCTGATGCCGTTGAGCTTGGCGGCGGCGCCGATGCGCACGATCCAGATGGAACGGAACTGGCGCTTCTTCTGCTTGCGGCCGCTGTAAGCGAACTTCAGTCCACGCTCGACCGATTCTTTCGCCGACCTATACAGCTTTGATTTTGTTAAATAATAGCCACTTGCACGCTCTAATATCTTTTTGCGGCGGGCGCGGCGCTTGGTACCACGTTTTACGCGAGGCATTGCTGCTCCTTTTCAAAATCGTTCAGCGGCTGGAGGCAAGAAGCTTTGTGAGCCGGCCCACGCCTGGGATTTCGGGGGGCCTGATTACCTCTTCACACACTGTTAACCGTCGTCTTCCCGTGTTCGCTTTGAAATGTGGGATGACGCCGGGCGCCGCATCATGCGGCTCAGAAGTCTAGTAGGGGATCATGCGTGCTACTTTATGCAGATCCGCCTTGTCGACCATCGTATCGGTGTCGAGCTGGCGTTTGCGCTTCGTACCCTTGGAAGTCAGGATGTGGCGCTTAAACGCGTGTCCGCGCTTGATTTTGCCGGTACCTGTCTTCTTGAAACGCTTGGCCGCTCCCTTATGTGTCTTCAACTTGGGCATAGCGGTGTTTCCATTACAACACAGAGGAGGTGGATTCGGCTACTTGGGTGTCATCCCTGAAGGGACACAGGTAGTGATAAATGTGCCTACCCAGCACTCCGGCCAAAAGATGGCCTGCGTACTGGGCCATCATGCTGGTCGCCCTACGGGCCTCAGAGATGTGGCTGGGAACAGCTTCCGTAGAAAGTAACCTTCGTCGTCGCTGAGCCAGTAATCCGCTGGTTAAGAGCCGTCAACTCTCAGCAATCCGACAACTGGCCACTACTATTTTACTGCTGTTGCTGAGGCGGTGCAGGTGCCGGAGGCTGAGGCCGAGGAGCAGCTTGCTTCTCAGGTTTTTCGTGCTTCTCGGATTTGCCGGCGGGCTTCTGTTCCTTCGGCGGAGCCAGGATCAGGTGCAGCGTATTACCTTCCTGACGGGGACGGAATTCGACAATCGCCTTATCGCCGAGGTCCTTGATGAGCCGGTCGAGGATCGTGCGGCCAAGGCCCTGACGTGTCATCTCGCGTCCGCGGAAGAAGATAGTCGCCTTGACTTTGTCGCCCTCGCCGAGAAACCGCAGCACGTGGTTCTTCTTGGTGTCGTAGTCGTGATCGTCCACATTGATGCGGAACTTCACTTCCTTGACGGTAATCTGGTGCTGGTGCTTCTTGGCTTCACGCTCACGCTTTTCCTGCTGGTACAGGTACTTCCCGTAGTCCATGATGCGGCAGACGGGAGGCTGGGCGGTGGGCGAGACTTCGACCAGGTCGAGGTTTCTTTCGCGTGCGATCTTGAGCGCTTCGAAAGGCGGCATGATGCCGAGCTGGTTGCTTTCGTCGTCGATTACGCGAACTTCGCGAACGCGAATGCGCTCATTGATGCGGATAAAACGTTTATCGATACAATCCTCCCATTTATCAGTTAGATGCCAAAGTATAGCATGTGGGGCTCAAGCTTTTTGCAGCCAGGCAGAGCCCATCGCCAGCAATTCCGCTTATAGAAGCGAACCGACCAGTGCATGAGTTTCGACACTTCGAACCGGAACTCTCAGTAACTGATTTGCCGCATGCTGACCGCGAACCATCAGCTTCAGATAGTTGTCAGTGAGTGCCTCCGTGTACTCGCGGTCGAAGTGCGTCAACGTGATGGCATCTAGCTCACGGTCAACGAACGACAACATGAAGGCGTGCTTCTTCTCTGCAGCGAGCTCGCGCAGAATACGATTGCGTTCGCGCGCAACTTGAACAGGAACCTGGTCGGGCATTTCGGCGGACGGCGTTCCCGGACGCGACGAATAGGTAAATACGTGGAGATAGGTGAACGGCAACGATGCGATGAATACCCGGGTCTGCTCGAAATCGTCGTCGGTCTCGCCGGGGAAGCCGACCATCACGTCAGCGCCGATGGCTGCGTCGGGCATGGCGCGGCGGATGCGCTCGATGCGGTCGGCGTAATGCCAAGGGCGGTACTTACGATGCATGCGCCGCAAAATCTTGTCGCTGCCCGATTGAAGCGGCACATGGACGTGTTTGCAGATGCGCGGTGACGAGGCGACCAGCTCGATCAGGTCGTTGGTCCAGTCCATTGGCTCAACCGAGCTGATGCGGAGCTTCTCGATGCCAGTGCTTTGCAGAATTTCGCGCAACAGCGAGGCGAAGCTGGTGCGCGGTGTCAGCTCACGTCCCCATCGTCCAAGGTTGATGCCGGAGAGCACAATCTCGCGATAACCACTCGCCACCAGGGAATCGATCTCGCGAATCACGTGCTCCAGCTTCAGCGAGCGGCTGCGGCCACGCACGTAGGGAATCACACAAAACGAGCAACGATTATTGCAGCCGTCCTGGATCTTCAGATTGGGCCGGGTTTTCTCATGCGGATCGCTGGCCTCAAACACCGGCGCTGCCAGCAGTTCGGTGTGCGCGAAGATGTCGCCGACGATGACTTTCGATTCGAGCGATGCGCCAAGATGCGCCAGCGGCACGAACGATCCGTCCGCCGCGAGGGGCAGAATTGAATCGACAATTGCGTGCTTGTGCGAATTTCCTACGACGAAATCAACGCCAGGGATTGCCTGTAGCTCGTGCGGAGCACGCTGTGCGTAACACCCGGTGACGATGATCCTGGCCTGCGGATTTTGCCGGTGAACGCGGCGAATGGCGGAGCGGGCGTCCTGGTCAGCCGACGCTGTGACGGTACAGGTGTTGAGCACGACGACTTCAGCCAGCGAGGTGGAGTCGGCGCGGGTGAGACCGCGCTCGCGGAGTTGACGCTCCAGCCCTGCACCGTCGGCCTGGGTGGCACGGCACCCGAAGTTCTCCACGTAAAAGGTCGCCACAAAAGCATTATACTGAGCGAAGAGATGTGGCTATTGGGCTGGCACGAATTTGGATGTGCCAGACATCCAGTCGAAAACAACTTCAACTCTGAACCCTGCATCTCACGTTGCTGCGTTGCGAGCAGCCGATTCCCCTGGAGAACTCTAATGAAACGTCGCATCCTGCTGGTTGATGATGAGCTTGCCATTCTGCTAACGTTGCGTGCCATTCTGGAGATGAACAACTTCGAAGTGGATACTGCAGCGTCGGCCCGAGAAGCCGAAAAGAAGCTCAAGAATCAGAGTTACGACATGGTCATCACCGACATGCGAATGGAATCGGAAACCGCTGGATACGAGGTCATAAGAGCTGCGCGCCAGCAGTCCTACGATCCCGCGACCGCAATCCTGACGGCCTATCCCTCTATCGACGAGGAATGGCAGAGCCGGGGCGCGCAGTCGCTGCTGGTGAAGCCGGTTAATACGCAGGAGTTGCTGCGGCAGATAGAGACCTTGATGACCGCGCACAGCGAACACAAACTCAAGCAGGGCGGAAAAGGGGTGAAGAAAGTCACTCCGCCCCCCAGTCATCCGGACCAGTCGCGCACAGCTTCGAAGAAGGCTCTCTAGGCTCGCAGTCGCGCCAGGCGTTCAGCGCGAGGGACACGCCGAGCGCTGCGACGCTCCTCCGTCAAGCTTGGACATCCAGTGAAAACAACTCAGGCAGTGGCAGCGACACTTCGGCGCTGCTGAAAGCACTCCCGACAGAAGACAGGTCTACCCTGTGTAGGCTTGAACGGGACGGTGGTCTCTTTGCCGCATCCCGAGCAGTTGGTGCGGGTCTCCACTTTGGAGTAGCCGCCGCCCGACGAGGTGGTTCCCAGCGAGGAAGCTCGCTTTGATTTGCAAGCCTTGCATCGCTTGGGCTCGTTCTTGAATTGTTTGTCGTGGAAGAACAGCTGCTCTCCAGCTGTAAAGACGAAGTCGGCACCGCAGTCAATACACTTCAGAACCTTGTCCTGGAATTCCATGGAGAAATGCTCCCTTCAGTCCGTGAATCCCAAACAACGGATGGGGTATTGCAACAGCTCCGGAGACCTGGACTGAAAAAATCTAGCCGGGGATGCAACTCCGTTGCTTCGGTACTGCCCCTGGGTTCGGCCCCCATGCACGCAAGCACATGGCAAAACTGGTATTACTGCGGATCGGCTCGACTTCCTTTATGACGAAACGGTTTGAAGAAAACCTCGGGCCGCCTTACTGATGGCGGCCCGACTTGACCATTACTCTTGTTCCTTACGAACTTTCTTGCGGCTACGCTTGCGCGCCACCGATTCTTTCACGCGCTTCTTTTCGCCCGGCTTGAGATAGAAGGAATGACGCTTCGCTTCTTTGATGATGTCCTCTTGCTGGACCTTGCGCTTAAATCGCCGAAGGGCGTTTTCCAGTAATTCGCCCTGCTGAACTTGAACGTCCGCCAACCGGCAAAACACCTCCAAATCGGTCCCCGGTGGACTTTAGTAGTTATCCCAGCGTTGACCAGCTAAGTCAAGCATAGAGTGGGACTTTCACCCGCCATTTAAGCGCCATAGAGCTACTTCACCAAGGTGTCGGATGCATCTGAAAGTGCTCAGAAATTTGTCCTTAATGAGAACTGTACCTGGCGTGGTGCATAGGCGGTGTTGGGATTCAGGAAGTTGGAACTCTTTAGAAATTGTCCGGGGTAGACCTTGTTGGCCACTGTGGTTGAATAGGCGACAAATTGCCCGGCGGAGTTGAGGAATCCGTCATCGCTGATCATGACTTGAGCATTGGTGCGGTTGAAAGTGTTGAAGGTCTCGACCAGTAGTTGCATGGTTGCTCTGTCGCCGAGGTGCAGGTTGCGGGTGAGGCGGAAATCGGTAGTGAAGTAGTCGGGACCGATAAAGGCGTTGCGCCGATATCCGGGAAGGCGATCGTTGTAGGTGTTGCCGTCCTGGTTTACGTCGCCGGCGATGGTGGCATTCACTGGCCGTCCCGAGCCGTACGTCATCACACTGGAAAGTTGCCAGCCATTGGCAACGTGGTTCAGCCAGTCACAGCCGGTATCGAGTTTCCGAGGTTGGAGCACGCCGGCAGCAACAAAGCGATGACGCTGATCGGTGACGCTCAGCCCTCGTTCCAGGTTGACGGCATACGAGTTCTGGACGTCGCCCGGACGACCCACAATCAGCGCGTCCTGTCCGTCATCCATGGCTTTTGCGAAGGTGTACGCGATGCGGAGAAAGAGTCCATGGCTGACCTGACGCTTCAGCGACAGAGTGAGGCCGTTGTAGGCGCTGTCGGACGCACTCTGAAAGGAATTGATGGTGTCGAGTTGCGCGATCGGACGCTTGATGTCGTTCATGCAGGGCGGATATGGGCAATTCACTGTTTTCTTCGTCTGCCACGTGGCAAACGATTCCACTGGCAGATACTGGCCCAGGAACACGGACCCGTCATCGCTATAGACCGGGTAATCGACGATGGAGGGCGGCGGCAAGTTGACGTCGAGTGAACGAATCAGGTGCTCGCCGTGAACATAAAGGTAACTGGCGGAGGCGATGATATTGCGTCCCAGTTCGCGTTCGATGGTGAGGCTTGCCTGGTCGGTGAAGGGCGTCTGGAAGTCAGGGGAGAACGCGGAAACGGTTGTGGTGAGGTGACTCGAGACACTGGCCGGCACAACACAGTTCATCGTTCCGGAAGGGCAGCGCACCAGCGGATTCGGGTACGTGGGAAAGATCGCAGCGTCGGCGGGCTGCATGAGGTCGAGGAACAGATGACTCTGTGCGAGCCCATTGTCAGTCGCCACCTGCGAGGCGTAAATGGACGGAACAAGCGAGTAGAAGCGGCCTGCTCCCCCGCGAACCACCAGCGGATTGCGATCTCCCAGCGACCAGGAGAAGCCCAACCTGGGCGAAAAATTGTTGAGATCGGAAGGCATCTTGCCGGAGGGCGTGTACAGGGGATTGCTTACCAGGCCATCGACCAGGAAGGTCTGCAAGTCCCACCGAATTCCGGCGTCGAGCGTGAAGTGGCGCGCCAGGCGAAAGTTGTCCTGCAGGAAGAGCGCCAGCGCCTGCGAGTCGGGATGTGACGTCGCGGCGCCAAAGTCCTGGATGTAGTAGCGCGGAACATCATGCGCGAAGGCGCGCAGCGGAGTTAAGGGCTGTCCGTAGCGCATGGGCGCGAAGGTGAAGGGATTGACCTTCACGTCGTCGAAGTAGTATTCGCCTCCCGACATCGAAGGGTAATAGTTGTAGATCCAGGCGCGGATATAATCGACGCCGAATTTCCAGCTCATGCGACCGTGTTCGATATCGGCCGTATCCGCAATGTGGAACTTGTGTTCCTGCGTCTCGCGCGGAAGCAGGTTGGAGCGCCCGATACCATCCAGCAGGTTGTAAATCTTGATCTTGGGATCTTCCGAGTTGGCCGAGGACTGTTGCAGATCGCGTGAAAACTGGGCTCGAAGGTGGGTCGCAAAGTTGTTGGTCCAAGACGAAGTCATTGAGGCAGCGATGCTCTCGGTAGCAACATTTTCGCTTCCATTTGAACTTTCGGTATACGTTGTCAGGGGACTGGAAGGATTGAAGAAGACATTGTTGATGCCGTCGTAGCGGGACGTGCTCACCCGCAGAAAGAGCAGCTGTTTCGATGAAGGCATGAAGTCGAGCTTGCCGAAAGCTGCATTCCCCGACATTTTGGTGGGATATTCTCCTGCCATGCTGTTGAGCTTTTGCGCAGCCTGTTCAACCAGGGCCTGATCCTTGTAGTCGTAATCGATGGGCTGAGGGACGACCGTGCTGGCCCCGTTGGCGAACTGAACGATCGAGGGAACGTCGAGAAGGTTCTGGTCGAATCCGGCATAGAAGAAGACACGGTTCTTGCGAATCGGCCCGCTGACTGTCCCGCCAAACTGATCCTGCCGGGCTTCGGGCTTGCCAGAAGAAAACGCGGGCTCTGCATCGAATATCCGATCGCGCATATAGAGGAAGCCGGTGCCGTGCCAGTCATTGCTGCCCGATTTGGTGACCACGTTAAACACTCCACCTCCGGCTCGACCGAGCTCCGCGCTGTAGGAGTTCGACGAAACACGAAATTCCTTAATGACCTCGTTGCTGAACTGATAAGGAGCGCGATAGCGGCCTCTAGCCTGCGCGAAAAACGAGTTGTTATTGTCGGTGCCATCCACCAGAAAGTTGTTCTGGTAGCCGCGCACCCCGCCGAACGACAAATCACCGTTTGAGCCGGAGGTGAGCCCGCGCGGATCCTGGGTTACGCCCGGCGTCAACAATGCCAGGTCAGTGAAGCGGCGTCCATTGAGGGGTAATCCCAGTATGGCTGTCTCCACGATAGCGTCAGAAACCTCACCGGTCTGGGTCTCCACTTGGATCGGAGGCGCGACCACATTCACGGTCTCAATCCGTGTTGCTGGAGCGAGTTGGAAGCGCAGCTCGGTGGATCTGCCGACGTGCAGTTGTACTCCGGGTTGGTTCGACGGCTGCATGCTGGCGGCAACAGCTCTCACGTCGTACTGGCCGGGCATCAGCATGTCCATGGTGAAATTGCCTTGAGAATCGGTGAAGACGGCGCGCTGAAAACCGGTTTCCGGACTGCTGACGATGACCAGGGCCGCGGAGACGCGGGCTCCGGAAACGTCCTCAACGACGCCCCGCACCGCGGCGGAGCCATCCTGCGCGCTGAGGGGAACAGCCGAAAGACTTACGGCCAGGATTGTCATGACAAGGAAGGGGAAAAAAGACAACAGTGATTCGCGAAACCAATGCATGGGGGAGGGGCCCTTTGTTGCGGCTCCTTTAGAGAAGCGCGCATATTCCATTGTGGGAAAACTTTTCCCACAGGTCTGTGATGTGGCGGAGATGTGGGGTACACGAAAGGACATGTCCGTTGGTAACCATGCCGGAACTGTTTCGGAACTGAGCGACCGAAATATTTCACCTGAGCCTTGCTGAAACTGTCAGGAGTGTGCTGCGTTTTCACCGGTTGCAGAGTCGTGATATGTTCGGACAACCCATAGGTTGAAAGCCGCTGGAGCTATCGGATAGGCTGGAAGTTCCGCGGCAGAGAAGCGAAAACGCAAGACCAAGACGATGATTCGTTCATACAAAGGAATCAGCCCCAGAATTCACGAGACCTGTTACGTCGATGACTCGGCACAGGTGATCGGCGACGTCACGCTCGGCGAGAATGCCAGCATCTGGATGAATGCGGTGGTGCGTGGCGATGTGCACTACATTCGCATCGGCGCCAACAGCAACATCCAGGACTGCAGCGTGCTGCATGGCATGCTGGGCCAGTGGCCGGTCGAGGTCGGCGACTGGGTCACCGTGGGCCACAGCGTGACGCTGCATGGTTGCGTAGTCGAAGACCGCTGCCTTGTCGGCATGGGCGTCATCGTGCTGAATGGCGCGCGCA
The DNA here is from genome assembly GCA_963791965.1 of uncultured Acidobacteriaceae bacterium. GTDB lineage: Bacteria > Acidobacteriota > Terriglobia > Terriglobales > Acidobacteriaceae > CAVVDY01. The sequence goes on along the minus strand of CAWBUK010000011.1, from coordinate 1,014,475 downwards.
TCGGTGAGGGAAGTATTCTGGCTGCCGGAACTCTCATTCCGGAGAAGGTTGTGATTCCGCCCCGCTCGCTGGTGATGGGTGCGCCAGGCAAAGTCCGCAGGCAGCTCGACGACAGCGATCAGGAGATGATCCTGCGCTACGCAAAGAATTATCTGGGCTACCGAGAGCAGTATTTGGCGGAGCGGAAGTAACGGCTGTTGGCCTTTGGCTATTAGCTCTTCGTCCAGAATGCCTGACGGCGAGCGATCTGGCCAAAAGCCAACAGCTAAGAGCCGAGAGCCGAAAGCCGATGATTAAAGCCGTTCGCGGAACTCGTGACCTTTTGCCGCCCGATACCGATCTCTGGAATCGGGTGGAGGCGAAGGTACGCGACGTGTTCGCGCGCTATAACTTTCACGAGATTCGTACTCCCGTATTCGAAGACACCAGCCTGTTCGCGCGCGGCGTCGGCGAAGAAACCGACATCGTCACCAAGGAGATGTTTACCTGGGAGGACAAGGGCCGTGCTGCCAGCGAGAAGTCGCAATCGCTAACCTTGCGTCCTGAGAACACGGCCGGCGTGGTGCGGGCCTACATTGAGCACGGACTCGACAAGAAAGGCACGCTGCAAAAGCTGTACTACATCGGCCCACAGTTTCGCCGCGAGCGTCCGCAGAAGGGCCGCTATCGCCAGTTCTTCCAGATCGGAGCCGAGATTATTGGCCCGCCCAGCGCTGGAAGCGAGTCGCCGGCGCGCGATGCCGAAGTGCTGGAGATGCTGGCGACGCTGCTCGACGAAGTCGGATTGCGTGGCTGGCAACTGCAACTGAATTCGGTTGGCTGCGCCGACGATCGCGCCCGCTACAACCAGGCGCTACGTGAGGCGCTCAAGCCGGTGGTTCATCAAATGTGCCCCGATTGCCAGCGCCGGGCAGAGACCAATCCGTTACGCGTGCTCGACTGCAAGGTTCCGGAAGACCAGCCCATCATCGAGAAGCTGCCAAAAATCAGTGAGTATCTTGACGAGCCCTGCCGCGAAAACTTTGCGGCCGTGCGCTCAATGCTCGACGCGGTCGGCGTGCCGTACAGCATCAACGAACGCATGGTGCGCGGGCTCGACTACTACACGCGCACGACGTTTGAGTTCACCCATGGCGATCTGGGCGCGCAGAGCGCAGTGCTCGGTGGCGGGCGTTACGACGGATTGTCGGAGTCACTCGATGGTCCCAAGGCTCCGGGCATCGGCTTCGCCATCGGCGAAGACCGCCTGATACTCGCGCTGCAAGCTGAAGGTGTCAGCGCTGATGTGAAGCTCGATGCCTACGTTGCTCCGCTCGGACCGGGGATGAATGTGCACGCATTGAAACTCGCTCGCGAGCTGCGACGTGCAGGCGTGGGTGCGGATATAGGAGACGAGACCTTCCGGCTGAAGAAGTCGTTCGAAGCCGCCGAAAAAGCCGGCGCGAAGTACATCGTGATTGTCGGCGAGAATGAGGCGGCATCAGGCGAGTTCGCGGTGAAAGAGTTGGCGACGGGCAAGCAGGAGAAAGTGCCGCGGGAAGGGCTACCCGCATATCTGCGTCCGTCAGCTGGCGACTGACCGTATCTGTGCTGCGGGTACAACCAGCTATCAGAACAATGGATGATATTTCAGCGCGATGCAGTGCTGTGCAATTCCTGAGCCCGAAGGGCGTGTCATGATAGCCCAGCGTGGAGCGAAGCGGAACGCTGGGTAGCCTGGGATAAGGCCCCAGTGCCTCGGGCACCTTATCCGAACAGGTATCGCGGATCGTATTCCAGTCCCGATTTGCGCACGAGAGTAGCGAACTCCTGTTCGTACGTCCACTTCTGATGGTGCTCAGTCTGCCGCGCAATATACTCCAGCACGGTTGCGCGCTGCGACTCACTGACCCCAAACGCTCCATAGCCTTCCTGCCACGCGAAATTTCGTACGTTTTCCTTCATCCATCGAGAAGAGTGTGCCTTTAGGTTCTGGATAGCATTGGCCAGAGTCATCGTTGGTGACAGCGCCAACAGGATGTGCACATGGTTTGCTGTACCGCCTGCTGTGAGAAGGGCGATGGTTTTCGCGTTCGCGATTACACCCAAGCGGCGCCAGAGCGCTTCGGGCTCAGGGATTAAATCGATGCGGCCCTTGGTGCTGAAAACGCAGTGAACCAGGTTGCGCGACAAAGTGTGCGGCATCTTCAGATCGTAAAGACTCTCGCAACCGCAATCGGTGATCGACAACACATCTCTGCTGTGACGTGCCCGAGGCACTTGGAGCTTATTCCCGCCTACCCAGCGTTCCGCTTTGCTCCACGCTGGGCTGTCATGACACGCCCTTCGGGCTCTAGACCTGCGGAACAGATTCTGAATAGTCTTGGCGGGGCTAACGACCGATCTCTGTTGCCTCTCTGTGTCAAGTCGTCGCGTGACCGCCAAGAGCTAGATGAAGTTAAAGTGTGGGGCACGACATCGCGTCATGCCCCTCTCGTTGTCTTAGTGCTGCCCCTCGCCGCTGCGGCTCCAATCGCGAATGTGGCGGATCTCCTCTGGCCCAATGTGCAGGTAGGTCAGAAATTCCTGGTGGTCATCCGGTGCGGCTCGTTCAAATTCCTGGTGCCACCGCTTCATGTCGTCTTCGCTGAATCCGGCAGCTTTCATGATGGAAGTCCATTTTTCTTTGGTCATGTCTTTCGTTCTCCCTGATAGTGATTTCTTCGCTTGCAGCAATTTCACAATTGCCTGTTGATGCCGGCGCAACTCGCCGATCTCCGACTCCAACTCGACCAATCGCCGGTTGAGCACCGCCGCTGCTCCGCCGTCAGCACCGGAAAGCAGACGCTCGATGTCGCGAACGCTGATTCCCACTGAACGGTACAAGCAGATCTGGCGCAGCACCTCGATCTCCTTCTTGCCGTAGAGACGGTACGCGGCCGCGCTGCGGTGGGCCGGCTTCAGCAGGCCGACGGATTCGTAGTACAGAATCGCGGTCCGGCTGAGGCCGAATTGGCGTGCGATTTGCGAAACGCTTAGCATCACGAAATCCACTATCGACCCTATAGTTATAGACAGGTCAAGCGGTTGCGATCAAATTTGAAGCCCATTTTGGCCCCATAAATTTTATCGATGGTCCTCATAACACTTTTTTGCTGGCTTGGCTCGCAGCCCGCCTTGTAGTCTCAGGAGTACCCCGTCACAGTTTTGACCACGCGGTACGACCGTCCTGCTGGTTGCAGAAATTCTCTTAAAGATAAGGAGTTGCATGCCTACGGAACTGCGTAATTTCCTCGCGCTTTCCTACGATGAACTGGAAGAAATGAACTTGCGTGCCAAAGCGGACCGGCTCAACCGCGTTGATATTGGCAAGATTCAGGAAGAGCGCCTGAAATATCTGACCGACCAGAAGGAAATCAAAGCAGTGACGGTGCTCTTCAGCGACTTGGAGGGCCGGCTGCATATGCTCGACTACGACAAGAAGTTCCTGCTCAAGAGCTGGGACAACCTGACCTTCGACGGTTCTTCCATTCGCGGCTTCACCGCACAGCGCGAGAGCGATCTACGGCTGGGCATCGACTGGAGCGCCTTCCACTGGGGGCCGGCAGATGTTTTCGGTCCCGGCAAGGTACTGGTCTTCGGACACGTCATCGACAAGGATGGACGGCCTTACAGCGGCGACATCCGCGGCGTGCTCAAGAGCTTCGCTGACGAACTGTACAAGAAGGAAGGCTACACGCTCAACGCGGCAAACGAGATTGAAGGCTTCCTTTTCAAAGGTACAGATGCTGAGCGGCATTATCACGAGACAGGTAAGTTCGAATATGTAAACACCGGTGGCTATTATCATTCGCTGCCCGGCGACACGCTGCGCAGCTTCATCGACACCACGGCGGAAGTGCAGCGCGCCATGGGCTTCGAGAACGAGAAGGACCATCCGGAAGTCGCACCCTCGCAGTTCGAGATCAACTACTCCTATTCCGAAGTAGTGGCTGCCGCCGACAACATTCAGCTTTACAAGCTGATTTGCCGTCAGGTGGCGACGCACATGGGATGCACCGCGTCATTCCTGCCCAAACCGGTTGTCGGCGTGAACGGCAGCGGCATGCATACCAACGTTTCCATCAGCAAAGGTGGCAAGAACCTGTTCTGGGACGCCAAGGGCGAAGAGATGTTGAGCAAGACAGGATGGGCCTTTATCGACCGCATCCTGACGCATGGCAACGATCTTTGCCTGCTGCTGAACGCCAGCGTCAATGCCTATCGCCGGCTCGACCCGCACTTCGAAGCTCCCAACCAGATTAAGGCTTCGCCCACCGATCGCGGTTCCATGGTCCGTGTGCCGATTGGCAACGAACGCAGCATGCGTGTCGAAGTGCGCTCGGTCTCGCCCGATGCGAATCCGTACATGGTGATGTATTCGATCTTCAAAACCGGTCTGCACGGCGAAACCGCGAAGATTAAGAACTTGCGCCAGGCGGAACGGTATCTCCCCGACAACATCTATACAGCGCTTGAGGATTTCCGCAAAGCCGATTGGACGACGAAGTTGCTCGGGGCCGATGTGAAGTCGCGTTACGCAGACCTGAAGCAGGCCTCGGCTGATCGCTGCCCGAGGATTGCTGGGGACCTTCGTCAAGGCTCCCGAGGTCCAGTACCACCACGACGTATACAACCAGTACTTGTGGAGCCTGTTCTAGAAAGAAGAGATTTGAAGGGGCACGGCTTCAGCTGTGCCGAATCGCGCTTTCTATTTGTCATCACGAGGTCGCCACGGCGACCGAGGATGTGCTCTCGCTGGCGGAGCGAAGAAGATACGTCTGCTCCGATTTGCAAAGCGAGGTCTGTTGGTTACGCGGGCAACTGCAGGTCCCTCGACGGCTGAAGCCGTCTCGGGATGACAAAGACAAAAAGCTTACGGCATGGCTGAAGCCGTGCCCTCTCAAGCAGGATTTCCTGCGCCCTCTGCTACGCTATCCTTCCGATGTCCTCTCCCACGATCTCCATTTTTGAGTACGGGCGGCTGGTGCGAGGCAATCGCAACTTCCGCAGGCTGTGGCTGGCGCAAATTGTCAGCGAGATCGGGGACTGGTTTTACACCATCGCAATCTTCAGCCTCTTGCTCGATCTCACGGGCAAGGCGCAATCGGTGGCGCTAGGCCTGGTGCTGTGGGTGCTGCCGCAAACCTTCGTTGGCCCGATTGCCGGAGCGGTGAACGACCGCATCAGCCGCCGCAAAGTAATGATCTTTGCCGACCTGGCGCGCGTGGTCATCGTCGGCTCCATGCTGTTCGTCCGCTCGGCGCAAAGCGCGTGGCTCATTTACCCGCTGATCTTTATGGAAACCGTGATGGCGGGGTTCTTCGAGCCGGCGCGCAATTCCGTGATTCCCAACATCACGCCGGAGCGGGACGTCATTGTCGCCAACACCCTGGCGTCAACCACGTGGTCGTTCACCCTCGCGATCGGATCGCTGATCGGCGGAGTTGTTGCGGCCACGCTGGGCAGGCAAGCGGTGTTCATCATCAACGCGTTGTCGTTCCTGGTCTCGGCGATGTTCATCAGCCGAATGCATTTCGAAGAGCCTCACATCACGCACCAGAGCCTTACTGTGCGCGAGGTATTCGATTATTCGCCGATGATCGAAGGCTTTCGCTATATCGGGCACGATCTGCGCATGCTTGCCATGGTCTGCCTGCGTGGAGGGACGGGAATATTGGGAGCGTCGTGGGTGCTGTTTCCAGTATTCGGACAACGGGTGCTACGCATTCCCGATCTACCCCGTGGCGACCACGCCCTGGTTGGCATGAGCATTCTCTTGACCGCGCGTGGTCTTGGCTCTCTGATCGGGCCGCTGATCGCATCGCATTGGGCGGGCATCGACCAGCGACGACTCCGCCGCGGAGTGCTGTTCGCGTTTGTGATCGCCGGCGCCGGTTATGTAATGTTCGGGATGTCGGCGACGATATGGGTAGCAGCCGCTGTCGTGCTGTTGGCGCATGCCGGGAACTCCATCGTGTGGGTTTTCTCGACCACGCTGCTGCAACTCAATACCGACGACCGCTTCCGCGGCAGAATATTCTCTGCCGATTTCGGAATTGCGATGGCGGTTATAGCCGCGTCGGCCTGGATATCAGGGAAGGCGATTGATAGTGGCGTCTCGCCGAGGATCGTGGCCGCAGCAGTCGGCGCAAGCATGATCATCCCGACACTACTGTGGGCTTCAGCTCAGCGATTGTGGAAAGAGAAGCGGCCGACCAACTAAGCGGCGCGTCAAGGGAGCCAGGCAGGATTATCGAGATCCGCCCATGCATCACGTGCGTTACGCTGCGCAGGACACGCCACCACCGCAGCCGCGAGTCCAATGGCGAGAGCATCTTCCATCAAGGCTCCAGCGATGTCGGGTATCTGCAATTGCTTGATTACGCGCGTTCTCCAGGCGTATCCGAGCAAAGAACCCACGAGCGCGCCAGTCGCTCCTAAAGCCGCACCGGCAGCAGGTTTCTCACCTTCGGAAACGGAAAAGGCAGCTCCGCAAACTCCACCCGATATCAGTCGGAACAGCAACGAGCCCGGCTTGAGGCGGCTGGGAAGTATCGGAGCCTTGTCGCTCACGAATTCACCAAGCGCCAGTTTGCGTGTCGTGCGCTCAGCGCGTGCAGAATCGAGCAGCGCCAGGGGCGAGTTGCTGAGGGAGAGCCGGCCGTTGCTGGCTGCCCAACTGACAGCCGCGGGAGCGGTCATGGAGCGGAGGCCAGCGACGAATCCAATACCGAGAGCACGGAGGGAAGATGTGCGATTTGCCATGGTCTGAGTGTCAGATTACAGCCATCAGGCACGTTTTTTACGCGAAATTCGATGCCGGAATGCATGACTTAAAGTGATGGATATTCCAAAACCCATGAATTTCAGTCATGCCAATTCGCAATCTGAGTCCAAGAATCGAGCCGTTTTAGGACGATTTTTGGCGTTTACGCGCCAGTTCCGCAGCACTTCTTGTACTTTTTGCCTGAGCCGCAGGGGCAAGGATCGTTGCGCCCGACTTTCTCGCCGAGCGCATCACCTGCTGCACCTGGCCCTGATCGCCGGATCCGGCCATGCGCGCCTGCTCCAGTTCGCGCTTCTTTCGGCGCTGGAAGGCCTCTTCCATGTCGTCGATCGAGGTCTGCGCCCGGCGCTTGCGGCGTGATCGCCGTTGCCGCCGCGCGCATCGGCTGCACCGACCATGCGCCTGCTCTGGCCGCAGCCTCTGCTGCTGGCGCAGCCGCTCTGCCTCGTCGGCATCGACCACCTGCATGAAGTAGAGGAAGCGGACGGTCTCTTCCTCGAAGCGCTCCATCATCGCCTCGAACATATCGAATGACTCGCGCTTGTACTCCACCAGCGGATCTTGCTGCCCGTATCCGCGCAGGCCGATGCCTTCCTTCAGGTGGTCCATGCCGAGCAGATGGTCTTTCCAAAGCTGGTCGAGCACGCTGAGCATGATGATGCGCTCGTGATGGCGCATGGCATCGGGGCCGATCAGCCGCTCCTTGGCGTCGTAGCGCTCCATCAGCTTGGCGAAAATCGCATCGCCCAATTCCTGCCGGTTCAGCTTGTCCGGCTTCACGCCTTCGGCCATGATGTCCACTCCAAAGCGGGTGAACACCTCATTCTTCAGGCCAGCGGTGTCCCAATCCTCGGAGTGCACCTGCTCCCCCGCGTACTTGTCGAGCAAGCCGCCGAGGATGTCGCGCACGTAGTCCTGCTGGATGAGTTCCTTCTGGTCGAGCCCTTCGAGCAGTTGGCGGCGCAAGTCCGTAGACCGCCTCGCGCTGCTTGTTCATTACGTCGTCGTACTCAAGCAGATGTTTGCGGGCCTCGAAGTGCTGGCCTTCGACCGCCTTCTGCGCCGCCTCAATCCGCCGCGTGATCATGCGCGACTCGATCGGCACGCCCTCTTCCATGCCCAGGCGTTGCAGCAGCGTAGCCACCCACTCCTTGGCGAAGATGCGCATCAGGTCGTCTTCCAGCGAAAGATAGAAACGCGAAGCGCCCGGATCGCCCTGGCGGCCGGCGCGTCCACGAAGCTGGTTGTCGATGCGCCGCGCCTCGTGCCGTTCGGTGCCGAGAATGAACAGCCCGCCGCGGCCGATCACTTCTTTGTGCTCTTCCTCGGTTTCGGCCTTGTAGCGGCGAACAACTTCCTGCCACTGCTCGGTGGGCACGCGGTACTCGGCGCCCTGGTAATACCAGTAAGTCGTCGTCGGATCGTCCGGCCTCGCCTGCACTGCGCCCGCGGCGACCTGCACCGGCTGCGCCAACCCTTCTTCAGGCACTCCTGCTTGGCGATGAACTCGGCATTGCCGCCCAGCAGAATGTCCGTGCCGCGGCCGGCCATGTTGGTGGCGATGGTCACTCTCCCAAAGCGTCCGGCCTGCGCCACGATTTCGGCTTCCCGCTCGTGATGCTTGGCGTTCAGCACGACGTGCCTGATGCCTTTTTTCTTCAGCAGATCCGAGAGCCGCTCGGACTTCTCAATCGAAGTCGTGCCCACCAGCACAGGCTGTCCCGTCTCGTGCAGCTGCTGCATCTCGTCGGCGGCGGCAAAATACTTCTCCTTCTCGGTGCGGTAAACGGTGTCGGCATTCTCGATCCCGATCAGTTGCCGGTTGGTGGGAATGACGACCACTTCCAGCCTGTAGATCTTGTCGAACTCGGCAGCTTCCGTTTCCGCCGTACCGGTCATGCCCGCCAGCTTCTTGTACATGCGGAAGTAGTTCTGGAAGGTGATGGTCGCCAGCGTCTGGTTTTCGCGCTCGATCTTTACGTTCTCTTTGGCCTCCACCGCCTGGTGCAAACCATCGGACCAGCGGCGGCCCGGCATCAATCGTCCGGTGAACTCGTCGACGATGAGCACCTCGCCGTCTTTCACCACATACTCCACGTCGCGCCTGTAAAGATTGTGCGCCTTGAGCGCGGTTTCAACGTGGTGCTTGAGGTCCCAGTTCTCCGGATCGGCGATGTTGCCGATGCCAAGCAGGCGCTCAACCTTTTCCCAGCCTTCTTCGGTGACGGTGATCGTGCTGGTGCTTTTCGTCGACCGTGTAGTCGCCGGTGTAGATTTGTGATTCCCGGCTCCGGTCCAGGCAGTCTCTTCGCCTTTCTCAGCTGCGGAATGATGCGATTCACCTTGTAGTACTTGTCGGTCGACTCCTCGCTGGCTCCGCTGATGATGAGCGGCGTGCGAGCTTCGTCGATCAGGATCGAGTCCACTTCGTCGACGATGGCGAAGTTGTGTCCGCGCTGCACGCAGTCGCGCAGGTCGAACTTCATGTTGTCGCGCAGATAGTCGAAGCCGAACTCGTTATTCGTGCCGTAGGTGACATCGGCCGCATAGGCCGCGCGGCGCTGTTCGTCGTCCAGGTCGTGAACGATGACGCCGACCGTCAGCCCCAGGAAGCTATAAAGCTTGCCCATCCACTCGGAGTCGCGCTTGGCCAGGTAGTCGTTTACGGTGACCACGTGCACGCCGCGGCCGGAGAGCGCATTCAGATAGACCGGCAGGGTCGCCACCAGGGTTTTGCCCTCACCGGTTTTCATCTCGGCGATCTTGCCCTAGTGCAGCACCATGCCGCCGATCAACTGCACGTCGAAATGCCGCATGTTGAGCACGCGCCGGCCGGCCTCGCGGCAGACGGCGAACGCCTGGGGCATTAATTCGTCGAGCGTTTCTTTCAAGACCCGATCTTTTTCGTCGGAGTCTTCGACGGCGTCGACCCGTTGACGAATCTGGCTGCGAAACTCCTCTGTTTTGGCCCGAAGCTGGTCGTCGGTCAGCTTCTTGATATCGGGCTCAAGCGCACTAACTCGCTCCACCAGGGGCGCAATGCGTTTGAGTTCACGCTCATTACTGGTGCCAAAAACCTTGGCAATAAGATTGTTAATCAATGCTGTATTTCCTTGGAGATAGGTCCAGGCATTTGCCGAAGGAGCAGTAACGCGTAGCGCAGAGACACTCCACCTAGCTAGAGCCTACCATATTAGATGACGGGGTCGGAGCGGAGTCGCAGGCGAAAGCGGCTTAAGGAAAAGACGAGAAAACGAGGCCGGAGTTTGATCCAGCCTCGTCGAGTTTTGGGATTTAGGCGACCTTGCCACGGCGCGGCTTTCCGGTTGAGGAACTGCTCTTTTTCCCGCTGCGATTACCGGAGGAATCATTGCTCGAGTCCGAGTCCGACGCGTACTCCTCATCATCCGCTTCCGCGTACTCTTCGGAGTCCTCTTCGTCCTCCTCTTCGTCTTCCATTTCGAGCTGCTGCGGCTTGAGCTTCTTCGAAAAGCCCTGCATCTTTTTCAGGGTCTGCTGTTCTTCTTTCAGGCTCTGATTCAATAGCCGCTCGACTTTGGTTTCGCCTAACTGCTGCGCCAGGTTGATAAGGCCTTCGTAGGCGGCAATCTCATAGCTCTCGACCTTCGCGGCGGCGCCTACGTTGAAGATGTCCATCAGGTCTTCCGACGGATCCTCTTCCTCGGCGAAAGCGTCGTGCTCGGCGATAATGCCGGCAATGCCCTTGCACTCGGTTTCCTCGGCCTCTTCGTCCAGCAGGTCAAAACATTGCTGCAGGCGTTCTACCTGCTTCTGGGTCTGTTGCTGGTGCGACTCAAAGGCTTTTTGCAGATCGGGGCGGGAACTCTCTTCAGCCTGTGTGCCAAGCGCTTCGACCAGCTTCTGCTCGGCGTCGAGCATGTCGGTTAGTTCGTGGATGAATAACTCGCGGGCGGTCTGCATGGTACTTCCTCCTTGTAGGTTGGTACGATGCGGACGGTCATCGGAGAGTCTGCTGTACACAGAAAAAACCTGCTGCCCGCATCGGCGTAAGCCGAGCAGAGCAGCAGGTTTTGTAACTCTGGATCGAATGGCTAGCGTATCAAGTTACATACTCAGTGATACGAGTGTTTGCCCTCGAACTTATAAGGCACGATGACGGTGTTGGCGCTATTGATGAGCACGGCGTCTGCCAAAATTGCGCCGGCCGGGCCGCTGTAAGCAAAGGTAGCGTTACCGTATATCCCTACCGGCACGCCGCTGGCTCTCGCCGGGACATTGGCGAATTGGCCGCCCTGGATGGTTTGCGGAACGGTTTTCACGACCGAGCCGTCAAATTTGTAAATGGTCAGCGTTCCCGTGATCGGGCTTGAGGTCGTGTTGGTGAACCCCCATTGCGTGTCGAATGTGCCATAGGTGCTCCAACGCGGATTGAATTGCGTGGTATCCGTAACCCGGAGGTTATAGGTGTAGGAGTCGTTCTGATCTGGGTTGGTGACCGCGATGTAGAGTGTCTGATTCGACGAACTCTGAATCCAACTCACACGGCTGGAGAACCCGCCGCTCAGGTCTGGGTCCACGTGGGTCACGTCCATTACACCTCCGATTGAGGTCGAGCAATCGTTGGTCACTTTGATCGTAGGAGTCACTCCGGCAGTGGGGTCGAACACATCCCATACCTCAACCGCGTAAGAGTGCCCGGCTACGGCGTTCACGGCGTAGAAGGCGGTGCTTGCGGGGAAGATCAGATCGTCGCTGGTGGGGGTTCCGTCGGACAGCAACACCGGATCGGCAGGGCATGTCGTTGGGGCGCCGTGGATCAGTTTGGCCTTGGCCCGAATCTGTTGGGTCTGGCCCTGTTGCGTCTGCGAAAAAGCCAGCGAAGTGGTTAGAAAACAGCAGGCGACAAGCAGGAGGACTTTTTTCATGGATTGAAACCTCATTCAGGGTGACTACCTACGTTAGTAACGAACTTCAAATTTGGCAACAGTCTTTTATTGAACACTGTAGATTTTCGATGACTTTCCCTTTTCAGCACTTTCCTGACCAACCGTCGAGCGCCGTTGCCCACCCGAGTTCGTCGTGGCGGCTGCTTTTGATGGCGGGGGTACCGGGCTGACGGCCACAAATTGCGGTGTATAGGGCGAGCGAAGATTAGTTACGGTGGGATCTTGATCATTTCCCAAGGCCAACTTTTGGGTGTCCGCGACGAAAATATAGTCTGAAAAACCAGCCGAAAGATATAGATAGGCTCCGTCAGCCGAGAAAGCGAAGCTGGAAAATTGTGCGGGCGAGTCTGAAGCCACGTAGCCGAGTTCGCGAAAATCCCCATGCGTGCGATCGAAGTTAAAAACTACGGCAGCGCCGGTCAGATCGATGCCATAGAGCTTGCTACCAATGACCTGGTAATTAGCCACATTGGGGAAGCCTCGCTGGGGGATTGGCAGGGGAGTGATCTCGGCCAGACTCTTGGGGCTGGTCGGATTGGAGATGTCGAAAACCTTAATCCGCGTGCGATTCCCTCGATTACTCGCCAATAACAACGACTTGCCGTCCGGCGCCGTGTAAATCTGCGACTGGAATTCCGTCACTCGCAAAGCATCGTATCCGATGTTGGTAAATGCGCCGGTGGAGAGATTGAGTATCCCGAGGTAAGAGATGTTCGAGCCATACCACACGTATGCAAACTTCCTGTCAACGCTGACGGTCATTATTGGCGGAGCGAGGAAGCCGCCTCCATTCAGCGATACGGTGAACGTGCGAACGATTTGATTGAAGGTTGGGGAATTGCTATCGGAGGAAGAAAAGAGGCCGCGTGCGGACGGCCTCTAGAGGAGGAGGAAACAATTATTGAATTGACTGCTATTTACTGAATAAATGTTAATTCTACTTGAATTCTAAGTCAAGTTACTCTAGTAACTTATGTAAAGCCTGTAACTTCAATCACTTAACCCGCATACTGAACCGAACTGCCTGCCCCCCGTTCCACAAATCTTAATCATCGTCACGTTTCGAGAGGGTCGGGTGATCGTCATTTGGATTCTGGGGTGCCGTGCTTGCATCGGCAGTTTTCGTCTGACGCAAAGTGGGCTTGTCTTTGTCGGAAGGCGCGATGGCTTTCTTGTTGTTCTCGAAAGCGGCAAGCCTCGCCTTCACGGAATCGAACTCTGAAGTATCAACGACGTACTGCGAGCGCCCAGGCAAAAGGTCTTTGATTTCCGACTCGCTTTTAGCGATGCGATCCGGCGTGGGTGGATGAGAAGAAAATGCCTTGGACAGCGTGCCCGGCTTTTGCTTTTCCCGTGCCTCAATTTTTTCGAAGAACGACACAAATGCTTGCGGATCGTATCCCGCCTTGTACATGTATTGCAGCCCGAGGTAATCCGCCTCAGACTCAAAGTTGCGCGAGAACTTCATGAACGTCAGTGGCATGGCGAGGCCCAGCGCGATATTGGTCGCCTCGTACACGCCCCAGCTATTGATCACGAACATCAGCGGCGTAGTGGCGATCTGTGCGTAGTTGGCGCGGGTCATCTCTCGAGTCGCATGGCGCGCGCAAACGTGTGCGATCTCGTGGGCCATGACGCCTGCGAGTTCGGCCTCTTCATCGGCTGCGAGGATCAGGCCGCTGTTGACGTAAAAGAAACCGCCGGGCAGTGCGAAAGCGTTGATTTCGTCTGAGTCAATCACCTTGATGGTGAAGGGCACTTTCGCATCGGAATTGCGCACCAGGTTTTGTCCAATGCGATTCACGTACTCGGTGACAACGGGATCCTGAATCAGCTTGGCGTTCTGCTCGACCATCATGGCGTACTGCTTGCCCATCTTGATGTCGGTGTCGAGCGAGTACCAGTCGCCGAGGCCGCGATTTCCGATGTTGCGGTCGCCGATGTCCTCAATGTCGTTCTTGTTCTTGTTGTGGGTCTCGCGAGGGGGAGTGCTCGAGTTTGCGGTTTGATCTGGCGACGATGCAGGAACAGAAGTCTGGTCGGAAGTCGCTGGCGCGGCAGAGGTACTTGCACTGCTCCCGGGCGGTGGCGTGGCCGACTGAGGCGCCTCCTGAGCCATGGTCGACATGGCAAGGCTCACATTCATCAACATGGCAACGGAGGCAGCGAACACGCGTGACTTCATGGCAAAACTCCAACCCTGAGCGCCAGGCCATCCTGTACCGATGACAACCCCGCCTGTCGCCAAAAGTTCTGGCCAGTCACGGGAGTTAGTCCAAGGCTGGGGAGGGGATGGCGTTCGTTGCGGTCATTATATGCTTGGAGACACTCCGGCCAGCAGAAGATTTCCCGCGTTTCAAGCCAGGCAATCATTTCTTCGATCAAGATCTTTTCCGTTCTCGCCGGCAGGTTACCAAAGCTGCTCTTGCGAGGAGATGGCGGCTTAGGCGGGTCGCGCGGCGGCCCCCAAACAATGGTCGATTGGCGTAAAATGCCTCTCACGCTCTCGAGCACAGGGAAGAAGCGCCCGATGCAACCCTGAGTTGGTATCGGGATTCTCATATTGGAGAATCTGCTTCCCTATCTGTCGGGGAACTGGCACTTTTCGACCAAACAACTGAACCCTTATGGCCCCTCAGCCCAAACCCCGCGTCCTTATCGTCGATGAAGACCCCACCACCAGCATGTTCCTCAGCTCCCAAATGCTTCGCAAAGGGCTGGAGGTGAGCGCAGCCTCGACTCCAGACGAGGCGGTACGGATGTTCCGGGTATGTGACCCTGCACTGGTTCTGCTGGAACCGGTTTGGTCGGGAGTGGCGAGCCTCGATCTGGTGGAGCGTTTGAAGCAGATTAAACCCGACGTATGCGTCTTCCTGATCAGTGCGCAGACGAGTTCTGAGTTCGTATTTCGGGCCTCGAAGGCCGGCGCCGACGACTACCTTGGTAAGCCTATCGACGCCAAGGAGCTGGATGCGCGAATCAATCGTCTGCTCGAAAGACCACCGCTTACAACCGAGGTCCCACAGCTTCGCGATCAGGTTCGGAGAAACAGCGACTTTGCGATGTTGTTCGGCACCAGCCCAAAGATGGAGGAGATCAAGAACACCATCCAGCAGGTAGCCGAAACCAACGCGACGGTTCTGATTCGCGGCGAAAGCGGCACGGGCAAGGAAGTGGTGGCGCGCATGATCTATGCGCAGTCCTCGCGGCGGGAAAAAGCCTTCATCAAAGTGAACTGCGCTGCTATCCCGCATGAATTGCTGGAGAGCGAACTGTTCGGATATGAGCCAGGAGCGTTTACCGGGGCCAACCGGCAAAAGTTAGGCAAGTTCGACCTGGCGAATGCCGGAACGCTGTTCCTTGATGAAATAAGCGAGATGCATCCCGCCTTGCAAGCCAAGCTGCTGCACGTCTTGCAGGATGGTGAGTTCTCCCGATTGGGTGGTAAACGCGATATATCCGTCGATGTGAGGATTCTCGCCGCGACCAACAAGCAGCTCGAGCGCGCCGTGGAAGAAGGCATGTTCCGCGAGGACCTGTTCTACCGGCTGAACGTGATCAAGATCCAAATTCCACCGTTGCGTGAGCGCCGTGAGGAAGTGCTCGTATTTTTGGATTACTTTTTGCGCAAGTACAGCGAATTTTACGGCAAGCAGCCGGCGCCTTTCAGCGATTTTGCGCTCGGCCGAATGACGGAGTACCACTGGCCGGGAAACATCCGCGAGTTGGAAAATCTGGTCAAGCGCTATGTGATCGTCGGCAACGAAGCGCAAATCATCCGCGAGCTCTCCACCCACAAGCCGATTACAGAAGCGGTGCCTGAGATGCCGCCAATGGGGAGCGAGATTAAAGTCGGGACCCGTCCTTCGGCATCACCAACCGCTATCCCGATTACGGCGGGCAAGCAGAAAACGGGCGAAGAGGATATCCCTTCGCTGCTTGACATCGGCAGACGCGCCGCCATGCGGGCCGAGCGCGAAGCGATTGAGCGCACCCTGGCGCAGACCCGTTGGAACCGGCGACAAGCGGCGAAGATTTTGAAGGTCAGCTATAAAGCACTGCTCAACAAACTAAAACTCTTCGAAGAGCAGGACGCCAATAACAAGAACCTTTCTGCTTAAACGTGGTATTCGAGTTCCACTTTGAAAAAGATAGGAAGGTGGCGCTTAAGCGAAGCCTGCAGATTTCAGCTGGCTCAATAGGCTTATAACCAGGCACTTACATTTGTTTTCCACTGAGCTGTGATCGCGCTTGAAAGTTTTTGGAAGTCTAACTGCTGTCTGCAGGAGCAAACAGAAGAGGCACCAACTTTCTGATGTTTTTACTCTTCCATCAAGATTATCTTTTCGTCTGCTTCGGCAACCGACGCAGCGCCCAGCATCGCCTCCCCTGACATTCCCTTCCCAGCTTGCCTCTTACGGAAGAGCGGTCCAAACCGACCGCTTTTTTTTTTGCGCAGCGCACAGAACGCCAGGATCACACCGCCGCCGGACGATGTTCGTGGGCGGCAAACCTGGGCTTCAGAATTTGACTGCGGTTGTGGAGGCGCATATCATTCCGCTTTTGCAGGGACGATTTTGCGACCGTGGCTCAGATGCGCGTTCGCAGCGTTGTTCGGGGACCATGTATGGACAAGAAAAAACTGGACGCTTTCAAGAAACGGCTGGAAGACCGGCAGCGAGAATTGCGGGAGACGGTGAGCCGTACCACGCAGGACGGCCGGGAAGCCGACGCGGAGTCGGCACAGGACATCGCTGACCGTGCCGCGCAGTCCTATAACAAGGAATTCTTATTTCACCAGAGTAACAACGAACGTCAGTTACTACAGATGGTGGAAAGTGCCCTCACCCGCATTCATGATGGAACGTTTGGTCAGTGCATCTCCTGTGGTGAAGAGATCAATGCCAAACGGCTCGACGCGGTTCCCTGGACGCGGCACTGCATCGAATGCCAGGAGAAGCTAGAAAAAGGGCTGCTGGAGCACTCCGGCGTCTGAGTAGGTTAAGAATCCCATTACAAAAGCCGCCCCGGGAGGCGGCTTTCCTGTTTGAGGTCAACTAACTATCTATTGCTTCTGCTTTTTCTTTCCCCCGAGCAGCCCACCTAACGCGTTGTTGATGCTGTTGTTCAGATCTTGTTGCTGGTTCGGTTTTTGGTTGGGTTGCGCGGCAGGCTGCTGACCGCCACCCAGCAGGCCGCCGACGATTCCGCCAACGCCACCGGCGTTCTTGCCACCCAACATTCCCGCTGCATTGGGAATGATGTTATTCAGCTTCATCTCGGCCAGCTTCTGGACGTCGGGAGTCACAACCGGGTGGTTCATGGAGCCAGTAAGGATTACCGGCAAAACCAGTTCGCCCTGTTTATTGGCAAGAGCCGTATTCAAGTATCCACCGACGCCGGTGCCTCCTACGGACTGGCTGTACCCTTTGCTCAACACCGCCTGGAGGTGCATGTTGAGGGTCTGGTTGATGAGATTCAGAGCGCCTTGGGCCGCCATTGAACCTACATCCAGTGCAGCCTTCAGGTCGTTGGTGTTTGCAACTCCGTTCTGCACCTGGAAGGTTCCGCTCATCTGCGAGATCGCCGTGTAACCCTTTGCCCCTGCGCCTCCGAACTTGCCGATTTTCGACAGCTCGGCGATCAGGTCAACCTTCGTCAGCTTGCCGTTGGTTAAAACGAAACTGAAGGGTCCATTCAGCGTCTGCACCACATCGCCGGACGGAGGCGTCGCGAAGGTCTGGTTGATGTTCGCTGTCAAAGCGCCGTAGAGCGTATCGGGTGAGTTGCCGACAGCAGTCATCAGCTTGTTGGCGTCGGCACCCGTAAGCTTCGCATTGACGGAGAACGCTGCCGTTGGATGACGCTCATCGATCGAGATTGCGCCAGCGATCTGGCCGCCATATACCTGGGCCGTAAGCGGGCTCAGCTGAATGACTCCGTGATTCAAATTGACATTGGAGTGAACGTTGGTGAGATCGGTCTTGTCATAGATGACGGTGCCGACGGCGACCGTTCCGCTGCCGGTGGCCGATTCCAGGAAGCTGGGCTTTGGCGCCGGAGCCGGGCCCGCATTGGCAGTGGGGATGAGGCTCCAATTCGATGAGGTCTTCTTGGCTGGCGCAGCGCCTGCCGTGATTTTCTGCAACTCGGCTACGTTTATTTTGTCGATGTTCAGGTTGAAGCGCAGGTTGGGGGCGTCGAAGTTTGCCATGCTGATATTGCCGTTGGCATTGGTTGAGCCCAGTGAGGCAACGAAATTGGTCAGGTTTGCCGAATTCTGCGTGAACTGTAAGGTCGCATTCTTCACGTTGACCGGCTGGGTCAGCTCGGGAGTTTTCAGCACAACATTTTGCAGCGCGCCGTTCCCGCTAAAGTTCATCGCATTCGTGTTCTTGACGGGACCGGTGGCGTGCACATCGAGGGTGACGGCTCCGCTGCCGGTCATTCCTTCGGCGGCTGTGAGTCCGTAAGCATTGGCGATGCCAAGCAGTTCTTCCAGCTTCGCGTTTACGGTTTTCAGCGTGGCGTCGATATTTGGCGCCGGTGTTGCGTACTGCGACAGCGCAAACTGCGCATTCAGCGTCGTTGCACCGGACGACACGGTGAAGTTGTTAGAGCGGATGTCCTGCGGCGTCATTGTCATATCGATCGCAGACACCTTCACAGCTTGCGGAATACCTTTGCCGGTGATCTCCAGGCTGCGTCCGTTAACGTTGCCGTTCATGGCGAGATGGTCGGTCGGACCCTGGGCGTGAACTTTAGCGGTAATCTGTCCCGCGATCTTGGTATTGGGACTGAATGCGACACCGAATGCCGAGGCCAACCGCGCCATCTCCTGGATCGATGCGTCCGACGCGCTGACATTGACGTCGACGATCATCGGATTCGGTCTGGTGTTGAGTGTGCCGCTCAGTGAGACAGGCGTGGAGCCGAGCTTCAGGGCGAACTGGCTGATCTGAATTACATCGGTGTTCAGATCGTCATTGAAGTTGAAGTCCGCCTCGATAGGATAGCCGACCTGCACCCCGTGAATTACCGCGTCCTTCATTTTGACGGAACCCTTGGCGCTTGCCTTTCCGCTGCCGGTGGTGAAGTCGCTGGAGCCGGTAACGACTGCGTCAGAATTCTCCAGCGCTTGGGTGTTCAGGAACTTTTGCGCGCCGGCGAGTGACACCTCGTCGAACTTCACCGTGCCGCTGAACGGAGTATTGATCAGCTGCGCGTCATTAATCGGGCCGCCTTTGCCGCTGAGCTTCAGCGTCTGCGAGCCTTTGCCGGGTAGATGGGCAGCAACATCGAGCGAGAATGGCTGATTGGGCGCGAAATCTTCCAGCGTCATGTCGATGTGGTCGTAAAGCGCGCGCGATTGATGCTTCTGGTAGTCGGTGACAGCAATCTGGCCGTCCGTAATCGAGAGCTTGGAAAGCGAGAAGCCGCCTTGGTTCTCCGCCTGGGCAGGCGCGGGCTTCGCGGGAGCGGTCGGCTGCGGTGGCGCTTGCGGTACAGCAGCAGGAGCAGCGTTGTGGCCCAGGGTAGAGAAATTCCACACCCCCGCCGCATTACGAATCAACTCGATCTTCGGCTTCTCCAAGGTAAGGCTGCTTACTTCAATCTTTTTCGCCAAGAGGGCAAACAGGCCCACATGAACGTCCAGTTGCTGTACCTGCGCGAAGGGAGCGTTGCTGTGGAAGGTAGGGTCGTCGCCGATGGTGACATTGTCGACCTTAACGGCCAGCGGGATAACGCTAAGGCTCATGTTGCCCAGCTGTACCGGACGGTTTAGCCGGTTCTGCAACTCCGCCTGGATCTGTCCGCGATACTGATTGACGTTGATGAAGAACGGGAGCGCGACCACTAGCACAATGATCAGCAGGACTACGGCCACGATAGCAATCAGCAGCTTGCGCATAAATCACTCCTTGAGCCAGGACGAGTGGAGGTTTCGAAGGGCCTTGTTACATAGAGACCAACGGCTGCCGGTCAGTTGCACAAATGTTCCATTCTGGCCGGGGTTAGTGCCGATCGCTAGCGGGGGGTGATTAACGCGAGCGGCTTATTTCAGAAATGGTACACGTTCAGCGGGATTGGGAAAAGACAGCTGCGCGGATCTAGGTGGATGCGGTCGAGCTTTCTTCCTCTTCCACGTGCATCAGGCCGAACTTCTTGAGCTTGTAGCGCAAGGCATCGCGGCTGATGTCGAGCAAGCGGGCCGCATGCGTCTGGTTACCGTTAGCTTGCGTCATAGCCATCTCCACAAATGCGCGCTCGACTTCTTCCAGCGAAGTTCCACCGTCTGGGATGGTGAGCTTGGGCAGGCTGCGCCCATTGGCGAGCTGTGTCTCCGCGCCCGAAAGTATTCCCGAGGTACGCTCGAACGCCGTTTGCGAGCCGCTCTGTTGGGCGACCGGGAAGGGAAGGTACTCGGGACTGAGAATCTCGCCTTCTTCCAGAATCATGGCGCGTTCAACCGCGTTCTTCAGTTCACGCACATTGCCCGGCCAGTCGTATTTCAGGAAGAGCTTGCGGGTATCGTCGGTAATACCTTTGACCGACTTACGGAATTTGCGGCTGTAGCGGTCGATGAAAAACTCGGCCAGCGGCAAAACGTCTTCTTTGCGTTCGCGCAAGGGAGGCAGGAAGATCGAGATAATTGCCAGCCGGTAATAGAGATCCTGCCGAAACGTGTTTTCGCGAACTGCGCGCTCAAGGTCACGATTGGAAGCCGCGATCACGCGCACATCGACTTGCATGTCGCGTACCCCGCCGACGCGGCGGATGACCTGATCTTCGAGGACGCGCAGCAGCTTGGCCTGTAGCAAAGGTGAGAGTTCGCCGATCTCGTCGAGGAACAGCGTGCCGCCATCCGCCATTTCGAACAGGCCCTTCTTCATGGCCTTGGCATCGGTGAAGGCGCCGCGTTCGTGTCCGAACAGTTCGGCTTCCATCAGGGTTTCGGGAATGGCCGAACAGTTGATAGCGACAAAAGGCTTCTCCTCGCGGCGGCTCTGGTAGTGAATTGCTTTAGCTACGAGATCCTTGCCGGTGCCGCTCTCGCCTTGTACCAGGATGGTGGTGGCCTCGCTGGCAGCGACTTTGCCAACAAAGCTCATCAGTTCGGTCATCTTCTGCGAGACGCCGATAACGTTGTGAGGTCCGGTGCGCCGCCGCACCTCGCCGCGCAGGGTCTCTACCTCACTGCGCAGGCGGGTGGTTTCCAAGGCGTTCTTTACCGCGACCGAAAGCTCGTCAAAATCCAGGGGCTTGCCGACAAAGTCATAAGCGCCCAGCTTGAGAGCCGTTTTGACGTCCTCAAGTTGAGGGTCGGCGGTAATCATGATGATGGCGCGCGCGTCGCCAGACTTCTTCAGCTGCTCCAGAATTTCAATTCCATTGGCATCGGGGAGACGCACGTCGAGCAGCACGAGATCTGGAGACTCGTTGTGCGCCACGCGCAGCGCGGTTGTACCGTTGTCGGCCTCCAGGACGTTATATCCCCACTCTTCGCACTTCTGTCGGAGAGACCAACGAACCAGCTTCTCGTCGTCGACGATCAGGACTTTTTCAGAAGGCATTTCTTACACTTAGATTACTACGGCAAGCGCAAGTCACACTTGAGGGCGGAATCCCACAAACGGGGTAGGAAAGCGTCGGACGAACCGCGTACCTCGTCAGTGACACTGTGACTCCGCGCAGCGGAGGCCATAGTCTAGCCCAGCAAGGAGGTCGCCACGGCGACCGGAATGCTGGGTACAAATCTGAGCAGAGAACCCCGGAGTGCCTTGGGCACGGCACAAGCCACCGTGCGCCCCATCACGGATTCGAATGGTGGGAAATGATTAGGCTGCTGCTATGTCTCACACCTACGCGCACAATCTGCTGCATTGCGTGTTCAGTACCAAGGAGCGCCGGCATCTCATTCGCGATCCAGAAGCCTTATGGCGCTATACGGTTGGCCTCGCATATGAGAAGAAGGTCCACGTTATCTCGGCGGGAGGGACTACGAATCATGCACACCTGCTGATCTTGGTGCCGCAGACGCTTCCGCTGGCGAAGGTGATGCAAGAGATCAAAGCCAACTCCTCGCGCTGGCTTCGCGAAACGTCGCGCGCATTTCAGTGGCAGGAAGGATATGGTGCATTCAGCGTCAGTCATTCACAGCGTGAGATTGTGGCGCGATACATTGCCAACCAGTCGGAGCATCATCGCAAGCGCAGCTTTGAAGAGGAGTTCGTTGCGTTGTTGCAGAAATCGGGAATCGACTACGATCCGCGCTACGTGTTTGGATGACGGCTGCCGTGCCAACGGCACTCTCTGGGCCCGTTCGGTGCTGTTTCCCCAGCATTCCGGTCGCCGTGGCGACCTCCATACTGGGCTAGACTATTTCCTCCGCTTCGCGGAGTAACAGCATTTGCTGGGGGCAATCCGTGTTTGGCCGCTGATGATCAGGTGCTGTCGGGTGCCGAGTACATCACCCGCTTAATACATGATCGCGTAAAACAGACATCCCACCGGAAGAGCGAACAAAAGAGCATCGATTCTATCCAACACCCCTCCGTGTCCGGGCAAGAGAGTCCCAGAGTCTTTGACTCCAGCGCCTCTCTTGATTGCCGACTCAAACAAATCCCCGATTTGTGCAGCGACATTCACGCAAATGGCGAACGCGACTACGAGAGCGATAGGGGGATGGGACAGCCACGGATGTCCGGGTGTTCCGTCGCCTGCCATTACGTGCAAAGTTCCCGGATGAGACAACCCGACTATGGCGAGCCCATGCAACATCTGACGAGAAAAGTGGAACAACGCTAGCGCTAGCAACACGGCCCCGAGACAAGATGCAATGCTGCCCTCCCAAGTTTTTCCGGGGCTGACACGAGGCACTAATTTATGTTTTCCAACTGCTTTACCCGCGTACAGCGCTGCTATGTCTCCAGCCCACACGATCAACATCAGGTACAGGAGGAAGAAGGCCCCTAGGTCAGATTCACGAAGGAGCAACAAAATCAGAAGCGTGATGCCGACGTAAGGGAGCAGCAAGAAAGAGCCCGCCGCGTCCGCCAGCGAACTCGATAGTCGCTCTCTTTTCATGCTTGCGGCCATCAGAATCCATGGCGAGAAGAGGAACAGTATGGCGGCTGCAGCTCCGATCGGGTCCCAAACCCAGTCCCTAGTCACGTCATCCCACGGGCTGAGCTCAAGGGTGTGAATCCTGATGTAGGCGGCTACGAACATCGCCGCCAGAAGGATGTAACAGAGACCATTCAGGGGCTGAAGACCAGTCGCCTTGGCAATCCCCATGTATTCATGCGCCGCCAGCACGGCCACCCCAAACACCAGCAGCGTAAACAGCCATAGCGGCGCCTTGAACAGCGCGATGATGACTATAGGAATCAGGATGACTGCGGTGATGACCCGCTTCACGGGAGCTGTCCCTGGTCTTCGACCAGGCCGCCGAAGCGGCGCTCGCGTTTCTGGAAGGCTTCAATGGCTTCGAGCAATTGGGTGCCGCGAAAATCGGGCCACAGCGTCTCAGTCACGTAGATCTCGGCATACGCAGCCTGCCACAGCAGAAAGTTGCTAAGCCGCATCTCGCCGCTGGTACGGATAAGCAGGTCGAGTTCGGGGAGACCATGCGTATAGAGGTGTCGCGAGATATTGCGCTCATCCACCTTGAGGTGGTCGGCTCCGCCATTGCGCGAGGCTTCGCGCAGCAAAGAGTTGAAGGAGTCAACCAGTTCCATGCGCGAGCTGTAATTCAGCGCCAGGGTCAGCACCATGCCGGTATTCTTCTCGGTGGCTTCGCGGGCCCAGGCCATACGCTCCTGCACTTCCTGCGGCAACTCGTGCTGGCGTCCGATGTATTGCAGGCGGATGTTGTTCTCCATCATCGTCGGCAATTCCATCTTCAAATATCGGCGCAGCAGGTTCATCAGGTAGGAGACTTCGGATTTAGGACGTTTCCAGTTTTCTGCGGAGAAGGAGTACAGCGTTAAGGCAGGAATATTTATACGTGCAGCGGTCTCGATGGTAGAGCGCACGGCGGCCACGCCTGACCGGTGTCCAGCGACCCGCGGCAGGTGACGGCGTTTGGCCCAGCGGCCATTCCCGTCCATGATGATGGCGATGTGGTGGGGCAGCCGCTGCGAATCGAGGCGGGAGTAGATCTCAGCCTCTTTGCGGTTCAGCCCGGCCGGCACTTGAGCGCGCAAGGCTTACCTCAACATTGAAAAAACTAGCATAGCAGGGAACCAGCCGGAAAGGCTCACTTCAGCGTTCCGGCTTTGTCGTAAGCCAGAGCCCGAATCGGGAATGGCCGCTGGGACGAGATGCTGCGCAGCCGGGATGACGGACATCCAATCCCAGCGGTTCGGACTATTCTCATTCGAGCGGTGATTTCGGTTTATCCGCCCGGCCCTTTAACCGACGATAGCCAAACTTCTTCACGAATGGAGCACAAATGGACATCAATACGTATCTGGCGTTTAACGGAAACTGCGAGGAAGCTTTCAAGTTCTACGAAAAATGCCTCGGTGGCAAAGCCGAGATGATGAAATACGGGGGGTCGCCTATGGCTGACCAGACTCCGGAAGGCTTCAAGGACAAGGTCATGCACGCCCGGTTGCAAGTCGGAGATCAGACATTGATGGGAGCTGACAGTCCGCCGGGCATGTTCCACGGAAACCACGGATTTTCGGTTTCGATCACCGTGACCGACCCGGCAGAAGCAGAGCGCATCTGGTCAGCGCTGTCAGAAGGCGCGAACGTTCACATGCCCTTGGCAAAGACCTTCTGGTCGCCTGCGTTTGGAATGCTGGTTGACCACTTCGGCATTCCCTGGATGGTGAACTGCGAGCAGCACAACTGAACCGGCAGCTAGCTGTGGAGCAGAGCTACTGATCCGGCGAAGGCGTTCTCGGCAGCAGTTCTCAACCGTGAACCCAGTGCCCGACGGCTGTAGTTCTGCTTTCGCTTCCGCAGGCAGCAAACTTTTTCGCTTCCGCACTTCTCTCACTGGCAGTGAGAACCGTTAGGAGCGCGGAAAATATGAAACTGAGCACATTGTTGTTGAGTTGCGTCCTTCTATTGCCACTCGGGGCGTTGGCGCAGCTTGACCAGCCCCATACCCGGATACAGGCAAACTTCAATCAACCAGTGAAGGTGAACGCCGGTAAGGTACTTCCTCCCGGACAATACATTTTTCGGCAGGAGAGAACTCAGAGTGAGCAGGCAGAGCCCTTCCGGATTGCGGATCCGTCTGGCAAGCAGGTTAGTCTGACCGTCACCCCTATCAAGGCTGTTTACGTGAACTGGGAAGGCGCTGCCGGTCAGGTTCCGAAGACTAACCTTGTAATGCTCAAAAAGGTAGGAGATACCGCGTATCTGGACTACATCTGGTTCCAAGGTCAGCCCGAAGGTTACCACTTTACGCTGGCACCGAAGGGTGAGAAGGGACAGGAAATCACTGTCACTGGGGGAAACGGCGGCTCTCAGCCGTAAAGCCGAACGCGGACGCAATAGCTCACCAGACGCTCGCAAAAAACTCAGGTGCGCACACGAGCTTACGACTCGGTGCACACCTGTTTTTCTTGATTACGCGACCCGGCGCGGATGCGAGACGATATCCCGTACCTGAGCGAGAACGCTGGACAGCTGCATCGCATTCAGACTCGAAGTGAACTCCGCCAGCTCTGCCAGAAAAACATCCGACAGTAAGTCACGGATTTCGTCTTCCCGCGACGGCCCGCAGAGAAGCAGCAGGTCGTAAACGGTAACTTCCAGCGCCTGCGCCAGCCGCTCCAGCGAGGAGAGGGTCGGAGTCGCCTTTTCGTTCTCGATCTTCGAGACGTAAGTGCGCGGTACCCCCATGCGTAGCGCCAACTGCCGCTGGCTCAAGCCATGCCGCTGCCGGAGCATGCGGATCGCCGTGGCCACCTGCACGTCAGAGCGTTCGCTGGGTTCGGGTTCTGCTGCCTCTATGGTTGGGGCGAAGATTGGCTCGGGCTCATCCTCATCCAACGACGTTCGGCAACGACGGCATAGATTGTTGACGGTTTTGAACTGGACGAGATGACAATGGTCGCATCTCACCACTTCCCGGTCTTCTACGGGTGCGAGAGTCGTGGCCATTTAGGTTTTGGGAGTGCCAGAGCAGGGCACTGTAAAATTCGAACCATAAAACATACTTGACAGCTTTCACGGTCGAACTTAGGCGTACTTTGCGCTATTTGCTCTGTTAGAGTCAAGAGCATTGACCCACGAAAACGCACGAAACCTGTGTAAAACGCGGGTTTTATGCGCACCGTCTGCGGAAAACCGCGAATTTATTGGAGAAATACCGATGACCCGCGAAGATGCCTGGTGTTTACTAACTGAGTTCACCCTCTCAGAAAGTCTTCGCAAACATGCCCTTTCTGTGGAAGCGTGCCTGCGCGCCTACGCCCGCAAATTCGGAGAAGACGAAGAGCTCTGGGGCATCGTTGGTCTCATCCACGACTTCGATTACGAGAAGTATCCCAGCCTCGACGACCATCCCTACAAGGGCAACGCGATCCTAGCCGAGCGCGGCTGGCCGGAAGATCTTCGCCGCGCCGTCATGTCGCACGCCGACTACACCGGTGTCAGCCGCGACTCGAAGCTGGAGAAAACCCTTTTCGCCTGCGACGAGCTTGCCGGGTTCATCACCGCTACCGCCCTGGTGAAGCCCAACAAGTCGCTGGCCGAGGTGGACGCGAGGTCGGTGCGAAAGCGGATGAAGGACAAAGCCTTCGCCCGCTCCGTCAGCCGCGACGACATCATCAATGGAGCGGCGGCGCTGGGCGTCGATCTCGACGAGCACATCGCCTTCTGCATCGAGGCGATGAAGACGATTGCCCCTGAACTGGGTCTCTTGGGACTGAATCAGGCTCAGCCTCCGAACGAACAGATTTAGGCGAGAAACCCGGCATCATCAACTCGCCTTGGCCTTTTAAGCCATGACACGAGCACGCGGCCCAGCGTTTTGGCTAACCGCGAATTGCTGGTTGCACGTCGCTGGTTACTAAAGCTGCATTAGAATGAAGGCACATGGCGCCTGTTCGCGCCTGGAAAGGAAGCGTTTTGCTGCAGAGATTCAGCCACATTCCACAGGTCTCGGTGCTGTCGATCATCGACATCCTGATTGTGGCGTTTCTCATTTATGAGTTCCTGAAGCTCATCAAAGGCACCCGCGCCGTTCCCATGCTGAGCGGCGTCGTCATTCTCGCGATTGCGTTCTATATCGCTCACGTCGAGCCGCTGCGAACGGTTGACTGGCTGCTGAGCACATTGCTTCCTTACGCCATTTTTGCCCTGATCGTCGTTTTCGGCTCCGAAATTCGCCACGTGCTGGCACGGCTTGGCCGCCGCATGGTGACCGGCCGCCTGGGCGCGGGATCGGGAGACGACAGCTACGACGACATCGTTCTGGCAGCCAAGCAATTTTCCGAGAACCTTACCGGCGCGCTGATTGTTATTGAGCGCGAGATCGGGCTGCGGACCTACATCGAAAGCGGCGTTGCTCTCGATGCCAATCTCAGCTTCGACCTGCTGACCACGATCTTCCGCCCCAGCGCCCCGCTGCACGATGGCGCTGTCATCGTTCAGAAGGACCGTATCGCGGCCGCTGCCTGCTTCCTGCCGCTCTCGATGAACCCAATCTTGTCCACCCAGATGGGCACCCGGCATCGCGCGGCTATCGGCATCACCGAAGAATCCGATGCCATCTCGGTTGTCGTGTCGGAAGAGACCGGAGCGATCAGTCTCGCCGTAGGCGGAGCCATCGAGCGCGACATCGATGCCGAACAGTTGCGGCAACGCCTGAGCCAGTTGCTGAGCCGCTATGTACCGCAGGCGGCGCTGCCAACTCCCATTTCTGACAACACGCTGGGGAATGGGGAACACGACTACGAGCCCTTTGTGCCGGAACAAGACCTTCGCGAAGGAACGGACCGCTAACTATGCGCGACTTCCTTCGCAAATACATTTTCAACAATCTGTGGCTGAAGCTGGTGGCGCTGGTTCTGGCTTGTCTGCTGTGGTGGGCTGTCGCCCACGACCCCACGGTCGAAGCCGTGATTACCGCGCCGCTGGAATTCCATCACGCGCCTGAAAATCTAGAGATGAGCGTAGAAGGCGCGACCCAGGTCGAAGTCAGGGTACGTGGGCCGGAGCGCACCGTTCGCCGCTTAACCCCCGCCGATGTGCAGGCCATCGTGGACCTCTCGGGAGCGCACGCCGGAGAGCGCACGTTTGATTTGACAGCAAAAGAGGTCCGCGTCCCGCAAGCAGTTGACGTGGTGCAGATCGAACCTTCGCAGGTGCACCTCACCTTCGACCGCAGCGCCACGCGCACGGTTGACATCAGGCCGCGGGTGATCGGCAGCCTGGTTACCGGATATCACATTGCGAGCGTCACGGCCGATCCCAGCACCATCAACATTGTCGGCCCGGAGCACCGGGTTGACGATGCCGGCGCCGCCATCACCGATCCGGTTGACGCCACCGGCGTGGTTGGAACCGCGACATTTACTACTCACGCTTATGTGACTGATCCGCTGGTGCGCGTACAGAGGCCGGAGCCGATCCACGTGACCGTGACGACAGCGAAGAACAATCAAGGAGAGACGTCCCATTGAGCAGTGCGGCTACTCCATCTCTTATGCGACAGCTATTCGGAACCGACGGAATTAGAGGAGTCGCCGGCGAATATCCGCTGGACCGGCGAACCGTCTACGCGATTGGGCGCGCCATGGGCCAACGATTGGCTGAGCGAACGCCGGCTGCGTCCGTTGTTATCGGACAGGACACCCGTGAGTCCAGCGCATGGATCAGCGCAGTGCTGGCCAGCGGACTTTCCGCTTCCAAGGTCAAGGTGGTAAGCGCCGGAGTTATCACCACACCGGGCGTGGCTTATCTGACGCGCGCCAACGGCATGGCCGCAGGAATCGTCATCTCCGCCTCGCACAATCCATGGCGAGATAACGGCATCAAGGTGTTTGGCGCGGATGGCTACAAGCTCTCCGATGAGATTGAGCATGCCATCGAAACCGATATCTTCGCCCACCTGGAGCAGCTCGCCGAAGGAGCCGAGCACGCGGGCGAGAGCTTTGAGATGTTGCCCGGCGAAGCTGTTCTGCGCCAGCAGTATGCCGACTGGCTGGCGACGCTGGTCGGTCCCACGGATTTCGGCAAGCTTCGCGTATTGGTGGATTGCGCTAACGGCGCTGCATCTTCGATTGCGCCGCTCCTATTCAAAGACCTGGATATCACCGCCGACTTCCTGCACATCGAGCCCACCGGACGCAACATCAATGCCGGTTGCGGTGCGTTGCACCCCGAGCACGTCGCGGAGGCAGTTGCCGCGTCAAACGGGAAGTACGACGTCGGAATCACCTTCGACGGCGACGCCGATCGCGCCATGTTCTCTGATGCGCAAGGCCATGTGATCAACGGAGATGGCGTTCTGCTGCTGGCCGCACGCGACATGCAGGCACACGTTCTGCTGCACAACAACACCGTGGTCGCTACCACCATGTCGAACATGGGACTGGAAGCTGCCCTGAAGCGCAGCGGCATCCTGATGAAGCGTGCGCCGGTGGGCGACAAGTATGTCTTGGAAGAGATGATCAAGTCCGGAGCGTCGCTGGGCGGCGAGCAGTCAGGTCACATACTGTTTCGTGACATGGATACGACTACCGGCGACGGCATCCTCACCGGCCTGCGCGTGCTGGAGGTCATGGCCCGCACCGGCAAGCCGCTGGCCGAACTTGTTGCCGATATGAAAGTCTTCCCGCAGGAGATCAAGAACGTTCACGTGCGCGAGAAGACGCCGCTGGACCAGTTACCCGCGGTAAAGAAGGCAATCGCCGCCGCTGAATCTGAGCTCGATGGCAATGGCCGCGTCGTGGTGCGCTATTCCGGCACCGAGAAGCTGGCGCGGGTGATGATCGAAGCCGAGTCCGAAGATGCGATGCAGCGGCATGTTTCTGCTATTGCCGATGCAATTCAGCAGGCGATCGGGGTATAAGTACTCACCACGGAGGCACGGAAGGTAGAGCCGACCTTCAGGTCGGCGTCAAAGGGGCTGTCCACTTTACTTCCGCTGCGGAGGCGGTTCTTAAATGCCGCTTGACGCAGCGCTGAAGCGCCGCTCTACCAGAGCTACTCTTACCCCAACAACCCACCCACCACGTCGTAGCTAGCCGCCAGCGCCGAATCCAATGCCGCCGGCTCCTTGCCGCCGGCTTCAGCCATGTCAGGACGTCCGCCGCCGGAGCCGCCCACCTTCTTAGCAACTTCAGCGATGATCTTGCCCGCCTGCACGCGCGAAGTCAGGTCTTTAGTAACGCCGACGATGAGTGCGACCTTGCCATCGGCGACCGACCCCAGCACGACCACTCCCGATCCCAACTTGTTGCGCAGATTGTCGATGAGCGTGCGCAACTGCGAACGATCAAGGTTGTCGGCGCGGTGAGCCAGTACTTTCACGCCCTTAACTTCGCGAACGTTTTCCGTTGCCGAGGACGCCGAGGATGAGGCCGACTTCATGCGCGCCTGGTCGAGTTCCTTGCGCACCTTCTTCAGCTCTTCATCGCGACGCTCGAGTTCGTGCTTCAGCGCCTCAGCCGGAGACTGATCGTCGCCGCCGCGCACCAGAGTTGCAACTACGTTCTCCAGTTGATGATCTTTGCGGAAGTGGCGCAGCGAGCCCTCGCCGGTCACTGCTTCCAATCGCCGCACGCCGCTGGAGACGCTGCCTTCTTTCAACACCTTGATCAGGCCGATCTCGCCCGTCGCCGCCGTGTGCGTGCCGCCGCACAGCTCGGTGGAGAAATCGCCGATACGGATAACGCGCACGCGATCGCCATACTTCTCGCCGAACAGCGCCATCGCCTTGTACTCATTGACCGCCACGTCGATGGGCACGTCTTCGATGACTTCGACGCGGTCGTTGCGCAGCACTTCTTTGTTGGCCAGGTCTTCGATGTCCTGCAACTCTTCATCGCCGAGCGATGCGAAGTGCGAGAAGTCGAAGCGCAGATGTCCAGGATCGACCAGCGAACCCGCCTGCTTCACGTGCGTGCCCAGCACCTCGCGCAGCGCCGCATGCAGCAGGTGCGTGCCGGTATGGTTGCGCATGGTGGAGCGGCGAACTTCGTCATTGACCCTGGCATCGACCTTGTCTCCAACGTGGATCGTTTGCTTGGCGACGACTCGATGCGCGCGCACGCCCTGCACCGGATAGCTGACGCCTTCGACATCGGCGACCAGCGTGTTGTGATCATCGGCATAGAGCCAGCCCACATCGCCGACCTGGCCTCCGGCCTCGGCATAAAACGGAGTATGGTCGAGCACGATCTCGCCGCGCTCCCCAGACTTGAGTTCCTGCACGCCAATACCTGTGCCGTCCTGCGGCTTGATGATGGCCAGCACTTCGCAGCCAGTCGAGAGCGTCTGGCGATAGCCTTCAAACTCGGTACGTGGCAGCGATTGATAGACCGGGCTGGCCGTGGCCTTCGCGCCACCCTTCCACGAAGCCTGCGCACGATGGCGCTGCTCTTCCATGGCCGCGTCGAAACCGGCTTGATCGAAGCCGATACCACGATCGCGAGCGGCGTCGGTCATGAAGTCAAGCGGCAGTCCGAAGGTGTCGTAGAGTTTGAAAGCTTCTTTGCCAGACAGCACACGCATGCGAGCGATATCTTCTTCGCTCGGCACGCCCTCCCGGTTCCCGACATGTTCCAGGATTGCTTCGAGCGGTTTTTCAGATATAGGAGTTCGCTGATCAATGGCATTCAGCAAGTCTTCCAGCCGGCTAAGCCCGACATCCATCACGTGTGCAAACCGCGTTTCCTCACCCTTGATCGTCTCCACCACACGGTTGGTCGATTCAACCAGTTCCGGATAAGCCTCCTTCATCAGGTCGCGAACGGCATACACCATCTCGAAGAGAAACGGCTTCTCCTGTCCCAGCAACCGCCCATGCCGAATCGCGCGGCGAATAATCTTGCGCAACACGTAGCCGCGCCCTTCGTTCATGGGCAGCACGCCGTCCGAAATCAGAAACGTGGCCGCGCGCGCATGATCCGCGATAACGCGCAGCGAAGCCGCCTGATGATGCTGCTCTTCAACATCCTCGCGCTTCATCTCCTCCGTAACCGACACACCCGTCAGTTCCGCCGCCCGCTTGATCAGCGGGACAAACAAATCCGTGTCGTAGTTAGAGATGACGCCTTGCAACACAGCCGTCACGCGCTCCAGACCTGCTCCGGTATCGATGGACGGCTTCGGCAGCGGAATCAGTTCGCCGCTGGGCTGCCTGTCGAACTGCATGAAGACCAGGTTCCAGATCTCGACGTAGCGGCCGCACTCGCAGCCAAACTGGCAATCGGTATGTCCGGCGTCACTGGCGGCAGGTCCCATGTCGTAGTGAAGCTCGCTGCACGGGCCGCAGGGACCGGTGTCGCCCATCTGCCAGAAGTTGTCCTTCGCGCCCATGGCATAGATGCGATCTTTCGGCACCCCTACGTCCGTCCAGAAAGTCTCCGCCTCCACATCGCGCGGAACATTCCCCTGCCCTTCGAAAATCGTCACGTAGAGCTTCTTCGGGTCCAGGCCGAACCATTCGGGCGAGGTCACCAGTTCCCACGCGTAAGCAATGGCGTCTTTCTTGAAGTAGTCGCCGAAGCTGAAATTGCCCAGCATCTCGAAGAACGTGTGGTGGCGATTGGTGAAGCCCACATTCTCCAGATCGTTGTGTTTGCCGCCGGCGCGCACGCATTTCTGCGAGGTGGTAGCACGCGAGTAGTCGCGTTTCTCGATGCCGAGGAATACGTCCTTGAACTGATTCATGCCGGCGTTGGTGAACAGCAGCGTCGGGTCGTTGTGCGGCACCAGCGACGACGAATGGACGATCTTGTGCTGCTTTTGCTCAAAGTAGCGCAAGAACATGGAACGGACTTCGGAACCTGTAGGTTTGGCTGACATGGTAAGTACTTAGTTTAATTGGGCGGCGGAAGATTCACCACGGAGGCACGGAAGGCACGGAGTTTTGATTCACCACAGAGACACAGAGGCACGGAGAGGGAACGAATCTTAGAGGATTAACGATAGGTGTCGCATCAACATCGAGGGTTCTTCAGCTCGTATTCTTGCCCAATTCCGATTCCTCCGTGTCTCCGTGCCTCTGTGGTGAAGCGGCCTTCCCGCGCACCCCTCTCGCCAATTGACCCGCACCCGCAAACCGCCAGATAATCGCAGTGCTCAGCGATTTTTCGTACACACAAGGTGGTCTTACGTGAACGCGCAAAACACCAACGATCGCCGTCCTTTCCAGACGGCGGGCGAACGCCTGGACAATATTCTTGGCGATGCCTCCAAGCAGGTCGAGCAGCAGACGCAGGCGCTTATCGATTACATCAACGACGAAGTGGTTCCGCTGATTCGGGAGAACTCAAGCAAGGGCCTGCACGTTGCGGCCGACAAGCTGAAGGAGTTCGCCACCTACATGGATACCAAGCAGACCAAGAAGTAGCCGTGCCCAGTCGCCTACATCGGGCATGGATTGTTCCGCTCGTGACGGTGGGCCTCTTCCTGCTCTCCGGCTGCGGACACAAGAAGACTGCGAAGAACATCCCTCCTCCGCCCACGGTTACGCCCAGCACCGCGAGTTCATCGACCCAGGCGGCTGCCAAACCTCCCCTGCCGAGTGTTGAAGCCTCCAAACATCAAAAGCCCATCTACGTCGAGATCGGTCAGGCCAGCTGGTATGGGCCGCCTTATCACAATCGCAAGGGAGCGAACGGCGAGATCTACGATCAGAACGCCTTGACCGCAGCCCACCGCACCTTGCCCATGAACTCGGTGGTGCGGGTGACGAACGAAAGCACCAAGCACGCGGTGGTGGTCCGCATTACCGACCGCGGGCCTTTCGTCGAAGACCGCGTTATCGACCTCTCGCTGGCGGCAGCGAAGGCCGTGGACGTGTGGCGTCCCGGGACTGCCACGGTAAAGATCGAGGTGCTGTCGACACCCGCCCCTATCTTCGACGGTGGTCGCTGGTGCGTGCAGATCGGGGCCTTCCAGAGCCGCCATGACGCGCTGAAACTCAAAGAAAAGCTTCAGGACAAGTACGAAACCGCACAGGTCATCGAGTTCACTGGCCCGACTGGTGAATGGGTCCGCATCCGCCCACACGGCGACGACAAGAGCACGGCGCAGGAGGTCGCCAGCAAGACGCATGTCAAAGAGGGCGGCGTTTTTCTGGTTCGACTCGACTAGACGCGTAGGCCCGTGTGCCAGAAGTAACAAATAACTGATTACCAGACTTTAGCTTAAAGCTAAATCTTCCTCGTTGATTTCAAAGGATCAGCCCGTTTCGGGACGGCCTATACTCAGATTCCGTGCCGTCCAGCATAAATCGGAATGCCTCAACCAACTCGCCCGAACGGCGACTGGCCCTCATGACACATGGCCGGCGACTCGAGTACCTGACGCTGGTCTGGAACGGCTTCGAGGCTGCGGTAGCGCTGGCGTCTGGGATCATGGCCGGCAGCGTGGCCCTGGTCGGCTTCGGACTGGATTCGGTCATCGAAATGGCCTCGGCGGCCATATTGCTCTGGAGATTGCGCTCAGACGACTCTGCGAACCGTGAGCGCGACGAGCGAATCGCGCATCGTCTGGCAGGCGTTTGCCTGCTGGCCTTGGCGGCTTACATTGCCGTCGAATCCACACGAGCGTTGTGGTTGAGGTCCGTTGCTGAGCGCAGCCTCCCGGGCGTCACTATCGCTGTTGCCGCGATTGTCGTGATGCCGCTGTTGGGTCGCGCCAAACGAAGAGTCGCGCAAGAACTACGCAGCCGCGCGCTCCATGCTGACTCGCGGCAGGCAGACTTCTGTGCCTATCTGTCTGCCATTCTGTTGCTTGGTCTGTTGCTCAACTGGCTTTTGGGTTGGTGGTGGGCTGATGCCGCGGCAGCACTGATCATGGTTCCCATCATTGCGTGGGAAGGAGTACGGGGAATCCGAGGCGAGGCATGCGACGATTGCGGCCACTGAACTCACGTGAGCCGGCATCCATTGCACCACCGAGATCGCGGAGTACTCCCGGGAACTTGAAATTCATAATCTCGGTGCCTTCTGGGTCCTCCGTGGTGAACCCAATTTCTGAAGTTCCAATACGCTGCCAATTTCCGTTATCCTGATTGGCACCTCACAATCATGAGAACTCTGCAGGGAAAACCCGCGTCCAAGCCGTTCGTTCCCCTCTCCACGAGCTTCGACCATGCTTTGCTCTTTGCCGCACAGGTACATCGCAACCAGGACCGTAAGCGCAGCGGTATTCCGTATCTCTCGCACCTGTTGGGCGTAGCTTCCATCGTCTTGGATTACGGCGGCGACGAAGAGCTTGGAATTGCAGCCCTGCTGCACGATGCGGCGGAAGACCATGGCGGACGCGCCATGCTGCGCACCATCGAGCAGTTGTTCGGTCCACGCGTCGCCAAGGTGGTGGACGGCTGTACCGACTCCTACGGCGATGACAATAAGGCGAAACCGAAATGGTATCCGCGCAAGCTGCGGTATCTGCGTCGGGTGCGCAAAGAAGATGCCGAGACGCGCTTTGTTTCAGCTGCCGACAAGCTCTATAACGCGCGCGCCATCTTGCGCGACTTGCGGCAGAGCGGTGACTCGGCCTTCGAGCGCTTTTCGGCGCCCAAGGCCAAAGTGCTCTGGTATTACCGTTCGCTGGTTCGCGAGTTCCGCGCAGGTGGCGTGACCCATCTGCTGAAGCCCTTGCTCGAAGATCTGGATCGCACCGTAACGGAACTGGAGCATTATTCCGGGTTGCTGGCCGACCCTAATCGCGTGCCTCGGCAAGTCAAGCGGAAGAAGTAAGTCATCCACTCCAGAACCACCGAGGTAGCAGCTTTGTCTGCAACGGAATCAGAACGCATTACCGATCTCTTGAAGCAGGCCAGGACCATTGCGGTCGTCGGCTTGACTGATAACCCTCTGCGCCCCAGCTTTGGCGTTTCCAGCTACATGCAGTCCCAGGGATATCGCATCCTTCCCGTCAATCCCAACGTGAGCGAGTCGCTCGGCGAGAAAGCCTACGCAAGCTTGTTGGAGGTCTCGGAGAAGATCGATATCGTGAACATCTTCCGCCGGTCTGAAGCCGTGCCTGAGATTGTTGATGAGGCCATTCAATTGGGCGTGCCGGCGATCTGGATGCAGGAAGGTGTCGTCCACGAGGAAGCGGCAGAGAAGGCCCGCCAAGCAGGAATCTTTGTCGTGATGGACCGCTGCATTCTGAAGGACCACATGCGGTACCTGCGGTAGCGAGCAACTAGCAACTAGCTATTCGCGACCCGTATCCGCGATTCAGCCATTCGCAGTCGACGGGAGAGTTCAGCTCAACAGTGTTCGCTCACTCTTGGCATCCTCTAGCTGTTTTACTGAT
Source organism: uncultured Acidobacteriaceae bacterium (assembly GCA_963791965.1). Taxonomy (GTDB): domain Bacteria; phylum Acidobacteriota; class Terriglobia; order Terriglobales; family Acidobacteriaceae; genus CAVVDY01. The sequence continues at coordinate 978,265 of CAWBUK010000011.1, read as the reverse complement.
TGCTAGCTGCTAATTGCTAGTTGCGCTCTTCAGAACCCCATGATGTTGTATCCGCAATCGACATAGATGGTCTCGCCGGTAATGCCTGTAGCTCCGTCTCCGGCGAGGAAGACCGCGGTGGATGCGACTTCATTCACGTCGATGTTGCGTTGCAGGGGCGAGCGTTCCGCCTGGCTCTTCAGCATCTCGCCCAGGCTGCCAATGCCGCGTGCTGCCAGCGTCTTAATCGGTCCGGCGGAGATGGCGTTGACCCGAATCCTCTGCTTGCCCAGATCGTAGGCGAGATAGCGAACGCACGCTTCAAGAGCGGCTTTGGCCACTCCCATCACGTTGTATTTCGGCACAACTTTTTCTGCGCCGTAGTACGTGAGCGTCAGTATGCTGCCGCCGTCAGTCATTAAGCGGAGCCGCCGCCCGCGAGACAGCCACCAGCGAGTAGGCGCTGGTATCGAGCGCGATGCGAAACGCCTCGCGACTGGTGTTAACGAAGTCGTCTTTCAACGCCTCGGCGGGAGCATAGGCGACACTGTGCACCAGTGCGTCGAGCTTTCCATAGCGCTGCTTAAGTTGCTCGAAGAGTTGATCGATCTCTTCGTCGCGCGAGACGTCGCACTGAAACGCCTCCGCATTGGGCAGGGCGGCGATCAGTTCGTCGGCTTCCTGCTTGAGACGCTCATTCTGATACGTAATAGCGAGTTGGGCGCCCGCGGCCTGCATCTGCTGTGCAATGGCCCATGCGATACTGCGCTTGTTGGCCACGCCAAAGACAACCACGTTGCGTCCCTGTAATCCGTTCGACATCCATCTCTCCAGGTGAATTGTTGAAACTATCGAGCATACCATCGTGTTCCCGCCGGGATTCGTCCGCAATACGTTTTCGTCCAGGCAGCACGCGATTTGTATTCACACAGGTGATTTCTGAGCATATACTTCGGGGCAATTTCCTGGAGCGCGGTTCACTGCGCTCACAGGAAAGTGCGTGGGGCAGGCAACCTCGCCAAGGCCTTGGCTTCAGATATTTGCAAATAGTTCTCGCCGGGCGGTTACGACCGGCGCTCCTCCGAGGGGGGTAACATGGCGACGATTCGCGATCTGCTGAGCAACCGCACCATCCACTACGTGCAGCCGGAGCAAAGCGTCTTTGAAGCGGCCGCTTACATGGTGCAGCGCAATGTCGGCGCTGTTCCCGTGCTCGATGGCGCGAAACTGGTCGGCATCTTCTCCGAACGAGACATCATGAAGCGTGTGGTCAGCGAGGCGCGTGATCCCATGACCACCCACATCTCCGAGGTGATGACCACGGGGGTACACTCCGTGGCGCCCTCTGCCAGTTGCCACGAGGCGATGGCCATGATGCAGGAGTACGCAGTGCGACACCTGCCGGTGTGCGATGGATCGACGCTTGTAGGCTTCCTTTCATTACGCGACTTGCTGCATCAGAAGCTGGACGAAACGGTAGGCGAGGCCGAGAGCTTACGCGCCTATATACAGACCGGCACAAGCTGATACCGTATCTGCAGGGAGCGCCCATTGCAGAAGGTCAACCTGGCACACAAGCTGTCTTTGTTCAGCGATCACTACAGCCCGAAGATTGTCGGCGAGCTGAACGATTCCTACGTCAAACTGGTTAAGTTGGAAGGCGAGTTTGTCTGGCATCATCACGATGCTGAAGACGAACTGTTCTTCGTCGTGAAGGGCGCACTGCGTATGCGGGTGCGCGAGAACGACGGCGAGCAGGAATTCCTGGTCCATCCCGGCGAGTTCATCATCATTCCGCATGGAGTGGAGCATCTTCCCTCCGCCGACGAAGAAACCCACATCATGCTGCTTGAGCCAAAGACCACCCTTAATACAGGCAACACTGTAAGCGAACGTACGGTAAGGGAGTTGGAGAGCATCTAGGGAAAGCGAATCTTGGCTCGCGTGCTGCAGGCTATGCGCTTGCCGGCTAGGGCTCTTTCAATTTCTCGGCAGCTTTTTCGGTCATGGCTTGCCGCTCCAGCATTTGCCGCTTAAGGGTTTCGTAAATCGGCTCGCTGTCAAGCAACATTGCAACTACCATTGCAGCCAGCGACCCGCCTAACAAGCCTAACGTCAGATCTCCACGACCAGTCATCTCCACGGTCAACATAATTCCTGTCAGTGGGGCGCGAACGCACGCCGAGAATAATGTGCCCATTCCGATTACCGCACACGCCACCGGACTAACCCCGAGGCTGGGGAAGAAGTGGCCCACGATCTGTCCGAAGAGTGCTCCGAACGAGGCTCCCAAAACCAGCATGGGAGCGAATAAGCCTCCCGGTGTTCCGGCGGCGTAGGACCACGGACCCAGGAGAAAGCGCAGCCCGAAAACGACAGCTAGCATGGGGATGGCAAATCTGTCCGACAGAATGGATTGCGTCAGGTTGTCGCCTCCGCCGACCAGGCTGGGGGCGAACCACGCGATCAACCCGACGCTGCCGCCGATCAGCATCGCCCACTGCACCGAGTTGAGAACGCCGCGGTGATCGGTGAGACGAAGTAGACGAACGATAGTCCAGTTATAAGCGGCCCCGACCACGCCGAGTAACGATCCCAACACCAGAAAAAGCCACCATCTCCAAACTGAGACAACGCCAATTTGAGCCACGCTGAAATCGACGTGGTTGCCCATAATCAGCCGCATTACCCAGACCGCGCTCAGTGCGGCGGCCAGCGTGGCGACTAAAAGCCAGGGGGTAAAACTCGACGTCAGCTCTTCAAATACGAAAATCGAGCCGCCGATGGGCGCATTGAACGCAACGGCAATTCCAGCACCGGCGCCGGCTGCGTCAATCACTTTCGAATCTTCATTGGGCAGAACGAAAAAGCGCGCGATGAGGGTTGCCAGCGAGGCGCCCATTTGCGCCATCGGACCTTCGCGGCCTAGGGCTAGTCCGGAGCCGATCGCCAGCAATCCGCCGAAGAATTTCACCGGCAGAATAGCGAAACCTGCCGGTTCGATCTCGCCGGCAAACACCGCCTCCACCCGCTGCAGGCCGCTGCCGGCAGCTTCCGGCGAGATTCGCAGCACCATGATGCGGGCCAGTGCCGCACCTAAGGAGATAAACACCAGCGGCACCAGCCATCCAATGTAAGGCCAGTTGTGGGCCCAGGCCACGATGCCATCTCTCAACCAATTGGCCAGCACCAGCAGCCGTTCGAACAGTCCCCCGACCACCCCTATGAGAGCGCCGGCCACCAGGCTCGCGACAGTTATGCGAAACAGACGTGAATTTAGAACCCGCATCGAGATAAATCTACGATAGAGAAAAAGAACTTACCTGTCGCGCCGGAAATAGGTGAGTGTGGGCGGTGAGTGAACTCGCACTACTGGTGACAAATGGAAAAGGATGGCGGGCTGCCATCCTTCTCGTCTTTCGCCACTCTTTGGGTGGCGCTACGCGATTGCCGGATCGATTTTCTCCGTGTTGATGCCCAACTCGCCAAAGGCTTTCTGTGCGCGTTGTGCGTCGAACTTGCCTTCCCGGGCCAAACGCGACAACGCCGCCGCTGCAATCGATTCCGCATTGACTTCGAAGTGCTGCCGCAGGTGCTTGCGGTTGTCACTGCGGCCGAAGCCATCGGTTCCCAGCGATACCAATCGTCCCGGTAGCCACGGAGCCAGCTGGTCGGGCACAACTTTCATGTAGTCGGTGGCCGCGATGATTGCTCCCTCGGCTCCCTCCAGCGCTTGCAGAATGTACGGCCGCTTCTCCGGCTCAGCCGGATGCAAGCGGTTCCAGCGTTCAATCGCCAGTGCGTCGCGGCGCAACTCGTTGTAGCTGGTTGCGCTCCACACGTCGGCGTGCACGCCATACTTGTCGGCGAGAATCTGCTGTGCCTTCACCGCTTCGTTCAGCATGGGGCCGCTGCCGAAGAGTTGGATGACCGCCTTCTCAGCCGCTGGCTTGAATTTATATATGCCGCGAAGAATGCCTTCTTCCGCCCCCTGCGGCATCTCCGGCATCGCATAGTCTTCGTTATATGCAGTGATGTAGTAGAAACGATCTTCGTTCTGTTCGAACATGCGCCGCATGCCGTCCTGAACGATAACCGCAATCTCATACACGTACGCCGGATCATAAGCGTGACACGTAGGCACGGTGCTGGCGAGCACCAGACTGTGGCCATCCTGGTGTTGCAAGCCTTCGCCGGCAAGCGTTGTGCGTCCGGCAGTGCCGCCTACCAGGAATCCGCGTCCACGGGCATCGGCAAACGCCCAGATCATGTCGCCGACGCGCTGGAATCCGAACATCGAGTAGTAAGTGAAGAAAGGAATCGTCGGTACACCGTAGTTGGAATACGCCGTACCGGCAGCCGTCATCGACGCCATCGAACCGGCCTCGGTGATGCCCTCCTCCAGAATCTGGCCGTTCTTCTCCTCGCGGTAATACAGCAGCATGTCTACATCATGCGGACGATACAGCTGTCCTTGGCTGGCATAAATGCCAACCTGGCGAATGATCGATTCCATGCCGAAGGTACGACCCTCATCAGGGATGATGGGCACGATGTACTTGCCGATGTGCTCATCTTTCATCAGCTGGCGCAGCATGCTGACATAGCCCATGGTGGTCGAAACCGCGCGGTCCTTCGAGCCGGCTAACGACTCTGCAAATTCTGTCAGCGGCGGAGTCTTAAAGTCGCTCTTCACCGGATGGCGACTCGGCATGGTGCCACCCAGACGGCGGCGCTGCTCGCACATGTAGCGAATTTCGGGGCTGTCATCCGGCGGCCGATAAAGCGCGCCCTTCTTTGCCGACTCCTCCGGAATCGGTATGTCAAAGCGCGAACGGAACGCAGTCAGCGCCTGGTCAGCGAGCTTCTTTTCCTGGTGCGTGGCGTTACGTGCTTCGGCAGAACCCAGCCCATAGCCCTTCACCGTCTGCGCCAGGATCACCGTAGGCTGGCCGGTGTGCTCCACCGCGCGCTTGTACGCGTTGTAGACCTTTTGCGGATCGTGGCCGCCACGGCTGAGGTAGTGCAGTTGCTCGTCGCTCATGTCGGCGACCAGCTCAAGCAGTTCAGGATACTTGCCAAAGAATTCCTTGCGGATGTAAGCGCCGCCACGCGCCTTGTAACTTTGCAACTCGCCGTCGACCACTTCTTCGAAGCGCTTCGTCAGCAGGCCCGATTTGTCTTTAGCGAATAGCGGGTCCCAGTCCGAGCCCCACAGGACTTTGATCACATTCCAGCCGGCGCCACGGAACGCAGCCTCGAGTTCATTAACGATCTTGCCGTTGCCGCGTACCGGCCCATCCAGACGCTGCAGGTTGCAGTTGACCACAAAGATGAGATTGTCGAGCTTCTCGCGCGCACCCAGCGTCAGCGAGCCCATGGATTCGGGTTCGTCGGTTTCTCCGTCTCCTACAAACGCCCAGACTTTGCGATCGGTCTTCTCGATCAAGCCGCGATTCTCCAGGTAACGCATGAAGCGCGCCTGGTATAGCGCGTTCAGCGGACCGAGCCCCATCGAAACCGTCGGGAAGCTCCAGAAATCAGGCATTAGCCAGGGATGCGGATAGGAAGGGAGACCCGGGGTGCCGCGCAACTCGTGGCGGTAGTTCAGTACTCGCTCTTGCGAGAGGCGGCCTTCAAGAAAAGCACGCGCGTAGACTCCGGTGGAAGAGTGTCCCTGGAAATAAACCAGGTCACCGGGTTGGTCCCCATAGCTGGCATGGAAGAAATGATTGAAGCCAACTTCAAGCAACGTGGCTAATGACGAATACGTCGAGATGTGGCCGCCGATTCCGGCATCTTCTTTGTTCTGCCGGTGCACCATGGCCATCGCATTCCAGCGAATCAGGCTCTTGATGCGGCGCTCCAGGGCGCGATCGCCCGGATAGGGAAGCTCTTCCTCCACCGGAATGCTGTTCACATACGGTGTGTTCAGCTTGACCGGCACATCGACGCCGCTTTTACGTGCGTGCCGCACCAGGGCTTCCAGTACGTTTGTGCCGCGTGCTTTGCCTTCTTCATCAACCAGCTGGTTAAAGGCTTCAATCCACTCCGCCATTTCGGCATTCTGGTCCTGGCCGATTTCATCAGCAATTTCAGGACTGGCGGGAAACTCCAAAACTGCCGGATTATGCACTGCCACATTCACCTCGAGGATAAGAGCGTATGCCGGCGAAAAATGGCCGGCAGAAAACCGGATTGGGAATCCAGATGATGGTTAAGGTCCTATTTACCTGATGCGTTAACCCTGACTGAGCTTCATTTTCTGAAGCCACAGTAGCCCAGCGCTCCCCACTCTCAGCGCCGCTAAAGCACCACGAATCGAGTACGCTGCCGCCCTTGTCGCGCAGGCTGACAGCTGAACATCTCATGAGATTTCTATGTGTCGATTCTACCAGCGATGACAGGGATCAAGGCACAACAGTGGCATTCGCGGTTCGAGGGGCGGGAAGTTTGCGGAATGCTGCGGATGATTTACGAACAGGGCGCGTGGCCGCACTCGCAGGCAATTTCCACTTCTTCGGCGCCTGCGTCTTTGCACCAGTCGCTACAAAATTTCTGGCCCGCAGCTACGTCGCAGTTACAGGGTTCATGGGCGCACTTACGCTCTTCCTGATCCATGTTCTTCTCCTGGCGAGCATGATGGGGAACCCGAGTGCCGAGTCGAGCGACGGGAGCCCGCAATATTGCCTGCGTGTTGGCTGGGGCGCTCCGACTAGTGCGTCCCGCGAACAGATATTAGAACGGCTGATTGACCCTTTGCCAGATCGCCATGCCGGCGATGACCAGGATCAGCACCCCAGAGGCAGCGCCGAGCATTTTAACCGGCATACTGAGCCTTTGCATTCGAACCTGGAGTTGCTCCTGCTCAATTCGCATGCTGGAACTTGCCTCATCGAGAAACAACTGATCGTCTTCATGCATGCTCAAGGTGCTGCGGTAGATGAGCAGAATCACGAGCACAGCCGTAATCACGGCCCAGATGATGAACAGAGTCATCAAAGACATTTGCCACCTCGGCTCACAGCGAACCGGCCCCCGAACGGCGTAACCACACTGCCGCCGGCGTGGGGCCTCACGGCAACCCATTATATCTCTCGCAAGCGGGAGTCAAACTCAAATTGTGGGCTGGCGCGGGTTATCTACCCGGGAAACTTGTGTTCCTGCTGCGAGCCAGAGAAGCTGCCAGCGCTTTTGCGACCTGTCGTCAGCGGCAGGCATCCAACTTGGTGGCGGGAAGTGTCCCGGGCTGGCGCCCGTGGATTTGATATAATCCCCGAAGATTTCAGGAGATATTGATGGCAACTACCACTACAACACCCACTACTCCGATCACACCGTCCGTTGAAAACCGGCCTGTCAACTTCACCCCGAACGCAATCACCAAGGTGAAGGAAATTATGGCGCAGCAGAACCCGGTTCCAGCCGGTTTGCGCGTAGGAGTCGTCGGCGGCGGCTGCTCCGGATTCTCCTACTCCATGTCGTTCGAGAACGGCGCGGGCATGATGGATAAGACCTTCGATTTCGACGGTCTCAAAGTTTTCGTCGATGCCACTTCCGTCATGTACCTCAAAGGCGCGGTGGTTGATTACGTCGAGACCCTCGAGGGCGCGGGCTTCAAGTTCGAGAATCCCAATGTGAAGAGCACCTGCGGTTGCGGCTCGTCGTTTAGCGTCTAAGCTCGAAGCGTACGGTTTCCCCTAAAAGCCCTGCCCGGTGGCGGGGCTTTGTTGCGTCTGCACAACTCGAAAGTCACAGCCGGGTTTGCAAGTCGAGGACAATCGGCAACTCGCCCATTACAATAGTGCTTTCCTGCTGAATTATGCCCGGACGAGTTTCGGGGAGAACGGAATGATCCTTGCGTAGACTTCTATACCTGTTTCCAGCTCTGTGCCTGTGGGTGTTAATGCTGGCGTGCGGCGACCAGTACCGCCCGGTCGCGAATCCCATCATCGGACAGGGCGGCACGCCACAAGCAACCCACTACGCCTTCGTGGTGAACAACAATCCCGCCGGAAACAGCACTACGGTTCAAATCGATGTATCCGGCGACACCAACCTGCAAGTCCAGCCGTCCGGCGCCGGCGCAGTCTCCGAAGCATTTCTTGCCAACACCACTGCAGCTCTTTTCACGGCGAATAGCCTGGCGGACTCCGTCAGCGAATTCACGACCTTTCAGAATTTCTCGCCCGTCACCACCATCAACCTGCCCATCGGTTCCAGGCCCATCTCGGTTACCACGGCAAGAGCGGGTTCGATGTATACGCTGAATTCGTCCCCCAACGTCAATTGCCCGAATTCCGGATCGCTCAGCGTCATCAACACCAGCGCCTTGGCCGTAGTGGGCACATATTGTGTGGGCCCAAGCCCGATTGCTTTCGCCCAGCTTCCCGGAGCCACGAAAATCTATGTCGTCAACGGAGACAGTACAGTTTCGGTATTCGATCCCGACGCCGGCGCCGTGACCTCGACCATTACACAGACGAATGGATTGGGCTTGAATCCGGTATACGTAGTCCCCAGCCTCGACAGCGGCGCGGTATATGTCGTCAACAAGGGCGACGGCGTGAACCCTGGAAGTTTAACCATTATCTTCACCGCGACCGACACGGTTGCCCAAAACATCCCGCTGGGGGTGGCTCCAACCTTCGCGTACATCGACCCCCATTTGCTGCGTCTCTATGTTGCGAATTCCGGCGGCAACTCGGTGACGGTGTTTGACCTTACCAGCTACAACTTGGCCAACACCCCTGCTCTCACTACGCTGGCCACGGTCAACGTGGGTAGCAATCCGGTGGGCATTACCGCCTTGCCAGACGGCACTCGCTTCTATACCGCGAATTCTCTCTCCAACGACGTCACTGTCGTTAGTGCTACCAATTACAGCGTCTTGAAAACCGTACCGGTTGGCCAGGGCCCTGTCTGGATCACCTCTGAGCCGAGTTCGACCAAGGTGTACACCGCCAATGCCGCCGCCGGAACCGTGAGCATCATTCAAACCGTGAACGACACGCTGGTGACCAACATGGCGATGCCGCCACAGGTTTCCACTTGCCTTCAATCCTGTACCTTGCAGCAACCCAACATGATCCTGACCTACTGACGGAGAGCACGCCATGAGCCGCGTCCTGGTGATAGTTAGCGATGACCCGGTGAGCAAGGAGATTGGCGATGCTTTGCTCGCCGCAGATTTCCCCATGGAATATGCCGTCGGCCACGTGGACGCGCTGCACAAGCTGAGAATGCTGTCCTTCGGTGTCGTCGTGACCTCGGCCTGCAGCACCGTCCAGGAAGACTTGGCGTTATTGCAGGAGATGCGGCAAATCCGGCCCGGCGTGAAAAGCATCGTTCTGGCGCAGCAAAGCACCCCGGAAGAAGTAATCGCCGCCTTGCGCGCCAAGGTTTTCGCCACTTTCACCCCGCCGTTCGACGCTCAGGAGATTGCCCGCATCGCCTGCGAGGCGGCTTCCGACAATGAGTGGCACGACGATATACAGGTCCTCTCTGCCCGGCCAGGATGGGTTTCCGTTCGCGTCAACTGCCGCCTGTTAACCGCAGAGCGGGTGATCGCCTTCGCCAAGGAACTTAACTCCCAGCTGCCTGAGGAGGCGCGCACCGAGATCATCGCCGCCTTCCGCGAGATTCTGCTGAATGCCATGGAACATGGCGCGGCCTTCAATCCCGATCAGGTGGTGGAGATCACGGTCGTGAGAACGGCACGCAGCATGGTGGTATACGTTCGCGATCCCGGGGCAGGCTTTAAGCGGGAATCGCTCAACCATGCTGCTATCGCAAATCCTGAAGATCCGGCAGCGCACATCCCTGTGCGCGAAGCCCAGGGCATGCGGCCCGGCGGCTTTGGCATGATGATGGCCGCCGGCACCGTCGACGAGCTCATCTACAACGAAATTGGCAACGAGGTCCTGCTGATCAAGTACCTCGATACAGCAGCCGCCAGCTCTGGAGCATGATGGCAGCCAGGAAGCGTAAGCCGAAACCGTTTCGTGCAGCTACCGCCGTCAAAGCCGCAGCCCGCAAAGTTGTCGGCACTCCTCCTCCTACGCGTACCGATCCTGACGTCACCAAGCGCAAAACTTCCAAGGAAAAGTACAAGCCTAAGCTGGAAGATTTGCTCCAAAGCGATGAATAGCGCCGGGCTGGGGCGGCGAAATTGCCTAAAAATACCCTCAAGCTGCAAGAAAACGGCTAGAAAAGTCCTGCAAAACACCTCTGAAGTATCCGCCTCTTGGGTTCGGAAAAACTGCAATTTAGTGCAGGCTACCTTCTCTGCCGACCTGTCTAGCACGAAAGTCCCACAATAAAATCTCGAATTAAATGCAAGTTTGAGAGCATTTCGAAGGTAAAACGCGATTTTTGAGGACGTATTTCGCTCCCAGGACGTACAAATTTCCATCTAGCGTGTCACTGAATTCGGGCCGATTCACCCAAAAGGCCGGGCCGGAAGGACGAGAGTCCATCCCGGCCCGAGCTGACTGAGCCAAAACGAGAGACGCTCTATCGCGCCCCCACCAACTGCCCTTCTTCCTTCTTCGCCTTTGCAATGCCCACCAACTCCGCCGCCTTCTGCGCGATGTGTTCGGCGCTGACCTCGAATTCCTTGATCAGCTCCCATGGTGCGCCGGAATCGCCAAAGCGATCCTTCACGCCGATCGCGCCGGTGATGACTGGCGTGCCGTACAGCTCGGGACTCTCGGTGAGAACACTGCTCACGCGCCAGGCCAGCGCGCCGATCTGGTGCTCCTCGGCCGTGACCACAACGCCTGTCTCTTTGGCGGCGCGAAGAATCGCAGCAGCGTCAATCGGCTTCATGGTGTGAATGTTGAGCACGCGTGTCTCGTAGCCGAACTCTTTCTTCAGAATCCAAGCCGCGCGCATCGCCTCCGGCACCATCGGACCGCAGGCAATGATGCTTAGGTCTTCGCCTTCGTCCATGTAGTGCGACGCAAGCACCGTGTCGAAGGCGTCGATCATCTGCTCGGCCTCGCGGCGCAGGCGGCTGACATTGGCTTTACCAAAGACAAACGGCGTGTCTTCCCGGGTGACAATCGGCGTAGCTTCACGTGCGAAGCGAATGTATTTCGGACCTTCGTGCCGCATTAGCAGGTAGTCGGTGGCTTTGCGAGTCTCAATCGCATCGCAGGGAACCGACACCACCATGTTAGGCAGCCCGCACATTGCGAACAGGTCTTCCAGCGCCTGGTGCGTGGCGCCGTCGGGTCCCACCGAAACTCCACCGTGCGCCCCGGCGATCATCACATTGAAATTGCCATAGCAGATGGAGACGCGGATCTGGTCGAGATTGCGCGCTGCCGCGAACGTCGCGTAAGTTCCGAACACCGGCAGCTTGCCTTCGCGCGCCAATCCCGCCGCCGCTGCTGTCGCCGACTGCTCGGCAATACCCATGCTCAGCCAGCGATTCTTGCGCTCAGGCTTACCGCTATAAAAATCGCTGATGGTGATCGAGCCCGAGATGTCGAGCCCAAGGCACACTACTCGCTCATCGTCGCCGTTGTTCGCCAGCGATTTGCCAAAGCCTTTTCGCGTCGGCTCCATGGCGACCTTCATGATGCTGCCGCTGTTCCACCAGTAGTCCCTGGTGAACTTCGGCATCTTGGCATCAAGTGTGGCTTCAACTGTTTTCTGATACTCGGCCGCGTTCTTCAGCAGTGCGTCATACGCGATCGCGTCCTTCAAACCAAGCTCGTCGAGTGCCTTCACCAGCTCGTCGTAGTTGGGCGTCTTGCCGTGCCATCCCGCCACGTTTTCCATGAAGCTGACGCCCTTGCCTTTGACGGTGTTGCAGATGACCACCGTCGGCCTGCCGGCAACAGGAATTTTCTTCGCATTCTGTAGAGCGTCCACCACCTGCGGCATGTCGTGCCCATCGCAGACGATGACCTCCCAGCCAAAGCTGCGATAGCGTTCCTCCAGCGGCTCGACGTTCATCACGTCCTTCACCCAGCCGTCGATCTGCAGGCGATTGCGGTCAATGATCCCGACCAGGTTGTCGAGCTTGTAGTGCGAGCCTTCCATCACGGCTTCCCAGATGCTGCCTTCCTGCTGCTCGCCGTCGCCCATGATGCAGAACACGGTGTTCTTGCGGCCATCGATCTTATTGGCCTGTGCGATTCCCACCGCGATGCTCAAGCCCTGTCCGAGCGAGCCGCTGGAGACTTCCACGCCGGGCAGCTTCAGCCGATGCGGATGTCCCTGGAAGGGCGAATAGAGCTTGCGCAGCGTGACGACATCCTCGATAGGAAAGTATCCGGCAAATCCCAGCCCGAGATACAGCGCCGGAGCCTTATGCCCGCCGGACCAGATAATGCGGTCACGCTCGGGCCACTCGGGAACATTGGGATCGTGGTTGGCAACCTTGAGGTAAAGCGCCGCCACGATGTCCATCATCGAGAGCGTTCCACCGGAATGTCCGGAGCCGGCGGCGCAAAGCGCGACCAGGTCATAGCCGCGCATCAGGCGGGCGGCATGTTCCAGCTCCTGAATGCTGAAATCGCGAGTCACAGCTTTGGAAAAGGCGTTGTACAGGGGCATTTCGTTTTCCTTTGGCAGGCTGGCTTTCTCGGATTAGCGGCGCACGCCTGGTTTCTTTCTGGGCCGAATAGGCGTCGATCGCCGTGCCGGTGCGCATGCCCGCGATGTACGGGACTGTCAAGGTTACGAGCAGGTAAACGCAGGCGCAGTGAGCCTAGTCACTGAGCAGTTGTGACGCAGGTACGAAGGGGGGAGAGCTGCCCCCCATTTGCTCTCAGGGGGGAATGTGGCAAGCGTCTCAGTACAATCCGGGGTGGCTGGTTACTTCAGGGCGAACAAATCGCGCAAGCTTGTGTAATCGCATTACACTCATTGACCCGGCGGGCATAATGAGTGCTATTGCCCACGCCTGATTGCGACAGTTATCGTCGAATTCGGCTATTGATAGAGAGGTGCTGAGCATGAAGCGGAAAATCGCTCTCAGCGGATTAGGTCTGACGTGCTCAGTAATCGGCGGCGTACTGCTAGTTAGCCTTTTCGAAATGGCCCGCCACGACCCTACGGACCGAGAGGGGGTTGCAGCGGTCTGTGCCCTTGTGGCTTTCTGGCATTCCTCGCATTCGATGCAGGCTTCAACTGCTTTAGGTTGGCGCTACGCAAACCGTCACGTACAAGTGTGCGCGTCCTTGAAATTTTGGTCGGGTGTAGGCTCGGGATTCCATCGTTGTTTGTGTTGAGCGGCGTTCCAGGAAAGTCTGAGGTTCAGTACGGCACACGCGTCCTGCTTGGCGCGTGCCTTGGTGCGGCGTTGGGCTGCTTGCTCGTTCACCGGCGACTGCGTCCCGCGAAAGCGTAACTTGCGTAACATCGCCATTACACTCATTGACGCTCCGGTGGGACAATGAGTGTAATTGCCTGTGGCTGTTGAAAAACTCTTATCCGCCCTAAACGACAGCAATCACATCGCGCCAGGATGCCCTATAAACGATCCTCTCGAATTTCGAGACATTTCTGGTCACCTGATTTCACCCGAATAACCGATCAAAAAGAGTTTTTCAACAGGCACGCCTGTTAGCGACAGTGATCATGGAACAGCGTTCAGGCATAGGCTGGAAACCACGCTTACCGTAGCTCCTGGAGGGCAGCCGCAACCAAGCGCATTTCTTCGGTCCCGTTGACAAAGCCGGAGCTCTCGCCCCGGAGTAACTTGCGACGACTTGTGACTCAGGACAGCTTAGGACAGCTTGCGCCGCAGTACTCCAGCCATGCCGAGCAGACCGCCGCCCAGCAGAACCAGGCTCGACGGCTCAGGTACTGGTGCCACCCAGAGCTTGAAGTCAGCGGACTCGTACGCATAGTCCCACATCTCGCCCGAAGGCAGAGATGGGAGATCGAGCATGCTGAAGCTGCCACTCTCGCTGCCGTAAGTCAGCAGGAAGAACGTATCGCCAAGTTTGGGCACGAAGCCAGTCAGAAGCGCCACGTCAAGCGTGCCGTCCAAGATTGCGTTGCCGGTAATCACGAGCTGATCGTAATCCGTGCCGGCCTGCGTTCCCCCCAGCTCGGAATAGAAAGTACCGATCCCGAACTGCCGGTAGTTGCCCTGAATGGTAAGAGTCTTGCATAAAATGTTGGCGCAACTGCTTGGGGCATCGCCCGAATGTAATGTGCCACTCATATTCACATCGCCGGCGATAATCCCACTGCCGGACAGCATTCCGCCGTTGATCTGAAGAGGCGTGGTGGTGGTCAGAGTGCTGTCGACAATTGTGGAGCTCAGGGGACCCTGTTGTACGTAGGAGCCGGTATTGTCCCCGCCACCAAAGCCGATGCCCTCCCCGAAGTAAAATGTTCCGGTGTTAACAACGCTTCCACTGTTGCTAAAACCACCATTAATCGTGACAGTTCCTCTGTTGTTGAGCACGCCGGTATTAAGCAAGATTCCTCCCTCTCCACCGAGAAACGGGCTGACAGAAATGCTCCCGTCATTATTGAGGGTACCGTAATTAGAGAGATCACCGTTGCGAGCAGCGACAATAGCTCCGCCGCTATGGTTGTTTAGCACTCCCGAATTTTCAATGCTGCCACCATATTGATTGTCAAACGTTGAAACGTTGCCGAAATTCTCCCAATCGCCGGCGTTGCTAAGGAAGGCGAGCACTCCGCCCGTGGTCGTAAGAGTGCCACCCGATGCGTTCCCGAAACCGCTAGCGACTGCAACATAGATACCGGAGACGGTTAGCACACCGTAATTTTCAAAGTCTCCTCCCACAAGATCTGTTCCGACGCTTAGGCCGGCAGCCGTTATCTTGCCGTAGTTGTAGGAGGACATATACCCGGGCAATGAGATTGAGCTCGAAGAGAAGTCGAGAACACCGGTACTTGCCACGTTGAGAAAAGAGGATGCGGTTAACAGTGAGGCAATCCCCCTATCGGTAAGCGTGCCAGCTAGGGTCAGCGAATTGATAGTGGTGGTGCCGACGTCGAAACGTACGTAGTCATTGGCAGAACCAATCGTCGCATCGTCGCTCGATCCGGGTGGCGCATTCAAGCTCCAGTCACTTCCGTTGCTCCAGTTGCCGGTACCACCGAGCCAGTTATCCTGGCCTGGAAGATTGTGTGCCCGTTTGCCGAGTTGCTGGTTGTGCGATTTTCGAGCCGCGCTGGGATGGTACGGCTCGGCATAGCTAAGCTGGACTAGCGACGAAGCTAGTATCAAAACTCCTACAAGAATGGATTTCATGAGAAAAACGCCTCCTGAACGCGCAAAGTGCGTTCTGCATTTTCGCCCGCAAGATCGGCTAACTATGCGTGGACGCGATTGGCAGTCGGGGAAGAGAGACTCTCGCGTTCAGGGGTAACCGGTGAGTCGATCTCGATGTCGCTGTGGTGACTCAAGGTTCTTGCGGAACAACATATATGCGCAATCAAGTTCACCGTCAACTCAAAACTCTGATCCCTTTGTCAAATTCAAAACGTAATTAACCCTGTTAGCCACAGTGACAACAGCGAAATCGAACGCCGATCATCTGGGGTGATCAATCTAGCGGGTTGCTGGCGTAATAGCGGGGGACTCGGGGGCTTATAGGCGCGGCTACCCAGCCCTAAAAGGCTGGGCTTTCTTATGTCGCCCCCTTGGGGCTCCGGAAAATCTTTGATTCCTCTACCCAGGGTTGAAACGCTGGGCTTAGATATATTGTCCCTGGCGGGACGTGGTTGTGGTGGGTTACCAGCAATCTGTATCGCGGGAGTCCGTGGTGCAGAAATGGTTGGTGGGATCTCGCTCCACCCAAACGAAGGATTGAGTGGAGCACCCGGCCACTTACTGATTCAGTGTGTACCTCGACTGGAAAAGGGAGGTTAGGAACTACTCGCCGGGCGGATGCGAAGTTTCGTGACTGGTGGAAGCAGAAGCGCCATCTTCGCCAAAGCGTGCTATGTAAGCGCTGCGACGCCCGTGCGCGCGTCCACTCCGTCCCTAAGCCCTCGCCGCGGAATTCGTCGGTAGATGGCCACCGCCGATACGGCATCGCTAACATCGGTCAACGGCGGATAAAAATTGGTCTCATTCCCGCAGATGTGGTCGTGATGGTTCAGCGGGCGGGTGATGATGGTGGCCAGCTTGCCTGCGCGCAGGATCGCGCTGCCTTGATGGGGGTCCGCAGGAGCGTCCAGCATCACGGGCACGTATTCCACGCGCACGACATTTTCCAGCAGGCGTCCGCCATTGTGTTGCGCCAGCGCGACGAGCGCTGCTCGCTGTTGCGGATTCGCTGTGCTGTCGACCATGAGCACCGCTTGCGCGGGTAAGGATCGCCGTAGGGATCGCCCAATGTAGCGCGGGCTCGCACTGCTGCTGCTACCGTCAGGCCGTCGAGTTTAACGCCGTTCCAGCTACCCTGTTCGACATGCCACGCCAGCAGGGCATCATTTCCTGCGAGCCCCACCTCGCCATTGGCGAAGCACTGCGCCACGTAAACGTCAGTCGAGCGCGACTCAATGTAGTCTCCGCGAATCTGCTGCGCCGGCAACGAGGCCGCAAATGCTAGAAGCAATGTGCTCAGGACAAACTTGTTCACGGAAGTACCTCACCCAGCGATTGTGGGTATTGTAGATGAGCGGCGCTGCCCCAGGGCTCCGCATTTCCAGCCAGTTGCCCCGTGACAACTTGTTTACAAATCGTTGACGCCGTGTGGACGACTTAATCCCGAGTCTCACATAAGCTGAACTCCTTCGAGCACACTTGGCCCCCGGAGGTCCTTGTACCCGACCATTCACTAGCCTCCGGGGGCATTTTTCCCACCTGCCTAATATGGAACGTACCTCGAAAGACAACTTAGGTATTCGTTGACACTTCGCCTTTTCTTCGCCGACAATTACCTTCGGAGGCCTGACCATGGCTATCACGCGCCGGCAACGTGAGGTTTACGACTTCCTTCAGAACTTCATTGAGGAACACGGGTATTCGCCCTCCTTCGAGGAGATTGGCGCCGGGCTTGGCCTGAGTTCTCTGGCCACGGTGCATAAGCACATCAGCAATTTGCAAGAGAAGGGGTTGCTGAAGCGCGACTACAACCGTAGCCGCTCCATCGATGTGGTGAAGATGCGCGGTCGTGCCAAGCCGCCGGCTACCATACCGGTGGAAACCAGCCTGCCTTTCATGGGCGTCGTGGTGGCCGGCCAGCCGCTCGAGGCCGTAGAAAATCCCGAATCCATCTCACTGGGCGACTTTACCCGCGCCAAAGACGTGTATGTTTTGCAGGTCAAGGGCGAAAGTATGCAGGACGAACACATTGTTGACGGAGACTACGTGCTGGTCGAAAAGACAACGTCGGTGCGGGACGGGGAGATTGCCGTAGCCCTGGTTAACAACTACGAGACGACTCTTAAGCGGCTATATCGGGAAGGCGAAACCATTCGGCTGCAGCCGTCGAACACCACCATGAAGCCGATTATGGTGCCTGCCGCCGATGTCGAAGTGCAGGGAAGAGTGATTGGAGTGCTGCGGAAATACTAGGGCAAAAAAGTAAAGAGCACAGCCCGTAAGCTGTGCTCCTCAAACTGTAGACTTGGCGCTCTTACCCTACCGCTTGGGACGTCAAGTTTTTGTCCAGCGCTTTCTCGATCACATCGCGCGCGACATAGCCAACGATCTGCTCTTTCACCTGACCATCTTTGAACAACAGAAGGGTCGGAATTCCGCGAACACCGTAGCGCTGCGGGGTCGCAGCATTCTTGTCCACGTCCATCTTGCCCACCTTCACTCGCCCGTTATAGCTTTGGGCGATCTCATCCACGATGGGAGCGAGTGCTTTACAGGGGCCGCACCACGCCGCCCAGAAATCGATTAAAACCGGCTGTTCCGATTTAAGAACCAGCTGGTCAAAATTTGCATCGGTAACTTCTACAATTGCTTCACTTGCCATTTAGCCTCCAGGGAGCCCGGCCACGCTTTTAGGCAGCCTAGTACCGCCATTAACGATCCTAACATCCTGACTCACACTGTTAGATGCAGCAAGGTTTCCGGAGTCGCAGCTCGTCCCCGGGCACCCATAACAGCCACAATACAAAAGCGTCCTGCTCGAAAGCAGGACGCTTTGAAGGCAGCCCTCCCCCAGAACTGCCCAACTGCAGCTCTCAATTTAGCGCAGTCAGGCAGTTTGTAAATACACCTTCCGTAATGAACAGTAATCCTTTAGTAATGCCCACTTAGGTGACTTCCGTTAGCCGTGCCTCACTTGGCGATGCTGTCGAGTATCTCTACCGGATGGTGCACAGGCCGATGGAAGCCGGCCCAAAGCTGCTCGTGGCACGACACTCCGCTGGCTACCAGCGCGCGCGGACCGCTGTCTGATTCGGCCTTGCGAACCTGTGCGAACAGGTCTTCGCCCACCGCCATGCTCAGGTCATAGTAGTCGGCTTTATATCCAAAGCTTCCCGCCATGCCGCAGCATTCCACTGACGACGTGACGACGTCGAACCCGCACCCACGCAGCACGTCGATGGTCTCGCCAGCTGCATTGCAGGTCCGCTGCTGGCAGTGTGAGTGGTAGAAGATTTTACTTCCGTGCTGCCATCTTTCCGCCGGAAACGTCGCATGCAGGTCGAGTCCAAACTCCTGCGCC
The DNA here is from genome assembly GCA_963791965.1 of uncultured Acidobacteriaceae bacterium. Taxonomy (GTDB): domain Bacteria; phylum Acidobacteriota; class Terriglobia; order Terriglobales; family Acidobacteriaceae; genus CAVVDY01. Next base: position 959,651 of record CAWBUK010000011.1, on the reverse strand, counting down.
GCCTTCCACACCAGTTGCAGCGGCTCGAAGCTGATGCTGCGCAATTTCTCGAACAGCGCCTGGTCCTCCACGAAGTGCCGCAGGTCGAATCGGAACATCGCCAGCACACTGGGTTCGACCACTACCAACTGCTGTCCCTTTTCGATATAGGGCCGCAGCATCTCCACCATCGCCAGCGCCTGCTGGCGCGCGGTGTCGATCATGCCCTGGGAGAGCGCCGCCCTGCCGTCGGGCAGTGACGGAGTGAGTTCCACCTGGTAGCCACATTTGCGCAGCACACGAATGGCTGCCATGCCACGCTCCGCTGCGCCGAAGTTGGTGAAGACATCAGCCAACACCGTCAACGCGGGACGTCCGCCAGGTTGAGTGCCGGTTTCGGGATGTCGCTCGTTGCGGTACAAGTCCTCCCAGCTCTGCTCAGGAAATTTCGGCAGTTCGCGCCGGTGATCCACGCCTACTGCCGTCTCCATCGCAGATCTCGCGAACGGCCAATTGAGCGAGCTGTTCGCCAGTCCCGCAGTCCGCGTGCCCCACTTCCCAAACGTCTGGTAATTACCGAAGAACTGTTTCTGTAGCGGCGCGGTGCGATCTTCCGGAGCGCTTCCCGTCGCCGCTCCAAATGCCGATTTCACCAGCGATGCGGGCTGCGCCTGGTTCATCCGCTGGCGCAGGTTCTCGTTCAGCCAAGGAATATCAATTCGCACCGGGCAGTTGTTGACGCAGCGCGAGCAGGCCGTACACAGCTCGGCAAAGCGCGCGTTCATCAGCTTGCCGGTTCCTGCCTCCCACGAGCCGCCGATCCCGCCGGAATAGGTTTCGCCTCCAAAGGCGTGGCCTCCCACGGTTTCGAAATTGGCGCAAGAGTTCAGGCAGGCGCTGCAACGAATGCAGTACAAGGCTTCGCGCAGCACCGGGTCCTCGCGCATTTTGCTGCGCCCGTTATCGATGAGCACCAGGTGAAACTCGCGCGGTTGCTCAGGCTTGCCCGGTGCGGCAAACGGCGGCGCCTTCAATGGCGGATGCAGGATGCTGACGTATGACGTAATCGGCTGCCCGGTCGCGCTGGCGGGCAGCAGTTCCAGAAATGTCCCGAAGTCTTCACGCGAAGGGACTACCTTCTCTATACCCGCGATCGCGATGTGCAGCGAAGGCAGGGTTGTACTCATCCGGATGTTGCCTTCACTCTCTACCAGCATGATGGAGCCACTGTCAGCCGCGACGAAATTAGCTCCCGAGATGCCGGCATCGGCGGCGATAAACTGCTCACGCAGCTTCTCCCGGGCAAATTTAGTGAGCTCCTCCCCGGTATCGAGCGGCAGATCGGTCTCGAACTTTCTCTTAAACAGCGCAGTGATGCGTTCACGCGAATAGTGCAGAGCTGGCGCAATGATGTGCGAAGGCTGCTCGTCGGCTACCTGCAGGATGAACTCGGCCAAATCCGTCTCGGCTACTTTGATCCCCGCCGCCTCCAGCACATGATTGAGCCGCGTCTCTTCGGAGGTGATGCTTTTGCCCTTCACCACCAGCTTGGCATCGTGCTTCACCAGCACGTCGCGGATGTAGGCATTAGCATCCGCCGCCGTAGCCGCCAGGTAGAAATGGCCGCCATTCCTGCGCACGCTGTCTTCCAGTTGCTTCAAAAGCTTGGGAGAATCCGCAATGGCTTGCTCTTTGATGGCGCGGGCGCGGTCCTTCAGCGCGTCATAGTCAGGCAACTTCGCAATTGCCACGTAGCGGTTGCGATTGAAGGTTTGCGTGTTGTGGCGGATGGCCGCGCTCTGGATGTTCAGCGTCATCCTGATCGCTTCCAGCAGCGCGTGCTTGTCTGACTTGTTGGCGACCTGCCGGGGCTGAATGTCTACGGGATTTATCGTGCTGGCCATGCTCACCTCACCACAATTACGTGCAGCCGATGCGGGCCGTGAACTCCACGCACCAACGGACCCATGTCCGCCGTGGCGCTCGGGCCGGTGATAAAGACGAAGTCGCGGGTCAGGCCCTCACCGCTCATTACCTCAGGACGAAACATGTCGCGCAGCCGCGGCACAATGTTCTCTGCCGCCAGCACGACAATGTGCAGTGGCGCAAGTAGGCTGACCACATTCGTGTGCCGGTAGTTCACATCCACGCAAACTGAGCCAGTACGAGCTACCCCGGCGAAGGCTTCGGTCACGCCCACCGCCGAGTGCACCGTCTGTTCTGAATCCGGTTCAGCGATTACGCGATTATCAGCAGCGAACGGCGCAAACAGCTCGGCTGGCATCACCTGCGGAGGCGCAAAAAGAATTCGCTCTGCGTTGCCCGCTTTTGCCAGAATGGCGGAGCTCAGCGCCTGCGGATTGCGGTCGACGACTTCGGCCGTCGCCGCGGCGTTTCGCGCTTCAATAACGAATTGCTCCAGCAGAACGCTGGTCGTCTCGGTCGCCGGGGAAGTCATGCCCGGAATGCTACCACTGCCGGGAGCCGTGATTTTGTGAGCCGCGTCACTGAATAGGGGACTGCGGATTGCTGGCGACGCTGCAAAAGCAGTGCCATGAGCCCTGTCGGGCAGAGGTTGTTTTAAGCGGGGCTGGCGCCGGAAGCGGCCACCGCTTTCCTTTCCAGGACCGTGATCGCGTCGCCTGCGCGCAACTTGGCGCCCGGATTTAGCGGCCGAAAGTACGCGCCGAACGCCACGTTCTGCTCCACTCGGCGGAATGTAGCGAGTGTCTTCAGCGGTTCCGGCCCACGAAACTCACCGAGTGCCTGATCGATGGTCGTGATGGCGCAGCGCACGCACTGCTTCACCGCCGTAAACTCCGTCTCTCCAATGGCGATACGCTGCCATTCGTCTTCTTCGAAGGCATTCGATCCGTCGACCACCACGCTGGGCCGAAAGCGGTTCATCGGAATTGGGGTTGGCAATCGCCCATTCAGGTGGTCGAGCGAGGTCTGGCTGATAGCGAGCAGCGCCGCATCATCATGAAAGGGAATCCCACTTCCTCCCCGGTTGCCGTTGGCCAGCGACAGCAGACGGCAGTTCATCCCGGCGGCATCGCTGAACGCGCGATTTACAGTGTTCGCGGCAACTACTCCCGTGTGTTCATGTCCCCAGAGATCTACGGTCAGCAGCTCGTTGGTCCAACCCGCGCCATCCGGAGGTACCACAATGTCAGAGGATCCCGGAACTTGCACCCGCAGCGCGCCATCCTCCACCTGCGGCACCAGCAAAGCCAGGCGCGGACACTCCCGCTGCGTAATCTTCTTGCCCTCGCCATCCACCAGCATCCAGCAGCGGTCGTGCTTCAGGCCATTGCTGCAAACCAGCGCCTCCGGAACCGAAGTCCCGCGCAGCGACTTAACCGGATAGAGATTGATTTCGGTTATGTGCATTGCCACTCCTAGATGACATCATTCGCCGTAGCGCGCGCGATAAATCGCCCATGCCGCCAGCGTCTGGGCATCGTCGATGGTGTTGTTCCTGATCTTTTCCTGGAATTCGTCGAGACTCACTCGATGCAGAGTGAGATCGTGCTCTTCGTGGTCAGGATTTCGTTGCCCCAGTGTAAGACCGGTCGCGAGAAAGGCATAGTCGCGCTGCTTCGAGTATCCGACGGCAATGTTGAACGCGCCCAGCAGTTCCATCTCTGCGGCCACGATTCCGGTCTCTTGCAGAAGCTCCTGTCGCGCGATAGCTTCGGGCTCGAGTCCGTCAGCCTCCAGGCTGCCCTGTGGCAGCTCCAGCGAGCGCCGGCCGATCGGATAGCGAAACTGCTCGACCAGATAAATGTGATCGCCGTCGATGGGCAAAATGACAGCGCTGTCGTGTTTCTCAACCACGCCATAGATGCCGCGCTGGCCGTGGTCGCGCTCGACCTCATCCTCGCGCACCGTCATCCACGGATTGCGATAAACCACGCGCGAACTTAGCTGGCGAATCGACACATGTGACAGTTTCTCACGTCCCTACCTCGCGCGGGCGAGGCGACCTACTGCACCGTCTGAACCGCGCTCTGCGGCAGAACGGTCAGCAGCAGCCCGGCTCCGCTGCGCACCAGCACCCGCTTAGGCGCGCTCAAGGTAATGTGACCGTCTTTATTGTCATCCGGCTTGCGGGAGATTTCCAAAGGGTCATCTTCGGCCCCGTAAACTCCGCACGCGCTGGTCGAGAACAGCCAGAAGGATTGCAAGTCTTTGTTCTCAGGTGGGGCGCAGCCTGCTTCCGAATTTCCCAGCGGCACCCCGACAACCCAGCCCGGTTCGGGAGACATGCCCACAACGCCCGCATCATTCCGTACATCCTTGCGGCCGAAAACTACGTCACCGCCCACCTGGCGAGTGTTGTAATCCCACACCGAGCTGCCGTCCTGGGCGACCGAATTGATCGGCTGGCGCGCCTGGAAGATCGCCATCATCGAGGCCAGCGCCCGCACGCTGGTAGTTATCGGCTGCTCTTTGCCGTCGAGGCGAATTTGATCGAGCACGAACACAATTTGCCCATTTACTCCGGCCGCTCCCCGTTTCACGGTCACAATGTGTCCGAGCAGCTCCGTGCCGGCCTTGACTGTTCCGCCATCGGGCAGCGATACATCCTGTTTGAGTTTTGCCGATATCTTCTCGCCCGGCTTACTCTTGTTCGAATCGAGAGTGCTGCCCAGCATCACCGGCAAATAGGTTCCAATAGGAAGCGGCTGCACCGGCTTCGCGCCGTGCAGCGGAAGGAGAACCAGCAGTATCACGAAAGACGAGAGGACGATCCGGAGAGAGAGCTTGATCATAATTTTCTAAGGCTGTTGAATCGCGACCTGAATGCTATCTGACGACTGAGCAATATGGCCATCTGACGCAGCATCGGGCTGTTGCCCGCTAGACGTCACCACCAGCAGCAGTCCGCTGCCCGCCCGGACCTGTAGCTTGCCGGGTACTTCGAGTACGATTTCGCCCGCCGGATGGGAGCGTCCCGCATGGGCCAGCTTCAATCCCTCAAGACCGTAAGCGCCGCAAGCGTCGGTAGAGAACACCCAGAACGATTGCACGGTATCGTCAACGTGATCGCCGGCACATGGCGACCGTGGCCAGGTTTTCGGCCTCCCGAAGACCTCTCCTACGCTGGACGCTTTGCCCACCACCTCTGCCCCTTCCATCACCACGCCATCGCCCCGATACACCGCCTGCCCGCCCACCTGAGTGGTGTTCCAGTCGCGAATCGTCGATCCGAAGTCGTCAATCAGGTTGGTGGGCATCCCGGCATCGTAAACCGCCTGCATCGAAGCCAGCGCCCGCAGGCTCGTGATCATGGGCACGTCGCGCTCCGCAATGCGGATCCTGTCGAAGACCAACGTGACGCGGGCTGGCGTGCCTGCCGAACTCGGCTCGACCTCCACAATCCGTCCACTGACTTCGGTTCCGCGGGCCAAGCGCTTGCCATCCACTGTCACGTACTGCCCCAGCTTGCCCGATAAGCGGTCGCCTACCTTGGCTTTGTCCAGGTTGATGGTTGTGCCCAAGGCCACTGGAAGCATGGTTCCCGCAGGTAACTGCTGGGCAGCAGAGGGGATAGCTGTCAGCAGGAACAATACGCCTATCCCAGCCGCCGACTTTAATCGTTCCCGTGATCCGTTCCATTGCTTCACCGACGCGCAAATTGCCGGTCCAAACCCGAAGTTTCTTGGAACTGTCGCGCCCCTTCTACTGAACTTAACATTGTAAGCCGGACAGCGATTGTGACAATTCGTCGAAAACTGATCCGGCCGTGAAGCACACAGGAGAAGCAACCGATGAAGATGAAATGGATTGGCGCTATCACCATACTTGCCTTGATGTTCTGCGGTGGCGCGGTAATCAGCTACGCGCAGGGTCCCGGCCCCGACGGCCCGGGATGGGGTGGCCCGCATGGTCCCATGGGCCATATGTTCCAGGATCTTGACCTCACCGATGCCCAGCATCAGCAGGTGAAGGCACTGATGGAAGCAAACCGGACGACCATGCACTCGCTAATGCTGCAGATGGAGCAGAACCGCCTGGCCCTGTTGCAGGCGACAGCCAACGGCGCTTATAACCAGGCTGCCATCCAGAACCTGGTCAATCAGCAGGCGCAGTTGCAGGCCCAGATGGGCATGCAGCACCAGGCGCTCGAGCATCAGATCTATACCCAGGTGCTGACCGCCGACCAGCAGGCCAAACTCAACCAGCAGCACACCGACGAGATCAACCGCATCACCAAGCACATCCAGAAGATGCAGTCGGGAGCCACGCCCCCGGCGCCTCCGGCCGAGTAAGTTTCGCACTCCGTCCAAAAGGTTGCGCTGCGGGAAACAAAACTTAACCCCGGCGCAACCAGTCTTTACCATAATCCTGCCGTAGTTTGCGTTTATATCTCTGACAGTCAACGAAGGTTCTGTCAGAAGGAGTACCTAAAGATGAGAAGCAAATTTTGGATGGCCGCCGTAGCTATGTTGGCTTTGATCCTGGGAGGCGTCGCCGTCGTGAGCTACGCCCAGGACAGCGCGGCCTCTACTTCGCAGAATGCCTGGCACGGTCGGCATGGCCGCATGGCATACATGGCGCGTGAGTTGAATCTTACCGACGCGCAGAAGGCCCAGGTCAAGCAGATCTTCCAGGCCAACAAGGCAACCGGTCTGCCCTTGATGCAGCAGATGGCTGCCAACAAGAAGGCCATGCTCGAAGCCACCGTCAACGGCAGCTACGACCAGGCGAAGATTCAGCAACTCGCCAACCAGCAGGCGCAGCTTATGTCGCAGTTGATTGTGCAGAAGCAGGCCATCCGGCACCAGATCTACACCCAGGTGCTGACGCCGGACCAGCGCGCCAAGGCTGAAGAGTTGCGCGCCAAGAAGATTGCCCGCATCGACAGCCGCATCCAGAAGATGTCGCAGGCGGGGGAGAACAGCTCTCTCCAGCAGTAACCACAACTCTATCGTTATCGCTACGGGCAGGACTTCTCGTCCTGCCCGATTTTTGTTAGTGGACCATCACTCCGCCCTTACGCTTTGGTTTGCGCAGCAGCAGAAGGAAGGGAAACATCGCCATGAAGACGAAGGCCAGCATCAAGAAGGTGTCGTTGTACGACAACATGGCCGCCTGTTGCAGCACGGTGCCCCACATGGCCTGATACGCCTGGTGAGTGGCCTCCACAGCATTTGAGCCCTGCTGCATGAAGTAGGACTTCATTCCCTGCATGAACTGGGTCGCCGTCGCACTCGAGGAATTAACGTGTGCTCCGAGATAGTGAATGTGTACCTGCTCCTTGCGGAACTGGTACGTCTGCACGATCGAGATCCCAATGCTGGCGCCGATGTTGCGCATCAGGTTGAACAGGCTGGTGGCGTTTCCCATGCGCTCGTTGGGAATGGGATCGTTCGTCACCGTGGTCAACGGCACGAACACAAATCCCAGGGCCGCACCCTGCACCGTCAACGGCCACCAGAAATTCCAGAAGCCAACATTCAGGCTCAGCTTCGAGAGCTCCCACATGGCGTAAGCGGACGCGCCCAGCCCAATCGCCAGCAGCTTTCGCGAATCCACCTTGCCGGTAAGCTTGCCCACGATGGGCATAATCAGGAACGACGCCAAGCCTCGCGGCAGGTTGGTCACGCCCGCATGGGTTGCGGTATAGCCCAGCAATACCTGCATCAGCAGCGGCAACAGCACCGTGCTGCCATAGAGCACGAATCCGATCAGCGTCATCAGCATGGTACCGATGGCGTAAGAACGGTACTTGAACACCGTCAAATCAATCACCGGATGCTCTGTCGTGAGCTCGCGAATGATTAGCGCGCTGAGTCCCGCCACCGCGAGCACGGCAAGAATCACGATGAAGTGCGACCCGAACCAGTCGTCCTCCTGCCCCTTATCCAGCATGATTTGCAGGCTGCCTATGCCCACCGCCAGCAGCCCAATGCCCCAGTAGTCGATGCCCGTCTTCGCCCTTCGCAAGTAAGGCGGATCGAAAATGAAAAGCTGCGTCAGGATCAGCGCGGCAATCCCAATCGGAATGTTGATGTAAAAAACCCAGCGCCAGCTGTAGTTGTCGGTAAGCCAGCCGCCCGCAACTGGCCCTAGCATCGGGGCGACCACAATCCCCAGCGCCCAGAAGGCCATGGCCTGCCCGCGCTTCTCGGTGGGAAACGACTCCAGCAGGATGGCTTGCGAGAGCGGTTGCAGACCACCTCCGCAGGCGCCCTGAATGATACGAAAGAAAATCAGGAACTCCAGTGAAGGCGCCAGTCCACACAGAAACGATGCCACCGTGAAGCCGGTGACCGAGAGCATGAGCAGGCGTTTCCGCCCGAATCGCCCAGCCAGCCATCCCGTCAATGGCAGAACAATCGCATTCGCCACCAGGTACGAGGTCAGCGTCCACGTGGCCTCATCGTTGCTGGCCGACAGGCTGCCCGCAATGTGCGGCAGCGACACGTTGACCACCGTCGTGTCCAGCACCTCCATGAACGTGCTCGACATTACGGCAATGGCAATCAGCCACGGATTAATGGCGGGGGAAGCTGGATTTGCGTTGTCGGCCATCCCTTACGCCGTCTCCTGAGCAGTGGGAAGGAATTGTAAGAGTTCTGTCATTTCCGTCATAAGCGGGCGAATGTCACTGAATCGCATGCGACCCAATGCCTAATCTGACAGCATGATCATGCAAGCGAATGATGTCGTCACTCCTCATCCCAGTGGCAAACAGGCTCGTGTTCTTCTCAGTTCTGTATTCGGTCCTTATGCGCAAGACGACGAATTTGGCAGTCGCGCCATCAATCCCATGGAGCTGTACCACAACCAGGTCACGCGAGCCCAAGGCAGCTTTTCGCTGCGCATGTTTCATCGCTCGTGGGGGTTGATGATGATTCAGCGCAACCTCTCCGCTCCCAGCACCCTGCTCGACTTTCCAACTCTGGATCGCTTTCAACAAGAGCTCACCTCGAACCAGTACGACGTCGTCGGCATTTCCGGCATCATCCCCAACTTCGGCAAAGTTAGAGAAATGTGCCGTCAGGTGCGCAAGCTTTCGCCAAAATCAAAAATCGTGATCGGCGGACACGTCACCGCCATCCCCGGCATCGACAAACTGATTGATGCAGATTTCTTTGTTCGCGGAGAAGGGATCTCCTGGATGCGCCGCTATCTTGGTGACGACCCGGCGGCGCCTATCCAACATCCCGAAATCATGTCGGGATTCGGCATGAGGGTGCTCGGGATCGGTACTCCCGACAGCACGCGCGACACTGCCGCGACCATCATCCCCTCCGTCGGCTGCCCCATGGGCTGCAACTTCTGCACCACCTCGGCCTTCTTCGGTGGCAAAGGCAAAAGCTTCCATTTTTTCGAAACGGGAGACGAACTATTCGACGTGATGGAGCACATGGAGCACGCCATGAATGTGCGCTCCTTCTTCATCATGGATGAAAACTTTCTGCTGCAGCGCCCCCGGGCCTTGCAGTTGCTGGAGCGGATGAAACAGGCAGGCAAGAGCTGGTCGCTCTATGTCTTCTCTTCCGTCAACGCTATTCGCAAGTACTCCATGGAAGAGCTGGTTCAGCTGGGAGTCTCGTGGATATGGCTGGGTCTGGAATCGCCCAAATCGACCTACTCCAAGCTGAACGACGCCGACACCCGCACCCTGTCGGCGGAATTGCGCCAGCATGGCATCAAGTTGTTGGGTTCGACCATTGTCGGCCTTGAGCACCACACTCCCCAGAACATCGAGCAGGAAATCGAGCACGCCGTCTCTCACTGCACCGATTTCCATCAATTCATGCTCTACACTCCGGTACCTGGCACCCCGCTGTACGAGCAGGTCACCCGCGAAGGACGCATGTTGGAGGGGGTTGACCTGGCCGACATCCACGGGCAGTTCAAATTCAACTTCAAGCACGCAGCGATTTCGCGCGAGCAGTCGAAGCAGTTCCTCGACTGGGCCTTTCAGTTCGATTTCGAGCGCAACGGCCCCAGTCTGTTTCGCATCTCAGAAACCATTTTCCAGGGCTGGAAGCGTTATCGCAATTCACCCGATGCCCGCGTGCGCGAGCGCATGAAGTTTGAAGCCATCAAGCTGCGTACCACGTACAACGCCGCCCTGTGGGCCATGGAAAAACGCTTGAAGAAGACCAACTCTGCGGTCTCTACAAGGATCCGCGAGCTCAGGCGGGAGATCGAGCACGAGTTCGGCTTGGGCGCACGCAGCTTGCGAATGGTAGTCGGGCCGCTGCTGCTCTACACCTCCCGGCGCGAAGATCGTCGCCTGGCCGCCGGCAAAACCTACGAGCCTCCAACCTTTGTCGAGCGCAGGAATTGGGTAGAAGCACCGAGCCTCTGATCCCGCATTGCCGCCACCGGCAGAAATGCACTACACTGTAGTGCATGGCTAAGACTGAGGTATATAGCTGGCGCTTGGCGCCAGAGCGAAAGTCGGCGTTAGAGGCCGAAGCTCGCGCTGCGGGTAAAACCGTCGCGGAAGTGCTCGACGAACTCTCGACGGAATGGCTTGCGGCCAGGCGAACGCCGGATGACGAGGCCGAGCAGCGTCGCCTCCACCAAGCCGCGGCGAAGTTTGTGGGTACGATTTCCGGTGACGATCCTCATCGCTCCGAAAACGTGAGTAGCTTGATGCGGCAGACCCTGCGTCGTAAGTATGGCCGCTAACCCCGGCGTTCACGCTCGCGGTAACGTACTCGCAGATACCGGAGCCCTTCTCGCCTTTCTCGATCGAAAAGACCGATGGCATCGTGTCTGTGTGTCCACCCTGTCCCAGCTTCGCCTGCCTCTTGTCACCACCGAGGCCGTGTTGACGGAGTTGTTTCATCTGGTGGGCCCGGACCTGCACCAGCAACGAACAGCCCGGAGATTCGTTCATTCCGGCATGCTGACGCTCTCTTCGATCACTGATCACGATTTGCCGGAAATCGTTTCCCTTATGGAGCGCTATTCCGATCGCCCGATGGACTTCGCCGATGCGACGCTGGTGCACTTGGCACAGCGTGAGCACATCAGCACAGTCTTCACCATCGACTTCGCCGACTTTGAAACCTATCGCATTGCCGGCCGGCAGCGTTTTCGTATCGTTCCCGGCGCTGTGCTGCGTGGCTAGACAGTTCTCGCCAAATAAAAAATTTCGGGCCGCGCCACCCTTCGATAGCGCAGCCCGAATCTATAGCACAGCCCGAACGCATACTCACTATTTCGCGGGCTTCCCTCCGAACGTAAACCCAACCCCGGCGGTGAACAATACGTCATTGTTCTTATTGCCCAGCACTGGCGCGCTGTTATAGCGATCGTTGAAGTTCAGGTTGCTGGTCAACCAGCCGTTGATCTTAGTGGCGATCCCGAAGTTGCCGGTGATGTGGTAAATGCTGGTGTTATTCAACGCCGGCAGGTAGTAGAGATTCTGCACCAGCGAAGTGGACTTGAATAGCTTGTAAGCAAACTCGTCGCCCAGCGTCGCCGTCAACAGGTTATTCGTCAGCCCGGTCGTGTATGACTCACGCGTGTAGCCGAAGCCGCCCAGCAGATCGAGCGTAGTTCGGGGGCTCGCGATCGCATGGAATCCAAGACCGCCATTCGGCGTGATGCGGTAATTCAAGTTCTGCAACTCGTCGTAGCCGCCCGCGAATGCGCCGTATGCAAACACCCTCTTGGTCAGATTGTGGTCGTACCGAATCAGACCTTGGAACGAGTTTGCGGTGGTCGAGCTCGTGTTGGCGTCGGTCGAGTACACCGAAGCGGCATCGATAATCCAGGCATCGGTGCTCGTTTTGCGAGTAGCATCAAACCCCAAGGCAAGATTGGTGGTCTCACTGTTGCCACGGGCCAGCGCGAATCCAAAGCTGCCACCGCCCGTCCAGCCCTCCAACATGCCCGGGTGCAGAGATTTTTCATACGCCGCCTGATCCGCCGGAGAGCGCATCGCGCTTACATCCGCCAGGGCCAGCTTCTGTGAACCTTGCCCGGTGGTAATCGTCACGTCCTGCCCTTCGGTCGCAACCGTGCCAGACAGAACCTGCTTATCGGTGCGCGTGATCACCAGCGGCTTGTCGGACGTGAACTGGGTCACTTCTGCCCAGTCAATAGAAACGTCGCCGGCATAGCTCGTGTGCACCACAAGCTTCTTGCCATCCATGCTTACAATCGCACCAGTCAGGCGATCGCCATTCTTCAACGTGACCTGCTCGGCCGAACCCAGCACACTGAGACTCAGGAGACACGACAACACCAAACTTAGCTTCGACATGTGACCTCTTACAGGAATGTAGTTTGTGCAATCTTCTGGATAAGCAATTCAAGCGTCTTAGGAGGGATAAGGCGCTCGCATCTTGTGGAACCCGGGGGGGAAAGAGCTCCTCCACAATGTAATTGCGATTCACTAATTTTCGCACACCAGCATCCTCTGGCAAATCAAAAAGGCTCACTTGACTACAAGCATCCAGAAACTTGGGTCACAGTCACTTGTTCAATCTGCGGCGTAGAATTAGCACGAGACTTCAAGCCAACCATGGCGAATACAGCGCTTCGTTACACTCCCCGCATTGGCTACGGCTGGGACTCGCACGAGTTCAAGCCCGGCATTCCTCTCAGAATCGGTGGCATCACCTTGCCGCATCACAGCGGTCTGGCCGGCCACTCCGATGGCGATGTACTGCTACACGCCATCACCGACGCGCTGCTGGGAGCCATCGCAGCGGGCGATATCGGCACATACTTTCCCCCCAGCGATCCCAAGTGGAAGGGCGCCGACTCGGCTGTGTTCCTTCAGGAAGCGACTCGCCGGGTTGCTGAAGCCGGATATGCAGTCGGCAACATCGACAGCACGCTGATCCTCGCGGAACCTAAAATCGTGCCGCACGCATTGGCAATTCGGCAGAATGTTGCGAACTTGCTGAAGATTGAGCCCGGACAGGTCAGCGTCAAAGCCAAGACCCCTGAAGGCATGGGCACCGATAACGCCGCCATCGCCCACGTCACCGTACTGCTGATCGAGATCAACTGGCCGTAGGCATAGAATGCGCGATGAAGACGAGCGGCGCCGATTCGAGGAAAAGATGCAGGGGCGTCAACAAAACCTGCTGTGGCCCGACTTCTTGAAGAATGCTGCCAGCGTTGACGGCTTCATTCTCACAGGCTCACCCAAGGCCACGCCAGTCCAGCGTGCTGGGATTCTTGTATTTGCACTGGTATTTCTCTGCTTTGCTGCTCTGTTTATTTACATTGGAATGCGCGAATTTGCGGTGAGTAGCCTCAGCATGCGTAGAGCTCGAGCAAAGGCTGCAGGGTCCCAACTTACAATAGGAATCCAGGCCTCAATATTCTTGCAACCTGAATGTTAGCCGCGCGGGCTCAATGTTCGTACTTTCGTGTCCGATTAACTCCTCGTAGAATCCTTTGGCGATTAAGGCTTCGGTCGTGCCACGGTCGAGGTCATAAATTCGTTCCAATATGCCCGTCTCGATGCTCAGTGAACGGATCAGCCGTTCGTTGAATGTTCGCAAGTTGCTTGGCATTTGGGTTGTTGATTTGTTCCGCTAGTCCATGCCAACTCCTCGAGAGTGACGCTAGTTCCGAGAAGTCGATCAGGTGATCCTGATCTGTAAGCGGTTCAATCGGTTTCAATCGACCTCTTCTTGGCAATAGCTTGTCGAACCGCATATGGCTCGTTTTCACGACGATTACACGGCGCTCTTACTTCCGCGGCCGAATTACTCTAGAGTTTCGGCCCGGCGTACTATTCTCAGGCCTGATCAAGGATATCAAGGACGCCGATCATGAGTACAACGCCAGACCATCTGGAAGCCGCCGCTGCACCTGCCGAATCCGCCCCGCGGGCTTCGAACTTTATTCGCGACATCATCCTCGAAGACCTCAAGACCAACAAGTTTGACGGGCGTGTGCAGACCCGCTTTCCTCCTGAGCCGAATGGCTATCTTCACATCGGTCACGCCAAGTCCACCTATCTGAATTTCGGACTGGCGGCTGAGTTTGGCGGCAAAACCAACCTGCGCTTCGACGACACCAATCCCGAAAAAGAAGAGCAGGAGTACGTCGACTCCATCATCAAAGACGTGCGCTGGCTGGGCTGGCAATGGGATGGCCTCTATTACGCCTCCGACTATTTCGACCAGCTCTATGCCTGGGCCGTGCATCTGATCAAATCCGGCAACGCCTACGTCTGCGACCTGAGCGCCGAAGAGATTCGCAAATACCGCGGCTCGCTTACCGAGCCCGGCAAAGACAGCCCGTATCGCAATCGTTCAATTGACGAGAACCTCGACCTGTTCGAGCGCATGCGCGCCGGCGAATTTCCTGACGGCTCGCGCACCCTGCGCGCCAAGATCGACATGGCTTCGCCCAACCTCAATATGCGCGATCCCATCATGTACCGCATCCTTCGTGCTTCGCATCACCGCACCGGAGACAAGTGGTGCATCTATCCCATGTACGACTTCGCGCACGGCCAATCGGATTCCTTCGAACACATCACGCACTCCATCTGCACCCTGGAGTTTGAAGATCATCGCCCGCTGTACAACTGGTTCATTGAGCAATTGGGCATCTTTCCCTCGCAGCAAATCGAGTTCGACCGTCTTAACCTGACCTACACTTTGCTCAGTAAGCGCAAGCTGCTGCAACTGGTGCAGGAAGGCCACGTCGCTGGATGGGACGACCCACGTATGCCGACCATCTCCGGCATTCGCCGCCGCGGCTACACTCCGGAGGCGCTGCGCAATTTCTGCGCCGCCATCGGAGCTTCGAAAACCAACGGCAGCATCGAACTGGCGATGCTGGAGCACTTCGTTCGTGAAGACCTCAACCGTCGCGCCCTGCGCGTCATGGGCGTGCTGCGGCCGCTGAAGGTGGTCATCGATAACTATCCCGAAGGCCAGGTGGAAGAGTTGGAAGTGGTCAACAATCCAGAAGATACGACCGCGGGCCTGCGCAAGGTGCCGTTCTCGCGCGTGCTCTACATCGAGCAGGACGACTTCCGGGAAGATCCGCCAAAGAAGTTCTTCCGCCTCTCACCGGGCGTCGAGGTCCGTTTACGTGGCGGCTACTTCATCAAGTGCGCCAGCGTGGAGAAAGACGAGCAGGGAAATGTCATCGCCGTTCACTGCACCTACGATCCTGCAACTCGCAGCGGCAACGCCCCCGACAATCGCAAAGTGAAGGCGACTGTCCACTGGGTCTCGGCTGACCATGCGCTCGACTGCGAAGTGCGCATTTACGAGAATCTGTTCACCAAAGAAAATCCTAACGACGCGCCCGAAGGCCAGGACTTCCACACCAATCTCAACCCCAATTCGCTGGAAGTCATCAGCCACGCTAAGCTCGAGCCCTCGGTGAAAGGCTCCGCCGCTGAGACCCGCTACCAGTTCGAGCGCCTGGGATACTTCTGTGTCGATCCCGATTCCACCGCCGACAAGCTGGTGTTCAACCGCACCGTGCCTCTGCGCGATACCTGGGCCAAGATCGAGAAGCGCGAGAAGAGCGCCTAGCAAAAAGGAGAGATGGCCTTCAGGCCAGCGTCTAAGCCGCAAGAAATGTCAGGGTTTTAGCTCCTGAGGTGCATCGCCGCCTCTCCCGCAATTCCACCCACTTCGATGTATCCTTACACCACGGAATGTGGGGCTTCAGGTAAATGCCGCTTCGACCCGGACAACACATCGGCGACTACGAGATCATCACCCACCTCGGACAAGGTGGCGTGGGCGAGGTATACAAAGTTCGCCACACCATCTCGCAGCGCGTTGAAGCGCTGAAGCTGTTGCGCTCGGATCGCAATGGCACGGATCTGTCAGATCGCTTCCTGCGCGAGATACGCTTGCTGGCCGGCCTCTCGCATCCGCACATCGCGCGTCTCAACACTGCTTTTCAGCACGATGACCAGATCGCAATGGTGATGGAGTTTATCGAGGGCGAAGATCTCTACTCCAAGTTGCACTCCCCCTGGCCGCACCGCGCCATGGAAGGCATCAACTACGTGCGGCAAATGCTATCCGCACTGGTTTACGCGCACGCCCGCGGCGTAATTCATCGCGACATCAAACCTTCGAACATCATGATCACCCTCGAAGGCGAAGCCAAGCTGCTCGATTTTGGTATGGCATTTCAGTCGGCGGAGATGAGCCACACTCGCCCGGGATACGTGCTGGGCTCGCTGCACTACATGTCGCCCGAGCAGGTGCGCGGCGAGCGCGTCGATGCCCGCTCCGATCTCTATTCCACCGGCGTCACGCTCTACGAGATTCTTACCGGCCGCCGTCCGTTCGACGGCAAGACCGAATACGAAGTGATGACCGGGCACCTGCGCGACGAGCCCAAGCGGCCGATGGATCTGAATCCCAGCATTCCCGATCACGTCTCGCAAACCATTCTGCGGGCCATGGCCAAGGAAGCGTCGCAGCGCTTCCAAAACGCAACCGACTTTCTGGCCGCGTTGGAAGGAATAACTTTCGACGATGCACAGACGTTGGAAACGCTGGCCATCCAGGTACCGCCCCCGAGCTCCGGGGGAACGCAGAGTGGCAACAAGGGCTCTGGCTCAAGACCTTCGGGCAGCTTCGAACCGAAGCTCCTCGATTCGGTGAGCCGCGAACTGGCGGCCTTCATCGGCCCCATCGCAAAGGTGGTGGTTAAGCGCGCCGCCGATCGGTGCTCGTCCATCGAAGAGCTCTACGCCAGCGTCGCCGCCGAAATCGACTCCGAACGTGACCGCTCGCAATTCCTCGCGAAGAAGAAAGCGCAGTAGCGTTGAAGGAGAGCAGCTTTAGCTGCGCCGACCAGCTAAATATCGAATGTCATCCTGAGCGGAGCGAGTTCGCCGGAGGCGAGCGAGTGCAGTCGAAGGACCCCTATACCGCCGACGCTGCTCGCTCAGCATTGCATTGCAGCAACGCGCTAGAACTTCTTCGCCGTGATCCGCTCCGCTCCCACATACTTGCGCAGGACTTCCGGAACCACCACGCTGCCATCGGCCTGCTGATAGTTCTCCACTATCGCAACCCAGGTTCTCCCAATGGCCAGACCGCTGCCGTTCAGCGTGTGCACCAATTCCGTCTTCTTCGCGCCTTCCGGGCGATAGCGGATGTTGGCGCGCCGCGCCTGAAATGCCTCAAAGTTCGAGCACGACGAAATCTCGCGGAATAATCCCTGTCCCGGCAGCCACACTTCAATGTCATACGTCTTCGCAGCCGAAAAGCCCATGTCGCCCGTACACAGCGCCATCACGCGATAGTGCAGACCCAGCTTCTGAAGGATTTCCTCCGCGTTGCGCGTCAGCTTCTCATGTTCCTCGTTCGACTGCTCCGGCTTGGTGAACTTCACCAGCTCAACCTTCTGAAATTGGTGTTGGCGAATAATCCCGCGCACATCTTTGCCATACGATCCCGCTTCGCTGCGGAAGCACGGCGTATACGCGGTCAATGAAATCGGCAGCCGAGCGCCGTCCAGCGTCTCGTCGCGATAGAGATTCGTCACCGGAACCTCAGCCGTCGGAATCAGGTAAAAGTTCTTGTTCTCTTCCACCGGAACCTTGAACAAATCGGCCTCAAACTTCGGCAGCTGTCCCGTGCCATACATGGACTCGGCATTGACCATGAAGGGCGGAAGCACTTCGGTGTAGCCATGCTCGCGGGTGTGCAGATCGAGCATGAAGTTCATCAGCGCGCGCTCCAGCGTCGCGCCCAGCTCCCAATACACGGCAAAGCGTGCGCCGGTTATCTTCGCGGCCCGTTCCAGGTCAAGCACGCCTAACGATTCGCCCAGCTCCCAGTGCGGCTTGGGAGTGAAATCGAACGCCGGCAGCGTGCCCCAGCGGCGCACCTCAACGTTGTCATCGGCCGACTTACCTACCGGAACGCTGGCCTGCGGCAGGTTGGGAATCCCGCTCAGGATGTCGCGCATGCGCGTGTCGAGAGCTTCCGCGCGCTGCTCCGCCTCGGCAATCTTTTCCCGCAGCTCTTTGGTTTCGTTGATCTGCGCTGTCGCGTCCTGCTTCTGTTTCTTGAGCGCCGCGATCTCTTCCGAAGCCTGGTTGCGCCTCGCCTTCAGCTCCTCTGAAACATGGATAGCCGCTCTCCGCTCCTGGTCGAGCGAAGGAAAATCCTGTAGAACCGCGGCTGGATCCATACCGCGTTGGCGGAGTTTTTCTTCGACAAGTGGGAGATGATCACGTACAAATGCAAGGTCGAGCATAAGAGACCAGAGTAACTGATTGAACCGAGCGTTACCATCGGCGGCCCCGTGCTCAGCCACTTCAAGATCCCGGATCGCGCCGCGACGAAAATGCGCCGCGATACAACAGCCAGACGCGCTGGCCGCGTCTTACCCTACAGGGATTGGAGCTCAAAGGACGAATGCCAAAGGCCAGAATCTTAACTATGCCCGCGCCGCCGCCCGATGGCAGTCGCGTGCCCCGAGCACACTCTGATCCACGCTACATCGAAGGACAGCGCCTGCTGGTCGAGGCCATTCGCTACCTGGTTCAGAGTGATCCCGAGGGAAACCTTCCTGCCGTCGAACTGCTCTCAGAACACTTCCGCACCCGGTTCCGCAGCACCGACCGTCCTGCGCTGCCGCAAACCCAGCAATAGTCTGCTCGCGAATTACATCGATTCGTTCTTCCTAATCCGGGGTGTCATCCAGAGCCCAGCCGACTATTTTTCGACGGTGTCATCCCGAGCGTCGCGAGGGTCTACAGTTTGCTCGCAATGCCCCATGCCTGCATGGAGAGACAGACACAGCGGAGCTGGAACCCTACTTCCTCACCGACTCGAAATCGCTTTGCCGATTTGCCAGCTGCCGATGCCAAAGCGCCGCCGCGCGCACGAATCCACTAAAAATTGCCCGCGACGCTGCGCTCTGCTCGAAGTCGCGCTCCGGATGCCATTGCACTCCCAGCACAAAATGATCTGTCGCCGTGCTCTCGACTGCTTCTTTCACCTCATCCTCGGGGCACCACGCGGCTAGCCGCAGTCCGTCGCCCAGCGTCGCCGCTGCCTGATGATGGCTTGAGTTCACCGTCAGCACCAGTGGAGCACCGTCAGGCAGCGCTCCCCCTTCACGAAGAATGCCCGCCAGCCGGGAGTGCGGCTCGATCTGTATCCGGTGCGCCTCAGCCACAGCTTTTCCCGCACGGTGATTAACCTCGCCCGGCAAATCCTGCTCCAGCGATCCCGTGCGCCACACGTTCAGCGATTGCAGGCCGTAACAGATGCCCAGCACCGGCTTGCGCATGTTGTACGCATCTTGTAACAGCAATTCATCGGTGTTATCGCGAAACGGATCACCGGGCGCAGTCTTTTCGTGCCGCTCCTGGCCGTACTTCTCCGGATCCACATCGGCCGGACTTCCCGGCAGCAGCACGGCGTCGCATTGCTTGATCGCCTGCGCAATTTCCGTCGACGTGGCATTCACCTGGATGACCACCGGCTCGCCCCCAGCCTCGCGCACCGCATGTTCATACTGCGGCAACGCGCGCTCGATATAGCCGGGCCGGGTGGAGTTCGGTACCGGGATAGCAATCCGCGGCTTCTCGTTCATTGCGCCACCTCTTCTGGATTAACCGGCATGGCAGTATTCGGCATCCGCGTCGACAGCTCTTGTTCCATCACCTGACGCACATCGGCCGCCAGCTTATCCATGTCACGTGGACTCAGGCCCTTCGTCGAAACCGGGTGGCAGAACACAACGTTCGCTTCTCCCGGCAGCACATGAAAACTGTTCATCGGCAGCAGCTCCCGCACTCCTGTAATCACGATTGGCACCACCGGTACCTGGGCTTTGAGTGCCGCATAAAAAGCGCCGCCCATGAATTGCTGCAGCTCTCCGCTCGGCGAGCGTCCTCCTTCGGGAAACACCACCAGCGGCATGCCTTCGCGCAAGGTCTCACCCGCGCGGTTCAGGCTGCGCAATGAGGAGCGCGCGTCCTTCTGATCGACCGCGATCTGTCCCGACCGTCGCAGATGCCAGCCCAGGAAGGGATACGCAAACAGCTCCTTCTTGGCCAGGATGCGGAACTGAATCGGCAGCGTCGCATACAACACAGGAATATCCAACGCCGACAAATGGTTCGCTGCATACACGGCCGGCCGCGAGTAGTCCACGTTCTCCAGCCCTTGCAGCTTTATCCGCACGCCCAGGATCTTAAGGATCATCCTCGCCCAGGTGCGCGCGAACCAGTGCTGTACGCGGCCATCGTGATCGAAGAAGGATGAGAGCAGCGAAAGCGATCCCATCACCCCCGTCCACAGGTAGATCACCGGAACATAGACGAAATACGACCGCAGTCGCGTGAACAGCGATCCTCGGCCACGTTCCTCTACGTTCGCGGGCTGTTCACCGTAACTCATGGCTTATGCCTTCAGCCCCAGGACCGCCATGGCTTCGCCCACCAGGAAGATCGATCCGGTTACGACAATCACCCCTCGCGCTCCCGTGAGTTCGACCGCTTTCTCAATCGCTGCGGCAACCGACTGCTCGGCACAAAGCTGCGCGCCCGTGCGCGTCCCGGCCTCTATCAATTCTTCCGTGGTCGCTGCTCGCGGGTTCTTCACAAGCGCAACTACCACTTGTTCGGCCACTGGAAACAGGATCTGCGCCATCTCCGCAATCGCCTTGTCGCCCATCGCACCGAACACCAGGGTCACCGGCCGCTCCGGGAAGTTCTCCGACAGCGCCGCCCGCAACGCCCAGGCTCCCGCGGGGTTATGCGCCACATCGAGCACGATCTCGCGATCGCAGGTTGCAGCCGACGGAGCGACTACCTGAAACCGTCCGGGCCAGTGTGTCTCGCGAATACCTCGCGCAATCTGCTGCGGTGTCACCTTGAAGCCGAATGGCGCCAATTCCTCAGCTGTGGCAATCGCCAGCGCAACGTTCCGGTACTGATGCCTCCCCGGCAGCGGCGAATCCACCACGATCTCCTCACCCATCACCGCGAGCGGATAGCGGTTTCGCCCCAGCGCGGGAGTCACCCTGCCTGCGAGATAGTCGAACGCTCCCGGCGAAACCGGCGGCACGTATTTCGTCGCACTCACGCCGCGCGCATTCTTTTCCAGGATGGCATTGCCGATCGCGTCATTCGCCTCCGGATGCTGCGGCAAAGTTACAACGACGCCTTTTTCGCGGATGATGCCCGCCTTCTCGCGCGCGATCTCACTGATTGTGTCGCCGAGGTATTTCTGATGGTCGAGCGCTACGTCGGCAATGACCGAAACCAGCGGATCGACGACGTTGGTCGCGTCCAGCCGCCCGCCCATTCCCACCTCGAGCACCGCGATATCCACTGCCACGCTGGCAAAGTATTCGAACGCCATCGCCGTCAGCATTTCGAAAAAGCTGGGATGCCAGGGCAGCTTCCTCTGCCTTAGCAGGTGCTCCGCCATCAGTTCGACTCGCTGATGGATCTCTCCGAACTCGACGTCAGAAATTTCCTCGCCATTGACCCGAATGCGCTCGTTGATTCTTACCAGGTGTGGCGAGCTGTAGAGTCCTGTCTTGTATCCGCCCGCGCGAAGAATCGATGCCAACGTGGCCGCGGTCGAGCCCTTACCGTTGGTCCCGGCAATGAGCACGCTAGGGAAGCGCCGCTCCGGATTGCCCAATCCAGACAGCAATTCGCGCACATATGCCAGGTCGAACTTATGCGATGGCGTCGAGGCAAGCTCGTGCCCTAACCCGTAGAGTTGCTGGACGCTGCTGTCGTACGTCATTCCGTAATTTCAGATTACAACAACGCACACTGCGGCATGGGAGGGTGACCGCGCTTTTCGCCGGAACATTCTCAAGGCCTGCTCCGTATGTGTCTGGCAAGGGGGGAGTCTATGCAAACTCTGCGCCAGGACATTGGCTACGCGCTACGCCAGATGCGGCAGTCGCCCATCTTCACCTTGACGGCGCTCATCACCCTGGCCCTGGGCATTGGCGCGACCACCGCCATCTTTTCCCTGATACACACCGTCATGCTGAAGTCGCTGCCCGTGGTGGATCCGGCCAGCCTTTACCGCATCGGCGAGGGCCAGGACTGCTGCGTAGAAGGCAGTCCGCAAGACAACTGGGGAATGTTCTCCTATCCCTTCTACCAGCGGATGAAAGAGACCACTCCCGAGTTCAGTGAACTGGCCGCCTTCCAGGCCGGGCGGGCCGAGTTTGGCGCGCGCCGTGGCGAGAACGATCGCATCTCCAAACCCATACGCGGAGAATACGTCAGCGGCAATTACTTCTCGACCTTTGGCATCGGCGCATTTGCCGGACGTACTCTCCTCCCCTCCGACGACCAGCCCAACTCAGCGCCGGTTGCGATGTTGAGCTACCGCGCCTGGCAGCAGCAGTACGGCTCCGATCCAAGCATGATCGGCTCCACCATCATCCTCGATGGCCATCCGTTCACGGTCGTCGGAATCTCGCCGCCCGGATTTTTCGGCGAAACTCTGCGAAGCAACCCTCCCGAAATCTGGCTGCCCATCAATCAGGAGCCGCTGTTTCACGGCGACAACTCCTTCCTCCACCGCTTCCCGGCCTGGCTGCGCGTCATTGGCAGGCTTCGTCCCGACGCTTCGCCCTCTCAACTGCCCGGGCGTCTCACCAATGAGCTCCGTCTCTGGCTGGTCAACGAGAGCGGCATGCCGGCGGACTGGATGGCTGGCATCCAGAAAGCGCTTCCTAAGCAGGTCATCCGCGTCATCCCCGCCGGAACCGGCGTCGGCGTGATGAAAGACAGCTACGGCGCAAGCCTACGCATCCTGCTTACCGTTTGCGGTCTCGTGCTACTCATTGCCTGCGCCAACATTGCCAACCTGCTGCTGGCCCGCGGAGCCGCTCGCCGTGCTAACACCTCGATTCGTCTGGCCATGGGAGCCTCGCGCGCCCGCCTCATCCGGCAGTCGATTACTGAGAGCCTCGTCTTGTCGGTGTTCGGCGGCCTTCTGGGATTGGGAGTCGCCTACCTGGGCGTGAGAGCCATCGTGGCCCTCGCCTTCAGCGGACGTTATCTTCCGGTCGCGGCAACTCCGTCGATGACGGTCCTGGCCTTCGCCTTCCTCGTGTCGCTGCTTACCGGACTGCTTTTCGGCACCGCGCCGGCGTGGCTCACTTCCCGCACCGATCCCGCCGAAGCCCTGCGCGGCGTCAACCGCAGCACCCGCGACAAATCCTCCTTCTCGCAGAAAGCGCTGGTCGTGTTTCAGGCCACGCTCTCCGTGGTTCTGCTCGCCGGCGCCGGACTGCTCACCCGCAGCCTCGTCAACATGCAGCAGCAGGACTTTGGCTTCGAGGTTGACAATCGCGTGGAAGTCACCGTGTCATCGCCTTTCACCACCTATGCCCCCGCCAAACTTGACGCCATGTATCGCGATTTGCAAGACCGTCTCTCCCATATTCCGGGTGTCGAGAGCGCGGCTCTTGCCCTGTACGCGCCGCTTCAGGATAACTGGGGCGAAATGGTCATCCGCCAGGGACACGGCATGCCGGGCATGGACGAAGAGGCCGGCTCTTCCTGGGACCACGTGAGCCCCGGCTACCTCGAAACCATGGGCCAGCACATCTTGCGTGGCCGAACCATCACCGAGCACGATACCTCCGCCACCCAGCCGGTCGCGGTAGTGGACGAAGAGTTTGTGAAGCGATTCTTCAAGCCCGGCGAGGAGCCGCTCGGTGCTCATTTCGGACTCGATCTTCCCAAGTACAGCTCCACCTTCGAAATCGTCGGCGTGGTGCGCACGGCAAACTACACCGACCCCAGCGGCCACTTTAGGCGTCCCCTGTTTTTTGTGCCGCTGGAGCAGCATGTGAAATATGACGAGCCCATGATGCAGAGTGTCGAAGATAGCGGACACCTCATCGAAGGCGCTGTCCTGAAGCTGCACGGCAAAGTTGAGGGCCTCGAGCCGCAGGTCCGGCGCGTCTTCAGCGAGGTGGATCCTAATTTCACCGTGCTCGAAATCCAAACCATGCAGGAGCAGGTCGACGGCGATCTGGAGCAGCAGCGTACAGTCGCCAAGCTGGTTGGTCTGTTCGGAATCCTGGCGCTGGTCCTCGCCGCCGTCGGACTTTATGGCGTGACCGCCTATGCGGTGGAGCGGCGCACCGGTGAGATCGGGGTGCGCATGGCACTGGGCGCAAACCGCGGCAACGTCGTTGCCCTGGTGCTGCGGGGAGCTTTTATGCAAATTCTGATTGGGCTGGCCATCGGCATTCCGGTCTCGATTGGCTGCGCGCGCCTGATTGCCGCGCAACTCTATCACGTGAAGGGATGGGACCCGCTGGTGCTCGGCGCCGCGGTCGTGTTGCTCGGACTCTGTGCCTTGATGGCCAGCATCATTCCCGCGCGTCGCGCCGCAGCCGTGAATCCGGTGCAGGCCTTGCGCGTGGAATAGCGCGGCGTCCTTTTTTGGTTTGTCATTCTGAGCGCAGCGAAGAACCTGCTTTTTCCCGGGAGCTCCATGACGCTCGCCTTAGCCGGAGATTCGCGTCCGGACGCGACCTCCTCCTCGCGCCTCGGGCGCAACATAAGAAAGCCCACCGCTTCAGCGGTGGGACAGCATGAAGAAAATTCGGAGTCCCTCGGGGACGGCATACCTGTCGTTCGCCTGTGTAATCGCCGTTCTCGACAATAACCCAACGTAGCATTATGATTCGCTCGAAGTGCGATCACTTCAAGTGAATATCCGCAAGGTCGCTCTCGCGTGGGCTGTGCTCCTGTTCGGTGCTGCGCTATTCCTGCCCAATCTTGGCTTGCACACGCGCAACTATCCCGTCATCAAGATACTGTTGGGCACTTATTGGTTGCTGCTTTTGATTGGAACTCCACTAGCTTTCTTTTCATACTTCAATCAGGCATGGCGACAGAAAAAGATGGTGCTTAATAGGGCGACATATGTCGTTTGGCTGGGCCTCGAAAGCATTGCTGCTCTCGCTTTCTTAGCGTTCTTGTTCTACGAGACGATCGTCGCCGTGCTGAGATTGCATTAGCTGTCGTAACGTCGCGCTTGCACACGCGTCTTGCGAGTCTGTGCCGTCCCCGAGGGACTTTACCCCTGTTTATCCGGCTTTCCCACCGCTGAAGCGCTGGGCTTTCTTGTGTCGCGCCCGAGGCGCGGTTGTCGCACCCTACCCCGTCGCCAGCAGAAACACCACCACCGCACATCCCAGCAGGATGACCACAACAGCGGCCAGCAGCGTCGGGATCGCTCCGCCCATGCCCCCGCGGCGACCTCCGGCCAGCGAGCGCGCAATCATCACGTGCCGTATCGTCGCGACAGCCAGCAGCACGGTGCTGATCCCGGCCAAAAGCATCCCGGCAAAATTTGCGCTGCGCACCAGCGCGGTTCCGGCGCTAAGTCGTTCATCGTGCAGCAGGCGAAACCCTTTGTCATACGCGATCCCCGCCGCCATCAATGTCAGCGCCGTGCGAATCCACGCCAGCAAGGTGCGATCGGAGGCCAGCTCCGTGCGCGTGAATGCCAGCTCCAGCGCCGCATCCAGCTCCACCTCTGCCGCCTCGACCACCTGCTCGTCGACCGCATTCTTGTAGCGTTTATTGACCGGCATACCGCAGTCTCTCGCAGTCCCGTGAAATCAATTGAATTTTGAGGAGTTTCTTATTGCCCCGAGATTTTAACCCGCAGCTCTTCCGGAATGCGCTGCCGAATCTCTTCCGGCAACTTGTCATGCAACCGGCGCGCCCCCAGCAGGGCGGCATCTTTCATCACCAGCGGAGCCGGCGTCGCCACCGCCACCAGCAGCCACAGCAGCATGGAAAGCAGGAAGCCTCCCAGCGCGCCAACCTCCAGCAGAAACGCATGTGGCGGATCAAAATGGCGAATGACGCCATAGGCGAGAAGGAATACGAACATCGAAACCGACGCCAGCGCCATCAACCCGATGTCGATGATGCGATGCAGTCGTTGCCGCGAATGGCACAAGGGACACGTCGCCAGGTGGGCCTCGTAGTCGCCGCGCATCTCCGGAGCCAGCCCCGAGATGTCGTAGCGCCAACCTGCCAGGATCTTCCCGATGACGGGATCAGTGCATTGCGTCATTGACATTTACCCGGGCTGCACTACCGGCGCCCGGCCAGCCACGCAACCTACAACCGAATCGCAGGCAGAGGCTCCTGCTGGGCCGCGAGCAGTAGATGGTTCCGCACAAAGCTGCGCTGCTCGCCGAGCGCCCGTTCGGCCGTCATTCGCGCAATCTCAGGATGATTATTCTTCTCTGAAAGATGCGCCAAAATGAGGAACTCGGCTCCCCCATCATAGTCGTTGGCCAAATATTTCGCGAGCGCCTCATTCGACAGGTGCCCAACGTTGCTCATCACCCGCTGCTTTACCGACCACGGATACGGCCCGCCTCGCAATTGCTCCAGGTCGTGGTTCGACTCGATCATCAGCATATTGCAGCCACGCAGCTGATCGCGCACGTTCGGCGGGATATAGCCCAGGTCCGTGCAGATCCCCACCTTGATGCCTTCGCTGACAAACGTGAACCCCACCGGATCGATCGCATCGTGCGGAATAGTGAAGGGCATTACCTTTACGTCGCCAATGTGAAACGCGCGCCCCGACGCAAAACATTCCAGCCGCTCCAGCGTCACTTTATTGCCCGCGCTGTCTCGCGCCCATCGCCGGTAGCTGTCGTGCGTCGCCCCGGTCATATACACCGGAACCTTCAGCTTCTTGGCCAGCACATGCAAACCGGCAACGTGGTCGCCGTGCTCATGCGTAATCAGAATGGCGTCGATACACGTCCGGATCCTCGCCGCACAACTTCATCCGCCGCATAATCTCGCGGCATGAGAGCCCGGCATCCACCAGCAGCCGGGTTGCGGAACTCGACACCAGCGTGCAATTCCCGTTACTTCCGCTCGCCAGCACCGTGATCGTAACCGCCATATCCGCGAGCATACCTGTAAGGCTCACCTCGCGGTAGTAACAAACTGATTAACTCGAAGCGGCTTCGATCGGACCTCCGGAACTGCGGGCGCACTCAATGCTTCATTTGGATTGATTGGGACTAGCGAACCTTTACTTCCACTTCGATTTTTTCTGCATCTCGTCAATTCCCCTTTGCCGGCTACAGCTTTGAACTATCTTCAGCTGGTAGCTGGTAGCTGGTAGCTGGTAGCTGGTAGCTGGTACGACCTGATACCTCTTTTTGCACACCCCTCCACAAGAATCCTCCGCGATGCACACGAATTGCACAGCCCACCCCCGATTCGCGCTTGTCACACTCCCTGCCGTCAGGCATCCTGCCATGCATCCAGGGTACAGGCGAATAATTCTTTCGCAATCGATGGGTCCAACCCATGTGCGTGGCGCGGCAACGCAGGCTTAAATGGTGCACCCTGCGATTGCCACCCGCTCGTAAAGGAGAGCGGTTCACTGGGCGCAAGCTCGGGTTGCGTTTGCGGAAGGCGATTGAGCGAAGTGAGGGTAACCGTGCGCGCTCTGGCCGCGGCGTCCTATGCTGCGGTTCGTTCCTCCCCAGATGCCGTACTGCTTTCGATAGCACCCCCACCGCACGCCGGTCGCGATCAACTCGCGGCGTCACGCACGTCGCGCCAGCGTTTGGGCAACGAACGTTGGGCCTGTCACTGAGCAAGTGCGACCCGCAGGTGGCTGGCCTCGCGGGTCGCATAGAAACCGCTCTTGGCTCTTGGCTCTGGGCTCTGGGCTCGCTCTTCGCTCTTTGCATTCGCTATTCGCTTTCCACGCATTCCTTGGAATGAATTGTCATCACGAGTGAACGATTGTCATCACGAGTGAATGAATTGTCATCACTGTGAACGATTGTCATCCAAGTGAACGAATTGTCATCACGAGCGCAGCGAGGGATCTGCTCTCCTGTCCCTGCCATAAATGACGCGCGGTAGCCCATGCGATCTACGGCCGAGCCGCAGAGCGGTGGCGCCGTCGGGCAACACATCTCTGATTCCCACAGCCACCCACACCTTTATCACCGAAATCCTCTGCCCGGCACCCGCTTCATCATTGCCACCCTCCCCGTCCACTCGCATAACGTAATTTGAATCCCCCATGGCGACCCTGAGCGACATCCAACTCGAACGCGGACTTCCTGCCAGCCTCGAAGCTGAGCGCTCCATCCTCGGCGCCATCCTGCTCGACAACGGACTCTACGACCAGGCCGCCCCGCTCAAGCCCGACGACTTTTCGCTCGACGCGCATCGCCGCATCTTCGGCCGCATGTCGGACTTGCAGACCATGGGCCGCCCCGTCGACATGATCACGCTGGCCGAGGAGCTCGATCGCCGCAAAGAGGTCGAAGCCGTCGGCGGCGTCGCCTATCTCTCCTCGCTCATCGATGGCGTGCCCGACCGCCCGTCCATCGAGCACTACGTGCGCATCGTCCGCAACAAGGCGTTGCTGCGCGGTCTCATCAACATCGCGCAACTCGCCATCGCCGAGTCCATCGACCACAGCGACGAAGCCGACGACGTCATCAATCGCGCCGAGCAGGCGCTGATGAACTTATCGGAAAACCGCATTGGCACCGGTCTCGAAGGTATCCCCTCGATCGTCAAAGCCTCCTTCGGCTCGCTCGACGCGCTCTACGCTCGCGGCCAGGAGATCACCGGCCTTCGCACCCATTACACCCAACTCGACAAGCTCACCAGCGGATTCCAGCCCTCCGACCTGGTCATCATCGCCGCCCGCCCTTCGATGGGCAAAACCTCGTTCGCCATGAACATCGCCGAGAACGCGTCTATCAAAGACGGCAAAGTAGTCGGCGTCTTCTCGCTGGAAATGTCGAAAGAAGCGCTGCTCATGCGCATGCTGGCGTCGTGTTCGCAGGTCGATTCGCACCGCCTGCGCACCGGCTCGCTCTACAAGCAAGACATGGAGAAGCTGACCCACGGCATGGAGCAGCTCATGCAGGCGCCCATCTTCATCGATGACACGCCCGGCATCTCCGTCACCGAACTGCGCTCCAAGGCTCGCCGCCTTAAGCAGCAGGAGGGCCGGCTCGACCTCATCCTGGTCGATTACCTCCAGCTCATGTCGGCCGTTCCCATTGGCGGCAAGCGCTTCGAAAACCGCACCCAGGAAGTTTCCGCCATCTCGCGCGGGCTGAAAGCCATTGCCAAGGAGCTGAAGGTTCCGCTGGTCGCGCTCTCACAGTTGAGCCGCGCTCCTGAGAGCCGCAGCAGCGGAGACCGCCGTCCCCAACTCGCCGACCTGCGCGAATCCGGCTCCATCGAACAGGACGCCGACGTCGTCGCCTTCATCTTTCGCGAAGAAATGTACAAAAAGAAAGACGAAATCACGCCCGAAATCGAAGGCATCGCGGAAATTATTATTGCGAAACAACGCAACGGTCCCGTCGACACCCTCAAGCTGGCGTTCATCAAGAACTCCACCCGCTTCGAGAACCTCGCCGACGGCTACGACTCCGGCAGCTATCCCGACGAGATGATGTGAGTTGGGCTCGGCGAAACCTGGGCTCGAAACCTGGCTCGAATCTTGGTCCGACTCTTGGGGTGCCCCATTCCGGCTTCTTTTGCCGGGGTGGGGATTTTGAGAGCAATCCTCCGCCCCTCTCCCTACACCACGTCCACTACCAGCAACGTGATGTCATCCTCAGCTGACGACGACGCCTGCCACTGCCGCACTCCCGACACCAGCCGCGCCGACATCTCGCTCGCATCGGCC
Organism: uncultured Acidobacteriaceae bacterium; assembly: GCA_963791965.1. Taxonomy (GTDB): domain Bacteria; phylum Acidobacteriota; class Terriglobia; order Terriglobales; family Acidobacteriaceae; genus CAVVDY01. Next base: position 929,997 of record CAWBUK010000011.1, on the reverse strand, counting down.
GCTCGCCCCTCGCGCATAATCTGCTCCAGCCGGTTCTCGCCAAACGCCTCGCCCGCGGCGTTCTCCGGCTCCGTCACCCCATCGGTGTAAAGAACGAAGCGGTCCCCGGCGGCCATGGCAATATCGCACGCCGGATACTCGCAGTCCGGCACCACCCCGAACAACAAGCCGTTGCTTTCCACGCGCGTGAGCTTCGCCGTTGCCCCACACCAGTGCAGCAGTGGCGGATGTCCGGCGGCCGAGTAGCGTGCCACGCCGTGATCGGTGTCCATCCACAAATACGCAGCCGAGACGAACTGCCCGCGCAAATGGGAAGAGAGGGTGTTTCCCAGCTTGCGAATCACATTCGCCGGATCGCTGGCACAGCCATTGACCGACTGTGCCGCCACTTTGATCATGGAGGCGATCAGCGCGGCCGGAACCCCATGCCCGCTGACATCAGCAATCAGGAATCCCATCCCATGATCGTCGCCGCGAATGAATTCGTAGAAGTCTCCCGCCACCGCCGTCATCGGCTCGTAGGCCGCCGCAATGCGCAGGCCGCCAATTTCGGGAGCGCTGGCCGGCAGAATCGAAAACTGCAACTCTCGCGCGATCTCCAACTCTTTCTCGATCGCGACCAGGCGGCCTTCGTTGCTGTCAATCATGGTCATCGCCGTATACGCCAGCGACAGCAGGAAAGCGGCGAAACCCGCGGAACTGAGCAGGGGCGACTGGCGCCAGCCCGCAACGTTTCCCACATTGGCGTACAGCGCCTGCGCCGCAAATAAGAACGTTCCCACCGTCAGGACGCGATGCCCCGATACCACCATGTATCTCTGCGACAGGCGCGGCACCGTAACCACCACCACTAAAATCGCCAGCGTAATCGCCGCTAGGGCATTGTTTTCCGGTGTCAGTTTACTGTCAGAACCGGTGAGAAAAAATGCCAGGATTCCGGCAAGGGCCACCGCAGCATCCGCAATCAACAGCACGACCAGCAGACGACGCATCTTGCCCTGGCTCAACTCATAGAAAGAAAGCGTGCCGAAAATCAGAAGCAGATACGAAATCACCGCCACCAGTACCGGCAGCACTGGTAGCAGGGACGCCGGCAGCGCTGCGGCCGTCGATTTTAGACTGGCAAGCTCGTTGAGTCCGAACAGTCCGCTCCACAGGGCCAGCAGCACCATCACTCGCACCCCGGCCCGCCGTCGTATCCCGGCGATCGCGAACCCCAGTAGTCCCAACATCAGAAAAAACGTGCCCGACATGATCCGGGTGATCTCGCCGCGCAGCAGCGACACGACTTCCGCTTGCGTAGTCATTGCGATCCGTCCCCACCCTATCCGCCCGTGCCCGCTCTTGTCGGTGATGTAGCGCACCAGCGGCTCCCTGCGCCGTCTGGCTCACGCGTAATACACTGGTCTAACCAACACAAACGCCATGAAAATCACAATTTCTACCGCCGCCCCTTCTCAAATCGAAACCGAATGTCTCGTCGTCCCTGTTGTCGATACGGCAGCGTCGAATAACGGTGATAAGCCCAAACCGGCGCCCCAGCTTCAGACCGCCGACAAGGCCGTCAACGACGCCGCTGCTGACCTCATCGCCTCCGGCGAGGTTACCGGCAAGATGCTCGAAACCGTGTTGCTGCATAAGCCGGCAGGACTGAAGGCCAAGCGACTGCTGCTCATAGGCGGAGGCAAGGCCAAGAGCTTCTCGTCGTACGAATTGCGAAAGCTGGCCGGAGCCGCGCTGCGTAATCTGAAATCGAAAAACCTGAAGAGCTTCGTCGTTGTCGCTCCCAACCTCGCCACCGGCGTTCCCGACGCCGTGAAGTCCATCGTCGAAGGCGCTTACGTCGGAACCTTTGAGCCCAACTACTACCAGAGCGATCGCGAAGACAAGCAGATCGATGAACTGGTCATCGTCGCTCAGGGAGATGAGAAGGCCCTCAACGCCGCCGCGGAAGCTGGACGCATTATCGGCGAGGCGCAGAACTTCGCTCGCGACCTGGCCAACGAACCCAGCAACAAAATGACCCCGACTGTTATGGGCGAGCGCGCCAAAAAGATGTCTGACGAAGTAGGACTACAGTGTGAGGTCTACGGTCCCGACAAGCTGCACGAGCTCAAGATGGGCGCCTTCTGGAGCGTCTCCCAGGGTTCCGAAGAAGAGCCCCGCCTGATCGTGATGCGCTACGAGCCCAAAGGCGCGCCCGAGCAGCCTGTGCTGGGACTGGTGGGCAAGGGAATTACCTTTGACACCGGCGGCATCTCCATCAAGCCCGCCGAAGGCATGGAGAAGATGAAGTACGACATGGCCGGCGGCGCGGCCATGATCGGAGCTATGCGCGCCATAGCGCAGCTCAAGCCGAATGTGCGCGTGATATGCATCGTTTGTGCCAGCGAGAACATGCCCTCCGGCACGGCGCAGAAGCCCGGCGACGTGCAGATTGCCATGTCCGGCAAATCGATTGAGGTCATCAACACTGACGCCGAAGGCCGCCTGGTACTGGCCGATGGTTTGCATTACGCCAAGCAACTCGGCGCAACCCACCTCATCGATGCAGCCACCCTGACCGGCGCTGTCGTTGTGGCGCTCGGGTTCGTCAATGCTGGAATCTTCGCCAACAACGATGAATTCTACGAGAGCTTCAGCCAGTCGCTGAAGAAGTCAGGCGAGAAGATGTGGCGCCTGCCGGTCGATGACGAATATCGCGAGATGATCAAGTCCAATATCGCCGACATGATGAACGTTGGAGGACGCTGGGGCGGCGCAGTGACCGCAGCCATGTTCCTGAAGGAATTCGTTGGCGACACCCCGTGGATCCATCTCGATATCGCCGGCGTCGCCTGGATGGAAGACCAGAAACCCTGGATCGCAAAAGGCCCGTCCGGCGTTCCGGTGCGCTCGCTAGTGGAGTTTGTGCAGGACCTGGGGAAAGACAAAAAGTAACGTTCGGTGCCCCAGGCTCGCGTCCTTGGTTTGGACGCTAACCTGGGTGCCTCTACCAATTATCTGGGTGCCCCATTCGGGCCGGGACTGAACATGTTGCCCGGGTGGGGTTCTGCAGGTTGCACTCTCTAGCTGTTGCGCGCCTCGGGCGCGCCATTGGAAAGCCCACCGCTTCAGCGGTGGGAGAAGCAGCAAGACAAACCTCAGTCCCCCGGGGACGCCATAGGAAGGAATGATATCCCACAATGTGACATATCCCACATTGTTGGGTGTCCTTCATTCATCAGCTTTTAACCTGGATTTCACCGTCCGCTGATGTAGCGACCAGAGCTGACGATTAGAGTAGCCGCAATAGCAAACCTGATCGGAGAGAGTGGGGAACGGTGTACCAGCCGCTCCCCTTTTTGCTTCTGCACCGTTTCTCTTACTTGTCATCACGAGCCCGCCGCGGCGGGCGAGGGATCTGCTCTTTGCTCAACTCGGCAAAGATTAGGGCTCCATCATCGGCACCTTCACGCCTTTTTCCTTAGCGAAGCTCTTCGCCTCGTCGTAGCCTGCATCGACGTGGCGCGCGACCCCGATTCCTGGATCATTCGTAAGCACCCGCTCGATGCGCTTGGCCATCGCGTCGGTGCCATCGGCAACCGTCACCTGTCCCGCGTGTTGCGAGTAGCCGATGCCCACGCCTCCGCCATTGTGGATCGATACCCATGACGCGCCACTCGCCGTGTTGAGCAGCGCGTTCAGCAGCGGCCAATCGGCAATTGCATCGCTGCCGTCCTTCATGCTTTCCGTCTCGCGGAAGGGCGACGCTACCGAGCCACAATCGAGGTGATCGCGTCCCATGACGATCGGCGCTTTCAACTTGCCGCTCTTCACCATCTCGTTGAGCGCCAGTCCAAACTGCGCGCGCTCGCCATAGCCCAGCCAGCAAATGCGCGAAGGCAGTCCCTGGAACTTAATCCGCTTGCGCGCCAGATCGATCCAGCGGCTCAGAATGCGGTTCTCCGGAAACATCTGGAGCACGAGTTCGTCGGTCGCGTGAATGTCGGTCGGATCACCCGAGAGCGCTGCCCAGCGAAACGGCCCGCGCCCTTCGCAGAACAACGGACGAATATACGCAGGCACAAATCCGGGAAAGTCATATGCATTCTTAACCCCGTGATCAAAGGCGAAGGTCCGGATATTGTTGCCGTAATCGAAGGTCACGGCTCCCATCTTCTGCAGCTTGAGCATGCCTTCGACGTGCCGCGACATGGTGTCGAGCGAGCGCTCCTGATACGCCTTGGGATCGCTCTTGCGCAGCTCCAGCGCGGCTTCCAGCGTCATGCCACTGGGGACGTAGCCGTTCAGCGGATCGTGCGCTGAAGTCTGATCGGTGAGGATGTCAGGCACCACTCCGCGCTCGGCAAGTTCGGGAATGATGTCGCCGCAGTTGCCGACCAACCCGACGGAGATATTCTCTTTCTTGCGGACTGCATTCTTCAGGATGCGTAACGCTTCGTCGAGCGTGTTGACCATGAAGTCGCAGTAGCCGCTGCGCAGGCGCTTCTTGATGCGCTCCGGATCAACGTCAATGCCCAGGAAGCATGCGCCGGTCATGGTCGCCGCCAGCGGCTGCGCTCCGCCCATGCCGCCCATTCCGCCGGAGACGATCAGCTTGCCCGCGAGCTCGCCGCCGAAGTGCTTCTCGCCCGCGGCAGAGAATGTTTCGTACGTGCCCTGAATAATGCCTTGCGAGCCAATGTAGATCCACGAGCCCGCCGTCATCTGGCCGTACATGGTGAGGCCGAGCTTCTCCAACTCGTTGAACTTCTCCCAGTTCGACCAGTGTCCAACCAGGTTGGAGTTGCAGATCAACACGCGCGGCGCGTACTCATGCGTGCGAAAAATTCCGACCGGCTTGCCCGATTGCACCAGTAGCGTCTCGTCGTTATCCAGCGAGCGCAGCGAGTTGACGATGGCGTGATAGCAATCCCAGCTGCGCGCGGCGCGGCCAGTGCCGCCATAGACCACGAGATCTTGCGGCCGCTCGCCGACGTCGGGATCAAGATTGTTCATCAACATGCGCATGGCGGCTTCCTGTCCCCAGCCTTTGCAGGAGAGCTGGTTGCCGCGCGGCGCCTTAATCGGAGAATAAGTAGTGCTGGATGGCCCGGTGAGAACTGGCATAACAAACGATGCTAGTTGGTTGGGCTGGGAGAGCGCAACGCGATCCGCTGCCAGCAGCGACGCCAGATCGGCATGTAAACCCCGGAATCTGACCTTGAAACAACCTGAATTGACTCTAAAATCGCCTAAACTGACCTTAAATACCTCATAAACGCGCTGGAAATGCAGTGAGAATTGCAGGCTTTTCGAGCCAACAGCGAAAAATGGAGAGCGAGCCGGGGACCGCCTGAAGTCAGAAATTGAGCGTTTCTGATGCCTGTTTCAGGGGCCATTCAGCGTCATTTAGGGTCATTTGAGTGCGAAATCAGCGATTTCCAGCGCGTTTTGCCGCTTGCATCACGCTCTTTTGCATGCGTTGTTCGCCCGCCCAGTACAGGCTGATCTCGTGTCCCTCAGGATCGTTGAGGTAGGCATGACGCCAACCCCACGGCATCATCTGCGGCTGCTGGGTGAAAACGAATCCACGCTTGCGCAACTTCTGGCAAAACTCGTCTAGTTCGCGCACTTCAAAATAAAGTCGTACCCCATCGCTGGCGACCGATGCACCCGGTCCCGCTTGATGCAGTGCGATGGTTCCTTCGCCGCCGGGCGCTTGCATGCGCGCATAGACGGATCTGCCTTCGTGGCGATAATCCTCGATCACCTTGAAGCCGAGCCAGTTGCGATAGAAGGCGATGCCACCGCCGACATCTTTCAGATAAATCATGGCGTGATTGAAGCTGAGCTGGTCGCCGGGAACGGCCGGCTGCGTAAGCTTGGGAGCCGCTGGCTTCCTGGCAACGACAGCCGATTTCTTCACGGCGCTTCGCACCGGCTTTGCAGCAGCGCGCTTCTTCGCCGGAGCTTTCGTCTTGGCTGACTGCTGCTTCTTCTTTGCAGGCTTCTGCTTTTTCTTTACTGGCGTCATGGAATCACCGTCGCAGAGCGGTTTTCATTGCGCGCAAGTATGTTGGGACAAGACACGCCTGTCAAGCCCGCATTGTTTTGAAAGGATTGCTCGTCTCAACGCTCGCCTATCGCTCGCCACACGCGTATTGCATCTGCTTCATCAGGATTTGCTGGGCGCGGGTGGCGTAGTGGTGGCGCAAAGTGACCACGCCAACTTTGCGGGTGCTGTGCTTGCCGGAGATGGGAACAAACTTGCAGCCGGGATGCGGTTGCACCGCCATGGCGGGCACGGCGGAAACTCCCATGCCGGCGGAGACCATGGCCAGTATGGTGGCGAACTGTCCGCTCTCAAAGATCACGTTGGGAGACATCTTCGATTTGTGGCAGGCGGCGATCAGGCTGTCACGAAAACAGTGTCCTTCTTTCAACAGCAGGAAGGGCTCGCGGTTCAGTTCTGCCAGGCTTACGTTTTTCCGCCGGGCAAGCGAGTGCGAGTCGGGCAGCACGGCGTAAAACTTTTCTTCCAGCAGTTCGACCGCATCGAGTTCGCTGCCGGGAAGCGGTAGCGCAGCGACCGCCATATCGATGGTGCCCTGATGCAATCGCTGCAGCAGGGTGGGCGTAATGTCCTCCACCACTTTGACGCTGACCAGGGGATGGCGAGCGGAGAAGCCCTTGAGCAGCGTTGGCAAGAGATAGGCGCCGATAGTAGGAATGATCCCGAGCACGACGTCGCCCTTTTCATCGCCGGCCATTTCGAGCAACTCGGTCTTGGCTTCTTCCAGTTCGCGGAGAATGCGCTCGGCGTTGGGGAGAAAGGCCTGTCCGAAGACGGTGAGCTTTGCCGAACGCGGCAGGCGGTCGAACAGGCGCGAGCCCAGTTCGGCCTCGAGTTTCAGAATCTGCTGCGAGAGCGAAGGCTGGGCGACGTGCTCCACTTCCGAAGCGCGGGTAAACGTTCCGTGGCGGGCGACAGCGCAGAAATATCGCAGCTGATGGATTTCCATGGGCAAGACGCCTTTCCTATGGAAGCCATAGGAAACATATATTGTACCTCTGGACCCCCAGCCTATAGTCTTAGGTTTCTGAAAGGAGATGTACCCCATTGGACAGCAAAGAGAGCATCACAGCCGCTGAGAACGCCGCCCCCGGAGCCTCGATACAAACCCTCGACACCGCGCCGCAAGGAACGTGCCCGGTAGCGCACAGCCAGCGACCGAAGCAGACCAATGAGAACTGGTGGCCGAATCAACTGGACGTCAACATCCTGCACCAGCATTCGCCGCTGTCCGATCCGATGGGCAAAGAATTCAACTACGCGGAAGAGTTCAAGACGCTCGACCTGAACGCGGTGGTGAAAGATCTGCACGCGCTGATGACCGACTCGCAGGAGTGGTGGCCGGCCGACTTCGGACATTACGGACCGTTCTTCATCCGTATGGCATGGCACAGTGCCGGAACCTATCGCATCGGCGACGGCCGCGGCGGAGCGGGCTCAGGCGAGCAGCGTTTCGCGCCGCTGAACAGCTGGCCCGACAACGCGAATCTGGACAAGGCGCGTCGGCTGTTGTGGCCCATCAAGCAGAAGTATGGCAAGAAACTGTCATGGGCCGACCTGCTGGTTCTTGCCGGGAATGTGGCGCTGGAATCGATGGGCTTCAAGACCTTCGGCTTCGGCGGCGGACGCGAAGACGTGTGGGAGCCCTCGGAAGATATCCACTGGGGCTGCGAGGGAACGTGGCTGGGCGACGAACGCTATCGCGGCGAACGCGAGCTGGACAATCCGCTGGCGGCAGTGCAGATGGGGCTGATCTACGTGAACCCGGAAGGGCCGAACGGCAAGCCTGATCCGCTGGCGGCGGCGCACGACATTCGCGAGACCTTTGCACGCATGGCGATGAATGACGAGGAGACGGTGGCGCTGATCGCGGGCGGACACACCTTTGGCAAAACGCACGGCGCGGGCGAAGTGCCCAAGTACGTCGGTCGTGAGCCGGAAGCAGCCCCCATGGAAGAGCAGGGTTTGGGCTGGAAGAACACTCTGGGCAGCGGCAACGGGTCGAACACCATCACCAGCGGCATCGAGGTGACCTGGACGACGACTCCGACGAAATGGAGCAACAACTTTTTCGAGAACCTGTTCAAGTACGAGTGGGAACTTACGAAGAGTCCGGCGGGCGCCTACCAGTGGATGCCCAAGAATGGAGATGGCGCGGGTTCGGTTCCCGACGCTCACGACGCCGCGAAGAAGCATGCCCCGCAGATGTTGACGACGGACCTGGCGCTGCGCATGGATCCGATCTACGGGCCGATTTCGAAGCGCTTCCACGACAATCCGCAGGAGCTTGCCGACGCGTTCGCCAAGGCGTGGTTCAAGCTGACGCATCGCGACATGGGTCCGGTGTCGCGCTACCTGGGGCCGCTGGTGCCCAAGGAGGTGCAGTTGTGGCAGGATCCGCTGCCGGCCGCCGACCACGCGTTGATTGACGACAAGGATGCTGCGGATCTGAAGGCGAAGATCCTGAAGTCGGGTCTGTCGATTTCGCAACTGATTACCACGGCGTGGGCATCGGCGTCGTCGTTCCGTGGCTCGGACAAGCGCGGCGGAGCGAATGGGGCGCGCATCCGGCTGGAGCCGCAGAAGAGCTGGGAAGTGAACCAGCCGGCGGAGCTGGCAAAGGTGCTGCCGAAGCTGGAGGCGATCCAGAAAGAGTTCAACAGCGGAGCAGGCAAGAAGGTGTCGCTGGCTGACCTGATCGTGCTGGGCGGAAACGCGGCGGTGGAAGAAGCGGCGAAGAAAGCTGGGCACGAGGTGAAGGTTCCGTTCGCGCCGGGACGCACCGATGCCTCGCAGGAGCAGACGGATGTGCAGTCGTTCGCAGCCATGGAGCCGAAGGCCGATGGCTTCCGCAACTACCTGGGATCGAGAAACGGAATTTCGGCCGAGGAGCACCTGGTGGACAAGGCGCAGCTGCTGAGGCTCACCGCTCCGGAGATGGCAGTGCTGGTGGCGGGACTGCGGGTGCTGGGCGCGAATTACGGAGGATCGAAGCACGGGGTGTTTACCGACAAGCCGGGCACACTCAGCAACGACTTCTTCGTCAACCTGCTGGACATGAACACGAAGTGGCAGCCTTCGGTCACCGATGGTGACGGAGTATATGAGGGCCGGGACCGTAAGACCGGTGCGGTGAAGTGGACGGGCACGCGGGTAGACCTGGTGTTTGGGTCGCACTCGCAATTGCGCGCGCTGGCCGAGGTGTATGCGTGTTCCGACTCGAAGGAGCGGTTCGTGCAGGACTTCGCGGCAGCGTGGGCCAAGGTGATGAATGGCGACCGCTACGACCTGGCGACGAAGAGGGTGAATTAGGAGAAGAGTCCGCGAGGGCTGAAGCCCTCGCGGAGTAACAAATATCCAGGTGCGCCCAAATGTACGCCTGAAGGCGTACTCCACCGGGGGACGAGGCGGCGGGGTTTGTGTTATTGTGCCGGACACGTTTTTGAATTGACTTCCCGCGCCCTATACCTGAGCACGAGCCGACTCGGGAGGGAAGGAGCTCCGCGATGTTTCAACCTGAGCGCCGCAAAGTGTCTGACCAGGTGCTGATTCAGTTGATTGAGGCCGATGTAGAGAGTGGCTTTGGCCTGGTGGACGATGCGAAAGCGCATCGCATGCAGGGCAACGGGCAATTCAGTTCACGGGCATTGCAAGAAGCCGAAGCTGTGGTTGCCGATATCGAGCAGCGGCTGGTGCAACTCGGCGATGGCGCGGCCGGAGCGTTTCTTCCATTGGTGGCGGAATTGCGGGAGCAAATTATTGGCAGCGAAAAACGATGCGGCGTGAGTCCGTCTGTCGTCACCAGGCCGCGCTGTAGCCGGCTTCCATAATGGGAACGCCCGAATCTCACCCGAGCGGCTAACGCGCAATTCTCCTAGACGATATCCCCGACCTATCTCATAATGGCGATCATTATGCGAAACTTCGTGATCGTCGCTCTCGTAGTGTCAGCCAGCTTCCTATCAGCCGCCTGCCAGCAGCAGCTCGATGCGGCTACCAATGATGACGTGCAGCAACTTTTGGCACTGAGCGGGGCGCGACAAAGAGTGCTGCTCCTGTGGCAAAACATGGCACAGCAATCGGCTAATACTGCGGCGGATGCGTATCGGCTGAAGCACCCGGACGCTACTCCGCTGGAGCTTCGCAAAGTGGCGGAGGTCACCGGCGAGTACATGCAGAACGTCATCAAGACGTTTTCGGTGGATGAATTGATGGACGCCATCGTGCCTGTATACCAGCGACATCTTACGCACGCCGACGTGCAAAGCATCATTGCTTTCTACAACTCCGAATCGGGGCAGAAGCTACTGAAGGAGATGCCGGCGATGATGACGGAATCGATGCAGGCTGTAGATCCGATTTTAAAGAAGCGGCTTCCGGAGATAGTCGCGGCGGCGGAAAAGGCGGCCGAAGCACAGACGAAGGAGACGAACGGTACAACTCCGAAGTAGGATTCCCGGCCCGGTGAGAGAAATACGTCCGTGGCTAAAGCCGACGGATTTTAGTGTGGCGTGTAGGCACTGCTGAAGCGGTGCTCCACCCGGGTTCGTGTCGGATGAATGCGGCGGAATTCGGCGTACAATCGCGGGCCGCTGCGCGGCCAGCCGAGCCGTTTGGGGCAGCGTACCCCGGGCTTGCGCCGCGGGGCTAAAAGCGGAGTCGCTGCTTCGCAGCTTGGGCGCTGCGCGGCGAGCGTTAATCCAGAGAGCGAATGTCAGGGTCGGTCAGCCGAGCCGCGGCTAAAGCCGACGGATTTTAGTGTGGCGTGTATGCACCGCTGAAGCGGTGCTCCACCCGGGTTCGTGTCGGATGAATGCGGCGGCCCTCCCCCCGCATGAATGCGAGGGCTCCCACCGAAGCCAGGGCCCAGCCGCGAACCGCTCTAACCCCTCATTTACAATTTCCTATTGGCGTCTCTGACAACAATTGCTGCTGAAATCGGCGCGGGCGAAAGCGCTCGCACGGCCACCTCGCGCTTTTATCATCCTGAGCTAGACGCGCTGCGGTTCTTCGCTTTTCTGATGGTTTTTTTACATCATGCCCTGCCGCATCAGCCGGAGTTCTGGGCCAAGCTGGGCGTGCCAGCAAGCCTGGGAGCAATCTTGTCGGGCATTGGCGCCAGCGGAGCGTTCGGGGTGAGCCTGTTCTTCGTTCTGAGCGCGTATCTCATCACGGAACTGCTGTTACGCGAAAAAGAGCTGGTCGGAACGCTGGACGTGAAGTCGTTCTACGTGCGCCGGATTCTGCGCATCTGGCCGCTGTACTTCTTTTTCCTGGCACTGGCGGTGGCGATGCAGTGGTTTGTTCCCGGTCAGCACATGGGATGGCAGGCGGGGCTGGCGTTTTCAGCACTGGCGGGCAACTGGTACATCGTGTTCGTGGGATTCCCGTCGTCGGTGATCTTTCCGTTGTGGAGCGTGTCGATCGAGGAGCAGTTCTACCTGACGTGGCCGCTGATTGTGCGCCGGGTTTCGCAGATGACGATGGTGGCGATCGCGGTGGGGCTGCTGGGGGTGGCGACGGCGACCCGCTTCTATCTTGGCGCGCATCATCGCTGGGAGAGCCAGGTGTGGTGCAACACGCTGGTGCAACTCGATCCCATTGCGGCGGGAATACTGATGGCGGTGCTGCTGCGCGGAGCGGTACCGCAGCTCTCGCGGCTGGCGCGGGTAGCGATGACGGTAGCGGGCGCGGCCTGTATTGCGAGCGGCGCGCTGTATTTCGGTATCAAGAGCGATCCGTTGACCACCTCGCGCATTGTTGTGGGATATCCCGCTGTCGCGTTGGGATGCGTTTTGCTGCTGTTCGCGGTGCTGCGCGATGGGGCCAATCCGCCCAAGGCGCTGGTGTACTTGGGACGAATATCGTATGGGCTGTACGTGTTTCATATCCTGGGGCTGCTGATCTCGGATTACGTGGTTCCGAACCAGGGGGCGAACCTGGCGCGTTATGCGCTGCGCGATTTCGTTGGGTTTGCGTTTACCGTAGCGATGGCAGCGATTTCGTATCGCTGGATTGAGACGCCGTTCCTGAAGCTGAAGCAGCGGTTCACGTATGTGCTGTCGCGGCCGGGTGGGTAAGGGGACCGGGCACTCCGCTGCGCTGCGTGCCGGGCTGCCATGTTGGTCGCCCTGCCGGGCTTAGGGTGTGGTGGGTTATGGATGCCTTGGGGAGAGAGCATTCCGAGGGGAGCCAGAGCAGATCCCTCGCCCGCCGGGGCGGGCTCGTGATGACAAATCTGTGGGGCCCTGATGGCGCAGCTGAAGCTGCGGCCTTTCCGGGACAACACCATGAAGGCAGCCTGACGTAAGTTTAGTAGGACTCGGCGTTGGGAGACATCACATCGTGTGGCGGCACGGCTTCTTTCTGGAAGCAGTTCAGACGGCCGTTGGGGTTGACGTATAGCTGGTAGGGGTGCGGACATGCCTCTTGGTTAACGCGCTGTCTCGACCATGACGTTCCACCTTGTCCCATGGGGTCACCGTCAAACTCCAGCGCATACAAATTGTGGTCAGGCGTGAATACCAGCCCGGCAGAAGCAGCGGAGTCGATTCCCTGCAGGTCGTAGCGCACTCGAAACGGTTTACCCGCACGAAAGGATTTGACAGCGCATTCGGTGGCAATGGCTGGGTTCGCACGAATCCCTACTCGTCCGCAATCGGTCGCGTGTGAACCGCTTAGCGTTCGACTCTGCCTCTCCCAAGCGTCTCCGAAAGTGTTGAGGGCAACAGTTTCCAGCCGGCGCGTCAATGAGGGCAGATTCCAGAGTGCCCATGCATAGTTGAACCAAACGAAAAATGCAAAAGCGGAGGTGGCAACGATGGCGGCCGCCATCATTAGTAAACGCCTCTGTCTCCTCGAAGTGTTGTTATCGGAGGCCACTTGAGATTAGACACCACGGAATCGAAATCAGTGCCGTCCCGGGGGGATTGTGAAGTTGGGGAGCAAGCAGATCCCTCGCCCGCCGGGGCGGGCTCGTGATGACAAATCTGTTGGGCCCTGATGGCGCAGCCAAAGCTCCGCCCCCTTCGTGTCGTCCCCGGGGGGGCTCTGAATCGCAAAGGGGAAACCTACCCAGCACTCCGGCCAAAGAAAGGCCTGCGTGCTTGGGCTGTCATGCTGGTCGCCCTGCCGGGCTTGGAGAGTCGGCGATGCGAGCTGGGCGGCAAAACCGATCATCATCGGCGAAGAAAGCCGAAGCCCGTAGAGCGGACCGCGAAAACAGCGAAGTGCGAAGGCGAAGAGAGGGCACAGCCTGAAGTCAGAATCCCCACCCCGCCAAAAGATGGCGGAATGGGGCACCCACGATCGATTCCACAATGCCAAGAGCCAAGAGCTGCTGCTAGTACTTCCGCATGTGAATTTCGGTGCCGTTGCGTTCAAACTTCACTTCATCCATGAGCTGGTTAATCAGGAAGATACCGCGCCCGTGGTTAGAGTAGATGTTCTCACCGTTGAGTGGATCCGGGACGCGGAAGGGGTCGAAGCCGGGGCCGGGATCGCGGACGATGATCAGCATTCCGCGCTCGTCATCGCAGGCGACGCAACACTGTACCTTTTGCTCGGGATCGCCCTTGCAACCGTGTACGATGGCGTTGGCCAAGGCTTCGCGAATGGCGGTTTCGATCTCGAATTCTTTGCCAGTGGCACATTCGAGGCGGCGCGCCATTTCCATAATGCCTTCTACCACCGGACTGATGGCGGTAGGGTCGGCGTTGAGTGTGACCTCAATGCGTATCATCGGTGTTTTGGCAATCAGGGTACGCCGCAAGAAAGAAATTCGACCGGATTTCAAAGTTCCCGGCCCGAGTAGCCATCGCAAGATACTGTCACACGAAAGCTGCTGAGGGTCAAGGCAGGAATGACTCTGTCGTGCATTGTGTAGTGGCAAAAAGGTGCTAGTTCCAGGGTGGCGGGAGGGACGAGTTGCGGATTTTCGCTGGTCCGGTTGCACTCCAGCGGGTTCAGGAGCTTTCTGCAGCCATGAAATGGATAACTGCGGTTCTGGTTTTTTGCGTAGCTGCGGGCGTCGTGGCGCAGCCGGGTCGCGAAGAGATCACGGTTGCGGCGGCGGCAGACCTAAATTACGCACTGAAAGACCTGGCGCAGCGGTTCACCAGGGCCAGCGGTACCGAGGTAAAGCTGTCGTTTGGCTCGTCGGGCAACTTGTTTTCGCAGGTTCAGAATGGAGCGCCGTTCGATCTGTTCTTTTCAGCCGACAGCGGCTATCCGCAAAAGTTGGCAGATGTTGGGCTGGTGGAGCGGTCGTCGGTTCGGATATACGCCGTGGGCCACTTGGTTCTGTGGGTGCCAAACTCGCTGGGACTTGATCCGCAGAAGCTCAAGATGGACTTGCTGAGCGCTGCGAAGGTGCGTCGCATTGCGATTGCGAATCCGCAACATGCGCCGTATGGGCGGGCGGCCATGGCGGCGCTGGAACACTTCGGGCTGAAGGACAAGGTTGCGCCGAAGCTGGTGATGGGAGAGAACATCAGCCAGGCGGCACAGTTTGTGCAATCGGGTAACGCGCAGGCAGGGTTGATCGCGCTGTCGCTGGCGCTCTCGCCGGCGATGAAAGATGCGGGGCGTTACTGGGAGTTGCCGGGGGATGCGTATCCGGAAATGTCGCAGGCGGCGGCGATCGTTAGTAGCTCGAAACACAAGGCCGCGGCGGAGGCGTTTCTCAAGTATGTGACGTCGGCGGAGGGGCGGGCTATCCTGCAGCAGTACGGGTTCCGCACACAATAATCATGATGGTTCAGGCACTGGCGCTGACGCTGCGACTGGCAGTGGTGGTCTCGTTGATACTGCTGCTGATCAGCCTGCCGCTCGCGTACTGGCTTGCGTTCTCGCGGTGGCGAGGGAAATTTCTGGCGGAGGCGGTGGTGTCGCTGCCGATCGTGCTGCCGCCCACAGTGTTGGGATTTTATGTGCTGGTGGCGCTGGGGCCGATGAGTCCCGTTGGGCGCTGGTATCAGTCAGTGACGGGACACGGGCTGGCGTTTACCTTCACTGGACTCGTCATCGGGTCGGTCATCTACAGCCTGCCGTTCTCGGTACAGCCAATGGCTGCGTCATTTGCGTCGGTGGATCGCAAGCTGATAGGGGCGTCGGCGATTCTTGGAGCTTCGCGCTGGCGGACGTTCTGGCGGATCGTGCTGCCGCTCAGTTTTCCCGGCGTGCTGACCGGATTTGTGTTGAGCTTCGCCCATACGCTGGGCGAGTTCGGTGTGGTGCTGATGATCGGTGGCAATATTCCCGGGGCGACGCAGACAGTTTCGATTCTTATTTACGATCAGGTGCAGGCGCTGAATTATCGAGTGGCGAATGAGACGGCGGGATTGCTGCTGGTGCTGTGCCTGTTGCTCTTGACCTGCTTGTACGCGCTGCGCCGGCACAACGGCTGGGTGCCATGGGAGTTGCGTTGAGCGGCATGCCAGCGGTGACACGCGCTTCGGGGTTGAGCGTCCGCATAGGCAAGCGCCTGGGCGCGGGGACGCGAGGCGGGTTTGAGCTGGATGTCGCTTTCGAAGCTGCTGCCGGGATCACGATTCTTTTTGGCGTGTCGGGCGCGGGAAAGACAACCATCCTCGACTGCATCGCAGGATTGCAACGGCCGGACGCAGGCGCGATCAGCATCGGCGCGGAGAAGTTTTTCGATGCGGCGGCGAAGGTAGACCTCCCAGTGCGCCAGCGTCATACCGGATACCTGTTCCAAACCCTGGCGCTGTTTCCGCACATGTCGGTGGTGCAAAACATTGAGTACGGGCTGGCGACGTTGGATGCTGCGGAGAGGCGAAGCCGGGCGGCGGAGATCATGGACTCGTTTCGTATCGCTACGCTGGCGTCGCGGCGTCCGGGTGAGATTTCGGGTGGCGAGCGTCAAAGAGTAGCGCTGGCACGGACACTGGTGACGAGGCCATGCACCTTGTTGCTTGACGAGCCGCTCACCGCGCTGGATGCGGCGACGAAGGCCAGGATTGTCGCCGACTTGCGGGCGTGGAACGAGCGCTTCGGGATTCCCATCCTCTATGTCACGCATGATCGCGAAGAGGTGTTTGCCTTGGGCGAGCAGATGCTTGTGCTGGAGAACGGCCGCATCGTGGCGCGGGGGCTTCCGCAGGACGCGCTACATCGGCCGGAGTTGGAGAGCGTGGCCCAGCTCGCGGGTTTCGAGAACGTCTTCGACGGCAGCGTAATTGAGCGGCATGTGGAGCAGGGCACCATGGCGTGTCCCATCGCCGGGTCGCAGGTGGATCTGGAGGTGCCGTTGACGCGCGTCGATCCCGGCCAGGCGATTCGGGTGGGGATTCGCGCGGGCGACATTATGGTTGCGACGGTGCGTCCCGAGGGACTAAGCGCGCGGAACGTGATTGCCGGGACGGTGACGAAGCTTGAGCAGCGGGATGCAATCGTGATCGCGCATGTCGACTGCGGAGCCGTGTTCGAGGTTCACGTCACGCCGGGGGCGGTGAGGGCGTTACAGCTGGCGGAGGGCGCGAAGGTGTGGCTGGTGATCAAGACTTATTCGTGCCGGGTATTGCGGTAAGCGAAGGGTGGCTCGCCGGGAGTGAATCCTCTCACCGTGAATTGCAGGCCCGGACACAAACTGCAGGCTCCCTCGTCCGCCGCGGCGGACGAGGGATGACACCAATCAAGACTTGGCGCCGGCGCAGCTAAAGCTGCGCCCCTTCAATTACTGCCACAAGCTAAAGCTACATCCCTTCGATCGCCGTTGCTAAAGCTGCGCCGTTTCAATTGCAGCTGCCAGCGGGTCATTCACCACGGCTTCCACCAAGCCGAATGCCAGCGCCTTTTTTGCGTTCAGCTTTTCGGCGGCGATAAACATCTCAATGGCGCGGGCCTTGCCGACGATGCGCGGGAGGCGTTGGGTTCCACCCCATCCGGTGATGAGTCCGAGAGCAGCGCCGCGATGACCGAAGATGGCGTGGGGGCCGGCAATGCGCCGCTGGCAGGCGAGCGCCAGGTCGAGGCCGCCGCCCATGCAGTAGCCGTGGATAGCGGCGATGGTAGGTGCAGGAAAGCTGGCCACGGCGTTCATAAGCGCCTGTCCCATCTTGGCGAAGCGAAACGCTTCGGGGCCGGTGAGTGCCGCGATTTGGTGCAGGTCGGCTCCGGCGGAGAAGAAGTGAGCGTTGCCGGTGAGGATGAGCTTTGCGGGCCGCTCATCCGCGAGTTCGGTTACGGCAGCTGTCAACGCTTGCACCCGTGCGACGCTCAGGCGGTTGGTACCGTCGTCAGAGATGAGGCGGACAATCGCGGCGCGAGCGTGGCGTTCGACGGTGCAGAAGTTTGATTCTGGGTGCAAGGTTCGAGTTTACGCAGAGTAGGTATCAGGTGTCAGGTATCAGGCGTCAGGCGTCAGATCAATCGGGAAAGTCCACGCCGGGTAGAGGTTCGTGATCAAGTTCAAGAACAAGTCAAAATCCCCACCCCGCCAAGGGATGGCGGAATGGGGCACCCAAAGACTATCACTCGCCCAGATGCACCGGCCTGGTATATCCCGTCATCTCCAGGTAGCCGACGCCGGAGCAAGGTTTACTGTCGCGGGTGCCGGTGATGGTGATGGCGCCTTCCCAATAGGTCAGGCTGGCGTGGCCTTGGCTGACCAGTTCCTGATCGGGCAGCGGAGTACGCAGTTCGACGTCGAGCTTGAGCGACGGAATGGTCACGTGCCACTGGATGGGGTAGGTCGCTTTCGTTGCCGGGCTGGTGAAGCTTTCGCCGTGTGGCGTCATGGTGAAATCCGCGACTGACAAAAACCGCGACTTACCTGCGGCGTCGATGTAGGTTCCCGACGAGAAGGGGTCGAGCGTGCCGTCCTTGTGGCGGAAGCGATACAGCATCAACTCGGTGTTGTCGTCGAGTTGCAAGCTCACCCAATCCCAGCCCGCCTGATTAGGGTCGAGTTCGTGAGTGAAGTACTCGTGATCCATCCAGGAGGTGCCGCTGACCTTGTAACTTTTGCCATTCAACTCAATCGTGCCGCTGGTCAGCAAACGCGTGAACGAGATGTAATGCGAGGCGTGGCCAAGACCCGCGGACTTCTGGCTGACGCCTGCTTGCCATGAATCACCGGCGGCTTGTGGGTGAGCAGATCAAGTTGCAGAGAGAATTGCTCGGTGATGGCCTGTAGCTGCTGGGTGTCGCCGTGGATCGTCGCCTGCCAGTTGCCATTCCACACGCGTGACTGTTCGAGGCTCGCGCCCGCGAGTCCGGGCCCGGCGCGGTTCACGCGCTGCACATGGTAATAGCGCTTGCCGTCGATATCGCTTAGTGCAAGGTGAGCGACGTAGAGATCCTGTACGCCCCAGGGCGATGCATCGGTGTTGCATCACGCGAGATAGCGAGGCGGAAGAAGGTGAGCTCGAATCCAAAGCGATGGCCGTCGGCAGCTCTGAGGTTGCCGGTGTAGTACCACCATTCGGTGCGGTAGTCGGGATGGTTGAAGTGATCGCGAGGGAACTGGTAATCGAAGCCGGGCTGCGCAGTTTTATATTGCGCGCCGAGCGGCAATACGTACAAAAGCAGCAGCGCGAGCGCGATCAGCCTATTCCTCATGGATAACCTCAATCGGGTTGAGCCGGGTAGCAATGCGCGCGGGATAAAAGCCGGCGAGCACGGTTGCCGCATACACCACGGTGATCGCGCCCAGCACCACGGCGACGGGCCAGTGAAACTGGATGGTCCAGCCGAAGGACTGCTTGTTGATGACGAAGACCAGCAGCAGCGACAAGACGACGCCGAGCACAAGCCCGGCAAGATTGGCCAGCAGGCCCAGCAGCCCGGCCTCGAACAAGATGAGCTTGCGGATCTGCGACTGCGCGGCTCCCAGAAAGCGCAGCAGAGCCAGTTCGCGCTGGCGGTCGATGACCAGCGTCAGCAACGCGCCGGCGATACCCAAGACGGCGACGATTACGGCGACAAATTCCAACGCATAGGTGATGGCAAAGGTGCGATCGAAGATCAGCAGCGCCTCTTTGCGCAGCTGGCGGTTGGTGAAGATCAGGATATTGCGGTGCGCGACTACCTTCTCCACCTCGGCTTTGACGGTGTCGAGGTTGGCCCCGTCGGCAACGTAAACCGCCAGGTTCGACGGCGCCTCGTCCGGCAGATACTTCAGCAAAATCGAGCGGTCAACAACGATGTATCCCTTCTCGCTTCCGTAGTCGTAGAAGACGTCGAGGACGCGAAACGGGACGTTCGATTTTCCCAGCGGCAGCGTGATGGTGTCGCCAGTTGCGACGTGATGCTTGTTGGCGAACGGCTCGCTTATGACTACATAGTCGCCCTGGCGCATTTCGGCATAGACCTGCCGGCTGGGGTGGCCGGAGATAAACTCAGCGCGGCCGAACTGGTGTACGCCTTCGGTGTCGGCCGAGCCCAGCGTGGCGGGCATTCCCTGGTAGCTGATTTCGTATCCGCGAAAACGGTCCATACCGGCGACACCGGGCAGGCGGGCGATGGCATCGGCCAAAGCCGGGTCAATCGTCGGATGGCGGTCGGAGGCGGGATCCCCGGCAGGGCGCAGAAAGAGGTCTGCTTTCAACTGGTCGTCAATCCATGTCTGCACGGTTTGGCGAAAGCTGCCCACCATGATGCCGACGGAAACCATCATCGCGATCGCGGTGGAGAGTGCGCCAACCAGGACCGCACTGCGACGCAGCGACGAAGACAAGCTGCGCGACGCCAGCATGGCTTCGACCCCTGCCACACGGCGCAACAGGTTTGACGAAATGGCAGCCAGTCCGCTGATCATTGCGGGGATGGCAAATGCCGAGGCGGCAATGAACAGCAGCGCAGCCGCGTAGCCGAAGAAAGGCTTGCCTGCGACGGCTGGCATGCGCGATGCGGCCACGGCAAGCAGAGCGAAGACGAGGGCGATCCAGAGGTCGCGGAGTTGGTGGACGCGGGCGGCGTATTCGCGCTCGCCGCGGGCCATGGCTTCAACCGGCGAAACTAACGAGGCTTCACGGGCGGGCGCGGCGGCGGAGGCGAGCGAGACGGCGATGCCGATGAAAAGGCCGAGGCCAATCATTGCTGGCGTGAGCTCAATGGGAGCTGGCCGGCTGCTGACGTAAAGCGCATCGACGGTTGCGCCGAGCAACTTCACCGCACCGGTCGCCATGAGACGGCCGAGAAACAGTCCCAGGACGCCACCGGCAATTCCGAAGCAGACTGCTTCGCCGAGGAAGGCGGTCATGACGGCGACGCGGGTCGCGCCGAGAGCACGGACGATGCCGATCTCGGCGCGGCGGCGGACGACAGAAACCGAAATCGTGTTGTAGATGAGGAACGAGCCGACTACCAGCGCAACGTAACTGAGAATGCGCAGGTTCCAGCGGAAGGCTGCCAGCATGCGGCGATTCTCGTCGGTCTGGCTGCCTTCGCGGTGAAGTTCGACTCCGGTTGGCAGTGCCGAGCGCAGCTTGTTTTCCCATTGTTCCAGCGAGCCGGAGCGGGGCAACTGCACCAGTACGCGATCAACGCGTCCCGCGCGGCCGAGATCACGTTGGGCGGTGGCGATATCCATCACAACGAAGTCGCCGCTGCCGGAATCCTTCAGCAGGCCGCGAACGGTGTATTCGACTACGCGATCGTTAACCTGCAGTCGCAGCTTGTCGCCAACGGTCTTGCCGAGATGTTCGCTGACCCAGATATTGTTGGCGTCGCTGAGTGCGTTCAGATCGTCGGCTTTGAAGTCAATGTTGGCGGGAGCACGATCCGAAGCAATGAGACTTGAGGCGTCTCCGACGAGATCGAGGCCGATGAGGGGAAGAGTTTCCCCGGTATCGGCGACCACAACGGAGTCTTCGATGCGCGGATGGATGGCGATCGGAAAGGGAAGCTGCGCGAGCTTGGCGATAACGCTGTCGGGCACTCCACCGACCGCGCGGACTTCGAGATCGGAGTTGCCGACCAGCGTCTCCATTGACGAGCGGAAAGAACCGGCGGCGGCATTGCCTGCCAGTTCGATGGCCAACACTACGGCCACGCCAAGCGCGACCGCGAAGATGACCAGCGAGGTCCGCAGCGGCTCGCGGAAGAAGGGGCGAAGGATCAGGCGGCGGAAGATGCGGAGCCGTGGCATGGGTAAAGAGTTCTGGAAACCTCGTCGGGGGTACGAAAAATGTCGATGTTCGTGTGACTTCAGCCGCTGAGGTGAATTCCTGTATTGCTTCAGCGGCTAAAGCCGGTTTCTAAAAGCGCGCTGCATGCCACGCCTGAAGAGGCTGCTGAAATAGTGGTCGCTCGCGGACTAAAGTCCGCTCGCGAGATGAAAAATAAAGACTTTTTCGGCGCAGCTAAAGCTGCGCCCCTTCAAAACTCCATTGCGACCGGCGTTGCCCGCAGCCGGTGAAGGCGTGCTCCACCAATTTATTGCGGCCGAAGCTCTTCGATGCGGCCGTCGCGCATTTTCACTTCGGCGTCGCAGTAACGCGCGGACTCAGCGCTGTGCGTGGCCATCATGATGGCGACACCACGCTCGTCGGCAATGCGACGCAGCAGTCCAAGGATCAAATTGCCGGTGGCGGTATCGAGATTTCCGGTTGGCTCGTCAGCCAATACTAGTACCGGCCGATGGACCATGGCACGCGCAATGGCCACGCGCTGCATCTGTCCGCCGGAGAGCTGGTGCGGCATGCGCGAGGCGAGTTCGCCAATGTCAACCGATTCCAACTGCTGCTCAGCGCGCTCGCGGGTCTCACTGACGCCGGCGAGCAGCAGCGGCAACTCTACGTTCTCCATCACAGACAAAGTGTTGAGCAGCTGAAACGACTGGAAGATGAAGCCGACCTTCTGTCGCCGCACCTGGGTGAGCCCGGCATCGTTGAGCTGCGAGGTTGACTCGCCGTCGAGCCAGACGGAGCCTGAGGTGGGGAAGTCCATGGCTCCGGCTAGATTCAGCAAGGTCGATTTGCCGCAGCCGCTGCGTCCAGTGAGGGCCAGGAACTCGCCCGGCTTCACATTCAGCGAGACATCATCAACCGCATGCACTACCTGCCCGTCGGTTTCGTAGTTCTTGCGCACGTGGTCGAGGCGCAGCAGCGCAGTACTCTCGTGCGGAGGGGCGTCAGCGGCGTATCTGGATTTCAAATCAACGGGATTCATGAATGGGCGGGAACCTGTGCGACTATCCGTTGGATGGCGGGAAGCATAACAAAGGAGCAGCTTTTCCGGCGGCGCGCCCGGGGTTTGGGCTGGGTTTTTACTGAGGTAGCGCACGGGTCGGCTTATTTATCTTCCCGCTAAAAAAACGTGGCCAGCTACGCCTTACGGCTGCGAATGGCTTCGCGGGCTTCCTTGTCGGCGGTGCGGCGTCGTTCCGTTTCGCGCTTGTCCCAAGTCTGTTTGCCCTTAGCCAACGCAAGTTCAACTTTGGCCTTCCCATTACGGAAGTACATGCGGGTAGGAATCAGGGTCAGGCCCTTTTGCTGCGTCTTGCCGGTCAGCTTGTCGAGCTCGCTCCTGTGAACCAGCAGTTTCCTGGTGCGGATAGGCTCGTGGTTGAAGATGTTGCCGTGGTCGTACTCGCCGATGTGGGCGTTAATGAGCCAGAGTTCTCCGTCCTTGATGAGGCCGTAAGCGTCTTTGAGGTTGGCGCGGCCGGCGCGAATGGACTTGACCTCGGTTCCGCGCAGGGCGATGCCGGCTTCGATCTTCTCCAGCAGAAAGTAGTTGTGCGACGCGGCGCGGTTCTGAGAAGCATCGCGCTCTCCACTGGAGACGGGGTCGCGACGGGTCGCTTTCGGCTTCTCGGTAACGGTGGATTGGGTTCGGCGAGCCATGGAAGTAGATTGCTTGAACTGAGTTGACCACCCGCGTGGCGCGGGATCGAGCGACTGAAGCGGATGCTGCGAACCCGAGTTTGTATGCTAACACGCGGTTAACAAAGGCATGTAGATGAGAGGCGGATGCTATAATCGCGCCGATTTCATCATCGGCTTCTATCGCGAGTAGGTCCGCGTTTTGAAACGCCACGATGCTCACAAATTGCGTACACTGAAGTCTGAAACACAGGCCCGAATCCCGCCCAGACGTTCCAGCGGCGAGGGGTCTGGATGTATCCCGAAATCATAAGGATTGCAATGAAACGGCTCACCTGCGTCCTGGTCCTGCTGCTGATCGCTGTCTCGGTAGCGGGAGCCACTGACAAGGCCAAAGCTCTCTATAAGCAAGCGCTGGCGGCTGAGACCCGGCTCGACTACGTGACCGCCTACAACTTGTACCACCAGGCCTACGAACTTAAGCCAGGGGACCTCACCTATCGTGCGTCGTTTGAGCGTGTCAGATTTCTGGCGGCGGCTTCGCTGGTGCACCAGGGCGAATTGCTGGTGAACAGCGGCAAGCTGCAAGAAGCGCTGACCATGTTTGAGCGGGCGCTGGGCATCGATCCTTCCAGCTTCATCGCCCAGCAAGAGGCCAACAAGGTACGAGATGTCCTGCGGAAGAACGAGCAGATCGAAAACGGGACCGCTCCGCAGCCTACGCCGGCGTCACAGTTGCATAAACGGATGGAGCAGGCGACCGGGCCAGTTGAGCTGGCGCCTATCTCCGACACGCCGATTACACTGCGGCTGAGCGAAGACAGCAAAACCGTATATGAATCGATCGGCAAGCTGGCGGGCATCAACGTGCTCTTCGATCCTGATTACACCTCACGGCGCATTCGCGTTGACCTGAACGGCGTGACGCTGGAGCAGGCACTCGAGATTACAGCCCTGGAGTCGAAGACTTTCTGGCGTCCGGTAACTCCGAACACGATTTTTGTTGCCGCCGATACTCCGGCGAAGCGCAAGGAACTGGAACAAAGCGTCATCCGCACTTTTTACCTCACGAACCTGTCGCAACCAAACGAACTGCAGGACCTGGTAAATATTCTCCGCACTCTTCTTGATACCCAGCGTCTGCAGCAGTTCCCGTCGCAACAGGCAATCGTGGTTCGCGGAACGCCCGACCAGATCGCGATGGCTGAGAAGCTGATCGAGGACCTCGACAAGTCGCGACCCGAGGTCGTGGTCGAAGTGGTCATCATGCAGGTGCAGCGTAACAAGATGCAGAACCTGGGCATTCAGCCGCCCTCGTCAGTGTCGGCCACACTGGTCGATAACAGCAGCACCTCGACTTCGACCTCCGGCACCAACGTCGGCACGGGCAACGGTACGGTAACTACCACCACAGGATCGGCCACCGGCGCCATTAACCTGAACAGCCTGGCGCACTTGAACGCGACCAATTTCCAGGTGACGGTGGGATCGGCGACAGCTTACTTCCTCTACACCGACAGCACGTCGAAGATACTGCAACAGCCGCAGGTGCGTGCGCTCGATGGCCAAAAGGCATCGCTCAAGCTGGGACAGCGCGTTCCGGTCGCGACCGGTTCGTTCCAGCCTGGCATTGGCGGTGTCGGCATCAACCCGCTGGTGAATACGCAGTTCAACTACATCGATGTGGGTGTGAACGTAGATATCACGCCCCGGGTTCACGGGCTGGATGAAGTCACGCTGAAAGTTGCGATGGACATTTCGGCAGTTGATTCCTACCAGAACATTGGCGGCATTCAACAGCCCGTCATCGGCCAGCGCAAGATTGAGCAGGAGATACGGTTGAAAGAGGGTGAAGCCAATATCATGGGCGGCATCCTGGAGGAGACCGACACCAAGAACCTGCAAGGCATTCCTGGACTAGCGCAGATACCGTTCTTCCGTTATCTGTTCGCGAGTGAACAGAAGCAGCATCAGGACAACGAGTTGGTCTTCATGCTGGTGCCGCATATTGTGCGCGCACAAGAGGTCAGCGCTTCCAACACCAAGTCGGTCGATGTGGGAACAGCCAATGTTATCCAGCTTCACCGGCCGAGCATTTTGCCGGAGACGGCGCAGGTCACCAACTCGCCGGGAGTCGCCAGCCGGCCTGGTACGCCACAAAACGCGCCTACGCAGCCGATGCCGCAGGGGCAGCAGCAGGGCGTACAGCCTGGAGTTCCGCAGTCGCAGGCCCAGCCGCAGGAGCAATCGCCAGCAGCGGCTCCACAGGGGAGCGCTATTGTCAGCTTTGAGCCGGCGAACCTGAGCCAGGCCATTGGTTCGACCTTCACGGTAAACGTGAGTGTTGCGGGCGCCCAGAACGTGAATTCTGTTCCGCTACAAATCACCTACAACCCCAGCGTGCTTCAGTTGCTGAACGTTTCCAACGGACCGTTGCTGGAGCAGGATGGACAACCGGTAGCGTTAGTTCACCGGGATGATGCTCTTGCGGGGATCGTGCAACTCACGGCATCACGTCCGCCGGGAACTGCCGGAGTCTCAGGAAACGGGTCCGTGTTCACGCTGACCTTCCAGGCGAAGGCTGCCGGACAAGCCACCTTGAACATCAACCGCGCTCAACTGAAGAATGCTTCCATGCAGACTTTACCGGCGAGCGGATCGCAAGCGATTGTGACCGTCCACTGAGCGGCGCGTCTAAACATATTGAACGGAGCGGGGTTCAACTCCGCATTCACAAGCCTGTTTTTCACGGGCTAGAATAGTTGTAGTGGGTAAACACTTCTCACAGCCAGATTGTTTTACGGGTGCCCGGGTGGCGGGCGCTGCTAAGCGTCCAGCGCGGCGCGGCTTTACCGTGGTGGAGCTGATCGTCGCGATGACGATCCTGATGATCCTGACCTCGGCGGCGGTGCCGGTAGTACGGGTAACCATTCAGCGGAACAAGGAACGCGAACTGCGCCGCGATCTGTGGGAGATGCGCGATGCCATTGACCGCTACAAGGACGCCGCGGACCGCGGAGCCTTCCAGGTAAAGCTTGATAGCCAGGGGTATCCGCCGGACTTGGATACACTGGTCAAAGGTGTCGATGCCAACGGTAAGAAGCTTCGTTTTTTGCGACACATTCCGGTGGATCCGATGACGGGGAAAACGGAATGGGGCCTGCGTTCGATGCAGGACGATCCCGACTCGGATTCCTGGGGCGGACAAAGTGTGTTTGACGTGTATACCAAGTCCGAGGGAACCGGGCTGGACGGAACGAAGTACAAAACGTGGTAGTGGTTTGAAGGGCGCAGCTTCCGTTGCGCCGAACCGATCAACTTAAGTTCGGGGCCTTGGCTCCTCAGATGTTCGATGAAACGACGTTTCCAACAACGCGGCTTCACTTTGATCGAGCTGATGGTGGTCATCAGCATCATCGCCATTCTGATGGCGATCGCGATACCTCGTTATCAGATTTCCATCACCCACGCACGCGAAACGGTTTTGCACAGTGACCTCTACGACCTGCGCACCGTGATTGACCAATACACGCTGGACAAGCAGAAGGCGCCGCAATCCTTGCAGGACCTGGTCGATGCCGGGTATCTCAAGGAGCTGCCGAGAGATCCCTTTACTAACGCGCGTGATACCTGGGTTCCGGTTACCGATGAGTCCTTGATGTCGCCGGATCAGACCGAGCCGGGCATTATCGACGTCCACAGCGGCAGCAGCCAGACCTCGACCGAAGGTACGGCCTACAACACGTGGTAGAAGCTGTCAGGTATCGGCTGTCAGCTGATACGTTGTTCGGTGGAAGCCTTCGCATTTATGCGGAGGAACAGGACACTGATGAGAGTCGCGCTTTAGCACTGGCATCCGAAAAGTCGGATTGGAAGCAAGGAGTCCGGGGCTGAAGCCCAGCTATTGCTCCCAATTCCCCCGCATGAATGCGGGGGCTCCCACCTCTTATTTTCCCTTGCGCGCTTCAGCCTCCGCGAGCCAGCCGCGACGCAGCTTATCTTCGGGCACATTCGACAGGTAGGGCTTGATATCCAGGACGGGCGTGCCGTCGAGCATGTCGATGCCGCGCACCCGCAGCAGCCGGCCTTCGCGCCCCAGCAGCTCCACCGTGGTAATCGCAATCGGATTGGGACGGCGCGGCGAGCGCGTGGCAAACACGCCGTGCGGCCGCTGCTCGTCGCTGGGGACATTTCCGAAGAGCTCGACGGTGTGGGAGCGGTCGAACACCCACACGACCATGAGGTGCGAAAACCCTTCAATGTCGGTGAGACCGATTTCGTATTCCGGGAGAATCTCTAGTTCGCCTTCGACGTCATGCTTTGCGTTCAGGCCCTTGGGAACCTGGCTGGTATCGGAGTAAGGGCTGCGGACGTGGGCGACGGGTTTGGGGGTAAACAGCGCTTTTGTTTCCACCACCTGATGGTAAGCCGAAAAGAGCTCGAAGTGGTTCGCAAGGAACCCTTATTCAATTGCTCTGTAGCTACGTTGTAACTACAATCGTTAGGAAGGCTTCTGCTTGAACTTCGAATGGGACGACGCAAACCGCAGCCACATCGCGGAACACAAAGTAACTGCCGAAGAGGCTGAACAAGTTGTGCTCGGTAATCCGCTTGACGTGGAAGTGCAGCTCCGAAATGGCGAAGAGCGCACAATCCAAGTCGGAGAAACGGACTCGGGCCGCGTTCTGGTTGTCGTCACCACCTTCCGAGGACAGAGACTCAGGGTGGTGACTGCCTTTCCAGCAAACAAAAAATTGAGGAATTTATATGCCAAGTACCAAAAATAAGGGTGGTCGTCATCTGAAACCTCCTAAGTTCGCCAACGAGACCGAGGAAGCTCGCTGGTGGGCCTCCCACCAGGACGATATCGCTGGATCCATGCAAAGGGCGGCTGCGAACGGAAGCCTCGGGCGTGGCACGGTGCGTACCCGGGGAGTGACGCCGACAACCACGATTCGACTTGCCCCGGAAGACATTTCCCGCGCGCGGGAGCAGGCGCAGCGTAAAGGGCTTCGCTATCAAACCTATCTCAAGATGCTGGTTCGCGAAGCGTTGCTGGCTGAAGAACGCAAGGCCGGATAGGAGCACGGTCGGTACTTGCAGTTGATAGCTGACAGCTCATGGCTAAAAGCTGGCATCCTCTCCTCACATCACGGGCGGCACGGTGATGCCCATCGCGCCGAGAATGCGGATGAGTTCGCGGCGCACCACCGCAGCCGTCGCCAGCAGGAACTTCTTTCGCTCGGCATCTTCTTCGGTCAGGATGTGATGCCGGTGGTAGAAGTTATTGAACTGCTGCGCCAGTTGGAATGCGTGTTTGGCGGCGTAGGCCGGCTCCGTGGTGGCGATGCACTGCTCGATCATCGCCGACGTTTTGCCGGCAAGCAGCCACAGCTCCCAGATTTCAGTTCCACTCTCGTCGGCGAAGAAACGCGCGAAATCGACATCCGCTTGCAGCGCCTGCTCCGGCTCGATTCCTGCCTTCCGGAAAATGTTAGTGGCGCGTACCACCGCGTACTGCGCGTACGGGCCGGTCTCACCTTCGAATGCCAGCGCTTCTTTGAAGTCGAAGGCAATGACCGACTGCTTGGTGAACTTCAACATGAAGTAGCGCAGTGCGCCGATGGCGATCTGCTCGCTGATTTGCCGGCGCTCGGAATCGTTGAGCTCGGGATGACGGGTATCGACTTCTTTTTTTGCCGCGGCGATGAGGGAATCGAGCAGGTCGTCGGCTTTCACGCCGAACCCCTTGCGTCCTGAAACTTCGATGTAAGACTTGGCCTGGTCTTCCGGGCTCACGTCGTAGCCCAAGTCGATAGCGCAGCGCGGGGTGAGCGCCACCATCTCGTACGAGAAGTGAGTGTAGTGGGCGGCTTGCTCGCCGTAGCCCAAGAGGCGCAGCGCTTCAATCACAGTGTTTTGCGGATCACTTTGCCGCGAATCGATGACGTTATAAATAGCCGCAACGCTGCCGAAGTGCGGGTGATCTTCGACCCCATGCTCGGCTGAGATCCAGGCTTCGTGGTTGTCAGGATAAGAGTAGAAGCGGTGGTAGCCGAAGTCGCGACCCAGCAGCCCAAATTTCCAGAGGTGATAGGCGATGTCTTTTCCGACGTAGCCCACCGTGCCATTGGAGCGAACGATTACTTTCGCGTCTTCGTCGGGGCCATCGCTTGGCGCATCCTGATCGATTTCGGCTTTGACCGGCTTGGGCCGCGTCATCACCCAGCAACCTGTGTTCTTGCCGCGGGTCTCGAAGTACAGCACGCCTTTTTCTTTGAGTTGCTGAAAGGCCAAGTCCCAAAAGTGCAGGCGCAGAATTTCGCTTTCGCGCGGCAGGAAGTCGTACTCAATGTCGAGCCGCTGCATGGTCTCGAGGTGACGGCGAAGCACCGCGGTCGAGATGAGGTCCGCTACCTCGGCTAGGGGATTGCCTCCCTGTTCGATGGCATGCAGCACGTCCATGCGCACCTTCAGGTTCGCCTTGTCTTGCTCGTACCATTGCGAGACGCGCGCGTACAGGTCCCAACAGTAGTAGTCCAAACGAGGAGTGCGCGAGATCAGCTCTTCAATCTCTTCCTTCGACTGACATTCCAAATGAACAAAGCCGACGACTACGTCTGCCACCTGCACGCCGGTATTGTCGATGTAATTCTGAATGTCGACGGCGTGGCCGGCTGCGCGCAACAGGCGAACGAAGGTGTCGCCGAGAATTGCGTTGCGCAGATGCCCAATGTGCGCGGCCTTGTTGGGATTGATGCTGGTGTGCTCAACCAGGATCTTGCCGGAGACATCAGCCGCGCCCTCGCCAGAATGGTCGAAATTGCGGGTAGTTTCCGGGCGCAATAATTCCTGGGCTGCGAGACCGCGTTTGAGCCTGGCATTGATGTAGCCCGCGCCGGCGACTTCGAGCTTCTCGAATCCCGCGGGCAGAGGGAATTCGGCGACGATCTCCTCTGCGATTTTGCGCGGAGCTTTGCGCAGCTTCTTCGCCAACTCGAACGAGAGGGGAAGGGCGAACTCTCCCATTTCGACCTTGGGAGGCTGCTCAATGACGATGTTCGTCAGGTCAAGTTGATACTTGTCGCGGAGGAAGTCGCGAACGCGGGCGGCCAGGAGTTTTTGCTTTTCGAGGTACACGGGAGAGGTTCTGAAAGGGCACGCCTTCAGGCGAGCCGAAATCCAAACTGTGAACGGAACGGCCATAGCCGCCGCAGGAATACTTTGTTTTCAGAAGGCAAGCTCCTCAGGCTAATGCCGCATTTCTTAAGCAGCATAACGGCGAGGCTGAAGCCACGCCCCTGCAGGCTCGCACGCTTCTAAATATGAACGTTCAGTGTAACGAAGCGTTGTTGCCGCAGGTTTGACGCTGGCAAACCCGTTACCTATGATGAAAGTTCCTGCGAGTCTCAGCCTCCAGCGAGTTGAACCCCATGCGAATCGCGTACCTCGACTGCTTCTCTGGCATCAGTGGCGACATGTTTCTTGGCGCCCTGGTAGACGCTGGAGTTCCGTTCGAGCTGCTGGAGAAGACAGTTTCTGAGCTGAACATCGGCGCCACGTTGGAGCTCTCGCGCGTAGAGCGGGCGGGCATTTCGGCCAGCAAGATCGATGTCATTGTGCGCGGCGAAAAAGATATGCCGCGCGACGAGTTCTGGAGCTCGCATCACGATGCGGGGGATGCGGAGGCTTTACGCAAGCACCAGCATGGTCGCCATCTGAAGGAGATTCTTGGCATCATCGCTGAAGTGGCGATCAGTGAGCAGGCCAAGTGCACGGCCGGTGATATCTTCCGCGCGCTGGGCGATGCCGAAGCCAAGGTCCACGGAGTCGATGTGGAGCGGATTCACTTTCACGAGGTCGGCGCCGAGGACGCGATTGTCGATGTGGTTTGTGCCGCGGTCGGTGCCGAGGCCCTGAATGTCGAGAGCTTTGTTGCTTCTGCCGCTGAACGTCGGCGGCGGAACGGTGAAGTGCTCGCACGGGGTCATGCCGATCCCCACGCCCGCGACGCTAGAGCTGCTAAAGGGTGCGCCCATCTATTCGGGAGAAATCCAGAAAGAACTGGTTACACCGACAGGCGCGGCTATCGTCAAGGTGCTGGTCAGCAGCTTTCAGGGGCGTCCGCAGATGACGACCGAAAAAATTGGCTACGGCGCAGGTTCGCGTAACTTTGATGGACAGGCAAATGTCTTGCGCCTGAGCGTGGGAGAGACGGGTGAGGCCGCAGTGGCTGCCGGCTCAGGGATGCAGGAAGAAATCTCGATTCTGGAAGCGAACCTGGACGACCTGAATCCGCAGCTGATCGGCTACATCACAGAAGTTGCGTTTTCGCTGGGCGCCTTGGATGTTTTCACGGCTCCGGTGCAGATGAAGAAGAGCCGTCCGGGCACGCTGCTGACCCTGCTGGCCAAGCCGCAGGACGAATCGAAGTTGCGCGAGATGATTTTTCGCGAGAGCAGCACGCTGGGTATTCGTGTGCGCCGCGAAAAGCGTTATGTGTTGCCCCGACGGCATCAGGCGGTGAGCACCCCTTGGGGAGAAGTTCGCATGAAGATTGCCGGCAACGGGAAAGCACTACAGTGCGCGCCTGAATACGAAGATTGCCGGCGCCTCGCCTCGGAGCACGCTGTCCCGCTGAAGACAGTGATGCAGGAAGCTATTCGGCGTTACCTGGACCAGAAGAATGGATAATCCCGCTAAGTTCTACATCACCACACCTATCTATTACGTTAACGCGCACCCACACATCGGGCACACGTACACGACGATCGTGTGCGACGCCATCGCCCGCCGCCAGCGCATGATGGGCGTGGATACGTTTTTCCTTACTGGCACCGACGAGCACGGGCAGAAGATCGAGCGCTCGGCTACCGCAGCTGGTTGCTCTCCCAAAGAGTTCGTGGACAAAATCGCCGCCGAGTACCGCGAGCTGTGGGACCGCATGAAGCTGAGCTATGACGACTTCATCCGGACCACCGAGCCTCGCCACATACGCGGAGTGCAGGCGCTATTTACCCGTCTGCAGGAACGCGGCTACATCTACAAGGGCTCGTACAGCGGGCAGTATTGCGTCTTCGACGAGCTGTATGTCGATGCCGTGGGTGCTGGTGCGCCTTGTCCGGAATGCGGGCGTCCTACCGAGACGGTTCAGGAAGAGAACTACTTCTTCAAACTGTCGGCGATGGAAGAGCGGCTGTTGAAGCTGTACGCCGAGCAGCCTGACTTCATTCGTCCGGAGACGCGTCGTAACGAAGTCATCGCTTTTGTGCGCAGCGGCCTGCGCGATTTATCGGTCAGCCGGACGACGTTCAAGTGGGGCATCCCGGTGCCCGGCGATCCCAAGCACGTGATCTACGTCTGGCTGGATGCGCTGGCCAACTACATTACGGCGATCGGCTTTGGTTCGGACAAAGAAAAAGACAAGAAGAAATTTGAGCACTACTGGCCGGCCGATGTACACATGATCGGCAAAGAGATTGTTCGCTTCCACTGCGTGTATTGGCCGGCGTTCCTGCTGGCGGCCGAACTGCCCTTGCCGAAATCGATCGTCGCGCACGGGTGGCTGCTGTTCGAAGAGAGCAAGATGTCGAAGTCGCGGGGCAACATCGTGCGCAGCGAGACCATTCTGGATACGCTGGGCGCCGATACGCTGCGCTACTTCCTGCTGCGCGAAATCGTCTTCGGCAGCGATGGCTCGTTCAGCTTCGATGCCCTGGTGCAGCGCTTTAACGCTGACCTGGCGAATGGGCTGGGCAATCTTTCCAGTCGCACGCTGAGCATGATCACTCGGTACTTCGACGGCGAAGTGCCTTATCCCAGCACGGCGCAGGAGCGCACCGCGGATGATCGGGCGATTGCTGAATTGGGCGACCAGACGATCGCTGATTTCAATGTGCAGTTCGAGCACTTCCAGTTTTCGCGCGCGCTGGAGACGGCATGGGGCCTGGTGTCGGCGGTTAACAAATACATTGTCGATAACGAGCCCTGGACGCTGGCCGAAAAGCCGGGACAGGACGCCAGAGCGCGGCTGGGCACGGTACTGTACACGTCGGCAGAGGCGCTGCGCATTGTCACCGCGCTCGCGCACCCGATTATTCCGGAGTCGACGGGACGCATCTGGCAGCAACTCGGACTCGGCGAGATCGGTAAGGTCAATCTTCGCGAGCTCAAGTGGGGACAATTGGAGATTGGCACCAAGCTAGGCACAGTCGAAGCGGTTTTCCCCCGCGCCGATAAGAGCACGATCGAAAGGATGCAACAGATGGAGGTCGAGCGCTCGACCGTGAATGAGAGCAAAACGCCGGTCGCAGAAGCTGAACCGGCGGGAACCGGCGCGCAGGCTGGACAACGCGCAACCGAAGCAGTGGCGGAAGCCGCGCCATCGGCCCCGCCTAAGAGCGTCGAGCCATCTGGCAGCGTGCCGGCTCCAGCGGTTGACAACAAGATCAGTATCGATGACTTCCTGAAAGTTGAGCTGCGCGTTGGCGAGGTGAAAGTCGCCGAGAAAGTAAAAGGTGCCGACAAACTGCTGCGCATGGAAGTTGATATAGGAACCGAGGTGCGTCAGATTGTCGCCGGCATCGCCAAGGCCTACGATCCCGAAAAGCTGATTGGACGCAAGGTAGTCATCGTGGCGAATCTTCAGCCGCGCAAGCTGCGTGGGCTGGAATCACAAGGGATGATCGTGGCCGCGTCGCTGGGAGACGAAGGTTTGCCGGTGCTGGCCGGATTCCTGGAAGATGTGCCGGTGGGAGCGAAGCTGAAATAGAGCCGTCAGCTCTCAGCCGTCAGCTGTCAGCTAGAGTATCGGATAACTAACAACATCAACTCAGTCCAGAGGTTGGCTGGTACCGGCATGACTCTCTTGCTGGTGTTTAGCTGACGGCTGAGAGCTGACAGCTGAGAGCTGACAGCTTCTTTATGTACATCGATTCGCACTGCCATCTCGAGAACAAGCGCTTCGACAGCGATCGGACCGACGTCTTCGCACGCGCGAAGGCGGCTGGGATCGAGGCGCTGCTGGCCATCGGCAACGGCGATGGTCCTGGAACGGGCACGCTGGATTGCGCAGTGAAACTTTCCCGGCAGTACGACTGGGTTTACGCGACCGCGGGAATTCATCCGCACGAAGCAGCGCTGGCAAAACAAGAAGATTTCGACGAGCTGCAACGGCTCTTGCACGAACCCAAGGTGATCGCCATTGGGTGAGATCGGCCTCGACTACTTTTACGACCATTCACCCCGCGAGGTGCAGCAACGTGTGTTCGTTCAGCAGATGGAGATGGCGAACGCGGCTAAGCTGCCGATCATTATTCACAACCGTCCGTCCGATAACAGTGAAAACGCCTGGGACGATCTACTGCGATTGATTCGCGAGCACTGGATTTCGACTGGGCTGGGTGGGGTACTGCACTGCTTCACCGGTTCGGTGGAGAACGCGAAGGCCGTGCTGGATGCAGGCTTCGTCGTCTCCTTCGCCGGGATGATCACGTATCCCAAGGCGCAGAACCTGCGCGACGCGGCCTCCATGGTCCCGCTCGATCGCATGTTCATCGAGACCGACTCGCCCTATCTGGCACCGGTTCCGCATCGCGGCAAGCGCAATGAGCCCGCTTATGTTGTCGAAGTGGCGCGAACGATCGCTGCGTTGCGTGGAGTTTCCTGTGAGGAAATCGGATGGCAAACCACGCAGAACTTCTACCACTTTTTCGGACTGGCAAATCTGAATGAAGTGGTATCGTCCGGATTGAACCGCCTGATCCCCGGCAATATCCGGCGAAACCGGCCTCGTAACACGTGGGCTTGCTACACTTGATCTATGCCTGAGAACACCTTCGATATTGTGAGCAAGATCGACTTGCAGGAAGTTTCGAACGCCATTCAGCAGGCGCTGAAGGAGATTCATCAGCGTTACGACCTGAAGGACTCGAAGTCGGACATCCAGATGGAAGGCAACTGATGCGATCGTTCTGACTTCAGCTGACGATTATAAGTTGAAGGCTGTGACCGACGTCTTCCAGGGCAAGCTGGTGAAGCGCGGGGTGCCGCTGAAAGGGATGCAATACGGAAAGATCGAACCGGCAGCAGGCACGACGGTGCGGCAGAAGATCACG
The DNA here is from genome assembly GCA_963791965.1 of uncultured Acidobacteriaceae bacterium. Classification (GTDB taxonomy): domain Bacteria; phylum Acidobacteriota; class Terriglobia; order Terriglobales; family Acidobacteriaceae; genus CAVVDY01. The sequence goes on along the minus strand of CAWBUK010000011.1, from coordinate 895,033 downwards.
CTTACAGCAGGGTATCCCGACCGAAAAAGCGCGCGAGATTGTGAAGGCGATCAAGGATTCGAAGAAGAAGGTGCAGGCGTCGATCCAGGGCGACGTGGTGCGAGTCAGCGGCAAGGACCGCGACACACTGCAGGACATTATTGCGTTCCTGCGGCAAAAAGATTTCGGCATCGACATGCAGTTTACGAATTATCGATCCAACTGAATGGGGCGACTCGGTTGAACACAGCGGTAATACGCAACGCGAAAGAGATTTTTGACCTGCTGCACGACGACCTCGCGGCTATCGAGCGCGAGTTCGGCCGCGACACGGTCTCGAACGTGCGCGCCATTACCGAGATCGGCGAATACCTTCGCGCCGGCGGGGGCAAGCGACTGCGTCCCGCGCTGCTGCTGCTTTCCGCGAAGCTGCTCAACTACACCGGCCAGGGAGCGATCCGGCTGGGCGCAGTAGTGGAGATGATTCACACTGCGACGCTGGTTCACGACGACATCATCGATGAAGCGGAGACGCGTCGCGGACGCCCCTCGGCCAACACCCAGTGGGGCAACGCGAAGTGCGTGCTGGCAGGCGACTGGCTCTACATGCAGGCCTTCAAGGTTTCATTGCAGGAGCGCAATTTCCAGATTCTCGATTCGCTTATCGATCTCACCCAGGCCATGGTCGAAGGCGAGCTGTTGCAGATCGAGCGGCTGGGCAAGACCATCACCATCGACGAGCATTTCGAACTGATCCATCGCAAGACGGCTTTTCTGTTTTCCGTGTGCATGAAGCTGGGCGCGATTCTTGCCGGTGCGAGCGAGGCCGACCAGCAGAAGCTGGCTGACTACGGCCGCAATCTCGGCATGGCGTTTCAGATTGTCGACGATGTGCTTGATTTGACGGCGTCGGAAGAAGTGCTGGGCAAGCCGGTGGCGAGTGATCTGCGCGAGGGCAAAGCCACCATGGCTGTCCTGCACGCGCTTGAGCACTGCACTCCCACGGAGCGCGGCATCATTGAAGCGGTTCTTCGTAACGGCGGATTCAACGGCATCGCGCCGGCTGACATCGTCACCATCCTTCGCCGTAACGGCTCCATCGAAGCCGCCTACGCCCGCGCCAACAGCTTCGCCAAAGCTGCGCGCGAGGTCATCGGCAGCTTCCCCGACTCCGACATTAAGCGCGTGCTGCTGTGGGTGCCGGAGTTCGTAGTCGAGCGGCAAAATTAGAAAACAGTCATTAGTGATTAGTCATTAGTAATTAGTTTTCCCCCTTCGCCTCAGTATGTCCGGTGTTTTTGGGGGGCGGATCACAGCGAGTTGCTGGTCTTAAGCTCCAAGCTCCAAGAGCCAGTTGCTAATTGCTAGTTGCTACACTCTTCCCATGGCCGCCCCGCAAGAAGTCGAAATCAAATTCTTCGTTCCCGATCCCAAAGCTCTCGAAGACAAGCTGAAGCGCCTGGGCTTCCGCTGCAAAACGCCCTCGACACACGAGTTGAATACGCTGTATGACCTTCCCGGTCAGAAGCTGCGCCGCAAGGGAGAGCTACTTCGGCTGCGCAAATACGGCGACAAGTGGAAGCTCACACACAAGACAAGGGGAACAACCGGAAAGCACAAGTCACGAGCGGAGTTGGAGACCTCCGTCTCCGATGGCAGGCAGATGGACGGCATCTTACAGGCTCTCGGCTACGCCCCGACCTTCATCTACGAGAAGTTCCGCTCCGAATGGAGCGATGGCGAAGGCCATGTTGTGCTCGACCACACGCCCATCGGCGATGTTGCCGAGATTGAGGGCAAGGCGCGCTGGATCGATCGCACGGCTAAGGCGCTAGGGATCAGCGCAAAAGATTACGTCACCAAATCCTACTCTGAACTTTTCTTTGACTGGAAACGTAGAAGCAAGCAGAAGGCGATGAACATGACCTTCCGCGAGATCGGTGGCCGCGCAAAGCCAGGAAACAGTCAATCAGCTTCGAAACAAGTTGATAAAGGCCGCTCCCCATCCCGCTCGCGATAGAGTTCCGCGGAAGCCGACGCCGGCTCCGGAGTTTAGACCTCGCCGGGCCTGAACCGGAGCCGGAAAGGCGATTGGAACCAGTTGGCAGTGGTTGGTTGTCGGTTGTCAGTAGACCGGCACACCTTTCGACAAAGCCGGAATCACAGTGTTTCCTTTAGGTTTTTGAGACGCGGCTCTCGCAGGAGGCACGGTGGGATTGTTAGGATACCTTCTGCCATCGTAGGAGAGCACGGCTTCGTATCCCGGCTGGATACCCCCACCCTGCACCCAAACCGCGATGTCATGCCAGCCGTGGGATTTTGTTTTCAGAACGCGAACCGGCGGCCAGGCAATCGTTATAGAACCCACGACTCTGTAGGAAGGTCGCTGGGGCACAAGTATCAACATGCTGCATCCGCCAGACCCACAAGAGTGCTGATCCGTGAAGTAGACGATGGCCTGCTTCGTGCCGTCATCCTTCAGGTCGACGAAGGCAGCCAAATAGCGCGCTGTTTTGTCATCCGAAGACCGCAGATACTCTTGTAGGAAACGGCGTAGCCTTGCCGAATTGTCTGCGTGTGTCGAGGGTGGCTGCGCCCCGAGAGCCGCAGGAATAATTGCCAAGAGCGCAGTTGCAAGCACGAATACTCTACGGCGCATAGTCATTGCAGTTGCTTATTGCTCTCCCACCCTCTGCAACACCGCGCCCGCGATCAGCGGTAAGCCCACAGTCGCATCGAGCAGCACTTCCGCAAATTGTCCGCCTTCTTCCGGTGGAACGAATTTGCCCCACGAGACAGCTTCGCTGTAAGTGCAGCCCGAAAGGCCTCCCCAATTCACTGGCTCAGGACAGATGCGCACGCCATAGTGGAAGCGCTTCAGCGGCAGATCTTCGCCACCGCGGCGATGGCGCAGTTCGATGAATGGTCCAAACTGCTGTGCCCAATTACGTGGCACCCCGCCCCCAATGGTGAAGATGCCGAGACGATTCTGCTTGAGCAGCGTCTCCGCGTAATACTCCAGGTCTTCGAATGGATCCCAATGCAGCACAGGCATGTTGTTCTTGCGGCGCCAGCGATTGTGCAACGCGAAATCGAGCCCGATTTCTGAATCGCTGAAGGCCGGCACAAAGACCGGCACGTTTTTCTCAAACGCAGATTTCAGGATCCCGCGATCGTCGACACTCTGGCTCAGGTAACGACCGATCTCGCGGTTCAGTTTGTACGAGCAGATGACCTCGTTCGCGTCCCAGGCCTTCAAAATTCGGGCGACAATGCTCTCGACAAAATCAAGATTGGTCTCTGGCTCGAGGGTGTCATAGACGCGGTTGTAGCCGGCCTCGTACAACTCGAGGTCGTCCATTTTGGGGTCGTACTTGAAGTGCGAGCGCCCGGCGGCCTCGACCAGTCCGTGCGCCATCAACGCTCCGGTGGAGATCACTGCGTTGACGATGCCGCGATCGATCAATTCGGTGATGATCAGTCCTTGCTTGGCAACAGTCATCGCACCGGCGAGTGTCATCACGACAAAGCATTCCTTATCGCGGGCCATGGCTTCGAGCACGTCAGCGCCTTCGCCAACTTGTCGGCCAGTGAACGCAGTGTTGCCCATGCTGCGGACCAGATCGTCGACCGATTTGATTTTCGTGAGATCGAGCGGGGCCAGCGGAACCAGCTTGTCGGATACGGGATCGTGCAGCTTACGGTCGATGCCTTCGCCGTGTGGTGTGTGCTTGTCGTGCATTTCTATCCTCTGAATGCGCGTAAGGTACCGACGCGCGAAAGATGTGTAGGAATAAGTCCGAACACTCGAAAGTACAGTCTATGCGCGGCCTCGTCAACGCATCGTGGTTTGTAACGTGACGTTAAACTGCGCCGGCCTGCGAGCGATTTTCGGATGCTATGCTTGTCATTTGATTTTCGTTGGGAGAGAAGCATTGCCGGACAAGAATTTCACTATCGGCATCGTTCAAATGTCGTGCACGCCGGAGCCGGAGGAGAATCTCGAGCACGCGATTGCACACGTACGCGAAGCTGCTAAGCAGGGCGCACAGCTCATCTGCCTCCCAGAGCTATTCCAGACCCAATACTTCTGCCAGCGGGAAGACCATGCGCTGTTCGACTTGGCGGAGCCGATACCCGGTCCCGCGACAAAGCGACTGGGTGACGTTGCGCGGGAGCTGAAGATTACCCTCATCGCGTCGTTGTTCGAGCGTCGCGCGCCGGGACTGTATCACAACACGGCGGCCATCATCGACAGCGGCGGCAAGCTCGAAGGCATCTATCGCAAGATGCACATTCCCGACGACCCACTGTATTACGAGAAGTTCTATTTCACTCCGGGAGACCTTGGCTTCAAAGCGTTTGAGACGGACTTCGGCAAGTTTGGCACCCTGGTTTGCTGGGACCAGTGGTATCCCGAGGGGGCGCGTTTGACGGCGGCACAGGGCGCCAATGTGTTGTTCTATCCCACGGCAATCGGGTGGCATCCTGACGAGAAAGCGCAATACGGTGCGGCGCAGTACGACGCATGGCGGACCATCCAGCGCGCGCACGCCATCGCCAACGGTGTGTACGTTGCGGTGCCGAACCGCGTGGGATTTGAGACGGGAAACATTCGCGGCAATGAAGCTGCTGGCAAAGGCCTGGAGTTTTGGGGCGGATCGTTCATCGCCGATCCCTTTGGGCAGGTTATCGCAGAGGCTGCGCACGACAAGGAAGCAGTGCTTATTGCCGAGGTCGATATTAAGCGCATGGAAGATGTGCGCCGCAACTGGCCCTTCTGGCGCGACCGCCGCGTGGACGCCTACGGCGGAATCACGCAACGGTTTTTGGTGTAAGACGCACGAATCAAAAATCAGTTTGAAACACAGAGGCACAGAGACACCGAGAGGAAAAAGAAGAAAAAGAAATTTCTCTGTGCCCCTGTGTCTCTGTGGTGTTTATCCAACTCATCGACAGTTAGTTCAGAAATCAAGATAAGTGCGAGACCTCACACCATCCCAAACTCCTGCCGCGCCCTTGGCTACCGCATGCCAGCCGAGTGGGAGCCGCACGCCGCCACGTGGATCGCGTGGCCTCATAACCGCTCCGACTGGCCGGGGAAGTTCGAGGCGATTCCTTGGGTCTACGCGGAGATCGTGCGCCATCTCTCGCGCAGCGAACGAGTCAACATTCTGGTCGACGATGAGGCAGCCGAGGCGAAGGCGCGGGACGTGTTGGTGCGCGCGGCGGTGCTGCCGGACAAGGCTGTCGAACCCGGCAAGCCGGCAGGCAACGTAGAGTTTGTTCGCATTCCTACCAATCGCGTGTGGACGCGCGACTACGGGCCGATCTTCGTTAAACGCAAATCGAGCAAAGCGGACAAACTGCCGGCGGTCGCAGCCACTGCGTGGCGATTCAATGCCTGGGCCAAGTACAACGACTGGAAGCTCGACGCACCGGTCTCGTCGGAGTTGGCGGAGCGTCTCCGCTTGCCGCATTGGAAGCCCATCGTCAATTTCGGCGGCAAGCCACAACGGGTGGTGCTTGAGGGTGGCAGCATCGACGTCAACGGTCGCGGCACGCTGATCACCACCGAGGAGTGTCTGCTTAGCGAGGTACAGCAGCGAAATCCGGGTCTGTCGCGCACGGATCTGGAGCGCATGTTCGCCGATTATTTGGGCGTCAAGAAAGTGATATGGCTGGAGCGCGGCATCGCCGGAGACGACACTCACGGACACGTCGACGACATCACACGCTTCGTGGCGCCCGGCACAGTTCTAACAGCCTATGAAGAAGATCGCAGCGATCCGAATCACGAGCCGCTGCGCGAGAACTTTCGCAAGCTGAAGCGGAGCAGTGATCAGTCTGGCAAGACGCTACGGGTCATCAAGCTGCCGATGCCGTCGCCTGTGGTCTTCCGGGAACAGCGGCTTCCCGCCAGCTACGCGAATTTCTACATCGCGAACAAGATCGTGCTGGTTCCGGTGTTCAATGATCCGAAGGACCGCGTCGCCCTGAACATCTTGGCGGAGTCGTTTCCGAAGCGCGAGATTGTGGGCATCTACTGCGGCGACTTCATCTGGGGACTTGGCGCATTGCACTGCATGACGCAGCAGCAACCGGCGGCCTAAAAACACGTTTCACCACGGAGGCACGGAGGTCACGGAGAAACCGGACAAATTTATGTGCGCAGCTTCTCTGTGCCTCCGTGTCTCGTGATCGTATGCCTTGCTTACGCCCGGGCAACTGCCGCAGTCGAGGTGCTTTCTACCGGGGCGCTCACGGTTTCCTTGGCTTCGCCGTTCACCTTCTGGCCCGCCTTACGGATGTCGATGCCGCCCTTGAAGTAGGCGCCATCTTCAATGCTGATGCGCTGGGCGATGATGTCGCCGGTCAGTGAGCCGTCGGCTCGAATATCAACGCGATCGCTGGCCGTCATGTTGCCGCGAACTTTTCCCAGCACTACGATCTCGCGCGCGGAAATGTTTGCCGACACCACGCCATTGCGGCCGACCGTGACCCGATTGCCGGGTAGATTGATGGATCCTTCCACGCGTCCGTCAATGTAGAGTGATTCGGAGCCGGTAACTTCGCCTTTGATGACCAGCGACTTGCCGAGCGTCGCCTGTTCCTGGGTATTGAGTGGTGCGCTCGCCGGACGCGGCGCCGGTACCGGTTCCGGAACTGCGGGCGTGAAAGTGCGCGGCGGCTCAGGGGTGCTGGGTGGGTTCGGGGTCGTCGTGGTATTCGTGGGTTTCCACATTAGGGAGAATCCTTTCTATGTTGGTCGCGCTTTGGAGATGGAAGCTGGCCAGGTCTTTACCACAGCTTACTTGAGAATTGCGGACGAGTGCGGGTTGCGAGTTCCAATATTTTGCATGCGTTCCATTCACATGCCGTGATGCAATTATTGCTAACATACAGCGAGTTTCAGTATCAGGGAATAGCCCTACAGGAAAATTTCGTTCGCGCGTAGTAAGAACTAGGGCCAATCTTGCTCATGGAACCTTGAAAGGCAACAGACGGCTACTCACGATCACTCTTCTGGGTGCGAGTCGGGTTGTGCCTTGGATGAGTTTTGAACGGAGATCGCAAGCATCCCTCTCAATTATGCTCAGTGACAAAGCCATTCTCGAGCGCATCGAACGCCAGCCCAACCGGTCGGCCGGATACAAGCAGCTCATTCGCGAACTGGGATTGCGAGCCAACGAGCGCCGCGAACTCTCGCATCGGCTGGAGCAGTTGGTGCAATCCGGCAAGTTGGTGGAAACCGCGCGCGATCGCTACACCCTTCCGCAACACGCGGCGGCGCGTAACAACCTCATCGCCGGCCGCCTGACCATGCATCGCGATGGATACGGCTTCGTCGTACCCAACTCTGGCCAGCGCACGGCGGTTGAGGGCGATATCTTCATAGCACCACCGGCGATTGGGCCTGCGATGCATGGCGACCAGGTGCTGGTGGAAATCACGCGCAAGCGGGACGACGGCCGCGCAGAAGGCAGCATCCTGCGCGTGCTCAACCGTGCCAACCCGACCATCGTCGGTATATTCCATCACGGCTCGCGCGCCAACTTCGTGACCCCGCTCGACGAGAAGGTTACGCAGGACGTCATCATTCCCACTGGCATGGAGCGACCGGCCGGCAGCGAAGCTGAAGAACCGGCGGCGCCTCCGCCTGCAGCCACCGGTCGTCGCTCGGAGCGGTCGAAGCGAACTGCGGCCAAAAAAATCGACCGCGACCGCGTCTACGACTCGACAGTGAGACGTCGCACCGCCGGCGATCTGGAAGGCCTGGTTGTCGATGTCGAGATCACCGAGTGGCCAGGACCTAACCAGAATCCTCGCGGACGCGTGGTGGAGATACTCGGCTATGAAGATGATTTCGGTGTCGATGTCGAAATCGTCATTCGCAAGCACCATCTGCCGAATCGCTTCCCAGTCGACGTTTTGCAGGAGGCGCAGCAATTTGAAGCCGTCATTCCTGCGCGCGAAATGCAGCATCGGCAGGATTACCGCAACCTGCCCATCGTGACCATCGACGGCGAGACCGCTCGCGACTTTGACGATGCCGTCACTGTGCGCCGCACCTCCAACGGAAACTTCGAGCTGCAGGTACACATTGCAGACGTCGCGCACTACGTACGCCCAGGCTCAGCCATCGACCTGGAAGCTCGACTGCGCGGAACTTCTGTCTATTTCCCCGATCGCGCGATTCCCATGCTGCCGATCGAGCTTTCGACCGACCTATGCAGCCTGCGTCCACAGGTTGAACGCCTAGTGCTCTCATGCGTCATGGAGATCGATCACCAGGGCGAAATTGTCGGCTTCAAGTTGAATGAGGGGACCATCCGCTCGGCCCAGCGCATGACCTACACCGACGTCAACCTTATCCTGGAAGGCGATTCTGCTTTGCGCCAGCATTATCGCGGCCTGGTCGATGTGTTCGAACTCATGCGCGATTTGGCGCTGATCCTGAACCGCAAGCGGGTTCGCCGCGGCTCTATCGATTTCGACCTACCCGAGCCAGTCATCGAGTTCGACGAGAACGGCCTGATGAAGAGTGTCACTCGTTCGGAGCGCAACATCGCGCACCGCCTCATCGAGGAATTCATGCTGGCGGCCAACGAGTGTGTAGCCACCTACCTCGAAAACAAGGGAGTGGCTTCGCTGTATCGCATTCACGAGAAGCCCGATCCCAAGCGGGTCTACGATTTCGAAACCATCGCTGCGAAGTTCGGGTATTCGCTCGGAGTTGGGCCGCTCCCGGTCAAGCGGGTGCAGATGAAGGCTGACCGCCGTGAGCGTTACGGCACCGGACGCCAGGCGCGTGTGGTTGAGGTCCCCGAAGAAGTTCACATCACGCCGCGCATGTACCAGAAGCTGACGCAGAAGATTGCAGGTAAGCCGGAAGAGCGCATCCTGTCGTATCTCATGCTGCGGTCGCTGAAACAAGCGCGTTATTCCGAGATCAACGAAGGACACTTCGCGTTGGCCTCTCCCTCATACACCCATTTCACTTCGCCAATCCGCAGATATCCCGACCTGATCATCCATCGCATTCTGAAAGACGTTTTGCGCGACTCGGCCGAAGCGGAGCAACATGGCGTGCCGACTGGCTCCGGCGTGCTGGCGCATAGCGAAGCTCCCTCGCCCTGGTCAAAGCGCGAGGCCCCGCCTCCGTCCGGCAAGAAGCATGCGACCGCGGAGCGTTCCCCACGGCGCACATTGCCGGGACCAATTCCGGAGGCCGAGTTGCACGACATCGCCGAGGAAACCAGCCAGTCCGAGCGCCGCGCTGCCGATGCCGAGCGTGAGCTCATGGAATGGAAGAAGGCCAAATTCATGGAGCAGCGGGTTGGCGAAGAATTCGACGGACTCATCACCAGCGTGACCAAGTTCGGAATGTTCGTCGAACTCTCCGAACTCTTCGTCGAGGGGCTGGTGCCGCTGGGCTCGATGATCGATGACCACTACCTCTACCACGAGAACACCCGGCAGCTCATCGGTCAGCGTAACCGGCGCACATTCTCCATGGGCGATCCGTTGCGCGTTCTGGTGGATCGCATCGATCACGCGCAACGGCGGGTGATCTTCGCTATAGCGGAAGAGGAGAAGCCTGCGGCGAAGAAGAAAGCCCGGCGCAAGCAGCAATAAATCGCCCAACCGCATGCACGGCAGTCCGACGGTTACAATACTCGAAGCATGCGTAGCATCGTTGCCCTGATCGTCGTGTTCTGGTGTGCGATTTCCGCCTACGCGCAGGCTGCTCCTGTGCAAGGTCCAGCCCAGAGTTCGGCTACCCAGGCGCAGCCCGCGGCGCCCCAAGTTCCCGCTCCAGCGGCCGCCACGCTTCCTTCAGGATGGCCGACCGCTCAGTTCGCCGCCACCAAGGATCCCAGCGTGCAAAAGGCCAAGCAGGTCCTCGACGACATGATCCGCGCGCTGGGGGGCCAGACCTATCTGAACATCCGTACCATGTCCGTCGAGGGGCGCACCTATTCGTTCTGGCAGGGCAAGCCGAGCGGCATGGGCCTGGTGTTCTGGCGTTTTTGGGAGTGGCCCGACAAAGACCGCGTGGAGTTGACCAAGCAGCGCGACGTGATTGAGCTCTACGTCGGCGACAAGGGTTACGAAATCACCTACAAAGGCACGGCCACGCAAGATCCTAAGCAGGTCGAAGATTATCTCCGCCGTCGCGATCACTCGCTGGAGGTCGTGGTGCGCCAGTGGCTCGCAGCGCCGGGCACGATGATCTTGTACAACGGAACCGCCATTGTCGAGCAGAACATGGCCGACGAGGTCACCGTCTTGAATGCGCAGAACGACAGCGTTACCCTCTCCGTCGATCCTCGCAGCCATTTACTGGTGCGCAAGACCTTCGAATACCGTGACCCCATGGACCGCATGAAAGACGACGACACTGAGATCTTCAGCAACTATCGCATGGTGCAAGGGATCAACACCCCCTATAGCACCGTCCGTATGCAAAATGGCGAGATGCGCAACCAACGCTTTATCACCAATGTCTCGTACAATGGTGATCTGTCGCCGACGCTGTTTGAGACCAAGGGGATCACCTACAATCCCGACAAACCGGCTGGCAAGCGGCAATAGTCGCCCTAAGAGTTGGCCCAATACGGGTAACTATGGATATACCAACACGGTTACCCAGCGGCTCCTCGATGTTCAATCCGATTGCAAATAAACGCTTTAGTAACTAGTACTTATACTGGTGCGACAGAACCACGACTGTTGTAGAAATACCACACACGCCTGAGCGGCTGAAGCTGTAGTCTGTTTACTCAGCAATACAATTCTTGCGTCTTTGATATACGAACGGACAATTCGTACGCCAGTTGAATGCAGCGGAGTCGGGCTGCACAGCGGAGCTCACGCCAATCTTCGTATCCTACCTGCGCCCGCGGGTACAGGCATAGTGTTTCGCCGCACCGACCTGGAAAACTTCGAAGTGGAAGCCGTCAGCCGCAACGTGGCCAAGGTAAGCTACGCCACCAGCTTGATGAAACAGGGCGTGCTCATCTCGACTACCGAGCACCTGCTCTCCGCGTTTGTGGGCGTTGGTCTCGACAATGCTTTTGTCGAGCTCGATAACCTTGAGCTGCCCATCCTCGACGGCAGCGCTCAGCCGTTCATCGACATGGTCAGTGCAGCGGGCCTGCGACAGCAACGGCGCAAGCGCGTGTATATCAAGATTCTCCGTCCCTACGAAATGCGGGAGGGCGACAAGACCATCGGCATCTATCCGGCCGATAATTACACGGTAAGCTACTCCATCAATTTCCCTCATCCGCTGATCGGGCACGAGTCTTTCCGGGTCGAGCTTTCCAATGGCAGCTACGTCGAACAGATTGCTGCCGCACGTACCTTTGGCTTCCTCGAACAGCAGCAGGCCATGTTGAACATGGGACTCATCCGCGGCGCCTCTCGCGAGAGTTGCCTCGTGCTTACCCGCGATGGCATCGACAACGGGCCGCTACGCTTCGCCGATGAGTTTGTACGCCATAAAGTACTGGACCTGATTGGCGACCTGGCTTTATTTGGGAAGCGCGTCTTTGGTTACGTGAAGGCCGACCGCGCCGGACACGCGATGCACACCGCGATTGTTTCTCGCGTGTTGCGCGATTCCACCTACTGGGAAGAAGTCACGCTGGATGAACGCACCGCAGCCCAATTTCCCGAAGAACACCTCGCGGTCGCGGACTAAAGCAACTGGCAGTTAGCACTTGGCACTTAGCGAATGCGTTTGGCGATCCACGGCGGCGAACTCAGCGGCGACTTCAGCAAAAAGCGAACAGGCATTCTGGCAATCACTAAGTGCCAAGTGCGTCACCCACTCCCTTAACATATCCAGGTGAAGAAAACCGCGTATCTCTCGTTGGGCTCCAATCTCGGTGACCGCCGTGCCAACCTTCGAAATGCCATTGGGAAGCTGCTGAACTTTGGCCGGGTCACCGCCGTTTCGTCTTTTTACGAAACCGAGCCGGTGGAGTTCACCGACCAGCCATGGTTCCTGAACTGCGCGGTTGCGCTGCAAACCACCCTTAGCGCCGACGATTTTCTGGCGGAGATTATGGCCATTGAACGAGAGATGGGCCGTCAACGCACCCAGCCCAAGGGGCCGCGTACGGTCGACATCGATATCCTGCTGTTCGGGAAAGCGGTTCTGCACACCGCGAAGTTGACCCTTCCACATCCGGCCATGCATGAGAGGCGTTTCGTGCTGGCCCCATTGGCCGAGATCGCAGGTGGTGTGCAGCATCCGGTCTTGAAGAAGAGTGTGCAGCAATTGTTAGGGCAGCTGCCGAAGACAGGTGCAGCCGTGAAGAAGAGCTGAAGCCCGGCCCGTAGCAGCCCACCGGCTCATTGTCCCTATCGTTGCCGGTGGCAGATCACTGGGCTTAGCTAATCCAGCCGCCACTTTCGCCGATATAATTAGGAACGTACTGCTCTGCTCTCCGGAGGCGTGATGTCAGATTCGAAATCTGTACACAACTCACGCCACCCTGCCGCCCATCGCCGGAACATCAGCTTTCATGAACAACTAATCGACAACCTTTACGACGGAGTGTACTACGTCGATTCCAACCGCAAGATCACCTACTGGAACAAAGGAGCCGAGGGGTTGACCGGGTATTCTCAAGCCGAAGCGATCGGCCGGCACTGCTTCGACAATTTTCTGAATCATGTGGATTGCGATGGCAGGGAACTCTGCCTGGGAGACTGTCCCCTCAGTCGTACTCTCGTCGACGGAGAAAGACGCGAGAAAGAAGTCTTTCTTCAGCATCGCGACGGGCATCGCGTTCCAGTATTGGTGCGCATCTCCCCGATCAAGGACGGCGGCGGAAAAATAGTCGGGGCGGTCGAAATCTTCAGCGACGCCTCGGCTAAGAAGAAGCTTGAGCGCCGGGCCGCTACCCTCGAAAAATTGGCGCTCAATGATGTGGTCACCGGGATTCCGAATCGGCGCTACACCCAGCTCAAAATCAGGCAAGCGGTACAGGAGACGAAGCAGTTCGGGAGCAGTACCGGCATTCTCATGTTTGATCTGGACCACTTCAAGAAAGTGAACGACGCGTATGGACATGAATTCGGAGACGTGGTCCTGCGAACCGCCAGCAAGACCTTGGCTAACGGTTTGCGTCCCATGGATTTTATAGGACGATGGGGTGGCGAGGAATTTCTGGCAATTGTTTTGGACGTGTCCCAGGACGATCTCAAAATCTTGGCTGAGCGCTCTCGAATCCTGCTATCACAATCGCCTACCCAGGTGGACGGGTCACGCATCTACGTGACAACTTCCGTGGGCGCCACCCTGATTCGAGCCTCGGATACTCAGACATCCGTGGTGTCGAGAGCCGACAACCTGATGTACCGCAGCAAGTCACTCGGCCGTAACTGCGTCACCGTTGACGTAGCGGACGCGACAAAGAGCAGCGTACCAGATAGCACGTAGGGCATGAAGCCCATCAGAATCCGGTGCGATCCGGCAGCTCCGGAAATAGCCCTCCAGTCTCTGTGTCCTTCCCCTTGTGCTTGTCTTTTCCCCATGTCCAGTACATACCCAAGTAGGCGTAGTTTTCCGTTTGTCCCGCAACCGAGTGCCCATAGCAGAATAGAAACTGTTCCCCTTCGTGGTGCTTGAAGTGGTAGTAGCCGCCCACGTCCAACATTGTGGATGCCTTGGTCTGCGGCGCCGCACTACCCTCCGCGCCGTGGGCGAAGATTTCCGCCCCCAACTCGAGCCGGTCGTTCAATTCCTTCTTCACCAGCCAGCCGGTATACGGAAAATTGCGATAACCGGTCTGCGGAACTACTTGATATCCCGCGCCGCCGTCAAAGGTCCACTTCCCCACGTTTTTTTGCAGCCAGATCGGCAACTTGTACCAGACTTTGCCCACGCCAAGTCCTTTCTCAGCGCTGCCGGTTGGCATTTCGAACATGGTGAAGCTGCCAATCTGGGGAAAGTGCTTACTCTCCTTGATAAACGCAATCTTCACTCCCAACTCCATGTCCGTTAGCCCAAACTCGGTGGGGCCGGCTCCGCTGGGCAGATACACCGGATTATTGCTCGGCGCTGCGACGCCAAAGGGCAATATGGCATGCAGTTGCACCCGGGGCAGGGCGCCCCAGTTGAACTCGAATGCCGGACCCTGGGAGTCCATCTCCACCGGCGTTCCGTCCGCCGAGCCGAAGACATAGAACTCGTAGTGGTGCAGATCGACCGGCACCGGATCGTCGGTTTGGTAGGGCGGCCCCTGCGCCCAGAGTTTCGATCCGGCCAGTACTATGAGCAACGCAATCGCTGCGACAACCCAACTGAAGCGAATTGCAATACTCATGGCATTACGCAGAACGCGACGCTCTGCCTCCTCGTCGCCCGCTTTGTATCAGGGCATGGCTTCAGCCGTGCCGCTAAGCCCCTTGTTTTTGTCATCCCGAGCGGCTTTAGCCGCGAGGGATCTGCTCTTCTTCCCAGTGCGAACAATTTTTCTTCAGCCGCTGAGGCAACGTCTGCAATTACCTCAGCGGCTAAAGCTGGTCGGAATTTTGCAACCTGATCATGCACGCCTGGAGGCGCGCTCCACCCGAAACATTATTGCGGAGAGGTCGTCGCCGGCGTCGCCGGTTGCGATGCTGGCGGCTGAACCGGTATCGCCGGTTGCTGTTGCGCAGGCGGCTGCTTTGGCTGCTCCTGCTCTGTCTTCGGCGCGATACCTTTCTCTTCCGCTTCCGCCCCAGGCATCACGTTCTTCAGCGGCGATGTGCTCTGCTCCTCACGCTCCGGATGCGGCAGCGGCTTGCGCGGCAGCATCTGGTCACGCATGGCGGTGTTGTAGACGAAGATGGCCTCCACCGTAGCGGCCTGGGCCAGGTCTTCCGCCTGAAGGCTCTCGTAGGTATCCATGTTGGTGTGGTGGGTACGCGTACCGTAATCCAGCGGGTCTTGAATGAACTGGAATCCCGGGATGCCGACCGCGTCGAAGTTTTCGTGATCGGTGCCGCCGGTGTGGCGCAATGTGAGAGTGGTGACGCCAAGGTCTTTCAGCGGCGCAATCCATTGCTCGAAGATGGAGGCGACAGCGGCATTATGCTCAAGATAAACACCGCGAAGTCGGCCACTGCCGTTATCGACATTGAAGTAGCCCGAAATTTTTTGCTGATCGGGCTTGAGCTGTACTGGCCCCGCCGCCTTGCGCAGCCACTCCGGCAACTTCATCTGGTCAGGAGCCGTAGAGAGCGGCACGTATCCGAAGTGCTGCTTCACATAGCCTTCCGAGCCGAACTCGCCCTGTTCTTCTCCCGTCCACAGACCGATACGAATCGTTCGCCGAGGCTTTACCTGAAGCGCGTTAAGAATTCGCATCACCTCCATGGCGACGACGGTGCCTGCTCCGTTGTCGGTCGCGCCCGTGGCCGATGCCCAGGAATCGAGGTGGCCGCCCACCATCACCACTTCGTCTTTCAGCTTGGGGTCAGTGCCTGGAATCTCAGCGATGGTGTCAAACCCATGCTCGTGATCGCCAGTGAACTTGGTGTCGATGTTCATCTCTACCGTCACCGGCACGCGCGCTTTCACCAGTCGATACACGCGGCCGTAGTTCTCAATCGCCATAGCTGCGACCGGAACGGAATTCATGTGCTCGTGCTGATAGGCAAACGACGTCAGGTCGGCGCCGCCGTCGTCAGTGAAGGTACCGCCGGTTGCGCCGTTGTCACGCATTTCGCGGCTGGGCACAACCACGGCGAGCGCCTTCTCCTCCGCCATGAGCGCGTTGATCTTGTTGCGCAGATCCAGCCGCTTCATATAGTCCTTGCGCCATTCCTCGCTCGGAGCCTTCAACGGATACTGCTCGATCTTCTTCAGATCAGACTCGTCGTAAGTCTTGTACAGCGGCTTGTCGACCGGCTTCACCTCCCACGGCGCGCCTAGAAACACAATCTTCCCGCCCAGCTTGCCGCGATACTGATCGAGGTCCTTCTCTTCTTTGATCTCGGCCACGGCAACTTGCGCCGTGACCGGGCCATTGGTCGAGGGAGACCACGGCGCGGCCTGCGCGATGAGCACCGCCGTATCCGGAGATGTCATGCGCACCCAGGTATTGAGCTGCTGCCATCCCATGCCGAACTCGCCCCAGTCTTCCAGGTGAGCGTTAACGCAACCCATCGCCGTGAGCTGATCGCGCGTCCACTCGTTGGCTCGCGCGAGATTGGGCGACCCGGTGAGGCGCGGCCCGATGCCATCGGCCAGCGCTGAGGCGTACTCCATGATGTGCGAGTGCATCAGCCCTTCCTGACGAATGAGCTGATACATGCCGAGGTCCAGATTCTCGCGCTGTGGCTGCGGCAGCTCGTAGGAAGGCTTAGTCGGCTCGGCGGCTTTCTTTTCAGCGGCAACCGTAGGCAGTGCGATGGCGAAACAAAGCGACAGCGCAATGCCGCGCTGTAGAGACGTAACAATAGACATGGGCGAATTTCCTTCCCGGAAGTGCAATTGGGCAGAGTAGCAGATGCAGGTCAGCGGTTCCAACTCCGCTTCTAGCCGGTAGAAGCCTGGCTCGACTGCGAATCTCTACGACGCGATCTCGTTGGCTTGCTTTGACGCCGTCTGGACACACTTGAGAATCTCGGTGTCGGTCAGCATGCGCTCGGAGCTCTTGGCGCGCTGATAAATGCGGTCAACCACTTCGTCGCGTCGCTTCGTAGCCGTGACGCTCCAGCCAGAAGTACACGTTTGACTTGCCGCTCATCGGGCCGATCTCGATCGTCTGCTCCATTCCGAAGACCCGCGCCGGTACCCCGGAGTAGATGCTGTCGGCCAACTCGGCATCATTTTTGCGATACGCCTTGATCACCGCCGCTGCGTGTACGCCGGTTCCCGTGCGGAAGGCGTCGTCGCCCACCACTGGGTAATTCTTGGGGATAGGAACCCCGGTGGCCCTCGACACCCTCTCGCAGTACTCCTTCAGCTTGGTCAGGTCCTGGCTCGCCCAGGGCTCAACTCCCATCAGCTTCAGGTTCACCAGCATCTGGTCCATCTGGGTGTTGCCCACGCGCTCGCCAATTCCGCAGGCCGTAGCGTGAACGACTTCTGCGCCGGCGACCAGTGCGCCCAGAGAGTTTGCAACCGCCAAACCGCGATCGCAGTGGCCATGCCATTCCACGCGAATGTCCTGCACCGCTGGGCTTCACCACTTCCTTCATCACGAATTGAATCAGCGCGACCACGCCCATCGGAGTCGCATGTCCCACCGTGTCGCAGATGACAATCGCCTTGGCACCGCATTCGATTGCGGTGGTGTACATGCGCTTGATGGTTTCCGGATCGCAGCGTGAGGTGTCTTCGGTCACGTACATGACGTCGAGGCCGTGCGAAACCGCAAATTTCACCGCATGTTCCGTCGTGCGGAGCAGGAAGTCGTCAGTCCAGTTCTTCGGTGTAACGGCGAATGGGGCTGGATCCAATGAATGTCGCAGCTTCGATCGGCACTCCCGTTCGCTGCACGATTTCGGCGATCGGGCGAATGTCGTTCTCATGCGTGCGCGCCGCGCAGTTCGGTTTTATTTTTAGCCGTCGCGCGGCCGATCTCGCGGGCCAGAGCTTCGCAGTGTGCGACGGCACGCGGTCCCGCACCCGGCAGTCCGATGTCGAGCATGTTGATGCCAACCTGCTCCATCAGGTGGAGGATTTCGATCTTCTCTTCGATGGAAGGATCGCGCACCGACGGCGATTGCAGCCCGTCGCGCAGCGATTCGTCATTGAGCAGAGCGCGTCCCGCCGGCTTCATCGAGCGGGCGAAGACCGTATTCCAGTCGTAGATCAGCTCAGATACGTCAGACACTTTGATTTCCCCACCAGATCCGCGTCTTGAACACGGATTTTCAGCGTTCCCACGACGCTAAATCAGCAAAAACGGAGCAATTCACCATGACTCAAAGTGATCGATCCCGCGAAACCCATCACTCTGAGTTATCGTTCCCTGCGGCATTTTTCGGCGCTACCGTCACTCCAAACACCGATTTCTGTCCCAATCCAGCCACATTTTTGCCCTTTGGCTCTTCCGGAGACGGCAAATACAGCGTTTTGCAGTGCTCGCAGCGATAGATTTCAGCCTGCGGTCCGTATGCCGCCTTTACGTCACCGCACGCCTGCTCAATCCGGTCGGTCAGGTAGAACCAGCGCTTCAAATGCCCAGCGCAGATTTTCCCCTTTTCGTCTTTCTCGTTACAGGCACGTTGATACGCCTTCTTGTATTTGACTTTGTGATTCGGAAGTTGAGCAGGCGTGTTTTCAGTGACAGGTGACATGGATACTGAGGCCATAGATCCGCGCGTCTCCGGATTACTTGCAGGAAGCTTGCATTGTAACCCACGCGCCAGCCAACATTCACCGCTGAGAATTACAATACGTTCACATGACAGCGCGTCCCGTGCTTCTACTCTGCCTCGTCACGATGCTCGCTACTGCCGGCTGTTCCAAACCGCAGACCACACCTGCCGCGAAAGCGGCCGAGGCCAAACCAGCTGCTGCTCCTGATCCGCGTGTCCAGCAAGTTGCTGCACTTAACGACGTCCCCGCAGACAGCGAGCGCAGCAGCATCGACGGCAACAAGGTGATGCAGTACGTGAAAGAAGTAGTGGCTATTGGCTCGCGGCCAGTTGGCAGTCCCGGCCACGCCAAGCTCGAGCAGTTGATTCATTCGAAGCTGAAGGACGACCAGGTAGAAGACGACGCCTTCACCGCGCAGACGCCGGTCGGCAGCTTCCAGATGGACAACATCATCGCGAAGTTTCCCGGCAAGAAGGACGGCATCATCGTGGTTGCCGGCCACTACGACACGAACTATCCGCTGCCTAAGACTTATGTCGGAGCCAACGACGGTGGATCGTCAACCGCATTATTGCTTGCGCTGGCCGATTACTTCCGTAGCCACCCGCCGCAGGGCTACAGCATCTGGCTGGTTTGGACCGATGGAGAAGAAGCATTGGTTCAGTGGAGCGCCAGCGACAGCGTGTACGGCACCAAGCATCTGGCGCAGAAGTGGCAGCAGGACGGAACGGCGAAGCAGATCAAGGGATTCCTGCTGGTCGACATGATCGGCGATGCCGACCTCGACATTCAGAAGGAAACCAAATCAACCCCATGGTTAAGCGAGTTGGTCTATAAGGCCGCCAGCAATCTTGGTTACCAATCGCACTTTTACCAACAGGCGTTCGAAATCGAAGATGACCACCTACCGATGCTGAAGGTCGGCATTCCATCCGTCGACATCATCGACCTCGACTATGGCTATAACAATGCTTACCATCACACGCCGCAAGACACCATCGACAAGTTGAGTCCGAAATCACTGGCGATTGTGGGAGATGTGGTGCTGGAGACGATTCGGCTGATCAACGCACATTACTAAGCGGTTTGTCAGTTACCCACCCGTCAAGATGGTCGGCAGCTCAGAATGACAGGAACACCTGGTTGTTCGCAGCGGGAAACTTGAGCTCGATCCCGCGTTCGTGGTTCACAGCGGTGGTCTTTCTCAAGTCCAGTTCGTTGAGTGAAACCTGCCGTTGCTGTCCATCCACCGTCAATTCCAGGACGCTCGGGCCGTAACAGATAGCGGTCGGCCTCCACCTGCTCACCGTTCAGGAAGAAGAAAACTGTTTTTGGGAGTGGCCTTGACGGGACGGCACTCGGCAGCACGGGAACATCAACCACACTCGATCGCCCGACGGGTGTGACATTGACGCGTTGTGAGGCAGAGAGTCTGTCCGGGTTTGAAAATACTCCAGACCGTGTAATGAGGCGATTCAGGGCTTCGACACCTCCTGCACCGTGGGAAGTTCCCGCAATTTTGCCGTTTCGGTCGATCAAGACGTAGGTAGGAAACGCACGTGCGCCAAATTGAGCAGCCATGCTGCGGCCCTGGTCGAGAGCAATCTGGGATGAGCGTGGATTGCTTCGCAGGTACGCGCGAACGGTTTCTGGCGCCTCGCCAACATCCACCGCCAGCACGGTCAGGCCCTTGTCTGCGTAGGTCCTCTCGACTTGCTCGACCGCGGGTTGATCTCCGCGGCAGTACCCGCACCACGTCGCCCAGAATTGCACCAGGACCACGTTCCCACTGAGCGAACTGTTGGTGATGGAACCGCCATCGAGCGACTGCACCGAGAATTGCGGCGCATATCCCTGTGCGCCGGCTTGGGTCGGCGTGCACAAGAGGAGCAAAGCGAGCGAGGCGCACAGAGCCGTCCAGGGGCGGATGAGCGTTAAGTTGTTCGCCGGTCCCGATCGGACGTCGAGGCTGTTTGTATGTGCGCTTCGCAAGCTCACATTCTAGGTGGTTTGCGACGAGGGCAAAGAGGCTTTTATGGTCGGATAGCCAGGAATTTGTAAACCGCTCCGAAATGGGAACTGTCGAAGCTTGTACGTGTCGGCCTCACTACTCAAGCCAAGAACGAATCTCGCTGGGGACCACGGCTGAGCAACGCGCACAAAGAGCTTGGTGGACGCCAAGATATCAACTACAGGGCGGGCAATCGAAACCGCACAACAGAGCCGCATCACGCAGTCTTCGATCCGCGCTAAAGAATATGCGGCCCGTCGGAACATCCTCACACCAATCGAGCGCAGCGGCCAGCTGAAAGCAGTCTGCTGCGCGCAAATCGTACAAATCCACGAGATGGACGGCTCTGGTTAGAACACCTTCAGTGGGCGGCACGGCTAACCACAGCTTCGCTAATCTGCCGCAAAACTCGTTGCCTTGTTCCATTCCTCAACCGTGATTTGCTGCATCCGCAACAGCCGCGCAAGCGCACTCGCAATTTCCACCGGGGCACCCCACCACACTACGGCCTCATGGGTCTTAAGAAGCGCGGAAGCTCGGCCGGTGAAGGGCTGACGTGTGCAGAGTGGAACCAACGCGCTGGCATCCCAAAAGGCGGGAATTCGCGTCATCGATCCTCACGCTCTTCGCGCCAGATACGATCCATCACTTCACCGGAAACATTGCCTGGAGGATCTGGCCATGAAAAATTTTTCGGTCGTCTCTTCTTCGGAGGAACCAAGCGGCCTTGTGCGATCAGGCGCCGTTCGTGCTCGGAGTAATCTTCCAGATCGCATGGCACAATCCGCGCGACGGGTCTGTTTCGCTCGCACACAAGAACCTCTTCGCCTTGTTTTACCAGTTGAATGTGAGAACTCAGATTGGCTTTGAGCTCGGCGATGTTGACCGTCTTCATGTTTGATATCGTATCAATATGACCAAGTTAGTCAAGTTATACATTTTTGAGGTGTGTCGTTCAGAGCCCTGTCCCCGGGTGTCCGCTGTGGGGCTGAAGGGTTTTTGCGCTCGAGATACACTGGTGGTTTCGGAGATAACCTGAATGCCACGCGGCAACATTCCACGCCAACCTTCCAAAGCGGGACGCCAGGACCGGGTACAACAGCCTGCAAATCGCTTACCGGGAAAAGCAAAACTCCCACTCCAGCCAAAAACAGGCTTGAATGGGGCACCCGCGACCAAGCCGTCCAGAAACGCTGCAGGGAAGAAGGCGGTCAGAGATGCGGTCGTGCCGCCCAAGGCCACTACACGCTCGGCCAGTGCTGTGCCTAAAGGTTACAACCCGATCGCGCCGGCAAGAGTTAAAGAAATCCTTAAGCGGCTGGACGAGCGCTATCCCAACGTGGTGTGCGCGCTACATCATAACAGCGCGTGGGAGCTGCTGGTGGCGACCATTCTCTCCGCGCAATGCACTGATGTGCGGGTCAACATGGTTACGCCGGGCCTGTTCCGGAAATATCCCACGCCCGAACATTTCGCAGCGCTGCAGCCGGAAGACCTGGAAGATGACATTCGGTCGACGGGATTCTTTCGCAACAAATCGAAGTCACTGGTCGGAGCTGCCCGCAAAGTCATCAGCGATTTCGGCGGCGACGTTCCCCGCACCATGGATGAGCTGCTGACCATTCCGGGTGTGGCGCGCAAGACAGCCAACGTCGTTCTGGGCAGCTGGTACAACATCGCTGACGGAGTAGTCGTCGATACGCACGTACAGCGCATCTCGCGCCGGTTGGAACTGACGAAAAACGAAGATCCACGGAAGATCGAGCAGGACCTTATGGAAGTGATTCCCCGTGAGCGGTGGATAGCCTTCTCTCACCAGATCATCCATCACGGCCGGGCGCTGTGCATCGCTCGCCGGCCGAAGTGCGCGGAATGTCCGCTGGAAGACATCTGCCATGCCGCCGATAAGACGTGGAGTACGGTGGAGATTCACAAGACGGCAAAGCCGTAGCGGCGTCTGCTGCGGCAACAAGCCTGATGATGAGCGCAACTCCACAACTACTGCGGATTCAAGCTAAGCGTCGCGTTAGTTACAGCACCCGGCCAGCTAGTCTCCGTTCCCTTGACATTCACCGTGCCACTGTACGCCTGGCACTTATTCCCCTGATATGTGCCACATGCGACGTCATGGTAGGTAAAAGGGGCACTCATGACAAATCCCTGGTAGGTGCCAGACGAGTTGATAGTTTGCGTTTGCTTTGGAATGAGGTCGTAGCTTACGGAGCCACAATCGTAAATAGTCTTGTGTGGATCGATGTATGAGCACTTGAACGTGCCGCTGCCCGACACGTCCATCTCTTTGATCCCATCCGGATCCTTCACCTGCAAGGTCACGATGTACTGATCAAGATCCGAGAGAGTGAACGAAGCACCATCGGACAGTTGCGTATTTACGTTGTTCGACTTGTCGAGCAAACCCCAGCTCAAGGTATGCGGTACCTTGTTGTTACTTGGGCAGGCGGTGAGCAGGACGACTGCCACCAGAAGAAGTGGAGCGAAGTGAAGGTTTAATAAGCGATTGATCTTCCGCTGCGGCTTGCCCATGGCCTCTTCCCCTTTTATTGATAAGTCCAGGAGATCGTTGCCGCGGGAGCAGGAGCGAATGATTGAATGGAGCTCCTGACTCGAACAAATATACCTCGGAGTTAGGTCGGCCTTGCAATTTTTTTTGAGGAGTTCTGGAGGAAAAGCCTCACTGCTGAGAAATCCCGGAGCTACTGAGCGCCAGGCTTATGACTCTGAGATAAGCCTGTACGGCGTCTTTCAAGGACGCATCCTTTGGCGGTGCGCCGAACAGAGCAGCAAGAATTCGTAAGGTCATTCCCTTCATAATCCCGACGCGCAGTATCAGCACCTTCGTCGCCGGGAAGTGCTTGCGCGCGTAACGCAGCATATTGCTGTACCAGAAAAGCTGTTTGGCGGCGAAGCTCAGCTTGCCCACGCTATGCGCACCGGAATGGTGGAAGCGAGCTGCCGGGCAATACACAATCTTGCGGCCGGAATCGAGCAGACGCTTGCAGAAGTCAACGTCTTCGAACCACACGGGAGCGAACTGCGTATCCATTCCGCCGACTGCATTCCACGCCTCGCGCGTGATGGCCAGGCAAGCTCCGGCGGGCTGCTCGACGGTCTGCACTTTCGAATAATCGGCATCGAGATAACGATAACGGCGGTTCACGGGATTCGATGGCCACAGCTGATTTACCAGCAGCGCCTCGCATAGCAAGCTGCTCGAGCGTCGGGAGCCGGCGAAAGGCGAACCCGCGCTGAAGTTCTCCCGAAGCCTCGAGCAGCGCGCCTCCTGCTGCAGCCGCAGATTGCGCCGTAATGCATTCGGTCAGCGCCGTCACCGCACCCGGCTCCGCGATGGCGTCGGGATTTAGGACCAGCAGAACGTCCCCGCTGGCCGCTCGCACCCCGTGATTCACGCCCGCGGCAAAGCCAAGGTTGCGCGAGATTCGTAGTAGCTCAACCGAGTGGTGCGCCTGAAATGCTTGCACTCGCGCCACGGTTTCGTCTTGCGAGGCGTTGTCGACTACAACGATTTCGCAATCCTCGCCGGCCAATGCGGCGAGGCACTGCGTGATGCTTTCGGCAGAGTTATAGGTCACGATGATGGCCGAGCAGCGGGGCATGGAAGGAAGCCGAATTATAATCGTCGCTTACGTAATCAGCGCCACTATCGAGTTCGCGGGTAGTGGGTCAGTTTGAAAATGGATGCGTGCCTTTCCCGCACCGGCGCGAGTCGGCACGCCCAGATCCCTCGCTTCGCAAAAGAGGCGGGCTCGGGATGACAATCAAACTGACCCGCTACCGCTAACCGGCTTACACGAGACCCGAGTGGATATCGTTCAGACCTCGATTCCGGGCGTCGTCATTCTCAAGCCCAAAGCTCATGAAGATCCGCGAGGCTTCTTCATGGAGACCTATCGCGCGGAAGTGCTGGCGGAGGCCGGTATTCACGACCATTTTGTGCAGGACAATCATGCGCGTTCCGAGCGCGGAGTGCTGCGCGGGTTGCATTACCAGTTGCGGCGCCCCCAGGCGAAACTGTGTCGCGTGGTTTCGGGAGAAGTCTTCGATGTTGCCGTCGATATAAGACAGGGCGCGCCTACGTTTGGGCAATGGGTGGGGGTAACCTTGTCGGCAGAGAACAAGCTTCAGATCTACGTCCCACGTGGCTTTGCCCACGGGTACCTGGTGCGCTCCGAGACTGCCGATTTTCTTTACAAGTGCAGCGACTACTACGATGCCAGCGACGATCGCGGCATTCTGTGGAGTGATCCTGCGCTGGGAATTGCATGGGAGGCGGCTAATCCCACGGTGTCGACTAAGGACCAGCAGCTTCCGCGGCTGGCTGATGTCGCGCGCGAACTGCTGCCGAGGCATGAGCCGTGAAATTGCTCGTTACCGGCGCAACGGGACAAATTGGCTGGCAGCTACTTCGCACCCTTGCGCCCCTGGGAGATGTGATAGCGCTCTCCCGCGCCGAGCTGGACTTGGCGGACCCTGACCAGGCAGCCCGATTAGTTCGCGAGATTCAGCCAGACGTGCTTCTAAATGCCGCTGCCTACACGGCGGTGGACAAAGCCGAGAGCGAAGCGGAGGTTGCGAACACCATCAACTCGCTCGCGCCCGGCGCGATGGCGCAGGAATTGGCGCGCAGCGGCGGGCTGATGGTTCATTACTCCACCGACTACGTTTTCGATGGCATCAAGGCCGGCCCGTACACGGAAGACGACGCCACCAATCCCCTCAATGCCTATGGCCGCAGCAAGCTCGCAGGAGAACAGGCAATTGCCGATAGCGGCTGTGCGCATATCATCCTGCGCACCTCGTGGGTCTACGACACGCGCGGCCAGAATTTTCTGCGGCGGGTACTGCGGCTGGCGCGAGAGAAGCACGAGCTGCGCATGGTGAACGACCAGCAGGGAGCGCCTACCTGGGCGAGGGCGATTGCCGAAGCGACAGCTGCGATCGTGGCTAAGCTGAGTGGGGAGAAGGCGAGTCGTTCCGATGTAGGGAGGTGGCCGACAGCCGGCATCTATCACTTGACGGCTGCCGGGTCTACGACGTGGGCTGGTTTTGCCCAAACCATTCTTGAAATCTACGAAGAGCTGCTGGCGTGGCCTGCGGATTCGGGAGAGTTCAGCGGCCCTCTGCTGGCGAAACGAGTGGTTTCCATCGCAAGCTCTGAGTTCAAAGCGGCCGCTCGGCGTCCTGCGAACTCGCTGCTTGGCAATGGCAAGCTGGAACGAGACTTTGGCCTGGGACTTCCTGACTGGAAGCACTCGCTGCGTCTTGCCATGCTGGAGACGATTCGCTGATAATGAGCTTGAGTTCTGTCCCCGCCAGACGGTCATCGCGGTCTCATAACGCCTTCTTTATCTGCTAATCAGTGCGATTTAGCTTCGAGGCCGGGATCTAAAGGAGATTCATGAAGGGCATAATACTGGCCGGAGGAATTGGCTCGCGGCTGAATCCTCTGACGCGGGTTACTAACAAGCATCTCCTTCCGGTGTACGACAAGCCCATGATCTTTTACCCGCTGCAAACCCTGGTCGATGCCGGGGTGCGCGATATCCTGATTGTCACTGGAGGCCAGAACGCGGGTGATTTTCTGCGCCTTCTGCAAAACGGAAAAGAGTTCGGCCTGCAGCAGCTCAGCTTCGCTTACCAGGAAGGCGAGGCGGGAATCGCCGATGCGTTGCGACTGGCTGAGCCGTTTGTTAAAGGCGAGAAGATCTGCGTAGTGCTGGGCGACAACATCATCGAAGGCGATATTCGCGAAGCTTCGCAGGCCTTCGAGCGGCAGGAGAAGGGGGCCAGGGTGCTCTTGAAAAAGGTTGCCGATCCGGAACGCTTTGGCGTGCCCATATTCGAGGGCGAGCGGATCGTTCGTATCGAGGAGAAGCCAGCTCAGCCGAAATCTGCCTACGCCGTGACCGGTATTTACTTCTACGATGGCACGGTGTTCGACCGTATTCGCCAACTCACGCCTTCGCAGCGGAATGAGTACGAAATCACCGACATCAACAACAGCTACATCAGCGAAGGGACGTTGACGCATTCGATCATGGAGGGCTGGTGGACCGACGCCGGCACTTTCGAATCTTTGTGGCATGCCAGCAACATGGTTCGCGAGAAGTCGCAACGCGCGGGGCATGCTCCGACGCCGGCAGGTGAGAAGTGAAACTGGTTGTCACCGGAGGCGCGGGCTTCATCGGCTCAAACTTCGTGCATCGCACCCTGGCCGCTCACAGCGACTGGAAGGTGCTGGTCGCTGACAAGCTGACCTACGCCGGAAATTTGAAGAATCTCGAAGCAGCACTGGGGTCGGGCTGCTGCGAGTTTGTTCAGATCGATATCTGCGAGCCGGGAGTGGTTGATGTGCTGCGCGGCTGCGACGCGGTGGTCCACTTCGCCGCTGAGAGCCATGTCGACCGCAGCATTGAAGACGCCTCCGCTTTCGTGCGCAGCAATATCGAAGGCACCTACAACCTGGTTCAGGCGTCCCGCGCCGCTGGTGTCCCCAGGTTTATTCACGTCAGCACCGACGAGGTTTACGGAAGCCTGGATGACGAAGGCGAGTTCACCGAAGAATCGCCGTTGCAGGCGAACAGTCCTTACGCGGCCAGCAAGGCAGCATCCGACCTGCTGGTACTGGCGTACGTGCGCACTCATAACTTTCCCGCCGTGGTCACCCGCTGTTCGAACAACTACGGGCCGTATCAGTTTCCAGAGAAGTTCATCCCGCTCATGATTGCCCAGGCGTCGGAAGGGAAGCGCCTGCCGGTTTATGGCAAAGGGGCCAATGTTCGAGACTGGCTGCACGTCAGCGATCACTGCGATGCTCTCGACGTAATCCTGCAGCAGGGGCGTTGCGGGGAGGTGTACAACATCGGCGGGGGACGCGAGATGCGTAATCTTGACGTTGCGCGCATGATCCTGAAGAAATTCGAATTAGCCGAGAGCCAGATCGAGTTCGTGAAGGATCGTCCGGGACACGATCTGCGGTATGCGTTGAATTGCGACAAGCTCACTCGCGAAACCGGCTGGCAGGCCAGGATTTCCTTTGAGCAGGGGTTGCAGCAAACCATCGACTGGTACCGTGCGAATCGCGCCTGGCTGGACGAAGTTCGGTCGGGAGCCTATCGGCAATATTTCGAACGTCATTATCTGCAAAGAGACAGAACTTTCGCCGGATAAGCCGGGCAGAGCGAGTTCAATAAAAAAGGACGGCATACCGCCGTCCTTTTCAACTTACGATGGTGTTTCAATTACTGCGCGAGTACGTGTTTCGAGGAGTCGCCCCGGAAAGTCATTTCCTGAAGGACACGTTCGTTTTTCGCGTTCTCGGTGTAGCGCTGTTCCGTCTGGCTGGCTTTGTGGCCGAGGGGTACCAAGGTGCATTTCGCCTTGGCTTCGCCCTTGGTGCCCTGGACGCCCTTGAACACCATGATGTGCTCGTCGCCATTCATCTGGTGAAGTACCTGGTACTGACCTGCGGGTAGAAGTGTGCCGCCGACAACCGTCGGGCCATTGAAAACGATGGTCTGCTTGCTGGCGATACCCAGCGAAGAGTCGGTTGCCTGCAAAAGAGCTGCCGTGCAGAGAATAAGAGCGATCGTCATTGTCATGACAAACCAGTGTTTATGCATACTACCTCCATAATTGGGCCGTGGCTCTGGGGCCTCATGAGTCCAGTATCAGTTTAGGAACAGTCAGCTAAGGCTGCGGTGAGCCAAGTCACAAGGGGATGTGAGTGCCAACGACAGGTCGGCTCCTGAAGGATAGCTGCGCAAGGAGTTTCACATGCGGCCGAAAGGCGCGCTCATTTGCGGTGCAATGTGGCGAGAAGCGCGCCAGAATGGGCCCCAGAACGGGATAAGGGGAATGTCTCAAGTAGAAAAATTTAGGCCATTAGGTGCCATTCCGCGCTATATTCCTTATTCAGCGACTTCGTCTTGACTCGTTTCAGATATTGCTGCTCTACGATTCGAATCTGTGCCGATAACGAAACCTGGTTCCAGATCACTGGGAAGGAGTTGTATGGGTGTCCTCCGTTTAATTCGGGCTTGTGTTGCGGTCCTTGCTGTGAGTTTTCTTATAGTTGCCATGGGCACCTCTGGGGTCGCCGCCGTTGCTCCGGCCACTCAGAATCCGACCGTGACGGTCCTGACCATCGCTCCCAATCCAGCACAGGTCGGACAACCTGTGACGTTTTCAGTCAGGGTCATCGGAAATGCTAGTGGTACTGGCACCAGCCCGACGGGAACCGTAACGATTCAAGCTAATACCGACCAACTCGCCATGGTGACCCTGGATCCCACCGGTTCCGCAACCTACACCACTTCAACGCTGGCGCAAGGCTCTTACCAGGTTACTGCCACCTATAGTGGCGATTCCAACTATCAGGCTTCGACTTCAAACGCAGTCACCCTGAACATCGTTCCCCAGGGCAGCACCCAAGTGCCCAGCGCAACGACTTTGAAAATCGCTCCTGATCCCGCCATGCTGGATCAGTCCATAACCTTTACCGCTCACGTAGGCGGCGGCGGAGGTATCACTGGCCAGGGCGCGACCGGAACCGTTACCTTCCTGAACGGTTCGACCCACCTTGGCACGGCGACCCTGGATTCGATGAGTAACGCTGCGTTGTCGAATTACTCTGCTTCGTCGCTGGGTGTGGGTACGTACCAGATCACGGCCATGTATGGCGGCGACACCAACTTCTTGCCCTCGACTTCGCCTGCAGTGCGTTTGGACGTGGTTCCTGTGGGCACGCTGACGCCCACTACGACGACGGTGAGCAGTTCTAACCCGAGTTCGGATTTCGGAACCACGGTGACCTTCTCGGCCACAGTCACTGCCGGTTTCGGGAGTTCGCCGACGGGCACGGTAACGTTCAACGACGGAACTACTGAGCTTGGCATGTCTTCGCTAAGCAATGGGGTCGCGACCTTCAGTACCAGTTCGCTTTCGGTGGGAACTCACTCCATCACGGGCGTGTATTCCGGCGACTCGACCTTCTCCGGGTCTACCTCGGCACCCTTCACGCAGACCGTCAACAACAGCACCAGCACGATGTTCATTCTCACCGTCGATCCTACGACCGTGACGGTGAACCAGGGGAATAGCGGGACAGCAACCGTAACCTTGTTGCCTTCGGGCGGATTCAATCAGACGGTGACGTTCCTGTGCTCGGGTCTCCCAATCTATTCGCAGTGCACCTTCTCACCTCCAACGATTACTCCGGACGGCAACAACACTCCCTCCAAGACGGTCATGACGGTCAGTACCAACGTTGCGACTGCCCGGCTCCTGCGGCCGAGCCTGCGGCGCGGCGGAGCTGTACTGGCCATGTTCTCGCTTGGCCTGTTGGGCCTGGTGCAGGTGAGGGGCAAAGGTCGCCGTACCAAAGCAGGCCGCTTTATAGCCTGGTTCTCACTGCTGGTGGGCCTCGCTGTCATTTCGTCGCTCGTGGCTTGTGGGGGAAGCGGCAGCAACAACCGCGTGCTGACACCTACCGGGACAACCACAGTGAGCATCGCTGGATCCACAAGTTCCGGCGCTCAGACGACCAGCTTCACTTTGGTTGTGCAATAGCGTTTCGCTCATCAACAGCACTGCCCCGTTGTTATCGACGGGGCAGTTGCTTTTAGGGATGCAGGAGGTGGGGCCAGTCCTGTACTCGGTTGATCTTTTGCGAGTAGCGAATAGCCAAAAGCCGCTCTTCTACAGCTTCTGAACCCGCTGCACTTCGCGAACGCCGGGAATTTTTCTTACGCCGGAGATGATCCGTTGCAGGTGGGCTACATCGGCTATATCCACGATGATGTCTACCGTGGCGTGAGTTTCTTCGGTGATGGCTCCGATATTGCGGATGTTGGTATTCGCGTCGCTGATGACGGCTGTAATCTGTTTCAACATGCCCGGCCGGTTGTCGCAGAGCACAACCAGCTTGGCAGGATAGCCTGTCGCCCACGGCGTTTTGGTGCTGATTTTTCCTTCCGAACCCCACTCGACGGCGATCCGCCGCTCCGGTTCGTACATCAGGGTCTCGACGTTGGAACACGATTTGGAATGGACAGCTACACCCTTGCCACGGGTAACGTATCCGATGATCTCTTCGCCGCGAATAGGATTACAGCAGCGGGCGCGATAGACCATCAGGTCGTCGTGGCCCGTTACCTGAAGCGGCGAAACATCCCCACCAAACACGCGCCTTACGACGCTGGTCAGAACACCCTGGTTTTCGGTCTCGCTGAGCTCTGTCGGGGTGGTTGAATTCTGTTGCGCGGGAACCAGGCGGGCGAGGATGGTGCGGGCGGAAAACTTACCGTAACCGATGGCAGCCAGCAGATCGTCCGGACGTCCCAGTCCATGCTCGCTGGCGACCCGCATGAGCGCTTCGTCGTTGATCTCTTTCATCGCCACGCGATACTTGCGTGCTTCCTTTTCGATCAGCTTGCGGCCGATTTCGATAGCGCGCTCGCGCTGATGAATGTTGAGCCAGTGCTTGATCTTTTGGCGGGCGCGGGCCGATTTGACGAATCCCAGCCAGTCGCGACTGGGGCTATGTCCTGCTTGCGTGAGGATTTCGACGATATCGCCCGAACGAAGCTTGTAACGCAAGGGAACTATACGGCCATTCACCTTCGCGCCCACGCAGGTGTGACCGACTTCGGTGTGAATATTGAATGCGAAATCAATGGGCGTGGCTTCGCGCGGCAGAATGACAATCTTGCCTTTCGGCGTGAAGGTGTAGACCTCTTCGGGAAAGAGATCGATCTTCAGGGTCGAATAGAATTCCTCGGGATTCTCCACATCGCGTTGCCACTCAACCACCTGTCGCAGCCAGGCCAGGCGCTGTTCGTCACGGGCAGAGACCGGACCGTCCTTGTACTTCCAGTGCGCTGCGATGCCTTCCTCGGCCATCTTGTGCATCTCTTCGGTACGAATCTGCACCTCGAACGAGTGCCCGTTATCGGCGATGACAGTGGTGTGCAGTGACTTGTAGAGGTTCGGCCGCGGCATTGCGATGAAGTCTTTGATCCGGCCGGGCACGGGGCGCCACTGGTTATGGATGATGCCCAGCACCGCGTAACAGTCGTTAACCGACTGGGTGACCACGCGCAGGGCGAGCATGTCGTAGATCTGGTCGACCGAGATACGTTGCCGCTGCAGCTTCTGCCAGATGCTGTAAAGCCGCTTGATACGCGCTTCCACACGAGTTTGCAGGCCGGCTTCCTTGAGCTTGCCCTCGATGTTCTTCTGCACTTCGGCAAGAAACGCCTCACCCTCTTTGCGGCGCGATTCAATGGCGTCTTTCACCTGCTTGTACGAGATAGGGTCGACATACTGAAAGGCAAGGTCTTCCAGTTCGCCGCGAATCTTGCCCATGCCGAGGCGATGGGCGATGGGGGCGTAAATCTCCTGCGTCTCACGGGCAATTTTCTGCTGCCGTTCCGGCGACAGATGTTGCAGGGTTCGCATATTGTGCAAACGGTCGGCCAGCTTGATCAGCACGACGCGGATGTCGTCCACCATGGCCAGCACCATCTTGCGGACGCTCTCCGCCTGGGCCTCTTCCCGCGAGGCAAATTCCAGCTTGCTGATCTTGGTGACGCCCTCCACAATGTGAGCGACCTGCTCGCCGAACTCGGCCTTGATCTCTTCTACTGTGACCTGAGTGTCTTCCACTGAGTCGTGCAGCAGGCCGGCGGCGATGGCCGTGGTGTCGAGACGCATCTCCGCCAGGATGGCAGCTACTTCGAGTGGGTGAACCAGGTAGGGATCGCCATTAGCGCGGGTTTGCCCACTGTGATGCTGAAGAGAGAATTCGTAGGCTTTTTTGACTAGTACGAGATCGTCGTTGGGGCGGTAGGAGCGGATTTTGCGCAGCAGATCGCGAAAGCGGGTTACCGTAAGAACATTGGTCGCGATAGCCTGGCGCAAAGTCGCCATGTCTGATTATAAGGCAATGCAGATGACAGCACAGGTCGGGTGGAGTACGCCTTCAGGCGTACAGTGGCTGTTGCTGGAAATGTTGAGGCTTCAGCCGCTGAGGTCGAGCCATTTCTACAACCCACAACGGCTGAAGCCGAAATGCTTAGCGACTCGTTAATTGCACGCCTGAAGGCGTGCTCCACCCTTACTGGTGCAGAGCTTTGCATTAGAACGGAACCATCATGCGGATCCTAATCAGCGGCGCGTCAGGATTAATCGGCAACGCACTTCGCGCCAAGCTGGCGCAGCAGGGCGACGACACTGCGGCCCTGGTTCGCCACGAGCCGCGAGCCGGAGAAGTGCCATGGACTCCGGGACGGGCGCTCGATCCTCAAAAACTTTTCGAGTTTGACGCCGTCGTGCATCTCGCGGGCAAGAACATCGCCGGCCGCTGGACAGACAAATTCAAGCAGGAAGTGCGCGAAAGCCGCGTGCAAGGTACGCGGACGCTTGCCACTGCAGCCGCAGAATCGTTTCGGCAATGCGGAAGTCCCCGAGTGTTCATCGCAGCTTCAGCGATCGGGTATTACGGAAATCGCGGCGATGAAGTGCTCACCGAGGCCAGCGCGCCTGGAACAGGCTTCCTGCCAGAGGTGTGTGCCGAATGGGAAGCGGCCGCCGACCCGGCGCGCAATGCGGGGCTGCGCGTTGCTCACATGCGAATCGGGGTAGTGCTGGCGAAAAATGGCGGAGCACTTCCGCCTTTGCTACTGCCGTTTCGCCTGGGCCTGGGTGGCCGTATCGGCGATGGGCGACAGTATTGGAGCTGGGTCGCACTGGAGGACGTGGTGGGAGCCTTTGCCTTTGCGTTGCACAACCAGAACGTCAGCGGGCCGGTGAACGTCGTTGCGCCACATCCTACGCGCGTCTCCGATTTCGTTCACGCGCTTGGTGATGTTCTTCATCGTCCAACAATGCTGCCGCTTCCGGCGTTCGCGGTGAAACTCCTGCTCGGCGAAATGGGCCAAACATTGTTGCTCGATTCAGCGAACGTGATTCCGACGAAGTTAGAAGCAACCGGGTACAAGTTCATCCATCCCGACTTGAAAGGCGCTTTAAAAGCCGCACTTCCCGGGGAGTGAAGGCCAGAATTCGTAACCAAATCCAAACCACCCGAAGCTTCGTTTTTCACTGCTACCCCGACCCGCACGAGAGGCGTGCTAAGTTGTTCATAGGGAGGCATTTACGGCGAGTTCTCGCGGCGTTTTTCCCGCCTGTAATGTGGTACAATCAACTTGTACCGCCGCGCTCATAAGTTATTGAAAAATCTAGCAGTTGAGCGACTTGTAGCAGGTTCGCTCCTGCGCAGGTCGTGGCGTGAGTTGCGCTTGCGAAAAAGTAAGTTCGCGAGCGGTGAAATGGAGCAGGATGGCCTCAAGAGAT
This sequence comes from uncultured Acidobacteriaceae bacterium, assembly GCA_963791965.1. Taxonomy (GTDB): domain Bacteria; phylum Acidobacteriota; class Terriglobia; order Terriglobales; family Acidobacteriaceae; genus CAVVDY01. The sequence continues at coordinate 861,314 of CAWBUK010000011.1, read as the reverse complement.
TCCGGTGCTGCCGCAGCACCGAACGGTAAGAATATCCCCGAAGAAGATCAGAAGCCGCAGAACAACGGAAAGAATGGCAACGGCCATTCGGACGGCGATTACACGGCTGATTCAATCAAAGTTCTGGGCGGCATGGAGGCCGTGCGCAAGCGCCCCGCCATGTACATCGGTTCGACCGGCGACATGGGCTTGCATCACCTCGTCTACGAGGTAGTCGACAACTCGGTCGACGAAGCGCTGGCCGGTTTTGCCGATCGCATCGACGTCACCATTCACCTCGACGACTCGATCACGGTGGTCGATAACGGCCGCGGTATCCCGGTCGACGAGATGGATATGGACGGCGAGCGCGTTCCTGCGGCGCAGGTTGTAATGACCGTGTTGCACGCCGGCGGCAAGTTCGACAGCTCCACCTACAAAGTTTCGGGCGGATTGCACGGCGTTGGTGTGTCGTGCGTGAACGCGCTTAGCCATCAGCTCGATCTGGAAATCTGGCGCGACGGTTCCGTGTGGGAGCAGAGCTATTCCGCGGGTGTGCCGATCACCAAGTTGAAGAAGACGGGTGCCACCAAGAAGCGCGGCACCAAGGTCCACTTTGTCCCGGACCGAGAGATCTTTACTGTTACTGAGTACAACTACGACACCTTGGCGCAGCGTTTGCGCGAACTGGCTTTCCTGAACAAGGGCCTGCTCATCACCCTGAGCGACGAACGCAACACCGACTCGAAAACCGGCGAGCCCAAGCATACGGAGTTCAAGTACAACGGCGGTATTGCCGAGTTCATCAAGCACCTGAACCGCGGCAAGAGCGTTTTGCACGACAAGCCGATTTATATGGAAGCCGAACGCGACAACGTAGCCATGGAGATCGCTCTGCAATACAACGACGGCTACTCCGAAACCGTCTTCAGCTTCGCCAACAACATCAACACCGTCGATGGCGGCTCGCATTTGTCGGGCTTCCGCACCTCGCTGACTCGCACGGTGAACAACGCCGGGCAGCAGCTTGGATTGTTCAAGGACGTCAAAGAAAATCTTTCGGGCGATGACGTTCGCGAAGGGCTGGTCGCTGTCGTCAGCGTGAAGTTGTCGCAGCCGCAGTTCGAAGGCCAGACCAAGGGCAAGCTCAACTCCGATATTGCCGGAACGGTGCAGGCTTTTGTGAATGAGCGCCTGGGCGCTTTCCTGGAAATGAACCCGCCGATCGCGAGAAAGATCATCAACAAGGCGATCGAAGCCGCTCGCGCACGCGAGGCAGCACGCAAGGCGCGCGATCTTACCCGCCGCAAGGGCGCGCTCGACGGCGGAGGCCTGCCCGGCAAGCTGGCTGACTGTTCGGAACGTAATCCCGAGCGCTGCGAGGTTTACCTGGTCGAGGGTGAAAGCGCCGGTGGTACGGCCAAGCAGGGCCGCGACCGCAAGTTCCAGGCGATTCTCCCGCTCAAAGGCAAGATCCTTAACGTCGAAAAAGCGCGCTACGACAAGATGCTCGGCCACGAGGAAATTCGCGCCATGATTACTGCGCTGGGCACCGGCATCGGTAAGGAAGACTTCGATGCCTCCAAGCTGCGCTACAGCAAGATCATCCTGATGACCGACGCCGACGTGGACGGCTCGCACATCCGCACCCTGCTGCTGACATTCTTCTTCCGCCACATGCAGGAGCTCATTAAGCGCGGCAACGTTTATATCGCGCAGCCGCCGCTGTATCGCATCAAGAAGGGCAAGTTCGAGCAGTACATCAAGAACGATGCCGAGCTGGTGAAGGTCATGGTAAAGCGCGCAGCCGACGGGATTGTGGTGCGTTATGGTGAGGGCGCTGCGATGCTCGAAGGCGCTCCGCTGGCCAAGTTTATGACCACGTTGAACGACTACATCGGCTTCTTCGAGAAGGTGAACAAGCGTATCCGCGACGAGCAGATCACCGAAATCCTGCCTAAGGCCGATCTGGTGAAGCGAGTGGACTTTGAGGGCGAAAGCAAAACGCCGGCGAAGAAAATTCTCGACCTGGAGAAGGCTCTGAAAGCGGTAGCAAAAGAACGCGGCATCAAGTCGGTCGAGAAGCGCTTCGAAGAAGAGCACAGCCTGTGGGAGGTAAGCTTCGTCAACGCACAGGGCGCGGAGCACGTCATCAACTGGGAGTTGGCGTCGGCACCTGAGTATCGGCAGATGATGTCGAAGTACCGGCAGATTGCCGAGTACATGCAGCCGCCCTACATCGTCGAGCCGATAAAGAAAGACAGTCCAAGCAGCGTCAATGAGGAACTGAGCGATGCTGCCCGCGCCGACCTTGAGAAGGCCGAGCAGAAGGCGCCTAAGGCAGCCAAGCGCAAAACAGCCGAGGCCGTCACGGTGGAGAAGAGTTCGCCGCGCGAACTGTTTGACTACATCTTCAATGAAGGCCGCAAAGAGTACGATGTGCAGCGCTACAAAGGACTGGGCGAAATGAGTTCGACTCAGCTCTGGGAGACGACCATGGATCCCGAGCGTCGCACGCTGCTGGAAGTGAAGCTCGAGGACCTGACCGAGACCGAAACCATCTTCACCACGCTGATGGGCGAAGACGTGGAGTCGCGTCGCAAATTTATCGAAGAGAACGCGCTGGACGTGAAGAACCTGGATATCTAGGATGTCGCGCCTGGCATTTAGCATTTGGCACTTGGTTGGTGCGCAACCAGCTATCGAGTGTCTAGCTAAGTGCTAAGTGCCAACTGCTGAGTGCAAAATGGCTTTCCCCATCAAAACCTGCGTTATTTGCCACGAGGAGTTCGAGCTGAAGCCCGGCAAGCCGGGGTTTGCGAATCGCTGTCCCAGTTGCAGCGAGCCTGAAGAGGAGCCGGCGGGCGAGAACAGCGTCGATAGCAATGCTGAAATGAATGCCGAGCGGCGGCGTGTGATTCGCGATCTGCTGTATCGCAAAGACAGCTAGTCGATCTTCGTTCCCTTCGCGATCAGCCGCTCGTAGATACGCCATGGTATGAGCCGCCGCGTCCAGATCTGCACTCTTGTATCTTTGCCAATCAGGTAACGCAGCTTCGGGTTTGGATTTTTCGCCACGCGCAGAATCAAGCGCGCAACATCGCGAGGATCTTGCCGTCCTGCAGCCCGGCTCTTCACGAACTCGGTGAAGCGGCGGCTACGCTCTTTGTTGGGAGAGTTATCGTCCAGCCCGCCCTTTGGCGACGATTACGCCGCGGGTCCAGATGTCAGTGTCATACGAGCCCGGCTCGATGAGTACGACGCGTATGCCCAGCGAATGCAGCTCGATGCGTAGAGCTTCGCTGATTGCCTCCAGCGCCCATTTCGAAGCGTTGTAGGCGCCGAGGATCGGGTAGGCGACCAGTCCTCCCACCGAGCTCACCTGGATGATGTGTCCCGAGCGCTGACGACGCATTGTTGGCAGCACCGCCTTCGACATTCCGACCGCGCCAAAAAAGTTCGTCTCAAATTGATTGCGGATCTCGTCAACCGAAAGGTCCTCGATAAATCCGGCGACCGACATTCCGGCATTGTTCACCAGCACATCGATGCGGCCGTGATCGCGAACGATCTCCTCCACCGCTCCCGGCAAGGTATCGAACTGCGTCACGTCCAGCGGTCGCAGGTCCAACCGATCGCGTACCCCGGCTTTCTGCGCCGCCTCTTCGAGGCGTCCGCTGCGGGAGAGGTCGCGCATGGTGGCGACCACGGTGTAGCCGGCGGCGGCAAATTCAATGCTGGTAAGCAGCCCAATTCCGCTGGAGCTGCCGGTTACAACTGCGACTTTCGGCTCTGGCATGATTATCCGGTCAATCCCGCAGGTTGCGGCACAATGCGCCCCAGCTTCCATTCAGGGGAGTTTGTTTGCGATGTTCGGGTCAATACGAGAAGATTATAGGTTTGTAACCACTCTATAGAACGGAATGGTAGAAATGCCGACTGATTCATCGCAAAGCAATAATAAATCGGGCAAAACGGAAATCGCTCCGGCCAAAGGCAAGTTAGGCGTCATGATCCCTGGAATGGGCGCTGTTGCCACGACCTTTGTCGCTGGCGTGGAAGCGGTCCGCAAGGGAATTGCCAGCCCCATCGGCTCCCTGACACAGATGGGCACCATCCGCTTGGGCAAACGCACCGAAGGCCGCTCACCCAAGATCAACGACTTCGTTCCCCTGGCGCAGCTCAACGACCTGGTCTTTACCGGCTGGGACATCTTTGAAGACGACATGTACTCTGCCGCCGGCAAGGCCGGTGTGCTTGACCGCTCGCTGCTGGAGCAGGTGAAGCCTTTCCTGTCGTCAATCAAGCCGCGCAAGGCGGTTTTCGACAAGAACTACGTCAAGAAGCTCGACGGCCCCAATGTGAAAAAGGGCAAGAACAAGATGGAACTGGCCGAGCAGGTTCGCCAGGACATCCACGACTTCAAGCAGTCGAGCGGCGCCGACCGGCTGGTGATGATCTGGTGCGGCTCGACCGAAACCTTCATCGAGACCGGAGCCATGCATCGCTCCGTCGAGGCGCTGGAGAAGGCGATGCACGAGAACAACGAGAACATCGCGCCTTCGATGGTCTACGCGTATGCCGCAATGAAGGAGGGCGTGCCCTTCGCCAACGGTGCGCCGAACCTGACGGTCGATATCCCGGCCATCCACCAGCTTTCGAAGCAGATGGAGGCTCCCATCTGCGGCAAGGACTACAAGACCGGGCAGACGCTGATCAAGACCATCCTCGCGCCCGGGTTTAAAGCGCGCATGATCGGCCTGAGCGGATGGTTCTCCACCAACATCCTGGGCAATCGCGACGGCGAGGTGCTCGACGATCCCGGGTCGTTCAAGACCAAAGAGGAGTCGAAGCTGTCGGTGTTGGAGCACATCCTGCAGCCGCAGCTCCACCCCGAGCTCTATGGCAACATCTATCACAAGGTTCGTATCAACTATTACCCGCCGCGCGGCGACAACAAAGAAGGCTGGGACAACATCGACATCTTCGGCTGGCTCGGCTATCCGATGCAGATCAAAGTCGACTTCCTCTGCCGCGACTCGATCCTGGCTGCGCCGCTGGTGCTCGATCTTGTGTTGTTGCTCGATCTCGCGAAGCGTTCGCCGGCGCTGCGTGGCATCGGCATTCAGGAGTGGCTGAGCTTCTACTTCAAGTCGCCGATGACCGCCGAAGGACTCTATCCCGAGCATGACTTGTTCATCCAGTCGATGAAGCTGAAGAACACCATGCGCCACCTGATGGGCGAAGAAATGATCACCCACCTTGGGCTGGAGTATTACGACTAATTCGCAATTTCAATCGGCGGAATAAAGTCAGGAGCGGTCGCTAACGGTTTTACCGAAACGTAATTCCAGGAGCGACCGCTCTCAATTGCTGCGGCCATTTTGCCGGCAATGGCCGCGGCCTCCGTACCTCGAATGCTGATACCAGCTATCCGGAAGCTGAATTGGAATTGTTCGCTGCCCGCCTTTACAATCGCGGGTCGGACAAAATCTTATGCCACTCAACAAAGTTGTAGCCAGTGCTGACGAAGCGGTGCGCGATATACAGGACGGCGCGACCATCATGGTCGGCGGATTCGGCCTGTGCGGCATTCCCGAGAACCTGATTGAGGCCTTGGTGCGTAAAGGCGTAAAGAACCTGAACACCATCAGCAACAACGTGGGCGTCGATGAGTTCGGTCTGGGCAAGATGCTTTTTGCCGGGCAGATCAAGACGCACAAGGGTAGCTACGTTGGCGAAAACAAGCTGCTGGAAGACATGGTGCTCACCGGCCGCATTGATCTTGAGCTGGTTCCCCAGGGGACGCTGGCCGAGCGCATTCGCGCGGGTGGCGCCGGCATTCCGGCGTTTTTCACCCCCGCGGGATTCGGAACGATGGTAGCTGAAGGCAAGGAAACGCGCGAATTCAAAGGTCGGCCCTATGTCCTGGAGAGCGCGCTGACCGCTGATTTCGCGCTAATCAAGGCCTGGAAGGGCGACCGCTGGGGCAACCTGATCTATCGCAAGACGGCGCAGAATTTCAATCCCATGATGGCGACCGCAGCGAAGATCACCATTGCCGAGGTCGAGCACCTGGTCGAACCGGGCGAGCTTGATCCCGACGGTATTCATACCCCCAGCGTTTACGTACAGCGCATCTTGCAGGGGCAAAATTACGAGAAGCGTATCGAGCGCAGGACCGTTCGGAAGACGTAAGACGCCCACCACTGAGGCACTGAGGTCAAGGAGGTTTTCAGATCCGATTTTCTCTGTGTCCTCCGTGACCTCAGTGGTGAAAGATTCTTGAAGGAGCTTTGAATGGCCGAGGTAACAGCAGCCAAGCAGAAAGATACTGAAAAGCGCGATCGCATCATCCGCCGCGTTGCGCAGGAATTGCAGGACGGCTTCTATGTCAACCTCGGCATCGGCATGCCGACTTTGGTGGCCAACTGCGTTCCTCCAGGAATTGAAGTGGTGCTGCAAAGCGAGAACGGAATGCTGGGCGTTGGTCCGTACCCGCTAAGCGGCGACGAAGATCCCGACCTCATCAATGCCGGCAAAGAAACCGTCTCCGAACTGCCCGGCACTGCATTCTTCTCCAGCGCGGAGTCATTTGCCATGATTCGCGGCGGCCACATCGACCTGAGCGTGCTCGGCGCCATGGAGGTGGATGAGGAAGGGAACCTGGCCAACTGGATGATCCCAGGCAAGATGGTGAAAGGAATGGGCGGAGCCATGGACCTGGTCGCAAGCGCCAAACGCCTTGTAGTGGCTATGGAGCACACCACCCGCGATGGCGCTCCCAAGATCCTGAAGCGCTGTACCCTGCCTATCACCGGCTTGCGCGTGGTTGATACGATCGTGACCGAAATGGCGTACATTCGCGTTACCCAGTCGGGGCTGGTGCTAGAGGAGATCGCCCCGGGCCTGACTGCCGAGGACGTACAGAAGGCTACCCAAGCGCCGCTCATCGTCAGTCCGCAGCTAAAGACGATGCAAATGTAACTTCTCCCGGCAACGCATTTTCGCTGCCTGTCATCCATTTGAGCATGTTGAAATGGACTCTGATTTGCGCTGTACTGGCGGTAATCTTCGGAGTGCTCGGTTTTGGTGGAATGGCAGCCGGCTTTGCGGCTATCGCGAAAGTCCTGTTCGCGATCTTCTGCGTCGGCGTGGTACTCACGCTGATTCTCGGCGTGACCGTCTTCAAAGCCGTCACTTAAACCAGTATTCGCGTGATGGGCAGCTTGTAGTTTAAGCTTCCCGTCACATGCGCTTTATCGACCGGGAAGAAGTCGCCGAGCGGCTGACGTACGAGCGGTGCATACCCATCGTGCGCGAGGCCATGGTCGCGTTCTCACGGCGCCAGACTAGGCAACTGCTGCGCTCGATCATCCCGCTGGCCGATGGGCGAATGTTCGGTATCATGCCCGGAGCCTTGGGCGAAGGTGCCGTATTCGGCGCCAAGCTCATTAGCGTTTTCCCCGACAATTTTGCGCGCGGTATTCAGTCCCATCAGGGATTGGTGATTCTGTTCGATCCTGAGTCCGGCGCTCCCGTCTGCGCTGCTCATGCGGGAGAGATCACCGCCATCCGCACCGCTGCTGCCAGTGCCGTCGCCACCGATGCTCTGGCGCGCAAAGACTCACGACATCTCGCAATCCTAGGGTATGGCGAGCAGGCCGCGACCCACGTCCGCGCCATCAGCGAGGTGCGGAAACTGGAAACTATCACCGTCTGGGGCCGCTCCCCTGAACGCGCTCGCGCATTCGCTGACAAAACCCAGTCCGAGGTAAGTTGCCCCATCATTGTGGCGAGCAGCGTTCGCGAAGCCGTCGCCGATGCCGATATCGTTTGTACTGTCACTGCCGCGTCAGAGCCGATCCTGCACGGCGAATGGATTCGACCCGGTACCCATGTCAATGTCGTGGGCTCGGGTTATGCCGGGCCGGCTGAGGTCGATAACGACCTGGTCGTTCGCTCACGCTTCTTTGTCGATAGCCGCGAGGGCGTGCTCGAGCAAGGCGCCGAATTCCTGCGCGCCAAAGCCGCTGGCCTCATCACCGACGAGCACATCGTCGCCGAGATCGGGCAGGTGCTGGCCGGCGACATGGCAGGGCGTCGCTCGGATGACGAGATCACCGTTTACAAGTCGCTCGGCCACATCGTGCAGGATTTGGCAAGCGCGTGGGCGTTGTACTCCGAGCGCGATTAGGCGGCTGAACCACGGACTTACGCGGATCTTCACGGGTCAGGTCCCGCCTGAAGAACCTCCTGACTTGCATCCGCTCACCTGAGTGCCCGTCAAGTAATCCGCGTAAATCCGCGGCTGAGCTCTTCTTCCCGCGCGCCGAGACAGAAGAGCCTTGTTGCGGGTTGCTGCACGGTTCCATATCATCCGAAGCATGCTCAAGTCTCTCCGGCTTTTCGTTCCGATGTTGCTCGTGCTGCCACTGTGCGCCCAAACTCCCCAACCTTCCCAGCAGGTGCAGGCCGCTTCCGCCGACGTTTACAAGCTCTACGTTGATCTTCATGAGCATCCTGAGTTGTCGTCGCACGAGACCCAGACTGCAGCCAAGCTGGCCTCGCGCCTGCGCAGCTTGGGTTACGACGTGACTGAGCACGTTGGCGGCACCGGGGTGGTCGCCGTACTGAAGAACGGCGCAGGCCCGACCATCCTGCTGCGTACTGAGCTGGACGCGCTGCCCGTGCTGGAGAAGACCGGGCTGCCTTACGCCAGCAAGGTCGTCGCCAAGGACGACAGCGGCAAGGAAGTGCCGGTGATGCACGCCTGCGGCCACGACGTTCACATGGCGTCGATCGTTGGCACCGCGCAAGTCATGGCCGAAACCAAGAACACCTGGCACGGGACATTAGTCCTGATCGGGCAACCTGCCGAGGAAACTATCTCCGGCGCGAAGGCGATGATTGCCGACGGATTGATGACGAAGTTTCCCAAGCCCGACGTGCTGATTGCGCTGCATGTGGGCAACGGGCTGCCGGCCGGAAAAGTAGGAGTGACGCCGGGTCCCATGTCTTCCAATGCCGATTCTCTCAAGATCACCATCTTCGGCAAGGGCGCGCACGGCTCGCAACCGCAGAACTCGATCGATCCGATTGTGCTGGGAGCGAAAATCGTCCTGGCTTTGCAGACCATCCCTTCGCGCGAAGTTAGGCCGGGCGAGCCGGTCGTCGTCACCGTGGGATATTTCCAGTCAGGGTTGAAGAACAACATCATTCCCGATGAAGCCAAGCTTGGACTCACGATTCGCACTTACGATCAGAATGTCCGCAAGAAAGTTTTGGCATCCATCGATCGCATCGTGAAGGGCGAAGCCGAAGCAGCCGGAGTAACGAAGCTTCCCCTAGTGGTTCATGATGAGGCGACAAACGCTGTCTACAATGATCCGGCACTGGCGGCGCGCATGACCAAGGTTCTGGATGAGGCGCTCGGCAAGAACAACGTCGAGCAGGAGCCGCCGTCCATGACCTCCGAGGACTTTTCGTATTTCGTGGAGCAGGGAATTCCCGGTTTTTACTTTTCACTGGGCGGTGCAGATCCGCAGAAATACGCGGAGGCCAAAGCTTCGGGTGAGAGTCTTCCTTCGAACCACTCGCCACTGTTCGCTCCCGATGCGAAGCCCGCGATCGAAACCGGCATCACGGCAGAGGTTGCAGTGCTGCGAAGTTTATTCAGCACGTCGCCCGCGGAACTGAAACAGCTGACGGCGGCTGCTACAAAGTAGGAACGACATATCTGAGGGATATCGGATGTGGGAGTCCGAAACTAGGCTTCCATTCGCTACCATTCGGCCAGCTTCGTATCAGGGCACGGCTTTAGTCGTGCCGCAAAGCGTCCATACGGTTGTCATCCCGAGACGACTTCAGTCGTCGAGGGATCTGCATTTCGACGGCCAGGCACGAACGCAGGCCTTCGCGAATCTCCGCGCTTACGCAAGCTGTGAGGCGGGCGCTTCCATCTCCTCCGCCATCTTGAGCAGCGTAGTGACAGTTCTCAAATTGCGCCCTGTCACCGTCATCTTCAATATCTTGTCCATCGAAGCCCAAGGAAATTTCGAGCGCCCCATACCGTCGGGGAAATAGATAAAGATTTCGCGACCGGCAACATGCATCTCTTCCGGACCGATGGGAAGCGCTTTTAGCGCGTCCAGCCCTTGCTTGGTCGGCGCCTCCGCCAGAAACGACACCAGCAGCAGCCCCGGATTGATGCCGTCGCGCTTCGCGAAAGGATTGGCATCAACTGTCCCTTTCAATTCCGCCGATATGCGCAGAACAACTCCCGGCCGGAATCCAAACGCCTTCTCAATCGCATCCTCGAGAACCTGCGCTTTGAGGTTCTTCTCTTTCGCCCCGAACACTACATTCCCGCTCTGTACGTAGGTTCGCGGATCGCGAAATCCCAGCTTGCGATAGAGCTCACGCAGGGCGTCCATCTTGATCTTGTTATGTCCGCCGACATTTACCCCGCGCAGGAACGAAACATAAACGTGCATAGTCTTCCCGCCAAAAACAAAAGGGAGCGGCTTCACGCCCACTCCCTTGCAGAATCGAAACTCCCTGGATAACGCTACACCGTTACCGGCTGCTTCACCGGAACCGGCGTCAACCAGCCATGCCGGTCTTCGATCTTGCCATTCACGATGTTGTAGAACTCGCTGCGCAGAGTCTTGGTGATCGGCCCTGCAACGCCCGTGCCAACCGTGATCTTGTCGACCGACCGGATCGGCGTAATCTCTGCCGCGGTGCCGCTGAAGAAAACTTCGTCCGCAATATACAGCATCTCGCGCGGAATCGCCTGTTCGACCGTCTCGATCCCCAGGTCTTTCGCGATGTGCAACACCGAATTGCGTGTGATACCCGGCAGCACGCTGTTTCCGATCGGAGGCGTATAAACCCGGCCCTTGTGCACCACGAAGACGTTTTCGCCCGATCCTTCACTCACGTGCCCGTTCACATCAAGAGCGATACCTTCGGTGTAGCCGTTTACGATGGCTTCCATCTTGATGAGCTGCGAGTTCATGTAATTCGCGCCCGACTTGGCAATCGCCGGCATGGTATTGGGCGCGAAACGTGACCATGAAGAGACGCAAACTTCAACTCCGTCGTCGTCGCTGGCGTGACCAAGATATTTGCCCCACTCGTAGTTGCAGACGTAAACCTCGGTCGGTGAATTGAACGGGTTCACCCCCACCTGGCCATAGCCGCGCAGGATGATGGGCCGCACGTAACACGGGGCGACCTTATTCGCAGCCACCACATCAAGTGTTCCCTGGCTCAGTTCGTCGAGCGAGTAGTCAACGTCGATGCGATAGATCTTGCAGGAATCCAGCAGCCGGCGCAGGTGATCTTCCAGGCGAAAGATGGCTGGACCTTTTTCCGTCAGGTAGCAGCGTATGCCTTCAAATACAGCGGAGCCATAATTGACCACGTGCGACATCACATGGAGTTTGGCGTCGTCCCACGGAATCAGCTGTCCGTTATGCCAGATGAATTCTGACGCTTTAATGGCCATGCAAGGCTCCTTGATGAAGAGAATTCGGGATGCTGAAGGTGCTAACTTGGACCCGCCTCAGCGGAGAAGCAGAAAATCGGAATCAGGGCTGAGGCGCAAATCGGCATTATAAATGAGATGTTCCGGAACTGGTTCGGCTGTTTTTTCTCGCCCCGCGAAGGCTGCATTGTAGCCAAATCCTGCCTCCGCCTGACCCGCCGGAAGGCTCGCAATCAGCTCCGTTTCACCTAACTCCTGCTCCCGTGTTATCCTCATAACCGTAACAAGATACGATTAAAACGTAGGAGCACACCCGATTCAGTGTTAGCACGAGAGAAAAAATCCGCCCTGATTGACCAGTATCGCACTCACGATACCGACACTGGTTCCCCTGAGGTCCAGATCGCGATCCTGAGCGAACGAATTGGTGAATTGACGGAGCATTTTAAGGCGCATAAGAAGGATCACGCCTCCCGGCGCGGTCTGCTTATGATGGTGAGCAAGCGTCGTGGCCTGCTCGACTACCTCAGAAAGTCCGATACCGAACGCTACAAGACCGTTATTCAGAAACTCGGCATCCGCAAGTAAGCTGTTTGCCAGCCGCTGAAGTACTGCGCCTCGAAGCGTATTCTGTGTCATTTCATTCCTCGCAAGCGGCTTACGCCGGCTTGCCGGGAACGGACTCATGCGTCTTCCGTCATGGGTAATTTGAGCCATATCGGCCCGCGGGCCCCCGAACGCATTTCAGGTCGCTGCTACGCACCTGACGGCGTAACGGGAGAAGCTCGCCTGCCGCTCATCTCTCTTCTCTCCTCCGCCCGCCCTGCCCTCCGACATACCCGTGTTGCCCGGCAGCGATCCCGCGGAGCGCTCGCAATCGATGGTTGCGCTTAGAAAAGGAACTGCAAGCAATGAAGCACGAAATTAGCGTTGAGCTGCATGGCGGAAAGTCCATCAGCTTCGAAACCGGAAAACTAGCCAAGCAGGCTCATGGCTCCTGCATTGTGCGCATCGGCGACAACGTTGTCCTCGCCACCGCCTGCGCCAACGCCGAACCGCGTGAGGGTATCGACTTCTTTCCCCTCACCGTCGACTATCGCGAATATACCTACGCCGCCGGACGCATTCCGGGCGGCTTCATCAAGCGTGAAGGGCGTCCCAGCGAGCGCGAGATTCTTACCAGCCGCCAGATCGATCGCCCCATTCGCCCCCTGTTTCCCGATGGCTTCCGTTGCGAGACCCAGGTCATCGCCATGGTGCTTTCGGCGGACACAACGAACGATCCCGATGTTGCCGGCATCAACGGCGCATCGGTAGCGCTCAGCGTTTCCGACATCCCGTTCCACGGCCCCATTGGCGCAGTTCGCGTGGGCCGCGTGAACGGTGAGTTCGTGGTCAATCCCACCTACGACGAGCAGCGTGAAGGCACCATGAACCTCATGGTCGTGGGCACCGCTGATGGCATCGTGATGATCGAGTCCGGTGCGAAGGAAGAGTCGGAAGAGGTCATTGTTCAGGGCATCGAGTTCGGCCATGAGCAGATCAAGAAAATCTGCGCTGCCATCAGCGATCTCCAGAAGCAGGCCGGCAAGCCCAAGCGCAAGGTTGAGGCTCCCGTAATCGACGAAGCCTACATCAGCGAACTACGCTCCAAGTACGGCGACCGCCTGATGGACGCGGTGAACACCGAGAAGTATCCCAAGGCTGAAAGCTACGGCCTCATCAAGGCGCTGAAAGACGAGTTTCTCGACAGTTTTGAAGATGAAGACGATGACGGGCGCAAAAAGGGTAAGGGCTACCTTGAAATGTTGCGCGAGCGCGTCTTCCGCGAGCAGGTAATCAAGGAGAAGCGTCGTCCTGACGGTCGCAAGTTCGATCAGATTCGCGATATCTGGATCGAAGTCGGCGTGCTGCCTCGCACCCACGGCTCCGCCATCTTCACTCGCGGAGAAACCCAGGCGCTGGTTACCACTACGCTGGGCACTGCCGACGACATGCAGCGGCTCGAGGCCTTCGAAGGTGAAGCCAAGAAGCGTTTCATGCTGCACTACAACTTCCCGCCCTTCTCGGTGGGCGAAGTCGCATTCCTGCGTGGTGCCGGTCGTCGCGAAATTGGTCACGGAGCTCTGGCTGAGCGTTCCATCTCGGCCGTGTTGCCCGATTTAGCCGATTGGCCCTATGCCATGCGCGTGGTCTCCGACATCTTGGAGTCCAACGGCTCGTCGTCCATGGCTACGGTTTGCGGCGCTTCGCTGAGCTTGATGGATGCCGGCGTTCCGCTCAAAGCCTCCGTTGCCGGAGTCGCAATGGGCCTGGTGAAGGAAGGCGAAGAGTACGCCATCCTCACCGACATCGCCGGCGCCGAAGATCACTACGGTGACATGGACTTCAAAGTCGCTGGCACGCGCGACGGCATCACCGCCCTGCAGATGGACATCAAGGTCATGGGCATCACTCCGCAGATCATGCGCGAAGCCCTCGACCAGGCCCGCCGCGGGCGTCTGTTCATCCTCGACAAGATGAACGAAGTCATCACCGAGTCGCGTACCAAGATCAGCGAATTCGCTCCGCGCTTCTACACCCTGCAGATTCCGCCTGACAAAATCCGCGACCTCATCGGTCCTGGAGGCAAGGTCATTCGCGGCATCATCGAGCAGACCGGCGTGAAGATCGACGTCGAAGACAGCGGCAAGGTCAACGTCTCATCCAGCGACCAGCAGGCTGCTGCCAAGGCCATCCAGATGATTAACGACATCACCGCAACCGCGGAAGTCGGCAAGACCTATCTGGGCAAGGTCACACGTCTGGCGGACTTCGGCGCCTTCGTTGAAATCATTCCCGGAACCGACGGTCTTCTGCACATCAGCGAAGTTGCCGAGCATCGCATCAACGATGTTCGCGATGAGCTGAAAGAGGGCGACCAGGTGCTGGTGAAGGTGCTGGCCGTCGAAGGTAATCGCATCAAGTTGTCGCGCAAGGCCATTCTCAAAGAGCAGCGCGCCAAGATGGGCGGTGGCGAAGGAGCTCCCGAAGGAGAGGGCGCTGGAGTTGTCGCCTTCGAGGGCGGGCACGAAGCAGCCGACACCGCAGAGCCCAGCTTCAACCGCGACCATGACCGTGGAGGCGATCGTCCTCCCCGCCGTGACGGCGGAGGTCATCCCGGTGGACGCGGTGGCCGCCCCGGCGGCGGCGGTGGACGCGGTGGCGATCGTGGACGCGGACGCGGCGGCAACCGTCACTAAGCTTCACTTAACGACAAACCTCGGAATCCCCCGCAATTTTCGCGGGGGATTTTGCTTCAGGGCTGTTGGACGCTGGTATCCGGTCTGCTTCGGCCTTACAATGTGGAAACGTGTCATCTGGTATCTTCGGTAGACTTTTCGGATCGCACAGCGGTTCAACGCCCGAGCACCCTCGGGGCGGCGGCCAACGTATCTCCCGTCGCTCCACCGGGTTCAACGAGTTCATCAAGTACATCTCAAAAGAAGAGAACCTGAGGATCCTCGACCTCGGTGCCACCTCGGCCGCCAATATCACCTTCATGACCGGCCTTGGGCATAACTTCCATCAGGAAGACCTGCTTCGCCTGTCCGCCGACAAAGACTTGCTGGTCCCGAACGGAGAGGGTGGAACTGTCTTCGACACCGACCGCTTCCTGCGCGACAACCTCAACTTCGGGCGCGAGGAATTCGATGCCGTCATGCTTTGGGACGTGGCTGACTACCTGCCGGAACCGCTGGTGAAGCCCGTCATCGAGCGAATCCACGTCGGCATGAAACCCGCCTCAATCCTGCTCGGCTTCTTCCATACCAAAGATGCCGGACCCAAAGAACCTTTCTATCGCTATCACATCGCTTCCAAAGAAGCGGTCGATATGCAGCCCGGCGAGTCGTTCAAGCTGCAGCGCGTCTTCGCCAATCGCCACGTCGAAAATCTCTTCCGCGACTTCGGTTCCATCAAGTTCTTCCTCGGCCGCGACAACCTGCGCGACGTGCTGGTCATTCGGTAAGACGAAATTTCTTGGCTTGTCATCCTGAGCGAAGTGAGTCTGCCGAAGGCATGACGAACGAAGTCGAAGGACCCCTATTTCCGCACACGGTTGCGCTCCACCCCGGAGGGCGTCCGACGGTGTAGCCAAAGGCGAGTGCGCAGCCTTAGCGCAGCCTTGGACGCTTCGTATCAGGGCAGCGGCTTCAGCCCTGCCATAAACGCATTCTCTTTTCTCTTGTCATCCTGAGCGAAGCGAAGGACCTGCTCTCCTCGCGCGGGGGCTTTTTCTCTCCCACTGCGAAGACCTATCTTGTCTTCCTGATCACGAACGGCAGCACTCCAGGTATGCGCAACATTTGCAGAGCGACCGACCTGCCGATCCCCGGCAGCGCCGTCAGCCTGCGCACCCGCGTCGACGCCGCAATCAGCGGCGCGAACTGCTCCCGATAAGCTGCCTCATACTCCTGGCAAGCATCGTCCAAGGAACTGCCTCTCCGAGTAATGCACTCCGCCGCCGCTTGTCCGCTGCGCAAAGCCAGCGAAATCCCGTCCCCCGCAAAAGGATCGATGAATCCCGCAGCATCCCCCGCGAGCAGCATCCTGCCGCGCAGACAAACCGGCTTGCGATACAGAACCGGCGCGGTACTCACGGGAGCGGTGATCCGCTCCCACTGCTTGGCCCGCTCCTTTAACTGGCGGCGATCGCTGGAACACCGCCTCCAACGTCGTCGCCGCATCCGAGCGCACCAGCGCGCATACATTCACCGCATCCTGGCCGACCGGCTGCACGCCACAATATCCGTTATCGAAGAAATACAAGTCGGTGCTTGGCGCCGGATTGCGCTCCCGGTAATGAGCTTTTACCCCAATCCACTTAGGGCCGCTCGCTACTAAGCTCGAATCCGAAAACCGCGACCAGCGGCCAGTACACAAAATTACGCGGTCAGCTCCAAACTCGCCGCGCGCAGTACTCACCGTGTACGGCCCCTCTCCGTCGATCGCCAGCACTTCACACTTACTGTGAGCCGTGACCCCTGCCTGCTGCGCGCACTCCCACAACACCAAGTCGAGCACAGCCCGCGGAATGCTTAGCCCAGCCGGTTCAATCGCAGTCTCCGCCGACCTACCCGACGCGAAAATCCGCGCTCGCCCTATAACCGGAGCCGCTCGCACGATTTCATCGGGCCCGCTCATGTCCGCGCAGCAACTCCCGTAACAACCCCAGCGACTCTGCGGAAACGAATTCGCCGCACACCTTCTGCCGGGGGAATTCGCTGCTGTCGAACAGCACCACGGATGCCCCGTTGCGCGCGGCCGTGATCGCCGCCGAAGTTCCTGCCGGGCCGCCGCCCACGATGGCCAGATCGTAATGGGTGCGCTCTATTTCCACAGCAATACACCCATCCGATAAAGGTAGTGCGTCGAGATTTCAACTCGCCGAGAAGGAATTCGACTCACAATGTCGCGCATCTCTTCGAGTGTATAGGCCCGCCGCACCGAAGCCGGAGCGTCGTGCCATGTGATGCGGCTGCGAAACAGCGGCAGCCCCGCGTAAGTAAGCGCCAGGTGCAGGCGGGACCGGATCAGGTCGTTGATGAGGACCGCCACCCTCGCCACACGCAGCGCCTCGGTGGCATATCGTTCCAGGGTTGCGATATCGAAGTGATGAGCCAGCAGGTTACAGGACACCACATCAAAGGCGTCGTCCCGAAACGGAAGCTGGGTGGCATCAGCAACGACGCCAGCGACACCGTTCTGCGGCAGATGCGAGGCGACGCGGTCGAGCAGCGTGATCCGCAGCTCAACACCCTGCCGCGCAAGCCGCTTGCGAGCTTGCAAGGGTACGTCTCCCCCGCCCGCACCCACCTCCAGCAAACTTAATGCCCGGCAGCCTGTTGTTTCTGCGACCCGTTGCAGCAGCCGGGTGGTGGTACGGGTTCCACCAAACCAGCTGTTGATGCGGCGCAAGTCTCGTAGCGACTGCGCAACCTCGGCTGGTGTGCCCAGGTCGTCGTCAAGTAGTTCCGCAACTATAACGCGTCGCATAATGGATGAATTCAGCCTGATCAGCAATAAGGGTATCGCAGTCACTTTGGCAGCCGGCTACTTACGGGTGGCATTCCGAAGCTCATCTTTGGCAGGGAAGTCCCAGCCGTAAAAGAGCCGCCGGTCAATATGAACCGTTTGGCCCTGAGCTGCTGGATTTCCTGCCCTCTTGGAGTTTGGTATCAACCATGCTTCAAGTTAGATGTCGGCCCGGTCGGCCGCCGTCCGGACAAGCGAAACCGTATACCAGGGGAACAGCGGTTTCTCTCGCGCACAGGACGGTGTACTCCACTGGGAACGCTTTCACGGCCGGGCCGGCAAAAAGCCAAGCATTTAGCCTCTGCCCCCCTCCTCCCATCCCCGCACGTGTAAATCCGCTGATTAAGTGGCAGAATAGCTCCGACACCAGCGGAGAACCGAATGGCACAACCGGGTCAAGGACCAATCCCCTCAGCCCCCGACCTCCTGAAGAGCAAGCGAGAGAGCGGGACCTTCGATGTTTTCCTTTGTCATAACGATCGTGACAAGCCGCAGGTCAAAGACATCGGCCGAAATCTGAAGGAACTCGGGATCCTGCCCTGGCTTGACGAATGGGAGCTCCGTCCCGGAATGCCCTGGCAAGACGCGCTGGAGCAGCAGATCCGCGGTGTCAAATCCGCCGCTGTGTTTGTCGGAAGCGAAGGCGTGGGGCCCTGGCAGCATCAGGAACTTGCGGCATTGCTGCGTAAGTTTGTCGATCAGAAGTCGCCGGTGATTCCCGTTCTTTTACCCAGCGCACCCGCCGAGCCTGACCTTCCACTCTTCCTTGGGGGGATGACGTGGGTCGACTTCCGCGAGTCCGATCCGGACCCCATGAAACGGCTCACGTGGGGCATCACGGGCCTGAATGACAATGATGATGACGACGACACGCCGAGAACGTCGCCACGGCAGCCGCCGCCCGCGCCTGAGGAACCGAATTCCGCCCCATGGCAACCACCGCCTGCGAGCCTGGCGCAGACTTTAATCGGGTCGTGGCAGATACAAATCACCAATCCCTACGGCATGATGAGCCAGATGATGCTGCAGTTCATGCCTGGCAATGTCTTCCGCGGACAAGTCCCTGTTCTTCTGGCCATGGGCACGGTGGAAGGCATGTGGCAACTCTCGCCAACCAACCAGCTCACACTGCAAGGCCGGCACACCCTGGGATTCCAAGTGCTCCCTTATCTTGCCGTAATTGAGCTCAACCAGGTCGGACCTTACCAGCTCGCGGGCTTCACCAGCGCGGGCGAACAGACAAACTGGCAAAAGATCGGGTAAGCAGCGACCCATCTACCGCTTCAGCGATCCGCCGCGAGTTCATGCCTTAGCGATTTGCGGAGCAGTGGCCAGCTTCTGTTTCAAATCCGCAGCAATCTGCTGCCCGTGGAAGCGCCCATTCTCAATGAAGATCTCGCTCGTCCTCATGCCCGCTACGATCACGCCCGCCAGATAAATTCCCGGCACATTGCTCTCCAGCGTCTGCGCATCGACAATCGGCTTCTTGTCCGCGTCGCCGCGAAACTTGATGCCCAGGCTGCATAGAAATTCAAAATCGGGATGGTAGCCGGTGAGCGCAAACACGTAATCGTTCGCAATCGTGACTTCGCCGTCGGGCGTATTGAGCACCACGTGGTCGGGAGCGATTTCGCGCACCGTGCTGTTGAAATACGCTTTCACCTGTCCGGCTTTAATGCGGTTCTCGATATCGGGCTTGATCCAATACTTCACCGACGGACTCACCCCCGGCCCGCGATGCACCATCGTCACCCGCGCGCCATGACGCCACAGCTCCAAAGCGGCGATTGCGGCTGAGTTCTTCGCACCCACGATCAACACATCCAGGCCAAAAAACGGATGCGGCTCGCGATAGTAGTGCATCACCTTGGGAAGCTCTTCGCCCGGCACATGTATGTAGTTCGGCCGGTCGTAATACCCCGTCGCCAGGATCAGCTTGCGAGCGTGGTACTCGCGCTTGCGGCCGTGCATGTCCGTGGTGTGAACCACGAAATCGCCATCGCTCCCTTCCACCCGCTGCACCGGCTCATACTGCCGCACATCCAGCGCGTAATGCTCAGCGGCCTTGCGATAATATTCCAGCGCCTCTTGCCGGGTAGGCTTCTGGTTGGGACTGGAAAACGGCAGGTCTCCAATCTCCAGCAGCTCAGGCGTGGTAAAGAACGTCATGTTGCTGGGATAGTTAAACAGCGAATTCACCAGGCAGCCCTTGTCGATGTTCACCGCTGACAGTCCGGCCCGCTTGGCGTCAATTCCGCAGGCCAGGCCCGTCGGCCCGGCGCCCACGATCAGCACGTCGAAATACTCGGGCGACGGTTCTGGATTCGATCCGTTTTGCGACATGCAGATAGCATATCGTGTGACCGGCTTGGCGGCGGTCCCGCAATCTTTACGACTGTCATTCTGAGCGCAGCGAAGAACCTGCTTTTGCTCACGCCTGCATTAATTTGGCCCGTTTGCGTTGTCGTGGAACGCCCGACACATGGCTCAGTGACGCAGCTCACCGACTCCCGGTGACAGGTCGACAAAAGTAGATATGCGGCGCAAAACGGGGACTTCGCCCGGAATTCCGTCGCATCGGCCCGACCGGTTTTGTAATCTGTAAAGTTACGCAATCCACAAATTGCGCCCGCTCCGAGGCACTCATGACCACTATCAAGCAGGAAGACTTTATCCAGAGCGTTGCTGACGCGCTGCAATACATCTCGTACTATCATCCCGTCGACTTCATCAAGAGCCTGGCGCGCGCCTATGAAAAAGAGCAGTCGCCCGCCGCGCGCGATGCCATCGCCCAGATCCTGATCAACTCGCGCATGTGCGCCGAGGGCCATCGCCCCATCTGTCAGGACACCGGCATCGTCACCGTCTTCCTCAAGATCGGCATGAACGTGCAATGGGACGCCTGGATGAGCGTCGAGGACATGGTCAACGAAGGCGTGCGTCGCGCCTACCTGCATCCTGACAATGTGCTGCGCGCCAGCATCCTGGCCGACCCCGCCGGGGCTCGCAGAAATACCAAGGACAACACGCCTGCTGTGATCAACATGAAGGTCGTGCCCGGCGACACGGTTGAGGTCACCCTCGCTGCCAAGGGTGGAGGCTCCGAGGCCAAGTCGAAGTTCGTCATGCTGAATCCCTCCGACTCCATCGTCGAGTGGGTGCTCAAGACGGTTCCAACCATGGGCGCAGGCTGGTGCCCGCCGGGAATGATTGGCATCGGCATCGGCGGCACTGCTGAAAAAGCCATGCTGCTGGCCAAAGAATCGCTGATGGACCCCATCGACATTCAGGACCTGATCGAGCGCGGCCCATCCAATCGCGCCGAAGAGTTGCGCATTGAGCTCTATAAGAAGATCAACGCGCTCGGCATCGGCGCCCAGGGCCTCGGCGGATTGACCACAGTCCTTGACGTGAAGGTGAAGGACTACCCCACCCACGCCGCCAATCTTCCCGTCGCGATGATTCCTAACTGCGCTGCCACCCGCCACGCGCATTTTGTGCTCGACGGCTCAGGCCCCGTCGCCCTTGATCCGCCATCGCTCTCCGACTGGCCTGACATTTCCTACGACCCCATGTCATCCGGCGCGCGCCGCGTGAACCTCGACACCGTCACCCGTGAGGAAGTCGCCACCTGGAAACTGGGCGACGTGCTCTTGCTCAATGGCAAGCTGCTCACCGGACGCGACGCCGCCCACAAGCGCATCCACGACATGCACGCCAAGGGCGAGAAGCCTCCCGTCGATTTCACCAACCGCTTCATCTACTACGTCGGCCCCGTCGATCCCGTTCGCGACGAGGTCGTCGGTCCCGCCGGACCTACCACAGCCACCCGCATGGATAAGTTCACCCGCCACATGCTCGAGCACACCGGCCTCCTCGGCATGGTTGGCAAGTCTGAGCGCGGCCCCACGGCGATTGAAGCCATTCGCGACCACAAAGCCATCTATCTCATGGCAGTCGGCGGAGCGGCTTATCTCGTCTCCAAAGCCATCAAGAAGTCGCGCGTCGTCGGCTTCGACGATCTCGGCATGGAAGCGATCTACGAGTTCACCGTCGAAGACATGCCCGTCACCGTCGCCGTCGACGTCAACGGCAACTCGGTGCATGACTCCGGACCGAAGGAGTGGAAAGCCCGGATCGAAGAGTTGGTGGAGTATCGGATGAGGGAGATACAAAAGCTGTCATCCTGAGCGAAGCGAGTCTGCCGCAGGCATGACAAGCGCAGTCGAAGGACCCCTATACCCGGATAGACTCCCACTCCTCAAACCAGTCTCCGGCGAGGTCTTTCCATTGCGGATTCTCTCGCTCAATCAGTGCGATTTTTTTCTTGCGAGCCCATCCCTTGAGCTGCTTTTCACGAGCTATGGCACGTCCGACGCTGACATATTTTTCCCAATACAGGAGCCGGTGGACGTTATGGTCAGCAGAGAATCCCGCAAATACATGAGTCTTGTGTTGCCAGATTCGCTTCCGCAGATTCCCAGTGACGCCGATATATAGCGTCCCCGAGATACTGCCGATGATGTAGACATTGTAAGTGCGGTCTTCTCGCATGCTATAGGGGTCCTTCGACTGCGTTCGCCCGTCCCGCTCGGGACGGACTCACTTTGCTCAGGATGACATCGCAAAGAAACTTAACGCAGTGATGAACATCAGACGCCCTGTGATCCCCCTCCCCTCCGCTGTGCTAATCTCGCCTCACGAGTCGCGCAGAGCATGAGCCCCAAACCGCAGCTGGCCTATAACCCTCCGAGTGACGAGCGCGTCGAGCGGATATTGAAGCCGCCGCACCTGCTGCGTCTTTTGCACCGCTTTCGCGACGCCGGAACATTATCGGCGCGCCGGTCCGCGGTTGTCGCAATCATTCGCTGGACCCGCCAGGGCGATGGCGCCTCCGGCGAACTGACGCGCCTGGTTCAGGTCCTCGACATCCTGGAAAGCGACGCAGAACTTCGCGCCGGCGTGCAAGCGTCGCTCGGCAAGCTGCTGGCTGAAATCGATTCCCTCGCGCTCTTCGCGGAAGCTGGCTTGCCTTCGGTGCACCCCTTCACCACCGAAATCGTTCGTCGGCTGGTGGGCCGCGTGCTTCCCTCCGCGCGCCACGACTCCGATGCTGCCAAGCTGCTGATGGATCTGTATACCAGCGAGAAGGATGTCCAGCGCTTTTCGGCGCAGCCTGCCGAACTGTTCGAGCGTACCGTTACCATCCTCACACCGCAGGACGATCCTGGTTTCTGGGAGCGCCAATTGCGCGACCTGCACGAAGCCATGCGCCTGCTGGCTGCCCGCATCAGCGGCCTCGGTCTTGCCCCCGAGATGCGCGACCGCAGCGGTACGCACGGCATCGCGCGCTCCCCGTTCTACGAGCTCACCCGCAACACCGAAGAGCTCATCTCCTGCCTCGGCTCGCCCCAGTCGCCCGCCTGCCAGGACGCATGGAAGCAGGACGTGGCCCGCTGCCGCCAGGAGATGGAAGAAGTCTACGGCCACATGGAGTCGGAGGGCATCAGCGTCGAACTGGTCTTCGACCTGAAGACCATACAGGCCTGTCTTCAGCGCATGGAAGCCATCGCCACCGTGCTCACCGCGCCTGAAGCGCAGACGCGACTGGCGGCAGTCCACACCCTGTTATCGCGGCTTGAGGAAGGCAACCTCGACGACAAGCGCATCTCATCGCTGCTGCGCGAGAACCTCAACCTGCTGGCGCGCAAGGTAGTCGATCGCACCGGCGATACCGGCGAACACTACATCGCCACCAGCCGCGCCGAGTACGCCTGGATGTGGCGCGCGGCCATCGGCGGCGGTCTGCTCACCGTGTTTACCGCCGCGCTTAAGATGCGCATCGTCGAAGCGCACCTGCCGCTATTCTTCGAAGGCTTTGCCGCAGGCACCAATTACGCTGTCAGCTTCATTCTGCTTCAGGTCTTCGGACTGGTGCTGGCCACCAAGCAACCGGCCACCACGGCCGCCACCTTCGCGCGCATCATCCGCGACAACCGCGGGCAGGAGCGTTCCAGCAAACTGACGGAACTCGTCTCTCGCATCACCAGCACCCAGTTGGCTGCCGCGCTGGGTAATGTACTCGCAGTGTCGGCCGGGGCAGTGCTGTTTGAGTGGATTTACAAGACGTTGTTTGCCCACTCTTATCTGGCGCGCGAAAGTGCCTCGCACGTTTACGAAACTCTGCATCCGTTTGCTTCCGGAACCGCCTTTTACGCCATCGTCACCGGCGTCATCCTGTGGCTGGCCGCACTGGCCGGAAGCTGGATCGAGAACGCAGCTGTCTATTACGATCTCTCCGAAGCCATCGCTCAGCATCCGCTCGGCCTGCGCTTGAGCGAGCGCGCAACCAGGAAGTTTGCCAAAGTAGTTCGCCACAACATGGGTGGCTGGAGCACCAGCATCGTGTTGGGATACCTGCTTGGATTCACCCCGGTGATTGGCGCATTCTTCGGACTTCCGCTCGACGTGCGCCACGTCACGCTCTCCAGCGGAACTCTAGCGTTGGCCGCCGCGCGCTTCGGTACTGCTGGCCTCGGCGACCGCTGGTTTCTCTATGCAGTGGAAGGCATCGCCGTGGTGTTCGTGCTGAACCTGACGGTGAGCTTCATGATCGCTCTGTACGTCGCGCTGCGCGCTTACGACATCGGGTTTCGCGAACAGTTACGGATGCTGCGCTCCGTGGTGATAGAGGGATGCCGCTCACCACTGCGTTTCATTGTGCCGCAATTTTCCGAGCGCGTAAGTACACCGTCAGAGGCTGCGCCCGAAAAAACGGATTGAACACCGGGGCTCTTCGCGCCGCAGATATATCTTGCAACGCCCAAACATCAGCGGATCAAGTTTTGGCGACAGTCTTGTCCGAAGTCATCTCATGAAACGGTTTGCCTTGTATCAGGGCACGCCTTCAGGCGTGCCGAACGAGGCTTAGAAGTGTCCGGGCTTCAGCCCCTGCACAACCCGAGCGCAGGGACTGAAGCCCAATAACAATATCTGCCGACTTATGGTCCGGCTGAAGCCGTCCCCTGATACAAAACGGTCCAGGAGATAGCTTCTGGACCGCGCGCCTCCGGAAGGGTGCCGCTATCGCCCCGGATACGCTTGCGGCTGCACCTGCCGTCGGTTGCTGCGCGTGATCAGCCACCAGATGAGAGCGACGATCAGAACCACCGGAATCAGCGGCACGATAATCAACAACGGAAAAACATAGCCGCCGCCTTGCGAAACGATCTCGCCACCCACCTCTGACCCGTGACCACGAAGCAGCGGTCCGCCGATAGTTACGACGTCACCGCCGACCTGGGCATTCTCGCCCAGTCGCACGCCGCCACCAATGGAAACAACATCGCCTTTCGCGTGCCCTTCGAGTTCCACCCTGCCTCCGATAGAGACGATATCGCCGCAGGTTCCGGCAACGCGAATCGAGCAGCCAATGCACACCAGGTCGCCGGTCTGCTCGTCCTCGGACACGTTGATGCTGCTGCCGAACTGTACCCGATCGTTGCCTGAGCCGGACTTGGCCGACGCCGGCAGCACGGCCGCCAACGCGAACATGGCCAACAAAATGAAACCCACTCGGTTTGTCATGGCAGCCTCCTCGAACGGGATATCCAGATTATGCCCGTCACGCGCGAAACACAATTCTACGGAGATAGCTACGCAACGAAAGCGCACAAGGTTCCACGAGGTTGATCCCATGTTCGCTTTCTGCTCTCATTTTGAGCGCAATTGCTCTCATACCGAGAGCGGCCGAGCGCCCCCACAGCAGAGCCGTTCACCACCGAGGACACTGAGAACCCAAGTGCTTTTCATTTCAATTCCTCTGTGACCTCCGTGTCCTCAGTGGTGATCCTCTTGCTCTACGCTTCCAGCGTGTATCGCTCCGCCGCCAGCCGGTACATCCGTCGCCACACCAGCCGATTGATCGTCACCACCACCATCGCCATCACCACCGTCGAGCCCAGCAGCAGGGCGAAGTTGCCGGCATCGGTAGCCCGCGAGATCACCGCGCCCAGCCCGACCGTGGTGTAGGTCTGATCTTTGAAGCGGAAGTACTCGGCAACGATGCTCGCATTCCACGCTCCGCCCGATGCAGTGACCAGACCTGTAACCAGGTAAGGGAAGATTCCCGGCAGAATCAGTTGCCGCCAGCGCTGGCCCGAGCTGAAGCGGAACAGCGTCGACGCTTCTTTCAGGTCAGTGGGAATCGCCATTGCTCCCGCGATAACGTTGAACAGGATGTACCACTGCGTTCCCAGCAGCAACAGCACGATCGAGCCCAGTCCCAGCCCGCCACCGATGCGAATCAGCATCAGCAGCACAATAGGGAACAGTGCGGTCGCCGGGACCGACGCGGCGATCTGCGCCAGTGGCTGCGCGATTCTTGCCAGCCGCGGGCTGAAACCGATAGCGACGCCAACCGGAATCGTCCAAAGCGAGCCGACGACTAGCGCCACCTGAACCCGCAGGAACGTCGCGCCGGCGCCGATCGAGGATCTGCGCGGTATTCTGCGCGGTCCAGCCCGGCCAGCATCATTCCCGCGCGAATGACGGCGTAGATCACGATAATGACGGCCAGCGATGCGATGAGCCGGCCAACCCACACCTTCCACGCCTCGGGCTCGTGCTGTTGCGACGACTGATGCTGCTGAGCGAAACGCATTCGCAGGTATTCGCGCGCAGGGTTCGCAACGTTCTTGCGCAGCCGCAACAGAACGTGCGATCGCTCCATCAGGTTCAGGAACCACGATTGCGGAGCGTCGGTGCTCTCGACCTGTTCGATCTTGAATTTCTCCGCCCACGCAATCACCGGCCGCCACACCACCTGGTCGAGCACAACGATCACCGCAATCATCGTCGCGATGCCCCACAGAATGCTCGGCGTGTCACCGGCACTGGCGGCGGTTTGCAGGTACGACCCCAGTCCCGGCAACCGAAAGTCCTTCGAACCCAGCACGAACATCTCGCAGGCCATCAGGAAGAACCACCCGCCCGCGACCGACATCATTGAGTTCCACACCAGGCCGATGGCAGCGTACGGAACTTCGAGCTGGGTGAAGCGCTGATACCAGTTGAAGCGATAAATCTTGGCGGCTTCGCGCATCTCCCGCGGAATGCTCTTCAGCGACGAGTAGAAGCTGAACGCCATGTTCCACACCTGCCCGGTGAAGATGAGCAGGATGGCTCCCAACTCGACGCCAACCTGATGATGCGGAAACAGCGCCACCATGGCCAGCATCACTCCCGGCAGAAAGCTAAGCACCGGGATCGATTGCAGGATGTCGAGCAGCGGGATCATGATGCGCTCGGCCCTGGCGTTGTACGCGGCCACGTACCCGTACACCAGCGTGAATGCCAGCGACAGGAAGTAGGCAATCCCGATGCGCATCAGTGAGTACGCCGCATACACCGGCAACATGCGCGGATCGCGCGAAATCTCGACCTGCGGATTAAACGGCCCGAACCAACTGCGGGCCAGCACCACGACGCCGTAGAACAGCGACAGTCCCGCGGCAAAGATGAAGAAGTCGGTCAGCATCGACCAGGTCTGCGAGGGAAGCAGCGACCACGGTCCTTTACCCAGAATTTTTGCGGGCTGCCACAGATCGCGTGCCATCCGCTGCCTTACTTCTCGTCCGCTGTCGCGGCGGCCAACTCGGCGTCTTCGCGATGAAACAGCCGGCCGGTTTCGGAATCGTAATCGAAGATTTCGGCGTAGCGCCCCCAGTTCAACACGGTGTCGAACTGGCGCTCGACTTCGTCGGAGCTGAAGTGCTCGTCGAGAATGTCGCGAAAGAATTCTTCCCCGATGGCATGATCGCGCTTGGCGTGCAGCGTATTTTCGATGAGCCGCAAAATCGCGACGTTCTTCAGCGCAGCTTCGCGGAACAACTGCTTTTGCGTTTGGATATCGGCTTCCCCAAACTCGCGCCCCTGGGGAGTAATCTCCACGTCGCCTTCGCGCACCACCGCAAAGCCGAGTATCACCGACGCATCGACAGTGGGCAGGATATCGTCAACGTCCATGGCCAACTCGTCGGCCAGCTTGTACAGATCGTCGCGTCCGCCGCGGTCCGCCAGCAGTTCCATGAATCCGGCAATTCCGCCGGGACGCGCATGCGGCAGCATCTGGAACTTCGTTCGCTGCCGCCCCTGGCCATTCGCTCCCACACTATCAGCAGCAGCCGGCGCCGACATCTCCTCCTCCGGCTTGGTCAGCGCTTTGTAAATGTAATCAACGTAAGCCAGGAACCGCGGCGACTTGCGATCGCGGTATTGCGGAATGTTGATCTCAAAGTCGGTGCGAATGCGTGCCGGATTCCGTCCCAACACGATCACGCGGTCGGCCAGCAGCACCGCCTCTTCAATGTTGTGCGTCACGATGAAGATGCACTTGGTCGGCATCTTCTTGTTGGTCCACAATTCCAGTAATTCCGAGCGCAGGTTCTCGGCCGTCAGCACATCGAGCGCTGAGAACGGCTCATCCATGAACAGAACTTCCGGTTCCACCACCAGCGCGCGCGCAAAGCCTACGCGCTGCTTCATGCCGCCCGAAAGCTCCTTGGGATAAGCAGTCTCGAATCCATCCAGGCCCACGGTGTCGATCATGCGCAGCGCTCGCTTGTGCCGCTCAATCGCAGGGGTGCCGCGCGCCGCCAAAGGCGCCTCGACATTCTCAATCACGGTGAGCCAGGGAAACAGGGCAAAGCTCTGAAACACGATGGAGACATGCGGAATCTGGCCATCCATCGCCTTGCCGTGCCACAACACCTCGCCCGACGACGGCGTTGACAGCCCGGTCAGCATGCGCAACAGAGTCGATTTGCCCGAACCGGAAGGGCCAAGCAGCGCGACGATCTTGCCGGGAAAGATCTCCAGGTTTGTAGGCGCAATCACCTGAATGCGATTGCCGTCAGGCTGCGAGTAATACTTTTCTACCGCGCGCGCTTCGATGATGGAGTCCGGCAATGCTGCTCTCGCTTTCGAGTCGAACATCCAGTGTATTGCCCGAACTGTTCGAGGCACAATAAAGCAGCCAGAGCTTATATGAATGCTCTGTTAAAAGCGCCGGGTCGGTTACAGCGCGGCATTCATTTGCTTGTCGTTTTCATCGCCCGGCACGATGGAGGGTTCGCTTCCGGGCTGTGCCACTCGCGCGTTCTGACTTACAGGTATGGTGGAGGATTCCTTCTCGCTACCGTCCACCCCGGCTTTCTTGCGGCGGCTCTTGCGATAGCTATATTCAAACCATGCCGCAACGGCGCCCACGACTGCGACCGTGATCCAGTTCATAGATCTCCCGAATCAGTTAGGATGCGGCAATGAGATATGGCGATGCTATCCCGAACCGTGACGTGAGCTGAAGCCTCTCACCCCATCCGAATGTTGTTTCTTCCTATGGTCTCGAATACATCGAGCATGTGCGTGATTCCAAGCAGCTGGCGGATCGGCTTACCGATATTGACCAGCTCCAGTGTGCAGCTCGCCGATTTGGCGTGAACGTAGGCGCGAACCAATGTTCCCAAACCGGAGCTGTCCATGTGCGCAAGCTCACTGAAGTCGAGCACGATGTGTCGCGAGGTGGGAGTCAACTCGCGCACCTGGTTGTAGAGCAGGTCGCCCACGCCGGCCACCAAGCGTCCCGAGCATCGTACGGTCGCGGTTCCGTCGCTTTGCTCAACCGCAAGTATCAGCCGGCTTATCCCGGCTCGTTCCGACATGGTGGTGGTCCTATACCCTGGAAATAGGAGCTCGGATATTCTCACACACGAAGGGCGGATTCGTAAGTAGCAGGGCGCGCAGTTCGGCTATTCTCGACAGCGAGCTTCTAACAGGCTGCTGAAAAACTCGACTCTGCGACGATTCGCGTCAGGGCACGACCTTGGTCGTTCCGAAAAAGCCTTATTTTTCGTGTCGCGAGCCGGACTTTAAACTGTGCGTGAGAACTGGAATTTCGCGTTGGCTGTGGAGTTCAACAGCTAAGAAACCAGCGCCGTAGGCGCAGCAGAGCTTAGCCCAGCGCTTCAGCGCTGGGTGAAGTGGGAAAAAGTACCCAAGTCCTGTAGGGACGGCAGAAGTTTTTTAGCGATTTTTAAAGGATGAACGAAATGACCGCCAGCGATAGTCCAGATTTTTCTGCAGAAGGCCTCCCGCTTTATATCCCGGTGATCTTAGGCACGGTGCGAAAAAGCCGCATGAGCGAGCATGCAGCGCAACTGATGACCGCCGAAGTAGCCAAGCGCCCTAACGTCGAAACGGAGCTGATCGACATTGCGCGCCTCTCCCTTCCCACCGACGACGCCGGCGAAGCCATCAAAGATCCCGGCTTCTCCTCCAAAATGTGGCGGGCCGACGCGCTCGTCATCGTCTCGCCCGAATATAACCACGGCTATTCGGGGCTGCTGAAGCACGTGCTCGATAGCTGCTTGCAGGAATACATCCACAAGGCGGTGGGCATCGCCGGAGTCTCTGCGGGCGCATTCGGCGGAGCCCGCGGCATTCAGGGCTTGCTGCCCGTCATGCGCGAGCTCGGCCTGGTAACTATCTTCTGGGATGTCAATTTCGCCAGCGTTCACCAGCTTTTCGCCGCTGACGGCACGCTGCAGGACCAAAGCATGCTGCCGCGCATCGATCAGTTTCTGAAAGAACTTATCTGGATGGCGAAAACATTACGCCACGGCCGCCAGCACATCAGCGCCTGATAGCTCGCGAGATCGAGGTCGATAAGGAGAGTGCGCGATGAAATGTCCTGATTGTGGTCACACCATGAACCATCACGCCGACAAATTTCTGTTGGACGCAGGCGAGCCGGATGGTGAAGCTGGTGCACCGTTGTTCGAAGCCTATACGTGTCCGCACTGCGGCGCGAATGCCGGCAAAGTTATCGAACCTGCCTGAGTAAACGCAGAGTCGCACTTCCGCGACGAGCAAAAAATCGGGCGGCCCGAGAGCCGCCGCGACAATATCTCACCTGATGGTGAAGAAGCTCTACCCTACGACACGGTCCGAATCTTGTTGGGCATGAAGTGATACGGTGGCCATGGCCCGGTGATACTCACCTGGCAATCCTTGAAGTGCCGCGTAGCCGCTGAATAACGGTTCTGGTACTTGGGAACCGAACTGGTATCGATGAGGTGAGCGAAGTCGAGCAGCATATTGCGGGCGTCGACGCGCTTGCACACCACATCTTCTTCCAGCGGCGAGAACAGCTTGTGCACCTGCACGCTCAAAGCTCGCGCCTTGGTCTGCCGCTCCCGTGTCCGGCTGGCCTGCTCACGCAGTTTGCGAAGGTACTCGCCACCCACGCCGGCTGGCAATTCCCGCAGCGCTTTCTCGACTTCGGCATCCTTGAGCAGGATTTTGAAATGCATCTCGGCTTTTCCCCGCAAGCGCTGCACGCTCTCGAGAAAAGTTTTGCGATTGGTACGTATCGCGCGGCGCAGAGCTTCATCAGATTCGAAGATCGTGCCGAAACGGAAGGGCAGCACCGTCATTGTGCGAAAACACTCGCTCACAACCCGCGCATGGTCAACAATGACTTCCTGGTTAAGTGGCTTTGCGGTCGAGCATTCGCTAACGATGACCGCGAAATCTCCGCTGGGATAAGCAAAAACTGAGGCGTCGTTCACGCCTTTTAGGTTTTCCAGAATGTAAGGACGTCTAGGCCGGCTACCATTTTGCAGGCCCGAATGTTCTGTGATGCAGTACGCGTACCACGCCATCTCCGTCTTCTCCTGGGAAGATCACGCAAAACACCGGGCGCCTGCGTGAAAAGTGGCCGACTTCGAACGTGGAGTTACTGAGTTACTGGTAAAGGCTTGTACTGAGAACTGGGGACAGCTCCCACTTCGTATTCTAAGCCTCTACTCTCGATGTATGCAACAGAAACGTTACAACACTGCACCATTCGCAATCAGACCTGCGCACTTTCTCAGCAAATGGATCGCGGAGGAACACGCCTCGACTCTCGCCTGCAAAAAATACCTCCGTAAATTGACGCTAACTCGCTAGTGCAAAACTTTACCGTTTCAAACTAATGCGGCAATGCTACTAACCGGGCCGGCTGCCCATTCAATCCTTCCTTTGGAGTGAGTGGGATCTGGAACGACGATTACCCTTGTCGTGGGTGCCCCATTCCGCCATCGTTTGGCGGGGTGGGGCTTTTGACTTTGACTTGATCATCGTCGGGTGTCCCATTCGAGCCTTCCTTTGGAGTGAGTGGGATCTGGAACGATGGTCACCACCATTGCCGTGGGTGCCCCATTCCGCCATCGTTTGGCGGGGTGGGGCTTTTGACTTTGACGTGATCATCACCGGGTGTCCCATTCAAGCCTTCCTTTGGAGTGAGTGGGATCTGGAACGATGGTCACCACCATTGCCGTGGGTGCCCCATTCCGCCATCGTTTGGCGGGGTGGGGCTTTTGACTTTGACTTGATCATCGCCGGGTGTCCCATTCGAGCCTTCCTTTGGAGTGAGTGGGAAACACTTGGGAAAGGACATGCCGGGTGCGCACTCAGGCCTCCGGTTGGAACAGCGATAAGCTCCGATCCAACGCGCCTCGGGCGCAACACAAGACAGCCTAGCGCTCTCAGCGCTGGGGAAAGATCTCAAATGCGGATTGCCGTGGGTGCCCCATTCCGCCATCGTTTGGCGGGGTGGGGCTTTTGGTGCGCATCGACGACCGGACAAAACCATCGGCCGACTGCACACTCCGTCCTTCGGTGGGAACAGCGACAAGCACCGCTCCAACGCGCCTCGGGCGCAACAAAAGAAAGCCCAGCGCTTCAGCGCTGGGAAGGGTGAGAAAGAATTCCGAGTGCCCCGGGCATGGCACAAACCGCCTACCCGAATACGACCTGTATCCGCCCTCCGACATGTTGAATGCAGGATTGCAAAGTTTCCATACCCCGACACCGTTCCCCAACCCACACCCCCCGTCCCGCCAGGGACGGCAGAGCTTAGCCCAGCCCGCCGCGGCGGGCTGGCAAAAGATCGGCAACAATTCCGAGTGCCTCGGGCACGGCATAGACCGCTTACTCAAATGCGGATTGCCGTGGGTGCCCCATTCCGCCATCGTTTGGCGGGGTGGGGCTTTTGACTTTGACTTGATCATCGCCGGCCGCCCCATTCAACCCTTCGCCTGGTTTGAGTGGGATTTCAGCGCTGGGAACGATTCTTTGAATCAGGGCAGGAATTGCATTCGTCCAGAATCCCTACCGCCGCACCGTCTTCTTAGCTGACGTTTTCGCCGCGGCCTTCACCACGACGCGCTTGGGCTTCGGAGCAACCACTTTCTTCGCAACCGGCGCCTTCTTGGCCGGCTTCTCAACTTCTTCCTCTTGAGGGACTGGCGTCTCCTCTGCGGCCGGCGCTTCCGTACCATGCCGCCGCTCCAGAGCCTTCGATACCACGTAACCCATCTCCGCAATCGGAGCCGGCTTACCGGTCCAGATCTCAAACTGGCGCGCTCCTTGCTGCACAAACATTTCCAGCCCAGGAATTACCTGCAAACCTTTGGCTTTCGCCATTTTGACCAGCTTGGTTTCAGCCGGGGAGTAGACCAGATCAAACACGTAGCTTGCGTTCAGCTCTTTCTCTTCCAGCGGCGCCTGCTTGTTTCCATTCATGCCCACCGGAGTGGCATTGATGATGACGTCGAAGCTCAGCTTGGCCAGGTCCGCGCGCTTCACGGACTTCGCTTTGGCCTGACGCGCCAGCGTTTGCGCCTTCTCCGGCGTGCGGTTCACGATGAACACCTCAGCCTCGCGCGCCTTCAGCCCGAAGGCCGCCGCGCGTGCAGCGCCTCCCGCACCAATTATCAAGATGCGCTTGCCGGCAAGGTTCATCCGCTGTTCCAGCGGAGTCACGATGCCCGCGACATCGGTGTTGAAGCCGTACAGTTTCCCGTCTGCACTGCGAACTACGGTGTTGCAAGCCCCAATCTGCCGGGTCAGCGGATCGGAGTTCGTCAGCACCTTCACAATCTCTTCTTTGTACGGCATGGTGATACTCATGCCGCGGATGGGAATGTCGTTGGCACAAGCCAGCAAATCTTTCAAACTCTTTGCATGCAACGCCAGATACACCGCGTTGACCGTCTCGCGCCGGAACGCGGCATTCATCATTACCGGCGACAGCGACTGCGACACCGGATCGCCTGCCACGCCATAAACCTGCGTGGACGCCTCGACCATCTCTATGCGATAAGTGTCCCGCAACTCGCTGATCGTAATCTGTCCGGGCGCCGTTTCCTCTCCCGCAGCCGCCGAGCCAAAGGTGAAGATGCTGCCTGCTCGCACTCCCAACACCCGGCTGATGATGCCTTGCTCCCCCATGCACAGCCCAACCATCTCGTGCTGGCCGGAGTGCGATTGCAGAAACTTCATCATCGTCACGTTGTCGTAGAGATTGGTGGCCGTGGTGACCATCTTGTAAAAATCCGAAGGAAACTCTCGCAGAACGGCGAACTGCTCTTCCAGCTTCTTGGTGCTCTTGAAGTCGTGGAAAGAAAGGATCACCCCTACCCGGTTCTTCAGCTCCGCAAACTGGTCGCGCTTAAGTTCTTGCGCACTCTGGATTTCGATGTCCACCAGCTGAAAGCCGGAATCGGCAGCCTTGGTTAAAATCTCTAATTGAGCCTGCACCGAGCCCTTGAACTTGCCGCCATTGACCGCCCTACGGCAAGTCGCGATGACCATGGCCTCAGGGTGCAGTTCCAGGAAGTGGCGCAGCTTGGGAAATGCCGCTGCCGGCTGCGAAAGGTAGTCTAACCTGAACTCTAGAAACGGGTTATCTCGAACGTGAGACTCCGCCCGCTCTATCAGGTTGGCTGGATCGGATCCGATAACGGCTACACACAGCCGAGGAAGGCGGAACCGCTGGATTCGAGAGTAGGTCGGGGCTGCGCGCATCTATATAGGCGCCCCGATACTACAAGTTGCACCTCGGATGTTGCAACTGTATTGTTTGTGAGACTTTGTTACAGTGCCCGGTAAGGCACTGTTGGACATACGGCTAACCGTTTCTCCTCTGATGGGTACCAACGAACAACTCGGGCTCAGTTTCGCGTTGCCAACCCGCAAGATCTACGCCGTTCGCGAACTCGTCTCCACCCTTCGGACCGAGCTAGAACGTTCATTTACAGACATTTACGTCGAGGGCGAGATCTCTAATTATCGCCCGGCCGAGTCGGGACACGTCTACTTCACACTGAAGGACGGCGCCGCCCAACTCCGGGTCGTGCTCTGGCGTAGCCAGGCCAGGTTACTTCGCTTCCGCCCCGAAAATGGAATGCTGGTCATAATCCGAGGCAGGGTCACGGTTTATGACGAACGCGGCGAACTCCAGCTGCAAGCCGAGTTTATCGAGCCCAAGGGCGCAGGAGCGCTGCAGCTGGCTTTTGAGCAGCTTAAGGCCAAGCTGGCGGCCGAGGGGCTTTTCGACGCCGAGCGCAAGAAACCGATACCCGCCCTCCCGCGCCGGATTGGCGTTGTCACTTCGTCGCGTGCGGCTGCCCTGCGCGACATCCTCAACATCCTGCAGCGGCGGCATGAGTCGGTCAACATTTTGATCTATCCCGCGCAAGTTCAAGGAGATGCGGCTGCCGGCGAGGTCAGCGCCGGAGTGCGCTACCTGAACCGCCACGGCAAGGTCGATGTAATCATCGTCGCTCGCGGCGGCGGCTCGCTCGAAGATCTGTTCGCGTTCAACGACGAGGGACTTGCCCGCACCATCGCCGATTCGAAAGTCCCGGTGATCTCGGCCATCGGGCATGAAACCGATTTCACCATTTGCGATTTTGTTGCCGACAAACGTGCGGCCACGCCCTCCGAGGCCGCCGAAATCGTTGTTGCCGCCAAGCACGAGTTGGACGAGCGAACCTTGATGCTTCACAAGCGGCTGCTCAAGGCGGCGCAATACCGATTGTTGATGGCTAGTAACACGTTGAATCGCCTGACGCAGCATCCAGCGTTTGCGCGGATGAAGGATTCCATCGCACGCCGCGAGCAGCGGCTCGACGATCGTTTCCATCGCATGGTGCGCGCCCAGGCGCAAATTCTTACCCGGGTGCGGCGTGAGCTCGAATTGCTCGACTCGCGTTTGCGGCATCACGACATGCGCATTCGGCTGGGCAACGTCAGGCGCGAGTTGAATGATCGCGAAACTGCGCTGGCAAACGCCATGTCCGATTTTCTCTCCCGCCGCCGCGAGCGATTGAGTCAACCCGTGGTATCGCTTGGACGCTCCGCCGAAACTCTTATGTTGCAACGGCGCTCTCAGTTGCTGGCGCTCGACCGCAGTCTGCATGCTTTGTCGCCCAAGGCGGTTCTGGAGCGCGGCTATGCGCTGGTGTTCGATGAACAGGGCCGGCTGGTAAAGGAAATCTCTCAGCTCAAGCGCGGCGACACGGTCCGGACGGAGTTGAGCCGGGGGCGCTTCACCTCTGAAGTAAAAGCGACTGAAAGTGGAGAAGAAAAGCCTTGAAACGCCCTAATATGCGCTAATACCGCCAAATTTCGACGTTAAAACGCCCAGTTTCGGGCCCTGAATCGGGGGTGTTTTGAGCTGCCTGTGGAGCAGAGTCAGTTTCGCAGAATGTTAACTGACGTCTTGGAAAGGGCGTTTTCGATGCTCCGCGGAATACGTTTTCGGGCGAAAATGAGCAGACTTAAGTGATTTAAGGCCGATTCCCATCAGTTTAACGTCGGTCTAAGAGAATAAAGCGCCGCTATTTGATGTCCCCCGGCAACGCCTTGCCTGTGCCGTCAATCTTGCGGGGATCCCCGAAAAGTGTTTGCAGCAGATGAAGCAGCTCCTCCGGATTGTGGCTGTTCACTACGTGGTCGACCTGGCGGCTTTGTCTATCTCCACCCGGATTTAACGCGACAACCTTCATTCCCGGACATCGCTCTTTTACGGTATTAACGAGTTTCGTGATCGTCGATCCGGGAGTGTCGTCGTGAAGGATCACAGCGTCGACGTTGGGAAATACGGTGAGCAGTTCCAGCATCTCCGGCTCGGAGTGGGCGGTGATTACGTTGAACTTAAAGGTTTCCAGCAGCAGCTTTCGGCTGGAAATCGCCTGGTCGGGCTCGGGTTCGGCGACAAGAAAGGTAGGTCTTCGCATGTAGGGAATGTCGGTTTTTTAGGCCGACACTCCTTGAGGTGCAAATTTTAGCGTTAAGGATGGCTCGTGGTCTTGCCTAAGGCGACACCATCTCGCGCCAGCAGACTTAGGGTATGTTGCACAACTTCCGCGGCGCCAACATCTTCGCGTGTGCTGGTGGCGCGCGTTACCACTTCGACCAATCCTTCGGAGAGCTTTTTTCCGACATTGATGCGATAGGGGATTCCCACCAGGTCCGCGTCTTTGAACTTCACGCCCGGACGCTCGTCGCGATCGTCGAGCAGCACGTCGAGTCCGGCATCTTCAAGCCGGTGAGCAATTGCGATTGCGCCGGAATTGATCGCCTCGTCCGTCGTATTGGTCGGCACCACTACGACCTGGAACGGCGCGATGTTCGCTGGCAGCCAGAATCCGTTCGCATCGTTGTTCTGCTCGATGCACGAAGTCAGGATGCGCTCCAACCCGATGCCGTAGCTACCCATGATGGGCGTCACTTCCTTGCCGTTCTCGTCGAGCACGCGCGCGCCCATGGACTCGGAATACTTGTAGCCGAGCTTAAAGATGTGCCCGATTTCGACCGCCTTGGCGACCTTCAGGGCGTGCCCGCAGTTGCTGCAAAGGTCGCCTTCGACTGCATTACGAACATCGGCCTCCAGGTTCCACTGGAAGTCGCGCCGGGGAGTAACGTTGCGCAAATGATAGTCGAGCTTATTCGCGCCGCAGATCATGTTCTCGCGGCCGCTCAGGCCTTCATCCACAACCACCGTGAGCCCCAACGTCATGGGCTTGGCGGCAATCGCGAGTCCCACCGGTCCCAGGAATCCGCCGGGAGCGTTGAACGACGCCTGCACCTCTTCCGGATGCATAGGGCGAATCTCCGTGATGCTTATGCCCGCACCGCTGTTCTGGTGCAATGCCTGCGTGAGCACGGCGTGCAGCTTGGCCTCGTTGACGGTGTGATCGCCGCGCAGAAAGACTGCCACCGGCAACGGTTTGGGTTGCTCGGCCTTGGGATTTGGATCCTGCAAGATCGCTGTGTAGGCCACAACCTTGATGTCCTGGTTGGGCGAAACCTGCATGAACTCGGCAACGTCGGCGATGGCGCCTTTGCCCGGGGTGTGTACCAGTTCCGGCTTCCCGTCGCCCGTGGGAGCGAGGTCGGCTACCGGAGACAATTTCGAAACCGCCTTCTCCAGGTTAGCCGCGTAGTTGCAACTCGGGCAGCTGACGACGAAATCTTCGCCAGCGTCGGTATAGACCATGAACTCGTGCGACTGCGAGCCGCCCATTGCGCCCGAGTGGGCTTCCACGGCGACGTACTTCAATCCACAGCGGTCGAAGATGCGGCAGTACGCGTCGTAATGCTTCTGATAGCTGACGTCGAGTCCGGCGGCGTCGATGTCGAAGGAGTATGAATCCTTCATGGTGAACTGGCGCACCCGCAGCAGGCCCGATTTGGGGCGCGGCTCATCGCGAAACTTCTGCTGAATCTGGTACCAGATCTGCGGCAGCTGCTTATAGCTGCGCAGTTCCTTGCGCGCGATTTCGGTCATGACTTCTTCTTCGGTCATGCCGAGACAGAGGTCGCGTCCGCTGCGGTCTTTGAGGCGAAACATGTTGTCGCCCATCACCGTCCAGCGGCCGCTGGCCTCCCAAATTTCGCGGGGATGCAGCGCGGGGAGATAAAACTCCTGGCCAATCTGATCCATCTCGTCGCGCACAATCTGGGTGATGCGCACCAGGGTGCGGTTGCCGAGAAAGAGGAACGAGTAAAGTCCGGCGGCAAGTTGACGGATGTATCCGGCGCGGATGAGGAACTTGTGGCTGGCGACTTCGGCGTCAGCCGGAGCTTCGCGCAGCGTAGGAATGAAGAGCTTAGACCAGCGATGCATATTGATGAGTTTTTCCTAACAGTGAAGCTCTTATTGTAAGGGAAGGAAGAGAATTCACCACCGAGGGCACAGAGGACACGGGACAACAAAGCCCTGCGCTTCAGCGGTGGACGCGGGTGAAATCCGTGACCAGCGCGCCTCGGGCGGGGCATAAGAGAGCCCAGAGCTTCAGCGCTGGGAAAAGGCACAAGCGCCTGTGCGGAGCGTCACGGACGTTCTGAAGGCAAGCCTTCTAGTCTGTTTCCATGCCGCACGCATTAATCTCGAACCTGGTGCATTGCACATTCAGTACGAAGGGCCGCGTCGAAAGCATTAGCGATCCAGCCACTCTCGCTCGATATTTTGGCGGTGTGGCGAAAGGCAAAGGCATTCCGCTGATTATCGCTGGAGGAACCAGGAACCACGTACACGTGCTGATCGCTTTGCCGGCTGCAATGCAGCTCTCTCGTGCCATTCAGGAGCTAAAGGGAAACAGTTCCCGATGGCTCAATCAGCGGGGAACTGACTTTGCGTGGCAAGAAGGCTATGCAGCTTTCAGCGTGAGTCCGACGAGTAAGCGTGCTGTGATGCGCTACATCGCCAATCAGGAGCAGCATCACGCCAAAACGAGCTTCGAAGAAGAGTTGTTGAAGATGCTGAAGCAATCCGGCATCGAATACGATTCGCGATTCGTTCTCGGGTAGAAGAGCTCTGTCGTCCCCGAGGGACTCCGGATTCATTTCTCCGCTTTCCCAGCGCTGAAGCGCTGGGCTTTCTTATGTTGCGCCCGAGGCGCGCCGGATGAAGCGCTGGGCTTTCTTATGTTGCGCCCGCAGGCGCACGGATGTCGGCGGGAGAGGTATATGCGGCGGCGAAGTGCCGTGCCCGGAGCACTCGGGGTTCTTGCCGATTCGTTACCCAGCGCTGAAGCGCTGGGCTTTCTTATGTTGCGCCCGAGGGCGCCCGGAGGAAGCGCTGGGCTTTCTTGTGTTGCGCCCGAGGCGCGCCGGAGGAAGCGCTGGGCTTTCTTGTGTGGTCGGCCGAGGCGCGCTGGCTGAAGCGCTGGGCTTTCTTGTGTTGCGGCCGAGGCGCGCTGGATGAGCCGGCGGCGTTTGTTGTGTTGTGCCCGCGGGCGCACCAGATCAGAATTGATTTCCTCCGTGTTCTCCGTGGCCTCGGTGGTGCAAATTCCGTTCTTACGCTTCCCGCGACTGTACGCCGTATATCTCGGGGGATTGGCCGGTCAGGCGCTGGATGCGGTCGGCAATCGGGGGATGGGTGGAGAACAGGCTGGCGAAGCTCACTCCTAACAGCTTGGGAGCCACGATGAACAGGTGCGCGGTGGATGGTGAGGCCAGCAAGGGAACGCGCTTCGAATAGGCATCGAGTTTGGCCAGCGCGCTGGCCAGCGCATAGGGATTGCCGGTGAGATGTGCGCCGGTCTCGTCTGCCTGGTACTCACGCGAGCGCGACACCGCAAGCTGGATCAAGGTCGCTGCGAGCGGCGCCAGAATCAGCATAAGCAAGCCCATCATGCCTCCGCCCTCGCGATCTTCGCGATTGCCGCCAAACCAGAATCCCATGCGCGCGAGAAATGTAATCGCCCCAGCGAGCGTGGCCGCAATCGAGCTGATCAGGATGTCGCGATTGCGCACGTGTCCCAATTCATGGGCCAGCACACCTTCCAGTTCTTCGTCGGTCAGCAGATCGAGAATGCCTTGCGTCGCTGCCACTGAGGCGTGCTGCGGATTGCGTCCGGTGGCGAACGCGTTGGGGGAGTCGGTGGGTATGACGTAGATCTTCGGCATGGGGATACCCATCTTCTGCGAGAGCCGTTCGACGATCGCGTAGACCCGCGGCAACTGCTCACGCGTGGCCGGCTGGGCGCGGTACATGGCCAGGGCAATTTTGTCGCTGAAGAAATACGAAACGAAATTCATGACGACGGCGAAGAACAAGGCCAGTTCGAGCCCGCGCTGTCCACCAAACATCTGTCCGACGAAGAGCAGAAACAACGTCATCGCGGTTAAAAGCAGAGCTGTCTTGAAGGTGTTTCCCATTGGTCTGACCCACCTAAGTAGATGATATCTGGCGGCAGAAGTTGCGATAAACCGGGATCGGCGATGACTCCGCCGCGGCAAGGGTTGTCGCGGCACGACACCTTAATTCTTGCGGGTAGGATGCAAACTTCTGCCGAAATTCCTATCCAAGTTAGGGAAGGCGTAGGAGCGAGATTGACGCCGAAGTTTTTGCCGGGCAACCCGGAGGAGCCAGAGTTTATGAAGAAAATTGGAATCTTGTTGGTCACGCTTTTGCTGTCTGGATTGATGGCGATGGCGCAAAGTAGTTCGAGTGCAAGCGGCAGCACCAGCGGTACCGATACAACCAAGCAGCAGCAGCGGAATACCGCCACCAACGATGAAATGGCTGCACAAGCAGCTAAAGACAAGGCCAAAAATGCCAGTACCGATGCGGGCGAACAGCATGAAAAGGCGATCGCCCGGTTGGACGAGTCAGGCAAAGTTTTGAATCAGCTTTTGACGACTCCTGACAGCGGCATCCCTGAACAAGTGATGGACAATGCCAAATGCGTTGCCGTGATTCCGTCGATGATTAAAGGCGGCTTCATCTTCGGCGCAGAGCACGGTCGTGGGGTTGCGACCTGCCGCACTGGAAAAGGCTGGAGTGCGCCCGCGTTCTTCACCGCGACGGGCGGCAATTGGGGCGCGCAGATTGGCGGCCAGGCTACCGACCTGGTGATGTTGTTTATGACCCAGCAGGGAGCCGAGAAGCTGCTCAACTCGAAGTTCAAGATTGGCGGCGACGCCAGCGCAGCTGCTGGTCCGGTAGGACGTGAAGTAAGCGCCTCGACCAACTGGAAGATGCAGAATGAAATTTTGACCTACTCGCGTTCGCGCGGTCTGTATGCCGGCGCAGTGTTGAATGGCGTGGTAGTGAAAGCGGACGAAGATGCCATGACCGGCTACTACGGTCATGACGCAGGCTTCCGTCCGGTGCTGACGGGACAGGTGAAGGATCCGTCTGCCAGTAATGATCGCTTTCTAGCTGCGGTGCGTAACGCGCACGCGACGGCGACAGCGAAGAAGGAAAACAACAAATAAGTTTCCAGAAACTCAGGTTGCTGGAGATGCGGAAGCGGTGGGCTAACCGGCCCGCCGTTTTTTTTGGTGCCGGCGGTTTGCCTGGCGGCCCGGGATTCGCTAGACTGCCGCGACCGGAGGCAACATGCGAAAAAGTCTTCTCCTGCTGCTGGTGGTATCGATGGCGGCAGCACCCGCGCTGGCGCAGAAAGCCACGAAGTCTGCATCCGCCGA
The DNA here is from genome assembly GCA_963791965.1 of uncultured Acidobacteriaceae bacterium. Classification (GTDB taxonomy): domain Bacteria; phylum Acidobacteriota; class Terriglobia; order Terriglobales; family Acidobacteriaceae; genus CAVVDY01. The sequence continues at coordinate 819,433 of CAWBUK010000011.1, read as the reverse complement.
AAGCGAAATCAGCAGCCTGCTTCAGCAGCAGGTGGCGGCCTGGAATAAAGGCGATCTGCAAGGCTTCATGGCGGGGTACTGGCATTCGCCGAAGCTAACGTTCTTCTCCGGCGGCTCGGAAACCAAGGGCTGGGAGCCGACGCTGCAACGCTACCAGCAGCGCTACCAGGCGAACGGCGCCGCCATGGGCAAGCTGGAATTCAGTCAGCTCAGGGTCGAGCAGCTTTGTCCCGATGCAGCGTTTGTGAGGGGCAATTGGCTGCTTACGATGCCCGACGGCAAACAACCGCACGGCTTATTCACGTTGATGCTGCGCAGGTTTCCCGAAGGCTGGCGGATCATTCACGACCACAGCAGCGCCAGCCAATGACCGGGGTGGGCGGTAGCTCGCGATTTGCTGGGTTGCGCAAGCCCGGAAGGTGTAGAATCCTCGCGGTGGCTGTTGCATCACAGTAGGGTGTGACAGCACCAACAGGCGGTATCCGCAATGCGGAACTGCACTGGAGGATATCGTGAGTATCACTACCGGCGACTTCCGGTCTAAAGTCACTGCCTCTTCACTGCTGGAAAAGAAACAACGGCACGAAGCTATTACCTGTCTGACAGCGTATGACTATCCCAGTGCGCGGCTGATCGACGAAGCCGGCATTGACATGATCCTGGTGGGCGACTCGCTGGGCATGGTGGTGCTGGGCTACGAGAACACCCTGCCCGTCACCGTGCCTGAGATGCTGCACCACGTGCGCGCCGTTCGCCGCGCCGTGAAGCACGCGTTTCTCATTGCCGACATGCCCTATGCGTCGTTCCACGTTGGAGTGCGCGACACGCTGCGCAACGCGGTTCGTTTTATCAAAGACGGCGGAGCGGAGGCGGTGAAAGTGGAGGGTGGCGAGAAGCGCGCGCGACTGGTCGAACGGTTGGTCGACGCGGAGATTCCGGTGGTGGGACATATCGGGCTTACTCCGCAATCGCTGCACGCCATGGGCGGCTACAAGGTGCAGGGCAAGACGCTGAAGGCAGTCGAGCAACTAATGCGGGATGCGGTAGCGCTGGAGCGCGCGGGAGCGTGCAGCATTGTGCTGGAGGGGATCCCACGCGAGGTGGCGGCTATGATCACGCGCGAGCTGGAGATTCCGACGATCGGCATTGGCGCAGGTCCGGAATGCGATGGCCAGGTGCTGGTGTTTCATGACTTACTGGGATTGACCTTCGCTCCGGCGGCGAAGTTTGTTCGCCGCTATGCCGACCTGGGCAGCGCGGTCACCAACGCGGTGCTGGCATATAAAGATGACGTGAAGTCGGGGGCGTTCCCCAGCGAGGCGGAGTCGTACCATCTGCCGCGAGAAACGCACGCGGCGCTGGTCGACGTTGCCGAACGCAAGCACGCCCTGCGATGATGTCGGAGTGTGCTTAGTTTCGCGTACTTTCGCATTCTTGGCTTTGGCCCTGTCTGTCTTGACATGCAGCCTTGCTCCGGCTCAGGTAGCAAAGCCGCCCGTTAAGGGGGCGTCGAGGCACCTCTGCCACTCGGTGGGCGAATTCTGTTTCGATTACCCGGCGAACTGGTCCGCGCTGGGCAGATCGTTTGGTGTAGGGGTAGTAGTCGCCCCTCCGCAGACCGGCGACCCTAGTCTGTGGAATGAAGTCACGTTGGCAGTAGTGGCTCTTCCTGCCGATGACGGCCAGCCCGCAAAAACGATTGATGAACTCATCGATATCGCAATGCAAAACATGCGCGCAGACGGCCGAGATCCCATTACCATGCAGCGTCGACAGCTGAGTGTTGCTGGGCTGCCGGCTGAGACCATCCGGGTCCGTTATCAAGATGCTCCCACCAGTCGGGATTGGATCGAAGAACTTGTTTTCATTGAGGGGCCAGACCAGGAAGTTTATTCACTTGCCTTGAAGGCAACGCCAGATGCCTTGGCTGGACTGGAACCAGCATTCCAACGAATTGTGCAGAGCTGGAAGCTGCAAACGACGGGGGGTAGCAGCGCGTCTTCGTCAGCACCCTCTACCGCCAAACCTAGTGAAGCGCCGACGCCCGCTCCTCATTATTGATTCCGAAACATGAAAATCGTTCAATCAGTTGCTGAAATGAAAGCGGTCTGCCGTGAGATTGCGCGCAGCGGACGAAGCTTGGGATTTGTGCCGACTATGGGCGCACTGCACGATGGCCACGCGTCGTTGGTTCGCGCCAGCAAAGCGCAGTGCCAGGCGACCGCGGTTTCCATCTTCGTTAACCCGCTGCAATTCGGGCCGACAGAGGATTTAGCCAAGTATCCGCGGACGATGGAGCGCGACAGCAAGCTGTTGCAAGAGCTGGGCGTGGAGATACTGTATGCGCCGACGGTCGAGGAAATGTATCCCGCGGGGGCGACGACCTACGTGGAAGTGAGCGGCATCAGCGACCGGCTGGACGGCGGCTCGCGGCCGGGACACTTTCGCGGAGTCGCAACTGTCGTTGCCAAGTTGTTTGAGATTGTGCGTCCCGATCGCGCTTTTTTCGGACAAAAAGACGCGGCGCAGGTGGCGGTGCTTCGCCGCATGGTTCGCGACCTCGACATGGATGTGGAGATCGTGGTCTGTCCTATCGTGCGGGAGAAAGACGGGCTGGCGATGAGCTCGCGAAACGCGTATCTCAGTCCGTCGGAGCGCAAGCAGGCGCTGGTGCTCAACCGCTCGCTCATGCGCGTGCAGCATGTCGCAGACGGCGGTGAGCGCGATGCGGCGAACCTGATCGAAGCAGGGAAGAGTGTGATCGCCGAGGAACCGGGCGCTCGGCTGGATTACTTCGCTATCGTCGATCCGGAGACGCTGGAAGCGGTAAGCGGTGTTTCGCGCGGGGCGTTGGTGGCCGTGGCTGTGTATGTGGGAGCGACACGGCTGATCGATAACCTGCTGCTCACGGCGCGCTGACGAAGAGTTGTGGGTCTCTGCCGTCCCTACGGGACTCGGCTCAATTGGTGAATGCCTATCCAGCGCTGAAGCGCTGGGCTTTCTTATGTTGCGCCCGGGGCGCAAGTGTCATGCGGCAGGTTCATTCGGAAGGCGCTGCCGCCAACCACTGATCCACGCTGCCGCCAGCACCAGGACCACGGGATAGCACTCCAGGGTGTAGCGCGGCTCGGGGTTTTCCAGCGTTCCCAGGAAGACCGAGCGCAGCGCGACGAATAACAGCAACAGGCCGAGGTATTGCGGACGAGGGCCGCGCACCACGCCCATCACGGCCGCGACAATAAACAGCAGGTTGAGAGTGCCCCATGCCGTGGCGAGGATTGCGTCGTGGGGGTCGTCGGCAAATGCCCACCAGCGCGAGTCGAGGGGAAGCATCTCGGTTCTAGGACGCAGCCACATGTCGGCAATGCGCAAGGTCGGCAGCCAGACGTAGTAGCGCACAGGATGGCGCGCGATGCGCTGCTCGGCCAGAGCGGCGAAGCGCTGGTTCAGCTCAGGTCCCACAAAGTGGGAGTTGTCATAATCGGCGAAGATGGCCGCGGTCTCCGCGCACTCCGGTTCGGTGTCGCAGGCCCGGCGCGGCAAGAGTTTCAGGTCAACATCGTCGCCAGGGACCTGCCAGTAGACATCTTCGGTTGAGACGTAGTCGGCGATCCAGGTGCGCACCCACTTGTCGAAACCGGCGGGGACAAACTCGTCAGGATCGTTGGCATATCTTGGGGCCAGCGGTTGGAACTGATGGAAGTCGCGCCAGTTGCGGATGGTCCACGGAACCAGCGGCGCGACGGCGATGGCCAGCAAAACCGCCCCGACCCAGAAGAGGCGGGTTCGCTGCTGCGGCACTCGCCACATTCTCCACAGCAGGAACAAGCCGATTGCCACCAGCAGAATGCCGCCGTCAGGCCGCAGGAGGATGCCGGCGGCCAAGGCGAGGCCGCAGGAGATCCATGCTTTCCAGGCGAGGCGTCCTTCGTCTAATGCAGTGAAGGCGGCTACGGCCGAATCCAGCACGGCCGCCGCGAAGAAGATGCTGAGCGTCTCGGCCAAAGGAGCGACAGTGTAGTTCGCCGTAAACGGACAGAGGGCGGCCAGCGCAAAGGCGATTTTCGCCGCGCGGTCAGACACCGTCCGGCGGGCCAGGTCAGCGATGATGATGCAGCCCAGCAGGTCAACCGCAATTTGTACCAGCAGGACGGCGTTGTAGTGCTCGCGTCCGAAGAGGGCAAAGCAGGCGGCGAGGAAAGCGGGGTAGCCCGGCAGGCGTATCCAGGTGGGATGGACACCATCGGCGTGGGTGAGGCCGAAGACGCCGTGGTCGAGCCAGTTTTTAGCGATGTCGCCATAGATCAGCGAGTCGCCCATCACGTGGGAGAATCTAAGAAAGAAGAAAAGCCGCAGGCACAAACCGGCAAGGAAGAAGATCAGGAAATATCCGCGAAACTTCCGGAGCAGGCTGAGCAGTGAGCTTGCCTCCGCCCTCCCCAGCGTGTTTATCTCCGGTTGCAGCACGTGGCGAATATAGCATCTGAGTAGCAGGTCACCCGATTATGCGGTTGACGCGCGTAATGTAACGCATTACGCTCAAGGTTGATTCAATCAATTCGCCATAAGGGCTTGAGACGCCTATATGAGCACGATGAATTGCGGGGTGTCAGGCCGGAACACGCTGAGAGGCTGCGCGATATTCTGGCGCGATTAGATGCCGCTTCCAGTGTGGAGGATATGGATGTTCCCGCCTTTCACCTGCATGCTCTTAAGGGTGACCTCCGGGCCTTCTGGGCAGTAACGGTCAGAGCCAATTGGCGTGTCATTTTTCGCTTTGAAGAGGGCGCCGTTCTTGATGTCGATTACCTTGATTACCATTAGGAGCAAGATGGAATTATGCCGATGAAGAGACCTCCGCATCCTGGCGGATTTGTTCTGCGCACCTGTATAGAGCCGCTCGGATTGACCATAACCCAGGCTGCGGCAGCGTTGGGAGTTACCCGCACGACTTTATCGGAGCTGGTAAACGGGAGGCGCGGCATTTCTCCTGAGATGGCGATTCGGCTATCGAAAGTTTTCGGGGGCAGTGCTGCAAGCTGGCTAACGCAACAGGCACACTATGACCTGGCGCAGATTTCCCCCGATCGCATCAAAGTTGAAAGGTTGAAATCGGCCTGACCTGCCCCGCGGGACGCTTGTCACTATTGGCTTCAACGAATGTCTTCTCCTAAGCAAATCTTTTACGATCCCGACCGCAAACGCTGGCGTCGATTGCGACTGCTGATCGACAGCAGCGTCATCGTCATCACCCTGCTGGTGGTGTTTTTTGTCATCAGCATTATTCGCGGTTCTTCGGTCCCCGGGGTCGCGTTGCCTGAGGTGAAGAAGCCGTATCACGCGCTGAAGGACAGCCAGAAACGTAAGCCGCCAAAGCACGTCAACACCCATCGCAAAACCAAGAAGCCGGCGTCACAGGTGGTGCTGAACAAAGAGGAAGGCATTCGCGGCGCGTTCTACGTGCAGTGGGATGCCGCAAGCTTCGCTTCGTTGAAGGAGTATTACCCGCAAATCGACTTGCTTTTTCCAGAGTGGCTGCATGCGCTGACCGCGGATGGACGTCTGCAATCAGTGACGGAAACCAACGCACTGTTCGACCTGATGGACAAGGGCAAGCCTCGCCAGGTGGACGAGAAGGTCATGCCCTTCCTCAAGAGTGAAAAGGCGCAGACCGAAGTTCTGCCCCTGGTCAACAACTACGACCCGGTCAGCAACCAGTGGGATCCCGAGGCTACCGCGAAGTTCATGGGCGACCCGGAGGCGCGGCAGCGCTTCCGCCGCGAGTTGTTGGCTTTTCTCGCCACCGACCAGTACAAGGGCATCACGCTCGATATCGAAGCATTTCCCGAAAGCTCGCGCGCCGACTACCTGACGCTGGTAGAGGAACTCTACGGCGATCTGCGCAGCAAGGGACTGAAGCTCTACATAGCCGTGCCGGTAAACGACAAGGATTTTGACTACGCCAGCGTCGCGCAGAACGCTGACGGAATCATCCTGATGAACTACGACCAACACTACCCAGGCGGCACTCCGGGAGCGGTGGCAAGCCAGGATTGGTTCACCAACAATCTGAAAGACGCGCTGAAGGTGATACCGCGCGAGAAGATCATTGCGGCGGTCGGCAACTACGGTTACGACTGGGCGATGAAGAAGGACCAGAAGAAGGGTACTGCTCCCTCCGACGTGCATAACGTTTCGGTACAGGAAGCGTGGCTTGAGGCATCGGATGCCGAGTCGGACGTTGACTTCGACAGCGACGCCATGAACCCTCACTTCGCGTATCTCGACGAAAATAACGTCCGGCACGATGTGTGGTTCCTCGACGGAGTTACGGCGCTGAATCAGATGCGGGGAGCCAAGCAGTTGGGCATCAATACCTTTGCCCTGTGGCGGCTGGGTTCAGAGGACCGCTCGCTGTGGACGGTATGGGACAAGCCGGGCGACGCGAACGCTCCGGAAGAGTTGAAGAGCGTTCCGCCGGGTCAGGACGTCGACGACGAAGGCATTGGCGAGATCATCCGCATCCAGTCACGCCCGGCGCCAGGTGAACGCAAAATCGTGGTCGATAACGACACCCATTTGATCAGCGACGAGATCTTCCAGAACCTGCCCATGCCCTACGTGGTGGACATGTACGGCGGCACGCAGCGCAAGGAAGTCGCGATCACCTTTGACGACGGTCCCGATCCCGAATGGACGCCGAAGATTCTCGACGTACTGAAGAAGTATGGGGTGAAGGCGACTTTCTTCCAGATTGGGGCGGAGGTTGAGAAGTATCCCAGCGTGGCCAGGCGCGTGTTCGACGAAGGCCACGAGATCGGTAACCACACCTTCACCCATCCCGACATCAGCACCATCTCGAAGCGTTACTTCGAGGTTGAGCTGAACCTTACGGAGACACTCTTCGAGAGCAAGTACGGGGTGAAGCCAGTATTGATGCGGCCTCCGTACGCCATCGACGAAGCGCCTGACACTGCCGACCAGGTTCGCCCGCTGGAGGTAGCACAGGACCTCGGCTACATTTCGGTGGGCGAGAAGATCGATCCCAATGATTGGCGCGACAACCCGCGTCGCCCTGCCAAAGAGCTTGCGGACGATGTGCTGGCCAATCTGCCGCCCTGTGCGCCGGGGAATCTGCGCTGCGGCAACATCATCCTGCTGCATGACGGCGGCGGTGATCGAAGCCAGACGGTGATGGCTCTCGACCTGATGCTCGCCGGATTGAAGGAGCGGGGATACGAAGTTGTGCCGGTCTCGGCATTGATGGGCAAGACTCGTGCGGACGTTATGCCGCCACTTTCGCCGAAAGAGCAATGGGCCGCCAGGATCGACAGCGTCAGCTTCGTGCTGTTTACAGGAGCGTCGACGTTCATCATCATCGTGTTTTTTGTGGGCGACGTGCTGATGAGCGCGCGGTTGGTGCTGATCGGCGCGTTGGCGACCTACGATCGCTTCCGCCGTCGGCCGCCGCTCGATCCGAACTATCAGCCGAGTGTCGCGGTATTGATTCCGGCTTACAACGAAGAAAAGGTGATTGAACGAACGGTGCGCTCGGTGCTCGACTCCGACTATCCTCACCTGCGCGCCATCGTGATTGACGATGGGTCGAGTGATGCGACGCTTGAGGTCTGCCGCCAGGCTTTCCGCGAAGAGATTGCCGAAGGACGCGTGACCGTTCTTACGAAGGCCAATTCGGGCAAGGCCGCGGCGCTTAACTTTGGTCTGGAGCATGTGACGGAAGAGATCTTCGTGGGCATCGATGCCGACACCCTCATCGCTCCCGACGCGGTGTCAAAACTAGTGCCGCACTTTGGCGATCCGCGCGTGGCCGCGATGGCGGGAAACGCGAAAGTCGGCAACCGCGTCAATCTGTGGACGCGCTGGCAGGCGTTGGAATACATCACCAGCCAGAACTTCGAGCGTCGCGCCCTGAATACCTTGAACGCCGTAAGCGTTGTTCCTGGGGCGATTGGCGCCTGGAGGACAGCCCCGGTTCGCGCCGCGGGCGGCTATCACCACGACACGGTTGCGGAAGATGCCGACCTCACCATGGCGTTGCTTGAGGCCGGGTACCACGTGAACTACGAAGATCGCGCCCTGGCGTATACGGAAGCGCCGACTACGGCCAACGGACTGATGCGGCAACGCTTTCGCTGGTCGTTTGGCATCATGCAGGCGGTGTGGAAGCACAAGACGGCAATGAAGCGTAAAGGCGCGCTGGGCTGGGTCGCTCTGCCTAATGTGCTGATCTTCCAGGTCCTGTTGCCGCTGGTTTCGCCGTTCATCGATGTGATGTTTGTGGTGGGAACGATCTCATATTTCATCGACAAGTATCGCCATCCCGAATCGGCGAACCCGGCCGACTTCCACAAGCTGGTGGTCTACTTCGCGCTGTTCATGGTGATCGACTTCATTGCCTCGACCATCGCGTTTGCGCTGGAGCGCCAGCAGCCCGGAGGCAAGCGTGACTTCCTGCTGCTGGGCCATGTGTGGTTACAGCGCTTCGCCTATCGCCAAGTGTTCTCGCTGGTGCTGGTGAAGACCTTGAAGCGCGCCATCGATGGCCGCAGCTTCTCCTGGGACAAGCTCGAACGCACCGCCACAGTCAAGCAGCCGGTTGCGGTGCGGCAGAAGCAGGAAGTGGGTTAAATGCGGCGAAACAATTTACCTGTCGATTGACTCAGCGGAAAACCAACCTTCGCGCCGATCGAGATTGCTTCGTTTGTTTGCTACAGTGCTCGGATGCGTTCTCTGCACGTCCCGTCGTCGGCCATTCGCGTGCTTGTTTGTTTTGCGTCTTTGGGGATAGCAACATTCTTGCGGGCGCAGACGCCTGCTGCTGGCGTTGCTCCACCGATCGATAGCAAGAGCATCTATCGGGCCTGCGCTGGTCAGTGGGCGGGAACGCTGGAGTATCGCGACTTTCAATCAGATGAGCGAGTCAGTCTGCCGACGAACCTGGAGAGCGTTCTCGCAGCGGATGGAAACTCTCTTGAGCTCGCTTACACCTACGACGATGGTCCGGGAAAAATCGTTCGCGAATCCTCGACGTTGGTTATCAATCCGGAGAAGCGCACCCTGACCATCACCTCTGACCGGACCAAGTCCAGCGAACAGTTAACTATCAGCAATATCGACGAGGTTGCACGGACGAGGCGTTTGACCCTGATCCTCACCGCAGCCGGAGAAGAGAACCACAATAAAGTCGACGTTCGCTCGACTTTGAGCTGCAGCCCCAACACGCTTAGCTGGCTGCGGGAAACCCGCGTGCCCGGCCATGACTTTGCATTTCGCGACAAGTACTCTTTCAGCCGCTGGCCAATTCAAGCGCACTAAGCTGAGTTTGGCACGAGGCAACCACTTGCTACACTAATTCCGCAATGTTCCGCGCCAAACTAACCGTTCTGCTTGCGGTTGTCCTCGCAGCCCTCGCGTGCTTCGGGTCTGCTTACCAGGCCAGTCCCAAGCTTGTCGTTATCCTTATCATTGACCAGTTTCGCGGTGACTACCTGGAGCGGTATCACTCGGAATTTGGCGCCAACGGCTTTCGCCTGTTCACCGATCGCGGAGCCTACTTTCCGGCCTGCTACTACGAGTACGCCAACACGCTTACCGCTCCCGGACACGCCACCATCGCTACCGGCGCATACAGCGCGGCACACGGAATATTCTCCAACCAGTGGTGGGACCCGGCGCAGAAGCGCACGGTGAGCAGCGTAGAGGACAGCGCGACCAAGCTCATCGGGGCCGAAGTGGAGGGCGTGGGCTCGTCGCCGCACAATTTGCTGGCCGACACGCTCGCCGATGAACTGCGTCTGGCGACGCAGGGCCAGTCGCGCGTGTACGGCATCGCGCTCAAGGATCGAGCGGCAATTTTGTCGACTGGTTTCAGCGCCAACGGAGCGTTCTGGATCGACGAAGCCAGCGGCGCATGGGTGACGTCGACTTATTACATGAGCGCTCCTCCGCGCTGGCTGCTGGCCTTCAACGGGCAGGACTCGGCGAAGAAATATCTCAACCAGGAGTGGAAAGACAGCGACGGAACCGTGCTGGCTTCCACCAAGCCGCACAATTTCGATGACGGCAAGCCGGTAAGTTATTACGAACTGGTGGGCTCCACGCCTTTCGGCAACGACTACGAATTCGATTTCGCGCGCGAGTTGATTCAGCAGGAGAAGCTTGGCTACGGCGCGGTCACCGATCTGCTGGTGATAAGCCTGTCTGCCAACGATATCCTCGGACACATGGCGGGACCGGACGCGCCTGAGATGCGTGCCATGGCGCTGGCACTCGACCGCCAGATCGGTGAGTTCGTCACCTTTCTCAATCAGCAATACGGACAGGGCCAATACTGGTTGGCATTGACAGCCGATCATGGTGTCGCACCAACGCAGTCCACTGATAAGCAACTCAAGCTGCCCGGTGGAACTCCTTCCAGCAGCGAGCTGCGCACCCAGCTGAACAAAGATATCGCTACCCGCTTACATAAGCCGGCCGAATACATCCGATCCGTCGCGTATCCAGTCGTGTTCGTGAATAGCGAAGCCTTCCCGCCCAACGTGAGCGAATCCGAAGCCGAGATCCATGTGGCTGAGGCGATGAAGGCGGAGGGTTTTCTCAACGCTTTCACCAAAGAGCAGATGAGTAATGGTGAGCTTCCGCCGACTGCGCTCGGTCATCTCTACCTGAATAGCTACTCGCCGTATGGCGGAGCCTGGGTGATGGGTGTGCCGATGCCGTTTGCCTACAACGCCACGGCGAAGGCAATTGCTAATCATGGAGCTCCCTACAGTTACGATCAGCATGTGCCGCTGGCGTTCTATGGAGCGGCGTTCAAACCAGGGGTCTATCGCGATCAGGTCGAGCCCATCGATCTCGCGCCAACGCTCGCGGTGATGCTCGGGGTTAACAAGCCGACCAGCTCCAGTGGCCGCGTGCTGACGGAAGCGATTGCGCAGAGGGAGCCGGTAGCCTCAGCTCCGCCGCGACCGCACGTGCAAAAGGAGAGCCATCCGTGACGCCGCCACCCCGGCCCGCGCTGGACCTCTCAGTATCTGTCGCGGGGATTGAGCTAAAGAACCCTGTCATCGCCGCCAGCGGAACCTTCGGCTACGGAGTCGAGTTCGAAGATATCGTTGCGCTGTCGCGCCTGGGCGGGTTTGTGGTCAAAGGGCTTTCGCGCGAGCCGATGCCGGGCAATCCGCCTCCTCGCCTGTTTGAAACTGCGGCCGGCATGCTGAACGCCATCGGCTTGCAGAACGTCGGGGTGCGCGCGTTTCTTGAAGAGAAGCTTCCGCTGCTGCGCAAGATCAAGGACATCGTTTACTTCTGCAACGTCTTTGGTCACTCGCGCGAGGAGTATGAGGAGGTCATCCTCGCGCTCAATGATGGGGAAGGCATCGCCGCTTACGAGTTGAACGTTTCGTGCCCGAACACTAAGTGCGGCGGCATCGCCTTCGGCAGCGATCCCCGTATGTTGTTCGACGTGGTCAGCGCCGCTAAGCGGATCGCTACGCGTCCGGTGATCGTGAAGCTCTCACCTAATGTCACCAGCATTCCTGAGGTTGCGCGCGCGGCTGAAGAAGCTGGCGCCGACGCTATCTCGCTGGTGAACACGTTTGTCGCTATGGCCATCGACGCAGAGACGCGCAAGCCACGCATCTCGAACGTCACGGCTGGGCTCTCCGGTCCTGCTATTAAGCCCATCGCTTTGCGCATGGTGTACGAGGCGGCGAAAACGGTTCGCATCCCGGTGATTGGCATCGGCGGCATCAGCACCGCCGAAGATGTCATCGAGTTCATGCTGGCGGGAGCGTCGGCAATAGAGGTCGGCACGGTAAATTTCTGGGACCCCTGCGCTTCCGAGACACTAGTGGATTCGCTGGAGAAGTGGTGCCTGGAGCATCGCGTCGAGAAGATTACGCGAGCTTACCGGCGGATTGCAGCCGGAATAGACGGCAAACTCTGGGGCAGAACTGCCTTGGCTGTTCCGTTTAAGCAGTCGACGCGATGCCGCCCGCCTCGCCTCCCAGGTTTCGTACACAGCTTTCCAAATCCTCATCATGCGGCAGCAGGGAATCGGTGTGCGTAATGCTTAGCAGATGCCGAACGCGTTCGTTGGCTCCGCAAATTCGGAACTTGCCGCCCGCCTGTTCAAGGCTCGCCGACATGTGCATAATCACGCCCAGCCCGGCGCTGTCTACCATCTCAGTATGGGTGAGATCGAGTATCAGCTTGCGCGCGCCATCTTCAATCAGCGAATCGCAAAGGGCTTCGGTCTGCTTCAAGCGCGTTCCCATGGAGAACTTGCCCGCACAGGCCAGCACCGTGATATCGGGTTCGATTCGGAACAATTCTGTATCGAGCATCATAAGATTAGTCCTGGACGGCGGGGGGAACATCAAAGTAGCACAGTTTCGATAGGTCTCCTTGTGAAATGTCATTACAGGATCGTTTTGTTGGCGAGCGCACTGCTGCTGGCATACAGTTTGCCGGCTCAGAGTGCGTCGGTCTTCGATCCTGAAGGTGAGGCGCAGATTCTCGTCGAGTTAAACCAGTCGAGGGCCCAGGCCGGAGCGCCTGCCCTCAAACTCGACTCCAAGCTGACCGATGCGGCGCGACGACACGCATTGCTGCTGGCGAAGCGGCACGTATTATCGCACCAGTTTCCGAATGAGCCGCCACTTGCTGATCGGCTGCGCAACGCCGGTTCCATCTTTACTGCCGCTGCCGAGAATGTCGGCATGAACACCGAACTGAACGATGTGAACAGCATGTTCCTGCGGTCGTCCGGGACACCGCACCAACATGCTGAACCTGGCTTACGATGCGGTGGGCATAGGCGTGGTCCGCGTCGGACCTGCTTATTGGATTACCGAAGATTTCGCTAAGCTGACGCCTTCTCTATCCGCCCAGCAGGCCGAAGATGCAGCCGCGGCAACTTTCGAATCGAAGTGGAAGGCAAGCCATACCAGCCCGCCGAAACGGCTCAGTATCAACGAACTAAGGGCAGCTGCCTGTCAAGCCGCCAAGTCCGGCGGCAAAACCCGCAGAACCGGCTTTACCTATGAAGGCAAGCCGGCGCAGGAAGTAGTAGGCTTCAGTACTCCCGATCCCTCAGCTCTACCTTCGCAAGTAGATCAGGTCATCCACGGCACCAGCGTTAACGCCTATTCTGTGGGTGCCTGCACTCCGGAGCAGATTGGTGATGGTGGACAGTTCTGGATTGTGATGGCCTTCTTCTAACGGCATTGAGTTTTGACGCAGCCGTCCATGCCGTTCGTCAGCCGAATGGATTCTCGTCAGCGCTGCGGCCGTAGATTATGGGTATGGGAACGTCGAGCATTCGCAGGTATACCGAGAGCTGTCCGCGATGGTGATACCAGTGGTTCAGCAGGATCGAGCGCAGCACTGCGATGCGCGGCAAGGTGAATGCCGGCTTGCCCTGGACGAACAAAGTCCAGTCACCCATCGCTGCTTCATTACTCAAGCCTTGCAGATAGCCTTCGGCATCTTTACAGCTTTGCTCGAAGGTATCGTGAACTTCTTTCAGGTCTTTCGGCGGCACTGGAGTGAAAGCCTCCGGGTTCACTTCCAATCGATCCTGCTGGGTGACGATGTAGCCCAGCCTTCCGGGGATTGTAGCGATATGAATGGCGAGTTGGCCAAGGCTCATGGACTTGGCATGGGGCTGCCAGGTAAGTTGGTCACCAGGAATGCGCTCCAACAGCTTCCTGGTGGTTAGGGCTTCCTGGCGGAATTCGTTCAGCATCGGTTCAGTCATCTGCGGCATGGTTTGCCTCTTTCGATTGATTGGAAGGGGCGCAGCTGCAGCTGCGCCGTTTAGGGTGATAAATGAGTGGGACCTCAGTCCCTGAGGTCTACTTCTTCTTCGCCTTGGCTTCGGCCTTGGCGCGCACGCTCTGGTTGATGTGGCCCCAGCCACCATTCACGTTCTTGCGGTGATCGTCTTCTATCAGCCCGAACGCTTTGTGATGGAACTTAATCAGCGTTCCGCCGTTGCTCTCGCTCAGCCGATACTGCACGTTCGACGAGACCGGATACGACATGAACAGCGGACCCACAGCTCCAGCAAACCGGACGCTTGATCGCCTGCACGTGAGCCCAGAAGTGTCCGTTATTGTCGCCCAGGTCGCGGAACCAGCGTCCGCCCGGCCATGCCTCCAACTTCAGCGGAAACGACTGGCCTTCGGGAGTTTCGTTTCCCGGCCCCAGCTGGTCCAGCAGGGCATCGAAGGTTACGTCGAGCGGGGCATCGACAAAAATCTCCTGGGTGATGTTCAGGGTCAGGTTTTCGAGTTCCAGCGCAGTTGCAGTTGCGATCATTTCTACTTCTCCTCTTTTGTTGAGTTCTTCAGTGCTCTTAGCGCTTTCGCCTCGGCGCGTTCTTTAATCGCGGCTCAGCTGGTGCTGCCAGTAGGGTTCAAACATCTTGCTCCATTCGTGCAGCGGACGGATCGCGTCGGCGTTGGTGCGATACAGCATGTGCCTTCCCGAGCGCCGCACCCGCACCAGCCCCACCTCGCGCAGCACCTTCAGGTGTTTCGAAACCGAAGGCTGCTCCAGCCTCAGGCTGATGACGATGTCTCCCACCGTGCGTCTCGTGCCGGCGAGGTAGCCGAGGATCTCGCGGCGGCGAGGCTCGGCCACCGCGTTGAATGCGTCGGAGGTGGTGGCGGCCCGGGGCATGTCCGTAATATATACCGATATGGGAATATGTCAAGGGGACGAATAGCTACGCTACCAGCCGCCAGCCGCCAGCCACTAGCTACAGGTGGGTATCAGGTATCGGGGACTGGGGATTGTTATTTCGCTGCGCGGTGAGCGATGGGCCTGAGCTCGAAGAGCGGAACGATCCGTAGCCCAGTTCCGGTCGACCTGATCCGTGGCCCACCGCCCTCGGACGCCTGCTCCCCCCGGCACCTAACCTCCGCCTGGCTGCCCCGTCCTTCCGCCTCCGCGCGGTGCTATCCTTTACCCGTGATCGCCGAAATCGTGGCTGTCGGCTCGGAGATGCTCACTCCTCACCGGCAGGACACCAATTCCCTTTACCTCACCAGCCAGCTCAACGAAATAGGCGTCAGTGTTGCCTTTAAGACCATTGTTGGCGATCACCGGCTGCAACTGACCTCCGTCGCGCGCATCGCCATCGAGCGCTCTGAGCTCATCCTCTTTATGGGAGGGCTGGGCCCGACCGAGGACGACCTCACCCGCGAGTGTGTTGCCGATGCGCTGGGGGTCGAGGTTCGGCGCAACAACGACCTGGTGGCGGCGATGTACAAGCGCTTCGCGGAGCGCCGCCTGTCGATGCCGGAGAACAATGCGCGCCAGGCCGACGTCATTACCGGAGCCGAGGTGATTGCCAATTCGCGCGGCACTGCTCCCGGGCAATGGCTGCAACGAGAGCACAATGGACGGCAACAGATCATGGTGCTGCTGCCCGGTCCGCCGCATGAATTGCAACGCATGTGGGAGAAGGACGTGATGCCGCGACTGCGGCTGCTGGTACCTCCGTCGGCGATTGCCACGCGGGTGCTCAAGACTGCCATGCTGCCGGAATCGGCTGCCGACGCGCGTACTGCTCCCATCTACAAAAAGTATCCCAACATCGAAACTACGGTGCTTGCCGGACAAGGCCAGGTGGAGTTTCACCTGAAGGCTGCCTGTGCGACCAAAGAGGAAGCTGAGGCGGCGGTCGATAAGCTGGCCGGCGAACTGGAAGACGAGTTGGGCGACGCCGTGTTCTCTACCGGCGGCGAGTCGCTGGAAGAGGTGGTCGGGCTGTTCCTCCAGATGCGCGCTATGAAGTTGGCGGTAGCGGAGTCGTGCACCGGAGGGATGGTCGCCGAACGCATCACCTCAGTTGCCGGCAGCTCGCGTTATTTTTTGGGCGGAGCCGTGGTGTACTCCAACGATCTCAAGACGCTGTTCGCCGATGTGCCCCCGCTCATGATCGAAGCCCATGGAGCGGTAAGCAAAGAGGTCGCGCTGGCATTGGCGGAAAACATTCGCGACATCTGCAACGCCGACATCGGCCTGGGTATCACCGGAATCGCCGGGCCGGGCGGCGGCACCGAAGAGAAGCCCGTCGGCCTGGTGTACATCGCAGTGACGAACGGTCAAAAGCACGAAGTGGTGGAGCGCCGTTTCCCCGGCGATCGCGAACGCATTCGCCGCTGGGCCAGCCAGCAAGGCCTCGATATGGTGCGCAAGATCATGATGTGAAAACAAAGAGCCTCACCACGGAGGCACGGAGGGTAAGTACTCCGACCAACCCCACCCCGGCAAAGGAGGCCGGAATGGGGCACCCGAACATCCCCACCCCGGCAAAAGAAGCCGGAATGGGGCACCCGAACATCCCCACCCCGGCAAAAGAAGCCGGAATGGGGCACCCGAATATCCCCACCCCGGCAAAAGAGGCCGGAATGGGGCACCCGAACATCCCCACCCCGGCAAAGGAGGCCGGAATGGGGCACCCGAATATCCCCAGCCCGGCAAAAGAAGCCGGAATTGGGCACCCGAACATCCCCACCCCGGCAAAAGAAGCCGGAATGGGGCACCCGAACATCCCCACCCCGGCAAAGGAGGCCGGAATGGGGCACCCGAACATCCCCACCCCGGCAAAGGAGGCCGGAATGGGGCACCCGAACATCCCCACCCCGGCAAAGGAGGCCGGAATGGGGCACCCGAACATCCCCACCCCGGCAAAGGAGGCCGGAATGGGGCACCCGGGGAGCATCCCCACAACTTCTATGCGCTTATTTGTCGCACTCGATATCGAACCCGCCATTCGCGACCGCATCACGACATTTCGCGATGAGATGCGCGCGCTCGCGCCTACCGGTGTGCGCTGGGTCAGTCCGGAAACGTTTCACCTTACGCTGCAATTTCTGGGCGAGACGCCAAAGGTGGAGGCGATCAAAACCGCGCTCGCTACCATCAAGGCCGAGCCCACTACTGTCACTTTTCGTAGCGCCGGCTTTTTCCCGAATGCCAATCGCGCGCGCGTATTTTGGGTGGGCATTGAGCCCGACGAGAGACTTCCACATCTGGTGAACGAGGTTGGCGCTGCGCTCGCCCCGCTCGGTTTCAAGCGCGAGACCGACGAATACCACCCCCATCTCACGCTGGCACGTGCAGGTAGTGGACGCCCGCATGCGCGCCCCGGCGACAAGGCTGCACCGGGATTGCAACAGGTGCGCGGGAGAGTTGAGAGCATGCCGCTCCCTGAGTTCGGTACAATGACGGCTACCGAGTTCATTCTTTACCAGAGCACGTTAACGCCGACCGGTTCACGCTATAGCAACCTGCAGCGCTACCGGTTGAGCTGAAATCACATTTCGGGATTGCCTTGGCTATTGTCATCTTCATTGTCGCGATACCGTCCTTTCTGCTGGGCTCCATTCCTTTTGGTTACTTGCTGGTCCGCATCTTTCGCAAGCGTGACATTCGCCACCTGGGCAGCGGAAACATTGGTGCTACCAATGTGGCGCGTACCGGTTCCAAAGGGCTGGCGATACTTACGCTGCTGCTCGATGCGCTGAAGGGTTGGGCGGCGGTCGCATTCGCCCATTGGTATCTGCTGCGTGCGACGGTTGCGGATTCGGACGGGCTTTATGCCACCTATGAGAAGTTATCTCCCGAGACGGTCCTCATACTGATGGCAGTCGCCGCTCTGTGCGCCATTCTTGGCCACATGTTCACGCCCTGGCTCGGCTTTGAAGGCGGCAAGGGAGTAGCGACCGCCGTGGGAGCCTTCGCCGCCATCGCGCCGCGTGCCCTTCTGGTCTCACTAGTGCTCTTCGTAATTGTGGTGGCAATCACGCGCTACGTTTCACTGGGCAGCATAATAGGGGCGGTGGCATTTCCCATTGCCTGTTGGTGGATGGTACCCACAATGCGCGAGCCCTTCGTCATTTCTCTGATCTCGATCTCATCGCTGCTCATCATCTATAAGCATCACGCCAACATCCGCAGAATCATGGCGCGCGATGAGAACCGGCTATGGTGAGCGCGTGAGCGAAATTGCGGTCATCGGAGCCGGCGCCTGGGGCACTGCCATCTCCGTTGTGCTGGGGCGCAAGGGATCCCACAATGTCAGACTGTGGGCCCACGAACCAGAAGTTCGTGACAGCATCAACGCGCGGCACGTGAATGAGCTCTTTCTTGCCGGCTGCGCCATTCCTGCCTCGGTTCGCGCCACCAACGATCTCGCCGAAGCCCTGCATGAGGCCTCGATCGTAGTGAGCGTCATGCCTTCGCATCACACGCGGCAGCTGTTTCGCGGCATGATCCCGCATCTTGGCCAGGAAATGCTGTTCGTCAGCGCAACCAAAGGAATTGAAAACGATTCGTTCTACCGAATGACGGAAGTGATCGCCGCCACCGTTCCGTTTCCGGTGCGAATTGGCGCGTTGAGCGGCCCCTCGTTTGCCAAGGAAGTTGCGGAGGGCCATCCCACCGCCATCACCATCGCTTCGGCAGACCGCGCGCTGGCGCAGACGGTGCAGAACGAATTCAGCGATCCCGGATTTCGTGTCTACACAAACGAAGACGTGGTCGGGGTGGAACTGGGCGGCGCGCTGAAGAACATTGTCGCGATTGCCGCTGGGGTATGCGATGGGCTGGGATTGGGCCACAATTCCGTGGCCGCGCTCATCACTCGCGGACTAGCCGAGATTACTCGCCTGGTGGTTGCATGCGGCGGACACCAGCACACCATGGCAGGGCTGGCGGGCCTGGGCGACCTGGTGCTCACCTGCACCGGCGGCCTGTCGCGCAATCGAAGT
Source organism: uncultured Acidobacteriaceae bacterium (assembly GCA_963791965.1). Lineage (GTDB taxonomy): Bacteria > Acidobacteriota > Terriglobia > Terriglobales > Acidobacteriaceae > CAVVDY01. Next base: position 800,624 of record CAWBUK010000011.1, on the reverse strand, counting down.
GTCGGAGTCGCGCTGGGAAAAGGTCAAAAGCTGGAGGCCATTATTGGCGGTATGCACGGCATGGTTGCGGAAGGGGTGCTGACCACCAACGCGGCGATCGGATTGGCGCACAAGATGGGCGTCGAAATGCCGATTACCGAACAGATGCACGCCATCCTGCAACAGGGGAAGTCACCCAACGAGGCGATCCGCGACCTCATGAGCCGGCCTTCGACCAGCGAAGCCATGCGCCCCGGACGATAAGACTCACCCCGCCATCATCGCATCAAAAAATGTCGACAAAAGTGTGCGAACGGTATCTTCCGGCATAACGGTGCGGTCGAGCATGTGCTCCATGGTGAGGCCGCTGCTTAAGACCCAGAAAGCAATCCCAACCGCGCGCGCGGAGACGGGAAGCTTGCGACCGAGTGCATCCATAATGTTCTGCAACAACTCGACGCCAGAGAACACCAGGCGCTGGTGCATCGTGATAAGCCGGGCTTTGACTTCAGGATGGCGTACGGCGAAGAGCTTGAATTCCATGGCCAGCAAACTCCAGCGGCGGTCGAGGCAGGTTGCCAGCCAGAAGTCGCGGAGGGCGCTCAGCTTGTCGGAAGGACTCTGCTGTTTGGCTACCTGTCGATGCAGATCTGCGATGCGGGAACTGATCTCCCGCTCCAGCAGGGCGAGAAACAAATCTTCCTTGGTGTCGAAGTTGGCGTAGAAGGCGCCGCGGGTATAACCTGCTTCGGCGGCGATTTCCTCCAGCTTGGCGGAATCAAAACCATCGCGCGCAAATATCTTTTCCGCCGCCTGCAGGAAGCGCGAGCGGGTAATGTCGGTCTTTTCCTGGTGACGGGAAATTACCGGCGCGCCCTTCTTTTGTCGGGGACCTGTCATCTAAGTCTTAGCCCTAGCGGCCCTAATTTTTCCGCAACTCCTTGCGGAGTAGCATCATCTAACAGAACTTGAAAGATTCCATACATGCATGTATGTATTAGATACAACATGGAACGCATAGGATGCAAGACACGCTTTGACCGGCGGCTGCTCCTGGGCGCATCGCTGGCCGCTGTTTTGTTGGTTGTTCCGGCTTCGATGCTGGCGCAGGGAACCGATGCCGCAGGCCTGGCCCCGCTGCCGTCGCCGGAGCAGGTGATCCAGCGCAACACCGATCCGTTTGCCGGTTCGTTGCCGCAGGGGAAGGCGACCGGCGAAACCGTGGAGCTCACCATCGAGCAAGCGCTCGATATGGGTCTGAAGTACAACCTTGGCCTGTATCTCAGCGATCGCGTGACCGACCAGGCTCGCGCGGCGCGATTGAAGGCGCTCAGCGAGCTGATGCCCAACTTTAACGGTTCGGTATCGGAAGAACTTCAGCGGGTCAACCTGAAGTCGTTTGGTTTTACCTTTCCCGGATTTCCCAGTTCGATCGGACCGTTCGCGATCTTTGATGTCGGGGCAACCGGGCAATGGAATTTCGGCGATCTCTCGCGTATCGATTCGCTGCGCGCGGCAAGGCAAAACGTGCAGGCGGCGCAGTTCAGCTATAAGGACGCGCGCGACACGGTGGTGCTGGCGGTCGGGGCAAATTATCTGCTGACCATTGCCGCCGAATCGCGGGTGGCTGCGGTGCAGGCTGAGGTGACAACAGCGCAGGCGCTGTATCAGCTCGCGCTCGATCAGGAGAACGCTGGATTGGCCCCACAGATCGACACTTTGCGGTCGCGGGTTCAATTGCAGGCGCAGCAACAGACGTTGATCCAGGCCCAGAACAGCCTGGAGAAGCAGCGGATCGCTCTGGCTCGGGTCATCGGTTTGCCGGTGCAGCAGAAGTTTCGGCTGGTGAACCGCGTACCGTATCACCCCGTGCCCGACCTGGACATCAACACCGCTTACGAACGCGCTTTGGCCACGCGGGCCGACTATCAGGCGGCTTTGTCTTCGTTGAAGGCGGCGCAATTCAGCCGCTCCTCGGCGTGGAAGGAGTACCTGCCGTCACTGGGCGCCGCGGGGCAGTATGGCGTGCTGGGATACACCCCCAGCGGGCTTGCCCCGCAATACTCGGTCACCGGGACCTTGAGCATCCCCATCTTTCAGGGTGGCAAGGTGAAGGCCGACGTGGAGCAGGCTGACGCCGTCTTGAAGCAGCGGCAGGCGCGGGTGGACAACCTGAAGGCCGGCATTGAACAGGATGTGCAGGACGCCCTGCTCGACTTGAAGGCCGCTGCCCAGCAGGTGGACGTTGCGACGATTGGTCTGGAGCTGGCGAAGCAGACGCTGGCGCAATCGCAGGACCGCTTCGCTGCCGGCGTGACCAACAACGTTGAAGTCATCCAGGCGCAGCAGCAACTGGCTTCGGCCAACGACCAGTACATCGCCAGCTTGTATCAACACAACATTGCGAAGGTGTTGCTGGCCCGCGCCATCGGCAATGCCGAACAACTTGCCAAACAGTACCTGGCCGACAACAGCGGCACAACGACGTCACCAAATGTGAATCAGAATCCGCCGCTGCCTAGTCCAAACACTTCACCGGCGGTGGAACCCAATCCGCAGACGCCGCGGCCTTGAGCTTCGATGAAAAAACCAGAAATTCAGCAACAGGTGAGCAGATGAGCCCGACCACGACAGAACCGAATGAGGTGCAACCGTCCCACCCGATAGAGGACCGTCACGCAGAGCAGGCGGTGGAAGCACATGCGAACGCCGAGGATCGACGCGGCTTTTTCCAGCGCAACCCCGCGGCCAAGCCCATAGTGTTTCTGGTGGCGATTGTTGCCCTGCTGTTGGTGGGTTGGTTCTGGTGGGAGAGCCGTCACTGGGAAAACACCGACGACGCGCAAATCGACGGGCACATTTATCCCATGAGCGCGCGTGTGAGTGGACATGTGATCAAGGTCAATTTTGACGATGGCCAGTTCGTTCATAAAGGTGACGTGCTGGTGCAACTCGATCCCACGGATTACCAGGTTGCGTTCGAACGCGCGCAGGCGGATTACGCCGACTCCCAGGCCAACGCGCAGGCGGCGGAGTATGGTGTGCCCGTCTCCAGCGTGGGATCCACCTCGCAGATTCGTTCCGCAGCAGCCGATCTGCAGAGCGCAGAAGCCGGCCTGGCAGCGGCGCAGAAGCAGGTGAACGCGGCGCAAGCCCAGGTTGTCGAAGCGCAAGCCAATGCCAAGAAACTGAACCTCGATGTGGAACGCTACCAGCAGTTGCTTGGCAAGCGTGAGATTTCGCAGCAGCAATTCGATTCCGCAACCGCCGCGGCAACCGGGGCAAACGCTACGGTAGAGGCGCGTCAGGCTTCGCTGCTGGCGGCACAGGCACAGGTGCAGCAGGCGCAATCGCGCATCACGCAGGCCAACGCCGAAATTCGCAACGCGCAGATTACGCCCAAGCAGGTAGCGGCTACGGAGGCCAAGGCGAAGTCGGCTGGCGCCCAGGTAGGACGCTACAAATCCGCGCTCGACCAGGCGCAGTTGAACTTGCAGTACACCACCATCACCGCTCCCGTCGATGGAGTCGTGGGCCGCCGCTCCGTCAATGTGGGACAGAACGTGCAAACCGGCCAGGACTTGATGTCCATCGTTCCGCTGCGCGACATCTGGGTGACGGCGAACTTCAAAGAAACGCAGCTTACCAAGATGCGGCCGGGCCAGTCGGTAAAGGTCAAAGTTGATACCTACGATGGCCGCACGTGGCAAGGTCACGTGACCAGCATCGGCGGAGCCACCGGCGCCAAGTACAGCTTGCTGCCGCCGGAGAACGCCACCGGAAACTACGTAAAAGTGGTGCAGCGTATTCCCGTTCGGATCGACTTCGATAACAACAATTCACCTGATTTCAACAAGGACGGTCTGCTGCGTCCCGGCATGTCGGTCGAGCCTGACGTGAGGGTGATAGGCCACTAATAATGCCGGGAGTACAGGATCAGACGGTTTCCGCATGGAAGCCGCGCTATAACCCGTGGATCATTGCGCTCACGGTGACGCTGGCGACCTTCATGGAGGTGCTCGATACCTCCATCGCCAACGTCGCCCTGCCGCACATCGCCGGCGGACTCAGCGCCAGCCAGGACGAATCCACCTGGGTGCTCACCAGCTATCTGGTTTCCAACGCCATCGTGCTGCCCATGTCGGGCTGGCTCACTACGGTGATCGGACGCAAGCGCTTTTACATGATTTGCGTCATGCTCTTCACCGTCTCCTCCGTACTGTGCGGATTTGCGCCGTCGTTAGGCATGCTCATCTTCTTCCGCATTCTGCAAGGCGCCGGCGGCGGAGGCATGGGTCCCAGCGAACAAGCCATTCTGGCTGACACTTTTCCTCCCGAGAAGCGTGGCCTGGCGTTCTCGGTATACGGCATGGCGGTCGTCGTTGCGCCGGCGATTGGTCCTACGCTCGGCGGCTGGATCACGGACAACTACGACTGGCGCTGGATCTTCTTCATCAACGTGCCGGTCGGCGTGCTCTCGCTCTTCCTGACCTCCACCGTGGTCGAGGACCCGCCATGGCTCAAGCGCTTTAAGAACGCCTCGATGAAGATCGACTACATCGGCCTGTCGCTGATCGTGCTGGGCATCGGCTGTTTGCAGGTACTGCTCGACAAGGGTCAGCAGGACGACTGGTTTGGCTCGAATCTAATCGTCAGCTTCGCGGTGATCGCGGCGGTCGCGCTGGTGTGGCTGGTGATTCACGAGTGGCGAACACCCAACCCGATCCTGGAACTGAGGCTGTTGAAGAACCGCAATTTCGCGGCGACCATCCTGTTCCAGTTTGTGCTGGGCTCGGTGCTGTTCGGAACCACCGTACTGATTCCGCAGTTCCTGCAAGCGATGATGGGCTATACCGCGCAGAAGGCAGGAGAAGTGTTGTCCCCGGCGGGCTTCATGCTGATGCTGTTGTTTCCCGTCGCGGGGTATCTGTCGACCAAGCTCGACCCGCGCTACATGATTGCCTTCGGCTTCGCCATGACCGCCATCTCGTTGCACCACATCACCAACCTGAGCCTCGCCGTCGACTTTCGTACCATGGTCTTCTGGCGGATGTACCAGGTGTCGGGTCTGGCCTTTATCTTCATCCCCATCAGCATTCTCAGCTATGTAGGGGTGCCGCTGGAGAAGAACAACCAAGTTTCAGGACTTAGCAACTTCGTTCGCAACCTTGGCGGTAGTGTCGGCATTTCCATGCTTACCACTTTCCTCGCCCGCCAGAGTCAAATTCATCAGACCAACCTGGTGGCGCACGCCACCAGTGCCAACCCGCAGATGCAAGCCATGCTGAACGGTTCGGCGGCCAACATGGCGCATGCCGGCTCGGGCCCCACGCTGGCGATGCAGCAGGCGTATGCCCAACTGATGGGTGTCATCCAGCAGCAGGCAGCGCTGCTGTCGTATGTGAACGCGTTCTGGGTGGTCGCGCTGATCGTAGCTTGTTTGATTCCCTTGCCCTTCTTCCTGAAGAAGCCCAAGCCGGGGGCTGAGGTCATGTCGGCGCATTGATGTTCGGTCACAATGTTGCGTCCGAATGACCATTGCTCATGACATAAATTTGACTTGCTTTCCTCACTTCCAGAGCACATAATTTTCTCCCGTACTAGCGCCATAGTACTTTCGGTTTCGTTGGGAGTCCGAGCGTATACTCCTGAACTGTAAGCCTACTCAACTGCCACCCGCCCGCTCCGTCCTATGCGAACGTGTGGCTGTATGCCAAAGGAAATACATGTATCGGGTCCCAGGGTTGATCCTCATTGCAGTGCTTGCGACCAGTGTGGGTTGGGCGCAGCAGTCTGCTACATCTTCAGCGGCTGGCGCAACCGCTGTTGCCGCTTCCACTAGTACTAACAACAACGTTCCCCCCGATCAGCGCGTGGTCATGAAAATCGGTGACACGCAGATCACCCAGAAACAATTTGAAGCTATGTACGGGGACTTCCTGAAAGACCAGGGAGGGGCTCCCGTACCCAAAAAGAAGACTACCGCCGAGAACTTTGCCGGCGGCGTGATGCTGGCGAAAGAAGCCGAGGCTTCAGGGCTCAGCAAGACTCCCGAGGTGCAGCGCGAGTTGGAGATGAATCGCATCCAGGTTCTCTCCACCGCTGAGTTTAACGTCCTGCAGGACAAGGCCAAGCCCACCATGCAGGAGATATCGGCATACTACGATTCGCACCTCGACGACTTCGACGAGGTCACGCTCCGCCGCGTGTTTATTTACAAGCAAAGCGACCACTCGGACGGACATGGCTTGCCGACGGCCGAGGCGCAGGCGCGCGCCGACCAGATTCGTAAAGTGCTGGCCTCCGGCGGCGATGCCAAGGCGCTGATTGCCGGCACTAAGGATGCGCTCGATGTCGCCCCACTCACTTTCCGTCGTGATGATCTGCCCGAGATCATGAAGAACGCTTTCACTATGAAGAAAGGCGAGTGGTCGGAGGTGGCTGATACCCCTGACGCGCTGATTTTGTTTGAAGTCGTAAACAAAGGCCGGCTGAACCTGAAAACGGCAACGCCGGAGATTGAAAGAAAAGTTCAGGCGCAGAAGCTTCGCGAGGAGATGGATGCCCTGAAGAAGAAAACCGGAGTCTGGCTAGACGATGAATATTTCGCTGCGCCGGTGTCGGCGGCGAAGAGTCCGGTTCCCAGTCCGTCGGATGAAAAGCGTCCTCAGGAGAAGTAAAGAGGATAAAGAAAACGAAGTAAGAGGCAGGAAGACAAGAGGAGAGAAACACATGAAGAACTGCAAACTGGCAATTTGTTTGCTCGCACTGGCCGTCTGTGTCGTCGCCGTTCCGGCTATGGCGCAGCGGACCACAACGGGCATCGATTGCTCACAGATCGCTGCACTACACCTTCTGCAGCAGGACAACATGCGCGCCGGCCAGACCCTGATCGAGTGCGGCATTGTCCAGGGCGGCAAGGATGAAGGCGGCAGCGATATCAACTTCCCGCAGCCCCCCAACATTCTGGTCAGCAACCGCTCTTGCACCTCGTCCAGCAGCTGCACGAAGAGCGAGAACATGGTGTGGGAGAACGGCACGACGGTTGTTGTCAACTACAACGACCACAATGCCAACCAGTATTCCGGCACCTCCTATTCCACCGACGGTGGCGCCACCTTTACCCAGATCCTGCCGCCTCCCTTCGGTAGCGGGCACGGCACCAATTACGGTGATCCGATTGTCGTCTTCAACAAGAAACTGAACATGTGGTTCGCTGGCGATCTGGCTACCGGTTGCGGCGGCCAGGGTATCGGCATGTGGACTTCGCCTGATGGCATCACCTGGACCACTGGCGCCTGCGCTCACAACGGTGGCGCGGATGATCGCGAGTCCTTGTGGGTTGACAACGATCCCACCAGTGCCGGTTACGGACGCATGTACATCTCGTTCGGCAACTACAACCTCGGCAGCGGAGCCTTGCAGGTGGTTTATTCCGACAACGGCACCTCGTGGACTCTGGTGACCGTTTCCAACACCAACACCTTCTATCGCGACGTGCAGATCACGGGCGCGCAGGTCAGCCCGACTGCCAACCGTGCCGCTCTGAAGGCATACAACACTGTTATCCTCGCCAGCATGGATGAGGGCAGCGGCGGCTTATCGTCCCGTCAGAACGTGATCTGGCGCTCGAACAACGGCGGCGCCAGCTGGACCTCGGCTACCACCGGTCCGCGCTTCAACGCTGTCGGCGATGGTACCTGCCCCAGCAATAGCTACTTCGCCAAGATCAATCCGATCTGGCGGCATATGGGTTGGGGCGAGCCGGCGGTTGGCCCGAACAACGTTGTTCACTACGTCTACGCCACCAAGGGGCAGGGCTCCGATAATGGCGACATCTACTACGTTCGCTCCACCGATGGTGGTGCGACCTGGAGCACTCCGCTGTTGATGAACACCGATACCCCGGGCGTTCAGTACCACACCCAGTGGATGCCGAACCTCTCCGTCAACGCTGGCGGCAAGGTGACTGCTTCCTGGTATGACCGCCGCAGCGTCTCGACCGCTTGCAACGCGGCGACCGACCCCGGCTGCAACTACGAGCGTTATGCTCGCCAGTCTGGCGACAACGGCGCGACCTGGGGCGCTTCGGACTTCGCCATCAGCACGGCGATTATTCCTCAGCCGCAGCAGACCGATGGTGGCGTACAGAGCTGCTACGCCGGTGACTATGACTACAGCACCGCGCAGGGCGGCAACGCCTACGTAACCTGGACCGATGGCCGTCGCAATGTCAGCGGCGTTCAGGTGCAGGACGTAAACCTGGCGGTTGTTCCCGAGCAGTAAGTCTTAACCAGCTGAAAAGCATAAGGGCGGCCGATAAGGCCGCCCTGTTTTGTTGCGCGGATCGCTCTTGGAGGGACTCGGCCCGCGAGGCCTATTCAATACTGACTTTCTCGGAAGCCCCGCGTTTGTTTCATTCTTCTTGCAACAAAACTGGCTCCCGCCGGTCTCGCGCTCCAGAGTCTATGAAATCATGAATCCAACGATGTCTCCGTTCTGCTGGCTGCTCGCTCTCATTCGCTATCGTCGCCGCAGCGCGCAGCTGTGCTGGATTCTTCTTGCACTCGCATCAGTAACGTATGCTTCTGACTCGCCCCGCACAACTGCAAACGATACCTGCTTCCGTCCCACGGAAGGCTCCACGGTGTCGAATCCCCCGGAACTACGCAGCCATAACGGGATGCTGGAATTGACTCTCAAGCTTGCGTATCGCCGGACCATGATGGGCGAGGGGCCCAACCGATATTGCTACGTAACTAACGCCGGTGAGACAGCCCCCACACTGCGCGTGCATCCCGGCGATCGACTCCTCATCCACTTCGTCAATGAAGCCCCGGCCACCAAGTACGCTACCGCTCCCTCGACGACGATTCGCGAAAAGCTCGATTGCTCCGACACGAGCATGGGATTCTTTTCGACCAATTTGCACTTCCATGGCATGAGTGTCCCGCCGCTTTGCCACCAGGATGAGGTGTTGCACACCTTCGTCCAGCCGGGAGAGGAATTCGATTACGACGTGCGCGTTCCTGCAGACCAGCCGCCGGGCTTGTATTGGTATCACCCGCACGTGCATGGCATCACAGAAAACCAGCTTCAAGGCGGAGCCTCCGGTGCCCTGATCGTGGAAGGCATCGAGCAGCAGTATCCCTCGCTTGCCGGCATGCCACAGCGAGTCTTCATGGTTCGCGATCAGCAACTGACGCCTTCGCTGGATCACGCAGCCCCCAGCTGGGACGTGTCCATCAACTACGTTCCCATTCTGTATCCCACTCTGCTGCCGGCGGTGGTCCAAACTCAACCTAATGCCAGGGAGTTCTGGAGAGTAGTCAACGCCGCCGCCGATACCATCGTCGATTTGCAGTTGCTCAGCGCCGGGAAGGCTCAGCCGATGCAACTGATCGCGGTCGACGGAGTGACAGTGCCTCCATCGGATTCCTCGGTGCAGGATATTCCTCTGCCGCCCGGCTCCCGTGCCGAGTTTGTCGTGCAAACACCGAATCCCGGAGAGCCAATGGAGTTGATCACCCGGGCATGGGATACCGGTCCCGCCGGCGACAGCGATCCCCGGCGTCCCCTGGCGCGAGTCGTCAGCCAGGTCAGGGCTGCTGGTCCACCCGCTTCTCTGGCTAGCACCGCAAAATCCGCCGCTGCCCCGGTCGCGTGGAAAGGACCGACGCTTGAGCGCAGCCTGTATTTTTCGGAGTCCTCGCCAAATCCCGCCGATCCCGATATCTCTACCTTCTTCTTCATCACAGTGGCTGGACAGAAGGCCGAGCAATACAAGATGGCTTCGCCGCCGAACATGGTGCTGCATCAGGGAGCGGTCGAGGTCTGGACGATTGAGAATCGCAGCCCGGAAGACCACGTCTTCCACATTCATCAACTTCATTTTCGAGTGCTCGCCATCGACGGCACCCCGGTGCACGACGGTGAAATGCGAGACACGATCAATGTGCCGTACTGGAAAGGCGAGGGCCCCTATCCCAGCGTCAGGCTGCTCATGGATTTCCGCGATCCGAAGATTATCGGCACCTTCCCATACCACTGCCACATCGAGAAGCATGCTGACATGGGGATGATGGGCACCGTCCAAGTGCTTCCGCCCGGACGGAAGACAGCAGTTACTTTAGATTTTTCGCCGCCCCAGCCGGAAATGGGCCGTGAGGTGAAGTTCACCGCGAAGGTCCTGCGTGGAAACAAGGGCGGGCCGGCAGTGACCGGTGAAGTTCAACTCAACATCGACGGGCTGAATAGGGGCGACATGATTGCCTTGTCGAACGGACAGGCCGTTCTGCAAGCCTCTTTTCCCGACAAAGGCAAGCACGTGGTCAAAGCCATGTATTGGGGCGACACGGAGTACGGCGAGTCGGCGTCCACCTCCGAGGTAGTGAAAGTGCGGTGATCCGGAGCTCACGGACAACATAACCCGGGTGTCATGCCGAGCCCGCCGCGGAAGTCGGGTAAACAATTCCAACCCAACTCGAAAGCGTTTGGCAAAAGCTGGTGTACTATTCCCAGAGAGTCGCCGCCATGTGTAGCAACTTCGGTTTTAACCACCATCCCGGCCGTCCGCCGTGCGCTCTGGAATCGCGCTGGTTCACGCTCGCGTTTCGCTTCTACTACTGGCTGCAATTCAAACTGCGCCGTCAGCCTTCCTGGTTGCGCTAGGGTTCATCCTTCAAGCTTCTTGTTTAGCAACTCATTGACTAGCGCGGGATTGGCCTGTCCCTTCGATAAGCGCATTATCTGGCCGACGAAGAATCCAGCCACCGTCTTCTTGCCGCCGCGATACTGCTCCAGCTGCTTGGGATTGGCGGCAATCACCTCGTCGATAATCTTCTCGATGGCGGCGGTGTCGGTGATCTGCTGCGGCTTCTCGCGCTCATAGACCACAGCGAAATCCTCGCCGCGCTCGAACGCGATTTCGTAGAGCTCCTTGAGCTGCTTGCTGTTGATGGCGCCGCTCTCCGCCAGGTCAGCTGACAGCGCGACACCCTTCATCGAGATGGGTGACTGCTCCAGATCGAGACCCTTTGCCTTGAGGCGGCCCAGCAACTCGCTGTTGACCAGATTGGCCACGCGCTTCGGACTCTTCGCCGCCGTCGCCGCCTCCTCAAACTGATCGGCGCGAGAACGCGAGACGGTGAGGGTGTACGCGTCGCCTTTGCTCACGCCGTACTGCTCGATGAAGCGCGCGCGTCGAGCTTCCGGCAGCTCGGGCAGATGGGTCGCGATCTCGGTGCGCCACTTCTCGTCGACCACCAGCGGCAGCAGATCAGGCTCGGGGAAGTAGCGATAGTCGTGCGCCTCTTCTTTCGAGCGCATGCTGTAAGTCTTGCCTTCGGCGGCGTTGTACAGGCGCGTCTCCTGCGTGATGCGACCACCCGACTCAAGCACGCGTTCCTGGCGGCCAATCTCGTATTCAATCGCCTCGCGGATAAAGCGGAAGGAGTTGACGTTCTTGATCTCCGCCTTGGTGCCGAACTCTTTCTGGCCAACCGGCTTGATGCTGACGTTGGCATCGCAACGCAGCGAGCCTTCTTCCATGTTGCAGTCGCTGACGCCGGTGTAGAGGATGATCTCCTTCAGCTTAGTCAGGTACTCGTAGGCTTCGTCGGCGGTCGAGATGTCGGGTTCGCTGACAATCTCGATTAGCGGCGTGCCGGTGCGGTTCAAATCGATCGATGTCCACCGGTCCGAATCGGGCAGCCCGTCATGCAGGCTCTTGCCCGCGTCCTCTTCCATGTGCAGCCGCGTGATGCCGATGCGTTTCGGCCCGCTGGCGCCCTCCACATTGATGTAGCCGTGCTCAGCAATTGGCTTGTCGTACTGCGAAATCTGATAGCCCTTGGGCAGGTCGGGATAGAAGTAGTTCTTGCGCGCGAAAATCGACGTCTGGTTGATGCGGCAGTTCAGCGCCATTGCCGCAAGGGTCGCGAACTCCACCGCCTGGCGATTCAACACGGGCAGCGCGCCGGGCAATCCCAGACACACCGGGCAGACGTTGGTGTTCGGCGCATCGCCAAAATGCGTAGAGCATCCGCAAAAGATCTTGGTCTTGGTCAGCAGCTGAACGTGAACTTCGAGGCCGATGACCGGCTCGTACTTGGAACGCGTTGCGACCGGCGCTTCCGGGGTGGTGGCCATGTTGGAATTATAGCGAGGGGAAGGAGTTAACCACGGATGTGCCGAGCATGAACACAGATCGGAGATTGTAATACTGGGCAGCCGCGGCGGACTCAGGACCCGTGCCTGGTTGGCCAGAAGTTCGGCTATGCGCTTTTTGCCAGAATGGCCTTGCTCAGCGGCGCGATCTTCTTTCGCCGCGAGCGAGAGGCGGCCCAAAGATCGTACTGAGCCTGCATGCCCATCCAAAGCTCCGGGGTTGTGCCCAGCGCGTCGGAGAGTCGCAGGGCCATGTCGGCGGAGATGCCGGCTTTGCCGTTCAACAGGCGTGAAAGGGTGACACGGGTAACGCCGAGGTGCTCTGCCGCAGCCGAAACAGGGACATCCCCCAGGTACTCTCTTACCACCAAACCCGGATGGGGCGGATTGAACATGCGCATCATCGTATACCTCAGTGATAATCCTGGTAGTCCACCCGGATTGCATCTTCGCCTTCGAATGCAAATGTGAGTCGCCAATTACCGCTTACTCGAATTGACCAATGACCGTGCATAGCGCCCTTCAATGGGTGAAGGAACCACCCGGCCGCATTCATGTCAGAAGGCCGTTTCGCGTTATCGAGAGCAAAAAGTTGCAGCCGCAGCCTGGTAGCGTGCCTGGACTGAATGCCCGACATCGATCCGGAACGGAAGAACTTCTCAACCCCGGAATGCCGAAAACTCTTAATCACTGTATAGTGTATCGCTACGCGCTACAGATAGGCAACGGAATTTTCTGATCCGTGTCCATCTCTACCCATCCGTGGCTCGGCTTTACTGCCCCGAATTTGAAGGAACCACTGGGATTTCGAAGTACATCAACTCATTGCCCGTGCTGTCGCGGATGCCGGTCAGGTAGATGTGTCCCCCCGCTGCAACCGGGTTCTTGATGGTGTCGATGTCGAAGAATAGAAAGCCCGAGCGGGTGGCGTGCGGCTCAATCGCCTCGGCGATGAACGCCGCCTTGCTGAGCTCTTCGTATTGCTCCTTGGCCTTCTTGTTCTTCATGCCCGTCGGCAAAGGAATCGGGCCGACGCGTGGCGGAGTGGTGCTGTTGGCCTTGATGTGCGCGACGCGGCGGAAGACGTCATCGACGCTGAGCCACCCCAGCTTGCTGCGCGACGCGGTCACCAGCTCGGCGTTCATCCTGGTCATCGAGATAGGCTGGTCGCCGCTGTTGGTGATGATGAGCAGCACCGGCAGAATGCCTTCCTGCACGTACTTGGTGCCGAAGATGTCTTCCTTAGGAGCCGTGTCGTAGAGGTCGATCGCCGCGGTGACCTTCTCCATCGGATGAGCGTCTTTGCTGGCATAGGTGTCGGCGCTCTCCGGCCGCGGAGCGACAAATTCTTTGAAAGCCCAAAGCGAGGTTCCGGCGAGAATGAAGCAACTCATTAGTACGACGAGACAACCGGCACTCCCCAGAGGAACCAGACAGCCTGCGCTGCGAAGACGAAAAAGCATAGCTTGGATTATCCGCCTTTGCGCGCGTGCTCTCAAGAGAGGTAGAGCTGGCCTGCAGGCCCAGCATCCCACGGAACCTTTCTCATCTGCGCTCTATCGGCGGAGCTGAAGCGCCGCTCTACCCGCGTCCCTCCATCGGCTGCTTGGGATGGCGGCTGCCCGCAAGTACAATCGCAGTCGTGTACTGGCTCTACAGCGCGCTGCTGCTGATCACGCTCGTCCTGAGCGCGCCGTGGTGGCTATGGCAGATGCTGCGCCACGGCAAGTACCGCTCGGGTTGGAGCGAGCGCCTGGGCAGCGTGCCACAGCGTCTGCGAGCCCACGAAGACGTGCCGACGATCTGGATCCACGCGGTCTCGGTCGGCGAGGTGCTGGCCGTTACCCAGCTGGTCGCCGAGATGAAAGAACAGTTGCGCGATCATCGAATCATAGTCTCGACCACCACCGATACCGGCCAGAAGCTGGCCCGCCAGAAGTTTGGCGAGGAAAACGTATTTCGCGCTCCGCTGGACCTTCCCTGGGCGGTGCAGGCGTTTCTCGACGCGCTGCGTCCACGCATGCTGGTGCTGGCAGAAAGCGAGTTCTGGCCCAACCTGCTGCATCAGGCGCAGGAAGCGGGGGTGGCGGTCGCGGTGGTGAACGCCCGGGTGTCGGACCGCTCGCTGCCGCGATACCAGCGTTTTCGCTGGTTGTTTACGCGCGTGCTGAGCGATGTCGATCTGCTGCTGGCGCAGAGTGAAGAAGACGCGCGCCGCTGGTCGCGATTGGTGCTCCGGCGGAGCGCGTACATGTGGGCGGCAATCTGAAGTTTGAGGTTAAGCCGCCGGGACGGGGTGAGATTCATGACAGGCTCGCAGATGTCATTCAGCACGATGGCATCGGCCCCGTGATCGTTGCCGGCAGCACGCTGGAGGGCGAAGAGGCGATGCTGCTAAATGCGTTCCGCGCAGTGCGCGAGCGTTACGCTCAAGCCATGCTGATTCTAGCGCCGCGCCATCCGGAGCGTTTCGACTCGGTCGTGGCTCTGCTTTCATCGTCGGAATTGCCTTATAGACGACGTTCGCAATGGAGTGACGTCCCACTCATGCCAAGCGAAGGAATGAGTGGGGCACCCGGCGTTCTGCTGCTCGACTCGATTGGTGAATTGGCGAGCATCTATGAGTTTGCCGGTCTGGCCTTCATCGGCGGAAGCCTCGTCCCTGAGGGCGGACACAACGTGCTCGAGCCCGCGTACTTTGGCGTGCCGATACTCGTCGGGCCGTACACGGAGAACTTCCGCGACATTATCGAGATCTTCCGGCGTGCTGATGCGCTGCGGGTCGTCACGCCGCAGACGTTGACCCAGAGCGATGCTCGGGTTACTGAAAAACGATGACGAGCGCGAGCGGCTGGGCCGCAACGCGCGCGAGGTCATGCAGTCGCAGCAGGGCGCAACCCGGCGGACCGCAGAGGCTTTGCTTGCCCTCTTGCCGGGCGGGCAGCGGCAAACGGTCAACGCGGCGGCGGCGGAGCAAACCTCTTGAATCCCCTGTCTGGAGTCTTTGGCGCGATGGTGCGGGCGCGCAACGAGTTCTACGACCGGGGCACGCTGGAAGTGCGCCGGCTGCAAGCGCCGGTGGTAAGTATCGGCAATCTTTCGGCGGGGGGCACGGGGAAGACGCCATTCCTGATTCTGCTGGGCGAGCTGCTGAAGCAGCGCAGCATTCTGTTCGATGTGTTGTCGCGGGGATACCGCCGGGAGACGAAGGGGGTGGCGCTGGTGGATGCGGCGGGAACGGCGCGACAGTTCGGCGACGAACCGCTGCTGATTGCACGCAAGCTGGGAGTGCCGGTCGTGGTCGGCGAAGATCGCCATGCAGCCGGCGTGTACGCCGAGCAGACGTTTGGTCCACAACTGCATTTGCTCGACGACGGGTTTCAACATCGCCGGCTGGCGCGCGACTTCGATATCGTGATGCTCACGCCGACCGATGTGCGCGACACGTTACTTCCTGGCGGCCGCTTGCGAGAGCCTCTGTCTTCGCTGGCGCGCGCCGATGCGGTGGTGCTCAGCGGCAATCTGCCGGCGGAATTGGTTCCCGAATTCGTGAAACGGCAGTGGCGGGTGCAGCGTAGCATCTTCGCTCCGCCCATCAAGGACGCATGCGTCGCGTTCTGCGGTATCGCGCGGCCTGAGCCTTTCTTCTCGCAGTTGCAGCAGGCCGGGCTGAACATCGTGGCTACACAGCCTTTTCGCGATCACCACGCATACAACGCGGGGGACATTCAGGCCTTGCTTCGGTTGCGAAACCTGAACCGCGCCTCAGCATTTGTGACGACGGAAAAAGACGCAGTGAACCTGGGGGAACAGTTGCGCGAATTGGGAACTGTACACGTGGTGGCGCTACGCATGGAGTTGAACGACGCCGACGCAGCGGTGAATGAGATCCTGGCACAGTGAATTCGCGACCCGCGTGAGAGAATTGAAGTTCGCCAACGGCGCCAACTGTAGTGGCAAATGAGGGAACAGCAGGTCCATCGTTCGTGGCGGTGGACTGAGGATGACAGCCGTCAAGTCTGCTAGGCGAGCCAAAGGCCTTTTCGGCACGCCTGAAGCGTGCCCTTCAAGCCAACTCATGACCCGACACGCCAAAGATCACGAACGCTGGAAGAAAATTGTTCACTCCTTCCCCGACCTCTCCATCACCGTACTGGGAGACCTGGTTGCCGATGAATTTGTCTTCGGCGAGATTGCACGCGTGTCGCGAGAGGCGCCGGTGCTCATCCTGAAACATCGTGAGCGCACCGTGGTTCCTGGGGGAGGCGGCAACGCCATCATGAACCTCGCAGCGCTGGGCGTGAATGTACTGCCGGTGGGCGTGGTTGGCGATGACGAGGCCGGCCACCTGCTGATCGATGCGCTGCACAATAACAAGATACCGACCGGCGGCATTCAGAAGCTGAAGCACTACACGACGACGACCAAGACGCGCATCCTGGCGGGCATGTCGCACAACAGTCGGCAGCAGGTCATTCGCGTGGATCGCGAGCCCGAGCCTCTGGAAGAGACGCATCCGGTGCTGCTCAACCTGGTGAATGCCGCGCGCGAGTATGCCACAGCGTCAGATGCGCTGATGATCTCCGACTACGGCTACGGCGCGGCCAGCCCCCGCCTGCTGACTTTCGTGCGCTCCAACGGATGCCTAGACAACAAGCCGGTCACGCTCGACTCGCGTTATCGCATGCTGGAGTTTGACGGTACTACCGCCGCCACTCCGAATGAGCCTGAAGTCGAAGAAGCGCTGGGGATGCAGATCGGCCACGACAATCGAAAGCTGATCGAGGCAGGCGAGCAGTTGATCGAGCGTATGGGCCTCGAATCGCTGGTGATTACCCGCGGACGCGACGGCATGGTGGCTTTCGAACGCGACGGTAAGCCGGAAAACATTCCGATCTTCGGCTCCGACCAGGTGGTAGACGTAACCGGAGCCGGCGATACAGTGATTGCGACCTTCACTGCGGCGCTGGCAGCGGGAGCCGATGCGCGGACAGCAGCGCAGCTGGCGAATCTTGCCGGTGGTCTGGTGGTGATGAAGCGCGGCACAGCAACCGTGTCAGCCAAAGAGCTGCTGGGCGCGATCGATCATTACGCGGTGGCACACGGGTGAGCGCGATAGCGAAGATACACACGCGCGAGTCTTTGAGCGCACTCGTCAGACGCTGGCGCGAGCAGGGTGAAATCATCATCCTTGCCAATGGCGGCTTCGATCTCCTGCATGTGGGACATGTGCGTTACCTGCACGGCGCGAAGGCGCTGGATGGAAAACTGGTGGTGGCCGTCAACTCCGACAGCAGCTTGCGCACGCTGAAAGGTCCGGGGCGCCCGCTGATGCCGGCGGGGGAGCG
The DNA here is from genome assembly GCA_963791965.1 of uncultured Acidobacteriaceae bacterium. Classification (GTDB taxonomy): domain Bacteria; phylum Acidobacteriota; class Terriglobia; order Terriglobales; family Acidobacteriaceae; genus CAVVDY01. The sequence goes on along the minus strand of CAWBUK010000011.1, from coordinate 783,129 downwards.
CGCCGAGATTCTTGCCGCGCTGGAAGATGTGGACGCCATCGTGATCTTCGATGAGCCGGACGTGCGGGCGCTGATTCGCGAGATTCATCCTGACGTGCATGCCAAGGGCACCGACTATACCCGCGACAGCGTGCCGGAGCGCGACGAGGTGCTGGCGTACGGGGGACGGGTGGAGATCGTTGGCGATCCCAAAGACCACTCGACCAGCAGTTTGCTGAAGCAGATGCAGCCGCAACGAGGGCACAAAGCCGAGTGACGGTCGACTCCATGACACAGAACCAGAAGCAGTCGGTGGAGCGCGCACGATTGTCGTGGAGCCGCATCGCCCGCCGTATCCGGGTGCCGCTGGGGTTTGCTTTCGCCGCGTTTTACTTGTGGCGGGCGCGACCGACCTGGGTTTCGCTCGCTTCAGGAGCGGCAATCGCCGCGCTGGGACTGGGCATTCGCGCTGTCTCGTCGGGACACGTTAACAAGAACGAACAACTGGCGATGACGGGGCCTTATGCGTACGTTCGTAATCCGCTGTACCTGGGGTCAATCGTAATCGCGCTGGGGTTCGCCGCAGCCGCTCGCGACCTCGTCGTAGCCGCGCTGATCGTGGTCATGTTTGTCCTCATCTATGTGCCGACGATTCGCTCCGAAGAGCGCTATCTGCGGACACGTTTTCCGCAATACGCAGCCTACGCCGACGCAGTACCGAGCCTGGTTCCTCGGACTTTAGCCTTCGGCAGAATGACTGCGGACTTCTCCCGCGCGCTTTACCTGAAGCACCGCGAGTACAATGCTTGCTTTGGCGCTGCGGCGATTCTGGCGGCGCTGGTAGTAAAGATGCTCTGGTCCCGCGGATGAGATTGATCTTTAAGCGCCCTATCGTTGTCTTCCTGTGTCTACTGTTGTCGCCGGCTTTGGGAATGCGCTCGCTGACCGAAGCGGCTCCCCCTGTCGGCCAGCAAACCGCCGCCGCTCAGGAGGCGACCATCGGTGCGGCAGCGCGCATTCAGCCGCTGCGGCCGGGATTCAATTTTCCGACGCAGACACTGCGCTATGAGGCCGAGTACCGCTTCTGGACGGCGGGAGTAGCGACGCTGAAGGTGCAGCGCAGCGGGTCGCAAATGCGCGTAGTGGGCACGGCCGACTCGGCGGGCGTGGTGGCCATGCTGTTTCGCGTGCAGGACCGCTTCGAATCGTACTTCGACGCCAGCAAGCTTTGCTCGCAGTCACTCAACAAGCACACCGAAGAGGGATCGCATCGCCGCGACACCCAGATCACTTTTGACTATAAGCGTGGCAAGTCGGTGCTGAATGAGACCAATCTTAAGACGGGCGAGAAAAAACGCCAGGAGAATGAAATTCCTTCCTGCGTGACCGATGTGGTGTCGGGGTTGCTCTACGTTGGCAGCCTGCCGCTCACCCCCAATGCGACGTATACCTTCCCACTCAACGATGGCGGCAAGACGGTAAATGTGCAGGCCCACGTGGAAGGCAAAGAGCAGGTGACGACCCCAGCAGGGACCTTCAATACCATTCGCGTGGGGCCGGAAGGCGATTACGGCCCGCTGAAGAATCGCGGGCGTATCTGGATCTGGTACACCGACGACGCGCAGCACCTCCCGGTGCAGATCAGAGCGCGGTTGTTCTGGGGAACGCTGACCGTGTACCTGACGGGTGTGGACGGGAAGTAGGACAGCCGCTATTCGCCATTCGCTGTTCGCAAGACAGCCGCCAGCCGTGAGCTACCAGCCACCAGCCGCGAGCTGCCAGCTACGACGAGTGGCTTGCTTGCTCGGCGGACGCTCCTATTCTTGCGAAACTTTCTCGCTCGGGACAAGAGCAGATCCCTCGGCCGAAGCGCCTCGTGATGACAAACGGGGGTGAGATTGTGCCGCGACAAACTGCAGATCCCTCGACTCCTTGTCCGCCAGGGCGGACTCGTCCCTCGGGATGACACACACGAGAAGGCTGAGCCGACAGCCAAAAGCTGCCATACAAATAAAAACCCCGCGGAGGGAGGCCCACTCCGCGGGGTGTACTCACTTAAGGATTGCTAGGTGAGGAAGAACTCGCGAGTAATCTTGCTCCACTGCTCTTCAGGAATCTGTGCGGTCAGGTCGTCGACCGCCACACCGCCGTCCTGCGCCAAGGCTCCCAAGGTGGCCGGCATCAAGCGCTGCAACCGCATCGAGGACTCTTCGGTCCACCAGCGAGCCAGTGCGCCGCCCAGCAGGTTGCGGAAGTTGGTCTTGGAATCGGGAGACTGCACGGTTACCAGCCAGCCTTCGCCGTAGCAATCGTTGGTGGCCAGGGTCGGGTCGTTGATGACCGCTTCGTTGATGTCGCTAACGCTGCCTTCGATCGGCGAAACCATGTCGATCTTCTTGCCGTTGCGCATCACGCTCCAAATCTTCTGTCCCTGACGGACCCACTGTCCGCGCTGCGGCAGGGCGACGCTTTCGATCTTGCCGGCAACTTTGGAAGCGAAGTCGTCCATGCCGATACGGACCAAGTTCGGGCTCTCGCTCAGCGCCCAGGTGTGTCCGGGATGATAACGAAGATTGTCGGGAACCGAGAAGCCGCCGACCAGGCTCGGCCGCGCCGGCGCGGTTGCAACACCCTGTTGTTTCCGAACTGCGGGGGCTACCTGCAGGACGGGCTGTTTGGCTTTGGCGTAGAAGAAATCGATGGTCAGGAAGATTGCGAAAGTTGCGAGAACGAGTAGGACTGTCATAATGGCCTCCGAGAGTTTTTGTTTTCTGCGCCTTTATTGCTTGGCGCTTACGCCATTTACTAAGGCACGGGGTATGCCAAATGACGCGGAGCCCAGAGCGGCTGCTAAAGCCTTTAAAAGGTGTTGGTGTTGCATTCACTTACAGAGACTGATGCAAATTACATCGCGGCCCTTGGAGGGGTTCACAACGGGTGTGGTTGTAGAGTTTCGCAACGTAAGGAAAGGCTCGATGCACGGGCTTACTGTGACATCACTTGGGAAGATGCGAATTTACATGGACTTACGGCAATTGAAGCATGTGCGTTGGCCTGTTGCGATTCGCAACTGCCATTGTTGAAAGCTGCAACAGCGTTCGCGTTATCCACAACCGGGCCGTCGAGATTTTTCGTCAACGTCGAAGAAATTTGTGGCCCTTTGCAGCCGTATTAAGCTTGAGCTGCCGAGTAAGGAGTCGAATCCCGAGCATTTTGGAAGTTTGAACGATACTTTTGAAGAGGGTTGCGGTTTGCGCCGGCACGACACGGAAGGCATGAGCCAGGTCTCGGTTAGGACAGAGGATGCGGCTCTCGCAGCCGCTCGGGGGAGTTCTGGCGCAACATCCGATCCGCAAAACCGTAAGTCGGCGCAGCGGATAGCATCGGCCGTCTTAGGCGCCATCTTCCTTTTATATGTGGGCTTGATCCCGTTGGGGCAATGGCAGGCGGATGAGTATGACTGGTTTAGTCGGCTGAAACTTGGAGGCTGGCAGGTTTTCGCCACCCGAATGCACTGGACCTTGCGTCCCTGGGAAGCGCTTTTTGTGGCGTACGGCATGCTGGTGAACCACTTTCACCGGCCGCTCACGGGATGGTTTCTGGGGTTGCTGTGGGCCGGGTTCCTGTTTTGTGCCGTCGCCAGCGCGATAACCGAGCGCGGGAAAAGGCGGCAGGGGGTCCTGTTGTCGGGACTGGGGCTGGCGGCCGCGTTTCTGACCTCAGGGCCGCTGTTCCAGCTTTTCTACTGGCCGGTGGCAACGGTGGTCTACTTGCCGATCCTGTCGGCAACGCTGCTCTTGTTCATACAGACGATGTATGGCGCGCCAGGCTCCCAAAAGGGAAGGCTGATTTGCGCCGCCAGCCTGGTTGCCGCGGCCTTCGGTGGGGAGATAGGGGCAACATTCGTCATCTGCTACGCAATTCTGCAGGGGTTGAATGCGCTGTGGATCAGGGGAGAGCCGGCGGGAGTCCGCGAGAAGGGACGTATCCTCTATTGGCTGCTGCCCTGCTTACTCGCGGTGGCTGTGATGGTCGTGGCGTCCAGGCACCGACTGGGGGCCTCAGAGGGTTTCTTCACCGTAGCGTCGCCGGAGTTGCATCATCCAGTTGCGAGTGCGGCTGCGGCGATTCGAAGCTTCGCGCTGGAACTGGTGGGCCTCGATGCCGGTGCGCCTCATAGATGGCTGGCGGCTCCGCGGGTGCTGTCGAGGTTGCTGGTGGCGGCCGGAGTGGCACTGGTGTGGAAGAGGTCGGCACCGGACGGCGAGGCGAGGAGCCCAGCCGCACGGAAACAGATCGTTTTGGTCGGCGCGACATTGTTGGTGGCCAGCCTGGCCGTTTTGTTCGGCAGCTATCTGCATTTCGGAACCAGTGCAGGCGAGCGACTCGAAACCCTGCGGCGCTGCTGGATTGTGATGGCGTATGTGGCGGCGGCAATCCTGATTGTTCAGTCTAGATTCGCCCGGCGTCTGCCTCAGGTGCGACGAATCTCATTCGCTGGTCCGCTCCTGCTGGTCGCCGGTGTTGCCATGCCGTGGCATGTGTCGCCACTCATACGCCAGTACGAGACCTATAAGAATATGGAGTGCACCACGGTCAGCAACTTCGAGTCGGGGCTTGAGCCCGGCACCGATGCGATGACCTTCGCTTTGCCTCCCACGCATGGGGTCATCACTCCGCTTGAATTGGAGCCAGGGATATACACCCGGACCACGCAAAGTGGGGAATTCAACGAAGCTTACGCGCAATATGTCCTGGAATACTTTGGCAAGCAGAGCCTGACGGTGGTTCCCAACCGACCGTGCAGAACGCCAGCTACTGGGCTGCCTGTCCCTTGAGGACGATTCCTATGGCTTCCGGCTTGCCTGTCGCCGAGGAGAGATTGACGGTCAGGATGAGGAGTTTTTGGTCGTTGAAGGCGGCGGTGCCGAGGTCACCCGGTTTGTCCATCGCGATGACCGCCGGATGCGCTCCGGTGGATTCGGCGCTGAGAGCCACCAGCTTCTCGAAGGGATGAATAGCCTCGGGCTTGGTATCGTTGGCGACAGGGACGGCGAGGAGAAAGTCGGGGTTGGGCGAAACTCCCATGTGGTTGCCGTCCTGCGGCAGCAGTTGGTAGCGCAGAGTGTAGGTTCCAGCAGGAACGGCCTGGCCGCGGAAGTCGCTCATACCCTTGGGCAAATGCAGCACACCTAGGAACTCACCATTGCTGAGCTGCGGATACAGGGCGTCGGGGGCGCCGGTGGAGGCGAGCTTGGGGTTTTTGGCCAGCCATAGTTCGGCAGTCCAGCCGTCATCGAGTGTCACGCGGTAGCCCTTGTCTTCGAGAGCGGCGGTTACGTCATGCGACACGCCGTCAGGTGGGGAGGCGATGCGCTCGACCTTGGGGGACTGGGCGAGGAGGGGGAGGGCGAGGAGAATTATTGCGAGACAGCGGAGCTTCATGTTTTTGAACATAGATGGCGCCGTGGTCTTGGTGCAAGGTTGGGCATCACAGATGAGTTGGCCTGGTGGTGAGGTGGAAGTAGAGGGCGAGTTGGTGGTAGCGCGGGCAAACTGCAGATCCCTCCCGCCGCGGCGGGCTCGGGATGACACCATGAACTACGAGCAAAGAGCCGATGGCCACGAGCCACAGGCCAACAGCGGCTGGGCTACGACTTTCCTCCGCCGAGTCGCGCACGGGCTGACTGCGCAAAACTCAGCAGGCGGTCCTTTGAGACGACCTCATATCCGGGAAGCTTCCAAAGATAAAAGCCCGCGATATAGACCACACTGAAGCTAATGCCGGTCATCGCCAGCCTTGCGAACAGGGGCTGGGCTACGGCGGCGTTGCGCACGAGCAACGCAACCAGCGCGGCAATCGCGGCTACGACGGCGACGCGTAGTACTCCGGAGAGCAGCCTGACGTCGTGCCAGGTGGCCTCGATGGTCTGGCAGACCTTGTGGCCGACGATGAGCCGCTCGGTCAGGTCGCCCAATACTGCTGTGACCGCGGCCCCGATCATGCCGAAGTGGTGGATCACCGGCGCCAGCACCAGGGCCAGGGCGATCAAAACCCCGATGCGAACTATCAGGATGAACTTGCGCAACTCAAGGTAGGCGCGAACGATGGGGTCGTACATGAACACGTTCAGCACGATCAAGGTGATAGTGACGTAGAAGATGCGCGCGCTGGCCGCGTAGGCCTTGGTATAGAAGAAGACGATCAGGTCGCGTCCGGCGACCAACAGGATGGCGTAAATGGCGAGCTGTACCGACGCCAGTCGATTGATGGCGCTGGCCAACACGTTGCGGATGTCCTCGGTGCGGCCTTCCTGGTGCAACGCGCTGATGCGCACCACCATCACCGACAGCATCGATTCCAGGAACAGCTGGATGAGCGGCACTTCCATCCAGCCGATGGAGTAGATGGCGTACTGGGCCGGCGAGTACATGGCGCCGACGAAGTAGTTGTCCAGGTCTTTGCGAAAGACCCAGACGATTCCGTAGGCCCCGAGCGGCGCAGCGTAGGACAGTTGCTCGATAAAGAACTTGCGGTCGAAGTGCTTCCAGAAGGCGCCGAAGCGGTTGTAGAGATAGCGCAACAGTATGGCGACCGACAAGGCGGCGGCCAGCATGCAGGCGAGAACGATGCTGCGAACCGAGCGGAAAAGGAGCGCGGCAATCACCACCGCCACGATCTTGAACAGCTGGGTGCCGGTGACGAACAGGGTGGAGTTGCGCACGTCCTGCAAGGCCGTGGGAATCATCTCGACCAGCGAGGCGTTGAGCTGAAGCACGACGAAGATGCCCAGCATGAGGGCAAAGGGTTCCAGGTCACCGCTGCGAAAGAAGAGGTTGAGGAACTGGGGATAGATAATGAGCAGCAGCAGCGGAACCAGCCCGGCAATGAGGTTGTAGACCAGGATGTTGAGAGCGATCTGGCCTCCGCGTTTGGGCTGGCGGGGCATGTAGTAGAACGCGCTGACGCCAACGCTAAATGCGGCGAAGCTGGTGGTGGTGCCTATAAAGAGGAAGACCTGCTTGTAGACGCCGAAATCGTGCTGGCTGAGGATGCGCACCAGCAAGGCCGGCATAAGGATGCCGAAGATGGCGGCGATGAACTTGGCAAAGGTCAGCCAGAAGGCCTGAACCGCCAGCCGGGGATGGGTTTTCGGAGCCGCAGTGTCGGGGGTGGCCAAATATGGTTCCTGATAAGGATGCGTCCCGGTCGCGAATCCGCGCGAATCAGGACGACTGGCTCCCTGGGCGGCAAACGAGGCCGTCGCGGGATGACAATCGAATTCTAGCGTACCGTTTTGGTAATTCTTGTTCCGGGCTGCGATTGCGCAGGTACGAAATAACGCGGAGTTAACGTTCCCCGCCTTGCGCGAGATAAGTGGCATTCAATATAGTCAAGGGTACGCTCGTCGACGCAGACTGCGGTCATAAGCTGCTTTCGTGCTAACCAGCACCGGGACCTTTTCCGTGAAAATCACAGAAGCCCTCAGGATTGTGCAAGCGACGGCGGCTGATGCCCCGCCATTCCGGGTAACGCTGGCCTGTGGATTCACTCCGCTGCATCTCCACACATTTCTGAACGCTCATTTGCAACTGGCTTTGCCGGGGCGTGCCGTTCGTCTGAAGGAAGGGCTCTACGGAGACCTTTGCGGCACGCTGGAACGTATCGGCGAAAGCGACGGCCTGGTTGTGGTCATCGAGTGGCCCGACCTGGATGCCCGTCTGGATTATCGTAATGCGGGAGCGTGGGGCCGCGATGCCATGGCGAGCGTGGTCGAACACGCCACCCTGGCGCTGAGCCGGATCAAAACCGCGCTGGGGCGCGTTCCTTCTGGAATACCTATGGCGCTGGCGCTTCCCAGCCTTCCGGTTGTGCCAATCTTTTCTGCGCCGGGATGGCTCTCGTCGGAAGCTGAGCTTTTGCTCAATGGCGCGCTGCTTCAGTTTGCGGCAGAGTCGGCACACGATGGCCGGGTGCGCGTAATCAGTCGCGAGCGGCTGGCGCAAGAGTCGCCATGGGAGACGCGCTTCGATCTGAAAAGTGACCTGAAAGCCGGGCTACCCTATAGCCTTCAGCACGCCGATGCGATGGCGGCGTTGCTGGCGAAGACACTGGCGCCGGCGGCTCCGAAGAAGGGAATCATCTCTGACCTTGACGACACCATGTGGAAGGGAATCGTCGGCGACGAAGGGCCAGAGAACGTGCATTGGGATTTGCACGGTGATGCGCAGATGCATGGGCTGTATCAGAAGCTGCTGGGCTCACTCTCTGACAATGGAACCTTGGTAGGCGTGGCCAGCAAGAATGATCCTGCAGTAGTGGCGAAGACCTTCGAGCGGTCGGACATGATTTTGCGTTACGAGCAGGTCTTCCCCATCGAGGCGAGCTGGAACGCCAAGTCGGGAGCGGTGAAGAGCATCCTGGAGATATGGAACATCGCGGCCGATAGCGTGATCTTTGTGGACGACAGCCCGATGGAATTGGCGGAGGTAGCGGCGCAGCATCCCGGCATCGAGTGCGTGCTGTTTCCTAAAGAGGATCCGGTGGCGTGCCTGCAGATGCTGCGGCGACTGCGCGACCTGTGTGGCAAAGATAAAGTTTCGTCCGACGATTTGTTGCGGCTGGCCAGCATTCGCCAGGGAGCGGCATTCCGCCAGCAGGCGGACGGCGGGTCGGCTCCGGAGGCGTTTCTGCAGCAGGCGAAAGCGGTGGTAACCTTTGATTTCTCTGCCGCAGGCGAACCGCGGACCCTGGAGCTGGTCAACAAGACCAACCAGTTCAACCTGAATGGGCGCCGCTGGGCCGAGGCGGACTGGCACAAGGAAGCCGCCAACGACAAAGGGTTGATTATCACCGTGAGCTACGAAGATAAGTTCGGGCCGCTGGGGACGATTGCTGTCCTCAAAGCTAATTTTCGGGGTGAGCGGGTGCTGGTGGATACATGGGTGATGAGCTGCCGTGCGTTTTCGCGGCGGGTCGAGCACCAGACGCTGCGTCTGTTATTCGAAGCAGCCGGGGCGGAGGAGATCGAGTTTGCCTTTCAGCCGACGGCGAAGAACGGCCCCACGCAGGAATTTGTCGCGTCGCTGCTGGGGGAGACTCCGGCGGGAGAATTCATTCTGACAAAATCGCAGTTTGACGAACATTGTCCTGCGCTGTATCACGAGGTGAGAGAGTTGAAAAAGGCGGAAGCTCATGGATGACGTCAAACCTAAGCTCATAGAGTGTTTCCAAATAGTCTTTCCCGATCTGAAGGAGAAAGACATCGTCAGCGCGTCGCAGGAAACGGTGGCGGATTGGGACTCGGTGGCCGCCATCACGCTGGTCAACGTCATCGAAGAGCAATTCGGCATCGAGATGGACCTAGATGAACTCGCCGACCTGGACAGCTTCGCAAAGGTGCTCGCCTATCTAGAGCAAAGGCAACAGCCGGCTTGAGCACCAACCCCATGCGGCTGCACCATGTGGGATTTGTGGTGGCTGACATTGCATCGGCCATGCCGGGATTTCTCCGGTCGCTGGGCGCCACGTGGGATTCGCAGGTTTTCACTGACCCCAACCAGAAGGTGAAGGTGGCGTTCCTCACCACCCGTCCGGGCGATGCCCTGGTCGAACTGGTAGAACCGGATGGCAACGACTCACCCGTGCTACGCTTTCTGAACGAGAAGGGCGGCGGCCTGCATCACGCCTGCTACGAAGTTCACGATGTCGAGCAGGAGTTGAGTCGACTTCCGCAGCCGCGGCTCGTTGATCGTGAAACGGCCAAAGCCGGCAGTCGCGTTCCAGGGAAGACGGATCGCGTGGGTGCTGACGCCGGAGAAATTTCTGGTCGAGCTGTTGGAAGAAGGCCGTTAGAGGCCGCAGCACTGCGAAGTACCTCGGGGGCTAAAGCCCTCACTTATTTTCAACGGCGTGACGCTGGCCTGAAGGCCAGCTCTACCTGAATTCATGGGTTCCTTTGTCGTAAAGCTTCGTCGCGGTGACACGCCGTTTTACCGGCGGCTGAAGAGCATCGCCCACAATGTGCGTTCCAGCAATCTGCCGCTGCCACGGTTTTTTAATCCGGTGCTGCGCGCCGGCTTCTACACGTACCACAACCTGGAACTGTTTATCCGCTGGGGGCTGGGATATTTCATCTTCGAGCCGTTATTCCGCGGACGCTGCGAGTCGGTGGGCAAGCGGTTCCGTTGTACGCGTATGCCGTGGGTGGTGGGACACGCGAAGATCTATATCGGCGACGACGTGAACCTTTTCGGCAAGGTCGATATCTTCAGCGGTTCGCAACTTGACGAGCCGCGGCTGGTGCTGAAGGACCGCGTCGATATCGGGCACAACGTCATCTTCATGGTCAATCGCGAGATTGTCCTGGAAGAGGATGTGAACGTTGCCTCGGGTGTGCGCTTCATGGACAGCGACGCGCATCCTCGCGACACTATGGCGCGCATCGCCGACCTGCCTGCAACGCCGGACGAGATCAAGGCTGTGCGCATCAAACGTTACGCATGGATTGGCCACAATGCTTTCATCATGAAGGGCGTCACCGTGGGCGAGGGCGCGATCGTGGGGGTGAACAGCGTGGTGTTGAATGATATTCCCGACTACAGCGTTGCGATTGGGAATCCGGCGCGCGTGATCATAAAGAACATCAACCGGCCAGCGGCGACGGCGGCGAGTAGTGGCTCCGAAGCGGCGCCCGAAGTGAGCAAGTAGGGAAGAAGATTGAGCCGCGGATTTGCGCGGATGAACGCAGATCGAATTTAGAGATCAGAAATAAAGTCTGAGGGCTTTCTGATCGGGCAAGATCTATAACAATCGGTGGGTGAATGTCTTAGGCGTGATTAGCTCGCGAGAGTCGAAATGAAAAAATATGTAGTCACAGGCGGCGGCGGGTTTATCGGGTCGGCATTGGTCCGTGGACTCCTTGCCCGAAACGACGGCACGGTCGAGGTGATCGATAACTTCTCAACTGGCCAGAAAGCAAACCTGGCGGAGGTCGCTTCCCAGGTCCCGACGCACATCGTCGATATCCGCGACTTCGACGCGATCGCTCCCGTTGTAGCGGGCGCGGACACCGTCTTTCACATTGCGGCGATTCCGTCGGTGCCGCGCTCCATCTCCGATCCGGTTCCCTCGCACCAGTCGAACATCGATGGAACCTTCAACGTGCTGTTGGCCGCCAAAGAAGGCGGAGTGCGCAAGGTGGTCTACGCGGCGTCGTCTTCGGCGTATGGCGATACCGAAGTGCTGCCCAAGGTTGAGACGATGCAGGCCAATCCCAAATCGCCGTACGCGGCGCAGAAGCTGCTGGGCGAATACTATTGCAGCAGCTTCGCCGAGTGTTATGGGCTGGACGCCACGTCGCTGCGTTTCTTCAATGTCTACGGCCCGCGGCAGGATCCCTCGAGTCCATACTCCGGCGTGTTGTCGATTTTCATTCGCTGCGTGGTGGAGCGCACTTCGCCGACAATTTTCGGCGATGGCGAGCAGACGCGCGACTTCACTTACGTCGAAGACGTGGTCGATCTGATCCTGAAGGCTTCAACTGCACCCGGAACGGCGGGGAAGATGTTCAACGCCGGCAACGGAGGCCGTTACTCGCTGAACCAGGTTTGGCAGGTGCTGCAGAAGATCGAGGGTGTTTCGATATCGGCTAACTACGGCTCACCGCGCGCGGGCGATGTTCGCGATTCGCAGGCCGATACCGAGTCAGCGGTGAAGTATCTGGGCCATGCTCCGCGATTCAGCCTGGAAGAAGGGTTGCGCCGCACGCTGGAGTGGTATCGTCAGCAGCAGCCCGCGCCAAGTTCGGCGACCGTGAGCGTTGGATAACATTTGCCAGTGAACCGATCGTGACCCCTGAACGAATTCGCGTCCTGGTCTTCCACGAAAACGCCACCGCGACCGGACTCGGCCGCGTTGCCCTTGGTTTCGCCATCGCCGCCCGCCAGCCGGACCCGGGACTACCCATTGTTGACGTAACCTTCGTTACCTACCGACGCAACAATCAGCAGACCGGCTTTGCGGCAGCCGCGCTTGCGGCGGGGATTCCGGTGATTGAGATCCCGGAGCGCGGGCGCTGGGATTTGAAGGTCGTGCCGCACATAAAGCGCATGGTGCGTGATCTCAAACCCGACCTCCTGGAGACACACAACATCAAGTCGCACTTCCTGGTGCGCGCGACTGGGCTGCAGCGCGAATTTCCGTGGGTGGCATGGAACCACGGCTACACCTCGAAAGACCGCCTCGATCGTGCGTACAACCAGATCGATCGCTGGTCGCTGCACGGAGCATCGCGGTTGATGACGGTTTGCGGACCGTTCGCCACGGCGATGCAAGAGTTGGGGATTCCGCGCGAAAAGATTACGGTACTGCATAACTTCGTCGAAGCCCATGTTCGTCCGGCTGACGATGAGGTGCTTCGGGCTCGGCAACAGTTAGGACTGGGCGACGAACTGATCGTCATCACGATCGGACGCATGTCGCTTGAGAAGGGACACACCAACCTGCTGAACGCGATCGCTCTTTTGAAGGACACGCCCGAATTTCCCAGGCACCGTTTCGTGCTGGTGGGCGATGGGCCGGAGGAAGCCAATCTTCGCCGCCTGGCGGCGCATCTTGGTATCGAGGATCGGCTGGTGTGGGCAGGGTTTCAGAAGGACGTTGCACCGTATTACGCGATGGCGACGATGTATGCGCTGCCGTCGAGGTCAGAAGGCTCTCCCAACGTGATACTCGAAGCCATGGCGGCGGGCTTGCCCATTGCCTCGACCCGCGCAGGGGGTGTGCCCGAAATCCTGGAGGACGACGTTACCGGACTACTGGTGCCCACAGAAGAGCCTCGAGCTCTCGCCAATGCGATTCAGGAACTTCTGCTCTCGGAAGAGCTGCGCGCGCGGCTCGCAGCAGCCGCCCGCCGCCAGGTGGAAAACGCTCATACGCTCGCGGCTTATCGGCGTGCTCTGACGCAGTTCTATGTCGAGACGCTCAGGATGAGAGACGGGCAATAGAGGCCAGGGAAAATAGACAGCTTAAGGCGGTGTCGCAGCTGTACACCTGAAGGCACAATCCGTCCATCTCCCGCAATCAGCTACGCATAGGCAGGTGTATCGAAAACACAGATCCTGAACCAACCTGGCTGACTACCGAAAGCGAGCCGCCGTGTGCTTCTACGATCACTTTGCAGATGGCCAGGCCCATGCCCGTGCCGGGGGAGATGTAACGTTGTTCGCGACCACGATAGAACTTCTCAAAAATTAGCGCTTGCTCTACCTGATCGATACCGCTGCCGTGATCGGCGACGCTGAGAATGATCTGCTTCGGATTGTGCTCGACCGAGATAGTGATTTCACTTTCCTTGGGTGAGTACTTGGCCGCATTCTCCAGTAAGTGCACCATCACTTCGCGCATGCGTTCGAAATCGAAAGGGACATCGGGAGTGCCGGCAGGAACGTTTAGTGCGACGACGCGGCCGGCGAGCATGCCGCGGGTGCTTTCCAGGGCGGCGTCAATCAATTCCTTCGGTGGATGATGCCGCAATTCCAGCTTGACCATCTGCGAGTCAAGCTGGGCCATCTCCGCGGCTTCTCCTACCAGGCGGTTGAGGCGGTCGGTCTCCTCGTCGATGATGGAAAGCAATTCCTTCTGCTGCGCTGGATCGAGAACGTTCTCTTCCATCAGGGCGGTTACGCTGGCCTTGATGCTGGTGAGCGGCGTGCGAAATTCGTGGGTGACGGAGTCGAGCAGCGCAGAACGGAGCTTCTCACTTTCCTGCATGGCCCGCGATTCGGACAGCTCCTCGATGGCACGAGTACGCTCGGCGGCAATGCCGATGAGGCTGCCGATGGCTTCCAGGGTTTCGCGCGAGAGCTTCACTCCGGTGATGGCAAGCGCGCCCATGACACGGGCGCCCAGGCGCAGCGGCACATAAGAGGCAGATTCTGACTCGCTGATTTCGCCGCGCGCTTTAGCCCGCAACAGCAAATCGCGATCGAAGTCCAGGTCTGGACGCGACGGATAAACCGTTTCACGACCGCTGACGGTAAGGGCGGCTCCGGTTGCGCCGAAAGTTTGCGTCAGGTTGTCGGGGCCGCGGTTGTAAAGCTGCGCCGTATTGTCAAAGGTCAGCAACTGCTGGCTGAAGGCGTAAAGTCGCTCCACTTCCTGCCGCCGTGACAGGGCCAATGCGGCCTGCCGTCGTGCGCGCTCCGCCAGGTTGCTGGCCACAACTGCCGTGATAAGAAACGCCAGCAGCGCGATCCAGTTTTGCGGGTCGGCGATGGTGAAGGTTCCGAAAGGTGGAAGGAAAAAGAAGTTGAACAGCGCGGTAGCCGCGAAGGCAGTGACCAGCGCTATGCGAAATCCCCAGAACGCAGACGTCAGCAGCACCAGCACCAGGAAGCTGAGTGCCACCGTGGTCGGGTTCTCATGAAACCAACGGCTGTAGACGAAGGTAACTATCGCCAGAACCACAGCCACGGTCAGGCAACGAGTAACCGCCACTTTCACAGTCATTCAGAACGGGATTTTACTCTTTACGTGAAACTTATTTCTAACTGCTTACAATGGCGACATGACTCGGACACCTGAAGAATGGCTTGAGGACGTCGCGCCCGCGAAGACGCAGGGCATTTTCAAGCTGTTCCTGGGTTATGCGCCGGGAGTCGGCAAGACCTACTCGATGCTCAGCGAAGGGATACGGCGCCATAGCCGCGGCGAAGATGTGGTCATCGGGGTGATCGAGACCCATGGACGCAAGGCCGTGGTTGAACTGGCTTCGAAGCTGGAAACCGTCCCTCGCCGCATCGTGGAGTACAAGGGAACTCAGTTCCATGAGATGGATCTGGAAGCGATTTTGCGGAGAAATCCACGCGTGGTTCTGGTAGACGAGCTGGCGCACACCAACATCGACGGCAGCATTCATCACAAGCGTTATGAGGACGTGATGGACCTGCTGGCCGCCAAAATCGATGTGCTCTCGACCATGAATGTGCAGCACATCGAAAGTCTGGGGCCATCGGTGGCGCAGATCAGCGGCGTGCAAGTACGTGAGACGGTGCCCGACTGGGTGATGCAGCGGGTGGACGAAATCGTGCTGGCCGACGTTACGCCGCAGGCATTGCAGAGCCGTATGAGCCGTGGCGACATCTATCCGGTCGAGCGGGCCGAGCGCTCACTGGCACATTTCTTCAAGCCGGGCAACCTGATCGCGCTGCGTGAGCTGGCGTTGCGACAGGTTACCCAGGTGGTGGATCGAAGTCTTGACGCCTACCTGGCGAAAGAGCACGCGGATAAAACGCCGGACGTGCGAGAACGCATCGCGGTCTGCATCAGTTCGAATCCGGCAGCGCAATATCTCATTGCCCGCGCTTCGCGTATGGCCCAGGCGATCAAGGGTGATCTCTTTGTCGTGTATGTCGATATGGGACAGGATTCGACTCCGCAACATCAGCGTATGCTGGCGGAGAACATGCGCTTTGCCCAGAACCTGGGCGCAACCATTGTGCGTTCGAAGGGCAGAAGCGTCGCGGAGGAAGTGGCCAAAGTTGTGCGGGAGAATCGAATCACGCAAGTCATATTCGGCCGCTCGGCCCAGACGGGATGGAAGAAGTATCTCTATATGAACGCCATCCAGCGGTTCCTTCGTGACGCGCCGCCGGTAGACGTACACATCGTCACTCAGGAGATCCGGTGATAGAACACGCGCACATTTTAGTGGTTGACGATGAGCCGCAGATTACCCGCGTGCTGCGCACCACGCTGACTGCCAAGGGATATGAGATCCGCGTGGCCAACGATGGCGAGATGGCGTTGGAGATCATGAAAGACTGGACGCCCAACCTGGTGATAACCGATCTCATGATGCCGAACATGGATGGCGTGCAGTTGTGCAAGCGTATCCGGGCCACATCGGAAGTTCCCATCATTGTGTTGTCGGTTCGGGGAGAGGAGCGCAACAAGGTCCAGGCTCTGGACGCCGGCGCGGATGATTACATTACGAAACCGTTCAGCAGTGGCGAACTGCAGGCACGGGTGCGTGCGGCACTGCGGCGCTCTCCGCAACCGGCGCAGGAAACGGCGCGCGAGTTTCTCGCCCTGGGAGACTTTCATATTGATTTTGCCAGCCGGCAGGTCAAGGTGCGCAATAACGAGGTCAAACTCACGCCGAAAGAGTTTGATTTGCTTAGCTATATGGCCGAGCACCCGCATCGGGTTATCGCCCATCGCACGCTTCTGGGCGCGATCTGGGGAGAACTGAGCACCGAACAGCCCGAGTATTTGCGCGTTTTTGTTGGCCAGCTTCGCAAGAAGATTGAGAAAAATCCCGCCGATCCCAAGTATCTGCTGACCGACCGCTGGGTGGGATACCGCTTTGAGCCGGGATCCCCAGGCCATGTCGGTTCTGCGAATCTTGGAGCGGTGCAGCCCGGCGACTAATTTTACGAACTCCTTATTTTCCCTTTAGCCCTCCATTACGGCCTCCGCAGTCCAATAGAACCAGCGCAGAGAGATGCATAAGGATTTCGAATTGCGCCGCCGAAAGCAGAGCATATGCCGCTGATTATCTTCGTCGGAATTTCAAGCCTTGGCGCAGTGTTCTTGGTCGTTTTCATAGCTGAAATTTACCGCGATGAGAGCCGCCGAGGATGCCCCAAGGCAGCGCACCGTAGACCTTCGACGGTTCGACTGGTTTCGCAAAGAGCTACGGATGGAACTGGGGACGGCAATGTTGATGCTACCGCGGCAAGCGACCAGATGCGTAATCAGAATAGGTGGGTACTCAAATTGAAGTTGTTTTATCTTTTGGCAGCAGGATTAGCGGTAGCTTGCGTCGGCCATGCGCAGGACGCACCGGCAGGCCAAGCTGCAGAGCAGCAACCGGAACAGCCGTCCGCCGCCGCGGCACCTGCGCCGCTCGCCTCTCCGGCGATGGTAGGACCGCTGCAATTTCCCTCCCGGGTCAGCTTCGAAGCCGGACCGCTGGGTAAGTGGAACCTGAATGGCATTGCCAGTGGTACAGCCCTCTTCCAGAACAACGCTGTGCCGGGTAACAACAGCGATCAGTTCGCCATCAACAGCGGACAGTTGTTCCTGCAAAAGACAGATGGCTGGTGGCAGATCTACTTGCAGGCGGGCGCTTACAACATTGTTTCGTTGGGTACACCTTACGTATCGACCCAAACGGCGATTGATAACTTGTTCGGCCCGCTGCCGGTGGCTTATCTGAAACTCGCTCCGGCGAAGAATACTTCGGTGATGATTGGCAAATTGCCGACGCTACTGGGTGACGAATACACCTTCGACTTTGAGAACGTAAATATCGAACGCGGCTTGTTATGGAACCAGACCGCGGCGGTAACGCGCGGCATTCAGGTCAACCAGACCATTGGAAAGTTCACCGCCTCTTTCAGCTGGAACGATGGTTATTACTCCAGTCGCTACTCGGCGCTGGATGGTTCACTGACCTATACCAATGGTCCGCACAGCGTGACTTTCATCGCGGGCGGCAATCTGAGCACCACGAATTGGACGACGGCGGCGACACCCATCCAGAACAGCGGGTTGCTGTTCGACCTGATCTACACCTACACCAAAGGCAACTGGATGGTGCAGCCCTATGTGCAGCAGAACAGCGTGGCGGCGAACCCGGCGCTGGGAGCGCTGCACGGAGCGTTGGCCTGGGGCGGCGCAGTGCTGGTCAATCGCAACCTGGGACACGGCGTCGCGCTGGCGGGACGATGGGAATACATCTCGAGCGGCGGGACCGTCGCGCAACAATCGGCAAATCTGCTCTTTGGACCCGGTAGCGCCGCCTGGTCGCTCACTGCGACGCCCACATTTCAGTACAGATATTTCTTTGCCCGCGGGGAAGTTTCCTACGTTCGCGCTCTCGACTACACGCCGGGAAGCGCGTTCGGCCCCCGGGGTGCCGACCAGGGACAGACTCGCGGAGTAATTGAGCTCGGTTTTATTTTTTGACGAGACGAAAAAGACAAGCTGAACGGAGACGACTTATGCAAGACCTGATATTTACCGCGCTGACCATTGGCTTCTTCGCGCTCTCGTTGGCGTATGCGCACTTTTGCGACCGGGTCAGGTGAAAGGGAACCATGCACACCGAATCAATCGTGATGATCATCATCACTGCGCTCACTATGTTCTACCTGTTCTACGCGTTGCTGCGCCCGGAGAAATTTTGATATGACCGCCAATGGTTGGCTTCAGATTGGCTTTTTCCTGCTGGCCATCTTTCTAGTGACCAAGCCGATGGGCGTCTTCATGACGCGTGTGTTCAATCGCGAACGCACGTTTCTAGATCCCGTGCTGCGCCCTGTCGAGCGCCTGGTATACAAGCTGACGCGGGTGGACGAAGCGCACGAGATGCGCTGGACCGAATATGCCGTCTCAATGTTGCTGTTCAGCCTGGTGCCGATGCTCTTGCTGTACGTCATGGAACGCGCACAAGCATGGCTGCCGTTCAATCCGCAGAAATTAACCTCGGTATCGCCGGCCCTGGCATTCAACACCGCCGCCTCGTTCACGACCAACACGAATTGGCAGAACTACTCCGGCGAAGTGGTGATGAGCTACTTCACCCAGATGGCCGGCCTGGCGTATCACAACTTCATCTCCGCCGCGGTTGGTATCGCGCTGGCGATTGCATTCATTCGTGGCATAGCGCGTCGCGAGCGCAACACCATCGGCAATTTCTGGGTCGACATGACCCGCGCCACGCTCTGGGTGCTGTTGCCGTTCTGCGTGGCGGGCGCGCTGTTGCTGGTGTCGCAGGGTGTGGTGCAGAACCTGCACCCCTACGACAAGGCTGTGCTGGTGGAGCCGCAGCAGGTGCCGCACCTGGGAGCGGATGGCAAGCCTGCATTCGGACCCGACGGCAAGCAGGTGATGGACACCGTTACGGAGCAGACCATCGCGCAGGGGCCGGTGGCTTCGCAGGAGTTCATCAAGGAGTGGGGAACCAATGGCGGCGGCTTTTTCAACGCCAACAGTGCTCACCCGTTCGAGAACCCGACGCCGCTCTCCAACTTCATTGAACTGTTCGCGATATTCGCCGTCTCCGCGGGACTGACCTACACGCTGGGGCGCATGACCGGCTCGCAGGCTCACGGCTGGGCGGTATGGTCGGCGATGGCTGTGCTTTTTCTTGCCGGCGTGATGACCGTGTACTGGGCCGAGGCGCGTGGCAACGTGCTCTATCCGCATAACGTCAATCAGAGCGCATCCGCTACACAGCCGGGCGGAAATATGGAAGGCAAAGAGGCTCGCTTCGGGATCGCCAACACCGCTCTGTGGGCGACGGTTACGACCGATGCCAGCTGCGGCGCCATCAACGGCTGGCACGATTCCTTCACTCCCATTGGCGGCATGGTTCCACTGGTGAACATCATGCTGAGTGAAGTTATCTTCGGCGGTGTGGGCGCCGGCATGTACGGCATGCTGATCTACATTGTGCTCACCGTGTTTATCGCCGGGCTGATGGTCGGTCGAACCCCAGAGTACCTGGGCAAGAAGATCGAAGCCTATGACGTGAAGATGGCGATGCTGGTGGCGCTGGTCTTTCCACTGGTGATCCTGGCTTTCGCCGCGATTTCGTCGGTCGCACAGTTCGGCACCTCCAGCATTCTGAATCCCGGACCGCACGGGCTCAGCGAGATTCTGTATTCCTACACCTCCCAAGCAGGGAACAACGGTTCAGCCTTCGCTGGCTTGACGACGAACACCCTTTGGTACAACGTCAGCGGCGGCATCACCATGCTGGTGGGCCGCTTCCTGATGATCATTCCTATGCTGGCCATTGCCGGTAACCTGGCGCAGAAGAAATATGTGCCGCCGTCGCTGGGCACCTTCCCGGTGACAACACCGTTATTCACCGTGCTGCTGATGGGCGTGATCATCATCGTCGGCGCGCTGACATTCTTCCCGGCGCTGAGCCTGGGACCAATCCTTGAACACCTGCTGATGGGTGCGGGAAAGACTTTCTGAGGTAGCAATGGCAAGAAGCAACGCAATCTGGGAATGGAAGATCGTACGGCGCGCAGTGCTCGATGCTGTACTGAAACTGAATCCGCAGAAGATGATGGGCAATCCTGTCATGTTCGTGGTCGAAATCGGCAGCGTCATCACCACCGCTCTGTTGTTCAAGAGGGGAACGGCGTTTGCGTTCAACCTTCAGATCACTCTTTGGCTGTGGTTCACCGTGCTGTTCGCCAACTTCGCTGAAGCCATGGCTGAGGGCCGCGGCAAGGCGCAAGCGGAGACGCTGCGCAAAGCCCGCTCTGAGACCATCGCGAATCGAGTGACCAGGGACGGCTCCATCGAGAAGGTCAGCAGCGCCAAACTGCGTGCCGGAGATAT
Source organism: uncultured Acidobacteriaceae bacterium (assembly GCA_963791965.1). Taxonomy (GTDB): domain Bacteria; phylum Acidobacteriota; class Terriglobia; order Terriglobales; family Acidobacteriaceae; genus CAVVDY01. The sequence continues at coordinate 762,779 of CAWBUK010000011.1, read as the reverse complement.
CGTTCTCGTCTCCGCCGGGGACCACATCCCGTCCGACGGCACGATTCTCGAAGGTGTCGCCTCGGTGGACGAGTCGGCGATTACCGGCGAGTCCGCTCCCGTCATTCGCGAAGCCGGAGGCGACCGCTCGGCTGTGACCGGAGGCACGCGCGTGCTCTCCGATCATTTGCGGATTGAGATCACGTCGAACCCTGGCGAAACTTTCCTCGATCGCATGATTGCCCTGGTGGAAGGCGCGGAGCGGCAGAAGACTCCCAACGAGATTGCGCTGAACATCCTGCTGGCAGGACTAACGATTATCTTCCTGCTGGCGGTAGTGACGTTGCAGCCGTTCGCGATTTACTCGGGCTCGCCGCAGACCGTGTTTGTGCTGGTATCGCTGCTGGTGTGTCTGATCCCGACAACGATTGGGGGCTTGCTTTCCGCCATCGGTATCGCAGGGATGGACCGGTTGGTGCAGCACAACGTGCTGGCCATGTCGGGGCGCGCGGTGGAAGCGGCGGGCGATGTGAACACCTTGCTGCTCGACAAGACGGGGACGATTACGTTTGGCAATCGGCAGGCGGCGCGATTCATTCCGGCTCCCGGCGTCAGCGATGCGGAGTTGGCAGACGCGGCGCAGTTGTCGTCGCTTGCGGACGAGACTCCGGAGGGGCGCTCGATCGTGGTGCTGGCGAAGGAGAAGTACGGGCTGCGGGGTCGCGAGCTGGGCTCACACGAAGCGGAGTTTGTGCCGTTCACGGCGCAGACGCGAATGTCGGGGGTGAACCTGAACGGATTTCAGATTCGCAAAGGGGCGGCAGATGCCATCCGAAACTATGTTGCGGAGCAGGGACACGCGTTTCCGGCGGAGGTGGAATCTGAGGTGGAGAAGATTGCGCGCTCGGGTGGAACTCCGCTGGTGGTGGCGGAGAAGAGCCGCGGGGCAATGGGCGTAATCGAGTTGAAGGACGTGGTCAAAGGCGGGATGCGTGAGCGCTTCGATCAACTGCGCTCGATGGGCATCCGCACGGTGATGATTACCGGCGACAATCCGCTGACGGCGGCGGCGATTGCGCGGGAAGCGGGGGTCGATGATTTTCTGGCGCAGGCCACGCCCAAAGACAAGATGGACCTGATCAAGCGCGAGCAGTCGCAGGGGAAGCTGGTGGCCATGACCGGGGACGGCACCAACGATGCTCCGGCGCTAGCGCAGGCCGATGTAGGGGTGGCGATGAACACCGGCACGCAGGCGGCGAAAGAAGCGGGCAACATGGTGGACCTGGACTCCAATCCGACCAAGCTCATCGAGGTGGTGGAGATTGGCAAGCAGCTGCTGATGACGCGTGGGTCGCTGACGACGTTCTCCATTGCGAACGATGTGGCGAAGTACTTCGCGATCATTCCGGCCATGTTTGCGGGAACGTTCCCGGTGCTGAATGCGCTCAATATCATGCACTTGAAGACGCCGCAGTCGGCAGTGTTGTCGGCGGTGATTTTCAATGCGGTGGTCATTATTGCGCTGATTCCACTGGCGCTGCGCGGGGTGAAGTATCGGGCCATGGGAGCGGCTGCGCTGTTGCGCCGCAATCTGCTGGTCTATGGGCTGGGTGGAATCGTGATCCCGTTCATCGGCATCAAGGCGATTGACCTGCTCATAACCCGGGTAGGACTGGCGTAAGTCGATAGAAAGAAGATCGGTATGAAAAAGAATCTGTTGATTTCAATATTAATGACGGTTGTGACTACCGTTTTGCTGGGAATTGTCTATCCTCTCGTCGTGACCGGCCTGGCGCAATTAATTTTCCCCGGCAAGGCCAACGGGCAGCTCATCGCGCGGGATGGCAAGATCATTGGGTCGCGCATCATCGGGCAGCCATTCAGCGGCCCCGGTTATTTCCACTCGCGGCCCTCGGCGGCGGGAGCGGGCTACGATGCGGCGAATTCGGGAGGCACCAATCTTGGACCTACGAACAAGGTCCTGATTGCCCGGGTGGAGCAGGACGCGGCGGCATTGCAGCCGGAAAACCCGAATATGCCCGTGCCGGTGGACCTGGTGACCACGTCGGCTTCCGGACTCGATCCCGACCTATCGATTGCGGGGGCGGAGTTTCAGGCGCCGCGCATCGCGCGCGAACGCAAATTGTCGCTCGATGAGGTTCGGCAGCTGATTGGGTCACACACACAAGGACGCCAGCTGGGATTCCTGGGTGAGCCGCGGGTGAATGTACTGGAGCTGAACCTGGCGCTGGATGGGCAGGTGAGTCGGTGAGATGCAAGATAGCTTCCATCTAGCCTAAAAGTGACAAATCTAGAGACGGACAGAGCGACATTTTTGTGCTTGTAGCGTTGGCCACTATAACGCTATAGTTTTGAGCCATCTGTGCGCCACAGATTTAGTTCCTAACCTACGATTGGGTTACCGAACTGCCTGAAGGCTGGAGAGGTTCGGCAGTGTAAGCCAGCCAGCATTCACTCCTGTGGAGCCGATTAACGTCGGGGTGAAAATGTTTGGCTTTAGAGTGCGCCGCGTAACTTCTCTCGCTATCCTGTCTACTTTCCTGCTGGCCGTCAGCGCGGTTTCCAGTGCGCTGGACTGCGGCGCCAATGGGCCTGAAGTGCTGAAGCCCTACGGCAATATCAAAGACAACTACATGACGGACCTGGTGGTAAAGGGGCGTTGCGACGTAAACACCGACCCTAACCAGCAGGGGCCGTTAGTTTATGCCTTTCACAACGTGAATATCGTGAATAATGGCCAGCTCATTTTTCACGATGACTATGACATTGATTTTTATGCCGAATCGATTTTGGTGGAGAACGGCGGCAAGCTGGTCGCTATCTCTACCAAGTCAGGCTTCCTGCCCAGCCTGAGCCGACAGAAAGATGCGTCGCCTTTCCAGAAACGTTTGACCTTCCATCTTTGGGGCGACGAGGAAGAAGCCGGGATCGAGTGTCAGAGCGCTACCGATTCGAACACTGGGCCGTGCGGTATTCCCAAGGGGGTTTGGGAGTCAAATCCTACGATGGCCGATCACCTGATGATGGATCCGCCGCCACCGCCGACGCTGCCCAAGAACCAGGCGTGCAAGTCGATCAAGGGCTACAGCCAATTTCTACCTGGCGATGACTGCTTCTACCAGTACGAGATACAAGATGCCCAGGACAGGAAAGCGGGACGGGGGGCTTACTTTGGCCACAAGGTACTGGCGGTGTCGTTTGGGGGAACGCTGCAGCTATTCGGCTCGCTGGGTGTGAGCTATCTGAAACAAGGTGAGAAGTGCATGCCCAAAGAGGCAGGCACAGAATGCAACCCTGCATTTTCGGGCACCAGCTGGGTCCGGTTGACGGGGGTGACCGACGCAACTCACATCACGGTGAACCGTGCCGTGTACTGGAAGGCGGGCAATCACATCGTGGTTAGCGGTACCGACTACCTGCCTTCTCACTCCGAGGAAGTGGTGCTGGCGGCAGACGCGTCAGGAACCGCGATCGCATTGAAGAGCCCCGGAATCGAGACGGGCGAATACAACCATCGCGCAACGACCTATAACTTTGACGCGAAGGGAGTACCCGACGATGTCGGGCCGGTGAATGATCCCAACCTGCCGGAACTGGATCGCCAGATCGACACCCGCGCGGCGGTTGCACTGCTGAACCGGAACATCCAGATTGTTTCGGAAGGTAAAACGCCCTCCGAGCCATTTACCGAGAAACCCGGCAACTACTACGGCGGACACACGATGGTGCGCCAGGGTTTCCTGAGCTACCAGGTACAGGGCGTGGAGTTTTACCAGCTGGGACAGGGGGGAAGGAAAGGACGGTATCCAGTCCACTTCCACATGCTGCGCAAAGTAGCCCAGCCGGAGGGAACGGATCAGGATCCGACACCCGAGCCGCTGAATTATTTGAAGGACTGCTCGATTTGGGATTCCATGACGCGCTGGGTAACGCTGCATGCGACGGAAGGAATGTACATGGCCCGCAACGTGGGCTACAAATCGATCGGGCACGGTTATTACCTTGAGGACGCGACGGAGGTGAATAACAAGTTGTACTCGAACATCGGGATATTGGCGCGCGCGGCGATCATGGATACCACGCACAATCCACGCCAGGTGCCGGGCATCCTGGCGGACAACTCGCCGGTGGGTGGTCCTAAGAATATGGACTACATGCCGTACCGATCCGACTACAACCATCCGTCGGTTTTCTGGATTACGAATGGATGGAACGACTTTGAATATAACTTTGCCGCCGGGGCGGCTACTTGTGGCGCCTGCTACTGGTGGGTCGGCACCGGGGTCAGCGGGCCTTCGCAATACGAGACCTGGGACGGGTACGCGTCGCAGCAGATAACCAGGGACAAGCAGAGCAGCAACTGGGAGCGCGCCGGTATCACTCCACTGGATAAATTCATTGGTAACTCGTGTGTTGCGGCGATGAATTCATTCCAGATGAATGGGCAGACAGCGGAGTGCCTGGGGGTGACACCGGCAGGAAACAGCGGTCTTTCCGCGGTCAAATCCACAGCGCCTCCGGGGCCGAACGATTACCTGGCGGGGCAGCCGTTCCAGATCTACTACCCGGTGGTGACCGATTTACACAACCCCACCATCTGCGTGGCGGACAAGGGGACGAACGACTGCTCCGCCCCCCTTTCGGGAAGGTCGCCGTGCGATGGCGGCGACTATTTCGGTACGTGCACGGTCACCAAGCTCGATCACTACACGACGTCGTTTAACTATGCCCAGACGAACTTCGCAGCGGTCTGGCTGCGTAAGGGATGGGACCTGTTCAGCAACGGGGCCGTTACCGACGTGCAAACCAGCGGACTGAACTTCATCACCGGCGGCGGTTATACGCGCTCCGATGTGAACCTGGGAGAGTGGCTGCTGGCGCGTAACACGGTGCTGGTGGGACATACACAGGACAGCAGCAATCCGTTTGCGTCACCGCTGGGGCCATTCAATAGCGACTCCGGCTTGTCATGCGACAACACGTCGGCACAGGCGCGTAATTACTGTGCCTATGCCGCCGGCGGAGTGACGTTCAATCTCCCCATCCTGCCGGGGCAGAAGCTGCTCAATATTTACGATGGGCCGTCGCACCAGGAGAGCAATGCCTATCTCGACATTAACGTGTCGACGGTTGACAATTGCTCGGCCAAATCGGGAGGTACGTGCTTCGGGAGCAAGGACCCGCTGGCGTGGAACTTCGGCGTGTTGCAGGACAAGAAGACAGCCACCTGCTATATCCCGAATGCGGCGATCGGCTGGAAACAGCCCAACGGCTTCTATTACCCGCCGGCGTTTCACTCGCAGAACCTGTACTTCAAGAATGTGGATATTCGACACTTTGTCGTCGATCCGCTGTTCAAATACATTTCTCCGGAAGATTACAACCCCTTCCAGCAGGACCAGGAGGCAGTCGAGGGGCGTTACTGCACGTGGACCCCGGACATGTTCAGCGCAGACTTCAATCACATTGACCGGCAGACGGTGCTGAACGATGACGATGGCACCTTGACAGGGTTGATCGGCACCGAGAAGGGGGCGGACCGGCCGTCGCTATCGATCAATGAAGATCCATTCTTCAATACGCCGCTTACTACGCCGGAGTGCCTGTCGGACATCAATGTAAAACCGCCGTTGCCGCTGGCGCCGGGGCTGCCGTATACGGCGACGACCAGTCCTTACGAGTGGCTGAGTACGGCGGTGATCGCCGACTGCGGCATCACCGGCAAGCAGTGTGTTGACCCGGCCGATGCGGACTCGACAAAACTATGGGGGACGGACTGCGGTAACTCGTCTTGCCGCGGGGTGCCGTTGTACCGCGAGTACCTCACCAGCGATGAACATACGAAGGGCCTGCGGCCGCAGATTCGGATGATGGGACAGGCCAAGGCGCAGCGCAGTACGCTGTCGCTGAATCACGGAAGGTACTACATGGACACCACGCAGACGTGTACGTCGCAGGGCGGATGTCCGAAGTGCGCAGAGCGGGACATCAACACCGGTGCATGCGTGAGGTGGGAGGGTGCGCCTTCGCCCAACCCGAGCATTTTCCTGAAGGGACACACCTACTACGTGTACTTCATCTACGCCACCGACAAGACGCAACAGAAGTACGATCTGTATGTGCCCAAGTCCAGCCTGGACGAGGCCAACGTCCGGGGCATTCAGATCGATCCGACGAATGGCTACCAGGTCAAAGATGTCGGAAGCTTTGTCACTGCCGAATACAACGATCCGATTCTGACGGTGAGCGTCGACCTGAGCAGCCAGAAGAGTGCATTCACCAAGAGCAAGGCATCGTTCTGCCGCCCGAAGAGCTATTGCAAGGTAAACGGCGATGCCTGTGAGTGCGTGAATAAGCAGACCTGCCAGGACTCGGATTGCTCGTGGGGACCGAGCGATATCGATTGTCCGGCGGACCCGAACAATCCCAACCTGCAACAGTGTTTTGGGTTCCGCTTCACCATGCCGGCAGACTATGTGCCGCCGGCTAATCCGGTGCCGCCGCCGTCGCAGCTGTTTGTGACCTACAAGGACCAGAAAGACACCACTTACTTCAGCGACACGAAGTTCCTGCATGGCAAGGGGAAGGATGCTGACGACGTTTGCCGATACAGCACGCTGCCTTCACAGTAAGGCCAGCATGCACAACCTGAAGGAATTGGCATTACGGCGATGCTATGAAAATTGGCAGAGTCATAGTGGGGTGAGGGTATAATCCCCATCACCTGATGCCACTTACGCAAGGCAAGACTCTAGGTCCCTACGAAATTCAGTCCCTGCTTGGCGCAGGCGGGATGGGCGAGGTCTACCTCGCTCGCGACACCCGCCTGCAACGTACCGTAGCGATCAAAGTTCTGCCGGCACACCTGTCTGCCAACGAAGAACTCCATGCCCGCTTTGTGCAGGAAGCCAAGTCTATCTCCAGCTTGCAGCACCCCAACATCTGCGTGGTCCACGATGTGGGTTCCCAAGACGGCGTGGACTACATGGTCATGGAGTATGTTTCCGGCCAGACGCTCGACAAGTTGATTCCAGCGGGCGGTCTGCCTGCCAACGTGGCTACGCGCTACGCCGTTCAAATTGCCGATGCCCTGGCGCGAGCCCACGCAGCCGGCATCGTTCACCGCGACCTTAAGCCGGCCAACGTGATGGTCGATGATAGCGGGCTGGTAAAGGTGCTCGACTTTGGCCTGGCCAAGCTCGCAAATCCGGCTGTGGCAGGCGGTGACATTGAGGCGACGATGACGGGTACCGGGACAGCTACAAGCCCGGGAATCATCGTTGGCACGCTGGCCTACATGTCGCCAGAGCAGGCGCAAGGCAAGCCGGTTGACGCTCGCACCGACATCTTCTCCTTTGGCGCCGTGTTTTACGAGATGCTGACCGGCAAGAAGGCATTCGATGCCGACTCCAGCGCCGCTTTGCTCGCGGCGGTCATGCGAGACGACCCCAAGCCGGTGAGCGACCTGCGGCGTGATGTTCCGGGCGAGCTGCGCAGCCTTATCTCGCGCTGCCTGAAGAAGAATCCCGCCGACCGCTACGCATCGGGGACGGAACTATTCCAGGAACTGAAGCGATGTCGCGACCTGCTGTTTCCTGAGTCGGGCGCCACCCTCAGTCCTGCTCGCCTGGTGCATGAAGCCAAGCGGCCGCGTGTGCTGGTGCCGCTTTTGCTGCTTCTGGTGCTGATCGCTGTCGGTGCAGGCTGGCTGATTCAGCGCAACCGCGAAGTCCGATGGGCACATGATGTGGGCGTACCGGAGATCTCGCGGCTCTACGACGAAGGCAAGTATGGACAAGCTTTCTCGGTAGCCACTCGCGCGGAGAAAGCGATCCCGGGGGACCCCGCCTTAACCAAGCTTTGGGCGGTCATTTCTTTTCGGATTTCAATGGACACCGCTCCCGAAGGCGCAGACGTATTCCGTCGAGAGTACGATCAGCCGAATTCACCATGGGAGCTGGTGGGGAAAACTCCGCTGAAGAACGTTCGTCAGCCGCGCGGCATGTTCCTTTGGAAAATTGAAAAGCCCGGTTACGAAACAGTTTTGAGGACCACGCCGTCCTTCGTAAGCAGGCCATTTCCAGTGGACACCGCTGAGAACAGTTTCGTGCTGGACGAAGCTTCCAAGACCCCTGCGGGAATGGTTCGCGTCTCGCCAAAGAAATATCCCAGGACGTTATTTATTCCCGGTTTCGAGGGCATGCCGGAGTTGGATCTTCCGGACTACTGGATCGACAAGTACGAGGTCACCAATCGCCAGTACAAGGCATTCGTGGATGCCGGAGGCTATCAGAAGCCGGAGTACTGGAAATTTGATTTCGTTCGCGACGGCAAGAAGCTGAGTTGGGAAGAAGCCATGGCGGAGTTTCGCGACGCCGCCAGTCGTCCCGGGCCTAAGGACTGGATCCAAGGCGAATACCCACAGGGACAAGCCGATTATCCCGTCGCCGGTATCAGTTGGTACGAGGCTGCTGCGTACGCTGAGTTCGCGGGCAAGAGCCTGCCTACCATTTATCACTGGAACCGCGCTGCCGGCCCGTTCTCGGCGGCGTTCATCGTGCCGCTTAGCAACATAGGAACCAACGGCCTCGTTGCGGTAGGCACTAAGCCCGGCGTGGGGCCGTGGGGAACCTATGACATGGCAGGGAATGTGAAGGAGTGGATCGCCACCGCAGCGGAGAAGGGCAATCGCTGGGTACTGGGTGGCGCATGGGACGATCCGGTGTATATGTTCGTTGACCCTGACGCGCAATCGCCATGGCTGCGCGCACCCGATATCGGTTTCCGAACCGTCAAGTACATCGATCCGCAGTCGGTTCCGACGCAGGCCTTCGCGGATGTGCCTTCGCCGCGCCGCGACTTCAGCAAGGTAAAGCCGGTCAGCGATCAAATCTTCGAGGCGTATCGCAGCATTTACTCCTACGATAAGTCTCCGTTGAACGCGACGGTAGAACAGAGTGGCGACGAAGAAGATTGGAAGGTTGAGAAAATCACCTACGCTGCAGGCTATGGCAACGAACGCGCCATTTCATATCTATTCCTGCCGAAGAAAAGTAAACCTCCGTACCAGACGGTCATATTTTTCCCAGGTTCGAATGCGCTGCTTCTGCGCAAGTTCGCGGTTTATCCCACGGCGGCGCTAGATGGCATTTTGCGCAGTGGACGCGCGGTGATCTACCCAATTTATAAGAGTACCTACGAACGCGGGGATGGTTGGGAGAGTGATGTTCCTGATACCTCTAACAACTGGCGTGACCACGTTGTCATGTGGGTGAAAGACGCCTCACGCGCGCTGGACTATGTCGATACGCGTTCCGATCTCGACCACGCGAAGATTGGCTATTACGGTTACAGTTGGGGAGCGGTGATGGGCGCGATTATCCCCGCGGTTGATCCGCGGATCAAGGTCAACGTGCTGGCGCTGGGAGGAATGGAGTATAGCCAGTCGCTGCCTGAAGTCGACAAGCTTAATTTCCTGCCACGTGTGAAGCAGCCGACGCTGATGCTGAACGGCCACTACGACTTCTTCTTCCCGGTCGATTCCACGCAGATTCCGTTCTACAACCTGCTAGGCCCGAAGAAGGACCAGAAGAAACGCGTGCAATACGAAACCGGCCACAACATCCCGCGCAACGAACTGATCAAGGAAACATTGAACTGGTTTGACCTTTGGCTGGGTCCGGTGCAGTAACAGTTCCTTCGGCCGCGCTTCATGGCGCCATCAAGCTATAGGAGACGATCTTCCATTGCCCAGCTTCTTTGCTCCAGAGGAAAGCCAGCGAAGCGGGGTGATCTCCCGGCGTCCGCAGCGCGAAGAGCAGGGCATAGAACTTACCGTAATTCTTTGGTGACGTGTTTGCCTCTGGCCCAGAAGGCGTCGCCTTCTTCCCACAGGTGAATGATGACGCGAGATGATCGGGTACCGAGGCGAGGGCGTAGGCGTCACCCTCAGGATGGGCCACCACCTTCAGATCGTCATGTTCTGGATCGACCGGCTCGATGGCATCCCGCAGATGGTTTACGTGGCCGACATCCTTTCCTACGGTGGTCAGCGCAGCACGAAGCGCGGCTGCGTATTGTTGCGGCGTTTGCGGCTCCTGCTCGCCGGGCAGAAGAAACGCATTGGCGCACTCGTCGCTGTGCGACGAAAAGTATTGTGCAGCCAAGCTGAAGTTGTCGGCTACCAGCCAGGAGTGCAAGAACTGTTGCGAGCTGCGTAGTAGTTCTGGATCACCCTTCGCGTGCGCTTCAGCAGCAGGCGCAGCCGCGTGTTTACGCGTATCAGGAACGGCTTCAGGCTTGGCATCTTCCGGTTCGACGTCCCACGCGATCACCTTCCAGAAACTGCCTTCCTTCGCCCACAACATGGTCACGGTGTCGCCCCTGCCCTTCGCGGTGGCTTTAACTGAAAAACGGATGCGTAATAGCGGCCGTATTTTGTTCCGGTGCGTGAGGCCCGCGCCTTGTCGTAATCGTCGAAGGCGCGCTCGGGGTCGCACTCGAAGTCCGCGGCTTTGGCGTTTGGAACCTGGTAGAGCCCGAATGCTGCCGAATAAGCATGCTGAACCGGCAGCAGAGCCGAATCCTTCAGTGGCGCTGGCTGTACCGCGTTCTGCAGAGTCGATGGCTTGCCCATGAGGCGATCGGTTGCAGCCATGTCGCGGGCGGCCAGGTACGGCGCCAGCCCAACATTGATCTCTTTGCCCGCCTGGGGTCCGTATTCCGCGAGGCAGGGGAAGGAACGGGATGACAGGTACGCGGCTGCAAGCTCCGGCTTCTGCTCAACCAGCCAGGCGTTCAGGTAATCCTGCATTGCGTCTTCAACCTTGCCCGTCGCCTTGCGCGGAATCGGTGGCACCTCACCGGTGGCTGCGATAGCGTCTGGCGTCTGGTCGCTGGAATCGGCCAGGCCGAACAGGTTACGCCACCAGTCGGTGAGGCCATCCCAGCGTTGCAGGTGCTTTTGTGTATTGTTGCCGGCGCGGACGTCTGAGTTCGCGGCCGTCAGGTGCCCGTTCACCAGCGCAGCAGGAAATTTGGCCGAGCGGTAGTCGACGTCGATATCGGCATGCCGGCCATCCTTGGCAATCGAAATCTGGATGGTGGGAGCGGTGCCGCCCTGGCGATAGTTCAGGGGATAGCCGTGGTGATAAACGGTGTTGTCATGATCGCGAAAAAACTCGCGCGAGTTCTTCAGAGTCTGCACCGCGTCGGGCTTCAGCATCACATACATGCGAAACTGCAAATCGCCGCGGGCTTGCGGGACTTTTCCATTGATGGTCTCGATCGCCTGCACCACGTCCAGCGCATTGCCCAGGGGCTGTCCATTCTTGTCGGTGAGGCTCGTGGTGAGCAAGGCATGGCTTGCGGCTTCGAAGGTGGTGCGAGTGGAAAGCGAGAGCGTGTTGTAGTCGGAGGGCGGATCATGTTCGTTCATCAGCCGGTTGTATTCGGCATACCATTCGTCAATCAGCTGCTTCTGTGCCGGACGCAGTTGTTCATAAGTACCGGCGAACTGTGGCTGGGGAGTAGCGGGCTTGTCTTGCGCGATACCGCAAACGCTTAGCAAAAGAATCAGCACTGGTGTGTAGCGCAACGGTGATCCTCCTCCAGAATAGGGCGCGGCGTCGCCGCTTGGCTCACTTGCACAAGGCAATCATCATACCGTGACTTGCCGACTGGATTGGGTTAGCCGGCGAGACCAAGGCTCGCAAGAGGCTTGGCTGACCTCATAGGTCTCTGGCATACATCAAAACCAGCGAGCGCTGGGCAAACGGCATGTAGACGAGTGCGGCAGTCATTCCCAGGGCGAGCCCCAAGCTCAGATGATGAATTAGCAGAAACGGAGACAAAGCCCACAACAGATCCATCGATAGCAACACCGGGAAGAGCTTGCCGAACTTCGCCGGAAGTTGCTGGAAATCGAACGCAACTGCCGTGAAAAGAAACAGCCGGACTGGGATCAGCGCCACCGCAGTCCCCACTAGCAGCGTCAGGAGCATCCGGGGAGATGGCAGCTGAGAGTCCCCCAGGATTTCATGTATCTCCGGGATGTTTGCCAGCGCCCCCAGATAAAACGCCAGGTACATCGCCTGGATAAGCATCAGCAAGGTTCGCACCAGGGTTCTGGAGGCAAGAGGCAGGTCGTGGGGAGCTGTCAAAAGATTTCCTTGCAGCGTCTCCAGCCCATCTTCCGAAGCGGTGACCAGCAACAGAGGCTCGCCGTTTGCAGCCGTCGCAGGAGCGTCGTCGGCGGCTACGACTGCCGGCTCGGATCGGTACGAGGCAGGCGGCTCCGTAAGGGCCACGGGCGCAATGAAGCGATAACCTCTGCCGGGGACGGTTTCAACATAGCGCGGTTGCGAGGCTGAGTCGCCGAGGGCTTCGCGAAGCTTGTTGACCGCAGTGTTCAGACCGTGATCGAAGTCCACGAAGGTGTCTTCGCCCCAAAGCCGCTGGCGCATCTCCTCGCGCGTAACCAGCTCCGACGGACTTTCGAGAAGCATTACCAGCACCTGGAACGGCTGCGAATGCAGCTTGATGCGGATGCCCTGTTTACGAAGCTCACCCGTTGCCTCGTTGACCTCGAACCCTCCGAAGCGAAACACCCGGTCTGTTGTCCCTTGTGGCATGGCCGATTTTCAGTCTAGCTGCCTTTGGCGGTTAGGAGCCAGCGCAGACGTTTGGCGAAAGCATGCGAAGTTCCGTCGCGAGCAATTCGAATCTCGCCCTCTGGCAGGTCGAAAGACGCCTCCGGGCCAAATGAGAAGTCTTTGTAACCAACCTTTACATAATGAGTTACACGATGAGGCGCAAGTTAGCAAAGTTTGAGGCGCCATGCATTGCGCAGGCCGGTTGCAAAGCGCATCTTTGCGGCGAGGCAAGCCATGCGACTCAGAATCGGGACTGCGGCGATCATCCTTGTACTCGCGGCGCCTTGTTCGGCGGCACATCTGACACGAAGCGCCCAGCAGGAATTTGAAAATTACACGGCCGCCGTAGAGAGGCGGTTAGCCCAGCAGCACGCCAGTCCGGACACCTACCTTGCCGTGTTCAATGTTGCGCCGGCCGGAGCGCGCGGATGCGCAGAGCCAACTTCGGTCGGGCGGCTTGCGAGTAGAAGCAGTGAACGGTGGGGCACATGAAGTCGATGGGGGTCTGTTGCATCACTGGCGTGGCACAGCTTTCGTCCCAGGCGGAAAAGCAAAGGACCTGGTGGCGCTATTGCGAGATTACAACCACTTGGCCAGCTATTACGCGCCGGAGGTCGAATCCTCACATGTTCTGCCCGACCATGCCGGGGTCACGACCATAGGCATGCGCATGAAAAAGCAGAAAGTTGTTACCGTCGTGCTGGACTCCGAATACCAGGTTCATACAGAGTTGACCGGCATCAGCGGTCACAGCGTCTCGCGCAGCACTCACGTCTGGGAGGTTGCAAACGCGGATACGGCGTACGAGCGCAGGCTGCCTGAGGGTAACGATGATGGCTTCCTGTGGCGGCTGAACTCCTACTGGAGCTTCATTGAGGTTCCCCACGGCTTGCTCATCGAGTGCGAGGCAGTCTCGTTGACGCGCGATGTGCCAACCGGCCTGGGGTGGCTGATTACTCCCATCATCGAGAACATGCCACGAGAGTCGCTGGCGTTTATGTTGGGCGCGACCCGGAACGCGCTCACATCCAGTCCTCTAAAGCAGGCCCAGCAATGAATAACGAATGCGAGGTTCAAGTGAGAGAGTCAATGCTCGCCGACAGGAGAGAGAGCGGGTTTGTGCTCGCTCGCAGAATACACCAGTCAATCACCGCCACCAGCGAGAAGCGCCTGCTGGTATGGATGGCCGAACGGACACCGGCGACCATCGGTCCCGACCATCTCACCGCGCTGGGATTTGTTGCGCAACTTGCGGCGGGTGCAGCCTACGCGCTTTCGGCTTGGGACGCACGCGCGCTGTGGCTGGTGAGCTTCTTTCTGGTTCTCAACTGGCTGGGTGACAGCCTGGATGGCACGCTGGCCCGAGTCCGCGACCAACAGCGGCCACGCTACGGTTTCTATGTGGACCACATGGCCGATACCTTCGGCGCGTTGGCGCTGATGGCGGGACTCGCCTGCTCCGGCTATGTGCACTGGCAGATATCGGCGGGCATGCTGGTTTGCTTCTATGTGCTCTCCATCGAGAGCTACCTTGCCACTTACACGATGGGACATTTTCATCTTTCCCACGGCATCTTCGGTCCCACCGAACTCCGAATTCTGCTGGTGATCGGCAACGTTGTGTTGCTCGTGCGCCCCTATGCGGACATCGCAGGCCGGCGCTTTCTGCTGTTCGACGTGGGCGGCGCCGTGGGGATTGTGGGAATGGTGTTCATGGCCGTCGCAGCCACTATTCGGCACACCGTTGTGCTGTACCGCGAGGAGGAGCTTCCGTGACCGGTGCCGGGCGCCTCTTGGCGCGGCTCGGCAAATTCAACCTGGTCGGTTTGCTGGGAGCCGCCTTACAGTTGCTTCTGCTTTACCTGATGACGAAACGCTTACATATTGCTGCGATCGCGGCTACGCCAATCGCCGTGGAGATCGTCGTGTTGCACAACTTCGTATGGCACGAGGGGCTCACGTGGCGCGACCGTGATCTCAAGAGCGGATGGCAAAGGATAACTAGGCTCTGGCGATTTCACCTGGGCAACGGTTTTATCTCAGTGTTTGGAAACACGGCGCTGGTTTACTGCCTGGTGGAACGGCTCAACGCTCCGGTGCTGCCCTCGGCGGTTGCGGCCATCGTCCTCTGCTCGCTGATCAATTTCTTCGTTGCGGATCAGTGGGTATACAAAGCCACCTGACACCACAAATCCTGATCGCCCGAAAAAGAGTGGGGCCGAGGCCCAGGACAGCCCTGATGGGTTCACTCTGTCACACCTGAAGCACGTCTCCGTCGCGAGCGACCATCAGGTATAAAACGGGATTCACGAAGAAGCCGATGAAGAGTCGGGAAATCAGACCGGCCACGATGACGATAGCGAAGGGTTTCTGGGTCGCAGAGCCGATGCCGGTTGCCAGCGCAGCAGGAAGCAACCCCAGACAAGCGACGAGCGCCGTCATGGTGATGGGACGAAGCCGCAGCAGCGACGCCTCGCGGGTCGCCGTACGAATGTCCATGCCTTCCTGACGCAGCTTGTTGATGTACGACACCAGAATCACGGCCGTTTCCACGGATACCCCCAGCAGGGCCAGCAATCCCAGGACTGACGACACGCTGAACGGAGTGTGCGTGAGCTTCAGCGCCAGAAGGGCGCCGACCGGCTCAGTGAGAATCACTCCCAAAGCGATGGTCACTGGAAACTTAAAATTTCCGTACAGCGCGAACAGGATCATGAAGATGAGCACTATAGCGAGCGGGCCGATGATGACGAGTTGTGACTTAGCCTCTAAGAGTTGGCTGTATTCGCCGCCCCAGCTCAGCCAGTAGCCCTGCGGTAAGCCGACAGCTTTGTTCACGGCTTTCTGGCCGTCGCGAACCGCGCGCTCCAGGTCGCGGCCCTCAATGCTGTATTGCACACCGATGTAGCGGGAGTTGTTCTCGCGATAGATGAACGATGCCCCGTTGCCTTGTCGAATTGTCGCCAGTTCGCTGAGGGGAATCTGTTTGCCGTCGGGTGTGCCCACCAGCAACTCACCAATTTCGTGAGCGCTGCTACGAAACTGCGGCTGCATGCGGACTACCAGGTCGAACAGTTTTTCGCCCTGAATTACCTGGGTTGCGGCTTGCCCGCCGACAGCGGCTGACACTACCGCTTCCACATCGGCAACATTGATTCCGTAGCGGGCAATCTTGTCGCGGTCAACATCGACCAGCAAACTTGGCTGTCCCAGTTCACGCACCACCGTCAGGTCGGTAAATCCCGGCACCTTGGCCAGCGCGTTCTTAATCTGGATTGCCTTGTCCTGCAGGACGTTCAAGTCGCTGCCATAAATCTTCACCGCCAGCGAGCTCTTTAGACCGGTCAGGGCCTCGTCGACAGCGTCCTCCGCTGGCTGAGTGTAGTTGAAGATGATGCCGGGATAGGCGGTGAGCTTATTGTTGATGGCGGCAATCAGCTTCTCTTTGGTGTTGTTATCCCCGCTCCAGGCTTTGTCTTTATAAGGCTTCAGCCCAACATAGAACTCGCAGTTGAAGAATCCAGTGGGATCGGTTCCGTCGTCGGGACGCCCCAGCTCCGAAGCGACTACCGTCACCTGCGGGTAGGACATGAGAATGGCGCGAATCTGCGGCGCGATCTTGCTCGCTTCCTCAAACGAGATGGTGTAAGGCATGGTGGCGCGCACCCAGAGAGCACCTTCGTCCAGGTGCGGCATAAACTCTCCGCCGATATAGGGCACCAGCAGCAAGGTCGCGCCAAAGATAAGGCACGCGATCAGCATGGTCAGCTTGGGTCGGCCCAGCGCCCAATCCAGTTGCGTCGCGTACTTGTTCTTCATCCATTCAAAGGGCCGGTTGACATGCTCATGCGCACCTTTCTTGAACCAGAAAGAGACCAGCACCGGGACGAAGGTCAGGGTGAGAATCAGCGACCCGACCAGCGCAAACGACATGGTCTCGGCCATGGGATGGAACAGCTTTCCTGATGGCCCGCTCAGCGCGTAAATGGGAAGATAGCCGGCGAGGATCACGGCCACCGAGTAGAAGATTGGGCGATCCACGTCCTTGGCCGCCAGCAGAATGACCTCATTCAATCTGTACGGTTGGCCTTCGCGTAAGGCCAGCTCGCGGTAGATGTTCTCCACCATAACGACGGTGCCGTCGATGATGATCCCGAAATCGATGGCCCCGATGGAAAGCAGATTGGCCGCGCCGTCATGGGCGTGCAGAACAATAAACGCAAACAGCAAGGAGAGCGGAATGGTGAGGGCGACAATAATTGCGGCGCGAAAACTGACCAGGAAGAAGACGAGAACGATCAGCACCAGGACCATACCGCGGAGCAGGTTGTCCTCAACGGTTTTGGTGGTCAACTCCACCAGTTCGCTGCGGTCATAGAAGGGATGGATTTTGACGTCGGGAGGCAGTACCGACCGGTTCAGTTCATCGGTCTTGGCTTCCACCGCTTTGAGGACATTCTGCGTCTGCTCGCCGCGCAGCATCAGAATCACGCCCTCAACCGCGTCGTCGTTCTTCTGATATCCGAACTGGCCTAATCGCGGCGCGTGACCGATTGTTACTTCGCCGATGTCCTTCACCCGAATGGGCACTCCGTTATTGCTGCCCACGACGATATTGCCAATGTCCTCGGTATCGCGCACCAGGCCTATGCCACGAACGTAATAGAACTGTCCTCCCTGGGAGTAGAATCCGCCGCCGGCATTGGAGTTGTTGGCGGTCAGCGCCGCCACCACCTGCGGCACCGTGAGGTGATACCCGTAAATCCGGGCGGGATCGAGCAGTACCTGATATTGCATGACGGTTCCGCCGAATCCGGAATCATCTGCAACCCCGTGTACGGAACGGTACTGCGCGGTTCACCACCCAATCGTCAATGGTCTTTAGTTCCTGCGGAGTGCGGTCGGGGCTCTCCAGCACGTAGCGGTAGACCAGGCCGCTGGGGCTGAACAGCGGAGCCATGTCCGGCGCCACTCCTGCCGGAAGCTGGGCTTGCGACATTCGCTCAAACACGACCTGACGCGCGAAATAGTCGTTGGTGCTGTCATCGAAGGTCAAGGTCACATCAGAGAGGCCGTACAGCGAGATCGACCGCATGACCACCACGCGAGGAACACCGTTCAACTCCAGTTCGAGCGGAAGCGTGACCAAGCGCTCGACCTCTTCTGCCGCGTGGCCGGGCCATTGGGTGATGAGTTCGACTTGCGGAGGTGACAAATCGGGATACGCATCGACCGGCATGCGCTGAAAGGAAATAATCCCGGCCACCAGGATGAAGGCCGTGAACATCAACACCAGAAAGCGCTGACGAAGCGCCGCTTGTACGATTCGATGGATCATTCAGGTGCCGATGCCGTGGTCGGTGTCATAGCGATCAAATAGAACCTCGCCGACGGGCGAGGCCGCGTGCTCCTCTAGCGCTGCAATGAGTTTGCAAACTGTAAAAACAGGCTTCCATCCCCAACAATGCGGTCGCCAGGATTCAGTCCGGCGGTGACCTGGGTCACTCCCTTTGCGCTCTCTCCGATAGTCACGGGACGCCTGCCAAACTGATTGTCTTTTGCTTCGACGTACACAAACGGCTGGTTCTCGCTGTCGCGCAGCACAGCGGAGTCGGGTACTGCAATCGCATTCTGTATGGTGCCCGCATCCACCGAGGCCACAACGTACATGTCCTTCTTTAGCTTGTATCCCGGATTACTGGTCTCGATGCGCGCCTGCAAGGTGCGGGTGTTCGGGTCCAGCGCGGCCGCGACATACGAGATTTTTCCCTGGAAGACATCGGGATAGGATTCGGTGGTGATGGTTACCGCATCGCCCACACGCACGTATGGCAAGTCTTTTTGATAGACGTTGACCAGGATCCAGACCGTGCCCATGTTGGAAATCACAAAACACTGAGTAGCGCCCGGTTGCAACAACTGGCCCACCGCAACATTCTGTTCGACCACCTGCCCGTCGATAGGCGCTTTTACCGAGGCCTCGAACGAAGGAGGAGCTTTTACCAGCGAGTCGGGATCAGTGATGCCCAAGACCCTGAGGGCCGCTTCGGCTGAGACCAAATCGCTTTCTGCCTGTACTTCGGCGGACTCAGCCTGCTCCAGCTCCTGTTCGGCAAACGCATGATGCTCGTATAAGTCCTTGGCGCGGGCATAAATCTTCTTGGCCAGGGCTGCGGCGTCCCGGGCCTTCAGATAATTCGAACGCAATTGCGAATAATCAGGACTGGCGACATACAGCAATGGCTGGCCGCGATGTACCGTTTCACCCGGCGCGACCGCGATTCGGCTCACCGGTCCGCTGACCTGGGTGATGACCGGCGTGGTGTGGAAGCTGTCATACGCCACGGCTCCGGTCAAGCGCAGCGTCCGCGTCAGCTTGGACGGTTCGACGGTGAGAACCTGCACGTGCGACATCTGGTCCGGCGGAATACTGAACAGCGTAGCGCTGTTGGGGTTGTTACCAGCACTTGTCGGGTTTTCCGATTTTCTATCACTGCAACCAGCCAGAGCCAGAGCGAGTGCGCCGGCAAGCGCCAGCATCATCAGCCGGGGATGTCGATGGCGGAGGCTCATGGCAGGTTCCTCGTTCCCACCGCCGCTCTGAGTTGTTCGAGCGAGGTCATATACGACGCCATTGCTTGCCGATAAGCCAGTTGCACTGCCCGGTTGCTGCGTTCGGCGTCGAGAAACTCCAACACGCTGGTGGCCCCACGTTTATAGGCATACTCGCTGATGTCACGGGAATCCTGTGCCTGTTTCAAATAGCCGGAGGTATACAGTTCCACTACTTCCTGATTGCTGCGAAGCGCTTCGTAAGCATTTTCAATATCCGACAGCACGGTATCGCTGGCCGCAGCCTTTGATTCCTGCGCCTGGGTGAGCGCATAGCGGGTGCGAAGAATCTCGCCCTGGTTGCGATCGAAGACGGGCAAGCCGATATTGGCAAAGACCGAGGCCGAACTCTCGCCCGCCACGTGCGAATAGCTCATCGAGGCATTTACGTCCTGTTTAGCATTGGCCCGCGCCAGATCGATCTGGCTTTGCGCAGCGGTCACTCCCAGTTCAGCGGCGCGATAATCGGGACGGCTCTGCAGGGCCTTCAGTTGTAAATCCTCCAGCTTCAGATGGACAGGCTCGTAGGCCAAATCTCCGACCACATCGTAATTTGCGGGAACAGCGTCGTAGCCCAGCGACTCACGCAATCCAATCAGCGCCTGCACTCTCGCCAGCTTGGCCGATGATACGTCAGTTTCGAACTGCAGGAGTTGCAGCTTGATCTTAAGGTAGTCGCCTTCGCTGATGTAGCCCGCCTTGTACTGCAATGCGGAAACGTCCACCGTGTCGCGGAAGCTTTTCAGATCCAGAGCGGCGAATTGCAAAGTGGATTCGGCCAATAAAACCGAGACAAACTGCTGGGCCACGTTGAAAGTCAGTGCACGTTCGTCGTCGGCAACCTGGGCCGTGGTAACCGCGGTCGCATCCTTTGCTGCTTGCAGGCGATGCTGTCGTTTGCGACCCCGCTCGAAGAGGTAACCAACTCCAACATCGAACTGCTGCACCTGGTCCAGATTGTCGCTGGAAAACTCGGAAGGAGAAAAAATCGGCAGAAACTGGGTGTCGAAATTGAGCGTCGGATTCGGTCGCAGATTGGCCGTGATCTCTTGCGCCTGATTTTGCAGAATTAAGGTGCGTGCCGCCTTGAGCGCGTGATTATGCGCGATAGCCAAAGTGATTGCCTGGTCCAAGGTGATCAGCGTTGCGTTTTGCGCCCCCGCGGACGACACCAGAAACAACAGGCTTAGAGTCACCAGGAGCCTGAGCCGCGCGTGCGCTGGAAGCATGAGGCTCAACGTGGAGTGCGCGTCCTTGCGTGGATGATGACGGATGTTGGAATGGATGACTGGACCAGTGCTTTCAATCTGCGTGGCGCTCCTGCAATGCCGCACCTCCCGCCAAGTCGCGGCGCGGCGGGGATCAGGGCGGGGTATTTAAATAGCAACACATTCTAAATCAAGAAGTTGCGTCTTCCCGTCTTTGACCCGCTTGGGCCCACCCGCTCTAATCCCAACACGAGGTCCGCCTATGGCACCTATCGTCTCTAAACTTGCCCTCCCGCTCTCCGCTCTTCACCCTGTCGGAACAAAGTTGGTCAAAGGAAAAGCTGCGATGTTAGGAGCCGTTGTCGCGGCCTCCTCCGATCCTCGCACCTTCCCCGACGGCGTCAGCACGCTTCAGGAGTTCACCGACCACGCCATCTTTTATCACCCCGCGTATGGCGCGGTCTCCATCGGCAACGCGATTTATCGAAAATGGAGTTCGCCCTCTGTGATCTCGGCCAAGGCGGCAGGCGGACAGATCCTACGCGACTATCTTGGCTTTCCCATTGCCGACTCTTTCAAAACGGTTGAAGCCGGCGGCACCGCGGCCTACTTCGAGCGCGGCATGATCGTGGCTCGCAGCAATGGCCAGGCCTATGTTCTCTCTGGGCCGATCTATGAACACTATCGCCGGCTCGGCGACATCAGCGACGCCAGCGCCCGGCCCGTCGTGGGGTTGCCGGGCGCACACAGTGCAAGGGCTGCAACTGCACGCGATACGTTACGAGTGTAATGACGATTTCAATGTGCAGATCAACATCGAGGCCACGCCGGCAACTCCCCCGAACGTAAATCACGGTCGTATGCCGGCCGGTGGAAATTATAGTGGCGGCGGAGTCGACGTCTCCACCTCAATCCTTCTTACCGTCCCAGTGGTACAAGCCAACACCCATCTCTCCGGTGCTGATGAATCCTGACGGAAAATCGTACGTGTACGGTTTCCATCGTACGGTTGGAGACCTTTATTTGGTGGAGGGGCTGAAGTAACCCGCGGAATAGCGGTAAAGACGGCCTTTTGGACGTCTTCTACACAGATAATCCCACAATGTAGGACGAGATGGCGGAGGGAGAGGGATTCGAACCCCCGGTACGGTTTCCCGTACAGCGGTTTTCAAGACCGCCTGTTTCAACCGCTCACACATCCCTCCGCAGGGTAGAAACCGTGAGCTGTCATATTTTACAGTGTGTCAGCCGACAGCGGCGTCGGCAGCTGCCCACTCTCCGACAATAGCGGACACATCGCTGCCGCGATAGTTAGTCCAAAAAGATAAGCAAGACCCTGTCTGGCACAGAGTCTTGCCCGCCTAAGTATTACCGATCCCGCGTGCCGAGCTGTACGGTTGCCGGCGATTCGGCAGTTTAGCGATGTCCTAATTTTTCGTTAGACGTTCTCCAACAGCGCCTTCAGGTACTTCCAAAAGCTTTCGACGGTTGAGATCTGGACTTTCTCATTGGGGCTGTGCACGTCGACAATGGTGGGCCCAAAGGAGATCAGTTGCATTCCAGGATACTTCTCCCCGATTACTCCACACTCCAGCCCGGCGTGCATGGCAATGAGGCTGGCCGGCTTGCCGAACACCTTCTCGTGCACCTCTTGCGATTTCCGCACCAGATCGTTATCCGGCTGCGGCTTCCATCCCGGATAGCTGCCGTTGTGCTCGGTCTCGAATCCCGCCAGGCGGCATACTGTTGCCACCGTGTTGGCTGCGGCGCGCCTGCTGCCATCGATTGCGCTGCGCTGGCTGGTGAGAATCTCAACCTTGTTGCCCTCGGTCGACATGGTCGCAAGGTTGGTCGAATTCTGTACCAGGCCTGGCGATGTCCGGACTCATAGCGAGCACTCCATGAGGGACTGTCACCATCAGGTCGACGATGGCCTGCGCATCTTTCGCTTTAATCACCTTCTCCGGACGCTGTACCGGCTCGACGCTAATCTGCAGTCCAGGATCAAAGCTGCCTAAGTCGGTTTTGAAATGACCCTCTGCTTCGGCAATAACCTTCTTCAACTTGGCGGCTCGGCCGCCATCTACCACGACGACGGCCCAGGCCTCGCGTGGAATTGCGTTGTGAGCGTTGCCGCCTTTGATATCGGCAACCTCCACGGGAAGTGCCGCCAGCGCGCTTTGCAGCACAGTGCCAAGAATGCGCAAGGCGTTGCCGCGTCCCTGGTGAATATCCACGCCGGAATGGCCGCCTTTGAGTCCTGCCACCTTGATGCGAAATGCCTTGTTTCCCGTGGGCGCCTGGCGCGTGATCTTGCGGCGCGCGGTCGTGTTCACCCCTCCGGCGCAGCCGATGCAAAGACTCCCGATCTCTTCAGTGTCAAGGTTGAGGAAGTACTTGGATTTCAGAACACCACCACGAAACTCGGTCGCGCCGGTGAGGCCGGTCTCCTCGTCAATGGTGAAGACAAACTCCAGCGGACCGTGAGCGATGTCCTTACTTTCCATAACCGCCAGTGCAGCGGCCACTCCAATACCGTTATCTGCGCCAAGCGTCGTGCCGACGGCCTTTATCCAGTCGCCATCGCGCGCGACCTTGATGGGATCGCGGTCGAAATCGTGAGCGGTGCCTTCATCCTTTTCGCAGACCATGTCGAGATGTCCCTGCAACAGATGCCATGGGGGCCTTCTCGCGGCCCTTGTGTGCCGGTTTCCGAATGATGAGGTTGCCGGAGCGATCCTTGATAACTTCAAGGCCAAGCCGGGCAGCTTCAGACATCACGTATTCGCGTACCTTGGCTTCTTTTTTTGAAGGGCGCGGAATTTGGGTCAGGGCGCCGAAATGCTTCCATAGTGATTTGGGTTCGAGCTCTAAAAGTGCTGTCGTCATATCTCCCTTTTTACCGCTGATATAAATTCGCGTTGCAGGTCTGCTATCAGTGTCGCGCCGCCATCGCTCCCACGGCAATTGAAATCCCGTAGGTGTGAGCAAACAGATCATGGTATTCCGACCGGAGGGATTTCGGTACTGGCGCTGGACACTTGACTTCTCCCTTGGCCCTGGGCTATGAAAGAGAAGAATATTGTGCAGCAGGGTGAAGGAGTTCACCCCCAACCGCTGTCCTTCCGATTACCGGGACAGATGATGACTCCTGACAAGGAAACTTGTCGCGGAGTTATGTCCCCGGCAAGCCTCCAAGAAAATTAAGAGAACTGTTCCGTGCCGAGCGTGTGGTACTGATGGCGCTTTGCTGCGATCAGTGGCAGAGAGAACAGAGAAAGGGTCAAAGGCTTGCTGAAATACCTGGTTGTTGGTATCGGAGGCTTTGTTGGCGCGATTGCCCGCTATTTACTAGGGACATATCTCGGAAGCCGTTATGGCGTGCGGTTTCCGTACGGTACTTTCGTGGTCAACATGACAGGCTGCTTCCTTATCGGACTGGTGATGGCTCTGCTGGCCCGCACAACCGCCAGTGCGTACTGGCGCTATCTGCTTCCCATTGGATTCATTGGGGCGTATACAACGTTTTCGACCTTCGAATATGAAACGCTCAGGGCCATACAGGACGGTCAAATGCTGACCGGTTTGCTTAATGTCGCGGTCAGCGTAGTCGTTGGATTCATCGCTGTTTGGGCCGGCGATGCCCTGGGTCGGGTATTCGTATGAATCAACTAAAGGTGGGAGTGCCGAATGACGAGAAGATCCCATGTGGCAACTGGGGCTCGAGCAGTCAGTCTCTATCATCGCAGCCCGCAGTGGTGTTAAGGGAGGTCACTTGCTAGAAACGGGGCCAGCTAAGAAGGTTACGGTCTATGTGATCGAGGGGCAGAACTATCACGGAACCGCCTGTTACGCAGCCATCCTGGACTATCTCTTCTTTCGCGGAATTTCGGATGCGACGGTCACGCGCGGAATAGCCGGATTCGGTACCGACCATAAGCTTCATACCAG
Organism: uncultured Acidobacteriaceae bacterium; assembly: GCA_963791965.1. Classification (GTDB taxonomy): domain Bacteria; phylum Acidobacteriota; class Terriglobia; order Terriglobales; family Acidobacteriaceae; genus CAVVDY01. Next base: position 738,355 of record CAWBUK010000011.1, on the reverse strand, counting down.
CCGCCTGGTTGAGCTTTCGGATCGCATGCCCATCAAGATTGAGTTCATTGAAACGCCTGAGCGGGTGCAGGAAGTTCTCCCCAAACTGGCGGAGATTGCCAGCGAAGGACTGATTGAAGTCCACGATACGAATGTTATTCGGCCAATACCGCCGGGTGAGAAACAACAGCAGCCTGCTCCGGTAGAGAAGCTGGAGGCCCAGGCGAAGTTGATGCGTATTCTTATCGGCGAGCATGATCGCTGGAACGGCAAGCCTCTGCACGAAGCCTTGGTGCAGGCGTTGCGCGCTAACGATCTCGCAGGAGTGACAGTGTATCGCGGGATTCTGGGCTACGGTGCCAACCGCCGCATGCACAAGGATTCGACCCTCAACCTCTCGCATGACGCTCCCATCCTGCTTACCGTGGTGGATTCCGAGCCGAAACTGCGCGCGTTCATCCCGGTGCTCGATCAAATGGTCAAGCAAGGGCTGGTTGTGCTTTCCGACGTGGACGTCATCAAGTACTCGCACGGTCAGCCGGTGCTTTCGTCTCAGAAGAGCAAGGCCAGGCGTGCTGAGGCCCACGAAACCCCGACAGACGAGGCGCAGAAATGAAACTCGAAGGCAGAGCCAAGATGCTGCGCGTTTACTTCGGCGAAGACGACCAGTGGCACGGCCGCCCACTTTACCAGGCGATTGTCGAGCGTTGTCGCGAGCTGGATATCGCGGGCGCCACGGTATTGCGTGGCATTGAGGGCTACGGCGCTAGCACCAGGATTCGCCGGTCGCACCTGTTCCAGTTCTCTCCCGATGCGCCAATCCTCGTGCAGATCATCGACACTAACGAGAACATGCAGCGCTTGTTACCGGCGCTGGACGATATGGTCTCAGAGGGACTGATTGCGATTTCCGATGTCGAAGTGATCAAGTACGTCCATCAGGAGGGACGGCATCCTCAGGAGTCATGAATGCCCGGAACGATCAGGGGACCCGGAAGGAAACCACATTGCGCGGCGGTAGCGGTTTGTTGGCCGGTGATGTGGGAAGCATGACAGTGAACACGGATCCGCGTCGCGGCCCCACGTTTACGCTGCGGACCCTGATGGCTCCGCCGTGTTTCTGTACGATCTCGCGCGTCACCCACAGTCCAAGCCCGCTGCCGGTTTTTGGCTTGGTGGTGAAGAAGGGATCGAAAATCTTGAACAACACTTTGCGCGGTATCCCTTCGCCGCTGTCACAGACGCTTACCAGCAGTTGTTGAGTTTGCCCAATCCGTCGCCCTCGCGCGCGCACCCGAATCGTTCCTCCGCCGGGCAGCGCATCCATGGCATTCTCGATGAGGTTGTCGAACACCTGCTGTAATTCCCCGGAATAGCCTGACACTAAGGGAGGATTCTCGAACTCCAGTTTGAATTCAATCCGCCGGGTGTCCAGCTTCTTTTTCTTCCAGCGCGCTATATGGCCCAGTATCTCTTTGATGTTTACCTCGGACCTTTCGCGAGCGGCTTTATGGTAGCTGAGCGTCTCCCGGGTGATGTCGCCGGCACGCTGCGCTTCCTGCAGCAGCAGTTCGGCATACTTGCGCGCTTCTTCGTCGAGCGGCTCGTGATGCACCAGCAGGTACGCCAGGTTGGTAATGGACTCGAGAGGATTATTGACCTCATGGGCGAGCGTCGCCGCCAGACGCCCGGCAGCCGCAAGTTTCTCTTTCTCGATCATGGCGGCCTCGACAGCCTTGCGTCCGCTGATGTCGCGAACGATCTTCGAGGCTCCCACCACACGTCCCTTCGCGTCCTTGATCGGAGAGACCGTCAGCGAGATATCGATGACCTCGCCGTCCTTGCGCATGCGCCGCGTCTCAAAGTGCTCGATACGTTCGCCGCTGCGCAGCTTAGCGATGATATGCGGCTCTTCAAAGTGGAGTTCCGGGGGAATCAGCCGCAGTACTGACTGGCCGATGATCTCGTCAGGCTTGTACCCGAACAGTCGCTCGGCCGAGGCATTCCAGGTGGTGATGATGCCATCGAGAGTCTTGGAAATGATGGCGTCTTCCGAAGACTCCACAATCGCCGCCAGCATCATGCGCGCGTTGTCAGAATGAAGGCGGTCGGAGATGTCGCGGGCAATTTTCGAGGCCCCAATCACCCGTCCGCGCGCGTCACGCATCGGTGACAGTGTAAGCGAAACATCCACCCGCCGTCCCGACTTGTGCATACGATAGGTTTCGTAATGTTCAATCCGTTCACCTGCCCGTATTTTTCCCAGGATGACCGGTTCTTCATGCTGCAGCTCCGGCGGAATGATGGTCAGGATGGAGCGGCCGACCATCTCCTCCGCGGTGTAGCCAAACATGCTCTCGGCGGCAATGTTCCAGTCGGTCACGACTCCGTTCATATCTTTTGCAATGATGGCATCGTCAGAGGATTCCACGATGGCCGCCAATCGAGCATGCGCCGCCTGTTCGCGCTGTTGCGGTCCCAGGTCGCGCGCGATCAAGGCGGAGCCAACGACGCGGTTGCTTGCGTCCCGGATGGGAGAGATGGAAAGAGAGATTTCGACCCTTCGACCGCCCTTACGCAGCCATTGTGTGTGGAAGTGTGCAATGCGCTCGCCCTGCCGCAACCGCTCCAGGTTCGCCAGTTCCTCGTGGTGCAGGTCGGGAGGCACAAGCAGAAGAATAGACTGGCCGACAACTTCCTCAGCCTCATAGCCAAACATCTGGGCGGCGGCCAGGTTCCAGGTATTGATGGTTCCCCGTTCGTCTCTTGCGACGATCGCGTCCTCGGATGAGTCCACAATGGCGGCGAGGCGGATAACTAATTCCTCTGGAGAAAGCCGTTGAAAACGTACTCCAGCTGGGTTGTAGGCGGACGTAGATGCGGGATTGGGCACGGCGATTATCGCATCATGCGAACGGAGATAGACCTGACGCGTTCTGGGTTGGATGGAGAGCAGCACGGGAATGGTTGCTTGGAAAGAAAAACGCGGCCTTTCAATTTGATAACTATTCACACCCGGCAAGACCCGGGTTTGTCATGCTAAAAAGGGGCAGGGGGACTTCAGCATGACGGAAGCGACAGAACAGCGCGAAACCATTTCTCCTTTGGCAGGCAAACCGGCTCCGAAGAGCATGCTGATCGATGTAGCGCGCCTGGAGCGCGACTATTACGGACAGACTCCCGACCTCAACGATCCCGCCCAGATGGTCACCTTCGGCACCAGCGGCCACCGCGGAACTCCCCTCAACGCCAGCTTTACTGAAGCCCATATTCTGGCTATTACGCAGGCGATTTGCGAATACCGCAAGCAGCAGGGTGTTGACGGCCCCCTTTATATGGGCAAGGACACGCACGCCATCTCGGGTCCGGCCCAGCGCACTGCGCTCGAAGTGCTGGCAGCCAACGCCGTGGAAACCGTCATTCAGCCCGACGACGGCTTCACCCCCACGCCCTCGGTGTCGCACGCCATCCTGGCTTACAACCGTGGGCGCAAAGAGCACCTGGCCGACGGAATCGTCATAACTCCCTCCCATAACCCGCCGGAGGACGGTGGATTCAAGTACAACCCGACCAATGGTGGGCCTGCCGATACGGATGTCACGGGCTGGATTCAGGACCGCGCCAACGATCTGCTGCGCGCCGGCAATGCTGGCGTAAAGCGCGTCTCATTTGAGTCGGCGATGCGGGCCGGCACCACCCATCAGCAGGATTTCGTCATGCCCTATGTCAATGACTTGCGCAACGTCATCGACATGGAGGCGATTCGCGACGCCAAGCTGAAGCTGGCTGTCGATCCCCTGGGCGGAGCCGCTGAGCCGTATTGGGAGCCAATCAACTCTGTTTATGGGCTGTCGATTGAGGTGGTGAACCCGAAGATCGATCCGACGTTTTCGTTCATGACCGTCGATCACGATGGCAAGATTCGCATGGACTGCTCCAGCCCATACGCCATGGCGTCGCTGGTGCGGCTGAAGGATAAATACCAAGTCGCCTTCGCCAACGATCCCGACTCCGACCGTCACGGCATTGTGACGCCCTCGGTTGGATTGATGAACCCGAACCACTACCTCGCCGTCGCAATCCAGTACCTGCTCACGCACCGGCCCCAATGGTCGCCTGACGTCATCGTCGGCAAGACGCTGGTCAGCAGCAGCATGATCGACCGGGTGGTGCAGAAACTGGGGCGCAAGCTGAGCGAGACGCCGGTGGGATTCAAGTGGTTCGCGCCCGGCCTGTTCGACGGAACCTTCTGCTTCGGGGGAGAAGAGAGCGCCGGCGCCAGCTTCTTGCGCAAGGATGGCACTGTCTGGACCACCGATAAGGATGGCCCGCTACTCGCGCTGCTGGCGGCTGAAATCATGGCCGTCACCGGCAAAGATCCGGGCGAACATTACCAGGAGTTGACCAGGGAATTCGGCTCGCCCCTGTACACGCGCATCGACGCAGCAGCTACTCCCGAGCAAAAAGCTAAGCTAAGTAAGCTCTCGCCGGACGCAGTGAAGGAATCCACACTGGCCGGCGAGCCGATCGTCGCCAAGCTCACTAGGGCGCCCGGGAATGATGCGCCAATCGGTGGACTAAAGGTAGTTGCCCAGACGGGATGGTTCGCCGCCCGGCCTTCCGGCACTGAGAACATTTACAAGATTTACGCGGAGAGTTTTCGAGATGAGGCGCACCTTGACGCTATCGTCGAAGAAGCGCAGGAGATTGTGCACCACGCGCTGGCATGATCGCCGTCACGGGCGCTTCTTGATAGTGCCGCAGACGATCCCGCCCAGCAGGAAGCTGAATCCGACCAGCGCAGCAACGGGCAACAGACTTGCCGAATCGGGGACTACGCTGGCCTTCTCTACTGGCACTCCCGCCTGCCCCGAGACAGGATTTTTCGCCGGAGAAGCTGAAGTTGCCGGCTGCGCGGCGGAATCGGCGCTCGCCTGACCTGCGGTTCCCCCGGTGTTAGCGGTCGAGAGTTGCTGAATTGGCGGGGGAGGATTAGCCCCGCTCGCAAAGTGCTGCGCCGGTGCCGCGATACCGGATGCTGCCAGCAGGGCTGTGATCCAGAGTAGGTTCCGATAAGAAGTGAAGCGCACGATAACTCCTGGGTATTGGCTGACCGTATAAAAAATTCGCTTTATCCGCAATTCTTCCCCACCGGCCTAAAGGCAAGAACTCGGCGCCGTCTCTCGGGTTTGTAAGTGTCTGAACCAGAGAGGCTTAAGAACTAGGATGAAACCTTATGTTTCTGAGTAGCCGCTGTACTTAAGTTAGCAATTTAGTAACCGCTCAGCTACTCGCCTTAGCAGCAGCTGCACTCGTAAGATGTTATTGACAGGGAATTTGGTCTCCTCCAAAATTCCCTTTCGAAGAAAGGAACTCCTAGATGTTTGACGCCGGTACCGGTAAGGCTCTGGATACCCCTGACCAGCCGTCAGGAACCTCACGGAGCCACATTTTTCTGTATGTCATCCTCGCCTTGGCGGTGGTGTACGTTGCGAGCTCCTTCTACTTCATGTATTCGCTCAAGACGCGCTTGGAGGCGCTTGAGCAGAAGCAGATAGCCCTGAACGATGCGCAGCAGCAGCTGGTCGCCAGGCTGCACAGCACGTCGAATGAGTTTAAGCAGGCGCTGACCTCCGAGGTCGGACTTACCAAGCAGCAGATGGCACAGCAGGCAGCTGACCTTGCGCGTGCGCAGAAGCAAGCGGAAGCCAAGCTCACCTCAGAGCAGAAGCAGCAGGGCCAACAGATCGCTGCCGTCAACACGGCGGTGAGCGGAGTTAAGACCGAGCTGGGCGGCGCGAAGACCGACATTCAGAAGACCCAGACGGATCTCGCCGCTACCAACCAGAAGTTGGAGAAGACCATTGGCGATTTAGGAGTACAGAGTGGACTGGTCGCCCGCAACGCCGGTGAGTTGGACATGCTCAAGCGGAAGGGCGAGCGCAACTATTACGACTTCACCTTGCAGAAGAACCAGAAGCAACCGGTATCCACGGTGAGCCTGCAATTGAAGAAGGTGGATGCCAAGAAGAGCCGATTCACTTTGAACGTGATCGCCGATGACCGCACCATCGAAAAGAAGGACCGCACCGTTGGCGAGCCTTTGCAGTTCTACACCGGGCGCGATCGCTTGCTGTACGAGATCGTTGTCTTCTCCGAAACCAAGAACTCAATCACCGGATACCTGGCGACTCCGAAGAACGCGCCTACGCCGGTCACGCCGTAAATATCCGCTTAGATCGGCTCCGGTACAGACCTTCCGGAGCCGCTACTTCCCCGTTTCCTTCAGCACAATCGGCTTCTGATCGTACGGTTGCACCGTCACGGTCAGGCTTTTACGGGCGTTGAACTCGCCCTGGTCGACAGGGAAGGTCACGATCACGGTTCCGCTTTCCTGTGCCCCAGGGGCAAGCTTGCTCTCCACCGCCAGCGGCTTCATGGCGTGGTCTTTCAGGTCGGGGTAGGCCTGGAAATAGCGGCTGTAATCGGAAGCTGAGGCCGCCTCGTCGGTGAAGCTCCCGCTCTGCGTGCTCAACTCCGCCGTGATCTCTTTTATGTAGAGCGGCTTGTCGCCCACGGCGCGCAGCGTCACCTGGATCGCCATCATCGAGTTGGGCTGACCTTGGTTCTGGCTGAAGAAGACGTTGTCGATCTGTCCCTGTGCGATCGGCTTGGCACGGAAGGTGTAGCCGATGCCGACGATAAATACCACCACGACAATCAGGGCGATAGCGAGCGTGAGAACGGGTGGCAACGTCCGGCGTGGGCTGTCGAACTCTTCGGTGATCGGCACATGGCCGGCGTCGAATTCGCGCCGGTGCTGCTTAGGGCTAGTCATGAGAGGCTCCTGGGAGACGGCTCGGACTGCTTCCCGCAAAGCCGGCTAATTGGATGGCCAGATGTGCTTCATGGCCTTGCGGAGTTCTCGCTCCGGAAGAGTATTCAGGATGTCACCCGAAGTCAACCATGCTCTGCGCGCCTGAAGGATTCCGTACTTTAATTTCTCAAAATGGGAAGTGTGGTGGGCGTCGGTGTTGATAACAATCTTCACCCCGCGATCGCGCGCCATCCGCAGATGCACGTCATTGAGGTCAAGCCGGTCGGGATAGGCATTCAGCTCCATCGCAACTTTGTTTTCTGCCGCTGACTTGAGGATCGCCTCCATGTCGAACTTGTAGGCGTCGCGCTTCAGTAGGAGGCGTCCCGTGGGATGACCGAGGATCGACACATTCGGATTGCCGATGGCGCGCAGCAGGCGGTCCGTCATCTGTTGCAGTTCCTGGCTGAACAGTGAGTGGACGCTGGCAACCACCACATCCATCTGTTCGAGCACAGAGTCAGACAGGTCGAGTTCGCCTTCGCCCAGGATGTCGACCTCGATGCCGGCGAGAATTGTAATGCCATCGATCTGCTCGTTGGCTGCGCGAATCCGCCGGATGTGCTGTTCGGCGCGTGCGTCGTCGAGCCCGTTGGCGAAGGCCAGGTTCTTCGAGTGATCGGTGATGGCGATGTACTTGTAACCGCGCTCTTTGGCCGCCTCGGCCATCTCGTCGATGGTGCAGCGTCCATCGGTCTCGACGGTGTGCATGTGCACTTCCCCCCGGATATCGCCGAGCTCAACCAGCTTGGGAAGTGTGTGCTTGGCCGCGGCCTCGATCTCCCCGCAATTCTCGCGCAGCTCAGGCGGAATGTAGTCCAGCCCCAGCTTGCCATAGATTTCGTCTTCCGTTGTGCCCGCGACGCGCTGGTTGCCCTCCAGCGTGAACAGTCCGTACTCGCTTAGGGTATAGCCCTGTTTCAGAGCGCGCTGACGCAACGTCACGTTGTGGTTCTTTGACCCCGTGAAGTACTGCAGGGCGGCTCCGTAGGAGTCCGGCGGCAACGTTCGCACATCCACTTGCATGCCGTTGCGCAACTTGAAACTGACCTTGTTATCGCCTTTCGCCAGCACCTCGACGATGCCGGGGAAGCGCAGAATCTCCTCAATCAGTTCGGCCCGCAAGTGGTCTTCAACACAGCATGGCCCGGTGATGAGCATGTCGAGGTCGCCCACGGTCTCGCGGCCGCGGCGAAATGAGCCTGCCGGCGTGATCTTCTCGATGCCCTGAATGTGCGCGAGATGCGTGGTGAGTTTCTGCGCCGTGCGGTCGGCTTCATCAATAAGGAAGCGTCCCGAGATGCGGCGGTAATCTTCGATCGCCTTGAGTATCTTCTGCTCGGACTTTTCACTTAGCCGTGGCAGTTCGCGCAGCTTGCCTTCGCGCGCGAGCTGTTCAACCCCCGCCAGGTCGCTCACCTGGAAGGCGTTCCAGATGAGAGCGATGGTTTTTGGCCCCAGCCCCTGAATCTTCAGCAGTTCGAGCATCGATGGCCGATATTTTTCCAGCAGCTCCTGGTGCAGCTTCAGCTTGCCGGTTTCGCAGAGCTCCTTGATGTTGGCGGCCATGCCTTTGCCGATGCCGGGCACTTCCAGCAGCTTCTTAGGCTCGTCCAGCAGGGAAGCAACCTGGTCCGGCGCGGCCTCAATCGCCTCAGCAGCACGCTGGTAAGAGCGGATACGGAATCCGTCGTCGCCGTTGATCTCCATGAGATCAGCGGTTTCGTAGAAGACGTTCGCGATGGCTTTGTTATCCAAGTGAGACTTACCTAAAGCGAAATTCTAACGCGTGGCGGCCAACGAAGATAAACGGCGACCCAAATAGCAAAACCCAGCCGGGCGGCTGGGTTTGCCGGAAGAGGCGAGGAATCGGCTACTGCACCTTGGTGACGTTGTCGGCCTGAGGCCCCTTCTGTCCTTGCACGATCTCAAACTCCACAGGATCGCCTTCCTGCAGACTCTTGTAACCTTCAATGTGAATGGCGCTGTAGTGCACAAACACATCCGGACCATCGTCCCGGCCAATAAAGCCGAAACCTTTCGCGTTATTGAACCACTTGACGGTTCCCTTCAATTTCACTTTCTTTCTTCCTCCGGGCCCACGCCCATCAGCACCCGTTGGGTGGGGTGCTGTCTTGAATTACGTTCAACAGGCTGGTACCTACCCAGCCCAGATCGAGGAGGAGCTTGCGTTCCCGGGGGACCTGCGGCAGATCAGCTTTTGCCTGTCAACGGCGTGTCTTAATTCTGCTCTTTATGGGGCAGTAGTGTCAAGAAGGTATACAGCTTATTTCTTTGAGAAGCGTAGGTTTAGGGGGAATTAATTAACTATTGACCGACGGTGATACCTCAGAAGTAACCACGATTTCAACACCCACGCCACGCATTCGAAACGCGATCCGCAAGCCCCAGTTCAGCTTCGTTTCCGGGCCTTGAACCAAAGCACGGCAGAAATGGTTTTGCCGTCGCAAATCTCCCCCGACTCAATCATCTTCACCACTCGCGAGAGCGGCACCAATTCGTATTCAATCCGCTCGTCGGCTTCCGGTTCTGCCTCGCCTGCCTTTAGCCCCTGCGCCAGGAATACCGTCATCGTCTCGTCCATGAATCCCGGGCTGGGATAAAAGAACAGCGCCTTATGCCACGATCTTGCTTTGTAGCCGGTCTCTTCCCGCAGCTCGCGCTTGGCAGCCGCCAGCGCTTTCTCTTTCCCGTCGATGCGGCCGGCAGGAATCTCCCACAGGTAATCGCGCGCGGCATACCGATATTGCTTTTCCAGCAGCACCCGCGGCTCAGCCGCCGTCTCGTCGATCGCCAGCACCACCACCGAGCCGGAATGGCGCACCACATCCCGAACCGCAGTAACCCCGTTGGGCTCGACCACGTGATCGGTAGTGACGCTGAAGACCTTGCCTCGAAAGGAAACCTTGCTGGAGAGAACCTTGACTGCGCTCTTTTGTTTGCGGCCTTTGGCGGATGGCATGACGTTTCACTATAACCCGCCCGCAGCGTGAGTAGCTTCGCAGGCGCAGTGCTTCGCCGCACCTTCACCGAATCTGCGGCACCATGCGACTCATCTAACGCACGAATGCTGGGATCAGATCCCTATCGCAAGGCGGTTCAGGATTTCGCGCAGCTGGTGGGCCCGGCGCACGAAGACGAATCCATCGATCTCGCCGGAGCTGCGCTGGCCCTGGCTGGCATCGAGTATCCCGACCTCGACCGCGAGCTCTACCTGCAGCGCCTCGACAATCTGGCGGCAAGGGCTAAGCGGGGCTTGCGCGCCAGTCCGAGCGCTCGCGAAACTGTCGCCACGCTCAATCGCGTTCTGTTCGACGAAGAAGGCCTGCGCGGCAATCGCGACGATTACTACGACCCGCGAAATTCTTTTCTCAACGATGTTCTGGACCGCAAATTAGGCATCCCAATAACGCTGTCTGTGGTGTACCTGGAGGTGGCTCGCCGTATCGGCTTCCCCCTGGCCGGCACGGCCATGCCCGGACATTTTCTGTTGAAGCATTACGACTTGATGTCAGGCGAGATCATCATCGACCCCTTCCATCGCGGACGGGTGCTGACCCTGGGGGATTGCGACAACCGGCTTAAGGAGATTTATCGCGGGGAACTCGAATTCAAACCGGAATTCCTGTCACCGGTAACCCGGCGCGAGATACTGACCCGCATGCTCAATAACCTGCGGCAGATTTATTGCACGCAACGGAACCTCCGCAAGGGGCTGATGGTTCTCGATCTGCTGCTGGTCATACCGCCGCGGTGCAACGAGCTGTTGCGTGAGCGTGCGCTGGTCAGGCTGAATCTCGACCAGTATGTGGGCGCTGCCCAGGACCTGGCGAATTATCTGAAGGCCTGCCCCGATGCTAGGGACGCTGAAGATGTTCAGGAGACGCTCGACATGGTCCGGCAACTGCTGGCCCGGCTGAATTGAAGTATCGCTTGCAGTGAATCACCATTCAGTGCCCCGGGTAATTAAAAAGCTGCATCTCATGAGAAAAGGACGGTTTGGAGCTTGCGTTTCACAGTGAAAGCTGGGTACCATAGAGATGTCCTCCAATCGCCGCACCTTCGTGCCGGCGTTCCATGCGCCAACTTATCCAGGCGCCAGATGGACGTAACGAACTCGAATTCGAGAACGACTCCAACCGCATAATTGCAGACTCCGCAGTTTTGTAGTGCGAGCAGCAGCCAGCAAATGCGGTCCAGATGTGGGAACTCGCAACCTGCGAGAAGTGACTAACGAGAGAAGCATGAACCAAGGAACGAACCCTCCATCCGGCCAACCCGGCGGAGGGAAAGGACGCAGACGGCGCCGCGGGCGTCGTGGACCTGCCACGCAAGGTGCTCAGCCCCAGGGACAAGGACAAGGCCAAGGTCGCGGCCCGCAACAGGGTCCCGGTCAGCAGCGTCACGGCAAAGCCCGCAAGCCGGGCCATCGTCCCGGACCGCGCACCAGCCAAACCCAGACGGGCGGCGGCATCTATACCGCTCCCATGGACCACAGCTACCGTGCGGCACAGAACGGTAACAGCAACAGCAACGGCAACCAGCAAGGACGGGGTCGCGGTCGTGTAGGCCCGGGTTTCGCCAAGCAGTTCCTGCCGGCTGATCCCGAGCCGCTACCCGTGACCGCCGATCCCGGCCCAGCGCGCATCTTCGCCTTTGTCGACGACCTGTTCTTCCTGACCAAGATCCAGGAGACTGGCCGCAAGCTCAACGTGAAGGTCGAGTTCGTTAAGACCGACAAAGATCTCTACGAACGCATGGGACAGAACGGCGACGATAAGCCTTCGCTCATCATCTTCGACCTGAATAATCTGGGCGCCAAGCCGCTTACGCTCATCCCGAAGCTGAAATCAAAACTGAAGAAGGCCACCAACATCATCGGCTTCGTCTCGCACGTGCAAGGTGAACTGAAGATGAAGGCGCAGGAAGCAGGATGCGACATGGTGCTGCCGCGCTCGGCGTTCTCCCAGAACCTGCCACAACTGTTGCGTCGCCACGGCGCGCCAGAGGAGTTGCAGGAGCAGAACGACTAGATTCGGTTTTGAAGGGGCGCAGCTTCAACTGCGCCGTTCCAAGTAACGCCAGCAGCCTCGTATCAGGGCACGGCTTTGCAGGCGGCTGAAAAACCCCGGTCGCTACTGTTTTGAAGGGGCGCAGCTTTAGCTGCGCCATTAAAGTAGTGGGATTTTGTCATCCCGAACCTCTTTAGAGGTGAGGGATCTGCTGTTTCTTCCCTGCTTGAAGGACGACCCTCTCCCCGCCCCTTCGCACGCGATAAAATCGCTGGTTGCCCTTCCTGATTTCATTGCGGCGCCAAGCGACCTTCCGTATCCTCCTCGCGTTTGCTTCGTGCATCTCTCTCTTGCTGCTCTCCGCCGCGAAACCGAACCCGCAGCCCCGAACTTCATCACCGACCTTCTACCGAGACGTACTCCCCATTCTTCAGGACCATTGCCAGGTCTGCCATCGCCCGGGCGAAGTCGCGCCCATGCCCCTTGTCACCTATGAGCAAACGAAACCGTGGGCGGGCGCAATTCGCCTAGCCGTTGAGCAAAAGACCATGCCGCCATGGTTTGCCGATCCGCGCTATGGCAAGTTCTCCAACGACCCGTCGCTTACAGCGGAGCAGATTGCGACTATCAGCAAATGGGTTGACGAAGGTGCCCCCGCCGGTTCGCCCAAAGACGCTCCGCCCCCGAAGCACTGGCCACAAGGCTGGAACATCGATGCGCCAGACAAAGTTGTCGCCATGCTGAAGCCCGTCGCGATTCCCGCATCCGGCGATATCGAGTACACCTACCAGATCGTGCCTACCGGATTTACTCACGACATGTGGGTGCGCGAGTCGGAGATAAAGCCATCCCAGCCCAGAGCACGTGCATCACGCCGTCGTCTACATCCGGCCGCCGAACTCCGACTGGCTGCGCTCCGCGCCGGTGGGGGTACCTTTTGTCGCGTCCGACTTCAAAGATCCGAAGATGCGCGCCGAAGCCCACGAGACCACCACCGATATGCTGCTGGTCTACGCTCCCGGCAGCCAGCCCGACCACTGGCCCGCGAACATGGCCAAGTTCATCCCCGCCGGCTCCGACCTGGTTTTCCAGATGCACTACACCGCCAACGGACACGCCGCCAGCGATCAGACCAGCGTCGGCCTGGTCTTCGCCAAAGAGAAACCCGCGCAGCGAGTGCTGACCTTGCAACTTACCAATCACAGCTTTGTTATCCCGCCGCGCGAGGACGATTACCGTGTCGATGTCTCCGGCACGCTGCCCAACGACTGCACGCTGCTCAGCTTCTTCCCTCACATGCACCTGCGCGGCAAGCGCTTCGAGTACAACCTCCTCAACCCGGATGGCTCGATCCAGGAAACCTTGCTGCGTGTGAACTATCACTTCCACTGGCAGCTCAGCTACCGGTTGGCGCAACCCCGCTTCTTGAAGGCCGGAACGCGCTTGCAGGCCGTTGCGTGGTATGACAACTCGGACGAGAACCCGCACAATCCCGATCCCAACGCAACCGTGACGTGGGGCGGCCAGACTTACGAAGAGATGATGGTCGGCTTCTTCGACGTGGCGGTCCCGGCGGACGTGGACAAAGAGAAGTTCTTCGTCCGCCACAAGTGAAGGGGCGCAGCTTTAGCTGCGCCGATAAGCTTCCTCACAAATTGTCATCCTGAGGTCGCCGCGGCGACCGAAGGACCCGCGGGTGCCCCATTCAAGCCATCGTTTGGCTTGAGTGGGTCTTAGCTGCCGAGCCGTCGAAATTGCATTGCCAATCAAACCACCAGAAACGCCGTCACCAACAGCGCACCAAACACAATCGCCTGCGCCAACTCGCTGAAGCCCAGTTTGTGAACATCCAAAGGCTGGGTCGGACGGACGAACCACGCACCTCCGCGTACGAACGCTGGCACAAATGCGACCAATGTCCAAAGCGGCATCAGGCGGTACACGCCCGCCGCCGCGAGTACGACGATCAACCCGATCTGCGCGAACACGAACCACTTTCCGCGGGCGAACTTCGCGCTTGAACTCGTCAGCTTGCTGCCGCGAATCCGGGTCTGCACAAAATGAATCTGGTCGGCGGCGAACAGCCAGTTAGCAATCCACAGCAACACGGCAGTTCTATCGAGCGTCCCGCTCGCGACGTAGTATGCACCCGCGGCCGTCGACGTTAATCCGATGGCGCCGATAATCTGCGCCGGCATTCGGCCCGGGCGCCCGAGCTTCTTAACGATCTCCTGCACTCCCAACGCAACCGCTGCCACAATGCCGATGATGACGAGTCCGCGCCCGTATCCGGTCGCGAACAAAATCCCCAGGCTCGCCAGCGCGACTATGCAGAGCAACACGATCAGTCGTAGAACCGATGCGCGCTCTTCCTTCGTCTGCGTCTTGATAGGCGACAGACCAAGCCACGCCTCCGCGGGTGTTCTCAACCAGAAGAGCGCCAGTGTTGCGACCACGAACAACACCAGCGGCTCCGCATGAACGCCGATGCGCGACGCCACGACCGCACCGGTCGCCAGCGGTACCAGCAACATCCCCCACGCGCCGTGTTCGCGCGGGACAAGCATGGTTCTCTTTCGGGCTTGTTGAGCGGACATGGTTAAAGCTGCCATGACCAAAGGCTATGGCAGGCACAAGTGTAAGTCTGTGACAGAAGTCTCAGAAACGCAGATTTTGGCAGATGGCTCTCGGACAGGGGCTCTTTCAAGAGGACGATTCTGGAGGTCCACGATCAGGCACTCTCTGTTCTTCTTGCCGGCCCATGTTGCCGGTGTTGGCGTTGTGTTGGGTACACAACGCGACCAGCCCGCGGCCACGCTTACGTCGCTCGCTGGTTTTGCGAGAGACGTGTGGCTAGGGCGGCTCAGGAGTTAGCCCACCGTGGAGCGGAGCGGAACGGTGGGTAGGTTGTGTTATTGATCTCGAGCCCCTTCAGGGTCCGCGCGAGAACCGGACTTTCGCGTTGGCTGTGGAACTCAACATGCAAAAAACCAGCGCCGTAGGCGCAGCAGAGCTTAGCCCAGCGCTTTAGCGCTGGGTAAGGTGGGAAAAGTGCCCGAGTCCTGTAAGGACGGCAGAGCTCTCACGCACACTCTTCAGGGGCTGCACAAACAGCAGGTCCTTCGCTCGGGATGGCAAAATCAACAAAGGGCACGGCCGAAAGCCGCACCCTGATGCAAAGCAGGAATCACCACTAACCCAATTGCTATTTGCCGTTCTTTACCAGCTTCAAAAACTCGGCGTGTACCCGCGTATCCTCCGACAACTCAGGATGAAAGGTTGCGGCCATGACATTTCCCTTGCGCACCAGCACGGGATCGCCGTCGCGTTTCGCCAATACCTCGACTCCATCTCCCACATCTTCAATTCGCGGAGCGCGAATGAACACCATCTCCAGGGGATTGCCGCCGAGCGACGTCACCGCTTCGACGATGGTGGAATCGATCTGCCTGCCATAGGCGTTGCGCCGGATCGTCATATCGATGGCGTTCAGTCCAGTCTGGCTGGGGTTCTCGACTTGCTTGGCCAGCAGGATTGCGCCGGCGCAAGTCCCAAACGTGGGCTTGTTATGAACGAAGTCGCTGAGCTTTTGAAATCCCTTTTCGCCCAGCAGTTTGAGAAACGTGCTCGACTCTCCACCGGGAATCACCAGGCCTTCGATCTCATCAAGCTGCTCGGGCTTGCGAACGAGCACGACCTCGGCGCCCAGTTCTTCCAGCCGCCGCCGATGCGCGTCGAAGTCGCCTTGTAGGGCAAGTACGCCGATTTTTGGCACACTATTCGCCATTTGCTATAAGGGATGCCGTGAACCGTCTGCTGTCAGCAAGAACGTCACACCTTTAGATTATCGCGAGCTCAAGCATGATTCGAGGTAGGCCTCAGAGAACTGCGGTGAGCCGACATTCGCGTGCCACGGGCTCGACGACTTTCGCTCGTCCATGACCTGGATTGGTTCGCTCACGAGTGCGTACCACTCCTGCCCGCTCAAGTTTTGAAACATCTCTACGCACTGACTTAGGATCGCGTCCCAAGGCGGCAGCCAGGCCAGTGATCGACGACGATCCGGTCCTCAGTTTTTGTACGAGCCGGATACGCTCGGCGGTCAGTACCTCAAGCATTGCCAGCGGATTGTCGAACGTAATCGTGATCTCGGGCTTGATGCGCTCCCGCTGATCGAGCTTCCGCGCCCGCACCAAGGCTCGCTTCCCGTATCCTTCGAATCCGTCTGTATGGATCTTCAGCGGCATATCGGCTCCTTCTTTTCGCGGAGGACGTGCACTTCCCTTAGAAAACGCTTCATCAGCTTCTCGTAGCTGACAAAGGTAAATTTCGTTTCCGTACCGGCATAATGCCTGTGGTGTTGCGCGTGATTGTTGTCGTATCCCAGCACCCGCCCGTTGTCATGGGCGTAAAGAGATTGATTAATGAAGGTCAGGTTGTATTTCGCTATCGCGCCCCGCGAATACTGCCAGACTTCTTCACGAATGGTTCCCTGGCCGAGAGCGCAACGCACTTGCGTAGTCTCATCCACCACCTTGCGTGGCTTTCCCGGCTCTTTCACGTCTTAGAATATCACAGATAGGGCGTGATACGACCTAGCTGCTTCGCTCGCTTTTTGGGCTTTGGCGGGGCTGCATCCGGCTCGACGGTAAGCCTTGACTGGATTCCGGAGCCGATTGACCTCACAACACAAAGGGCGCGATTCTCATCGCGCCCAAACTGATAGCTGACGGCTGAAAGCTGATAGCTCCTCACCATCCTCGCGTCTGCAGCATGTCTTTCTCTGCGATCGCCGAGACTGCCAGGCCCTTCATCGCGCCCGGAACCTGCTCGCTGACTTCGGCGAGAACTTTGGCATCGTTGTAGTGCGTGGTGGCGATGACGATGGCCTTGGCGCGGGCTTCGGCTTCGGCGCGCTCGGCCG
The DNA here is from genome assembly GCA_963791965.1 of uncultured Acidobacteriaceae bacterium. Taxonomy (GTDB): domain Bacteria; phylum Acidobacteriota; class Terriglobia; order Terriglobales; family Acidobacteriaceae; genus CAVVDY01. The sequence continues at coordinate 721,542 of CAWBUK010000011.1, read as the reverse complement.
GCTTCGAACAGATCGAGCGGCGTGACTCCGTCCTTCATGAAGATGCCCGAGCCGACGAAGATTGCTTCGGCGCCAAGCTGCATCATCAGCGACGCATCCGCCGGAGTGGCGATTCCGCCGGCCGAGAAGTTCGGCACCGGCAGCTTGCCTGCCTTGGCAACCATCCTGATCAGCTCATACGGAGCCTGATGATTCTTGGCCGCGGCGTAACAGCTCTTGATCGCTCATCACGGTCAGCTGCTTCATTTCTTTCACGATCTGGCGCATGTGCTTGACGGCGTGAATCACGTCGCCGGTACCTGCCTCGCCCTTGGTGCGGATCATGGCCGCGCCCTCGGCAATGCGCCGCAGCGCTTCGCCCAGGTTGCGCGCGCCGCAAACGAACGGCGTCTTGAAGGCATGCTTGTCCACGTGATGCTCTTCGTCGGCCGGTGTCAGCACTTCGGACTCGTCGATGTAATCGACGCCGAGCTCCTGCAGAATCTGCGCCTCGGCAAAGTGACCGATGCGGCACTTGGCCATCACCGGGATCGACACCGTCGCCATGATTTCCTTGATCAGCTTCGGATTCGCCATGCGCGCCACGCCGCCCTCGGCGCGAATCATGGCAGGCACGCGCTCCAGCGCCATCACGGCGACGGCTCCGGCCTTTTCGGCAACCTCGGCCTGCGCGACGCTCATGACGTCCATGATGACGCCGCCCTTCAGCATCTCGGCCAAGCCGATCTTCAGGCGCAATCCGTGCTGTTTCCGTTGTTCTCAGACATAAGAGTTCTCCGTTGAAAAAAGCGGGGACCGTGCGAGCGGTCGCAAACTTAGCTGAATAGATTATTTTACGCTGCGGATGGACTCACGGGGCGGGTGGTGACTGATAGCGCGAAAGGACCTGATTTGTGGCCGACACAAACCGCAGGTCCTTCCTGCCGCGGCGGGCTCAAGATGACAGGTCTTAGAACTTACGCTGGCATGCTGCCGCTGGCCAGCAGGTAGTCGACGATGGACTCGACCAGTTTGGCATTCTCTTTCGCCGAATTTTCGTCCCTGCTGTAGGCCAGCACAGGTTTGCGGGTTTCGACCACGCTCGTCTCTTCAACTTCTTTGTAGGCCAGGTTATTCATCACGAAACCTCCTCGATCGAGGCTTTTTTCTTCATTCTCGATCACATTTTCGAGGTTAAGCGCCTACTTGACATGAGTCAAAGGACTTGATTTCATAGAATCCATCACTTTAAGTCATGGATAATTTTGAGCGTTTACGTGTATTTCATGCGGTTGCACAGGCCGAAAGCTTCACCAAAGCGGCCGATTCGCTGCACCTCACGCAGTCTGGCATCAGCAAACACATCAAGGCCATGGAACACGAGCTGGGGGTACCACTCTTCGATCGCGTAGGCAAGAAAATCTCGCTGACCCAGGCCGGGGAGATCCTGTACGAGGCGGCGCACGACGTGATCGCCTCGGTCGCTTCGGCCGAGCAGCGCATTCATGAATTGGACGGGTTGGGCCGCGGACGGCTGCGCGTCGGCGCGAGTTTTCCCGTCGGTCTATATGTGCTGCCGCGCGTACTGGCTGCTTATCGCAAACAATATCCCGCCATCGAAACCGCGCTGGCAATTTCGACCACCGCGAACATCGAAGCGAAGGTGCTCGACAACAAGATCGATTTCGGATTGGTGAGCGCCGATGTGCACCATCCCAATTTGCTGACGCTGGCATTCATGACGGATGAACTGCTGGCGATCGTGCCGCCGGAGCACAAGTGGGTAAACCGCCGCAACATCCGCGCCGAAGAGATGGCAGCAGAAACTTTCATTTTCGCGGCGCGCGGCGCAGGCGCACGGGCGACAGTGGAGGAGCGGCTGAAAGCGAAAGGGATTGTGTTGCCGAACATTTTGGACTTCGTGAATATCGAAGGGGTGAAGCACGCGGTCGAGGCTGGCCTGGGGATTTCGGTTCAGCCGCGGGTTGCGATTCAGCGCGAGATCGACGCCGGTACCCTCAAGGCAATTCGGCTGGCCGACATGGATCCGGAGATCCAGTACGTCTACATTTGCCGCAAGAAACAGATTCCTTCCAGCGCGCAGAAAGCTTTTGTTGAAATGTTGACCGAGATGGTGTGATCGCTAGGTTGCGTCGCTGTGTTTCTTCTTCAGGAACTTGGCGAACATGCGGTGGGGATCGATCTCGATGAACACGCCCGTGCTCTGCGCCAGCACTTCGCCCTTGTTGTTGCGGATTTCGGCGACACGGTTGTGCTCGCGGCCGCGGACGCTTACCTCCCAACCTTCCGTGATAAGCGGCTTACCGAGCGGCACCGGCCGGAGGTAAGTGACGCTCATCTGCCCAGTGACTGCGGTGATGCCTCGCAACTTGCTGACCTTGCCCATGGCTTCGTCAAGGATGGTGGCGATGATCCCGCCGTGCGCGTGCGAAGGCGGGCCCTCGAAGCGCGCGGGTAATTTGAACTTGCAGACGAAGCGCTGGGTCTCTTGATTCAGCTTGAACTTGAGTTGCAGTCCGGTTTCATTCTCCGGGCCGCAGCCGAAGCAGTGGTTGCCGTAGATCTTCTGTTGAACCTGATGACCGGGAACGGGCTTGTGAAGTGCCATGGTCAGAATGAGGACTTTCTGAGATTGTCGTAACTAGTAAATCCTGCGCCTTCCGCAGCTGACAGACTCCGCTCAACCTCTCGCAAGAACCAATCGTCACAATCCACGAAGCGCTCTACCGCCTCGTGAACGAGCGTTTGAGGATCGCGGCCTTGCTCAGCGGCAATCCGAGTCAGTTTCACCTGCATCTCGGTACTAAGTTCAAGTTTCATAGGGTGACCCTGTGACGCGCCAAAAAAACGTGTCAAGCGGTTGCTCGTTCCCGGTAGTCCTGCATACACGAACTGCAGGGGCTGAAGCCCTGATCTTAAATGGCGCCAAGACGGCACGGCTGAAGCCGTGCCCTGATACAAAACTTCCGTGCTCTCCGTGTCTCCCCGGTGAAATCGTGCCTAGAACGCCCAGCGCAGCAGCGTGGCTCCCGAGGTGAATCCTGCGCCCACGGCAGCCAGCAGGACCAGGTCGCCTTTCTTGAGCCTGCCGGTTTCGACTGCAGTGTTCATGGCCAGCGGAATCGTTCCTGCGGTGGTGTTGCCGAAGCGGTCGATGTTAATCACCACCTTTTCCATTGGCATCTTCAACCGGTCGGCGGTAGCGCAGATAATGCGCCGGTTGGCTTGGTGGGCGATGAAGCAGTCCACGTCGGCGCCGGTCATGTGGTTCTTCGCCAGCACGCGTTCGGTCATTTCGGACATCTTCTTTACGGCGTATTTGAAAACCTGCTGCCCATCCTGATGGATGTAGTGCATCTTCTGGTCAACGGTTTCGTGGGTCGCAGGATTCAGGCTGCCGCCACCGGGCATGTACAGGTACTGACCGCCGGCGCCTTCGACCTGCCCGACGTGGTCGATGATGCCTTCCTCGCCTTCTTCGGCCGGTTCCAGCAGGACAGCTCCGGCGCCGTCGCCGAAGATGATGCACACGGCGCGGTCGGTGTAGTCGGTCATGGACGAGTTCACGTCCGAACCTATGACCAGCACCTTCTTATATGCGCCGGATTGGATGAAACTGGCTCCCGCGCTCAGCGAAAACAGAAACCCTGAGCATCCGGCGGAGACGTCGAATCCCCAAGTCTGGGCGATGCCCAACTTGTGCTGCACCAGGCAGGCGGTGGAGGGATACATCATGTCGGGGGTGACGGTGCCGACAACGATGAGGTCAACCTCCTGCAGGTCAATCGGATGGGACTCCAGCAGGTTCTTCACCGCTCCCACGGCCAGATCGCTGGCGGCCTGGCCCTTAGCGGCGATGTGCCGTTCGCGGATTCCGGTGCGCTCCAGGATCCACTGGTCGGTGGTATCGACCATCTTTTCGAGGTCTTGATTGGTGAGAACGCGAGAGGGAACATAGGTTCCAAGCGCCGTGATCTTGGCGCGACGAGCAGTAGGCAATCGAAACCTCCAGCCTCAATAAAAACAAAATGAATGCTTCTTCATTCTACAGACGGCTATTGGCTTTTGGCTCTTGGCTTTTGGCAAGAGTCTGATGATCCGCCACAACCGCCGAATCAATTGTGCTAAGCAAAGCGCGAACGGCGAAGAGGGAAGCAGCGAATTGCGAAAAGGGAGGAGCGAAAGGCGGGTTCAAGAAAGTCAGGCGCCAGTTGACCGCTGCACCCGAAGTGACCTGTTACCGTTGCTTCCTTCCGGACCTGGCGGGGTTCACAGAGCTTCGTTGCGCGGGACCAGCGCCCGAGTACCGATAATACCATCTTGTTTGCGGTAGTGTGGAGGCGAGAACTCAGCGTAATCTGCTGTAGTGAGACGATTCCTGGCGGCAATGGTGCTGTTGGTGGCGGTGGCTGGCCAGAGCCTCGCCCAGACGGAGCAGGACAACGCTGTACTTGCTTTAGAGACTGAGCTGAAGCAGATCCTGATCGGCAAAGACACCGCGAAGTTTTTATCCCTGATCGGGCCCTCGGGCGTGACCTTCGGGGTGGACGGCGACAATCAGTTCAAAGCGCAGGTACAGGACGAATTCGATCAGAAGCGCGCCGCCTACTGCGTGCTCTTCGATTCTAAGTGTTTGTCGCACGAAACCCCGCACAAACGGTTGGCGCTACCACCTTGCTCGGTGAGCGATCTTATGGGCCGTCGCAAGGACTGGAGCGTGGAACACCAGATCACGGACAACGGCGGAGTGTCTCAGGTCCACCTCATAGTGAAGCCCAATAACGATTACTGCTCGAATGGAAAAGACGCAGTCGAATTTGTGTTCATCGAAGTTGCAGATGGCTGGCAGCTGGTGGGCGTGGGGTACGAGTAAGCGTTCCGTAGGGTTGCCAGAAACATTGTGAGTGTAATCGCCTGATTGCAGCGGTTATCGCAAGCCGCCGTGCGATGGGACAAGAAAACCTGGGACGTACTTGATTGCGCTTTACTATACTTGAGGCCCTAACTTGAGGTTTGGAGGGGCAATCGTGAAGAAGAGATTCCTGCTGGCTCTAGCTGCGCTTGCGTTTGCAGCTACAGCCGTCGCCAATGCGCAAACAGTCGTTAACCTAAAAAACCAGGCACCGGATGGCGTTGTAGTAGCAATGCTGCTGACGGACGGGAGGGTGCTCGCCCAAGGCGGGAACTCTTCTGATTGGTGGACGCTTACACCTGACATCAACGGCAGTTATGTAAACGGGACCTGGAAACAAGTCGCCAGTCTTCCGGCAGGTTACTCGCCTTTGTACATGGCCGAGGCGGTGATGATCGACGGACGCGTCGTCATCGAAGGCGGCGAATACAACTTCTTTTCGTTCGCCTTTACCAACATGGGTGCCGGCTATGATCCCGATTGCCAACACCTGGACCATGATCACTCCACCCGCCGGATGGGGCTTCATCGGCGATTCGCCATCCGCCGTGCTCGCGAACGGGCAGTTCCTAGTCGGCGAAAAGATGACCATGAATGTGGCAGAACTCGATCCGCACACGTGGACTTGGACCGAGTTGGCCTCAACCGGCAAAGCCGACTGGAACGCCGAAGAGGGATGGACGCTGTTGCCCAATGGAACCGTTCTGACAGCCGATGTGAAAAACAGCCCGAACTCGGAACACTATGATGCCGCCATCCAAACCTGGATTCAGGACGGCAGCACGGTCAAGAACCTGATGGGTCCGTGCGAAGTAGACTGCACCACCGGCATCAGGGGTAACTGGGGTACCTACTTCCCTCCGGGCGAAATCGGTCCGGCGATTCTGCGTCCTGACGGAACGGTCTTCGCGACCGGCGCCTTGCACCTTGGCGACTCGACCGGTCACACCGCAGTCTTCACACCAGGCGCCGGTCCTGACGCTCCGGGTACGTGGGCTGCGGGCCCGGACTTCCCCAACGGCGATGACGCAGGCGACAACTTCGCTGCTCTCCTCACCAGCGGTAACGTTCTGGTGGAAGGAAGTTCCGGCTCCTTGTATGAGTTCAACGGAACTACGATGACGCGTACTGCCTCAGGCTTCGGATCCCTGCTGGTGCTGCCAACGGGCGAAGTCCTGATCGGCGGAGCAGCAAGTTTACAGGTCCACCGGCACCTACCAGCAGTTCTGGGCGCCGATGCTCTTTCCGCTTTCGGTAGCGGGACTGAAACGTGGATCGACCTATATTGCCTATGGCTCGAATTTCAACGGGATGTCGCAGGCCAACGCCTACGGCGACGAGAACAATACCGCGACCAACTACCCGCTGGTGCGGCTGACCAACATGGCGACGGGCCACGTGTTTTATGCCCGCACCCACGATCACAGCTCGATGGGCGTGCGTAAGCTGGGATCGATCACCTACACACGCTTCGATATACCGGCGGCGGCTGAAACCGGCACCACCACGATGGTTGTCGTAACCAACGGCATTCCGTCGAACCCGATCACGGTCACGGTGTTCTAGGGACCGTAAGCAGCTAGCTTGATGCACTTAGGGCGGGATTATCCCCGCCCTGTTTGTTGCGCATTCTGATCTAACTATGTTGGCGGGGAGGGAGAACGTCATCGGCGAAATTGTCAGCGCGGTGCGTTGCCTTCGTCGATGTACAGGGTCAAGTCGAACACTTCTCTAGATTGGTAGGCCTGTACCAGGGGATGCACCTTCACGTTCTGGAAACCGCGGCTGCGATAGAAGTCAGAGACCGTTTTCTCCACATCGTCGAAACCTGAGCAGTCGCCGCGGCGCATGGCGTCGAGCGGCAAAAGCTGTGCGATTTGTTCCGCTGAAAAGGCCTGAGCCCACTGGATAGTGAAGTTGTTCAGCCGGTAGCGAACGCCTTGCCGGACCGTTACATGCATCCAGGCCTTGTCGGGCGAGGCATCTGCATTCACTACGTCCAAGTCGATGTCGGACCGGATATAACACTTCTGGTTCAGAGCAGTGGTGAGCAGGTGCCTGGCGGTGTCCATCAAATCCTTGGACGGTTCCGGCTTGCCCATCACCGCAGCTTTGACTTCCTCGAGCTGAGAGGAGGACAGGCTGTCCGCACCATCGATGACGCATCGGACAACCGTAACCGGCTGGTCTGCCGGAGCTGGCGCGGCGCTTGAGGGCGCACCGGTAAAGAGGACGACAGCGACCACAAAGAACGCCACTTCGCAGAGACGGTTCATTTCGCTACGCTTTCGGGCGCTCTCAGGTTTGCGGTACGCGTCGATCCCGTTGGGCCGCGTTCTTAAGTCCTTATACTCCCGTAACTGTTGGTGACCAATACACTTCCGTGCCGTACCTTGCCCGAATGCTAAAATAAAGGGATTCCATGCCTGTGCCAGACGATTCTGTGGCCCTCCTGACCGCTCCGGAAAAGAGTGCTGAACCCGAAAATAAGCCGCAAGCCGCGCCGACGAAGGTGGGGTTTGTAAGCCTGGGCTGTCCCAAAAACCTGGTGGACAGCGAGGTCATGATGGGGCTGCTGGCGCAGGGCGGCGCCCAGATTACGTCGCGTGCCGAAGATGCCGACGTCATCGTGGTCAACACCTGCTCGTTCATCGACACGGCAAAGCAGGAGTCGGTCGACACCATCCTGGAGATGGCGCAGCACAAGACGGGTGGCCGGGCGAAGAAGTTAATTGTCGCCGGATGCCTGGTGGAGCGCTATCGCAACGAGATACAGAAGAACATTCCTGAAGTGGATGCGGTGGTCGGCACGGGTGAGTTGCAGCAGATTCTTAACGCGGCAGGGATCGCGCCTGTTCCCCAGGTTAGCGTCCAAACGAAGGACGCGAACCTAGGGCACCCATTTGTGATTCTGAATTCGCGTTCGGAAGGCGATGCCCGCGAGCAGGCTGGGCGTTTCTCGAAAGACGGTTGGGACGGCGCAATCGCCGACCTGCCGAACTATCTTTACGACGAAACCACGCCACGCGTGCTGGCGACGCCGAAGTACTCGGCCTACATCAAGATCGCCGAAGGTTGCGATCATCCCTGCTCGTTCTGCATCATTCCGCAGCTGCGCGGAAAGTTTCGCTCGCGGCGATTTGAGTCGGTGATCGCCGAAGCACAGCAGTTGGCCAAGCGCGGAGTGCGCGAGGTCACGCTTATCGGGCAGGACACGACCTGCTATGGCGAAGACCTTGGTCTGAAAGATGGGTTGGCGCTGCTGCTGGAGCGGCTGGCACAAATCGAAGAGCTGCGCTGGGTACGATTCCTGTACGCCTATCCCAACAAGATCACGGGCAAGCTGCTGGAGACGATCGCGGCACACGAGAAGATTTGCTCTTACATTGACGTGCCGCTACAGCATGCGTCGCCAGCGGTGCTGAAATCGATGAAGCGCGGGGCCGGGGCAGATATCTTCCTGAAGTCGATTGCCAAGATGCGGCGCGTGATACCTGATCTCACGCTGCGTACCTCGTTCATCGTCGGGTTTCCAGGAGAGACGGCAGAAGATTTCGAGCAGCTTTGTGACTTCGTGCGCGAGGCGCAGTTCGACTGGCTGGGCGTGTTCGGCTATTCCGATGAAGAAGGCGCGAAGGCGTTCGAACTGGGAGAGAAAGTTGCTCCGCGCGAGATTGAGCGCCGCCGCAAGAAGCTGATGTCGATTCAGAAACAAATCTCGCGCAAGAAAAAGAAGGCGCTGATTGGCCGCCAGTTCGATCTGGTGCTGGAGGGCCCATCGGCCGAGACCGAATTGCTATGGGAGGGCCGCACTGCGATGCACGCTCCCGAGATTGACGGCACGGTTTACGTGAACGATTTCGGCGAGCGTGAGGTGAGCGAGGGCGAGTTCTACCGCTGCGAGATCACCGAGGCGCACGAGTACGATCTGGTGGCCAGGATTGTGGAGTAGTCAGGCATGAAGAACCTATTCGAGCCCGAAGCTGCGCGTGAAGTGATGAGCCGGATAGAGCACTTAAAGCCCACCTCTCAGGGGCAATGGGGAGAGATGGACGTTGCGCAGATGATGGCGCATTGCAGTGCAAGCCTCGATATGGCGAGCGGCAGATTCGTTGCCAAGCGCTCTCTGATCGGCAGAATCGTGGGGCCACGCGTCCGTCATGTTTTGACAAATGATCAACCGCTTCGACGCAGCACTCCGACGGCTAAAGAACTGAAGGTCGGCGTCTGCGACTTTACGCAAGAACACGAACGATTGAAGCAGCGCGTACAGCAATTCCACCAGGGAGGTGAGGTGCAGTGCACGAACCATCCTCACCCGTTCTTTGGCAAGCTCACGCCTTTGGAGTGGAGTACCGGCATGTACAAGCACCTCGATCACCACCTGAAGCAGTTTGGAGCCTGATTGCCGAGCCAAATGGCGAGTTGAATCCTGCAACCGGCTACTGACAACTTATTCACCATGCCGAAGAAACGAGTTCAAAGCCTGCGATGTCCGATCTGCCGCAAGATCGTGTTGAAGAGCGAGCCTGAATTTCCGTTTTGTAGCGAGCGCTGCCGGACCATCGACCTGGGCAAGTGGGCGAGCGGCGCCTATGTGGTTTCAAGTCCGATGAGCGAGTCCGATTCGCTGAGCGATTCGGAGACGGGCGATTCCAACTATTCGAATGACCACGTCAAAAAGCCAAACTAAAGCGTCGCCTGCAGCTTCATCCACAGCGCCGCGTTGGGCCACGCTGGTTGCGACGTTCTTTGGTGCGGGGAGGCTGAAGCCCGGGCCGGGAACGTGGGGATCGCTGGCGGCCGCTCTGTTGTGGTGGCTGATTGCATCTCACCTCCCGCGAGCGCACACTTACCTGTCATCGCGTTGCTGATCGGGTTGAGCGTTGCGATTGGCATTCCGGCGGCAACGCTGGAAGCGCGTGGTTGCGGCAGGAAAGATCCGCAACATGTGGTGATCGATGAGGTGGCGGGACAACTGGTTACGCTCATCGCGGTACCCCTCGGGTGGAAACCTCTGCTGGCGGGCTTTATACTTTTTCGTACCTTCGACATCCTGAAGCCGCCGCCGATTCGCCAACTGGAGCGGCTGCCGGAAGGCACAGGAATCGTAGTCGATGATCTGGGGGCGGGAATTTACGGCCTCATCGTGATGCAGCTTCTGCTGCATTTTGGCGTGCTGAGCTAGGCGGAGCAGAACCAAAGAATGGAACGACGGACGGTACGTAACGTGAACGGCCAACCTCGTATCGAGTCAATCGATCCTGCGTTTGCTCTGCCCGGAGGAGAGGTCCGCATCAATGGCAGCGGGCTTACGGCAGCCAAAGCGGAGCGGCCGACGGTGATGTTCGGCGACTCGGAAGGGTCGATCATCGTCGGGACTAAGCAGTTCATCGTGGCGCGCGTACCAGAGGGAGCCTCATCAGGCGAAGTGGTGGTGTCCACCGACGGCAAGAAGAGCAATGCGCAACCGGTTGGCGTGGCGGCCACCCTCGCGGAGAGCCTGCATCCGGTGGCCAATCCCGCGATTGACGATGAAGGCAATGTCTACGCAACGTTTTCCGGATCGCGTGGCCAGAAGGCTCCGATTGCGATTTACCGCATCGACCTGCAACGGAATGTGAAGCCGTTCGTGCAGGAGATGATGAACGCGACCGGACTGGCGTTTGGGCGGGACGGCAGCCTGTACGTTTCTTCGCGCTACGATGGCACGGTCTATCGCGTCGCGAGAAATGGGGCAACCAGTTCTTACGCCGAAGGAATGGGTGTGGCCACCGGAATCGCCTTTGATCGTGAAGGCAATCTCTATGTTGGAGATCGCAGCGGAACGGTGTTCAAGCTCGACCGCAACCGGCAGATTTTTGTCTTTGCCATGCTCGAGCCCAGCGTATCGGCTTACCACCTGGCCTTCGACAGCAAGAACAATCTGTATGTCAGCGGGCCGACGACGTCGAGTTTCGATTCGGTGCACCGTATCGATCCTCACGGCGAGGTCAGCGTGTTCTATCGCGGGCTGGGGCGTCCGCAGGGGCTGGCTTTTGATGTGCAGGACAACCTCTATGTGGCGGCTTCGCTGAATGGACGGCGCGGGATCGTGAAGATTACGCCCGACGGTGTCGCATCGTTGGCGATCGCCGGGCACAACCTGGTGGGACTAGCGTTCGCTCCGGGCGGCTCGGTGGTGCTGGCGACCAACAGCGGAGTGCATAACCTGAGCTGGGGAGTACACGGCCGCTCGCTGCTGCCGGTCACCTGATTCAATTCGCGGCTGATCTCAAAGCGTCTTGAGATATTCGATGATTGCCCAGCGCTCGTCGTCCGACAGCGCGCGTCCGATCACACCTTTTCCCGGAGTGTTGCTGAATTCGTGTCCGGCATTGGAATTGCCCGGATGCGGGTCGTTGGGTTGATCGGTGCGAAATTCAAATCCACCATCCATCTTCGCGGTGCTGTAGCCGAGGGTCTTGGGATCGAACTCGCGGCTGCCGACGTAGAAAGTCTTGTCGCGTTGGTTGGCCGGACCCAGCAGTTGATACAGGTTAGGCACCGATCCGTTATGCAGGTAGGGCGGCGTGGCCCACATACCGCCCAGCGGGCGTGCACGATAGGCCAGCGGCGCCACGACTCCAGCGTTACGAAAGCCGCTCCACTCATCTCGCTGCTCAGCAGTCAAGCCAAGCGCGTCGTAGTTCATATCGCGGATCTTGCCGGTTACGGCACGAAGGCCTTCCGAGGCCGAAACTGTTCCCAAGCCGAGGACTCCGGTCACCGCGGTGCGATTTGCCCAGTCGGTGGCCTCCCGCGGGTCGGTGCCGATCTCATCGAGCGGGATGACGTTCAGCTTGACGAACGAGTGGCCCTTCAGAGCGGGTTCCCAATACTTCGGATCCTGAAGCTCCGGCGAATTCACCGGAGGCAGATGGCAGTGCTGACACTGCTGCTTGTACAGCTCCGCGCCTTTCTGTGCCTTGGCCTGGTCGATGGGGCCGAAGACCGTTTCCGGCCACGCAGGCGACTTCAGTCCATTGAACGCCGTCGCGCCGGCGAGGAGGCTTTCCATCTCCCACTGAGATTTCACGTTGACGGTTGACTGATAGAGCTTCGCGGGATCCGTGAGATTGACGCGAGCGCGGACTCCCAGGGCTTCGCCGATATTTCGCACCATCGGCTGCTGGATGGAGGCGTTGTACTGCACCCAGGCAAACCAGCTGGTGTACCAGAGCGGCGGGAAGCTGACCGGCGCATTGGCGGGGCGAAGGTTGGCGTTGTCCAGTTCGGTGCCGAAAACATAATTGCCGATGCGGCCCAGCGCGTCGGTGCGACCGAAGCCACCGGCGGCTGCGTAAAGCTTGCCGGCATCGGAGGCATTCTTTTCGGCGAGCCCGGCGTTGAGAAACGCTTCGAACTCCTGGCGCAGCTTTTGCTTGTCGGCGTCAGAGGCGTTGTTTCCGAGAACGGCGCGGGCAAAACGATCGAAACGCCCGGGAATTTTATCGGTGAAGGCGACGGCGTAGCCAAGTTCGGTTTGGAAAGACGCCAGGTCTACGGTGGCGGCTCCGCCGTCGATGCGTACGCCCTTGCCTCGATATTCGATCTGTCCGGTGTGGCAGGCAGCGCAGTTCAGGCCGACGACTTCGACGCGCTGTCCGGTGTTGACATCCGTGATCGTGTCTTTGGCGAAGCCCACGGGAAAGCCGTCAGGATTCTCGGTGCTCGGAGAATCCGGGAGGAAGCCGAACCGGGCCAGGTAGGTAGTGTCAGCAAACTTTGGAACCGATCCGAAGAACTTGATATGCGGCTGCTCGAGCGCAAGGAACCACTTGTAGGGCAGTAACTCAGTGCCCTGCGCCGAGTGATAAAACCACGACCTCTGGCTCGCACTCCAATTCTGGTTGGCGAACTGGACATCCACCGGCTTGTAGGCCGGCATGTTCGCACTCGGCCGTGACCCGAAAACGTCTCGCAGTTGCTGACAACCAGTCATGCCGATGGTGACGACGAAAATCGCCACGAAGTGAAGGACGCGTTCAGATCGCATGGTTCCGCTTGGCCTCAGTACAGACGCAGAGTAGTTTGAGTTACCCGTGGGGATGAGTGAGTCTACACCGGCAGCAGCTCTCGTCAACGCTGAAAATGGCGCAAGCGTGCACTGTGAATCAACAAGAAACGGCGAGCAGGGCATGGAAACCAGTTACTCTAGAAGGTGTCTCGTAAAGGGGGAAATGAGACCCCTCAGGGGCTGAAGCCCAACATTTCATGACTCTGTACGGCACGGCTGAAGCCGTGCCCTTTCAAAACTGATTTAGCTTAGATAGCCTCTGTCATTCGGATGGAAAAGGTCAGCATGAATTCTGGTTTTGGAATTGCGTATCGCTTCTGCAAGGGGCTGACACTCCTGGCGCTGTTGATGGCGGCGCTGGCCGCTGTTGCCGAGGAAGCTCCGGCACCGTCTTCGCTGGCCGATCGCGTGCTGGTGGTGTTCAACGGCAAAGATGCGGGCTCGCGCGATGTGGCCAAGTATTACGCGAAGATGCGGGGCATCCCGCAGCAGAACATGTGTGCCATCGCGCCGGGCGATCCCGGCCTGCTGGGCTGGAAAGAGTATCTGCTGCAGGTCAAGGCGCCGGTCCAGAAATGTCTGACGGAAGTTGGGCGAGAGAAGATTCTGTACATCGTGCTGACGTATCAGACGCCGTTCCGGATCCAGGTGCCGGATAAACGAGCCATCAATGAGGACGTTGCGCTGGACCAGCACGTCGCCGACATCTGGGGCGAGTTGGGCCCTGACTTTCCCCTGACTCCTCCGACGAATCCTTACTTTGCCCGGGCGCAGAGCAAAGCCAATGTTTATCTGCCCTATCTTCCATTAGCCGAGTACCGGGCGCAGGCTGGCTCGAAGGTGGTTTACTCGGTCTGGCGCCTGGACGGGGCCAATGCCAAGCTGGCGAAAGGTTTGGTGGACAAGGCGATCGAAGCGGAAAAGTCAGGATTAAAGGGCGAAGTCTGCATTGATCGGCGATGGCCGCTCAACACCATCCAGGACAGCGGATACGGCTCCGGCGACTGGGACCTGCATCGGGCAGCGGATTTTGCGCGCGCCGCAGGATTTAAGGTGATCGAGGATGCGAACGACCAGGAGTTTGGCACCGCGCCCGCCCCGCTATGTCCGAATGCCGCAATGTACGCGGGATGGTATTCGTTGAACCACTACAACGGCGCTTTCACGTGGAATCCCGGCGCCATCGGTATTCATATGGATAGCCTGTCGGCGTGGAGCCCGCGCACCGGTACGAACTGGGTAGCGAACGCGATCGCGAACGGCATTACCGTGACCACGGGCGCCATCCAGGAGCCGACACTGGCTGCACTGGTGCATCCCAGCGGCACGTTCCGTGATTTGTTTCAGGGCGCAAACGTCGGCGATGCGCTGTTCCGAAATACAGCTTTTTTGAAGTGGGAGATGCTTTACATCGGGGATCCGCTGTACCGGCCGTTCCCAAATGGGCTGCCGCCGTTTGCCAAGAAGGAAATCAAGGCGCCGGCGAGAGTGGAGCAGCCTAAGGCAGAGACGCCAAAAGAACAGCCGAAGTCGGAGCCTCCAAAAGAGCAGCAGCAATAGGTGGAAGTTTTTCCAGGGTGACACGAAAGCAGGTCCTTCGACGGCGAAGGCCGTCTCAGGATGACAATCATTAGGGAGAGTATCCGGCACGGCTAAAGCCGTGCCCTTTCAAATCCAAGAGTCACTGATGTCCTTCCGTTTCCAGATCGAAGCTACTGATGGGCGTGCCCGCGCGGGGCGCTTCTTTACGCCGCATGGCGAGGTGGAGACGCCTGTCTTCATGCCTGTTGGGACGGTCGGAACAGTGAAGGGGGTTCCGCAGGACACGCTGGAAGAGTTGGGCGTACAGATTCTGCTGAACAACACCTATCACTTGTATTTGAGGCCGGGCGTGCAGACGGTGCGCGAGTTGGGTGGCGTGCAGAAGTTCATGGCGTGGGAGCGGCCGATCCTGACCGACTCTGGCGGGTTCCAAGTTTTCAGCCTGAGTGATCTGCGCAAGGTGACGGAAGACGGCGTGGCCTTTCGCTCGCACCTAGATGGCTCGTCGCACTTCTTCAGTCCTGAGAGCTCCATTGCGGCGGAGATCGGTCTGGGCGCCGACATCATCATGGCGTTTGACGAGTGCACGGAGTATCCGGCGGAACGGTCGCGGGCGCAATCGTCGATGGAGATGACGCTGCGCTGGGCGAAGCGGAGTAAAGAATATTTCGAGGCGCATAAAGAAGAGGTGCCGTGGTTTGGCGCTTCGCTTTCTCGCCATTCGCCATTGGCTCTTCGCTCTTCGCCCGAAGCGCGTCCTGAGGACGGGATCGATTTCACTCAGAAAGAATCTGGCAGCACACAAAAACAGCAGGTCCCTCGCTCCGCTCAGGATGGCAAGCTGGAAAAGAGTGCGGGTGATGGCACGGCTGAAGCCGTGTCCTTTCAAAGCGGGAGCGAGCATGGCGCACCTGAAGGTGCGCCCCTTCAAGTTGCTCCGGGCCAGACGCAGGCGCTATTTGGGATTGTGCAGGGTGGAACTCATCTCGATCTGCGGCGTGAATCAGCCGAACGCACAGTGGAACTCGACTTTCCGGGGTATGCCATCGGCGGTCTTAGCGTTGGCGAGCCGCGCGAGATGACGTTTGAGATGGTAAACGCCGCTATTCCTCACCTACCGGTCGACAAACCGCGCTACCTGATGGGGGTCGGCACTCCGGAAGAAATTGTGCAGTACGTTGCGCAGGGGGTGGACATGATGGATTGCGTGTTGCCAACTCGCGCCGCGCGTCACGGCCTGTTGTTTACGTCAGAGGGGCGAATCACCATCAAGAACGCGCGTTATGCGAAGGACGAGGGACCGCTTGATCCGCGTTGCGGTTGCCGGGTCTGCGGGCGCTATTCACGCGCTTACCTGCGGCATCTGTATGCCTCTAACGAGTTGCTGGCTCAGGTGTTAAACACCATCCACAACCTGGCATATTACCTTGACACCATGCGTCGCGTCCGGCAAGCTATAAAGGCTGGAGAGTTCGCGAAGTTCCTCTCCGGCGTCCGGCCACCGCAACTCAGCGTTCCTTAGCGGCGCTCAGCTTAGCCACTCGGACGTGGCGGCGTGCCCGCGAAGTCCCCCGGTTTCCGGTAAACGCGATAATATTGATGGTAAGGTTTGTGCTGCTCCTTCGGGGCGCGGAGGTCTCGCCCTGAAATCGGCTTGAGCTTATCCGAAGTTCCGCTCGACTACCCTGCCCGTCCAGACGTGCTCCGGGTGAAAGCGCGTGAAACAGGAAGCCGTGCGCGTGCGGAGAAGCGCTTGCAATTTGCGTCCACCGGGAGTGGTGGGCAGCTTGTTTGGGTAGCAGGGAAAGACCCTGCTCAGTAAGGTGAAATGATTACCAACGCAGGTATGTTCCTACAAACAGCGGCGGGCGGCATTGCGCCGGTGCTGATGATGGTGGGAATTTTCGCGATCTTCTATTTCCTGCTGATCATGCCGCAACAGCGGCGCCAGAAGAAATGGGCGGCGATGCTGGAGACGATCAAGTCAGGCGATCGTGTCACCACCGGCGGCGGCATTAAGGGCACCGTACTGTCGATCAAAGACGACGCGGTTGTGCTTCGGGTTCCACCCGACAATATCAAAATCGAAGTAGCTCGCTCCTCAATAGTGTCGCTTACAACAGAGGAGGAGCGCTCCTAGTTTCAACCAGGTTGCAGTTTCCACATGAACAAGAATCTCACGCCAAAAATCATCCTCATTATCGCCGTCCTGCTGGTCTTCCTGTTCGGCATCTTCGGCATTCCCAAGAGCTTTACGCCTGCCGGCCTTCTGGCCGCGATGCAGGATCGTATCCATCTTGGGCTTGATCTCAAGGGCGGCACGCACCTGATCCTTCAGGTGCAGGTTAACGACGCCGTGAATGCCGAAACCGATCGAGCGGTGGAGCGCCTGAAGGAAGATCTCAAGAGCCGCAACGTCAGCTACAGCGAGATCACCAAGCCGAATCCGCAGCAGAACCCCGAGCTGATCACCATCAAGGGAGTTCCGCCGGAGGGCTCCACCGAGCTGCGCACATTGGTCAACGACCGCCTGCCGGATTACGAACTTGCCTCCGGGCCGGAGAACTCCTGGACGCTGCAACTGAAGCCGTCGGCGGCGAAGGACATCAGGACCAAGGCGGTGTCGCAGGCGATTGAGACCATCCGCAACCGAATCGACCAGTTGGGCGTCAGCGAGCCGGTGATTCAGGAGCACGGACTGGGCGACTATCAGATCCTGGTGCAGTTGCCGGGTGTCGACGATCCGGCGCGGGTGAAAGAGATCATGCAGTCCACCGCCATGCTGGAAATTCGGCAGGCGCTGGGTGGCCCATTCAACAGCGAGCAGGAAGCGATGCAGGCCAATGGCGGGGTGCTTCCTGACAATGCGGTGCTGATGAAGGGCCGCAACATGGGCGTCGCGGGGCAAGATGGTCAAAACGGCGATCAGTGGTATCTGATTAGTCGCTCCTCCGCTGTCAGTGGCAGCGATCTGCGCGGCGCCGAAGCGGCACGCGACGAGAATGGCCGTCCGGACGTGAAGTTTGATCTGACGGGCGAAGGTGGCCGCCGCTTTGCTGCTTTCACCGGATCGCACGTGGGCGACAAGCTGGCCGTGGTGCTGGATAACAAAGTCATGGAAGTGGCGGTTATCCAGGAGCAGATTCACGATCAGGGCCGCATCAGCGGTGGCTTTAGCGAGCAGACGGCACGCGATTTGTCGCTGACGTTACGCTCGGGCGCACTGCCGGCCGGCATCAAGTACCTGGAAGAGCGGACGGTGGGTCCGTCGCTGGGGCTTGATTCGATTCGCGCCGGGGTTCGCGCCGCTATCGTGGGCATGGTGGCTGTGATGGTCTTCATGCTTTTCTACTACCACGCCGCTGGAATCAACGCCGATCTGGGATTGATTCTGAACCTGGTGATCCTGCTGGGATTCCTGGGGTTCAGCAGCGCAACGCTCACTTTGCCGGGAATTGCGGGTGTGATCCTGACCATCGGTATGGGCGTCGACTCCAACGTGCTGATCTTTGAGCGCATTCGCGAAGAGCTGCGGCATGGCAAGACGCCGCCTTCAGCGGTGGAACAGGGCT
Source organism: uncultured Acidobacteriaceae bacterium (assembly GCA_963791965.1). Lineage (GTDB taxonomy): Bacteria > Acidobacteriota > Terriglobia > Terriglobales > Acidobacteriaceae > CAVVDY01. The sequence goes on along the minus strand of CAWBUK010000011.1, from coordinate 703,457 downwards.
TTCATGCAGCCTGGATCACCATCATCGATACCCACGTGACGACGATCGTTTCGGCGATCATCCTGTTCCTGTTCGGAACCGGTCCCGTGCGTGGATTTGCGGTGACCCTGAGCTTTGGTCTATTGGCGAACCTGTTCACTTCGGTCTTCGTCTCGCGCGTCATCTTCGATAGCATCCTCAACCGCCATCAGCGTGGCGAGTCGTTGAGCATTTAAGGGGCTACCGGTGCAGCTATTTACTAACACGAACATCGATTTTCTGGGCAAGAAGTGGTACTTCCTCGCCTTCTCGCTGGTCTTCAGCGTAGCCGGCATCTGCTCCATGCTGTTCTGGCACGGTATTCCGCTGGGCGTCGACTTCAAGGGCGGAACGCTGGTTTACGTGAAGTTTGCCACCACACCCAATCTCGACCAGATTCGCAAGGATATGGATCGGGCTGGGTTGAAGGATCCCAAGATCCAGAGCTACGGCGCCCCTGGAAGCAACGAAGTGCTGGTCGCGCTGGAGTTAAAGGAAACCAGCGAAGCGGCTTTGGACCAGGGCAAGAACGCCATCATCAAGGCGCTGGAGACGGAGAATCCGCAGAACAGCGGCAAGCTGGACCTGAATAACACCGGTCCTTCGTCGCTGGCGCAATATCTTCTGAGTAAGGATCCGCTGCGCCTGGGATCGGACGCGCCGCAGCGCTACCAGCAGATTGCGCAAGAGATCGACGATGCGCGCAACAAGCAGCACGGGGGCGTGCTGAGCTCGATTGACGACTTGAACGGTGTGGTGCCGAACGAAGTGGTGAATCAGCTGAAGCAGGACTTCTACACTTCGGATTTCGCGGTGCGCAACGTCGATATCGTCGGTCCGCAGGTCGGTGGACAGCTGCGCCACCAAGCCCTGATGGCGACGTTATATTCGCTGGCAGGCATGCTGGTGTATCTGTGGTTCCGCTTCGAGCTGATCTATGGCATCGGCGCCGTGGTGGCGTGCTTCCACGACACCATCATCACAGTGGGCTTCTTCTCGTTGCTGAATAAGGACATCAGCCTGACGGTAATTGCCGCCATTCTGACACTGATCGGCTATTCGATGAACGACACCATCGTGGTATTCGACCGCATTCGCGAGAACATCAAGCTGTTGCGTCGCGAGCCGCTGGCTGAGATTGTCAACAAGAGCATCAACCAGACGCTGAGCCGAACCATTCTTACTTCGGGTCTTACCTTCCTCACGGTGCTGTCGCTGTATGTGTTTGGCGGCGAGGTTTTGCGCGGGTTCTCGCTCGCGCTGGTGATTGGAATTTTGATTGGAACCTATTCATCGATCGCAGTCGCTGCCCCCATGCTGGTGGCCTACCAGGATTGGCGTGAGAGCAAGACGGGACGATCGGTTCTGCCGGCGGCAGGTGCGGCTCGCGAGCGCGAAAAAGTCAAGGTAAAGGTGTAGTCGAACTGCGAGTCAAAGGAGTAGACTTGGCAACTGTTTGGTGGGGTCGTGCCCTCCCAACTGCCACAGGGAGCGCCGGAACAGTACTTCCGGCAGCAGTTTCGCTTTTTGGGAGCAAACGCCGTATTTCTGGTGTCTAAGCATTTGAAGATGAGACTGACGGAGACCGCGTCATGTTTGAAGACAGCTTAGTAGAGTCGGGGGGCAGGCTGAAAGGCAAGCGGGGGGCTACCACTGCGCTCTCGTTTACTCTACAGATATTGCTGATCGGCGTTCTGGTATTGTTACCGCTGGTATTTACCGAAGCGCTGCCTAAGCAGCAGTTGATGACCTTCCTGGTTGCGCCACCGCCACCACCACCGCCACCGCCACCGCCGGCCGCTACACCGGAAATCAAGGTGGTGAAGAAGCCGACGACGGAGTTGGACAACGGCGAACTGAGAACTCCCACCAAGATTCCAAAGAAGATTCAGATGATTAAAGAAGACGAGCCGCCACCACCGAACTCTGGAGTTGCCGGAGTTGTGGGTGGTGTGCCGGGCGGCGTGCCGGGCGGCGCTGTCGGAGGAGTTCTGGGCGGGATTATTAGCGGCACTCCCACTGCGGTACCCAAAGTTGCTACGCCACAGCGTGTGCGCGTCTCGCAGGGCGTCTCGCAGGGCTTGCTGATCCACCAGGTGAGGCCTTCTTATCCGCCGCTGGCGCGCCAAGCCCGTATTCAGGGCACGGTGGTGTTGCAGGCGGTCATCGGTAAGGACGGCAATATCCAGAACCTGAAGGTGGTCAGCGGACATCCGATGCTGGCTCCGGCCGCTCTGGAAGCCGTAAAGCAGTGGAAGTACAAGCCTTATTACCTGAACGGTGAGCCGGTCGAAGTGGATACGACCATCAACGTGAACTTCACGTTGGCGGGTGGATAGACCGGCAGCTCGGGTCCGCAGCAGTTTGCATCCAACTGTGAAGCGGCCGGGAGTGGTCGCCTGTGCAGGCAGCTTTTCAGATTTGCTGGTGCCGTGCCGGGTAAAAAAGTTTTGGGCCGGGTTTGAAGGCCTGATGTAACCGAATCAATCGCGGCATTGATGGCCGCGAAAAAGAAGTCCGAGGAGGGTAATTCGACTCATGTTTCTAGCGAACCTTGCAACCTATGCGATGAGCCATGTGCCTACAGTCGCCGCCTGGATGTTCCAGGAAGGTGGCGTTGGTTGGGATCCGCTCTCTCTGTGGAAACAGATGGGCATCCTGGCCAAGATCGTGGTCGTCATTCTATTCATCATGTCGGGCTGGTCGATTGGCGTCATGATCGATCGCGCCATGGCATTCAGCGCTGCTCGCAGCCAGTCACGTGCTTTCGCTCCCGCCGTTGCCGGCGCGCTGCGTGAAGGCAAGATTGACGAGGCCATCAAAGTGGCCGAGCGCAACAAGAAAAGCCACTTGGCGAAGGTTGTGACCGCCGGCCTGCAGGAATTCAAGGCCCACGGCGATTCGGCTGACATTCCGGGCGAGCAGATCGAAGCTTCCAAGCGCGCCCTGGAGCGTGCCGAAGCCATCGTGCACGCCGAACTAAAGCGCGGCCTCAGCGGCTTGGCGACCATCGGTTCGACCGCTCCCTTCGTGGGACTGTTCGGAACGGTTGTTGGCATTTTGAACGCCTTCCGCGAAATCTCGACGCAGAAAGCGACCGGTCTGGGCGCCGTTGCCGGCGGTATTTCGGAAGCGCTGGTGACCACCGCTGTCGGACTGTTCGTGGCCATCCCCGCCGTTATGATGTTCAACTACTTCACCAGCAAGGTCGAAGCCTTCGACGTGGAAATGGACAACAGCTCGAGCGAGCTGATCGACTACTTCCTGAAGCGTCGCGGCGCCGGCGTACGCCGTTAGTACCCGGTTCGGCAGCATGGTTGAGCAGGAGGTTGAACTCAAATGGCATTGGCAAAACGGAATGTAGGTTCGGCGGTGAACTCGAACATCAACGTCACCCCCATGGTGGATGTGATGCTGGTGTTGCTCATCATCTTCATGGTGATCACGCCCATGTTGCAGAAGGGCGTGAGCGTCGACATGGCTAAAGTAAACAACCCGGTGCCCATGCCGGATGCCGACAAGGAAGATGCTTTGCTGGTCTCGGTAATGCGCGACGGCAAAATCTACTTTGGCACCGACGCGGTAACGGCTGACTCCCTCACCCAGAAGGTGAAGGACCGGCTGGCGAACCGGGTGGACAAGCGGGTCTTCATCAAGTCAGACGCGCGTGCGAAATATGGCAGCGTGGTCGACGTGGTGGACAACGTGCGTTCAGCCGGCGTCGATGACGTCGGGTTGCTCACCGAGCAGCAAAAGACGACTCCGTCCGCGACGACGCCTCCACCGGCGACGAGTACGGGCGGGGGCTCGCAATAGGAGTTTTCTATGTCAATGGCAGTGGGCGGGTCCGGTAGCGGACCCACCGCGGACATGAACGTAACGCCGCTGATCGATGTGTTGCTGGTGCTGCTGATCATTTTCATGGTCATCACACCGCTCACGCCGAAAGGTCTGGATGCGCTGGTTCCCCAGCCTCCAAAAGATCAGCAAAAACAGCCGCAGGACAACGACCGTACCATCGTGGTTCAGCTCATGAAGGGCGCAGGGGACAAGCCGGCTCTGAAAATCAATCAGGACGATGTGACCTGGGAGAATCTCGAAGGGCGTCTGAACGACATCTTCAAGACTCGAGCGGAAAAGGTAATGTTTGTTAAGGCAGACCCCGACCTGCCCTTCAATGATGTGGCACAGGTCATCGATATCGGCCATGCTGCGGGTGTCGACAAGGTCGGCCTGATTACGGCAAAAATCGAGGCTGGCGGCTAGTCGAACCGCCGGTACCTCGTTCGGGAAGCACTCCTCCTCGTGGACAGGCGGGACATCCAAGCGATGTCCCGCCAGCCTGCTGGAAATGGATCAACGCAACGGAGAGTGACAACTAACATGAACAAGACAGGACGAGTACTCAGCGTACTTGCTGTGCTGCTCGCATTACTTTCGGCTGTGGGCTGCGACCGGCTGCGAGCTCGCGACCAACTCAATAAGGGTGTCAACGCCTACAAGAACGCCCGCTACGAAGAGGCCATCGAACATTTCAAGAATGCGGTCGCGCTCGATCCCAAGCTGATCAACGGGCAACTATATCTGGCCACGGCTTACATGCAGCAATACATTCCGGGCGCTGATTCGCCCGATAATAATAAGTACGCCGAGGAAGCGATCGACGAGTTCAAGAAAGTGCTCGAGACTAATCCTCCGAAAGAGCAGCAGTTGCTGGCGCTCAAGGGAATTGCCTCACTCTACTTCAATATGAAGAAGATGGACTTGGCCCGCGACTACCAGTTGAAGGTCACCCAGCTCGATCCTAATGATCCCGAGGCGTATTACTCGATCGGGGTTATCGATTGGACGCAGACCTACGCACCCCGCATGGCGGCACGGGCCAAACTGGGGCTGAAGCCGACCGATGAACCGAAGGGCAAGGACTGCACTGACCTGCTCACCGCAGTCAAAGAACAGAATGAGCCCAAGGTGCAGGACGGCATCCAGAGCCTTCAGAAGGCGCTTCAGATTCGTCCCGATTACGACGACGCGATGGCGTATCTGAACCTGATGTATCGCGAAGAGGCCGATTTGCAGTGCGATAACCCAGACGCGCGCAAGACGGACCTGAAGACGGCCGATGATTGGGTCGACAAGAACCTGGCGACCAAGAAGGCCAAGGCGGAAAAGGCCGGACCTTCCGGACTGGTAACCACGGAGGAGCCGGCGAATAAGTAGCCGCGCTGGTAGAAGTTTGTATTCGAAGCCCCTCTGCGAAGAGGGGCTTTGGTTTTTGGGCGAGACTGGCTGGTCCGCGGCGGAGTCGCGCGGAAGTTCTCGTCACAGCCCCTTGTGACGGCGATACTGCTTTTCCCATACCGGTACAGTAGAATTCGGTTTTCGCGCGGAATCCATGTTTAAACGAATTCTTGTTGCTAATCGTGGTGAAATCGCGGTGCGCATTATGCGTGCCTGCCGTGAAATGGGGATTGAATCAGTCGCGGTCTTCTCTGACGTCGACCGGCGCGCCCTGCATGTCCGCAAGGCCGATTATGCTTACCATATCGGTCCGGCGACCGCCAGCGAGTCGTATCTGAACAGCGAGAAGATTCTCGATGTTGCCCGGCGCAGCGGCGCCGAAGCCATCCATCCCGGCTACGGTTTCCTCTCGGAGAACGCCAAGTTCGCGCGGGCTTGCAAAGAGGCAGGGGTGAAGTTCATCGGTCCCACAGCGGAATCGATGGAAATGATGGGGTCGAAGACACGCGCGCGCCAGAACATGAAGAAAGCTGGCGTCCCGTTCGTTCCTGGCTCGGAGAAGGGCCTCGAATTTGACGGCATCGAGCGAATGGCCGAACAGATTGGCTATCCGGTGATGCTGAAAGCGGCGGCCGGCGGCGGCGGCAAGGGCATGCGCATGGTTTCGTCGCCCACGGATTTGCGCTCGGCTTACGACGCAGCCCGCAGCGAGGCGCAGAGGTCGTTTGGCGACAACGAGGTTTACATCGAGAAGTACATCGTCAACCCGCGCCACGTGGAGGTGCAGGTCTTCGGCGATGAGCATGGCAACGTGGTTTACCTTGGCGAGCGGGAATGTTCCATACAGCGGCGGCATCAGAAGGTGCTGGAGGAGTCGCCGTCGCCGATTGTGGATGAAGATATGCGACGCCGCATGGGCGAAGTGGCGGTGCGGGTGGCCAAGGCGGCTAATTACCAGAACGCCGGGACCGTTGAATTCCTGGTGGACGAGCAGCGCAACTTTTACTTTCTGGAGATGAACACCCGCTTGCAGGTGGAGCATCCGGTAACCGAGTTCGTCACCGGCTACGACCTGGTGCACTTGCAGTTTCGCGTAGCCAGCGGCGAGAAACTGCCCTTCCAGCAGGAAGACGTCAAGTTGCGCGGCCATGCCATCGAATGCCGGATCTATGCCGAAGACCCGGACAATCACTTCTTCCCGTCTCCGGGGCAGATTACACGCTTGATATCGCCGTCGGGGCCGGGCCTGCGCCGTGATAGCGGCATGTATGAGGGGTGGACGGTTCCAATCGATTACGACCCGCTGCTGGCCAAGCTGGTTGGTTATGGCGAGACGCGCGACGATGCCATCCACCGGCTACGCCGGGCGCTGTACGAATATTTTGTTGGCGGAATTAAGACCAACATCTCGCTCTTCCGGCGTATTCTTCACGACCCGGATTTCTGCGCCGGCAAGCTGGATACCGGTTTTCTGGACCGGATGCTGGCCAAGCCGCAAGAAGTAACCGACCAGCACGATCCGCTGATCGCGGTCATCGGGGCCGGCATCTTCGCCACGCTCGAGCCCAAGGCAACGCTGCCGGGAGGCAATGGGGTGGCGGTTCCTGCGTCCGGCAATGGCACTAGCCCGCAGCCGGAGGTCTCATCCTGGCGGCGTGCAGGGCGGATTGAAGCGCTGAGGGAGAGATAAGGCGATGACCTACGACGTTGTGGTGGATGGAAAGACGCATCGCCTGGAACTCACGCGCGGCGACAGTACATGGCAATGCATCGTCGATGGCACGCCTATGGAAGTCGATGCGGCTCTGACGGCGAAAGACGTGATGTCGGTGCTGATCGGCAACAAGGCTTACGAGATCAAGCGCGAGCGCTCACTGCAAGGCGAGTTGCACATGGTCATCGGAAGCGCACGTTACGCGGTGGATGTGCAGGATCCGCGTTCGCTGCGTACCCGGCGGGCTGCCAGTGGGGCGGAGGCCGGTCCGCAAAAAATTACTGCCGCCATGCCGGGCAAGATCGTGCGCATCATGGTGCAAGAAAAAGACGAGGTCACGGCGGGACAGCCGCTTCTGGTGATGGAAGCCATGAAGATGCAGAACGAGATCAAGTCTCCCAAAGCCGGCAAAGTGCAGAAGATCCTCACCTCGGAAGGCTCGACGGTGAATGCGGGCGATGCGCTGGCGGTGATTGAATGAGAAGCCTCCAGCTGCCAGCTGCCAGTAGGTGTCAGGCGTCACTCGTCAGTCGATCGTTGCCGGTCCACAATTACTCATTACGGATGGAATTCACCTTCACCGGCTGGCAGATGCTATCCTCTCGCAAGCATCACCATGATGGAACAGATTCGACAAAAGCGCGAGCAAATCGCTGAGCTCTGTCACCAATTTCATGTGCGACGTCTGGCGCTATTCGGCTCGGCGTTGGGGCGCGACTTCGACCCTGAGCACAGTGACCTAGATTTTGTCGTGGAATTCGAAACGCTCCCTTCAGGCACTTACGCGAGCACATATTTTGGATTGATCACAGCGTTGGAGCTTCTATTCGGGCGTAAAGTCGACCTGGTCGAGGAGGGTTCCATTCGTAACCCTTACTTCCGTCGGGAGATTGAAGCTAGCCAGGAAACGCTATATGCCGCGTAGCCTGCGTGCCTATCTGTGGGACATCGAGCAGGCTGCAAGCGACCAGCTACGGTGGATATCTTCGGTCGTGAAAAAGCAAAAGCTCATCAGGAAACCGTGTGTGCCGAATAACGCGGCAGTCTGCACGGCGCTTCTTCTGATATTTGTCGCAGGAATTTCTACAAAGCTTGGCCTCTCAGCCGCGCAGGAGCCGACCAAAGCCGCTCTCATCAAACCTGGTGTAGCTGTCGGCCAATTCGAACTTGGGGCCACTAAACAATCAGTATTTGATGCTCTGCCAATCCGGCCTAATATCGATCAGACATGGGGCGACGACTGTGGTTACAACTACAACTGGGTAGACCAGAGTCATGCGGGAGGAGGGAATATGTTTTTTCTCTTTCGAGACGGCAACTTGTCGCAGATCAGCGCCCTGACCCGTCGTTACCACACAAAAGAAGCCATCACTGTTGGAGATACCCCAGAGCGAGTGCGAATGCGATACAGGGAACTCAAGGCATATGTCCTGCTGGGTGCATCGAGCGAAGCCACGGGTAATCGAGACATGATTTACTGGCTCGATCAGAGTCGCGGAATTGCATTCGGCTTTGCCTATGATCAATCCGAGCACCGACGCTATCTTTGGCAGATTATCGTCTTCAAGCCCAGAGGCATGCTTTGCGAAGAAGGTGTTTCCTCGAACTCTCCGAGATGGCACGAATTGCCCCCGTACTCCCTTGAGCCGCCGGACACAACCGCGGCGGCGACTCCGGCTCGACAGGCATACTGAAAGCTCTCCTATAATCTCCTGATGCAGAAGCATTGGAAGACCCGTCTGATTCATTCCGACGCACGCATCCCTGAAGGCTTTCGCTCGCTCAACGTTCCCGTCTATCGCGCTTCTACAACGCTGTTTGACGAAGCCGCCGCCGTGACTGACCGATGGGATGTGCACGAGGTGGGATACACGTACGGCCTGTACGGTACGCCGACGGTGCTCGAATTGGCCGCGCGGATTTGCGAACTCGAAGGCGGCCATCGCACGCTCATCACTCCCGGTGGACAGAGCGCAATTTCGCTGATCCAGTTGGCGTTCCTGAAGGCGGGCGATCACGTTCTCATACCCGAGAGCGTCTACGGGCCGAACCGTTCGTTTGCTAACCGCGTGCTGCGCAAGTTCGGAGTCGAGGTGAGTTATTACGATCCGCTGATCGGCGGCGGTATCGAATCGCTGATTCAGCCAAACACGAAGTTGATCTGGTGCGAGAGTCCAGGCTCTATCACCATGGAGGTGCAAGACGTTCCCGCTATTGTTGCCGCGGCGCACTCGCACAACGCGCTGGTGGTGCTCGACAATACCTGGTCAGCCGGAGTGTTGTTTGACGCCTTTGCGCATGGCATCGACATCACCATGCAGGCGCTGACCAAGTATGTCGGCGGACACAGCGACCTGCTGCTGGGCTCGATCACGGTGAAAGATGCGAAGTTGTGGGAGCAGCTGGGCGCGACGCATCAGGTGGTCGGCCTCGCCGTCTCACCGGACGATTGCAGTCTTGCGCTGCGCGGTTTGAAGACCATGGGAGTGCGGCTACAGGCGATCGAGCAGTCAGCCAGGCAAATCGCGTTCTGGCTGGCGGAGCGGTTGGAAATCGAGCGGGTGCTGTATCCGGTGCTTGCGTCCTGTCCCGGCCACGAATTCTGGATCAGAGATTTCGAAGGCTCCTCCGGCGTTTTTTCTATTGTCTTTCGTTCGGAATTCACCAAGCAGCAGGTGCAGGCCTTTGTTAACTCGCTTCAACTGTTCGAGATCGGCTATAGCTGGGGAGGGGTGACTAGTCTGGCGGTCGCTTATGATTTCGCTGGATGGGCAAGCCGTCCCGCTTACGGCCACCGCATCGTGCGCCTGAATATCGGGCTGGAAGATACCGCGGACTTAATTGCTGATCTCGAAAGCGGGCTCGCGGCAATGGCACGGTCTCACAGCTAAACGGTTTCACTAAGCACTGGACCGAAGCGCGTCCCTTCTGCTAATGGCGTAAGATGCTAGCGCCGCTTGCGGGATACGGAGGAAGGCATGTCGATCAAGCTGACAGATGGAAAGAATTGGTCAGCCACACTGAACGGGACCGGATCGTTATTGGATAACCTGTCTCTGGCTGTCACCGGGCTGAATATCGGTGCAAACTGGGACCACCCGGTTAACAACATAAAGCCCAAGGACCTGGGGCCGGGAGCAGTGTCGTTCTCCGGCAGCTCTCCGCTACCTTTTGCCGGCTCTACGTTGACTGTCAGCGCGAATGAATCCGCCACCATCGGCGGGCAGAATTCCGGATGTCTCTTTGGCAGTGGCGATCCGTTTGATGAGCCAATCAGCCTGGAGAACAAATGCTGCCTATGGCTACAGCTGAACGGCACGTTGAACGTGGGTGTCGCCGGAAGCGTGAGCGGCTTTGGCATCGGCATTAAGACCAACTCGTACGCACAGTACCGGTTCAATCGCATCTTCGAGGCCGACGCCACAGGCACCTTTCCGCTTTTGTCGAAAGCGGTCGAGGTTCTTTTCGACGAAGCAACGCCAACGGTCGATGTCGCGGCGCTTGTGGCCGCGCCCGTGGGAGCGATTTTTGAATTCGACTGTGGTGGATCGGTAAAGGTGACGGGTAGCTACTCGGTGCCGACTTCGACGCTTCCGCTGGCGACCGCGGCGGTCCCGATACTGAAGCAGAAGCTGACGCTCGCGGCCAATCCGTCGCTCTCCCTGTCCGGCTCATTTGAGGTGAGCGGCGCGCTGGTTTTCAGGGTTCACAAAGTCAGCGAGAGCTCAGCACGTTTCCATCTGTTCAAGAAATCGGGGACGACGCTGGATGTGAGCTTCAGCGCGTCAGCGGGTATTACGGGCGGCACTGCTGACAAAGACTTTCTTGCGACAGCATTCAAAGCAATCAGCCCGGATTGCAAGCTCGACCTGGCAGCGCGCGATGCTGACTTGAACAAGCAATTGCAGGAGGTTCTGGAAGACGCTGTGTCGTCGCACTTCTCGGCCACGTTGAACGCAGAGGCGAGCCTGTCGAACAGCACATCGCATGTGTTCATCCTCGACATCGACCTCAAGGTGGCGAGCCAGTCAGCGGAGATGACGTCCCGCGTCAATGGCTTGTTCCATGGCGACTGGACGCTAGCCAGGCAGCATGATGTCGCCTGCGTCACGAGCTATAGCGACATACTGGAGAAGGTCACCACCTCGAAACACACATTCAACTTCCACTTGTTGAACCTTTTCAGCTTTGAAAGCGTTACCGAATTTCTGAACTCGGCCAAGGTGCTGAAGACGCCCGACGGAGTGGTCTTCACCGATCACAACACTGCCAGCCGGATCCAGGCGAGTGCCGATGGCCGCATTGCCGAGCCCATGAGTTTGAGCAGAGTGCTGGCCCAGGCCCTGCAAACTACACTGGCTTTCAAGACGGGGAATGCCGCGGTTGCCCTGGTGGAGCTGTCGATCTCGGGAAATTACTTTACCTACGAGCGAAGCGCCCCGGCAGACGATCTGAAGGAGATCGCGCTGCTTTCCGCGGCGCTTGATTGTGGACTCGGAGAGTTGCAGGCCAGCGCCGCGCGTGTGGGAGTAGTGAAGTTCGATGCATCTTCCGTGTTCAGCGATGCTGCCTCGGATGCATGCTTTGTGGGTCCGAGTCCCGACTTCGCTCCAAAGCACGAAGCTGACTATGTGCAGGTAGCGCTTACCGCGATTGCCCAACTGTATGCGCCGGATGACCGGTTCAACGCTGCGGCGAACGACGTCGCTTTGTGGTCGAAGTTGAACGCGGCCGGGAACCTGTCGGCGATGATCTCGGATAATTACGTGCAGGGCTTCCTGCGCCTCCACGGCGGGTTCGACGGAAATGTGCAGAACGCGTCACAGGCGATGTGGCTGTACAGCATCTGGTACACGGTGACTTTCTGGGCGAAGGCCATGGCTCACTACGCCGGGTTGTTGCAACAAGCGAAGAATCTCGCAGCCAGGTTGCCCGCCGGTTCGACGCAGCAGACACCGGAGATTCAGAAGCTCATGCGCCAGCTCTCGTCGGCGATGCACGATGCGCAAGCTCGCGAAAGCAACTTCATTGATGCACGGGCGCAGTTTGGGTTGGCAGCGCTTTATCTGGCATCCGGGAAGCAAGCTGCGAATGAAGTCTCGTTGACCTGGAACGGAAAAGCGATGTCTGCCACCAATACGGTGGTGTTGAAGGCGGCGGTGTAGCCGGTTCGCCACGGTGCGTTGCGGGAGTTAAAATCAGGGCGTAATGTCGAACTCATTTTCAAAAGCGGCACGCCGGGAAGAGAAGCGCAACTGGGCTCCGTTCGTTATCGGCTTGGTTGCGTTCGCAGCAATCGTCGCGGCTGTAATCGTTTCCAGCAGGGTTCCGGCCAAGATTGAACCTCTGGCAAGTCCTTATGCCGCCAGCCTGAAGCTATCGGACGTGAAGTTGAGTGCGGCGGAAAATTACGTGGGCGGCACGGTTACCTATCTCGATGTGAACATCAGCAACACCGGGAACCAGACGCTGACTGGCGCACTGATGAGCGCCGTGTTTAAGAACACCATGGGACAGGTGGTGCAAACGGAGAAGCTTCCCTTGCACGTGCTGGTGGAGAACCACATGACGGGCAATCCCGACTTGGTCGACCTTAGCCGCGACCCTATCGGGCCAGGCCAGACTAAGACGGTGCGGATGACGCTGGACCACATCTCGGCGGATTGGGACAACAACCCTCCTGCCATGGAACTGACCAGTTTGAAATTGAAGTAAATTGTACGTTCGGCAGGGCTCGTAGCTGTTCATTCGGCAGCACGCCCCTGCTAATCTGCATGCATGAGGCCACTCGTCCGTCTGCTTGCTGCGTGTCTGCTTGTGCCTTCTTTCTTTTGGGCGCAGGAAGCTCAGCAGCCTCAAACCCAAACGCCAGCTAACCAGTCCACGCCAGCCTCTCCTGACTCTCAACCTGCACCGGCGACGGCGAAGCCGCCCGTGAAGGCGCAGGAGGTGCCCAAGTTTTATCAACCGGAAGGCCCAGATCCGACGCAGACCATCGCCCACGAGCACAGCGTTACCGACATGCTCGAGGTGGTGCCGATCAAGAGCCAGATCTTTCATAACACGCGGATGCTGCGCGTCTTCCTGCCGGGCAACTACTTTTCGCCACATAACCGAATGCGGAAGTATCCGGTGCTCTACCTGCAAGATGGGCAGAACGTTTTCGACAAGGCCACCAGCTTCAGCGGTAAGGAATGGGAGGCGGACGAAACGGTCGATCAGCTGGTGTCTGAGTTCAAGGTCCGGCCCATGTTCATCGTGGGCATCGACAACGCGGGCGAGCAGCGGAATTCGGAGTACCTGACGTATCCCGATGCGCACAATCCGCAATTTCAGAGCGCGACTCCACCCGAGCTGGACGGAGCGAAATACGCCGAATTCCTGATTAAGGAAGTGATGCCGCTTCTGCAGAAGCGCTACCGCATCGCAACGGGACCGGAAAACACCGGCGTCGGCGGGTCTTCGTATGGTGCGATCGTCAGCCTGACGACGGTGCTGCAACACCCGGGAGTGTTTGGCAAGCTGCTGCTGGAGAGTCCATCGCTGTGGGTGGGCGATGGCAAGCTGCTGACGGACGTGAAAAAAGCGAAGCTGCTGCCGCAGAAAATCTACATGGGAATGGGGACTGCCGAAGCCGGCAATCCGGAGGCTGACACGCTGATCCTGAAGTACTTTACGGATACGGCACAGATACTGAAGGACAAGGGACTGGGCAATAGCCGTCTGAAGGTGGTGGTCGAGGGCGGCGGCAAGCACAATGAGGAGGCTTGGGCGCGGCGGTTTCCCGAGGCGCTGCTATTCCTCTACGGACGCTAGGGCCGCAGCCGGCATCTCAGGTAGACATGGCTTTGACTACCCGGCCGACGACAACTGCCGAACTTCCGACTCAGGGCGCCGAAAACCATTCCGGCGCGCTGGCGATGGTGACCACCCTGTTCTTCATGTGGGGATTCCTCACCAGCCTCAACGACATCCTGATCCCGCACCTCAAGTCGATCTTCGACCTGAACTATTTCGAAGTGATGTTCGTCCAGTTCTGTTTCTTCCTGGCCTATGCGTTGTTCTCGATTCCGGCCGGCATCATTATTGAACGGGTCGGGTACAAGAAGAGCATGGTCGCGGGGCTCCTCATCATGGGACTGGGCTCGCTGCTGTTCGTTCCCGCTGCGATGGTTCCGTCGTTCCCGCTGTTCCTGGTGGCACTGACGGTCCTGGCAACCGGCATTACTGATCTGCAGGTTTCGGCCAATCCCTACGTTGCAGTGCTGGGGTCGGCCAAGACTGCGTCAAGCCGCTTGACGCTCACCCAGGCCTTCAATTCTCTGGGCACAGTGGTGGGGCCACGGCTGGGCGCTGCGCTCATCCTGGGCGGCGCGGCAACGTACACCGCAGAGCAGTTGGCAACGATGAGTCCACAGGCATTGCATGCTTATCGGGTGCAGGCGGCGTCGACGGTGAAACTGCCGTACGTGCTCATCGCTGTCGCACTCATTGTGCTGGGACTCGTCATCTCGCGCTTCAGGCTGCCGCAAATTCCTGAAGCCGAAGGTGGACACGCGACCGAGTCCGGCGCGCACGACACTATATGGCGTCACCGCAATCTGGTGATGGGCGCGGTTGCGATTTTCACCTATGTGGGAGCCGAGGTGGCGATCGGCAGTTTCCTGGTGAATTATCTGCACGAGCCATACATCGGTAATTTGACGCTGGCGCGGGCCGGCGCGTATCTGGCATTCGGCTACTGGTTCGGAGCGATGGTCGGAAGGTTCGCGGGATCGTGGGTGCTGCGAAAAATGTCACCACGCATTGTGCTGGCTTGCAATGCTCTGGTTGCGACGGCACTCGTTTGCCTTTCCATGGCAACCACAGGCCAGCTTGCAATGTGGAGCATGATCCTGGTGGGGCTGTTCAACTCTATTATGTTCCCCACGATTTTCACGCTCGGCATCGAAGGCCTCGGCCCGCTAACTGGCGAGGGCTCGGGACTGCTGAACACCGCGATTGTTGGCGGTGCGGTTGTCCCGTTGTTGCAGGGCTTGATCGCCGACAGGATCGGGATTCACCACGCGTTCATCCTGCCGGTAATTTGTTATTTGTATATCGCGCTGTTCGCGATAAGGGGAACGCCACGTCGGCAGCTTGCATAGGCAGGCAGGGCATAAACACGAACGGCGCTTCCACACCCAGATGGAAGCGCCGTTATGCATTCCTCGAATGGTGTGCTGTGTACTTTGGTTCGCCCACCTCCCTAGTGGTCTGGCCAAAGTACAGGCTTCGAGGAAACCTGGTTAGCCTTCTGACGGATGCAGCACGCGGAAGGTGCTGCCGCCGTTGGACCATATCCGCAGCATCACGCTGTCGCCGTTCGCTACAGAGCCGAGAGCATCTTTAACTGCTGACGCACTCGGGGTGGCCTTGCGGTTCACGCTTTCGATGACGTCACCGGGCTGAAGGCCGGCGTTGTCGGCCGGGCTACCGGGAACGACCTTCTCCACGACCGCGCCCTGTATCTGGCTGGGAGCCTGAATCTGCTGGCGAGCGTTGGAGTCGAGATCGCCGATACCGACACCCCAGCGCGGCTTGCCGTTCTCAGCGCTGGCGCTTTCCGAAGCTCCCTTGCCGCCCAACTGCTCGACGGTGACAGGCACGGTCATTTCCTTGCCGTCGCGCACGACAGCTAGTTTGATGGTAGAGCCGGGCTGCTGCTGCTGAACTTTCATCTGCAACTCACCAGCGGTCGAAACGTCCTGACCATTCATGCCGGTGATAACATCGCCAGACTTCAGGCCGGCCTTGGCACCAGGCGCTCCCGGGGTGATTTCAGTTACGACTGCGCCGTTGGCGCTCTTCATGTCGAAGAACTTCGCGTTCTCAGGCGTGACATCGCTGATGCCCACGCCCATGTAGCCATGTTCAACCTTGCCGGTCTTCATCAGCTGAGAAACCGTCGGCTGCACAATCTGAGTGGGGATGGCGAAGCCCATGCCCGCGAAACTGCCCGAAGGCGAGATGAGGAAAGTATTGATGCCCACCACTTCGCCACGCGCATTTACCAGCGGCCCACCGGAGTTGCCGGGATTGATGGCGGCGTCGGTCTGGATGTACTGACCCGGCTTGCTGGGATCAGACTCGGGATTGGGACGGTTGAGCGCGCTGACAATACCGCGCGTTACGGTGAAGCGGAAGCCATAAGGATTGCCGAAGGCCAGTACCGTCTGCCCAGGATGAAGCTGTGACGAGTCTCCCCAAGGCACTGACGGGAAGTTCGAGCCATCGATCTTGATGACGGCGAGATCGGTCAGCGGATCGGTACCGATCACCTTGGCGGGCAGAATGCGGCGATCGTTGAGCGTAACGCGAACGTCGGTCGCGCCCTTCACCACGTGATTGTTGGTGACGATGTATCCGTCGGGAGAAATGATTACGCCGGTGCCGATGCCGTGCTCGATGCGCGGCTGCTGTTGACGTTGCCCGAAGGGTCCCTGGAACATGGGGCCGAAGAACTGCTGCATCGGATTGTTGTCACCACCCTGCTCTTGCTGGTCTTGCATTGCCTGCTGCGGAGAGACCTTCGCGGTCACGGCTACGTTGACGATGGCAGGCGTGACGCGCGCAGCCACGGTTTCCATGGCGTGATCGAGCGCGAGCAGCGCGTCGACCTGGTTGGCCTCAAGCGGGCTCGCAGCGGTTGTTGCCGAGGTCGCCGCAGTTGCGGTTGTGGGTTTCATTACTTCGTAAGTGGTGAACGATCCGATCAGGGCCAGCGCCAGGGCCGAGGCCGCAATGCTGCGCTTGGTCTTGTTCGTCCACTGCTTCAGGTTCCACATCTTCATGGTTATTCCTCTCTAAAACTAAATTCTTAGTTGTTGTTGCTGCACCCGTAGAGCGGCTGATATGAGTTCATCTAGATCGCTTTCCGGGAGAAGTCGTTCGGGGTTGAGGGCTGCGGTCTAAAGACCGTCATTTGATAGGTCGAGACGGCCCAGACGTGAGCGCCGTCGCTATAGAAGTCGGTTTGCTTCACGATCACGAACGTTGCCGTCGTAGTGTTCGCGTGCAGCTGCGTAAAGCCGGCACGGTAGACCTTCGGGCGTGCAGCATCGTGGGTATCATGCCGCAGAGCGGAAGTCTTTGTGACATGCACGCGGTTGTTGGCTTCTGGAGCAGGTTCGCTGAGTCGTTTATCCGCCGCATGGTGCTCAACGTAAACTGCTGGCGTCATCTGTGGCTTCATCTGCGATGATTCCGGATGCCACGCTACCGGCATTATTGCCGGCTCAGGCGTAGGCGGATGAGCCGTCGCAATCGTGCTGGTTGCCGCCGGCGAGCTGAAGGCGATCAAGCTTGGCGCCTGCGCAAAGGTCGCCAGCAGGAGTACTGACGCGGAGGCAGTGCTAACAATCGCGAGGCGTGATGCACCTGCGGTACGAGGACGTCCAGCTGTGAGTATCTGGCGGACTCGCGTTGAGCACTCCTTTACGCGATGCACTGCGCCCTGCGCCAGCAGAGCGGCGCGATGCAGAAATCCCTTCTCGGCTAACGAGACCAGGCACGCGGCATAAGCGCGCGGATCTTCGGTGTTGGCCAGGACATGCTCGTCGCAAGCCATTTCGCGTTCCAGCGAGAGGCGGTTCTCGATCCACCACACGGCGGGATGGAAGAAGAACACTGCCCGCACCAGCTTCTGCAGCAGGTTGGTCCAGTCATCGCGTCGGCGCAGATGAGCGAGTTCATGCACCAGCACAGAATTCAGGTCGTCCGGTGATAGCTCAGCCAGCGTCCACGGCGGCAGAACCACAGCAGGCCGGTACAAACCGAGCGCCGTCGGCACCGACACCCGATCAGAGACGCAGAGGCTGACGCGACGATGCTGCTGAAACTCAGCCAGGGTCTGGCGCGGCAGTTCGGGCAGGGAAGGGAGGTCGACATCCTTGCCCGAAACGCGCAGACGAAACAGTTGCACGACTCCGAAAGCGAGCCGAGCCAGTAAAAACGTGGCGACCAGCGCCCATGCCGCGAACAGGGCAGTTCCCCAGCCCGCAGGTACGGTCAAGGCAGCGTGCGACACGGCCGTGGTGAGGGGCCGGTCAACCCGGGCAAGCGCCTCGGCAAGCGGCAAGGTCGCGATGGAAAGAAGCGTAGCCATCCAAATGCTGAAGCGGGTGCCAGCATTCTGCCGGGGTGCGAGATGGAGGAGGATCCCTGCCAGCAGCGCGAGCACCACGCCTTCAACGGCAGAGTTCACCAACCGCTCGGCCGAGCTCTGCGCGAATGCATTCAAGGCGGTAACTGGCATCTTTTCTCTACCTATCTCTACCTATTTTTCCGTATCAGCTGGCTTCAGCATCTCGCGCAAGCGTCTCAGCTCGGCGAGATCAATCTGTTCTTCTTCGAGGACGTTCAGCACCAGCAGTTCATGCGAGTTGCCGAACATACGGCGTACCAGGTTGCGAATCTCGGAACGGGCCGCCTCCTGGCGAGCTACCACGGGCTTGAAGATGTGCGCCCGGCCATCTTTGTCGTGCTCGACGTAGCCCTTCTTTTCCAGAATTCGAATGGTGGTCAACACCGAGTTGTAGGCCAGCGGGGCGTCAGCGGGCAGAGCGTCGACGACCTGCTGGACGCTGCTGGGACCTTTGTCCCAGAGCACTTCCATCAGCCTCAGCTCGGCTTCCGTCAATGTTGGTGATGTCTTCGCTGGCACTGCTTAGTGGCCCTTTTCTTAGGTTACGCAAGTTTGACGCGGCAGGTGGGGAAAGGTAACTAAAGATTTAGTTGTTCCGGGGAGAACTATCGATCGGCCACGGCTAAAGGGTGATTAAACTGTGGGTTGCAGCTATGCCGCGCCCGCATCCTGCACCACAGGCTGGGTGCGGCGGTCAGGGGCCTGCGAGACGGCGAGCCCTGAACGCACGGGCAGAAAGATTGAGAAAGTAGTTCCACAGTGGCGCGGGTGAACGGAGCTTCGCAGCCTGATCGTGCCGCCCCGTTTTTCGATGAGCTCTTTGCTGACGAATAGTCCGAGGCCGGTCCCGACGGACTCTTTGGTGGTAAAAAAGGGCTCGAAAATGCGGCGCCGGGTTTCGGGCTTCATACCGTGTCCTGAGTCTGCGACGACGATGCGCAGACCGGGCTCGCCAGTAGCAAAGTTTCGCGAGCTGTAAACGCGGAGGCGCAAATGTCCCCCATGACGCATGGCGTCAAGCGCGTTGCCAATTAGATTGGCGATTACCTGCCGCAGTTCGCCCGAAAACCCGAGATATTCGTACTCGTTTCGGGAACCGAGCTTTACGTCGATTCCGCCTTGTTTGAGCCGACCCTGATACAAGGAGACGACGGAATCGATGATTTCCGAGACCCTCATGGGAGCGGCCTTGGTCGGTTCGCGATAGAAGCGAAGACTGTGAGTGGTAATGTGACTTACCCTCTGCAGTTCAGTTTGTGCGGTTTGCAGCAGGTTTCGGTTTGCCTCATTCAATTGCGGGCTGGTTTCGACGAGATAGATGAGATTTGTGATCGCTTCCAGCGGATTGTTGATCTCATGCGAAACCGAGGCTGCCAGCCGCCCGGCGGTGGCGAGTTTTTCGGTGCGGATAAGGGCTTGCTCGGCGTGCTTCTGCGTGCTCACATCAGTATTCGTCCCAAACCACCGCACTACTCTGCCGGATGCGTCGCGCACTGGTCGAACCAGCGTAAGAAAGGGGCGGAACTTGCCGTCGGCGCCACGCAGAGGAAAAGTCATCTCGAACGATTCGCCTGAGTTGATGGCTCGTGTCCACTGTTTCATCACGTCAGGCAGAATCGCCGGGTCGTGGATTGCGGTCCAGCCCCAGCCTTCCATCTCCGCTGGAGTGGTGCCGGTATAGTCGAACCAACGCTCGTTATACCAATAGATATAGCCATCGGCGCGAGCAATCCATGCCAACTGAGGAATGGTGTTGGCGAGATCGCGAAACTGCTTCTCGGACTCGCGGAGCGCGTTTTCGGAACGCACCTTTTCCGCCAGGTAATCGCGCGCCTGGTACTGCCGCTGCCGGGAACGCAGAACTCCATTGACAGTACTGATCAGCGTCTCGGGGCGAACAGGCCGCTCCAGCAGGAGGACGTTACCAAGCCGTTGCTGAGTTTGTGTCAAACGCCGTTGCAGGGAACTGACATGGCCGGCCATGGTTAGAAGTATCAGAGGAAAATCGGACCACCAAGGCTGGCCGCAAATATATTCCGCAAGCCGGTCCAGTGCCTTTTGGTTGAGTCCCTCTTCCGCGATAATCACCGCGCCTGCCCCCGACCGCATCTCTGAAAAAACGGCGTCGAAGGAGTCGCAGGTTTCACAGGAAATGCCAGCGTCTTTCAGAACGCGGGCAATCAGCGGCGCGTCCTGGCCGGTTGGAGCGAAGACCAAAACACGGTTATCGTTCTCCGACAGGTTGGGAAGGGCGCTCATTGCGACTGGGCCTTTCCTCCATTGGGTAGAGGGCTGGGAACTCCCGTCAGGACCCCGTGCAAGTCTTTCAGCGGTCGACCGACAGTAATGCCTCGCGAGGAGAACGACAACTCCCTGATTGAGCTTTCATGGCTGCCACTGCGCTTTTTGACCACGGAGAGCGCTTTGTGGATTGCGCCGTCCGCCTCGTAAAAACGGAAGAGCAACACGGAGTCAGCAATGTAGCTAACATCAACCGGCGACGTCATGGTGTTGCCCAACATTCCATGCTGCGCCATGGTCATGATGGTCGCCACCCCTTGCTGATTGAGAAACGACAGCATCTCGTGCAACTGAAGAATGAGAAACGCTTCGCCGGGCATGGCATTCAGGAACCCGTTTAAACTGTCGATGACGATCACCCGGGCGTCTTTGGTGGTCACGCAGCCGCGGACCCGGGTGACGAATTCTCCCGGTGATAGTTCGGCCGGGTCCACCTGCTCGACAGTCAATCTTCCCCGGCGAACCTGCTCTGAGAGATCCATGCCCAGAGTTTCGCAGCGCCGGAAAAGCGTTTGCAGGGTTTCATCGAAGGTGAACACAGCGGCGTGCTGCCCCCGAAGAGCAGCCGCGTATGCATACTGAAGCGCCACGGTGGACTTCCCACTTCCCGCCGGACCTATCAGCAGGGTGCTGGTCCCAAAGTCGATGCCGCCCGAGAACAGATCATCGAGCTCTTTTATTCCGCTCTGTACGACCGCCAACTCCATGGGAGGACGGTGTTCGGCGGCGACCAGCCGGGGATAGACTTGTACCCCACCCTTCTCGATGGTGTAGTCGTGAAACCCCTCGCGAAACCTGGAGCCACGCATCTTACGAACCTCCAGCCGACGGCGCTTGGAGCCAAACTCACGCTCAAGGTTATGCAACATGACTACGCCGTGCGCAATGCTCTGTAGTTGAAGGTCGTTGCCTTCCGCTGTGCGATCGTCAAGCAGCAGCACAGTGCAATCTTTGCCGGCAAAATACCGCTTGAGGCCAAGAATCTGCCGCCGATAGCGCAGGCTCTCGCGAGCCAGCATGCGAAGCTCGGAGAGCGAGTCGAACACAACGCGCGACGGATTGAGCGCTTCCACCCTGTCGAGAATGCTCTTGACCGTGTCTCCCAGCTCCACATCCGAGGGATGAAAGACGGTATATTCATCCTCGGCGATTGAGCCCGAGGTATGCGGCGCCATCTCGACCAGAGAGACGCCGTCGAGCGACCAGTTGTGCGACTCGGCTACTTCGTCCAGCTCCTTGGGCGACTCCGAAAGAGTGATGTAGATGCCCTTTTCGCCGGCGGCAACTCCCTCTAACAGGAACTGCAGAGCGAGCGTGGTTTTCCCAGTTCCGGGATCGCCCTCGATCAGATACAGATGATTCCGGGTCAGTCCCCCGCCCAGGATGTCGTCGAGGCCAGCGCAGCCGGTGGAAAGAAGCCGGACGTTACTTGTGGATGATGTATTGGAGAGAGTCACTTTCTTCTACTCGGTTTAGTTCGATGCAAAAATTCGAGACGGAATTGTATGTAAGTAGCCGACGAGACAGCAAGAAGCGCCAATACTCGCGCTTTCCTGACTCAAACGCAACGTACCGAAGCGGCAGAGTCGCAGAATTTTGCACACAGGGTCGAGCGGATCACCCCTGATCAGTGAATGGGCCGCTTGATGAGGGCAGCGAAGAATCCGTCAGACGGGTGGACACCCGGGATGGAGCGCAGGTACTTGCCGCTGATCAGCGAGTCAGGATCTTCCGAGGCAAGTTCACCGGCGGCGCGGAGTCGTGCGAGTTCCTCGCGGACGTCAAGTAGACGGTAGTCGGGTAGGTCAGCGAGGGCTTCTTCAACCACGGCTTCATCTTCTTCGGGCTCCAGCGAACAGGTGGAATAAACGGCTCGGCCGCCGGGGGCGAGGTGTCGCAAGGCTGCTCGCAGGATGGCTACCTGCTTTTTGTGCAAGTCGTCGAGGTCCGCCGGCTTTAGTCGCCACTTGATTTCTGGATTATGCGCCAGCGTACCGGTGCCGGAGCAGGGCACGTCAACCAAGACGCGATCGAAATTACCTTCGACGGGTAATCGGGTTGCGTCAGCCTGGATAATCTTCACGTTCGCGGCGCGAACGCGTTTGCGAAGAAGATCGACGCGGTGAGGATGGATCTCGGCGGCGATGATCTCGGCGTCGGGGTTGCGCGCAGCAAGCAGGGCCGTTTTGCCTCCGGGCGCGGCGCAGCAGTCGAGCAGGCGTGCGCCATTGCCAACGAGCAACGCTACGAGTTGCGAGCCTTCATCCTGAATCGCGATACGACCTTCGCGGAAAGCAGTGGTGCGCGTGAGATCGCTAACTGAACAGTCGAGGAGCATTCTCGCGCTCGTGAGCATACCTCCTGGAGAGAGTGCGATGCCGTCGGCGGCGAGTTCCGCCTCGGCGCTTGGGTCTTCAAAGCGCAGAGATACTGCCGGCTCGAACTGGTCCTGGCGGCAGATTCCCAACGTCATTTCCATGCCGAACTGTTTCTCCCATCGTTCCACCAGCCATAGAGGATGGGCGTATTCGTGGGCGATGGTTTCGATGGAAGCGTCGGACTCGGTGCTTGGCTGGATTGGCGGCTTGCCAGCCAGCTTACGCAACACCGCATTCGCAAACGGCGCAGCCGAAGTTTTGCGGGCGCGTTTAACCAGGTCGACGCTGTCGTTGATTGCTGCGGAAGCCGGGACGCGGGAGAGAAAGTTGAGTTGATAGGCAGCGATGCGAAGCGCCGTGAGCACCTCGGCATCAAGTTTCGCGAGAGGTTTCGAGGAGGCGTTGGCGATGGCTTCGTCGAGCCGCGAACGCCAGCGCAGCACGCCCATCACAATTTCGGTGGTCAGGCCGCGATCGGCAGGTGAGAGTCTGTCGAGTCGGGCGGAGTGCAGAAGCTCGCTGGCGTAGGCGTCTTGAGTTTCGACGCGAAGCAGGATGTCGAAGGCAGCGGCGCGTGCGGGAGAGATAGGCATGGCGGTGAGAACAGAGTTCCCTCAGCGGCTAAAGCCGTGGACCGGAACAGCCTTCACGGCACGGCTAAAGCCGTGCCCCTTCAAAGTTGCGACGAGTACTCCTTCAGACTATCCGACCGGCTCCTCGTTTTGTGGATGGTAGCCATTGATGAAGTCGCGGGCGGTCATACGCTTCTTGCCTTCCATCTGAAGCTCGTGGATCTGCAGCGCAGTTGCCGTGCGCGAAACCGAGCAGCAGATGCTCGCCTTCGACGGCGAAGTGTCCGGCAGCAACCACGGCGACTTCGGCGTGCGGGAACGGCCTGATGGATATGGAGCAACTTGCCGCGAAAATGGGTGAACGCTCCCGGCCAGGGTTGAAAGCCACGCAGGCGATTCCAAGTCTCCGTGGAAGTGCGCGAAAAATCGATAAGGCCGTCTTCTTTAGTAAGGATGGGCGCCAGTGTGGCCTGCGCGTTGTCCTGCGGCCGCGGCGTCAGCGTGCCTTTTGAAAGCCCAGCCAGGCTGGTGATGACCAACTCTGCGCCTGTGTGAGCTAAGCGCGGCGCCAAGGTCAACGCGGTGTCGTCATCGCGGATCGGCTCTTCACGCTGCTCCAGGATGTCGCCGGTGTCGAGGCCGGCATCGATGCGCATGGTGCTCACGCCGGTGACGGATTCGCCCGAGGCGATCGCCCACTGAATCGGCGCGGCTCCGCGATACTTCGGCAGGAGCGAGGCGTGCAGGTTGATATTGCCGAGTGGCGGCAGGTCGATCATCCATTGCGGAATGATGCGTCCGTAGCCGACGACAACGATCGCCTGCGGCCGAATGCTTTCGAGCTGCGCGCGAAACTCTTCGTTGTTTTTGATCCTGTCTGGCTGGGTGATGGGCAAGTTGTTAGCCAGCGCCTCGCGTTTCACCGGAGAAGGCGCCAGTTCCATGCCGCGCCCGCTGGGACGATCGGGCTGGGTCACCACCAATTTGATGCGAAAGTCCGCGCGCACCAGCCGTTGCAGAATAGGCACTGCAAACTGGGGAGTTCCGCAGAAGACCAGGTCCATCATGGGAGACTCACCACTCGCCGACTTTCATGAGCTTGCGAATCTTGCGCTTCATGAGGTCGCGCTTGAGGGTGCTGATGTGGCTGATGTAGAGCTTGCCGTTGAGGTGATCGGTTTCGTGCAGCAGGGCACGCGCGAGCAGTTCCTCGCCTTCGACCTCGATGGTGTCGCCTTTAAGGTTTTGCGCGCGCGCTGTGACCTTCATGGGGCGCGTGACCTTTTCGCGAAACTCCGGGATGCTGAGGCAGCCTTCATTGGAGGTCTGGCGGCCTTCGGTATGTACGATCTCGGGGTTCACCAGCACGATCTTCGCGTCGGGATCTTCCTTGAAGGTGACGTCGATGACCGCGATGCGCTTGCTGATGCCGATTTGCGGAGCCGCCAAGCCTACTCCATGCGCGGCATACATGCTCTCGAACATGTCGTCGACCAGTTTGCGCAGTTCGTCATCGAACTCGGTAATCGTCGCTGCCTTTTTCTCAAGGACAGGGTCGCCAAATTTTACGATCGGGTAGACCATCAGAAGTTCTTAAGTTGCTGACAATATCCTTCGTAGTTTCGCTTCACTTCGGCGAGGGAATCGCCGCCAAACTTTTCCAGTGCCGCGCGTGCCATTGTAAGCGCGACCATGGCTTCTGCTGCAACTCCGGCGGCAGGTACCACGCAGACATCGGAGCGCTCGTACGCCGCCTTTACCGGCTCGCGGGTTGCGAAATCGACCGAGGCCAAGGGACGGCGCAAAGTCGAAATCGGCTTCAGGTAGCCGCGTACGCGAATATCTTCGCCGTTCGACATGCCGCCTTCGAGGCCGCCCGCGTGATTGGAGGCGCGCGTGAAGCCGCTAAATCCGCCTGTACCTTTGTAGCCTATTTCGTCGTGTACGGTCGAACCGAAAGAGTAGGCGGCTTCAACCGCGTCCCCAATCTCTACCCCCTTCACCGCTTGCAGCGACATGACCGCGGCGGCAAGCTGGGTGTCGAGACGCTCGTCCCAGTTTACGTAAGTGCCCAGGCCGGGCGGCACATTGTGGGCGACGACTTCAAAGACGCCGCCGACAGAGTCGCCGGTGCGCAGCGCGATATCGACCTGCTGCTTCATGCGCACCTCGGAATCGGGGTCGGCACAGCTCGAGCAGGATGTCTTGTTTGGCGGCAATCTGCTGAAGCGCGGCGAAGTCGACGGGCTGGTCGAGCTTGGCCGAGCCGACAGCGATGACGTGGCTCAGGACTTCGATGTTGAGCTCGCGCAGCAGCAGCTTGGCGATGGCTCCGGCGGCAACACGGGCAGCCGATTCGCGAGCCGAGGCGCGTTCCAGCACGTAGCGTGCTTCTTCGAAGCCATACTTCATGGCTCCGGCGAGATCGGCGTGGCCGGGACGCGGAGAGGCCACGCGCTTATGCTTGGCGAGATCGCCCTCTTCCACCGGCAGGGACTCGGTCCAGTTCTTCCAGTCAGCGTTGGCCAGTAGCATGGCGATGGGCGAGCCGATGGTCTTGCCGTGACGCACTCCGCTGAGCACGTGAGCGGCGTCGCGCTCAATCTTCATGCGTCCGCCGCGGCCGTAGCCTTGCTGACGCCGCCACAGCTCGCGATTGATGAAGTCGAGGTCGACGGGCACACCAGAGGGCATTCCGGAGACGAGTGCGACCAGCGCCTCACCGTGCGATTCACCGGCTGTAGAGAAGCGGAGCATAAGAAAGAAGATTGTAGCGGAAGGGCAGCTGTCAGCCATCAGCTCTCAGCTGTCAGCTAGCGATTCGCCGCAGGGAATGTAATTCAACCTGGCATCAGTCAACCGAGAGATCTTCGTTTGTAAAGCCCTTGTCCTCTTCCTTTGCGCCGCTCAGGAAGAACGATCGCGTCTCCGCCGCTTTGCCCTGCTCCACACTGGTGATCACGTAGGAGTAGCCGATCCAGTGGGCGTGTTCGAGGTCGGTGGGCGAGGGCTGGGCGGGGTGGTCAGGATGAGAATGATAGAAGCCGACGATTTCCATGCCGCTCTCGCGCGCTTCGCGTTGCGCTCGCACCAGTTCGGCGGGATCGATTTCGTAGCGCTTGTGAGCGTCGCCGAGTCGCATGTTTTGACAGGGGACGATTCGCAGCACGCGCCTTTCGCCGGCAACTAGTTTTCCGACAAGCACTCCGCAACATTCGGCGGGATAGGCTTGCTCGGCGTGGTGCCGGAGGCTTTCGTCGTCGGTAGTGGAGAGATAGAGGCTCAACGAAAGTGTCCACGCCCTCAGGGGCTGAAGCCCCATCTTCTCTGAATCGCGATGACGCTGGCCTGAGGGCCAGCTCTACCTATTGCGTGCCCACCCGATTCATCTCCTTTTATTGTCTCAAGGTTGCCGATTCGCGGGCAGTGTGCGACATTGAGAGTTCATAAAGTCGGCAATCGCCGGGCCGGGACAACGCTGTCGTGTGCAGCCTATATCGAAGCACCGACAAGTCATAGAGCGACGGACCTACAGCAATCATGGCAAAGAAACTAAAGCAGAGATCGTATCAGGATGCAGTCACGTGGTTTCGTGACCATGGATTCGACGTGATGGAGGCGCCGGGCGCGAGCAACCGGGTGTTCCTGCGCAAGTACAAGGTTTCGGCGGCGATCGAGGGCGACCCTCAGGGCGGGATCAAGATATTTGCCTATCCCGGTTATGTGATCGGAGGAGAGATCTCGAAGCTGGTCGATCTGGGCCATCAGAAAGTATTGCGAACCAGCAAGGCCGATTATCCGGCGACGGCGGAGCACCTCACGGCGTTGCATAATTTCTCAGAAGAGCTAAAAGAAGGAATCGGAGCTACCAGCCTTTATAACGAAGCTCTGGGCACGGTGAGCGAATCGTATATGTATGACCGCGTGCGAGGCCGTGACTTGCCGGAAGCAGAGCGTCCCAAACGTCCCTGGCAGAAAACTCCCCCGCCCAGCGCCAAACCAGCCTGAGACCTTATCTCGGCTGAACCAGACTCCTGACGCGTTAGACGACCTGCTCTTCGTCGTCGGGCCAAAGCCTTCGCGACGCAGATGCTCGTAACAGTTCGAAGCCAACCATCAGCTGGCTGCTTCGGCGATTTCGTTTTGTCCGTCCGCCTGTTGAGCGCCGTATTCCTTCAACTTGTTGTGCAGGGTCTTCAGGCTGATTCCCAGGATGTCGGCGGCCCTTGTCTTGTTGTTGTGGGTGGCTTCGAGGGTTTTCAGGATGAGCAGACGCTCGGCTTCATCGACGGTGGTTCCCACGCCGAGCCGAACTGCGTTTGCTTCCTGCACCGGGGCGCGCGGGAGGACGTCGCCAAAGCCCGGCGGCAAGTGCCGGACGTCGATGACCGAGCCTTCGCAGACGATAACGGCGCGTTCTAAAGTGTTGCGCAACTCGCGAACATTGCCAGGCCAGGAATGGGCGGTGAAGCTGGCCATTACTGAATCGCTGACGCCGGGAACGCGACGTCCCGTGTTTCTCATTCATGTCGCGCAGCAATGCGCTTACCAGGTCGGGCAAGTCTTCCTTGTGCTGGCGCAAGGGCGGCATATGGATGTTGAACACATTGAGCCTGTAATAAAGGTCATTGCGCAGTTGCCCGCGAGCCACTGCTTCCTGCGGCTCTTTATTGGTTGCGGCTAAGACGCGGACGTCGACGGATGTCTCGGATTTACTGCCGAGTCGGCGTAACTTGCGATCTTCCAGAACGCGCAACAGCTTGGCTTGGGTCGCGATCGGCATCTCGCCGATTTCGTCGAGCAGCAGCGTACCGCCTTCGGCGAGTTCGAAGCATCCGGTGCGACGTTCCAATGCACCAGTGAACGCTCCTCTTTCATGGCCGAAGATTTCGCTCTCAATGAGAGTCTCTGGAATGGCAGCGCAGTTGATTGCGACAAACGGCTTGGACTTGCGACTGCCCAACGAGTGAATTGTGCGCGCGACCAGCTCCTTCCCTGTCCCGCTCTCGCCGGTAATGAGAATCGATGCAGTGCTGGGCGCGACCAATTCGACCAGGCGAAACAACTCTTGCATCTTGGCGGAGGAGCCCACCAGATTGCCGAGCACTCCGACATCGCGCAGCTTGCGACGACTGACCTCCAACTCTCGTTCGGTGCGGCGAATGCGTGCGGCATTTTGCAGTATGTTGCGCAAGCGGGTGGGGTTAACGGGCTTTTCGATAAAGTCGAACGCGCCGCGCTTCATAGCGGTCACGGCGGCTTCAACACTGCCTTGCGCGGTCAGCAGAATTACTGCCACCGGTTGCGGCTGGGCGGCCAATCGCTCCAGCAGTTCCATGCCATCCATGCGGGGCATTCGCAAATCGGTGACGACGATACCAGGACTGCTGCTGGCAATTTTTTCGAGAGCTTCGACTCCATCGACAGCGGTCTCGGTCTCATAGCCCCAGGCGCGAAGGAGTTCCGCCAAGCCACTGCGTTCGTTCTCCTCATCTTCCACGATCAGTACTCTTTCAGTTGTCATTGAGAACGAAGCCTTTCGAAGAGTGGTGGTGTAAGTGTCTCAAACCCATTTCCCAGCCGCTTAGATGCTTTTCTTGCAGAGAGGGGACAGTTTCCTGTTTTGGCGATTCTGAGGATTGCTTCGGAAAGAGCTACCACTAAGTTAACACTCATGGCATTCGCAACGCCCAGCCTTGGCATGGTCGAAGGCACCTGGAAAATCGTCTATTATTCTTTTCCGTAGCGTGATGTGTTCAAAAGCTGCATAATCAAAGCTCGCTCGCGCCAGGCAAATGAACCTACTGTAACGTCGGGGAAAAATTGCTGCCAGTGACGCCCTGCACTATCGGGACTCGGGTCGTTGCCGGGCAAGCTTCAGTGTTGTGTTACAAAACGTACCCATCTAGTCAATAGCGAAAGACAAGTTGTCAAATCGTTGCCAAAAACAGTAAGCTAAGTAACTTCAGGGTTGCTGATACAATCAGCGTGGGTTGCAAGTCGGGTTGCAGTAAGAATAGGCGACGAGCCTGTTGCCTAATTGCGTTCTATGTTTTTGAGTTCGCCACCTTGAGGGGGCGGTATTGTGAAAGTTTCCGGAGGATTACGAATGTCTTCTAATGCAGTAGTCCCAAAGCATTTTGGTGCGGTGTTCGTGGCCCTTGCGTGTCTGCTATGTCTGTCGGGGACATATGCTGCCGCACAAGTCACGTTTCAGCCGCAGAATGAAATTTACGTTGGTTATTCCTGGCTCCACCCCAACGGCAACGTGGATTGGGGCAAAGTCCCCGATATCGTGGCTGGGGGCGATCTCAGCGTCACGCACTACTTTGGGCAGGCCCACAACCTGGGCGTCATTGTAGACGGCAGCGTCCATTCCGGCAGAGGCGCGAACAATATGCCCGGCGCGAATGTTGGGTTGGGCATGGCAGGTTTGCAGCTCAAGGCGCACGAGAATCAGCTGTCACCGTTCGTTCGGGTAATGGCCGGCGCGGCCTACCTGGATCCGAGCCTGCTTCGCAGCGAGTGGAAGCCGGCGATTGACGTAGGCGGCGGCCTGGACCTGAACTTGACTAAGATGTGGTCCATTCGCCTCGCGCAGTTTGATTACATCTGGACCTACTACCGGCAGCAGAACCCGCAGCACACGAGCGATAACTGGAACATGATTCGCTTGTCGGCGGGCGTGGTTGTGAATCTGGGCAGCTACTACAACCCACCACTTACCTGCACTGCCTCGGGTACGCCGGACGCGGTTTATGCTCCAGACGCGGTGAAGGTTACCACCACGGGCACCGGTTTCAATCCGAAGCATCCAGTTGCATATTCCTGGACCACCACTGGCGGCAAGATGTCGGATGGCAACGCGCAGAACGCAACCGTGGACACTACGGGCGTGGCGGCGGGCAGCTACACGGCGAATTCCACCATTACCGATACGTGGCCCAAGTTTAAGGATCTTGACTCCGGTCATCACCTAAACATGTTTGGCAAGCCACAGCCCATCCCGCCGGCAAAGTGCGCGGCGAACTTCACTGTCAAGCAGGCGATGCCTCCAACGGTAAGCTGCTCGGCGAACCCCACCACGGTCGGCATCGGTCAGCCGGCAACCATCACGATGACAGCTACCGACCCGCAGAGTTGGCCAATGACATACACCTGGTCAGCTACCGGCGGTCAGTTGTCGCCCAACGGCACGAGCGCAACGCTGACAGCAGGAAGCGCGGACGCGGGCAACACCATCACGGTGACTGGCACGGCTACAACTGAGCGCGTCGGGGGAAACCCGGTCACGCAGAGCGCCAGTTGCACGGCCTCCATCAGCGTGCCTGCGGTTCAGAAGTGCGTGATGATTCAGGACCTCGGCGAGTGTACGTTTGAGAAGAACCCGAAGAAGCCGTGGCGTGTTGACAACGATTGCAAGGACGTCCTCGACAAGCTGACTCTCCAGACGCAGAGTCTGGGTAACGGCAAGCTGGACATCGTTGGCTACACCGACGAAAAGGAAACCGTGTCCGAACAGACGCTGGGTGCGCAGCGCTCGGTGAACGTGAAGTACTACCTCACGACCGAAGCTCCGACCAAGCTTGACCCGGGCACCATCCAGCCTCGTGCAGGCGGTCAGGGCACCAAGTCGACCCACTTCTACTTCGTACCTGTGGGCGATCTGTGCGGTGGCCAGGCTGAAGTCGGCACGACAGTTGACGAGAGCCAGGTGCAGCCGCAGGGACGTAACGCGCCTGCTCCGAAGAAGAAGGGCCACAAAGCCAAGACTGCTCCGGCCCCGGCTCAGTAGCAGGTAACTAGCTTCAACTTCGGCCGGTGGGGGAAACCTCACCGGCCTTTTTTTGTGTACCCGGGTTGCTAACGCTGCTGGTCAACGCTTAAGGCGACCCGGAACGGTGCATGGAATTACAATCAGAAAACAACCTTGTAAGGGATGTTGGCATTTAGCAATTGGAGGAAGTACCGGTGTCTGGTAGAGCTCTCAAACAATTTTGCGTGATCCTTGTATTCTTCGCGGCGGCGGTAAGTTGTTCGGTTGCGGCCGACTGGCGGATGATCGGTCCCGATGGCGGGAACGTTCGCAGTCTGGCTTACGACCCGACCAATCCGGGGCACGTCCTGCTCACCAGCGGCGCGGGGCAGATTTTTGTTTCTGAGGACGGAGGAGCTTCGTGGGAGTTGTTAGCCAACTTTCGGGTGGCGGATGATTACATCTTTGATCGCATCATCATTGATCCCACTAACCCTGCAACGATCTATGTCGCCGGTTGGGGTCTCTTCGACGACCACGAAGGCGGGGTGTTCCGCACCGATGACGGTGGGAAGACCTGGAGGGAACTGCCGGGCACGCATGGCAAGTCAGTTCGCGCGATGGCTATGGCCGCAAGCGATCACAACCTGATCATCATTGGTACGCTTCAGGGCGTTTATCGGTCGCGCGATGGCGGTGCTGCGTGGGAGCGCATAACCCCGGAAAATCCTGATGTTCTGGAAAATCATGCCTCGATGAAGAACTTCGTATCGGTGGCGATCGATCCGCAGAACCCGGACGTGATTTACGCGGGAACCCGGCACCTGGCATGGAAAACCACCAACGGCGGCCAGACCTGGCACAACATTAAAGATGGCATGCTGGACGATTCTGACGTGTTCAGCATCATCGTCGACCCTAAAACTCCGTCGCGAGTTTACGCCAGTGCATGTTCTGGAATCTACAAGAGCGACAACGGGGCGGAGCTATTTCATCGGGTGCAGGGGCTGCCCCACTCTGCCATTCGAACGCGAGTCCTCAAGCAGGATCCGGTACGCAGCGCGATTGTCTATGCTGGTACGACCGGAGGATTGTGGAAGACCGTGGACGGCGGCGCCAGATGGACGCTGGTAACTGCCAACGATGTCATTGTCAACGATGTTCTGATCGATCCGCGAAATCCCGATCACGTGCTGGTAGCCACGGACCATCTCGGAGTTCTCGCCAGCAAGGATGCCTTCGCCCACTACACCTCCTCGAACCACGGGTTCTCTCACCGGGTGGTGAACGACGTCGTGGTCGATCGCAAGGATCCCAGCCGGCTTTACGCGGGGGTTGCCAACGACGGCGAGGCGGGTGGTGTTTTTGTGTCCGAGGACGGGGGCAAGTCCTGGAAGCAAACCAGCAAGGGCCTGGGTGGACGTGACATCCTGAGCATGCAGCAGGCGGAGAAGGGCGAGGTATTTGCCGGCACCAACCACGGTATCTATTTTTACTTGTCGACTAAAGGGGTGTGGGAACCGGCAAGCATGATCTTCGGTATACCTCCTGAGTGGAGGCCCAAAGAGGCGACACCGGAACCGGCGCCGGTCAAAACGAAATCAAAGGCGAGTGCTGCCGCTCGCAAAAAGACAATTGCTAAAGCGAAGGCACCGGTCGAACCGGTTATCGCTGCCACTGAGGCGCCACGAATTCGCTCGCTGCAGTTCGGGAAGGAAGCGTGGTTTGCGGCTACGGACCGAGGACTGTTCGTGAGTCTCGACCAGGGCAAGAAGTGGTATGGGCAGCCAATCGAAGGACACGATAGCTTCAGCTACGTCAATAGCTATGACGATGGCACGGTTACCCTGGTCAGTCACAATGCAGCTCTCATTTCGCATGATGGTGGAAAGAGCTGGAATGCGCTCACCTTGCCCAGCTACGTTGGAAGACTATATAGCCTGAATTCGGTACCGAACGGTTCCTTGTGGTTGAGTTCCCAGCAAGGCGCCGTGGAGTCGAAGGACGGCGGCAAGACCTGGCGCTACGTTCTAAGCGGACTTCCCAAGGATGACGTTCTGGAAGTGGATTACGACCCGGTTGGCCAGCGTCTGCTCGCAACAGCTCTGCACCAGCGAGCAGTGTTCTTCAGCATAGACAACGGATTGACCTGGCAGCAGACCGAAAGTGCTCACGTTGCTATTCGTACGGCGATGAGCTATCAGGGGCACCTGCTAGCCACCTCAGCCTACAACGGTGTTTTGCTGCAGGAAGGTACCGAGTCGGCCGCTAACCCGGCCAAAGCTGCTGCTCTTTCTGAGACTACAAACACTCAGAAGTAACTAATCCCGAGTTGAACAACTACCACCTTCCGGAGTTTCCGAATAGGACAAATCCGGAAGGTGGTTGCAACTTACGGCAACTGTTCTTGACCATTTTGTTTTTCGGAAATATTGCAACAAAACATTCGTGTAGAATCCCTCCCTGTGAACGGCTAATTTCTACCTTCATTAATCGATGCTCGAAGGATGAAGAAGCCACGTGGGCGAAGTGTTGTGAAGAGTCTTCGGAGGATTACGAATGTCTCGTTGTGTAGTACTCCCCAAGCGCGGTGTCGCCGCGCTATTCGCGCTTGCGTTTGCGCTGTTCCTGTCGTCAACCTATGCCGCAGCGCAGGCTACGAGTTCTCCCAAGAATGAAATCTATTTAGGTTATTCCTGGCTGCACCCCAATGGAAATGTAGATTGGGGGAAGGTCCCTGACATTGTGGCCGGTGGCGATGCCAGCATCACCCATTATTTTCCCAACGCCTGGAACTTAGGAATTATTGCCGATGGCAGCTTCCATGCCGGTAAGGGAGTCAATGGAAACTTAGGAGCGAACGTGGGTCTGGCTATGGCCGGATTGCAGTACAAGTTCCATAGCTCCCAGTTGTCTCCGTTTGTGCGCGTCATGGGCGGCGCGGCAGACCTGGACCCTGACATTGTTCGCTCCGAGTGGAAACCTGCGGTCGATGTGGGCGGCGGCCTGGACCTGAACCTGACCAAGGCATTCTCCATCCGTCTCGCGCAGTTCGACTATATCTGGACCTATTACCGGGAACTCAACCCTCAGCACACGAGTGACAACTGGAACATGATTCGTTTGTCGGCTGGCCTGGTCTTCAACCTTGGTGAATACACCTCGGTCCCGGTTACTGCCGCATGTACTGCTCAGCCCAACGATGTGATGGAAGGCGAGCCCATCAAGCTGGGGGTAACAGGATCGAATTTCAATCCCAAACACAGCATGACCTATGCTTGGACGAGCACCGGTGGCAAGCTGCAGGCGTCAAATTCTCAAAATACTACCATCGATACGACGGGCATGGCGGCCGGTTCCTACAAAGCCGATGCCACCGTGACCGACGCAAAGGGGAAGAAGAACAACTCCGCGACCTGCTCGGCTGCCTTTACGGTCAGAGCGAAGCCGATGAACCCACCGCAAGTTTCCTGCTCGATCAGTCCTTCGACAGTGCAAGCAGGGAACCCGGTGACGATTACGGCTAACGTTACGAGTCCTGATGGCGCGCAGATCAGCAGCACGTCCTACCAGGCTTCTGGTGGCCATGTCAGCGGCACTGGAAACACGGCGACGGAAGACACGGCCGGCGTATCACCTGGCAATGTCACGATCACCGTATCCGCTACCGATGCGCGCAACCTCACTGGCACGGGCACCTGCTCGTTCTCGGTGGAAGCTCCGCCTCCGGCGCCGCAGGTGACGAACATCTCGTCTATCCAGTTCCCGGACAAGAAGCGTCCGTGGCGCGTGGATAACACGGCGAAAGCTATTCTCGACGACGTTGCCAGCCGACTGAAGGCCGATCCGAACGCCAAGATCGCCATCGTGGGGTACGCTGACGGCGAGAAGGCTCCGATGGAAGGCACTGGCAAGAAGCGCCATCCGATGGACTTGTCTGCGCAGCGCGCGGTCAACGCCAAGGCCTACCTGGTGCAACAGCAGGGTATCGATCCGGGCCGCATCGACGTCCGCAAGGGAACCGGCAAGTCGGAGACCGCCGACATTGACTGGATCCCGCAGGGCGCTGATGTTGCCACCGCTCCCATTCTCCAGGGCACGACCCAGGTGAATGAGTCGACCGTGACACCCAGCACCAACGCGTACCCGATGCCGCACACGGCCGCTCCCAAGCATCATCGCAAAGCGGCAGCGGGGTCGAACCAGTAACGGGCAGATGAACCTGACAGCCGGTGGGAGCAACTTCTCACCGGCTTTTTCTTGCGCGTCGACCGCCAGGCAATGCTTGCGGTTGACTGCAGCGAAGTTAACGCCTTTACGTCTAACAGGCAGTATCATTGAAGAAGAGCCACTCACTTCTTAGCGGTTTCTATGCGGAATTTCCTTTTTACTATTCTGGTCATTAGTCTTCTTTTGGTTGTTGCTCCTGTCGCGTTGCTGGCGGCCGATTGGCAACTGATTGGTCCCGAGGGCGGCGATGTTCGCAGTCTGGCCTACGACCCGGGAAATGCGGATCGCCTCCTTCTCGGCACCAGCGCAGGACAGCTTTTTGAATCACTGAATGACGGGAAGTCCTGGGCCCCGTTTGCGCATCTTGGACCAGGCGACGATTATGTGCTCGACCACATCGTCTTCGATCCCACCCATCCGGCGACTCTGTACGTTGCAGCATGGAGCCTTTTCCGCAACGATGAAGGCGACGTGTTCCGCTCCGAGGATGGGGGCAAGAGCTGGCGCGAGCTCAGTGGAATTCATGGCAAGTCGGTCCGCACGCTCAGCATGGCGGTCAGTGACCACAACATCCTGGTCGCGGGCGCGCTCGATGGCGTCTATCGTTCGCGAGATGCCGGTGCGACCTGGGAACGCATCTCACCGGAAGGCCATCCCGATCTTAAGAACATCGAGTCGACCGCCATCGATCCGCAGGATCCCAACGTAATTTATGCGGGAACGTTTCATTTGCCGTGGAAGACCGAGGACGGAGGCAAGAACTGGCACCGCATTAACCAGGGTGTGCTGGACGACTCCGACGTGTTCAGCATCATCATCGATCCGCAAATGCCCAGCGTGGTTTATGCCAGCGCGTGCTCCGGTATCTACAAGAGCATGAATGCGGGCGACCTGTTCGCGCGTATTAAGGGTATCCCTCATTCTGCAATTCGCACGCGAGTGCTGAAGCAGGACCCCAGGCATGCAAATGTGGTCTACGCAGGAACCACTGGCGGGCTGTGGAAGACTATCGACGGCGGCTCCAAATGGGAGCTCTACTCTGCTGCCGATGTCACGGTCAACGACATCCTGATCGATCCGCGCAATTCCCAGCGAGTACTGCTAGCTACCGATCGCGGCGGCGTTCTCGCGAGCAACAACGGGTTTGACGATTACGCCTACTCCAATCAGGGGTTCGCTCATCGCACTGTCGGAGCGGTATTGACGGATCAGAAAGACCCGGGGCGCCTCTATGTCGGCATCGTCAACGACAAGGAACTGGGCGGATTCTTTACCTCCGATGATGCCGGTAAGAATTGGAGGCTGTGGAACAAAGGACTGAACGAACGTGATGTGCTCGCGCTTCAGCAGGCGGGCAGCGGCGTGATATTTGCCGGCACGAATCACGGAATTTTCTACCTGAAATCGCTGGACACGGCGTGGGAGCCGGCCAACATGTATCGTGGGGCGCTTCCGGAGTGGCGGAAGGCGGAGGAGCCGTCGCCGGCACCGTCGAAATCTAAGAGTAGCTCTGGACATTCGCGCTCTACGCACTCCCGAACTGCGGCGAGCAAGACAGCAGCCAAGAAAGCGGAGCCGCTGCATGAAACTCCTATTCCCGTCGCTATCGCGCCGCGCATTCGCGGGCTGCTGGTTACTGACAAGATGTGGTACGCCGCTACTAACGAGGGCCTGTTTGTCAGTGAGGACCAGGGGAAGAAGTGGTACGGCGAAGCGGTCCTCGGCCAGCAGGATCTCGTCGGGGTCGATCAGATCGATTCCAACACTTTGGCTGCGATAAGCCCTACGCAGGCGTTCGTGTCGAATGACGCAGGCAAGACGTGGACGGCGGTTACCCTGCCTTCGTACGTGAAGGTGGTGTACAGCCTGACTGCGGTACCGGATGGGTCTTTGTGGCTCGGCACACGTGAGGGTGCATTGCACTCGGCCGACCATGGAGCCACTTGGGAGCACGTCCTCGGCGGATTGCCGCCGCGCGAGATTCTCTCGGTACATTACGACACCGGTTCGCAGCGCCTGCTGGCAACCGGGCTTCATTCGCGAACGGTTTTCGAAAGCAAGGACAGTGGTAAGAGCTGGCAGCCTTTGCCGGCTTCCCTGGTATCCATCCGCGCGGCCATGACCTATCAGGGGCGGATCCTGGCGGCGACCAGCCACAACGGGCTTCTATTAGAAAATTCTGGTCAAGTGGCGTCAGCGGCCGCGGGTACCGGCAGAGTGGGCGCAGGCGCGCCGTCATCCAGCAAGCAATAGTCGAGCTAATCTCATAGTGTTTGAAGATTTCGCAGAGAGTTGTGGTCGGGTATTGCGGCTCGGTAGCACGCCTCGGGGATCTTTTCCCGATTCGGTTTTATCCTCTCCAAAGTGGAACTCCTGAACACCAGCAGGTTCTTGTAGTTAGGTGAGCGCGCCTCCTGGCGTTCCCGGAACAGGAAACCGGCTGTGGACAAGGCGAAGCTGGTTCGCGCTAAGTGGCTGTAATTCTTAGTGAATCCCGCCTAATAATTCTCCTCCCACAATGGCAGCCTCGTTGCATATATCTCTACGTCATCCCGAGAGCTGCTAATGAGACATCCTGAGTCCGGCAATGGGCAAGTTGAAACGTCGCGAGTGACCTCCCTCCGCCAGTTGAGTGGTGAGGGTGTGCAGATAACCATGCCACCCTCGCCACTGGCTGCCGACTATGCGGTCGAGATACTGCATGATCTCGGCAACGCGTTCGCATCCGTGCTTTTGAATGCTCAGGTACTGGACGGCAAAATGCCTTCCTACAGCCGTGCGAAGCGCTACGTCCACGAAATTGAACGCAGCGCGCAGCGGGGCGGGGCGCTGCTGAAGCGGTTGCTGGAGCGGTTTCCCGCCGAGCCCGGTGGGGCGGCGGAGAGTGAGTTTGGATTCGGGGAAGTTCCTCCTGTGGTGGAACGCAAGGCCGTGGTGACGAACCAGGGGCCGACTGCGGCTGCGGAGGGCGCACTCGATTTTGCGTCTTCGACAGCGGCCCATGCGGCTCCTGCTTTTGCTTCCCGGCTGGGTGCTCACAGGGGAGTGTGATTGCCGTACTAGCGGGAAATTCCCGAAAAGGGACAATTGGGGTAGCAGACTGCAAGGCCAGGATGCTCAGCTCCCAAATTGAAAATCGAGGTTAGGCCCGTGCTTGCCACTGAGACAGCAGATACCGCCGAGCGTTTCGAGAGCCCCAAGCAAAGTGAGTCGTTAACTCTTTTAGTCGTGGACGATGAGAGCGGCGTCCGAGAGGCATGCCGTGAGGTCGCCGAGAATCTGGGATTCCTTACCTATGCCGCCAAGTCTTCCGAGGAGGTGGTTCACATCCTCGATACCGCGGGAATCGACGTGGTGCTGTTGGACCTGCGGATTCCCGGCTGCAACGGGGTCGATCTTCTGCGGGAGATCAAGCGCCGCCGTCCGGAAGCGGTAGTGGTCATGATGACCGGCTTTGCTACCGTGCATTCAGCAGTGCAAGCCATGAAGGCAGGAGCCTACGACTACATCAGCAAACCATTCAGTTTCGATGAGATGCGTCTGGTGCTGGACCGCGTCAGCGCGCAACTGAAGCTGGCGGCGGACAATCGGATGCTGCGCGATGCCATGAAGTCGAAGCACGGCTTCGGCTCATTGGTCGGCCGCGCTCCGGAGATGGAGAAGCTTTACCGCATCATTGGCAAGGCGGCCCATAGCTCGCATCCGGTGTTGATCCTGGGGGAAAGCGGAACCGGCAAAGAGCTGGTCGCCCGCTCCGTCCACTTCGGTGGGCCCTATCGCGATCGCCCATTCATTCCGGTGGATTGCGGCTCGCTGGTTCCCACCCTGATCGAGAGTGAGCTGTTCGGCTATGTGAAGGGCGCTTTCACCGGCGCTATGCGGGCTAAAGACGGATTGCTGGCGACCGCCGATGGAGGCACGGTATTCCTGGATGAAGTAGGCGAGCTGCCGCTGGACCTGCAATCCAAGCTGCTGCGGGCGGTGCAGGAAAAGGAGATCCGTCCGGTGGGAGGAACCCGGGCGATTCCGATTAATGTACGAATTTTGGCAGCGACAAACCGGGACCTCGAGTCTGCTGTGCAACAAGGACAATTCCGGCGCGATCTCTTCTTCCGGCTCAACGTGCTGACCCTCCGCATTCCCCCACTGCGGGAACGCAAGCAGGACATTCCGCTGCTGGCAGGCCACGTTCTGGAGCGCGTGGCACGTACCACAGGTGTTTACCGTACGATCAGCGACGAGGCGCTCAGGCGAATGCTGGATTATGAGTGGCCGGGCAATGTGCGCGAGCTGGAGAACTGCCTGGAACGGGCATGCGCCCTCAGCTCGAGCGCGACGCTGCAGATCGGAGACTTGCCAACCGCGCTGCGCAATCTGGCAAGTGAAGAGTACCCAACCCTGGAGTCGGCACAAGGCCATGGCATCCTGCCACTTGCCGAGATGGAGAAGCGCGCCATCACGCAGGCGATTGAGCAGTTGCATGGCGACAAGCTGGAAGCCGCTCGCCGGCTCGGCATTGGCAAAACGACTCTTTACCGCAAACTGAAAGAATATGGCGCGATAGTCTAACGCGCCCCAACGCGATAACGTCAGCTCTGACGCCCGGGGATTCGTGTGCCCGGGAGGCGCAGGGCAGAAGAAAGCGAACGAGGGCAATATGATTCTGCTGGTTACGGCTTCGTCCCGCGCGAAGGAATGTGCCACCGCCCTGGAAACGGGAGCACGGCAAAAGGTTCACCTGGCGCATTCGGTGAGTCGCGCGTTGGTGAAATTGCAGGAAGCGGAGTACGACGCACTGGTGATCGACGAGTCCTTGGTTGAGATCGACGATGGCGCGGTCAATGCTCTACTCAACCGTGCAGGCATGGCGATGCCTATCTATATCAACCTTGGCCTGCATTGCACGGAGAGACTGGTGAGGGAAGTGATTGCCGGACTGTCGCGCAAGCACGCGGAGCGGCTGGGAGCGAAGCGTTCGGCGATCACCGAACTGCAAAGCCAATTGCGCGGCGATCTGACAGGAATCCTGCTGGCGAGCGAGCTGGCGTTGCGGGAATCTTCGATTCCGCCCCGCGTTGCCGAACGGATCAACTCGGTTCACCGCTTGGCGGAGCAGATCCGCACCCGGTTGGAAGCACCGGCGATGTGACCGGGTGGCCCGGAAGATTGCAGGCTGCATCGGTTGAGGGGCTGTGGCACTTAGCACCGCCGGCAATTGAGCTGAAAGAGAAAACGCGGCGGTCCCGGGCCGGCGTGCCGTCCGCACTTCGCGGCTGACCGGCGTTGCGAACAAACCTGTGTTTTCCATCTGCAAACGCCCTGCCAGCGGGCTCGGCTTTTTTCAGCGCTGGTCTTGTATCGGACACAGCACAATTTCGACAGCTCACGTCGAGAACTCTCTGAGAGGCAACGTAAGTAGCTAACTTCTCCTCTAACTTGGGGTTGCGGCCCGGATATCGGCCGCCATATTCCCATGGAGATTACCTCGAAAACGGAGACTCAGGCTGCCCCGCCAGCAGCGGTGCCGCCGCTAGACCGGCTGGAACTCGAGCACCAGATTCGTGGTTTGGGCGAGTGGTTCCATAACCTCGATCTATTCGGCATCCCGACCGCCCCCAATCACTTTCTGGGCGATTTCCCGGCAGTCAAGTGGAAGCACATCGCGTCTTCTATTCCCGCGAACCTCAATGGCGCCCACGTACTAGACATAGGCTGCAATGGCGGCTTCTATTCCATCCAATTGAAGCGCCGGGGCGCGGCCCGGGTACTTGGGATTGACGTTGATGATCGCTACCTCAATCAAGCGCGCTTTGCAGCCCGCACTCTCGGCGTAGACATCGAGTTTGAAAAGCGTTCGGTTTACGAAGTAGACGCCATTGCGGGGCAGTTTGACTACGTGTTCTTCATGGGAGTGCTGTATCACCTGCGCTATCCGCTGTTCGCCCTCGACAAAGTGATTACCAGAATTGCGCCGGGCGGCAAGCTGGTTTTTCAGACCATGCTGCGGGGATCCAGCGATACGAAGAATTGGGACGAAAACTATCAGTTCTGGACGACAAACATCTTCTGCGACCCTGACTGGCCCTCCATGTATTTCGTCGAGCATAGTTATGCCAACGATCCAACCAACTGGTGGATTCCGAACCACGCGGCGGCGGAAGCGATGTT
Organism: uncultured Acidobacteriaceae bacterium; assembly: GCA_963791965.1. GTDB lineage: Bacteria > Acidobacteriota > Terriglobia > Terriglobales > Acidobacteriaceae > CAVVDY01. The sequence continues at coordinate 661,894 of CAWBUK010000011.1, read as the reverse complement.
GCGCAGCTCAGGACTCAAAATTCTCGAGCATCCGGAATCCGAGACTTGGATCTGCACGCCGCAGAGCACGGTTAGGGGTGGTCAATCGCTTCTCGAACTCGAATTACAGGGAAAGCTCTAGGAAACTCGCGAGCAGAGGGATCACGACTGCATGGTAGAAGCCGTAATGTTATGGAACGAGCCTAACAACCTGTCTCACTGGAATTTCAAGCTCGATCCGAATTGGAAGATCTTTGCCGAGACGGCGAAATTGGCGGCCCGCGCCGTGCGAGCGGCGAATCCGAGCCTGAAGGTCGTATTGGGCGGGATCTCTCCCATTGATCCACAGTTCATTCGGTTGCTGGCGTCGCAGGGCGTGCTGGACGAAGTCGACGTTGTATCGGTGCATGGATTTCCCCTCGACTGGAACCACTGGAACATCAACGAGTGGCCCGCCAAGATCGAGGAAATCCGCCAGGTAACATGCAAGGCGGTCTGGGTGTCGGAAGCGGGTGCCTCGTCGTTTGGAGCGGAAGAGGTGCAGGTGTTTGGCATGAAGCGCACGGCGGAGTTGCTGCTGGGCAAGGTCGAGCGCGTCCATTGGTACAGCCTGCATGATCTGCCTTCGACATGGACGGCAACCACCCGCCACAAAGAGGCAGAAGGTAGCGCTTACTATCGCCATTACTACATGGGCTTGTTGCGCGAGGACGGTTCGCCGAAACCCGCCGCTGAGTGCTTTCCCTCGGGTCTGGGAGTTTGCCAATGGTTTCATTTCGAAGATCACCGGCTTGAATCGTCAGTACAGTGGCTGCGCAGTCTGGGGGTACGTCACCTTCGCACTGGAGTGAGCTGGGCGGACTGGTTTCGACCCGATGCGGAGATGTGGTTCGACCGCCAGATGAGTGCGCTGGATGAATTCGATGTGACCATGACGCTGTGTTTTACGCCAGAGCACCTTGGCATTGAGCCGCATTACACCAGCCCTCCCATCCGTCCACAGGATTTTGCCGATTTTGCCACCCGCATGGTGCGGCGATATGCCCCGGCGCTGGGCGCAGGCAATCTGCCGCGAGAAGCGCCGGTTAACGGCTGGGCATTGGAGGTGCGTCAATGAGCACCCGGGTTTTGATCACGGGTGGGGCGGGATTTGTCGGATCGCATCTGGCCGACGCGCTGCTGGCGCAAGGCGATAGCGTTCGCGTCTTCGACAGCTTGTCGCCCCAGGTTCATCCCCAGGGCCGGCCGGATTATCTGAACTCGGCGGTCGAACTGGTAATTGGTGATATGCGCGATCTCGATGCCGTATCGCGAGCGCTGCGCGGAGTGGATACGGTTGTACACCTTGCCGCCGCGGTCGGCGTTGGCCAGTCGATGTATGAGATTGCGAACTACATGGGAGCGAATACACAGGGGACGGCAAACCTGCTTCAGGCCATCCTCGATAGCAAGGCTGATATCCGCAAGCTTGTGGTTGCATCGTCGATGTCGATCTATGGCGAGGGGAAGTACCTCTGTCCCCAGTGCGGTGAAGTTGCGCCTCCGCCGCGGCCGCTGGAACAACTGAAGGCCAAGCAGTGGGAGACGCGCTGCCCGGTGTGCGGACACGAATTAAAACCGCTGGCAACCGACGAGTCGAAGCCGCTGCAGTGTACTTCGATCTACGCTCTCAGCAAAAAAGATCAGGAAGAGATGACGCTGCTCTTCGGCCGGACCTATGGAATCCCGGTGGTTGCGCTGCGCTATTTCAACATCTACGGCACGCGGCAGGCGCTGTCGAACCCATACACCGGAGTCGCAGCGATCTTCGCGTCGCGGCTGATGAACCACCGCGCGCCCATGATCTTTGAGGATGGCGCGCCAGATGCGCGATTTCGTGAGCGTGCACGACGTGGTACAGGCGAACCTGCTGGCCATGAAGAGCAGCAATGCTGATGGGATGGCCATGAACATCGGATCCGGAAGCCCGGTTTCGATTGCCGACGTGGCAGATGAGTTGTCGCGCTGCCTGGGCGCGACGATGCCCGCCGAGATTACCGGCAAGTATCGCGTAGGAGACATTCGCCACTGCTTTGCCGATATCACCGCCGCGCGCAAGGTGTTGGGCTATCAGCCGCAACACCAATTCTCAGATGGCATTTCCGAGCTGGTGGAATGGCTTCGCTCCCAGACGGCGGTGGATAAAGCTGCTGACATGGTGCGAGAGCTGTCGGCTTATGGCCTGACCGCTTAATGAACGGCAATGCGGTGCAAGTTGCGTTTCGAGATTTGTGAACTATGCGGATACTGCTAACGGCGGACACAGTCGGGGGTGTCTGGACCTACGCCCAGGAGCTAGCTACCGGACTGGTGCGCCGCGGAGTCGAGGTGACTTTGGTCAGCTTCGGCGAAATGCCGACGCTGAGCCAGACGCGTTGGACGGAAGGCCTCCATGGCTTCGATTTCAGGCCGACGCCGTTTCGCCTGGAGTGGATGCAGGATGCCGCTTCCGATAACAAAGAATCGTCTGAGTACCTGCTGAACATCATCCGCGAAACTGATCCCGATGTTCTGCACTTCAGCCAATACTGCTACGGATCGTTGCCGGTCGATCTACCGAAAATCATCACAGCGCACAGTGACGTTATGAGCTGGTGGCAGGCCGTACACGGGGTCCATCCGCCGGCTTCCGACTGGACGCGCTGGTATCGCGACACCGTTTCCAGAGGTCTGGATGGGGCCGACGCTGTGATCGCGCCCTCCCGCTGGATGCTCTCGCAGATCGAGGAGAACTATGGGGCAGTCAGCAATCCGGCGGTGATTTACAACGGCCGTGCGCCGCAGCATTTCAACCCGCACGCGGAGAAACACGACCGGGTTGTTTCCATTGGCCGGCTCTGGGATGAAGCGAAGCAGGTGTCTCTGTTGGCGGAGAGCGGTCTCACTTGCCCGTTGACGATTGCTGGTTCGCTGGAATCGCCCGAACAGTTGCACACAACGGCGAAGCGCCCGTTCCGCAGGTCGATCGAGTTGCGCGACAAACTAAATTGCAGCCAGGTGCGGACGCTGTTGGCTGAGGCGTCGATCTACGCTGCGACTTCGCGTTATGAGCCTTTTGGTCTGGCGCCGCTTGGAGGCTGCGCTCTCCCGCTGCGCACTGGTCGCCAATGACATCCCCAGCTTTCGCGAGTTGTGGGGGCCGACAGCAGTGTATTTTCCCGGCGAATGATGCCAGGGGATTGCGGGATGTGGTGGAGGAACTGCGGCGTGATCCGCTGATGCGACGGCACTATTCCGAATTGGCTTACCAACGAGCCCGGCGCCTGTTCAGTGCCGATGCCATGGTCGACGAGTATCTGACGGTGTATCGCTCGCTGGTACCGGAGAGGAGTATGGCGGCGTGAGCGGTCGTCTGCGGTTTCGCTATTTTGCGCACTCCTGGATCTCCGATTGGAATCACGGAAACGCGCATTTCTTGCGAGGGCTCGTCCGCGGATTGCAACGGCTGGGCCACGAAGTACGTTGTTACGAGCAATTCGGATCGTGGTCGTTAACCAACTTGGTCGATAACGAAGGCGACAAAGCACAGCAGGCTATCGAGCAATTTCGCGCGGAGTTTCCCGATCTCGACGTGCGGCTGTATCAGAAGGATTCCGACCTGGCCGACAGCTTGCGTTCGGAGTTGAAGGACGCCGACGTCGTAGTGGTTCACGAGTGGAATGATCCCGAAGTGGTGAACACAATTTTGTCGCTGAAGCGGGAGTTGGGGTTTGCCGTCCTGCTGCACGACACACATCATCGGGCATATACCAATCCCGGTGAATTGCTGCGCTTTCAGCTGCAGCTCTTTGACGGGGTGCTGGCCTTCGGCGAAACCATTCGGCGCATTTATCTTGACGGGTTTGGGATTGAGCGCGTCTGGACATTTCACGAAGCGGCAGATACCGACCACTTTGCCCCGCGCCAGGAAGAGCGCGCCTTTGACCTGCTGTGGATCGGCAACTGGGGAGATGAGGAGCGAACGCACGAATTGCAGGAGTTTCTGATTGAGCCCGCCGCCGGAATGCGCGATCTGAAAGCTGTTGTTTACGGCGTGCGATATCCGGAGGAAGGCAAAGCGGCGCTGGCTGCGGCAGGAATCGAGTATCGCGGATATTTGCCCAATCTGATGGCTCCTGCGGCCTATGGGAAGAGCGCTTTGTCGGTGCATATTCCTCGCCGTCTTTATGCGAACGGACTGAGTGGCGTGCCTACGATACGAGTTTTCGAAGCGCTGGCATGCGGTGTGCCTCTAGTGTGCGCGCCGTGGCAAGATGCCGAGCATCTGTTTCGACCAGGGGAGGATTACCTGGTGGTGCAGTCGGGAGCAGAAATGAAATCGGCAATGCGATGGTTGCTGCGCGACGATGTGGCGCGCCAGCAGATCGCCGGGAATGGCAGAGAGACGATTCTTCGGCGGCACACCTGCGCACTTAGAGCCGCCCAACTGGTTGAGATCTGCGGGGAGTTGATGCAATGAAGGTATTTGTTTTCGGGTCGAGCCTGACGTCTTCGTACTGGAACGGTGCAGCAACGTATTACCGCGGAATCTATAAAAACCTGGCGGAGCTGGGTTTTCAAATCACCTTCGCCGAGCCCGATGCCTATGGTCGTCAGCAGCATCGCGATAACGAAGACTTCAGTTATGCCGACGTCCTCGTGTACCAGTCGCCCGGGGACATCCCATTTCTGCTGAAGCGCGCAGCCGAAAGCGACCTGGTCATCAAGCACAGCGGCGTGGGAGTTGCTGACGCTTTGCTGGAAGAGGCTGTCCTGGATTGCCGGTCCGCAAATACGCAGGTGGCGTTCTGGGATGTGGATGCCCCGGCTACGCTGGCCTCGGTGGAATCTGACCCGCTGAATCCGTTTCGCGCGCTGATTCCGGAGTACGACTACATCTTCACCTACGGTGGCGGAGCGCCGGTGATCGAGCATTACCTGCAGCTTGGGGCTCGCGCTTGCTACCCCATCTACAATGCGCTCGAACCGGCGACACATTATCCAGTTAGAGCAGATCCGCAAATTGCCTGCGATCTCGCATTCGTCGGCAACCGCCTTCCCGACCGCGAGCGGCGCGTGGAGGATTTCTTTCTTGCCGCGGCTGATGCGGCTCCCGAATCCAGTTTCCTGCTGGGTGGCGAAGGCTGGGGCGGTAAGCCTACGCCCGCGAATGTGCGCTGGATCGGCCACGTGGGCACCGGCGATCACAACCGCATCAATTGTTCGGCTCGTATGGTTCTGAACATCAATCGCGACTCCATGGCGAGTGTCGGCTTTTCGCCTCCGACGCGGGTGTTTGAAGCCGCAGGTGCTGGAGCCTGCCTCATTACCGATTACTGGGCGGGAATCGACGAGTTTTTTACTCCGGGCTGCGAGATTCTCGTTGCTCGTGATGCTCACGACATCAACGACCTGCTGAAGACGGTGGACACCAAGCTCGCGCGAGAGATAGGGGAAGCCATGCGGCGCCGGGCGCTGCAGGAACACACTTACGGATTGCGTGCGTTGCAGGTGCGCGAGATCCTGCACCAGAGTTCACACTCAATTCTCGCCGCACGCCAACACGAGTGGTCTCGGCAACTGGCATGAAGATTGTCGTATTCGGATTGTCGATCACCTCGACTTGGGGTAACGGTCATGGCACCACATTTCGTGCGCTGCTGCGCGCGTTACATGAGCGCGGCCATGAGATTGTCTTCTTCGAAAAAGACGTCGAGTGGTACGCCTCGAACCGTGATCTGCCGGAACCCGATTTCTGCAAGGTGATCCTGTACGAACGCTGGCGCGAAGTTCTGCCGCTGGCCAGAAAGCACTTAAACGACGCGGATGCCGCCATAGTCGGATCGTACGTCCCCGACGGCATTGAGGTGATCGAAGAGATTGCCGATTCCAACGTGACTGCGAAGGCGTTTTACGATATCGACACGCCAATCACGTTGACAGGATTGCGCGCCGAAGGCCGAACCAGCTATCTCGAGGCGCGGCAGATTCCGATTTTCGACGTGTATTTCAGCTTCACCGGCGGCCCCATCTTGCGCGAACTGGAAATCCGTTTCGGAGCCCAACGGGCCGTGCCGCTGTATTGTTCGTTTGATTCGCAACAGTATCGCCGGTTTGGGGTGAACCGGCGTTTTGCCTGCGACCTTAGCTATATGGGAACCTACGCGCCTGACCGTCAGCCTAAGATCAACGATCTGCTGAGTGCTCCAGCGCGAAGATTGCCTGACAAGAGCTTCATCGTCGCCGGGCCGCAGTATCCCGCGAACCTGCATTGGCCTAGGAATGTCAGGCGGATCAAGCACCTCAATCCGCGCTGGCATGCGAAGTTCTACAGCTCGTCCCGTTTCACGCTCAACGTTACACGACGCGACATGGTGATGGCCGGGTACTCGCCTTCGGTGCGCCTGTTCGAAGCAGCGGCTTGCGGCGCGACAATCATTTCCGATAATTGGCCAGGGCTGGATACGTTTCTTGCGCCGAATGAGGAGATCCTGCTGCCCACCGGTGCCGACGACGTAGTTCGGTACGTATCAGAGCTCTCCGACTCCGAAGTTCGCCGCATCGGAAATCGAGCGCAGGAACGCGCACTTTCGGAGCACACCAGCCAGCATCGCGCCATCGAGTTCGAGAAAGAACTGGAGCCCCCCGGTTCGACCACGCGGTGCGGTACACAAATGCCTGTGACGGTTAGTTTGCGGTAGTGCTCACGCTCTGGATTCAACCCGTGCAGGCAAGGCAGCACCCGCCGCTATCCCCGCATCTTTATTAATGATCCCGTTCGATGCAAGCCTGCGCGCGTAAAACGCGCCGACAAGGACCTCACTCATGCGAGTTGCTCTGGTTGCTCCTCCATTTCTTCCCGTGCCGCCTAAGCGATATGGCGGCACCGAACTATTCATTGCGCAGCTCGCCGAAGGCTTGCAGGCGAAGGGCGTTGATGTCGTGGTGTACACGATTTCAGAATCGACCGTAGGAGTGGAAACCCGCTGGTTCTACAAAGACGCTCAGTGGCCAATTAGTGGCGAAGTCTTCGACAACCTGAAAGACATGAATCATTCTTCGTGGGCGATTCGGGACGCCAGCAAAGAATGCGACGTCATCCATCTGCACAATGTTCCTTCGCTCATGTTCACTCGCTATGTACAGAATCACTTCGTGTACACGGTGCATCACGTCCACGAAGAGCCTATGAGCGAGCTGTACGCCAACTTCCCCGGCGTTGACTTTGTTACTATCAGCGAATTTCAGCGCGAGCAAGAGAAGATGGAGCGCATTCGCACCATTCATCACGGTGTCGACATGAAGCTCTACCAGTTCAAAGAAAGCAAGCAGGAGTACCTGGCCTTCCTGGGACGCATCGCCCCCATCAAAGGCACCCATCTCGCGATCGAAGTGGCACAGCGCACGGGCATACCGTTGAAGATCGCCGGCGAAGTACAACCCATGTTTCAGGATTACTTCGACCGCATGATCAAGCCCCACATCGACGGCAAGTTCATCGAGTTTGTGGGCGAAGTGGGTCCCGAAGAAAAGAATGAATTGCTGGGAAATGCGCTGGCCATGCTGTTTCCCATCCAATGGAACGAGCCCTTCGGGCTGGTCATGATCGAGGCCATGGCTTGCGGTACTCCAGTCCTGGCGCTGCCCGGAGGTTCGGTCGAGGAAGTGATCCGCGACGGCGTTTCCGGCTTCGTATGCAACAGCATCGACGACATGGTTGAGTGCGCGACGAATTCGCTGCGGGCGATCAAACCGGAAGCAGTTCGCAGCTATGCGGCTCAATACTTTTCGGTAGAGCGAATGGTGGACGACTACATCGGCCTGTACCAGGAGATGATTGGAGAGACCAGTCCCCTGGGCACCGCGCGATCGCCCCAAGCCAGAGGATTTAGCGCTCGCCGCAGTTAACCAGCATGGGCCATGCGATGCGCAAATGAAATGAGCACGTTCACCGCTATCACTGACGAAGATCTGATTGCGATACCCTCGCCCTTCGAGGAGCCGCGGGTCGCGTACAAGGAGCTTGAGCCTCGCAAAGTCGACAACCTCACGCTGATCGATGGCAAGACCTTCAGCGCGACCAGCGTGTCCGGCGACATTTATCCGCCAGGCTCGCCGGATGTCGGCTTCTTTCACGATGACACCCGCTTCTTGAGCCATCTGGAGCTGCGCATCGGCGGGCACCGGGGAGTTGTGCTGTCTTCTAGCACCGAAAAAACCTTTGCGGCACAAGTCGAACTCACCACCGGGAACATCACCCTGCGCGACTCCTTCGATCTCCCGGAGAACACGGTACACATCCGTCGCGAGCAACTGCTGTCCTCAGAGATATTCTTCGACCGCCTGAGCTTTGAGAATTTCAATCTGGTGCACGTCGATTTCACGCTCGAAATCCTGCTGAATGCTGATTTCGTGGATGTCTTTCAAGTTCGCGGAGTCGCCCGGCAAAAGCACGGGCAGTATTACGCCCCGGTGGTGAAGTCCGACAGCATTACTTTCGTCTATCGCGGTCTCGATCAGGTAAGGCGCCAGACGCGGGTGAAGTTCTGTTCCCCACCAGATGAAATTCGGGAGCGAACGGCAATTTGGCAGCTGCGTCTCGAGCCCCTGAAGCGGGTTGAAATCGAGTTGCAGATCAGTCCGTATGTGGAAGGGCGCGAGTCGCGCGCCCAAAACTTCGACTTCGCAGCCCAACTCCGTCAGCGCCGGTCGAATTTCGCGCGCTGGGAAGACGAATCGACGCAATATGAATCTTCTAACGAAGTCTTCGACGATTTGTTGGCGACCGGCATTGGCGATTTTCACGCGCTCCGAATCCCCGATGGGCGAGAGCATATCATCGCGGCTGGTATTCCGTGGTTCGCCACCATCTTTGGCCGGGACTCCATCATCGCTGCGTATCAGTCTCTGGCTCTGAATCCGCAGCTCGCCATCGACACGCTGCGAGTGCTCGCGCGTTACCAGGGCAAAGAACGAAACGACTGGCTCGATGAAGATCCGGGCAAAATTCTTCACGAGTATCGCAATGGCGAGATGACGCGCGACGGAGAAATGCCGTTCGGTCCGTATTACGGGTCGGTAGACGCTACGCCGCTTTTTCTCATCCTGCTCAGTGAAACCTTTAATTGGACGGCCGACGAGCAGCTGGTGGAAGAACTTCTGCCCAATGCGTACGCGGCGCTGGAATGGATCGACAAGTACGGCGATCTCGATGGCGATGGATTTGTCGAGTACCTCCGCCGATCGCCAAAGGGGCTGGTGAACCAGGGGTGGAAGGATTCCTGGGATGCCAATATTCATCGCGACGGCACCATCGCCAAGCCACCGATCGCGCTCAGCGAAGTACAAGGCTACGTCTACGACGCAAAATACCGGATGTCTTCACTGCTGCGCGGTTTCGGCGACGTGAAGACAGCCGATCGGCTGAAGCGCGAGGCTGCTGAGTTGGCGCGACGTTTCGATCGCGCGTTCTGGGTTCCGAGCCGCGGATTTTACGCCATGGCGCTGGATGCCGATAAGAAGCCGCTGGAGGTAATCGCGTCGAATCCCGGGCAATTGCTGTTCACGCGAATTGTGAACCGTGAGCGGGCAAGGACCATCTCAACCCGCCTGATGCGCGATGACATGTTCAATGGCTGGGGATGGCGGACCATGTCGAATGACGAGCGGGTCTTCAATCCACTGAGCTACCACCGCGGCTCGGTCTGGCCACACGACAACTCCCTGATCGCGCACGGCATGGCGCTCAATGAAATGCGGGAAGGCGCGTTGCGCGTGGTTACTTCGCTTTACCAGGCGGCGCAGAATTTTCGCGATTACCGGCTGCCCGAGCTGTTCTGCGGCGTGCAGCGGCGCGAAAATGACACGCCCGTGCATTACCCAGTCTCGTGCTCGCCGCAGGCCTGGGCATCGGGAGCGATGTTCCTCATGCTCACCTCCATCCTGGGCATTCGACCAAGTGCGCCACGCAAAGAGCTGAACATCATCAATCCGCAACTGCCGGAGTGGCTTGAGCACCTTCACATCCGCAATCTGAAGATTGGTGCTGCCCGAGTGGGCCTCGACTTCACCCGGAAGGGCGAGCGCACCTTCTGCAATGTCGTCGATGTGCAGGGAGAAAAGCTGCTGGTCAACGTCGCGTTCAAGAAGTAACGGCCGGGGTCGCGCGATGCCGACTAACACTGCAATCAGCGACTTGCCCAACTCCGTTACAATAGCCTTTCAAAAACTCATTGTGTCGAAGGAGAGGCTGTGGCCCAGGTAAAAATTACGATTCGCAAAAATGGCCCCTATCGTGTCGAAGCACCCGAAGGATCGATCGAGTTGGTTGATGCCGATGGCAATGCATACGATCTCACCGGCAAGCCGGCGTTTTCCCTCTGCCGTTGTGGTGCCTCTGTCAACAAGCCCTTCTGTGACGGAGCCCACTCCAAGATTGGTTTCCAGGCGGCCGAAGCTGCCGTGAAGAAGGAAGAGGAAGGCCCCTTGGACAAGGTCACGTTCTAAGAGACGGCGATTCCGGCGTAGCCGACAACCTTGTTCCTGTCTCCCGATACGTCGCCTGAGGTTGCATAGCGAAGCAATTCAGCTTTCTTTGCGCCGAGCTTGAGCGCAGCCGTGAGCATTGCCACTGTTGGTCCGTAGCCGCACATGCTGATGTGGCCCTCCCGCACTACGTCGTAAAGACCGCGGGGATCGAGCGCCAGTATCTGGTCGATGGCACGGCGGTCTTTCACCCGCGTCACCGAGTCGCTCTCGTAATGATTCATGTCGCTTGAGGCGATGATCAGGACCTGCCCTCCGGTATTGCGAATGGCTGCGGCGATTGCCACGCCTAGGGCGCTCAGCACTTCGTAATGGCCTGTTCCCACGGTGATGGGAACGAAGCTGAATTGCGGATGCAACACCTGCAAAAAGGGGAGCTGCACCTCCAGCGCGTGCTCGAAGCGGTGCGCCGCCTGGTCTTCCGCCAACAAGGAAAAGCGTGCTTTAAGATCCGAGGCAAGTTTTTCGTCAATAGGAACGTCGCCCAGCGGCATTCGCCACGCGCCGGCGCTCATAATGGCGAGCGGCTCTCCGCGGCCGGTATGGTTAGGGCAAAGGATGATGTAGCGCGCCGGCAACTCGAGGCGGCTGTAGACAGCGCCCGCAACGCCACCGGAATAGATATACCCGGCATGCGGCGCGACACACCCCAGCGCACGAATCTTGGCCTCGTCAACGCTCTCGGAAGACCGTGTGAAAGCTTCAACTTCAGCTCGTAATTTGCGCGAGTCGGCAGAATAGAACTGCCCCGCAACAGCCGGCAGACGGATCGCGGTGCTCATCAGACGCCCCTTCTTCCGCCCAGTTTACGCCGCTTGTAAGCTGCGCGACAGCACCGCCATCTTGTCGAGCGGCACCGCCTCGGCGCGCACGTCAGAACGTAAACCCGCGGCCTTTAATCCAGCCTTGATCGACGCATCCGTGTAGGTGCCTTTCAGGTTGTTGGACAGCGTCTTGCGTTTCTGCGCGAAAGCGAGCTTCAGGAATTGAATGAACGGCTCTTCTTCGATCTGCAACTCTTCCAGGCGCGGAACCATGGTGAGCCGCACTACCGTGGAGTACACCTCCGGAGGAGGATTGAAGGCGTCAGGCGGAACAGTGAACAGATTGTCGACCCGCGCGTAAAGCTGCGCCGTTGCCGAGAGCAGCCCGTATTCGCGCGAGCCGGGTTCCGCGGATAGGCGATCGGCTACCTCACGCTGCACCATGATGACCGCGCGCTCCAGCCGGGGACTAAGACTGAGGATGCGCAGCACGATATCCGACGTCACGTAATAAGGAATGTTTCCGACGATATCGACGGTTTCGGGCTTGGTTGGGCGCAGGTCGTGCAGCGGCCCAGGACGGCGTCCCAGTAACGAAGGGAATTGCGCCGTCACGAAGTCTGACTCTAGGATCTCGACGTTCGTCAGGGTGGCGTAGCGCATTCGCAGTTGCGCCGCCAATACCCGGTCGAGCTCGACGCCGATGACGTGCTTCGCCTGCCGCACCAGCAGGTCGGTCAGAACGCCTTCACCCGGGACCAATCTCAATTACGGTGCGGTTGGAGACGTCGCCGAGTGCTTCGACAATGCGCCGCGCCACTCCGTGATCAATCAGAAAATTTTGGCCCAGTTTGGGCTTGTGTCGGGTCTGTTTTTCAGCGGCTGACTTGGTGGTGCTCTTAGGCACGTTGACCCTCTTTCCCTGCGGCAGTTAGACTCAACTGTTTCTTAGAACCGTTCATCATAAACGCAGCCGCGGTTTTCTTCCTCGGCGGGTTGACGGCTGGCATCTCGGCTGACTGCAGCGATTTGTCCAATACCGGTTGCACGCACGGAGGTTTCATGCGAATTGTCATGGCGGCATCGGAATGCACACCGTATTCCAAAACAGGCGGATTGGCCGATGTCGTAGGTTCGTTGCCTCCGGCCCTGGCCAAACTGGGTCATCAGGTTACCGTATTCGTTCCCCGCTATCGCCAGACCAAGCTGGAGAATCCGGTCAAGGTCATTCCCAGCATCACAGTCCCATTTGATGACCGCTACCGTTTTTGCTCTGTACTCGACGGCGGCCAGCGCGACGGGGTGCAAATGTACTTCGTCGATTACCCACCGTTCTTCGATCGTGATGGTCTGTATGGAACTGCCATCGGCGACTATCCGGACAACGCCGAGCGGTTTGCTCTTCTGTGCCGCGCCGTTCTGGAGGCCACCAAGTTTCTCGGGCGCCCCGACATCCTCCACTGTCACGATTGGCAGACGGCGCTGATACCAATTCTTCTGAACACGCTGTACGCCGAAGATCCCGTATTCGAGCGCGTACCGTGCGTATTCACCATTCACAATCTCGGGTATCAGGGCCTGTTTCAGCCGGAAATATTGCCTCTGTTGCTGCTGCCATGGGACCTGTTCACCATGACCAAACTGGAATTCTACGGCAAGGTGAACTTTCTCAAAGGAGCCATCACCTCTGCCGATTTCATCACTACGGTCAGCCGCAAGTATGCACAGGAGATCCAGACCAGCGAGTATGGCTTTGGACTGGAAGGCGTTCTGCGAGCGCGTTCAGGGACGGTCACTGGAATCCTGAACGGAGTGGACTACAGCGAGTGGAATCCCGAGACCGATCCTCACATCGCTGCCCATTACAGCGTCAACGATCTGAGTGGCAAAGCCGTGTGCAAGCGGGCACTGCTCAAAGAATTCGGATTGCCGGAAGATACTCAGCTGCCGGTGCTGGGAATCGTATCGCGTTTCGCCGGGCAGAAGGGATTTGACCTGATTCAGCAAGTCTCCGCTCGCATCGCGCGCGAGGAACTGATCGTGGTGGCGCTGGGCACCGGTGATCATGATTACGAAGATATGTTTCGGCGCTTGAACCGGCAGTATCCGCAGAAATTCGCAGTGAAAATCGCCTTCGACAATCAAGTCGCTCACCAGATCGAGGCTGGCGCCGACATGTTCCTGATGCCTTCCAAATATGAACCCGCCGGCTTGAACCAGCTCTACAGCCTCAAATACGGCACGGTGCCGATTGTGCGGGCGACCGGCGGTCTCGACGACACAGTTGAATCGTGGGATCCCCAAACGCGAAGAGGCACCGGCTTTAAGTTTTCGGAATACAACGGCGAAGCATTGTTGGAGACCATTCAGGCGGCACTCGCCGCTTACCGTGACCAGGAAACGTGGCGGGTGCTCATGCGCAATGGCATGACGCAGGATTATTCCTGGGGAGCCTCGGCCCGGGACTATATTCGAGTGTATGAGAGGGCAAGGCAAATTAAATAGAGGCTGCTAATCATGGCGGCACATGCACCTACACTGATGAACGGCGCAGAGAACCTCTTTGAGGGCTTCGAAAATCTGATGCCCTTTCGCGTGCACGACATCCTCCTGGTTTCCAGCCTGTATGACTCGTTCATTTTGCGCGAAGACGGGCGACTGAACGAGCTGTTGCTCAAAGAGTCGCTCGATCTTCACCTGCAGAACGTTCCCGGACTCTCTCACGTATCGAGTGGTAGTGAGGCAATTGAACTTGCCCGCTTGCAGCCTCGCTTCAATCTGATCGTCACCAATGTTCAGGTCGGCGACATGAACGCTGCCGAGTTGGCAGCCCAGGTGAAACAGGCGGGCCTCGACATTCCGGTGATGGTTCTGGCCTACGATCACCGCGAGGTAAAAGACTTCATCGCGCGCTGGCCGCAGACCGATATCGAGCGCATCTTCCTGTGGCAAGGCAGCGGACGCATCCTCATCTCGATGGTCAAGTACATCGAGGACAAGCGCAACGTGCAGCACGATGCCGCAACCATGAACGTGCCAGTTGTGCTGCTGGTTGAGGATGACATTCGCTACTACTCGTCCTTTCTGCCGGTGCTGTACACCGAGATATGGACCCAGACCCGGCGGCTCATCGAAGAAGGGATTAACCTTCAGCACAAGTTGTTGCGCATGCGCGCGCGTCCCAAGATACTGCTCTGCTCGAATTACGAAGAGGCTGAAGAGCAGACGCTGCGCTATCGCGACCACCTGCTGGGCGTGATTACTGACGTGGAGTTTCCTCGCAACGGCGTCATTCAGCCGGAGACGGGCTTCCGCCTCGCACAGACTATTCGCGATCTGGCGCCCGATGTTCCGATCGTCCTGCAATCAAGCCGCACCGAGTATATGGACCGCGCCTTTCGCGAAGGGTTCTCATTCGTACAGAAGAATTCCCCGACTCTGCTCAGCGACCTTCGTAACTTTCTGGTCGACAATGTTGGATTCGGCGATTTCGTATTTCGCTTGCCTGATCAGACGCAGGTTGGCCGCGCTTCCGACCTGAACCAACTCGAGCAACTCCTGCACACCGTTCCGGGTGAATCGATTGCCTATCATGCCGAGCGCAATCACTTTTCGCATTGGTTGACGACCCGGACGGAGTTTGCCCTGGCGCAGAAATTGCGCCCGAGAAAAGTTTCCGACTACTCCTCCGTGGAGGAGCTGCGGCAGAGCATGATCGCTTCCATCGCCAGTTATCGCGAAGAGCAGGGCCAGACGCAGATCGGCGACTTCAATCCGGCGAGCTTTCAGCCTGAGCAATCATTCTTCCTGCGCATCGGCAACGGTTCCCTGGGCGGCAAGGCGCGAGGCCTCGCATTTGCGCGCAGTCTTCTTTATCAAAAGCGGCTGTCGCGACGTTTTCCCGGCGTTCAAATCTCCGTGCCTCCTACGCTGGTTCTGGCGACCGATACCTTCGATCGCTTCATCGCCGACAACGACCTGCTGGACTTTGCCATGCAGTGTGCCGACGACGATGAAATCGAAAGCCGCTTCCTGGCAGCCCGCCTGCCGGGCAACCTCATCGAAGCGCTGCTGGCGTTTCTTGAAAAGATGCAGTCGCCATTAGCGGTGCGCTCTTCCAGTCTGCTTGAGGATTCGCAGTATCAGCCTTTCTCCGGCGTCTACGAGACGTTCATGCTGGCGAACGATGACGCTGACCTGCAACTGCGGCTTGAGCAGTTGATGGAGGCCATCAAACTGGTGTACGCCTCCACCTTCAGCCGCCACGCCAAGGCGTACGTGCGCGCCACTCCGTACCGCCTCGAGGAAGAGAAGATGGCGGTCGTCATTCAGCAGGTGGTGGGAGCTCGGTACGGAGACAGATATTATCCCGATTTCTCAGGCGTGGTACGTTCAAGAAACTTCTATCCCGTCGCCCCGGTCACGGTGCGAGATGGCTTTGCAGCGGTCGCGCTGGGATTAGGCAGAGCGGTTGTCGGCGGAGGCAAATCTCTGACCTTCAGCCCGCGTTATCCCCGCCACCTGGTGCAGTTCTCGTCGGTTGAAGATATTCTGGCCAATTCGCAAACCGAATTTTGGGCGCTGCCCATGAACAACCACGTAGACGCACACACTCCGGGCGAAGGTCTGCGCGAAGTGTCGTTTCATGTTCCGCTGGCCGAAAAAGATGGCACCCTGAATTTATTGGGCTCCACCTACTCGGCCGACAACCATGCCATCTACGACGGCCTAAGCCGCAAAGGAACCCGTATCGTAAGCTTCGCCCCAATCCTGAAATATGGAATGTTTCCCCTGCCGGCGATTCTTGAACAGTTGATGAGCATCGGTGAAGAAGGCTTGGGCCGCCCGGTGGAGATCGAATTTGCAGTCCGTCTGGCGAAAAATAGAGGTGATACCAGCGAGTTCGGATTTCTTCAGATGCGTCCTCTGGTAGTGTCCCGAGAGGGCGAGGACCTGCGCGTCGAGAAGGTCGAGCGGGAACAGTTGCTCTGCCAAAGTGCACAGGTGCTGGGACACGGGCGAACCGACGGGTTGCGCGATATCGTTGCCGTCGACTTCCATCGTTTTGAGCGGGCGCGCAGCCATGAGGTCGCGCAGAGTGTCGCCGCCTTCAATGCCAAGCTCTCGGATAGCTCGCGACCATACGTTCTGATCGGCGTAGGCCGCTGGGGCTCCAACGAGCCGTGGCTCGGAATCCCAGTTGCGTGGGACCAGATTTCGGGCGCGCGGGTGATTGTCGAATCGGGCTTTCGTGATTTTCGCGTGACCCCGTCGCAGGGCAGCCACTTCTTTCAGAACCTCACCGCATTTCAGATCGGCTACTTTACGGTAAATCCCGATGCCGGCGAAGGCTTTATCGATTGGGACTGGCTGAACGCACAGCCCGCGTTTCGAGAAGACGGCTGTGTTCGCCACTTGCAGTTCGCCAAACCTTTTTCGGTGATCATGAACGGCAAAACCGGCGAAGGCTACATCTTTAAGCCGGAGGAGTAAGGCAGTTGTCGGGGGTCTGTTACCAAAAAGAAAACGTTAGCTCACACTTGCGCTGTCAGCTTTCAGCCGTCAGCTACGCATCCAAGTTGCGGCAGTATCTCAGTTATGTAGGCGTTGGTGTTCGCGCAAAGCGCGGTTTCCATCTAACGGGGTGCCAAGCCGACTTCCGGACTGAAGCTGAGAGCTGACGGCTGACAACTGATAGCCTTCATTCCGACAACTGACAACCGGCAACTGACCCATGTCTCCCGCCCTAATCATCCAGCGGCTGTTTGACCCGCGATACGGTGCCTCCAACCGGCTGATCGCTCGCTGGCTTCTCCTCCGCGCATTGGGGCTGATCTATCTCTCGGCTTTCTATTCACTCCTATTCCAAATCCGTGGACTCATCGGCAACCAGGGTATTCTTCCCGCCACGGAGTTCCTTGACGCTGTCGCGCACTCCTACGGTCCGGCCCGCTTCTGGTTTTCGCCGTCGCTGTTCTGGCTCTCCACCAGCAATGCCTGGCTGATGGCCGTCTGCTGGATCGGCCTGCTCGCATCGTTGCTGCTGGTATTCAATCTGTGGCCCCGCGGCATGTTGCTGGTTTGCTTCGTTTGCTTCCTGTCATTTGTCGCGGCAGCTGGCGATTTTTCAGGCTATCAGTCCGATGGGATGCTTCTGGAAGCCGGCTTTATCGCTCTGTTTTTTGCTCCTCCGGGATTTCGTCCGGGCTGGGGAGAGACCCACCCTGCATCGCGCGCCAGTCTGTTTCTGTTGCAGTGGGAGTGGTTTCGCATCTACTTCGAATCAGGAATCGTGAAGCTGGCCAGCGGCGATCCGCAATGGCGCAACTGGACCGCCATGGACCAGTATTACCAGAACGGCCCGCTACCCACGTGGATCGGCTACTATGCTCAGCACCTGCCGCACTGGTTCCACGCTTCCACCGTTTTCATTACCTTCGCGGTTGAGCTGGGAATCGTCTGGATGATGTTTCTGCCGCGGCGATGGCGCCTCGTCTGCTTCGTGATTGTCACCATGCTGCAGGTCGGCATCATCCTGACGGCGAACTATACCTTCTTGAATTATCTTGTCCTGTCGCTCGGGATTTTGCTGCTCGACGATGGCTATCTCATACGCGTACTGCCACAGCAGTGGCGTGGGCAATTCGAAAAAGCGGCGGCCATTTCGGCGGCGCTGCGTCCGCAGTCCCCTCCGCTCAGGTCCGAACCTGCCTTGTCGATCGTCGACAGCCCTGCTCCACCCACCCCGCCCCAGACGCCGTCGCGACACTTCAGCGCCTGGAAGCTCGCTCTCACCAGCGTTATGTTGAGCTGGATTTTCTATGCCACCACAGTGCAGCTGCTGTGGATGCTGTTCCCCCGCCTGCCCCTGCCGGCAGCGCCGGTCGCAGCGCTCGACCCCTTTCGAATCGCCAATCGCTATGGCCTGTTTGCGGTGATGACGCGCGGCCGCTATGAGATCGAGTTTGAAGGCTCCAACGATGGACAGAATTGGACGCCCTATCCTTTTCGCTACAAGCCGCAAGACCCGTCGAAAGCTCCGGGCATCTATGCTCCGTACCAGCCTCGCTTTGATTGGAACCTCTGGTTTGCGTCACTCGGCAGCTGGCGCGACAATCCTATTGTCACCAGTACAGAAGAGCGGCTGCTGTCGAATAGCCATGACGTCCTGCAACTGTTCGCCGGAAATCCTTTCGCCAACGCCCCGCCCAAACAAATACGGGCCGTTCTCTGGCAGTATTGGTTCACCAGCCTGGCCCAGAAGCGGAGCACTGGAATGTGGTGGCGGCGCGAGATGTTAGGGTTGTATGCTCCCCAGCTACAGATCGGCCCCGACGGAAAACTTCAGGTCGTGCAGTGGCCAGCTCCGCTACCGCCGCATGACTAAGCGCCGCATCTATCACTCTGGAGGCTTCCATGACCGCCAAGAAGAAAGCTGCAAAGCGCCGTAAGTGGTCGGCGAAAGTCGATACTGAATCCACGTATCCTCCAGAAGGATTGTTTAACAAGAGTGCCGCCACCATCGCTCGCACACTGGCATCGCCACAAGTCTCGCCCAAGGGGCCCGGCTCGGGCATGCGTATGCTGACCTTTTACATCAACCGTGCCGGCCGCAATCTCGACCCTAAGCACTTGGCGGAACTGAAAAAAGCGAAGGAACTGCTGCACCGACGAGTGGAGCACGAAGCGGGATTCCGCGAAGCAGACAACGCACAGAAAGAAAGCAGCTTGAGCGCTCCTTCGCACCGCGCACAATTCGCAGGACGCAAAGCTTGCGTCGTCGGCTCAGGTCCGAATGGACTGGCGGCGGCGATCGTGCTGGCGCAGGCGGGTTTTGAGGTTCAGGTTTTCGAGGCCGAGTCCCAGCCCGGCGGCGGCGCACGCACTATGGATCTCACGCTGCCCGGATTCCACCATGACTTCGGCTCGGCCGTGCATCCCATGGCGGCCGGTTCGCCCTTCTTCTCTTCGCTACCGCTCGAACGCTACGGTCTGGAATGGATTCAGCCCTCTGCGCCATTGGCTCATCCCTTGGACGATGGAACAGCGGTAATCCTGGAGCGCGATTTCGCAGAGCTCGATATGGGCAGCGACAATGCCGCGTGGCGCCGCTTGATGGAGCCTTTCGCACGTAACTGGGAACGGTTGGCTCCGCAGGTTCTAAGTCCGATTCCGTCGTTTCCCAGGACGCCCTGGTTGCTGGCCCGGTTGGGAGTAATTTCCCTCTCGTCAGCAAATGCATTGGCAAATCGCCTATTCAGCGGAGGGCGCGCCAAAGCGCTCTTCGGAGGATGTGCGGCCCACTCTTTTCTCGACTTCGATGAACCGCTGAGCGCAGCCTTCGGTGTCTTACTGGGTGTGACAGCCCACGCTGTGGGATGGCCGATTCCGCGCGGCGGCGCGCAGTCCATAACTAACGCTCTGATCAAGTACCTCGAAAGTCTCGGCGGCAGCCTCAAAACATCGTCGCGAATTGCCAGCGCCGCTGACCTTCCCGAGTGTGATCTGACAATGTGGGACGTGAGTCCCCGGCAGTTGCTCCTCATTTCCGGCGATCGCCTCAGCTCCAGCTTCAAGTCAGACTTGGCCCGCTACCGCTATGGCCCCGGAGCCTTCAAGATCGACTACGCTCTTTCCGAGCCCATCCCGTGGACGGCGCGCGAGTGTTTCCGGGCAGGAACCGTCCATATTGGCGGCACCCTGCCGGAGCTTGCCGAATCCGAGCTTGCTGCGCGCCACGGACGCGTTGCCGAGCGCCCCTTTGTGCTGCTGTCGCAGCCGACTCTATTCGACTCCACGCGCGCACCCGACGGCAAACACATCGCATGGGCCTACTGCCATGTTCCTAACGGCTCCGACGCCGACATGCTGGAGCGCATCGAATCACAGATCGAACGCTTTGCCCCTGGATTCCGCGACTGTGTGCTGGCCCGGAATGTTCTGTCGCCCGCCGTACTCCAGGCGATGGATGCGAACCTCATCGGCGGCGATATCGCAGGAGGAGCCTCGACCTTGAAGCAATTTATCTTTCGTCCCACCTGGCGGACCTATGCCACCTCGGCGCCGGATATGTACTTGTGCTCGGCGTCGACTCCGCCGGGCGCGGGCGTTCACGGCATGTGTGGCTACAACGCAGCCAGGCTTGCCCTGTCACGACTACCATGAGCCTGATTGGCGAAAACATCTCGCAATATCGCGTGCTGCGTGAGATCGGTCACGGCGGCATGGCGACGGTCTACGATGCCGAAGACACCCTGCTGGGCCGCCACGTCGCGCTGAAGGTGATCGCAGAAAGCCTGCTCCGAGACGAAAGCGCCGTGGCGCGCTTCGAGCAAGAGGCACGCGCCGCCGCCGCCTTGGACCACCCCAACATTTGCACCGTGTACGAGCTGACGCAATACAAAGGGCGGCCCGTCATCGTAATGGAGCTGCTCGAAGGCGAAACCCTCCGCGAAATGATTCGGCGTGGACCTATCGCGATCGACAACGCCGTCGATATCGGCATCGCAGTCGCCGATGCGCTGGACGCTGCCCACCAGAAAGGTTTCATCCATCGCGACATCAAGCCCGGAAACATCATGACCAATGGGCGGGGACAGGTGAAGCTTCTCGACTTCGGGCTGGCAAAGTCAGACGACCCTGAACAACTCGAGCAGGAACGCGACCGCGACGATGGAGCAATCGGCGGCACGGTGCAGTTCATGTCGCCGGAACAAACGCGCGGTGACACACTCGACACCCGCAGTGACCTGTTCTCGCTCGGCATCGTGCTGTATGAGCTCACCACCGGACAGCGGCCGTTTAAGCGGCACAGCGGGCTTGCAACTATGGAAGCCATTCGGACGGTTCATCCCGCATCACCGCGGTCTCTCAATCCGCAAATCTCTGAGGACCTGGAACTCATCATCACCAAGCTATTGGAGAAGGATCCGGCGAACCGTTACCAGAGCGCCGCCGACCTGCGCAGCGACCTCGAGTCTCTCAAGCTCGACTTGCAGGCGGCCCAGGCCGAGCGGGGAAGAGCAGCATCGCCGGAAGCCGGAAACGGGACCACGCTAATAGCTGCGGCGGCGCCTCCGGCACCTCTGGAAAGCGAAGAGCGGCTGGTGACTCGCGTCTGGCGCAAGCGCGCCTGGTACGTTGCGCCCTTCGTCATAGCGGCCGTCTTGTTTCTTGTTCTGGCTGGGATCGTTTTGTACCAGCGGCTGGCAAACGGTTAGTGCCGTTGATGCTCCAATGCCCTCAGCTAGCCGGGAGCGACCAATTGTCGCGAAACTACTGAACTTCCGTATTCAGGATGTTCGCCAGCCGCAGCCCTGCCTGTACTACGCGCTTCTGGGCGACAGCCTTCGCGTTGTCGGCATAGGCCTGGTCATAGCGGAACGGGCCGGCGCCGTTACCCAACGGCGGGTTGGCATACGTAACGCTCTGCGCCAGAGCAAAGCTCTCGTCGATCCAGGTGTGAACGTCGAGATCGCCGGCGCTGACCGCCACCGGAGCTAACGCTGCGGCCACTATCGCCGCCTGTTGGGGAGTGCCACTGCTGGGGCCGAGCAGGTTGTCCCAAAAAGAGTGCAGATTTCCAGTGCAGCTCTGGCTGGTATCGCTGCAAAACGTAACGTCATTGCCGCCGGAGTCGCCTTGCGCCTCTGTGGTGGTGAAGCGGCTTGTGCAATGCAGGGGCTGGTGAACATCTCCCACCGGATGCAGAAGCCAAACTACGTCATACGATTTCAGCTTCTGGGTGGGATTCGAAGCCAGAGTCTGCCGAAAGACCGCAGTCTCCGTCTCGATGTTGGGAGAAGGTATCAACCCCAGCGCCGTGTTATCAGGGCTGAAGGGTACGTCGATGAAGTGCCAGTACTTGTGGCGCGCCTTGTCGGAATAGCCGAGATTCGCCGTGGCACTGCTGTCGGCAGGAGGTGTATTTCCCCCATCCGTTCCGTCGTCATGGTATGAGCTGTCGCCCTTGATCTGATCGGCCCATGTCGATGCCAGCATGAAAATGTACAGGTCGCGATCTTCAGTGCTCAAGTTGCTTGGCAGCGAACTCTTCCACTGGTGTAGCTCGGATTCTTCGCGATGAGCTTATTCACCGCCAGCTTGGTATTAGGGTTGAGATGCTGATACGCAACCCAGGCCACCGTCATGTGTCCAAAACCGTTCCAGGCAAACGACGGAGTCGAGAGCAACAGACACAGAGCGATCGCTGAAAGTCTACGCATAATGCGAGCATGTTCGCACAGGAAGACACCGCCGGACGCATTACGGTTGTGCAAATTTTCGTGTTTAGTACGTCCGCGTCACATGCACTTCGCGTACCCCCACCGCTCCCTTCTTGTCCCACGCGTTTACCCCGATTTTGTGTAGCCCCATCGGCGTCGGTATCCAGGCCTGGAGTGAAGATGATCCGCCATACTTCTTGTAGAGAACTCCGTCGACATACACAGCCCACGCGGTGATAGGCCCGTTCGGACTTGACGCTGTCGCCATCACATTGGTGGATGGTCCCGCGTCAGGGAAGTAGTCATAAGGAGACGAGATTGTCACGGTGACACCGCTGAAGAACTCGCTCAGACCGATCCCTGAAGCTCCGTCCCCCGGGCACGGAGTAATGCCCACCAGGTCGCAGGTTCCACGCAACATATCGTTTTGCATGATGTGGGTCGAGGATTGATAGCCCCGCTTAAGCTGTGGTCCGATCAGGGCAAAAAAGATATGTCCGCCGCAGCCCTGTTTCTGGCTCTTACTGCAGGAATTGTCGCCATCGAGATCGCTTTCATCGAAGGTGACAAGCAGCACCCCATCTCCTCCCGGCTGAAAATATTTCGAATTCAACAGCGCCGGCAACTGTTGTGACAGGTACACGTCGGCATTGTGCAACGCCGTCTGTGTGTCACCCTGCGGATCGTGCCCGTCATGCGTCAGGTCGGGAACCAGCCACGTGTAGTTGGCGACATTGTTAGTCGCAAGATCGCGGGCGAAGTTGCTGGTCCAGGGAACCATGTTTTGCTGCTGCAGGAAGTTGTTTGCCACGTCGCTGATCGACGGGAATGCATTATGCCGCCGCACGTATTCTCCGTCCTGATATCCCATGTAGCCCTGATACGGCATCGATTGAAAGTAGCCCCGCCAGCTCTTTCCCCGCTTTGTCAGTTCTCGCACCAGGTTGTCTTTCGTGTAAGGATTGCTACAGCCGTCCCCGTTGCAGTTTCCGTTGTCAGCCGATCCATTCTTTGGCGCCGCGCCCGTGGTCAGCTCCAGATAGGCGAGAAACGAGCCATGCGACGGGGAATACGCTTCCAGCGATCGCGAATACTGCTTGGCCACGCCGGACAAATACGGCATGTACTTCATGGCCTCCGAATCGCTGCGGTTTTCCAGCATCAGGATGAATACGTGGGAAGATTGTTGCGCGACTGCCGACGCGCAAAGGATGAGCAAGGAGGCGAGTAGACGCTTCATGTCGGGCCAAATGTAACTGGAACTCCGCCAAATCCAGATATGCCTCTTGCCCTACGGCAATGGCTAAAAAACCTTAGCTCTTCCTTAATACCTTTGTTGCACTAAGGTGAATGCGGAGACTTCGCGACCCTGGCGCCGGCCACCAAGGCCAACGCGCGACAGCGGTGTAAAATAAAGGGTTTGCCGACACGGCTGAGTCGACTTAGGCTTTATAGCATCTAGAACTATGTAGGTTCCTGGGCCAGTTTCAGAGAGCCGTCCCGCAACAATCTATCCGAGAGGAAGCTATTATGGCGACGCTTACCCATCCCGCGCGCGAGGCAAATCGCGTAAACACAGGCATAGACGTACATATCCCCGAAAAATTTACCAACGAACCCTCCATCGATTGGTCCAATCCGGAAAATCAGCGGCGCATGCGTACCGCTATCGATAAGGTTCGTAACGAACTCGGCCGGGAATACGACCTGGTTATTGGCGGCCGCCGGGTCAAGACCGCCAAGAAGCACGAGTCCATCAATCCTGCGCATCCCACGCAGATCGTCGGCATTCACCAGGAAGCCGGAGCGGCGGAAGTCGCCCCCGCCATGGAAGCCGCCCTCAAGGCATTCGAAAGCTGGAGCCGCACCTCCTGGGAGACCCGCACCAACCTGCTGTTCCGGACCGCGCACCTCATGCGTGAGCGCAAATATGAGTTGATGGCGTGGCTGGTGTTTGAAGTCGGTAAGAACTATGCCGAGGCCGACGGCGATGTCGCCGAACTGATTGACTTCTGCATGATGTACGCCCTCGAAGCGGTTCGTCTCTCGAAGGCCAAAACCGTGGTGCAGCTACCGGGCGAGCACGACCATCTGCGTTACATTCCACTCGGCGTGGGTGCAGTCATTTCCCCTTGGAATTTTCCCGCCGCCATCATGGGCGGTATGACGCTCGCCTCCATCGTTTGCGGCAATACCGTCATCCTTAAGCCCTCGGGCGATTCCCCGACCATCGCAGCGAAGTTCATGGAGATCCTCGAAGAAGCAGGAGTGCCCGACGGTGTGGTCAACTTCTGTCCCGGCAGCGGAACGACTTTCGGCGAGGCAGTTGTCGCGCACGCCAAAACGCGTTACATCGCCTTCACCGGCTCCAAGGAAGTGGGCCTGCACATCAACCAGCGCGCTGCTGAGCAGCAGCCCGGCCAATTGTGGATCAAGCGAACCGTTCTTGAGATGGGTGGAAAGGACTCCATCATCGTCGAGAACGATTCTGACTTCGATGCTGCCGTAGAAGGTGTGGCAGCTGCGGCCTTCGGCTTCAGCGGTCAGAAGTGCTCCGCGTGCTCGCGTGCCATCGTCGACGAGCGTATCTACGACCGCTTCCTGCAGCGCTTGCGCGAGCGGGTGGAAAAGATCAAAGTTGGCGAGCCCACCGAGAATCCCGGTATGGGTCCGGTCATCAACGAGAAATCGATGAAGTCCATCCTTGGATATATCGAGAAGGGAATCGCCGAAGGCGGCCGACTCATCACCGGAGGCGCACGTGCCACCGACCTGGGCGATGGCTACTACATCCAGCCCACGGTTATCGCTGATGTCGAACCCATGGCCACCATCTCGCAGCAGGAGATCTTCGGGCCCGTGCTCGCGGTGATCAAGTCGCGCAACTTTGAAGAGGCGCTCGCCATTGCCAACAACACGGAGTTCGGACTAACCGGTGCCGTCTACACCATGTCAGCCGACAAGATCGAAGTTGCCAAGCGCGACTTCCATGTCGGCAATCTCTACATCAATCGCAAGTGCACCGGCGCCATGGTCGGAGCGCATCCGTTCGGCGGCTTCAACATGTCGGGCACCGACTCTAAGGCTGGCGGTGCCGATTACCTCTACCTGTTCACCCAGGCAAAGTCGATCGGCGAGAAAATCACCAGCTAAGCACCAGCCAGCGACGAGAACCGAAGGGCCGGAAGCTGCGATCCGGCCCCTTTCATTTGCTGCCTAGAGCCCCCGAGACTCCACCTTCCGGCTATGCCTCCGTCATCTCTTTGCTATTGACTTTAGGTCAAAGAAGCAGGATAGTTACCGCCATCTAGGGGCGAGGAAGAGTGGTATTGTCAGCTTCGATCAGGCATTGAAAACCTTCGAAAGTTGATCCATCCCGCACCACCAGCCTTCGCCCACGCTCCAAGCCGGGAGGTGACTGTGCGAAGAGCCAAGCCACAAGTTGTTAAGAGTCTCGTTAAATCATCCCTGGGTCCGCTCGAAGAACAGGTCCTGCGCATCGTCTGCGCTTCAGGACGGTCGACCGTGCGTGACGTCATCAATAGCCTGAACGACGACCATGCCTATACCACGGTCATGACGACCATGGACCGTCTGTTCCAGAAAGGTTTGCTGCGCCGCGAAACGACCAGTAGAGCGTACGCGTATCGCCCCGTTCTGACGATGTGCCAACTGGAAACGCAGGTGGCCCGCGACCTGATTACTGCCTTTCTTGCTTGCGGGCAAAACTCGCCGACTCCAATAGCTTCGGCACTGGTCGATGCCGTTTACGCGCACGACCCTGATCTGCTGGAAGAACTGGCCGATGAGATCCGCAGCCGGCAGTCAGTCCGTTTGGAAAGACGCGTCGCGCATAGCCGTTTCCGGGAATCCGAGTACGCAGCGTACCCTTGGCCGCTCGGTATCTCTTAGGACTTAGTCCTTCGCAGTTTCGCCAGCAACCTGCGTAGCTTTTGCAGAGGGGCTCGTGCGTCGCGACTCTGCCGGCACCGCGCCGCGTATTTCCACCGCCGTTCCGAATGCGGCTTCGAGTAGGTATTTAGCACGACTCAGGCGCTCGCCTGCCGGACCAATCTGCGCGTCCAGATTGGAAGTGGTAATGGCGATCAAACCGTCATCGCATATCACTTGCACCTGTGGAACATGCTGCTCCGCAGCTGCCAGGGCGTTTGCCAGCCGCAGGATTCCTGCCAATCGCATGAGGTGAATGTGCGATCGCGCAGGCAGCCCACTGAACATGGGGTGAGAGGTTGGAGCCAGCGCCCCTTGGTGATACCGGGCGACGATGGCTACCGCTTGCATATCGTGCGCCGACCATCCTGGTGGAGGCGCCAGCCGCCGCAGCAGCTTGAACGACCTTTTTTTTCGCCCCTTCTCATGCTTGCTCCACCCGACTTCCTGCGTAAGCGCTGCGGCCTCCAGAATGTAGCGGTGTCTTTTATCCGCGGCCATCGCCTTCTGCTCGGCCAGGCCGTCATAAAGCGTCAGGGCGATGGAGGCGACCTGCGTCGCACGATCAAAATGCGGATCGAGAAACGATGCCCACACCCGAAACTTTTCCAGCCCCGCGAGCTGAAGCTGATCTTCCGCCGGCAGCGCAGCCCTCCACTTATGCCAGAGCGACTGCCTTCCCACCATGCGCTCGCGGTAGAGCTCGAGCCTTTTGTTGCGCTCTCTCTGGATAGTGCTGTGCCATTGTGATCGCACGTCAGCAGCGACTTCCCCATGCGAGCGCAGCATGGCCCACAGCACGTCGAAGTCATGCACCTCGCCCAGCGCGTCCTGCAGATTGCGCAGGTCCTTCGACCATTGCTCGTGCAACGCCGGCAAAAAATTCTCCACCGTGTAGCGCAGCCGCTTAATGCCGATCCGAAGCTGGTGGTACGCCACGCCCGAGCGATTGCGCAGTGCTGTGCGGTGCAACTCGCGGGCCTCGTTCCAGCGTTCCAGAGCCAGCAATTGAAAGACTGTCCCGCCAAGCGGAACCTGCTCCGCGCGCGCATTTAAATGCGCATTGAGTGACAGCCATTCCTGGCGGTCGAACTTCCCCAGCTCTTGCTGTGCTGCTGCCTTCAATTGCGTCTCGCGCACCTGCAATTCCAGCAGCAGGATGGGGCGCGCGGGATCCTCAATCGAGGACAGCTTGTCGACCCACTCCATCATCACCTGAACGTCACGAAGCTCTCCCAGGCTGGCGAACAGCGGCTTGGCCATGCGCTTCATCTGCTTCCAGCCGGGATCGGGATCGACCGAGAGAAATCCATCCGCCAGCGATCGGCAACGGCGAATCGCCACGCGCAAATCGTGAACCGGGTCGGCGGCGAAATCGTGGCTGGCGTTGTCGCACTCCTCAATCGCGCGTTGCGCCCAATACAACAGGCCCGACTTTTTTGCGGAGGCATCTGGGGTGGCGGTCGTGTGCATGGATTCCCGCCTTCATTTTATTGCCAGTTGGCCGCCTCAGGGCGATTCATCGTGTCTCACGGCGGATATCTCACCTGCTCGTGACCGAATCGAATCATTCTGGTTGAGATAAAAACCAATGGCTTCAAGTTCCAAGCGGACGCTTTACACGGGATTAGCAGCAAATCTCATCATCCTGGTCGCCAAGATTATCGCCGCCGTACTCACCAGCAGCAGCGCGATGCTGGCTGAGACGTTGCATTCCGCGCTCGACACCGGAAACAGTCTGCTGCTCCTGCTGGGTGAGCGCGCCAGCCGAAGGCCGCCCGACGAGGTTCATCCCTTCGGACATGGCAAGGAGCTCTACTTTTGGACGTTCGTGGTCGCGGTCTCCATGTTCGCCGTAGGCGGCGTGATGTCGATCTTCGAAGGCATTCGCCACCTGCTGAAGCCTGAGCCCATTACTTCGACGCTGTGGGCGTATGTTGTCCTCGCGGTTTCCGCCGTTGTCAGTGCGGCGAGTCTCGTGATCGCAATGAAGGAGGTAAACCGCCGCAGAGGGAACGACAGCTTGCTGACCCATATTCGCCGCACTAAGGATCCCTCGGTCTCTACCGTGGTTCTCGAAGAAATTGGCGATGTCGTGGGATCCCTCGTTGCCATGCTGACGATCTTTCTTGCAGCACGGATGGGCTTTGCCTACGCCGATGGAATCGGTTCGATCGTGATCGGCGGGGGATTGATCGTCATCTCTGGCCTTTTAGCGAGAGAGTCCCGCGATCTGCTCATCGGTGAAAGTGCCGACCGCGAACTGATCGACTCAATCAGGCGCCTGATCAGCGCAGACCCGGATGTCGAACGCGTAGGCCAATTGCTCACTATGCAGCTGGGACCGGAACAGGTGTTGCTTAATCTGGACGTCGAGTTTTATCCCCAGGGCTCGATTGAAGCTCTGGAGCAGACCATTGACCGGATCACCGGTAAGGTGCAGAAAGCTCATCCCATCGTGAAGCAGGTGTATCTGGAAGCCAATTCCCTGGATCCGAAGGCGCGGCGTAAGAAAGCCTCGTAGTACGCCTTGTGTACAACAATCACCTGACGCTTGCTGCCGTAAATCGGTGTACCATGGTCGCAACGTGGATGGCAGCTGCTTAACCTGCGGTCAACCCTGAGAGCCGTTTTGTGAACGTTTTATTGCTGGCAATGCCGGACTCCTTCGAGCACATGCCCACCGTAGCGGTGCGCATGCCCAACGGCGCGCTCGCATCGCTCGCCGCCAATGTCGATGGCCATCACCGGGTCGCTGCTGCCGACCTGATCCTGCGCCAGGACAGCGTTCGCGAAACCGTCGAACAATTAGTCCGCGAGCACCAGCCCGACCTCGTCGGCCTCTCGGTCATGACCTTCCAGCGCAAGACAGCATTTCGTATCGTGGAATTGCTTCGCAAGCTTCGTCCCGAAGTGCGCATTGTCTGTGGAGGCTACGATCCCAGCCTCGCTCCCGAGGCTTATATGCATGAGGGCAGCGGCGTGGACTTCATCGTTCGCGGCGAAGGCGAGCTGACCTTTCGTGAACTGCTGCGCGCCATAGAGGATGGCAGCGGATTTAAAAACATCGCGGGACTCACCTATCGATCGCCCGAAGGTTGGCGAGAGAATCTGGCGCGCCCCGTCCACAGTCTTGAGGGCGACGACATTCGCTTGCCCAAGCGCAGCGCCCGCGTGCTCTCGGGATTCACCATGCTCGGCCGCCAGGTTGACGTCGTCGAAACTTCGCGCGGCTGCACCTTCGATTGCGGCTTCTGCTCCATCATCGAGATGCGCGGGCGCAACTTCCACACCTATTCCTTCGATCGCGTGCTCGACGACATTCGTGATGCAAAAGCGCGGGGC
The DNA here is from genome assembly GCA_963791965.1 of uncultured Acidobacteriaceae bacterium. Taxonomy (GTDB): domain Bacteria; phylum Acidobacteriota; class Terriglobia; order Terriglobales; family Acidobacteriaceae; genus CAVVDY01. The sequence goes on along the minus strand of CAWBUK010000011.1, from coordinate 632,067 downwards.
TCGCGCGCCATCTTCATCGTGGACGACAATATTTCGCTCAACGTGAAGCGCTTCGAAGGCCTCTGCCAGGCCATCATCGACGCCGGGCTGAACGACATCGCCTACACCGTGCAGGCGATGACTTCTCCCATCGCCATGCATGCCGACACCCTGGTCCCGCTCATGCGCAAAGCCGGCTTTCGCTATGTCTTCCTCGGGATCGAAAACATTCTTGAGGACGATCTCGTGTTCCTCAAGGCCTCGGCCAAGAACGCCTATCGCGAAAACGGTAAGCGCACCGACAATGCCACCATCCGTGCCATCGACGCTCTTCACGCCAATGGCATGTATGTCGTCGGAGGGCTGATCGTCGGCAATCCCGATGACACCATGGAGTCGATTCGTACCAACCTGGAGTTTGCCCGCAAATACGTCGATTGGCCCTACATCCAGCACCCGACTCCTTATCCGGGTACGCCGATGACCAAAGACTTCAAGGCCCGCAACCTGATCAAGATCGACAACATGTCGGAGTATGACGGCACCACCGCCGTGGTCGCGACCGAGCACCTTGAGCCCGAAGAGATTGAGTACGAGCGCTGGAAGAAAGAGCGCTGGATGAAGGTTGCGCACATGCCCGCCGTCATCGCCAAAGAGCCGTGGTTCGTTCTACGCCACTGGCCGAAGATGCTGGCGCATACCTTCCGCGGAAGCACCCTGCGTTCGATGCTCGGGTTGGAGAGCGACAAGAAAGTGTTCACCCGCTACAAGGCAATGCGAGCCGCCGAGCGACTGTACCTGTAACGGCTTATAAGGCACCCCCGTAAAGTCACATATATATGTGACCATCGTCACATACAGAGGTTACCCGAATCAAGTAATCTCGGCCTGCGATCGTTTAGGCGTACAGAAGCAGGGCGACGCGGGCGGCTCCAAACCGGTTAATGAGCCGACTGAGAGGTGTCGGGACGTTATCGAAGCGACCAGACACGAGTACCAGATGCGCCAATGTTCCATGCTCAACTTACCGACCTGAAGATATTTCGCACCAGGAGCGCGCTCCAACTATTAAATCGGGTAGGCAGTTCGTACGAGTAGTTACAGCAAGAGACTGAGGACGAAAGTGAGCCGCGGCGGGGAAAGCCTACGACCGCGCCACAGCATAAGGACCTGGGCAAGAAACGAAATCGACTCCCAAATCCGAAAGATGCCACTAGCGCTGGGCGCCGCCAGGCGATCTCTCGCGAACCTCACCATGGACCAACCATGGTGGGCCAAACCTTGCGTCTGTCACATCTCATCTGTTCGACTATCCTCAACCACGTTGCCTCAGCGATTCGATATCGCCATGCCCTCTCGTTTCGGATGTCGATTCTGAGATCCGGCATTCTGACACCTGATCACCTGACACCTGACCGCTCATACCTCACCTCAACCTGACAACCTCCGCTCTCTACCAGTAGAATCAACTGGAACCATGCCACTCAAGCAATCGGAAGCGATTGTGCTGCGGACGTATCCGCTCCACGAGTCCGACTTGCTGGTGACGCTGTTTACGCGCATCGAGGGCAAGGTGAAGGGTGTTGCCCGCGCCGCCAAGAAGTCGAAGCGCCGCTTTGGCGGGGCGCTGGAACCAATGACTCTGGTGCGGGCGTATTACGACGATCGCGAGGGCAAGGAACTGGCGCGGCTGGATTCCTGCGACATTCTTGATTCGCCGTTGTCGCACCCGCTGGATTATCCGCGCGTCGTGGCGCTCGAACATATTGCCGAGACGCTCGATGAGTTGTTGCCGGAGAGGGAAGCCAACGACGACCTGTTTCGGCTGACGTATTCGGTTTTGCGTTGTCTGGAATCGGGGCCGATCTGGATTCCGCTAACTTATTTCCAGCTTTGGCTGGTGCGGCTGATCGGGTTTTTGCCCGAACTGGACGAATGTGTTGTCTGCGGTGAATCGCTGGCCGCCAGTCGCGCGTTCTATCATGCTTTAGCCGATGGCGTGATGTGCTTGCCGCATAAGCGGCTTGCATCATCCGAGTTGTCGCTGGAATCGCGCGAGCTGGCGAGACGTATGTTTCGCGCTCCGGTCGAGACGTTTGCAAGTTTGCCGGCGCCGACCGGAAATGGTTCCGGAGATACCGGCGAAGCTTCCCCGTCAGCCAAAAAAAGGCTGGAGGGGACGCCCGCTAACGCGGATCTGCGCAAGTTTCTGTTGCGAATCGTCGAGCGTCACCTGGAAAAGAAGCTGGTGACTGCGACGATGCTGGAAAGGCTGTGAGAAGTGACTAGTAATTAGTAATTAGTGATTAGCTTCTTCTGATTGTCATTACGAGCGTAGCGAGGAATCTGCTCTTTTTGAGAGTGCCAGCGGTCGTTGCTAGACGAACATTTGTGAGAGGCGACGGAGAACAGATCCCTCGCTTCGCTCGTGGTGACAAGACATTTATAGCGATGACTAATCACTAATCACTAATTACTAATGGCTGCTTCTAACAATCCGCTGACCTTTCAAGAACTCATCCTCCGTCTCCAGACGTTCTGGGCGGCGAATGGCTGCGTCCTGCAACAGCCCTACGACGTCGAGGTTGGAGCCGGAACCATGGCTCCCGAAACATTCTTGCGCGTGCTCGGGCCTAAACCGTATCGCGTCGGCTATGTGCAGCCTTCGCGCCGCCCTGCCGATGGCCGCTACGGCGAGAACCCGAACCGGCTGTTCAAGCACATGCAGTACCAGGTCATTCTGAAGCCGCCGCCGGCCAATGTGCAGGAGATCTACCTCGATTCGTTGCGCGCCATCGGCATCGATTTGCGCAAGCACGACATCAAGTTCGAAGAGGACAACTGGGAATCGCCCACGCTCGGCGCGTGGGGCATCGGCTGGCAGATCATGCTCGACGGGCTGGAGATCACGCAGTTCACCTATTTCCAGCAGTGCGGCGGCATCGACCTCGACCCGATCTCGGCTGAGCTCACGTACGGCCTGGAGCGCATCGCTGCGTTTCTGCAAGATGTCGACAGCATTTACGACATCACGTGGGTCATCGGGCCGGACGGCCGTCCGGTGAAGTATGGTGAGATCCGTCTGCAGGACGAGTTGCAGTTTTCGGTGTACAACTTCGAGCGTGCCGATGTAGCCAAAGCCTGGGAGCATCTCCGGCTTTATGAAGCCGAGTGCCAGGCACTGCTAGACGATTACGCTGCGCAGTTCGGCGAGCGCGACTCGAAAGCATCGGGTAAGAAGAAGGCCGTGCCTGCCGATTCTGGCGAACAGCGAACAGCGAATAGCGAAGAGCGAGCACTTTCTGCCGAAGAGCGGCTTTCGAACCGCAAACGTTTCCCGGTGCTCGGCGCGTTCGACCTTTGCCTGAAGTGCTCGCACCTGTTCAACATTCTGGACGCACGTGGCGCCATCAGTGTGACCGAGCGTGTGGGCGTGATCGCGCGCATCCGGGCGCTGGCCGTAGGAGTTGCCAAAGCCTACGTCGACCAGCAACAGGCGCAAGTGGCCGCCAAGGCTGACGCTGAAAAGGTGGCCCAGCAATTGGCCGTGGCACTAGCATCTAGCCTTGGCCCTTCCGTGACACCTGACGCCTGAAACCGTGATACCCAACTGACAGCTGACATACGAATTGCGAATGACGAAGTTGCGAAAACATGCCTGACTTCCTACTCGAAATCGGTACCGAAGAAATTCCTGCCCGCATGATTGACGGCGCGCGCGAAGAGCTTGCTCAGCGTGTCGCCGCTTTACTGAAGCGCGAGCACCTGTCGGATGCTCCGGATACGCAGGCCTATTCCACGCCGCGGCGGTTAGCGGTGGTGGTGCCGGGCATTCTGCCATCGCAGCCCGATGTCACCGAGCAGCTCACTGGGCCTTCGCTCAAAGTGGCGTACAAAGATGGAGCTCCGACGCCCGCCGCCGAGGCTTTCGCTCGTAAAGCCGGAGTGCCGGTCGACAAGTTGGAAAAGATTACGACGCCGAAGGGCGAGTATCTCGCGGCCACCGTGCAAAAGATGGGTCGCGCTGCGTCCGAAATCCTCGCCGAGTCATTGCCCAAAGAGATCGCCGGCATCTACTGGGCGAAGAACATGTATTGGCGCGGCAAGTCGGCCGAGCGCTTCGTGCGCCCGCTGCGTTGGATGGTCGCGCTGCTCGACGCCGAAGTTGTGCCGGTCGAATTCGCAGGAATTCGCGCGGGCAGAGTCAGCGAAGGCCATCGCATCCTGTCGTCCGGCCCGGTCGAGATCGACACTCCGGCCGACTACGTTGCCAAAATTTCTCAAGGCTGCGGTGGTCCCGTCCACCGCTGCTCGCGAAGAGCGCATTCGCAAAGCGCTCGATGCCGCGACCCGTACCATTTTTGGCGCACGCTGGCGGGAAGACAAGCCGCTGCTCGATACCGTGGTCAACCTGACGGAGTTCCCGTCGGTGATTCTGGGTAGCTTCGATCCGGAATTTCTATCGCTTCCTGCCGAAGTGCTGGTCACCGTCATGCGCGATCATCAGAAATACTTCGCGCTGGAAGACGCCAACGGCAAACTGTTGCCGCATTTTCTCGCCGTGCTGAATACTGATGGCGACCCCGACGGCCTGATCCGCCATGGCAACGAGCGTGTGCTGCGCGCCCGCTTCAATGACGCGCGTTTCTTCTGGCAGACCGATCAAAAGATCACGCTGCGCGACCGCGTCAGCATGTTGAAGGCGGTTACCTTCCAGAAAGACCTGGGCAGCTACTACGACAAGACCATGCGCGTGCAGAAACTCTCGAGCCTCATCTGCGAAGTTCTGCGCGACGCCGGTTCTTCGGTTCGCCCCGGCGTTGTCTACAAGGCCGCGCTGCTGGCCAAGACAGATCTCACCACCGAACTGGTGAAAGAGTTCACCGAGTTGCAGGGCATCATCGGCGGGCTCTACGCCAAGGTGCAGGAACTCGATCCCATTTTGCCGCGGGCCACGGCGGACGCGATTGGCGATGCCATCTACGATCAGTACAAGCCGGAGTCGATGGACGATGATGTTCCAAGCACCTTGGAAGGAGCGGTGCTAGCCATCGCCGACAAAGCCGACAGCATCGCCGGGATGTTCGCAGTCGGGCTGATTCCTTCGGGATCGAAAGATCCGTTCGCGTTGCGCCGTGCGGCGAATGGAATTGTGAAGATCATCGCCGAGCACAAGCTGTCGCTCTCGCTGCACAAACTGTTTGCGGATGCCCGCGCCGAATACGTGGGTTCCGAGGCCGAGCAGCGTTTCGATAAGAAGCTCAACTTCGAAGAGGCGGTCAGAAGCTTCCTGCATGAGCGTCTGGAATTCTATCTGCGCGACGTTCATGGTTACGCCTATGACGTGGTAAATGCCGTGCTCGCCGCGGGCAGCGATGATGTGGTCGATGCGATGGCGCGCGCCGAAGCCGTAACCGGAGTGCGCGGATCGGACGACTTCGCCTCGATTTCAGTCGCGTTCAAGCGCATCAAGAACATCCTGCGGCAGGCCACTGAGACGAAGAAAACCATCGCGCCGCAGCTCGACAGCGCAGCTTTGACCGATGACTCCGAGAAGTTTCTGGCGGCTGAAATTCCTGTCATCGCGCAGAAAGTGCGAGAGCTGCGCGAGCAGAAGAACTACGCCCAGGCATTGGTCGAGATCAGCCGTCTGCGGAAGCCGGTCGACACCTTCTTCGAGAAAGTTATGGTGATGGTTGATGACGAACGCGTGCGCGCCAATCGATTGGCTCTGCTGCGCGATTTGCTGAGCGAGTTTTCGACCATCGCCGATTTCAGCGAGATCGTGACCGAGGCGAAGACGGCGTAAGTTGGGTGGAGTACCGCCTTCAGGCGTACACATCGGGTGCCCCATTCCGCCTTCTTTTGGCGGGGTGGGGTTTTTTCGCTCGGTAATCAAAATTGCGTGCCTGTCGACAGGAAAATTCCCCACCCGGGCAAACCCAGCCCGAATGGGGCACCCGTTTTGAAAGGTTGTGCGCGCCCTGTCGCTGCGCAGAACCCATTCAAGGTTTACCATCATTCTGTAGCCCATTTTCCTGTAATCATTCAGCAAAGGATTCCATCATGAGCACACCCACGGTTGACATTGAGCGCAAAAAATCCGCCGGCGCAGCCCCGGTGAAATACGTGTACTTCTTCGGCGAAGGCCACGCCGAAGGACACGGCAAGATGAAAGACGAACTGGGCGGCAAGGGCGCCGGCCTGGCTGAGATGACCAATGCCGGTCTGCCGGTCCCTCCCGGATTCACCATTCAGACCGAAGCTTGCCGCGAATACATGCGCAAGGGCGAGGTCTCCAAGGACGTGAATAAACAGATGGACGAAGCGCTGGCTCGGCTCGAGCAGTTGCAGGGACAGAAGCTGGGCGGAGCCGACAATCCGCTGCTGGTCAGCGTGCGCTCGGGCGCGAAGTTTTCCATGCCCGGCATGATGGATACGATTCTCAACCTCGGCCTGAACGACGAGTCGGTCAAAGGCCTCGCCGCGCGCAGCAACAATCCGCGATTTGCCTACGATTCTTATCGCAGGCTCATCCAGATGTTCGGCAGCGTGGTGCTCGAAATCCCGAAGCATGCTTTCGAGGAAGCTTTCGACGGCAAGAAGAAGCAGAAGAAAGCCAAGCTCGATACCGATCTCGACGCCAAGGCGTTGCAGGAAGTGATTGCCGACTATAAGAAGGTGGTCAAGCAGCATACCAAGCACGACTTCCCGCAGGACCCGCATGAACAGCTGGTGATGGCGCGTGACGCCGTGTTCCGCTCCTGGGGCAACGATCGCGCCAAGCACTATCGCCGCATGAACAACATCGACGACATGCTGGGCACCGCGGTCAACGTGCAGGCCATGGTCTTCGGCAACCTGGGCGAGACCAGCGGCACTGGCGTTGGATTTACCCGCAACCCGGCGACGGGCGCGAAGGAGTTTTACGGCGAGTTCCTGATGAACGCGCAGGGTGAAGATGTGGTCGCCGGAATTCGCACTCCCGTGCCGATCACCGAACTGGAGAAGATTCAGCCCGACGTCTACAACCAGCTTCGCGAAATCACCACTCGGCTGGAGAAGCACTATCGCGACATGCAGGACTTCGAGTTCACCATCCAGGACGGCCGCCTCTACATGCTGCAGACGCGCAACGGCAAGCGCACCGGCCGCGCCGCGGTTCGCGTTGCCATCCAGATGGTGGAAGAAGGTCTGATCAGCAAAGAGGAAGCGATCTTCCGGGTCGAGCCGAACCAACTCTACGACTTCCTGGTGCCGCGTCTCGACGAGAAGAACGTCAAGATCGAAGTGCTGGCGACAGGACTTCCGGCTTCTCCCGGCGCCGCCGTCGGACAGATCGTGTTCACTGCCGACGAAGCGGTCGAGAAATTCCAGAAAGATCCCAAGGCCAAGCTGATCCTGGTTCGCAGCGAAACCACGCCGGAAGATATTCACGGCATGGAGGTCGCTGCCGGCATTCTCACCTCGCGCGGCGGCATGACCAGCCACGCTGCGGTCGTCACGCGCGGAATGGGCAAGTGCTGCGTCGCCGGCGCCGGCGACATCGAGGTGAGCGAGAAGAACCGCGAGATGCGCGCGCATGGCAAAGTGCTGAAGGGTGGCGACTGGATTTCGCTCGACGGCACTACCGGCCGCGTCATCAACGGCCAGCTCAAAACTGTGCCCGCTTCGCCCGACGATCCCGAGCTCAACAAGCTGATGGGCTGGGCCGAGCCTTTCCGCCGGATGGGTGTACGGGCCAATGCCGACATCCCGCGCGATGCTCTGCAGGCGCGTGCCTTCGGAGCCGAAGGCATTGGCCTGTGCCGCACCGAACACATGTTCTTCGCGGAAGACCGGCTGTCGCACATGCGCGCCATGATTCTCGCCAACAACGAGAAAGACCGTCGCGCTGCGCTGAAAAAGCTGCTGCCCATGCAGCGCCAGGACTTCATCGGCGTCTTCCGCGCCATGGATGGATTCCCGGTGACCATCCGCACCCTCGATCCGCCGCTGCATGAGTTCCTGCCGCGTCGCGAGGACTTGATGGTCGATATCGCCAAGTTGGAAATCGCTAAGCCGAAATCGCCCAAGCTGAAAGAACTGCACACACTGCTCAATCGGGTCGAGCAGTTGCACGAAGTGAACCCCATGCTTGGCCTGCGCGGATGCCGTCTCGGCATCACCTATCCCGAGATCACCGAGATGCAGGCGCGCGCCATCTTCGAGGCCGCAGTGAAGGTCGCGAAAGAAGGCGTAAAGGTGAAGCCGGAAGTCATGATTCCGCTCACTACCGGGCTGAAGGAAATGGCCAACCAGGCGGCGATCGTTCGTCGCGTGGCGGAAGAGGTGTTCAACGAGAAGGAAATGAAAGTCGAATACCTGGTCGGCACCATGATCGAACTTCCGCGTGCCGCGCTGGTGGCGGATGAGATCGCCAAAGAAGCTGAGTTCTTCAGTTTCGGAACTAACGACCTTACCCAGACCACCTTCGGCTTCTCGCGCGACGATGTCGGCAAGATTCTGAACGCTTACCTGGCGCAAGGCATTTTGAAGCAGGATCCGTTTGCCACGCTCGATCGCGAAGGTGTCGGTCAACTTATCAAGATCGCGGTGCAGAAAGGCCGCGAGGCGCGGCCGACCATCAAGATCGGCATTTGCGGCGAGCACGGCGGCGATCCATCGTCGGTCGAGTTCTGCGCGCAGAATAACTTCAACTACGTTTCCTGTTCACCGTTCCGTGTGCTGACGGCTCGCCTGGCTGCTGCTCAGGCCGGCGCCAGCGCGGAGCTGAACATCGAAGGTGGAAGAACCAAGTAGTTGTCAGTGGTCAGTTGCCAGTTTTCAGAAAGACAGTCAGCAACTGGCCGTTGACAGAAAGAAGTCTCAGAAGGCCCGGGGAAAGTTGCCGGGCCTTTTCGTTTTCCGCTCAATGTCGTGTATTCTGCGGCTCACTCTTGGATCGAGGTGGACGCATGGTGGGCAAGCAAGTTTCCAAATCTGCGCAGAGCATTCATACCGAGGCTCTGAACGTGACGCTCACGGGCACCAATCGCGTTCAGATCGAGACCGCTTCCGGTCAGAAGATCACCATTCAGGGCGATGCCAGCGGTGTGCTGATTCAGGATGCGGGCGGCGCTTCGATCCAGTTGCAAGGCGGCAACATTCAGATCCGTGCGAGCGGCAAAGTTTCGCTTGCGTGCAGCGAGATAGAAATTGACGCGTCCACGATGACGGTGAATGCAGCGATGGCGAAATTCAGCGGCGTGGTCCAGGCGGACACGCTGGTGGCGAACTCCGTGGTTGCCAGTTCCTACACGCCCGGCGCTGGCAACGTCTGGTGAACCACGGCTCAGAACGGCGCTTTCACGCCTGCTGGCGGTGCCACGGCAAATCCTTGATTGATGGCCGAGAACATCTGATAAAAGCCTGAGAGCACGACAATCTCGACGAAACCATACATGCCGTAGCTGTTGATCGCCGCGCTTTGCACTGCTTCAGGAATGTCCTGCCAGCGCAAAGTTGATTGCAGCACCTGTGCGGCCAGTCGATACGGGTCGGGAAATTCAGCCCCTGAAACCCCGTTCACCCGCAGCAGATCGAGCACGTTATCCGGCACACCGGCGGCACGGGCATGCTCCACGTGGTCCACCCACTCGAAGGATGCTTTGGTTTCGCGCGCGACCGACAACACCACGAACTGATAAACCTCCCGCGAAAGATGGCCTTCGAACTTCAGGTAATAACCTAAGTCCTCAACCTTCTGGCACAGTTGAGGATGATTCATCAATGCAGCGTAGGGGCCGCCGAACGGTGCGCCCTGGCTCCTGCGGCGCGCCACCATCGCCTCATAAATCGCTTTGTCGCCCGCGTTCAACGCGGATGGATCGAAAGGTAGTTCAGCCAACCTGCCCCCCAAGGTGATTATTCGTGATACGACCATGTCGCCGCGGCAGCAGACCAGTCCTGTACCGGAGTAGCAAACTTCTTGTCAGCTTTCACATCGACGACGGTCGGACCGTCGGCCTTGAGCGCTGATTCGAATGCTGCCGTCAGTCCGTCAGGCTTGGTCACGGTAATGCCGTTCGCTCCCAGTGACCGGGCGAAGCCAGCCCAGTCGATATCGGGCAGCCTGGTGAGTTCGTCGGGCACGGGACCCAGAGTGTGTGCCCGCAGCCATACGTTGCCCAGCGCTCCATTGTTAATGACAACGTAAACTATCGGCAGCCGGTAACGCGCGGCGGTGGCAATCTCGATGCCCTGCATGTGCATGCATCCGTCGCCGGTAATGACAGCGACCTTCCGCTGGGGACGCGCACACTGCACCCCTACTGCCGCAGGGATCGCCCAGCCCATAGGGCCGAGATTGGTGGCCGAAATATAGGTGAGCGGCGAATACGATTCCCAGTAGTGGCCGGCGAACGCGCGATGCGCGCCTGAATCTATCAGCACGATTCCATCCCGCGGAAGCGCCTTTCGCAGCTCGCTTACCACCCGCGCGGGATGAATCGGGATCGCCGGACTGATGCAGTTTTCCGGATCTTGCAGGCGAGGCTGAGAGCGTATGCTCGCGAGCCACGCCTTGCGCTCAGATCGCGTCGCGTTCAACGCAACATGAATTTGCTCGCCATGGGTTTCTAACCACTGCAAGTATGAGCCGACATCGCCCACCACGTTGCCCACGGCAAGATGAGTTGCCATCGCCATCGGACTCAGATTGACGCACAGCGTGCGTTTGGGCGCGAGGCGCAAGGTCCAGTGCATGGTGTCGCGTTCATTCAGGCCCGAGCCCAGAATCAGCAGCAGGTCGGGAGGATGGTCGAGCAGCGCCATCCGAGCATGATGCGTTCCCGCATAGCCGAATACTCCCAGCGACAACGGATGGTCCTCAGGAAATATCCCCTTGGCGCGCAGCGTGGTAGCGACGGGTATGTCCCAGGTTTCGGCAAACTTCAGCAAGGCGGCCGATGCGTCGGCATGCTCCACGCCGGCGCCCGCCAATATCACGACGCGTACTGGCGGAGCACCGTTCTCACCCGCCGTGAAGTTGGCGAGAGAGGCCTCGGCTGCGTCCAGAGAAAGAACTCGTGGATGTACTACCGAAGCATCGAGCGCCTGATGTTCCACATCGATCGCGGCGACCTGGCTGTCGGCGGGAATGGAAAGGTGTACCGGGCCGTTAGGTTCAGCCCGCAGACGAATCAGCGCGTGCCGAAAAAGATGCGCCAGATTCTTCGGATTATCCACCGAACCCGAGTACCGGGTGATGGGTTTCAGCAGGCTGACATCATCCAAGGTTTGATCGCTGGCATCCTGAAACTCGCCCAGCCCTTCAAGAGCGGTGGCGGCTTCTCCGCTTATCACGAGCAGGGGAGAGCCGTCGGTCTGTGCCGTCGCAATAGCTGTGACCGTGTTGGCCAGCCCCGGACCGCCAATGCAGAGAGCTGCGCCGAACTTGCCGCTGGCACGCGCATAGCCGTCGGCCATGTAGGCTGCTCCGCCTTCCTGCGCGGCGACAATCGGTTTGAGCGCCTGCTGTCTTCCCAGCGCTGGCAGAAAAGGATCCACGAGACCGCCGGGAACCATGAAGAGGTGATCCAATCCTTCGCGTGCGAGGGCATTCAGAATGAAATCAGTTCCGAGCATAGTAGGGGCCTATTCCCAAGTGGCTCTCGGGCCGAGCTGAACTTGAATTTTGGTTGTCGTCTTATTGTTCCGGTCGAGAGCCGTTGCCGTCGAGAAAAATCGCTGGACTCATCCCAGCCGATAAAAACTCAATGCCGCGTCGCCCTGCTCCAGCTTGCGATAGCGCACGAGGGCCCCAAAGCGTTCATCGGGATCGAAGCGTTTCTCGTGCTCGGCGATCACGATGCTCGACGGCTGCAATACGCGTGATTGCGAGAGAAAGCCCAAAGTGCGCTCGTAAGTTCCGCGCAGCTGATACGGTGGATCGAGAAAGCAGAAGTCACAGACCACGCCGGTGGAATCGAGCAGCGGCAAGGCTTGTGCAACATCGCGCTCCTGCACTTCGAATCCGCTGGTGATTCCCAGGGATGACAAATTCTCGCGCAACAGGCGGGCATGCTTCTTGGCGGATTCGACGAAGTATACCTGGCGCGCTCCGCGACTCAACGCTTCGATGCCCACAGCGCCGGTACCGGCGTAGAGATCGATCCATACGCTGTCCTGCAATTCACCGGTCGATGCCAGCACATTGAACAGAGTTTCGCGAAGGCGGTCGCTGGTAGGTCGCAGGTCGAGACCGGGAATCGACTTCAGGGGACGGCTGCGAAATTGTCCGGCAATGATTCGCACCTTCGCAGGATATAGAATTTCAGGTTAGAGGCGCACGTGTTTCGAGGATGGTCATTTCCGGCAGGGCGATTGTTTGGCGTCGATGTTCGTATTCATCTGACGTTTCTGTTCCTGCTGGCATTCGTGTGGTTCACGCAATCGGCGGCGCTCGGCACCAGTGGAGCGGCCCGCGGACTGCTGCTGGTGCTCATCATCTTCGGTTGCGTGGTAGCGCATGAAATGGGTCATGCCCTGGTGGCGCGCCGCTACGGATTGGTGGTGCGTTCCATTCTCCTGCTGCCCATCGGTGGCATGACGCTGATGGAGGAGCCCGGGCCCGAGCAAAACAATCCCGCACGCGATATACGCATTGCCGTTGCCGGTCCGTTGGTGAACCTGGTGATTGCCGGGATCGCGGCGCTCGCCATTCTTACTCTCGCGCCCCAGGTGAAGCTCTGGGGACAGCCGCTGCTGGATGCCGGCAATCTGCCGCGCAGCCTGGTCTGGAGCAACATTTTCCTGGGGCTATTCAACTTGCTGCCGGCTTATCCGATGGATGGCGGCCGCGTCCTGCGCGCCTTGTTTGCCGAGCGCATGGATTACGTCGCCGCCACCCGTCGCGCCGTCCTTATCGGGCAGGGCCTGGCCATGGTGATGATGCTGGCCGGGCTGGTATGGAATGGATGGCTGGTGCTGATCGGCTTCTTTCTCTTCCTGGGAGCGCAAATGGAAGATCGCACCGTGCACTTTCATTCGCTGCTTGACGCAGTCAGCATGGAGGATGTGATGCTGACCGGCTTCAGCGTTCTCTCTCCTGCCGACACTCTGGAAGACGCCCTCGGTAAAGCGGTCCATACGCTGCAAGACGATTTTCCCGTGGTGCGCGGCAGCCAGATGGTGGGCGTCATCAACAAGCAGCGTATCGTCGAGTCGTTACGTCGCGAAGGCAACGGCTACGTGCAATCGGCAATGACGCGCAATTTTGAGATCGCGCAGCGCTCCGACTCCGTCGGCCAGGGTTTTCGTAAGCTCGGTTCGCGAGGATTGACCATGATTCCGGTGGTAGATGATCTGCGGCTGGTGGGCATCGTTACCTTGCAGAACCTCAGTCACAGTGTGGCTTTGCTGCTGGAGGGCCGCAGACTGCGCCGGGTGCAGCAGGGCGACTAAGGTAATTTCAAATTGGGTTTGAAAGGGCACGGCTTTTAGCCGTGCCGCCAGGATAGTCAATCGCCGCCGCCTTCAGGCGCGGAGGCATGATTCCCTCAGCGGCTGAAGCCGAATCATTTTGCTGCCGATGCGGCACGCCTGAAGGCGTGCCCTTTCAAAACGATCCAGCCCAATCTTAGGTTGTCGACGGGGTAGCCTACTTCGCCCTCTGCCACTCGCGATAGGCTTCACTGCGCGCCAATCCGAACTCTTTCGCCGCCTGCTTAAGCGCCGTCTTCTCTTCCATCTGGTCTGACTGCATCAGCTGGCGAATGCGCTGCGCCACTGACTGCTTCGCGTCTTGCGCTCGCGGAGTAGACGCTTCGTCTTCTTTGGCGATCAGTAAAGTGATCTCGCCTTTGATATCCTCGCGCCGGTCGAGTTCTGCCAGAATGTCGGCGGCCCGGCCACGCAGGAACTCCTCATGCAGCTTGGTAACCTCGCGCGCCACCACTACGCGCCGCTCAGCACCGAAAATGTCCACGACGTCCCGCATGGTTTCGCGCACGCGATGCGGCGCTTCATAGAAAATCTGCGGTACGAGGCGACGACATGGAAGACTCCAAGATGGTCCGGCGCGCGCCCGCCTTGGCAGGAAGAAATCCACCAAAGCGAAACGAATCCGTCGGCAGTCCGCTGGCCACCAGCGCCGAAAGAAATGCCGACGCGCCTGGAATCGGCACTACGCGAATATGATGACGCACCGCCAGCGCGACCAGACGATATCCTGGATCGCTGACGCCCGGCATACCGGCATCACTCACGACCGCGACGTTCTCTCCGTTTTCGAGGTGAACAATGAGTTCGGGAGCCCGCTCCAGTTCGTTGTGTTCGTGATAGCTGACGGTTCGCTTCTCAATGCTGTAGTGGTTCAGCAGCTTCTGAGTCTGGCGGGTGTCCTCGCAGGCAATCAGGTCGACTTCCTTCAGCGTGCTCAGGGCTCGCAGAGTAATGTCTTCAAGATTTCCAATGGGGGTTCCAACCAGGAAGAGAATCCCGGAGCCGTTGGGACTTTTGTCAGCATCGTCACTTAGAGCTTTAGCTTTTCGAGTCACTGCCCAGAAGTCTACACCTCAGAGGCTCGTAACCCGCTCTGCCACGCCATATTATCGGGAGACGCTGTTACGCACACGGCGGCCCGGCGCTTCCACCGTATTCGTGCGAACATTCTGTGTGCTCTTCCTTCGCCGCCTCGCGAACCGCAACATGTCGATCTACGCGCAACTGGACCAGCTAGCGCGTTGCGGCATCGAGCCTGCTCCCGACGTCGGCGTACCCGAATTGCTGAGCCGTCACCCGGAGCATCAATACGAAACCGATCCCTTCCGCCTTCTGCTCACCGCTTTGGGCGAGGAATCGACCATTCCTCCGCACGCGCCGCTCTCCGAAAACGTCTGGCATCTGCGAGTGGGCTGCATCGCCGGACCGGGAGACTACACGCAGATAGCGCAGCGCATGTCACTACTCGCCCAGGGAGCCTTCCCGATCAGCGATATGTCGGAGGAGTTCGACTGGGCCGCAGGAGTCGCGTGGTTGCGATTTCGGCTGGGCGATGAGCAGTTCGACTGGCCGGCACGCATTCGCGAGCACTGGATTGATCCGGTGGTGTTCAGCCGGTTCGTTGTGCTTCTGGAGCAGCAGAGACACGCCGCGACGCTTCACCTACCTCGATCTCGGCGGCCAGGACGCCCTTCTGGGCTGCGCCACGTCGCCACAGTTCGCTGAACTGCGCCGCACTACTGGATTAAGTTTTCAGTGGCTTGGGTAGTGTGCCGTCATGAATTGACCCAATATCATTTCGGAACCACCGGATTCCGGCAAATCCAGCAATTCTGTTCCAACCTGCCGCTGCTGGCTGGCGTCCAACAAGGAGTGCTGGACAGCAACACTATTGTCGAAGCAGCAAATTTTTTGCTGATTGCCGGTCTGGTTTTCTACGGATTCTCGTTCTTTGCGCAATACCACTCGACCGGCAAATGGGCGAAGAACATTACCAGTCTGCTGGCCGGGATGGGAATGCTGACCCTGGCCTTTGCCCTGGTGATCACCCCGCGCAACGCCGAGGTCATCGCCAGCATTGCCGAAACCCACGCTTCGAACGTCTTCCTCGGAATCAGCAGCTTCCTGCTTCTGGCCGCCATTGCTGCCTTCGGGATCATCACCTATTGGCGACCGCTGCGGTTGCGTCACGAACGAAAGCTCGAACGAGACTTGAGCCGTGAGCTTCCCAGAATCCCCTAATCCAAGACTGGCCGGAAGGCGCTCGGTTCTCAACTGGCCTCATCCGCCTGAGCCTCCCCAGCCGCATGACCGCGGAACCGGCGCCGTGTTGCGCGCGGTCGGCCCCGGCCTGCTGACCGGCATCGCGAATATCGATCCGTCGGTGGTGATTACCGCGACTGTGGTCGGAGCCGCTTTCCATTTTTCGCTGCTCTGGGTGATCGTGCTGTGCATACCCTTTCTGTCAACGGTGTTTGCGGTCTCTGCGCGCATCGGATATGAGGCCCGCAAAGGCCTGGTCGACCTGCTGCGCGAGAACTATGGGCGACACCTGGCGGTCGTCTGTGCCTTCACCATCGTGGCCATCAACATGGCCATGATCATTGCCGATCTGATGGCCGGTGAGCGATGGCATGAGCATCATCCTGCTGCAGAAGCGCAGTTTCTTTGTCGCAGCCGTGGCCTTCACCGTATGGTATTTCCTGATCTTCCGCGACTATCGCAAGTTGACGCGAATCCTGCTCTGGCTCTCGGTACCGTTGTTTCTCTATGTTGTGGCGGCGGTAGTTTCGCGTCCCAATCCGTGGAGCCTGCTGGTCGGAACCTTTGTTCCGCATGTGAGCTCGCGGCCCCGATTACGTGACCGCGATGATCGGCCTTTTCGGATCGCTGCTCACGCCTTACGTGCTGGTTGGCAAACCAGCTCGCGCCGCGAGGAGGCGTTGATTGGTCGAGGGCGCAACGCTGGCGGCCGATTCGCACGCCGGAACGTTCGCTACGACGATCCTGTCGTACAGCATCGTGGTGGCCGCTTCCATGGTGCTGAATCTGCCGAACCCTATCGAGATGACGACCCGGCAGGCGGCGGCTGCGCTGACCCCGGCGGTAGGAAACCTGGGAGTGCTGCTGTTTGCCGTGGGCATCATCGGCGCCGGCATGGTCGCTCTTCCGGTGCTGGTCGCTTCCATGTGCTACAGCGTTGCAGAAGCCATGGGCTGGCCTTCCGGCCTGAGCGAACATCCCTGGGAGGCGAAGCGCTTTTACGTTCTGATTTCGGCCGCTCTCTTTGTCGCCAGCGTGGTCAATTTCTTCCGCATTAACCCGGTGAAGGCGCTCTATTTCTCGCAGGTGCTCGCCGGAATCCTCACCATCCCCATTCTGCTTTTCATCCTGCTGCTTTCCAACAATCGCCGGGTTATGCAAACCATCAATACCCGCTCGCAAAACTTCTGGATGGGAGCGATCATTGGCGCGCTGCTCGCCGCCGGGGCATGGTTCCTGGGCGTACACCTGCTCTAGCGGGCGGTGCTTGGCGACACAATTCGCTGGAGCGGAAGCACGCGCTGGGGCATCAGTTAAGTATGGGCGACGTTCGAATTCCGCAGGTGGTCATCATAGGCGGCGGCTTCGGCGGATTGAAGGCTGCCGAGGCACTGGCCAAGCTTCCGGTGCACATCACCATCGTGGACCGCAAGAATCACCACACCTTCCAGCCGTTGCTGTATCAGGTTGCAACAGCGGGGTTGTCGCCGGCTGAGATCGCTGCCCCCATCCGCGAAATTCTCGGGCGCTTCCGAAATGTCGAAGTGTTGCTAGGCGAGGCGATCGGGGTTGACGTCACCAACCGTAAGCTAAAGTTTCACGGTTTTGAGCTGCCCTATGACTACCTGGTCGTCGCCGCGGGGGCGACCCACGCCTACTTCGGGCATGACAACTGGGAGCCGTTCGCGCCCGGACTGAAGACGCTTGAAGACGCGCTGGAAATGCGTCGCCGGGTGCTTCTGGCGTATGAACTGGCTGAGCGCGAGGCGCTGCTCACGGGCACGCACATGCCGCTGAACTTCGTCGTGGTGGGCGGCGGCCCCACCGGAGTCGAACTCGCGGGAACGCTGGGCGAGATCTCGCGTATCTCCATGGCCAACGAGTTTAAGCACATCGATCCGACAAAGACGCGGGTTCTCCTGGTAGAGGCGGGACCTTCGGTTTTGTCCGCCTTCCCGCCCGACCTCAGGCAGAGCGCGCTTCGGCAACTGAACAAGCTGGGGGTTGAAGTGCGCTTGAATTCCATGGTCACCGAGATTCGCGAGGGCGAGATTCACATCGGCAACGAAGTCGTCCCCGCGGCGGTGATTCTGTGGGCAGCCGGCGTCTCGGCATCTCCGCTGGGAAAGGCGTTAGGCGCTCCCACCGACAGAGCAGGACGAGTGCTCGTCGAACCCGACTTGAGCATCCCCGGGCATCCGGAGGTGTTCGTCGTCGGCGACCTCGCCTCGATTACCTATGACGGCGGCAAGCCGGTGCCGGGCCTGGCTCCGGCGGCTATGCAGGAAGGCAAGTTTGTAGGGCGGCAAATCAAGGCTGACCTCGCGGGCAAGCCGCGTCAGCCATTTCGATATCTCGATAAAGGGACGCTCGCTACCATCGGCCGCGCGGCGGCGGTTGCCGATTTGCCCGGGAACATTCATATCTCCGGCTTCTTCGCGTGGCTGGCCTGGCTGTCCATCCACATTTTTTTCCTCATCGGTTTTCGCAACCGTCTCGCCGTGATGTTCGATTGGGCGTGGAGCTACCTGACCTATACGCGCTCTGCCCGGCTGATTACTGGCGAGTCTGACATCATTCCTATCGCCACCCTCACTCACATGGAAGAGGCCAGCGAGCGCGTCGCTCGAATCGAGACGGTCAGCGAACGGCCTGTGCCGGCAGGGAGCGAGGGGCGTGAACCCGCAGATGCCGCGAAGCAAACGGCATAAATAGTCATATTCCGTCTGAACCCTTGCGCGCTTGCGCTACTGTCGAAGTAGTTGGTGAGATATTGGGATCTTCGGGCTCCCCTATTCGTGCCGGTACTCATTAACAATTCTTATCCATACCAGCTTCCACCGTGGTGGCTGAAATAGTAGATTGAAAGACATCTGAGCACGCAGACTTTCACGGTGCAGAACGCTGGTAAGGGGTGCGTCTGCTTCAGTGGAGTCTCTTATTACTGGTGACGTTTTGTTCCGTTGGCGACTGGCGTTTTTGTTATTTCTCGGACTCACTTTGCGGCCCATGGCAGGGGCTGCGCCGATCCTTTTCAACAAGCCGCTTCCAGTTCCTCCAGCGCTAAGGTTGTCGGAACCATTCAATCGCTCGGCGGGAATAAGTTGGTAGTGAAGTCTGACGAGGGAGCCGACCGCAACATCGCCGTTCAAGACAATACCCGCTATCTGCAGGTCAACCCCGGAGAGAAAGATCTGAAGAAGGCTGTCCCTATCCATCTGCAGGATTTGCAGACGGGGGACCGCGTTCTGGTTCTGGGCAAGGACGCGCAGGACAAGGCGATCGCCGCGGGCTACGTGATCGTGATGAAGAAAATCGATCTCGAAGCCCGGCAACGGCAGGAGCAGCAGGACTGGCAGAAGCGCGGCATTGGCGGGCTGGTCTCAGCCGCCGATCCCGCCAGCGGTGACATCACCATTGCGACAACTTCGCTGGCCGGCAAGAAGGTCGTCACTATCCACACCACGAAAACGACAATCGTGCGCCGCTATGCCGCGGATTCGGTCAAGTTCGACGAGGCCAAAGCGAGCACACTGGCCGACATCAAGCCCGGCGACCAGGTACGCGCCCGTGGCGAACGCAATGAGGATGGCACGCAATTCACCGCGGACGAAATCGTGAGCGGGAGCTTCCGTAATATTGCCGGCGCGGTGAGCGCAATCGATGCCGCAAGCGGGACGATGACCGTAGCCGACAACATCAGCAAAACTCCGGTGCAGGTTAAGGTGACTTCCGAATCGCAATTGCGCAAGCTGCCTGCTCCAATGGCACAGCGCATCGCCATGCGTTTGAAAGGTGCGGCCGGCGGACCCGCTGGAGGCCCCGCTTCTGGCGCTGGTGCGAAGCCCTCACAGCCTTCGAATCCGCCAAACGCAGCGAATGGCGGCGGTGAAGGCGCTCAGGGTCACGGAGCAGGCGGAGACTTGCAGCAGGTGCTCAGCCGTTTGCCGGCATCATCCCTCAGCGACTTTCAGAAGGGCGATGAGGTGATGATTGTTTCCACCGAAGGCACCGGCGACTCGGTAACCGCAATCACGGTGGTCGGCGGAGTCGCGCCGATTCTGACCGCAGCGCCGAAGGGCAGTAAGGATATGGTCCTCTCACCATGGAGCCTCTCCGCCCCGGAAGGCGGCGGATAGCAGACGAATGTTCGTGAAGATCACGTCAAGTTCGCCAAGAGAAGACTATGTTCTCGTCCATCGCTCGGTTCGTGCTGGTGCTGTGTGCTGGTTGCGGCGGCGCTGCCGGCGATTGCACAGACTGGCAACGGCTCGCTGCACGGATTGGTGACCGATCCGTCTGGCGCGGCCGTGGTCGGCGCTGACGTGCAACTGACTGGCCCTGACGGAGCGACCCTCAGCGCGAAAACCGCGAAAGACGGAACCTACCAGTTCAAGAATCTCGCTCCCGGCAAGTATTCGCTAAAGGCGCTGTCCAAAGGATTCTCCGCTTTCGAACTGGAGGGTCTGGATGTTGCTGCCGGCCAGAGCCGGAAAGAGGATGTCGCTCTCTCCATTGAGGTCGAGCAGGAGAACTTGAACGTCACAGACCAGGGAGCAAGCGCGGGCACGCTCGATATTTCCAACGACAGCAACGCCTCGCAAATCGTGCTGAAGGGCGAAGCCCTCGATTCGCTTCCCGACGACCCAGACGACTTAGCGGCCGACCTGCAAGCACTGGCTGGGCCATCCGTCGGTCCCAACGGCGGACAGATTTACATCGACGGTTTCACCGGCGGACAGATTCCGCCCAAGTCGTCGATTCGTGAAATTCGTATTAACCAGAATCCGTTCTCGGCTGAATATGACAAGGTGGGCTACGGCCGCATCGAGATTTTTACCAAGCCTGGCACCGACAAGTGGCACGGACAAGTATCCGTTACGGGTAACACCAAGGCGTTCAATGCCAAGAACCCATTCGCAGAAGAGGAGCCCAGTTACAACACCGAGTATTACAGCGGCAATGTGGGCGGACCTCTCGGCAAAAAGACTTCATTCTTTTTCTCGTTTGACCGGCGAAACATTGAGGATGTCTCGGTGGTCAATGCTGTCGTACTGAATTCTGATTTTCAGCAAGTGCCTTATAACACCAGCGTACTGGTGCCGCGGACCCGTACTGTGCTCACTCCACGCTTTGACTTTCAGCTCACGCCAAATAACACGCTGACGGTTCGCTATCAGTATTGGCACGACACCGACGAGAACGGTGGCATAGGACAATTTGCGTTGCCCAGCCAGGGACAAAACAGTGTAGAGACGGAAAATACCCTGCAACTCAGCGACACGCAATTGTTTGGCACCAAGGTTGTGAATGAGACCCACTTCTCCTGGCGTCGCGCGCGAAGCCAACTCACTCCGCTGAGCACCGAGACGACAACCAACGTGATCGGCGCCTTTACCGGCGGCGGTAACTCATCTCAGTACGTTAGCGACAATCAGGATAACTTCGAGGTCCAGAACTACACGTCGGTGCTTGCGGGCAAGCACATGGTCAAGTTCGGAATCCGCCTCCGCGACGGGCGCGAAGCGGACTACGCCAATAGCAACTTCAACGGCACTTTTACCTTCGATTCGCTAAACGCATACCAGATCACCGAGCAGGGAATCGCCAATGGCCTGACGCCCGAGCAGATCCGGCAGATGGGTGGTGAGCCCAGCCAGTTCTTTATCGTCACCGGAATTCCTTCCATCGCGGTCAACCAGGTTGACGTCGGAGTTTACGTTCAGGACGAATGGAAGTGGAAGCCTAACTTCACCATCAGCGCGGGCCTGCGTTATGAGTGGCAGAACGAGATTCCACGCCAGAACTCTGTTGCTCCGCGCGTTGCCATCGCCTGGGGGCTGGGCGGCAGCAACAATCGTTCGCCCAAGACCGTGCTGCGCGCCGGCTGGGGCATCTTCTACGATCGCTTCGACAAGATGTACGTCCTGATTGCCGACCGGCAGAATGGGATTAATCAGACGCAGTACATTGTTAACCAGCCGAACTTCTATCCCGATATTCCGCCGGTGGATCAGATCAACCCGGGAAAGATTCAGCCAACGGTTTACCAGATTTCTCCGAACCTGCAGCCGGCGTACACCGAACAGGTTGCGATCAGCCTGGAGCGTCAGCTTACCAAAGATGCGAACATGACACTGTCGTATCTCAACTCGCGCGGCGTGCACCAATACTTGTCGCGCAACGCGAACGCTCCGCTGCCTGGAACCTATAATCCCAACGATCCGACTAGCGGCGTGCGGCCGTACGGCGATATCGGCAACATCTACCAGTACGCGTCGATCGGCGACTTCAAGCAGAACCAGCTCATCGTCAATGGCAACTGGCGGCAAGGCGCTCGTCTCACGCTGTTCGGGTATTACGTGCTGAACTATGTTGACGCCAACACTAACGGCGCCAGCAGCTTCCTATTCGATCAGTACAATCCGCAATTGAGCTACGGTCCTTCATCGTATGACGTGCGCAACCGTGTGTTTGTCGGCGGCACCATAGCGGCGCCCAAGGGATTTCGCCTGAGCCCGTTTTTCGTGCTCACCTCGAGCCAGCCTTTCAACATCACTACTGGACAGGACTATAACGGCGACTCCATCTTCAACGATCGTCCGACGTTCGCCACCGGACCTGGTCCCAACGTCGTGGTTACCAAGTACGGCGCCTTCGACACCGCTCCGCAGGCGGGCCAGACCTACATTCCTCCTTATTACGGCTACGGTCCGGGACGCTACTCACTGAACCTGCGGGTGAGTAAATCGTTCAATTTCGGCCCCGAAACCGGTGCGTCGCGCAACACCGACAGCGGTCCCGGCGGACCGCATGGTGGACCGGGCGGTGGCGGCCCGCACGGTCGCGGAGGAGGCGGGTTCGGCGGCGGAGGTCCTCTGTCGCTGAACAGCGGCACCTCGCGACGCTACACGCTGACGCTGACCGCCATCGGGCGCAACGTTACCAACCACGTTAACCTTGCGCCCTTAGTCGGGAACCTCTCGTCGCCGATATTTGGTCAAGCCAACGGATTGGCGGGCGGACCTTTTGGTTCGGGCGCAGCCGGCGCGGCCAATCGCAAAATTGATTTCCAGGCCGTGTTCGCCTTCTAGAGAGCCGTTGCGTGCGGCAAAGCGATTCCGTTATTGTGTGCGGATACCAGGCCAACTTCGTAGTTAATCGCCGAACTGCAGATTCTCGCGAACCAGGCCCACAGGGCCGAGACAATCTGTAGCCCGGCACGGCAGTGCCGGGTTGATGGCGTATGAAGTTGTCGAGTCCCGCAGGGACGGCACATCAATGGGCATCGAAGCCGTGTTTCTTTAGTAACAGTTCGAACTCCTGCTGCGAATCCATCTTGCGATGGTGTTCTCTTTGATTTGCGATGTACTGTCGGACCGCAGGCAGTTGCGATCGGCTAACGCTGCACGCGAAATATCCCTCCTGCCATTCAAATCGCATAGACGGATGTTCATTCATCCAACGAGACGAATTAGCTTTTATTAGCTGCACGGCCTTAGCTATGCCGAGAGTGGATCCCGAGGTTCACCAAGGCGTGGGCATGGTCGTCGATTCCGCCGATGGCAAGCGCATGCATCCCATGGTTCTCCGCAATACCCGCCATGTACGCCCATAGTTTCGGCTGAAGTTCATCCCGAATGAGCTTCATGCGGTTGTTTGTGCTGAAGACAATGTGAACATGATTGCTGACGTAAGACATTTTGTGCCGTCCCTCTGGGACTCGGTGGCCTTATTTGCGCCCGACCCGGCACTGCCGTGCCGGGCTACAGGTTGTTACGTTCCTTCGGAACTCGTCAGTGGGCCGCTGCGCTCTTCTCGCGTCGCTTTAGTCTTGCCATAGAAAAGTCATCTCCCTGCAGCCCCGCTCTGGAGTCCTAACGCGCTGTCCACGGTCGCGATGTCCACCAGTCCGCGGCAGCCATAGATGGCGGGCAGCACTGCATTCGCAGGATGCTGGCGGCGCATTTCGGCAACTTTTTTGGTTCCGGCACGATACGCGGGCAGATACATGCGGCCCAGCAGCGGATGACGTCCCCATGCGCCTGAGAGCTTGTCGGCCCGTTCGGCGCTGACCAGGAAATCGCGGCGCAGCGTCTTGGCCACTTCTTCCTGCGCGGTGCCCTTGCCCCAGGTGAGATACGACGACTGGTTCTTGGCATCGTCCTGCAACAGCGCCAGCAGAACGCCGATCTGCATATCTTCGTCGGGCAATTCTTCCACTTCTTTCACGCCATACGCCATGAGGATGGCGTTGTTGGCCAGCCCTTCAAACAGGCTGGCGGCGCGCGTGTTCATGGTCAGCACGGTGGCCTCGAAGCCGAGCAGCTTGCGGAAGTACAAGTTCTGCAAGTATGCAAACGTGGTGACGTGTCCGGGAACAACTTCGTGGCTCACCAGCTGCTGAAATTCAGGAAACGAAATCTGTAGCGAGGCATTGATCTCGTAGGTCGCTTCGTAGTTCGGAGAGCCGTCGGCATTGCGTGAACGGCCAACGTAGTTCATGGAGCCGGAGAACCAGGCGTTCTTGATGGCCAGGAACTCGATGTTGGCGCGCGGCACGTTGGCGAATTCGGCGGGCAAGTAGGGCAGAAGGTTCGCCGCACTGAGCGCATCAAATTGCGCGATCACGGCCGCTCCCAGCGACTTTACCGAGCCCATGGGGACAATGCGCTCGCGCCGCCAGGCATCCACGGCGTCCAGCAACGACTCGCGCGAAGTGGAGGGATAACCTGCGCCAGCCAACAGTTCGGCCACACGGGCACACTTCTTCTCGGGAGCCGAGGGCTCCGGCGCCCGCGCGGTCGAGGCCAGCACACAGCGCTCGTAGGGAACCGCCGGGCCATTGCCCAGGATTTCCATTGCCAAGTCCCACATCACATCCAGCGAGTCAGCCATGCCGACCAGGTATGCCTTCTCGAGTGCACCTTGCGACTCGGCGCCTTTGCGAACGCCGGCAATCGCCGCGGGAATATCGACCGCGCCCAGGTATTCGTCCACCGCTTTGCGATCGATGGCTTTGCCGGAGACGCCTCCGGTTTCGCGCAACCGCGCTGCGGAAGGAGTGGTGTACGCCGACGGCAGCGGCTCGTCGGAGAACCATGAATCGGCGATGAAACGTCCCGTGCCCGACGGACACATCACGTCTCCGCCCCAAAGGGTATCGATGCCGAGAATGGCATCAGCAACATTGCTTCCTAGTTTGTCCATTAGGCGGCCTTCTTTCCTTGAACTGAGCTTAACCATAGATAGAGACACAATGCCACAAACATGATGGCGGAAACGCTTTGCGACATCAGTTGGTTGTTGTAGAAGGGAGTCTGAATGAGATCTTCCCGATAGTTAGGCCACAGACGCAGCGCAGCGCCAAAGACGCCGCCCAGCGCTCCGCCAGCCATAAGACCTCCAGCGACGATGACACCGCGTTCGCGGATGCTGCGGCCATCCTCACCACCAGTCTTGTCGGCGCGCTTGTTTACCAGGTGCGAGATGAACCCACCGGCGAGAATCGGCGTGGTCAGTTGCAGCGGCAGATAGATTCCCAGGGCGAAGACCATGGATGACAGACCAAGCATCTCGATGATGACGGTGACCATGGCTCCGATGCCAAACAGAATGTAGGCCACGGGCTGTCCGCTCATGAAGCCTTCGACGATGGCCTTCAGCGCGGAAGCCTGCGGCGCGACCAGCACCTGGCGCACGTCTCCGGGAGCGGCCTCGCCAAACTGGAACGCCTTGGCTAGCAGCACGATGGTAAGGCCAGTGGTAATGGCTGCGGCAATCACACCGATGAACTTCACCTTCTCCTGCGCCGAAGGGGTTGACCCGATCCAGTAGCCAGCTTTGAGGTCGGTGATGAATTGTCCTGAGGCGCAGAGAGCGACGCAAACCATTCCGGCCAGCGCCATCACGAAGAACATGCCGGTGGTTCCCGAAAGCCCGAACTTCAGCAGGACCACGGCGGAGACAATCACGGTAAGCAGGGTCATGCCCGAGGCAGGATTGTTGGCCGTGGTCGCAATAGCGTTGGCCGCGACCGTGGTGAAGAAGAAGGCGAAGAGCAAGGTCAAGCCCAGGCCGACCAGGATGACGCTCCAGGTGACATGCAGTTGGCCGTAGAAGATTGCTACCGCCAGCGCACCCACAATTACGCCCGCAAGTATGCCCATGATGGGGATGTCGCGATCGGTGCGGTCCATCTTGACAGCTTCGCCATGGCGGAAGGCATGCAGCGCGATGCCGAACGAGCCTGCAACTACGCGCAGCGACTTGAGGATACCTACCAGTCCGGCCGCAGCAATGGCGCCTACGCCGATGTAGCGCACGTAGAAGCGATAGATCTCAGCGGCCGTCATGTGCGAGATGGGAGTCAGGCCGGGATAGACGGTTATGTCGCCCATGTGGCTGCCGATGAACCAGATCGCCGGGACGAGGACGAAGTTGACCAGCACACCGCCGGCGCAAAAGATCATGGCGATGCGCAGGCCCATGATGTAGCCGAGGCCCAGGATGAATCCGATGGCGTCGAAGTTGAACACCATGCGATTGCGATTGACCAGGTTCTTCATCACCGGCACGAACTGGAAGTTCAGGTATTCGCTCCAGACATGAAAGCTGGTGACCAGGAAGTCGTACACTGCGGCGATGCAGGTGGCTTGCAGCAAGAGACGCGCCTGCGATCCGCCCTTCTCGCCGGTGACCAGCACCTCGGTAATGGCGGTGGCCTCAGGGAAGGGAAGCTTGCCGTGCTGCTCCTGCACGAAGTAGCGGCGCAACGGGATGAGGAAGAGAACGCCCAGGCATCCGCCGGCGAGACAGATGAAGATGGTCTGCAGCGGATGGGGGTCGAGGTGCATGGCGTAAAGCGCGGGGAGGGTGAAGACCGCTCCAGCGACCACGCTGCCTGAGGCAGCGCCGATGCCGGTGATGATCACGTTCTCCAGCACGGTGGAGCGGCGCTTGTAGACGCGAGCCAGGCCGATGGCCAGGATGGAAATCGGAATCGCGGCCTCCATACCCTGGCCGACCTTTAAGGCGGAATAGGCGGAGGCGATGCTGAAGATGACGCACAGCACGATGCCCCAGCCGACCGAGCGCCAAGTCATTTCCGCGAGGCTGTCGGAGGCGGGGATGATCGGCACATATTGCTCGCCGGGTTGTAATTCGGTGTAAGCGTTCGGGGGAAGAGATAAGGGTGATTCTTGTTGCTTGACGGCGGCAATAGTCATGCGGCGCTCCGGGCAGAATGGGCCCGCACGCATTGTATGCGAAGGCAAATTTGCAGGAATGTGACCTGGGTGACCGGCGTGCGTGACGAGGTGGAGCTTCGGGTTGAGTTGGGGGGGATAGTTAGGGCCGTAAACGGGGTTTCAGCCCCGGACGAATTGAGGCCGGGATGGTGCACGAGGCGGGTCCGCGCAGTACCGCCGCGCCTGATTAACGTGCTCGCTTCACTCACGAGCCAACGCCCGGTGTGGCAGCACCCCGCAATGCTAAAATCGCGGGCCTGAAGGGGCAGTTTCCTTCCAGAGGGTATAAGCGAATGATGGACCGCAGGAGATTTCTGACTTCACTGATTGGACTTGCGCTGGCCTGGAAAGCATCGCCGCTGGTGGCAAGCGCGAAAGCTACAAAAGGTCCGGTAGTGGTTGAAGCAGGACGTCGAGTCGATGCTCCCGATGCTTCAGTACCGCGCTTTCCTCCCAGCAATGTTAATTCGGTTCGGCAACGGATTCGTGAGTTTTTCGCTCGCGAAAAGCCGATAGCTTTGGTGTGCTCGGGCGCTTGTGGGGCAGACCTCCTGGCGCTTCAGGTTGCAGGCGAGAAACACGTGAAACGTTACGTGATTTTGGGGGCAGAACCGGCGGAGTTCCGTAAAACGTCAGTCGCCGACCGGCCGGGAAACTGGGGCGAACTCTTCGACCAGGTGATAAAGAGCGCCAAGGTGGAAGTGTTGAAAGTGCCGGAGGGACAGGAGGGATACCTGGAAACCAACCTCAAGCTCCTGGATCGTGCGCAAGCCTTAGCAAAAGAGCACGCAACCTCGGTGGAAGCGCTTGTGATCTGGAACGAAAAATCGCGTGGGCCGGACGATGTCACCGCTCACTTTATGCAGCAGGCAAAGAAGCGGGGGATCGGGGTAACGGAGATCTCGACGCTCTCTCAGTAAGTTGCAGCACGAGTTCAACGGCCCCGGATGCGGGGTGGTGTGGATGATTAGGCCGTAAAAGGAAACATGTGTCGTCGGCTGAAGCCGACTTTCGATTTTTCGCTTACGCTTTCACCGCGATGAATCGCGGGGCTTTCACCTGTCGCCGCACGGCGGCTGGCGCGTGCGTGCTCCAGCAGCTTCGAGCCTAAAAGAGTCTCGTAACAGCCTCAGAATCGATGGGCCAGTAGCTGTGCTATCTTTTACGCCATGCGAGCCAGATCGTCGCGTGTCTTAAGAAGGAGTGGGGTTGCGGTTACTGCGCTGCTGCTTATTTTCTCTTTCATTGCGCCAGCGAAAGGCAAAAACAAAGACATCGACTATACGATGCTATGGCCGAACGCGAGTGCTCCTACCCTCAAGATTGCTTTTGGCAGGTTTCGGGAAGTTTCCTCTTACAGCGGAGAACATGATTTTACGGAGGATGTAACCGTAGAAAATGTGTCGGCCAAGAGTATTCCCTTCGCATCGTTCACCGTCTACATGCTAGACAAGGACAAGGTTCGCATCGCGGATACGACTCTGGAAATAAAAGACCTCGGGCCAGCACAACAGGTAAGGGTTCCCTTGCAGTTTCGAACCAGCGGTTCTCCTTCATCGGTTAGCCTGGTTGCGCGTGCTGACGCAAATGGGATTCCGACATCGCTGAAGACAATTCCGATCAAGATTATTTCGGTACCTAGCGGGGCCAATCTCAAGATCGACGGCCAGGAAGTAGGCGTTACACCCTATTCAGCCAAGCTGCGTGTAGGCTCGCACACTTTGGAATTCAGGAAAGAGGGCTATTCGACCGGCAGTACGCCTCTCGACGTAGCGCCAGACGAGCTTCCCGGAGGCAGCGTCACGTTTGAGTTGGGTGGTCTGTCCAAAGATACGGTTGAACTTCGGAATGGCACAGTTCTTCTCTGCAACGTGATATCCATGTCGATGACCCAGATCGTGGTCACGGTGGAGGGTCAAACCCAGACCTACGATCGCAATCAAGTGAAAAAGTTGATTTTGGTGGAGCGAGAATTAGTTCAACAGCCTGCGATCGCACAACCGACGAAACAGTGAAGTACAGAACGTCTTTAGCTATCGTTAACTCACACCCCTCATGGCCGGGCACCTGACGCCAAAGCGCGGATGCTGATAGTGGGTGCGGTTTCCCCGCAGGGGAAGCTGTTACGAAACTCCTGTCGTCCGCTGAAGCGGACTTGGGGTTTCCCACTTACGCCTTCCCAGCCACGAATGGCTGGGCTATCTTATGCTGTCCCTGCGGGGACGGAGGTATGGTTTGTGCCACCTCGCCACTCATTCGCGAGTTTCGCAATAGCCGATGAATCGCGGGGCTCTCACCTGTCGCCGCACGGCGGCTAGGGTGTGGGTGTCCCGGCAGCTTTGAGCCTAAAAGAGTCTCGTAACCCTGATGAATGCGGGGGCGGCCTGGTCTGGGCATCCGGCGGGTAAAGATGTGTCGCCCCCTGAAGGAGCTCGCGGATCCGAAGGGGCAGTCCACCCGGGACTTCCGTCCTGGGCTACAGATTGTTACGCTCTTTCGAGCTCGGGTTCAGCTAACAGCAGCAATTAACTCGACACCTTAAATGCCATGCCAATTCTCCACGAACTCATTCTGTATGGGCGCGTCAGGTTTCCCATTCCTTCACGCCGCCCGACAGTTACAAATCACAACTGCTGGTGAGGCCCGTCACAGCCTGCTGGTACGCACTCGGCTGAAAATCAAGCTACTGAGCCGGAGGTTTCCGCGCGAAGGTTGGCCACGTCGGAGGTCCATATGTCAGAAGATAAACGGGACATACTCGAGGTACTGCGCTACGAACTCAACTTCGTGGAGCAGGGCGGCTATGGCAATTGGTACAGCACTCCGTGGGGACCAGCCTCGATCTTTCAGGACTCACAAAGCTGCCTGAATCATGGCGATCCCAGCCGGCCGCATGCCTGCCACGAGTGCCTGCTGTACGACTTTGTGCCCGAGCAGTACCGCACCGAGGACGTTCCCTGCCATCACATTCCCCTGAATCGTGACGGGATTACCATCGCTACTCAGCAGAGCGAGGAAGAGCTGCGCGAGAACTTGAAGCACTGGCTGAAGCGGACCATCGCGCGCATCGAAGCCGAGCGCGCGAAGCAGAATGCGACTGCGGCGGTTGAAAAGTAACAAAAGGCGCTCACCACGGAGACGCAGAGGTCACGGAAGAGCTGCAATCCGCTATTGTTGACAATGATCTAGGCAACGATAAAGTAAATCCATGCGTGTCCGTCTGGCTCTTTTGCTGCTCGCGCTGATGTCTCTGCTGTCGAGTTCACAACCGGCACTTGCCAATAACCAGAAAGACGCATCCTGCACGATCAGTCTGCCTGCCAATGTCGTGGTCTCCGACGGCAGACTCATCCGCGACCTGAGTGTCACCCAGTTTGTCGCCCAGACCAAACGCCAGACTGTGCCGGTACTGACGGCAACTGACGACAGCAGCCCGCGCCGGATTCTGCTGGTACTCGAAAGCGGACACCACGTTCCCGAACGAGTTCGAACCGCGCAATACAGTATCGTCGCCGATATTTTGTCCGAAGCTCGCCTCGAAGACTCTTTTGGGCTTTTGACAGCACGTGGAGCTGACAAAGAAGTGCGCTTTGGGGAATCTCGCGAGGCGATTCTCGCGGCCGTAAAGGAATTGCAAAGCAACACGGATACCAAGGGTTCGAGCATCGGCGTACTCGACGCGCTTATGACTGGGGCAGGATGGTTCGCTCAGCCCAAACCGGGTGACGCCATTTTTTTAATGAGCATGGGACTGGAGAGCGAGCATCATGCCAGCTTTAAGCAGGTTTACAAGGAGCTGACGAACCGGCAAGTGCGGGTATTCAGTCTTTTGTTGGGCTCGAGAATGGAAGGAACGGTCAGTGGGGCGATCGTTAAGATGTCGTCGGGAGGACTAGAGGTCTTGATGGAGCCAAGTTACTCTCCGAACCGCGAAGACGATAGCAACCTCAGTTGGGGCAGCGGCGGTTACTCGGTGCAGGTGGACCTTGTAGGTTCTGGTCAGCGTGAGGAACAACTTACCGACAAGAAACTGGAAGCCCTGAAGTCGGCCGCGTCGCGCATGCAGTCGGCGATAACGGAATATTATCGTCTGACGCTTGAGTCGACTCCAGCCCAAGTTACGCTGGGCTTGGCGACGGATTTCAAGAACAAAGTCCCCAAAGCCGTGGTGCTCTATCCCCGGCAGCTGCCTGTATGTTCAGCAGCTAATACTCCATAGCCGGTGCCGACCGCAAATCTCCGCGTCCCACAGTTGCAATTACACGAGGATGGAAGGTACTCTGTCCGACATTCCTCAAGGCGAACGGGTCGCCGCGCAACAGAGAGTTCAATGCCGGTTGTAGTGCGTGGCCTTGGCTCTGTGAATAGACACACGCGGGGTAAACATGAACCACCACCAGCGGATATCGGCATGGCCTACTTCGCTACAGGGCTCGAGGCTTGCGAGCAGCCCTGCGCTGGGACGAGTGCGCTTCTGGAGCGTCGTGCTGGTGTCGCTGCTGGCGTTGATAGGTAATGCGGCACTGGCGCAGGCACCGGCGGCATCGGGCGACTACACCACTGCGCTGCCCTCGGTGGAGAAGGTCAAGGCACAACTCAAAGGCAGCGACCCGACCGACACGATCGCACGCCAGGTTGCTGTCTTCACTTACCTGCAGACCTACATCACGCGCATCAAGGACACACGAAAATACAACGGCCCGTTTACTCCCGGCGAGTTGAAGCTGATGACCGACTATGCCAAGGCCGGCTACGAGCTCTCGCAGGGCTACTCCAAAACTCACTCGCCGGAAGAGGTAAAGAACTTCGATCAGGTGGTAGGGAAGTACGAGATCTTTAATGCCCTCGACTGGATCAAGCAGCTTGAGGGACAGCAGGCAGCCGACACCTATCGCGGCGCAGAAGCCAGCCTGGCTGATAGCTATAAGCGGCACGAAGAGAATCTGCAGCGGCAGATGAAAAAAGAGCAGAGCGGCGGGAGCTCATCGATTGCGGGCGATCCGGTTCTCGATCCCATGGGTATATTCGCCAATGCGGAAGCGAGCCGGGAGAAAGATCCGGAGCTGCGGCGTTGCCTGGAACTGGGCGGAAGCCTGGATGCGTGTCAAGGTCTTGGCGCGATGGAAGGCATGGCGAGCATCCTGATGCCCTTCGGAGAAAAGGCCGACCCTAACGAACCTCTGCCGATTGCGGGCGTAGTTCTTGTAGGCACCTATCACAGCCGAACGGAGCTGCCGAGTATCGGCTTCGGCAATGGCTCTGCAACTATTCAGGACTGTGGCACGCTGGTTCCCGACGCACACGATTACACGCTGCGAAAATCGGGCAGCACGGTGCAGGCCGTTCTGGCCAACGAGCCCGAACCCATCGTAGTCACCATGCAGCCGGATGGCACGCTCGCTGGGCCGGGGTCGGTGCGGGTGAAAGGGCGCGTCATCACCGGCTATACCACCAGTACTCAGACGGTGATGGTGAACGGCGCTCCCGCGGCGGCGCAGGGATACTACTGCAATGGTCCGTGCAGCACCAGCACGTCCATTCCCAACTACGCGCCGAAGATGGAGCGCTGCACCATTGGCGCTATGGCGTTCGTGCCTCCGAAACCGGTCGCTACGCCTAAGACGGGTATCGGCTTTCTTGACGCGCTCAGCACCACGGCGCCGCTGGCGACGGGCTTCCGGATGACAGGACGCTACGTTGACGCTTCCGGGCTGACGCTGGAGTTCAACAACGACGCTGTCATCCTCGACTGCGGTAAAGCTCACGCGAGAGTGCCGTACCAAGTCGATAACACGTCGAGCGGCTTTGTTGTCCGCGTCCAAAACGCCGGGGGAGCATTTCTTCTTGGCGTTGCGCCCGACACCACCCTGCGCGGCTCCGGTTCGACCACGGTTAACGGCAAACTCGTCACGGGGATTCGCGGTGACAACGTCAGCTTCACTCCGCAGTCTGAGAGTTGCAGCGTCGCAACGTTTGCCGCGCGAAGTAAGCGGAACACGATGCTCGCCACTAGCGGTCCCGCACCCGCCGTCCCGGCGTCTTACTCATCGCCTTCGTCCTCGACCGCGGGGGGAAAGCCCGCAAGTCCTATGTCGACCGACACCTTGCTGCTGCCGGCGGTCAGCGGGTTGACTTCCGGATTTCGCTGGGCTCGTCGTTTGCGGGCAGCAATCCGCTGGCGGGGCAGACGGTGTTCGTCATGCGCAAGCCGAT
Organism: uncultured Acidobacteriaceae bacterium; assembly: GCA_963791965.1. Classification (GTDB taxonomy): domain Bacteria; phylum Acidobacteriota; class Terriglobia; order Terriglobales; family Acidobacteriaceae; genus CAVVDY01. The sequence goes on along the minus strand of CAWBUK010000011.1, from coordinate 598,879 downwards.
CGGCGAAGTGTTGCGCGCACTCGGTCTTGCTGTACCGGCAAACTCAACCTCGGCCCAAGCGATGAAGGCGCTTCAAACGCAATGCCATGCGCCGCAAGGTTGCTCCACGATCATTGGGGGGCTGCATAACTTTTACGTAACGACTACAAAACTGGACGCGGCAGGCAAGGCCACGCTCGCCGCAAAAGCTGCAAGTGGCACCTACTATTTCTTTGCCATCGTGCCTGATTCAGGCGGATCGCTGGTCTGGGACATCCCTGTCAACCTTATCGCGGGCGAGAATACGGTTACGTTCAGCGCCAAGAACGCAGAAGCATTGCGGTGATGCGGTAGAGACGAAGCGTCAGCGGCGGCTGCTCTCTACCAGCTGCTTCAACTCCAACGCGTTGCGCGGCGCATAGCCTGAGTCGTCGTTATCGAAGTAGACGTAGACGGCTTTCAACTGGCTGCTCCAATCAGCGATCCGTTCTGACCACTCCGACAATTTGTCTTCGGCGTAGCAGCCCTGGTACTTGCCGCCGGGACCGTGCAGGCGGACGTAGGTGAAGTCGGCGGTGACGAGAATGGGGGTGTGGAATCCGGCAAGCTCGTGGATGCAATAGGCGGCGTTGTGGCGTCGCAGAACGTCGTAAACCTCGTCGCGGTTCCAACTTGGCTCGCGGAACTCAAAGGCATAGCGGTTGTATTTGGGCAGCGCTTGCAGGAATAGCTCCAGCCGTTCGAGGTTGACCTTCCATTTGGGAGGAAGCTGAAACAGGATTGGGCCCAGCTTTTCGCCCAGCAGCTCGGCGCGCGGAAGAAGGTTCTGCAACGCCTGTTCGGGTTCCTTCAGCTTCTTGTTGTGAGTGAGAAAGCGGCTGCCCTTCACGGCGAAGCAGAAGTTGTCGGCAGCGGCGTCGCGCCACGAGATGAAGGCCTCGGGAGTTGGCAGGCGATAGAAGCTGTTGTTCAGTTCGACAGTATCGAAATATTGCTGGTAGAAGGCGAACATCTTCGCTGCCGGCAGCTTGGGTGGATAGAAGGTTCCGACCCAGTGCTTGTAGTGCCAGCCGGAAGTGCCGATGTGGATGCGCGCGCTCACAACTCTACGAATCTGTAGCCTGAACCCGAGTTGCACGGCATGCTGCCTGGCAACCTGCGCGCTCTGTCAACTCCTCCAACCATGAAGATGCAAAGGAGGTTGATGTGCGCCAGCGAGACTTCTGGATTGGATTTACCTGGGGAGCGGCAACCGCCATCGGTGGTGCGCTGGTCGCCAGTTACGTGGGGCGCGGCGGCAACAGTCGTATTCTGCGCCTGGAGAAGAGCATTCAGATCGCGCGGCCCCCGGCGGAGGTGTTCGACGCGTGGAGTGATCTCGAGCAGTTGCCCATGATGGTCGAAGCACTCGACAGCGTCTCGTCGATCGGCAACCGCTCGCACTGGAACGCGCGCGTCATGGGTCGAAAGCTGCAGTGGAATGCTGAGCTGACGCAGTTGATACCCAATGAGGCCATGGGCTGGAAATCAGTGGACGGCCCCAAACATAGCGGGCGGGTTACGTTCAGCCCCATTGCTAATGACACGCTGGTTCACGTGCAGATGAACTACGTTCCGCCGGCACGGCTGCTGCGGCGCGCGTTGTCACCGTTCAGCGGCGATCTTGAAGGCTTTATCGAACAGGCGCTACGCGACGTGAAGGCGTATCTGGAGAACCGGCCGCGCTCGGCGGCGACTCGAGCGCCTTTCGCAGGATGCGCTGGGCCGTGCTACGGGTACGTATGGTCCCGGTCCTGAGCTGGTGGCGGAGCATCAAAATCCGAAGTTCGGTACGGCTGCGACTCCGGTGGAGTACACAGCGCCGCCGGAGGCGAAGCGGTAATTACCGGCTGACTATCCTTTCCTGAGAATTGAAGAGTTTAGATCTCAGTTCGCAAGCCGATTTGGTTTGTATCAGGGCACGACCTTTAGTCGTGCCGAACAGGTCAACAAAAACCGGGGCTTTCAGCCCCTGCGAATTCGCGCGTAGGCAGGGGCTAAAGCCCAAGCTCGAAAAAGTAGCTTGCGGCACGTCTAAAGACGTGCCCTGATACAAGGCAAGAAGGAGATAACTTGCTGCGAGCTGTGGCATCTTGTATGCCTGCTAACGGTTCACGCTTTCGGGGAACGACTTGAACTCCACCGTACGTTCGCGGACTTTGTCGGCACCTTTGGCGTCTTGTGTGTGCTGCTTCAGCGTCCCCTTCAGCACGCGGTAGCCTTCTGCTCCCGGCGCTTTGCCCGGCTGTGTCTCCACGGTTCCGTCAAACTCAAACCACACGCCGTGCACCGGTTTGGTGGCGAAGGTCAGGTGATTGTTCTTGAGTGAGCCTTGGCTGAAGAACTGGTCGATGAGCTGGCCTTTGTCGCTGTCGCTCTCACCGAAGCGAGTAATGTAGCCGGAGAGCTGCCCGTCTTCCAGGGTGATCTGCACCGACTCGCCTTCCTTCACGAATGAATAGAGCCCCGCGGGGTCGCTGGCCGGATCGTGAGCTACACCGCTCTGGCTTGGGGTTTGAGCGACCGAGCCAGCAGCGAAAACGGCAAGCAGCGCGAGGCAGAGAAATCTGTACATTCGGCGACACTCCTGTGGCCATCATTGCATGAAGGGCCGTAGCGGGGAAGCAAAGACGAACCATAGGTCGCAGGCCGCGACAGGTGAAACGAGCACAGACCTGTCGTGCCTACGGCACTCGCGCGCAAATTTATGACGCTCGCCCCCGTCCTGAAGGACGGGGCTTTCACCTTTCGCCGCGAGGCGGCTGGCGCATGTCTGTCCCACCAAGTTCGCTCCAGCGACAGTTTCGTACAGCCGTATGAATGCGGGGGATTTACCCTTCCGCGTTGCTCCCCCCTCCGCGGTACTGCATGCGTCCACTGCTTCACGGGGCTGCGGTGCTCCACCCGTTCGACCAAGAACTGAGCTCGTCCTAAAGCAAGCGGGGCAGAAGGGCGCCTGTCGTGCGTCGGTATTCGTCGTATTGCGCGCCAAAGGTCTCGACCATCAAGCGCTCTTCCATGCGGCTCTTGAGCCAAAGGCCAAGCCAGACCAGCGCGACGCCGAGAAAGCCCCAGAGGTTGCGGCGGCAGAAGATGGTGCCGAGCAGCGCCAACAGGATCCCGGAGTAGATAGGATGGCGCACCAAGCGATAGGGACCGGTGCGAATCAGTTCGTGGTCATGCTTGACGGTTACCATTCCGCTCCAGTTTTGACCGAGATAGAGCCGCGCCCAGATGGCAAAGAGAAGGCCGGCGAGCGTCAGGGCGGCCCCGAGCCACATCAGCCGAGCGATGGGAGGAACGTCCTGACGCCAGACCCCTAATCGGATGAGAGTGCCGGTGCGAGCCATGCAGAGGTAGGCTCCAACGGCGGTGGGCAGCATGTAGGTGAGCGCGTCCGCCGACTTCAGCCGAAGTCGGGCGCGTTTAGTGCGCAGCGCCAGCAGAATCCAAATCGCCGCCCAAGCTACCCACAAAGCTCCGCAAAGTTGGATGGGGGTCATACGGAGAATCTACTCGCTTCTGAATGATACTAACTGGACGTTTTCCTGCAACTATAGCCCTTCCAATCCCATCTAAAACTTGACAGTGATTCACTCAAGTTCTATAGTCGGGTTGTTGTAATGGCTGAGAATTAAGCAATTAAGGCACTTGGAATCATTGATTTACGAGTTTTAAACCCTAAGGAGGGTGGCTGCAATGGCAAAGATTATCGGCATTGACCTGGGTACCACAAACTCGGTTGTAGCCGTGATGGAAGGCGGCGAGCCGAAGGTCATCCCAAACGAAGAAGGTGGCCGCACCACGCCTTCCGTCGTCGGCTTCACCAAGACCGGCGAGCGGCCGGTGGGCCAGGTCGCCAAGCACCAGGCCATCACCAACCCGGAGAACACCATTTATTCGATCAAGCGCTTCATGGGGCGCCGCTATGACGAAGTGAACGAAGAGATGAAGATGGTGCCCTACAAGGTGGTGCAGTCGGGCGATCACGTGGCCATTGATGGCGCAGGGTAAGGAATATACCCCGCCGCAGATTTCGGCCATGATTCTTCAGAAGCTGAAGAAGGCCGCCGAAGACTATCTTGGCGAAACGGTGACGGAAGCCGTCATCACGGTTCCGGCGTATTTCAACGACGCGCAGCGCCAGGCCACCAAAGACGCCGGGCAAGATTGCCGGGCTCTGGACGTGAAGCGCATCATCAACGAGCCGACGGCGGCCGCGCTGGCCTATGGGCTGGACAAGAAGAAGGACGAGACCATCGCCGTGTATGACTTCGGCGGCGGTACGTTCGATATTTCGATTCTTGGAAGTGGGCGAAGGCGTCATCGAGGTGAAGTCCACCAACGGCGACACGCACCTGGGCGGCGACAACATCGACCAGCGCATTGTTGGTTGGTTGATCGCGGAATTCCAGAAGGACGAAGGTCTGGACCTGCGCAGCAAGGGCAACGAGATGGCGTTGCAGCGTCTGCGTGACGCCGCTGAGCGCGCCAAGATTGAGCTGTCGACCACGATGGAGACCGAAATCAATCTGCCGTTCATCACGGCCGATGCCTCGCGGCCCGAAGCACCTGGTGAAGAAGCTGACGCGCGGCAAACTGGAAGAGATGGTTCGCGACATTATCGACCGGTCGATCAAGTCCGTGCGAGCAGGCGATCAAGGATGCGGGCATCGACGCCAGCAAGATTGATGAAGTCGTGCTGGTCGGCGGACAGACGCGTATGCCGACGATCCAGGCGATGGTGAAGAAGATTTTCGGCAGGGAGCCGCACAAGGGCGTGAATCCTGATGAAGTGGTTGCGATTGGCGCGGCGATTCAGGGCGGCGTGCTGGGGGGAGAAGTGAAAGACCTGCTGCTGCTCGACGTGACTCCGCTGTCGCTGTCGATTGAGACTATAGGCGGCGTGGCGACGACGATGATTCCGCGCAACACGACGATCCCGACGCGCAAGAGTCGGAGATTTTCTCGACCGCGGCGGACAACCAGACCTCGGTAGAGATTCACGTGCTGCAGGGCGAACGGCCGATGGCGCGAGACAACCGCACGCTTGGGCAAGTTCCACCTGACGGGACTTCCGATGGCTCCGCGGGGCGTGCCGCAGATCGAGGTCACGTTTGACATCGATGCCAACGGCATTCTGAACGTCAACGCGAAGGACGTGGCAACCGGCAAGGACCAGAAGATCGCCATTACCTCCTCGAGGGATCTGAGCAAGGAAGAGGTAGAGCGCATGGCCAAGGAAGCCGAGGCGCACGCGGCCGAAGACAAGCCGAAGCGCGAGGAAATGGAAACGCGCAACCAGCTTGACGCCATGGTCTACAGCATCGAGAAGATGCTGAAAGAGAATGGCGACAAGATCTCCGGCGGGGAGCGCGGCGAAGTGGAAAACGCGCTGGCTGATGCGAAGAAGTCACTGGAAGGAACGGACACAGGTCGATGCACACCGCGCGCGACAAGCTGCAGACGGCGTCGCACAAGCTGGCGGAAGCCATGTACAAGTCGCAGACGCCTCCTGCGGGCGGCGCGGCTCCGGGCGGTGAACCAGCCGCCGGTGGGGCTGAGCCTGAGCCGAAGAAGGACGAAGGCGTGATCGATGCGGAGTACGTGGACGTGGATGAGAAGAAGTAAGAGCTCCCAGCTTCCAGCCACCAGCTGCCAGCGAAAAACAGGGGGTGCTCGCAAAGCGCCCCTTTGTATTTGGCGGCGGTTCAGTGGCTGGATGCATCAGCGGAGATACTTCTTGCGAGCGAATATTTGTTTTAGCTGGAAGCTGGCGGCTGGTAGCTGGTAGCTTTCATAAGCTGACGCTGACAGCCGGAACCAAGGAAGTAGGAACAACAATTGAGATTTGATGTAAACGGCCAGTCTTATGTATTGAGCTTCAACCCCAACGAAGGGCGGTGGTATCTGTTGACGCCCGGCATCGATGGGCGTGTGAAAGCTATCCCGGTGCTCGACGACGCGGCAGGATTTATCCCGAACATGGTCGTGCCGGTGGGAGATGAGGGACAGGCGGTAGTGAACTAAGTAGGCAGTTGTCGGTTGTCAGGAAGAAGTTTCGAGTTCCAAGTCTGGAGCGCTCTGCGGGTTGGAACGAGTTTTCAGAGATGCGTACCGTGGGCTTAAGCTCAAGGTTAAAACTACAACGCCGCGATCGCGGCTCGGATAACATTCGTTTTTTCACTGGCAACCGATTACTGACACCTCGAACAAATGGCCACCAACCAACAACGCGACTATTACGCCGATCTCGGAGTGAAGAAGACGGCCACGGCGGAAGAGATCCGCAAGGCCTTCCGCAAGCTCGCGCGCAAGTATCATCCGGACGTCAATCCCGGTGACAAATCCGCTGAGGAGAAGTTCAAGAAGATCTCCGAAGCCAACGACGTGCTGAGCGAACCAAAGAAGCGCAAGATTTACGACCAGGTCGGCTTCTACTCCGACAACATCGATCCAGCAACGGCCGAGGCCTACGCGCGAGGCGGGGGCAGCGGCTTTGGTGCAGGTGGATTTGGCAACGCCGCTCCGGGCGGCGCAGGCGGAAGAGGACAGAGCTATACCCAGGAAGTTCCGTTCGACTTTGGCGGCTTCGATTTCACCGACTTCGCCGAGGGTGCGGGAGCGGCGGGTCGCAGGTCGGCAGGCACCGGTGGATTCCGCGACATCTTCTCCAACATCTTTCGCGGAGGTCGTGGAGAAGTTGCAGCGTCAGCCCGAGCCGGGTACCGATCTGGAATACCAGGTCAACATCAGTTTCTGGGACGCGATCCGCGGCACCACGATGAAGCTGAATGTTCCGCATCTGGTAAGTTGCGCGAACTGTCGCGGTAACGGTTACATCGAGAGCCCCGGCGTTTGTCCCGAGTGCAACGGCAAGGGGACGGTGACCCAGAAGAGCGGCAACATGAAGTTCAACGTGACTTGCCCGCGCTGCGGCGGAAGCGGCAAAAATCGCACGCTGTGCAACGTGTGCCATGGCGAAGGGCGCACGGAAAAGACGGAGTCGCTGGAGATTCGCATCAAAGCGGGAACACGCGACGGCCAGCGAATTCGGCTGGCGGGACGCGGTAATGCCGGCGTGCTGGGCGGGGCACCGGGCGACCTGTATATCGTGATGCGTGTGGGCGAGCACCCGATTTTCAGGCGCGATGGCGACGACATTTACCTGACCGTGCCGGTTTCGTTTACCGAAGCGGCGCTGGGATCGAAGGTTGAAGTGCCGACCATCGATGGCCGGGCGTTGCTGAAGATTCCGCCAGGCACCTCGTGCGGACAGAAGCTGCGCTTGCGCGAAAAGGGTGTGCCCTCAGCCGTGAAGGAAGGCTGGCGAGGCGACGAAATAGTGGAAGTAAAGATTGTTGCGCCGGCTCCGGGAGATGAGCGCTCGAAGGAAATTCTGCGCGAGTACGCCAAGCTGAATGCGGGCGATCCGCGGGAAGAGTTGTGGAAGGAGTTGGGGAGCAGCAGTTAGCACTTGGCACTTGGCATTTAGCTAAGTGCTAACGGCTAATTGCCAACTGCTCGAGCGAAGCGACCATGTCCAAACGTAAAAAACAAGGCGCGTACATGATCAGTTCGGTGGCGGAGATGTACGGCATCCATCCGCAGACCCTGCGCCTTTACGAGCGGGAAGGCCTGCTGAAGCCGTCGCGCACTGAAGGCAACACGCGGCTCTATACCGACGAAGATCTGGAGCGGCTGGAACTCATTCTGTCGCTGGCGCGCGATTTGGGAGTGAACATCTCGGGCATCGCCATCATCCTGCAAATGCGCGAGCGCATGGACGAAATGCAGCGCCAGATGGCTGACTTTGTGAATTACGTCCGCAATGAAGTGATGCAGCGAGCGCAGCAGGCAGGAGCCGATGCCGAGCGCGGCGCCATCGTTCCGGTGCGCCATCCCATCCTGGTGAAGCAGGAACGGAAGAAGTAAGACGGCTATTGGCTGTTCGCTCTTGGCTTTTGGCCAGAAAGGCCGAAGGAGAATACGCTGTTGCGGCTCTTAGCGCCTGTCTTCGGGCAAAGCACTGGCAATTGATTCACGCACTGCTGCCATCAACGTCTCGCGGTCGGTGTACTCGCGAGGGTCGATCGCCGGATGATACACGATGGTAACGGTTCGTCCTTTCAGCGCGAAGCGATGCCTGGGCCAAGCTTCGTAGGTGCCGAGAATCGTCAGGGGAAGCACGGGGACGCCTGACTCCATCGCCAGATGGAATGGCCCTTTTTTAAAGGGCTGAAGCTTGCCATCGCGGGTTCGTGTTCCCTCGGGATAAATCATCATGTTCAGGCCGGTGCGCAACACTTCTACCCCTTCGCGCACGCTCTCGATAGCGGCTTCGCGGTTGCTGCGGTCCACCGGAACCAGTCGTGCCAAATGCATACCTGTGCCCAGGATTGGAATGCGAAACAGCTCTTTCTTCACCAGTACCGAGCAGCGCTGCTGGATGCGGGGAATCTCAATCGGCGGATCGAGGTTGGAAGCATGGTTGGACATGAAGATGTAATTCTGTCCCGGCTTAATGTTGTCCTTGCTGACCTCGCGAATCCTAATACCCGCGAGCCGGACCCCCGTGATCGCTAGAAAGGTCGCGACATGATAAAGCGGCCGAACGTCTCGCGAGATTAACGCGTACAGCAACAAAAATGGCCCCACCAAGAGGTTCGAGAGGCCCCAGAACGTGAGCATGATGATGGTGCGAATCAATGCGCGCCTCCGGGTTCGTCGTCGCCGCGAATCCACGCTGCGCGATGGGTGCGCTGCTCGGCGGTGATGCCGGCCACATCGGCCAGCACGGTCTGCTGCTCCTGACGGGCGCCGACCTTGATCTTCATGCTGTGCTCTTTGCCCGCTCGTGCGATGCGCAGCTTTAGAGTTTCATTCGGCATCATGCGGGTCAGCACGCGATCGAGGCGATAGACAGCGGGCTGTCCGTTCACCTCGAGGATGCGATCGCCCACGCTGAGACCGGCGCGCGCAGCATCGCTGCCGGGCGCGACAGCGGTCACCGTGGACTCGCCGTCGAGGTTGGCAGTGGAAGCGAAGCCCACATCGGCCACGGTGACATTTTCGGTAGCGAGCTGAAGTCCCACGAAGCGAAAGAAGTCATCGTACGGGAGAGGCTTTACCCCCGCGACGTAATCGCGAAAGAAGTCGGCGAGACTTTGCGCGGTGATGCTCTCGGCCGCTTCCTGCACTCCGGCGGAATCGGGAAAGTAGCGGTGCTGCTTCGCATAGTGCTGGTTCATCCACTGGAAGAGATCGCGCAGAGACTTGGCGCCTTGGGTGAGCTGGCGCATGTGCAAGTCGAGCAGAACACCAAGAATTTCGCCCTTGTTGTAGTAGCTGACGCTGCGCTGCGGCGTGCGATAGAACGGGTCGTCCTCAAGCCATGCGTCAAGGCTGGATTCTTCGGCCGATTGCCAAACATGTGCCGGACGGCCCTCCAGTTCCGTAATCTCGCTGGCGAGATCCTGAAGATACCGGCGCTCGTCGATAAGCCCGGCGCGTGACAGCATCAGTTCGCTGACAGTGCTGGTCACGCCCTCGCTGAACCACAAAGCGCGCGTGTCCTGCTGGTGCTGATAATCAATGGGCTCAAGCGACTGGGGCCGGATGCGCTTGACATTCCACAGATGGAAAAATTCGTGAGCGCTGATGCTGGCCAGAGTTTCGGCACTTACCTTGCCCGCCGCGGCGCTGGCTGAAATGGCGGTGCCGTAAGCATGCTCCATGCCTCCGCCACCGGGGCCGTGCGGGAAGTGATAGAGGAAGGTGTATTCGTTGTACGGGCGGTCCTGCATCCAGTCCACGGTCGTCTGCGTGATTCGCTGGAGAACTTCCTGGAGTCTTACACTGTCGTAGTCGGCAATATTGGCGTGTACCGCAATGTGGTAGGTAGCACCGTCCTGCTGAAAACTGTATTGCTGAAGCGTGCCCACCTCCGCCGGACTATCTACCAAGGTGTCGTAGTTATCGGCCATGCCGGTGGTGTCGCTGACTTTGCCGGCTGGCAGGCCGCCGAGCACGTGCGTGTCACGCAAGTCCCAGGCCGCTGGAACGTCGAGCAGGCGGATGCTTGCGGGCTGGTTGCGAAGCGCGGGAGAGTACATGAGCACCATCGCCCAGTTGAAGAAGCCGTGCTCGGTGTTTAGCTCGCTGCCAAACGGCCCGGGATGGTCGAGATAGATGTCGTAGTGGATAACCGCGCATCCTGATGGGCCCTTGAGCTCCCACGTACTGGTACTCGTTTGTAGGACAGATGTAGCACCGGCGCTGCCGCTCGATGCCTGCACGTTCTCTACATGCGCGACGAAGTTGCGTACCTGATACAAGGCATTCCAGACCGGCATAGCGAGAGTGGCGCTTCCTTGAAATGCGGGCAGCCGGACGGTGACGTGCGCGGTGTGAGTTGCGGCGTCCGCCAGCGAGACGAAGTATTCGGTCGGCGCGGAGTGGGGATTAGCCGGCGTCTCGCAGGTGACGCTAGTTGCAGCATGGCACGTTACCGCCAGGCAGAGCAGCACGAGAACAGACCAGCCCCGCAGCGCGGAAGTGCCATGGTTTCTCACGCTTGGGCGGTGACCTCATGCAACTGCTTGAGGCGGGCCGGCAGCTTTTCGTAGATGCCGCCAAAGCCGCCATTCGACAGGATGGCGACGACGTCCCCATCCCTCAATGTGGGAGCGACGGCGTCTACGATCTCATCGGCGGTGGGCAGCAGTCGTGCGGGGACACCAGCTTGCTGAAGATCCTGAACCACGGCATCGGGGTGTAGTCGCTCGCTTTCGGGGATGGCCTCGGACTTGAAGATCGCGGCGATTACGACCTGGTCGGCAATGCTTAAGCTCTGCGCCAATTCCTTCTGGAACACTCGGCGACGCAGAGTATTGGAGCGAGGCTCGAGGATGGCCCACAGTTTGCGGCCGGGATAGCGGGCCCGCAGCGCCTTCAAAGTCGCAGCGATCGCCGTGGGGTGATGGGCGAAGTCGTCGATGATAGTCACGCCGTAAGCTTCGGATCGCACCTCGAGGCGGCGCTTCACGGAACGAAAGCTGCGCAGGCCGGCGGCAATCTGTTCGACGCTGATGCCGTAGTGCGACGCCAGGGCGGCAGCGGCAGTGGCATTCAGAACGTTGTATTCACCTGCGAGCGAAAACTCAAACTCGCCCCAGGGACGCCCATCCTGCAGAACGGTCCAGCGAGTCGCGTCAGGTAAATACTCGACGTCAGCAATTCGCCACAGAGATTCTGCTGCGAAGCCGTAGCGCTCGACCTTACACAGGGCGCGGGCGACGCAGTCGTCGACATTAGCGTGACCGTCCCAGGCGACCAGCACGCCACGGCGCGGAACCAGGTTTACCAGGCGCTTGAACGCGGTTTTCACCTCGTCGAGGTTGCGATAGATGTCAGCGTGGTCGAACTCGACGGAGGTGAGAATCAAGGCGTCGGGAAAATAGTGCAGGAACTTGGGGCCTTTATCAAAGAATGCGGTGTCGTACTCGTCGCCTTCGAGGATGAACTCTGGCCCGGTGCCGAGTTGAAACGAGCTGCCAAAGTTTTCCGGAATCCCGCCGATAAGAAAGCTGGGGGCACGCTGGCCCGCAGAGAACAGCCAGGCCAATAGGGAGGACGTGGTTGTTTTGCCATGCGTGCCCGCCACCACCAGGCGCTCGTGCGCGGCGAGGAATTCGTCGTAGAGCAACTGCGGCAGTGAGCGTAAAGGCAGACGCTGGTCGAGCGCGGCTTCCAGTTCCACATTGCCGCGCGAGATGGCGTTGCCTACTACGACAAAGTCGGGGCGAGGGTCGAGGTTCTGTTCGCGGAAAGGCTGAGCGACGGTAATGCCGAGCTTCGCCAGAAAGTCTGACATTGGGGGATATGCCGCACTGTCAGAGCCAGTCACCCGATAGCCGCGCTGTTGCAGCATCCCGGCCAACGAGGCCATGGCGGTACCACATATGCCGATCAAGTGGGCATGCTTTTGTTTCGTCATCTGGATATTGGAGCTGGTGCGGCTGCACTACGTGCGGCGGCGGAATGCCGCAATACCACGGTGGCGGCGGCGTCTAACTGAGCTGCAACGCCGAGCGGGATTGTAATGTTCCTGCGCGTGACGTGTCCTGACGGCAGGCCGTAGACGACGGGCACGCCCAGGCCGCCGACCACGCGCAGCACGATGTCCTGCAGGGTGTAACCCTGTGCACCGCGGGCGCAGTCGAGCATTTCGCCAAAGATAATTCCGCGGACGCCATGGAATTTGCCAGCCAGCTTCAGCTGCATCAGCATGCGGTCGATGCGAAACGCGGGCTCGGCGACATCTTCAATAAATAGGATGGTGCCCTGAGTTTGCATCTCGTACGGAGTACCCAGCGAGGCGCACAGCAGCGACAGGCAGCCACCATAGAGCATTCCCTCGGCATGCCCCGGCACCAGCACTTGCACCGCAGCGCCAAAGTCGCGAAGGCTGGGCTCTCCCGTGGTAGCAGAGCGCCACGACTCTTCGTCCATGCCGTCAGGCTGAGCGTCCTTTTGCAGCATTGGCCCATGGAACACAACCAGTCCCGCCCGATCGCAGAAATAGGTCAGCAGCGTGGTCACGTCGCTACAGCCGCAAAAAAATTTGGGATTGCGCCGTATGAGCTCAAGATCGATGTGCGGCAACAGATAGTTGCAGCCGTAGCCGCCACGAAAGCAGACGATGCCCTTTACCTCAGGATCGGCGAACATCCGATGTAACTCGTCTACCCGGCGCTCGACAGAGCCGGCAAAGTACAGATCGCGGTCCAGAATTGTGGGCAGATGGATAGGTCGATAGCCGCGACGCTCGAGTGCCGCGAGGCCAGTGGCGAGCGCCTCAGGCGTGATAGGGCCGGCCGGGGCGATTACCCCGACGGTGTCTCCGGCGCGCAAAGCCGGCGGGAGTAGGCGCTCCTGTTGTGGCGGAGAAGGCATCAGGAAAGGATCATCTTAACTGAAAAACTCGCCGCGGCAGAGTAACGTGGCGGAGCCGGTCAGGTAGACCTGCCCATCCCACTCGACTGTCTGGCTTCCTCCCGGGGTATGCACGCGAACCGGCGATTCCGCGCGGCCGGTGCGAATAGCGGCCACCGCCGAGGCGCTCGATCCGGTGCCGGAGGAAAGAGTCTCGCCCACGCCGCGCTCCCAGATACGGACATCAATCTCATGCTCATTGAGAACGCGGACAAACTCGACGTTCGTGCCGTGCGGGAAGTCCCGGTGGACGGCAACCTCGGCCGCCAGCTCCTTCCACTGCGGTTCGAACTCAGCAACGAAGACGACGAAATGTGGATTCCCCATGGAGACGGGAACGCCCTTTACCTCGTCATAGCTCAATCCAACTGCGGTTTCTCCATCGACGCGGGGCTCGCCCATGGCGGCGCGAAACTCAAACGAATGGCCATCGCGTGAGATCAGTTCGCAGGTCTTCAGCCCGGCATCGGTTTCAATTCGCACCAGGGTGGCTGGATGCTGCGAGCAGTACCAGGCCGCCACACAACGCGTTCCATTGCCGGAGATTTCAGCGTCTGAGCCGTCGGCGTTCACCAACTTGATGCGCAAGTCGGCGTCCTGGGCAGGCAGTATCCATTCCACTCCGTCGGCGCCGATGCCGTTGTGGCGATCGCAGATGGCACGGGTGAGTGTGTGCAGGTCACCGGTCGAGATCGCAGCGTCGATGATCAGGAAATCGTTACCGCAGGCGGAGGCCTTGATGAAGGGAACGTAGGACATGTGCGATGCCGCTGGGGCGAATTCTAGCAAAGCAGGCGACGCGAAAATTGACTTTGTTTGGGCGCTGCCAAAACATAACCCCAGAGTCCCAGAGACACAGAGTAGATTTGAGAGAAGAACGCCGACTGCTCTAGGGGTTTCATGGTGAGCTTTTGTTGGCTGCCGAATTTCCATGCTGATTCTCGAAAACGTTCCGCTGGCACCGATGACCGCTCTTGGCGTGGGCGGTGCGGCGCGCTTTTTCTGCGAAGCGCGCAGCGAGCAGGATGTTCGCGAAGCTTTAATCTTCGCCCGGGAGCGTGAGTTGCCCGTCTTTGTTATGGGTGGTGGCAGCAATTTAGTGATCGCGGATAGCGGTTTTGCAGGCTTGGTCCTGAAGATCGCGTTGCTCGGCATTTCGCAACGGAGCCTGGGCGGGGAGGGGGTGCGATTTGATGTCGCCGCGGGCGAACATTGGGACGCCTTCGTCGCCGGAACCGTGCAGTCGCGCTTCGCCGGGTTGGAGTGCTTGAGCGGCATTCCGGGTACGGTTGGCGGAACGCCCATCCAAAATGTCGGCGCCTACGGGCAGGAAGTCAGCGAGACCATCAGCGAGGTTCGGGCGCTACAGGTTGCGACGCTGGAGAGCGTTGTGCTTTCTAACGCTGACTGCCAATTCGCCTATCGGAGCAGCCGGTTCAATAGCGTGGATCGCGGGGAATTCATCGTGACCAGGGTGAGCTTTTGCCTGGTGCAAGGCGGCAAGCCGAAAGTCGCATACGGCGACTTGCAAGACCACTTTGCCAATCATGCTGACGAGCCTTCGCTGGCTGAGACGCGAGAAGCGGTGCTGGAGATTCGTCGGCGGAAGGCCATGGTGATCGAACCGGGAGCGGAAGAGTCACGTAGTGTGGGGTCGTTCTTCAAGAATCCGGTGATCGGCGAGCAGCAGTACGTTGATCTGGCGAAGCGGTTATCTGCGCGCGGATTGCAACTGCCCAGCTATGCTGCGGGAGAACAGCGGCGGAAAATTCCGGCGGCTTGGCTGGTGGAGCAGGCAGGGTTTCATAAAGGTTACGCGAAGGGCACTGTGGGAATTTCGCGTCACCATGCGCTGGCGCTGGTGAATCGGGGAGGGGCGACGGCGGCTGAAATTGTCGCGTTGAAGGATGAGATACAGGAGCGGGTGCGTGATGAGTTTGGAATCGAGCTACAGACCGAGCCAGTGTTTGTAGGGTTCTGAGCTCTAGTTGCGCGATTCAGGTGCGCGGCTTGTGCCACTCCGTCGCCTGCTCGTATGCCATCGCAAACTGAAGAACTCGCCAGTCGTCTCCCGGGCGTCCCGAGATTTGCAGGCCGACGGGCAGGCCAGCCTTAGTGAATCCGCACGGGACCGAGATGCTCGGCCACCATAGAAAGCTGAAGGGCAGGGCATTGCGCAGCAGCGACTTCACTTCGTAGGCGCGAAGCGCGGCCGGAGTCCATCGCCTCGAGGTCGCTGAGCAGCGGCGCTGCAACGGGAACCGTCGGCGACAAGATCAAGTCGAATTGTTCAAACAGGGAGTCAGCGGGGAGACCCGCTTTCAGTGTTTCGCGTTCTCGCACGTATGCGATCTCGCTGACACCGGATGAGCCGCGCACGCGATCGAGGGTTCGCGGATCGTAGAGTTGTGGTGTGTGCTCGAACATTTGCTGGTGATAGTGGAAGATCTCGAAGTTGCGGACGCTCCATGCAGGTTCCACCTCAACGCGAACGTCTTCAACGTAGGCGACCCGCTTCACCAGTGATTGAACGGCGGATTCGAAGCAATTCGCGACATCGGCTTCCAGGTCGATGGCGAGGTTGCGCGCTACGCCGATTCGCAGCTTCGTCAGATCGAACGGCCGTGAAGGCAACAGCGGCGGGCATCCCACGGGCGACAAGGCTTGCAGGATGCGTTTGCGCGTCGGCGACGGTTTGGGCGATCGGGGCCCGGGAGTGTCGAAACGATTCGGCGAGAGGAACGATGCCGGCATTGCTCAACACGCCTTGGCTGGGACGATGGCCGACAACGCCGCACAGCGCTGCCGGGCAGCGAACGGAGCCGGCGGTATCGGTGCCGATAGCGGCGACACACATTCCTGAGGCGACAGCGGCCGCAGAACCGGAGGAAGAGCCTCCGGTGATGCGCTGGGGGTCGACCGGATTTTTCGCCGGACCGAAGGCGCTGATGATGCCGCTTCCGCCGAAGGCGAACTCGTGCATGTTGTTCTTGCCGACGATCACGGCGCCGGCGAGCTTCAGTTGGCGGACGATCTCGGCGTCTTCGGTAGGAATGCGTTCGCGGTATTGATTACTGCCGGCGGTGGTGCGGATGCCGGCAGTGTCGATGTTGTCCTTGAGCGCGATCGGGATGCCGTGCAGCGGGCCGCGATAGTTGCCGGACGCGATTTCTTCTTCTGCACGTTGCGCCTGGGCCAGTGCGAGATCGGCGGTCATGGTGATGAAGGCGTTGAGTGTTGGATTCAGCCGGTCTATGTTGGCGAGACATTCGCGCGTGAGTTCGACGGGCGAGAGGCGGCGGGTGCGGATTTGGTCGGCGGCGGTGAGGAGGGTGAGCATGCGTGTGGTTGGGCTTCTACTCGAGGCGACGTCGTTCTATCGCCCCATCAATCTATGTGCGCGTTCCGAACGAGAGCAGATGCCTCGGTCGCCGCGGCGACCTCGTCATGACAATCTCATTGAAGAATCGTCAGTCGGGTAACGTCACTTCGTTCACTGACAACTGACAACCGACAACCGACAACTTCTCTCCTACCCCAGCCCGAACTCCTTCCACCGCTTGGTGACGCGCTCCTTCGTCTCCGGGTCCATGGTGATCTCGTCGGGCCAGGGGCGGGTAAAGCCTTCGCTGGGCCACTTGCGGGTGGCATCGACGCCCATTTTGGAGCCGAAGTCCGGCAGGCGCGAGGCGTGGTCGAGCGAGTCAACTGGGCCGAGGGTGAACTGAATGTCGCGCTCGGGGTCGATGTTGTTCAGCACCTTCAGCGTGACTTCGCCGATGTCCTGCACGTTCACGTCTTCATCGACGACCAAGATGCATTTGGTCGACATGGCCTGTCCCAGCGCCCAGATGCCGTTCATCACCTTGCGGGCCTGCCCGGGATAGGACTTTTTGATCGAGACGATCATCAGGTTGTGAAACACGCCTTCGATAGGCAGGTTCACGTCGACGATCTCAGGGATGGTTAGCCGCATGAGCGGCAGAAAGATGCGCGCGACAGCCTTGCCCATCCACGCGTCTTCCATGGGAGGCTTGCCGACGATCGTGGTCGCATAAATCGGGTCTTTGCGGTGCGTGATGCAGGTGACGTGGAAGACGGGATAGAGATCTTCCATGGTGTAGAAGCCGGTGTGGTCGCCGAACGGCCCTTCGGGGCGCAGTTCGTCTAACTGCACGTAGCCTTCGAGCACGATTTCGGAATTTGCCGGCACTTCGATGTCGACGGTCTCGCACTTCACCAGCTCGACTGGCTTCTGGCGAAGAAAACCGGCGATCAAGAACTCGTCGATGTCGGGCGGAGCGGGAACGATTGAAGAGAATGCAACTGCGGGGTCGGTTCCGATCGCCACCGCCACCGGCATTCGGCCGCCCACCTGCTTGCCTTCGGCGATGCGTGAGCCGCCGCCCGAGCGCGCCATCATATCGAGAGCTGCGGTAATTGGTTCGGCCTCGCCATGTGCGGCGGCGCGACGCATGCGCTCGCGATAGTGCTCGGCGCCTTGTTTCTGACGCTGCCAGTGCATTCCTGTCGTGCGCTCATCGTAGACATGCAGGCGATACATGCCAACGTTGCGCTTGCCCTTGGCCGGGTCCTTGGTGACGACCGAGGGCAGCGTAATGAACCGGCCGCCGTCGTTCGGCCAGCATTGCAGGATAGGGAAGTCGAGCAGCGAGAAGTTGTCGTGCAGGATAACTTCTTTGCAAGGGCCGCTCTTCACTTCCTTGGGGAAGAACTTGCCCAGGTCGGCGAGCATGGGCAGCATCTTGATTTTGTCGAGCAGGCCTTCGGGAGACTTCACGTCCATGAAGTACTTGATGCGGTCGGAGATCTGGTCCAGCGAATCGACGTCGAGCGCCATCTTCATGCGGTGCTCGGAACCAAACTGGTTGATGAAGACCTTCGAGCCGCGATAGCCTTTGACGTTTTCGAAGAGCAGGGCAGGGCCTCCCGGCCCGTGGGAACCGCGCGGTCCCCACTTGGAGACGCGGTCGGTGATCTCGGTAATTTCGAGGATGGGATCGACTTCGGCTTTAATGCGCTTCAACTCTCCGGCGCGATCGAGCGCGGAGATCCACTCCCTCAGGTCCTGATAGGCCAAGTAAAGCCTCGTTTCCACTTAACAATTTCGGGCAACAGGAATTATAGAGCGGGAGGGATTTGGCACCGGGAAATGGGCGCGAGATATCACCCGGGATGGGACCCCTGGCGGATCTCGCGGCGAGCCCTGGCGCGACGGTCAGCTCTGCCGTCCAACTCCGTTCGCGCTGCTCACATCCAAGTTTGTTTGAGCAAAACCTTAAGGCGAAAAACTGCGAAAAATGCCCAACAACTCTGCCGACACTGTACTGATTCATTCTCTCTCACAGCTGACCCTCAATCCTGCCGAAGCAGACGATGTCGTTCGTTACCTTGGCGGCCTCAATCAACAGGAGCTTGAACACTTTGAGTCGGTCGCTGACTCGAACCACGTGGTGGTGCGAGCGCTACAGGCGGCGTTGGGGAAATTGGAACCCGACTCCGATTTGGCGCAGTGGGCGCAGGTAGTGATTGCCCGGCAGGAGCAGCGTATTCAGAACGCGCTGCCGATTTTGCAGCGCATTTGCGAGGAACTGGAAGACGCGGGCTGCGCCGTGACGGTGATGAAGTCGCTGGACCACTGGCCCGACCTGGGCAACGATCTCGACCTCTATACCACTGGCGACGAGAAGCGTGTGCAGCAGGTGATGGTGACGCGGTTGGGAGCCAAGGTGGATCCACGCAGCTGGGGAGACCGGCTGGCGAACAAGTGGAATTTCTGCATTCCGGGGCTGCCCGAGTTGATCGAAGTTCACGCGCAGCGATTGGGACAGACCGGCGAGCAGACGCAGATGGCGCGCCGTTTCGTGAGCCGTCGCGTGTCCAAAACGATTGGTGGCTTCACGTTCCTGATCCCGGCTCCCGAGGAGCGGGTACTGGTCGCGACCTTGCAGCGTATGTACCGCCATTTTTATTTCCGGGTGTGCGACATCGTGAACACGGCTGGGTTGCTGGATGCCGGCGAAGTTGATTTTGTCGAACTTCGGCGTGCCGCCGAACTGGGAGGAATCTGGAACGGGGTCGCCACTTATCTGAAAATTGTTTGCGATTACGTAAAGACGTATCGCGGCTCCGCTCCGCAGTTGCCGCCGGCTGTGCTTCAGGCAGCGCAGTTTGGCGGAGAAGCGGTTTACGTTGGCGGCCGCTTCATACGAGTTCCCGTGGTACCCAACGGAGCCAAGCTGTACACCCGCCAGGTCACGCAGGCGGCTTTGCGAGGCGATGTCCCGGCCACGCTGCGATTGTCGTTGCTGCCCCCGCTGGCTTCCGCCGCTGCGGTGGCCTACAAACTTACGGGCAGTGACAAGGGCGTCTGGTAGATACCGGCGTCCCCGACCGGGGCTCATTTGGCGAGTATTTGTGCTGCCAATTTCACATTTCGATTAACTTTGCCTGATGCTGTATCTGCCACAATCTGCCAACGAAAATATTTACCGACAATGAGCCCTCGGGCGGTTGCCGATAGCCTCGCCAAGCTGCATAATGGACAGCAATTGGTGGGGAGGCCGGAGCCGTTGGTCTTCTCAGAACTGTTCCACAACGTTCTTCAACTAGCTCAGGGTTTCACCGAGTAATCTCGACGTGAGAGTTTTCACCCGCTTCGAACCACGGTGTCTCCGCTCTCATGGAACGTGTGCCTGCCTTTCAGAAGTTTCCGCAATCAACAAGACAACAAATCAACGCATTGCGAATCTCAACCTGCGCAAAGGACACAACACATGCCTGTGACTCGCATCGATATCCCCCTCGATTCCCTAGTCGCTTCGCCGCAGAGCAGCGAAGAAGATATCCAGCGCAAACTCGCCCATGAGCGGGCGCGTCTTGCCAGCATGATGGGGCTCGACAGCGGGCCCGTCCGTCACTTCCGTCGTCCCGCCGAGCGTCCTTTTGGCGCCGAGGAGCGCGGCAATGTGACCATCCTTTTCGGCGGACTCACCTGGAAGCATGAGAAGGTCATTCAGGCCGTGT
Source organism: uncultured Acidobacteriaceae bacterium (assembly GCA_963791965.1). Taxonomy (GTDB): domain Bacteria; phylum Acidobacteriota; class Terriglobia; order Terriglobales; family Acidobacteriaceae; genus CAVVDY01. Next base: position 578,818 of record CAWBUK010000011.1, on the reverse strand, counting down.
TCAAAGGCTGCGGTTACAACTGCGAAATTACTCCCGTGCCCAACGTAGCCGCCTTCCAGCTGGGCAAGGAATACGGAAATAACGGCCAGTGCAATCCAACGTACTTCACCGTCGGCAACCTGGTGCAGTACTTGCAGAGCCTTGAAGCGCAGGGTCTGACCAAGAAACAGATCATCGACAACTACGTGTACTTCACCGCTGGTTCCTGCGGCCCTTGCCGTTTCGGCATGTACGAGGCGGAATACCGCCTGGCGCTGCAGAATTCCGGATTCGAAGGCTTCCGCGTCCTGCTCTTCCAGCAGAACGATGGCGTGAAGGCGGCCTCCGGCGAAGCGGGATTGAAGTTCACCGTCGACTTCGGACTGGGCATGTTCAATGCGCTGAACCTGGGCGACATCATGCACGAGATGATTTATCGCGTGCGTCCCTTCGAAGTTGAAAAGGGCCAGACCGACCGTGTATTCCACGAGGCCGTCGACACGCTCTGCACCATGCTGCGCGAGCGCAAGCCGTTCGAGGACCACGAAGATCTGCCGGAATGGATGGCCAAGAAGATTCGGGCCAGCAAAGGCGCCAAGTGGGAGATATGGGTCAACTCTCTGCTGAAGGTACGCGAGCAGCTGTACGGCGATCCATACAAAGAAGCTCTCCAGGCAGTACACGATCAGCTTGGCGCCATTGAAGTCGATCGCCTGCGAGTGAAGCCGGTGGTGAAGATCATTGGCGAGTTCTGGGCGCAGACCACCGAGGGTGACGGCAACTTCCACATGTTCGACTTCCTGGAGCGCGAAGGCGCGCAGGTGCTGGTCGAGCCCATCGGCACCTGGGTGATGTACATGATGTACCAGGTGAAGGCGCGCAACCTGGCGAAGAAGCCGCTCGAGGCAAAGTTCAAGAAGGTGAAGCCGTGGGAGCTGCACAAGCTGGCGCTCAACGAGCTGAACTTCAAAAAGAAGCAGTGGATGATCGGCATCGGCGAGCGCATCTACGCGCGGCAGTACCACCGCGTGGTCGAAGCACTGGGCAACATCGCGCACGAACTGGTCGATCAGAAAGAGCTGGCCGAGTTGGCGAACCCGTTCTACAACGAGTTTGCGCGCGGCGGAGAAGGCCACCTCGAAGTCGGGAAGAACGTTTACTACACCAAGAACCGCCTGTGCCACATGGTGCTGGCGCTGAAGCCGTTCGGATGCATGCCGTCCTCGCAGTCCGACGGCGTGCAGTCGGGCGTAGCCAATCACTTCAAGGAGATGATCTTCCTGCCCATTGAAACTTCAGGCGAAGGCGAGATCAATGCGCACAGCCGGGTGCAGATGGCGCTCGGCGAAGCCAAGGTCAAGGCCCGCATGGAGTTCGACCAGGTACTCCAGTCCACCGGCAAGAGTTTGGAAGACATCAAGGAGTATGTCGCCGATCATCCCGAGCTGCGCAACCTGTTCTATCCCGTGCCACACGTTCATGGCGTAACCGGCACGGCGGCGCATTTTGTACTGCATGTCAGCGACTTGATGGACCGCAAGACCCGCATCAAGCGGGTTCCGGCTGCCAAGCGCCAGGTGCAAGAGCAGAAGCAGGAGCAGGAGTTGGCCATCGCGTAGTGTTTCACTTAGGCCTGGAGGTTCAACTTTCGCGCTTCCAGGCCTAAACTCTAATTGCGGTGCCCGAACCGGCTCGCCTTTACGCCGGCGTTGTACAAACGACTGAAGAAAGGACAGCCAAGGCAATGGCCGAGGTGGAAACGCCTACCGCTTCAACTCCAGAGAGCTCTTCGTCTACGCCAACGTTTCGTCTGGATGTGCAGCTTCACGATCTACTGATGAAGCCGCCGGACGCGCGCACGCTGCTGCCTGCGCCCAAGGACGGAGTGGAGCAGACGCTGCCCGAGCCGGTGTTCCCGCAATATCCGGAACTGCTGACTGCGCCCGACGAGGATTACTTCCCCGCCAACGGTAAGCGCAAGTACAACAACAAGATTATTTACCGCGCCATGCGTGGCTGGGCTTTCCCGTTTATTCGTTCGCGGGTCATGCCGGGCGATTTTCACCCCATGATCGCGTACCTGTTCAACGAGTGGAAGTGCAACCTCGACTGCCACTACTGCTGGGCCTTCGATAACACCGTGCGCGGAATGAACGAAGATATTGCCAAGCGCTCGGTCGATTGGTTGCGCGAATCCGGCGCCGGCGTACTGGCGTTGATGGGAGGCGAGCCGCTGCTGCGCCCCGACTTCGCGCACAAGATCATCTATTACGCCGCGAAAAAGGGCTTCTGGATTTATCTGCCCACCAATGGCCGCCTGCTGTGGCCCAAAGTGATCGACAAAGTCGCCGATGCGGGTGTCGCTACCATCAACCTCGCCGTTGATGCATGGGACGATGTGCCGGGCAGCGGATTGCCCAAGGCGATGGTGCCCATCCGCTCGCACTTCGACTACATGGTGAAGAAGCAGTACAAGTACGGCTACTCGTGTTTCCTGAACATCAACATCTGCCGCAACAATCTTGATGATGTGCGGCGTCTGACGGAACTGGCGCACGACAACGGCATCGCGACCGACTATCACATTTGCGAATCTCCGATGACCGAGCAGCCGGCGTTCAAGCATTACGAGAGCAATCCCACGTTTATTCGCAAAGAAGACCATCCGGTGGTTGCTGAGCTAATTGACTGGTTGATCGACAAGCAGAATTCCGGCTACAAGATGGTGAATTCGGTGAAGCGCCTATCGCAGATGAAGGAGTTCATTGAAGGGAACCTGCACGATTGGGGCTGCCGTGCGGGTATGAATTCGCTGATCGTGCGCGTTGACGGAACCCTGGCGCCGTGTTTCCCCATGTACAACGCCAGCTACGACTGGGGAACCATCGAGAACCACAAGTTCGAACGCAAGCAGCTTGCCGACATGAAGCAGGAGTGTCAGAAGACCTGCTTCTCGACGCTGAATCACATCCTGGCGTTTTGCTACAACGACGAGCGCGTCATCAAGTGGCTCTGGAAGCACGCCAAGGTTGGATTCAAGAGGATGGAAGGGAATTTCGAGGATTAGGTACAGCGGCGTTTGAAGGCCGCATTCGCTGTGCCGGAAAATTCGGCGTTGCGAAGATTCGAGTCAGGGCACGACCTTGGTCGTGCCGCCACGCTCTTTCATTTGCTGTCCGAGTCTTTCGGCACGACTGAAGTCGTGTCCTGACGCGGTGTTTTCCAATTACGGCGCAGCTAAAGCTGCGCCCCTTCAACCATAACGAGAGGGGCCCAAGCCCCCACGCACGAACTCAGGAGGCCCAAGTGAGTTCACACTCGCACGAGCACGGATCATGCAGCACCGGCGCGACCAGGGTCGATGTTCAGCTCAATGATCTGATCAAGAGCACATCGCCCGACACCTTGCCGGCCCGCATCCTGGCCAAATCTCGCGAGGTTTCTGCGCAATCCGGACACAAGATGGTCTATATGGTCGGCATGGATGTCGGCTCGACCACCGTGAAGTCGGTCGTGGTGAATGCTGAAACCGACCAGATTATCTGGAGCGACTACCAGCGCCACGAAACCAAGCAGCCGGAGAAGACGCTCGAGTTCCTGAAGCGCATGCAGGACGAAGCCGGAATTGCGCCGCACAACTGCCGCATCTTTATTACCGGCTCGGGTGGTGGAGCTCTGGCGAACCTGGTCGGCGCGAAGTTCGTGCAGGAAGTCACCGCGGTCTCGCTGGCGGTCGAGAAGATGCACCCGGAAGTGAACTCGGTCATCGAGCTTGGCGGGCAGGACGCGAAGATCATCGTCTTCAAAGAGGACGAGGCTACCGGTCGCAAGAAGAAGATTCCGTCGATGAACGACAAGTGCGCCGGTGGCACAGGCGCGGTCATCGACAAGATCAATGCCAAACTGAAGATTCCTACCGAAGAGCTGGGCGAGCAGGGCTACACCGGAATCAAGCTGCATCCGGTCGCGGGCAAATGCGGTGTGTTCGCCGAGACCGATATCAACGGTTTGCAGAAGCAGGGCATCCCGCCGGACCAACTCATGGCGTCGTTGTTCGATGCCATCGTGCTGCAGAATCTTACGGTACTTACGCGCGGACACACACTGCGTCCGCACGTGCTGTTGCTGGGTGGGCCGAACAGCTTTATTCGCGGCATGAAAGAAGCCTGGCAGCAGAACATTCCCCGCATGTGGGAAGAGCGCAAGGTTGAAATTCCGGAGGGCATGAAGCCGGAAGATCTGATCAAGGTTCCCGACAACGCGCAATACTTCGCGGCGATCGGCGCGGTTGAGTTTGGCAAAGACGAAGACCCAGAGGTCGGTATCTACATGGGTACCGAGTGCCTGGAGGACTACATCACGGTCGGCCGTCAGGCGGAGAAGGCGAAATCAGGCGCCGCGGGCCTCAGCGCTTCCGATGAAGAGCTGGCGAAGTTCAAGACGGAATACACCATCCCCAAGTTCAAGGGTGCGACCTTCGAACAGGGCCAAGTCGTCAGCGGCTTCATCGGCATCGATGGCGGATCGACCTCCACCAAGGCCGTGCTGATGTCGCAAGCCGGCGATGTGCTGTGCAAGGCCTACCAGCTTTCTAACGGCAACCCGATCCAGGACACCATCGACATGTTCGCGGCTATCCGCGAGCAGGTCGAGTCGCAGGGTGGAAAGCTCGAGGTTCTCGGCGTGGGCACCACCGGCTATGCCAAGGATGTGCTGAAAGACGTGCTCAAAGCCGATGTCGCGCTGGTTGAGACCGTCGCGCACACCGAGTCGGCGATGAAGTTCTACAAAGATCCGCACGTCATCGTCGATGTGGGTGGTCAGGACATCAAGCTGATCGTCCTGAAAGATGGCCGCGTCAAAGATTTCAAGCTGAACACGCAGTGCTCGGCGGGCAACGGATACTTCCTGCAAGGCACAGCCGAGGCATTGGGCTACAAGGTTGAGGAGTACGCCGACATAGCTTTTGGCGCCAATACCATGCCGGTGTTTGGCTATGGCTGCGCGGTGTTCATGCAGTCTGACATCGTTAACTTCCAACGCCAGGGATGGAAAGGCGAAGAGATCCTCGCCGGACTCGCGGCTGTGTTGCCGAAGAACATCTTCCTGTACGTCGCGGCGATTCCTAACTTGGCCAAGCTGGGTTCGCGCTTCATCCTGCAGGGCGGAACGCAGAAGAACCTGGCCGCGGTGAAATCGGAAGTTGATTTCATCCGCTCGCACTTCCATGGTGTCGAGCACGGGCCGGAGGTTATCGTTCACGAACACTGCGGTGAGTCGGGTGCTATCGGCGCGGGCGTCGAAGCCGTTCGCCTGTACAAGAATGGCCATCGCACCTCGTTTATCGGCATTGATGCGGTAATGAAGATCGGCTACCGCACCACTCGCAGTGAAGAGACGCGCTGCTACTTCTGCAAGAACAATTGCCTGCGCACCTTCATCGATGTGAAAACCGGAGACGACGAAAAGCTCGATACCTCTACGCCGCTGCCGGTGTTCAAATCGAAGGTGCCATTGCAGACGGGGGAGCGCCGCCTGATCATCTCGACCTGCGAAAAGGGTCAGGTGGAAGACGTCAGCGCGATGCGTGGCATCAAGGCCGGCTTGGACGCGATCAAGAAGGAGAATCCCAACTTCGTCGATATCGCTGCCCATGAAGCATTCCGGCCGCGTAACTCGGCAAGCGTTGCGGATCCCCTGCCGACCAAATCGTGGAAGTCGTCGCTCTTCAACAAGGCTTCGGTCGACCAGCGAATCGAGCTGATGAAGGCTCGCGCGACGCACCGTGTCGGCATGCCCAAGGTACTGCAAATGTACCTGTATGCGCCCATGTTCGCCGCTTATTTCGAGAGCCTGGGCGTGCAGCCTGAGAACATCATCTACTCCGACTTCACCTCGCAGGAACTCTATCGCACGGGTGCGGGCCGCGGCGCTATCGATCCCTGCTTCCCGTCGAAGATCGGAATCCCGCACGTCTACAACTTGGTTTTCCAGAAGCATCAGAAGAAGCCGCTCAACACCATCTTCTTCCCGATGATCGACACGCTGCATCAGCCGCTGAAGAATTGCAGTGCCAGCAGCGCATGTCCTACGGTGACCGCCACGCCTGATGCGGTGAAGGCGGCATTCACCAAGGAGAGCGACGTCTTCGCCGAGAACGGGATCAAGTACCTTGATCCGCTGCTCAACATCGACAATCCGAAGCTGTTTGGGTTGCAGATGTGGCAGTGCTGGGGACCGATCCTCGGAATCTCGGAAGAGGAGAACGAGCGGGCGATGGCGGTCGCTTACAAAGCGCTGGACGACTACGACCTGGGCTTGAAGAAGCAGGCCCGCGAAATGCTCGACACGCTGGAGCGCGAAAACCGCCTCGGCATCGTCATGCTGGGCCGCGTGTATCACCACGATCCGGGACTCAACCACGAGATCATGGAGGAGTTCCAGAAGCTGGGGTACCCGGTGTTTTCGCAGAGCCACCTGCCGATGGATGAAGACATGCTCGATCGCTTGTTCGGCGACGAAGTCCGCGCCGGCACCATCACGCACGCTCTCGACATCAAGGACGTGTGGAAGAACGCCTACTCCGCCAGCACCAACATGAAAGTCTGGGCAGCGAAGTTTACCGCGCGCCATCCGAACCTGGTGGCGCTGGAGATCAGCAACTTCAAGTGCGGGCACGACGCTCCGATTTACACGGTAATCGAAGACATCATCGAGAACTCCGGTACGCCGTACTTCGCGTTCAAAGATCTCGACGAGAACAAGCCCACCGGCTCGATCAAGATTCGTGTCGAAACCATCGACTACTTCCTGAAGCGCTATCGCGAAGACTTGCTGAAGAAAGCTGACGCCGCAAACGAAATGGAGCGGCAGTTGGCCGAGTACGAGAAGACGCTGCGCATGAACCTGACCCACAAGTCCGTGCGTCAGGAGAGAGAAATGGTGCCGCTGGTTGGAATAGAACCGCAGTCGCAGCCGGAACTGTCGTCGGCCAACGACTAGCGAAGTTGTCAGTGATCAGTTGCGGCTTCACGATGTGATCCTGAGCGAGGAGCGCAGCAGAGAGTCGAAGGACCGCATCGCTCCGGACCTGCCTTGCTGGGATGGGGTCTTCGACTCTGTTCGGCCGCAGCCGCCACTGCTAGGTTGACATGGTTAGCCCGCATCCGGCTCCGACGCGATAAAATCTTTTTCAGACGCCATGCCTCTCACTTCTGACACCAAGAAGCTAATGTTCGAGATTTACCGCGACACCTCCCTCACCGGCCAATACAAGGTCGTGTACTTTACCGAACTCGGCGAACACGACAAGGACACTGGAAATCGCCGATGCCATGCGTGGCGAGCACGTGTTCGACGGATTCCTTCTGCACCGCGAGCGCCAGGAAGGCAAGCAGGTCGTCGATCAAATCCTGGGAGAGCTGAACCAGGGAACCGCCCTTGACCCTGCGGCAATCGAAGAGAAGCTCAAGCGCTATCTCGCCAAATAGCTGTTAACTCGCCGCATCCATTCCTCTATTTTCGGGTTTCAAACCTAGTAGTACGTCTCGGGATCAGTCCTGTATGGGGCGATTCGTGGTGCCAATTAGTTGGATGAGGAATTCCTTTTTTCACACCTCAATCCCAAAATTCATATTTTGCGGATGGAGACTGTTCTACAATTCAGGATGTCCATTATTTCTAGCTACTTAGCGGTAGGGTGAGGTTCGACTTCGTGGCATCTGAGTTGCAGGATATGGCGGCAAGGGCTGGTGTGCTCCAGCAGAGCGGTAAATCACGCCAGCAACGGCAACCGATGCCGAAGGACCTGCAAACTCGATTTTTCGCCGTCTTCCTGGGACTCGTCAGCATAGCCGCGGTCGCGTTTGCCTGGATCAATTTCCAGAAGAGCTTCGGCTTTCCCACTCCGACCGACGGCATCTGGTGGATCGAGAACGGCAGCCATCTCCAGGCACAGCGAGTCGATCCTGACAGCCCTGGGCGAGAAGGCGGGTGTAAAGCAAGGCGACCTGCTGTTCTCAGTTGACGGCCATGAGGTCACGAATGTCGGCAGCCTGGAGCGCCAACTCTATCGCGTAGGCATCTGGTCGAAAGCCAGCTACTCGCTGCAACGCCGGGGAGTGACGCTGGAAGCGCCGCTGATCCTGATACCCGCCGACCGCTCGCTCGATCTTGGATTGCGGCTGATCGCCCTGGTTTACCTGGGCATCGGCGTCTACGTGCTGCTGCGACGCTGGACCGCTCCCAAGAGCACGCATTTCTACGTATTCTGCCTGGTCTCGTTTGTCTTCTACTCCTTCCACTACACCGGCAAACTGAACGACTTCGACTGGATTATTTACTGGGCCAACGAAGTTGCCTGGTTGTTGCAACCGGCGCTGTTCCTGCATTTTGCGCTGACCTTCCCCGAGCGGCGTGCGGTTGTCGACCGGCACCGTTGGTTGATCCCGGTGGTGTATTTGCCGGGCGCGGTCCTGCTGGGAATCAATATCACCCTGCTGGCCTGGGCGCGGCCCAGCGAGATGTTGCGCTGGAACCTCGACCGCGTGCAGATGGTGTACCTTGCTGCGTATTTCGTCGCGGCAACGCTGGTCCTCTGGCAGAGCTACCGCCGCGCGACGACGGCCATCCTGCGCCAGCAGATGAAGTGGGTTACCCGCGGAACCATTCTCGCCGTGGTGCCCTTCGTCGGGTTCTATGTCATCCCGTATCTGCGGGGAGCCGCGCCATCGCTGGCGATGAAGGTTTCGGTACTGTCGCTGGTGTTCCTGCCGCTCACGTTCGGTTACGCCATCTTCCGTTATCGACTGATGGACGTCGACCTGATCTTCAAGCGCGGCATGGCTTACACCATCGCCGCGGGCTCGATCACGGCGGCGTATTTCGGAGTCATCGGCGGCGTCTCCGCGCTGTTCAATCGGCATTATCCGAGTGCTGGACCTATCGGCATCGCGATTGCCATCGCGGTCACGGCCCTGCTGTTTGACCCCTTCAAGAACTGGGTGCAGGATTATCTCGACCGCTTCTTCTACAAGAAGCGTTATGACTACCGCAAGACGCTGATCGAGTTCGGTCGCGATTTGAACTCGGAGACCGACCTCGACCGGATGCTCACCTCCATCATCGATCGCCTGTCGCGCACGCTGATGGTCGACCGCATGGCGATCTTCCTGTCGAATGCCGAGCAGTCAGAGCAGTTCATGCTGGCCAAGTCCTACGGGATTTCCAATACCCTCGGGCTCGATCTCGGCTTCCTCAACCTGGCGCGGCCGGAGTGGGAAGCAGGGCACCTGTTCTTCGACAACACCGTCCATGCCATGCGCGAAACCCCCGAGGCGCAAGAGGCAATTCGCAAGCTGGACCTGCACTACTACATTCCCTGCACGGTGATGAACCGCATGATCGCAGTGCTGGGACTAGGCAAGACCTCGGAAGGTGACTTCCTGTCGACCGAAGATGTGCAGTTGCTCGAGACGCTGGCCGGCTACATCGGCATCGCTATCCAGAATGCCCGCCTGTATAAATCGCTGGAGAGCAAGGCCGAACAATACGAGCGGCTGAAGGAATTCAACGAGAACATTGTTGAGTCGATCAGCGTCGGTGTGCTCGCGGTAGACCTCGAAGATCGTATCGAGTCGTGGAATTCGCAGATGGAAGTGATGTTTGCCAAGCCGCGGGCTGACGTGATGGGCATGGGGTTGAACCAGGTCTTTCCGGCGGAATTTCTGGAAGAGTATTACCGGGTTCGTCCGAGCGCAGGCATACATAATCTGTACAAGTTCAAGCTGGGCACCACAGCGGGTGACACCCGCACCAGCAACATCGCGATCGCTCCGCTGGTGAGCAAAGACTTCAGCGTCATCGGCCGCCTGATCATCGTGGACGACATCACAGAGCGGGTGGAATTGGAAGGGCAGCTGTCGCAGGCAGAAAAGTTGTCCTCGATCGGACTGCTGGCCGCAGGCGTGGCGCACGAGGTAAACACGCCGCTGGCGGTGATCTCGTCGTACGCACAGATGCTGGCTAAGCAGGTCAGCGGCGACACCAAGAAGTCGGAGTTGCTCGACAAAATCACGCGCCAGACCTTCCGCGCTTCAGAGATCGTCAACAGCTTGTTGAACTTCTCTCGTACCTCGACCACTGAGTTCGCAAGCGTCGACCTGAATCGCGTTATTCAGGACACTTTGATGCTTCTGGAGCATCAATTGAAGGTGGCCCGCGTCAAGGTGGTTCAGGAGTTGCAAGCCCAGTTGCCGCCGATCTATGGCAACACAGGAAAGCTGCAGCAGGTCTTCCTCAACTTGTTCCTGAATGCTAAAGACGCAATGCCATCCGGCGGCACCCTGATGGTCAGCACTAATAACGGACACAACGTGCAGGTGTCCGTCGCTGACACCGGAACGGGTATCGCGCAGGAACACATCCCGCGTATCTACGATCCGTTCTTTACCACCAAGACCAAGCCCAAGACAGGGCACAGTGGCGGAACCGGGCTGGGCCTCTCCGTTACCTACGGCATCATCCAGGAGCACGCCGGCAAGATTCGCGTGAACAGCAAACCCGATGAAGGCACAACTTTCACCATGGAATTTCCTTTGATCAAGAAAGCAGTCAATGCCTGAAGCAGCACTCAGCCGAGCTATCGGTAACCACGACGACGCCGCGTCGCAGGGCTCGGTGCTGATCATCGATGATGAAGCCGCGATTCGCGAGTCGTTGCAGACTCTGCTGGAGATCGAAGGCTACCAGGTAGAAACCGCCACCGATGGTGCCGAGGGTTTGGCCCGTCTCGCCGAGCGGCCATTTGACCTTGTATTGCTCGACTTCGCTTTGCCGGAACGCAATGGCATCGAGATTTTGCAGGATATTCGGGAGCGCGATTCCGAGCTGGCGGTAATCATGATCACCGCCTACGGCACGGTTGAGAACGCCGTCAACGCCATGCAGGCCGGCGCCACCAACTTCATCCAAAAGCCGTGGGACAACGAAAAGCTGCTGGCCGACATTCGTACCGCCGTGGGCCGGCGTCGCGCTGAAGAAGAAGTCATCCACCTGAAGCGCGCACTCAAGCAGCGCTACAGCTTCGAAAACATCATCGGTAAGAGTGAAGGCATGCTGCGCATCTTCGACCTGGTGGCGCAGGTGGCTCCCAGCCGCTCGACGATTCTGCTGCAGGGTGAGAGCGGAACCGGCAAGGAGCTGATCGCGAAAGCCATTCACATGAACTCCACCCGTCGCGACCGGCCTTTCGTTCCGGTCAACACCGGCTCGGTTCCGGCGGACCTGTTGGAATCGACATTGTTTGGCCATGTGAAAGGCGCCTTCACCAGCGCCATCGCCAGCAAGAAAGGTCTGTTCGAAGTTGCTGATCGCGGGACCCTCTTCCTCGACGAAATCGGCACCATGGGACTTGAGACCCAGGCAAAGATTTTGCGGGTGCTGCAAGACCGGCGCTTTATGCACCTGGGTGGAATCAGCGAAATTCAGGTCGATGTGCGAATCATCGCCGCGACCAATGTCGACCTCAAGCAGCAGGTGAAAGAAGGGAAGTTCCGCGAAGACCTCTTCTACCGGCTGAATGTCATCACCATTGATCTGCCGCCGCTGCGCCAGCGTAAGAACGACATCCCGCCCCTGGTTTATCACTTCGCCGATAAGTTTGCGCGCGAGAACGAGAAGCCTCCGTTGCGAATCACGCCCGAGGTGTTGCGTCCCCTCATGGATTACGACTGGCCCGGCAACGTGCGCGAGTTGGAGAATGTTTTAGAGCGCGCAGTGGTGTTAGCCAACGGTCCGGAACTCACGGTTGACCTGCTGCCTGACGATATCGCCGGCAGAGTTGCGAAGCTTGCCATGATGGAGCATCGCCCCGATGCCTCATTGTTTGAAATCATGGAAGACTGTGAGCGGCGCATCATCAGCGACATGCTGGAGAAGAGCAACTGGAATCAGACTGAAGCGGCCGATCGTTTTCGGATTCCTCTCTCCACCCTCAATCAGAAAATCAAGCGCCTCAGCATCGAGATCAAGAGAAAGCACCGCGACGGCAACGGCTCCGGAAACTAACTGCCACTAACACTGATTTACCACCGGCAATCTCCCTTCTACAAAACATTCTGTAGTAAGCAGCTAGAAAATTACTTTCCTTCTACTACCGAGAGTAGTAGACATTCCGAAGTTAATGCCAAACAATAACCGGCAAATACTACCGCCGATAGTCGAGTTCTTGCTTGACCTTGCTAAATAACGGGTCTATGATTATCTCGCTTTCCTTCAAGGTGCCTGAGGTTTCGTGTGCGTTGGCGTCCTGGGCGGAAAGATCGGCGTTATCCCCGCTGAATTCTGTGGCAGTCCTTTTCTCGGCGGCTGAGACCTCGTCGAAAATACAACTCCCTTTGAACCGCCTTTCACGATTTACGGAGGATCAATAATGAAAAAGCTTTCCGTGCGTGTGCTTTTCCTCACGGTGGCACTGTCGTTGTTCGCCGTCGGAGTGGCGTATGGCGATACGATTGTCACTTTCCCGAGCGATACCAGCTTCACTTGTAACAGCAATGCCTGTGACTTCATGGGCAATCTGAATCACCAGAGCGAGCCGCTGTTCACGTCTGGCGACTTCATCACTGAGATCTTTTTCACCGGTCAGCAGTCGATTCAGTCGCTAAGTTACGATTTTTCCCTCATCAACAACTTGGGCAACAACTCGGGGTACTCGTACCAGAACGATTTGTATGTGAACGACGTGCTGGTCGGGAGCTTCCTGGTGCCTGATTGCGGCTACTGCGGCACAACGCAGGAGTACAAAGGCTCGTTCAACTTCGCGCCACTGGAAGGCGATGGAACCTACGCATTGTCGATTGTGCTAGGAGAGAACGTTCCCGTAGGAGACGGCAACGAAACCTTTCTGGCTCCAGGATCAGTGACCTTGAGCGATGTTCCCGAACCGGGCAGCCTGGTTCTGTTGGGTTCCGGAGCTCTGGGTGTGGCGGGGATGCTTCGCCGCCGGTTTCTCGCCTAGAGCGGTGACTCGCCGCAATTGAACTAAGGCGGAGATGCGCGTCTGTGGTAGCGATGCCGCCTGTTACGTCCACCGTTCCATTGAGTTAGACACGGAGAGATTCAGATCATGACACGAAGCCTAATGTTGAGACTCCTCGGAGTCAGCCTCGTTATTACCGTGTTGGCTGGATTGGTTCCGACCGCTTTCGCGGCCACCATCCCCAACAGCGTGCCGGCGTATGTCTCCACCGCCCAGAATCTGGGCGCTGAGAATCCCGGCCGGGTGATTGGTATCACGGTAAATCTGGCGTTGCACGACCGCGCCGGACGTGATGCCCTGTTGAAACAGCTCTACGACCGCAATTCGCCCCAGTATCAGAAGTGGCTGAGCCCACAGCAGTATGCCGACCGGTTTGCCCCCAGCAGTCAGGAAGCAACCATGGTGCAGGACTTCCTGAAGTCACAGGGCCTGAACGTGACCGGGGTAAACAAGTTCAACTACACGGTCAGCGCGCAGGGCACAATTGCCGAGGTGCAGAAAGCCTTCGGCGTTCAGATCAACCGCTTCCTGCGCAACGGTGAAGCCCGCTACTCCAACATCAATAATCCTTCGCTGCCGGCTCAACTCGCCGGTGTCGTCGGCTCCATTGGCGGACTGCACGAAAACCCCATGAAGCCGCATCACGTCTTCCCCAAGGATCCCGCGACCGGCAAAGAGTATGAAGGAGTCGCTCTACCGCAGTCGGGACAGATCTATTACGAGTACCAGTGCTATCGCGGCATTGAGAGCCACGGCTTTACCACCGGCGGCAAGATGCCCGCGGCGTTGTACACCGGCAATCGTTATGGAGCCGACATCCACAACGGCAACGGTCACCTGCCTCCTTGCGGCTACGAGCCCGCAGCGATGCAGGGAGCCTATGGTCTTACGCCGGTTTACGGCTCCGGCTTGGACGGCACCGGCCAGACCGTGGTGATCGTAGATGCCTACGGTTCACCGACTGCCGCTGCCGATATCGCCAAGTTCTCCACCACCTTCAGCCTGCCGGCGGCGAATTTCGCCGTGTATAGCCCTCAGGGCCCGCCTCCCTACAACTCGGGCTGGGCAGGTGAAACCACGCTTGACATCGAGTGGGCGCACGCCATGGCTCCGGGTGCCAAAGTGGTGCTGATTCAGGCCATCGACAACTTCGACAATAACCTCCAGGGAGCCATTCAGTATTCGCTCGACAACTCGCTGGGCAATGTCATCTCCAACAGCTATGGCGGAGATGAATACGATGATGATGCGCAGAACATGCAGGCCTGGGACGACCTCCTCGCCAACGCCGCTACGCTCGGCGTCTCGGTGGACTTCTCCACCGGAGATGACGGCGACTTCTATCGTGCCACCGGCGCTTACACCGTCAGCGTGCCTTCGAACTCGCCTCATGCTACCGCGGTTGGCGGCGTCAGCGTGTTCCTTAACTCCGACTACAGCATCCAGTTCCAGACCGGCTGGGGCACAACCATCACTCGCATTGCCGAGCCCAATTCTGGGAATCCAGATGTTCCGCCGCTTTGCGCTACGACTCTGCTTCCGCCGGGACAGTGCTTCTACTTCGGCGGTGGTGGAGGACATAGCCAGTACTTCGCTAAGCCCTCCTGGCAGTCGAGCCTGCCGGGAACAGGACGCTGGCAGCCCGATATTTCACTTACGGCTGACCCGTACACCGGCGTAACCATCATCTACTCGTACAACAATCCCGGAACCTACACTGTCAGCGTGATCGGCGGCACCAGCGCCTCCTGCCCGATGTTCTCAGGCGTGTGGGCGATTGTGAACCAGAAGAGCCAGCAGAAGAACGGCCACTCTGCGGGTCAGGCTGCGCCGTATTTGTACTCGCTGCCCAACGGTGCTGTATCTGACGTGGTTCAGACGAATCCCTTCAGCGTCAGCAATCTGACGGGCAACATCTTCACCGGTGCTATCAAGCCGCAGTATTGGTCGGCGACAGCATTGGTCGGGCCTGACGTACCGACCAAGTTCACCAGTGCGTTCTACCAGGGCACATCCAGCCGCTGGTACGACCTGGGCTTTGGCCTCGACAGCACCCTGGTTACGGGGCCTGGCTGGGACGACGTAACCGGTGTCGGCACCCCGAAGGGAGCGAACTTCATCAACGCAATCGTTCCGTAAATCGATTGCAGGGATGGTTCGTCCATCAACTCTGGCGCGCCTCGCGAGGGGCACGCAATTCAGCAAGCGGCGCTTCGGCGCCGCTTTTTTTCTGCTGACGAATCGCGAAAGAAATGCACCGAGGCCCGAAGCCCATTCATGCGCCCGCGACCTCGAGAATTGTGTGCAGCCCAAACAAAAAGGGTCGCAGAGAAACCCCTCTGCGACCGGAGGATGAAAAGCTGCGTTCGACTACTTATGTGCGTGCGGCGTACGCCCCAGGTTGTTGTTAGCTAGCGTGATCGTGCCGAACAAACCATGCGCTTCGGCAAAATATCCAGCGGCGTAGTACAAGGTGTCCTTCGGGCCGGATGACGCTCCGTTGCCAAACGCAAGTCCCCACAGTCCGTTGATGCGAATGGGAAGACCCTGGTCATCCTGCAGCACTCCCACGAAAAGGTTATTGGCGAGGTCATACGCAGCAATGCCGCCGCTGCCGAATTGTCCCACCAGCAGTTTGCCGCTCAACTGCGCCCAGGTATTCGGCGCAATCACCATCGCCCAGGGAGAGTTCAACGCATAAACGTGCGGCAGTCGCTGCAGCAGCGTTCCCTGGCTGTCATACACATCGATGTAGCCGTGCCCGATGCCGGCGACGTCATCGTGCTTTTCGTCGTCCTGCAGCGCGTAGCTCACGATGATCTTGCCATTGATGTTGGCCACGTTGAACGGAGCGTATCCGGCAGGCAGAGTGTTGTCGACGAAAGCATTCTGCCCGAACGAATGAGGTTGGAAAGTTTTGTCGAACACATCCACGGTCCCAGCCTTGAAGTTCGCTGCATAGATGTAATTCGCGCCGCCTGCCGAGCCCAGTGCCAATCCCTTGTACACAGCATTGGGCCAGCCGTTGACCACGATTGTTGTGATGGTGCCGCCATTCCATCCCTGAATCGTTCCGTCCTCAGTGGAAACGATGAACGCCGCGGGGTTGTTGTTCGCGAGTTTGAAGTCCTGCGTGGTGTTGAATATCTGTCCGCTGGGATTGCCGCCCGGGCTCATGTCCCACTGCGGAACATTGACGATGAGTCCCTGCTTCACTCCCGTCCCGTTGTAAAGCGTCAATTTGCCGGTGCCATTGTCGGAAACCCACCAGGGCCCGGTGCTGCTGGCGACAAAGCCCCAGGGATTGACCAGGTCGGGATCCGTGGGCTGGCTTCCAACACTGTCGATGTCAGACACCAGCCAATTCACTGTGAACGATTGAGCGGTCGCTGAAAGGCTCAACAGCGTCATCGCAACCAGAGACAACACTGCCATCTTGGCGATTAAGTTGGTTAGGTGATTAACCGTGCGCATTGCTTCCTCCGTGATTCTCGAAGTCGGGGTCTTGTCTGGCATTGTGGGCTCGCGTGCGAGCAGAGCTGTCACGAGCAGGTCCGGGGACAAGTCAAGTTGTGGTCACCATCTCGTCAAGTGTTTGTGAATCGCAGGCAGGATCCATCCGCCGGCGCTCGCTCAGGAGGTGCGATGTGCCGCTGGTTGCGTGGTAAATTAGAGAGATGTGGGCCCGTAGCTCAGTTGGTAGAGCAACGCACTTTTAATGCGTGGGTCGCAGGTTCGATTCCTGCCGGGCTCACCATTTTGAAGCATTACCAAGGCGGCGAGAGCCGCCATTTTCATTGGGTGGAGCACCGCTTCAGCGGTGCAATCGGGCTTGCTGCAGGGTTGAGGCTTTAGCCGCTGAGGATATCGGGCAGAGCTACCCTTCAGGGCTGCGGAAAGAATAGCTTGCAATGCGGTTTTGAAGGACGCAGCCTGAGCTGCGGGGAACAAGTCAAACTGCGGTTTTGAAGGGGCGCAGCTTTAGCTGCGCCGAACAAGTCATTTGTTCTTGATCTCGCGAGCGGACTTTAGTCCGCGAGCGTCAGTGCTTTTGGATTTTTCAAGCAGCCCCTCCAGGCGTACACGCGTTTGTTGCTTTGGGTTGTCATCCCGATTCTTGTCGGCGAGGGATCTGCAGTTGCGGTTTTTCCGCTGCCGCTACGAACCCTTCTCCACGTACACCGCCGTCCCATACGCCAGCACTTCCGTCACGCCCTGCATGACTTCCGTCGCGTCGTAACGCATACCAATCACCGCATTCGCGCCGAGTTCGGCTGCGTGTTGCAGCATCAGGTCGAAGGCGTGCTCGCGCGTCTGCTCGCACAGATTGGTCAACAGCGTGATATTGCCTCCCACCAGCGTCTGCAAACTGGCGCCAATTGTGCCAATGATCGACCGCGAGCGAACGATGATCCCGCGCACTAACCCAAGGTTGCGCTTGATGGTGTAGCCGTCCAGCACGAAGGCCGTCGTGACCATGTTGTGTGGGATCGGGCTCCCGTAGTTGGCGCCATAGGCCTGCGTGCTCATCGGTTGTCACCTCGATTCGCCGCCAGCATAGCACGTGACACTCTGGGATGTGACAAGGGATTCACCACCGAGGACACCGCGGCCATAAAGCTTCGAGACAGGAATGGCGAAAAGGAGTGCGCTATTAACGAGCCATATCGAGAGTTGAGGTGGAATGCCGCGATAAAGACATGATTCGTCTTACTCCGTGCCCTCCGTGTCCTCCGTGGTGAAAGCCTTGGCCGTGCCTTCAAAGGCGCCCTGCCATAGCAACGCGACGGACTCGCTACCTTTGCCCAGTCCACTCGATCGCACCGCCGCGCACGCCAAATCCACTGGCACCTCCACATCGAATACACTTTGATAGGGAGTGATGCTGGTACTGCTGCGTCGCTGCCGACGAGGCAGCATCATCCGGAAAAACAAAATGGCTACAACCAGTAAGATGGCTTTCGTCATGATCAAAAGAGCGGGAACTGCCTCGGCACGTCCTCCGCATAACCAGTTGCTGGCCGAGCGTCGTCCCGCCCGCTTTATCTATCGGCAGATCGTACGAATCGCATGAATTCCACTCCGCCAAACAAAAACAAGCCCTTCCTGACCGTGGTGATCCTGGCTTTTGTTGTCGGATTAGCCTTGGCTGTCCTGCTCTGCGTGATCTGGCGCTACCACCCGGACGTCTTTACCGCCCCTGTACGTGTGGCAGCCATCGTTATTTGCCCGCCGTTTCTGCTGGTCGGAATCCTGGAGGCCACCGCTGAGGGCGCTCTGCCGCTGATCATGACGGTAGGCACCATCATTTTCGCCAACGGGTTCCTCTACGCCGGTCTGGCATCGTTCGTCTATTTCCTGATGACCGTGTTTTTGCGAAGAAGGTAGAGCTGGCCTTCAGCTCAGCGTGTAAGGTGAAGAAGGTAGAGCTGGCCTTCAGGCCAGCGTCTAGCCTGTTAAATATGTCAGGGCTTTAGCCCCGGCCACCCAATGCTCCCTAGCTGTACTACGAATTGTTTTCCACGTCACACACACCTGTGACGAACTCGCTTGGTCGACTGCGCTCGGTTCGATAGAATCGCCACATTGAGGACGAGGGAGAGTTGTCTTTCTCCAAGTCCCGCCCATGTACAGGGAGGCGTGACGCGCAATAATCGTCATAACGCCTGTTGGCCACGGTTAACTACTTCTAAAACACTCCCATCCTCCCATCCCCCAGAAATCGCCCATAACTCCTTATTGTGCAAGATTTTACCTCTAAGTCTCACGCACTCAAGATTTTGCGGGGATTTCTTCAAAACGGCTGAATGGTTTCAAGATTTTACGGGTATACCGGGGGAGGGGGGTACCCTGCCAAATGCACCGGAACATGTGCATAGCGTCGGCGCCAAAGTCGCCGGCGAAAAGTTATCACTCCGTAAACAGACGTTCCAGCGTGACTCGCCGACAACCGAAGCAATCGCACGACGACTTCCCGATATGACTCCCATCTTCCACCGAATTCCGCGGCAACGCACAGACAATCCACAGCGTCGCTGCACTGTTCCCTTGCGGCCCGACTTCAGGACGAGGACACTGTTCTAATGGCGAACCCCGGCGACTTCGCGGCCACCCTCAAGCAGCAGGCCGATATTGTGCGCATCATCGGCGAGTACGTGAAGCTGCGCAAATCCGGGGCACAGAACTATCAGGGCCTCTGCCCGTTTCATCAGGAAAAGACGCCGTCGTTCTCGGTCCACGCCACCAATCAGTTCTTTCACTGCTTTGGCTGCGGAGTCTCGGGTGACGTCTTCAGCTTTGTTCAGAAGCTTGAGAACATCACCTTCCCCGAATCGGTTCGCCTGATCGCCGAGAAGCTCGGCGTTCCCATGCCGAAGATGCAGTACGCCTCCGACGAAGAGGCGCGGCAGGCGAGGCAGCGTGGGGGACTGCTCGACATCAACGAACGTGCCTGCGTCTTCTTCCAGGAGCAGCTGCGCAAATCGGAGTCAACCCACGCCCGCGAATACCTCAAGTCGCGTGGCCTGACCGCCGAGATCATTGCCGAGTTCCGCATTGGCTTCGCGCCCGACAGCGGCTTCCTGCTGCGCGATGCCGTGCGCGGCCAGTTTAACGAAGAGGTGATGCGCGACTCGGGCCTCTTCTCGTGGAAAGAAAAGGATCAGTCGCTAGATCATTCAGTCGCGAGCCAGACCCCGGCAACCGACAACCGGCCACCGACCACTGCTCTCTACTCCAAGTTTCGCAACCGTGTGATGTTCCCCATCACCAACGAGCAGGGAAAGGTCATCGCCTTCACCGGTCGAACCTTGGCGGCGGACGAAAAATCCGGGCCCAAGTATCTCAACTCGCCCGAGACGCCGATTTATTCCAAGTCGCGTGTGCTGTTCAACATCGACAAGGCGAAGCAGGCCATCCGCCAACTCGATTACGCCATCCTGGTCGAAGGCCAGATGGATTGCATCTCCGTGTACGCCGCCGGATTCAAGAACGTCATCGCCAGCTCCGGTACTGCCTTTACCGAACCCCAGGCGCGCCTGCTCGGCCGCTTCAGCAAAAACATCGTGGTGAACTTCGATCCCGATACCGCGGGAGCCGCCGCCGCCGAGCGCTCGCTCACCCTGCTGGTCAGCGAAGATTTCCAGATCAAAGTGCTGACGCTCGAAACCGGCTTCGACCCTGACCTGTACGTTCGCAACAAGGGCAAGGACGCGTATTCCGACGCGCTGCACCACTCGGCGCGCTACTTCGACTACCTGATCGAGCGCGCCCGCGCGCAGTTTCCCTTCCGCACTCCCGAGGGCAAGGTCAAGGCGGTCAATTATCTGCTGCCGCACGTGCAGCGCGTTCCCAGCCGCATCGCCCGCGACGAGTTAGCCAACGAAATCTCGCACCGCCTGGGAATCGAGTCCTCAGTGTTACGACAAGAGCTAAGGCGAGCGGCAACCGCGCGATCGACCCAGCATGTCACCGCGCCGTCGGTCTCCGGATGCACCGATGCCGAGCGGGTGCTGATCCGCGCTCTGGCTGCCCGCGACCTGGCGCATGCTCCCCTCAGCCAGCGCGAAGGGCAGGACCTCGACTTTGATCCCGCACGCCAGGCCCACTACGCTCTCAGTGAAGACCCGGTACATGTCGGCTGCGGCGCCGAAGAACTTCTTAACGCCTTGCTGACCGGAGTGGAAGAGGGCAGCGATCCCATGGCGCTTCCCCTGACCGATGAGCAACGCACGCTGCTGGCTTCCACCTTGTTGCACGCCAGCGAAGAGCTCACTCCTGAATTGTTGGAAAGCGCCTTGCGCTCGCTGAAACGCCGCCACCAGCAGCGCGAACTCGATCAGCTACAACGGCGGGTGAAAGACTTGGAGGCCAAAGAGGACCTCACTTCTAAAACGCAGTTGGCCCAGGAAAAACTGCGCCTGAAGCAGGCGACGAGGCCTGCGGTAGATGCGACGGGCTCGTAACTGTTTGAAGACAATAGCTGAAGCGAATGCCCCGCGAATGACATCTAAATCTGTGTACGCGTGTGGTTTATGCCGACGCGCTGTTAGGCCGCTCACATCGGGCGGCGGTAAGTGAAAGAAAAGGCTAGGAGGGCGGGCCTGGCCCATGCTAAAATTCGAAGGTTTCTGCATATGCCGGTACTTCGGTACTGTTCCCGCCAGACGTGTGCACGCTAACCGAGCGCCTCGCAGCAGGCGCCACGCAGGGGAAATTCTGCCTTGGCTTTAGAAGACAAGTACGACGATATTAAAAAATTGATCGATGTGGGCAAAGAGAAGGGATACCTCACGTACGACGAGGTAAACGACCTTATCCCGCACGATGTCCATTCGCCCGACGACCTCGATGACCTGATTACCACCATCGGTACGCAGGGCATTGACGTGCTCGAAGGGCCCAAATCCGACAAGAAGTTCGATGGTGAGCTCGAAGCCGGCGAGGACATGGAACTCGACCTCACGCCGGGCACCATGGAGAAGACCAACGATCCTGTCCGCATGTATCTGCGCGAGATGGGAACGGTTCCGTTGCTCACCCGCGAAGGCGAAGTCGAAATCGCCAAGCGTATCGAGCGCGGACAGCTTCGCGTCCTCAAGGCGTTGTCGCGTTCGCCGATCGTGATTCGCGAGATCCTCGCCATGGGCGAAGACCTGAAACGCGGGGTCCGCTCCATCAAGGAAGTAGTGCTCTTCGACGATGAGGAAATCACCGAAGAGGTGCTGCTCAAGCGGCTGAATGAAATCACCGGCCGCATCGACGAGCTGAACAAGCACTATAAAAAGTCGCTTCAGCTGGCTGAAAAGCTGGCCGACACGCCGCAGCGCAAGAATCCCCGGCTCAACCGCAAGGTGCGTTGGCAGTTGGGACGCGAGCAGGTGGCGTTCTCGAAGGTGATTCGCACCCTGGGCTTCACCAACGCCGAACGCAAGCGCCTGATCGACCGCGTAAACAAGGCCGTCGACAGCATGCGCGGCTTGGACAAGCAGGCGCTGAACTTCGACAAGCGCGCCGAGCAGACCCGCTCCGACGAGCAGCGCAAGGAATACAAGCGACAGGCGCGGCAGATTCGCGCCGACCTGGAGCGCCTTGAGCAGGACGCTGGCGCCAGCTTCACCGAACTGAAGCGCACGCAGCGCGAAATCGTGCAGGGCGACGTTGATGCCGAGTATGCCAAGCGCGAGCTGATCGAAGCCAACCTGCGACTGGTGGTATCGATTGCCAAGAAGTACACCAATCGCGGATTGCAGTTCCTTGACCTGATTCAGGAAGGCAACATCGGCCTGATGAAGGCGGTGGACAAGTTCGAATATCGCCGCGGCTACAAGTTCTCGACCTATGCGACGTGGTGGATTCGTCAGGCCATCACCCGCGCTATCGCCGACCAGGCGCGCACCATCCGTATTCCGGTGCACATGATCGAGACCATCAATAAGCTGATTCGCACTTCGCGGCAGCTGGTGCAGGAACTCGGACGCGAGCCTACTTCGGAAGAAATCGCCAAGCGCATGGACATTCCGGTGGCCAAAGTGCGCAAGGTGCTCAAGATTGCGCAGGAGCCGATTTCGCTCGAAACGCCGATCGGCGAAGAAGAAGATTCGCACTTGGGCGACTTCATCGAAGATCGCGCCGTGGTTTCGCCGGCTGAAGCCGTAATCAACGTGAACCTCAAGGAGCAGACGGCGCAGGTACTGCGTACGCTGACTGCTCGCGAGGAGAAGGTGATCAAGATGCGCTTCGGGCTGGAAGACGGCTCCGAGCACACGCTGGAAGAAGTCGGCCAGTCGTTCGCGGTAACTCGCGAGCGCATCCGCCAAATCGAAGCCAAGGCGCTGCGTAAGCTGCGTCATCCGTCGCGCTCGCGCAAGCTGCGCGCGTTCATGGACGGCGTGCACGACTAAGAGCTATCAGCCGTCAGCTCTCAGCTCGGGTAGTGCCGACCTTCAGGTCGGCGGAATGCGGACGGAATATTGATTGGGGCTTCAGCCCCGCAACAAAAGGCGCGAGCAATCGCGTCTTTTGTTTTTTCACTACGCTTTTGGCTGAACCATCTTCGATTCCGCTTTCACACCGCTTCGCCGGAAATCGAATTCGATCATCCATCGGCTCGCCGCTGGCTTGCCATTCACGACAGGTGCTGTGAAGCTCCACTGTCTCGCAGCCTCGAGCGCTTCACGGGCAAAGTAGCGGCTTGGTCCGCGCGCTGCCAAGCCAGCCAACGTGACCTCGCCTGCGTCGTTCACGTTCACCTGAACTCGCACCTTCACCACTCCATGAATGCTGTTCTGCGCTACGCGTGAGACTTCAGGCATCACCTGCTTGGCCGCCTCGCCTGATGCTGGTTTCACTGGAGGAATCGCAGCAGTTGCCGTAATCGGCTGCGCTCGGTTATTAACCGGAGCCGCAACTTCAGCCTGGGGCTTCGCGTCGCTCGCGTGCCGTCCAGCAAGTTTCACCAGACCGAGAATCCCAACGATCGCCAGAAGAATAGCGATAGCCAGCGGAGCAAATGTCCTACTGTTGCGTTGCGGCGGTTCGACACTATCGAATGGGACTTCGACATCGATCGCCTGAGTTAAGTTGGAATCCCGCTTCGGTTCGGATACCGGCTGCAGAACCGCTGCTTCCTTCTGCGGCAGCAACTCCTGCTTGCTCTCGGGGCGAATCGGCACGACCGTAGTCGTCGTCTTGGCCGCATCGATCGGCCGCTCCAGCATGCGTCGTATCTCCGCGATGGAGCAACGCTTCGCCGGATCGCGTCGCAAACAGCCTTGCGCAATGCTCTTAAACGGCTCGGCCAAGTCGTCCGGCACTGTGACGCCCAAGTCGCCGGTCTTCTCAGGCTTTGGCTTTTGCCGCGTGAGCGATTCCACCAACAACAATCCAAGCGCCCAGACATCGTTGCGCGACGACACTCCGGCGTTGAATACCTCGGGAACCGCGCGCCAGTCCTCCTGCTCAGCGCTGGTGAGGCGCGTGCCGACTCGGCGCACACCGTCAGCGGCGAGCTTCAATTGTGATCCAACCGCCATCACGTTCGACAGTTTCAGGCAGCCATGCACCAGGTTGCGGCCATGCAGATATTCCAAAGCCGCGAGCGTCGGCACGAGCATTTCGCGCGCCTCAACCGGAGTAAGTGGGCGCTCAGCCACCACTTCGCCCAGGTTCTCATCCGCGAACTCCATCACGGCGAAGAACATGTCTTGCTCGTCGTCGGCATGCCAGCGTCCGGTGTCGTAGACGCGCAGCAGGTTGGGATGCGCCAGGTTGCACGCCGCCTCCCATCGGGCGAGTTGCGCTGCCGCGTCGGCGGAGTCTGCAGGAACTAACTTCGCGACAGCGCGAGCTTCTCCGAACTCGGTGACATAAACCGCGGTGTGGTCGCTTCCGCCAAGGTACTGCCGCAGTGCGTAGCGGCCGCCAATCACGCGGCCTACCCACTGCTGCCAGCCGTCGAGGGTCATCAATACTGCGCTCTGGTGCGACATAAGTAAGCCGATAGTAATGCGAATTCCGCTGTGCGGGACCCGGGAAGATTACTTAGAGGGGTTAATCATGGTTGTACAGTGTGAGTAGCTGAATTGAAGCATGGTTAATACAGGTACGCTGGCGGAATCGCTAGCTGTCGCTGCTATGCTGAGGCATGTTCCGCACGCGGTTCGCAAAAAATATTGTTGCCGAATTTGTTCCACCGTCCCGTCCACGCAAACGCCAAAAAGTAATCATCCTATGCGACGGAATGCCCGGCATGCCCCGCAAGCAGCCGTTTGCAGAGTGGCTCGCACAAAAAGGCTACTGGGTTTTCTATCCCCGTTATCGCGGCGCGTGGGAGAGCGGCGGGGAGTTTCTTGCGCGCTCTCCACATGAAGACGTTCTCGATGTGATCAGCGGCTTGCAGCGACCGGTTCGCGAAGCTGCCTTCGGCGAGATGTTTAAGGTCGAGCCCGGATGAGATTTTCGTAATCGGCGGGAGCTTCGGAGGCGCGACGGCCATCCTGTGCTCGCTCGACCCGCGGGTAAAACGCGTGATTGCCAACTGCCCGGTCGTGGATTGGTCGATTCTGCGCAGCGCGTTGCGGGCCGAGACGACGAATCGGAGCTACGTTGCTTATCTGCGCGATGCTTTCGGCGAGGGCTATCGCTTATCAGAGAAGAACTGGAACAAGCTGTACAGCGGCACGTTCTTCAATCCCATTCATCATGCGGGGGAAATCGATCCTTCCAAGATCATGATGTTCCACGCCAAAGATGATCCCAGCATTCCTTGGCAATCGGTCGACAACTTTGCGAAGAAGACAGGTGTGAAGCTGAAGATGTCCGCGCGAGGCGGACATGGCAGGACAGAGTTGCTGGTGCAGAAGTATTGGCCGGAGATCAAGAGATTCTTCGAGAGGAAATGATCGTGCTTTTGATTAGGTTGTCATCCTGAGCGGAGTGAGGTCGTGTGCGACCGAACGCAGTCGAAGGACCCCTACATTAGCCGAGGGCCTCTTGGCTATAGAGGTCCTTCGACTCGTCGTCCGCCGCGGCGGACTCCTCCCTCAGGATGACAACCTTGGATGAGTGCCCAGCCTCACCCGGCTTCCACCCCGAAGAATTCCTCCACTTTTGCTAAATCCGTCGTCCGCGAATATTTCGGCAGGCTATCGATAAAGATTCGCCCGTATTGCTTCTTCAGGATGCGATTGTCGAGCAGGCAAAGCAGGCCGCGATCGTGCAGCGAGCGAATCAGTCGGCCGAATCCCTGCTTCAACGAAATAACTGCGCTCGGAACCTGGTAGTCGACGAAGGCATTTCCGCCGGCATCGTCGATTGCCTTAATGCGAGCCGCGACCACCGGATCGTTGGGCACGGCAAAGGGCAGGCGATCGATAATGACGCAACTTAACTGCTCGCCTTGCACGTCCACGCCCTGCCAGAACGATGAGGTCGCGAACAGTACGCAGTTGGGCGTCATACGGAATTCGTCCAGCAATGCGTTCTTGGGTGCGCTGCCCTGCAGCAGCATCGGGTACTCCAACTCGCCCAGCAGCCGCTCGTAAAGCTGGTTCATCAGCGCATAGCTGGTGAACAGGCAAAAAGCACGTCCGCGCGTAATCTCCAGCAGGCGGCGCACGCGTTCGGCGGCGGTTTCGAGGAAGCGCGGCTCGCGCGGATCAGGCAGATCGGGCGGCACATAGAGCAGCGCCTGGCTGGCGTAATCAAAATGTGAAGGGACGATGAGTTCGCGCGCGTGCTCCAGCCCCAGGCGCCCGCGAATGTAATCGAAGCCTCCGCCGACGGCCAGCGTCGCCGAAGTCAGCACCGCGGTGCTGAGATTCTCAAACAACGTAGTACGCAGAATGTCGGAAACCGTGATCGGAGTGGCCTGCAAGAAAACGTTCTGCTGGCCGCCACCGCTGCGAAAGCCGCGACGGTCGCCCCTGCGCTCGATCCAGAAGACGGTGTTGCGCTGGTTCGATTCCAGGATGAATCCCAGTTGCACGCGCAGCTCTTCCACGCGGCGCGACAGGTTGTGAACTTCATCCGGCTTGTTGGGAATCGCCTGCAACTCGGTGTACAGGTGCATGAGTGTGTTCTGGAAGCCGAGATACTCGTCGCCGTTCTCCTCCAGAAATTCGCCACGATTCTCAAAAGCAAAGCGGCCTTCGCCCGGCGGAATCATGGAGAAGAAAAATTGCGAGCGCTCCCGGACGCGGCTACAGGCCCCGAGAACATCGACCGCCAGAACATTGGCTCGGCGCAGAGTATGGTCAACATCGCGCAGCAACTCCTCGACTCGGAGGTTCGAAACCGAGATGCCGAAGTAATCGGCAGCCACGTCTTCCAGTTCATGCGCCTCGTCGAAGATGACCACGCCCGCGTCGGGCAGCACTCCGGCGTCGGCGGCGAAATCGGCGCCAGCCTTGATGGCGAGATCAGCGCAGAAGAGGTGATGATTGACGATGATGATGTCGCTTTCGGCGGCGCGGCGGCGCATCTCGGTGATGAAGCAGCGGTCAAACTGCTGGCACTCCGAGCCGATGCAGCGGTCGGTGCGCGCGTCGAGCTTGCCCCACAGCGGGCTCGATTCTGGCAGCTCGGTTAGCTCGGCACGATCGCCATTGACCGTAGTTTTTTCCCAGTCACTGATGATTTTGAACTGGCTGATCTCCTCCAGGCCGTTGAGCACCGGCTGATCGGTGAGGTCGTAGAGCTTCTTGCGGCAAAGATAGTTGGCGCGTCCCTTCATGTAACAGACGCGCAGCTCGCTAAGATGCTGCGAGAGGAACGGAACGTCCTTGAAGTAGAGCTGTTCCTGTAGGGTCTTCGTGCCGGTTGAAATAATGACGCGTTTGCCGGAGCGGATTACGGGTAACAGATACGCGAGTGTTTTGCCGGTACCGGTGCCGGCTTCGACCACCAGGTGCCGCCGCTCTTCGATGGCTTGCGCCACCGCTTCGGCCATTTGCAGCTGGCCGCGCCTAAATTCGTAGGCGGGATGAGTGCGCGCCAACAGGCCTCCGGGCCCGAAGAACTGGTAGAGGGTCGGCATCGCCGGGCCGGACTGGGATGGGGAAGACACGGTGAGAGAGCAGTAGTCCCTATAATAGCGGTTCGGAACATTACTGTTGAAAGGTCCCGTGACTCCACGTAAACACTACGGAGATAGCAATAGCCAAGGCACCAGTTCACTGGGGTTGTTGGCCATCGTTGGGCGGCCCAATGTGGGTAAATCGACGCTGTTCAACCGGCTGGTCGGCTCGCGGCGCGCCATCGTCGGCGACGAGCCCGGCATCACGCGCGACCGCCTCTACGGCGAAGCTGAGTGGAATGGCCGGAAAATGCGCGTCGTCGATACCGGCGGCATCATTCCCGAAGATAAAGAACTGATCCCGTCGGAGATCTTTCGCCAGGCCCGGGTCGCGCTGGAAGATGCCAACGCCATTGTGATGGTGGTCGATGGCCGCACCGAGCTGGCCTCACCCGATCTGGAACTGGCGCGCCTCTTGTTGCGTACGGGCAAGCCGCTGGTGCTCGCCGTCAACAAGATGGATACGCCGAAGATGGATCCGTACGCCGAAGAATTTCGCCGGCTTGGCATCAAGGAACTGATCCCGATCTCGGCGGAAAACGGCAATGGACTCATCGAGTTGCTGGAGCATGTGCTGCAATTCATGCCCGAAACTAAAGTTGAAGAGGAGCAAGCGCCTCCGCAGCGCAGTGAGGAAGCTAAAACCGACGTGAGCGCTTCCGAAGATGAAGCTCAGGAGCCCGAGCCGCGGGAGACCAAAGTCGCGATTATCGGCCGACCGAACGTCGGAAAGTCGACATTGCTGAACGCGCTGACCGGGACTGGCAGGGCGATTGTCTCGCCGATTGCCGGAACTACCCGCGATGCGGTCGACGAATTGGTCGAACATGACGGTAAAACCTATCGTTTTATCGATACTGCGGGCATAAGACGCAAGGGAAAAACCGAATTAATGGCCGAAAAGCTGTCCGTTGTGATGGCCAGAAAGCATTTAGAGGCGGCGGATGTATCACTTGTAGTCATGGATGCGGTGGAAGGCATCACTTCAAGTGATGCCACAATTGCGGGTTATGCGCACGAAAGCGGGCGTTCCGTCATCATTGTCATCAATAAATGGGACCTGGTGACCACAAAGCGAACGGATGGAAAGCCTCCGGCCGAGCGGTCGGTCTATGAAGAGCAGGTGCGGCGGCATCTGAAGTTTCTCGCCTACGCGCCGGTGGTATTCGTGTCGGCCTCAACCGGACAGAACATGGCCAAGCTTTACTCGACATTGGAGCTGGTTGCCCGTGAGCGGCGCAAGCGCATTGGTACGGGTGAGATGAACCGCTTCCTGAGCCACATCGACTTCGAACGTGCGTCGGTGCCGATGTCGAAGCGGGTGAAGATTCTCTACATGACGCAAAGCAATGTGGCGCCACCGACGTTTATTCTGTTCACCGACCGGCAGGTAAAGCTGCACTTCTCGTATGAGCGTTTTCTGGAGAACCAGATTCGTGCGGCGTTTGGATTTGTAGGTACGCCGATCTGGATCAAGAACCGCGCGCGTAACGAGCCGAAAGGGAAGCGCTAGGAATTCGCGTCCTGCATCTGCTTCGCCTGCATCCTGTTGCTGTGCTTGGCGGCTGAGAGGTAAGCGCCGACCAGCAACAGCATGCCGCTGATATAGGCCCAGAACATCAGGGTCACGGATACGGCGAAGGGACCATACACTTCCGGAAAATTCAGCCAGCGCAGCGACCAGACGTAGGCGTGCTTCGCGGCTTCCGTGAGCAGGGCCATGATGATGGCGGCGGGTAGCACGGCGAGCACCGGCACTCGGCCGTTAGGAAGAAGCCAGTAAATAATGAAGTAAATGCCGACGCTGCAAACCATGGCGGCACTTTTCAGCACCAGGAAATCCAAGCCCCCTGATACGAGCGCGCCGTCCCCCATTCGCATGGCAAGATAGTTCAAGCCCTTGGCGGTGGCGCCTACCGACAGCAGGGCAAGCGTTCCGCAGGCCACCGCTAGCCCCAGAGCCACGATGCCGTTCATCAGGTATGAGCGATTTTTCTTAAATCCCCAGATGCTGTTGAGCGCCACCTCGAGCGGAAGGAAGACGCCGGTTGAGGTGACGAGCAACATAACCCCGGACAGAATCTGGCCGCGGCCCTTCACACTGGCCAGGAATTGCAAGTTTCGGATTACGAAATCCTGGTTGCTGGGCAGGTATTGCCGTACCAACTCAATCACTATGTTGTACATGTCGGCCGAGTGAAACACCCGCCGCGTGACGGTCAGCAACAAAACAATAAAAGGGAAGAACGACAGGATGGCATTGGCTGCCACCGAAAAAGCGTAGGTATGGACCTCGGTTTTCAGTAGATACTGCAGGGCTGATAGGCCGTAGCGACGGGTGCGTCCCAAGACTCTGAAGGAGGGCGGTTGGATCTCGTCCGCAGCCTCGGCCTCGTCAGCGTCGAGGGGGCGATTGGGGTCAACCCCAGCCTGCAAGGGATTGGAGCTGATTGTCCGCGGTGACATTGCCGGGAATTTGCGAATTGCGCGCGACGGTTGCCGATTTAGAGGGGTTAAGACTCTCGCTGGCAGTGACGTCGGGCTGGTTGCTCATTCTTATATCAATGCTAGCAGGGTCGCGGCGTTCAAGCAGAGTAGGTCGGGCGAGAACGCCGCTGCGCTATGGGGTATGGGCCGGAGTCGGGGTATTTTGTGCGATTTTTGTGGCGACCTGGGCTGAAACCATGTCGAAGGCCCTCATAGTGAGCCCATAGGCAGGCGCAGTGTCATGGGCGGTAATACTTCCTTCGATGACCGGCGCTCTGGGAGAGATCGGATGCAGCCGGTAAATGACCAGGTAATTCACTTCCGGGCCGCGCGTATCCGCACCACCATAGGGTGCGCCGATGCTCTGTTGTGGCGTAGGAAATGAAGTGTGCGGCACATCGCCCAATTGCGCCGAATTGGTGGAGAGAAGAGTGAAAAGAACGTAGTCGCAGGATTTTTCCTGGGCGAGCTTAAGGTCTGCATCGCTCAGCTGGCGTCCGTATTTTTCATACGGACTCTGGTTGGGTATGCCGCTCGGCGGCTCGCCCAACTGCGTTATCGCGACAGCTTCCAGCACAGTATGGTGAACCTTGTCAGGCTTGCGTTCGTTCAGCGCCCGGGCTTGCATTTGCAGGAAAATCGGATTCACAGTTGGCGAATTGTTGATGCTTCCGGCCAAAGTAGTGGTCTGCACGTTGAAGCAGACTCGGATCTTGGTGTTTTGCTGAGCGTTGCAGAGGGACGTGGCAGCTAACAGGAGCCCGACAGCAAACTGGGATGCCGAGGAAGTCATAAGCTGGACCTCACTGCCTTCTGACTACCGATTTAAGATATCCCGAAACGGTCTAGCTCACAAGCTACTGTGAACTAAGTACTTGCCAAAATCCTGAGTTCTTGCGATTATGCTCTGCTCAGCACTCGGAGGGTATGGGTGGGGGGTTTTCAGCCGCCAACGGCTGGAATGTAGATTTGGGTTGATGTTTCTGGTCAGCAGTCAAGATTCTCGCATTGTACGGACTAACGATCATGCCTTGATGCCTGGCATCATTCCCTTCGGCATGTTTGCGGTCCTTCCCCCACTGCAGGAGTGCTGCGAGCTGAGCGACAACCCTTGGTTAAACGGAAACGTTTCCCGGCGACGTCGAGACGTCTCTCGCGCTTACTTCTCAGGGTAGAGCGAGCGTCCGCCGAGCAGGGGTATCTCAGGCGATATAAGTGCGAAAGGAGTTAGGTTGTGAGAGAGAAAGGTACAGTTAAGTGGTTTAACGGGGCCAAGGGCTACGGATTTATCCAGCGGTCTACGGGCGAAGATGTTTTCGTTCATTTTTCGGCGATCCAGGAAAACGGGTACCGGAGCTTGAACGAGGGGGAAACCGTCGAATTCGACCTTACCAAGGGGCCCAAGGGCTTCCAGGCCGCTAACGTCGTACGCGCTGTTTAGGACGTCTCCGCGACGAACGGTCTTCCTCTGCCACTTCGGATGGGGAAGATTGAAATTAGCGCCAACCACTAAACCCTCCGGAAACGGAGGGTTTTCTCTTTTAAGGATGCCGCCGGATACAGCGCTGTAGAAGTTTGCGAGTTGAGAATACGCGATGACTGCGCACCGAATAGAGCTATCAAAAGCCCAAGGCGCCTAGTAGATTGGTGTGTCGAATTCCCGAGGCCTATCTCGTGCCATCGAAACAGCGGATTAAAGCAGCAATCCTATCTCTGCGACTACTTACAACCTGTTCAAATTTGACGGGCCAGATGCTGATGATGCTGGTGGTGCTGGCCGCTTTTTCTCCTTGTCTAAGGTCGCAGGAGAGGTTTTTCGTTAACGCCAATGATGGTTCGCTTGGGCTTTACGACCTTGCGAGTAACACATTTGTTGAAGGGCTCAGGTCGGGCTTGGGCAACGATCTGATTCCCGGACCGAATAATCGCCTGGTTTTTTCGGTCGGTTACAACTGGGTTTCGGTTGTAGACCTGACGATCGCAAGGGAGACGAAACGCCTGAGCATGGTAGGCGGCGAGTTGGGGAACTACGGAGCGTTGTCGGCAGACGGAAAGCTTCTTCTTATCGCCAATGCCGATTCGGGTCTGCTTACTTTCATCGACACGGCACAGCTAACCGTGGTTCGGAAGCTTAACGTGGCATCGGCGATGGGAGCCCCTCCGGGACAGGTGGTAGCTGGTCCCAACAAGGCATACATCTTGCCGCAGTCCACGGAAGGGACCGCGAAGATCGCGGTGGTAGATCTCTCCAACTATTCGATCACGACGATTGCCTTGCCAGATTCGCTATTCAGTTATGGGCGCCCTGCTGCGGTTACGGCAGACCTGGGCACTCTGATCGTTCTTGAACTGAAAACTGATTTCACCTATCACATACTGCTGATCAG
Organism: uncultured Acidobacteriaceae bacterium; assembly: GCA_963791965.1. Taxonomy (GTDB): domain Bacteria; phylum Acidobacteriota; class Terriglobia; order Terriglobales; family Acidobacteriaceae; genus CAVVDY01. Next base: position 546,351 of record CAWBUK010000011.1, on the reverse strand, counting down.
CACAGCGAGCGACAGGATTATTCGGGATACGTTGATGAATGTCCAGGCGTTCGACATCGTTACCAGTTCGGCCGACCCGAATTACGCGTATGCACTTGGTTTCGGAACACCAAACGGGGTGGCATTACCTCTCGACCTGCGCAAGAACTCACCTAGCTACGGGCAGTTCCTCACCGCAGACGCAGTTAGCCTGGGAACGGGCTTCAGCTCTACCGACGTTGCCATCAGTTCTGACGCCAGCCGTTTAGTCATCGTGGGGTATACATCCAAGACCCCGGGACCGAACGTGAATGTGATTGACCTGGCCAAGATGTTCACCGATCCGGCGCACGCACTGATCTCACAGCCGACTATTAACGGCGGAGTCCTAGTGCGAGCGGTTGGTGTCGGACCGTTCTTGGCTACTCCGCCGAACACTGCTCCAGTTGTCACGGGCGTAAGCGGAGACATTACGAATGATGTGGCGCACCAGGTAGAGATTACGGGCGGCAACTTTGAGCAAGGAGCAGAGGTTCGCATCGGAAGTATGGACCTGCTGGCGGCGACGGTGAATGGCAGCACTACCCTCAACGTGACGGTTCCAGCGAATGCGGCCGCCGGCAAGGCCATCGATATCGTGGTTACCAATCCGATGACGCAAGGGCCGCCCGGCCAGCAAAATCAAAGTGGACTGCTCGCCGGCGGTTTCAATGTTGCGCTTAATCCCAAGTACCAGCCGGGTACGCAATTCGCCACAGACAATGGAGACCAGTCAATCTCCATCTATAACCTCGTACAGAGAGCCACGGTGAATGTAGACATACCGCCCGATTACCTGATGTGGCCGGCCTTCAATGTAGACGGCAGAGAGCTATATCTGGCGAATAGCTCAATCTACAACGGCAATCAGGTCTTGCCGCTTGCCCTAAGCAACAACCAGGCGGCCGCCCCGATTCCATTCGGTAAAGTGACCTTCCTGGCTGCGCAGCAGACGCAGGTGTCGGCTCTCGATCCAGTCGGCGGAAAGCCGGTTGTTTATCTGCCAGTCGGGGTGTGCTCGGGCGACCTTTGGATCAACGTTATCGATAGCGATCCACTGTCGCAGACATTCAATACTGTGATTAATACCTTCGCGGCTGGCCTGGATCCCGACCAGTGTTACGAGCCTTACGCGATGCAGATTACCCCCGATTCGAAGTACGCGTACGTCTGGTACGACGATTCGTCACTCGACTATCTCTATTATCTTGGCCTTTTTAATCTCACGACCGGGACATTCACGCACTATTCGCTGCAAGACCTCGGTATCAGTCCCGACCGGGTTCCGAGTTCGACGCCCAAGTGGGTCAGCATCTCGCCCGATGGCAAATGGCTGATGCTTCCAACGGTGGTCGGAGATCGTCCGCGTATTAAGATCTTCGACATCTCAGCGCGCGCTCGGCCCAAGCCGGTTGGCCTCATCACTCCGGTCCCGGTTCCGGGTCGTGGGTTCCCGCAGGTCAACCAACTTCAGGTAGTCGCTAACAAGCTCTATTCCATCGACTTGAATGGAATTGTTGCAGTCTTCAATTTCTCTCCGGATAAGGGGGATTTCAGGGAGGCGGGCTACTTCGTCTCCAACTCGTATTTTGGCGGAGCTGCTTTTAGCGCAGACGCCACCTACCTGTACGTCTCCGATCCGGCTCACGACCAGGTTTCGGTGCTGAATACAGCCCTGCTTGCCAGCGGAAAGGATGCACTGGTCACCAACGTTCGGGCGCCGATATTCCCCGGACGGCTTGCGGTTAGCCCCGTTCCACCGCCGGCCAGGAACGTTCGCGCCGCCCAACTCGGTTCGCAAGGGCCTCGCAAATCTGGAACGACGGTCCCTGCGCCAGGACACGTTGTACAGGACAGGCCTGAATAGGGGCGGACTTCGGGGCAGACACGGGCGGAAAGGAATTTAGGTCAGTGGCTCTCGCCTGGTGCAACTACTTCGACAACCGGGGGTTTTCGCTGTAGGCTGGCAGCAGCAGGTAGGTTGAAATGAGTTCTGTGAAACACCTGCGCAATACGCTGATACTGGTTTTGATTACCAGTGCTCTGGCGTTTGCCCAATCCACGCCGGGCACAGCAACTGAAGCGCCTCCCACCGCCGCTGAAACCACTCCAGTAAGCACTACTGATGTGCCGGAAATTTCCACCCAGGAGCAGTTGCCATCGTTCCGGGTGAAGGTGAACCTGGTGGAGGTTCGCGTAGTCGTACGCGACGCGCAGGGAAAGGCGATCGGCAATCTGAAGCAGGACGACTTCGTTCTGCTGGACGACAAGAAGCCGCAGGCGATCGCGCGATTTTCGGTGGAGCAGAATGAGTCAACCGCCGAGGCCAATGCGCAGAGCAACCCCGCCGGAGCCGGAACAGCAGCCACGGCTCCAATCAATGATATTGAGCAGCAGTTGGCCAAGTCCTGGCGCCTGGCTTACCTGTTCGACGATGTGAACTCGACGGCCAACGACCTCACGAATGCTCGCAAGGCCGCGGAGCAGGCAATCGACTCGATGGCTCCAGGCGAACAACTCGGAATCTTCACGTTATCCGGCCAGGGCCAACAAGACTTCACGAACGACAGACAGCGCTTGCGAGCGGCAGTGGCACAATTACAACCTCGTCCGCAGGGCGCTTCCGTAACCAGCGACTGTCCGCCGATGACCTATTATTACGTCGCGGATCGCATTACCAACTTCGGCGAGGTCGACGCGTTCAAGGTAGTCCTGCAAGAAGTCATCGCATGCCAATTTGATGGCAATTATCCAGCCGATCCCGTACACAGCACACAAGACCGACTTCTACTGGAGCAAGAAGAACGGGCGACCCACTTAGCGATCAATCGCGTGTATAACGCTGGTGAAGCGCAATCCGATTTTATCTTTCGAAGCATTAATCAAGTCCTGAGTCATGTCTCCCAGTTTGGCGGGCAGCGCACGATCGTCTTTCTCTCCCCGGGCTTTTATCTTGGAATGACACGCCAGGCAGACTTAACGGACTCGCTAAACCGGGCCATAGCCAGGGGAGTGGTGATTAACACTCTGGATTTGCGAGGGGTTGTGGCCCCGCAATCGGCTGGAACTGACATAAGCCAAAAAGCTGCTGGCTCGGCGATATATGGACCTGACATGATTCGTCAGTTAGCGGGGATGTCTCTGGCGCAGGGGGATACTCTGCTGCAGATGGCCAATGCCACAGGCGGCAAGAGTTTCCGCAACAGCAACGACTTTCCCGGCGGACTGGCGAATCTGAGCGCGCCGCCGGAAGTTTCGTATCTGCTGGGGTTTAAGCCACAGAACCTGAAGAACGACGGCAAATTTCATAACTTGAAGGTTGAGCTGAAGCAGCCATCCGGTTACACGCTGCAGGCGCGTAAAGGCTACTATGCTCCAGCGGCGGGCGGATCGAACGAGCAGGAGAAGCGTGAGATCGCCGAAGCAGTGTTTTCCCACGACGAAATTCACGAACTGCCGCTGCGGGTGCAGACACAGTTCTTTCGCTCGGGGGATAATTCCGCAAAGCTCGCGGTGTTGGTGCACGTCGATGTGCGACACATGCAGTTCAGGAAGGCTGACGGTCGCAATCTGAATGAGCTCACGGTGATTTCGGCGCTCTTCGATCGCAACGCGAACCTGGTTACAGCGAAGAGCAATACAGTAAAGATGCATATCAAGGAAGGCACACTGGCGACCAAGCTAGATTCAGGGATTACGGTGAAGAGCGACTTCGATGTGAATCCCGGCAGCTACGTGGTTCGCGTGGTGGCGCGCGACGAGCAGGGCAAGATGCTCACGCAGGACGAGGTTGTCGATATTCCATAATTGGCTTTTTCTCGCCTGTAACGCTTTTGTGAGGTGAGCGACCGGCGCATTCTGCGCAATAGCTTTCGTCACAGTGGCGCTGTAGGCTGGTAGTGGGTGAGTTGACAGGAGTTCAGTGAAACATTTGCGCAATGCCGTATTTCTCATTGTGGCCACCAGCGTTCTGGGGTTTGCCCAGTCCACGCCGGATGCGGCTAATCAGGCGACTCCAACCGCTCCGGCATCTGCCCCAGTAACGACTGCCGAAGTGCCGGAGATTTCGACCCAGGTGCAGTCGCCATCCTTCCAGGTAAAGGTGAACCTGGTAGAGGTTCGCGTGGTGGTGCGCGACGCGAAGGGGGAGGCTATCGGCAATCTGAAGCAGGATGATTTCGTCCTGCTGGACGATAAGAAGCCGCAGGCGATCACCAAGTTTTCAGTCCAACGCAATGAACTGGCGGCAGACCAGCCGGGTGTTCCCGCCGGACCCGCAGGCAGCGACATACATTCGCACCTTGCCGGGTCGTGGCGCTTGAGCTATCTGTTCGACGATTTCAATTCGACGCCGAACGATATAACAAATGCCCAAAAGGCGGCCAACCAGGCAATCGATTCGTTGGCGCCGGGCCAGCTTTTGGCGATCTACACATTATCGGGTCAAGGGAACCAGGACTTTACCGACAATAAGGACCTCTTGCGGGCGGCCGTCGCCAAGTTGCAGCCGCGTCCGCAGTACGCTTCAGGGACCGGCACATGTCCACCCATCGACTACTACCTGGCCGATCTGATCGTGAACGGCAGGGATGCAAAGGCTCTCAGTGTGGTGACTGCCGAAGTCACCTCCTGCCAGTTTGAAGGTAAAGGTACTGGTTTTGCCGAAGGGCTCGCCCGGCAGGCGGCGGAACGCGTGGTTGCGTTGGGCGAGTCGCAGGGGAATCTCGCCTTGCAAACCTTCAACGAGATTGTGCGCCGAGTCAGTTCTTTCACTGGAGAACGCACGCTGGTGTTTCTTTCGCCGGGCTTCTACGTGAGCATCGTCCAGCAGCCGGCGCTGACCGATGCCTTCAACCGTGCGATCCGGGCCGGCGTGGTGGTAAATACGTTGGACCTGCGGGGAGCTGCGCCTAGTCCGATTTTCGGAACCGACATTAGCGAGAGGGCATCTGCAACCTCTATCGCTGGGTCCGATATTCTGCTCTATCGACAGAGCTCCAACCTGGCGCGAACCGATTCCCTGATGCAGATAGCCAATAACACCGGTGGCAAGTACGTGCACAACACCAACGATTTCTCGGGCGGACTGGGAAGCCTGAGCACGCCACCGAAGTTTTCTTATCTGCTGGCGTTTAATCCGCAAAACCTGAAGAACGATGGCAAATATCACAACCTTAAGGTTGAGCTAAAGCAGCCGTCGGGATACGCGGTGCAGGCGCGCAAGGGCTACTATGCGCCTTTCCCGGGAGGCTCAAGCGAGCAGATCAAGCGCGAAATCGCGGAAGCGGTTTTTGCGCAGGATGAGATCCATGAGTTGCCGCTGCGGATACAGACGCAGTTCTTCAAATCGGGCGCCGACTCTGCCAAGGTTGCTGTTCTGGTGCACGTTGACGTGCGTCATATGCAGTTCAAGAAAGCTGATGGCCGGAACCTGAACGAGCTGACCGTGGTGGCGGCGATCTTCGACCGCAACGACAATTTTGTGATGGCCAAGAGCAGCACTGTCAAGATGCATATCAAAGACGGAACCCTGGAGAGCAAGCTCAGCTCGGGCATTACGCTGAAGAACGACTTCGAGGTAAAGCCTGGCGGCTACATGGTTCGCATCGTGGCGCGCGATGAGCAAGGAAAGATGCTCACCCAGAACGAAGTAGTGGATATTCCGTAGGTGCAGGAGGCCCTTATGAACTCCCCGACGTGTCTTTTGGAAAGCTCTGGTTTCGCTGGCCGCCATGAGTTGCGGCCTGGGTATGGCTGCGGCACAGCAGCCGGCGGAGCAGCCCGCGAGTGCGACCACCACGATCAAGGCTGAATCCAGGCTGGTGCTGGTAGACGTGATTGTTACCGATAAAGGGGGCAACTACATCCAGGGCCTCGAACAAAAAGACTTCAAAGTTTGGGAGGACGACAAGGAGCAACAGGTCAAGACCTTTTCGTTCGAACAGGGCGGTTCGCAGACGGACCAAAGCAAGCGTCACCTGGTGCTGTTCTTTGACGACGACTCCATGAAACCGGCGGAGCAGTCCCGCGCACGTGCCGCTGCCGCCAAGTTTCTGGACACCAATTCCGGGCCCGGTCACTTCTTCGCTGTCATCGACTACGCGGGCACCATGCGGGTGACGCAGAATTTTACCGATGACGCCGCGCGGTTGAAGCAGGTGGTGGGTCAGGCGAAGCTGTCGACCGATTCCGGCCAGAACGCGTCGCTGGGAGCGCCCTCTTTCGCCAGCTATGACGCGTATACCAATCGCAACGTTCTACTGGCACTGCGCAGCGTGGCTCGCAGCATGATGTCGCTACCGGGCCGCAAGAGCCTGGTATGGCTTACGTCTGGCGTTCCCATGACGCCCGACACGCAAGCCGAGATGACGGCGTTGATCAGCGAGTGCAATCGCGCAAACGTCGCGATTTATCCGCTCGACATTCGGGGGTTGTCTGGTGCGGTGCTGAGCGGCCAAGCCAAACCGCTGCCAACCGAGGACGATTGGAAACTCAGCTACGCGCAGTTCGACGAAAGCCAGGCTGAGGGAGAAGGAACACCGCGGCTGGTTTACGTGGTGCAAAAGGGTGGAAACGGGGGCGCCGGCGGCGGGAAAACCGGTGGAACCGGCGGCAGGCCCGGCACGACGAACACAGGAGGGTATAGGCCTTCTTTCCCGTCCACCATTCAGAATCCCATGTATCAGCCGCGGACGACGATTCTGCCGCCCATGCAGCCGTCCCTGGCGATCACGCAGCAGGTGATGTACGCCGTGGCTACGGGAACCGGTGGTTTTGTTATCGCCAACAGCAATGACCTGTTGAGTGGGTTGGAGAAGATCGGCAAAGAATCGAGCCAATATTACGTGCTGGGCTATACGCCCCCTTCGCCGGAGGATGGCTCGTGTCATGCGCTGAAGGTGAAGGTGGACCGTTCCGGTACCCAGGTTCGCGCGCGCACTGGTTATTGTGCCATGCGGTCGAAGGACTTCCTGGCCGATAAGCCGGTGGCAAAGCAACTCGAAGCCCATGCGCTGGGATCCGAAACGGGCGACATCGGCGGATCGGCTGCTGCTCCAGTATTTCTATACCTCACCGGGAACAGCTCGCGTGAATCTGGCACTGGATCTGGCCGGCAACTCCATCAAGTTCGAGAAGGACAAGGGCGCCTACCACGCAACCCTGAACATTCTGGGAGTTGCCACCAAGCCAGACGGCACCGTCGCCGCACGCTTCAGTGATGCGGTTGATCTGCAACTGGACAAGAAGCAGCTCGAGGATTTTGCCAGCAGACCTTATCACTACGAGAACCAGTTCTACGTCGCGAGCGGGCAATACACGTTGAAGGTCGCGGTCAACAGCGGAGACAAGTACGGCAAATTCGACATTCCGCTGGTCGTCGATCCGTACGACAAAACTCAGTTCAGCATGAGCGGCCTGGCGTTGAGCAAAGAGTTTCACAAGGTCAGCGATATGTCGGAGAACCTGGACGCGCTGTTGTTGCAGGAGCGCACTCCGCTCGTCACCCAGGGACTGCAAATCGTTCCTTCTGGTGGAACGACGTTCAAGAAGTCGGAGCGGGCGGCGGTATACCTGGAGGTTTATGAACCGGCGGTCGCTGATTCGAATCCGCCCAAGATTTCGTTGAAGCTCAATATTGTTGATGAGAAAACTGGTAAGTCGGAGCTCGAGGCAGCGGTTCCCGACACCGGATCCTCGGTGGTGCCGGGCAATCCGGTGATTCCCATGGGAGTGCCGTTGCCGGTTGGCAGCCTGGATCCCGGGACTTACATCGTTGAGTTAAGCGCGACCGACTCGGCGGGCCACTCGACAGCATCACGGAAAGCAACGTTCACCGTGCAGTAGACGGTCATGCTGGGGCGCTTTTGGCGAGCGCCCCCGGTTCGCCTGACTTCCACTAATCTCTGTTCACCCCGCGAATTTAGCTTCCTGTCACATCTATGCGCGACAACTATATGCAGTGTGCATATAATGGGCAGCGCATGGCCGAAAAAGAATCCATCGACGCGCTGTTACCGCTTCCGCCTACGAGCTTCCATGTCCTGCTATCTCTGGCGGAGGAAGACCGGCACGGTTACGCCATCATTCAGGACATCGCTGGGCGAACCAATGGCGAGATCAAGTTGAGCGCGGGCACGTTGTATCGCTCGATACAACGGCTGCAGGAGCAGGGGCTGATCGTCGAAACCAAGACCCGCCCTGCACCGGAAGACGACGACGAGCGCCGCCGCTACTATCGCATCACCACGCTGGGCAAGGCGGTGGCGCAGGCAGAAGTAAGAAGGCTGCACGAGTTGCTGAGGATGGCACGCGGTTGCGGCGTGGTTCCAAGGACGACGTAATGAAGTTCTATCGTCTATTGCTGCATCTGTATCCCTCGTCGTATCGAGCGGACTATGGCGATGAGATGTGTGCCGATTTCGAGGAGGAGCTTCGTCGCAGCCGAGGCGTGCCCGCGAAACTGTGGCTATGGCTGGCGGCAATTGTCGATGTAATGTCGAATGCCGCCGGGGTGCAAGGAGAAATCGCTCGGCGCGATATCTCGTATTCCTTACGTTCGCTCAGGCGCTCGCCCGGGTTCACCATCACCGCGCTGTTGTTGGTCACCATCGGCATCGGCGCGAATGCCGCAGTCTTTACGCTGGCGGACTTCGTGCTGGTGCGCCCGCTACCATTCCCTCATCCTGAGCGCCTGGTCGAAATTTGGGAGAAGCATAAGGGCTACTCCCATATGGAGCTGTCGCCGGCAAACTATCGCGACTTCACGGCCCAGAGCACTTCGTATGAAGGGGTGGGGGCTTACACGAACCTCAACTCCAAGAATCTGGTCGGAGTAGGGGAGCCGCTGAGGATCGACGGCGCCACCGTCACCGGCAACCTCTTCGATGTTTTGGGAAGGACGTCGTTGATTGGGCGAAGCTTTACCCAACACGACGATACAGCGGGTGCTCCGGGAACCGTGGTTCTGAGCTATTCGCTGTGGCAGAACGAGTTTAGCGGCGACGCCGGTGTTCTGGGGAAGACGATCTTTCTTGATGGGGAACCCTACACGGTCATCGGGGTGATGCCTGCTGAATTTCACTTCCCGGACCGGGAGACACAGTTCTGGACGACTTTCCGCTTTGATGAGGACGCTTACAAGGACCGGCAGAACAACTACATCGTTGGCATCGGGAGGCTGAAGCCCGGGGTATCGCTGAAGCAGGCGCGCACCGAGATGAACGTGATCGCTGCGCGCTTGCAGCAGCAATATCCCAAGGAGAACGAGAACGTCGACGCCAATGTGGTGCCTTTGCGGGACGAACTGACGACACAATCGCGGCTGCTGTTGCTCACCTTATGTGGCGCAGCACTATGCATGCTGGTGATTACATGCGCCAACCTGGCCAATCTCCTGCTGGTGCGCTCGCTAGCCCGACAGAAAGAGCTGTCCGTCCGCATCTCGCTGGGCGCGAACCGGCGGTATATCGTGCGACAACTGCTTGCGGAGAGCATGATTTTGGGATTGGTGGGCGGAGCCGCTGCAGTTGGACTGGCATACGCCGCGCTGCCGCTGCTATCGCGACTGGTGCCCAATGCGCTTCCCATCGCGCAGATTCCACCGCTCGACGTACGCATGTTGCTGTTTGCGCTGGGAGCTACCGCCCTCACTGTCGTGGCTTTCGGAGTTGCGCCAGCTATGCGCGCATCGCGTACCGCCGGCCTGAGCGGACTGCGCGAGGGGGTGCGAACCGGAGGCGCTGGGCATCATCGTGTGCGTTCGGCGCTGGTGATTGCCGAGGTCGTGGTTTCGGTCGTGTTGTTGACGTCCTCGGGACTGCTGATACGTGCGCTGTGGAAGGTGCAGTCCATCGATCCGGGATTCCGTACCGGCGGCATTCTGACCATGCGGACCGAACTGCCGATGCCGAAATACGAGAAGGTGACCACCCGGGAAGGCTTCTATAACGAGGTGCTGGGCGACATTCGCGGCCTGCCCGGTGTCACCGGCGCTGCCTACACCAGCGGGCTTCCCATGCGCATGATGGGCGGTATCTGGCCGGTCAGCGTAGATGGCCGCTACGCAGCAGAATCGGTCAGAGGGCACCTCTGCCAGCCTGCGGTTTATTACACCCGATTTCTTCTCCACTTTGGGCATTCCCATCCGGCACGGGCGCGCCTTCAGCGATGGCGATACGGCAGACCGGCAATGGGTCGCCGTCGTTAGCGAGTCATTCGTGAAGCGGTACTGGCCTGATGAGCAGCCGATCGGAAGGCACTTTACCTTCGGCTTGCACGATCGCGAAGTGGTTGGCGTGGTGAGCGACATCCATGTGCGCGGGCTGGAACAGACGGAGTGAACCGCAGGTTTATCTGCCTTTCAAGCAGGTGCCCGACGGATGGCTGGTCGGCTATGTGCCAAAGGACCTGGTGGTCCATACATCGGAGTCGGCAGAGAACCTTGTTCCCGCCGTGCGGCACATCATCGCGAACGCCGATCCGCAACAGCCCATCTCGAACATAAGGACGATGGAGGAAATTGTTGCCGGGCAGACCGAGTCGCGTGCGGTGCAGATGCGGGTGCTGATTACGTTCACTGCGCTGGCCATTCTGCTGGCGGGCCTAGGCATCTACGGGCTGCTGTCGTTCACCGTCTCGCTGCGACAGCAGGAGTTTGGCATTCGCATGGCGCTGGGAGCGGGTCGCGGAAACATCTCTGCCATGGTATTGCGGCAGGGAGCGAGGCTCGCCGTGAGCGGCCTGGTTCCTGGCTTGGCACTGGCTTATCTTGCGGCAAGGCTTTTACAGAGTTTGCTCGCCGGAGTCGCGCCGGGCGATGTCACCACGTTCTCCATCGCCGCCGGCCTGTGTCTGGTGACGACGCTACTGGGAGCCTTGGTGCCGGCGCTGCGCGCGGTGCGCGTCGACCCCAGCTCTGTGATGCGTGCGGAGTGAGGAAGCAATTGGCAACTAGCGATTAGGAACCCAGCTCATCCACGAGTCGAGATTTATTGCTCGTTACAGCTTTCGGCAGTACGATTTCTAGGCATGACTAGCTGTGCCATGTCGCTGCTCGCCGTCCTATTGCTCATGGGAAGTGGCCGTGCCGAAATTCTTTTCTACGGCGGCGACTTTAACCCAAGCTTCTGGTATGCGGATTCATTGTCGAATGAGAATGATGCCGCGGTTCATGGCAATCCGTATGGTTCGGCGGTGTACCAGAATTTCGTGATTCCGGCTGGCCAGAGCTGGAACGTCACGGCGCTGTTCAGCAACGACATAATGACGCTCGCACCGATGTCGGCGTACTGGGAGATTCGGACAGGCGTTTCCGAGGGAAATGGCGGAACCCTGGTTTCGTCGGGAGCGGGCAGCGACTCTTACTCGCAAAAGGGCGAATACGGCGAATACACCAACACGGTAAGCGGTTTGAACTTAACTCTTGCAGCGGGCACGTATTGGTTTACGGTGGTGCCGGAGGCTCCGGGCCAGCGAGGCCGGTCGTCGAACACAAACACCTTTGGGCAGAACTCTGTCGGCACCGAGATGAACGACGAGCAGTACTTCAATTCACCGTTCTACGGCTACAACTTCACCAACGCGGACAACCTCAGCATCTTTCCGCGGTTTTCCAGCGGCGTGCTGGGGAGCGCCGTGCCAGAACCGTCGAGCCTCGCGATGATCATGCCGGGCCTAATCACTGCGGTCGGCTTCGCTTGCCGGCGTTCTCCATAGCCGGGCTATGAATCAGACATCCTCTTCACGTTTGGGCCCGTCTGCAATTAGCATGGCTGTTCACGCATCTGAGAGATCATGAACTTTCCACGCTCCAGCGGCATACTTCTCCATCCCACCAGCCTGCCGGGCCCTTACGGGATTGGCGAGCTCGGCCCAGAGGCCCATGGCTTTGCCGACTTCCTGCGCGACGCCGGCCAAACCATCTGGCAAGTGCTGCCGCTGGGGCCAACCGGGTATGGCGACTCGCCCTACCAGTGCTTCTCGGGCTTTGCGGGCAATCCGCTGCTGCTTTCGCTCGATGTGCTGGTGGAGCGGGGATATCTGAATCAGCGTGACCTGGAGAACCGTCCGATTTTTCCGGCAGATCACGTTGACTTCGATCGCGTGATCGAATGGAAGCTGCCACTGCTGTCCAGAGCGTATGAGGGATTTGTCGCCTCCGGCGTCGACCGTGCCGCTTATGACGACTTCTGCGCCCGGCAGGCGTGGTGGCTCGATGACTTCGCGCTGTTCATGGCGCTCAAGCAGCAGCATCGGTTCGCGATGTGGACCTTGTGGGAGCCGAAATATGCGCTGCGCGAGAACAGTGCCTTGGATGAGGCCAGACGCGACCTGCGCGAACATATCGAACGGCACAAGTTCATCCAGTTCGAGTTCGACCGGCAGTGGTGCGATTTGAAAGCGCACTGTGCGCGGAACAAGATTCGGATGATGGGCGATGTTCCCATTTATGTCGCGCTCGATAGCTCTGATGTGTGGGCGCATCCGGAGCTGTTTGAATTGCTGCCCGATGGCAATCCTCGTGTCATAGCGGGAGTACCGCCGGACTATTTCAGCGCGACCGGGCAGTGCTGGGGCAATCCTATTTATGACTGGGAGCAGCACGCGAAACAGGGGTATGCGTGGTGGATTGCGCGTTTCCGGCGATCGCTGCAGACGCTGGACTTGATCCGGCTCGACCACTTCCGTGGATTCGAGGCGTATTACGAGATTCCCGGAGGCGCTACGACTGCGGTAAATGGCAGATGGGTGAAGGGGCCGGGTGCTCCGCTATTCGAAGCGGTACAAGCTGCGTTAGGGCAGTTGCCAATCGTCGCGGAGAACCTGGGAGTTATTACGCCGGAAGTGGAGGACTTGCGGAATAGCTTCGGTTTCCCCGGTATGGCTATTCTGCAGTTCGCCTTCGGCAAGGATCCGCAGGCCCCCGATTTCAAGCCGCACAACTATACGCATCATCTTGTGGCCTACACCGGCACACATGATAACGACACAGTAATCGGCTGGTGGCATAGCAGCGGCGCCGGCGACAGTGTCCGGAGCAAAGAAGATGTTGCGAAAGAGTTAGGCTATGCCCGTCGTTACCTGAATACGGATGGCAGCGAGATCAACTGGGTGATGATTCGGACCTTGATGGCATCGGTCGCGGATACGGTGTTGTTTCCGTTGCAAGATGTTCTAGGGGTGGGCAGCGAGGGTCGGATGAATTTTCCGGGAACTGCCTCAGGCAATTGGCGATGGCGCTTCCGGAGCGGCGATGTGACGCCGGGGATGGCGGCGCGATTAAAGGAACTGGCGAACACCTATGATCGCTGATCGCCGCCGTCGCTAACTCCGGCAGCTCACGTCGATTTCCATTTTGGGAAGACGATTTGGCCGACGCATTCTCAACCCTCTCCCGGTCATTTATACTCGAGGGTTTGCCAGACGGTGTGCGTTGCGCCGTAGATCTCCGGCTGGTTCCGAGGACTCATTGTGAAAATCCTGGTTTGCATGAAGCAGGTCCCGCAGAAGGATGCTCCGTTAAAGCTGAACGAGAACGGCACGTGGATTCGTGAAGACGTTTCCTATGAAGTAAACGAGCCGGATGCCTACGCCCTGGAGGCGGCGCTTCAGCAAAAAGAGAAACATGGCGGCGAGGTTGTGGTGGTGACCAGCGGCCCGGCACGGGCGCAGCAGGTCTTGCGCGAGGCGCTGGCCAAGGGCGCTGATCGCGCCATCCACCTGGAAGGCGACGAGTTCGCGTTGCTGGATGCCTTCAACACAGCGAAGGCCATTGCGGCGGTGGCTAAGGAAGAGAGCTTCGACCTGATTTTCACCGGCTTGCAGTCCGACGACTACGGCTTTGCCCAGACGGGTGTGGTGCTGGCCGAACTGCTGGGATGGCCCCACGCAACCATCATCATGCAGATTGAGAAAACTGACGCGGGCATTCGCGTGAAGCGCGAGCTCGAGGCCGGCTTCTTCCAGTTCATCGATATGCCGTTGCCGGCGGTACTCTCGATTCAGTCGGGCATCAGCAAGCTGCGCTATGCGACGCTGATCGGCATCAAGCAGGCCAAGAACAAGCCGCTGAAGAAGGTTAGCTTCGACGAAGTCAAGTCATCGTTGGCGGGAAATCTGCAGAAAATCGAGCGGCTGTACATTCCGCAAAAGACCAAGAAGACGGAAGTGATTCGAGGGGCCGCCCGCCGAGGTGGCCAAAAAGCTAGTAGAGAAGCTGCGCAACGAGGTTCGGGTGATCTAACGGGTTGCCGGGGAGCACAGCAGTGCTGGTCCACAATGCTGTTTGAAATCGAGATCAGTTGTGTCCGTCGCGCTGCCCTCGGGAGTTGGCATCTAACCTCGTGGAGTTCTTCTCCAGAGGAGGTTGGTCAAATGCCAGGTTATGAGCGTGATCAGTATGCGATCGACAACACGGTAGAGAATCGCCGGCTCGGTTCGATCATGTTGACTGTTGGCTGGATCCTGCTGTGGTTCGATGCAATGCTGGCAGTGTATTTGTACAGCAGCGCGCACGATGGTTCGATGTTTTGGCCGACGTGGGTCGCCATTCAGGGAATCGTCGGACTCGGCCTAGTGATCGCTGGTACGCGGTACCGCAGAGCTATCGGAGCGACCCGGCTTGGGCAGCGTGACATGGCCGGTATTGAACGTGAGCAGCGGCGCGAGGAGGAAGAACAGAAACGCGTCGCCTAGCGGGCTAGATTGGCCGGCAAAAGTTTGGTGTAGTTAAGAGGTGGCAGTCGCACGAATGGGAGGCGGTATGCCATCGACAGAAGAAGGTCGTGAGAATGGCTCAGCCCTTATGGTGATGGGCTGGGTATGTGTGCTGTTTGCGTTCATGGTGATGTTCTTCAATCCGGCGGCGCTCAAGCGCGGGCAAAGAGGTATTGAACTCATTGCGGGAGCGTTGGCAGTTGGCGGTTTGTTATTGAATCTGGTTGGCTCGCGCATTCGTGCGCGTAACCGGTTTTGACGAAATCATAGAAAGATCCTTTTATGGCAGACACAATCCTGGTAGTCGCAGAACAACGGCAAGGGCAGTTGAATCGCGTTTCGTTTGAGACGCTTACTGGCGCGCAGGCAATCGCCGCTGACACGGGCTGGACGCTTGAGGCCGCGGTCGTGGGCAGCGGCGTCTCTGAAATCGCAGCTGAGCTGGCGAAAACGAAAGTAGCCAAGGTGTATGACGTCGAGTCCAGTTCGGTTGAGCCTTATACTCCGGATGGATTCGTCGCAGCCCTCAAGCAGCTGGTAGACAAGATACAGCCCAGGCTGATACTGATGCCGCATACGTACCAGGTACGCGATTTCGCTCCCAAGCTGACCACCGCTCTGAACCGCTCGCTGATCAGCGACGCTACCGGCTACAAGTACGAAGGCGGCAAGCTGTTGTTTACCCGGCAGATGTTCCAGGGCAAGTTCGCGGCGGACGTGTCGTTCGCTGGAGATCCGCCCTACTTCGCGACCTTCCAGAATGGGGCCTTCCGCGGCGACAAGGTCGAGATGGGCTCGGCGGCCGCCCCAGTGGAGACGGTAGATGTTGCCATAGGCGGCGACGTGGTGCGCAACAAGCCGGAAGCTCCCTTCAAGGAAGCCAAGCAGGCGGTGGATCTCACCCAGGCGCAGGTCATTGTCGCCGTGGGTCGCGGCATTAAGGAACAGAAGAACATTGAGATGGCCAGGCAGTTGGCCGATGCCATCGGGGGCGAGATCGCTGCGTCGCGTCCGATTTGCGATTCCGGTTGGCTGCCGATGGACCGCCAGGTCGGATCGTCGGGCCAGACCGTGGCGCCCAAGCTTTACCTGGCGCTTGGCATCAGTGGCGCCATTCAGCACGTGGTGGGAATGAAGGGATCGCATACCATTATTGCGATCAACAAGGATTCGGAGGCTCCGATCTTCGAGATTTCTGACGTAGCGGTGGTTGGCAATCTGTTCGAGATTGTGCCGCCGCTGATCGAAGAAGTGAAGAAAGTAAAAGGTGTGTAGGACCGAGTAGCGCTGCGAACAGGCGGATTTTTGTCCGTCCTGTTGTTTTGAATGTGCCGTCTGCAGGTTTCGCCACAACTAAAGTTCAATCTACGCTCCAGGGCGCTGGAGCGGCGCGGATACGCACGGGCGTCTGCCGATTGACGGAACCGGCTGGGCACAACCGCGTATCATTCAGGAAGGGTCACGCATGATCGTATTTCGTAAGCCACTGCCCGATGTTGAGCGTCCAGTGATGGAAGCTGATGTCGTTATCGTCGGCGGAGGTCCCGCCGGCATGGCGTGCGCTTTGCGGCTGTCGCAACTGGTCGACGAACACAACGCCCGGCATCCCGAATCTCCGCTCTCCAAAGAGAACATCTACCTTCTGGAGAAGGCGCGCGACATCGGCTCGCATTGTCTCTCCGGCGCGCTGCTTGATCCGCGGTCGATGCGTGAGCTGCTTCCTGATTTTGAGAAGGAAGCGCCGCTGGACGCTGCGGTAGTGAAAGAGTCGGTTTACTTCCTGACCCGGACCGGCAAGTTGAAGTTTCCTATCACGCCTCCGCCGATGCGCGATCACGGCAATTATGTAATCTCGATCAACAAGTTCGTGAAGTGGCTGGGCAGCAAGGTCGAGGAAGCCGGAATTACTGTGTTTACGGGCTTTGCCGGATCCGAGCTTCTGTTTGAAGAGGGGCGCGTAGTTGGTGTGCGCACCGACGATAAAGGTGTGGATAAGAGCGGCGAGAAGAAGAGCAACTTTGAGCCGGGATATGATCTGCGCGCGAAGATAGTCATACTCGCTGAGGGCAGTCGTGGCTCGCTTACTAAGCAGCTCATCGGGCGCTTCCAACTTGACCACGAACGGAATCCGCAGACCTTCGGGGTGGGGGTAAAGGAGCTCTGGGAGGTTCCGTCGGGACGCATCGCAGCCGGTGAGGTCATCTACACCATGGGCTATCCGCTGACCTTCCATGAGTACGGCGGCGCCTGGATTTACGGCTCGAAGGACAATATTGTCTCGCTTGGTTTTGTAACGGGACTCGACTATCGCGATCCGCGCCTCGACCCGCAGCACGTCTTACAGCAGTTCAAAAGGCACCCGTTCATCACCAAGCTGCTGGACGGCGGCAAGATGATTCGCTACGGGGCAAAGTCGCTGCCGTACGGTGGATGGTGGAGCATCCCTCCGGTTGCAGGCGATGGGTGGC
Source organism: uncultured Acidobacteriaceae bacterium (assembly GCA_963791965.1). GTDB lineage: Bacteria > Acidobacteriota > Terriglobia > Terriglobales > Acidobacteriaceae > CAVVDY01. The sequence goes on along the minus strand of CAWBUK010000011.1, from coordinate 529,150 downwards.
TCATCCTCGGCGATTCGGCGGGCTTTGTGAACTCGCAGCGGCTGAAGGGTATTCACCTCGCCATTAAGAGCGGAATGCTCGCCGCCGAGACGGCTTACGACGCGATGTCGAAGAACGATTTCTCGCTCGGAGTGCTTGAAAAATATCAGGACCGCGTGGACAAGAGCTGGATCAAGACCGAGCTCTGGCCAGTGCGCAACTTCCACCAGGGCTTCGAGAATGGGTTCCTGTCTGGCATGTTTCACGCCGGCATTCAGCAGTTCACCGGCGGTCGCGGATTGCAAGAGCGCTACACCAATCACGCCGGCCATCGACGCATGCGGCACCTGGCCAACCTCCCCGTCGATGGAGGTGCTGAAGCTGGCATCATTGGTCCGGCCAAAGGCGACGGCAAGTTGACCTTCGACAAGCTGACCGATCTCTACCACTCGGGCACAAAACACGAAGAAGATCAGCCGGCCCACCTAGTGATCCACGACACCGATATCTGTAATGAGCGGTGCGTGCGCGAGTTCGGCAACCCCTGCAAGAACTTCTGCCCCGCTAATGTTTACGAAATGGTTGAGGCGACAGACACACCAAGCGGTCTGGAGATCCACCTCAACCCGTCGAACTGCGTTCACTGCAAGACCTGCGACATCATGGATCCCTACGAGATCATCACCTGGGTTCCACCCGAGGGCGGCGGCGGCCCAAACTACGAGGGGATGTGAGGAAGAAGCAATTATCAACTACCGGCTAGACTCGCCTGTGTCTGTTATTTTCCATCGTCGTCGAATCCGCCCGGAGCTTGGTGTGCCTGCCGATTTAGGGAACAACATTCCTACTGTGTGAGTCGGAGCAGGATTTGCGCAGCGATGGTTTGGAAGACTTGCTGTAACTGCGCTGAACATGTCGAAGAGGGGCAGTTAGGAACGAAGACGGCCATGCCGACGGGCTGCGAGGAATCGTAGGTGCTGCTGGCTGGATCGTTGGCGATTTGGCGGAGAAAAGCATTGTCGACCGACGAGCCCAGGCCGATGGCGTAGATGTACATGCCTTCTGAACGCATTGCAGTTGCGGTTTGCAGAGCGCGATAACGAGCGTCGGCGGTGACGTTGGTTCGAAGGAAGGTCTTGGTGGTGCCGTCGATCTGCGACGTAAATCCTGCCAGGTTCTTCAGGCAGAAGGTCGAAGGGCTCCAGGTTCGGGAACTGCTGTTGTAGGTGGCAAGCGAACTGCCGTTCGCAGGATTGAAAAAGCCGACCGTGTTGCCTGAATCATAGCCTCCATAGTTATAAAGGGTCATGGTGCTGTTGCAGAAGAGGTTGTCCTGGATGACGTTGACATAGCCGTCGGTGAAGTAGACGGCGACTTTGACCACGTTCTGTCCCGGGATAACAGGCACGCTTTCGTTCTGGCTCTTGCCGAGAGTCAGACCTCCGGGACCAAAGGTGCCACCCGTGAAGTGCCCGCTCAGAGCATTTGCAGCGTTGGTGATGGGAGTGATGAAGTGGGTGCCGATGGCCACGTCCACTGTGGCATTGGACGCGAAGCTGACCATCGCGACCTCATCCACTGTGTTATCGAAATAGTTGACGAAGGTTCCCACGGCCGGCGGCAGGGCGGAGGCTCCGCCGTTAGTCTGCATGGAGCCGGAACGATCGAGAACGATCGACATGACCAGCTTGCCGCGCGTGGCTTGCGCGCTGTCGCTCACCGGCAGTGTGCGATACGCCGGCAGCAGGGCCATGAACTGGGTTTTGATGGTTGCCGTGGCCTTGACGGTGACGAAGGTCTGACCGTTGGCATCGGTGCTGAAGTTGATGGATACGGCTGGTGGAGATGCGTCCAAAGAAGTGGAGCGGTAGTTGGCGTTGAAGGAATTCGTTGCTAGCGTTGTAGCTGTCGTCTGGCCTTGTGCCAGGTTGCGCATCGCCGTGAGACAAGCGCCATCGACCGCTTTCGACAGTTTGGCCTTGGTGACGTAAGCGAAGCCGAGGTCGACCGCCAGTCCCAGCGACAGAATCAAGGATGACAGCGCCAAGGCGAAGAGCACCAGCGTCTGCCCCCGGTCGTCTCGAAGTCTGAGCAGCGCTGGCCAGCGTTTCATCAGTAGTACCCCACGTCATACAGCTGCGATGGAACAACAGTCGCGTTGAGGAAGCTTCCCACCGGCGTGATGGAGTGATAGGTGTAGAAGACCTCGGTGATGAAGACGGTCTGGCCCACCTGCGGTGTTGCGTTGGTAGGCAGCGTCACTGTGGCGCCGATGGAGCTGCCGATGCGGCTGATAGCAGCCAGTCCGCCGAGTGCGGATTGCCCCGTCAGCTGAAGAGTGTTGTTGTTGTTGTAGACCGACGACACGATAACGCGCCCATTGGTCGCGAAGCTCAGCGGAGGCGATGCGGTCATCACGGCCGTGGCGGTGTCGGGCAGGCTGGTGCCGCGGGAGGCGAGTGCGCATCCTTCTCCCGTGAGATTGACGACGATCTGTCCGACAAACAGCGAGCGGCTGACGTCGACCACCCCGAACAGGATGATGAACAGGACGCCGGCGCAGAGCGCGAACTCGATCAGCGCCTGACCGGAGTCTTCTCCGATGTGTTTTCGTGGGCGGTTGGGTGTGGGTCGGGTGTGCATCATCAGCGCTTCAGTTGGCATTACCCGGCGGAAAAGGTTCGTTGCGGAAGGTCGCCGAGACCGTAGTGGTGTAATTGCCGTTGACGAAGTACTGGCCGACGAGCGCGGTCATCAGCGGCAGATTCGCAGTCAGCGAGATGGTGACTGTATCGCCGGGACCGCCGGCGTTGTTGGTTCCTCCCTGGGCGCTGGATATCTGAATATTAGAAACGTCGAGGCCCATCGCGGACTGTTGCGCGACCTGGGTGATGGACGCGGTGCGAGATAAAGTCTGACCCGCATGGTTGGGATCTGGCAGATGATTGCCCGTCATGGCGTAGCGGCCTGCCTGGCGCACAGCGTTCTGCAATGTGATCTGGCTGTACATCAGAGAAGAGAACTCGAAGCACCCAAGCATGACCGTGAACAGCATGGTCGCAACCAGCGCGAATTCCATGGTGGCGCCGCCATCGTCACGCGACCGCAATCGTTGTAGGTGCGAGCCGGTCATCTATGCGCTTCATCGGCACGGGCGGAGGAAACTTGAATCGGGCTTAGCGGACGCGCTCAAACAGTACGGCTACGTTGTCCTGGTAAATGACTCTCCAGCCGGCGGAGTTGCGCAACAAGTACGTCAGGGGCTTGTCGCGCGCGAACAGGACGTATTCGATGTTGTGCTTGCCCAGCAATTCCAGCGAATTCTTCAGGCCCATGATGTCGAGGTAGTCGGCAAAGATGCCGCTGTATTCGAAGATGTCAACCCGCGAGTCGACAAAGACCGGCACCTGTCGCGCGTTCCAAATCAGGTATCCGCCCCAGTCGTAATCGTTCAGTACGCGCGCGTGATTGGGAATGGACTGAAGATGGGTCAAGGCAACAATCGGGTATTCCTGGACGATGCCCTGGCTGAGTTGCGCACCTGATGGGACCTGCCAGGCAATCAGGGCCACCATGGCTCCAATCATCAGAAGGTTCAACGCTGGGTTGTCGGCCGTGGCCGGTGCTCCGATTGGGTGGAGACTAAGTTCGACCGCAAGTATCGGGGTAAGGATGATGGCGGCCAGAAACAAAAACCGCGTGTAAGTAAGCGCCGAGTAGAAAGCGATCAGGACGAACAGCACCTCGTGCAGGTGAAAGCGGCTGCGGCGAATGAGTGCCAGCACCAGGAAGCCGAGCAGCATGGCGAGTAACAGCTTGCCTCGAATGGCGTGGAAGTCGGGACTCTGCCATTCCTCCACATGGCTGATATTCAGCCTTTGCCGGAAGGCAAGATTGAAGGGATAAAACACCAGCCGCCATCCATACGGGATTGACGAATAGCGCTGCTGCGGAACCAACGATCACGCAGGCTAGCTGCCTGAATTGGGCGACACCGCGACGAGCGGAGACAATTCTTCCGGCTCGCAGCTTGCCACATCCCGCCACGGTAAATGCGATCAGCAATGCGAAGCCGATCAGCCATGAGCCATGAGTGTTGGTCCATATTAGGAACAACGGCGGAAGAAGCCACAATCGTCGCGGGTGGGACGCCCAGGTTTCCAGCACCAGCAATTCGAGCAGCAGAAGAATCCAGCCAAACAGCAGGGTACGCGGTCCGAAAGAAACGGTCGCCAACGGTATGGCCAGTCCACACGCTAGCGCGGCGGCCTTGTAGTCATGGGATCGCACGTACGCCAGGCGATACAGCAACAGAAAAATCGCCACCAGCGCCAGTGCCATCACCAGGTACAGGCCCTGCAGTCCGAAGCAGCGCCAGCCCAGGTAATAGGGAAGCTCGCCCAGCCACTCATGGTTGATCCAAGGTGCGCCATAGACGGTGTAGGAGTAAGCGTCGGCGCGAACCATGCTGCCGGTTCTGACTAAGTTCTCTGCGTTGCGCAGGTGCCACCAGATGTCCGGATCGGCGATGCTGCGGTTGGCGAAGATCACGACCGTGGTGATCAACGCGGTAGCCAGCACGGCGGGGAAGCCGGCCACCGTGCTCCACCGGCTGCGCGACCGGGTGATAGAAGGCATGGGCAAAAGGCCATCGAGTGTATTGGAAGCAGCCATCAAATCGCTCATCGGCGAAATGGCCAGAGACAATTATCTCCTTCGCTGCTCAAGCGAAGAACTTTCACCACAGAGACATCGAGGCACAGAGCCTTAAGAAATCGGGATTCCCTGATTTCGTCGCGCCGCGCTGGCTGTGTGGTCGTTTTGATCTTCACCCACAACGCCAAGGGAACGCGCCTCATGCTCCTTTTCCCTTTGCCGATAAAGCAGGCAGGCCCATGCGGGTAAGACGCGGGGCACGAAAGCTCGCGGCGGGGCAGCCGCCGGAGCGAAGGGAGAACATGCATGTTGTACAAGGCCAACATTGCCTGGCGCAGACTGCTGCGGGATGAGTCAGGCCAAAACATGATTGAGTATGCGCTCGTAGCGGCTCTCATTGCGCTGGGAGCGATCGTCGCAATGCAGGGGCTGGCAACCGCGCTGAGCACTGCGTTCAGCAAGGTGTCAAGCCATCTAAACGCGTCCGTTACATAGGTTCAGGTCGCGATTCCGGCGGAGGGGCTGTGCGCTTCGCGTGGCCCTTCCGCAAACCAGGTCATTCCAAGCGCAAGGAGATTGCCGGCTGCGACTAAGAAATCAGGTCAAACATGATGCCCCCGTCCTCCAACCCGTACTGCCTTGCCGGCGGAGCTTGCTTCGCTTTGGCCGGCGCAGCATTTGATCTGCGCTGGCAGCGCATTCCCAACCGGCTAACCGGCGCCGCCCTCCTCGTAGCTCTAGTCAGTAACACATGGATGAATGGAGTGCGAGGCTTGCTCGGCTCGCTAGCCGCATGTTTGCTCGCCGGAGCGATGTTCTCCGTCATGTTTTTCATGGGCGGCATGGGCGGTGGCGATGTGAAGTTGATGGCCGCCATCGCCGCTTTCGCAGGATTGACCCATCTGCTCGAACTGCTGCTGGCAACCGTGCTCGCCGGAGGTGTATTCGCCATCGCCGTTTCTGCTGCGCATGGAAGGTTGGGAGCTACTCTAGGCGCCGCCTTCGGCTGGATCTCGCCATTTCGGCGCAATACGGCGGAGGACTCGGCAGAACGCGTGCGCCTGTATCTGCCCTATGGAGTACCGATTGCCGTCGGCGCATTGCTCACGCTATGTAGCGAGGTACTTGCCTCATGAACACTCGACGCACGATTGTCGCTCTTTTGCTAGCCCTTCTGATTTCAGGGTTGTGCACATTCTTTCTGGCGCGCCGGGTGATGCGACATGCCGCCGGGCGGCCGCAAACCCAGTCCTACGTGACGGTCATCAAGCCGGTGCTACCGGGAGAATTGTTGAAGGCCGAAAACCTCAAGCTGATCGACTGGCCAATAACGCTGAGCTTGCAGGACGGCTTCACCCGTGCGGAGGATGTCGCAGGCCGCGCCGCGTTGTACCCGATCGCGCCCGGGCAGCCGGTTCTTGGCGGTTACCTGGCCGCTCCCGGATCGGGCTTTGGCTTGACGGCAAAGATTCCCGATGGCATGCGCGCCACTGCGTTGAAGTCAAACGAAGTGATAGGGGTGGCCGGGTTCTTGTATCCCGGATCGCATGTCGATGTGTTGGTGACTTATCGCAACGAGAACGCTTCCGCGCCGATGACGCAAATCGTGTTGCAGGACGCCGAAGTGCTCACGGCGGGACAGAAGATTGAACCCGATCCCCAGGGTAAGCCCGAAGCGGTGAGCGTGGTGACGCTGCTGCTTAGCCCGGAAAACGCGCAGCGCGTGGTACTGGCCAGTACCCAGGGAACAGTGCAATTCGTGCTGCGCAACTCATCCGATCACGACACCGTGGCGGATGCGCCTCTCGATCTGCGTGAGCTTTCGGGAGGCAAGGGTGAAGTTCCCGCGCCAGCCAGGAGCAGCGATGCTGGTTCATCCCGTGGAAGATCCTACAACGTCGAGACAATTGCCGGAGACAAACGGCAGGTCGCGAGCTTTAACCAGCCGTGAGCAACCCCGTGAAACGACAAATACAATTCGCGCTGCTTTTCATCGTACAAGGAATCTTGCTGGCGAATTCCGTGAGTCTCTGCGGACAGGCGCAAGCGGTGGCACAACCTGCCGCGGTGGCTTCGCCGCAGACGCAAAACGCTTTGCCAATCGGCATGCCATCCGATAGTTCGTCGGTTTTGCAACCGTTGGCGCAGCCCGAACGTGAGCCCCTGCTTCTGATGGTGGGGCGTTCGACCGTGCTGCGCACCTCACAGCGGCTGAGGCGGGTGTATGTCAGCAATCCCGAAGTAGTCGATTCCATCACCGCGAGCCCGCATGAGCTGATATTGACCGCCAAAGCTGGTGGCTCCAGCAGCGTGGCGGTGTGGACGGAAGACGGAGCGACGAGTCTCTACACGGTGCTTGCCGATCTCGATCTGGGCGAACCCGGCAAGGCCTTGCGGCTGGCGTTTCCGTACGAGCATATCAGGGTTGAGAGCCAGGGTGGGCGCCTGCTGTTGACTGGCGAGGCCACTTCGCAAGCGATTATCGATGTCGCGCTCAAGCTGCTGGCCTCGTATTGCAAAGACGTCGTCAGCTCGGCGCAGGTTCTAATGCCGCATACGCCACAGGTGCAACTGAGGGTGCGTATTGCCGAGGTCGATCGCACTAAGCTGACGCAGTTCGGAATCAACATTCTCAGCGGAGGGACGACCACGGCGGTCACCCAGACCCAGCAATTCGGAGGGATACAGATGCGCGACGATGGCGGGCTGGGACTATCGGACCTGCTCAACATCTTCGTCTATAACAAAAATATTGACCTGGGCGCGATCCTGAGAGACCTGCAACAAAACCAGGTTTTGCAGGTGCTGGCTGAGCCTAATATCACGGCCATCAGCGGCCAAACCGCGCATTTCCTTTCCGGCGGCGAATTTCCTTTCCCGGTCATTCAGGGATCATCAGGCGGCCTGACCAGCATCACCATCCAATTCCGTCCCTTTGGGGTCAAACTCGATTTCACTCCGATCGTGAATCCTGACCACACCATACGGCTTAAGGTGGCGCCGGAGGTGAGCGCGCTCGACTACACCAATGCGGTCATGATTTCCGGGTACACCGTTCCGGCCATTTCCACCCGTCGAGCGGAAACTGAAGTTGAGTTGCAGGACGGGCAGAGTTTCGCCATATCGGGCCTGCTCGACCGCCGCACCACCGAGAAGCTGGGCAAGATGCCGGGCATCGGCGACATTCCGATTCTTGGCGAGCTGTTCAAGTCCCGCGACATCAACAAGTCGTTGACCGAGTTGGTGGTCATCATTACGCCGGTGCTGGTTGACCCGCTGAAGAGTCCTGTCCCGGTACCAGCGCTGCCCAAAGAAGCCGTGCGTAATCTCAGCCCAGGACAATTCGACAGCTCGCTCAAGTCCTCCGGCGAGCAGCCGAAGGAACAAGTGACGCCGCCTGCCGCGGAACACTAAACGGGAGATCGTGTGAGCAGCAAAAATTGTAATGCGTCGCACAACGGACTGTGCGTTCTGACCGTGTGCGCCGATTCGGCGACCATCGATGATGTCATGCGGGCAACGCTGCAGGTATTCGCCGCGCAGTTTGTCGGCGGCCTCGGTGATTACCTGAATCGCACCGCCAACCTCGACATCTTGCAGCGGGCCCAGGATAGCGAGGCCTGTCTCTGCGTAATCGATTTCGACCGCGACCGGGTCGAAGCCGTGCTGACCGCCAAGTCGCTGCAACAGATGTTTGGAGCGCGCATTACCATGATCGCTTTGAGCGAGCGCTCCGATCCTGCGCTGATCCTCGATGCCATGCGCTCGGGGTGCAACGAATACCTGGTCAAGCCGGTGAAGATCGAGCAGCTTTCCGACTCGCTGGTACGTTTGCAAAGCCGCTGGGCGGGGAGCGAGAAGGCGTCGACGCTGCGGGGGGGAGTGCTGGCATTTCTGGGAACTCGCGGCGGCGCCGGCGCAACTACACTGGCAGTGCACATTGCCACTTTCCTGGCGGAAATCCATGAACGCCGTGTGCTGCTGGTGGATCTGCACTCGCAACTTGGCCATGTGGGCCTGTACCTGGGACTTCCCGGCAGCCGGTACGACTTTCCGGAGCTGGTGCGCAACGTGGGGCGACTCGATTCCGCGCTGCTCTCCGGTTTCGTGGCTCATCACGACAGCGGGGTGGATGTTCTGCAGTCTCCCGACGTGCTGGATGTGAGCGCGGAGGCCGCGGTGGACGACGCCGAGCGCGCCCTGCTGTTTCTCCGCGGACTCTACGACTACGTAATCTTCGACTGCCAGCGCAGTTTTGCCGGCGCCAACCTGGCGATTATCGACCATGCCGACGAGCTATACCTGATTGCTACTCCGGATGTGCCGGCGGTGCGGGATCTGTCACGCTGTGTCGATCGACTGATCCAGTGCAACATCTCGCCCGGAAAGTTGAAGGTCGCGGTCAATCGCTATTCTTCGGCGGGCGCAGTCTCGTTGCAGCAAATCGAAAAGGCCATCCGCCAGCCTATCTCAATCACCATTCCCAATTGCTCAAGCGAGCTGATTCGCGCCATGAACACGGGAACACCGCTGGCGCCCGAAAGCAAATCAGAATTCGCCTCGCAGGTACGCAAGTGGGCCGCATCTCTGGTTCCGGGAGCAACGGTGCAGGTGGCGGGGGCGCCGGCCCGGAGCCCGTGGCGGATTCCGTTTCTGAGCTCGCTAAAAACGGCAAGTTGAGGGCCTGAATTATGGCAACACAAACTGTCATTTCCGGATATTCACCAGTCCCGGCCGAAGCACGTCCGCAGAAATTGTTACTGGGCCGCGCACAGCAGGAGATTAAGTCAGCGGTACACCGCGAGTTGCTGACCCGGATCGACCTGGAAAAGCTGGAGTTCCTGCAGGATCCACGCTCCCGGCAAAGTCTGCTGGCCATGATCCATCAGCTCCTGGGGGAGCAGGCTATTCCACTCAGCGTGGTGGAGCGCGACCGGTTGGCGCGCGAGGTGCTGGATGAGCTGTTTGGACTGGGTCCACTGGAGCCGCTGCTGCAAGACCCGACGGTCAACGACATCCTGGTGAACACCCACACCACCGTTTATGTCGAGCGGGCCGGGGTCCTGGAACGTACCAGCGTGGCCTTCAAAGACAATGCTCACCTGATGCACATCATCGACAAGATTGTTTCTGGCGTAGGCAGAAGGATTGACGAGTCATCGCCGATGGTGGATGCGCGCCTGGCTGACGGTTCTCGTGTGAATGTCATCATTCCTCCGTTGGCTGTCGATGGCCCGCTGCTCTCCATCCGGCGTTTCGGCAATACGCCGCTGACGGAAGACGATCTGATTGCCAACCGCGCGCTCACGCCGCAGATGCTCGATGTGTTGAAGTCGGCGGTGCGGGCGCGGTTGAACATCGTGGTCTCAGGCGGTACCGGAGCTGGGAAGACGACCTTCCTGAATGTGCTTTCAGGATTTATTTCCGATCGCGAACGCATTGTGACGATTGAAGACTCGGCGGAATTGCGGCTGAAACAGGCACACGTGGCGCGGCTGGAGTGCCGGCCGCCCAACGTGGAAGGGAAGGGCGCAATCCGGCAACGCGAGCTGGTGATCAACGCCCTGCGTATGCGTCCTGACCGCATTGTGCTGGGCGAGGTGCGCGGGGAAGAAGCGCTCGATATGTTGCAGGCGATGAATACAGGGCATGATGGCTCGGTAACTACGGTTCACGCCAATAGCCCACGCGATGCGCTGTCGCGCATTGAGACCATGTCGCTGATGGGCGACATCAACCTGCCGGACCGGGCCATTCGGGCGCAGATTGCCTCGGCGGTGCACATCATCATTCAGATCTCCCGCATGAGCGACGGCTCGCGTCGTGTCACCCACGTGACGGAAGTGACCGGCACCAGCGGGGATGTGATCAGCTTGCAAGACATCTTCCTCTTCGAAAAGCGCGGCGTGGGACCGAACGGCAAAGTGCTGGGACGCTTTCACGCGACCGGCATCGTGCCCAAATTTGCGGAAAAGCTGAAGGCCGCCGGCGTACCGTTTTCGCCCATTCTGCTGGAACACTCGTTGGAGGTATAGCGAGCGATGTTTCTGATAGTCAGCGTCTTCCTGTTGGTGCTGGTGATCAGCTTCGGGTGTCTGTTGCTGATGACGCGGCCATCGTCTGCAGAGAAGGCAATCGACTCGCGCCTGGCACAGATTCATGTGGCCGACAGTGTGTATATGGGAGACGGCGCTCCTGCCATCTTCAAGCAGACGAAGCTCAGCGAAATCGCCTGGGTGGATGCCATCCTGCAACGGGTTCCGGCGACCCACGGCATGGAGAAATTGTTGACGCAGGCAGCTTCGTCATGGAGCGTTGGCCAGGTGATTCTTGGCTCGCTGGTGGCGGGCGTGGCCGGATATCTGCTGTGTTCGGTGTTTCTGCCTATCCGGACGTTGGCGATCGCTACTGCTCTGGGAGCGACCGCTCTGCCGTTCATGGTTCTACGCAGTAAGCGCGAACGGCGTATGAAAAAGTTCGATCGCGCGCTGCCCAGCGCCCTGGATATGATTGCGCGCTCGCTGCGCGCAGGACATGCGCTGAGTGCGGCCCTGGAGATTGTGGGCGAGCAGGCAGCGGAGCCGGTGCGCTCCGAATTTCGTACCCTTTGCCGACAGCAGAACCTCGGCATGCCCTTCCGCGAAGCAGCCTTGAGCTTGCTGGATCGCGTACCCTCCACCGATTTGCAACTGGCGGTAACCAGCATGCTGGTGCAGCGAGAGACAGGCGGTAACCTGGTGGAGATCCTCGACCGCACCAACCAGGTGATGCGCGAGCGCGTTCGTTTGGAGGGTCAGGTGCGCGTCTACACGGCGCAAGGCCGGCTGACGGCGTGGATTCTGGGGCTGCTGCCGGCTTTTCTTTACGTGATGTTGCGGCTGGCCAATCCTGCGTATATGCGGGTGATGACGACGGATCCAATCGGCCAGAAGCTGTTAATGGCTTGCGTGTTCCAGATTTTGTTCGGCTTTCTGGTGATTCGCCGGATCGTGAAGGTGAAGATGTGATGAGTTCGCCGGCACTACTCGCGATTGCGTTTACCATCTCGCTGCTTTGCGTGCTGGGTATGGCGTACGTGTTGTTGCGCGGCCGCTCTTCCGAGCAACGGATTCGCCGCGGGCTGGAAAGTGCCGCGCGTGAAACCGAAAACGTAGCTGACAGCCCGCGACCGCCATTGCAGAAGGCGCTGAGCTGGGTGCGAGTGAACCTCAGCTTCATGAACCAGGAGCAACTGCGTGACAGTTTGCGCCTGGCGGGCTTGCGCGCCGAATGGCAGGTGGGCGCATATCAGGCGACAAGGCTGCTGCTTCCGGTGCTGGCACTGGCGTGCAGCACCTTCTCCCACAAGTAGGTTTGTTCGGCGCCGGCATTCTGGTATTCGTCGCGTATTTGTTACCCGACCTTTGGTTGAACAGCATGATTGCCCGCCGCCGCGCGCAGATTCGCCTCGCTTACCCGATACGCTTGACTTGTTGGTGATTTGTGTTGAAGCCGGGATTGGGACTCGACCAGGCGCTGAATCGTGTGGGCACAGAACTAGCGATTCGGCATAAGGCGATGAGCGAAGAGATTGCGCAAATCAACGTGGAGCAGCGTGCCGGCAGGCCGCGCATTGAGGCCTGGCGCAGCATGGCGCAACGCACCAAACTGGAGGAGACGGAAGCCTTCGTCGCCATGCTGTGGCAAAGCGAGCGCTTTGGAACCCCTATCGTTCGCGCACTGGCGACGTTTGCCGAGTCGCTGCGTACCGCGCGGCGTCAGCAGGCAGAAGAGATGGCGGCTAAATCAACCGTGAAGCTGCTGTTTCCGCTGGTGATTTTCATCTTCCCCAGCATGTTCATCGTGCTGATCGGGCCGGCAGCGCTGAACATCCTGCACAACCTGGGCGGGCTATTCGACTAGCGCAGATCGCTGCCCGAAAACTATCTGAAAGGAGAACTATGGACACAGTCACCCTGATTCGAGTTGTGGCGGGGGTAATGTTTGCCCTCATCGCCTCGGTGCTGATCTACCGCAAAAAGAAGCTGGCATAGCGAAGAGCGTTGCCATCACGAGTTCGTCTCGCACCAAACATGCATGGGCCAGGGAAGTGGAAATCGCTCGCTGGCCCGTTCGTCATCACTACTGCTTCAGGTAGCTGCCACAGAAATTTCCCGGAGGGGGCAGGGTGGGATAGGCGCACCTACCGGGATTCTGCGTCGGCTGAGCGAACTGGATGTTCCAGTCGCTGTTGTTTGGATAGCAAGCTACGTTGGGCGGCCTAACTTTGGGACTGCCTGCGGTAAAGTCGCTCGGCAACTGGATGGCGAAGCCATAGCAGCCTCCCGAGGGACAATCCACATCTTTGGTCGACCAGTTGGCGCAGGCGTTCTCACATTCGGACGTGGAAGCGCTGGTCTGGCTGGGATTGCACCCGCAGACCTTCCTGGAAGCGTTCCAGGTGCAGAACGTCGCGGGAGCACACTCGTTTTCTTTCTCGGCGTCGTAGTTGGACTGGAAGTCGCTAAACAACGACATGTCGAGCGGGAGGGTGAGAATCCCTGTGCTCTGGTTGTAGCATCCGCCTTGCGGACAGGGATACGAGCCCCAGGTTCCCACCGTGAAGGTCGGTGGATTGTTCAATTGATTGACGCGAACCGGGGCCAGTTGTGTGGTGGGGTCGAAATCCGTGCCGACGTAGAGCTGATAGGTGACGCTGGTGTCGGGCTTGGCGAATAACTGAAAGACGTAATAAGTCTGGCCGCCGACGAACACGTTGGGATTAGCGTAGGAAGCCTGGTCCGTCGCCGACACTGTCGTGTCGATATAGAACAAACCGTGATTCGCGGTGAGATTGCTTCGCTGATAGGTCGAGTCGGCCATCATGCGAATCTGCGTGGGCCCGGCCTCTCTCGGGTTAATGTCCTCGCGATATAGAGGCACGCCATAGCAACTCTGGTCCTGGCAAGCTACTCCCCAGTTGCCGCCCTGAAGGTTGCAGCTGCCTGTCACGCCACATTGAGGGAATACTACCGACGTCACGTACTGGTAGGGACTGGTATTTGCGGTGGCACACAGACTGGAGTAGTCGAACTTGGCGTTGGAGGATTGATAGGGACACTTCGTGCCTTGCCGCATCATCGCCGGAATATCAGAGGCACATTCCGCAACCTCCGTCGGGACGTCGAAGAACTTGTCTTTGTTAATGGAGATCGCCGGTTCATACAACTTGGTCTGGGAATTTTTCGGGCCCAGCAGTCCAGTCAAAGAGCCGTCATCGTCGCTCAGTTCGGTCTGGCGATCGATATCGCTGAAGGTGGTGAACATGTTGCTGGCGTAAATGCAATAACGCGCTTTAGCTTTGCTGGCATCGGTGGTGAAGTTTCCCGGTTGGAAAAGCGGCTCGACGATGTAATGACGGATGTCAACATTATCAAAGAAAAGCTTGTCCGAGTGAAAAGCCGGGGGATAGTAGAAACCGTTGGACTGCTTCCAACCGATGCCGGCGTTGGGCATATAACACTGCCGTCCTGCCGGGGCCGTCGGATCCAACGGTACGCCCAGCGTTCTCCAGAACATCCACCCGCTGCAGTCGCCGCCGCCTGCACCTGATCCCTGGGTACAGCCCTTGAGAACCGTTTTCGTGATGTCGAGATAAGCGTTGGCTGACTGGTAAGACGGTCCGTCGTAGATGCTGAACATTCGCTGGTTGACGTTGAAGTTGTCCACCGGAATGGCAACACCCTGCGACACGCTTGAGCACATCGACGCGGGAAGTCCGGTATCGCAGGTCAAGCCGGTATCGGGGTTGAATGGGCCGGCGGGAGACGTGAATGGATTGCTGGGCTGCGTATTGCCGACAAAGACGTTCTTGTGCGCCAGCGCCCAGTATCCCGGAATGTGGTCCGAGCCGGTATATCCTCCGCCCGAGACGAAGGTTAAGCCGGAACCCACGATGTCGGTCACTGCGCTATTGCTGAACAGGTACCACTGCGAACGCAGCCAGATCGCGCCGTAGTTGAGCTGCGCCCAGTTGAAGGATGTCGTGTAGTGATCGATGTCGGTGATCATGCAGTTAGTCGGCGCTTGTTCGGAGGTGCTGTTGTAGGCACAAGGGTCAACGGTGGCGCAGCTTCCCGAAGCAGGGCACTGCGTAGCGGTGCGGAAGCCAGACTGCGACACCTTGGGGTAGTAGGCGTCGGCCTGCGGGCTGAAGGGATCACTTGTCGGGTCGGCAGGGAAATCGGGCGACAGCGGATTGATTACTGGCGGGATGTCGCCGCCTTGCGGAGCCAGCGTGCAGGGAGAGGAATTGCCGATGGTGAAGAACGAGTTTTGCGACGTGCTGCAGGCGTTGCCGACGAACTTGTACAGCGGAGTTATGCCAGCCTGGGCGAGATTGTCAATGTTATTGTTGCGGCGATATTGTTGCTCTCCGGCGTAGGAGTCCCAATATTCATAACGCGAGTTGCCGCTATTGGTGCTGGGCAGCAGCCAATAGCACATGCCACAGGTTCCGGCGCCGGAGGCCACGTTGTATTCGAAATCGTTATAGCCATTCGTGATCCAGAACGTGGTTGGGTGATCATAATCGGTGTGGAAGGGAATTTCGTCGCCGTTTACATTCTGGTGGGCTGCCGCGAAAATTCCCGGCACGTTGCGCGGGTTCTGCGGATTAGTGATGCCGGCGCGCGTCATGACGCCAAGGTTGGCGTAGAGGCGATTGCCGGTCTCGCTGCCGTCCTCGAGATAGAAGCCGTGGCCGACTGAAAGAAACCCCACGTTGCGAGCCAGGGTCACACCTGCGGTGGCGTGAATGGTGTACCAACGGTTCATGGAGTCGTACACCGTGGAGTCGGCGACGTAGGTGTTGCCCGGCGTTTGGCGCGCCATGTGGAAGTGCACGGGATAGTGCATGATGCGGCCACCTTCTCCCAACTGGTAGAACTCGACGCCCTGTATCTGCACCGACTGGAAGCCCTGGCGCACCAGAGTGTGGCCGCCAAAGTAGTAGCAGTTGTTCTGGCTCTGGCAGTCCTGAGTCACGGCCGGGAACGGCGCATTGTAGGTGTCGCCGGCAGAGACAATGCGGATGCTGCGAGTCAGAAGTCCGACAGCAGCGCGGGTCTCAACGCAGCGAGTTTGTCCGCTGGAGCACGCGACGTTGGGGTCCTGATCGGGACCAATGTCCGAGGGCACACGCTTCAGGTCGAAGGTCTGGCCGTTATGCGAGTACTGCACGGCAGCCGTCAGCGTCAGGGTCGTCTGATTGTTGTTGGTGGTGGCCGATTGAATGGTGAACTGTTCGGTGTGGGCCGGAAGCTCATCGGTGCTGGTGAGAACAATCTGGTCATTGGCGGCCCAGTCCACCACGCGATCTAACGCCACGGTGGTTGCACCGGTAGTCACCGCTTGCGCGAGTCGCGCCCAACTGGTGCCGGAATCCGCGACGGTGAGCTTGGAGTAGGTAGCTCCCTTCACGCCATAAAGATTGAGCGTCCCGCCGTAGGAAACACCGAGCACTTTGTAGCCGAAATATCCCGGAGGATTGCCGCCGTCGTCGTAGTCGATGGGCATGTAGGCGTAGAAGCAATCGTCCACGTTGCCGGGAAGGTTCTGCGCGAAGCCCGAAACATCCTTTGCGTGCACACACGATGTTGGATTCATGCCGCTGATCGGGTTGGACATCCACAGCGCCGTCGGCACTCCGCATTGATTCGCATTGTCAGAAAGGCAGGTGATACCGGTTCCGCCATCGCCATTGCCGGTGCCCACGCCTTGCGCAGCTCCCCACAGATGAATGGTGAGTATTCCATTTACGCCGTAGGGGGCAGTCGTACTGCCGGCGATCATGGCGCTGTTGTTTTCGACCAGGATGTTGGCTGCCCAGAGGTCGGTGTTGCCGTTGTCGATGAACTGCAACGATCCGCCGCTGTAGATGTTGATGTTGCCGTAATAATATGTGCCGGTTCCCACATAGCACACCCCCGGCCCAACTACCTGTACGTTCGTTGTGCCGTCCCCGCCGGTAGGCAGCGATTCGCCGTTGTTGCAGGTGATGGCCGCAGGATGCGACATGCGCTTCGCGGTTGCTGAACATAAGCTTGCGAATAGAAGAAACGAGATCAGCAGGGCGGGAATGAGTATTCGGCCCCGACGGCACACACCAGTAGACTTCGGCTGAAAGGACACCAGACGCTCCTCGCAGGCAGAGCTTCGTCTTGCCTGCCTTAAATCTCAATTTGCTTTGAAACTTCGAATGGCGCTCGGCTGAGCGCGTTCACACTGAGGGTTCAGGAGGTGGCGACTCTCCGTACTAGGTCCGTCTTACGCTGGGTTCCCATGAGCCAAAGTGAAGAAATTATCCATCTGTTTTTGAGACAACGCAAGCTAACAGTTGGCAGTTCGAGTAGCCGGAGACGCAACTGCAAGTCAGAATCGGATGAAGCTCTATGCCACGCTTAAAGCAGCGGGTTACAATACAGCGCAATCTTCCATACCCAGCAGCAATCGATATCACCGGTCAAGAGTAAATGTCGGACGCCCTCTATCCGGTGATGGGGCTTTCTGACACATGACGCTGGTCACGAGTCGCTCATGCAGGTGAAGGCTATCCACAAATGCCTCGGTAGTTGTCTGTTTGCGGTTACTGCCTGCGTTTGCGCTCTGGGCCAGACGGCGCCGGGAACTCCTGGTCGGCCCTGGACCTCACCGGACGCGCAGCAGATACGCTCGTTTTCTACCAGCGTTCCGCAACCGCCGTTCACTATCGACGCGAGCAAAGCGTATTCTTTGCCCGAACTGGTTGATCTGGCGGAACAACACAACCCGGCAACCAGCATGGCTTGGGAACGTGCGAAATCGCAGGCGGCAACGTTAGGAATTGCCCGCAGCGAGTGGTATCCGGTGATAAGCGCCGTAGCCGCGGCGCAGGTCTCGCGATTTGCGCTATTGTTCAACACCAACTTCATTCGGCAAACGGTATCGGAGGCGCAGCCCGCGCTGGCCCTGAATTACATCATCCTCGATTTTGGACGGCGCTCCGCTCGAGTCGAGGAGGCGAGCGCGCAACTTCTAGCCACCGACTTCGGCTTCAATGACACCCACCGCCGCATCATCTACCAGGTTGAGGAAGCCTACTATCGCGTGCTCAGCACCGCGGCGCAGCAGCAGGCATCGGAAGCAAATTTGCTGAATGCGCAGACGGTGCAACAGTCAGCAGAAGACCGCCTGAAGAATGGGCTGGCGACCCTGCCGGATGTACTCGAGGCGCGGAGCGCAACGGCGCAGGCGCAGTTCGATCTGCAATCGGCCATGGGAGCTGCGGAGATCGCTCGCGGGGACCTGGCAACCGCATTGGGGACTTCGGCAACGGCGTCCATCAAGATCGAGCCGATTACCTCACTCGCCGCTCCAGACAGTATCGAGGGAACCGTCGAACAGCTTATCGAGCGAGCGTTGCAGCAGCGGCCCGACCTGATGCAGCAGGTGGCTGAGCTTCGTGCGCGGCAGGCGGTACAGAAAGAAGCGAAGTCAGCGTATTATCCGACGCTCAGCGTCAGTGCTCTTGCGGGCCCGCAGTCGCTGTATGGATTTCAAGAGCAGTTCCCGGCCACACAAACTACCTTGCTTACCGGTTCTGCCGGCGCCACGCTCAACTGGAACATATTCGATGGCGGAGCACGTCGCAGTGCAGTGGCACGCGCGGAAGCGGATAGCCGAGCGGCTACATCGCAAATCAATGTAACGCGAAACCAGATTGCGGATGAAGTGTGGAGAGCGTATTCCAATGTGAAGACCGCTTTTCGGCAGCGGGAGGCGGCTACCGCCCTCTTGCAAGCCGCCGAAAAGTCGTATGACGCCGCCTTGGAAGCTTACAAATATGGGGTGCGCAACTTGCTCGACGTGACGGCAGCGCAGCGTGCGCTCGCGCAGGCAAGAAGCTCCGACATTTCGGCACAAACGCAGGTACTGACCAGCCTCGCAGAGCTGGCATTCCGCACCGGAGATTTACTGAATA
Organism: uncultured Acidobacteriaceae bacterium; assembly: GCA_963791965.1. Classification (GTDB taxonomy): domain Bacteria; phylum Acidobacteriota; class Terriglobia; order Terriglobales; family Acidobacteriaceae; genus CAVVDY01. The sequence continues at coordinate 510,516 of CAWBUK010000011.1, read as the reverse complement.
CGCCTATGAAGCAGGCCAAACCATGATCAAAGCTTCGGAGAGAATCACGCTTGTTGCGCTGTCGTGCGCTCCGCTTCTGTTGCTGTCGGGGTGCCAACTGGCCCCGGCGTTCAACGTGCTGGGTTCCTATTTTCCCGCGTGGCTGTTTTGTCTGGTGGTGGGCATGGCGCTGACCGTGGCAGCTCGTACAATCTTGCGCAAGCGCAACTTGGCCGCAGCGCTGGAGCCGCCGCTGCTGATGTATTCGTGCTTGACCGCGTTCTTTACCTTCGCGCTATGGTTGATTTTCTTTCGTGTCTGAGGAGAGGCTGAGATGAACGAAAGTCCCACCACGTCCGAATCTTTAGCTCGCAAGCTGAAGATCACGATCCTTGTTGCGACGGTACTGACGGGGACGTTAGTGGTGTACATCCTCAACTACTATCCTCGAACCGACACGGCCGTGGTGTTCGCGAATTACATCGGCATCGCGCCCCAGGTCGACGGCCCGATCACGCATTTCTACGTCCGCGAAAATCAGTCGGTGAAGGCAGGCGACCTGCTGTTTGAAATCGATTCTCGTCCCTATCAATACGCGCTGGAGCGCGCGAAATCAGAGCAGCAGATGCTGGAAGGACAGATTGTCGACGAGGGCCGCACTATCGCATCGCAGCAAAGCGGCGTCTCGGTGTCGCAAGCGAATACCCACAGCGCCCAGGCTGATCTCAACCGCTACGCGGCCGCAGTTGACGAAGCGCAGGCGGATGTCACCAATGCCCAGCAGGGTGTGAATCGGGCGAATGCCGAGTGGCTGTACGCAAGCAATAATCTCCATCGCGTAGAGCCGCTGCTGGCGAAACAGTACGTCACGGTAGATCAAGTCGATCAGGCGCGGACGCTGGAGGTCGCCAGATCAGAGGCACTGAAGCAGTCACAGTCACAACTGAAACTCTCGCAGGCTCGTCTTCAGTCGGCACAAGCCCAATATGAGCGCGCCAAGGCGATGGTGACGCAGAGCCAGGCGCAGCTGGAGCAATCCCAGCACGCCGTGACCACGCTGGAACCTCTGACTGCTCAACGCGGCGCACGAGTGTCAGCCGTGCAAACTGCCGAGTACAACCTCAACAACTGCAAGGTGTACGCCCCCTTCGATGCGCGGGTGACCAACCTCATTTTGTCGGAGGGAGCTTACGCGCATACCGGCCAGCAGATGTTCACGCTGATCGACGCGCGCAATTGGTGGGCGATTGGAAATTTCCGCGAGACGCAGCTCAAACATATCGCTCCCGGAATGAAGGCTGACGTCTACTTGCTGTCGCGGCCGACGGTGCGCTTTCACGGCGTCGTTGACAGTATTGGCTACGGAGTGACGCCGTCGAGCCAGGTCATCAGCAATCTTGGAAACGGGCTGCCGGATGTGGAGCGCACGCTCAACTGGGTGCATCTGGCGTCGCGCTACCCGGTCCGCGTTCGCATCACCGAACCGCCTTCAGACTCGCTTCGTTTGGGAGAGACGGCGGTGGTAGTTATTCGCGGATACTGATGTGGCAACCACCGCGACAACTCCCGCTGTTACTTCTAATCCATCGAACTGGATAGGGGAGTTCCTTCGTGAGGAACTCGCGCCCTATCCGCAGCGCACTCAATTGGTGGGCCGCATGGTGCTGGCGGCGACACTCGCCATGATCATCAACATGGCTTTCCGGATTCCCTTCGGTTTTGAAGGACCGGTGATTGCACTGTTTGTCTCGCGTGAAAGCACGCAGGGGACGATCAAGTCTGCCATAACCATGGCCGTCGCGACGTTCCTGGGAGCGATCTTCGTCCTGGTCAGCGCGCCAATATTCACCATCAACCCGATCTTTCATTTCATCTGGATCGGACTCGCCCTTTTCGTTGTTTTCTTCGCGTTGAGCACGGTCAATAACTATATCGGCGTGCTCCTGTTCTCGCTTGTTATTGTAGTGGCGCTTCCGTTGTGGGACCGTGCCGTACCGGCAGAGACCAACGTCGTCGATACTCTGTGGCTGGTTTGGTCAACCCTGGTGGGAATCATCGTTACCACGCTGGTGGAACTGGCGTTCGCACACCTGCGCGCCGGCGACAATGTGATCTTCACCGTCGCCGAACGCCTCGCGGCGGTGGAAGGGGTGCTGCGCTGCTTTGCAAAAGGCGAGGCTGTGAGCCCCATCGCACAGCGGCAAATCAACCGTTTTGCTCTGCTGGGCACATCGCTGGCGCGGCGTTTCTCGGCACGCTCGGGATTCAACCTCCCCTATATCGCGCAGACCGGCGGCGTCATCTCTCTAGTTGGCACGATAGTGGATACTACGTCGAGCCTTACCCAGCTTGCGGTCAGGCCTGATGCGCGCGATCAGCGCAAGGCAGGCGAACTCGCCGATAAGGTTGCGCAACTCCGCAGCGAGTTTCTGGCGCGCAAGATACCTGAGCCCATCCTCTTTGGCGATGAGGACTGGGAGGCGCCCGGCATGCCGCTCTTAGGCGAGTTGGAACAGACGCTGGTTTTGATCCCACAAGTCTTTGCGGTGCCAGCACTGGACGTTCAAGAAGAGAGTGCTCCAGTCGCTGCTCCGCTTTTTGCCCGCGATGCTTTCACCAATCCCGCGCACCTGCAATTCGGTGTGAAAGGCGCGTTGGCAGCGATGATGTGCTATGTGTTCTACACCTCGGTGAACTGGCCCGGCATCAGCACTTCGGCCACAACCTGCGTGTTCACTGCCCTTACGACGGTAGGAGCATCGCGGCAGAAGCAGGTTCTCCGCTTCGGCGGCGCCATGATTGGCGGCTTCGTTTTTGGCATGGGTGCGCAGATTTTCATCCTACCCTATGTGGATACCATCGTCGGGTTTACCGTCCTCTTCGTTATTGTCACCGCGATTTCCGCGTGGATTATGACGGCTAGCCCACGGCTTTCCTATCTCGGCGTGCAAATCGCCGTTGCCTACTACCTAATTCATCTTCAAAGCTTCAGCTTCGAGACCTCTCTGGTCACTGGCCGCGACCGTGTTGCCGGAATCTTGTTGGGCCTGTTTGCGATGTGGCTTATCTTCGATCAGTTATGGGGAAGTCCGGCGGGAGTGGACATGCGACGAGTCTTCATCGTTACCATTCGCCAACTGGCGCAACTCGCCCGCCAGCCGGATGTTGCCGATCGCCAGGAGTCCATACGACGTGCTTACGCACTAGGACAGACAATCAACAGCAACTTCGACCAGACCAGAGCGCTTGCCGATGGGGTCCTGTTCGAGTTTGGTCCGTCGCGCGCAGCCGATCTGGCTTTTCGAGAGCGAATTAAGGATTGGCAACCAAAGCTGCGAGCGCTGTTTCTGCTGCGGGGCGCGGCTATCCGCTACCGGCTTGAGCTTCCCGGGTTCGAGCTGCCGCAGGCCATGGGAGCTGCGCAGGCCGAATTTGACAATGCATTGTCGGCAACGCTGGATGATATGGCGAACCGATTGGATGGCGCCGCCGCTCCGACCTCGGATCAATTGCCTGCGGCACTCCATCATCTGGAGCAGCAAGCCCGCGCATCCGGTGAAAACTCTTCAGCGCACCTGAGGGACTTCATGGCGTTGTCCAGGACAGCGGGACAACTTGCGATGGATCTGGCTGAGAGCGTTGAGAGTGCAAACGAACTGCCCCGAACACTGAGTCCGGGGCAGGCCAATTAATCGCGAGTTTCGCGAGAAGTTTACAGCGTTCGCGGTTCTCCGGTCGGCGGGTCCTTCTCCGCCTGAGCCATCGCCTCCTCGGCATCAACTCCGGTCACTGCCTTGTACCACCCTGGATGGTTTGTCCACGCCCAGGCTTCTGTTACCGTGCCGCGCGTCATTGCCTGAATCGTGCCCGGCTCGCCAAAGGTGCTGAGATAGATGTGGAAGAAGATCCCGAACAGCATGATGAGCGCCGAGAGGTCGTGGATGATATACGAACCTGACACCAGCACGCGCCCGAATACTGTGGGATACCACATGATGAAGCCGGTGATCACGTAAGCAAAACAGCCCACCACGATCTCCCAGAACATCATCTTCTGTCCGCCGTTGAAGAAGCCGGTCTCGGGCGACTCCACCGAATCGGTGCGGGTGACGTAAGTGTGAATGTGCTTCATCCAGCGGGTGTCGGCAGAGGTCCATCTCATCGGCTGCAGCCAGTTGATGGTCTGCAGGCCGAAGAAGAAGACGAATCCGAGGCCGAACCAGGGATGCAGGAAGCGCGTCATGGCTCCCCCGCCGAACAACGGCGTGAAGAAACGGAAGATCCACGGCAGGTAAATTCCGAATCCCGACAACAGGGCGAGGAAAAAGAAGATGCCGTACATCCAGTGCAGAAAACGCGTGTACACCGGATGGCGCATCAGTTCGCCGACGTAGACCACAGTCTTGCCCAGTCGGTCGATGGCATTCGGGCGGTGTTGAAAGCTGTTAGCGGAGGTTGCCATTTAGTCTCCTCCTGAAGTTCTGCCAGACGCCGAGGGTGGATCGATCCTCTTGATTGGCGGCGTTGGCTGTACACGGCGCGGACCTTCAAAAACGTAGTGCATCACCACTGCCACAAATCCCAGCATGGCGCCAAAGAGACCGAGTGGCTTGAAGACGTCCTTCCACACGGTAAAGGCAAGGGGGATAGTGGGATTCTTGGGCAGCGCTCCGTAAGCCTCAGGCTTGTTAATGTTGTGCAAGACGTAGATGACGCTGGTGCCGCCGATGGATTCGGGATCGTAGACGCCGGCATCCTTGAAACCGGAAACGTCACGAAGCTGTGTGGCTCGTTTTTCGGCCAGGAACTTCATGTCCTCTTTCGTGCCGAAGTGAAGGCAGCCCGTAGGACAGGACTTGATGCAGGCGGGCTCCAGGCCAACTCCTACTCTGTCAGAGCACAGCGTGCATTTGTAAACCTTCTTGGTGGTCTCGTTGAATTTGGGAATGTTGAAGGGGCAGCCCGAGATGCAGAAGCGGCAGCCGATGCAGTTTTCTTGTTTGAAATCGACAATACCGTTGGAGTACTGCACGATGGCGCCATCGGCCGGGCAAGCGCGCAGGCATCCGGGATCGGCACAGTGCATGCACTGATGCTTGCGCATCAGCCAGGCAAAGCTGCCGTCCTCGTGCTGGTCCTCGTTGAACTTGATGAGGTTCCAGTAGTTCCAGTCGGTGTCAGGCATGGTCTGGTAAGTGTTGTCGAAGTGCGTTGTCTGGAACGGCATATCATTCCATTCCACGCATGCAACCTCGCACGCCTTGCACCCGATGCACGTGGTGGTGTCGATCAGCTTGCAGACTTTGTCCTGCCGCTGTGTGCCTTCACCGGCGACCGGCCCGGGGTGGGCCGAGATCTGCTGGATACGAAGCGTTCCGCGATCACCCATCTCGTGCCCTCCTTTAGACCTTCTCCAACTTCACCAGGAATCCCTTGAACTCCGGTGTATAGGCGTTGGGATCGTAAACCGTTGGTGTCAACCGATTGGTCGGCATCAGCGAAGTCCGGCCCTCACTCTCGGAGATTCCCTTGAAGCCCCAATGGATCGGGATGCCGATCTGATACAGCTTCTTGCCGTCAACCTGCATGGGCTTGATGCGCTTCGTCACCATCGCCTTGGCGATGTAGTCGGCGCGAATGCTGCTGACCTTCACCTTCTCGCCGCCGGTGATTCCCATTTCGTTGGCCAGCTCAGCCGGTATCTCGACGAATGGCTCCGGCACCAGCTCAACGTTCATGGGATTATTCTTGGTCCAATAGTGATAGTGTTCGGTCAGCCGGTAGGTCGTGCAGACGATGTTGTAGCCCTCATCGCGTTTAGCGTACTTGTCGAGCGGGGTATTGAACTTCTTCACCAGCGGATTGCTTGATTGGTCGGGGTGAAGAGGATTGGCGATTGGGCTCTCGACCGGCTCATAGTGTTCGGAGAACGGACCGTCAGCAACCGCACCGAGCGGAACGAACAGGCGGCCCACGCCTTCTGGGTTCATGATGAAGGGACCCATGTGATCGCTGGGCTTGGAGTCAGGCTTGAAGTCGGGGACGTCGTTGCCCGCCCACTTCTGCGCCGTTTCATTCCACCACACCTGCTTGCGTGAGGGATCGTAAGGTTTGCCGCTCAGGTCACAGGACGCGCGGTTGTACAGTACGCGCCGGTTCATGGGCCAAGACCAGCCCCAGTTCGGATAGATGCCTTGGCCCGAAGGATCCTCGGTGCCACGCCGTTGCATCAGCGCTCCAGCTTCGGTCCACGACCCGCAGTAGAGCCAGTTGCCGGAGGAAGTGCTTCCGTCGTCGCGCAGCGCTCCGAAGCCCGGCAGTTGCTGTCCCGCCTTCAACGAGAGATTCGTTTTCTCGTCGCTGAGATCGGTGATCGCCTTACCGTTAATCTCTTTCGCAATCTCGGCGAGCGACGGGCTGGAGGGAATGGTATACGTCCAGCTCGCATTCAGGATGGGATCGGGGAACTTGCCCCCTTCCTTCTTGTAGAGCTCGCGAATCTTAAGAAAGATCTGCGACAGGATGTCCTGGTCGAGTTTGCAATTGCCAGGAGGCGGTACCGCGATGTGCTTCCATTGCAGCCAGCGCGCCGAGTTGACCATGGTCCCGTCTTTCTCGGCAAAGCCCGCGCCGGGCAGCCGGTAGACGGTGGTGTTGATCTGCTTCATCTCCTCAGGAGTAGTGCCCGGCGCCTCCCAGAAGGCGCTGGTCTCGTCGGGATAGATTTCGCAAACCACCAGGAAGTCAGCCTTCTTCAGGGCGTCGATGTTCTTCTTGGAGTCGGGGCCGATCATGACTCCGTTCATGCCGAAGGCAAAAAATCCTTTGACCTTACCTTCATACATGTCGTTCCAGTTCTCCACCCAGGAGTATTTGCGATCGATCTTGGGCAGGTAATTGAACGCGAAATCGTTCTCCTTGGTCGCTGCAGGTCCATAGAGCGACTTGAGGAACGACACCATGAACTTCGGAGTATTGGACCAGTAGTTGAACGATTCCCACTCGCCCGGCTTAGACGGTTTCGGGGTGACGCGGTCCAGATAAGTCTTCAGGTCCTTGTCCGCCGGAGACGGCATCTTGAGATAGCCGGGGAGGATATCGAAAATCCCGGCCATGTCGGTGGCACCCTGAATGTTGGAATGTCCGCGCAGCGCATTCACGCCGCCGCCGGCGCGTCCCACGTTGCCCATCAACAATTGCAGCATCGCCGCCGTACGAATGATTTGCGTGCCGAAGGTGTGGTGCGTCCAGCCGACGGCGTAGATTATGGTCGCCACCTTCTTCATGTCCCCATCCTTGCGGACGGAGGTGAACATGTCAGCGGCCTTGACGAACTGATCTTTGGGGATGCCGGTAATGCGCTCCACCATCTCCGGTGTATAGCGCGAGTACTGCTGTTTCAGCAGTTGATAGACGCATTGTGGATGCTGCAATGACAGATCGTAGGCCACATTCGGTGGCAGCGACGGCGGCGGAGTTGGTCCCCCCGTCAGCCCCTTTACCCCTGCCGGGCCGCGTGCTTGGTATCCGTGACCTTCCGGCGATTTTTCTCCCCCGAGCTGGAACCGCTGTTCTGGCCTGGTCCTGGCTTCGGAGCGCCCTCCGTTGCCGGCATGCCGGCGGGGAAGGGTTTTCCGGTTTCGTTGCCCCCCTCCTGGTAATTCCAGGTGGCCTTGTCGTAAGTTTTTTTCTGCTGATCGAAGCCCGAGAAGAGTCCGTCTTCAGGAAGCTTGAATCCGTCCTTAATAATGAACGCCGCGTTGGTGTAGTTCACCAGGTATTCGTGGGCGACACGATTGTTCTGCAGGGCGTAGTTGATGACGCCGCCCAGGAAGGCGATGTCGCTGCCGGCTCGAATCTGGCAAAAGAGGTCAGCTTGCGATGCTGTGCGGGTGAAGCGCGGATCGACGACGATCATCTTGGCGTCGCGGTTGCGCTTGGCTTCGACCGCCCACTTGAAACCGCAGGGATGGTTCTCGGCGGGATTACCGCCCATGATCAACATCATGTCGGTGTTCTTGATGTCGATCCAGCCATTGGTCATGGCGCCGCGTCCGAAAGTTGGTCCCAAACTTGAGACCGTTGGGCCGTGTCAAACACGCGCCTGGTTTTCCAGGCGCACCACCCCCATACTCCGCATCGTTTTCACGACGAGGTAATTGAACTCATTGGTGTCGGTGCAGCCGCCGGTGAAACCAATGGTCTCGCAGCGGTTCACCGTGTTGCCGTTCACGTCCGTTTCGACGAACGTCGCGTCGCGCGTCTTCTTGGTCCATTGCGCAATCTCGTCGATGGCTTGGTTCCATGAGATGTCTTCCCAATGGTCAGACCCGGGCCGCCGTACCTGCGGCTTCAGCAGGCGCCGTTCGTTCTGGATGTCCTGCTGTAACGACGCTCCCTTGGGACAGAGCGTGCCGCGGTTGATGGGATGGTCGGGATCCCCCTCCACGTGGACTACCTGCGGCGTAACGTTCTTGGCCTTGTCGCCAATGGTGTGAATGATGACACCGCAGCTCACCGCGCAGTATGGACAGGTGCTGCGCGTCTCCGTGGTACGGGAGATTTTAAGGCTGTCGGCTTGCGCCAGTATCGGTTGGGCATCGAAGCCGAATACCGTGACGCCGACAGCACCCGCAATACCAGTCTTGAAGAATGCTCGTCTAGACACATCCATAACTCAGACCTCCGGGGGGAAGCATAGAGACAGCAAATGCAACAGATACGAGCCGGTGGAAGGCTCTCCGGTAAGACTTGACGAAAATAACGATACTAACGAGTAGCGTGCGATTCATGATGTCGCCGGCCATCGAGACAACGGCCGCGAGCCCACATCGTCGCGGAATGCACGGAAGGTTACACCTCGAAACGACGTTGGGTCAATGCCAAAAAGCCGGCTTGGGTTTGAACCATCTTTTCCGATTTCGACTGTTTAAAATCCCAGCAAATTCAGGTGGATCTTGTGATATCCGTGCTCGATCGCCCACACGTCGAGTGCGACGGTAGCGATCTCATCCACCTCGGGAACCATCAGACCGTCCACCGTCATGTCGAACGACTTTTGGTAAGCTTTGCAGGTGTCGCAGGCTTCAATGCGAACAGCGATCGGCTCCTCTACCGAATAGCGCGGAAGTTTGATCGGGTCCAACTCATCACAAACCGGACACACGATGCGCCGGTACTCCCACTCGGTAAGACAAAGAGAGCACGCAAGGTGGCGCTTGCCGCCGTCACCTTCGGGACGCAACACAGCTAACTGCGGCTTGCTGCCACACACGGGACACAGCGGCTCGGAATGTTCAGAAGGCAGCGTGAGCCGCGAGCCAAGCGACTCCGCTTGCGTTTGGAACAGCACCCGGGCGAAGAAGGTGGATGGCAGATAAGAGCCGCCGGACTCCTCACCGTCTAGAAAGGCGAGCAGCATCTGCCGCTGTTCGCCTTCCCCGGAGGCGCCGACTCGCGCAGAGTCCTCTGCCAGCTTCGTCGGCCCGTGGCTCTGAACGACCTTCAGCAAAGCCGGTAGCCAGCGCAGAGCGAGATCCACATCCAGTTGTTCGAGCAGGGAAGCGCCTGTTGCCGCTTCTGGAGACGCGTGAGACGCCCGGCTGTGGGACAACTGCTGCTGAAGCACAAGCACGTGCTGGTAAAAGGTGAGTACCTGCAAACTCGACGGATTGCGATCGAGAAGTTCTTCAGCCCGCCGGATGCGCTTATCCCAAGTGGTTCGAAGAGGCATGGTCATGTGTTTGGCGAAACGCACCGATTATCGCAGAGTCCCCAAAATCGAAGACGCGTCAAGCGTTATGCGACGCCTGCTTCCTCCCTCTTGGGGCCTAAAGGCTTTCCTCAACCCAAAAGCACCACACTCGTAACCCACCTTATCGCGCCTCTACCGTAGAATCGCAATTTCATGGCGAATTCCAACCCTCCCGCGGGTCAGAGGCCTGATGGGTTGTTTGCGCGATTGCTGCGCAACCTTCGGCCCTCGCACCAGCACAGCGCGTTTTCCGCCACCGTGCTGTTGATGGCGTCGGTCATGCTGGGCCGCATCATCGGCTATCTGCGCGAGATGTACGTGGCCTGGGCCTTCGGCGCCGGACCCAAAACCGATGCCTATGTCGCCGCCTTCACTCTGCCCGACTTTCTCTTCTACATCCTGGCTGGCGGCACAGCGTCCATCACCTTTATTTCCATCTACACGCGGCAGATCTCGCAGAAGCGCGAGCGCGAAGCGCAAGAGGCATTCAACTCAACCATCAGCATCATGACGGTGGTGATGATCTTCGGCACCATCCTGATCGAGATCTTCACCCCACAGTTCGAGCGCCTACTCTTCCCCCACTTCACCGCCGAGCAGATGCAGCTCTGCGTCTACCTGACGCGCATTCTGCTGCCCGGACAGATTTTCTTCTACGCGGGAGGCGTTGTCTCGGCGGTGCTGTTGTCCCGGCGAATGTTCCTTTACCCCGCGCTGAGCCCCGTCATCTATGGATCGTCGATCATCCTTGGTGGACTGATCGGGGCCCACCGCTTCGGCATCACGGCCCTAGCCTACGGAGCGCTCGCGGGCTCGTTCATCGGTCCATTTCTCATCAATGCCATCGGCGCATCCAACGCTGGGCTGGGCTATCGGCTGAATTTCAACTGGCGCAATTCGGAGTTCCGCGAATGGGTGCGGCTCAGCATTCCGCTCATGCTGGGAGTGTCGCTGGTGTCGGCCGATGACTGGATCTTGCGCTACTTCGCCTCTGGTGGCGCCGGCGACATCACGCGCCTCAATTACGCCAAGCGGCTGTTTGCGCTTCCTATCTCGATCATCGGACAGGCGGCCGGGCAGGCCTCGATGCCATTTTTTGCCAAGCTGTTCGGAGAGGGGCGGCGCGCCGACTACGCCGACATTGTCAATAAATCCGTATATCGCATCTCGGCTGTATCCATGTTGGTGACGGCGCTGATGATTCCCGCCGCGCTGCCCTTTGTCGATCTCGCGTTCCGCCGCGGCCGCTTTACTTTCGGCGACTCGCTTTCGACCTCGGTGTACTTTGCGTGGTTCTCGGTATCGTTGGCTCTGTGGTCGGCGCAGGCGCTTTACTCGCGCGGATTTTATGCCGCCGGAAACACGCTCACGCCCATGATCGCCAGTACCGTGATCACCGCCGTGTCGCTACCTATCTACGCGTCGTTGTTCCACCGGTTTGGCGTGACCGGCCTCGTCGTGGCCTCGGACATCGGCATTCTCATGCACACCGTGACGCTTGCGTGGTTGTTGCAGCGTTCCAAGCTGGTTCCACTACGCGGGCTACCTTGGATCGGGTTAGCTAAGGCGTTCGGTACAGCGTTGTTCGCGGGCGTTGTAGCTTACGGTGTCTCGCGCTCCGTGCATATTACCGGCAGTCGCCGCGCCGACCTGCTTGCCATCGCGTTGATCGGCTTGACATGGCTGGCGGCGACGCTGCTCGGTTTGTGGATTACCCGCTCCGACCTTCCACGCGAGTTGCGTCGGGGTGGTGTTCCCGTTACCCCGATTGCCAACGCGCGGGAGACCACCAGTGGCGGCGAGGAGCCGTAGAGCTAGTTGTCAGTGGTCAGTTGTCGGACAAGAAGTTGGCGGGATTAGTGCAACGGGCCGTTCGCGCTAGCGTCAGATTCTCGATGTAATCAACGTAACCACCCATCCTTCCTCGTCTAGCGCCGAGACGGCAATGATTACTAAACCTCCAGACAGACTCTTTACAGTTTTTACGCCTCATTCCCGAGACGTTTCCGATCTGAAGGGAGTATTGCCACCTCTTTCTGTCAACCTACAACCGACAACCGGCAACTGACAACCGCCTCGCTTGACTCAACTCGCTCCCACCCGCTAGCTTGCCAGCATGGGCGAGCCACGCATCGTTACCTTCACGTCGGATTTTGGTCTGCAGGACGCTTTCGTCGGCATCATGCACGGAGTGGTGCTGAACATCGAGCCGCAAACGCGCATTGTGGATATCTGCCACGCCGTCGCGTCCTACGACATTCTCGATGGAGCCTGGACCATCGCGCAGGCGTACCGGTTCTTTCCGCCGCGCACGGCGCATGTCATCGTAGTTGACCCGGGAGTAGGCAGTAAGCGGCGCCCGATACTCGCCGAAACCGAGAATTACTTCTTTATCGCGCCCGATAACGGTGTGCTTTCGATGGTCGAAGCACGCGAGCCCAAGTTCACGGTTCGGCATATCACCTCGGAGCGGTACTTGCTGGAGCCGGTCAGCCAAACCTTCCATGGCCGAGACGTATTTGCCTCGGTAGCTGGATGGCTCAGCAAAGGCATCGATCCAGCCGACTTCGGCCCCGAGATTACCGACTATGTGCGCCTGCCACTGCCCACCGTGGAACGGATTGCCGACAACAGCCTGCGCGGAGTCGTGCTGAAGGTGGATAAGTTCGGCAACCTGATAACCAACATCGGTGAACAGGAAGCCCCCGAGTTCTTCGCGGCCAGCCTCCCGCCGGTAAACATTCTTATCTCGGGCGAGACCATCAACCGGTTGTGCAAATCCTACGCTGAAGGAGCCGAGGGCGAATACTTCGCTATCATCGGCAGCTCGGGCTATCTGGAAATCGCTGCCCGGCAGGCTTCAGCAGCGCAGAAGCTCAGCGCCGGCGTGGGTAGCCCCGTCGGAATAGTCTTCGGGGCCTAGCCTTGGCACAGTATGATTTCCGACATGGATAGTCCGCTCTTGAATCATCCGCTGGTTCTTGCCCTGGTGTCGTTCATTGTGCTGTACGGTGCAGCACGTCTGGGAGCGCACCTCTCGGAACTGAAGCGGCTCACGGCCAAAGACCTTGAGCAATTCAATCTCGTTCTCGGCGCCACTTTGACGCTCTTGGGCCTGATCATTGGTTTTGCGTTTTCTATGGCAGTCGGCCGCTACGACCAGCGCAAGAATTACGAGGAAGAGGAAGCCAATGCGATCGGTACGGAATACGTCCGCGCCCAGTTGTTGCCTTCACCCGATGCCGATAAAGTACAGGCGCTGCTGAAGCAATATTTGGGGCAGAGAGTTCTCTTCTATGAGCTTCGAGACGGGAACCGCCTCGGCAGGGTCAATGGCGAAACTTCGCAACTTCAGAACGAGATGTGGTCCGTAGTTGCAACCGCAGCAAAGACGCAGCCCACTCCCCTTTCTGCGCTGGCAGTTGCCGGCATGAACGATGTGCTCAATCGCCAAGGGTACACCCAGGCGGCCTGGTGGAATCGTATCCCCAAAGCCGCCTGGGGACTTATGGGAGCGATCGCACTTTGTTGCAGCGTGCTTATCGGAATGCCAGGCGGAGAGGTGAAGACCCGCGTTCCTCTGCTGGTACTGCCCGTCGTGCTCGCTATCGCATTTATGCTGTTGGCTGACCTCGATAGCCCGCGCGGGGGAATCATCCGCGTCCATCCGCAGAACCTGCACAGCTTGCAGGATTCGCTGAAGTGACCGTTTCACGGAACGACTCGGCTCGCCGCAACGTATGTAATCCTGGCCAACTATGAGAACTCTTCTGCGTTTTTTCGCCTTTACTCTGCTCTCCGCTTTCACCTCCATGGCTTTCGCTCAGCAAGGCCAGTCGCCCGTGCCCGAGTTGCCGGCTGACGTCCCCAAAGACGCAAGCGTCTGGATGTTGCTGACTAACAAGATGCCAGCCGGCCAGGATGCGGTCTGGACCACGCCCGACGGTGAGATCCACGAGTTCTTCCAATTCAACGACCGTGGCCGTGGACCCAAAACCTATTCCACCTATCGCCTCGACAGTCGCGGCATTGTGATCTCTGAAGAAACGCGCGGCAACGACTACATGAAGAACCCCGTAAGCGAGACCTTCAGCCTGAAAGACGGTGTTGCGACGTGGAAGAACCAATCCGAGGACGGGCATGAGAGCAACGCCGCCGGACGATTTTTCGTCGCTGTCGATGCTGGACCGGCAAACAGTTATCAGTTGGTGCAAGCTCTGCTGAAGAACGGAGGCAAACTTCCGCTGCTGCCCGGTGGCGAAGCCACTATCAAAGCGCTGCAAACGGTTCCGGTCGAAGCGAATGGCAAGAAGGTAAACGCAACCCTCTACGCGGTGGAAGGCCTCAGTTTCACTCCGGTCTATCTCTGGCTCGATGACCAGCACAACGCCTTCGCAGCCATTGACGGCTGGTCGGGTTTGATGCGCCAAGGTTTTGAAGGCGTTCAGGCAACACTTCTTAAAGCGCAGGAGGAGGTCGAGAGCGCTCGCGCTGCAAATCTTGCTAGGCAGCTTATTCATCATCCATCCGGCGACATTGTCATCACCAATGTCGCGCTCTTTGACTCGCCCAATGCCAAGATTTTGCCGAAGCAGCGTGTTACCGTCCATGGCGAGCGCATCTCTGCAGTCGAAGCGGAGCACGGTCAGCCAACTCCTGCGGGCGCGCAGGTGATCGATGGCAGCGGAAAGATGTTGCTTCCTGGCCTGTGGGACATGCACCAGCATCTTTCGCCCGACAATGCATTCCTCGACGTAGCTGCGGGCATAACCACGATTCGCGACCTGGGCAACTCGATTGAGGACCTGGGCAAGCTGAAGAAGCACATCGAGCAAGGTGAGCAGGTGGGGCCGCGAATTATTCTCGCCGGATTGATCGATGGTCCCGGTCCCTACCAGGGGCCGATCAACGTGCTGGCGGCAACTCCGGAAGAGGCCCGCAAAGCCGTCGATCGCTATGCCGATCTCGGCTACGTGCAGATCAAGATTTACAGCTCGGTGAAGCCGGAACTGGTCCCGGTCATCATCGAGGAGGCGCACAAGCGCGGGCTGCGGGTCAGCGGACACGTGCCCGCGGGCATGGTCGCGTCACAATTCGTGGAGGACGGCGCCGATGAAATCCAGCACATGAATTTCGTCTTCCTCAACTTCATGGGCGACGTGAAGGAGACGCGCACGCCGGCGCGCTTCATCGAGCCCGGCAAGCGAGCCGCCGGAATCGATTTGAACTCGGCGCAGGTTAATCAGTTCCTTGACCTGCTAAAGCAGCATCACACGGTCATTGATCCGACCATGACTGTGTGGGAGGCGACCTACACCGATCGTCGGGGCCAGCCTTCGCAAGAGGACGCTTACATGTTCGAGCGGCTGCCGCTACAGGCGCAGCGCAACTCCAAGCTCGCCGGCGAGGCGTTGCCCATGCCGGATGCGGCTACCGCCCAACTCTACAAGGCTTCGTACGAGAACATGGTTCGCATGGTTAAGAAGCTATATGACAACAACATCACCGTTGTTGCGGGCACCGATCTGGGCAGTGGTTACGCGCTGCATCGTGAGTTGGAAATATACAATCAAGCCGGCATTCCCGCTCCCCAGGTGCTGCGTATGGCGACCTACACTGCCGCCAAGATCATGAAACAAGACGGCGATCTGGGATCCATCGCTCCGGGTAAGCTGGCGGATTTAATAGTGGTCAACGGCGATCCGACGGCGAACATCAGCGACATTCGCAAGATTGAAACTGTGATCAAGGGCGGCGCGATTATGTACCCGTCGGAACTATATCCGGCGATGGGCATCAAAGCACCGTAACGAAGCAGGTTTGCGGCCCCCCAACACACGAACCTCTAGCTGCCGAGTTGAATAACCACAGAGACACTGAGGCACAGAGCACTTGTTTTCTCCGTGTCTCTGCGCCTCTGTGTTCCACTTTACTTCCCAACCCAAGCCATGCCGTCGGGGTCGTGGCCGGTCGCGATCTCGCCTGTCTTGCTGAGCGTCTTGAGGTCGAAGATGGCGACCTTGTCATCCGAGCTTAAGGCGATGTAAGCACGCGAGCCGTCCGGCACAATCAAAATGCCTTCCGCTACTTTGCCCAGGCTCACGCGCTTGGTGACTTTACGCGAACTGGTGTCAACCGCGACCAGGTCGCCGCTCCCAGCGTCGGAGATCAGGACGAGCTTGCCGTCAGGCGTGAATTTCAAGCGATTGGAGTGCTTGGTCCCCACGTCGATCGTCTGCACAACTTTCTTCGCCGCAACATCGATAACGCTGACGCTTCCATCCCCGGAGTTAGCCGCCCAAAACTCCTTCCCATTCGGAGATAGATCACATCCCTCAGGCCCTTTGCCGACTGGAATCACGGTCTCTATCCACGGGTCGCGACCGGAAGTGTGCTCAATCATGCTGATGGTATTCGAGCCAATATTTGCCGTGAAGATCGGGTTCACAGCCTTCGTGAGCACCAGCATGTGGGTGAGGTTCTGTCCCGTGCCCAGCAGCCAGTCCACTTTCAGACTCTGTGGGTCGAGTCGGGCGATCGCCTTGCTCAGCTCCGCAGTGAAATAAACCTGGCCATCCGCGAACTCGATCCCGTGCGGCCGACTCAGTGGCGTGACATCGACGCGCGTTTCCTTGCGCGTGCTCAGATCGATGACCGACAGGCTGTTTCCCGGCTGGTCCGAGCCATAGTTCGCGACGTATGCATAGCGGCCATCGCTCGATGCCGTAACTTCATGCGGAGCATTGCCCGTCGGCGCGCTGCCGACAATCTTATTGGTCGCCGGATCGATGATGACCAGTGTGTTGTCGTCTTTGTTGAGGACCAGCAGCGCAGGCGAAGGAAGCTGCGCCTGCGCGAGTAGCGAGTTCATAGCGATGAGCAGCAGTGCGAACAATCCCAACAGGCGAGTCATGGCGAGGTCTCCAGTCAAAGACAGGTTACCCTAAAAGGGAGGCACCCCCCTCCCCCTCTTCCTCGTAAAATCTTGATTCCATTGACCCAGAAAAAATTTTGGCCCGCAAAATATTGAGAGCGTAAGGGTTATACGCAAAATATTAATACGAAAGGACTTAGCGGACTCCATGCGCCACGAACACATTCGCTGTCCTCAACCGAAGTTTAAGACTTGCGAAATTTCGATGCACGAGAAAAATAAAGTTCAGAGGTTACGAAGGTGGTAGATGAATTCCAAAACGGGAAGTGGGGGCGGGCTACCTGCGGATCTAGATCGTGGTTCTCGACTCGTCACTGCGCTCCTCGCTCAGGATGAAAGGGGAGACCGGAAGCCTCGTCGGCTATTCGTATCTTAGCGCCTCTACCGGATCCAACCCCGAGGCGCGCAATGCAGGAACCATTCCACATTCACCTGCGCATTTCCGCTATGGCTGGGATGGGCTCGGCAGCAGTGTTGCTGTTCGTCAGGGAAGGCGTGTCTTTAGGTACGCCGGAGGAACTCGATAGCAGACGGCCTCAGTGGCTGCGGGATTGGTTGTGCGCGGCGAGAAGCCGAGGCTGAAGCCAGAATTCAACGCGACCCTTCGGTGCGGCTAAAGCTGCGCCCCTTCAAAACTGCATTGCAACCGGGATTTTTCTCAGCCTTGGAAGCCGCACCCCCTGCAAACACAAGATGTAGTTGAACCGTGGATAAACGCGGATCAGAGAAGTCACGTTGAATTCCGATCCGCGACCGTCCGCGGAAATCCGCGGTTGCGACCGTTCACCTCTACCAGTCGCGACGAGCTACTCCTTCCGCATCGGCTGGAAAAGCGAGAAGTACGCGCCCTGCGGATCGGCAACGATGGAGAAGCGGCCGACGTTTTCCATGGTCACCGGGCCAAAAACAACATTGGCACCCAGCGATTTCGCCTTATTGCTGGCGGCGTCGCAATCCGAAGCATGGAAGTAGATGAGCCAGTGAGGCGGCGCTCCGGGCTGCTGGTGCGCGAGCGATTGAACTCCGCCAATGTAGTGTTCGCCGTTCTTGATATGCAAGTACCCGCCATCCGGATCATTTTCGCCCTTCTCCATCTGCCATCCGAACAGGCTTGAATAAAACTGGGCGGCCTTGGCTGGATCGGGGCTGCTGAGATCGGCCCACGAGAAGCTGCCGTCGGCACCAACTACTCCCATCCCCGGCATGTTCTTCGGTTGCCATATTGCGAAGACGGCGCCCGTGGGATCGCTGATTATCGCCATCCGTCCGTACTCCATCACGTCCATGGGTCCGGCTATTATGTTGCCGCCAAGTTGTTTCGCTTTCTCCACGCTGGCGTCGGCGCTTTCCACCGCCACATAGACCAGCCAGTTTGGTGGAACATGCATCGCGACCTGGTCGGGCATTAGCTTGTAACACCCGCCGATATCTTTGCCGTGCAGGCGGAACATGGTGTAAAACGCGTCGGGACCCATGGGGCTATCCTCGGCTGTCCATCCAAACAGAGAGGTATAAAACGACTTGGCGCCAGACTGATCGCTGGTGGCCAGTTCGATCCAACAGAACATTCCGGGAGCGTGAGAAGCAATGTGCTCTGACATAAGAATTCTCCGAGGCAATGGATAAGAAGACGCGCGTATTCTACACCGCGTTGTTCGCAGC
The DNA here is from genome assembly GCA_963791965.1 of uncultured Acidobacteriaceae bacterium. GTDB lineage: Bacteria > Acidobacteriota > Terriglobia > Terriglobales > Acidobacteriaceae > CAVVDY01. The sequence goes on along the minus strand of CAWBUK010000011.1, from coordinate 492,187 downwards.
CAGATGACAAACCTCGCATCGCGCAGAAAAGCGCCAGCGCTATTCATGTCACTGCGGCCTATGACAGGAGTCACAGACCCGACTATCAAAATGGGAAAGCATAGAAGGTCGCAGCGAAATGCCCTTTTAGCTGGTAGGGGTATTGCACGGGAGATTTACGAACCTGAAAGCGACCACGACCGAAAGTCGTTGCAATATTGCAGAACCTCGTAAATTGGTGTTGCGAAATGCGACAGGCACTGCTAAGTTTTTCCGCACCGCCGGTCACGGAAGCAATAGCCAGTGAGGACACAATCATTTACAAGGAGATAAACGTTCATGAAGCGTAGCATCATCGTACTGACCGTAATCGCACTGCTTTCGATGTCGTGCGTCGCCTGGGCCGCCGAAGACGGCGCTGCCATCTACAAATCCAAGTGCGCTGCCTGCCACGGCCCCGATGGAGCCGGCAAAATCGGTCCTGCTGTGAAGGGGACCGCATTGACCGCGCCTCAGATCACGGACCTTCTGACCAAGGGCGCTGCCGGCAAGAAGGCGCCTCATGGAAAGGCTGTTTCCGGATTGACCGAAGACCAGGCGACGGCCGTCGCTGGCTACGTGAAGAGCCTGAAGTAGTTTTTAGTTTGTTTAAGGAGAAGCCGGCCATGGTCGGCTTTTTCTTTTGACATCCTCAACCGGCGGCAGCCCGTCAGTCCATTTCAAATTTGGCGATTGAGCAAGTGCTCGCTGCGCGACCGTATTGCAACCCATTTCCTGAATCAAAGCCATGCCAGCAATATCCACCGCATTTAGCTTGACTTGCGCGCGACATCCAGCTTAACCTCCGAATCGGCTGAGTTCCTCCCTCTCGTTATTTGTTGGAAAGCAAGCAGCCACTTGCGTCTGCCCGGCGGCCTTCGCGTTCCGCGCGTCCTGAACCGGGCGCCGCCTGGCTGTTCGCAATTAGCCGAGCCGTTGCTGGCCACAATTTGTTGTCTGGTGGAGTATTTTGCATGTCTGGAGATGTGAGACAAGGGGACGGTACCACCCTGGAAGTTTTGAGCGGTGCCCAGGCTGCCGCCGCACGATGGCTCGCGTATTACACCGCTCCCCGCCACGAAAAGGCGGTAGCCAAACAGTTTCAGGGCCGGTCTGTCGATTGTTTTCTGCCGCTGGTTCGCCAGTCCCGAAAGTGGAAGAACGGAGTGCGCGCCAAGGTTGAGGAACCACTCTTTCCCGGGTATGTGTTTGCGCGTCTCGAACCGAAACTCTATTTCAAAGTGCTGAGTGTTCCCGGAGTGGTTTCCGTCGTGGGGCCAGGTCGCCACCCCGCAGTCCTCGATGATGAGGAGATCGATTCCCTCCGTGTCGGCCTTGCCGAACGCAACAGCCGGCCTCATCCATTCCTGGAGGTGGGTCAAAAAGCGCGCATCGTCAGCGGCGCGTTTGCCGGAAAAACAGGTGTTCTCATCAAGGAGCTGAACAGCCTGCGCGTGGTCCTTACGGTCGACGCGATCATGAAAAGCTTTTCGGTTGAGGTGGATGCCGATGAGTTGGAAATGTTCAGCTAGACAACCTAGGGCAGCGGGTAAGACGGCTGCTTCTCGTAATCCTGACCGTACTTATTCTTGTGGTTAGCCGCCAGGCTGGGAGCGGCCTGCACTGTGACGTCGGCGAGCTGGGCGGTGCTCGCTGTAACCGTCACGCGATGCTGTAACCCTTTCAACTGATCGGGCGAAGCGTTTTCATACCACACGGAAAACTCGTACTCTCCCGGTGGCACGGTCGCGATGGTGTAGTCTCCCGCGGCATCCGTGGTCGCGTAGTAGGGCGTGGTCATCACCATGATGACGGCGCTCATCTCGGGATGGATGTTGCAGAAAATGTACGATGGTCCCGGACGGTTGAAGTGCACCTCTTTCGACGATCCGCTCTCGTACAGGCCCAAGTCAAAACGGGTGCCCTCGTACACCGAAAATACGTTGTGAAAAAACGGGTCCTGGTTCGGAAAGAGCACAGCCGAGCCAACCGGCACCACCAGCAGATGCGGCGAGAAATGTTTGTTCTTTTGGGTCAGGCGAAAGACCTTCTCCGGCGGCTTCGGCGCTTCTCCCTTGGTGGGCGTGAGCCACACCACGGCGCCTTCGGCCGAGCGAGCCGGCTTTCCATTCTGCTGGATCACGACTTTTCCTGACACGGTCTCGGGCTGCGCCCATGCCACGCAGCTTGCTATGACCAGCAGCAATGCGAACTTACCCTTCATCAAAATGCCATTCCTACTCCCAGGTTAATGTGTTCTGCCGTTCGGGTTTGGCCGCCGAAGAGCACAGTGTTCAGATGGCGATACTCAAGCGAAAGAAGCAGATTTGAGCGTGGACGATCGATGACGTTGACCATTGTCGTCCAATTACGAAGCACCGGCTGATAGGTTGGGTCGGCGTTTTGCAGCAGGTCCGCAGCAAATGGACTCTCCTCGCCAAACGCGCTATTCACTTCCCACTTTACGGCGGGCTTGAACTTAAGTTGCGCCCATCCTCCCACGGTGTTCACGCCAACGACGTTGGCATACTGGTTAGCTTCAGGAGCAGTGTAGATGACACTGGTTCCGATAGCGCCCCACATTCCACCCAGACCCTGTCCGCGGTGCAACTCGCCCGACAGCGCCCAGCGCTCCCCGAAGGGCAGATTCCAGTCGAGGGTGGCGGCCCAGGCATCGAGCACACGATTGTAACCGTAATTCTGGCGCGCGAAATAACCGCCGGCGCCGATGGTTGCGATTTGTCCTGCGATGGGGAAATCCAGACTCGGTCGCGCGGCAATGCCGGGCGTGCGCGACAATTCACCGGCCTCGGGCTGCCGCAAATAGAAGCTAGGGGGCAGTTCACCATTGAACGGATCGAGCACGCCGAACTGCAAATGCGATTTGACCCTGTCGGAGACTTCCCAGGTTCGCTGGGCCACGATCTGCGGCGTCCACGTCCACAGGTCTCCTGAATAGGCGAACTCCGGCGTGCCGAGTGCCGCCAGGGTGGTGGGCGACAAGGGCGAGATGAAGGGCTTGTCCTGCATGAAATTCAGCGACCACTTCTTCCAGTCGAAGGCAATATCGGCGGTGCGGATGTGCGCAATGCCCAGAACCGAGCCGTCCAGCGTCCGGGTGAAGCCTCCGTAGAAGTCGAATTGCACTGCGGCACTGGTTCGCGCTCCGCCCACCTCAGGGCCGAAAGCCTGTAACGTAAACAGTGTCTGCCGGAAGGTGGCGCCAATGCTTCCGCCGGGCTGCCCTTCCGGCGTGGGCAGAGCCAGGTTGGGAACGCTGGTGGTGTTGACGGTACCACGGTTCATAAACGTATTGAACAGCACCAGCCCCGACAGCCGAAGGCGATACTTGGATCCACTTTCGACTTTGGTCTGGTAGAGCGTTGCAAGACGCGAATCGGTCACCGCCTGGTCCTCGCGCAGATCGGCCACGGCGTGTGTCACATCTACGTTGTCGCCGGAGCCGCCCGGCTGCGCCGACTTGGCTTCCTCCAGTTCCGTCCGCAAGCTGTGGATTTCGTCGCGACAGGCTTGGACCTCGCTGTGCATTGACTGTAGCGCAGAAGTTAGCTTCTCGACTTCTTCCTGCAATTTCTGCATGTCGGCGGATGAGGAGGCCGCCTGCTGTGCCAGCAGCGACGATGTAAAGAGAAGGAGTCCCAGAAGAGCGATACCAGTTCGGTTCATGGTGTCCTCACGGCGGGGTGGAGTGGCAGAATGTTACCTCACATCGATAGACTCGTGGTAAATGTCTGCTCCGCAAAAGACCATCTTCCATGTCGACATGGACGCTTTCTTCGTCTCGGTGGAGGAGCTTTACGACCCGTCGTTGAAGAATAAAGCGGTGGTGGTAGGCGGGGCAGCCGACGAGCGCGGCGTAGTGGCGGCTGCTTCGTACGAGGCAAGAAAGTTCGGGGTGCATTCTGCGATGCCGCTGCGCACCGCGGCCAAACTGTGTCCCCATGCCGTTTTCGTCCCGGGTCATCCCGGCAGGTATCGCGAATATTCCGAAAAAGTCTATGGCGTCCTCAATCACTTCTCGCCCAAACTGCAAATGGTCTCCATCGACGAGGCGTACGTCGATATGTCAGGGACGGAGCGCCTTTACGGTTCACCTATGCGCGCAGCGCATCTGCTGCATTCGGCTATCAAGAGCGACACGCGGTTGAACTGCTCCATCGGGATTGGCACATCGCGGCTGATCGCCAAAGTTTGCTCGGACCAGGCCAAGCCCAATGGAGTGCTATGGATTCAGCCAGGCTGTGAAGCGGCTTTTCTCGCTCCGCTGGAGGTTCGCAAAATTCCCGGCGTCGGCAAAGTGATGGAAAAGCGGCTGGAAGAGCAGGGAATCCGCAGGGTTGGCGATTTGGCTCTGCGCGACGAAAGCTGGCTCAAACAAAACTTCGGTGCGATTGGATTGGCTTTGGCGGGTAAGTCACGCGGCGTTGATGCAGGCGCGTGGTTCGATGCGGATATCGGCGAAGACGAGGGCCCGAAATCAATCAGCCATGAACACACGTTTTCGCAGGACACCGCCGACGTGCAGGTGCTGGAGTCGATGCTGGCGCGGTTGTCGGAGATGGTGTGCCGGCGCTTGCGCGAGCAGCAGATGCCTGCCCGTACGCTGCAACTGAAGCTGCGTACCTCCGACTTTCACACCATCACTCGCGCCCGAACCGTGCCTGCGCCGACTACGGTCGATTCGGAGGTGTTTGCGGTCATCCGCCAACTATTCCGCGAAAATTGGAATGGTGAGCCAGTGCGGCTGCTGGGAGTTCATGCTTCACACTTCGACGAAGAAAACGAACAGCTGAGCTTGTCTGGGGCAGGCGCGCACGATAAGTGGAACCAGGCGTTGTCAGCCGCCGATCGTATGCGCGAAAAGTTTGGCGAGAACGTGGTGTCACTTGCTGCCGGCATGAAGGCGCGCTTCCGCGAAAAGACGCACGACAATCCTGCGAGCATGCCAGGCAAGGGAACGAAAAAATCGGAATAGCCCCGCTCCGACCGCAGCGATGGAGCACAGGGCTGGGGTAAGCCCCGTGCTACCCATCCCTCAACTAGGCTCAGGCGCGGCGCTTGCTCCCGTTCCTGGGCGCTTTCTTTGTACCGCTCGCACCTTTTCTGGCGGCCTGCACTCCGACGAGTTCCGTTTCCTCAGGTGCGGTTGTGGCTTTCTCCGCTTCGTCCTGCAGGCCTCGGTCTTCTCCCGGAATAGTCCCGTCGATGTCCTCAATTGAGAGGCCTGGCCCGCCAGTGATCTCCGATTCCACAAGCCGCAGACCGTAGCTCGTCTGCCATGGACCCTGGGCATCGGCGTCACCTTCGTTGCCTTCGCCGGTGGACCCGTTGAAGAACTCGTCCACAATTCCAGGGGTTGGACGCAATCGGCCAATTGAGAAAGCGTTCTTTTCCAGGCTCTCCAGCGCCGCGGTGAAAGCCTTGAGGTGTGTAATCTCACGGGTCATCAGGAACTGTAGAGTGTTGATGGTTCCCGGGTCTTCCGTGTGATCGATCAGCCGTTCGTACACGATTTTGGCGCGCGCCTCGGCAGCGATATTGCTACGCAGGTCGACGTCCAGTTCGCCGGTAATCTTCAGGTATCTCGCGGTCCAGTCGTTGCCCATCGAGTCGATCAGGCCCAGACCACCACCGCCGGCGATGGTGACCAGTGGCTCGGCTTCGGCGGCCTCCCGGTCGGTCTTCAGATTCTTCAGGTGCATGCGGATCAGGGCGCCGACCACCTCCAGGTGACTCAGTTCTTCGGTTCCAATGTCGAGCAGCAAGTCTCGGCGTGCGATGTCGTCGACGCAATTCCAACCTTGAATGGTGTATTGCATGGCGGCGGCAAGCTCTCCATTGGCGCCTCCAAACTGCTCCAGCAACATGTTTCCGAACTTCACGTCCGGTGTTCCAACATCAACGGTGTACATTAATTTTTTGACGTGGTGATACATGGATTCTCCTCAGCGAGTTGGATGCCGGGAAGTCGCGATGGAGAGTTGGTGGATCGCGCAGCTTAGCTTCGGCCTGTAATAGCTGGACGGCTGTTCTGTTCGTGCGGAGTTGCTCCGACCATCTTCTGAAATCGACCGCTGAGCGCTGGCGATTGATGAGCTTGCCCTAGTACAGCGGCCCCTCACCTGCCGGCCGTGTCTTCCAGCGCCGATGCACCCACAACCATTGGTCGGGATACTTGCGGATATAACCTTCGAGCACGCGATTGAACAGCGCCGTATTGGCGATCGCGTCGGCGTCGTGATCGCCGGTACTGACCAGCTCCAGCGCCGGATCGAACTGCACCCGATATTTGCGCAGCTCGGGGTCCCAGATGGTGAACGCCGGAACCACCGCTGCCCCGGTATGCAGCGCAACCCGCGCAATCCCGCTCGCCGTGCAGGCATCGATCCCGAAGAACGGTACGAACACGCCTTGCGGCGGAGTCATGTTGGTGTCCATCAGCACGCCCACGGTTTCATTCTTGCGCATGGCGTGCAGCAGCCCGCGTGCGAAGTCCTGCTTGTTCACTACCGTGTTGCCGTGCAGGGTGCGGTAATAGGTGACCAGGGCATCGGCATAAGGATTGTCCAGCGGTCGCACCACGATTCGCATCGGATGCCCCTGCAGCGAATGAAAGAAGGATCCCACCTCCCATCCGCCGAAGTGCCCGGTCAGCAGCAGAACGCCCAGGCCGCGCCGTTCAGCCGCCTCGAAATTCTCAAATCCCTGATAGACGGCCACCCGTGAAGAATTGCGAACCGTGTAGTAGGGAAACAGGCAGAACTCAGCCAACAGCCTGCCCAGCGAGGTGTAGGCGCCTCTCAGTATCTTGCGGCGCTCTGGCGGAGACTTGTCAGGAAAGGCGATTTGTAGATTGCGCTGACCTACACGACGCAGGCGAGGATAGAACGCGTAGGCTAGCTGTCCCAGCAGAATTCCGAATCCGCGTGCCACCGAACGGGGTAACAAACCGACCAGCCTGACCAGAACGGCCAGCGGTGCATATTGCAATCGATTGAGCATCGCGGGCACGTTGACGGTAGCACCCGCAGAAAATCAGTGTCAAACAATGGACGGGAAAAGGGGGAATAAGGCTTCCAGTGTCCAAGCGCGACGTGCGCCCGGCTACTCTCCCCGGACTTCTATTAGAACCGGGAAACCAGAAAGAATCCCAGGCCGATGGCGATGAGGTCTTCCGGAATCGCAACCGCAATGTCCGGTACCCTCAACGATCTGACTAATCCCATTCTTGTGCGATAGCCACCGAACGTACCGACCAATACACCCAAGGCAGCGCAAAAGACGCCTAGCCAAAGTGAAGCTCCGCCTGCTATCGCCAGGCACGCTCCTGCAAAACTACCCATCACCAGCCGCGCCCCGAGTTGCATCGGCACGGTGCGCGCCGGGGTGCTCGGCAGTTGGTCAGTCACGTATTCAACGACTGCCAGAAGGGTGACGATTACCAGCGCCCATTTTGATCCCATAAACGCCAGTCCAGAGCCAGAGAGGCTGATCCAGCCCAGGTGCGCACCCCACACTACCGCTGCGAGTCCAGTAAAAGTGCGCAATCCGGAAACTAGTCCTATGCCGAACGTCAACAGCAACACAAGTCCCATACTCATGGTGCGTTCTCCTCAAAGCATTGAGTGTGTAATTTGTCCCAACAGATGAAGAATGGATGACCACGTTTCGCGCCGCGATTCAACTTAACAGGAACGATCGTGGTCTGGAAGCGGCCGCTGAGCAGGGTACTGCCACCGTTTCGCGATACGCGTTAACCGAAGTGGGCGGCAGCGATTCGAACCGAAAGCCAGGTGCGACTCGGCAGGTGCAGTGCTAACTGATCCGCGCAGAATGTATCAATCTGCGGTCAATATTTTCTTGTCGGCGTACGCTCTATTGTCCGCCTTTGCCCGGCGGCGGTATCTGCGCCGGCGCTTCGTTCGTTGTTGGCTTGCTCGATGAGTAAGGAGCCGCGGCCGGGGCTGTGGCTGGCGTTGCACCCGTAGCCGCAGCAGGCTGCGCCTCCGGAGCCATCGCCATCCCGCTCATATCGTCGGAAGAGTTCGCCGACGGAGCAGCCATCGTCGCCGCCGTTGTTGCAGCCGTCGGAGCCGCGCTCGCAGCCGGAACCGGCGTTGCCGAAGCTGTCGCTGTCGGTTCAGTAGTGCTGGTTGCTGCAGCATCATCTGCCGGAGCGGCTGACGCGGTTACGGCAACGTGAGCTCGTGGGGTCGGCGCGTACTTTTCTACCGTCTTCAAAAAGGATTCAGCTTCTGGCGGCGCAGGAGTTTGTCCACTCAGGATGGTCCGATACGTCACCGGCTTGCGGTACAAGGCCTCGGTATCGCCATCGGACTGACGAACCACCGCGCCACTCACCGACACTCCGGCAAACAGTCCGCGTGCCCGCGAATAGGTCAAGATCTGTGCGCGCATGGTGAGGTCAGTGCCAGCCTGCGCATCACGTCCTACGGGGCCCGCGGCGGCCGACGCATCGGCGCCAAGCTTGAACTTACTCGAAAGCAGGTACTGCATGCCGTCTTCGGTGCGGATGATCAGCACCAGATCGCTTGCCTGACCTCCCGCCTGGAACCCGAAGCTGCCGCCTTCCACCTTGAAGAACACCGGCGCGCTCCATCCTGTGCCGGTGCGGCAGGTAGCTACGCCTTTGCCATAGTTGGCGCCGAAAATGAAGCTCGCCTTCAGCATGGAAGGCACAACCGCAATACATTTTGCGCCGTCCATGATGCTGTCAGGGATTCCGTGGTCGGGCGCCGACATGATCTGATTCAGGATGACGCCGGAAGTTTGCAGGCGATCAATGTCCGCTGCAAGCTGGTCGGAGGCAAACGCCGAGCAGGCCATCAGCAAAGTCGTTACTAGAGCGAGCGTCTTCATAACCACACCCCCGGCAGAAATAGGTACGGGTCAAGTTCATCTTATGTCGAACTGTGGGTATCAGACGCTCTCGAAGCGCGAGTGGTGGGTTACTGTTTAGTGACGTACAGGAAGCAGAGAATGCACGCATCAACAATTGCGATCGCGCAAACTTCGATTCTCTAGCAAAAATACAAAGGGCCGGATTCGGGGACCCTCGTACCCAATTCCAGCCCTATCTCCCAGGTTCTGTGGTAGGTGAATGCAGTTTGCCTTACCGAGTACCTTTTTGCAAGTTACACAGGGGTATATAAAAAATGTCCATTAGGACATATGTTATACTTCCCTTTAGTAACTAATTATAATTACTAACGTTGACGCGGCAAAACCCTAAACGCTTAAAACAGCAACTTCGTCACCGCGTACACTGAAAGCGCGATCCGGTTGTTCACGCCTGCCTTCTGCATCAGGCGGCTGATGTGAAGCTTTACCGTGCGTTCTTCGATGCCCAAGTCCGCCCCGATTTCTTTGTTGGTATGGCCGGCGACCAGCAGTTCCAACACCTGCCGCTCACGGTCGGTGAGATTGTGTGTGCCTACCTTCTTCGGATTTGCAATTGCGTTCTCGATGAATTTCGCTAGGATCCGGCGAGGCGCCCAAATCGAGCCTTCATTCACCGACCGCAACGCTTTGATGTAAGCCTCCGCCGGGGCCGCTTCGTCGAGATAGCCCTTTACGCCCGCTGATATGGCTCGCAACATTGCCTCGTCGGAGGTGTATGTGCCAGTGAGGATTACTTTGACCTCTGCTTTCAGGGCACGGATAGCTGCAATCGCATCGAAGACAGAGCCGATCCCATGCGATCCGACGAGCGCGAGGTTGCCGGGCAAGGGCTCTGCCAGTTGATCGGGTGCAATTTCATGAACCGAGAATTCGGACTGGGACTCCAGTACGGCGCGGAGCCCAACCAGGCGCAGCGGGTCATAACCCAGAACCGCAACATTTACACGAGCGACGGCGCTTCTAGACGAGGGCAAAGGGGGGTAATCCTCATAAGTTACTCTAGACCACCCGACGTGAGTAGCAGGTCACAAAGGTGGCGTTCCATAGGATATCCTGCGGTCACAGCGTGACCGCTACAAGTCGGACAAATCTGGAACACCTGCGGGGGAAGATCGAGCTTGCTGACTGATAGTACTTTCTAAACTCCTAATCTACTCTAAGCACTCTTGCGACGCGAGCCCTTACTTTTCTTTGCCGGTGCAGCCACGGCGTGAATCTCTGAACTCTTCTGCGCCTCCGCCACTCGTTGCGGCGGCTTCTTCGGTAACTGCGCCAGGCTCTCTTTCAAAGCCGCCATCAGGTCCACCACCGGTGCCGGCTTGCGCGGCTTCTCCACTGCCGTGACTTCCTTGCCCTCCAGCCGGGCTTTGATCAGCGTTTTCAAATTTTCTTCGAAGGTGTCGTGATACTGCTCGGATCGAACTTGTCCGGCCAAGGCCTCGATCAATTGGTGCGCCACCTTCACCTCGGCATCTCTCATTTCGACTCTTGGCGGCCGAAGTTCTCCATGGCGCGGACCTCTTCCTCGTAATACATGGTGTGCAGCATCATGCCGCCCTTGTAAGGACGCAGAAATACCGTGTACTCGCGGTTATGCATGGTCAGTTTGGCGATGGCGACGTATCCGTTGTCGGCCAGCGCCTGGCACAGCAGCGCATATGGGCGCTTCCGGCTTCCTCCGGCACCAGTAGTAAGACGACTCAAAGTAGATCGGGATCGACCTCAGCGGCCTTCACGAATTCGAGGATCTCCATCGCTTTCGCGGTCTTCGGTTCAATCTTCTTGATCTCTTCCGGCTCCATGATCACGTACTCGCCCTTGCGATACTCGTATCCCTTCACGATTTCGCTGCGCTCCACCACCCGCTCATCGGCGGGCACCAAAGCTGCTGCTTGACGCGCACGTGATCGGTGCGGTGCAGCATGTGGAAGGAGATGTGGTTTCCGCGCGCGCCTGAGAACAAGCGCACCGGCATCGAAATCAATCCGAACGTCAAATAACCGGACCAGACTGAAGCCGCCATCCTGTTTTTCCACCTTACGTCGGGTTGGAACTGCGCACGCGAATCATACCTTGAACCACTTGCACCGACAATGGTGCTTTGCAACCCCGCCTTGGACGCGCCGAGGGCAGCAAATCTGTTAGGATGCGCTGCAATGGCCAGTCGAGGTCCCGTCGGCCAGGCGCGAGGGAGTGCTGCGAGTTGGGCCGCCATTGTAAGACTGCAAGTGACTCTGAATGAATCTGTTACATATCAGGGGAGTACCCGCAGCATTAATAGCACTCCTGTTTGCTATGGTGGCTCGCATCCTGGGATCCGTCTCCGATGGCGGCGCGCTGGCGGGAATCCTGGTTGCCTTCCTGCTCCTCATCACGGCCGGCATGTCCGGCTTCGTTCCCCTGCTGGTGCTTTTCCTGCTTACGGTTCTGGCCACTCGCTGGGGACAGCGTCGCAAAGAGCGCCTCGGTCTGGCCGAACGTCCCGGTGGACGCACCGCATCGCAGGTATTCGCCAATCTCGGAGCCGCCGCCGGTTGCGCCCTGCCTGTGTTGTGGTTCCCAGAGTTTAGCGAGCTGCTGCTTGCCGCTGCCATGGCCGCGCTGGCTGAGGCGGCCGCCGATACTGTCTCCAGCGAAATCGGACAAGGGTCCTCGCGCCGGGCATACTCCATTGTGGGACTCCGCAGCGTACCCGTTGGCACCAACGGCGGCATCAGCTTGACCGGGACGCTGAGCGGTATCGTCGCTGCCTTCCTCGTCGCCTGGGTAAGCGCCGCTTTCGACGTTGTTGGTTGGAATTGGGTGCTCGTTATCGCCATCGCTGGCTCGACGGGCATGTTGTTCGACAGCATTCTCGGGGCGACGTGGGAGAACGCGGAGCGCATCGGGAATAACGGAGTCAACTTCGTCAGCACCATCTTCGCCGCCGACATCGCCCTGCTGACTGGGTTGATAGTCGACCGCTTTGGTAAGTAGAGCCGACCTGTGCGTCGGAGTTCATCGCACACCCTCGAAACTCGAACCCGGGTGCCCTGTTCCGCCATCTTTTGGCGGGGTGGGGATTTGGCTAATGTTGAACAACTTCCATTTGGCCCGCCGCCGCAACGCCCTGCCGCCTCCACGACGGCGGCTTGATGCGTCCCAGCTTCACCGTTCGATACAGGAAGTAAACCGCGACCACGAAACAAACTGCGACTGCGACCACAGAAGATTCAGGTCCGAACGCGCCTCCGGTAAGAATCGGCGGGCCGCTCAGCGTTCCGCGCAGCAACCCGGAATCGCCCATGCCGGCCAGTGAGTTACCTGACACCGACATGCCAAAGACCGAGCCCTCGGTAAAGTTCCATGCGATATGCAAACCGATGGGCAGCCATAGCCTTCCCGTAACCGCGTAGGCCGCGCCCAGCAGCACTCCGGCTTCCAGCATGATGGCGAGCCCGCTGCTCAGGTCGCTCCCTTGTTCCCCAAGTGCGCCAGGCCGAAAATCGCGGAGGTGAATATCAGCGCCCCCCACGTGCCCACGATCCTTGAACTCACCCGAAACAGAATTCCGCGAAACAAAATCTCTTCGAAGACCCCGGACATGATGGCGAGCGCCAGGCCAGCCGCGATGCCTTTAGCGCTGCCGATCCCATTGAAATGGTAGAAACCGGCGATAGCCAGAATGCCCATCACCGAAGCGAAGAGTGCGACCCCGATCAGAAGCCCTGCAAACAATTCGCTAACAGCGCCACGCGTAGCGAATTCTTCTACCCCACGCCGCTCGATCCATCGCACTGAGCCGAGGTACGTCAGCACCACCACCAGCGTCACCACCAGTGGGCCCAGACCTGGCGCCGGCGTACTTGTGAATCGTTGACTGGGAACCTGCGACCGCCAGCGCAACGACCAGCAGCGTCACGAATCCCAGCCCCATTTCTTTCCATCGCTGGCGCAATGAGCGTTCTCCCGTGCTAAGTCGACATTAAAATCGTGAGCCCAAATAGGACCGATGTGCTGAACCGCTTCAGCATAATCGCCATGGCATCTCCTATCCAGTCACAACGCCTTCAGCCGCGGAAACAAACCTTGCGCGTTCAGGTAAGCCACCTGCCGCATCTCCTCTTCGGTGAAGACTTGCCCATCCATCAGTGACTTGGCGGTGTATTCCGCAGTGACGTACCAGAAATCCGTTCCAAACAATATTTGCGCCGGCGTCACCACGGTTTTCAGCGCGCGCATTGCTACCGGATTTGAGATGGTCGCGGTGTCGTAGTACATGCTCCGCAGTTCCTTCAGGGTGCCGCCGGGTGGCACCTTCAGCGGCATTCTTGCACCCTCGGTGACAACTCCGGGCACGAATTCAGCGGAGGAGCCGCTCAGGAAACGTTCGATCAGGAACGGCATGGTTCCTCCACCATGCGAAAGCACAAACCGAATCTTCGGATAACGCTGAGTGACTCCCCCGAACACCAGACTTGCTACCGCGCGCGTGGTGTCGGTCGGCAACTCGATCATCGGATCAGGAACTCCCGGTACCAGCCCACGGCAACAGGTTGGCGCGGAAGGATGCACCAGCACCACCGCCTGTCGCCGCTCCCATTCGCGATGGATGGCGTCGAAATCCCCATGTCCGATCGAGCGATCGCCCGCGCTTGCGTACACCATGATTCCGTCAGCGTGAAGATGGTCGAACGCGTAGGCGATTTCCGCCAGGCATCCTTCTACATCCGGCAGCGGGATCGTCGCCAGTAACCCAAACCTCTTCGGATGTTGCTCCACCAATTCCGCGCCGAACTGGTTCAGTGACCGCGACAAGGCGCGCCGTTCCGCCGCGGTCCCGACGTCGTAAGGAGTGAACGACGAAAGCATCGCCACCGTCACTCCGGCGGCATCCATATCGCGAAGCTGTCGTTGCAGGTCCCAGGCGGCATTGGGTAGCGGATTGACTTTGTGGTCCTTGTAGAACTGAAGGAATTCCGGCGGGGCATAGTGACTGTGAACGTCGATGGATCCTCGCGGCCGCGATGCCGTTGCACATAACGCATCGCCACCCAAAGCCAGCAGTCCTGCACAGCCGATTCCACGCAGCCAGCTCCGGCGAGTCATACCTTGCATCGCAGGCAGGCTTCGATGGTTGTGGTCAACGCTTTTCCGCGCTATCGTATCCTCCCCGGCGGACGGCAGAACGGTAATGTGTCAACGTCGATCCATCGGCAACGGATCGTCCCCTAGCGCGCTTTTTCCCCACGCTTTGTGACGGCGCGATTGGCGCCCGCTTTGCTCGCCGACCCGGCGCCTTGCTTCGCCTGCTGGGCCTTCCCGGCCTTGGTCTTCAACCGCGATTGTTCGTACATCTCAATCCATTTCTCGCTCGAAATCGCCGAGATCAGCTTGCCAATCGCTTCGAGCGGCAAATCGTCTGGCGACTTGAAATGAACGCAACACTTCCCCATGTCGAGCTTCTTACCCGCCGCCTCGAATGCTGCCTTCAACTGTTGGAGCTGGCTCGCACTCCAAAACGCGCCCATCAGGTAGAGCGAGCAGTAGTTCTTCTGCGATGCGAGTGCCACGTAGCAGATCGGCTGCTGATTGTAAGTGTCTGGATATCGCGACAAGGGAATCGTCCAGCCAATCGTGCCCCAGACCAGGCACTCATCGTAGCCGCGCGGAATGTGCTGGTTCACCAGTGCTCGCACCGTCGCGATCGTCTTCGCACGATCGGCAGGAAGTGAGGCGATGTATTGCGCTGGCGTCTTGACGTTCGATGCTGGTTTCATGAATTCGTGGCCTGTCCGGAGCGAAGTGTATCACCGAAGCTTTGTCTGGGTGTCCCGTTCCGCCTTCCTCGGTGCTGCCCTGATCGTGACATTTTGACGTTACGCAAGAGATGGCTGATTCCGCTCTCCGATTCGCCAGGAATTGAGCATCTCAGCAACCATCAATTCAACCGTATTTGACTCCGCGTTAACCATTGCCGAGCAGGACCCGAATAGCTTCTTCCTCAGGAGGAAGTAACGAATGTCACTCCAGCATCTCGCTCCCCAGAGATGGCGCGCTAAGGCTTTAGCAAGCGCGCTGGCGTTTTTAACCGCGACCATGCCGATGGCTGCTCAGACCCCGCAAGCAGGGCCGCAGCGGCCATCGGTGAAAACAACCAGGACGCCCATTCAACATGTCATCGTGATCGTGGGAGAGAACCGGTCTTTCGACCATCTCTTTGCCACTTATCAGCCGAAGCCCGGCAATACAGTGAACAATCTCCTGTCTGAGGGGATTATCAATGCGGACGGAACGCCGGGTCCGAACTTCTCCCTGGCGCAACAGTATTCCGCTGATGTCACGGGCAGCAAAGAGTTTGAGTTGAGCCCAACCAATGGGAAGACTCCTTACAAGGTACTGCCGCCGCCGCTGAATGGCGGACCGACCGACCCTTGCAAAGACTATGGAATGTGCACTCATGACGATGCCACATCGTCGGAGAACGGGTTGTCGAGTTACCCGATTGACTACTATCAGTTCCTGTTGACCGGAGGCACCGGCCTGACCGGCGCGGTTCCCGACAGCCGCATCACCGGCGTAACCAGTACGCCGCCTTACTCCGTTCTTGCTGGAGGGCCGTTCCAGTACACCAACTCCAAGTCGTTTACTGACGACTCGTACGCGAACAGTCCGGTGCATCGTTTCTTCCAGATGTGGCAGCAGGAGGACTGCAACGCCAGCAACGCAACCCCCACCAATCCCAGCGGCTGCCTGCACGACTGCTTCGCCTGGACTGAAGTTGACCGTCGGCTCCAACAACAACGGTAAGGTGCACACCGCGCGAAGTTCTGCACGTTTTACCAGCCCGGCTGCCCCAGACAGGCGAAGGTTCCACTGCCATGGGCTTCTACAACATGCAGCAGGGAGATGCGGCATATACCAAGTACCTCGCCGACAACTACGCCATGAGCGATAACTACCACCAGCCTGCCATGGGTGGAACCGGCCTCGACGAAATCATGTTGTTCTTCGGCGATGCCATCTGGTTCAGCGACGGAAACGGCAACCCTCTCGTGCCTCCGCAGAACCAGATGACCTGGGCGGGCGGCCCCGTACAGGAAATTGAGAATCCGAATCCGCAGCCGGGAACCAATAATTTCTGGACCCAGGACGGCTACGGTGGATTCGGCAACTACGGAAATCCAAGGGAGTGTACGGCGGTGGCAGCTATGTCAACTGCGCGGACGCATCGCAACCGGGTGTGAACCAGGTCGTGTCCTATCTGGGTTCGCTGACTCCGGCGATTAAGCCGAATTGCGATCCCGGCCACTACTACCTGGTGAACAACTACAACCCTGGATACTTTGGCGACGGCAGCGATGCCTACAACGACAACAATCCCAACAACACGCCGTTCACGATTCCCGGACCACCCAGGCGAGCATCGGCGATGTCTTGTTAGCCGGCAACGTCTCGTGGAAGACCTACAACGATCAATGGAACGCGTATCTCGGCGACAAGTATCAGCAGAACTACGGCAAGGTTGGCCCGCTCAGCGACCAGTACTGCAACATCTGTAACGGGTTCCAGTACCAGAAGCAGATTATGACCAATGATGCCGTGCGTACCGCGCACTTTGCGGATACGACCGACCTTTACACCGACATCGCAGAACGGCCAGCTGCCGGCGGTGTCGTTCGTGAAGCCCAGCGGTTGGGCCGATGGTCATCCAGCCTCTTCAAAATGGGACATCTACGAAGGGTTCGTGACCGAAGATCGTGGACGCGGTGAAGGCAAACCCGGATCTGTGGGCCAGCACAGCGATCTTCGTCACGGCGGATGAAGGCGGCGGTTACTACGACTCCGGCTATGTGCAACCGCTCGATTTCTTCGGCGACGGCACGCGCATTCCGTTGATCGTAGTCTCGCCGTACACCAAACCCGGCTTCATTTCCCACAACTATGCGGACCACGTCTCGATTCTGAAGTTCATCGAGTACAACTGGTCGCTGCCGACGATCAGCGGCCGCAGCCGCGACAACCTGCCTAACCCAACTCCCAACAATGCCAGTCCTTACGTTCCGGGGAACATTCCGGCGATTAGCGATCTGACTGACCTGTTCAACTTCAACTGAGCAGCTAACCGCACTCCAGCCACAACGCCGGCCTTAACAGGGTCGGCGTTGTTATTTCCGGCGATGGGCGGGTTCGCGGCGGAGGCGCAGGCGCAGCCCGGCCGCTGCCAGAGATGCTCTATCATCAACGTCAATCGTGAACGTTCACCTGGTTGACGGCACCTACGAATTGTTCCGCCACTACTACGCTGTGCCTCCCGCGAAAGATACCGAGGGCAATGAGGTGGGTGCTGTTCGCGCTGTGCTTGCGTCGGTGCTGGGCATGATTCGTGGTGGCGCGACGCATATCGCCGTGGCAACCGATCACGTGATTGAATCTTTTCGCAACAAACTTTGGCCGGGATACAAGACCAGTGCAGGGGTGCCGCGCGATCTACTGGCTCAATTTCACCCGTTGGAAGACACATTGTCTGCGGCCGGCATTACGGTGTGGCCGATGATTGAGTTTGAAGCCGATGACGCGCTGGCGGCCGGGGCTGCGGCAGCCGCTCGCAACAAGCGCGTGGCGCAGGTAATCATCTGCACGCCCGACAAGGACCTGGCGCAATGTGTAATGGGTAATCGCGTCGTGCAGCTCAATCGGCGAACCAACGTGACCATTGACGAAGCCGGGGTGATACAGAAATTCGGCGTGCCGCCGGAGTCAATTCCCGATTACCTCGCGCTGGTGGGCGATGCCGCGGACGGGTTCCCGGGATTGCCCGGTTGGGGCGCGAAGTCCTCCGCGGCCGTTCTGGCGAAATTCCTGCATTTGGAATCTATCCCTCGCGACTGTCGCGACTGGCGAGTCAACGCTAACAACGCGAGCGCACTGGCAGCTACGTTGTGCGAGCAGCGTGAGCAGGCCCTGCTGTTTCGTAACCTGGCCACACTGCGCACTGATCTGCAGTTGTTCGACAACGTAGAGCAGCTGCGCTGGCGCGGTCCGAAACCCGAGTTTGAAGCGATCGCGGCTCGGCTGGATGCGGCCAAGGCTGAGAGGCGTCGCGGCGAAGCCCGCCGGTAGTCACGGGGTTACGCTAACAGGACGCCTTGTTAGTCGGAAGCCGTTGTAAACTCGTTCTGCGCAAATCTTCATTTTGTATGCGCCCGCTGGGAGAGAACATGAAGTGCACAGCGCCCTGCTGTTTGGGCCTCCTCCTGATCTACCATCACAGGATGTTCATCGCAGCCCGCGCACGGTGTCCCCGACTGTCATCCGGCTAAGCCGGCGCAACCCCCGAGCGCAAGATCAACCCTGAAGAAAGCCTGCTTCTCACTCTCTATCCATAGCTATAACCTATATAGCTTCGGGAAAGGAACCAACCATGAAGGTCTCCCAAATCTTGGCATCAACTTTTATCCTTGCGCTGGCGTGTAGCGGAATCGCCAGCGCGCAATCCTGGACACCTTTAAACAATCAGCCTGTGACGGTCGGAGGTTTCGACGGGGTGGGCGCTATGCTCCAGCTTCGGGACGGCCGTATTCTTGTGCACCACGAGAATGGCACTGGAAACCTCAACTGGGGCTATACCGATTGGTACTACCTGACTCCCGATGCCTTCGGCAGCTATGTCAACGGAACCTGGAGTCCGGCCGGCAATCTGGACGCGAATTATCAGCCGTTGTATTTCAGCTCGCAGACGCTATTGAATGCAGTGAACCACGGAAAAAGTACGGACTGCCCGTCCGGCCAGCAATGTGGCCAGGTCATCCTCGAAGGCGGAGAATACAACGCCAACGCCGGGGTCTGGACCAACCAGGGTGTGATTGGAACTTATGCTCCCTTCACCGGCGGCATCAAGTTCACAGCCAACGCTCCGCCTGCCGGATGGTCCAGCATCGGCGATGCCGCGGGCGTCGTCCTCTTCAACGGAGCTTATTTACAGTCGAGTTGCTGCAATGGCCCTGGTCAGCAGAATGCCATTTTCAACGGCCCAAACTCGTGGATACCGACCGGTAGTACCCTGACGTCTTCGACCGACGAATCCGGTTACACCCTCTTGACCAATGGCCAGGTGCTGCTGGTCGACAGCAAACGAGCGCCCTCCTGCCCCAACCCGACCCAGAGCTCCGAGTTGTATACCGTCACCGACTCGTCAACCGGAGTGGGAACCTGGTCCTGCGGGCCGTCCCTCCCCGTGCTGCTCTACGGAGGCGACGAGGAACTGGGCGCGGGCGTGATGATGTACAACAACAAGGTCTTCCAGATTGGCGGCTCCAAGAACGCGACCGCGGTCTACGATGTAGCGCTCAACACCTGGGCCACCGGCCCGGTTCCCGATGCCCACCTCAGCCAGTCGGACGGCCCTGCCGCGCTTGAGCCGAACGGCAAGGTGCTGGGCATGTATAGTCCCGGACTGTTCCAGAACGGCTGCTATTTCCTGGAGTACGATCCCGATACCAACACGCTCACCAACACGACGACGAGTTTGATTCCGCAGCCCGCGGATTGCATGCCGCCGTCCCACGATACCTCCTACGACGGAATGCTGATGATTCTGCCCAGCGGCCAAATCATGTTCACGGCATTCAATCTCTACGTGGAGGTTTACAACCCTGCGCCGGGCATTGCCACGTGGACGTGCAACAGCTGCGTGCCTGTACAAAGCTACCCCCTGGCCGCTTCCATTGCGTTGGTGAGCCCCAAGCTGGCCAGTGGTTCTGTGAATAACATCGTGTATGGCTCGCGGCTGAACGGCATGTCGCAGAACAACTTCTACGGAGATGACAAACAATCCGACACCAACTTCCCGTTAGCTCGCCTCACTTGTGTGAACCTGCCAGGCAACACCTGTACCCCAGGCTATGTCTATTACGCATTCACCCACGATGATGGGCCTGCCGGACCCAATGTGCATTCCATCGCGCCGACTAATTTCGGCTACACCCATTTCGACCTGCCGGCCATGCCCGCTGGAATGTACGATTTCCAGACCGTCACCAACGGCATCCCTTCCAACTCGGCTCGGGTGACCGTGATCTGTGCCGACATCCGTTGTTCACAGTAATCTCGTCGAGTGCCCCATTCCGCCATCGTTTGGCGGGGTGGGGCTTTTTGCTTTCATCTGCACGGACGGCCGGGTGCGCACTCAATCCTGCATTTTGGATTGAGTGGGACTCGAAGATCGTTGATGGGCCGGCTTCGCCCGAACGTAGCGGCTCTTGCCGAATGTGGAGTGGCTTAACGTTCTTTACCCGAGACGGTGCCTTACCTCGAGTTCCGACGCGCCCCGGGCGCAACATAAGAAAGCCCAACGCTTCAGCGCTGGGGAAGGGATCGGCGACATCTCCGAGTGCCCCGGGCACGGCAGAATGATTTAGCGGATAGGTACCGCGAATGGGAAGCCGTGAATCCGACCGGCTTTTGGCGCTGCCGTATTTCTATCGTCTGATTCGCTGTTTGAATTTCCAGCGCTGGGTGCCCCATTCCGCCTTCTTTTGGCGGGGTGGGGATTTTGATGTTTCTACTTTCGACGGACGACCAGCGCCAGGTGCCCCATTCAATCCTTCCGTTGGATTGAGTGGGAATCATGCTATTCGCTCCGCCCCATCTTTCCCTGCACAATCCCCTCAATCTCTCCAACTACCTGATCGATCGACTGATGTGTCGAGTCGATGTGTACGGCGTCTGAAGCCGCGACTAGAGGCGAGGCTGCGCGAGTCTGGTCCCGCCGATCACGGTCGGCCATCTGAGCCTTGATCTGCTGTGCCTCACCAGCGGCCGCCGCGTTTTGAAGCACTCGGCGCTCAGCGCGCACCGCTTCATCGGCATCGAGAAAAACTTTTACGTCAGCGTTGGGAAAGACCACCGTTCCAATGTCCCGTCCTTCCATCACCACGCCGCCGTGCTCGCCCATGGCGCGCTGGCGCGCCACCAGGATCCGACGTACCGAGGGATGCACCGAAACTCGCGAAGCTGCCGCACTCACGTCCGCCTCGCGAATACGCTGCGAGACGTCGCGGCCGTCCAGCACAACCTGATTGCCTTCCTCGCGCGGAATTAGCTCGATGCTCGTGGCCTCCGCCAGCTTGCGTATCGCTTCTTCGCTGTCGAGATCGGCGTGGTTCTCGATGGCCTTCAGCGCAACCGCACGATACATGGCTCCGCTCTCCAGATTGACGTAGCCCAGCTTCTTCGCTAGCCGGGCAGCAATCGTGCTCTTTCCTGAGCCGGCTGGGCCATCGATGGCGATTACCAGCTTGCGGGCACTCATCGCGGTCTACCACCGGGCTTGGGCTTGGGATGTTTCGACGGTGCGACCCTGCCGGGCCGATGCTTCACCAGCGGCCTGCTGCGCGCCGCCAGCAGAGCAGCGCTCTCTGACTCCGCTGTTGTGTGCTCCGGCAAGTTTGGGAACAGTTGCGAATCCTGTAGCGACGACACCTGCATAAGCACCCGCCCGCCAACGTGCACGAAGCTGAGCTCACGCGCCGCCTGCAGCGCATTGATCGCGTCGCGCACGCGAGCTCTGCCGACCAGCGAGGAAAAGAAATTCTCGACCTCTTCCTGCTGCGCCGCTAGCACTCCATCGAGATACTTCGATACCAACGCAGTCAGCGACTCCGCCAGTGAAACGTGCATGCCTTCTTTTACCGCTTCCGGCGCCCAGCGAAATAGCACATCCCAGAACACGCCTTCGTCCTGCTTGTAGTCCACGCGGGTGATGCGCAGCTTGGCCCACAATTCGTCGAGCGAGCGATCGAGTGCCGTCTCCGTAATCTCTTTGCCCAGCATCTCGCGCAGGCGGTGTTTGGAAATCGGCCCGTGCTTGTTGATGAGGTGGAAGGAATCCACCGCCAGCGGCGAATAGCCAGAGCGCGTGGTCGCCTTGGGCGCCTGCTTGGGATTGCGATCGCCCACCATGCCGTAGAAGTACGGAAAGACCGAAGCCGAGACGAGAAAATTGTTGTCGGGAAATACGTTGGCTTCGTATGCCGCCTTATCGCGCAGCAGGCGAACCATCAACTGCTTGGCTTCGCGTGCACGCGGGTCAGAGAACGCCTTCTGCGCCGTGGGCAGCTTCTCATCACTGCCGATGTAAGCTCCAACGAAGGTTGGAACCAGCACCGCAGGGCGATGCGGATAGAGCAGGCAGAAGCCAACCGAGTCGATAAACTTGCGCGCCTCATCGAGCGTGCGCACAGGCTGCCCGTTCAAATGCCACTTCTCGTGGCGAAGTTCCTGTAGTTGCTGTTCCTGCATGGTGAAGGTATAGCCGTGCTTCCGAAATGAGTAGACCCAGCAGCCTTGAAAGGGCACGCCTTGAGGCGTGCCGCACAGGACGCATCGAGACCCGGCTTTAGCCGCTGAGGGAATACTCCCCTCAGCTCCTGAAGGCCCGACGTTCCGGGCGGCTCACGGCGCGGCTAAAGCCGCGGCCTTTCAAAGAGCCACCAGGAGTCGAGACATTTCAAGGACTAGCACGTTAAAAATTAGGCCGGACTCAGATACGTTTGAATGCCCGCTGAATGTCTTTAACAGAATAGCGCAACACCACCGGCCGGCCATGCGGACAGCTCATGGGACAGTCGGTTTTTGCCAACTCCGCCAGCAGCCACTCCATTTTGTTCTGCTCCAGCGGCATGTTGACCTTGATGGCGGCGTGGCATGCGATGGTGGCGGCAATTCCGGTGCGAATCTTCTCCAGGTTGAGCAACTGCTCCTCGCGTTCGAACTGCTCGAGAATCTCGTGCAGCATGTGCTCGACGTTGCCCGGACCGACTCCAGCCGCGGTGCTCTTCACCGCGATGGTGCGAGTTCCGAAGGGCTCTGCCTCGAAGCCATTGAGCTGCAGCTCATCAGAAATCTCGGCGAACACCGCCATTTGGCTCGGCGTCAGCTCGATGATGAGCGGCATCAGCAACTGCTGCTTCTCCGGCGCGGCAGCCAGTCGTTGCTTAAGAATCTTCTCGAACAGCACGCGCTCATGCGCCACGTGCTGGTCGATAATCCACAACCCCTGCGGATTGACGGCGAGGATGAAGGAATCGCGAATCTGACCCAGCGGCTTGAGCGTGGCGAGCGACTCCAGCCCGACGGCAGCGTCATCTTCGATGGGCAATGACACCGAGCAGCCGTTCGTCGGCGGAGCGATCGCGGCCCCTGCCGTCTGTACCGCTCCTCCGAAAGTTTGCGGACCGAAGCGCGCGACTGGAATAGCCGCGTTCGCCTCGATCGCAATGCCATTGCCGTCAAACTGCAAGTGCGATGTGATGGGCAGAGGCTCGGGCGCGTGCAGCGCAAACGCCGTGTCCGCAGCCGTCACTCCCAGATCGCCAACTTCTGCTGTTAACCCGCCGCGCGGACTGAGCGAAGGTGACGCTGTCGGTTGCGCCCGCATCTCGGTCATGAACGCCGGCACTGGACGGGCCTTCATCAACGCAGCGCGCACCGATTCGCGGATGAAATCGTGCAGCAGCGTCGATTGCCGGAAGCGTACCTCAACCTTCGAGGGATGCACGTTGACGTCGACCTCGGTGAACGGCATCTCCAGAAACAGCAGCACCACGGGATAAACCGTCGGCGGAATGATGTTGCGATAAGCCTCGGTCAGCGCATGTTGTACCAGGCGGTCGCGAATCAGCCGGCCATTGACGAAGATGAAGATGGAATTGCGGTTCAGCTTCTGGATCTCGGGACGCGAGACAAAGCCGTGCAGCTTGATATCGCCCTTCACCACCTCGACCGGTTCGTCCTCTTCCGGCTGCGGCCGACGCCATGGCGGAGGCTGCGGTAACCCGATGCGCTCCAGCGGCAGCATCGCGCTGAGCGGCAGTAACTGATCCAGCGTCTCGCGGCCAAACACCTGGTAGATACGCTGCGAATGATCGGCTACCGGCGGCGCGATCAGCATCGCGTTGGTCGCCGAGTGCAACTCCCAATGCATCTCGGGATGCGCCAGCGCGTAGTGCGTCACCAGCGACGCAATGTGCGAGAGCTCGGTTGATTCCGCTTTCAGAAACTTGCGCCGCGCCGGGATGTTGTAAAACAAATCGCGAACGCTGATGGAAGTTCCCAGCGGCAGCCCCGCCTCTTCGACCGTCAGCAGCTTGCCGCCGGCGATTTCGATCACCGTTCCGGCGTCGTCTTCCTCCGCGCGAGTCTCCAGTCGCAACCGGCTCACCGAAGCGATCGATGGCAGCGCCTCGCCGCGAAATCCAAGCGTCGCAATGCTGACCAGATCGTCGGCATTGCGGATCTTCGAGGTTGCGTGCCGCTCGAACGCCAGCATGGCATCGTCGCGCACCATGCCGCATCCGTCATCAATCACCTGGATAAGTTTTTTGCCGCCAGCTTCGATGTTCACCCGAATGCGGTGGGCACCGGCATCCAGCGAGTTCTCCAGCAGCTCTTTGACGACCGACGCCGGGCGCTCGACCACCTCGCCGGCAGCGATCTTGTTGGCTACATTTTCTGAGAGAACGTGGATGCGGCCCATCGGTGTTTACCTTACAGGATTCGACGGAAGCAAGACCAAGTATTCAAACTGGAGCATGAAGTGCACCTTTTGGCACGCTTAAGTTGCGAATTCTCTCGAATACCGAGCCCAAAAACTCGTTAAATTCGTGTATTGATCCATGACTGCAATTCATGGATCCTTCAATATCGATCACTTTGAGTAATGCTTTCACTGTTCCGGTCGTGTGAATTAGAGGCGATTTTGCCTCAGAACCTGGCGTTTCAGTGCTGAATCTTGATCACTTGCGGCGACATCCTTGCAGGTATACTTCGGTTTCAGGTATGAAAATCGCTCTTGGTGTCTCCGGCGGAATCGCTGCCTATAAAGCCGCTGAAATCGTTCGCCTGTTGCAGGACCGTGGCGTGCAGGTGCAGGTGATTATGACCGCCGGTGCGCAGGAGTTCGTGCGGCCGCTGACTTTCGCCGCGCTTTCGGGCGAAAAAGTGATCACCAGCATGTTTGGCGCAGAAGGCGAGCACGCCAATCTCGACTCCGCCATCGAGCACATCGCTGTCGCGCAAACCATTGATGCGCTGCTGGTTGCGCCCGCTACGGCCGACACGATCGCAAAATTTGCGCAGGGAATCTCCAGCGATTTTCTCAGCACGTTGTATCTCGCCACCAAAGCGCCAGTGATCGTCGCTCCGGCGATGAACGTCAACATGTGGGAGCATCCGGCGACGCAGGCGAATTTGGAGATTCTGCGCCAGCGCGGCGTGCATATCGTCGAACCGGGCAGCGGATATCTGGCTTGCGGCATGGTCGGCGCCGGACGCCTGGCCGATCCGGAAGTTATTGTAGCTGCAACACTTGCGCGATTGGCGTGTCGCCCAAGATCTCGCCGGCGAAACTGTGCTGGTCACCGCCGGCCCGACGCACGAACCGGTAGATCCGGTGCGATTTATCGGCAATCGCTCCAGCGGAAAAATGGGATATGCGTTGGCCGAAGCTGCGCTGCGACGCGGCGCGAAAGTGATTCTGGTCAGCGGGCCGACAGCGCTCAAGCCGCCGTCGGCGGCGGAAACTATTTTTGTCGAAACCGCGCAGCAAATGCGCACCGCCGTGCTCGATCGCTGGGAAAAGGCGAGCATGATCATCATGGCGGCGGCCGTCGCTGATTATCACGTGAAGAGCGTTGTCGGCAGGAAAAGATCAAGCGCACGGGAGCGTTGGAGTTGCAACTGGAACCCAACGCCGACATTCTGGCTGATCTCGGCAGCCTGCGTCACGCCAGCGGAAAACGTACGCCGTTGCTGATCGGCTTTGCCGCCGAGACTGAAAACCTGCTGGAGAATGCGCGCAAAAAGCTGACCGCCAAACGCGTTGACGCCATCGTGCTGAACGATGTTTCGCGCAGTGATATCGGCTTCAACTCGGACAAGAACGAAGTCACGATTGTCACGCCGAGCGAAACGATTGCTGTGCCGGAAGCGGATAAGCTGGAAATTGCACAGAAAATTCTGGAGGCGGCGATCACGCTGCGGAGTAAAACCGCTACACTGCAAGCGGCGCGGTGATTGCGTTGTTTAACACGGACAGTGTGTGTCGTCCCCGAGGGACTTGTAGTCTGCTGAGGAACGGTACCCAGCACTGCGCTTCGCTCCGTGCTGGGCTGTCATGACACGCCCTCCGGGCTTAAAGCCAAAGCTTCATAGATATGAATCTCACTTCCGAAAAAAAATCCCTGCTTCGCGATCGTGTCCAGTTCTATCGCGAGATGGGCATTGGGCCGCTGTATCGGCGGGCGACGACCGACGCAGGCGAACTGGTTGTGGAAGAACTTGCGGCGGTTGCCGACGAGCTTTCGGCGGCGCAAGACCAAGTTGCGCAGGAGGCTTATCTGCCCACGGCGACTGATCGCGAATCGCTGCTCCGCGTCATCCTTGACGAGATTGGTCCCGACTGCGACCGCTGCAAGCTGTCGCGCCAGGGCCGCAAGCAAATCGTCTTTGGCACCGGCGATCCTCATGCCGAGCTGATGTTCATTGGCGAAGGCCCAGGCGCGGATGAAGACCAGCAGGGCCTGCCATTCGTTGGACGCGCCGGACAGTTGCTGAACAACATGATTACGGCGATGGGCCTGACGCGCGAGCAGGTCTACATCGCCAACATCGTAAAGTGCCGGCCGCCGCAGAACCGTACGCCCGAGCGTGATGAGTGCGATACCTGTTCGCCGTTCCTGATGCGGCAGATCGGGGTGATTCGACCGAAGGTGATCGTTGCTCTTGGCGCGACCGCGGCGAAGAACCTGCTAGGCGTGCAGGACTCGATGGCATCGCTGCGCGGCCGCTTCTACGATTTCTCTCCGCCTGGGCAAATGGACGACAACGGCGAGCCGCTGGTGTGCAAGCTGGCCGTCACCTACCATCCGGCGTTTTTGCTGCGCGATCCGCGGCAGAAGAAAGAGACGTGGAAGGATTTGCAGATGGTGATGAAATATCTCGGCCTGGAACCGCCGGCGCGAAAAGAAGAATAAGAACGGATTCACCACGGAGGCACGGAGGACACGGAGAAGGCTGATTCATAAAAGCCGCTTTGCCTGATTGAATGATTCACACAAGACCTTGTTTTTTGGTTCTTCGACTCGCCCTTCGGCCTCCCTCAGAATGACAAGATTTGATTTCCTCCGTGACCTCCGTGCCTCCGTGGTGAAATAGCATTACCCATGCCCGCTTACTGCGATGTGGCTGTGCCGGTCCCGCTCGACGCCACCTTCACTTACTCGATCCCCGAGAAGCTGCCTGAGCCCTGTGTCGGCGGGCGCGTGATTGTGCCGTTTCGCGAGAAGCGCCTCTCCGGGATTGTCACTGAACTGCACGACCGCAAGCCCAGCTTCACCGCCAAGCCGATACTGCAAGTCCTCGACACGGCGCCCGCGCTTACGTCCGAGTTGATGCAGTTGGGCCGCTGGATCGCCCAGTACTACATCGCTCCTATCGGCGAGGTGCTGCGAACGATGCTGCCGTTGGCGGCGGAGTTTCGCCGCGTCATTGGCTATCACATTACCGAGAAGGGAATCGAGGCGTTGCACGAGGCGGCGACGGTGGGCTCGTCGCGTCGCTCGCAAAAAGAGCCTGAGCACCAGATGCAGGAGTATCGCGTGCTCAACCGTCTGGCCGACGGCGAAGTTGTGCGCGAGGCTGCGCTGCGGACCTCGACCGGGGCCCCGCGTGCGGTGCTGCAAACGTTGCTGCGCAAGAAGTGGATTGCGCGCGAAGACCTCAGCGATGTACGCGATGCCAGCCGTACTATTCAGGTCGCGACATTGAGAGAGAATGCCGCGCCCTCAGGGGCTAAAGCCCCAGGATCTCCGGCCGTGTCCGGCGCGGCTAAAGCCGCGCCCCTTCCAGACGAGGCTAAAGCCTCAGGATCTCCGGCCCTGTCCGGCGCGGCTAAAGCCGCGCCCCTTCCAGACGAGGCTAAAGCCTCAGGATCTCCGGCCCTGTCCGGCGCGGCTAAAGCCGCGCCCCTTCTAGCCGGGGCTAAAGCCCCAACTTCTTCGGCTCACCGCGGCACGGCTGAAGCCGTGCCCTTTCAAAACGCAACTGAAGCCGTGCCCTTTGAAACAAACAGCGAAGGCGCGCCCCAAAAAGCGATTCATGAGACGTTGCTCAAACTCAACGCTAACCAGCAGACGATTGTCGACTATCTTAACGTCCAACCCGATAAGACCGCGACAGTCGAAGCCATTCGCGCGCTGGCTGTTCCCCGCACCACACTACAGACGCTGGTAAAGCGCGGCATGGTCGAGTTGCGCGACGAGCAGGCGGGCTTTCACATGTCGGGGATGAAGCCGCGCAAGCTGGAGTTTCTGTTTACGCCGGCACAGAAGGCAGCGCTGGACACAATCAATGCTTCGGTCGACGAGCGGCGCTTCCAGCCGATGCTGCTGCACGGAGTGACTGGATCGGGCAAGACCGCCGTGTACCTTTCCGCGATGCAGGCGGTGCTGGCGAAGGGGCGCTCGGCGATTCTGCTGGTGCCTGAGATCGGGCTTACTCCTGCGATGGCCGCCGATCTGCAACAGATTTTTGCCGGTGAGGTTGCCATTCTTCATTCGGCTCTCAGCGATGACGAGCGTGCCGAGCAGTGGAAGCGCATCCGTTCCGGCGAGTGCCACATTGTGGTAGGTACGCGTTCAGCGGTGTTCGCGCCCGTGCCCGACCTGGCGCTCATCATCGTCGACGAAGAGCACGATCAGTCGTACAAGCAGGAAGAGACGCCGCGTTACCATGCGCGCGATGTTGCGGTGATGAGGGCCAAGATGTCGAACGCGGCAGTGGTGTTGGGCTCCGCCACTCCGTCGCTGGAGACCTACTACAACGCGACCAACGGCAAATACAAGCTGCTGGAGTTACCCGAGCGGATCGAGAAGCGTCCGCTGCCCGAGGTCGAGCTGATCGACATGCGCGACGAATTTCAGCGCACGCACAAAGACGCAATTTTGTCGCGCAGGCTGTTGGAGGAAATCGGCGAGCGACTGGAACGCCGCGAGCAGGTGATGGTGCTGCTGAATCGCCGCGGGTATTCGTCATTCGTGCTATGCCGCAGTTGCGGCGAGACGGTGCAGTGCAAGAACTGCGCGATCGCGATGACGTATCACAAGCGCGAGCACCGGCTCATTTGTCATTACTGCGGATTCATGCGGCCCGCGCCGAAGACGTGTCCTAAGTGCAGCAGCGAGTATGTGCAGTATCTGGGCACCGGCTCGGAGAAGCTGGAAGACATGCTGCATTCGCTGTACCCGCAGGCGCGGATCGCGCGGCTGGATCGCGACACGGTGCGCGGACGCGACGACCTGGAGCGGGTGCTGAGCGCATTGCAGGGCGGAGACATCGATTTGCTGGTGGGCACGCAGATGATCGCCAAGGGACATGACATCCCGAATGTGACGCTGGTCGGCGTCGTGGGCTCGGATGCGGCGTTGAGCTTCCCCGATTTTCGCGCTGCCGAGCGAACCTTCCAATTGCTCACGCAAGTTGCTGGGCGCGCGGGTCGTGGTGAGACACCGGGACGGGTAGTGCTGCAAACTTTCTTTCCCGACCACTACGCAATTCAGTTCGCCGCTGCGCACGATTACAAGGGCTTCTACGAGAAAGAGTCACGCTTCCGCAGCTGGATGCATTACCCGCCCTTCGCCGCGGTCAGCAACGTCGTGGTGCGCAGCACGAAACTCGACGAAGCGCTGGCGTGGTCGGGAATTTTGGGGAAGTGGTTCCAGGAAACGCGGCTGCCCGACGTGCGTGTGCTGGGCCCGGCGGCGGCAGCGATCGTGCGACTTAAGACCGAGTATCGCTACCATTTCCTGATCAAGTCGAAGAGTCGCGAGAAGATGAACGCGGCGCTGCGCGCGATGACCGAGCATGCGCTCGCACAGAAGGTGCCGCGCGGGAATCTGGTGGTGGATGTGGACGCGCTGAGTATGTTGTGAGAAAGGTATCAGGTATCAGGTATCAGGTCTCAGATAAACTGCCCTGCACCAGCATTTCTGGAAGCTGAAACCTGATGCCTGATACCTCGGCGCGATTCTCGACGCGATACATCATTAAGGAGCTTTCTCCCGCTACTTGGCCTGACTTTGAAGCGCTGTTCTCACGCGGCAATGGATGGGACTTCTGCTGGTGCATGCACTACCACCGCTGCCGTCCGCTGCCGCAGAGCGAGAAGCTGCGGCGGGCGGAACGAAGCGCGGCCAATTATCCCGACAAGAAGGCGCTGGTTGCGGAAGGCCGTTCGCATGGCATTCTGGTCTATTTCAACGGCGAGCCGGTGGGCTGGTGTCAGTACGGACGCGCGGATGAGTTGCCGCGAATCGACGACGATCCCAACTATCGCGGTCTCGCGCCGGCCAATCGCGAGCGGCTCTGGAGAATTACCTGCTTCGTAGTCGACAAACGTTTTCGCCGGCTGGGAATCGGTAGTGTGGCATTGAAAGCCGCGTTGGCATCGATCAAGGTAAAGGGCGGTGGTGTGGTCGAGGGCTATCCGGTAGCTAATTGGGAAGGCGTGTCATTCGGCAACGCGTCGACCCACGGAACAGTTTCCATGTTTCGCAAGCAAGGATTCAAGGAAGTGGCGGCGTTTGGGGAGAGGAATGTGGTGATGCGAAGGACGTTGTGAAGTGTGTGCCGCCGCTGACGCGGCTAAGAGCATTGTTCGAGCGAACTTGACCGCAGCGCTTCCGCGCTTGCTGCGGAACACCTGTCGTACGCTGTAGCGGCTGCGGAAATAGTCAGAATCAGATATCGCTCGCGGCTGGTGGCCGCTCGCGAGATCGGAAACAAATGGCTGGTTCGGCGCAGCTAAAGCTGCGCCCCTTCAAAACAGCATTGCAATCGGTCCAGCCCACTGGCGCGGGGCGCGCCGGAGAGCTCCTCCTGAACTACTCCGGCCAGGCGTCGAGCGCCTTGCGCACCAGCACCAGTTGACCGAGGTGATACGCGTTGTGATCAGCGGCCAGCAGCGCCTCGCGTAGGAGCGTCTGTCCAGTGCCGTGAGCCAGCGGCTGGAACAGGTCGCGGGCCGGGTCCGCAATCAACTTGCGCATCGCCTCCAGATCGTCCAGGAGAGAGTTCACGCTATGCTTCCATGCCTGGTCGTCAGGCGGAGCCACGGTGGCAGGCCAGTAGCCCTCCGGCCATTTTGGCGACGTATGCTGGGAGCCGCGACTGAACTCCAGGATGTCCTGAAGTGCGATCCGCATATGTTCGAGCAATTGCCATGCCGAGTGGGCAATGCCCGGCGGCATGCGGCCTTGCTGCCCGAATGGGAGGTCGGCAAGCGCGGTGGTGAAATCGACGTGGGCTTCGCCCCAATCCAGCATCTTCGCAAGCTGTTGTCGCAGAGCGTCTTGGTTGTTCATGATGTTCACCTGAATAATTGAAGGGTTGGTTATCAGATGCAGAATTCGCGCGCGCGATGATTTAGGTTTGGCAGTGAATGCGAGTTGTGGCCGCGGCTGAGATGCAATGGCTTGCACAAATGTGGAAGCAAACCCGCAAGCACAACAAAAAAGCACGGCGGGTTGACCGTGCTCGTTGGGCGAGGGTTTCTCGCACGTCGTTTCGCGAGGGTTGGTCGCGAATGTCCGCGAGGTTATTCGCGAACTCTGTTAGGCAGCTTTCTAAGCGACGCGGCAACGTGCTTACGAGGGCTGCACTGTATTGCTTGTACAGCAAGCGGGTGTGGATTTGGTCACAGCGGCGTAAATTGTTGGTTACACCTGAGGTTCAGGTACAGGTGTGTATCCGAATGCGCGCGCGAGTCTCCAATGGAAGAGCGGAGTTAATTCTTTGGCAGCGGGAGTCCTCATGAAAGTTCTATCGGTAAACGTCGGCACGCCGAAACAATACGACTGGATGGGGCAGGCGGTGACGACGTCGATCTTTAAGTCTGCGGTGGAAGGCGAAGTGCGAGTTGCGACGTTAGATATCGCAGGCGACGAACAAGCGGACTTGACGGTGCATGGCGGCGTGCATAAGGCGGTCTATGTTTATCCGCATGAGCACTACGCTTACTGGATGGAGCACGGCATCAAGCCACTGACGATGGGAAATTTCGGCGAGAACCTGACAGTAGAAGGGCTGCTCGAAGGCGACATTCATATTGGCGACGAATTAGAGATTGGCTCGGCGCGTTTCGCGGTCACACAGCCTCGGCTGCCTTGCTACAAGCTGCAAGTGCGGTTCAACCGGCCGGAGATGACCAAGATTTTCTGGAACAGCCGGCGGTTCGGCTTTTACCTGAAGGTGACGCGCGAAGGGGCGCTCGCGGCTGACGCGCCGATCAACATTGTGAAGCGCGATCCGAATACGGTGAGCGTCGCCGACCTGATCGCGCTCTACACCGGTGACCGGCCTGATGCTGACGTGCTCCGGCGAGTGGTCGAGGTGGATGCGTTGCCTGAGTCGTGGCGGATGGATTTGCAGGAGCGCGCCAGACATAAGAGAGCATCGGTGTAATGTCTAGCCGAGGAAGGCGTGTTTTTAGCGACGAGCACAAACTGCAGGTCCCTCGACTCCTCGTCCGCCGTGCGGACTCGTCGCTCGGGATGACACCCGAAAAAAGGTAGCGCCCGTTTACGGCACAGCTAAAGGTGTGCCCCTGCAAAACGTCTTCTGTGCTGTCCCCGGTTGGCGCATTGTGAGCTCTGCGTTTATTCTGAAGCGGCTCACCATCTCCCTGCTTTCCCGGTGCACATGTCTGACACGCGACGGCTAAAACTCTGGCGAATGCGTCTGTTGATGCTGGTGGCCGTCGTGGGCCCCGGCTTTATCACAGCGAATGTCGACAACGACGCCGGAGGTATCTACACCTATTCGGCGGCGGGCGCGCAGTTCGGTTACACCCTGCTGTGGGTGATGATCCCCATGACCATCGCGCTGGTGGTGGTGCAGGAGATGTCAGCGCGCATGGGCGCGGTGACCGGCAAAGGCTTGAGCGATCTCATCCGCGAAGAGTACGGGTTTCGCATCACGTTTTTCATGATGCTGGGATTGATCATTACCAACTTCGGCAACGTGGTGGCGGAGTTTGCCGGAATCGCCAGCAGCCTGCAGTTGTTTCATGTGTCGCGGTTTATCAGCGTGCCGATTGCCGCGGCGCTGGTATGGCTACTGGTAGTGAAAGGCAGCTACAAGAGCGTGGAGAAGGTCTTCCTGGCGGCGTCGTTTTTCTATTTCGCGTACATCATCGCGGGCGTGCTGGCGGGACCGAGCTGGCGCGATGCGTTCGTCGCCACCTTCAAGCCGCCACAGCGACGGGCGTTTCACGACGTGTCGTACATCTACATGGTGATTGGCCTGATCGGCACGACCATCGCGCCGTGGATGCAGTTCTACCTGCAATCGTCGATCGTGGAGAAGGGAATCACGGCGCGCGAGTACAAGGCTTCGCGCTGGGACGTGATCCTGGGCTGCTTCTTCACCGACATTGTGGCGTGGTTCATCGTGGTGGCCTGTGCGGCGACGCTGTGGATGCATGGCGTACATCAGATTCGTGACGGCGCCGATGCTGCTCAAGCGCTGCGTCCACTGGCGGGCGAGTACGCATATATTTTGTTCGCTGCCGGGCTGTTCAACGCCTCGCTGTTTGCGGCATCGATTCTGCCGCTCTCAACGGCTTACACCGTGTGCGAAGGTTTGGGGTTCGAGTCGGGACTGGACAACAAGTTCTCTGACGCGAAGGTCTTCTATTGGCTGTACACGCTGCTGCTGGTGGTTGGTGGCGGCGTAATCCTGCTGCCCAATATTCCGCTGGTGAAGATCAGCATTTTGTCGCAAGTAGTGAACGGGATCGTGCTGCCGTTTGTGCTCATCTTCATGCTGCTGCTGGTCAACAAGAGCGAGCTGATGGGCAAGCACGTGAACGGGACCTGGTTCAACGCGATTGCGTGGGCGACGACCATCATCATGATCGTGCTGACGGTGGTGTGGCTGTGGATGGGCGGCGGAGCGGGGTAGAAGCAGTGGTCGGTCGGCAGTTGTCAGTCACGCCGCTTCTGTCTCTCCTTCGGTGTGCGCGGCCAGTGGTGCGCTGATGGCTTCCAGCGACTGGCCTTCAGCTTTCACGCCTAGCCCGGCTTCGGTCGCGGCGGCAATCACCAGCAGAAGGGCAGCGGCTGCATATCCCCAGGCCACGTTCACGCGCGAATGAGTTCCGATGAGGGCGCCGAAGATGGCTGGAGCAGCGACGCCTCCGACCAGCGTTCCCGCAGCATAAAAGATTGAGATCGCCATGGCGCGAATTTCCAGCGGGAAGATCTCGCTCACGGTGAGGTAGGCAGAGCTCGCGGCGCACGAGGCGATGAAGAAGATGGCGGTCCAGGCGACAGTCTGGGTGACGGCATTTAGCAGATTGTGGGCAAACAGCCATCCCGAGATGGCCAACAGGACGCCCGATAACGCGTAGGTTGCGATGATCATGGGCTTGCGGCCGATGCTGTCGAACAGCCTTCCGAGCAACAGTGGGCCGGCGACATTTCCCAAAGCGAAGGGCAGCAGGTACCAGCCGACGCGCGCGGCGGAGACGCCGTAGAAGTTGATCAGCAGCAGGGCGTAGGTGAAGAAGATGGCGTTGTAGAAGAAGGCCTGCGCGATCATCAGCACCAGGCCGAGAATCGAGCGCCGGCGATAGGTGACGAGCATGGTGTGCCAGATCTCGTGCCATGGGGTGTGATGGCGCACCTTCAGCCTGAGCGGCTCCTCGGTGAGCGGCGGCAGCTTGCGGCGCGAGGTGTCCTTACGAACCTCGGCTTCGACGTCGGCGACAATTCTCTCGGCTTCCTCCTCCTGGCCGTGCGTCATGAGCCAGCGTGGGCTCTCGGGAATAAACTTGCGGATGAAGATAATGACCAAGCCGAGGCTGGCTCCTACGAGGAAGACGAGCCGCCAACCATAGCGGGCGGGAATGACGTCTCCGCTCAGAAGGACGATGGTGGCAGCCGCACCGATGGCCGCGCCGATCCAATACGTTGCGTTGATAATCAGGTCGACATGACCGCGCACCCGCGCCGGGATGAGTTCGTCGATGGCCGAGTTAATGGCTGCGTATTCGCCACCGATGCCCATGCCGGTGATGGCGCGAAAGATGGCGTAGCTCCAGAAATTCCAGCTCAGAGCGGTTGCCGCGGTGGCCAGCAGGTAGACGAGCAGAGTGACAGTGAAGAGCTTCTTTCGTCCCAGCCGGTCGGTGGCATAGCCGAAGCCGATGGCGCCGACGACTGCGCCGATGAGGTAGCAGGTTGCGGTAACTCCGACCTGGGTGTCGGAGATATGAAGATCGTCGCGCAGCACGCCGCCGATGGCGCCGGCTAACGTGACCTCCAGCCCGTCGAGCACCCAGGTGATGCCCAGCCCGATGACGACCATCCAGTGCCAGCGGCACCAGGGCAGCCGGTCGAGCCTGGCGGGAATGTCGGTGGTAACGAGTTTAGGCGGCATGGTTCCTCACTTCAGATGCGAATTTCTCCATTCCGGCTGGGTTTGCCGAGGTGGGGAGCTGTGTGGGTTCTTGTCTCGACAAGCAAAAATCCCCACCCCGCCAAATGATGGCGGAATGGGGCACCCGTATTCATAAGCATCTACCAACTCCGCAACCATGAGAACGCATCAGTCGGAGCTATACTCTGGCGATGGCCAAGCTGATTTCTGCATTCGTCCTGATGATGGTGGCGGTTTTGAATGCGCAGGACAACGCGCCCAAGCCGCGCCCGCGCGCGCCGGAGTTGGGGATCAAAGTCGGCGTGCTTCCCGCTGGACCGCTGGATGCGATTACCGATGTTGCTGGGGTTGAGGTCGGGCAGACGACCATCATTCGCGGCGACAACATTCGCACCGGCGTGACCGCCATCTTGCCTCACGCGGGCAACCTCTACCGCGAGAAGGTGCCCGGAGGCATCTTTGTCGGCAACGGCTATGGCAAGCTGACGGGGACGACACAGGTCGATGAGCTGGGCAACATCGAGACACCGATTCTTCTGACTTCGACGATGAGCGTGTTCCGTGTGGCCGATGCGCTCGCCACGTATATGTTCGGCCTGCCAGGGAATGAGGACGTGCTGTCTCTCAACCCGATTGTCGGTGAGACGAACGACGGATACTTGAACGACATTCGGGGTCGGCACATCACGCCCGAGGACGTCTTCGCAGCGATTAAGAATGCGAAAGGCGGCCCGGTCGAAGAGGGAGCGGTGGGCGCGGGCACCGGAACTATTGCATTCAGTTGGAAGGGGGGCATCGGGACGGCGTCGCGGCGGCTGCCAGCCAAGCTTGGTGGTTACACGGTCGGCGTGCTGGTACAGACGAATTTCGGCGGCATACTGACCATTAACGGTGCTCCGGTGGGGCAGGAGTTGGGGAAGTA
This sequence comes from uncultured Acidobacteriaceae bacterium, assembly GCA_963791965.1. Taxonomy (GTDB): domain Bacteria; phylum Acidobacteriota; class Terriglobia; order Terriglobales; family Acidobacteriaceae; genus CAVVDY01. The sequence goes on along the minus strand of CAWBUK010000011.1, from coordinate 455,826 downwards.
CTACTTAATCGACGAAGTTCCTCCGCCGAGCGGGAAGAATAGCCCTGATGGGTCTTGCATGATGGTTATCGCCACTGACGCTCCGATGGACTCGCGCAACCTGAAGCGCCTGGCGGCGCGTGCGTGGGTGGGCATGGCACGAACCGGAAGCTCGGCCTCGACCGGCAGCGGAGACTATGCCATCGCCTTCTCCACCGCGGCGCAAGTGCGCATCCATTCCCAGAGCAAAGCGTTGACGCAGCCGGCTGAACTCCTGACCAACGACGCGACCTCACCTCTGTTCGAAGCTGTAATCGAAGCTACCGAAGAGGCGATCTACAACTCGATGTTTCGGGCAACGACCATGACCGGCAACGGGCACACCATCGAGGCACTGCCGATCGACAAGACGGTGGAGATACTGCGGGCGCACAAAGCGATCCAGTGAGTCCTCGGCGGCTCCAGACGTTACAGAAGCGGTTCCGAGCCTCGAATTCGCTAGGGTCTATTCTCGCCGGCAACCTGCTAACAGTCTCCGTCCGGGCCGCCCGTCATTCGACAGGCAATTGCGATTACTTCCGGATGGCTACGCAGCAGGGCTGATGGCAACATTGTGTATGCTTGAGCCGCAGTGGCTGGAGCGTGGTTACCGCTGATAGCTGCCGTTCGAGGGAGAGGCTCCAAGATGCCCGATGTCAAACGTATCGCCCTATTCTTAGACGGCACATGGAACAACGTAAGCTCTAATACAAATGTCTGGCGATTGAAGTCCCTTTGCGCTTGCTCTCCCGAGCAAATCGTCTATTACAGCGCGGGGGTCGGCACTCAGTCTGGCGAGCATCTCTCGGGAGGAATGTTCGGCATTGGTATCGACGAAGAGATCGTCGATGCTTACGAGTGGTTGATTGAAAACTACGAGCCGGGGGCACAGCTATTCATCTTTGGTTTCAGCCGGGGAGCGTTTACTGCCCGGAGCCTGGCGGGCTTCATCTCCAAATGTGGTTTGCTGCAGGCAGGATCTCCGGTGTCGATCAAGCAGATGTTTGAACGGTACCGGAAGGGCACTGCGATCTCCATTCTGGCGCTTGCCAAAGCGGCGGAAAGCGGGTTGTCGCAAGAAGACAAATTGATCAAGGTTTATTCGCAATCGATCCCAATCTGGTTTCAAGGGGTGTGGGATACGGTTGGCTCCCTGGGGATTCCGATTCCGTTTATTCCGAAAGTCAGTCATAAAGATTTCGCGTTTCTGGAAACCGACTTGAGGATCAACGATACGCATGCCTACCACGCGCTGGCCATTGACGAGCACCGAGAAGCCTTCGCGCCCACACTCTGGGTGAAAAGCACTCCTAAACAGGGTGAATGCCCGCCGGCCCGCGATCTTGACCACGTGGAGCAGCGCTGGTTCGCAGGAGCCCACGCCAATGTCGGCGGTGGCTACGACGACGACCTGCTCGCCCAGGTGCCGCTCTGCTGGATGATGAGCAAAGCAACGGCACACGGTCTGCAATTTCGACACTCGGCTGTCGTAGACGGAAATGTCAATACGTGTGCAATGCACGACTCATATGCCGAGATGGAACACGGCGCCTATAAGTTAGTCACCATGGGAAAACGGTATTACCGGCCTATCGGAGCCAACCCGGTCGATACCGGTGACGCCGTAAAAACCATCATCAACGAAACCATTGATGCAAGCGTGTTCGAGCGGTGGCGATGCGATGCGAGCTATCGGCCAAAAAATCTGGTGGAATGGGCTGAGCGCCGGGGTGCTGACCCTTCGACAATTAAACAATCGGTGCGTACCGACGACGCTGCCGCGATAAACCAGTAAGGCTCAGCCTGAGGGTTTCGATGGTCGGCATACCTGACATCGCTTATCGAAGCTCCCGAAGAGGCGATCTGCAACTCGATGTTTCGGGCAACGAAAACCGCCGAGGCCCGCGAACCACGGCGGTGGTTACGCAGCGGGCGAGCTAGACGTTGCACTTGCGGCGGAGCACGACGACCGCAGACAGCAAGCCGCTACCAAGCATGATGAGGGTGCCCGGTTCCGGAGTCGTCAACGCATCAGTGCCGTCATAGAAAATACCGAGTTCAGCCGGAGTGCTCCTTACGAAGGTAAGGGCACCGTCGGTCAGGTCGACGGTGTACATGTTCGACCCCGAAAAAGCGTACAGGTTGCCGTCCCCCGCCAACAGGGCCTGCACCTGCATGCCATCGCTCCCCAGCAGCGTGGCCGCTCCTGTGCTTGTGTTGATCTGGTAGAAATTACTGTTGTTCGAGGCGTAAAGCTGACCATTGGGCGCGAAGTTCATACTAAATTGACCACCCACGAAGATGCCCGTATGCCCGATCGCAGTCGCCACCGCGTTGTTGGGATTGATCGAGTAAAGAAGCCCGGAAGGATCGCCGGAGTAGTCCATGTAGTACAGCGTACCTCCGCCAATCGGCGCCGTAAGAGCGCCGCTACCGTCCTGGGAGCCGGTGCCACTAATGTTCCCTATCTTCATCAATCCCGCATTGCCGGTGTTCACCGAGTAAAAGCCAGTGTTCGGGGCGAATTGGCTGTCGTTGCCGTATAGCACTCCGGAGTTGTAGCCCATACCGAACAGCGATGCGCCAGGGAGGGTGTTCCCGATTAGCGTGTAACTGCCCGTCAGCGTGTCGTATTCGACAAAGTCACCGTTGCTTGTTGCTACATAGGCCTCGGTAGCCATGAGTGGAAGGGCAGCCAGGCAGACCAATGCCAGCAATATCATCAGGCACTTCATCAGGCCGGAGGCGGATGGTGGGAGCAAGCCGGCGACGTAGCGGGCTGCGCGACAGTTGGACGGCAGGATACCCATGTTAATTTTCCCTTCCAAGGTTCGGATTTGGCCCAGCGTGCTCGAGGAAGCGGTTTCCTAGCAGACTGGACTCGCCTATACTAGGAACTCTCTTTCGCAGGCGGTAGAGGCAGGATGTGACATAACTTGGCAATACCTGACAAAAGTGGGAGGCGAAGCGGCGACCAAGACGTTAAGTTAGAGTCATGGAAAGAGATAGCTGCTTTTTTTGAACGCGACCTGCGCACTGTCATCCGCTGGGAAAAAGAGCTGGGCCTCCCGGTCTATCGCCACCCCGGAAAATCCAAAGGACGGGTCTACGCTCATACCAACGAGTTGCGTGCGTGGGCTGACCAGCCCCGACGAGCTGCGATGGAAAAAGAGGCGACAGCTTCGTTGGACGAAGTCGCGTCCCAGGCTTTGCCCGGTCAGGCCGCAAATCCAACTGTTGCGGCAGCGCCATCCACCCCAGAAGATTCTGAGCTAGCGATTGCCTCGCGGCAGCCGGTTGCGCGTTCTTTCCAGTCTCGTCGCCTTTTCGTGATGATAGCCAGCGGACTGCTCGCCGTAATCGCACTGACGAGCTGGGCGCTCCGGCACTACCGGCGATCGTCGATTTCGTCTGTGGCGGTGTTGCCCTTCGATAGCCTGGGGGCCGAATCTGATCCCGCGTTTAGCGAAGGTCTTACGGATGAGGTCACCGCCGCCATCTCAAGCCTTGGCGGAATACGGGTGCCGGGGCGTCGGTCGGCCTACATGTTTCAGGGGTCGCACAGCGATTTGCAAAACATTGGCTCGCGCCTGAACGTAGAGGCCGTAGTCGAAGGAAGCGTGCAGCGTTCGGGCGATCGTATGCACGTTGCGGTGCAACTCAACCGCACCAGCGATGGTTTCACTATATGGTCGCGTACGTTTGATGGCGACTCCCGAGACACCATCGGGATGGAGTCGGAAATCGCGTCGGCGGTCGCTCAGAACCTGTCACCGGGAGGGAATGCGACTTTGGCCGGGTTGCCGCCAGCGGACCCGGAAGCACATGCGTTGTACCTTCAGGGACGCTACCTCTGGAACCAGCGAAATTTGGCGGCCGAGCAGAAGAGCGTCGATTTCATGCGGCGAGCAATCGCCAAAGATCCGAAGTATGCGCTTGCCTGGTCGGGGCTGGCAGACTCGCTGATGACCATCGGCAATCTCGATGCAGGGCAGCCGTCGGCTTACATTCCCGAGGCGCAGGGTGCGGCCAAAAAAGCGCTGGAACTCGACCCTAGCCTGGCCGATGCCCATGCTGTGCTGGGCCGGATTGCCGCCCACTACAATTACGACTGGCCCACCGCAGAGAACGAATATAAGAAGGCGATTGGCCTCAATCCCAATTACGCTACCGCTCACCAGTATTACGCTCTGGGCCTGATGGCACATGGGCGCTTTGCCGAAGCGCAGCAGCAACTCGATGTGGCGCGTCAACTCGATCCATTGGCCCTGGTTGTAGGAGTGGATGTCGCATTGTTGCGCAAGTTCCAGCGTAATTTTGCGGGAGTGATCAGCGAATCGCAGCGCGTTCTGCAACTGGACCCCAACTACCACGTTGCGAATAGCATGCTAGCGACCGGTTACTATCTCAGTCATCGGTGGGATGAGTGGCGTGCACTCGATGCGAAAGATTCGCAGACTTATCTGGTCGCGCGGGCGCTGGTCAATGGCCAGCCCGAGAATGCAAAAGGCGCTCTGCTGACCGATGTGCAATTAGCCGAAAAGGGCGACATCACGCCTGAAGTGGTAGTGCTCGAAGCCGTACGGGCAGGCGATCACCGCCTGGCCATGGACTGGCTCCAGCGGTCGTACCAGAACCACGACTATTGGCTGCTGTTTATGAACGTCGATCCGGAGATGGATCCCATCCGTTCCGAGCCCCAGTTCCAGGCGATGATGCATCACCTGGGAGTGTAATAGGGTTTTGCTGCGAACACTCGGATTGCGCTGGCTGCCTTCGTAATTTCCTTTGAGCATTGCTTCAGGCAGTGCGCTAGTTTGCGCGGACCGCCTCGAAGGTGCCGACTCCTTTAGGGGCGTGAAATTTGCCAGTGATTTTTGTGCCCTGGATCACGCCATCGACCTTCTCTCCTTCCACGCGGCCGCGAAAAGTGAGCACGTGGCGCGTCTTGGTCCGGATCACGATGTGGCGTTCCTGGATGGTGCCCTCTATGCCGCCAGAGGTGTTGGGACCTTTGAATTTCCCGCTGAGTGTCTCGCCGTTCTGTTTCAGGTCGAAGTACTTGGTCGACGTTGTGCCATTGGGATCGTTGGCGTAGACCACCCACTTGCCGGCGACATTTGCGGGCGGCTGATTGGATGGAGGCGGCGGTTCCTGCGCGAGACAGAAGCTGCTGGCAAGCAAAGGTAGAACGCAACTAAGCCAAATCAATCGCGACGTATGTTTCTGCACCGTGTCCTCCGCACTGGGCGGGGGCTAAAGCCCCTTACGTATTTCAACGAGCTAAGGCTGGCCTGAAGGCCAACTCTACCCGAAATCCGAGTTTTTCAGCAGCTTGTGAAGCCGTACCCTTTGAGAATTTTGCATGTCAAAACGATTCACGAATAACTTTAAGTAGTTTCATTACTTGTAGCAGCAATATAAAATTCGCGAAAACTATTTCTGCTTCACGCCTGGAAAATCTAACGAAGCTTATGTCAAACGCAATTAGTCGCCGAACCATGCTTCAGAACTTGCTGGGCACCGCCGCTGCGGCAGCGGTTGGATTGCCCGCACTTGATGCCTTCGCACAGCGCCGCAACGGCCAACCCACCGGGCAAGAGCGCGGCGAGATGGGCCGACTAGCCGGCGAGTTTCGCAAGAAGTATCGCGTGCCTGCCAGTTCGATCGCGATCACCCGCAATGGTGAGTTTGTTTACGACCAGGCCGCCGGCATGGCCGATCGTGAAAAGCTTCAGGCAGTGCAGCAGAACAGCCTGTTCCGTATCGCCAGCGTCACCAAGCCGATTACCTCGGTCACGATCTTCACGCTGCTTGAACAGGGCAAGTTGAATCTCAACGACAAAGTGTTCGGCCCGTCGGGGGTCATGGGTAACAAGTACGGCAAACCGCCCTACAAGCAATACGTCACCGACGTCACGGTTGATGACCTGCTCACTCACACCTCGGGGGGATGGCCGAACGATAATACCGATCCCATGTTTCGTTTCAATTCCTGGGACCATACCAAGCTCATCACCTGGGCTTTGGCGAATCTGCCGCTCACCTATCCTCCGGGAGAGCATTGGGCTTACTCCAACTTTGGGTATTGCGTTCTTGGCCGCGTGATCGAAGAGGTCACGGGTCAGCCGTACGATGCTTATGTGAAAGCCAACATCCTTGCGCCGTGCGGGATCACCGACATGAAGATCGCCGAGAACAAGATGAAAGAGCGTGCCCCGACGGAGGTCGTCTACTACGGCCAGTACGGTGAGAATCCTTATAACTTCAACATCACGCGCATGGATTCGCATGGAGGATGGATCGCCTCGGCGCAGGACTTAGCCATCTTCCTCGACCACGTTGCGGGAGACGGGAAGATTCCGGCGATGCTCAAGCCGGAGACGATCAAGCTGATGACGACGCCTTCGCCTGCCTATCCTGCCGGTTCCGGCGGGAAGTATGCTCGCGGCTGGATGGTTCGTGACAACGGCAACGGCAACTGGTGGCACAGCGGCAGCCTGCCGGGTACCACGACCATCATGGTGCGGACCTCTACAGGCATGTGCTGGGCAGGGCTGACTAACACGCGCACGGAGCCGCACGACGAAATGGACACGGCACTCGATCAACTGATGTGGAAGATGGCAGGTGTCGTTCCCGGGTGGGCATGAGCGGGCAGCAGTTCGGCTCGCGATATTTTGAAAACGAACCTTACCACGGCGGCGCACATCTACTAGACCCTGATGAAAGCGCCCTGCGATGAAGCCGCTGTCGTCTTGCGCAACGGAAGCTCGCCTTGCCGAGGCAAACAAGCAGCGTGGGTACTGACCGCCACCATCCTTGCTTCGAGCATGGCGTTCATCGACAGCACCGTGGTGAACGTCGCCCTGCCGGCATTGCAGCAGAGCTTTGGCGCAAGCGTGGTGGGGGTTCAGTGGGTGGTGGAAGCCTACGGTCTCACGCTTTCTGCGCTGATCCTGGCAGGTGGATCGGCGGGCGACATGTTTGGCCGCCGCCGAATGTTTCTGGTTGGCGTGACTCTTTTCGCTGCCGCGTCTGGTTATTGCGGCTTTGCTCCCAGCCTCGGGCATCTCATTGCTGCGCGCGCGATTCAAGGTGTGGGAGCGGCGTTCCTTGTGCCCGGAAGTCTGGCGCTTATCAGCGCGTGCTTTGACGAGAGCGAACGAGGTCGGGCTATCGGCACCTGGTCGGGAGCCACTGCGATCACCACCGCGATCGGTCCCGTGCTTGGCGGCTGGCTCATCCAGCATTTGTCGTGGCGATGGGCGTTCTTCCTCAACCTGCCTCTGGCGCTGGCGGTCATCGTCATCAGCTTGCGGTATGTGCCGGAGAGCCGCAGCAGCCGGGCGGGACGCATCGACTTGCTTGGTGCGATTGTCGCAACCGCCGGTTTGACCGGGGTGGTGTTCGGCCTGATTGAATCGGCGCGTTTGGGGTGGAGGCACCCGCTGGTGCTCACAACGCTGATCGCCGGCATCGTCGCAATGCTTGCGCTTTTGTACATCGAGGGCCGGACGAGTTCTCCGATGATTCCGCTGGAGCTCTTTCACTCCAAGGCTTTCGCAGGCGCGAACCTGCTCACGCTGTTTCTTTACGCCGCGATCGGCATCTTCTTTTTCGTGTTTCCGCTGGACCTGATTCAGGTACAGGGATATTCGCCGACTGAGACAGGAGCGGCCGTGCTGCCGATGATCCTGCTGATGTTTGCGCTCTCCCGCTGGTCGGGAGGACTGGTGGCCCGGTACGGTGCGCGGCTGCCCTTGATCGTAGGCCCAAGTATTGCCGCGATCGGCTTTTACTTGTTCTCGATCCCTTCGGTCGGCGGCAGCTATTGGAGCACGTTCTTCCCAGCCGTGATTACGCTGGGCCTTGGCATGGCAGTGAGCGTAGCTCCGTTGACGACGGTAGTGATGGGGGCTGTCGATCAGGACCGTGTGGGTACGGCATCGGGCATCAACAATGCAGTCGCTCGGGTTGCAGGAGTGCTGGCGATTGCCGCACTGGGAATGGTCATGGTTGCTGAATTCGGCAACCGTATGAATCACCGTCTGGACAAGATGGATCTGCCTCGGGACGTTCGTGCGGAGTTGCAGTCCAATGAGATCAAGATGGCGGCGCTCACGCCTCCGGCCTCGGTCGATACGCAGACTCAGTCTGCTATTCACGATGCCATCGTAGCTTCGTTCGTCGGCAGCTTTCGAATGATGATGTGGATTTGCTCCGTGCTGGTGCTGTTCAGCGCCGTCGTCGGCTGGCGGATGATACCAGGCGCCAGTGCAGCCGCACCCGCAGAACACCGGCACCGCAGACCGCAAACTATTAGTAGCTAGTTGATTGGGCAGGATGTATAAAAACCTTGCCGCCCAACCACAACTGCTATGAACCCTACCGACAAGTTTCTTGCCGCACGCCGCGTTCTGTTAGAGAACCGCAACGATTACGAGACCGCCTACCGCGAATTTCGCTGGCCTGACTTGACCGAGTTCAACTGGGCGCACGACTGGTTCGACGTGCACGCGCAAGGGAATCACAAGACGGCGCTGTGGCTGCGCAGTGAAAGCAAGGGCGAGTCAAAGTTCAGTTTCGAAGAAATGGCGGAGCGCTCTGACCGCGTGGCCCACTTTCTGCAACGACAGGGCGTGGGGGCGGGGGATCGCATCGTGCTCTGCTTGCCGAATGTATCGGCCATCTGGGAGCTAATGCTGGCGTCTATCAAGATCGGTGCCGTGATTGTCCCGACTACAACGCTAGCAACCGAAGCTGAGATTCAGGATCGGCTGGAGCGCAGCGCTCCGCGCATGATCGTTGCTGATGAAAGCGCGATGGAGCGCATTCCTGGGGACGCAAAGCTGAAGAAGATATTGGTCGGTGCTCCCATCGAGGGCTGGATCCCTTATCAGCTTGCGCTCGAAGAAGGCCGCGCATACAAGCCGGCGAAGACGCAGGCCAAAGATCCCTTCCTGCTGTACTTCACCTCCGGCACCACGGCCAAGTCGAAGCTGGTGCTGCACACGCAGGAGAGCTATCCCGTCGGCCATCTGTCGACCATGTATTGGATCGGCATCCGGGAAGACGATATTCACCAGAACATCAGCTCGCCGGGATGGGCCAAGCATGCGTGGAGCTGCGTGTTCGCACCGTGGAACGCGGGGGCAACAACTTTCGTTCACGACCAGCCGCGCTTCAGCACGGGGAAGGCTTTGCTCGCGCTTGAAGAATGCGGAGTCACTACGCTGTGCGCTCCGCCGACGGTTTGGCGCATGTTGATTCGCGACGAGCTAGGAAATAAGCCACGCGCATTGCGCGAACTGGCCAGCGCCGGCGAGCCGCTGAACCCGGAGGTGATCGAGCAGGTGGAGAAAGCCTGGGGGCTGACCATCCGTGACGGCTACGGCCAGACGGAAACCACGGCCATGGTCGGCAACTCGCCGGGCCAGAAGGTGAAGATCGGCAGCATGGGGCGTCCGCTGCCGGGGTATCAGATTGCTCTCGTGGATATAAACGACCAGCCGTGCGAAGAAGGCGAAGTCGCGGTGCAACTTCAGCCGCGGCCGACGGGGCTGATGATCGGTTACATGGACGATGCCGAACGCACGAACGCCGCGATGCAGAGCGGGATCTATCACACGGGTGATCAGGCACTTCGCGATGAGGACGGGTACTTCTTCTTCGTTGGCCGCGGCGATGACGTCTTCAAGTGCTCGGACTATCGCATCAGCCCGTTTGAGCTGGAGAGCGCGCTGATGGAGCATCCGTTGGTGGCCGAGGTGGCGATCGTGCCAAGTTCCGATCCCATCCGGACGAATGTTCCTAAGGCGTTCATAACCCTGGTCGGTGGCACGCAGCCTACGGAGAAAGTTGCGAGCGAGATTTTGCTCTTTGCCAAGGAGAAGCTTGCGGCCTACAAGCGCGTGCGCAAGCTGGAATTTGGCGCTCTACCCAAAACCATTTCCGGGAAAATCCGTCGTGCCGAATTGCGCAAGATGGAAGCGCAACGGGTGAAAGAAGGGAAGCGCGGCGACCTGGAGTTCTGGCTTAAAGACCTAGAGTAGTCGTCCTGGCCGGCGCGGGCTTCTCACGCTCTGCTCCCTCATCTTCGAGACGAAACTCGGTCCTGCGATACAGCCGGTCGAAGACGAAGAACATCAGCGCGATCACCGGAAACACCAGCAAGCTGGCCTCGGGGCCCAGGAGGCCGCCGGCGAGCAACTCTGATCCCTGCCAGCTGGTCTGCAGCAGGTGGCCAACCGCATACTCGCCGGCGTTCTGTCCTGACCACACGAAAAGATTTGCGAAGTCGAAGGCCGCGTGAAAGCCGATGGCGAACGCGAGCGATCCGGTGCGCCGCAGCGTGAGGCACATGAACAACCCGAGCAGTGCGGTGGAGGCGAAGTCTTCCCAGCGTTCGTGCGGCTTGAAGAAGTAATGCAGCGCTCCGAAACCAATGGAGAGCAGCGCGGCAGCAGGCCAGAAAGCTATTCCATCAGCCAGCGTCGCCAACAGGTAAGCGCGAAACTGAAGCTCCTCGGCGAATCCAATCAGCAGGCTGGCAAGCAGCCAAACAGCGGTGAAGTACAGCAGATCAAAGCCATGGATAGCGAGTCCCACAATATGGTAGCCACCAAATAAAGCTATCAGCCCGATGAGCAGGGACGTCGAGCCGATTCCCCACACGGTTCCCATCCAGAAGTGGCGCCCGAAGGCATCCTCCAGCGACGGGATCCCGTATTCATCGAAGGGGCGGCGTTCGATGCGGGCCATGATCCAGGTCGCGATCAAGACCAGGGTTAGCGAGACAGTTTCGGCTTCGATGAACGACAGAGGATCGAGGAAAGCGCGCTGACTGGGGTGGAAGATGCGGGTGATGAGCCAATCGGCGGCGAAGGACAGGCCAGCGAAGATGGCGACGAAGATCAGCAGGCGCCAACCGGCACGCAAACCACGGCGATTCAGGAAGAGTTCTCTCATGATGCGAATAGGGTAGCCATGTCCTCGTAGTTGCAGGTGGGTCAGCTCTTGGCGCGGGCGGCGGCCACGCGCATGGGATAAATCTCGAACCGATTCATGCCGGCAAGCACCGAGGGGTCATTCTCGCCGAAATGGCGGGCCTCGGCTTCGTCAGCAACCTCGAGAATTCCCAGGCCAAAGGCCCCTTCAGTTGACGCGACTGGGCCGTAGAGCAGCAGGGGGCCGGCCTCAAACTGGGTTTGGCAGTAAGCGCCGTGTTTGGCCATGAGGGCGCGCTCTTCGTCGGTGATGTCGTTGGCGAAAGTGGGGCGCGGCGGGATGAGTTTGAAATAGAAATGTCGTTTGTCCATCGCGGCAGAGATGATACAGCATCGCCTGCCCGCGATACAGGTAGTACGTGGTCTAGCTTGAAACGGCAGAGGAGAGGGCCGGAACTGAATCCCGATGATGCGGGTCAAATTTTAGTGCCGGTTCCTCGCGGCGTAGGACGCGCAACGTGCCTTCCGCCAGAGCCTGAAGTTCGTCTTCGCCGGGATACAGCACGATGGGTGCGATCCATCCAACGTAAGCGGTCAACGCTGCGACCAGACGCTCGGAATGTGCCATGCCGCCGGTGAACAGAATGGCTTCGACCTTTCCGCAGAGTGCTGCCGCCATGCCACCGACCTCTTTGGCAATCTGGTAGGCCATGGCGTGGAACACGGTCGCTGTGTGGGTGTCTCCGGAATCGATACGGCGTTCGATCTCGGTGAGGTCTTTTGTTCCCAGGTACGACTGGAGGCCACCCTCGCGGCACAATAAGTCGTCGACCTGCTTCCTGGTGTAGATCCCGCTGAAGCATAGGTCGAGCAACTGCATCGCAGGAACGCCGCCGGCACGCTCGGTGGAAAAAGCTCCTTCTTCGCGCGAGTTAGTGGCGTCGATCATGCGCCCGCCCTCGTGCGCCGAAACCGAGATGCCGCTGCCGAGGTGGGCCACGATCAGCCGCAATGCTTCGTAAGCCTTGGCTTGCTCGCGTGCGTAACGCTTGGCGACAGCCTTGGAATTTAGAGCATGCGAAAGTGATTGCCGCTCCAGCAATGCCGTGCCCGAAAGCCGCGCGATTGGCGGCCACTCGTCGACGCTTACCGGATCGACGATGTACGCCTTCACTCCTGCTCTTTCCGCGAGCGCGTGCGCCAGGTATGCGCCCAGATTGGAAGCGTGCTCGCCGCGTTTGGCAGCACGCAATTCGTCAAGCATTGGCGCGTTCACCTCGTAGGTGCCGCTGGCGAGAGGAGGGAGCAGGCCACCGCGTCCGACGACGGCATCGACTTCGAAGAGGCTCACGCCAGCGCGTTCGAGTTCGGCTTCAATCTGCGCTGAGCGAAACTCCTGCTGGTCGAGGATGGGCTGGGTACGGAATGACGCCATCTCGGCATCGCTGTGGCGCAGGTTCTTCACCAATACTGGTTGCTCGTTCACGAAGAGCGCGAATTTGGTCGAAGTCGATCCGGGGTTGATGGCGAGCACACGAAATTCAGCGGCGGGCAAAGAGCACCCCCAAAGCGATGGAATTTACCTTGTCATCCACGCTCTCGACGCGCGAGGGAATGAGGATTGGGGCCTTCGCTCCCACGACGACGTGTGCGCATTGCGAGCCGCCAAGATACTTGACCGCCTTGCCGAGCAGATTGCCAGCCTCGATGTTGGGCACGACCATGCAGTCAGTACGGCCTGCAACGGGATGCGTGATGCCCTTGGCGTGGGCGGCCGCTTCCAGCAGCGCGCAGTCGAGCGCGATGGGCCCGAAAAGATCGACATTGCCGAACTGTCCAGCCTCTGCCATTTGGGTGAGCTTTTGTGCGTCTTCGGTCGACGGCAGAGACGCGGTGACTGCCTCGGTAGCACTCATGAGCGCGATCTTCGGACGTCGGATACCAATGCAGCGCATGACCTCAATCGCGTTCTTGACGATCTGCTGCTTCTGTTCGAGCGTCGGCAAAACGTTGAGGCCGCCGTCGGTGACGCCGACCAGTCGTGTCTCGCCGGCCAGCGTGTCTTCGTAGAGCAACACGTCGCTCAGCAGACGGCCGGTGCGCAAGCCCGTTTCTTTGTTGAGCGCAGCGTGCAGAAGTTCGTCGGTGCGAAGGTGACCTTTGAGGAGAACCTCGACGTAGCCTTCGCGAGCCATGCGTACGGATTCTGCGGCAGGGTCGGCGGTGTCAACCAGTTCTGCTTTATCAAGCAGGGTCGAGAGCGCAAGGTCGTTAGCTTTGGCGCGGATCTTGTTGGCGTCGCCAAACAAAACCGGAATGGCGATGCCCAAATGCAGAGCATGATCAGCGGCGGTGAGGGCAACCTCGTCATCGGCGACAACGACGGCGACGCGACAGGGCCCAAGCTGCTGGGCCCGGCGCCGAAGGTCGGCGAAGGTGGTGATTCGCTCAACCGCGGGGATGGTTGTAGTAGCCATAGCGCCATGGTCAGCCACAGCGGAGTCGGATTGCAGTGCGGTGGGTCACAGACGAACAGGTATTAGGTGTCAGAAGCCCGGTTCCGAAGGGTCTCGGTGACACACATCACGAAAAATCTTCGTGCGTGATAATTTGTTTTCAAGCACTTAGGCCGGTTTTGTAGCGCAAATGATTGAGCGCCAAAGGCTTACGCGTACTTAGTAGATTTCAAAGAGCTTAGCGGCATCGGTCCGCAGGCTTGCGCTTTGGTGGCCTGATCAGCAGTTTAAGGAGTTGCTGAAGTTATGCACGGAGAAACTGTCGAATGGCGGTTACGAAGGTGGTAGATGAGTTTCAAAATGGGAAGCATTGCCCCGGTTTTGAAAAGGAGCCAGCGCTGAAGCGCATGTTATGAAAGCAGGCTGTCTTCCCCCGCATAAATGCGGGGGCTCCCACCGATCGCGCTGACTCCGCTCGCGAGATGGGAAACCAAGGACTTGTTCGGCGCAGCTGAAGCTGCGCCCTTTCAAACCCGCAAGGTTTACGCTGACTTTTTCGTGGTGCGGCGCTCGTACTCGGAGCGGATTTTTTCGTAGCGCTTCGAAAGCACGGCGAGTTCGTCATCGGAGAGGTTCTCGATGTCGATCATCTGATCTTTGGCAGTGCTGATGGAGTGGATGAGTTCGTTCAGCTTCAGATTGATGGCGCGGGCATCGCGGTTCTGCGTGTTCTGGATGAGGAATACCATCAGGAAGGTCACGATGGTGGTGCCGGTATTAATCACCAGTTGCCAGGTGTCGGAGTAGTGATAGATGGGCCCGAGGACGGCCCATAAAACGATGACGAGGATGGCGCCGGCGAAGGCCCAGCGCGATCCCATGTAAGTCGAACAGGTCGACGAGAAACGGCTGAACCAGTCCGGTCCGACCTGTTTTACCTTCAGCAGCCGTTTTGCCGGCGAGCCGTTCGCACGCTTAGGCATAGTTATCCGGACTTGCGTGAGCCGGCGATCAACAGCACGGCTCCGACGGCACAAAGCACGCCGCCGACCGCAGGCGGGAGCTTCTGGTCATGCTGCGTGGTGATGCCAACTGAGGCTTTTCCAATGCTTGCTTCGTGAGTTTCGCTTCTGGGGATAGGCACCACAAAAGCTAATATGCCAAGCACCAGTACTACCAGTCCTACGAGAGCTAGAGGTCGCATCGTTCTCCTTGAGGAGGTTTCGAGCTGCGCAGTCAATCCAATTTGACTGGCGGCAATCGAGAGCTCCTCCTCAAGCTTTGAATGGAGAAGGTGCTGTTCTGGTTGTATGAGGGGCGGAGGTGGAGTCGCCTGGCGTTCAGGGCGTGATCTGATATACGACGCCTTGTCGGTAGAGTCCGCCGACGGGCGCGACGCCGAAGTAATTGCCCTTGCCATCGGAGGTGAGCCCGTAGCTGGGAGACTGGCCGTCGCCGTTTCCGCCGAAGCTATGGAGGACGCTCTCGTCCCATCCACCGGAACGCGGGGTGAGCTTGAAGATGGCTCCGCAATCACAGGACGGGTTGCCGCCGGTCGAACTGGTGCCGTAAAGATTGCCTGCTGCGTCGAACACCAGAGTGCTGGTGGGGAAGCTGGCGTCGGTGTCGCCCTGGAAGCTATACAACACGCTCTCCTTCCAGGGAGTGCGTACAGTGGCCCCGGCGCCGATGTCGAAGATCGAACCCAAACCATTGACGCCGCCGAAGTAGGTTGTGCCGTAGAGTCGTCCTCGCGAATCGGCGATCAAGCCGCCATATGGGAATCCCGCGTCAGGAAGGCCTTGGAACGCGTACATCGTGGTGAAGTTCCAGTTGTTTCCTGACGGAGAAAGCCTGAACGCGACACCAGCGCCGTACTGTCCACCCAGTTCGGTCACGCCATAGAGTGCGCCTCGCGAATCCACAAGCAACGGTCCCAATGAGCCCACTGCTCCATCGTCTCCACCGGTGAAGGCGTGGATTACCGTCTGCTGCCAGCCTTGCTGGCCGGGAGAGAGTTGATACACCACGCCTTCGGCATTCACGCCGCCGTCGGGGGTGGCGCCGTACAGGTTTCCCGCCTTGTCGAAGACCACCGCGCTGCCGGGACCGAAGCCGTCATCGCCGCCGGTAAAGTTGTAAAGGACGGTCTCGTTCCAGGTGTCTCCAGATCTCGTGAGCTCATAGACCACACCGCATCCGTCGCCCGTACACCCACCGCCAGAGCCGCCGGCGACGGTTGTGCCGTAGAGATTGCCGGCGTTATCAACGGTCACGCCGCCATAAGGGTTTTTGCCAGTACCGTAACAGTCGAAGCTGTACAAGACGGTTTCGTTCCATTGGCTGCCGGAGTAATTTAACTCGAAGACGGTACCGCAGCCGTATAGGCCGCCGAGCACGGTGGTGCCGAAGAGATTGCCTGCGCTGTCGAGAGCCAATTGCGCTGCGGGTTGTCCTCCATCGTTGCCGCCGGTGAAGTTGTAGATGACCTGCTCGGTGTCCGCCGCGCAAATCGCGACGGAGAGCGCAAGTGTGCAGAGCAAAGCTGCCAAACCTTTAACGGAGACGCAGTGGAATCGTGGCATTCTTCACCTCGGGAGCGGGAGTTTCTTTCGGACAACGATCAGCGCGCCAAAATGGCGGGAGAAACTGTATCACCAAATTGATCGCAGGTTGTTACGGGGATCTCGACAGGCCGGATCCTAGGGATAGAGTGCATGAATATCGACGGTGCGCGGCCGGGTGCGGATAAGAGGATTGCTCCTTCTTCAGAAGATCGCGAGCTGACCGTTCAGGCGAATGTCCCGGGAAGACGAACCAATCATGATCTTGTATTCGCCTGGTGCGATCTTCCAGCCATGGCTGTTTACGTCCCAATAGGAGAAGGCGCGCGAGTCGAGCGTGAGGTGCACGTGTTTGGTTTGTCCCGGCTCGAGGGGAAGCTTGGCAAAGCCCTTGAGCGCCTTTGGCGGCTGGGGCACGGCAGTACCGGGGATTCCAACATAGAGCTGTGCGACTTCGGCCCCCGCCCGCTTGCCGTCGTTTACCAGGTCGAAGTCGATGCTCACGGTTTGTGAGGAGTTCGGCGCAAACGAGAGCCTGGCCGGCGAGATGGCAAGACTTCTTGTATGCGAAAGGTGGTGTAGGAGAGCCCATATCCGAAGGGGTAGGCGGGCGCGATGTTGCCCTGGTCGTAATGCCGGTAGCCGACAAAGACGCCTTCCGAGTAAGTAGCGGTTCCATTCACGCCCGGATATTGCGCGGGTGTGTTAGTCGGTAGATCTTTCTGGCTGGCGGGAAAGGTAAGCGGAAGCTTGCCTGACGGATTCACATCGCCGAATATGACATCGGCGACGGCGTTGCCATCTTCTTCGCCTGGGTACCAAGCTTCCAGAATCGCGGTGGCCTTGCGGGCCCAGGGAAGCAGAAGTGCGCTGCCGTTCTTCAACACGACGACGGTTTTGGGATTCGCCGCAATCACCGCGGCTGCCAGTTGATCCTGGTTTCCTCGCAGCGTAATGGGCTGGTCGATGCCTTCTTCGTCCTTATCGCCCAGCATGAGTATGGCAACGTTCGCGCCGCGCGCGGCGTCGGTGGCCGCCGGTATATCCGTGCCATCAGCGTAGGTCACGTTGACGCCATCTCCGGCGCGATTCTTGATGCCATCTACCGGCGAGACGGTGTAGAGCGGAGGAACCCACGAGCTGCCGCCTCCCCCGGTTGAGGCTGCTCCGGCATGCGGACCAATGACGGCGATACTGCTTATCTGAGCGGTGTCGAGCGGGAGCAGGTTGCGATCGTTTTTCAGCAGCACCATGCCGGCAGTGGCAATGGCGCGGGATTTTTCGCCATTCGGTTGCTCAGGAACCGCTTGCTGCGGCGCAGGATTGCTCCAAATTCCCAACCGCTTCATGGTTGAGTATCGGCGGTAGAGTTTTTCGTTAATGGCCGATATGGGCACCTGGCTACTGGTTGCGGCCGCTTGCAGCGGGTCGGCAAAGTATTTGCTCGGCATCTCCAGGTCTAACCCGGCGTTGAAGTAGGGCAGGGTATCGTGCACCGCGCCAAAGTCTGAACCCACGAAGCCGGTGAATCCCCACTCCTGTTTCAGGATGCGGCGCAGCAGGGTCTCGTTGGCACAGGCGTATTCACCATTCACCTTGTTGTAGGCGCACATGACGGCGCCGATGCCTGCCTGCTTGACGGCTGCCTCCCAAGCTGGAAGATAAATTTCGCGCAGGGTGCGCTCGTCGATGATTTCGTTGATGGTGGTGCGAGCGTTCTCCTGGTTGTTAGCGGCGTAGTGCTTTACCTCGGCAATGAGTCCTTGCGACTGTATGCCCTTGGATTCGGCAACGCCGAGTTGTCCGGTGAGGAAAGGGTCTTCGCCGAAACCTTCAAAGGTGCGGCCGCCGAGGGGGGTGCGCGCGATATTGATGTCGGGTCCAAACACCAACTGGTTGGCCTGTATTTTTGCCTCGGAAGCGACAATGGCGCCGTACTCGTAGGCCAGGTTGACGTCCCAGGTCGCTGCCAGCGCGATGGGAGATGGAAGCGCAGTTGCCGGGCCTCTGTGTCCGACGCCGCCGTTGCCAGCGCCGGCCGGGCCGTTGGTCATGTTGAGCAGGGGAATCCCCAGCCGGGGCACGCCGAGAACTGAGTGACCGTCGCCGGGATTGGTGTGCAGCCCTTGAATCTTCTCATCGAGCGTCATCTGGTCGATGAGCTGGGCGACCGGATCGTGGGGAGCAGGAGAAGATGAGCTGGCCTTCGGTGCCTGAGCTTGCGCGCACGATAGGAATGCCAGAGTAACGACCGCTACAAGTGGAAGAAGTCTGGGGTGCAGGGGTTCAGGGTCCGCGGAATTTTGCGCTGGAGTGCTAAGCAGGGTGTCGTAATCGGTCATAGCTTTAGCTCCGCAATGTACGGCCGGAGGTGTCGATTTTGATGGGATCCACCAGAACCGGTGAGATAGAACCCTTTATGGACGCAGTTGTTGTCCGGGCCTGGGTCCGGCGCACCCTCTTAAGATGACGGTACGGGGCAGGTGATGAAGTTTAAGTGAAGGAACTTTTGCTGTTGCGAATCGCAGGCGGGAGTACCAGCGGGAGCATTTCGGGTGAAGGCTGCTCCGTGCTATGGTTCGGCAGCGCACAACTGAGCGTGCGCCTCCATTCAAGGGAGATCTTCGCAGGAGGCTGTATGTCGTTTCAATACGTAGAACCCACGTTTGAGTCTTTCCCAGTCGAAATATTTGCCAGGTCGGGCGGGGGAGGGACGCAGAGGTCGATTGGGCAAGGTGGTGGCAAGCCGTCGATGAAGAAGGCAGCAAAAAAAGCGCCCAAGAAGGCGGCAAAAAAAGCTGCAAAGAAAAAGAAGAAATAGCTGGCGCGGTAAATATTTTGCTCACTCCCAGGCGACGGCGAAACGTCGCCTTTGTTTTTGCGCCTCGGTGACCAAGCTCACAGATTTGCGGAGGCGCGCCCGCTTAAACTGCGGGCATGTTGAACGAAAAGCAATTCCGGGAACGTGCTTCGCGCGAGTTGCGCGAGATAGGCAATCAGGCACAGGGGCTGGCCACCGACCGTGAGGTCTATCGGCGCATGGAGGGTGAGATTCTACAGCCCAATCCCGAGCTCGCCGGCAATGGTAACGCTTTCGCCGACATGTTTCGCGGGGCGTACGCGGATGCCATGACTATGCGGTTGCGGCGGCTGCTGGCGACCGAAGCGAGCCTGTCACTGCGGCGCGTCATCGACCAGATGGTTGATTATTCTGACCTGCTGCACCAGAAGGTCAACATTCGCGAGTTGGCTGACGATTCCGGCGAGCTCGAAAAAATGGCGACGTTGCTGAAGGAACAGGTCGAGCCGCACTTCCTGCCTCGGGAGAGAACTCCCGGGGCCCTGGCGCCTACGCTGCGCGATCTCGACCACGCACTCGATCTGGTGATCGCGCTGTTGCAGAAGTATTACTGGGTGGTGTGTGAGGGATACCTCGACTTCGAGCCGAAGCTGAGCGGCGACCCGTTGGCGAGTGTTTCGGAAGGGGTAAGCGACCACGCTCACGCGTGGGGCTAAACGCTCATGGGCGCTCCGCGCCTCCCCTTCACCAGATTCTGCATACTTTGTCGCTGGGCTTCACCATGGGTGAGCCTGGCTTGCAGCCGAAGGCGGTGCCGAAGTCGGGCATGTTCACCACCACGCCGTTGATGCGGTACTTCGCGGGCGAGTGGGGATCGGTGATGGCGCGCACGCGCAGGTCTTCGGGCCGGTCATTCTGGCAGGCCCACTGGGCAAAGCCGACGAAGAAGCGCTGATCGGGCGTGAGGTCGTTGATGGGATGCAGGTCCTGTCCCTTGGTCGCGTCCTTCCATGCCATTAAGGCGAGTATCGTTCCGCCGAGGTCGGCGACGTCTTCGCCTTCCGTCAGCTTCGAGTTGATCTTCACATCGTCGACCACAACGTACTGCCCATACTGATCGACCACGCAATCGGCACGCTTGGTGAACTGCTCGGCGTCCTGCTTGGTCCACCAATCTTTCAGATTGCCCTTGGCATCGTACTGGCGGCCTTCATCGTCGAAGCCGTGCGTCAGTTCATGTCCGATGGTCGAACCGGTGTCGCCGTAGTTGGGTGCGGCGTCCATCTTGGGATCGTAGAGCGGCGGCACCAGCACCCCGGCAGGGAAGTTGATGTCGTTCATCTGTGGGTCGTAGTACGCGTTGACTGTTGGCGGCGTCATGCCCCACTCGTTGCGGTCTACGGGTTTGCCCACCTTATTGAACTGGCGATGGGTTTCGAATTCGGTGGCGCGCAGGGTGTTGCCGTAGAAGTCGTCAGCCGTAATGGTGACTGAGCTGTAATCGCGCCACTTGTCGGGATAGCCGACCTTGTTGCGAATGGCATGAAGTTTTGCCAGTGCCTGTTGCTTGGTCGCAGGACTCATCCAATCCAGTTGCTGGATGCGCACCGCCATCGCGTCTTCGATTTGCCGCGTCATCGCCAGGGTTGCGGCCTTGGTCTCGGGAGAAAATGTCTTGCTCACGTAGACCTGCCCGAGGGCCTCGCCGAGGTCATCGTCGACGTACTGCACGCAACGCTTCCAGCGTGGACTCAGTTCCTTGGCGCCGCGCAGATACTGCCGGTAGAAGGCGAAGTTCTCGTTTACGAAGGGCGAAGAGAGATAGGGAGCATCTGAATTCGCCACGTGGAAGCGCAGGTAGGTCTTCCAATCGTTCAGCGGCGCAGACTTTAACTGGCTGTTCACTTCTTTAAAGAAATCGGGCCAGCCGACGTTGATGACCTCGACCTGCGGAACCTGCGCCGTCGCCAAAAAGGCCGACCAGTTGAATGCAGGCGCAATCTTGCCTAACTCGGCGGGACTCATCTTGTGCTTCTGCTTGTAAGGATCGCGCCGCTCCACGCGGGTGAGAGAAGCCTTGGCCAGTCCGGTCTCCATGCGCATCACGGTCGCGGCGTTCTGCTTGGCTTGCGCCGGCGAGTCGCCCAGAAGCTCGAACACCTTCTGTACGTGAAGCAGATAGCGCTCGCGAGTCTCCTTCGATTTGGCATCGTCTTTGAGGTAATAGTCGCGGTCAGGAAGTCCCAGGCCTCCCTGCGCGAAGCCGACGATCATGGCGTCGGAGTCGTCCGGGTCCTGTTCCGGGCCAGAATCGAAAAGTACACCCACTCCCGTGAGCTGTAGCTTGGCGACGAGCGGCGCCAGGTCGTTGGTGCTCTTCAGGTTGGCGATGGCTTCCAGATTGGGCTGAAGCGGTTTGGCGCCCATGGCCTCGACCTTTGCCTCATCCATGCACGCGCCGTAGTAGTCACCGATCTTCTGGGTCACGGCGTCGCGGTTCTTTTCGGTGGCCGACTGCTCGAGAATGGCGCGCAGAAAAGCCAGGTTGTCTTCGTACACCTTGCTGTAGACCGCCCACGAAGTTTGGTCGGCGGGGATGGGATTGTTCTTCATCCATCCGCCACAGGAATAGGTGTAGAAATCGGCACAGGGGTCGACCGTGCGATCCATGTCGGCCAGGTTGAGGCTGGGCGAGTAGGGCAAGGCCGGGCCGGACGATTGAGTTAAGTTTTGTTGCGCTACCGCGAGCAAAGAGACCAGCAATAGGATGGAAAAGAGAACCGTTTTACGCACGAAACCCCCTGAACTACAGGAACGACAGAGAATAGCAGAGCCAACGGTGATTGCCACAGAGAGCAGGGATAGACAGAATGTAATTTGTTCAGTGTCGCGGCAAAAATGACACCAGCAACCTGAATCAAATATCCGTGTTAGTACCCATAGCAGTACGGCCACCGGCTGACCCCGAAGAGCGAATCAGAATCAGGTCGCTTCCAGCCAGTGGTGAAAAGGAGCTTTATCTTTATGGTGACAGCAGGGCGGCGGTTCAAATCGATCTTCGCAACGCTGCTGCTATTGTCCGCGTGCGTTTTGACCGCGGCGGCACAGGATCCCGCAGAGAATTATCCACCGAACGGTCCGGGCAGCTACCCGTCACAGGGCCAGCCGGCTAATTACCCACAGAACGGTCCGGGCGCCCCTAACGCCCAGGACCAACCGGGACAAACCAATACCGATCCTCCAGGGCGGGTCGCCCGCATTCAGTACACGGCGGGGCAGGTCTCCATTCAACCCGGCGGCGTGAATGACTGGGTGGCGGCGGACATGAATCGCCCGCTCACCACCTCAGACCGCGTGTGGACCGATGTTAATTCCAAGGCTGAGCTCGATGTGGGCGGTGGCTACATTCGCCTGAACTCGGAGGCCAGCCTGACGCTTACCAACGTCAGCGATCAAACCGTGCAGTTGGAACTTGACCAGGGCACGCTGGAGTTAACGGTTCGCTACCTGGGGCCGGGCCAGGTCTATGAAGTGGACACCGCCAACCTGGCGTTTACGGTGACGAAGGCAGGCGTCTATCGCTTTGACGCTTTCCCGAAGGAAGACGCGACCTGGGTGACGGTGCGAAAGGGCCAGGGCGAAGCTACTGGAAGCGGCGCCGCGGTAAGGGTGAAGTCGGGCGAGCAGGTGCGCTTTGGCAACGGGGCGTCATTGCAACACACAGCGGAGGCGGCTCCATCGCCGGATGGTTTCGACGACTGGGCCAGCGTTCGCGATAAGCGGCTCGAGACCTCGGTGTCGGCGCAATACGTTTCTCCCGGTGTGATTGGATACCAGGACCTCGACAATTATGGACGGTGGCAGACGATTCCGCCCTACGGTCCGGTTTGGGTGCCCAGCAGCGTACCCGTGGGTTGGGCTCCGTATCGTAACGGACATTGGGCATGGATTGCTCCCTGGGGCTGGACCTGGGTCGACGATGCGCCGTGGGGATTTGCTCCCTTCCACTATGGGCGATGGGTTAACACCGGCGGATATTGGGGCTGGGCCCCGGGCCCGTATCGAGCATGGTCTCCTTGTTACTCACCTGCGCTGGTGGCGTGGGTCGGCGGCCCGGGCTTCGGAGTAGGCTTTGGTTTTGGCGGCCCAGGATGGGGCGTCGGTGTCAATTTCGGATGGTTCGCGCTGGGATGGGGTGAGCCGTATTACCCGTGGTACCACGGCTGGCATGGACGCGGCTTGAGCTCGACCTACATCCGCAATGTGAACATTACGAATACTCACATCACGAACATCAATAATGTTACGAACAACTACTATCACAACAGCTTCACCAACACGCACTACGCGAACAGAACGGTGAACGGTGCGGTCACGGCTGCGCCGGGAAGTGCAATCGCAGGCGGGCGGGCGATGAATCACGCTGGCATGGCGGTGCCAAGCTCAGCCCTGATGCACGCTCCGGAGATGCGCAACGTTAACCTCTCCCCCACGCGCAACTCGATGCTGGGCGGACAGCAGCCAAGAAACAATGCAGTGCCACCGGCTTCGGCTATCAATCGCGGCTCGGTGACCCGAGCGACTCCGCCGACGATGATGGCGCGCGCGAGTGCCCCCAGAGTGGGAGTGGCTCCCTCGGCAAGCGCAGGCGGCATGAACAATTCACGGCCAGTCGGAACGGCTTCGGCTGCCAACGCGGGCGCCGTGAATAGCTCACGTTATGGCGGCGGCAATGCGCCGTTCACGGTGCATCGTCCGCCAACGGCAAATAGTGGAAGCGCCTACGGTGCTGGCCATGCAACGCCGGCGACTTCGAATGCTGCCGCGCACAACACCGCGATCGGCAATAGCCAAGCCCTGCACCCATCCCCAGCGACGGAGGCACGCAGCGTACCGCGTCCGCCATCGTCGTCGGAGATGCAGCACCCGGCGGGAACGACCGCTCCGCGAACGGAATCGAATCCGCAGGGCGGGACCGCCCAGCGTTCGACTGCGCCTTCGCATAACAGCTCGCCGCAGCACGCGGCTCCGGCGGAGAAGAAGGGCGGCTCGAACGATCGTGCGTCGGCGGTACCGCAGCCTCCGTCGAGCTACACCTATCGCCCCGCAGCGGCCTATAGCCCCGCGCAATACGGTCGCAGCGGTTATTCCAACAGCGCCGGTTACGGCTCCGGCAGCCGTACCTACACTCCGTCAACCTGGAGCTCCGCGAGTGCTCCGTCTTCGCGGAGTTACGGCGGCAATCCCAGCAGCTACACCGTGGCACGCAGCGGAGGCTACAGCGCCCATGCTGCGGCTCCAGCGGGGAACTACGGTGGCGGAGGCCACTACCCGGCGCCCAGCGGCGGTGGAGGCCATTACTCTGCTCCATCAGGCGGTGGTCACTACTCCGCGCCGTCGGGTGGAGGTGGGCATAGCTCGGGATCGTCACGCGGCGGTGGAGGCGGCAGAAGTCGGTAATTGCTGAATGTCGAATGCAGAAAGGCGGTCGACACTGGCCGCCTTTCTTGCACTTACAGGGTAGAGCTCCCGCAGAGCCCGCCTGCGCTAGCTATAATCGAAGTGTGACTCTGCCGATTGTTCGCAAGCTCGCCGAAGCCAATTTCCCCACCCGCTGGGGACAGTTCCGCATTTATGGCTTCGAGGGCGAGTTTCCGGTAAAACCGAATGGCAATGCCGACGAGCTTCTCCGTGAAGGGAAAGTCGAGCGCCGCAAAGAGAGTGCTGTCGCACTGGTGATGGGCGACGTTCACAGCGAGCCCGCCCTGGTACGCATCCATTCGCAGTGCCTGACCGGCGATGTGTTTGGATCGATGCGCTGCGATTGCCGTCAGCAGCTCGAGTTGGCCATGCAGATGATCAGCGACGCGGGAGCAGGCATTCTCATCTACGAGCAGCAGGAAGGCCGCGGCATCGGGTTGATGGCCAAGCTGCAAGCCTACGAGTTGCAGGACCGTGGCCTCGACACCATCGAGGCCAACGAAGAGCTCGGCTTCGATGCGGACTACCGCCAGTACACCTTGCCTGCGGAGGCTCTCAAACAGCTTGGCGTGAAAGAAGTGCGGCTGATCTCGAATAATCCAGAAAAAGTTGCCGCCTTGGAAAATGCCGGGATCAAAGTGGTGGAGCGCGTCTCAGCCGAGGTGGAGCCCTACGAGCACTCGGAACATTACCTGCGCACGAAGAAAGAGAAGATGGGGCATTTGTTTACCGGGTGGTAATTCGCGAACGTCGCAGTTCCTTCGCTAGCGCCTCTTTATTCTTCACCGGCAAACGCTCAATCGCGGCTCTTGCTAACGCAATATACACATCTCGCGCCTCGGGTATACGCTTCAGCTCCGCCAGATGTTTACGTACGGTGTGCACGTCGCCGCGAACTAGCGGGCCGCTGAAGGCGCGCGGGGCAGCCAGAACAAGATAGTTGCCCCATGTCTCCCGTAACAGAGGCAGCATTGCTTTCTTGTCCCGTTTCGGGGAATTCCTGCCGCTTCTGCCACCGCTCCATACGCTCATGAAAGCAATCACCAAGCGGCGACGCAAAGGCCCCGAAGGCATGGTAGAGAGCTTTGTTCTTCTTGAGAATTTCGAACGGCCTTCCGCCAAGGCCTCGCGCAATTTCGAAAGCGCTCGTACTGATCTGGCGTCGCCTTCAATCGCGAATGCAATTTCCTGCCATAAGGGCTTCCTTCCCTGCACGAAGGTCATCAGGGGGTGGCCGACGCTACGCGCGCGCCCCTTTTTCCAGCAGCGGAAAGCTCTTCGCTGGTCAGGCTCCGCTGGAGTGCAGCACGATCTTGCCCTTCCACGACTGCGATGGTGCGAGTTCGCGTGCGACGGCGGCGATAGCGTCGTCGGGGACGGTGAGCCAGACGATGTCGGCATCGAGTTGCCGCTCCCCGAGTACGACCAGTTCGGCTTTCACCCGCCGAGCGAGCGCCTTGGGGCGAGTAATCTTCGAGGTCGAGCGCCGGACGATGGCGCTGATTGGGTATCCAGCGCGGTGCAACTCGAGCGCCAGCGCGGAGCCGAGATTTCCCGGCCCGACGATGGTGATGGACGGCTTGGCTGTGGCCTTTTTGGTCACGCGGCGAGAATAGCAGAAGGACTTGTCATCACGAGCGGGCGAGGGATCTGTTCTCGGTGGCGTCGCCAGAGGTCTTGAGCGGTGTAATCGGCTTGCCCCAGTCGCGGGGGGTAGGTTGTGGTGATGCGAGACGAGATCAGATCCCTCGCTACGCTCGTGATGACAAAATCAAAAAGTCGTGAGACTAAATCAAGAAAGCTCGTGATGACAAACTCAGAAACTGCTGCCGATAACAAAAGGCCAAAGCTTTCCGATTCCTCCGTGACCTCCCGTGTCCTCGGTGGTGAGCCTCTTTACCGCCGCATCATGTTTTTCGCGATGAAGAAGACGTTCGCCGGGCGCTCGGCGAGGCGGCGCATGAAGTACGGATACCACTCCGTCCCGAACGGGATATAGACGCGCAGGCCGTATCCCTCGCGCACCAGTTGCTCCTGCAAATCGCGGCGCACGCCGTAGAGCATCTGGAATTCGTACTCGGTAGGCGCAATTTTCTCCGCGGTGGCGAACTGCTTCATGGTGGCGATAATCTTTTCGTCGTGCGTGGCCAGCCCGTGATAGACGCCGCTCTTCAGCAGCATCTTGGCCAGCTTGACGTAGTTGTTATCGACGTCCGTCTTTTTCGGGAACGCGAGATCCGGCGGCTCGTTATATGCGCCCTTGCACAGGCGTATGCGAATGCCTTCAGCCAGCAGCGTTTTCACGTCGTCTTCGCTGCGGTACAGGTACGACTGGATAACCGTACCGACCTTCTTGTCGTGTCCGGGCTCGCGGTGCAGACCGCGCACAAAGTCCAGCGTCTTTGTGGTGTAGGGAGTGCCTTCCATGTCGACGCGCACGAAGTTGTTGATGTCGACCGCGTGGTTGACCAGCTGGGTGACCAGCCGAAACGCCAGGTCAGGATCGACGTCGAGGCCCATGTGCGTCAGCTTGAGGCTGATGTTGGCGTTGAGCTTGCGCTTGTCGATCTCGTCGAGCATGCGGTGATAGAGCTCGGCGCTCTCGTTGGCCTCGTGGGCATTGGTGACGTTTTCGCCCAGGTTGTCGATGCTCACCGTTGCGCCCGATTGATTAACCGCTTCAGCGGCGCGGATGACGTCGGCCAACTGGGTTCCGGCGACGAAGCGGCTGGAGAAGCGCAGCCCGGTCGGCGAGTTCTCGGCAAAATGGCGGATTGACTTGTTTTCGGAAAGTCCGATGAAGAGCTCTCTTAGCATGTGGGCCTCGAGGAGGAGAGACGAGACGGAGGACAGATCATAGTTGGCTCAATTGGCGAGTACACCGTTACTGATGGTTGTAACGCGAACAGAGCCCGCGGGCTATGACGCGCGTCACAATGGCAGGGTGCATCGGCCAAACGAGTGATGATAAATGGATGGGTCGGTTGAGACAAACGCTACTATGAATTCATGGCCAGCATGAAACGCGTTCTCGTCGCCACCTCCAACCCCGGCAAAATCCGTGACCTGATAGGCGCGGCGGCTGCCCACAACATCGAAATCGCCACCCTACCCGGATTTGCCGGCATCCCCGGCGTCATCGAAGATGGCGCAACCTTTGAGGCGAACGCGAAGAAGAAGGCGGAGCACTACAGCAAATACACTGACGGGGAGCTGGTCATCGCCGATGATTCCGGGCTGGAGGTCGATGCCCTGCAAGGCGCTCCTGGCGTGCGTTCGGCCCGCTACGCTGCCGACGAGGTTCACGCGCCCGAAGACGCTCCCAACTCGGACGATGAGGCGAACAATACCCGGCTGCTGCGCGAGCTGGCGGGTGTGCCTGACGAGTTTCGCACTGCGCGTTTCGTTTGCCTGATTGCTGTTGCGCGCAACGGCCACACCCTGGCGACCTTTCACGGCCACGCCGAGGGAATCATTCTGCACGCAGCCCGCGGCGACAGCGGATTTGGCTACGATCCGCTGTTCTTTTTTCCCCAGATCAACAAAACCTTTGCCGAGATTGCCGCTGAAGAAAAAGCCCGGTACAGCCATCGCGGTGCAGCGTTTCGACAATTCCTCGACTGGGCCGATCACCTGCGGGACCAACATCCTCACAATGAATTGTGACGAGGGTCACGAAGAATCCGGCAAAGGCATCCTGTAATCTCATTATTCAGGGGCGTGAGCGGGCGGCAGGAACTCAGGCTCTTGCGGAATCCTTTGGCAAGCAGACGCCCACCTCGCGCGGGCTTAAGTTCTTAAACGCTTTCTAGTTTTCTTGACTTGCGCTGTTACCGAATTTGATAATCGAAGGTTCGCGTATCATTCCTGCGAATCATAAGGAGTCGGCGTCGTGGCCTCAACCGCCAGTCCTATCGAATCCAGCTCGACCACGGTTCATAAAGGTGTGGCTCCGCTCCGGGCGGGCCAGGGCAGTTCTTTCGTTCTCCGCAGGCTGCACTCGCTGAGCGGAATCATCCCGATCGGCGCATTCCTGATCGAGCACTTCATCTCCAACTCGGAATCGATCCACGGGGTGCAAGCCTACAACGACCAGGTGAAATTCCTGACCAGCCTGCCGTTTGTGCATGTGCTGGAGTGGGTGTTCATCTTTATCCCACTGCTCTATCACGGTCTGTACGGGCTGTGGATCTGGTACGGTGGCGAAACCAACGTAGGCGATTATCCCTGGACCGGCAACTGGCTGTACACGGCCCAGCGCTGGACCGGCATCATCGCGATGATCTACATCGCCTACCACCTCTATGACATGCGTTTTACCGGCGTACACCTGATGAACGGGGGATACACCGCGGCCTTCTCAAAAGTGTATTTCGATTTTCAACACACGTGGGTGGTGGCATTTTACGTAGTCGGAATCGTAGCGGCGTCCTGGCACTTCTCGTATGGTGTCTGGCTGTTCGCGGCGAAGTGGGGATTTACGGTCGGTGAGCAGGCGCGGCGCAAGTTTGGTTATGTCTGTCTAGCGCTGTGCATCGCGCTGGTAGGCATGGGACTGTACTCCATCGCCGGATTCGTTCGCGTGCCGGCTGACCAAGTCCCGATGATTGAGCACGACTAAAGCAGTTGTCGGTTGTCAGTTGTCAGATGGAAGTTTTGAGTTTCGAGTTTGGTTGACAGCGCTTGCGAACAGCAGATCCTTCGGGGACTGAAATCCCCTCGGGATGACAAGAATTAAGCGGAATCGCTTTGGCACGGCTGAAGCCATGCCCTGATACAAAGCGGATAGCCCGCGTCGTGGTAATTGCTAATTGCTAGTTACTAATTACTTTTTATGGCACATCCTAAGATCATCGTTGTGGGTGGCGGGCTGGCAGGACTGGCGGCCACCATCAAGATTGCGGAGATGGGCGGTCACGTCGACCTGTTCTCCATCGTCCCGGTCAAGCGGTCTCACTCGGTATGCGCGCAGGGTGGCATCAACGCAGCCAAGAACCTGAAGGGCGAAGGCGACTCCACCTGGCTCCACTTTGACGACACCATTTATGGTGGCGACTTCCTGGCCAACCAGCCTCCGGTGAAGCAGATGTGTGAGATGGCGCCGGGTGTCATCGATCTGCTCGACCGCATGGGAGTGCCGTTCAACCGCACCCCGGAAGGCGTGCTCGACTTTCGCCGTTTCGGTGGGACGCTGTTCAACCGCACTGCGTTTGCGGGAGCGACGACCGGCCAGCAGTTGCTGTACGCGCTCGATGAGCAAGTGCGCCGCTACGAGGCGGAAGGCAAGGTCACTAAGTACGAAGGCTGGGAGTTTCTCTCCGCCGTGCTCGACGGCCAGCGCGTGTGTCACGGCATCTGTGCCATGGACCTGCGCAGCATGCAGGTGGTTACCTTCCCGGCGGAAGCGGTCATCGTTGCCACCGGCGGCATTGGCGCGATCTTCGGCAAGTCGACAAACTCGGTGGTCTGTACTGGTTCGGCACAGTCGGCGCTGTATCAGCAGGGAGCGTTCTACGCCAACGGCGAGTTCATCCAGGTACACCCGACATCGATTCCGGGCGAAGACAAGCTACGCCTGATGTCGGAGTCGGCACGTGGCGAAGGTGGCCGGGTATGGGTTCCGAAGACGCCGGGCGACAAGCGCGATGCGAAGAGCATTCCCGAGAACGAGCGCTGGTACTTCCTGGAAGAGTGGTATCCCAAGTACGGAAACCTGGTGCCGCGCGATGTGGCGACACGCGCCATCCACAAAGTGGTATACGAGCATGGGCTCGGCATTGATGGCCAGCCGATGGTCTATCTCGACCTGACGCACATCGATCGCAAAATCCTCGACCGCAAGCTGGAAGGCATTCTCGAAATCTACGAGAAGTTTGTCGGCGACGATCCGCGCGATGTGCCGATGAAGATCTTTCCTGGCATGCACTACACCATGGGTGGGCTGTGGGTCGACTTCCAGCAGCGCACCAACATTCAGGGCCTGTATGCCTGCGGCGAGGCCGACTATTCGATTCACGGCGCGAACCGCCTGGGCGCCAATTCGCTTATGTCGTGCATCACTGGCGGATTCGTGGCCGGGCCGGATGCGATGCAGTACGCGCGCAACGTCCACAAGAGTGGACACACTCCGGCACACAACATCTTCGAGTCGGAGAAGAAGCGCCAGGAAGAAATCAACCAGCGGCTGATCTCGAACGACGGCACGGAAAATCCGTTCCTGATATGGCGCGAGCTGGGCAACATTATGACCGAGAACGTCTCGGTCATTCGCTACAACAACAAGATTAAAGAAACGGACGTCAAGCTGGTCGAGTTGCTGGAGCGCTATCGCCACGTGAACCTGAGCGACCGCAGTATGTGGGCGAACACGTCGTTCGTCTTTGCGCGGCAGCTCTACAACATGTTGCAGCTGGCGCGCGTCATAGCCCAGGGTGCGGAGATGCGCGACGAATCGCGCGGCGCGCACTATAAGCCGGACTTTCCCGAGCGCGACGACGCGAACTGGTTGAAGACGACGAAAGCTTACTTCGCCGCCGATGCCGATGAGCCACGCTTCGAGTTTGAGGCGGTGGATACATCGCTGATTACGCCGCGGCCGAGAAGGTACGACGCGGCGACGTAACGGGTAGAGCTGGCCTTCAAGGCCAGCGTTGGCGACACATTTTAGGACTTGTCATTACGAGCGCCATCAGTTGGTGCGAGGATCTGCTCTAGTGGGCAGTACGACGAGTGCTGGCATAGGCGAGCGCCGTTGCGAGTCGAGGAGAACAGATCCCTCGCTTTGCTCGTGATGACAAACGTGAAAGATTTTTATTTCTAATTGCTGATTACTTACTGATATGGCTACTAACGGCAAAACGATCATCATCAAGATTAAGCGCCAGGACAACGAGAACTCCAAGCCCTATTGGGAAGAGTTCGAGCTGCCCTACAAGCGGAACATGAATGTCACGTCGTCGCTGATGGATATTGCCGCCAACCCGGTGACCCGCGACGGCAAGAAGACCGCGCCGGTGACCTACGATTCCAATTGCCTGGAAGAGGTCTGCGGATCGTGCGCCATGCTGATTAATGGCCGCGCCCGCATGGCGTGTTCGGCGCTGATTGACAACCTGGACCAGCCGGTGACGCTGGAGCCGTTCTCAAAGTTCCCGGTCATCCGCGACCTG
Organism: uncultured Acidobacteriaceae bacterium; assembly: GCA_963791965.1. Taxonomy (GTDB): domain Bacteria; phylum Acidobacteriota; class Terriglobia; order Terriglobales; family Acidobacteriaceae; genus CAVVDY01. The sequence goes on along the minus strand of CAWBUK010000011.1, from coordinate 424,389 downwards.
TCGGTCGATCGCAGCGTGCTGTTCGAGAATCTGAAGGCCGTCAAAGCCTGGGTCCCGGTCGATGGAACGTATGATCTAGGCCCGGGCCCGAAGCAATCGGCTGCTACGCAGGAAGAGGCCTATCCGCTGTCGCGTTGCATCTCGTGCTGCTGCTGTATGGAAGCCTGTCCGCAGTTCAACGACAAGACCGGCTTCGTCGGCGCCGCGACGATTTCTCAGGTACGACTGTTCAATACCCATCCCACGGGCCAGGCGCTGAAGGTCGAGCGGCTACAGGCGTTGATGGGCGATGGCGGCATCCAGGAGTGTGGCTACGCGCAAAACTGCGTCGAAGTCTGCCCCAAAGACATCCCGCTGACCAGGTCCATCGCTGATGTCGGTGGCCAGGTCATGTGGCAGGCGGTCAAAGACTTCTTCAGAACGTAGACTCACTCTCTAACGCGATCCTTTTTCACCGGGCTGTGGATTCACCACAGCCCCTCTTTTGCGTATGGGCGCGTCCACAGGGTGACGTGCAGATGCACAGCTTTGGTCCAGACATCTTCGAGATGGGTCAGTTCGTCACCCTCGAGACCGGCTTTGATGAAAAACTGGCGTGCGCTTAGGGTGACTTGCGGAATGAACGCCAGCAGATATCGCAGCGGCACAAGCGGTGGGGTTTCCCGCTGGTCGGCATGGTTCTTTTTCTGGGGCGTGTGGCGCAAGCCGATCTCCTCCTGGTAGTTGAGCCATACCTGATCGTGCGGGCGTGTCGTTGCGTCGACCACCCACTGTACAAAGCGCGGTTTGATCTTTGCGGCATATTCCTCATCGCGGTTGCCATCCGGACCGAAGAACCACTTGACCAGGTGAGGCTGCGAGCCGATTACCGCACGCCAACAGTCGACCATGGCTTCGGCGTTCGTCTGAAAAAATTCAGCGTGTCGCTGCAACACCCCGGCATCTTCATCGCTCCAGCCGACGGTATGCTCCAGTTGTCGCAATTCTTCCAGCGAAACCGGCGAGCGCGGTACAGTAGCAGATCCGTAGTCGTAACCTGGGATAGAAGCGGGTTCGCGTGTTCCCGTTGATGTGACGTTCTGCATTCTTTCAATCTCCTGTTGCGACAAAAGGCGCGACTTCACGACACCTGCCGCAGGATCGAGCGATCCTCAACCAGAATGCAGGCGGATTTGTCGGCAAATTCGACGTTCGCCTTCGCGCCAGCATCGCTCATCAGTGCGTCCCGGTATTGTTCGTAGGCGGCTAAGGTAGGGAAGTTGATGAGAGCCAGGGCGAAGTTAGTTGGGCCGGCAATTTTTGTCGGAAGGAAGTAGCCGACCAACTCTCCTCCGCAGCGCCGGATCGGCTCCGGCCAGTTGTGTGCATACTGCTCGAAGTCGGCGGTCTTTTGGATGTCTATGGTGTAGTGGATGCAGACTGTGATCATTCTCAACCTCCACCACCCCAATCTAGCGCCGGATCAATGCAAAACGTTTCCATCGCCATCGAAGTGTCCTGAAAGCGCGCGGGATTACACTGTGTCCATGAGCCGGGATTTCTCGGAAGTTGCCGCCCTGTTCAGCGATCCGGGGCGATCGGCGATGCTGATTGCGCTTATGGATGGCTGCGCGTTGCCGGCGGGACAGCTCGCGATGATTGCCAACGTCGCGCCGCAAACCGCCAGCAGCCATCTGGGGAAGTTGGTCGATGGAGATTTGCTGGCGGTCGAGCAGCAGGGGCGGCACCGTTACTATCGGCTGGCGAACAGCGAAGTAGCGCACGCAGTTGAGGCGCTGCTGGCCATCGCCCCACGGGCGGATAGCTCTGCACTGAGGCCAGCCACTGGTCGAGCGCCTGACGAAGCCCTGGGGTATGCGAGAACGTGCTACTCGCATCTTGGCGGGCAGCTGGCAGTGAACATCGCCGAGGCACTCCAGGTTCGTGGATTACTAGTGAAGCGCGAGGACCGGTTTGTAGTCACGCAGCGCGGTCGGGAGTGGTTTGGGCAACTCGGGGTTGAAATCACCGAACCGCACATGAAAGACCCGCGGTTAGCGCGTCGCTGCCTGGATTGGACAGAACGACGCCATCACATCGCCGGACATCTCGGCTCGGCTATGTTGGCGCGCTTTCGCGAACTAAAGTGGATTGCGCCGATGCGAGACAGCCGCGCAGTTCGCGTGACCTTGGAGGGCGAGCGGAAGTTCTGGGAGTTGTTACGGGTGAACGGAAGAGGACACTTGCGGCGATAGCTCAAATCGCACGCGGCAGCAGGTTCGGGCTTCATTTACAATCCGGTCGCACCTCATCTTCCGGGAGATCATTATCCCAATGCGAAGCCTGGCTCGGGTTGTCGCCGTACTGATAGTCCTGTCGCTGCTGTCGTTTGCGCAATCGTCCACGCAACCGGCCGCCGCCAAAACGGCTGCCAAGAACGCCACCAGCTCCCAAGCGAACTCCGGCTGGCGAGCCATCCACAACTCCGCCCTCGTGATTGATACCCATGCCGACACGCCGGGGCGCTTCGTCGACGAAAACTTCGATCTCTCGCAGGATGCCGGCAAGGGCTACATGGATTTTGCCAAGATCAAGGCCGGCAACCTGGGCGCGGAGTTCTTTTCCATCTGGGTCGATCCCAAGGTTTACAAAGGGCAGGAAATCAAACGTGCGCTCGACATGATCGATTCCGTGTACGAGCAGGCGCGGCTGCATCCCGACAAGATGATGATGGCCTTCAGCACCCAGGACATATACAAGGCGCATCAGCAGCACAAACTTGCGGCGCTGATGGGAGTCGAGGGCGGGCACGCTATCCAGGGAGACATCCGTGTGTTGCGCGATTACTACCGTCTCGGCGTGCGCTACATGACGCTCACATGGTCGAACACTAATGAACTCGGCGACTCCAGCGGCGATCTTGACGACAAGACCGTGCAGCACCACGATGGCATCACCGACTTCGGGCGGCAGATAGTGCGCGAGATGAATCGCATGGGTATGATCGTCGACATCTCGCACGTGGCCGACCGCACTATGTACCAGGCGCTGGCGGTCAGCCGGGCTCCGGTGATTGCGTCGCATTCATCTTCGCGCGCGTTGACCAATGCTCCGCGCAATATGACGGACGACATGCTGATCGCTCTGGCGCGTAACGGCGGCGTTGCCCAGGTGAACTTCTACTGCGGCTTCATCTCGCAGAAATGGGTGGACACCTCGAAGAAGCTGCGGGAGGAGAAGGACCCCGATTACATGAAGGTGCAGTCGCTCTTCATGGCCGAACACAATCCGCAGCAAATACAAGAGCTCTACGCAGCCGAGGCGGTGCTGGAGAAGAAGCTGCCGCGTCCGCCGCTCAGCGATTTGATCGATCATATCGATCATATGGTGAAGATCGCGGGCGTTGATCACGTGGGAATCGGGTCCGACTTCGATGGCATCGACTGCTCGCCGCAGGGAATCGACTCGGCCGCCGACCTGCCGAAGATTACCGAAGCGCTCTACCAGCGCGGATACAAAGCTGCCGATTTGCAGAAGATTCTGGGCGGCAACCTGATGCGTGTGTTTGGGGACGTGGAGAAGACCTCCAGGCAGATCCAGGCCGAGAAGAACCAGGACACGCGCAAGGAAGTGGCGCCCAGCGCGCAGTAAAAGCGTTTTCACCACAGAGGCACAGAGACACGGAGGTGTTTGGATTCAGAACTCCTCGGTGGCTCGGTATCTCTGTGGTGATATAGATATAGTTTTCGCGGATAATACGAGGAAGGAATTACAGGACTTTATGCGCAAACTGTTCATAGCTGCTCTCTTGTTTTCTACCAGCGCCTTCGCGCAAACCTCGACTAAACCAGTGGGCACGCACGCTCCTGACGCGGGCACGGTTCCGAACAAGGCTTCCACTGTCACTGCGCCCGCAGAGCCCACGGCGACCATCGAGACCAGCATGGGAAACATCCACTGCACGCTGTTTCCTGACAAGGCTCCCAACACGGTGGCGAACTTCATCGGTCTTGCCACCGGCAAGAAGGTGTGGACCGATCCCAAGACGGGCAAGCCGGTGAAGGGCAAGCCGCTGTACGACGGAACCACGTTCCACCGGGTCATACCCAATTTCATGATTCAGGGTGGCGATCCGGAAGGCACGGGCACGGGAGGCCCCGGCTATAAGTTCAACGACGAAACCAGCGACCTGAAGTTCGATCAGCCGGGACGGCTCGCCATGGCCAACAGCGGACCGAACACGAACGGCTCGCAATTCTATATCACCGAGGTTGCGACGCCGTGGCTCGACGGCAAGTACAACCTCTTCGGGCAATGCGAAGATATCGAAGTCGTGAAAAAGATCGCTCGCGTCGAGGCTGGCCAAAATAACAAGCCGGTTACGCCAGTGACCATCAAGCACATTGCGATCGTCGATCCACGTCATCCGGCAGCCACGCACAAGCCGTCGACCACGCACAAGAGCACCACCACCACGACGAAGCCGAAGACGACTTCGCCTCAGCAATAACCGTCCGAGCGCCCGCATTGTGGCCCGGCTCATCATCGACGCGCGGTGGCTGTTCACCGGGATCGGCGCTTACACGCTGAATCTGGTTCGCGGGCTGCACGAGTGCGGCGGTCTGCCGGTTACGCTCATCACGCTGCCGGAGCATCGAGCCAAACTCGAGCCGTTTGGCTTCGACATCGTGCTCAGGGACGCGTCGATCTATTCGTTCCGCGAGCAGATCGAAATCAGCCGTGCCGCGCGTGGCTACGAGGTGTTGCACGTCCCGCACTACAACGCTCCTTTACGCCGGCGTAAGGCGCTGCTGGTGACCATCCATGACTTGACGCACCTGCTGGATGAGACTATGGCTCGCAGCCTGAAGAGCCGCGCCTACGCCAGGCCCATGTTGCAGCACCTGGCAAAGCGAGCCGATCATATCTTCACTGTTTCACAATATTCGAAAGATAGAATGATCGAGCATCTCGGCGCCGATGCCGAAAAGGTCACCGTAACTTACAACGCCGTGCCGCCACACATTTACCCTGAGCCGCGCGATGAAGCGCGGGCGCACACCAACAGCGCCTTCGGTTTCAACGGCAACTATCTGTTGTTCGTCGGTAACCTCAAGGCACACAAGAATATCTCAGGCCTGTTGAAGGCGTTCGCCATCCTGCGGCAACGGGAAGAAATCGGTCACAAGCTGCTGATTGTTGGCGACGATAGGGATGGCCGCAGCGAACTGGGGCGGAGAGCCGCGGAGCTGGGCATCTTCCACGATGTGGTATTCGCTGGTACCGCGAGCAACGATGACCTTCGCTCGGCCTATTCGGGCGCCGACCTCACCGTGCTGCCTTCGTTCCAAGAGGGCTTTGGTTTGCCCGTGATTGAGTCAATGGCCTGCGGTACGCCGGTGGCCTGTTCGAAGGTTGCATCGTTGCCTGAGATTGCCGGCGATGCCGCCGAATACTTCGATCCCGCAGACACCGAATCGATGGCGGCAGCGATACACAATGTTTTGTCCTCTCAGGATCGCTGGCGTGAGTTGCAGAGACTAGGCATCACACAGGCATCTAAATTTGATGGGCGCGACTTCGTACAACGGCACATCAGCGTCTATCGTGAGTTCCTCGCTGGGACATAAATTACGCCTCGAATAACCGTGAGTTCGCGGAAACTCGCAGACTCAAGCTCTTCTGTACAATCGCAGAACAAGAGCCAGTTCTGTGGAGGGAGGAGCAGCAATGTTATTCAAAAAAAGTAGCTCAAAGAAGTACACCAAACTTCAAGGCAGCGAGCGCCGTCCGATGCCGGGAGCGACCACAGCAGGCGCGCCCGATCCGAATGCCCTGATGCATGCCACGGTGGTCCTTCGCTCACGTTCGGGCGGTAAGAAGCAGCCCGACCTCAGCAAGCTCATCGCCAAGGGCGACCGGCTCACACGCGAAGAATATGCCGCGCGCTATGGCGCCGATCCCGCCGACGTTGCCCAGGTCGCAGCCTTCGCCAGCCAGCACGGGCTCACGGTTGCGCAGGTAAACTCCGCGGCGCGGACTATGCTGCTTACCGGGCGTACTGGAGATTTCTCCCAGGCGTTTCAAGTTCAATTTGAGCAGTGTGAACACAATGGCCAGAAATTCCGTCAGCGCACGGGAGCCGTTAACATTCCCGCCGACCTGTCCGGAGTTGTCGTCGCGGTGCATGGCCTCGACAATCGTCCACAGGCCCAGACCCACTTTCGGCTGAATCGTGCGAATCCGCGGGCGGGCTCGACCTCCTACACGCCGGTGCAGATTGCTAAAGCGTATGGGTTTCCCTCGGGCACTGGGGAAGGGCAGACCATCGCTATCATCGAGCTCGGCGGCGGCTACGCGCAGTCGGACTTGCAAACCTATTTCCAGGGACTGAAGATTCCTCTGCCCAAGGTGATCGCGATATCGGTGGATGGCGCGCAAAACGCTCCCACTGGCGATCCCAACGGTCCGGACACGGAAGTTGCGCTCGATATCGAAGTGGCTGGCGCGGTGGCGCCCAGTGCCACCATCGTCGTCTATTTCGCTCCCAACAGCGACGCGGGTTTTCTCGATGCCATTAATCAGGCTGCCATGGACAACGTCAACCAGCCGTCGGTGATCTCCATCAGTTGGGGCGGACCGGAGTCCAGTTGGACGGCGCAGTCTCTGCAGAGCTACAACAGCGCGCTGCAAGCCGCAGCATCCATGGGCGTGACTGTGTGTGTGGCTTGCGGCGATAACGGATCGGATGATGGCGTAGGTGACGGTAAGTATCACGTAGACTTTCCTGCATCGAGTCCCTATTCCCTGGCCTGCGGCGGAACTTCGCTCAAAATCACCAGCAGCACGATCAGCAGTGAAGTGGTGTGGAATGACGGCGCCAGCGGCGGCGCTACCGGCGGTGGGGTGAGCGATACCTTCCCGATTCCTTCTTACCAGTCGAAGGCGAAAGTTCCGCCATCGGCCAACAAGGGTAAGTTCAAAGGTCGCGGACTGCCCGACATCGCAGGCGACGCCGATCCTGCGACCGGATATCAGGTGACCGCCGACGGCTCAAGCTTCACTGTCGGGGGAACCAGCGCCGTCGCTCCGCTGTGGGCCGGTTTGGTGGCTCTGCTGAACCAGGGGCTGGGGAAATCTGTGGGGTACCTGAATCCGGCGATCTATCAGAACCTCGCGACCACGAAAGGTACGTTTCGCGACATCACGTCAGGCAACAACGGCCACTTCAAAGCCGCAGCCGGATGGGACCCGTGCACGGGATGGGGCAGCCCGGTAGGCACAGTGATCCAGACGACGTTGAAGCCGCTTTACAAGAAGAAGAAATAGCCTTACCGATGACGGACTCGCAAAAACCGGAGCAGCAATTTTCACGTGATGAGTTGCGATACCGTATTGCCGACGCAATCAACGATCGGCTGAAGTCCATCCCTTTGCTGCATGCAACCGCGAAAGGGGCAGCTCACTGGTTACAACACCGCCGCGATGTCAGGGCGGTTAAGACTGCGCGAATTGCGACCAGGATGGACTCCGCGCCGGAAGCCAAGCCCGCCAACCCGGCTGACAGGGGCGAGCTGCCGGTGCCTCCGCTGGAGATGCGACGCCTCGTAGGCCCGACCGACCCGGGCTTCTATGACAATCCGGGCGGCGAATTGGTATATCCCTATCTGTCGCCCGAATCGTTCCGCGCTTTCTTCGACTTCGGCTGCGGTTGTGGCCGCGTGGCCCGGCAACTGATGCTGCAGCGCCCGTCACCGGAACTCTACGTCGGGGTTGATTTGCATCCGGCGATGATTGAGTGGTGCAAGCTGAACCTGCATCCGGCGGCTCCAAACTTCCACTTCCATCACCACGATGTCTTCAACGTTGCATTTAATCCTGGGCCGCACAAGCCGTTGACCATTCCGTTCCCGGTGGAGGACTCGCAATTCACTATGGTCAACGCGATTTCCGTTTTCACTCACCTGACAGAGCGGCAGGCCGAATACTACCTTCGCGAGTGTGCTCGGATTCTCCGGCCGGATGGCGTGCTGCATGCATCGTGGTTCCTGTTCGACAAGGCCGATCATCCAATGATGGATGACAGCAGCAACGCGCTGTATGTCTCCTATACGGATCCATCGGCGGCTGTGCTCTTCGACCGCAAGCTGGGTGCGCGATACGGCCCGGGCGATGGGGCTTACGATTTTCCAGGTCATCGCGCCGTCGATACGCGGTTATCAATGGCTGGTGCTTATGACTCGACGGAAAGATGTACCTGAAATTGCGTTGCCGCAGGACAAAGCACCGCTCGGAATCGTTCCGCCGCGAGACTAGCGGGACAGAGAGTGTTAGCCCTGCGCGATATCCGATTTGTCATCCTGAAACGAAGTGAAGGACCTGCTGTTTGCGCTAACAGTTACGATCAACCTGTTGTTGTCCCGCTCGCGCAGGCCGGCATCCACCTGCGTTTTCGCCCTGCCACCCAAAGCAGGTCCTTCGCTCTGCTTAGGATGACAATACTCAAAAATAAAGAGCCCCACCCCGGAAAAGCATGCCGGAATGGGGCACTTTGAAACGTGTGATTTACTCAGCCGGCCACTGGTGCTGCTGTTACCGACTGGTCCTGCTTCGCAATAAGCTTGCGCAGCGCAACCTTATCGGTGTTGAGCAGTTCGTTGATGCGCGCTTGGTTCACTGCCGCCACGATGATCAGGCCCGCTTGGGTATTGACCTCGCTGAAGATGCCCAGCCGCTGCATCTTCAGTGCCTGGTGCTCGTTGTCCTCCGTCGGACTCAGGTAATGCACCATGCCTGCCTTGTAGCGATGAATCAGGAAGATGTGGGCCAGCGTCATCAGCCGTTTCTTGCGCAGCGCATTATCAAACGTGTTCATGTCGCGAATCGATAACAGCTGATGTCCATGGCGATCCTGAACATCGGCAAAGATGATGTTGCCGGCCCGCTCCTTCCCATCGCTCGATGACGCTGAGTTCCATGAAGTCTGACCCGGCCGCCACAGGACGCAGCTGCACTTTCAAATCCGGCGGCAACCCGTTCTGCTCGGCCCAGATCTGCAGCCAATCTTCCAGTACCTTGGGAGGCAACCTCGGTCTGCACCAGGTGCTGATGCTGAGTCGAACCTTTGCCCATGGCCTTGGTTGTTGCCGTGCGTCCGAGGCAGCCATCAGCGCAGCGTCCAGGCGAGGGCCGCCGACTAATGTCTGCGGAGTGCGATAAGGCGATTCAATCAGGCGCAACTTACGCTGCAAACGTGCCAGTGACAACATTCCGTCCTTGCGAAGCGCGCTAGCGAATTCCTCTCGCTGCAAGTCCGTCCACCTGGTGTCCGCCATAGGTGATGAAGTTGAACACGAATCCCAGCTTGCCCAACTCTTCGGGAAATCGCTTCATCTGCTCCTCGGTCATGCCGGTGGTGTCCCAGTTGAAGGAAGGCGACAAATTGTAAGCCAGCATCTTGTCGGGAAACTCGGCGTGAATCGCATCCGCGAACGCTTTCGCCTCTTCAATATTCGCGGTTGTGGTTTCCATCCACAAGATGTCGGCGAATGGCGCGGCTGCCAGCGACTTGGCGATGGCGTATTCCAGACCTCCCTGCACCTGGTAGTAGCCCTCAGGAGTTTTGGCCAGCTCGCAATCCCACGTCACATCGAGTTCCATGGCGCGCGCTTTCTCGCGGGCGGCGAACCACGAGGCGTGCTCGGAGAATGCCAGCCACTCCTCGGCGGTTATGTCGAACGTTTCACCCTGGCTCACGCGGAATTCGATCACTTCAGCGACTGCTTGCCGGTAGGTCTTCAGGTTGGCCGCTTCCTGCCATGCATCCAGAAATTCCGGCATCACCTTGTCGAGCATGGTGTCGACCAACACGCCGGAACTTTGCTTGTAGGCGTTGGCTTTCTCCGTGATCTGGTGTACCAGTCCGGTCGTTTCCAGCCACGCGGACGGCGGCGGCGTATTCAGCGTTCGACATGGCAAACATCATGTGGCCGCGGACTTCGTCGACTCCGGCCTCGAAGAATTTGCTTCTGCAGTGTCAGAAACACGGCTTTGTAACTCGGCACATCGAGGTTGGTCACGCCCAGGATGAAGGGCTGATCGCGCTCGTCGGCACAGCCATCGAGAAGATTGGCCGCTTCGGCGTCGGTGCGCGCGACAATGATTCCGGGCACCTGCATGATGTCCAGTTGGAAGCGCGCGGCATTGAGGCGCTGGATCTGCTCGTTCTCCGAGACCAGCACTTTTCCGCCCTGGTGGCCGCACTTCTTTACCCCCGGCTTCTGATCTTCAATGTGATATCCCGGCACGCCTACCTCGACGAAGCGGCGGATCAGATTTCTCACGTGAGCATCGCCGCCGTGTCCGGTATCGGCATCGGCAATGATGAAGGGCCGGTAGTCGATTTCCGGGCGTAGCGGCCTGCTGCTCGGGCTTCATGCGGGAACGGAAGAATTGCTGGTTCTTGTCGGCGGTCATCAGAGCGCGAACGATCGCGGAAGCCTCTTCCGGCACCTGGCTCAACGGATAGCTGGCCAGGTCAGCGCCAGGATCTTCACGTGATGCTGCCTTTGGCGGAGGTCGCCCACCCACCCAGGTAAATGCCTTCGATCCCCAGCCGCTTGATGGTCACCGCCTGGCCCGGGCGAGTACGGGCCGAAGGTCGTGATCGACTTACCGGATTGAAACAATTCTCGCAGGCGGGCATAAAAACCCTCAGCGGCGGCACGCGCTATGGGGTAATCGGTGGCGAATGCTGCCTCGCTGTTCCACAACTTGACGGGGTGAGTAAAGACGGACGATTCCTTTAAATCGCGGGCTGGCAAACCACTCCGTCATTTCCTCAATCCGTTTGTCGATCGTTTCCATGGTGACCTCCTGACGCGGTGGTATGAAAGGCGGACGCGTTGGTATTCAGAATCTACGCGTAAAGACGACGATGCTCAATAGCGGCGCAGAGCTGTTCGTCAAATGCCTATGCCGCGCGACCCTCCATGGTACGACTGGAGAGAACGGCGCGAGGAAGTAGGTCACGTGAGCGTGTGATGAAGCCGGCTAGGCCCCTACCAACTCCTTCACCATCGCCGGCAAGGCCTCACCCGCCTTCGCCAGCACCACTTCGTCGAAGTAGCCATTATTTGCCGGCTCTTCGGGGCCGACGTAAATCGTGCGCGCGCCATTGCGCCGCGCCAGGCGGACGAAGCTGGCGGCGGGCTCAACCACGCCCGACGATCCGACCGTCATCAGCAGGGTGCTGCGCTCCAGTTCGGCGAAGATTCGGTCCATCTCGTAAGGCACTTCGCCGAACCAGCACACGTGCGGACGTAGCACCGCGCCACACGTCTCGCACATCGGCAACTCAGTTTCATGCGGCTCCGTGTCATGGAAAGGCTCGCTAGGGCACAGCTCGCGCGAGCAGCGCGTCATCATCACCCGGCCATGCATGTGCAGCACCTGCTGCGAGCCCGCCTGCTCGTGCAGCGAATCAACATTTTGCGTGCAAAGAAAAAAACGATGGCCGAGCTGCCGCTCGAGTTCAGCCAGCGCAAAATGTGCCGGGTTCGGCTTCACTCCAAGATGCTTCTGGCGCCGCATGGAATAGAACTGCCACACCATCAGCGGATCAGCGTGGAAAGCCTCCGGGGTGGCGATCCGAGTCGCGGGATATCCGCGCCAGATTCCGCCTGCTCCGCGAAATGTAGGCAGCCCGCTTTCCGCGCTGACGCCTGCGCCGGTCAGGACGAAGAGACGGTCCGAGGAAGAAATACGCATCCGCCCCCAGAATACAGGGTCATCGGAGGTACTTGCTGCCCCTACTCCATGACCCGAAAGGTGAAGATTTTTGCCAGCGTGGCATCGTTGCGCGCGGTGATGGAGTCCGGCGGAAGGAAGCCATACTCACCAGAAAACAACTTCACGTTTGTCGTATAGACGCGTGGTGAGACTCGCGACGCCAGGAATACCAACTTGTCTCTGCCGTTGTCCGTTGAGGCGTGGGTCGCGCCTCCATTCGCGATGCGAAACTCGCGGTCGCCGTCACGCCGGTGAAGCTGAACCATTTGGTAGTCGGTGATATTGGCTCCCTCGGGCATCACGATGAGAAAGTCGAGTGGACTGACGAAATTGCTTTTACTCATCGTCCCATCCACCACTCCGTCCTGAATGCCTTTGACAAATGACAGCGACGCGGCCGTCTTCAAGGATCCGCGTGTTTTCCAGTTCACCAGTTCGTAAGACATTTCCGTCCATACGCCGTTCTGCTTCACATAGATGCCGACCTCGGTCGGGATCGAAGTGTCGACCACTTCCATACCGTGCCCGGCGCCAGCTTGACCTTCGAGGTCGTTGCCGTTGGACTGGGGGCTGCCACCGTAGTACCGGGATTGATCATGTACTTCACGACGCGCTCGCTGACCTTCGCCGTCTTCAATTGCAGCAACTGGTCGGTCGTCAGATCGAACTGCTGATGTCTTTTCTCAATCTGCGAAATGATGAGATCGTCACTGAACCCGGCCTTCGATAGCTTGATGACGTCCTGCACGGTCATCGGCTTTCCCGACGGGGTGATGTTTATAACGTGAGATTGAGCCTGCAGGAAGATGGAACAACTAAGTAGCAATAACAGCAAAACCCGCGTGGGAATCGGAGTCTGCATAACGGAGCACCTTGGGGACTTTTGGTTCGCATACTCAGTCTCTGCCGCGTCGGGTTGCCGCACAAGAAAAATGTGGGACGGGGATGTGACCTTGGTAATCGTGGGTCAGGGCGGCGGGTGATGAGGTGTCCGGTCTGCACACTGCAGAAGTGAAGGGGAATCGGTTCCCACCCTTTCCAAACGAAGGGAAAGGATGGGATACCAGCATTCTTAGAGCTTCAAAACGAAAAGGATACGTCCGCCCATTCTGGTGGGGCACTAACCCGCTGCGGACGAGCTCAGTGTCCCGCGCTCGCCGCTGTTCCCGCCTCCCACTTCAAATACTTGTCGAACCAAGCAACTGTTCGCTTGAGTGCGTCAACCTGGTTTTCGCGCTTGGCGAAGCCGTGTCCTTCAGCAGGATAGTAATGCGCATCCACCGTGCGCCCTTCCTTCTTCAGATTTCGACTACCTGCTCGGCTTCTTCCTTCGGCACGCGAATATCGTTCTCGCCCTGCAATACGAGTAGCGGAGCTTTCTCGTCGCGGATGTATTTGATCGGCGAGCTGGCCTCGTACTTGGCGCGGTCTTTTTCGGGATCGCCCAGCAGCGTTCTCTCATACTGCTGCAGCATCGGATCTTCGTGCTGCAACATGGTGTACCAGTCGATAATGCCGTACTGCTCGACTGCCGCCGCCCACACATCCGGCGTCCTGCCGATGGCCATCAGCGTCATAAATCCGCCATAAGAGCCGCCGGTAATGCCGATCTTCTTCGCGTCGACGTAGCCGGTATCGATCAGGAACTTCGTGGCGTAGACCTCGTCCTGCAAGTCGCCGCCGCCGAGATCCTGATAGTTGGCTTTCTGAAATGCCAGCCCATAGCCGGTCGAGCCACGCACATTGGGGGCGATACAGACGTACCCGCGCGAGGCCAGCGCTGCCGCCGTGGCTCCAAAGCTGGCCACGGTTTGTCCCGTAGGACCACCGTGCGGCAGCACGACCGCCGGGTTCGAGCCATCGCGTTTCAGGTTATAGGGCATCCACATCAACGCGCTGATCATTTGGCCATCGAAGCTCTTGTACGAGACAACCCGCCCCGCCGGAAGATCGTTCGGGTTGAGACCCGCAACCGCCGAGTAGCTTAGTTGCCGCGGTTTGCCGGCAGCGATGTCGTACACCCAAAAGTCAGAAGGTCGCTGCGTGTCCTGGTGCCGTAGCAGCAGAGACTTGCCGTCTGGCGAAAACGCAGTTGGATTGCCCGCGGGTGAGGTCAGTCCGGCCGGCATCTGTACCGCCGTCGACTTGCGGCTGGCTATGTCGTAAAGATAGGGCGTGGTGATGCCGTCGGCATTGATGTCATATGTCAGTCGCTTGCCATCAGGAGAGAAATTGCCGGCGCTCGCCTCCCATTGGGTGTCGGTCACCCATGTGATCTTCTTGCTTGCGACATCGAGCAGGCCGGCGTTGTTATATCCGCCTTTTTGATTCGAGGTAATACTTACAGTCTTCCCGTCGGGGGACACGGACGACGCCAGGATGACGGTCTGTCCCTGATGCGGCGTGAGTTCCTCTTGCCGGCCGGTTTCGACATTGATGCGAAAGACACTGGCGTCGGTGAACCCCACAAAGATGCGGGTAGCGTAGATAAACCGTCCGTCAGGACTCCAGTCCACCAACGACCATTCATGATCGTTGCTTTGCTCGTTGGTGAGCTTCTTCAGTTGGTGCGAGCTCCAGTCCATTATGGCGACATCGGTGCTGGACGCAGTTTTCGGCTTGTAATTGAGCGCAACGCTCTTGCCATCGGGCGAGAAGAGCGGGTCTGTTTCCGAAATCTCGGGCGTGTTCGTCAGATTGACCGGTGCGCCGCCACCGCTGGGTACCGCGAAGATGTCGTAATATTCGTGACCGCCGAAGTCCTGCTGGTAAAGGATCCACTTGCCATCGAGTGAATAGATTGCACCATCCTGCCGATCGTCGGAAACGGTGAGTTGCAGCGGCCAGCCACCCGCGGCAGTCACCAGCCAAAGATTGTTGCGGCCGGTGAGGTTCGTGGTAAAGGCAATCGTCTTTCCGTCCGGCGACCACGCCGGAGAACTCACCCGACGGCTGAAGAACAGGTCGTCAATCGGCACCGGCTTGGCCGACGGGTTCGATTGCGAAGCGATCGACTTGGGATCGGTGGGCTGGCGGTCGGCAGGACCAGCGGCAAAACCGAGCATAACGAAAACAAGCGTTATTCCGAAAAGGATGAATACACGACGTCGCATAGTTTCCTCGTGGGTGAGTGACAGTAGTCAGGTGTCAGGAACAGCGGCATCCAAGTCTTTTTTCCGACAGCTACGATCTGGCGCCTGAGACCCGCAATCCCGCCAACTTTTTATATACTTATCTTCTGCCGCCCGCGAATCCGCTGGAAAACGCATCCGTCCGGCCGGTAGGGAATCTAGAACAGTAGAATCATAAAAATAGGCCTCTGCGCCCCAGGTTCGCGTCTTTGCCTTAGACGATAACGTGGGCGAGGGTCAGGAGCTTGCCATCCTTGTCCACCGTAATGATGAACGTTGACAGCGAGAAGCTGGAACGGGTGATGGAATCGTTTCGCCGCTGGGGATATCTTCAAGCCAATCTCGATCCCATCGACCATTTCAAGCCGCTGCCGCATCCCGAACTGGATGTAGTCGGCGACGAGGCTGGAGCCGCGCGTCGTATCTATGCCGGCTCGATCGGCGTCGAGTTCATGCACATCGCCGATCCTGAACGTCGGCAGTGGGTGCAAGAGAAGATGGAGGCACAGCAGCAGGAGCCGGTCGATCGCGCCCGCGTGCTCGATCAACTGGTGCGCGCCGACGTCTTCGAGCAGACCATCCATTCCCGCTACATCGGAACCAAGCGCTATTCGCTCGAAGGCAACACCGCGCTAATTCCGCTGCTCGACGAGATTCTCGACACCGCTTCCGAGCAGGGAGCCGAGCAGGCCATCTTGGCGATGAGCCATCGCGGGCGCCTGAACGTCGTTATTAACGTAGTGAACCGCCCTGCAGCGGAAGTTTTCGCCGGCTTCGAGGACGTCGACCCGCGCAGCGTGCTGGGCGGTGGCGACGTGAAATACCATATCGGCGCGACTGGGCTCTTTACCGCGGCGAACGGCAACCAGATCCGGATTCACATGGTGTCGAATCCTAGCCACCTGGAAGCGGTCAACCCGGTTGCGATGGGACGCGCGCGCGCCAAGCAGACCCGCATCGGCCGCGATGGCAAGCTGAAGGTTGTGCCCATCATCATGCACGGCGATGCCGCCTTTGCCGGGCAGGGAATCACCGCCGAAAGCCTGAACCTCGCCACTTTGCGCGGCTACAACGTGGGCGGAACAGTTCACATTATTGTTAACAACCTGATCGGCTTCACCGCTAATCCGAACGAAGCCTACGCCGGCCGCTTTTCGTCTGACTTGGCGAAGCGCCTGCCCATTCCCATCTTTCACGTGAATGGCGAGGATGCCGACGCCGTGGTGCGCGTGGGCCGCATGGCCATGGAGTTCCGCAACGAGTTTGGCTCCGATGTGATGGTCGATCTCATCGGCTTCCGTCGTCACGGACACTCTGAGGTTGACGATCCCACCATCACGCAGCCGATTCGCTATCGCAAGATTAAGGATCATCCGCTGCTCTACGAGATTTACGCGCAGAAGACGGGCCAGGATCCCAAGCCGTTCATCCAGAAGTTCATCTCCGAGCTCGATACCGCGCAGGTCGCGGGCAAGAGCATGGCCAAGAAGCCGGTGATGCGTCAGCTCCCCACCTACTGGTCTCCGTTTCATGGTGGCGAGTGGAAGCCGGAGTACGAAGTCGATACCGGCCTGACGGCTGAGCGCATCCACGAGATCACCGACGGTCTGGTGAAATATCCCGAGGGCTTCAATATCCACCCTAAGGTGCAGAAGCTACTCGAACAGCGGCATGAGATGGGCTACGGCAAGCGTCCAGTCGACTTCGGCATGGCCGAGGCGCTGGCCTTCGGATCGCTGGCCACCCAAGGCGTCCCGATTCGCCTGAGCGGACAGGACAGCCGCCGTGGCACCTTCAATCAGCGACACTCGGTGCTCATCGATATTCAGGACGAGAAGGAATATGTTCCGCTTTGCCACCTGGCGGCCAACCAGGCGCGAGTAGAAATTTACAACTCCGAGCTGTCCGAAGCCGCGGTCATGGGCTTCGAGTATGGTTACTCGCGCGACTTCCCGGAAACGCTGGTGATGTGGGAGGCGCAGTTCGGCGACTTTGCCAACGGCGCGCAAATCATCATCGATCAGTTCATCGTCTCTGGCGAGGACAAGTGGGACTTGCTCACCGGACTGGTGCTGCTTCTGCCCCACGGACATGAAGGGCAAGGGCCGGAGCATTCCAGCGCGCGCATCGAACGCTATCTGCAACTCTGCGCTCGCGACAATATGCAAGTGGTGCAGCCTTCCACCGCGGCGCAGTATTTTCATTTGCTGCGGCGGCAGGCCCTGCGTAAGTGGCGCACACCGCTGATCGCCTTCACTCCGAAGAGCATGTTGCGCCATCCCGAAGCGGTATCGCCGGTTGCGGAGTTGGAGCGGCCACGCTGGCAGAACGTCATCCCCGATGAAACAGCTCTGGATGCGAAACGCATTCTCATCTGCACTGGCAAGATCGGGCACGAGCTGCGCATCGAACGCAAGAAGATGAAGGGAACAAAGCCGGCAATCCTCATGCTCGAGCAGATGTATCCCTTCCCCGAAGACGATCTCCGACAGGTACTCGCCCGCTATCCCAACGCCACTGAGTTTCTCTGGGTGCAGGAAGAGCCGGCGAACATGGGTGCGCTCTCCTTTGTGGTTCCTCGACTGAAGCGCATCGTGGGCGCGAAGCTGCGCAGCATTAAACGCGCCGCAAATGCGACACCGGCGACAGGTTCCGGCAAGGCGCATGAACTGGAGCAGAAGACATTGATCGCACTGGCGCTGGGAATTTCCGCCTAGTTCTATTCTGATTTTGCTTACGGAGTCGTAGCCTTGCTACGGCTCTGTAATTTTTGTATTTAGAAATAACAGTCTGCTATTTGGAAAATTAGTCGGCCTTCGTCTCTCGGTGCAGGTCTGGTCTGACTTCCTAACTTTCGTCTGCAGCCCGTCACCTTTTCATGCGTTACCGTCACATTTCTCAACACTTCCGGATATTTGCAAGAAGTCCTGCTTCTATTGTCGTAATTCAATTTATCGGTTTAGTGATTTGTTTATCGTAATCGTGAGCTGGCGATATGGAGTTTGGAAGCTACTCTCCCCACGTCTATAGAAAGTTAAATTTCACCCCGCACAACCTTTCGCAAGTCGTTGCAAAACCGCTGCAGGCGCGCGTTTCGGGAATGGCGGCTCTCGTGCACTACGTCCGACCGGGGTCGTGCTGCTGTCGTGGTACTCGCAACACTACGTATCTCACGGCAAAGTACGAACTTTTAATTCGAAGCGGAGAGTGCGATGAACAGAAGGATCTTTACACTACTGACCCTGCTCAGCCTGGCCCTGCTATTGCCGGTCCTTTCCTTTGGACAGGCGATCAGCGGCGACTTGACGGGTGTAGTAAAGGACTCGTCGGGGGCCTATGTGGCCAATGCCGACGTAGAACTTACAAATCTGGCCACCGGGTTCAAGCAGAGCTCAAAAACAAACGCCCAGGGCGAGTATCGTTTCGTCAACTTGCCGGTGGGCCACTACTCAGTGGACGCCTCTAGCGCCGGTCTTAAGGGCGGCTATCGCGACGTCGAAGTCTCGCTGAACAAAGTAGCGACGGCAAACATCACCGCCGCTGTGGTCAGCGCCGGCACCACCGTCGAAGTCAACGAACAGGCGGTGGCGATCGATACCACGACGCCCACCATCTCGACCACTTACGGCGCCAAGCAGATTGCTGAGTCGCCTCTGTCCACGGCTGGCACCGCCACCGCGAGCAGCGGCGTGTTGAACCTTTCGCTGCTGGATGCTGGTATTGCCACCTCGGGTGGCATCGGCGCCGGTTCCGGCCCGTCAGTTGGCGGACAGCGTCCGCGTAACAACAACTTCACCGTGGAAGGTGTGGACAACAACAGTTTGTCCGTTACCGGTCCGCTCATCGTGGTTCCGAATGATGCGGTCGACAGCTTTACCGTTCTGCAGAACCAGTACTCGGCTGAATTCGGTCACTCTTCGGGCGGCCAGTTCAACCAGACGGTAAAGAGCGGCACCAACCAGTTCCACGGCACCGCCTACGAATATTTCCAGAACCGTAACCTCAACGCGCAGGATTCGCAGGTTGCGCAATCGCAGGTCGCCAACGGCCAGACGCCGTCCAATACGCGCTACGATAACAACCGCTTCGGCGGCAACTTCGGCGGCCCCATCGTAAAGAACAAGCTGTTCTTCTTCACCGACTGGGAATACAACCCGATCGGCCAATCGGCCAGCGCCGTCACGTTCGCTGCCCCGACTTCGGCCGGCTACTCGCAATTGGCCGCGCTGTTCCCTGGCAGCGCCAACCTCCAGCAGTTGCAGAAGTATGTCCCTGCTGCTGGCCAGCCAGTCCGGCCCCCGTCCAGGTGCAACCGGGTATCCCAACCTCGGGCGACGGCAACGGCACTTTACCCAACCCCTTCGCCATTCCGATCGGCGACGTGGGTTTCAGTGGTCCCAGCTACCAGAACACGCTGACCACCGCGAACTCCTTCGACTACAACATCTCCGAGAAAGACCAGTTGCGTGGCCGTTTGTTGTGGTCCAAGCTCGACGGTTTTGATACTGCGGCATCGCTGCCGACGTTCTGGATCACCCTGCCCCAGCGTTTCTGGGTCGCGACCCTGAGCGAGTATCACAACTTCACTCCCAACATCAACAACGAGTTCCGTTTCGGCTTCAACCGCTACTCGCAGTTCTTCCCGGTCGGCAACCAGTCGTTCCCGGGACTGGGCGCCTTCCCCAACATCCTGGTTGGCGATCTGGCCCAGATCAACATCGGTCCTGATCCCAACGCTCCGCAGACCACGGTGCAGAATCTGTACACCGCGGTGGACAACCTGAGCTGGGTAAAGGGCAAGCACAACCTGCGTATCGGCGGCGAGTTCCGCTGGATCATCAGCCCGCAGACCTTCACGCAGCGCGTCCGCGGCGACTACGAGTGGGGCTACCTGTCGGACTACCTGAACGACTTCGCGTCGACGCCGTCCACCGGTGGCTTCAGCGAGCGTTCGTCCGGCAACACCGTTTACTACGGCAACAAGAAGGCGGTTTACGCCTACGTCAATGACGATTGGCGCATCTCGCCGACCGTCACCTTGAACCTCGGCTTGCGCTATGAATACACCGGCGAGCCGTTGGGAACCCAGTCGCAAACCCTGAACCAGATCGCCAGCGATCCTGGCCTGCTCACCTTCAGCGCACCTACGGCACAGAAGACCAACTTCATGCCGCGCGTTGGTATCGCCTGGGCTCCGACACCGGACACCTCGGTCAACGTGGGCTTCGCCATGGCGAATGACGTTCTGTATGACAACCTGGGTATTCTCTCGGCGCCGCCGCAATTGCAGCAGACCTGCGACGTCGTTGACATCGGACAGGATAAGCCGTGCCCGTATTCCGATACTCACTTCCTGGCCGCCGGCGGATTGCCGGGCACTCCAGCCCCGATTACCAGTACCGCTGATGCGCGTGCACTCACCGGAGGCTACATTCCCAACCAGACTCTTCCGTACTCGGAGACCTGGACGGCCGGTGTGCAGCACATCTTCGCCAACAAGTACACCTTGGAAGCTCGTTACGTTGGAACTCGCGGTATCCACCTCTCGGTGCAGACCCGTCTGAACAAGTTTGCTCCGGTAACGGCGGACAACAGCTTGCCGACGTTCCTGGCTGCTCCCAGCCAGGCCTACCTCGACTCGCTGACCACCACGCTGGCCCAGCTGAAGTCAATCAATAACACCATTCCGGCCTACGGAAGTGCTGGCTTCACCGGAAGCATCACCTCGTTCCAACCCTGGGGCTATTCGAACTACAACGGCCTGCAGGTTTCGTTCAAGCGGAACTTCACCAACGGCCTGCAGTTCCAGGCTGCCTGGACTTGGAGCCACACCTTCGACAACTCGACGGCTGACGTATTCTCCACCGTCCTTACCCCGCGTCGTCCTGCGAACTTCGCCTGCTTCTCGTGCGACTACGGCACCTCGGCTTTGGACCGCCGTCATCGCGTGACCATTGCAGCCACCTACGATCTGCCTTTCTTCAAGAACGACAACTGGTTCATGAAGAATGTCGTGGGTAACTGGCAGTTCTCGCCGATCTACACCTTCCAGTCGCCTGAATACGCGACGGTGCAGACCGGTACGGACTCCAACCTGAACGGCGACTCGGCGTCCGACCGTCCGGCGTACTACAACCCGCAGGGTGTGCCGAACACCATCTCTCCCGTTACGGCGCTGAGGAACTCGAATGGCGCGGTGGTGGGTTATGTTGCCAACGATCCGACCGCTCAGTACGTTACGGCCGGCTCCGGCGTTTACGGCGCAGTAGGCCGCAATACGCTGGCTACTCCGGACACCAACAACTGGGACTTCGCGCTGCTGAAGCGGGTGAACATCACCGAGCGTCAGGCGCTGCAGTTCATCTTCCAGGCGACGAACATCTTCAACCATGCCCAGTACGTGCCTGGTTTGATCAGCGACGTTCAGTCGTATGGCCAGTCCAGCGGAGCGGTTCGCAACGCCTTGCTGCCTGCGCCGATCTCCAGCCAGTTCGCGCAGTGGAACCAGGTATTCACCAACCACCCGCGCAGCCTGGTGCTGGTACTGAAGTACAGCTTCTAACTTCGTCTGAAGTTAGCTTTGCTTCGGGGAGCCTTCGGGCTCCCCGACTTTTTTGTATGCGATCTTGTGGAGTTGCTGGGAAGGACGCAGCTCTAGCTGCGCCGGGGAAAGGAGAAACGATGCGGCTTTAGTTAGCTAAGAGCAAAAGCCTAAAGCAGAAAGCTAAAAGCCAGGGGTCTGGAGCCGCTTCTAAAACAACTTTCTCAATTCCCGCCGCAGAATCTTACCCGACGCCGTTCGCGGGATGCTGTTTACGAAGTGGATCTCACGCGGCACCTTATAGCTCGCCATGCGCTCTCCCATAAAAGCCAGCATGCCTTCGAGGTTTTGCCGGGTTTCGAGCTCGTCCTGGCGCAAAACCACAAACGCGCACGGCGTCTCATCGCCATCGGACTCGATGCGCGATACCACCCCGCAGTCGCGCACGCCGGGATGTTCCAGCAGCACGCTCTCAACCTCTGCCGGCGCGATGGAGAAGCCCTTGTACTTCATCATCTCTTTGCGCCGATCCACTACGTGGTATTGACCGGTCTCGTCGACCCGTACCACATCGCCCGACCAGTACCACCCCTCACGCATCACGGCGTCTGTCGCATCCGGCGACTTCCAGTAGCCCAGCATGAACTGCGGGCCCCGCATCACCAGTTCGCCTAACTCTCCTTGCGCCACGTCGTTTCCGTTCTCATCCACCACGCGACACTCAGTCATAGCGACCGGTGCGCCCACCGATTCGGGGCGAAACAGTTCCGGATCGAGAAAGCCCATGTGTGTCACCGGGGAAGCTTCCGTCATGCCATATCCCTGGCGAATAGGCACCCCGGTCAGGTTGATGAAGCGGCGTGCCAACTCAGGAGAAAGCGGCGCAGCTCCCGACTTCATCCACTTCAGCTGATGATCCTTGGGAAACTTGTTCTGTTCGGCGGCATGGCAGTACGCCAGCAGAGCCGGAGGAACACACAGCGCCAACGTTACTCCCTCTCGCGCAATGATTGATAGCGAGCCTTCGCAATCGAACCGCGGCATCAGCACCAGCGTGGCGCCGCGAATCAGCGCCAGGTTCAGCCCGACCGTGAGCCCGTAGATGTGGTACATCGGCAGGAAACACAGCATCGTGTCGCCGTCCGTAATCGCGCCTGCCTCGTCTGGAATCAGCGTCTGATACACGTTAGCGACAATGTTGTGATGGGTGAGCATCACGCCCTTGGGCAGGCCCGTAGTGCCACTGGAAAAGGGAAGAGTCGCCAGCGCCAGCCGAGGATCGCGCTCCGGACGGGGCAGGCTGATTCCGGCATGCGGCCTCAACAGCGCCTCGAATTGCCTGCTGCCGTCGCAGTGCTCCCGGATGGTGTAAACCTCCCGCAAGTTCGGCAACCCTTGGAGGCTGATGCCGCTGAGCAGCTTGCCATCCGTGATCAGCGCGACCGCATCGCAAGTATCGAGCTGATAGCGGACCTCGCGCTCGCGATAAGTCGGATTCATCGTGGTCGGCACTGCGCCCGCCATCATCGCCGCGTGGAAGACCACGCCGAACTCCCAGCTATTGGGCAGAAAGATGCCGATGCGATCACCCGGCTTGATTCCACTAGCGACCAAGCCCCGGGCTGCCTGCTCGACCAGGTCCGCGTATTCAGCAAACGTTATACGGCGCACCGGATCGCAGGAGGTGTCTATAAGTGCGGTCTTCTCACCGCGCATGCGGCACGAAGCAAGCACTACCTCGTGAATGAACTTACCATCGGGATTGTCGTACAGCCGCGTACGTTTGGTGCTCTGGCCAGTCGTCATGAGTAATCGCGGGAGAGTTTAACAGGAAAGCTCGGTCAGAGTCGCTACCTTCATACGTGAGACAATGCCCCTTGCTTCGTGCCGCTTGTACCATTTTCGCCCTGCGCTTATTGATATCCTACCCTCACGACACCGTGCAAATTCTCTTCGTTTGCGTAGCTCTCTCCCTCCTTGCCTGGGTCTACCTCCTGCTGTTCCACGGGCGATTCTGGCAGGTAAGCCGCTTGCAAGCCGCCAAGCCTCCGGCGCAGGCGCTCAGCGGAACCATCGCCGTCGTCATCCCCGCTCGCAATGAAGCGAACCACATCGGACGCGCCGTGCGGTCGCTGCTGGCGCAGAGCTGCGCTGATGTGCTTCACATCTATGTAGTCGACGACAACAGCACCGACGGCACGGCGGACGCGACCCGCGCCGCTGCCTTATCCGAACCCGACTGGCAGAAGCTGAACATCATCCGCGGTCAACCGCTGCCACCCGACTGGTCGGGAAAACTCTGGGCGGTGCAGCAGGGAATCGACGCCGCCATGGCGCTCGATCCGCAATTCCTCTTGCTGACCGATGCCGACGTAGAGCACGCGCCCGACAGCGTTGCGACTTTAGTCTCGATCGCCGAACGCGAAAGCTACGATCTGGTCTCGTTCATGGTCAAGCTGCACTGCCGCAGCCTGGCCGAGAAGCTGCTCATTCCCGCATTCGTCTTCTTTTTCTTTATGCTCTATCCGCCGCTCTGGATTCGCTCATCCCGCCGCAAGATGGCAGGTGCCGCCGGAGGATGCATCCTGATTCGTCCACCAGCCCTCGCGCACGCCGGAGGCATCAACACCATTCGCCATGAGGTCATCGACGATTGCGCTCTCGCCCAGGCGGTCAAAGCAAGCGGTGGCCGAGTCTGGTTGGGGCTGACCGCCGACACCCGCAGCTTCCGCCCCTACGAGACCTTCGGCGAGATCGAACGCATGATCGCGCGCACCGCCTTCAATCAGCTCGGGCACTCCGCTGCAATGCTCCTTGGGGCGATCGTGGGAATGGCGCTGCTTTATCTTCTACCGCTGGTTCTGCTGTTCACTCGCGATCGGCTGCTCGCCGCCCTCGGGCTGTCGGCCTATCTCGTGATGACGCTCTCGTACCTCTCCATGGTTCGTTTCTACGGATTGGCAGCCGGGTGGGCCTTAACCCTACCCCTTAGCGCCATCTTCTATATAGGGGCAACAGTCGATTCGGCGCTCAAGTTTTGGGCTGGCCGCGGCGGGCAATGGAAGGGACGAGCCCAGGACCGTAGCTCGCCGCTGTGACGAAATACCAAACAACAGTTGCGAACACCACTTCATTTGACGCCGAACGCTCGTCCGTCGGGATGTACTCTGCCGAGCCGGTAGCGCTACCGTTTAGCACTCTACCGGTGTCTAAATCCTTTGCAGTCGCAAGTTGTCTCGTTTTGGGACGGAACTTCCTGCAATCCGCCAACGTAACTAGCTACAGAACAGGGAACGCTGCGATCATTAGCTGGAGGGGCAAGTGGCAAACGGCAAACATAATAAGAAGAAGCGCTGGATCATTCTGGCAATCGTGTCGGTGGCGGTTGTCGCTCTGGTGATCGTGGCGGTTGCCGCTACCCGCGGTGGCACCAAGATCGACCCCACTAAGCTGGCAAAAGTGGAGAAGGGAGATCTGGCGAAGAGTGTTGTCGCCACCGGTAAAGTCACGCCCATAACCAAGGTCGAGATCAAGTCGAAGGCCAGCGGCATCGTGAAGAAGCTCTACGTCGATGCTGGCGACAAGGTACATACCGGACAGGTGCTGGCTGAGCTCGACCGCGATGAGATTCAGGCACAGGTGAATTCCGCGCGCGCGCAAATGGTTTCTGCCCAGGCCACCGCCAAAGGCTCCGAAGCCGACCTGAAGCGCGCCGAGGTGGATGCCCAAGGCGTTGACATTCCCACCTTGCAGCGCGCCTACGAACGCGCGCAGCAGATGGCACGTGATGGAGTGGTGTCTGCCTCCGCACTGGATGACGCTCAGCGTACCTATGAGTTGGCCGTCAACAAGCGCGACGTGGCTCGGGCGCAGTACACCGTGAACAAAGCCAAAGTTGCCCAGGCCCAAGCCGACGTGCAGAAGAGTCAGGCCACTCTCAGTCAGTTGGAAGAGCAGTTGAGTTACACCACCATCACCTCGCCTATCGATGGAGTCGTGCTTTCCCGCGACGTCGAAATGGGAGACGCTGTCAGCTCCATCCTGGTGTTGGGTTCGGGCGCCACGCTGGTCATGACGCTGGGTGATACCAGCGAGGTCTACGTTAAAGGCAAGGTGGACGAGAGCGACATCGGCAAGGTCTATCTTGGCCAGCCGGCGCGCATCCGGGTTGAAACCTTTAAGGATAAGATATTCACCGGCAAGGTGACTAAGATCTCGCCCATGGGCGTGGAAAAAGACAATGTCACTACATTCGAAGTGCGGGTCTCCATCAATAATCCTGGTGGCGAACTCAAGGCCGAGATGACCGCCAACGCCGAGATCCTGCTCGACGAACACAAGAACGTGCTGATGATTCCCGAAGGCGCCATCATGTACGACAAGGATAAAAAGGCGTCGGTCAACATTCCCGATCCCAAGGCTAAGGACGGCATGAAGAAGATCGCCGTTAATATCGGAATCTCCAATGGCGCAAAGACGGAAGTGGATTCCGGATTGAAGGAAGGGCAGGAAGTCGTCCTGCAACAGTAAATCGGAGTCCGTTTTGAAAGGGCGCGGCTTCAGCCGTGCCGCAAAGCGCCTTTGATTTTGTCATCACGAGCGACGCGAGGGATCTGTTCTCCTTCGCCCGGTCAAAGATGCCAGGTTCTGCATCGTTGCTCATGTTGGAGGTGCCATGCTGACTTGCAAGCCAGCCCAGTTTTCACTCCAGTCTCGCGAGGAATTATGAGAAAAGTTTCGCTTGCACTCTTTCTTATCATGATGACTCTTCCCGTAATGCTGTTCGCGCGGGCGGAAGGCAAGTTCGACCGGACCTTGACCGTGAATGGTCCGGTCACCCTGGATTTGACCACCGGCTCCGGCAATATCACGGTGCGCGCCGGCGGTTCCAATCAAGTCGTCATCCACGGAGTCGTTCGCAGCAGCAACGACTGGTTCGGCGGAGACTCCGAGAGCGCCGTACGCTCGGTCGAGAGCAATCCTCCGGTCGAGCAGAACGGCAACAGCATCCGTGTCGGCTACAACCTGTCGGATGACGTTAAGCGCCACGTGTCCATTAGCTACGAGGTGACCGTCCCTGGCGATACCACCTTACAGGCGCATTCGGGATCCGGTGATATTGGGGTTGACGGCATACGCAAGAGTGCAGTGGTTACGACTGGATCAGGGGATGTAAACCTGCGCGATATCGGTCCGCAGGGCAACGCCCGCACCGGTAGCGGAAGCATCAAGGGCCAGGACATCACGCTGCCGTTCACCGCTCGCACCGGTAGCGGAGGCGTTCAGGCCGACTTGACCGGCAGCGGTAGCGCCGACGTTGAATCCGGCTCCGGCGATGTGCGCTTGCGCGGCATGAAAGGCGGTCTGCGTGCTCGCACCGGCAGCGGTGACATCACCGTCGAGGGAACCGTCCAGTCAGGCTGGGACCTGCATACCGGGTCGGGCTCGGTACGGCTCGCTTTGGGTTCGAACCAGGGCTTCAATCTCTACGCACGTACCGGCTCGGGAAGTATCCACTCTGATTTGCCGATCACCATGCAGGGCAGCCTGAATCGTCACGAGTTGAAAGGCGCAGTGAAAGGCGGCGGCCCGGAAGTGGAAGTCTCCACCGGTTCAGGCGATATCGAGCTGAAATAGTTTGCCTACTCAACAAGAAGCCGTCCCGCGGGACGGCTTTTCTTATTCCTCCGCGCATGCTTTGATCGCACCCTCACTTCCACAGGTGTCATCCCGAGCGAAGCGCAGCGTAGTCGAGGGACCTGCAGTTTGCTCGCCCCCCTTGAACACCGCTCACTAAGAGTTGGACCTCCCGCCATGCTCATTCTTTCGCTTGAAATGAATGGAATCATTCTGCCAACATTCGTTCACTACCTCCGCAGCCTGCGACGAGCCGCATAAGTGGAAGACCATCGTTGGGGTTGTGGCAGACGTGAAGCATTCCGGGTTAAACGAGCTGGTAGATCCCGCCGTTTATGCTCCTTTTGCTCAGAACGACGAGGCGTGGCGAACATGGACGACGCTAACCATACGGACGGGCAGTCCGCTAACGACACTCGTAGAGAACGTGAAGAAGCAGGTTTGGAGTTTAGACTGCCAGGTCCCGGTCAGCGATATTCAATCGATGGACGACCTGATGGCACTGTTGCTGGCCCAACAGCGCTTCAACGTGATGCTGTTGGGAGCGTTCGCTGGTCTGGCGTTGCTGTTTGAAGTCACGTCTACGGATCCGGTGGTCTTCAGCCTGGTCGCTGTTCTGCTGACGGCCGTCGCGCTTGTCGCATGCTACCTTCCGGCGCGCCGGGCGCTTAACGTCTCTCCGACCGTAGCACTAAGGGACGAATAGCGCAGCTCACGCACTCAGCGCACTTGCTGCGGCCTCGCGACGCACCCGTCTCCCGCCGGGAGCAATCACCAGCACGTTGTAAAGATGAGTGGCGAATACCAGGCGCGTGACAAACTCAGACGCGTTCGTGAAATACAGAATACGATTGTGCGCGTTGGCCCAATGCTGCAATTCAACCAGCAATCCCAGCCCTGCAGCATCGATGCTGCCAATGCCTGCAAGATCGATTTCGAGCACCTGTTCTGGGCGTGATTGAACTACACTCCGCAGCGTTTCGTTCTCCATCCCGAACACGATCCTGCCCTGGCAACGGAGAGTGGCAGTGCGACTATTACGCTGGATATCAATTCTAAGCATAAGTCTTTTGCTGCTTTCCCCATTAGACGACCCGGCTTGAATGAAGGAAGCGGCCCTGCCCAAAACAAGGGACGAATACCCGGCAACGCAGTACCAATCGCATTCTGGTACGTCACTACCATTACAGAAACGCACATTCGCTAATTAACTTTTCTTATTACGATTTTCATTGAATGTTCACTGCCTAAGGTTATGAAATAGTAAGTACCGTGGAACCGGCCCCTGCCATGAACGCCGCCAACTTGGAATCGCTTTCCCCCGAACAACTCGCAGCTCAACTGCAGGAGCGCACGCTCGAAGCTTGCCAGCTGGCGCGTAAGGCAGCCGGCATTGTGGCCGAAGGCATCGCCACCGGCGTTCCTTCGTTGCTCGAAGGCGTGCGTGAACGCGAGAAAGAGCTGGACGCCCTTGATCGCGAAATCGATCAGGGTGTCACCTGCATCATCACCAAGGTCAGCGAGCAAAGTGCGCGCGAATTGCTGGCTTGCATGAAGTTCAACATCAACCTGGAGCGCATCGGTGACTTGCTGTTGAATTGCAGCAACCGCGCCGCTGCCGTGGGCGGCAGGATCGAACTGCAGGACATTCGCGATCTCACCATGATGGCGTCACGGCTGGAGAAAATGCTGACCGATGTGCACGATTCCCTCAAGCTGCGCGACATCAATCGTGCGCTGAATGTTCTGCGTTCCGATGCCGAACTGGATCGCATCCGCAACCTGGTGTTTCTCAGGCATCTGGAGCACAACGACAACTCGCCGCGTACCGAAAGCTTTCACGTTCTCTTCATGACCCAGGCATTGGAGCGCGCCGGAGACCATGCCAAGAATCTCGCCGAAGAAGTCTGCCACCTGGTCAGCGGCCAAAGTGTGCGGCACGTGATGCGCTCCAACGACAAGTCCGACGAACTGCGCTTTATTGAAGAACTGCGTCGGCGGCAAAAAGCCAGGTAGCCCCGCGATTTTCACCAGAACTTCAACTTCACGCACCTCGCGGAATGCACCCAATAATTAGCGCTATGCCTGGTCAAGCTGTTGCACCTTTCCGGCACCAAAAAAAGTTTCCACCACGGAAACCGCACATGAGCCCTTTCCTCCAATTCCTTCGCCACTGCAAAGACTTCCTGCTACTGGAAGTGCTGAATCTACTGGAGCCACGCCGCACCTCCGATTCTTGAAATCCTTGGCACACAACGCCTTACGCTGTCCCGAGCAGCTCTTTACTCTAAATTCACTGCTTTGTAACAATAATTTAATCGCTCGGCGATAGAACGGAAGGTGGTCAAAGAGTCTTCATCTACAGGATTTCCCAGGAGGCAATCTACGTGATTCGCACACTCAAAGTGTTGCTGTGTCTGGCCGTATTCGCAAGCTGCGCACTGGCGCAGACCACCATCAACGGGGCGGGCGCTACCTTTCCCAATCCCATTTATCAGAAGTGGTTCAGCGAGTATCACAACCAGCATTCCGACGTGCAATTCAATTATCAATCGATTGGCAGCGGTGGCGGCATTCGCCAGGTGCAGGCGGGAACAGTTGATTTTGGCGCCACGGACGGTCCTATGAGCGATCAGCAACTCGCCGAATCCAAGGTGAAGGTGCTACACCTTCCCACCGTGCTGGGTGCGGTGGTTCCGGCCTACAACATTCCGGGCGTCAACGAAGAAGTGAAATTTACCCCGGAAGTTCTCGCGGAAATCTACCTCGGCAAAATCACGAACTGGAACGATGCGGCGATCGCCAAGGCGAATCCGAACATCAAGTTCCCCAACCAGACCATCACCGTCGTGCATCGCTCCGATGGCAGCGGAACCACCTACATCTTCACCGACTATCTGTCGAAGGTGAGCTCCGACTGGTCAAGCGGCCCGGGTAAGGGCACCTCGGTCAAGTGGCCGGTCGGCATGGGCGGCAAGGGTAATGAAGGCGTCGCCGGCAACCTTAAGATGTTGCCCGGTTCCATCGGTTACGTGGAATTGATTTACGCCCTGCAGAACAAGATTAACTACGGCAGCGTTCAGAATTCCTCCAAGAACTTCGTCAAGGCCAGCTTGGATACCACGACTGCAGCCGCAGCTGGAGTGAAGATGCCTGCCGACTTCCGCGTCTCCATCACCAACCCGACCGGAAAGAACGCGTATCCCATCGCTAGCTTCACCTGGCTGCTCATCCCGATACAGCCCAAGGACGCCAACAAAGGCAAGATCATCAAGGACTTTCTTGGCTGGATGCTGGATCAGGGACAGGGAATGGTGTCGTCATTGTCGTACGCTCCTCTGCCCGCCGACGTAGTGACTGCCGAGAAGGCGGCCATTGCCAAGCAGCTGAAGTAGCAGTTCCCGGACTTGCGTCTCGGTGCGAACTCCGGTTGGATTCAGGCCGGAGTTCGCATTTCCAACCCCGTTTGTAACCGTTCTGTAACTGTCCTTTGATAGGGTCGAGTCATGAATTCCAGTGATCCTCTTGCGAGCCAGAAGCCCGTCACTGCCGTGCCCTCGCTGGCCCAGGCCAGCACGGAGCGCAAGCCGGTGGCGAGCCCTACTGTGCTGCAAAGGATCAGGACACATGTCCCGCGCAGCAGTCGCATGCCCGACGTGGTGTTTCGCATAATCATTTCATTAGCGGCGCTCTCCGTCTTCATCATCGTCGTCCTGATCGTCTACGAACTTGTCGATAAATCGAAGCTGTCGCTGCATCAATTCGGAATCCACTTCTTCTACGGGCGCGACTGGGACCCGGTCAATGACCAGTATGGCGCTCTGCCCTTTGTCTTCGGCACCGTGGTGTCCTCGGTTCTTGCCCTGATTCTGGCGGTTCCGCTCTCCGTCGGAGTTGCCGTCTACATCACCGAGATGTGCCCGGCTGGGCTGCGCGCCCTCATCTCCTTCCTGGTTGAGCTGCTGGCGGCGATTCCCAGCGTGATTTACGGCCTGTGGGGAATCTTCGTCCTGGCTCCGCTGTTGCGGCAGTATGTGCAACCGTTTCTGGCGAAGTACTTCGGATGGACGGGACTGTTTGAGGGCCCGCAGTTTGGGTTAGGCATGCTGGCGGCAGCCATCATTTTAGCCATCATGATTGTGCCCATCGTTGCCTCCATCACGCGTGAGGTGTTGAACGCCGTGCCGCAAAATCAGCGCGAAGCCGTTCTGGCGCTGGGCGCTACCCGCTGGGAGATGATCCGCATGGGCGTGCTGCGCAACGCGCGCATCGGCATCGTGGGCGGGGTCATACTCGGCTTAGGCCGCGCCCTCGGTGAAACCATGGCAGTCACCATGGTCATCGGCAATCGTCCGGAAATCGCCAAGTCTCTGTTTGCCCCCGGCTACACCATGGCCAGCGTTATCGCCAACGAATTCAGTGAAGCCACCGGCGACCTGTACCTTTCGGCTCTAGTCGAAATTGGACTGGCGCTGTTCATCGTTACTCTGATTGTGAACGCTCTGGCGCGCTTGCTGGTGTGGAGCATCACCGGCGGAACAGCGAGGGTCAGTGTCTAGTCCAACCCGCTCCGCCAAGCTGAGTCTCTGGCGCAAGTTCACAAACGTCGGTGCCACTTCCTTTGCTGTCGGTTCAGCCATCCTCGTACTGGTGCCTTTGCTCGCGGTCTTTATTTACTTATTGATGAAAGGCATGGGATCGGTCAACCTGGCGTTTCTTACCCAGACTCCCAAGCCCGTCGGCGAGCCCGGCGGCGGCATGGCCAACGCAATCGTAGGCTCAGGATTGATTCTGCTGATCGCCAGCGCGATCGGTATTCCAACCGGGATCGGCTGTGGCATTTACCTGGCCGAGTATGGCCGCAATCGCTTCGGCGACTTCGTGCGTTTCACCGCCGACGTGCTTAATGGCGTTCCCTCCATCGTGATCGGAATCGTGGCCTACTCGCTCATCGTGCTGCAGCAGAAACACTTCTCTGCCTACTCCGGCGGCTTTGCCCTGGCCATCATGATGGTGCCTACCGTCGCGCGCGCCACGGAGGAAATGCTGCTCATGGTTCCCAACTCGATTCGCGAAGCTGCACTGGGATTGGGCATCCCCAAATGGCGGACCACGCTCTCCATCTCCCTTCGCACCGCCTCGGCCGGCGTCATTACCGGCTGTATGCTGGCCTTTGCCCGGGTGGCCGGCGAGACCGCTCCGCTATTGTTTACCGCCTTCGGAAACCAGTATTGGAACTTGAAACCCAATCAGCCTACCGCCGCTTTGCCGCTGCAGGTCTTCGTCTACGCCATCTCGCCCTTCGATGAGTGGCATCGCCAGGCGTGGGCCGGAGCTTTGATTCTTATCGTTATGATCGTTGCTGCCGTTGCGGCAGTTCGCATTGTCACCAGTCGGGGCATGTTAAAGGGGGCCTCGTAATCGCATGGGCGTAGGAATCGAAGTCAAGGGCTTGAATGCCTGGTACGGTAAGCACCTGGCCCTGAAAGAAATCGACATGTCGGTGCTGGCCAACCATGTCACCGCTGTGATTGGTCCTTCGGGGTGCGGTAAGAGTACCTTCGTGCGCTGCCTGAATCGCATGCACGAGACCATTCCCGAAGCTCGCGCCGACGGCGATGTGAAGATCGGCGAAATCGAGGTTTATGGCGATGGCACCGATCCCGTCGAAGTGCGGCGCAAGATCGGCATGGTCTTCCAGAAGCCCAACCCATTTCCCACCATGTCCATCTATGACAATGTTGCTGCGGGCCTCCGCTTGAACGGCCTGCGCAACCGCAAGCAGATGAACGAATTAGTGGAGCGCTCGCTCAAGCTCTCGGCCCTGTGGGAAGAGGTCAAAGACACCCTGCACAAGAAATCCGGTGCCAGCCTTTCCGGAGGCCAGCAACAAAGATTGTGTATCGCGCGCGCCCTCGCTGTAGAGCCTGACGTGCTGCTGATGGACGAGCCGGCTTCCGCCCTCGATCCCATCTCCACCAGCAAAATCGAAGAGCTCATCTTCCAGTTGAAACAGCACTATACTGTCGTGATTGTCACTCATAATATGCAGCAGGCGGCGCGCGTCGCAGAGTTTACCGGCTTCTTTCTAATGGGCAGCTTGATTGAGTACGACAAGACGGAAAAGATATTTACCACTCCCGCTGACAAGCGGACGGAAGACTACATTACAGGCAGGTTCGGATAAATGCGAAGCCGCTTTCAACAAGGATTGGATGAACTTCGGGACAAACTCCTGCGCATGGGCGGCCTTGCAGAGCAGGCGATCGACCGCGCGACGGAAGCGTACCGCACCCGCGATGCCAAGTTCTGTCAAATGGTCTTTACCGGTGAGACCGCCATCAACCAGGCCGAACGCGATATCGATGAACTCGCACTCGATTTACTTGCCATGCAGCAGCCCATGG
Source organism: uncultured Acidobacteriaceae bacterium (assembly GCA_963791965.1). GTDB lineage: Bacteria > Acidobacteriota > Terriglobia > Terriglobales > Acidobacteriaceae > CAVVDY01. The sequence continues at coordinate 390,904 of CAWBUK010000011.1, read as the reverse complement.
CCATCGATCTGCGTTTCATCATGGCCATCATCAAGATCAATGCCGACCTCGAGCGCGTAGGCGATCAGGCAGTCAACATCGCGCAACGCGTGCTCGACCTTATCAGCGAGCCCGCCGTCGAGCTCCCGGTCGACGTGCCCAAGATGGCGAGTAGCGTCAGCACCATGGTGCAGCGCTCATTGCAGGCCTTCCTCGACGGCCACGCCGAAGTGGCCGAGTCGGTGCTCCAGATGGATAACATGGTCGACCGCATGAAAGACGAAGCCTTTGTCGTGTTGGTGCAGAAGATGCAAAGCGATCCGGCGCTCACCCGTCCCGCCTTGAACGTGCTGCTGATCGCCCGCAACCTCGAGCGCATCGCTGACCACGCTACTAACATCGCGGAAGACGTAATCTTCTGGGTGCGCGGCGCCGATGTGCGCCACGGCGGAGCCCACTACCCCTATTAGTCAGCGGCTGCCAGCATTCGTTGGCCCTCCCCGGCTACCTCAAAGAAGTTCCGGCCTCGCGCGTTGCGAGGCCGGCTTCACTTCACTCAGGAGGTTTCTTCTCTGCTCACACTCTACTAATCGGTGTTTCCGGGTATAACTTGAATGCAACTCAGCATCTTTCCCAAAGCGGGAAGGATCTTGAAATAATTTCTCCAGCTTCCGGTACCGGACCCAAACTCGTTAAGCACGTCAATTTACGCCATCTATCGGCGCTGGTAGTTCCCGTGCGTCGAATTCCCGCCGCGGCCCCTCGTTCGCATAGCTTCAGGCCTTCCCTTATGCGCGTTATCTATGCGGGGACATGGCGAACCGAAGTTAGCGACAATCATTTTCGAAATTAATCTATCAGTTCGGTTCTTAACCTGGACGCCTCAGAGGTAACATCGGGGTAACCTGATAGTTTTGCGGGCCCGCGTCTTTATGATCTTTTTATATATATCCATCTACAACTTCAGTTGATGTTCTCTCTTGCGAAAGTGTGATATAAGAAAAACCAACTGACCTGCAGATTGCACAGCAGATTGGACAACTCTCGTTGTCCTGCGCGAGGTTTATGCGCCAGATAAGCGTAACTAGACTTAATCTGCCCACGATAAGCTAAACGGTTTACCGGAAGTCCCTGGTCAATCCGAAACTCCAATAGTCTGGAAACTAGGCTCTTCCATAAAAGTAGTTCTTGAAGTGACTCTCAAGCGACGGTCAGAGGGAAAATGGCGATGAAGCGGAAAAATCGGGGTGATAGAGAAACCTATGAACGACAGGCCAATATCTGCAAGGCCTTCGCCAATCCTACGCGTTTGCAGCTAGTCGGTATGCTCGAAGTATCCGATTGCTGGGCCTCGGAGCTACAACAAGGTCTCGATATCTCCAAGGCTAACCTTTCCCAGCACCTTTCGATTCTCAAGGCCGCCGGTATCGTGCATACCCAGCGCGATGGCAAGCAGTTGTTTTGCAAGCTGGCCATGCCAGAAGTCAGGAAGGCGACTGCTCTCTTTCGCAGCATGCTCAAGTCGCAAATGCGTGAGAGCCGCCGCTGGATGTAAGCGGCTGGCCAGGTAACCATTGACGGTGACCCGACGACGCTCTCTTGCTGCCCTCACAGCATGACACGGTAGACTGCTGTTGAATGTCGCGCACCACCATACTGGGATACCTGGACAACTTTCGCCTCCATGCCGGGGAAACCGCGTACGTCTATCGCCGCGGATATCGGGTCCAGCATTGGAGCTATGGCGACGTCCTATCCGGCGCTCACCGCTTTGCGCGCGAACTGGATGCCCGCGGTATCGTTCGCTCCGACAAGGTGCTTCTCTGGGGAGAGAACTGCGCCGAATGGGTGGCCGCTTTCTTCGGCTGCGTGCTACGCGGAGCAGTTGTCGTTCCCATCGACAACATCGCCGCTGCTGACTTTGCCCAGCGAGTAGCACAGCAGGTGGACGCAAAGCTCTGTGTGGCCGCACCCGGCCACGATGTCTCCGGCGTAGCCCGCTTCGATCTGGAAACCCTGCGCGAAAGCATCTCGCATCACTCTGCCGAGCCCCTTCCATCGCTCAACCTGACTGGCGACGATATTGTTGAAATCGTCTTTACCTCCGGCACCACCGCCGAGCCGCGCGGCGTGGTCATCACCCATGGCAACATCCTCGCCAATCTCGACCCTCTGGAGCGTGAGATTGGCAAGTACCTGAAGTACGAACGCATCTTCCATCCCCTCCGCTTCCTGAACCTCCTCCCGCTGAGCCACGTCTTCGGGCAGTTCCTCGGCATTCTGCTGCCGCAACTGCTTGCCGCAACCGTCGTCTTCCATGACAGCTTGAATCCAACCGAGATCATTCGCCTGGTTCATGAGCAGCGCATCTCCGTGGTGGTCGCGGTGCCGCGCCTGATGGAATCGCTGAAGGACAAGATCCAGCGCGACATGGAAACCACGGGCAAAGCGGAGTGGTTCCGGAAACAGTTTGCTGCAGCCGAGGGCGAGCACTTCGTCCGCCGCTGGTGGCGATTCCGCCGCATCCACAGCCAGTTCGGATGGAAGTTTTGGGCCTTCATCTCAGGTGGAGCGGCGCTCGACGCCGAGACAGAAGAGTTCTGGAGGCGGCTGAGCTTCGTCGTCATCCAGGGCTACGGTCTGACGGAAACAACTTCGCTGATTTCTCTCAATCACCCTTTCCGCACCGGTAAGCGCTCGATTGGCAAAGTGCTGGAAGGCCGTGAGATGAAGCTCGACGAGAATGGCGAAATCCTGGTTCGCGGAGCCAATGTCGCTGCCGGCTACTGGCAGGGAAATCAGCTCAAGCCGGTGCTCGACGAAGAAGGCTGGTTTCGCACTGGCGATCTGGGCGAGGTCGACGCCGAGGGCAACCTGTATTTTCGCGGCCGCAAGAAAAACGTCATCGTCAATCGCGAAGGGATGAACATCTATCCCGACGACCTCGAAGCCGCGTTGCGCCGCCAGCCCGAGGTGCGCGATTGCGTGGTCGTCCCGCTGGAGCAGGGCGGCAATGCCGAGCCCTGCGCCGCGCTGTTGCTGCGCGACTCAGCCGATCCCGAGCCAGTGGTACAGTCGGCCAACCGCCAGCTTGCCGAATTTCAGCGTATGCGTCGCTGGCTGGTCTGGCCCGATCCGGACTTCCCGCGCACTCCGACCCAAAAGCCGCGCACCAACTTGATTCAGGCCTATGCCCAGGCAAAGTTCTCCGGCGCCGCAGCTGCCACGGTATCCCAGGGCTCGTTGGCCGAATTGGTCAGCCGCATCACCGGGCGAAGCGTGGGCGCGCTCACCGCCGACTCGAAGCTGGAAGATGAACTCAATCTCAGCTCCATGGATCGCGTCGAGTTGATGAGCGCGCTGGAAGATTCCTACCAGGTCGATTTGAGCGAGGCGAACTTCGCCAACCTCTCCACCGTGGGCGAGCTCGAGCGTTTGCTGCAACAGCCCGACAAGCCAGCGCGCAGCGGATATCGCTATCCATACTGGACATTGCGCTGGCCTATCACTTGGATTCGTACCGCCATCTACAACCTGCTGTCGCTGCCGGCGACGCTAATCATGGCGCATCCCCGCATTGAAGGCCGCGAGCACCTCGAAGGTCTCACCGGTCCGATCCTGGTCACCTGCAACCACATCACGTATGTCGATGTGGGATTTGTCCTGCTCGCGCTGCCCCCGCATCTGCGCCACAAACTGACGGTCGGCATGCAGGGTGAGCGTCTGTGGGGCATGTGGCGCCCGCCGCATAGTATGAACCTGTTCGCGCGCTGGTGGCAGCAGGCGGGCTATTACCTGGTCGTCGCGCTGTTCAATGTGTTTCCCCTGCCGCAGCAATCTGGCGTACGCGAGAGCTTTGCCTTTGCCGGCGAATGTGCCGACCGTGGTTACAGCGTGCTGGTGTTTCCCGAAGGCCGCCGCACCCAGGATGGCAGTCTGTCGCCCTTTCGTTCAGGGATCGGAATGCTGGCTTCGCGCCTCGACGTTCCCGTTGTACCCATGCGCATTCACGGCCTGTACGACATGAAACTAGCAGGCCGCAAGATTGCACAGCGTGGAGAGCTGCGCGTCGTGATAGGTAGGCCGATGAGCTTTCCGCCCGGCACTCCCGCGGAAGAAATCACCAACCAGCTCGAACACATTACCTCGGGGCTGTAGACATGTTTGAATTTGGTTCCGCGAAGCCGGGTAGAGCGGCGCTTCAGCGCAGCGTCATCGCGACCAATACGATTTTGGGGATGCATTTCGCTGCATTACAGCGGAATGCATCCCCATCCTAATAACGCTGCCCATTCGCGGGCCTGAAAGGCCCGCACTACCCATGACTTAGAATTTGAAATTGAAGATATACGCCAGCAGGAACACCCCTTCGGCCGCGATCGCAGCCATCCAGATCTTCTGGCGGAAACGGCTGCGCGAGATGTCGCGCTTGAACTGCATTTGTGCTGCCCACAGTTCCTGAGCCAGCGGCACTCCCGCAGCTTGTGCAGGTACAGGCACATCTGCCGGTTCCAGCACGGCCGTGGCAATCAGCGCTGCTTCCACCGGAACATCCGGCGCAAAAATCTTGGGACTGTCCAGCAGCGATGACCAATCCAGCAGTTGCAGTCGGCTATTAACGCCATACGCGGCGATGGGCTTCGAGGTTAGCGAAACCGGCGGCAGTTTCTCCGGCGAAAGGCGATAGCGCAGGCCGTCGAGCAGAGAAGCCCACCAGCCGTGACTCAACTCATCTCCCAACAACTCGCCGACGTCTACCGAACGCGAGGTGAGTTCCAGCGGAGGCCCCATCTCGGGAGACACCACATCCGAAATGTTGGCGAATACGGTGCGGAACCACGGTAGGGCAAGCCGGTCCCCGAACATCATGCCGGTATCGACCGGGCGCGAAGTCAGCTCCAAAGGAGGCAGTCGCTCCGGCGAGATACGGTCAGCCAGATTCAGAATCAGGGATCGCCACAGCGGCATGTCAATGCCGGCTGGCGGAGAAAGGTCTAGATCAACCACACGCTCAATCATAACAAAGCGGTGTGGCTACTGGCGGGCCCGCACCCTGCGAATGAGCTGCCATGCCACTATCACCAGGGCCACCGTTGCCAGCAGGTACCCTCCCCAAACCAGCTTCAGGATGTTCGGGGTTTCCCAGCCCGGGCCCAGCGTCGCCAGACGAGCGAAGATATCTGAAACCGAGAACGCGACCAGATGAAGCGCCGGAACCCGATCTCCCACGTGTGCCGTGAAACCCGTGTAGTACGGCAGCATGTAGGCGTGAACCCCGTAAAGGTCAAGCGCCGCCAGCACAGCGACTCCTGCCGGAAGCAGCCAGCGCAGCGAGTGCAGACCCAGCAGCTGTGCCCACCCCTGAGCCAGCAGTACCGCTTCCGCGAATACCAGACAGTACAAGTACCATCCTGTCGACGCCGAGACCCCTACGTGAACATAGATAACCAGCACGTGATAACAAAGCGCAGCCCAGAAGCAAAGATAGAAGGCCGCCACGGCGATGGTCGGATCAGACTTCATTCCCGACCTCATCCACTTCCAGGAGTACAGGCACATTCCGAGAACGCCAGCCGCAGCCGGCAGTAGCACACACGCATACATCCAGGCCGGAAAACGTAAAAAGCTCCAGCCGCCAAACCAGATATGCGACAGAAGAATTGATGCGAAGCCGCTACGCCAATTGACGTGGATCACCTGCCCCAACAGTGCCAGGCCCGAAAGGTGACCGGCCGCGGCATCGGAGTTTTCTCCCGACCACGAGCCTGAAACGCGATGCATGTGCCAGTACCACGGGCCAGCCACTCCCGCCAGGATTCCGAGTGCGATTGCAACGCGCACCACCAGGCCGATCACGCTCGCCGAGTTTCGCAGACGCAGCCACAATACAAACAGGAACGCCGGCACGAAAGCCAGGAAGTATGCCTTGGTAAGCAGCGCCAGTCCCAGCGTCACCGCCATCGCCGCGATGTACCTCCCCGGCCGATCCGTCCCCAGAAACCTCACTGCCAGCAGCAGCAGGACCGTACAAAGCAGCAACGCCAGCGGCTCGTTCGATACCCGACAGATGTTGATGAACAGCTCTGGCATGGCAACTACCAAGGCGGTTGACAGCAGAGCAAGCTGGACATCCCCAAACAGATCGCGCGCAAACAGATATCCCAGCAGCAACGCTGCGCAGGCCAGCAGCAACCCGAACAGGCGCAACGCGAATACCTGTCCCGGCAAAGTCGAGTTCAAGAATGCGCGAAGCACATGGGCAGCTACGAAGTAGTAAAGAGGCGTCTGCTGGCCTTCATAGTTTTCGATAACCGGATTCGAGGGCTCAGCCGCCGCCGATGGCGCAAGCGTCAGAAGTTCTGCGCGCAGCTTCGCCCGCTCCTCGGCCGGCAATTTCCAATATTCCTCCTGCGTGAACACCGGTTTCGGCAACTGATGCAGCCGCAACATCCAGGGAGCAGGCGTTAGAAAAAGTGATGCCGCTACCTGTTGGCTGATCGGAGTGGTCGCTGTGGGCATGTGCCCGGTATGCGCGACGTACTGCACCGCCGCAAACTGATAGGGCTCATCAAATCCTTCCCACAGCGGCAGCGCAAGACAGTAAAACAGCCCGCGAAACAGGAAGAGCAAAATTAGCAATGCAAGGACCACGCGCGGACGAAAGGAGGGGCTTTTCACTGCCAGCATTGTATCGGGGTGGCCAGTTGCGAGTGGGACGTTGAGCGTCCGGGCACGATTTCCAGTCGTGCCGAAGCTGCCGTCTCAAATTTCAAAAACCCGGAACGGGCTCTGCGCGGGCCCGTTCCGGGGCGAGCAATCGCGGGCTGGAACTAGCCCTTCGTAGCGCCGGCTCCGTGCATTTTCGCGCGCTCAATCAACATCTGTACCTGGTCCTTTTGTGGGTAGTCAGGATTGGTTTGCAGCAGCTTTTCCCAGGTCACAATCGCGGCCTTGGGATCTCTCTTTCCTTGCCACTCCACAATTCCCATGTTGAACAGCGTTCCCGGATGGTTGGGCCGAATGGCCAGCGACTTGTCGAAGTTGGCCAGCGCCTTGTCCGCATCGCCGGTGTACCAGTAGGCGGTGCCCAGGTCCGTACGAACGTCGGCATTGTTTGGCTGAACCTTCAGCGCCTTCTCGTAGTAATCAATGGCCTGCGGAAAGCTTTGTCCGTCGTAATAGATATTGCCCACCTGGGCCAGCACCTCTGCGTTGTTGGGATTACTCTTCAACTGTGCCACTAGCGGTTCAGCCGCTTTTGCCAGCATCTCAGGAGAGGCCGCTTGTTGCTGGGGCGCGCTTCCCGGCAGTTGGCCGGGACCCATGTTGGCCGGTGCTGCTCCCCCACCCATGCCCGCGGGAGGCGTCGACATCGCCGTCTGCGCATTCTCCGGCAGGTTCGCCGGGGTTGAAGGTGCCGAGCCGCGGGCGAAGTAGCCGACCGCAATTCCGATGGCGAGCGTGATGACGGCCAGGGTGTAGGCCTGAACGCTAGTGAATACTGTGGTGTTGGTTTTCTGGTTTTGCGCAGTTTCAGTCATGCATTACTCCTTTTTGTACAGTCAGTTTTTTGCTTCGGTTGCAACCTGCAGCGGTTCGCCTCCGATCAGCCGCGACACCGCCGCGCCAATCACGTTGGCCTCGCCGGGATCCGGTGACTTCTTCAACTCGCGGGCCAGCGAACTGGCGATGCGTTGCGTCACGTGTGCCGCGAAGGCGGTCATCGCCTGGTCCTGGTCCGCGGTGAATGGCCCAAACTCCTTGCGCAACACTTCCATCTCGTTGTGACACAACTCGTCCAGGAATTGGCGCAAGGCTACGAACGCCGGCACCGATTGCTCCGTTGCCAGCTTACGGCGGAACCCGCTAACCTCGCCGCAAATGATCTTCTCCGCGGCCGCCGCGGCTGCCTGGCGCTCTCCGGAGTTGCGCCGCACCGCATGTTCCAGATCGTCGACATCGAACAACTGCATGCCTTCAATTTCGCGTACCGCTGGATCAATGTCGCGGGGAACAGCAATGTCGATCAACACCAGCGGCCGGTACTCGCGCGCGCGCGCCACTGCATCTGCCTGCTCGCGGGTAATTATGTAATGCGGAGACAACGTCGAGCTAACCACGATATCGGCGGTCTCGAGATAACGGCGGCGCTCCTCGAATGGAACGCACTGCGCCTTCAGCCTGCCTGCCAGCTCCTCAGCGCTCGCTGCGGTCCGGCTGGTGATATTCACTTTCCCGACCCCTGCACTCATCAGGCAGCGTGCCGCCAACTCGCTCATCCGGCCCGCCCCAATCAGCAATACCTCGCGGCCGGTAAGCTCACCCAGCTCCTGCATTGAGAGCTCTACCGCAACGTAGGGCATCGAGATCGTGTCGTCGCTGATAGCCAGCTCGCTGCGAATCCGCTTGGAAACGTTGAGCGCCTTCTGCACGATGGAGTCGAGGAACCGCCCGGTGGACCCGGCTTGCCTGGCGTGCTTCCATGCCTCGTCCAGGTGCGTCATGATCTCAGGCTCTCCCAGCACCATGGAGTCGAGGCTAGAGGCCACGCGAAAAATATGGGCCAGCGCGATGTCGTCCATCAGCCGGTAGAAGTGCGACCACTCACATAACTTGAGCTCGTATTCGTGGGCCAGGAAGCGCAGCACGGAATCGGCGGCGGTCGCCACATCGCTCGTCCACAGGATGAACTCGGTGCGGTTGCAGGTGGTCAGCACCATCGCTTCGTCGATCCCCTCTGAGCGCACCAGCTGGTACAGGGCATCGGCGCGGCGAGGCTCGCTGATCCAGAAACGCTCGCGAACCGCGACCGTCGACGTCCGGAAATTCAGGCCAATCACTGCCAACGTCGGTTCCAAGGTATGCCCCCAAGGATACGTATCCCAATGATGTGAAAGCAGTATGGGTGCCAAACGGGACAGACCATGCTTGTTGCTGTAAACCGCTGAACTGCAAGAAGTTCACGCTTGAGTAATCTTTCGTTCGCAGGCCGGCCGGGAATGTTCTGTGGCATATCACACCGTTGGCCGAGTGTTTTTCCCCGTCCCTGGCTGTAGCCGACGAGCATAACGGCAGCCGCTGAGCACACCAAACCACACCGCGCGAGTCGACTGGGCACCCATCCGGGTTCAGCTTTGCCACCCATTTCGGCTACTAATTATCTTGGCGGGTAGCTGGTCGCGGGAGTAGATTTACCCTCGATGTCTATATTTATGAACACCTACGACTCCGTCGGGGTGAAGGGAGCTTTGGGAATGAAAGTTTTAACTGCTGCGTTGTTGGTTCTTTCGTTGATGATGGTGATTCCTGCCTTCGGTCAGGACAAGCCGGCTGACCTCTACAAATCAAAATGTGCCATGTGCCACGGTGCTGATGGCAGCAAGACGACCATGGGCAGCAAGCCGCTGAATGGCGCTGACGTCCAGAAGATGTCTGCTGGTGATATCGCTGGTGTCATCACCAACGGCAAAGGCAAGATGCCGGCTTACAAGGGCAAGCTGACGGACGCTCAGATCACCGAACTGGCCGGCTTCGTTAAGACCTTAAAGTAAACCCGCCCCATCCTGTGCAACACCTCTGCGACGGATAGCGCCCAGTCCGCCGCATCTTTATGTTTTTTCCCCTGTTACCTTCCGTCTGTTCTGGGATTTCCTCGTCTTCGCTCCAATGCCCACGGATTAACACCTAAGGGCTTAGCTTAGGGAAATCTTCATTCTCAGCTTTTCTGAGCTGTGTGTATCGGTGTCAATCCGTGGCTAGTTTGTCGTTCGGTTAGCTCAAAAAACCACGGCAGCCACTTCCGTCATTGCTGCCCGAGAAACCGCCTGCGGAGTTATACTCCGGTACGAATCGGAGAACATCATGTCAGACGATGAGCGCCGCAAACCGGAGCCCGAATCCGGTGTAACGCGGCGTGACTTCATGAAGATTTCGGCTGTCGGTGTCGCCGTCCCCGTCGTCCTGGGTTCGGTGATGGACGCTGCGGCCGAGGAAGTCCCTATCCAGGGTCCCGGCAAGGTTCCCATCACCTTGCAGGTGAACGGCAAGGCTTTGAGCGCGCAGCTTGAGCCCCGTGTCACCCTGCTCGACGCGCTGCGCGAAAACTTTGACCTGACCGGAGCCAAGCGCGTCTGTGATCGCGGAACCTGCGGCGCCTGCACCGTCCTGCTCGACGGCAAACTGGTTTACGCCTGCTCGATTCTCGCCATCGACGCCCAGGGCCGGAACATCAAGACTATTGAAGCCTTAGCCGAAGGGGACTCACTCAGTCCTGTTATGCAGGCGTTCGTCGCCCACGACGCGCAGCAGTGCGGCTTCTGCACCCCCGGCTTCATCGTTGCCACTACCAACTTTCTTGAGCAGCATCCCACGCCAACTCCGGACGAAATCCGTCGCGGCCTGAGCGGCAACTTCTGCCGCTGCGGAACCTACGACGGCATTCGCGCCGTGGCCCTGGCGCCACGCAGGAGGCAAACAGTCATGAGCCAATATTCCTGGCCCGATCCTGCAAACCAACCGCTGCTCCAGAAGCGCATCACCCGCATCGACGGCCCCGCCAAGTCCTCCGGCCGCGCCAAGTACACCTACGACTACAACCCCGACGGGCTGCTCGCCGGGAAAATGGTTCGCTGCCCCCACGCTCACGCCAGGATCAAGAGCATCGATACCAGCGCCGCCGAGAAGATGCCCGGCGTCAAGGCAATCGAAGTGATCCAGAAGCCCGGCACCGAAATCTTTTGGGCTGGCGACGAGATCGTCGGTGTTGCCGCCGTGGACGAAGGCACAGCCGAAGACGCCGTTCGCGCCATCAAGGTGGAGTACGACGTGCTGCCGCATTTCGTCTCCGACGCCGAGCCGCCCAAGAACATCGCGCCCACCACTGGGCCCCTCAGCCAGGACGACTTCGAATCGCTGGAAGAGAACCAGGTTCCAGATGACGAAGTCATCGCCATGCTCAAGCATCGCGGCATAAGCTTCACGCCAGACGATAAGTGGATGACGGCGATGGAGGGCGAGGGCACCGAACCAAAAGTGATTGCGGCACTGAAAGCGGCCAAGGTCCTGCCGCCTTCGGCCAGCAAGTCGCCTTACAAGCGCAGCTCCGCCAAGACACAGGGAGAGCCCGACAAGGCGTTCGCCTCAGCCGCCGCGACCCATGAGGGACTGTATGGCATTCCCTGCATCGTGCATTGCTGTTTGGAAACCCACGGCTCGGCATCGGAGTGGAGCGGCAACGACCTGACGGTGCACATCTCGACCCAGAACCTGTCGGGTATCGCCGCGCAGATGGCCGAACCGCTGAATACTCCGGCAACCGGCATTCGGGTTTTGCAGCAGAACATCGGTGGCGGTTTCGGCAGCAAGTTCGCCGCCGATCGCTGGGACGTGGTTGCCGCCAAGCTGTCCAAGTCCGCCGGCGGCAAGCCGGTGAAGATGATGCTGGCCCGTGACGAAGAGTTCCAGGTCGCCGGCATGCGACCGTCAGCCTACGCCCGGGTGAAGATTGCCGCCGATAAGAACGGCAAACTGGTCGGCTGGCAGTCGAACGGCTGGGGCACCGGTGGAATGGGAGGCGGTGGCAGTCCGCCCATACCGTACATCTTCGAGGTTCCCAATCAGCGTACGCAATACACCGCGATCGCCACCAACCAGGGCAGCGCTCGCGCCTGGCGCGCCCCTAACCATCCCCAGGCCGCGCTCATCACCATGGCGGCTTTCGAAGATGTGGCGGCGAAGCTGAAGATGGATCCGGCCGCCATGCTGCGCGCCAACCTCGACATCCTCGGCCCTCGCGCCAAGACCTACGCCGAAGAGTTGGAATCGCCGAACAGCTCATGGGTTGGAAGCAGAACTGGCATCCCCGCGGCGACAAACCGCCGGCCCGGTGAAGCGCGGCCTCGGGTTGTCGATCCACACCTGGGGAGGCCGCGGCCACAATAGCGATCAGGACCTGAGCATTCATCCTGACGGTTCCGTCGATCTCAAGGTTGCCAGCCAGGACCTGGGCACCGGAACGCGAACCATCATTGCCATGGTGGTTGCCGACACGCTCGGCATTCCGCTGGAGCAGGTGACGGTACACATCGGCGACAACCGCTATCCGCCCTCGGGTGGCAGCGGCGGAAGCACCACCGTCGGTGGCGTCAGCTCAGCCGCTCGTCGCGCCGCCGTCGATGCTCGCGACCTGCTGTTCGAAAAGGTTGCGCCCTCCCTCAAAGCCAAGCCCGAGGAACTGGAAGTCGCCAACGGCGTGGTGCGGGTGAAGGCTGACCAGTCGCGCAGCCTGAGCTGGAAAGACGCGTGCGCAAAGGTCGGCGCCGTTCCGCTCACTGTGCGCGGCAAGAATCCTGACAAATCCAAGCTGCCCGATCTCACCAACAGCGGCGTCAGTGGCGTGCAGATGGCCGACGTCTCCGTCGACATTGAAACCGGCATCGTGCGCGTGAACAAGATGGTCGCGGTGCAGGATTGTGGCTACGTCATCGACCTCACCACCGCCGAGAGCCAGGTGAAAGGCGCGCTCATCATGGGCATCAGCTACGCGCTGTACGAGGAGAAGATTCTCGATCCCGTCACTGGGCGCGTGCTCAACCCCAACCTGGAGTTCTACCGCCTCGCCGGATTGAACGACGTTGGCGAACTGGTCGTCCACATGATGACCGGCAAAGGCTACGACGAGCGCGGCGTCATTGGCTTGGCCGAGCCACCGGTGGTTTCGCCGGGAGCGGCCATCTCCAACGCCGTCGCTAACGCCATCGGCGTCCGTGTGCCGTTTCTTCCGCTCACTCCCGCACGCGTCCTTGACGCGCTGGAGAAGGGAGGTGCCGCATGACAGCTATGCAGGGGCGCGGTTTTAGCTGCGCCAAAGCTGCCGCTGATTTGAAGGGGCGCAGCTTCAGCTGTGCCGTAGCAGCCGCTGATTTGAAAGGGCACGGCTTTAGCCGTGCCGTCACGGGCACAATTCATTTGTCATCACGAGGGAGCTTTAGCTCCCGAGGGATCTGCTCTTCCCACCGGAGGCACCCATGAGGCCCTTTGAGTACGCCAGCCCCATCAGCAAAGAGCAAGTCGCTGCGCTGCTCGGCACGTCATGGGAGCAAGGGGCGATTCTCGCCGGCGGCACCGACCTGCTGGCCCTGATGAAAGACGATGTGGTCGCGCCCCAGCGGCTGGTCAACGTGAAGGGAATCGAAGCGCTGCGCGGCACCAGCTATCAGCCGGGCAACGGATTGCGCATCGGAGCCCTGACCACCATCGCCGAACTTGCCGAGTCGAAGGACTTGGCGCAATATCCAATGCTGCTGGAAGCTCTGACCGAAGCGGCGAGCCCACAGATTCGCAACCTGGCAACTATCGGCGGCAACATGTGCCAGCGCCCGCGCTGCTGGTACTTCCGCAGCGGGTTTGGCCTGATGCCGATGACCAAAGACGGCAAGTCGATGGTCGTCGCCGGCGACAATCGTTACGCGGCGATCCTTGGCACCCAGACCGGAGCCTACTTCGTCAGCCCATCGACCATTGCGCCGGCGCTGATCGCCTATGGCGCAAAACTTCGTATCTACTCGGCGAAGGCCGGAGGCAGCGGCGTGCGAGAGTTGCCGCTCAGCCGCTTCTTCATCACTCCGAAATCGACGAATGAGCGCGAACACGACCTGAAGCCCGACGAGATGGTGATCGAGTTGATCGTGCCGCCTTCGCCGCAAAGCCTGAAGACCGGCTACTACGAGGTTCGACAAAAGGCCGCATTCGATTGGCCGCTGACCATGGCCGCAGTCGCGCTGGAGATGAACGGCAACACCGTGAAGAGCGCGCGCATTGTCATGGGACACGTCGCGCCGGTGCCTTGGGTTTCCGACGAAGCCGCCGCGGCGCTCGTCGGCAAAACCATCACGCCCGACACCGCGATGGCCGCAGCCAATGCGGCGGTCACGCATGCCAAGCCGCTCAGCATGAACAAATACAAGATCACACTGGCGAAAGTAGCGGTCAAACGCGCCGTGCTGAAGGCCGGAGGTGCCGCATGAGCGCTTTGCAGGGGCATCGGATTGAAGGGGCGTAGCTTCAGCTGGGCCGCTGACTCCTGCTCCTTATGGTTTGTCATCCCGAGGCGACATTAGTCGCCGAGGGATCTGCTTTCCCCAATCGTTTCCGGAGGTGCCGCATGATGATGCTTCCCGATCAAGAGCGTTTCGATACCACCTGCGAAGGACTGTGCCCGTCGCTGCGCTGGAAGCAGCAGTTCATCGGAGTGGCGCACGACCCTACCGTGCCTCCCACCAACGATGGCCTGTTCTGGTGCCTGCACACCCAGACCTGTATCGGCCCCGACGGCATGCTGGCCGAGCCCGGCAATTGCGCCTCCTCCGGTCGCGCATGCCACGGGACAGGCAAGTGCGGATGAAGAAGAAGCAACATGCATTAGTCGGAGAGTGTTTGTTTTGTATCAGGGCACGGCTTCACAGGCTGCTGAAAGAGTCTCCAGCGCGCCGTTTTGAAGGGGCGCAGCTTTAGCTGCGCCATAAAAGTCCTGTATTTTTGTCATCCCGAACCTCTTTAGAGGTGAGGGATCTGCTGTTTTTTCCACCGCCAAGAGTTTTCAGCAGCCTGTTCAGCCGTGCCGGGCAGCAACCTGATGATCTGGGCTTCAGCCCCTGCGCAGCCGTGCCCCCCGAACCCACTCCGGAACTTCCGCCTTTGCCCCGGTGTCTGAGTACGTAAGATGACGCGCGCCCTCACCAGCGCCTTTTTGCTGTGGTTCTTCGCGGGTGTTGTGCCGCTGTCTATCTCCGCGCCACTCGATACCCGCACCTCCGTCTGTGACAAGTCAAATTCGGGAGTTCCTTCAACTCCCATGGAAGCCGCGCTCGACGAGTTGCAGCGGCGTTTTCCCAACCAGATTGTCATCGCCTTCGAAGAGTTCGCCGATGACCAGCGCCCCACGTGTGAGCCGCATATCGATCTCGGTCCGCCGGGAACCACTCTCGCGAGCGCCCTCGAGCGGGTTCGCAAAGCCGACTCCAGGTATCGTGTTGAACTGACGAACGGGCGGCTGGTTCACGTTTGTCCAGCCCATGGCACGGCCGACCCCGCAGGTCTGCTCGATCTTCCGCTGAAAAACTTCGCTGTTCCGCCCGACGACTGTCTGCACTCTGCCATGACCGATGGCATCGAGCGCGGCCGCGCCAGCTCATACACCCCCGAGGTGGGTGAGTTTCTGAACCAGAAACAGGAAGAGTGGGACCGCAGTCACGGCAGCACGCCGGGAGGCGTCCTGGGCGACATCCTCGGCGATTGCTACCCGAGCTCACGCCCGGGGAGCCCGGTTTATCCCGCGGTGACGCTGCGGCAAGCCCTCGACATCATGGCGCTGCGGTCGTTGCAGGTTGCGCGGGGCGAAGCCCGTAGCAACGGGCCCAACTACGTCCCTATCCAAACGTTGTCCTGGAAATATCGCTTTCGCCGCAATCCACAGAGCAACAATGGGTTAGGCGGCGCGCCAATCTTCCAGGCTTTCTGATCTCGCGCTCGCAAACTAGGAATCGCGAATACAACTTCGGTAATTTCACGTCCTCTCTCAAAGTCACTAATATATGTGACCTATGTCACATACACAGATTACCTGATTGCGTTACTTTGGTTTCGCGATGATTTAGGCGTACAGCAGTTGGCGACGTGTGCGGCTCACATCCTAGGCAATAAGAGCCGACTGGGAAGTGCCAAAACGCTATGCAAGCGATTGCGGCAGGAGTACCAGATACGCCAATGTTCCAGCTCAACTTACCGACCTATCGACATTTCGCACCAGGAGCGCGCTCCACCTAATTTCAATGAAGTATTTCAGAAAGTAAGCAAGTGTTACCGCGATCCACCTGTAACAAAGGGTGGTTTCGCGATCCCAAGCAGCTAGAACGGATTGCAACCTCACCTAAGCCGCACCCCGCAGCTGCATAGGCCCACCCCCGCAGGCCTATGCGCGAGCCACGGGCCGGCACTTATCTGCCTGCGGAAGCCACGATCTGTGGAGCATAGTCAACCCGACGCATCTCGCTGATCCGCCGGCCATCGACGCTGCCCTCCACCAGTTCGTATCCCATCAGCGCCAGCACTCGTCCATGCACAAACAGCGGACGCGCATTGCCGTACCAATCGACACACGATGCCCGGCAGCCGTCATTCTCGCCTTTCACGCCGCTCGACATCAGTTCGCCCATTTCGTTGAAGTGCAGCGAATCGTTCTTCACAAACAGGATGGCCGCCGAGTTCTCCACCAGGTGCCGGTATCCCGGTCGCCCTTCAATTGCGATCGGCAATCCAAGCATTCCCGAATCTTCTGCATCGGGCTCAGGGCGATAGAAAAATCCATGGCTGCGTAGCTCGCCCTGCGATGCATGGGGGCGCACGTAATCATCAGCGATTTGCGGCGACGCTCCCAGGCGCACCGCGGTGAAGTGAAGATCGGATCCGTTCACGCCCACGATCACTGCATCGCGACCCAAAGGCTCGATGCGGTCCACTCCGTGCGTGAGCGGGAGTTTTTGCAAATCGCCTTCGGCATAGCGCAAGGCATAGAGACGCGCGCTCTTTTCCTGCGCAGAACCCCATCCGCTACCCACGCCGTAAAGCAGATAATCGCCGACAAACCGATTTTGAAATGCGTACCCCTTTGGCGCAGGCAACGGCCGATAATCCGATTCGGTTGCGGCAGTGGTACCGTCGGAGAAGCGGCTCAGCGGCACGCGCAACAGCGCCATGCTTCCCGCCGTGGTTTCTGCGCGCCACATACCGTCTCCGTCAGACTCGCTGCGGACCAGCACATTCAAATGCTCGTCCGAATCCTCAAGAAACGAAAACTGGTCCACCGGACTGCCCGAGACTCGCAGCGCGGATGGCGCCGACCCGTCGAGCGGCATGCGATAGAGCGTTGACTTCGCGTGCCAGGCCTTCTCCTTCTCCTGATACCGCCAGCCGCTGACCCACACATAAACTGCGTGCGGCGAGACGTAGAAGACACGTCCCGGCGACCCCAGCACCGAGGTCGCTTTGCAGTCAAAGCCGCCGCCCGATAAATCGCAAATCGTAACCGTGTGCAGCGTTGAGACGTCTGCCTCATCCGCATCACTTGGCCGATAGATGTTGGTTGCGGAAGCGATGCGGTGGAAGTCAGCGTCGCCGGCGCCCTGCTGCCACTTGCGCTGGGCGGGAACGCTTTGTAAAAAATTCGTGCCGCCCACATACAGCGGCGAGTAGAAGATGAGCTTGTTGCCAATGAGCCGGCTGGCGTAGTTGCGCGACGAATAGTAATCGTTCGAGCGCAGCTGGTAGGTCGAGCGATAGCTGAGCCTTCCCCCACGATCGATATTGAACAGCCCAACTTCGGTTCCGCCACGCTGATAGCTGTAGCCAATGACGGCGACCGTATTGTTGGCCACCAGCATCTCGTCGTACCAGGTGGCTATGGGATTCACGTCAGGCCCGAAGGCGTCCACGCTGGAGACGGGCGTCAGCGCTCCATTCGCGATGGAAACGGTGAACAGGCGTCCGCGGCGCAAGATGACAAGGTAGTCGCCGTGGACCTTTACGATGTCGCCCTCATCGACTCCGGCGTGCTGAACATTGGTGACAGAGTCGGCCTTCGCAGAACTCGCGGCCGGAGCGGCCTGTGCGAACTGCAAACTTCCCAGCACACCGCCAACGACACCGCCCGGTCCGTTGCTGGCAGTTCCGGATACTTCCACCGTCGATTGCGGTAGCTGCTTTCGCTTTTCGGCGACCTCGTGGAGATACTGCGTGATCTCTGCATCGGAGGCGAAGGGCCGCAGCGTTTTCTTTTTCGAAGCCTTGGTCGGAACCGTGAGCTGCGCTTTTTTTGCGGCGGGATTCGGAGGAGGGGGAGGAGGCGGCGACAGTTCGCCGGCCGACTTATATGCAAGACCGAGCGTGGCCAGCCATATCGAGACAACAATCGACACGGCCACGAAGAATCGCTTCATGGTGCTCACCTCTTATTGAAACAAGCTGCCCGCGGGATTGTGCTCGAACTACCAGAGCCTCAAGCTCTGCGTGTATGGACTGTTGGACACCGAAGAGGTGAGCGGAGTTCCTTATTTGCCGCGAGGAATGGGGCGCGCTACGCGGTGACTACGCCCCTTTGCTGGCGCTGTCGCTCAAGACGCTAACGCTAGGGTTTGATCATCCACACCGTGCCGCAGCCCGTAGGATCACCGTTACAGCTTCCACCGGAGGTCGTCGTCCCGTAGAGCGTGCCGTCCGTACCGATCGTGACGGTGCTATAAGGAGCCCAGCCATCAGGTCCGGTGAAGTCGTGGAGTGAGGTATACGTCCAAGCGTTACCTGACTTCGTCAGTTTGAAGACATTCCCACCGGTAGTCGCTCCAGAGCACGTGCCGTAAAGATTTCCCACTGAGTCGCGGCTAAGAGCTGCATAAGGACTACACAATGGCGGAAGCGTGTACAGCACACTGAATGTCCAACTATTCCCCGACGGGGACAGTTCGAAGACCGTACCGCCTCTTCCATTACCCCCATTCGAAGTAGTGCCGATCAGGTTGCCGGAGCCATCAGAGATCAGGCTACCGATGGGGGCACCGCCGTCACTGCCTTGCTGAAAATCGTACTGATAGGTCTTGCTCCACCCGACGCCTTGTTGATAGGTCAACTCGACGATCGTGCCGTAACCATACTGGCCGCCTCGGAAAGTGGTGGTGAAGACGTTGCCGTTGCTATCGACCAGGGCTCCGCCCTCTGGATTCGCTCCGTCGGGGCCCGAAAAGATATAAACTGGCGCACCGCTGCAATTGCTACCCGCGCATGTCACCGAGTAGATTCCGCCGTCATTGTGAGGCCCTCCATATTGCGCTGTGCCCCAGATATTGCCCTGGGTGTCCCAGAAGAGGTCGCCGTAGCCGGGCTGTCCGAGGCCAGAGCCATCGAGGTCGTAAAGTGAGTTTTTCTTCCAGAAGCAACGTAATGTCCGGCAAATCACAGGCTGAGGGATGAGGTCGAAAACACCAGCCGAGTTGGTGCCGTAGAGGTGGCTGTCTGGACCGAAGAGAGTTCTGGCTAGCGGGTTTGCCCCGTCGCTTCCGAAGAGAAAAATGGGGGTGAGCATCCAACTCGATCCCGAGCGCGCAATTTCGTAAGCGGTGCCTTGGCCTTGGAAGCTGCCGGTGCCGCCCCAGCGTGTAGTGCCGTAGAGTTTGCCGGCCTGCAGGGTCACGCCCGCATGCGGGTAAGCCCCATCCGCTCCGCCGGCGAAAGCGTGAACTACGCTGTAGGTCTGCCCGCGTGCCCCGGGGACGGCGAACAGCGCGAGCAGGAACACCATCGCCAGCGCAGCCGGACACGGGGAAGTATGTGTCTTATCGGTTTCGGAAGCTCTTAACTGCTTAAGGATAGTGTTCACGATCTCTCCTTTTTTACGGATTGGGGTGGGCTAACTGGCGTTCCCGCAAGTCAGGGATGCATGAATATACGCGCTATGGCTTGATCATCCACACCGTGCCATCGCCCGATGTGTAGTAGTCTTTGCCACCGTAGGTGGCGGTGCCGTAGAGCGTCCCGTCGCTGTCAATGGTTACCTTGCTATGTGGATAGGCTCCATCCGCGTAACCGGTGAAGTCGTGAACTGCGCTATAGGCCCAGCCGTTTCCTGTCTTCGTCAGCTTGAAAACCGTGCCCAAACCGTATGCGCCGGTACAGACCGTGGTGCCATAGAGATTTCCTGCGGCATCCATCGCAAGCGGGGCGTCCGATCCGCACGGCATCGGGCCGGGTAAGTTGTAAAGAACCTGAAATGTCCAGGTATCGCCCGACGGCGACAGTTCGAACACACTTGAGGAGTAGCCGCTGGGGCCAGTCTGGGTGGTGCCGTAAAGATTGCCGGCGCTATCGAATATCAGGCTGCCCACGGGATTTGCTCCGTCACTTCCGCCGGTGAAGTTGTACAGGATTGTCTCCTGCCATGCGTTGCCAGACTTGCTTAACTTGTAAACGGTGCCGCTTGCGTGCGAGCCACCGACGACGGTCGTGCCATACAGGTTGCCGTTGTTGTCGAGAATCACGCCGCTCCCGGGTTCAGCTCCATCAGAGTAATTAGCGAAACTGTAGATCGGTGTTTCGATCCAATCGCTGCCGGATTTTGTGACCTGGTAGACGGCGCCGTATCCGAACATGCCTCCCTCATAGGTGGTGCCGTAGAGATTGCCCTGCGGGTCCCAGATCAGGTCGCCAAGCTCGGGGTCACCTCCGTCGGGATGCCCGCGAAATCATGGACGGAGTTCTGCGTCCAAAAGCATTTGGCTGTATTGCAAAGCGACTGCTCGAGGGACGAGATCGAAGAGAGTTCCCCAGTTGTGGGCGCCACCCAATCGCGTCGTGCTGTACAGGTATCCATCGGGGCCAAAGTTAGCGCCGCCGTTTGGACCATATCCATCGAGCCAAAACAGAATGAGAGGCGTGGCCAGCCAGTTCGACCCACGTGGCTTATCTGGTACACGCTGCCGGGTCGATAGGAGCCGCCGCCCGAGGTGGTGCCGTAGAGACTCCCGCCTTTTATGGTGATTCCGCTAAACGGATAACTACCCTCGCCGGAGCCGAAGGTATGAATCACGCTGAAGGTTTGGGCGCGGGCTGCGGGAACAGCGAGCATCGGCAGCATAGCGACGAATGCCAGCGTGGAAGCCAGACGAGCAAGGATCTTATAGTTTGCGAAATTTCTGAACTGTGTGTAGATGGTGCCGGTCACGGTTTCCTCCTTGCGGACGGCCTCGGGACGTTTATCTTGCGTTGAGCGAAAGAAGCCTATGAACTACGGGCGAGAAGCGCGGGAAATTATGGCATGGGTTTCGGAGAGAAGCTATCCAAAAGCAGCTTGAATTCACGCCGCTAAATTCTTATGACTCAAGCGTGATGGAAAATATTACTGTCTGTTGAACGTCCTAAGGGAGCAGACGTCCTCCTTCGTTCATTAATGGTGTCTCCAATACAATCTCACCATGCGGCTTCCTTGCACTGTTCTCATCTCTCTAATGTTGGCAAGTTTCGTTTCAGCAGCATCGGCTCAGCGGCAGGCCACCACCGTCACGGCTCCCGCGGATGTCGCAGCGGCTCCGGCGGACGCGTCGAGAAACTCGTCGGGCCTGGCGACCAAGGTACTCAAGCCGGGCACCGGCACCGAGCATCCGGAGAAGGATGAGCTCGTGCTTGTCGATTACACCGGCTGGACGAGCGATGGCAAAGTTTCGACACAACACAGCAGCATGGCCCGCGGACGCTAACGCTGAACCGCATCCTCCCCGGCTTGAGCGAGGGGGTGCAGATGATGGTAGTGGGCGAAAGCCGCCGGCTATGGATCCCGCAAGCGTTGGCCTTTAAAGGTCTGCCGGGAAAACCGGCAGGTAACGTAGTATTCGACGTGACGCTGCTCGGCATGCCGCTCCGGCCTCCTGCGGATGTGAAAGCCCCGCCCGACGATGCTACGCACACCAAGAGCGGGATTTACTACCAGGTGCTGCATCCCGGCACCGGCACGCGCCACCCCAAGAAGATTGATGAGGTGGTGGTGCAATACACGGGGTGGACGACCGACGGGAAAATGTTCGACAGCTCCTACACGCGCGGCGAGCCTATGACGTTGCCGCTCGATCACGTCATCGCCGGATGGTCCGAAGGAATACCGTTAATGGTCGAAGGTGAGAAGGCGCGCTTCTGGATTCCGGAGAAGCTCGCCTATAAAGGTAAGAACCCACCGTATGGAATGCTGGTGTTCGACATCGAGCTGATCCGCATACGCTGAGCCGTGTTCTAGAAGTTCACAATATTCAAATCCATAGGGAACTCTTTCGTGCGCGGGCTGGGAGTGGGGAGCAGACCCTTGCTCCAGTCGCCTTCAACGCCAGGCGCGGCGTCGAATTGCGCCTTGTTGACTTCGCCTGCGAGCTGAAACGAGTCGATCACGTAGGGAATACCTTGCGCACCCAGCGCTGACGGTCCATCCATCAATTGAAAATGCAAGTGTGGAGCGGAGGTGTTGCCGGTATTGCCGAGCTTCCCCAATACCTGGCCACGGGTGACGTGATCGCCGACGTGCACGGCCACGCCGTCTTTCTGCATGTGCGCGTAGAAAGCATAGACGCCGCCACCTAAGTCGAGAATCACGTGGTTGCCATCGACGTTCTCGATGGTGATGGTCTTGGGATCGGGCAGGGTGCCGGGTTTCTGGTTTTCGAGGTTGTTCTGGGTCTCGATCACGGTTCCATCAGCCACGGCAAGAATGTCGGCGCCATAGCAGGTGAAGTTCTTTACATCGGCGGCATCGCCATGCACCAGGCGGCCTTCTTTATCGAGCTGCATCCAGTCGATGGCGAAGCGCTGCGCATAGTAGATTTCGCCGTTGACCGCAAGACCGCTGGCGCGATGTGCGCCGCCGGGCTCGCAACATCCGTTGGTATCGACCCAATGTTCGCCTCGCAGTGGCGGCCCGATGACCCGCGAGGCGCGCGAAATTTCGATTGGCGCCGCAACGTAGTTCATGGAGACAGCAGGCGCCGGAGCCGGTCCCGGTCCACCCATCAGATCGAGACGATGCACCAGGCGGGAGGGAATCACCGCATTCGCGGGAAGCGCGACGTCGATCAGAAACAGACGCGTAGCGCCCTGCTCGATCACCCCGCTCTTGGCTGCGCCGCCAATTGTCATGCGCAGACGCGAGAGCAGGTCTTTGCCTTCGAAGCTGGCGAGCACGCTGCCTGGAGCGGCGCCGTCGAGCACGCTCACCTTGTTGAGCGTGGCCGACGTAGCGTTGGTGTTGGTGATGACGAGTTCGTAAACAATGTGCTGCTGGTCGTCGGTACCCAGTACCGGCGTGGCAGTGGAGGTCAGCGCAGAAACAATGACTGGAGTGAACTGGTCTTTGGCGAATGAGGTCGCGGCGGCTAATGCGATGAGCAGAAGAATGCGCAGAAAAGACGTTGGTTTGGGCATCGCGGCATTGTATAGGAGGCGACGCCCGTAATGATAAGCTTTCCCTCCATGAGCCCGAGTTCACGTCGCATCGGCATCGTTGTTTTTCTGCTTGTTTCAGCCGCTATCGCACTTCACGCTGCGACCTTCACGCTGGAACAAGTCTTGAGCTCGCCTTTTCCGTCGAACCTTGTGGCAGCGCAGCACGCGGCTCGCATAGCGTGGGTGTTCGATAGCAAGGGCGCGCGGAACGTCTGGGTCGCCGACGGTCCCGACTTCAAGGCGCGGCAGGTGACGCACTTCACCGGCGACGACGGTATTCCTATCGCGAGCCTTCGCATCACGCCGGATGGCCGCACGGTCGTCTTCGTCCGCGGCAGCGAGACCAACGATGCGGGCAGAGTTGCAGCGCCGACGAACGATCTCACTCCGCGCAAGCAGATGGTGTTTGCCATGGACGTGGACGGCGACTCGCCGCGCGCGCTGGGCGAAATGGGTTGCGGCGAAGAGGATTGCGAGGACGTGGAGATTTCTCCTGACGGGCAGTTCGCGGTGTGGGCCGCGCGCAAGCAGGTATGGATAGCCCCTGTATCAGGGGCCACGCCATCGCACCAGATCACTGACCTGCCCGGTAACACGGTTTCACCGAAGTGGTCCCCCGACGGGCACGAGATCGCATTCGTCAGCGATCGTGGAGATCACTGTTTCATTGGCATCTACGATTTCGGCCACGACGCGGTGCGCTACCTCGCGCCGGGAGTCGATCGCGATATTTCGCCACGCTGGTCTCCGGACGGAAAGTCGATCGCGTTTGAGCGCATTGCGGGCACGGAGCAGAAGCAGACGCTGATTCCGCAGCATCCGCTGCCGTGGTCGATCTGGGTGGCTGATGCTGAAACGGGCAAGGGTCACGAGGTGTGGCAGAGCGGCGAGAAGCTGCAAGACTCGTATCCGGAGCTGACGGCCGACGTGTCGTTTAAGTTTCCGTCGAATGACCGGCTGGTATTTGCGTCGGAGCAGGATGGACGGAACCATCTTTATTCTGTCGCGGCATCAGGCGGCACGCCGGTGCTGCTCACGCCGGGTGACTATGACGTAGAAGATGTCGCGCTCGCGGCTGATAAGAAATCGCTGCTCTACACGTCAAACGAGAATGACATTGATCGGCGGCACATCTGGCGGGTTGCCTTGCCCGACGGCAAGCCGGTACCCGTCACCAAGGGCGAGACGATGGAGTGGTCTCCGGTCGAAACTGGGACAGGGAACTACCTGGCATGTCTCGGTTCCACAGCGACATCACCCGCCATGCCGTATCGCATCACCACGCGAGGCCGCGAGATGATTGCAGCGTCAGCGCTGCCTGCTGACTTCCCCTCGGCGCAGTTGGTGGTTCCGAAGCAGGTTATCTTCGACAGTGAAGATGGGCTTAAGATTCACGGGCAGCTCTTCGTTCCCGCCGGACGTACCCAGGCTGGTCCCGCGCTGGTCTTTATACATGGCGGTCCGAATCGCCAAATGATGCTGGGCTTCCATTACATGGACTATTACCACAATGCCTATGCCATGAATCAGTATTTGGCTAGTCAAGGCTATGTTGTTTTATCAGTTAACTATCGCCTGGGCATCATGTATGGTCGCGCCTTTCGCGAGCCGGCGGATGGTATATGGCGCGGCGCGTCGGAGTATAAGGACATCCTTGCCGCCGCGAAGTACCTGCGCGGCTTGCCCATCGCCGATACGAAGAAGATTGGCCTGTGGGGCGGATCGTATGGCGGCTTTCTGACCGCGATGGGACTGGCGCGCAACTCGGATTTGTTCGCCGCCGGGGTCGATTTCCACGGCGTGCATGACTGGTCGGTGTTCCTGCCGCGCTGGGACGCGAACACTCCTGCTGCTCCTGATCTGGAGCAGGCGAGAAAGCTGGCGTACGAATCGTCGCCCAACGCCTCGGTGGAGCTGTGGAAGTCTCCGGTGCTGTTGATCCAGGGCGACGACGATCGCAACGTTCCGTTCAGCCAGACCGTCGATCTGGCGCAGCGGCTGCGAGAGCAGCATGTGAAGGTCGAGGTACTGGTTTTCCCTGACGAGATTCACGACTTCCTGATGTACAAGACGTGGGTGAAGGCATATGGGGCAACGGCGGACTTCTTTGCCACGTACCTGAAGTGAGCAAAAGGTAGAGTATTGCTATGGCAATTTCGCGGGAAGAGGCGATCGGGTTATTCAGTCGTATAGCCGATGCCGTCAACCGTCACGATAAGTCGGCGCTCATGTCGTTCTACGCCGACGGTGCGACGGTCATCAGTCCTGCGTTTCGGGAGATGCACGGCAAAGAAGCGATTGCGGCGTCATGGGAGATGATGTTCGCTACCTTCCCCGACTGGACGGTGTCTGAAGTGGACGTAATGGTGGACGGAGATCGCGTTCTCGGCATCGCTTTCAATTCATTCACTGACAAAAAGGGTTGGTTCGGAATGCCACCGACTGGTGAGCGCGTCACCTATCGCAATCTTTTGCTGCTCACGCTGGTTGATGGCAAGGTGGCACGCGAAGAGCGCATGTATGACATGAGTGCAGTGCTTGGCACATTGGAGAAGCTACGCCTCGAGCAGGAACTGAAGACGGCGGCGGCGGTGCAGGCGGCACTGTTGTCGCGGACTCTACACACAGTGAGCTTCTGCGAGGCGGCGGGCGACTCTATTCCCTGTCGCACGATCGGCGGCGATTTCTTCGAACTGATGGAACTACCCTCGGGGAACCTCGCTATCGCCCTGGGCGATGTTTCGGGGAAAGGCCCGGCGGCCGCGCTACTGGCCGCGATGATCCAGGGAATGCTGGCGGTCGAGGCACAAGCGCAGACCAATCCTGCAACAGTGATGTTGCGGCTGAATCGCGCGCTGCTGGGGCGCGGTTTGGGAGCGCAGTACGCGACCCTTGTCTATGGTGTGCTCTCGCCCGATGGGAAATTCACCTATTGCAACGCGGGACACAACCCGCCGATTTTGTTTTCGGCTGACCGTATGCTGCGACTTAACACTGGCGGGCTGGTGGTTGGCGCGTTTCCTGACGTGAAGTTTGAAGAGGAAGTGGTGCAGATGCAGGACCAGGAAATCATCTGCCTTTTCAGTGACGGCGTGACGGAAGCGAGAGACCAAAACGACGAAGAGTATGGCGAAGAGCGGCTGATTCCCTACCTGTTGCAACAGCAAGTGGATTCTGTGCCTGGACTAGTAAAGTCGGTCTTGGGGGCGGTGCACGAGTTCAGCGGGGAGGCGCAGCAATCCGACGACATTACCTTGGTCGCCATGCGGTTTCACGTATAGGACGATGAAAACCGTACACATTCGCCCTGCATGCACAGAGGATGCTTCGGCCATCTGGAGTGTCATCGGCCCGACTATCCGGGCGGGTGAAACCTACACGCTGGAGCGCGACATGAGCGAGGCCGACGCGCTTGCGTACTGGGTGGGCGCCGACCGCGAAACATTTGTCGCCGAGCAGGATGGCGAGATTGTCGGTACCTACTTCATTCGTGCCAATCAGGGCGGCGGCGGCAAGCACATCTGTAACTGCGGCTACATAACCAGCGTCACGGCGACGGGACGGGGCGTAGGGCGGGCCATGTGTCAGCATTCGCTCGATCAGGCACGGCAGCGTGGTTATCGCGGGATGCAGTTCAACTTCGTGGTGATCAGTAATACGCGCGCGGTAGCGCTGTGGGAATCATTCGGCTTTGAGACGGTGGGCCGCCTGCCGCAAGCCTTTCATCATCCCGTGTTGGGGTATGTGGACGCGCTGGTGATGTTTCGTGCGCTGTAGGGAGAAAATTCCTACCCTGTCGTCCAAAGAAAGGACTCGCGTCGTTTTGGTCCCCAAAAACATGTCCGGTAGCGTCGGCAGCCCACACGTCTTACTGTCGGAACCCGAAAGGGAAGCCAAAATATTCAGTCCTGAGGGACTAACAAGGAGAGTTCACGATGAGTCAGTTTCTTTATCTCTATCGCGGTGGCCCGACCGCACCACCTTCACCCGAGCAGGCGCAGCAGATCATGCAGAAGTGGATGACCTGGCTGAAGGGGTTGGGCGACAGCGGGCATCTGAAAGACCAGGGCCAGCCGTTGGAGCCGGGCGGCAAAGTGGTGCGGGGCAAGGCGAAGACCATCACCGATGGGCCGTTTGCCGAGGCCAAAGACCTGGTCGGCGGCTTCACCCTGGTGGAGGCGCGCGACATCAATGAGGCGGTTGAGCTTTCGAAGGGCTGTCCGATTCTCGAACAGGACGGCGCGGTGGAAGTGCGGCCCATCATGATCATGAACATGTAAACCATGGAGCTGAGCGATCATCTATTCCGGCAAGAAGCGGGACGCATGGTCGCCACGCTCACGCGCATCTTTGGCGTACAAAACCTGGCGCTGGCGGAAGACGTGGTGCAAGACGCCTTCTGCCGCGCCCTTGAAGTCTGGAAGCTGCGCGGGGTGCCGGAGAATCCGTCGGCATGGCTGATGGCGGCGGCGAAGAACCGCGCTCTCGATGCGTTGCGACGCGAGCGGACGGTGCGTACTTTCGAGCCGGAACTGACCCGCTTTGTGCAGAGCGAATGGACGCTGGCTCCAGCGCTGGCGGAACTCTTCGCGACCGACGCCATCAAAGACGATCTGCTGCGCATGATGTTTTCCTGCTGCGCGGCGCGCTTGTCGGAAGAGGCGCAGGTCACGCTCATCCTGCACATCCTTTGCGGCTTCAGTGTGGGCGAAGTTGCAAATGCATTCGTCAGCACTCATGCTGCGACGGAGAAGCGCATCACGCGCGCCAAGAAGGTGCTGGCGCAGTCGAAAAAACTCTTCGATGTGGAGCGCGCACAAGATGTGGTGGCGCGGCTTCCGTCGGTGCATCGCGCGCTTTATTTGTTGTTCAACGAGGGATATCACGGTGCGTCGCCTGGAGTCGGCGATAAGGGAAGACCTCTGCCGGGAAGCGATGCGACTGACGGCGATGCTGCTGGAGCATCCGGCGGGAGCGGTTCCGGCGACGTACGCGCTGGCAGCGCTGATGTGTTTCAACGCGGCGCGCCTGCCGGGGAGGATGGATGCCTCGGGAAATCTGAGTCCGTTCTTCGAGCAGGACCGCTCGCAATGGAATCAGGGGTTGATCGCGGAGGGGATTCGGCTGCTGGATTTGTCGGCGGTGGGGACCGAACTGACGGAGTATCACATCGAGGCCGGCATCGCGCGGGTGCATGCGTTAGCAAAACGCGCTGAAGAGACCGACTGGGCGAGTATTGTTTCGTTGTACGAGCTGCTGATGGCGGCTCGGCCTTCGCCAGTGGTGGCGCTCAACCGCGCCATCGCAATTGCCGAACGCGACGGTGCGGCACGGGGGCTGGAAGAGATCAGCCGGATCGAAGATGTTGGGCGGATGGAACGGTATCCGTTTTACTGGGCGGCGATGGGCGAGTTTGAATGGCGCTTGGGCCTACACGAAGTAGCCGGGGAACATTTTCGCGCGGCACGGAAGTTGGCGCGGAATGAGGCGGAAAGGAACTTTCTGGCGAAACGCATAGCCGCCTGCAAAGCCGAGCTAGCGTCATGAAGAATGCTGCGGACATCGACGCAACGGTCCTTCGAGTAAGCGTGCTTGATTTGGCTTGTCGTCTTGTAGACCTGCAGCCATACTTTCTGGTGTTGGCATCGAACGCTTGAGAGGACAGGCGCTGGAGGAAGAAATCCTGAAGGTCAAGATTCAATACCTGATTCTGTTGATTGCATCGTTGGCCAGCGTGCAGCAATCGCTGGCGCAGGTCCCCTGCGGTCCGACGATCCTTCCCAAAGCAACGCTGTTCGTGAACTGGCCGCAGTTTGGCTATGATCCTGCCCACAGCGGCTGCAATCCGTATGAGTCGATGCTGTCCGTCAACACGGTTGGCAAGCTTGCGCTCAAGTGGCAGTACGGCATGCAGCAAAACTATGTGACTACTTCGCCGGCGATCTGGAATGGAATGATCTATTTTTCGCAGATCGCCAACGGTTCGAGCACCACTCTTTATGCTCTGAATGCCAACACGGGGGATGTGATTTGGGCCTATCCGATAGGCTTTGCGGGAACGTCATCCCCATCGGTGGCGAACGGACTGGTTTATCTCGGCGCAAACGACAGCATCTATGCCCTGAACGCCGGTACTGGCGTGCTGGTTTGGCAATTTCACACCGCGGGCCCAGTCTTTTCTTCGCCAGTGGCGGTCAATGGCGTGGTTTATAACGCTTCAGGAGACGGTTATCTGTACGCAGTGAATGCCAGCACCGGGGCGCTGATTTGGAAGTACATGGTTGCCGACTTTGTGAATGAAACGCAGGCATCTCCGGCCGTGTCCGAAGGCGTGGTTTATATGGGCTCGGCTGATGGGAATGTCTACGCGGTGGATGCCGGCACCGGCGCGCTTGTCTGGAAATACAGCACTGGGGCAGGGTTTCACTCCCAGTCACCGACGGTGGCGAATGGGGTCGTGTACATCGGATCGAACGATCACAGCGTATATGCCTTACGTGTTGGAAACG
The DNA here is from genome assembly GCA_963791965.1 of uncultured Acidobacteriaceae bacterium. Taxonomy (GTDB): domain Bacteria; phylum Acidobacteriota; class Terriglobia; order Terriglobales; family Acidobacteriaceae; genus CAVVDY01. Next base: position 361,394 of record CAWBUK010000011.1, on the reverse strand, counting down.
GTAGCTTGCTATGGAAGTATGAAACCGGGAATCAAGTCCTGGGGTCTCCGGCAGTGGCGAGGGGCGTGGTCTACGTCGGGTCAGATGACAGGAGCGTATACGCTCTCAACGGCGCAACGGGCGCGCTTCTCTGGAAGTATGCAACCGCAGGCCACATGGAGTCTTCAGCGGCGGTGGCCAACGGCGTCGTGTACATGGGGGCGGACGCCGATTCTATTTACGCTCTGCATGCCAGCAGCGGCGAGATGCTATGGAAGTATCCGATCGCGGATCTTGTCTCGGCCCCGGCAGTAGTTAATGGGATGGTCTACGTCAACAGCTACTGCTGTGTGACGGCCTTCCATCTCGCGAGCCAGTGAATTGGCAAAGGTTGGAATGAAGCCGTGCCCGTTCCAATCTGCCTCCCTTTATATCGTGGCGGGCCGAGCCCCCACTGATTGATTGGTTTGGAGTGAGTGGGATTCACGACGGTTCAGGCGTTGCGGGGTGAGTGGAGCTACGCCGAAAGGGAAGGAATAACGTAGCAACGGTTCCTTTTCCTACTTTGCTTTTCAGCGATAACTTACCTTCATGCCGGGCGACGATTCCTTTAGTGATCCAAAGACCCAGGCCGTTGCCGCCGTGGCCCTTGGTGGTGAAGAAGGCTTCAAACAGGCGTTTAAAGGCTTCTTTGGGAATGCCGGAGCCAGTATCGGCCACGGTAATGAGCAGGCCCTGGCGGCCGGTCGCCCAATCGGTAGCTTTGCGGGAACGCAAGAGGAGCCTGCCTCCCCGGGGATGCATGGCGTCAATCGCGTTGCCGACAAGATTGGCGAGAGCCTGCCTGATCTCTCCCTCAAAACATTCGACCGGTTCTTGCGCCAGATTCCGCGTTTCTACCACGATCGATGAGTTGTTTAGCTTTCCCTGATAGAGAGACAAGGTGTCGCTGATGAGGGCGGCAGAGGTGATCCTGGTGGCCGCGGTCGATTGCTTGTGAAAACGAAGCGTCTGATTGGCAATGGCCGATGCTCGTCTTAGCTCGATCTCAATGGCATCCAGATAGCCAGTAGTCCTTTCGTCGTTCGTCGATTTCTGCGCCAGGTAAACCAGGTTGGTCACCGCTTCCAGAGGATTGTTGATCTCGTGCGCAATCGAACTCGCGAGGCGGCCCACAGCGGCGAGCTTTTCTGAGCGGAGCAGGGTCTGCTCGGTACGCCGAGCTTCTGTGACGTCGACACCAAACACCAGGATGCCGGGAAGATTGTCGTCGACGTCGCCGATCGGCTGATAAACGAAATCCAGTATGCGTTCTTCGAGTCGCTCGGAGCCCTCGACCGCCAAGGTGATGGGGATACCCCTGCCGATATAGGGTTGACCCGTCGTATAAACCTCGTCCAGAACGCGAATGTACCCTTGTTCTTCGACCTCGGGCACGGCTTCGCGTACCGACTTTCCGATCACGTCCCGATTCGCAATCAGCTTTTGATACATCGGATTGGTCAATTCGAAGACATGGTCCGGGCCACGCAGCAGGGCGAAGAATGCTGGAGCGCGCTCGAACAATTCACGCAGAGAGGCGAGCCTGCGACGCAAAGTTGTTTGTGCAATGGTGGCGGTTGTGGTCTCAGTGCAGGTGACGAGTGTGCCCTGGATCGATCCGTCCAGATCGCGCACCGCACTGTAGCTGTACGTCCAGTAGACGTCTTCCAGCTTGCCGTCGCGGTAGATGGGCACCAGTTGGTTCTCGTTCCAGGTGGCTTCGCCGGTCGACATGACCTGGGCAATCTGGGGACCGATGATGGGCCAGATCTCGGGCCAGCATTCTTCGCCGCGCTGTCCTAAGGCGGAGGGGTGCTTATCGGAGCCGATACTTCTGCGATAGGCGTCGTTATAAAACTGGATGAGATCGGGGCCCCACCAGAGAAACATGGGATGTTTGGTGGCGAGCACGTTGTTAACCGTAACAACGAGGGCTTCCGGCCAGCGCTCGATTGGTCCTAAAACACTTTTAGCCCAGTCAAACTCGCGGGTGCGATCGGCCATCTCGCCGGAGGCCAAGATCCGGTTGGGGCGACCATGCTTTCCTGGTTGGGATTCGTAAGTTTCTTGAGGAGTGCTTGCCATATTCAACGGAAGGAATTCGGTTTGGACAGCGGATTCAGATCGAGTTGAAGACTAGGTCGAATTATAGCGTAGGAATTTGCGGGGTTGCGATGTCGTCGTTGTGCCATTGAGCGGTGGATGGGGCCGGGGAGGGATAGCTGATCCCTCGGCGGCTGAAGCCGCCTCGGGATGACAACAATAAACGAGCGCTGCAACACGGCGCTGAAGCGCCGCTCTACCTTTTTTTGCTTACCCTTTGTATCCTGCCTGCCCCAGCGCGTCGGAGAACTTCTTCAGGAAATCTTCGACGTGTTCTGGTGTTGCCAGTGGCCCCATGATTCCGATGCGGAAGATTTTGCCGGCGAGCTGGCCGAAGCCGCCCGCGATCTCGATGCCGTGCTCGTTGAGCAGGGTCGCGCGGACTTTCGCGTCGTCCACTCCGGCGGGCACGCGAACCGTGTTCAGGTTCCAGATGCGGTGGCCTTCGGGAACGAGCATTTGCAGTCCCATGCGCTCGATGGTTTTGACGAACTGGTGATGCGCCTTGTGGTGCCGATTGCAGCGCTCGGGCAGACCTTCTTCCTCGATCAGCGTGAGGCCTTCGTGCAGGGCATAAAACATGGTTGCTGACGCGGTGTGGTGGTAACGATGCGACTCCAGCAGATAGTCGGCGATGAGCCCGATATCGAAGTACCAGGTACGCGGAGGACTCTTGCGCTGCTTCAACAGCTCCATGGCGCGGGGGGAAACCGTAATCGGCGACAGGCCGGGAGGACAGCTCAGCCCTTTCTGGGTGCAGCTGTACGCGACATCGATTCCGGTCTTATCGACCTCGACCGGCATGGCGCCGAGCGAGGTGACGCAGTCGGCGATGACAACGGCTCCGACTTCGTGGGCGGCTTTGCAGATCGCCTCGCCGCGTTCGAAGACGCCGGTGGACGTCTCGGCCATCACGTACATCACGACCTGCGGCTTTTCGCGGCGGATGAAATCGGTGGCTTCGTCTTCGGTGAAGAACTCTCCCCAGGGCTTCTCAAGGCGGACGACGTTGGCGCCCTGCCGTTTGGCCATTTCGATCATGCGATCGCAGAAGTATCCGTTGGCGAGGACAGCGACTTTTGTTCCGGCATCGACAAGGTTGGTGATAGCGGTTTCCATGCCGCCGCTGCCGGTCGCCGAGATCGAAAACGTGAGCTGGTTCCTGGTTCCAAAAACCGTGCGCAACATGCGCTCGTTGTCGCTAGCGACCTGGAAGAAGTAGGAGTCGAGGTGCCCGACTACCGGCTGCGCCATCGCTTCATAAACTCGGGGATGGACTTGGGTGGGGCCGGGACCAAAGAGAAATCGGGTGGGGGGATGAATTGAAATCTTTTCGCCGGTTGCGACGCTGCTTGCTGAACTAACCATGAAACCTCCGTACGATTGCGGTAAGAAACAAGGATTACATTTCTAAGGATAAACCTCGGTGCGGTACGTCACAGCAAAAGCGCCCAGTGGGGACGACAATCATTGGGATGCATCTGGGCCGGGAGAGCTATTTTTGGCAATGAGCTTCCTGTATTCTAAGAAGTCCGTGCCGGGCGCTCCCCTCGCCGGGCCACTTCCGCTGGAGAACTGAATGTACGTTGGTTATGCGCTGCTGACGCTGGCAGCACTCGGACTGGTAACCTGCACCGGCTTTCTCAGCTTATTGCTTGTCGCAAGTTCCCGTTTCCGGCGCAGGAAAGTTCCACCAATCTCTCCCGAGCGCTTTCCGGCGGTCACGCTGCTGAAGCCGCTATGCGGGACCGAGCCCAACCTGCGCGCCAACATTGCCAGCTTCTTCGACCAGGAATACCCGACGTTCGAAATCATCTTCGGAGCCCGCAGCGTGGATGATCCGGCGCTGGCGGTGGTGGAGGAAGTTCGCCGCGACTATCCATTCGTTGCAGTGAAGGTGGTCATCTCCGGGGAGCCGACGGCCGCGAACGCGAAGATCTGCTCCTTACAGAAGATGTATGCGGCGGCGCGTTACGACCACCTGATCATCAGCGATAGCGACGTGCAGGTGAAATCGAATTACATTCGCGAGGTGGTGGCGGACTTGCTCGATCCCGCGGTCGGTATGACGACCTGCGTCTACCGCGGAGCAACCAGCGACGGCCTTTGGCCACGGCTGGAAGCGCTCGGCATGAGCGTCGAAATGACGGCTGGCGTGCTGGTGTCGGACCTGCTGGAAGGGATGCAATTCGCGCTTGGCCCGACCATGGCGATCAAGCGAGAGGTGTTGGATTCCATTGGAGGCCTCGCGCCGCTGGCGATCTACTGCGCCGACGATTACGTGCTGGGCCAGCGCGTCGCCGAATCGGGCAAGCGGGTGGTGCTCTCTAAGCATGTAGTCGATCACGTGGTGGTGAACCGTTCGCTGGCGCCATCGCTGCTGCACCAGATTCGCTGGATGAAGAGCACTCGCTTTTCCCGTCCGGGTGGACATGCCGCGAGCGTTCTCAGCTTCGCCATGCCTTTCGGGCTACTCGGGCTGGTGGCGGGTATCGCGTTGGGACGACCGCTGCTAGGAGTCGCGATGCTGGGAGTAGCCGTCCTGAATCGTGTATTGATGGCGGTAGTGGCGGGGTGGCAAGTAGTCCGCGATCCACAGGCGTTGCGTCTTTGCTGGCTGTATCCGTTGCGCGATTTGATGGGCTTTGGTTTCTGGGTGTGCAGCTTCTTCGGCAACAGGATCACCTGGCGTGGCCAGCAGTATCGCCTGGAACTGGAGGGCGTAATGGTGCTCGCGGAATCAGGAACAAGCCTGAGCGGCATCCGCTACATCGAGCCGGTGCGGCCGACCCCGGTCGAGTCTACCTTGGCGGCGGAGCGGGCATCGTAATTTCCCCGCCTTTCATCGGGCCGGAACAGAGGAAGAGACTCCGCCGAGCAGGTATTCACTGTTGCGCAACTGCCAAAGGGCGATGATTCCCAATACCATCAGGTTGGGGAAGAGCAGAGGCGCCATGGGCGCCGCGCCATAGACAAAGTTGTCGAAGGCGTGAACCGAAGGTCCGTGCAGATTGGCTTCGGCGTGCAACAGGAAACCCCACAATCCCACGGCTGCTTCCAGCAGCAAAATCGGCGGCGCATAGATCGATGAAGGTTCGCGAGACTCGCATCACGAGCGGCACCGCGAGGAATCCCACCGCGATTGCGCTGGCCACCACCGGCACCCATTCCAGCGGGAAGTAGAAGCCGTTCGCTGCGTGGTCGGCAAGGCTGAAGGTGAAGTTCCCGATGAAGCCGCCCAAGGTAAACAACAGCACCCATTGCGCCCATTCCACCGAGTCGGCATCGACCATGCGATTCATGATGAGCAGGAAGCCCAGTCCGGTATAAGCCAGCGGAGCGGCGAAGGGCGCCGAGTAGGTCAGGCTTCGCAAAGTGCGCTCATCGAAGAAGTGACTGTCCAGGTGCAAAATCACTCCGGTCAATCCGATGAGAACCGCAGAGAAGCCGACGACGTGGCCCAGTATCTTCCACAGGATTGGACTTCGCTGGCGGAACCACAGAGCTACCAGCAGCACGAGAGGTGCGATGGCCGAAAAGAACAGCGGAATGTATTCATTACGGTTGCGAAACTCATTTACCGAGTGGGCCATGTAAATGTCGAAGGTGAGGAACCCAATGTTGAGAATAGCGAAGGCCTCAAGCCAAAGCTGGGGATCGTCCCACCAGCGCTCAGTGGGCATGGCCGTGCTCTTTCCTGAGCTCCGCCGCCATGGCATTCATCTCCACCGTCTTCTGCAGCATGGGGTAATTGCCATGCCACTGCACAAAATCAGCTCCGCCCATAAACGCTCCGTGCTTGCTGGTGCGTCCGTCGTAATGCCACAGATCGAAGTAGAGGAAATCGATGGGCTGTGAGAATGGTGGGCCGGTGAGCAGGCCATCCTTGTGCAGGCCGTCCATGATGTCTTTCGCCGCCTGCACCTTGGCGTTGGTGCTTTGCACAGCCTGCTCGGCCTGGGTGTACACGCGGTCGATGGTGGCGGGGGTGTGGCATTGCGAGCAGACCTGCTTCATTTTGGCCTGGGCCTGGGCGTAATTCGGACGCTTCTCGCTGATGGCATTGGCGAGGTAATACGAGAGCCGCTCGGAGGGATCGTGAGTGATGCCAAGACCGTTGATGCCGCTCATGTGACAGGTGGCGCAGGTGGGAACAAACATGTCGCGAGTGGTCAGAGTCTTGGGGGGAGCGTCGAGATTCAGCAGATGTTCCTGGGCCTGGAACATCACTCCGTGCTTTGATTCCTCGTAGATTTCAATCTGCGAGTGATCGGGGCCCATGTGACATTGCGCGCAAGTGCTGGGCAGGCGCGCGGTCCGCACGGAACTGTCGTGGCGCGTATGGCAGGAAGTACAGGTGCCGATGGTTCCGTCGGCATTGGGGCGTCCAACGCTGTGGCATTGTTCGCAGCCGCTGGTCATGGCGGAACCGCCTTCCATCTGCACAAAAGGATGCGGCGGGCGTCGCGTACCTCCGGGTTGAAACTGCTCCGAGAAATTCACCTGCTCCGGCGAAAGCCCCTTCTCCCCATAAATGGCGGCCCAGGCCGGTGCGGCATGGCGACTGTGCACAAATTGCTCATAGATACCTTCGTGACAACTGCGGCAATTGCCGGCGGTGAGCTTGGTGGAGATCACGAAACCGTGATGGTCTTTCTTTTCCTGTCCGGCGGCGGGCTGGTGGCAGTCGAGGCAGTTCACGCCCTTGCGGGCATGGGCGCTCATCTCGTATTCGTGGACGACGGAATATTGGGTGCGGGCGTGGCACTCGGCACATTTGCCGGTGGCGCGTACCAGCGCAGCGTTGGGCTGTTCGGTCTCAACCTTGGGACGCGCGCGATTGAGCAGGAAAGCTGCAATAACGAGAGCAAAGGCGATTACAACCGCAATGAATACCGATCGGAATGACATCGCAAGCCCTCAGGGGGGATTTTGAGCTTTAATGCCGGGACAGGGCTGCAATTGTACTCGAAAAGAAAGGGCGGCGGATCGGCGAAGAGTGAGAAGCGAAATTTCTAAACTATCGCGCGTGCCGGAGATACGGCAGAACGATCATGGCGCCAAGGCGAAACAGGATAAGGGTTGCACCAAGAACAAGGGCTAAGCGGAAGAGAAAACGCTCAAGGCCACTCAGCGGTAATCGGGAGGCAGCCATCATTCCAACACCTGAGATGAGCTTAGGACGGCTGCAATGCAATGACCGTGCGTTTCATCACCGGGGCGTGTGACGAGAGGGCGGAGGGGTAGGCTCAGCGACTCGGATGCTTTCGTCGAGCCGGATGCTTCCACCTGACTTGATACTTCCGTCCACTTAACTCCTGCGGTACGCTCGTTGGCATTTCGCAATGCCGGAGTGTCATCGATGCCGCCTTTCAAAATCGGAATCAATATGGCTGGCGCTATTTCAGCCGGAGCGTACACGGCCGGGGTGCTGGATTTCCTGACCGAAGCGCTCGACGAGTGGTACGCCGCGAAGCAGCGGGGCGAAGCCGTCCCCATGCATGACGTTGTCATCGAAGTTTTCTCGGGTGCTTCGGCGGGCGGCATGTGTGCGGCGATTTCGTCGGTGATGCTGTATCAGGATTTCGAGCACATTCACAATGTGAACCAGCGCGAGACCAACAACATCTTCTTCGAAAGCTGGGTCAACACGATCGACATCGTCCCGCTGCTGGAGACCTGCGATCTTTCAAAGGATGCGCCGGTAGATTCGCTGCTGAATTCCAACATCATCGACAAAATTGCCGACACGGTGCTGAATCCGAAGAGTTCTGCGCCGGTGCTGCGGCCTTATGTGTCGTCGACGCTTACGTTGTTTCTTTCGCTGACCAATCTGCGAGGAGTGCCGTATTCACTGAACGGAGAAGCGCCCGGCTCGATTGAAGAGACGACATTCTTCTATGGCGATCGGATTCGTTTTCAGACAGTCAGCAGTGGTACGGCTGTGAAATCTGTAGCGGCTCATGCGTTGGACCTGAGCGATGGGAAGGCGCCGGGTTGGCAGCTGTTGAAAACGGCTGCCATGGCGACGGGGGCGTTTCCAGTTTTCCTGAAGCCCCGCATTTTGAACCGCGAGTTGGAGGAGTACGTACCGCCAGGCTGGGAGTCGGTGCTCTCCAAAGTAACCGGAACGCCACCACCGGTGATGCCGACAATTCCTCCTAAGGACGGGCATCCTTATGTGACGTTGAACGTGGATGGAGGCGTGACCAACAACGATCCATTCAACTATGCGCACGACTACCTGAACTCACTGGATCCGGCGATTGAGGGAGGTATGTCTGCGCAAGGCCCGTACACGGTTGACCGCGCCGTGATCGGCATCGCGCCGTTTCCAACGACCACGGCTTTTGATCCGACCTTCAATGCGCAGAGCAATTCCGCAGTTCTGGCAGCGTTGCCGAGGCTATTCAATGCGCTGATTGCGCAGGCACGATTCTTCGGCGAGTCGCTGAGCGCGATCATGCAGGGCACCACGTTCGACCGCTACGTGATCGTTCCGTCCGACGATGAGCTGGCGAAGAAGTATGCGGCGCAAAACGTTCCGCCAGAACAGCAGGCTCCCGCACTGCAATGCGCGACGCTGGGGGCTTTTGGCGGATTCTTCAACCGAGGCTTTCGGGCCCACGACTATGCGCTGGGGCGCCGTAATGCGCAGAAGTTCCTGGATACAAGGTTTGTGTTGCCGGCGAGTAATCCGGTGATCAAGGCAGGGCTCGACGCGAAAACCCGGGATGCAGTAGAAAAAGAGTTTTGCCGTAAACCGCCGGGGGATTATTCCGCGCCACGACCAATGAGCGCGGACGGGTACGTCCCAGTTTCGGAAACTGGCGCCGCCGATGATGCCTGGATTCCGGTTATCCCACTCTGTGGGACAGCCCGTGAGGTAGTTCCATATCCGGTGCGCGAACAAATGAGCAGCTCGGAGCTGGCGAAGATCCTGCGGCTACTTCGGAAGCGACTGCGCATGCTGGGCAGCGTCTTCGTCGCACAGGTGCAGGACCGCCTGTTGCACGCTTTTCTGTGGCCGGGGCCCTACTTCATCAGCTTCTTCGGAATGCCCAAGATTAAGCGCGAGATCATCGCGAATCTCGGGGACTCGTACAAAGACTGAGGCCGGATTACGCCGGCCTCGGGTGATGCATCAGTCACGACATTTAATCGCGCTCGCGCCGATCGCGTTCCTTGTCGCTGCCAGACTCGGCGGCCGGTTGCTCCGTGGTCCCTGCGCCCACGGTTAATGAAGGCACTCCCGACTTGCGCATAGCGGCATTCAGCGCCGGAACCTCGGTGCGTTTGATCTCCTGCCACTGGGCCAGTTGTGCTTCGAGGCGCTGGTGCAAGTCCTTATATACCTCTAGCTGCTGTTGCGTAGGAGCGGCGTCGTTGTACTGCACTAGTTCGTTGAAGCTCCAGTATTCCTCGTTCAGCATATTGGGATAGCGCAGGTTGCCTTCCGAGCTCTTCATCTTGATCTGCATGAGCTGGCCCTCGACCGGAGTCATCTTCTGGTCGAGCGCCTTGGCGGCGGCAACCACGGTGCCGCTGGAAGAATCGGCGGCGGCCCACTTCTGCACCAGCTCAAGATTGTTGCGCAAGCTTCGCATCTGGTTGACGGCGCGGTGCAACTGATCGATATCCTGCTGCACCTTCTGCGCCAGTTCGAGCTGCTTCTCCATATCGGCCTGGGTCACCGAGTTGGTGATGCGCGGGTCGAGCTGTACGACCAGCGGCTCGGCTTGGGTGGCGCCCTTCACGGTCAACTTCACTTCATATTTTCCGGGGATTACGAGCGGGCCGCGCGGCGGATCGCCGACGTAGAACGCTCCCGGAATCTGCACCGGCGGATCGTAGCGCAGGTCCCACGCGAAGCGGTTCATGCCTGCGTTGGCCGGCAACAGATTCGATGGCCGTTCCTGGTCGGGCCACTCGGGCGGCTGCTCGCTCTTGGTTTCGGTGAGGCTGGAGAGCCGGCGAACGCGCTTGCCGTTGGCGTCGAAGATCTCCATCACGATCTCTTCTTTGGCGGCGGGCTTCGCCTTCAGGTAGTAGTCGAGGATGGCGCCCTTGGGCGGGTTATCGCCTACCGGGCGACGACGATCCACCTGATCGGGGAAGTGCAGACGCACGGTCGGAGAAGGCTGAAAGAGATGGAAGTCCTGGCCGGCGATGGAGGAGTTCGCCTGGCGCAACGGCGTGATGTCGTCAAGAATCCAGAACGCGCGGCCATGGGTCGCGGCTACCAGATCGTTGTCCTTCAGGGTGAGATCGTGAATCGGCGTGGTCGGCAGGTTCAGTTGTAACGACTGCCAGTTTGCGCCGTCATCTTTGGAGAAGTAGACGCCGGTTTCGGTTCCTGCGTAAAGCAATCCTTTAACTTTGGGATCTTCGCGCACGGTACGCACATACGCGCCGGCCGGAATGCCGTTGCTGATGCGAGTCCAGGTTTTGCCGTAGTCGTGCGTTTTGTAGATCAGGGGATTGAAGTCGTCGAGCTTGTGGCGATCGATGGCTGCGTACGCCGTCCCCGGATCGATGATGTCCGGCATCGATGATGCTGACCATGCTCCAGGCAGGCATGTCGGGAGGCGTAACGTTTTCCCAGTCTTGCCATCGTCACGGGTGAGGTGAATGAGGCCGTCGTCGGTGCCGGCCCACAACATTCCCTGCTTCAAAGGGGATTCGGTGAGGGCAAAGACGGTGTCGTAATACTCGACGCTGGTGATGTCGAGAGTGATATTTCCGCCGGACGGTATCTGCTTGGACTTGTCGTTGCGCGTCAGGTCCTGGCTGATGGTGTTCCAGCTGCGGCCCTGGTCGTTGCTCTTCATCACATACTGCGACGCGGTGTAGATGACGTTGGAGTCGTACTGCGAGACCAGCACCGGCTCGGTCCACTGGAAGCGATATTTCAGGTTGTCTGCGCCATTACCCGAGGTGTCGAGGGGATAGGGCGAAACATCGATCATGCGCTCGGTGGCGTGATCGTAGCGCGTCATAATCGCGGAATCGGATCCGGCGTAAACGATGTCGGGATTTTTAGGATCGGGCGAAATGTATCCGCTCTCGCCGCCGCCCACCTCGTACCAATCCTGGCGACCGATGACACCGTCTTCGCTACGGCTGAGGATGGCAACTGTGCTGTTGTCCTGCTGCGCGCCATAGACGCGATAGGGCCAATGGTTATCGGTAACGACGTGATAGAACTGCGCGGTCGGCTGATTGTTCTGCTCGGTCCAGGTCTTGCCGCCATCGGTGGAAATGGTCACGCCACCGTCGTTGCTGTTCATGATGCGCTTGGGATTGGTGGGATCGATCCACAGTCCGTGGTGATCGCCATGCGGCGCAGGCAACAAGTCAAAACTCTTGCCGCCATCGTTGGAGCGGAACGCGCCGGTGTTCAGAACGTAGACCGTGTCCTGCTGTTGCGGGTCGGCGAAGACGTGCGTGAAATACCAGGCGCGCTGGCGATAACGCTCGTCGTCGTTGACCAGGGTCCAGGTGTTGCCGGCGTCGTCAGAACGATAGAGGCCGCCCTTCTTCGCCTCGATCAGCGCATACACGCGATTGGAATTCGCTCCAGAAACAGAAACACCGATGCGGCCGAGGTCGCCGTCGGGCAGGCCGTGACCCTGCGAGTTGTTTCCAGGTAAGTCCACCGTCGGTTGATTTATAAAGTCCGCTACCGGGGCCGCCGCTGGTGAAGGTCCAGGGCTGGCGGCGCACCTGATACATCGCCGCATAAACGATGCTGGAATTATTGGGATCAAAGACTACATCGATGGCGCCGGTGTTCTCGTCTTTGTAGAGAACCTTCTGCCAGGTCTTGCCGCCATCGGCGGTGCGAAACACACCGCGTTCTTCGTTTGGTCCCCAGGCATGGCCGAGCGCAGCGACGAGAGCGATGTCAGGATTGCGGGGATCAATAATCAGCGCACCGATGTGGCGCGAATCTTTGAGGCCGATGTTGGTCCACGAGTGACCGCCGTCGGTCGATTTGTAGACGCCGTCGCCGTAGGAGATGTTTCCGCGCAAGCAGGCTTCGCCGGTTCCCACGTAAAGAATGTTGTGGTCGGCATCGGCCACGGCGATGGCGCCGATGGACGAGACACTCTGCTTATCGAAAGTTGGAGTCCAGGTCATTCCGCCATTGGTGCTCTTGAATACGCCGCCGGCCACAGCGCCAAAGTAATAGGTGTTAGGGTCGCCAGGGACGCCGGCCACGGCGAGGACACGACCGCCGCGGAAGGGGCCAATTTGGCGCCACTGCATGCCGCCCACAAGTGATTGATCCACTTGGCCGTAGGAAGCGAGAACGGATGAAAGAACCAGGACAGAGGTAAGGCAAAGACGACGCAGCATCAGGTGTATTCCTCGAACGTTAACAATCGGCGTAATCCTACTTGGTAGTAGTAGAAGGGTGCAAGTGGAGCGGGTGGGCGCAAAACAGCCTGCTCGACCAAGTGACGCCCGGGCACTTCCGGGGATCCTCCGGCGATTCCCGTTTTTGCAAATTCCTGTCACGCATTGACTTAGCAGGCACGTTATTCCATCGATAGGCACTTTTGTGCTATTGCATAACCGCGATTTAGGAACTAGATTGCTCAACCATCTGGTGGGTTGAGTCGCTTGTTAGTGGGTACGAGCGACGTTAGTCGGGGGGCGAGCTGTCGGGCAAGAACCCCTCCTTACTTTTTTCAGATAGTTCGACTAGGAAAGTAGTAGCTACAGGACTATCTCCATTGGTCCGAGAGTAGAAATTCGAAGGGGGAAGAACGATGCATTCGACGTGCAAACGGTTCTATTTTGCGGCGGCCCTGCTTTCGGCATTGCTGCTGTGTTGCACCGCGTTACCAGTGTTCGCGCAGACGACCACTCTGGGCACAGTCAATGGAACCGTTACTGATTCCACCAACGCTGTGATTCCAGATGTGACGGTGAATTTGAAAGACAACTCCACCGGGCAAGTGCGAACCACGACAACCAACAGCGCCGGCAGATACGTTTTTGTGAGCGTGAACCCGGGCAAATATGACATCACTTTCACCAAGCAAGGGTTTGCCAAGTCGGCGATCACGGGTGATGTGGTTGAAGTCGGACAGGTATCGAGCAACAACGTGGTTCTACGGGTTGGATCGGAGAGCCAGACGATCGAAGTAGCGACCACCGGTGTTGAATTGCAGACTGACAACGCTACGGTCGGCAGCACGGTCAGCGGCATCGCGCTGCAATCGCTGCCCAGCATCGCTCGCGACACCAGCACGTTCTTGACCCTGCAGGCCGGCATCAGCCCTGACGGCAGCGTGGCCGGCACGGTAGTTGACCAGAGCACGTTCCAACTTGACGGCGGCAGCAACACCAATGATATGGACGGCAGCACGAGCGTGTACACGCCCAGCTTCGCCGGCGATCCGACGGGCGGCGCAGCCAACCAGAGTAACGGTGTGGCCGCCGGTGCCACCGGCGTCATGCCTACTCCCGCCGACTCGGTGGAAGAGTTCAAGGTCAGCACCGCAGGGCAGGGAGCTGACTTCAACAGCTCGTCGGGTGCGCAGGTACAGATTGTTACCAAGCGCGGCACCAGCCAGTGGCATGGAACGGTGTACGAGTATTACCTCGACAACAATCTGAACGCCAACACCTGGCAGAACAACCTGAACGGTGTGGGAACGCCGAGCTTCCACTACAACCGTTTCGGCGGCGCCATTGGCGGTCCGATTATCCCCAAGGAAATTCTGGGTGGCAAAACGTATTTCTTCGCCAACTACCAGGGATTCCGCTGGCCGAATGCGAGCACGGTGGAACGCGCTGTGCCTACGGATTCGATGCGGATGGGCCTGCTGTTCTTCAATAACCAGTATTACAACCTGAATCCAGTCGCGGTGACCTACAAGGGGCAAACCATTGCTCCGTCGAACTGCGGAGCCGCTGGGCCGTGCGACCCAAGAGGTGTCGGTATCAACCCGCTGGTGCAGCAGATGTGGAACAAGTACATGCCGTTGTCGAACGAAGCCGGCTGCGGCCTGGCGCGCTGCGATGTCAACTCGGCGGGTCAGGGCAACATTGCGGGATTCCTGGCAAACGTCGGCATCCCGCAGGACGACAACTTCGGCGTAGTCCGCCTGGACCACGATTTCGGTTCCAAGTGGCACTTCATGAGCAGCTATCGCTATTACCACCTGACACGTGCGACTACGGACCAGGTGGATATCGGCGGATTCTTCCCGGGTGACACGCTGGGAACACCCGCCTCGCTGTCAAACCGTCCGCAGGTGCCGTGGTACCTGGTGGGCGGACTCACGGGACAGTTGACTAACAACATCACCAACAACTTCACCTTCAGCTATCTGCGTAATTTCTGGCAGTGGGGCACGGCCGGTGATCCACCACAGATTGCAGGTCTGGCGGGAGCGTTGGAGCCGGGCGGCGAAAACGCGACGCAAGCGCTGCTGCCGTATAACGTGAACACGCAGCAGACCCGTACCCGCTACTGGAATGGGCACGACACCATGTTCCGCGACGACTTAACGTGGCTGCATGGCAAGCACCTCATCCAGTTTGGCGGCATGTTCCAAAAGAACTATGACCAGCACCAGCGCACTGACAACGGCGGCGGTATCAATTACCAGACGGTGTACCAGTTAGGTACAAGCGGTGGTGCAGGAACAGGCGTTGACATGACGGGATACGTACCGGCAGGTGCCTCCAACGCCACGTGGGGTCGCGACTACGCGTCAGTGCTGGGTCTGGTTTCGATTTCGCAGATTGCCTATACCCGCACGGGCAAGAACCTGACGCTGAATCCTCCGCTGACACCGGCTTACACCGCGGTGAACATTCCTTACGGCAACTTCTACGGCAGCGACACCTGGCGCATGACGTCACGGTTTACGCTGACGTACGGCCTGGGCTGGACGGTGGAAATGCCGCCGTATGAAAAGAACCGGGCGCAAATCATCTTCGTCGGGCCGGACAACAATCCGATCAGCACGACGGACTACCTGAGTAACCGTCAGTCCGCCGCACTTGCCGGCAACGTTTACAACCCGCAGGTTGGCTTCACCCTGATCGGGAACACGGCCAACCCGCAGAAGTATCCTTACAACCCTTACTACGGTGAGTGGAGTCCGCGTCTCGCCGGAGCGTTGGACGTGTTTGGTGATGGCCGAACCATCCTTCGTGGCGGGTATGGCCGCACCTATGGCCGTTTGAACGGTGTTGACCAGGTGCTGGTACCGTTGCTGGGAACCGGACTGATCCAAGCCGTACAGTGCAATGGCGGAACCGTCACTGGAGCTTGCACGGGATCGAATCCGAACACCGCGTTCCGAGTAGGAGTCGACGGTTTGACAGCGCCGTTGCCGCAGGCCAGCCAGACGCTGCCTCAGCCCCTTTATCCGGGCGTGAACGGCGTAGCTGCTGGTGCGGGTGAAGCGCTGGATCCGAACTTCCGTCCCAACGTAGTCGATTCGTTCACCTTCACCTTCCAGCGCCAGTTGACGAACAAGGTCAGCCTGGAAGCCGGCTACATCGGACGCATCATCCACAACGAATACTTGCCCATCAACTTGAACGCGGTACCGTACATGATGACCAAGGGCGGACAGACCTTCGCCAAGGCGTACGCCAATACGGTGATCGGATATTGCGGCAATGGCAGCGCCAACAACCTGGGCGGTGGAAACTGTATAGGCAATGCCAATGCGGTCGCTCCTCAGCCTTTCTTTGAAGCGGCTCTTTCCGGCACCGGCTATTGCAATGGCTACGCCAACTGCACTCAGGCCGTCATCGCCAACGAGGGTCTCAACGGTACCGGCAACCTTACCTACGCCAACGTCTGGTCGCTGTACAGCGATCTGGACAGCGGTGGCTTCAACTTCCCACGCAGCATGATGAACACTGCCATCCCCGGTAGTGATTTCGGCGCCAGCGGGCAGCTGACCAGCGGCGTGGGTATGAACGCCAGCCTGGGACATGGTAATTACAACGCACTGTTCGTGAGCGTGAAGACGTCGGATTGGAATGGCGTCAGCATGCAGTCGAACTTCACCTGGTCGAAGGCGCTGGGCACGGGTGCTGAAGTGCAGGCAACCTCGGAAGCTACGGCGATCGATCCGTTCAACATCAACACCGGCTACGGTCTGCAGCCTTTCGATCGCACCCTGGTGTTCAACATGTATGCCGTGTATCAGCCGAAGTGGTACAGCTCGCAGTCAGGTTTCGTAGGACACCTGCTGGGCGGCTGGAACATCGCTCCGATCTTCACGACCGGCACCGGGCTGCCGATCACCCTGGGCACGATCAACGGTGGTGGTCAGGCGTTTGGTGAAGGCGACTCCTCAAACTTCTTTGGGTATGGAGTTTCGGAAAACGCAATTCCGATCGCCCCCTTACCGTCTGGCAAGCGTTATAACAACGTGGCCGGCGCGGGAGGCATCGGTACGGCGGGCTACGGCGTCAACATGTTCGCTGACCCGGTTGCTACGTGGAACAACGTTCGGCAGCCAATTCTGGGATATGACACCAAGGATGGCGGCTTCGGTGTGGCGCGTGGCCTCAACTACTGGAACGTGGACTTGAGCGTGAAGAAGATGTTCAAGATCACGGAACGGGTGAACACCGAGTTCCAGGTGGTCTTTACCAACCTGTTCAACCACAACCAGTTCGGTGATCCTAGTGGAGACTATCTCGACACCAGCAACGCTGCCTCGTGGGGTACGTTGCCGGGAACGGTCACCGACACCAGCCCGCGTGCCATGGAATTTGGCCTTCGCGTAAGCTTCTAATCCTCAGCAAGCAGTTCCTCTCCACCGCCGGGAGCGCAAGCTCCCGGCGTTTTTCATGAAGCCTCGCGGGGAAAGCTCTTGATCACCTAAACGCATCGAAGCTAGGCATAGATCGAAGGGAGAAATCCATGCGTTTCTTGTTGGGAGTTGGTATCGGCTACGTTGTAGGAATGCTGTTGGCGCCTGCGCCAGGAGAGCAGACACGCGCTCAGCTGGTGGACAAAGCACGCGAGCTTTCGGAGATTCCCGCTCAGAAGGCGGCCGAAGCAGCTCGGGAAGCTAAGCAGAAGGCGGGCGAGATCGGAGCCCGGGTCGGGCGCCAGGCGGCCGAGGCAGCCGTCCAAGCCGCGACCGAGGAACTGACGGGCGGGCGAAAGGAAACCGCATAGATATTAGACAAGAAGCTGCTCAGCTATCTGTGGCGAGCGTCTGAGAACTGCCCGCTGAATGCTAAGTTCTTGTGGGAACAGGCGCGGCCCCCCCGACTGCGCCCCGCAATGCGGCGTGATGCAACTCACTGACAGAAAAAATGGTTTGCACGACACTTGTCGCGTGGGCCGGATCCTTGCTGCCGATTCGGCCTGGCGGGCGGCGTGATTACCAGATCGCCCAGAGACAAGGTTAGTGGCTTTTCAAGGTGATGCGCGGCCTATGCTGCGCGAGTGAGCCCAGGGGGAAGGGAATGGCAAGCACGTTCGGCCTGGTAATGACAGGCGGCGGGGCACGGGGAGCTTATCAAGCCGGCGTTCTGAAACGGATTGGGGAGATCAAATACCTCCAGGGACGACCGAATCCGTTTCCCATCATAGGAGGATCGTCAGCCGGAGCGATCAATGGCGCCGGCCTGGCCATGGGCTGCGACGATTTCCCTTTGGCGACCAAAGTCCTGGCGCATATCTGGTCAAACCTCCGTCCGCAGGACATCTTTCGCTGCGACATGCTATCGCAAGCGCGTAATTCGGTCACATGGATATTGGATCTCTCTTTTGGAGCAGTGCTCGGCGGCGGCAACGCCAGATCGTTTCTGGACGCTACGCCGCTCAGAGGCTTTCTTCATCGGCAGCTTGACTGTGATCGAATCCAGGAGAACATCAAGCGTGGACATCTGTATGCCCTGACCATTTCTGCTACGAACTACAACTCTGGGAAGAGCTATCTCTTTATTCAAGGCGCAAAGGGTCATCCCATGTGGAATCGCAGCCGGCGGGTGACACTATCGACGAAAATCACGGTTGACCATATCTGCGCATCGGCCGCGATCCCGCTGGTGTTTCAACCGGTGAAGCTGAAGACGCCGCGCGGTACGGCATTCTTCGGCGACGGCTGCATTCGGCTGCAGCAGCCGCTAAGTCCGGTGATACGGCTGGGAGCGAGCAAACTTTTCGCCATTGGTGTGCGCGGACACGGCCTGGAGCATCAGGAAGAAGCTGCCGGTAGGAATGACCCATCGCTGGCACAGGTGCTGGGAGTGCTCTTCAACGTGATGTTCCTGGACCATCTGGCGACGGACGTTGAGCACCTGCAACGGCTGAACCTGCTGCTTAGCTCAGGGCGCTTCGACCAGTCGAAGGTTGACGGGTGCGAGCGCGTGCGACGGTTGACGCCGCTCTTGATTACTCCCTCCGTTAACCTGGCGGAGCTTGCCGAGCAGCATCAGAGGGATGTGCCTTACCTGATCCAGTACTTTGTCAGTGGTCTGGGCAAGAACGCAGCTTCCTGTGCTGACTTGATGAGTTACCTGCTATTCGCCTCGCGATATACGACAGACCTCATCGAGATCGGATATCGGGATGCCAGCGCGCGCATCGATGAGATCGAAGATTTTCTGTTTTCGCCTGACGACGAGGATGAGGATCCGAACGTGTCGGGCGTAGCCGGCAAATCAAAGTCGAGTTCAACGGTATCGAAACGCAATCTGAATTAGAGCCTTCGAAATGCGTTTAGAAGTTCGCTGCGTGGCAGGTATTGCCCACCGGCGGAGGAACCGGCAGCTCATTCATCGGTGGAGGCGTGGCCCAAGGCTTGCCGCTGAAGTCGAAGAAGTCCGACAGGTCTGGCTGATAACGATCGCGGGTCGTCAAGGGAGCGAGGTTCCATCGCTTTTCGACGAAACGCAGCACAGCGGTGTGATCCATGGCGCGATGTCCTACGTAATGCCGCCGCGAAAAGGGCGAAATAATAAAGTTAGGCACGCGAAAGCCAAGCTGTCCTGCGAATCCATGCTGCCGAGCTACATCGTAGGGGTGCGTCCCCGGATTACCGGCCCGCAAGTCGCAGTGATTGGAGTAGTTTTGCACGGGTGACACACAGGGTCGGTAGAGATCCGGATTATCCGAGATGGTGCCTACATCGCCTTCGAGCAGACGCCAGATTCGAGTCGGTATTAATGTTGGTCCTGCCGGGGACGGGAGGGACGTGATCGTAAGGGCCTCCGGCCTCGTCGTAGGCGAGAAAGAACACCGAGTCGGTCCACGATGGGCTATACATCAGCGCATTGATAATCTGCGCGACTTCCTGCTGGCCGAGCAGAATCGATTGCCCGGAGCCGGGATGCTCGTCGCCGTCTCCGTACTTCGTCTCAATGAACGAATAGCTGGGAAGTGTGCCGTTGGCGACGTCGGTGTAGTACTGCGCAATGGGAGCGATGTGGGTTGGGTCGATAACCCAATGGCCGTTCTGGTCCTTGTAGATAAATCTGTTCGCGTAATTGAAATAGGTGAAGGTAGTGGAGGGAGAACCGTCAGAGTTGGTCAGCGAGTAGTAAATCTTCCACGACACACCTTTTTCACTGAGCGCCTGAAAGATCGTCTTGGCCGTGAGTTGCGGCGCGTGGTCGTCGCTTCCTGGGTCGAAAACATAACCCTGCGTGGTTCCTCCGGACATGGTGGCCAGGCGGTTAGGAATGGTCTTGCTGGAGACAGGAGAGAACCAGCGGTCCCCAAGCGCGAACTGCGATGCCATGTAGTAGTAGTAATTGAGCTCGGGCTTTTGCCCGGTGTAGTCGACGTCCTGGTAATACGCCATCGCCCTGCGCCCGACAAAGTCAGTGAAGTCGCCGGTGCCACCATGGCTCTTGGCGAAGTTCTCCGCGGTGTGAACGTAGCCATCCATCAGGATTTTGCGGGTGATGGTGAAATCGTAGCGGTTCACATCGCCGTAGCTCTCCAGCCATGAGGAGGTCATGTCATCGAGGCAGGTGCTGGTGGTGTGAAAAAGATAGAACGCCTGGCTCTCGTCGTCTTCGTTATGGATGGTGCTCAGCTTGTCATCAATGCCATCGACGTCGTACTCCTTATGGTCGTCGCCGAGGTTCCAGCCACGCGCGAGTCGATAAGGGTTCAGCATCCCAAAGTAGGTATCGAAGCTGCGGTTCTCCTGCAACATGAAGATGACGTGGTTGACGGCAGTGATATTGGCTGGCGAACTTGTGCCGGGATCGTCTACAGAGGTTATGTCGCGGTTCTGGGCAGCCACAGACGGTATCGCGATCAGGGTGAAGAGAACAAGGCAAACGGAACCAAGAACGCGGCGGGAAGTCATGAGCTCTCCTCAGAGAAATGGCGCGGGTTGCGGATTCGCGATCGCAGGGCAAAACGCGTTTTGCGAGCTACACCTACTGTGATTCAGAGCACGATTCATCGCCTGAGGTTGGCTGCAAGGTTGAGACGTGCCACAATGCCAAGCAGGGGCTGGTTCGTCTCGAAGCGGAGCAGCTGACCGCCCAACGCAAGCGACCGCACCGCGCGACACCATCGCGCGACACCATCGCGAAAGGTGCAGTCTCGCGCAGCGGGCTGACAGATAGCGCTGTTCTGGCCATAACTTATGCCCACATTCGCAGCTGTCGACATCGGATCCAACTCGGTTCGGCTCAAGATCGCCGAAGCGGATCGCGATCGCTTGAAGACCGTCTTTGAAGACCGCGAGGTCACGCGTTTAGGCGCAGGTGTGTTTGCCAATGGCTCGCTCGAGCCGCAAGCCATGGCCTACACCATCCAGGTGTTACAGCGATTTCTGCGGGCCATCCAAAGCTACGCTGCCGACCGGGTTCGCGTAGTCGCGACCAGTGCGATGCGCGATGCCAAGAATAGCCGCGCCTTTGTCGATTGGGTGCGGACCGCAACGGGCTGGAAGGTCGAAGTTATTTCCGGGCTGGAAGAGGGGCGACTGATCCACCTGGGCCTACTTTCGAATACGCGCATCGCCAACGCGCGCGCGCTGCTGATGGATCTGGGCGGCGGCAGTTGCGAGTTGACCATCTCCGACCACGGTCACATCGCCGAGATGGTGAGCCTGCCGATTGGTGCGGTACGGCTGACGCAAGCCTTTATGCACTCCGACCCACCACGCAAAAAAGAGTTGGAGGCGATGCGTTCGTTGATACAGCGTGAAATCGGCCGGGTGCAGAAGCGCGTGCTCGACGCCAATGTCCAGACGGCGATTGCGACTTCCGGTACCGCTGCAGCACTGTCGAACTATTACAGCGGCCGCGGCGACGATCCCTCGAAGCCTGCGGCAGTGCCACAGCCGGCGCTTTCGAAAATCGCGAAAGATTTGAGCAAGCGCAGCCTGGCCCAACGCCAGGCGCTGCGGGGAATTGGACCAAGGCGCGCCGAGATTATTGTGGCCGGCTCCATGGTTTATGCCGAGCTGTTGGAGATGTGCGAGTTGGGCACCTTCCGCTATCTGCCGCTAGGGTTGCGCGATGGCTTGCTGGCACAGATGATGGCCGACTACAACGCCAGTTCGGCCATGGCTGAACGGGTGCAGTCGGAACGGCAGGACGCGCTCATCTCGGCCGCCAAGCACTACGGAGTCGACCTGGCATTCGCCCGCCGCATACGCGACCTGGCGATTCAGCTGTTTCATCGCTTGCAGCCGATCCACCAGTTGCCCGAGGAATATGCCGATTGGCTGGAGGCCGCCGCCATGCTGCATGAGGTTGGCTCGTACATTAACCGGTCGGGCCGCCGCCGCCACACCTATTACGTGATCGCGCATTCGGAAATTTTCGGATACACCACGGTGCAGCGCCTCATCATCGCCGCCATTGCGCGATATGTCGGAAAGTCGTTGCCTAGTCCGAGCGATCGCAATATCCGGGTGCTGCCTTCCAGTGTTCAGAGCCGTGTTCCGAAGGCGGTGGCATTGCTAAGACTGGCGCGCGCGCTGGATCAGAGCCGGCGCGGCGTAGTGCAGGACCTGCGGATCAAAATCGGGCAGGAGGAGCGCGTCACGCTTCGGCTCACCCCCAGTACTCCCGATGGAGTGGAGCTGGAGCTTTGGGCGGTGGAACAGGAAAAGGACTACTTCCGCGAGGTCTTCGGTCGCGAGCTTTTGACTGAGACCGCCTGAAGCTTACTGGCCATCTTGGGGGTCAGCAGCCAGTGCAGCACCCCTTTTTCTCCCTGCACTTCGACCTTGGCGACGGCGCCTTTCTTGAAATCAACACAGTCGGAAGGTTCATCGCCCGTCATGAGGTGAAGTAAAAACTCA
Organism: uncultured Acidobacteriaceae bacterium; assembly: GCA_963791965.1. Taxonomy (GTDB): domain Bacteria; phylum Acidobacteriota; class Terriglobia; order Terriglobales; family Acidobacteriaceae; genus CAVVDY01. Next base: position 338,988 of record CAWBUK010000011.1, on the reverse strand, counting down.
GTGATGCTGGGATTGTGGCCGACCACCATGATCGCATTGCTCTCGCCGTAATGCGTCAGCAAATCGTGGAATTGATCGAAGTTCGCCTCAGGCCGCATGGCCTCGCTGATGACGATTCTGTCTTTGTAACCAAGTTCTGTGACGGCAAGCTCCGCCGTCTGGATGGCGCGGGTCAAGGGACTGGAGATCACAGCGTCAACTTTCACGCCCAAGGAAACGAGGGCGCGCCCTACAACATGGCACTGCTCTTTGCCGAGCTTATCGATAGGGCGCTGGTCGTCTTCTTTGGGAAAAATCTTGTGCTGGTTTGCACTGGCGTGACGCAGGAAATAAACGATCATAGATTTATTGTGCCTGAGATGAGACGCGGCAGGGGTTGACTGCGCGGTTTCGAGGGACTTGGTGGTGGTGAATCAATCCTGGCGAAAACAAATTTCGATGCGATCGGTTGTCCATACTTCGAGGCCACTTCCGAAGAAGTCCTGGTCCTCTGTCCAAATTGGGGATTTAAGCAATAGGGCGAGAGCCGCGATTGGCCAGTCCGCAGCATCCCTAGGATTCATGCGCTCCCGCGCACGTTCCTCGAACTCCTGATATAGGGTGGCATCGACCGGTTCAACTAGCCGACCAACGCCGTCAAGCACGGAGAAGGCGAGATCGACATCGATACTCCGGCGGGCCGCCACAGCAGGGATGTACTTCTTTGCGTCTTGGAAACACGCTTCCGGCGCGTAGAAATTAACCTCATTTTCATATCTCTCTAGTATCTGTCGGACCCTGTTTCCGAACACAGCTCGCAAGAGGATATTGGCGTCCACCACCACAGTCTTGCGCACGTCAGATCTTTCCGCGTCGCCACTGCTTAAAGTCGGCGAGGATCTCCTCTTCTGAAATACCCTGGGCGGCGAGCGCGCGTTGCAATCTGGAGGAAGCCTGCTTCAGGGCCTCGCGATCGCTATCCTCACGCTTGCGACGCGCGGGAATGTAGTAACCCACCGTGTCGCCATGCCGGGTGATCGCCACAGGAGTATCGCTCTCCAAAAGATAGCTCGCCAGGTTTTCTCGGAACTCGCGGATGCCCACCTTGACTGCTTCCATCTCGACTCCTCTTCGTGTGTACGTATGTGTACACAATTATAGTAGCAAGCTGCGCAGAACGATACGAAATAGTTGCGGAGGACGACAACGCGCTACTTCGGAGCCGGCGTTTCTGGTTTGAGAGCAGTCACGGCGGCATGTGTACCTGAACCGGACGCCAGCGCCTCGCCGATCGCCGCTTTCAACGCGGCGGCGTATGGCTTAATGTGGGGTTCGTTCATGATGGTGTCGTGCAGGCCAGCCACTCTGCGGATCTCGAGACCCTGCTTCGGAACGTCCGCCCATCCAATGTGCTCACAGTTGAAGCGGTTGACGGTTCCGTCGGTCACCAGCATGACGATCTTGCCGTCGTAAGGCGTGGCCTGGTACTCAAGGAAGGCGTGAGTGTTGACCGACTCGATGTCCCACAGAAATTTCGGCAATGGACCCTGGCGATGCTTATACACGCGATAAGCCAGCTCCCATAGCTGGCGCTTGATGATGAATCCCACGTTGTCCAACCGCATCGCCAGGTACTTGCGAACTTCGTTGCGGGGCATCTTGCGCAGGTTCTGGTAGTGGTCTTCCAGCCGGGTAGTGAGACTATACGGCGACGCCTCGCTAGTCGAGCGAACCATCCAGGGCGCGTGGGTGTCGAGCATGGCGACCAGAGCGACCTTCTCACCGGCGGCCTGTAGCTGCTGCGCCATTTCCAGGGCCAAGGCTCCGCCCATACAGAATCCGCCGAGAAGGTAAGGGCCAGTGGGCTGCAGCTTGCGAATCTCACTGATGTAATGCGCAGCCATCGTCTGCATGGTGGTGAGCGGCGCGGTCTTGCCGTCTAAGCCCACGCATTGGACGGCGTAGAACGGCTGATCCGAGCCCAGACGCTTGGCCAGGGCGAAGAAGATGGCACGGCCGGTATCCCCGTGCATGCAGAAGAACGGGGGCTTGGCGCCTTTCGTCTGCAACGGGACAATCACCTGGTCGAACAGTTCGCGGTACGACTTACCCTGTTTTAGCAAGTCGCTGACCAGTCCGGTAGACGGCTTGGCCGGGGACGGTTCCTGGTTTGGTTGGACCTGATTCTCCACGTGAACCAATATACCCAAGACCACGGTTGACATGGCAAGCGGTTGGGGCACATCCTGAACCTCGAAGGCTATGCCTAAGGCTCTGGCGCTTATGTATCACGATGTTGTCCCGGAGGGCGCGTACACGCAATCCGGCTTCAATACTATTGGCGCAGATCACTATAAGCTGGCCGAGCATCAGTTCGAGCAGCACCTGTCTGCTATTTCGGCTGCGGTGAGAAGCAAGCCGGTTCGCATCACCGACGACGACTGGCAGACATCGTTCCTGTTCACCATGGACGACGGCGGCGCCAGTTCGATGTATGTCGCGGACCAGTTAGAGCGACGCGGCTGGCGTGGCCACTTTCTTATCGCTACGGACTTTATCGGAACGCCAGGCTTCCTCACCGCGGCACAGTTGCGTGAGCTGGCGGAGCGCGGCCACTGCATTGGTTCACATACGTGTTCGCACCCCATCCCAATGTGGGATTGCACGCCCGAGCAGATGTTCGCGGAATGGCGCGACAGCCGCGGCAAGCTGGAGAGCATCATTGGCGGCGAGCTCACTTGCGGCTCCGTGCCCGGCGGAACCTACGTGCCGGCGATCGCTACTGCGGCTGCCCGGGCGGGATACCGCAGCCTGTTCAGCTCGGAGCCGACCTCCAGCGTGCAGGAGGTTGACGGATGCCGCGTGATTGGACGCTACGGTATTCTGCGGACGACCACCGCAGCTGAGGCCGCTAAACTTGCGAGCGGCGATTTCATTGCCTGCTCGCGACAGCAGGCGTTGTGGAGCGCGAAGAAAGTCCTGAAGAAAGTGGCTGCCAAGCCGTATGCGGCTGCGCGCAAAGTTGTAATGCAGCGCCGCTATTCCGGGAGTCCCGCCGATCTCGCCACTGCGGCTGCAGGTGCTCAGACATCGCAGGAAAGTACGGCCCATGAAAATCCCGCGCGGCCCGTGCCCCCCAAGGCTCCCGGCAGCGATTAGTTGCAATTTCGCGAAAGAATGTGCTCTCTGGAAACGCGGCCCTATCCCGATTGAGACGTCAGATCGAGCAGTTCACACCAGGAGATCAAAGCCAAGCGGTAGCGAGTCGCCGGACTTGAAATCGTCGATATCGTTCAGGGTGTAGACGTGGGTTGTGCCACACGTCCGGCAGCGCATTTGAAAGCTCGCGGGAAAGTTGAAATGGATGGTGGGCTCGTCTGACGAGCTGTTGTCAAACGGGACGTCCTTGAAAATCTGACGCGGCTTACAGTCTGGAGTTTTGCAGTCCGCACACCAATAGAGGTGATGCACAGTGTTCCTCGCTCGACCTGAATCGCATGCGCATTGGAATCCCCACAACTAACTTCAGGCCGTTGAGGAATTGTATCCACAAAGCTGCCGGCAGCATAGATTGACTGCCTGGTAATCAGCGAGGGAGGGTGGTATGCCGGATAGCGAGGAGTACTTGAAGCGCATGCGTGATTATGCGAAAGGTCGCGATCCGATGGAGTTGCAAGAACAAACCGCGACCGTATTGGCTGAACTGCTGGCCGGTGCGTCCGATCAGAAGGTCAGAACGCGGTCCAGCAAAGACAAGTGGTCGGTCGGTGAGATCCTCGCGCACCTGGCAGAGGATGAAATTTCGGCTGCATGGCGTTATCGCCAGATGGTGGAACACAACGGAATCGAGCTGGCCGGGTTCGACCAGGAGCTGTGGGCGCGCATGGGCGACTACGGCGCTCGTTCTCCGCAAGAGTCGCTCGAGCTTTTTCGGTTGCTGCGCAAGGCGAACTTGCAATTCCTGCATCAGCTCGCACCCGAGCAGTGGGACTACTTCGGACTTCACGCCGAGCGCGGCCGGATAACGGTCAGGGAACTGGCGGCTCATATGGCGGGTCACGACGCCAATCACGTGGAACAGATTCGCAGACTTCTAGGCTGACGGGCAGGGACGGGCCATTGCGGGAATATGCCGACGGTTCCAGGCTTCTCGGGGCACGTGAGGGGGCGACCAGGAGACCGCGATGGGGTAGTTGGTTGGATAGGATGGAGGCCCTGGGCAGAGTCGAACTGCCGACCAACGGTTTAGGAAACCGCTGCTCTATCCATCTGAGCTACAGGGCCGCGTCACGCTAAGGTGTTCGTGCAACACGTCTTAGCTGGCGAAAACAGGCGTGTCGGGCCGGAACAACTGGCGATCAACGCCAATCTTGGACCTAAAGGTATTTTAACAGCCACAGAATCTGCCTAGTGTGTCCCATCCAGAGAGAACTTATCAAGTGCGCATCATCTCGATCGCCGCGCAGGTGTATCTACGTTCATCGTCGAATAGGTATGCGCAAACCACGGGCTGTAGCGAGGAATACACGGTCGACATGGGAATGCTTCTTTTGCGGAGAGCGAACAGTCTCGGACGTAGCGGACGGAGACCGTTTATATGGGAGAAATTATTCTCATCCGACTCAAGTCGAAAGTACCTTCAGTCGGTGGGAATAGCTTCTAAATTCCGAACAATGAGTCATATAAAAATTGAGAAATATTATAGGGAAACTATTAGGACATATCGGCATACAGTCTGAGATGACTTTATGCCTATTGCAATAGAGAAGCGGAGTTGGCTATAGTCTGGGCACTTAGAGACTCACCAAAGTCTGGCCGTTTCGGATATACCAGCTGCACCTCTTGTCCCCGCTCCCGACCGCCAGTTCTCTTTGGAATAGTGACCGCATGTAGGTCACGTTGGCGAAGCCTTGTGCAATCGGCAATCGAGGGAGCGACATCTTGCTGCATTCAGCTTTTATTTTCTCCGTCAGCACCGAGCGTAACTGGTTTGCTGCGTACACCCTACCGCGGCACGAGAAGGCGGTGGCGCAACAGCTGGAGACGAAGGGGATCGAGGTTTTCTGCCCGACCTTCAAGGTTGAGAGCAGATGGAAAGACCGTCGGGTCCGCCTGCAGGCGCCGCTCTTTCCGGGGTACGTATTCACAAGGATCTGTCAGCCGCAAAGGAGCCTGGTGTTAAGTGCTCCAGGCGTCATACGCATACTATCGGCAAACGGCCGCCCAGTTCCGATTCCGGACACAGAGATCGATGCTGTTCGCCTGTGTATGACGGATGCGGCGAAATTGGAGAGGCATCCCATGGTCGAGGGCGGTGTGCCGGTGCGAGTGCGAAGTGGTCCATTCGCCGGCTTAGAAGGTACGGTACTTCGGCACGACAAAACTTGTAAGGTTTTAGTCTCGATTGCCGCAATTCAACAAGGAGTGACAGTGGAGATGGATTGCGACTGGCTTGAGCCCGTGACCTACCCAGTGTCCGGTTTGGCCGTCAAGGCAAGCGGTTCTACTGCTTCGGTATGAATCTTGCAATGAACTTCAACGGAGTCCTTGCGCCACAGAATACGTGTGCGGTGATCCGCGTAGCCTGTCACGGGCTTCTGGCGTGTACACCACACAGATTCAAGCGAGGAAGCGTTGCTAGGTCGTGCACAGATGAAAGACGGGGAAGACAGAAGGACCAAGAAGCGCTACGCCGTGGCAGCTCGGGCACGGTTCCGATGGCAGGATGCTGCAGGTAACTGGATTTCGAGTACCGGAATGACGCGGGATATGAGCGTTGCTGGAGCTTATATCTTGTGTCCCAATGTTCCGGCGCTGAAAGCACCCATAGAACTACAGGTTCTTACGCCGCTGAGCCAAGGAATAAGCAGCAATGCATCGCTGTATGGTAAGGGTTTCGTAACTCGAACCAACCACGGCGAGGGCTTTGCTGCAGAACTCGTTTTGCAACTTCTCCGCATCGATCAAACGGACCCAGCCGGGAACTGGTAGGTTGCGGCCCCAGCCTTAAGACTCGTTGAGAACTCGGTTGGAGGGTGCGGGCGGGATGGATGTCTGCGAGTTCCTGGTGATAGCGCAGCTACCGATTCCAGCGCTACGCATCTTGTAGAGCAGGCCACGCAAGCTTATGTTGAGCGAGCGGGCCGAGTTAGCGCGATGCCAGCCATGCTCCTCAAGTGCCCGGAGAATCGCGAGTGCCTCAGCTTCCTTTACGATCTGGCGGGTCCGAGTCTTGAACGAGGATCCGGCCCCCGATTTAGGTTGCAGTACCGGCGCCAGGGGGCGCGAGGGCCTGAGTTCCTCTAGAAGGGCTTCGGGAGTGCGCAGTAGAACATAGCGCCGTAAGACATTTTCAAGTTCCCGGAAGTTACCTGGCCACGTGTAGCGAAGCAACTGACGAACGAGATCACGTGACAGGGGAGGCGCTTCAACCCCGAAAGTTGCCGCAATCTGGTTCAGCAGGTACCCGACAATAAGCGGCAAGTCTTCAAGCCGTTCCTTTAAGAGCGGCATGTGCAAACTGATACCGGAAATTCGGTGAAATAAGTCCTCTCGAAAGCGGCCGGATTGGACTTCCTGTTCCAAGGACACGTTAGCGAGGCAAATGACCCGGCAGGTGACTTGGATTTCATCTCCGCTTCCGACGCGCGTGAAGCTGCCGTCCTGAAGGAAACGGAGCAGTTTTGCCTGAAGGGACAAGTCGCATTCGGAGATGTAGTCGAGTAGCAGGGTTCCGGAGTCAGCGAGCTCAAGTAGTCCCCTTTTGGAGCTATGAGCACCAGTGAAGGCCCCGGCTTCAAATCCGAACAGCTCGGATTCCAGTAGCTTTCCAGGAATGGCGGCGCAATTAATCTTGAGAAATGGGCCGTTTTGCCATGGTGAGTTGCGATGGATATAGGTCGCGAGTGTTTCTTTGCCGGTCCCGGTTTCGCCGTAGATGAAGACCGGTATGGGAACACGAGAAATCTGATCGGCGACCTCGCGAAGGCGAGACATAACGATGGAGGATCCCCAAAAAACGTCGGCAGACAGGAAGCTGCCATGGTGAGGGACCATCAACGCGGTTTGTGATCGATAAGCGTTCACAATTTTTGTAGCGACCTTCTGAAGTGAGATATGCAAACATGACGCCAAATCGGCCTTGGCCCAAAGAGTTTTTGAGGAACCGGGACGGGGGGATGTGAAGGGCGCAAATGCCAGAAATCAACTGTACAGAAAAAATTATTTCGGAACAAAATTCTGCTTAGTGTCCATTTCCTTAACAAATTAGAAAGTGGGGCAAGCAAAAAGTGGCAAATCGTGCCTTCCAACAAGAAAATTTATTGGACGGCATGCAGGTCGGCACGTGAATAATTTCGACCCCGCTTTCTCAGTGACGGAACTTGTCACGTCGAGAATGAAGGTAAGCGGCTGGGGACTCTGATAGTAAGCACCTCTGGCCATCAGATCCGCAGACCGTTCTGTGGTAGATGGGAACGGATCCCGTTCCCGAAGACAGTAATCCCAAAACGTTACCCGATTGAAGGTCCTTTGCCGGCTCTCTCCGATACAGGTAGAGGTTCCAGTTGGAGTAGCTAAAAGTATCCCAGTAGGAGGAAATAAGAAATGGCTACCTATGCGATGTCAGCCACTCCCGGACCCTTGGTACTTCTTGTGAATGCGCCCTTCTTGTCTTTGCCGATGCAGGAATACCGCATCGAGAGCGCCAAATCCGCCGATGACACGTTGGAACGACTGCGCCAAAAACCGCTCCCGGAACTGGTACTGATGAATCTGGAAGTGCCGGGCGGTGACGGGCTGCGCACGTTGCAGCGGGCCCGCGAACTGCATCCCGACCTGAAGGTGATCATGTTTGGCCCGGGCAGCGATGCACGCAGCGCGGCGCTGGCGGTTCGCATGGGCGCGTTGGATTATTTGTCTCAACCGCTGGAAGAATCGGAGCTGGAAGCCGCCGTTCACCAGTACCTGCAGGAACCCGTCCCTCTGGGGCCGGTTCCCGTGGAAGAACCACTCAGTGACAATCACGCTGAGCTGGTGCCGCTGGGAGACAACGTCACTTTCGTTTGCGCCAGCCCGGCGATGAAGCAGATTTATGCTCAGGCTAACGTGATCGCAAAGTTCGACATTCCCGTTCTTATGCTCGGACAAAGCGGAACCGGGAAAGAGGTGGTTTCATTATTGATCCACCACCTCTCGCCACGCGCGAAATATCGCTTCCTCAAAGTCAATTGCGCGGCGGTGCCGGCGGAATTGCTGGAAAGCGAATTGTTTGGTCATGAAGCCGGAGCATTTACCGGAGCGACGAAGGCCAAGCCGGGCCTGTTCGAGCTGTGTGAGAAGGGGACTATCTTGCTGGATGAAATTGGCGAGATGCCTCCGGCGTTGCAGGCGAAACTATTGCACTTCCTGCAAGATCACCGGTTCACGCGGCTGGGCGGGCGCAACGCTATCCAGGCAGACGTTCGCATTCTGGCGGCCACTAACATCAATGTGGAAGAGGCGCTGGCGGCCAAGACGTTGCGCGAAGATCTGTACTACCGTCTGAGCGGCTTCACTATGAGGATTCCTTCTCTGCGCGATCGCAGGAAAGAAATTCCTTTGCTGATGAACTACTTCATGGAGCGGAGTTCAGTGCAGTTCTCCAGCCCCATGCGACCGTTCAGCCAAAATTTGTTGCAGGCATGCCTGGCCTATCCCTGGCCTGGCAATTTGCGTCAACTGGAGAACTTTGTCCGGCGCTACCTGGTATTGGGTGACGAGGAACTGGCAATTTCGGAATTGCGGCGCAATCAGAAGACCGAAGGCGATTTGGTGCAGATGGTCCAGACCTCCAAGGAGCCTACCGGATTGAAGTCCCTGGCTCGTTCTGTAAAGAAGGAGGCCGAGGCCGCTGCCATTGGCCATGCCCTGGAACAAACCAATTGGCACCGCCAGAAGGCGGCAACAATCTTGAAGATCAGCTACAAAGCGCTTCTTTATAAGATCAAGCAGTATGGTCTGCATCCGCCGGAAGCCGAAGTAATGGAGTACTAAGAAAACTCCTCGTGTTTAATTGGTTCGGCGCTATGGCGTTGCTCGGTTATGACCACGACTGAGCGGGCCAGACGCGCCGAACCAAACTAATTAGTGGCACGCTAAAGTAGTTATCCCGTCCGTTATGCAGAGAATCGGCTGCATGGTTCCAGCTCGGGTATTTGTCGTCTGTAGACACAACTGCAGGGGAGATACTTGATGGTTCTATACTTCACCACCTCACCTCTTCTCGCTCCACCCGCCTGGGTTCCATTTGCGTTATCCATCCATTGCCACAAACAGAACGGTGTTCTCGCCTCTGATCCAATCGACCTATCCCTGCGCACGACCCAAGACGGTGTATCGCCATCGTTTCTGCGCCTTCGCGCGTCATATTTTGGTCTATCAAGTTTGAAACTAATATCTCCACTCAATCCTTCGCATCGCGATCCTCGCCATTGGCCTGTTCACACGACCCTTCAATCTACCCACTAGATACCGCCGGAGAGTCAACCCGACGAGAGCAGCGCATCGCGGCAGCCAACAACCCCATCATCGAAGTTCTTATATTGCTGTCTAGAGGTGGGTTAGGTAACCTCGGCGCTCCACCAGAAGCACAAACAATATAGACAATTCAACCCATTCACGCTGGTTACCTGGTACCCATCGTGAGTTACCGCGATTCGGAAACTATAGCGGAGGGTAGAGATTAAGTTGACTCAGGGCTAAAATGAGACCGCAACCGAGGGCAGTAGCCAGACAGAGCCACAGAACTGAAGCATTATGTGTGGGCGCCCATCGGATCAGCGACTACCCTAAGTATGTATTTCGGAGACTGCTAATGATTCCCGCGACATCGCGACGGCTGGTTGTGCTCTTAACTCCTCTCCTGTTGGCAACTCTCGTTACGTCCTTGAGCGCCCAGGGTGGATTAGGGTCAAGTGTAGGCTGGACTGCATTGCCGGCGAGTACCTCCTTGACGGCCAGCGGGGCTTGCCCTCCCGACTATTACGAAGGCGACAGCTATTACTTTAACTATGATTGCCCAAATGTGATTCGGTCGTGGAGTGGAGCTATTGCAGACACGTCGCGCAATCGCTTCATACTATGGGGAGGCGGGGGGAATAACTATTACGGTAATGAAGTATTCTCACTTAACCTGATGGCAAAGCCGGTCACGCTGACCCGGCTGTTGGATCCGAGTATACCGTCGAACTTCAGCAATCGATCACAGTGCGTCGAAGCTATACCTCCCGGCGTCGGAACGGCTCCTAACGCCCGCTCCACCTATGGCGGGCTGGCGTATATCCCAGGGGCCGACAGGATGTTTTCCGTGGGAGGCACGTTGGCGTGCACAGCCGCATCGGGAACAAACAACACCTGGACGCTCGGTTTCGCCACGTTGAACTGGCAGCACATGGATCCAATCGTGGGGACGCCGCCGGGCAGCGGTGCGGGTAGGCTAACCGGGCTGATGGCCGACGACGATCCCAATACTTCTTTGGTCTTTATTGCTGATGGCAGCGCACTCTACAACTATAGCTACGCAAACAATGTCTACACGAAAATGACAGCTGATTACGGCTTCTGGACGAGCGGCTCGATGTCTGGTGCTGTCGATCCCGACCGGCATCTATTCATCGCGGTAGGGAATTGCCCACAGTCTAAGTGCGCAGCGAATACCGGCGTAATAGTGGCTAATATCAGTAATCCTTCCTCGACACAAGCGCAGAACTGGACTACGGCTACCATGGCCGATGCCAATTGCGCCGAGTTTCTCTCCGGCGGCGCAAATCCCATCAGTTATAGTGACCAGTCGCCGGGATTCATCTATGACCCTGTGGGGCATCAATTCGTAGGATGGCCGAGCCAGGGGAATACGGTTTACCTGCTAACGCCAGATGTTAACAATCAGCGACTGACCTGCACCAAAACGACATATCCTGGAGGGCCGCCTAATTCCGCTCAACAGGGCCGAGCCAATACTGCGAATGGTACCTTCGGCCGCCTGCGTTATTTCCCATCTGTGGATGCGTTCATCGTTGTCAATGACTACAACATTCCTGCCTATGTGCTTCGTCTACGATCGAACGAGGTGCTGACGTTCCATCCCAGCAGTCTCACATTTTCCAGCCAAGTGGTGAATACCTCCAGTGCGCCTATGCCGGTTACAGTAACGAACACGGGCGGCACGGGCGTGACTTTCAGCAATATCACTACCACGGGTGATTATTCGCAGACCAACAACTGTCCTCCGACGTTAGGTGCGCAGGGAAGCTGTACTGTGTCAGTAGTGTTCACGCCAACGGGCTTTGGGGGCCGTCCGGGAACTCTAGTATTTTCTGATAACAGCGGCAGCGGCCAGCAGACCGTACCTTTAGCCGGTACCGGCATCCCGCCGTCGTATCCCGTGGCCGTTCTGACACCGACCAGCCTGAGTTTCGGCAACGTTACTGTGGGTACCAATAGTGCCCCGCAGACGGTGATGTTAAGCAACCAGGGGGGCGTGCCACTGGATATCAGCAGCATCACTGTCAGCAGCATCAGCGTGCAGGTGCCGTACCGCCAAGTCAACAACTGTCCAGCATCACTCGGCTCGTTGCAAAGTTGCAGCATCATGGTAACGTTCAGTCCGACGCACGTGGGCCTGGCTTCAGGGACGCTCAGTGTGCACGATAACGATCCGACTGGGACTCAGCGGGCAACTCTGAGCGGCACGGGCGTCACTGTCATCCTACAAACGGTCACTCTTGCTCCGATGAACCCGACAACCGTGGTGGGATCGCCCGTTCAATTCGCGGCAACGGCGCACTACAGCGACAACAGCACTCAGGATGTTACGTTGCTGGCGGGTTGGTCGTCGTCGAACCTCAATGTATCCACGGTTTCGCAGGGTTTGGCTCAAGCACTGTCGGTAGGAACTGCGACTATCACGGCAACCTATCAGTCGGTCGCGGGCTCGACACTGCTGACCGTAAGCGACAGCACGTTGCCCAAAGGGAAGGGCTGGCACGCGTTGCCGATGAGTACCTCCCTGTCGGTTAGTGGAGCTTGTCCTCCCGACTACTTCGGCGGCGACCCATACTATTTCAACTTCACATGCATGGAGGTTATCTGGGCGTGGAACGGTGCTATCGCCGATCAGGCCAGAAATCGCCTGCTCATCTTTGGCGGCGGCCATAACAATTACTATGGCAACGAGATCTTCTCTCTCAATCTGACCACCAACCCAGTGACTATGACCAGAGTGAAGGATCCGACGGTACCGACAAATTTTGCCACCAAGAATGTATGTGTGGGAGGTATTCCTCCAGGGCAGCCCGATTTTTCGCCGAACTCACGAGAGACCTACGGGGCTTTGGCGTACATACCTGGAGCCGAGAAGATGTACGTGTTTGGTGGCGCCGATGCTTGTATCACCGGGAACTCCGCGCTCGATACGTGGACTATTCCATTGCCCGGCTTATCCAATGGCTCAATGTGGGCGCATGAAGATCCGACCATGCACTGGAACGGAGCGAAGCCGGGAAATGTTGGGGGAAATCCAGGGTTGGCGGATATTGCAGATTACGACCCTAACAGCGGATTAGTTTTCCTGGCTGATACTGACGCGCTCTACACCTACAATCTCTCGACCAACACATATACACAAATCACCCCGCACTATGGGTTCTGGTTGAGCGAGGCCTTGTACGGAGGTATCGATCCGGGCAGGAAGCTATTTGTAGCACTGGGGAACTGTCTAAACGAAATCTGTACTCTGACGAACGGAGTTATGGTGGCTGATATCAGCAATCCGACCGCTGCGGTAGTGCAGGACTGGACTGCCGCCACCATGGCCGATCCCAATTGCGCCGAACTTCTGGCAGGAGGCGCGAACCGGTTCCCGACGAGTGAACAGTATCCTGCCTTTACCTATGATTCGGTGGCCCAGAACTTCGTCGCGTGGCCCAACGAAGGCAATAGCGTATACGTCATGACGCCGGATATCGTGCGGCAGCGTTTCACCTGCCAGAAGCTGACCTTCAGTGGAGGTCCACCGAACGCTCACCACCAGGCGATACCTAACACCACCAATGGTACGTTCGGGCGTTTCCGGTATTTCCCGGCACTCGACGTGTTCGTGTTGGTCAACGATTTCGACCAGCCCGCATACATTCTCCGGTTGCGGTAAGAAATTATCCTGACTTGATTCTTCCCGGCGCCGTTGCGAAGAGCAGCGGCGCCTGCTGCCTTGCTAACCCATTTGCGATAATCGATGGTGACTGACGGCGACTGACTTGCAGGAATCTTTGTGGACGCACGCCGGTCCCCGTTCTCTCCTCATGCGAGTACTGTACGAACATCGAACCCAGGCTAGCTGTGCCGAAGGGGAGCACATTCGAGGTGTCGTCAACGCATTTCGGGCTCTAGGGTACAAGGTTGAGTTGCTGGAGCCTCCAGGGGTCAGTGTGGAGCGAGGTCCATCGCTTGATGAGGCAGCGTCGGCGCCAAGAAGCAGTGCCGTGCGTAGAGTGCTCAGCTACCTGGCAGCGCACCTGCCAGAAGCCGTGTTCGAAGCCTGCGAACTCGCCTATAACCTCTGGGAGATTCCCCGGTTGTTGCTCCACCTGAAGCGGAACCGCCCTGATCTCCTATACGCGCGCTACAGCTTATTTACATTTGCACCCACGGTAGCGGCGGATTTATACAAAGTGCCGCTTGTCCTAGAAATCAATGATGCGACTTTCATCAAGCGTTCCCGTCCACTCGCTCTCCGGAGCCTGGCCAGCGCTATCGAGGGATTTATTTTCCGTCGTGCCACGCTATGCATAACCATCTCTCGAAAATTCGCGGAGATGGCTGCTGCTACTTACCACGAGGATCCGGGCAAGATCCTGGTACTTCCGAACGCCACGTCGCCGGAACGGTTCGCACAAGTAGAGCAGCGCGCGCCCGCCGAGGTTTGCACTCTCGGAGTGGTCGGAGCATTTGTGGCATGGCACGGTTTAGATTTTCTGCTGGAAGGCGTTGCCCGTCTGTATTCACGCAATCGGCAACTACGCGTACTTCTGGTTGGCGATGGACCGATCCGTTCCGAGATCGAGGGTCAGGTCGAGAGGCTCGGATTACAAGAGGTCGTGAAGTTCACGGGATTCGTACAGCCGGCTCAGATACCGGGATTTCTGTCATTAATGGACATCTGCATCATTCCTGACTCCAATGAGCACGGCTCGCCTATGAAGTTGTTTGAGTACATGGCAGCGGCGAAGCCCATCTTGGCTCCACGCTATTCTCCAATTGAAGAAGTACTTGAACACCAGCTATCGGGACTTTTGTTCGCACCTCGCGACCATGATGACTTCTGTGGCCAAGCCGAACGCCTGGTGCACGATCCCGCGTTCGCCCAGGCTTTGGGTGCTGCCGCGCGCAGAACGGTACTTCAAAACCATACGTGGGAAGCGAATGTGTTGAGGGTGTTGGAGCGCCTAGGTTTTCAACACGCCGGCCGCGTAGACGGATAACGCCTGGGATGCCCTGGCAGTTAAGTCACCAGCTCCCGGGGCCTGATGGATGAGCCGCTCTCGTGCCTGCGGCTACCGGCGACTTGCTCGATGAGGTCGTTCAGTGGTTCCAAGACGTGATCCCAAAGAAGGTCGTTGCAGACTTGTGCAGCGTCGTCGCGATATTTTGCGCGGGCGCTTTCGCTTTCCAGGAATTTGGCCACTTGCTGGGCGAAGTCGGTAGCATCGCCTGCAAGCATCACACTGCGGCGTAAGTTGGAAGGGAGACCTTCGACTGCCAAGGCGGAGCAGACAACCGGCACCCGGGCGATGATCGCTTCAAGAATTTTATTATGTACGCCCTGGGACACCTGGAACGGTGCGACCGCAACCTGTGCGGCGGTCAGGTAGGCTCCGGTATCGGCCACTTCCCCGGTTACATGTACACCAGTCAGACGCGACAGAGCCCGTACTTCCCGGGCAGGCTCGCGGCCAACGATAACAAATTTGAGCGCAGGATGTTTGGAGAGCAGCCTGGGGAAAATTTCCTGCGCAAAGTACTTCACCGCGTCAATATTGGGCAAGTAACTCATAGTGCCGACGAATACGACGAACGGTTTGAGTTGCTCAATTTCGGGAGATACTGGTGCGTTCAGGTCGGGCGCTTTTGCTCCATTGCCGACCACGTGTATTGGCTTGTCGGCTCCAGGTAGCTGCTTCGCCTCTTTGTCGCTGATAACGATGGAAGCGGCAGAAGCGGCCACCAACTGCAATTCGAGGGCGGAGAGGCACCGCGCCTCGCGGCGATAGATCCACGACAAAGGGAAGCGCAGCTGGTGGGCGTATTGCTGCCATTTCGCCGAATCAGCATCGACAAAGTCAACGATCATCGGGCACGGCCCCGGGCTTGGCAGGTACTGTGCCATGGACGAACAATTCACAAAGGCAAGATCGTATCCGCGCGACGATAATGCTGCGTTTATCCGATCCTTTAAGCGTTTCGAATAGAACCGCGCGGGAGAAATGGCGTCGCCGCGCACAAGCGCAGAAGTCATGCGCAGACCCACCTCGCCGAGTCCGACCTGCTCGACAACTACGTCGTGGCACCATTTTTGCAATTCGGCGGCTTGCGCGATTTCGGCGCGCGAAGTGGCCGGGCAAAATACATCGACGGCGTGACGCTTGGCCAGGAACTCAATCTCATGAAAAGCACGTATTCTCTCGCCTTTGTCAGGTGGGTACGGCACTCGATGGGCGAGATACAGGATCTTCATCGCTCATTCACCGTGGCTGACCAAAATAGATTCGGCAGCAATCGCCGGGCGTCGCCGAAAGAGTGCTTTTAGAGACTCCCGTAACGACCGCGTCTCTTCCCGACTCAGGACGCCCAACGTGGGGAGAATGCCGACGAACAGCAGCAGCAGTAAGCCTTTCAAAACAATGCGAAGCGGCAAAGTCCAAGTAACGGGGACCATGAACGATAACGCCAACACAATTCCAGCAGCGATACAGACCTTGGTGAATGTGCGAAGGTCGTGCTCGACGTGATAATACTTCTGCCCCCAGCGGTAGCTAATTACTGCAAAGGCCAGAAAGGTGACCAAGGTAGAAATCGCGCCGCCCCAAATGCCATACCTCCTGATCAGTACAAGATTGGCCAGCAGGCAGAACCCGGCCGAAACCGTTCCAATGATTCCCAAAATGTGTGTTTTTTTCGTGACCAAGAACGCCGCTTCGCTAAAGCGTCCCAGGCCTTGCGCGACGTAGGCAAAGGCAACAATCGGGACGAGCAGGTAAGCTCCCATGAATTTACGATCGACCATAACGTCAAATACTTCGCGGATAGGGACACTGATGCAGAGCCCCACCAGGATAAGCAAGGTCGAGTAAACGGTAAACATTCGGGAAAAGATCTGGCGAGCGTTTGGCTTGTCAACAATTTCATAGGACTTCGGCTCCCAGATCATAATGAACGGCTGCACCAGCAGAAGGCTTACGATGAAGCCGAATTTGTAACCCACCGCGTAGATACCGACTTCGGAAAGCCCGTGGAAGCGTTCCAAAAAGAAGCGGTCCGAGAAGTTCATGACGAACGCAGCGATCCACGCGGGGGTTAGAGGGACCCCGAAGCGGAGAAGTTGAAGCAGTGCCTTGGTCGAAAAATGCACTCCCACATCACGGATGGTGATGGTCAGCAAAATCAAGGTAATGGTTGCCGAAGCCAGCGCGCTGCTCCAGAAAACACCGAGAACTCCTGCCTTGCGGAACACGACGAAATAGATGTTCAAAGCCACCGAAAGCAAAAGAAATCCCTGAGATAAGGTGACGTAAAGGACTGAGCGCTGCGTGGTCTGAAGATAGGTCCAACCAATGTCGGCACAGAACGTAAAAAGCAGAGTGACTGCCGCCAGACGAATGAGAAGCGTGCTGCTGCTGGAACCTCCCAAAAGCAGATGACCAATCGGTCCGGTGGCGAACCATGCGGCTACGAGGATAAGTCCGCCCATGACCAGACCAAACACCATACCTGTTCCGACGATGGCGCGGCGGTCGTGATCGTCGGTGGCTGCATAGTAGTAGCGCACCACCGCGTTTGCCACGCCCAGGCCGAGCGCCATGCCGATCAATGTGTTGGCCTGGTTCAGCACCTCCATGGTGCCGAAATCCGTTCTCGACAGGTAGTAGGTGAAAAGAGGGATGAGCAGGAAGGCCACCAGCTTCCCAATCATTTGCCCTACGCCATAAACCGCGGCATGGCGAAATAGCTTCAGAACATCGTCCAAAGTGCGCCTGGTCCTTTTCTGCGGAGCTTGCGGTCACTCAGCCGTAAGACTGACCTGCAGCATCTTGTACTGCACCTGTATTGCCGAACGGGTGAGTTTGGCAAAATTGGTTGCGCCGCGAACCGGGGATTTGACCAAGAGATTACGTACGTGGCAGCCGGACTAACCTTGACATGAACCTGCGCAACTGCAACTAAGCCTGCGTTGCCGCTGTTGTTTGGCAATTGCGCTTCCAGTTGTTTAGGTAATTCCCTGCGTGCTTGCCCAGCACCAGCAAGGATCACGGATTTAACTCTTTATTTTGTTGCGTTTGCCGCCATCGCGTTTGGTATCAGAACTGCTAAGCAGAAGATGAGCGAGTACCGACAGTGTGCCGGCTCCAGAAACCTTGTCTGGAGGAGAATGATGAAAATGAAGAAGCTGGGCATAGGCATGGTGGTGGCCCTTAGTCTGCTGATTTCCATTTCAGCATGGGCGGGCACCATCGAATCCACGGGAGATAACGTCAACGGACAGGGTCTGCTAACGTTTGACCCAGCGACGATGGGGAATACATTGACCATCGGGTCAGATGGAACCAACCAAGGAGCCCTCATTACCAATTTGTTGGAGACGTTGGGCATCTGCGGCGGCGGTAACTGTCGATAACCGGTGGTTACATGAGCTTACGAGCGGAGGTTATCTCGGAGGTGGCGGTTGTCCGCTGGTACTTGCAGCTATAACTTCGGAAGCGGTGGAACGCTCAACATCTTTGGTGGGATCGCCTCCAAAGGGATTGCTAACGGATCTCCCCTACGCTCCGCAATGTTCACTACGGAGCATTGGGAGTAACCGGAACCGTGGGAATCTTCGGAGGTGCGTTGAACATTGCGAGCATCGTGCTGAACAGCATGCTGGGCAGCTATCAATTCACCGGTGCAAGTGGTGATGCCATCACCATCTCCTTGAACGGAACCTGTTCCACGGGCGGGAAATGCTCGGGGCTTATCGACCGAGGCCTCTGCGTCGTTGCAGACAATTCCGGAGCCGACAACTTTGGCCATCTTGGGCACAAGTCTGTTTGTCTTCGGCACGGGTTTGAAACGGAAGGTCATGCAGAGTTAGTTTCGGCCAAAACCGTCTGAGATGTCAACCCAAGGCATGCTGTTCTTTGACCACTGCAGAAATAATTTTTTTCCGAGCAATTAACAGCCCGTGGATCCTAGCTAGCACTTTCCAACGATCGACGCGCCGCTTGTCGAGTCGCCTTGGTGCGATCTCCAGGGTGCCCATTTGTACACTCGTTTTCTCCACTTGCCCTACTGATTTTGCTTTCGGCGCCTGCGCCTGCGGGAACTCTGATTCAATACTGGGAACTTACCATCCCGACACATAGCCTTGAGCCAATGCCTCTAGTCGCCGAATATTGGCCGGTAGCTGCCTTAACTCCTGATCCGAGGTTACAGCTCCATTGACTGGCACGAAGGCCTATACCTATGCCTCATACGATGCCACGCAGGATGCCGGGGGCTTCCGGAGGAATAGGAACAAATTTGCCCTTCGTTCACGTCGCCAGATTCTGAGGCAGAGAATTGTATTGGGGAAACGACTAAGGAGCTTATTTACGTTCCTGCAGAAAGGTCGTGCCCGCAGCGAAGCTGGCCAAAGTAGCCTCTGCCTGCGCCGGATCCGAATCGTAGCTAGTAGAAACGGCAATCACCGCAACCGGCTGAGGCTTGGCCAGAAGCCGGTTCCTTGTCTCCAATTCCTTCAACGCCAGGGGGCGTGAGACGATTTTTCCGCCTACGTCATACCACATCCATACGATTCGCGACTCAACAGGCGACTGCAACATCATCTGACGGACTTGTACCCGCTGACCTTGTAAGAGAACAGTCCGGTTCTCCTCTTTCAGCACCTGCCATCGCGTCGCGTCGCGAACGATATTGTAGGAATTCACTACAACAATGGAGCGTTCTCCCCGGTGGTAGGCAGCTGTGTAGACTTGCACACTGTCGGATTCCGGGCCAAGGTAGCTTTGCATATTTTCTGTTGCGGCGGCCGCCAGTGATGGAGTCCAGTCCCAATCAAGGTGGTCTACGGTATGCCACTGCGGAGCCACAGAAATTCGTAGCGCGTGATCGGGGGCCTGCTTTGTCCACAGCAACGCTGCCGTCGACGGCGCGGCTCCCAGCAGAACGATAGCCGCCACGGCAGCAGCGACCATTTTCGGCAGGACCACAGGATCATGGGTCTGGTTTGGATTCGAACTGACAAGGGCCGGCCCCTCAACTGGATGCTCTCGCCAGCGAAAGCCGAACATGATCAATCCAACGCTTATCAGGCTGAAGAAAATCGTTCCGTAGACCACATGGTCAACCGAGGCTGCGGTTCGTTTAGTCGACCAGGAGCCGAGCAGAACGATGCCATAGGCACGGAGGCCGTTGGCAACGATGGGAACTACGATGGAGAGCCCAACAAAGGCTAGTCGGCGTTTCCAGCTGCGGTATATGAGACCGGCCAGCAACACTCCGATCATGAGCGATGCAGTCAGGTAGCGCAATCCGCTGCAGGCCTCGGCGACCTGCCATGTTCCAGATGCGGTGGACAGAACGTGTTCGTCTAAAACCACCGCCATTCCCGACAGGTGCAGGGCGGCCGCCGCAAACTTTGCGGTGAAGTCCTGCAGAGTGGGCAGCAGTTCACTGCCGAAAGGAACGGCAAAAAGAAAAGGAACCCCAAGGGAAAAATCAGTTCACGCGTCACCGCCGTTCCGGCGATAGTCCACACCAGAGCGACAATGATTCCTATGAGGGCGAACTCCTGGACTACCAGTACATTGCCGACGTTCCCTACGACCCAAACAAAGCCGAGTCCGGCCGAGCAGGAAGAGGCCGGCTACCCGAGGTTGCGGCCGTTTTCCGACCAGATTCTGCCGGCCCGTACACGCAAGGAAGATTGCAATGATAGGAACGATGAATCCCTGGGAATAACTGCGGTCATGAACCCAGGTATGGCCCATCGCCGCCACGGTCTGCCAAAATAGGAACAGCGTGACGGAAAGTGCTGCGCCGAGAACCGCGGCCATCTGAACTAGCGTTCTCCATTGCGAGGCTGAGGCGGCGGGGAACCAACGCCGCGACAACGGAGGTGCGGACGGCACCGGCAGCATTACGGGCGCCACTTCCGATAAGTCAACACGGTGCACGTTCGAGGCCTTGTGCGACGCTTCCATCTTGGTATCGATTCCTTCTGATTACGGGTGAGTAGAAATGGTCGCAAGGAGCTTCTTCGCATCTTCTGCATCAGTAGGCGGCAGTTTACCCCACGGCAGCCTGCAGGTTCTCTTTTGCGCTCGGCATATTGCCTGACTGGTAATACGCTACGCCCAGATGATAGCGACAGGCGGAGTCGCTCGGCGTTACCTGCAAGCACTCTTTCAAGTACCGCACTGCCATGTCGGGCAAGTCTTTCTTTAAGTAGATCCATGCCAGGGTGTCGGAGACGGTGGGGCTGTTCGGAGTGGCCCCCTTAGCCTCTTGCGCGAGTTTCAGGGCGACATCAAGGTTTCCGCCATGATTGGCATAGAGCCAAGCCAGGTTGTTCTTCACCAATGCGCTGTTCGGATCGATTCGCAGCGCTTGCTCGTAGTTGGACTGCGCCTTGTCCCAGGCACCTTGGGATTCGTACGTCTGCCCCAAGCGAATCAACGACTCCACGTCATTCGGGTCCTGTTTAATCAGAGATTCGTAGATAGACTGCGCCGGCTGAATTTGGCCCTTAACCACAGCGATCAGGGCGAGACCGCGATATGATGATTTCTGATTGGGATCCAGTTCAATTGCCTTCTTGAAGGCCTGTTCTGCACCGGCCAAGTCATGTGTGCCCAGCAACAAGCGTCCCAGCAGTTCGTACCCGTCCGCCCACGGTGTCTGTTGCAGGTGATCCTGTACAGCGGTGGCGGCCTGGTGCTGGCTCTGGGGGAGATAGGAGAGCGCAAGCAAGCCCAGACCTTGCGTAGACTTGGGGTCGACCGCGAATTCGAGATCAGCCAAGCGCCGGATATCCTGGTAGTTCTTCTCTGCCACGTCAAGCTGAGCCAAGGCGGCAATCGCCCGATCGCGCATCCACTTGTCGGTTAGAGAAGGCAGCATGGCTCGCAGTTCGGGTCCAGCGACCTTGGTATCTCCCCGGCGCAGGAGCAGCGTGTCCTCCAAAAGCCTCGCAGGGAGGAACTGCGGATCTATGGCGAGAATCTGTCTTGCATGATTCAGAGCGTCGTCGGGACGGCCCGTGTCATTTTCCAATTGCGCAAGGGCCAGCAGGGCAGGCACCGATTTTGGATCCCGTTGCAGTACGGTTTCCAATGTCGCCTTTGCTTGTTCGAAGTTTCCCTTGGCTACGTACGCTTGTGCCAGTCGCAGCTTGGGACCGGTCGCGGCAGGGTCGATCTTTACCGCCTCCTGGAAGTCTGCGAGTGCCTGATCCACCTGCTTGTTGTTCAATTCGATCAGGCCGCGCCCGGTCAGCGCCTGCGGATTATGCGGGTCTTCCTTGAGCACTCGGCTAAGAAGCGCCAGCGCTTCACTGCTTCGATTGCTGCCATAGTACAAATCGGCAAGCTGCGTCATGTTGACGTAGTCCTTCGGATCGGCAGCAATAATCTCCTTGTATTCTCGTTCCGCGTCGGTCACGCGTCCTGTTTCAAAATAAAATTGAGCTAACAGCGATCTGGCATTCGGATCGTGGGCGCCCAACTCCTTGATTCGTCTCAAGGTTTGTTCAGTTTCCGGAAGACGCTTCTGGCGATAGTAGAAATCAGCCATGACTAGCTGCGCCGGAATATTATGGGGGTTCGCCGCTGCGAATTGCTTGACGACCTGCTCGGCGCGTTCGGGTTGGCCTTGAGCTTCGAAGGTACGGCCGAGCACGACCGCGGGGGCTACGTCGGCCGGAGCCAGGCTGCCGGCCCGCCGCAAGCTGTCTTCCGCCGCATCCCAGTTTTTGTCCTGGAGATGAATCAACGCCATATCGAAAGTGGCGCGGACGTTATTGGGATCACGCTTTAGCACTTCCTCAACCAGTTGACGCGAGAACTTGGTATCGCCGGTACCCAGGCGAGCTTCCGCCGAGATGAGCGTGGCCACATTGTCGTCCGGCCAAGTGGACAACACGAATTCAGCTTTGTCTTTTGCGTCTGCCAGATTCCCGGCCCGCAGAAGAATATCTGCAAGGGCGAGCTGAGCTTCCTTGTAGTCCGGCTTGGCTTTGGTGGCGAGCGTGAACTCTCGAAAGGCAAGACCATAGTTACCTTTAGCGAGCTCCAGCTGTCCCATCTCGAAGTGCGCGGGCGCCAAGTTCGGATCCAGCTGGATCGCCCTCCGCAACTCAATCAAGGCCACCTCGGGCTTGTTCTCCTTCATATGCTGCGTGGCGCTGTTGTAGGCCTTCAAAGCGCGTTCGTGAGGATCGCGCATACAGCCCACAGTCAGGGACAAGAGCACGAGGCAAAGCAGGGATGCAGCCCACAATCGGAAGAATCGGTTGAACTTAAGAGGCGAACCGTTATCTGATAGTGCAGTGGCGTTAACTGCGCGGCCGGCTTCATGCTCCAAGATTGCGTTGCGATGCACTTCGGTATTCATGCTTGTTTCCTCGCTATGTGTCCTAAATGTCTTCGCAAATGGGCTGCCATAGCGGAATCATGACCGAATCCTGGTGCCAACTGGACGAGTCTCGAACCCCAGGACACCGGGGGGCACAGTTTGAACGCGTTAACCTGCACGGAGCGCTGAGGTTAATTGGCAGGAGGGGTGACTCTCGAAAGGTGGTGCCGATTCACCACCTTTGACGCATGCCTGATGGCACCATTAGATGTTTTGTCGCAGTGGCAGGCCAAAATCGTACTGACGCCGCAACCGGCCTGTATGGCGCTGAAAAAAATTTCCTATCGTTCGGAAATAACTTGAGACTGTCGCTTCTAGGACTATTGGGCAAGCTTTTCTGGACGCAGCCGCAGTATTTTGCAATCGGTATAGCCGTGGCAGGCGGCGAACACGTCTAACTTCGGAAAGTAGGCAAAGCGGCCAAAGACGTCGGCTACGCCTGAGTTCGCAGAATAAGCTGGCGCGGGTCCAGTGCTCTCCGACCAATTCGTCGTTTTGATTTCCACACATTGCAGCGGCGGTACCTTGTCGATTCCCAGAGCATTGATCTCCGCGGCGCGATTTGCGTCTGGGTTGAAAAGGTACAGAGCTTCCGGAACCTCATAGTTTGGCCACGGTTGCTGCCAAATTACCAGTACATGCCAGATTGGATCGAAGGCCACACCTGGAGACCCCGCACTCGTCAGTGCTTGATTACAGCCCACCGGAACCGAATGTGGATTGGCATCATGCTTTTGTGCTGACACCCGAGCGAACGAGCAGCCTGCGCCTTTCGCGCATCGTGTCAGGTCCCAGTAGCCCACGCCATCTGGAGTAGTGTTTCCTAGAGACTTCTGGTTGAAGACGTCATTGCCGCCTATGACCCACGCATAGTCGTGGTCCGGGTCATAGATCATGGTCATCTGACCGTCGCGTTGCGAGTGAGACGAGGAAGCCTGTTTCAAGGTATTCGTGTCCAGGTTATAGCTATAGAGCGCGGCCGCAGGTCCGCCTTCGACCCACGCCAAATGCGTGCGCGCATCATAGATCAGGTTCCCCCATCCCGTGCCATAGGCTGATAGGGGGCCTCCGGTTAGCTTTACCGTCGGATCCTGGCGCGTCCAGTGGGTTCCCGCTTCACCACCGGCGTACAACGCAGCCAAATCGAGCGACCATATACCTGTGCTGTGGATTCCTGCCTGGGAACTCAATACGCCGCCGATACTGAGCAGCGCGTGATCGTGTGCGGCATAAGCGAGGAGATCTACGGTGTGTCGCGCGTTGGGGCGGCAATTTTGTCCCTGACAATCCGTTACCTTCGGCCACTGTCCGCCGACGGGTAAGGATTCAATCGCATCCCGCACTACGCTCGGTTCAGCGCTCCGGTTGCAGGCGGAGGGTTGCGATGGATCGTTCAAGCGCTTCATTGCCGGCGGCTTCGCGGAAAGGTCGAGCGCATAAATTTCATTGCCGCAGTAATCCTGGTGTCCGCCTCCCCATAGGAGAAGACGGTTCGTGTCGGTGTCCGCCGCTCCGCCACTATAAGCCTCACTACCAGCGAGTACGCCGTTAGTGACGGGCACAAGGAAATCGAGTTTCCCTTGCGCGGGCAACTGGTGAAAGACGTTCGTGTTGCGCAAGGTGTGCCATCCGATAGCGGTTGTCTCCGTGTCAATCCCGGTCTTCGCAGCAGGCTGCGCATGATTTTCGGCAGCGGGAGCTGGGACACCTGAGTTCTGCTGCAGCTTCGCTCCTACAGGCGCTTTTTGTGAATGACTGGGATCGGGAGCTCGCTCGGCAGGTGCTTGTTTCCTGGGCACGATGTCCCATTTGGGAGACATGGTGCCGAAGTCGGTATTGAGGAAGGTGGCGCTTTGGAAGAGCCAGTTATAACCTTGCAGGCCGGTATAGCCTTCGGGAGCTGAGAGGTTGGCGGTAGCGGCCAGGGCGGCTGCGGCTTCGGCGGTGTAGTTGTCTTCCATCTGGCCGGGGATGCTCCAACCCGAAGGCAGGGAAGTGAAGTAGCTGGTGAACTTGTCCCAGCCGCGCATCCAGTCGCCCTGGGTGGTGCAGCTGCTGCTGCCCCAGGTAGTACAGCTTTTCTGGCAGTAGGCGTAACCGGGATCGTTGCCACCGGCGTAATCGCCCACCAGGTAAGGATTGCCAATGGCGGGATTGAACAGCACGTTGAGCGGGTGCCGAATCATCAGGCTGAGCAGGCTGTCCGTCTTCCAGCCCAGATCGCGCGCGGTGGCCACCCCCAGGGTCAGGTAGTACTCCTGGAAGTTGCCTTGTGCGCCGCCGCAGTTGGTGCCCAGCGCGCCTTGTCCGGTATAGCCATAGGCCGGGCCAATGAAGGGATCGGAGTTTACGAAGTAGGGCAGGTGCTGGCTGGAGACACCGTAGATCCAGTTCAAGCCGTAGTTGTAGGCCGTGGCGTTATTGGGATAATCGTTGCTCAACCCTTGCGTGCCTTCCAGAAAGGCCAGGTTGTTCTGCAGCTTGTCAGCCAGGTAGGCCTTCTCCGGGGTGCCGTCGAGGGAGAGAAACGCCGCCCGCGCCAGGGTGCGAATGCCCCAGCCGGTCTGCCGCTCGCTGTCTCCGCTGAACAGTCCCAACGCTCCCTGGTGGTGATCGTAGATGCCGGAGGTGTTGCCGCTGCACCCGGTCTGAAAACCCGGATCCTTGGCTCCCTGGTACTGCAGCTCTTCCAGGTAGTAGTTTTTGCCGGTCACCAGATAGGCCAGATAAGCGATGTCGGGCTGATGGCTGGCGCCAATCATGGTGTCGGAGTTACTGGTGTTCCAGTTGCCTTGGGTGACGGTTCCGCTGAGGACGGGCCGATCCTGCATCCAGGTGCCGCCGCAGTTGGTGCTGTTGCTGGTGGGATTGTGCAGCGCCACCATCTGTCGCGCATTCAGCGAGACGAACCTGCCCTGGGTGTCCACCGAACCGGTTCCCGGCGCGTCGAAGTAGTGGCCGCTGCCGGCCGAAGCATCGGCTTCGCGGAAGTGGATAGGCCAGTAGCCCATCAGGTCGGCATTGGTCAGGGTCTCGTCGCGCAACACCTCGTTCCAGGTCAGCAGATACAGCACCTGCCAGCTGGGCAGCGGGCCCACATACTCGTGCGCTCCTCCCCCGTTGATGTTCAGCTCCACGTCTCCCAGGCAGCCAATGATCGTTCCAAACGCGGCCGACTGACAGCTTCCCGGGGTTCCGGTCAGGCTCTTCTGTGCTGCCGGCATGCTGGTCCAGGTCTGGATATATTTAGTGGCCGCCGCGCTCACATCGCGGTTCACGTTGTAGTTGGGCAGCGCCTGCGTGCTCAGCAGATAGGCGGAGTTGAAGTCGACACGAATCGGCGACGGCGGCCCCTTCACCCAGTAGTCTTTGTGCCAGCGCGACCAGCCAATCTGGGTGAACAGGGGCTGGGTAAACGCCAGCACCGGGTTGTTGCCGCTGCAGTTGGAGTTGCCGGCGCACAGGGTAAAGGAGTAGGTCTGATCGCGGGTGCTGTTGGCCGCGGTGTTCGACATCCAGGCGTTCTCTACCGTGTAGCCGATGTCGACCTTGCGGTTGTTGGGATAAAACCAGGCCTCGAAGATGGGGTGCAGGGGATTACCGCTGCCGCCATCCACGTTCACGTCGAAGGCGCGTGTGGTCTCATCGGCCAGGCGCACGGCGGTGACGATGGGTCCCTGCAGCCAGTAGCTGTACTTGCCGGCGCTTAACATGGCGCGGGCCGAGATGTTGCGCTGGATGCCGGCTCCATTATCCATATGGATCAGGCCTTCGAAGTCGAAGGCGGAATCCAGCATGCCGTTGCTGTCCAGATAGCCGGTGTTGTTGCCGGTGGACTGGTCCTGGAAGGTGACCTGCACCGAGCCGTTGCCCGACAGTGCCGGCACCAGGAAGCTGACGATGGCAAACTTCAAGGATCCGTCAGGCCAGCGATTCTTCACATCGCACTGGGTGAAAACCCCGCTGCCGGCGATCACCGCCTGCGCATAATGCGCGATCTCCCCTTGCACAAACACCCGCGGTATCGATACCGGGTAACTTAGCTGGACGTTCTTGGACTTGTTATAGATGATGATCGAGTCAGGCACCGGTGAACTCGGCATCGCTTTGGACGCAGCACCGAGTGGAGGAGCCAGCGCAGGGCACGGCGGAGCGAACGCGACCAGGCACGTGACCGCCAATGCGGTTATCGCAACGGCTAAAACGAGGGGCCACCGTCTGAAACTGCGTGCCGGCGAATGCGGAATTCGTTGCTGCATAGAAAAGTTCTTATCGAACCATCGTGAGGTGTCAGGTTATTTGTTCATGTTCTTATTCGCAGACAAATCAGGTTGAGTCGGAGCAGCCGATTTGTTAGCCGCAGCTGGCGCAGCCGGAGCGGAACCGGCCGGGTGAGGAACGGTGACCATCGTCAGCGCACCGGTGTCGGCATCGCGATAGGCGACATGAACTTTCTGATCCGGAGTTATGGCGATGGAACTAAAAAGATAGGGTTCAGTACCGGCAGGCGCCAACCCCAGCTTGGTCCACTTCTGCCCATCGTAGTACGCCAGTTTGAGAACGCCGGCATTTTCATAAGCGATATAGGGATTGCCGTCTTTGTCTAGAGCGAGGGAACTGCGGTATTCCTCAAAAGAGAGCCCGCGAGGCGCAATCACATCAACGTCTTCCAGAGACCATTTGGCGCCATCTTGACGGGCGAATTTCAGGTGATGCTCATTGTAGTAGGAGATTTTGGCGTTACCCTGACTATCCAAGGCAACGGAGTTGCCCATGCCCAAACCTTCTTTTTTGTGAACCGGGGCTTCGACCGGTTCAATATTCCACTCTTGACCATCCCATGACGCATACTTCAGATGTCCGCTGATGAAAGCGCTGTAGACGACGTGCGGTAATCCCTTGTGATCGATGGCCAACTGATTCCACTTGCCCGTCGCAGTGTCATAGTCCACAGTCTTCAGAAGCCAAGTGCCGTCCCGCAGTGTTGCAACCTTAAGGTGAAGATCGAATTGTCCGCTGGCGGCGTCGCGTTCCTGGTACCAGCTCACGTAGGGAGTTCCGTCGGGAGCGACGCCGATCCCGCAGGAATACCCACTTACCCCAACCGAGTTCATTAGCTGCTGTGTCGCCCATTTGCCGTCGGCGTAGCGGGCATATTGCACGCCGGGGCTGGTAAAGCATATGTGCGGGTTTCCGGCCGGGTCGACAGTGATGCGAGTGAAGACACCGCCGCTGTCACGCGCTGTTACCACATTCGTCTTGCCGATGGTAAGTACGTACCAGTGGGTGGAGCCGACAGGGCGGAATGCATATCTTACTTGCCCATCGTCGGTGGTATAGCTGACATGCAGGTTACCATCGTTGTCAGAGATCATCGACACGCCTCTGCCCCCCTCTTTGTCGATGATTTCGGAGTTCTCCGCAGGAATCTGTGCGATCATCCCGGCGGCACAGCTCAGCAGCAAGCATGCAAACAATAACTTGATGATTCGATTTCCCAACATAAATATTTCCTTGGTGAGGACCATCGCTGCACTACAGAAATCTTCCTATGCCGGAACTAGTTCTGGCGTTGTGGTTACCGATTCCTCCCACACTTCTGTCATGACTGCCCGGCGGTACAGGATCTGCAGTATGAGCGCACAGGCGATTAACTCAAAGTAAAGATCGGAATAGGCTCGGCCCAGGAATGCTCCTCCGATCAGAAAGGCGAAAATTCCGGCCTGTACGATATCGCAATAAGTCTTCATCCATTCCATGCCCGGATACTGCCCGGCCACTCTCTTCATGCGTACCGTCGTCCACAACGTACTGACCAGCAACGCGAAGAACAAGAACAGGCCTACGAAACCGTGTTCAGCAAGCACCTGGAAGTAGATACTGTGCGGCCCCAGGGCTGCATACTGGTCGCTGGGAAATGGCCGGTCCTCATATTTTGCGAAGAGCGCTGGAGTGAAGCATTCAAATCCGCCACCGGTCACTGGGTAGGCCTGTGCGAGGTTCCATGCGTACTGCCATACGGCAAGCCGATCTTGCGCCGAGTCGTCGATTTGACCGTGAATGAACGTGTCGGACATGCGTTCCTGCCAGTGTTCCGGGGTGAAGGTCAGGAGCCCGAAAGCGAATATCCCGGCGAGGAATACGGCGAGAAGCTTGCGTTGAGCCTTTATGCTCAACACGGCCAGCACCACAGCCAGTGCAGCTAATCCTCCTCGCGAGTAGGTGAGAATCACGGAAATGATGCTACCGACGAAAAAGGTCCACAGTACGAAGCGGAGCTTCCGATTTGTCTCCTGACGCGCCAGGAAAAATGAGATAGGCAGCGTCATATTTAATGCCAGCGCGAAATCGTTGTTGTCGGCCAGGAACGATCGCTGTGTGCCGTAAACACGGGAGGCGCCTCCGGTGAGTATCCCCCAGATCGCGCCCTTAACCGCCAGAATTCCCAGACAGGCCGCCGTCAGCAGAAACAAATAACGCAATCGCTCTTTGGAGGTGACCAGGAGCACCGCCACAAAGGTCATCAAAAGCATCTTGCTCACATCCAGCAACTGACGCCAGGATTCCATCTGGTGGTCACCCAGGACTGGATCCATTCGGCAATGCAGATAGGTGACGACCATCCAGGTCCAGAAGGCAAAAAACCAGACCATCTGCTTAGGAAGGAAACGGCGGTTGGTGTCCGCGAATAGTACTCCGATCAGCGTCGGGACGGCGATGATCACCGCTAGGGGCAACTCCGCCGCCAGGCCATACACATAGCCGCGCGGGTTCAGCAGCGTAATCCAGAACCACATCAGTACTCCGACATAGGGTCGGACGAGACAGATGGGAGCTGCGCCCAGAACGATTGCCAGTACGATCGCGTCTCTCATCAGTGCATCTCCACCGGCGACGCATCGTAGCCCTTCTCTGCTGGCGCAGCTACGGCGGGCGTGGTCGGCCCGGGCACGCTGTCGGATGGTCGCAAGAACAGCGAATTCAGTTTCAATGCGAAATGAGCCATCGACTCGTCGCCGCCGGTGAGCATTCTGGGAAGCTCATAGCGCGAACTCTCGGCGGTAACGGCTCCCGATTCGGTGGTCACAGCGGTCCGATATCCATAGCGCTGAAGATCCTTCGCTACCGCACCGTAATCAGCGCGCTTACCGAACGGATAGGCGAAGTCGGCTACTTCGTTGCCAATGCGCTCTTCGATAAGCGCCTTGGAGGCGGCGAGTTCGTAGTCCAGTTCTTCCGGAGCTAATCGACTCAATACGCGGTGACCCATGGTGTGCGCACCGATACTGATGCCCGCGGCCTGCATGTCCCGAATCTGCTGCCAGGTCATCATGCTTCCCTCGAGCGCCTGTGGAGGCAATTGCACCTGGTCTGCCACACACCGGCAGACCTCAACTCGCTTGGCTTCAGGAGCTGTCCGCAAGAAGCTCACAATTCGTTCCGCCGCTTGCATTCGTGCCGCATCCGAATTTAATTCGAACCGGCGCGGTCGATCCAGAAATAGATCCAATCTGCTTCCCGAAAAGTGCTGAAGCGCCAGGAAGATGCCGTCATACCATTCGACGCGGTTGGTCTCGATGGAACCGGCCAGCAGATAAACGGTCGCAGGTATTCCATATTTCTTCAGCACTGGAAAAGCTTCGGTATAGGTTCCCAGGTAGCCGTCGTCGAACGTGACCACGACTCCCATAGTCTTGCCATCAGGGCGGGAGAGCTGGTCATACATCTGAGACATCGATACAACCGGGTAGTTTGCGCAGACGTACTTCATCTGCAACTCGAACAATCGCTGGTCGAGCCGGCAATACAGGGGCACGCCATCGGTCCCAACCCGGTGATAGCTCAAAATGGCAAACTTCGGAGTCTCGCGTTTGCGCAAGAGCACCGGCGAGGACCGCGTGACCTCGTAGCTTCGCGAGAGCCAACGCGATACGGCCAGAGCTCCACTCGCGGTTACGATTTTGACGCTGCCCTCACGAACCCACGAGCGCTCCGGTTGACCAACGGGAGCATGCTCAAGTGAGCCGTGACTACGGCTTTCTCTTGCTTCGAGTACAGACTTCGGCAGGTGATTTTTGATCGCCGTTTTCGCCGAGTCCACCAGCAAAGGCAGTTTGACGTAAGCGAATCCCGCTGCAGTGCGCGGCGCAACTGCCAGACGAACACCCTCGACCGGCTGAGCGCCCCAGTCGGTTTTGTGACGGCCGGTGCCGGCGAGAAAGTCGTACTTGCGAATGCCCGCGGCGATAAGGTCGCGAATCATTGCGGCGCGCAGGGTTACGCCCGGAGCGATGTGCGCGCTGGCGGGATCAAAGCCTTCTTGCAGCTGATAGTAGCAACCCTGGTAGATGAATCCGAACTGGTAAGCGAGGACTGCATCCTGTACCCGCCAGCGGGTGAAGTAGAGCCAGCCATTTTGCAGCAAAGTGTGAGACAGCGCCCGATAGTACTCCCGCTTCTTCGCGGTAGCGAAGACGCCACTCTGTTGCACCTTTTGCCAGCGCTCGCCATGCAGGCTGAATAACCCGTCGAGCCACTCCGGCAGTTGGCCGGCATCGGTAAGAGTTTCGACGGCTCCTGGCAGTTCAGTGAGGTTACGCAGGGCCGAGCGCACCGCTGTCCGAAAACGCGGACGCAGGCTCGCGACATACTGGTCCCACGTATCCGGCAATGCCATCGCCGGACACAGAACCGGCATGCGATCGAGATAGCACTCCGGGCCACTAAACCGTTCGAGGAGCAAAGCCGCCGTGGGGCTCGACAACGGTATTTCGTTCAGCTGGGCCACGTCCCAGTCCTTCCGCCCGGTCATGGCAGCGAGTAGAAGCTGGGTCAGGTGCTGCTGATCCTCCGGAACGATGAAATCGAGATAGTCGGAGTCGTAGGTACCATTTCCCAACAAGCGCAGGCGGCGCACCATACGCCCCAGTAGCCGGTGGGGCTCAACATAAAGCGGAGCGATCGCCTGACAAACGCCATTCTCGTCTCTCGCTACCAGAACCCTCAGCTGCTTGTGTTCGCGATAGCTCAGCCACCACGTCCACAGCCACTCCCAGGTGAGAAAGACGGTGTCGGCGCGACTGCGGTGCAGCAACGCGTTCCACTCGGGCTGCAGCCGCTGCAGCTCTGCTTCGGTAGTGATGCAATCAATGCGCAATGGCAAGCTCCCGTGCTGGAGCGGATTGCCGCCGCTGCCATAATTCTAGTACCAGCAGATACCAGATCACCTCTCCGTAATAGAGCGCATGCTCGTGGCGGTGCAGGTCCATCAAGCGCTCGAGGAACGCCGGACGGAAGATGCCGCGGTGGCGCGTGCCAGGATCGCACAGCACCTCACGCATGAAGTTGTTCAGCGAGGAGTCCTGCAGGAACCAGGAGGCGATTGGAACTCCAAAGCCATGTTTTTTCTTGTGCAAAATACTGTCGGGCAGAATGCCTTTCATGGCGCGCTTGAAGATGTATCGCTTCTCAAACCGTTTCAGCTTCAACTCTGTAGGAATACGTCCGGAGAATTCAGCGAGATGGTGATCGAGCAGCGGATATCGCGCGCGAACCCCAGCCATTTCGGCCGTCCCCGTAACCTTGGGGATGTCGTTATCGCCGAGCGTCATCTTCACATCCATGTAGAGGAATCGGTTCAACTCGCTGGCGGCAGGTCGCGAGAAATGTTGTTGCGCGATGTTCAGCCAGCTGTCGGGGGAGACTTCGGCCAGAAAATCAGGTTCAAAGACCTCCGCCGGATCGGTGCTTAAGAACAAGCTGTAGGAAAAAATTCTATCTGGATTCGGAATGTTTGCCCGGTTGATGTAGCGCTGAGGCAAGCTGAGTGCGCCCGTATCCGGCAACGCCTTCGCGACTCGCTCGATCATGTCGCGGCGTAGCCATGACGGCAGGGCCTGATAGATCTGGAACTGTTTGTCGGTGGCGTAGCGCTCATTGCCGGCAAATAGCTCGTCGCCACCGTCGCCACCCAACAACGTATCCACGCCATTTTCCTTTGCCAGTAGAGCGCAGTAGTAGCCGCCAATGGCGGACGAGTTGGCGAAAGGCTCGTCGTAATACTCTGCGACCTTTTCGATGGCCTGCATCGCGTTCGAGCGGTGTCAGCGCCTTTTCGAAGTGGCGGGTCGAAAAATGCTCGGCGGTGGTTCGGGCGAAAGAGATCTCGCTGTAACGGGGATCGGCAAAGTATATGGAAAAGGTGTTCACGGGCGAGCGCTGCTCGTTCATGAACGCCACCACGCTGCTGCTGTCGGTGCCCCCGCTCAGGTAAGCTCCCCCAGCATTGCCACTCTCGGGCATGTGCCGGTGGACGGCCTCACGCATTTGCTTGCGCAGTTGCTCGGCCCAGTAACGCTCGCTGTGTCCCTTCTCTTCGCCATACTGCATGTCCCAGTAGCACAGCTCGCGACAAGTATTGCGCTCAAAGACCAGGTAATGGCCGGGGAGCAGCCGCTGGATCCCCCGATAGACGGATAACGGTGCGGGAATCGTGCTCTGAATAAGGAACTGCACGATCGCGTCAGGATTCAACTCCGACGCCGCCGGGTGAACAGCGGTGATGGTCGAGGGCCGCGACGCAAACCACAGGCGGCCACGATCCAGGCTCCAGTACAGCGGATGAATGCCGAAGCGGTCGCCGGCCAGCACCAGCCGCTGTGCAGTCTCGTCCCAGATAGCGAGGGCGAACGCGCCGGTGAGCGCGACCAGGAATTTCATATCGTACAAACGGTAAGCGCGAGCCATCAGTGCGGCAGTGCTGAGGCCACTCACATCACAGCCACTGCGAGCGACCATTTGTTCCAGTTTCGCCGTGTCTACCAAGTCTGTGTTGATGGCAAGCCGAAGGCCGGAGGTCGAGAACAGTTGCTGATTCGGCCAGCGCCGGGCTACTCCCAGACCCACATGATCGCCGACGGTTACTTCTCTCTGCTCGTCTTGCCGTGCTTGTGCCGCCATCATGGAATTCATCTGGTCGCGACCAATGACACCTCCAGGCTGGCAAACTCCGCAAATCCCACTCATTACGCCACTCCCTCGACCATTTGTTGCCACTTGCGAAACATCAATACCGACCACAGGTAGGCGGAACGGTCGAACAATCCCTTTTGGTGCTGCTCCCAAGTCTTCATCAGATACTTTTGGTCGAGAAGCCCGTCAGGCCGACCGAAAAGCGTTTCGTAGGCAAACTCGCGCAGTTCGCCGCGGAACCACTGGTTCAGTGGAACGGCGAAGCCCTGCTTGGCGCGATACAGAATGTTGGACGGCAGCACCGGCTCCAGCGCTTTCTTGAAGATGTATTTCCCGGTACGCCCATGGAGCTTCAGCGCGGAAGGGATGGTCGCGACCAACTCCATTAATTCGTGATCGAGCAGCGGCGCCCTTACCTCAAGTGATACGGCCATGCTGGCGCGATCGACCTTGGTGAGAATGTCGTCGGTCAGATAGGTTTTGATGTCGACGTACTGAATGCGCGACAGGGGATCCACGGTGTCCGCGCGATCATAGTAGCGCTGCAGCACATCGAGGGAGTCATACTGCCCCAGTCTCTGGCGCAGGTCGGCGGACAACAAATGCTTCTTCTCCTCAGGCCGGAAGATGGAGATGGAATTGAAATACCCTTCCAGCGGGTTGTGCGAAAGACTCTGGAACGTGGCCTTCGCGCGAAACATGCGAGGCGCCCAAGCCAGCCCGGGATACATCCGGCCTAAGGGATGAAAGACCGCCCGGCGCAGCGGAGCAGGGGCGAACTGCCGCATCTTGTTTTCCAGCTGATCGAAATAATAGCGGCGATATCCCGCGAAGTTTTCGTCTCCGCCGTCACCGCCGAGCGCGACGGTCACGTGCTGCCGCGCAACCTTGCAAACGTAGTAGGTCGGAATGGCGGAGGAATCCGCGAACGGCTCATCGTAGTGCCAGACCAGCTTGTCGATCACTTCCAACGCATTCGGCGAGACGGTCTGCTCATGATGGCTGGAGTGAAACAACTCGGCGATCTGGCGCGCGTGGCTGGTCTCGTCGTATTCCTTTTCATGAAATCCCACGGAGCAGGTCGTCACCGGCACCTTCATGAGGTGGGACATCATAGCCACAATACTGGAGGAATCCAAACCGCCGCTGAGAAACGCTCCCAGGGGCACATCGCTCATGAGCCGAACCCGGGTGGCCTCGCACAACTTGTGTCGCAGCATCTCGCCCCACTCTGCTTCGCTGCGAGTCTCGGTGTGGGCGAATGACAGGTCCCAGTATTCGGTTTCGCGCAGGCCCTGGGCTGAAACCGTCAGGTAGTGCGCCGGCAACACCTTGCGGACGCCGCGATAGATCGTCTTGGGCGCGGGAATATAACCGAACGAAAAATAATCGGAGAGCGCCTCGCAATCCATCTCTCGCGAAATGTCTCCGGCCGCCAGCAACGCCTTGATTTCGGATCCAAAGGTGATGCTCCGACCGTTATAGGCGTAGTACAGAGGCTTCTTGCCGACGCGATCGCGGGCCAGCAAAAGCTTTCGAGCTGCCGAATCCCAGATGGCGATGGAAAACATGCCGCGCAGCAAGCGGAAGCAGCCTTCTCCATGCTCCTCGTAGAGGTGCACGATTGCCTCGGTATCGGAGTTGGTGGTGAACACATGGCCCGAGGCGAGGAGTTGCCGGCGCAGCTCCGCGTAGTTATAGATCTCGCCATTCAGCAACACCCAAACCGTCCCTGTCTCATTCGACAGCGGCTGGTGTCCGCCTTCGACGTCAATGATCGACAAGCGCGCATGGCCTAACCCGATGCCGGGGCCGACGAACACGCCTGAATCGTCTGGGCCGCGATGCCGCAACGTGTGGTTCATTCGCTGAATGAGCTCACGAGGGATCGGCTGCTGCCCGCTAATTTCGAATTTGCCTGCAATTCCACACATAACTAAAGCCGCTTACGCACTGCGCCGTGAAGCCAGCGTCTTATACAGATGGGAATAGTTGTCCAGCATGCGCTGCAATCCGAAGTCCTGCACCGCGTGCTGACGCGCAGCCACGCCAAACTGCTTCCGCAGCGCATCGTTCTCCGCCAGCCGCGCCAGGTGGTCGGTGAGTGCCTGCACATCTCGCGGCGGAAAGAGGCAGCCCTGTCGTCCGTCTTCCATTACCTCAGGATTACCCCCGGCATTGGTCGCCAATACCGGTAGTCCAGCAGCCATTGCCTCAAGCAACGTGTTCGACATGCCCTCGGCCAGCGATGGCTGAACAAAGACATCCATCGCATTGAGCCAGTCCGCAACCGAGTTGGTCGCTCCCAGGAAAATCACGCGGTCAACCAGCGCCGGCGTATTGCTCACTCTCTGACGCAGGCGCTGGAGTTCCGGGCCATCGCCCACCAGCAGACCGCGAGCGTCGATGCCTTTCTCGCGTAGAAGGCATAGGGCCTCCAGCAGCAGGTCGTAGTTCTTGATTGGCGTCATGCGCCCCACAGCACCGACCGTGAAACTGTTCTCGAGGTTCAGCTTCTGTCGCAATGCGCGACGCTTTACCGGGTCGGGAGCAAATCGATCGGTATCGACCGCGTTGTAGATCACGCGAATCCTGCTCGCGCTGGTGGCCGCCTGACGGGCATGAAAATCGCGCAGCTCCCGTGTGACGCAAAAGACCGTATCGGCGAAGCGATAGAGCAGCCACCGCCCCATACGCCGCCGCAGCGGTAAGCCGTGGAGGGTGCCGACCTCGTAGCCATGCTCGCTATGGACGACGGCAGGCACTCGCGCCAGTCGTGCCGCGACTATGGCTTCAACCGCGCCCCAATTGCGCGAGTGAACGATATCGGGCTTATAGGCTCGCATCGCATCGGCCAGCCAAAGAATGCGGCCGAAGGTTTTCAGCTCCTGCGGCGCCCGAAGCAAATCGCGACGAAGCAGCTCAAATCCATCCGCGCTCTCATCGGAGCCGCGCAACACGCAAACCCGCTGCTCGAAACAGTTCGCGTCCAAGCCGGCCACAAGTTTGAGGACTCCACGCTCCATGCCACCGTGCGACAGCCGGGTAAACACGTGAAGAACTCGCACCGGGGGCGCCGTCGCCGTCTTCTCGCGCAGGTTGATCGCGGCAGTCGCAGCTTCAACAAACTTCACGCTGGAGATGGCGGAAGGCTGGGCACTGCCTGGTGCTACTTGATGGTCCATCAGCAAGGTCATGGGAACAGCCCCACAAGGCGGGGTCCCGCAGCCATGGTCAACGGCAGCGGTAAACGCGACCACACTTTCTGAGCCAGTCCGAACTTGGGATTTGCCGGCGAGAAGTTCGGGTTGGTGGTGCGGCCGATCAGCAACATCTGATAAGTCAGTGGCTGGACGGTCATGTTCCACTGCGTTTTGAAGGCATAGGCGCCGGTGCCCACTTTGCTGCGCCCGAAGTCGAAGAACTGGAAGCCCTTCTCTACGGCAAACTTCATCAGCTCCCAATACATGAAATTGTTAGCCGCGAGCTTGCCCGCCTCCGGTGCAGCCCCGGCGTAGTAGGGCAGGATGGTATCGCGATGAAAGAACGAAAGCACGCCCGTTACGGGTTGCTCTCCGGCATACACCATCATCAGATCGACATTGGGGCTGAAGCCCTCGACCTGCTTTTCGAATAGGGCTCGCGGAAACACCGGGGTACCGAGACGGCGCAAGCTGATCGCGTGCAGGCGATAGAACTGCGTCATCTGATCGAGACCATGACGTACTTCCAAACCCTGCTTCTCAGCCTTTCGAATCATGTACCGGGTATCGCGTGGCAGTCGCTTCAGGTTGGCGTCAATGTCCTGCGACAGCGGCGTCGAAATGTTCACATAAATGGATTTCGGGGTCGAGAATCCTGGCGCCACTGGTCCCTGCTGGGCCCGCAGCTCTATGAACCCGACTTGCTCCTCGCGGCCCATTCTTTGGATCTCTTCGCTGAGCGCTGCGAGAGAATTGTCATCATCGGTGCAGATACCACCATTGACCGCCAGGGGGACCGAGATCAGCGCCTTGCCGACGATCCAGTTATGAATGAAAAAAATCGGGGCGATACCGGTAATCTGGCCGTCGACTTCGGTGTACAGATAACGCGCCTCATAGTGAAAGGCGTGCTGCAACGCGTTCTTCCATGCCGTCAGGTGAAAGATAGAGCCATGGGGATGGCGCAGGACATAGTTGTCCCAGGCTTGCGCGATGGCAGGCGTGAACTGGCGTACGCTGACGGCAGTATCAACCGCTTTGCCGCAAACCGCGACCATGCCGCCACTACTCCTGTCCATGTCCGGTTGCCTTCTGGTCCCTGGTGATGGAGGTAAAGCGGGTCACTGGCGCCGCTTCGTACTCCTCGAATAGCCATGCTTCATCTACCCCGAGGTAATCGGCCAATAGCTTGCGTTCGGGATGACTGGGCGTGCGATAGCCGTGGATGATCTTGCTGAGGACCGCGTCGCCAATACCCAGCTGTTTGGCAATATGGTTTTGGCGAACCCCGGATTTAAAGATTTGCATTTTTAAGTTTGGATACATACGCACCTCGTGCGCGTCGCCCTCTCGGTCGCGTGCTCAACTCACTTCCCAGCCGCGACCGCTTTCGAGCGTCGGGCCGAACCCTTCGGTCGCTGCTCGCCGGAACGGCCGTAATAACCTTCGTAATAGTAGGAATCGTCGTAGCGGGAATGCTCCGAAGCATCTGTCCCATTGAAGATGGTACCGATAAGTTTCTTGCGATCCAGCTTCTCCAGAGCACGGTCAAGGGACTCTCGTAACGTGTGGCGGGCACGAATAACCAGCAGCGTGCGATCGCAGCCCGAAGCGATCAAATCGAAATCTGCCACCGAGAGGATGGGCGTTGTATCCACCACGACGAGGTTGAAGCACTCGCCCGCCCAGTCGACGAACTCTTTCCATCGAGGACTGGCAAACAACTCCGGCGGCGGCACGGAGGGCGTTCCCGCCGGCAGGACAAAGAGATTCCGACACTCACTTGACGCTACGATAGCTTCTTCATACTTTGCAGTTCCTGCCAGGACTTCCGACAACCCAGGTCCCTCAGTTACAGCGAGCACTTGGCTCAGGCCGCCGGTGCGGAGGTCAGCATCAATGAGCAGGACCCGCAGCGTACTGAGCTGAGCACAGCACAGGGCAAGGTTGGCCGAGGTCAGCGTCTTGCCTTCATTAGGAACTGCGCTGCTGATGCACAGCGAACGAATTCCTTCGGTTGCCTGCAGTCGGAGAAGGCGGGTGCGTATGCCCTTGTAAGACTCGGACACGCGACTGCTACCAACCCCACCCTGCGGGAGAAGGAGCTTGGTGGAACTGGGCGAGATATCCAGCTTCCGGCAGTTATTCAGACGCGACTCGCCGATTTGTTGGGTCACCGAACCAGGGTGGACCAATCCCTCCAATAAGCTGGACAGGCTATTCGCAGCAGCATGGCCGTTCCCATTACCATCCGCGGAGTGTCCCGCATCCGCCTCTTTCATCTCATCCAGACAATTGGTGATCTGCCCCACATCAATGGCGTCGAGTTCTGGAGCGGTCGACCCCTGGGTTCGTTGAACCTGTCTGAGAAATTGACTCATTCAAATGGCTCCTGAGAACTGAAACGCATTAGCTGACGGCTCGCGGCCGCTGCGGCGCAGCTGCGCTATCCACCAGCGGAGTGACCTGCGGCGGGAATGAAGCGTCGGGATCGAGGTCCAACATAGCCGCAGCCTCAAATACCATGTCCTTGCCGATAGCCTGCCGGTCTGTCTTGTAGCCGAGGGCGAGGCAGGTGTCGCACAGCAAATTAATGAGCCGCGGCACTCCTCCGGAATAGAAGTGAATCTGCTCGATCACCGGCGCGGAGAATGGCGACGCGTCGCGCAGCCCGGCAACGTGCAAGCGCTCAGCGATGTAGCTCCGCGTCTCGGTTGCGCTCAGCGCACGCAGGCTGGTGCGCACGGCAATGCGCTGGTTCAGCGCCCGGACGTCCGGGGTCATCAGTGTATGCAACAATTCCGGCTGTCCGCATAGAACGATTTGCATCAATTTGTCGCCGTAGGAGTCCAGGTTCCCCAGCAGGCGAATCTCTTCCAGGACCTCGCGCGACAGCAGGTGTGCTTCGTCGATGACCAGGACCGTGGTCGAGCCCTGGCGATGGGTCTCAATTAAAGATTGGTGCAGCGCGAGCAGGCGTCGCGGCTTGGTAGTGTGCGTACAGGGAATGTCGAGCTCCTGCAAAATAAATTCCATGAATTCTTCGCGGCTCAGCGTCGGGTTCACAATGAATGCCGACGACAGCTTTTGATCTCCTTTAAGCTTGCGCGACAGGATGAGAAACAAGGAGTGCAGCAGAGTGGTTTTTCCTGTCCCTACGCCACCCGACAGGAGCATGAATCCGCTGCGCCGCACGATGCCTTCCACCAGCATTGCTAACGCCTGCTGATGTGGTTCGGCCAAATGCAAGAAACGCGGATCAGGACTCAGCCGGAAAGGCTCTTCTTTGAGGTGATAAAAGGATGTGTACATATCAAACCGCCCGCGAACTTACGAATGCGATTAACCAGCCCAGGGTGCCGGACACGGCAACCGCAGCGATGATGCTGGCAGCGATCCGTAGCGTCTGAACACCCTTCTCCTGAACCGTCGACATCTGCGGAACCGCGCCAAGCACCGTTACCGCTGTCAATCGCTTCAGCTCTTTCTCGGTGCGAATCGATTCGTCCGCAAACTCCAACACCATGGCAATGCCAATGCCTCCTACAATGCCGGCAGCGAGACCGGCTAGAATCAGCAGCAGGCGGTTGGGAGCTGATGGCGTGTCGGGAGTAGTCGCCGGATCGAGAATGACGAAACGCTCGCCCTTCTGCCGACTCTCCAGAGCACTGGAAGTGTCGGCACCGAGTTTCTTGTCGAGCAGGCTGGTGTAGTAAGCCCGCAGCGTGTCGTAGTCGCGCATGACGTTGGCCATCTGCTGCTCGAAAATCGGCAGGTTCTGCAGCTTGGACATGTGAAACTGAATCTGCGGCTGCAGATCGGCCTGGATTTTGTTTTCCTTGTCGATGTCGTCCTTCAGCTTGGTAATCTGGCTTTCGATGACCGGGTTGCGCGGCTTATGGACGGACGGTGGATGATCGGCACTGGCCGTGGTTGTGGTCGCGGCCACGCGATTCTTCGAATCCTCGGCTGCCTGGGCCTTTAGCTTGTCAATCTCAGCCTGGGCTTTGCGCACATCGGGATGGTCGGGTCCGTACCGGCTGCGAAGCTGCGATAGACCCGTCTCCAACTTTCCGATCTGCGCCTGGTAGGAAGCACCATCTTCCTTATCGGTGTCGACCGTGGGAGCCGTCGTGCTCAGCAGCGATTGCAGGTAAACTTTCTCCTGCTGCGCGTGGTCAATGCGGTCCTGGCTACTCCGCAGCTGCATTCGGAGTTCTTCCAGGGCCTGCAAGTGATACTGCTTGGATTCGGGCAGGTCCATCACGTTCTTGCGTTTGATGTCGCTTAGCTGGGCGTCTTTGTCGTCCAGTTCCTTCTTGGTTTTTTCCAGCTCGCTCTGCAGGAAGTCCGCTGTGCCATAAGACTGTTGTTCGCGCACTTTTAGATTTTCATCAATAAACATCGACGCTAGCTGATTGGCGACCTGGGCTGCTACCACGGGCCGGCGGTCCTGGAAGGTGATTTGGAAAGCGCTGAGCTGTCGGCCACCCGGGCTGACGATGTCAACCTTGATCGATTTCTGCATGTGCCGGACCAGATCCTGGGGAGACAGGCGGGTACTCAATTCTGGATATAACTTCATGCTATCGATCAGTTTGCGCAGCCTGGTCTCCGACATCACTTGCTGCTGAATTGTGGAGAGACGGTCCGCAATGCTGGTGCTGACGGTTGACGGGATGTAGGTATCCGGCACCTTTTGAGCATCGACCAGGATTACGGTACTGGCGGTGTAGAGCGTGGGCAGACGCAGTGCTACCACCAGCGTTCCCACGAAAACCGCCAAGGCAGTTCCAATGACCCACCATTTGCGCCGCTGCGCTATGGCAACGTAGTCGCGAAACTGCATCGACGCTGACATCTCCCGAAGGGGTGACGCTGTGGGTTTATTTTCGGTCAAGGGTCCTCCGCACTCCATTGCGGGTTTCGCAAAAATTTTCTACTGATCTAGTTGCAAGCCACGGGCCAATGAAGCCAGGCGTCGCCATCCTGTTGAGCCCTTTAGGCGGAGCGAAGCTCAACGATTCCCACCCCTGCCGGCCGATATAGGACCGGAGTGAGGCTGTGGCAGCGGTTTCGCAGGAATACCCCTAGCCCGCTATAAGAAAAAAAATTCACAAAAGGCGAGTCTACTTGGCGCCGCGGCCGGAGAGTAAGACCTTGCCGGTTTCAAACATGATGGCGAGGTCAAGGGAGGTCGATAAGTGCTTGATATAGAAGAGATCGTGTTCCAATTTGATTTTCGTCTCTTCAATACTGGCTCCGTAGCCGTACTTGACCTGTGCCCAACCGGTGATGCCCGGGCGCATGGTATGACGCTGGGAATAATACGGAAGCTCTTGTTCGAGCATCTTTGCCAGGCGGGGTTGCTCAGGCCGAGGGCCGACTACGCTCATATTGCCGCGTAGCACATTGATCAGCTGCGGCAACTCGTCGAGCCGGAATTTGCGGATAACCTTGCCAACCCGCGTGATGCGAGGATCTTCATCGCTGGTCCAGGAAGGACTAGCATCTGCCGGCTGGTTACGCATGGAACGGAACTTCAATATCTGAAAATGCCTGCCACCCAGGCCGATCCGCTCCTGTCGAAACAGTACTGGCGAACCATCCTCAGTCCATATGGCCAGCGCGACCGCAGCTATGATCGGTGCGGTTAGCAACAGCCCCAAAGCGGACACGAAGAGATCGAGTACGCGCTTCGCCGCCAAAACCAATGGAGGCTTCTGAAATCCGTCGGAGAGAATTAACCAGCTGGGAGAAAGATGATCGAGCAGAATGCGACCCGTGGTGCGCTCATACATGTTGTGGGCTTCCTCGATCCTGAAGCCTTCGAACTTCAGCCGCAGCAACTCTGCTATCGGCATGCCTCCACGCCGTTCTCCGAACGACAGCACGATGCGATCAATGCGTTCGCTGGCCACGATCTTCTCCACGGCAGAGACGTTGCCAACAACCGGTGGCATTTCGATTTCTTCGGCATCCCTTTCTACTACCGCGAGACTACGGGCAGCAGCCGCACCAGAATTCGCTGCAGTCGCGAAGGCCACAACTCCAGATCCGGCCATGGGAGCGCCGGCGAACTGAGTCACCAGCGGAGTGCGAACATATTGACGGTTTGGTGCACTGTGAACACTGTAATATCGCGATCCGCGAGTTTCGCGGTCTCCGTTCCTGATAGTCTCCTCGGACTCCGAAAGAAATCCCACGACCTGCACATTCAGTTCAGGACGTTTGACGAGGTCTTCGGCTAATGACCGGCCCGCTGGACCATCGCCGACGATCAGGATGCGTTCACTGCGGCGCATCAAGGGCGCACCGGCGTCGACGAGAAGACGCCAACCTACGACCAGACTGATGATTACCGGCGCAGCTATGGCCGCTATGCCTCTGCCCAGACTCAAGTCCGGATCCCAAAAGTAAAGCAGTGACAGGATCACGCAGGCCGAACCGAGAGCCTGGAGTAGCCGGACAAACAAAACCGAGCGCCGACTGACGATCTGCAAGTCATACAGGTCGCAGTAGTAAAGCGTCAGTTCGCATACCAACACGACAATGACGTAACGCAGCACAACGCCCGGCAGCTGTAGTTGCTCGCGGATCGCCTGCGCATCCCGGAAACGCAGCGCTGTCGCGAAAAGCAGCCCCAAGCCGATCAGCGCAGCTTCGGAGATGATGAGCAGAATGGTCTTGCC
Source organism: uncultured Acidobacteriaceae bacterium (assembly GCA_963791965.1). Classification (GTDB taxonomy): domain Bacteria; phylum Acidobacteriota; class Terriglobia; order Terriglobales; family Acidobacteriaceae; genus CAVVDY01. Next base: position 295,220 of record CAWBUK010000011.1, on the reverse strand, counting down.
CGGAATTCTCTGACCGCCGATTTTCATCTGAAGCCTTGGTAGGCGGAGCTGGATTTGCACCAGCGTCCTCCCCGGTGTAGTCGGGGCGCTCTGCGCCTGAGCTATCCGCCTATCGTGCTTATCTCTCGCAAGTAAGAAGCCAAACTGGGATGACCGCAAGCTTTTCCTTACCCATCCAGTGGTGCGATGACTCCAATGTTCTGAACCGTACCGGGCGTGACCGAGCCACCCGCCGGCTGGGAAGTAGTTCGCAGTAGTTTAGGAAAATTGTTTCCGGTCACAACTAGATTCCAGACTTATGTTTCCATGGCAGCGGCCCGCCAACGGTTGGAATACGACTTGCTCTATCTCTTTATCCTGTCCTCCAACAGGGGGGACAGCAAAAGCATTCATGAAGAACGACAATCGTCAGAACAATCCGGTGGTCATTCTCAATATGGCCTACACAGGAGTAGGCATTGCGAGAAATCTGCGTCCCCTCGGGATCCCGGTTATTGGAGTTACCGGCAGACCCGCCATCGTAGGCAACAGCACGCGAATGGCGAAGATTCTCTTCGCACCGGACTCGTCGGAGGCCCCCCAGGAGTTGTGCAAGTTTCTGGCGGAATTATCCGCACAATTTGCGGCTAAGCCAGTGTTGTTCGCAACGCGCGACCAGGATGTACTGTTTTGCGAGGAATACCGCGCCGAACTCGAGTCCCACTATCTTCTGCCAATGCCGTCCAAAGGCGTCGTAGGCGTCTTACTCGATAAATGCCTGATGACGCGCCAGGCAGAACAGGTCGGTATCCCCGTGCCGCTTACGCGGCGATTGAACGGGTGGGCCGCGGTTCGAACTGACGCTAGAAACCTGGCGTATCCATGCGTAGTCAAACCTATTACCTCCTGTGAATGGCGGGGACAGCGGGAGTGGAAACTGATCGGAGAACGCAAAGCGTTCGCCGTCTACTCGCATGAAGAGTTGCTGTCTGAATACGAAGCCATCTCGCAGGTGACACCCGAAATCCTGGTTCAGGAACTCATTCCGGGGCCAGATTCAAACCTCCACACTTTTGGTTCTTATCTAAACCGAAATTCGGAACTGAAAGGCAGTTTCTTCGGCAGAAAACTTCTCCAGTCTCCCGTCGGCTTCGGTACTGGCTTCGTGGTCGAGACTGCGGCGCCCTCGAAAGTCGAAGAATATTCACTCAGGCTCCTGCAGTCGGTGAAATATTGCGGCGTTTCCGAGTGCGAATTTAAACTCGACGACCGCGACGGACAACTGAAGTTCATCGAGGTGAACGCCCGCCACTGGGACCAGCACCGGCTCAGCACAGAATGCGGCGTAAACCTTTCGCAACTCGCCTACCTGGATATGTGTGGGCTGCCTGTTCCTACTATCCGTCCTAAGCGTGTGCACACCCGCTGGATCGCCGAAGATTCGTTGATCTATATGGGCGTACCAATGGCGCTCCAGAAGGAAATTAGCTGGTCGACGCTACTGGGGAACCTGCGTGGGCCGCGCGTCTATGGCTGGTTTGCAGTCTCTGATCCGGCGCCATTCCTGCGCTGGTTCTTCCGCTCGCTGGTGCCAGATTCATTGCGCCGAATCAAGCGCATGATCGGATCGTTCTTCGGGAAGCTGCTCAAGCGAAGTTCGACGAAACCGGCGGATGCGGGTCAGCGCGACAAGGCACGAGCCGCGGTGCGTTAACAGGGCATCCGTGGAGTCCTGCGCCGCACTGCCGAACTAAAGGCGCTTGCGCAACTTGTGCAGCCAGTAGTGCGGGCTGGTCTCCCAGAGGCGCGAAATTGTCGCGCGCCATGTACTTCTCGACATGAGTTTTGCGGTGTACGGATTCTTCGGAGCCGTATCCTTTACTGCCGAGTCCCCTCGTACGAGTTGCTCGAGAACCTCTCCAAATACCTTGAGCGCGAAATCAATCTCGCTGTTGCTGATGGTGAGGGGTGGAATGATCCGCAGGGTTGGCGATGCGAAGGTGTAAGAGAGATGTACGCAGCGCTGGCGGCAAGCCAGCATAAACCACTGTACCCAGTCGGCATCGACCCCTTCGCCACTGAGATCGAACCCAATCATCAGCCCCATCCCGCGAACGTTCTGAATCGCCGGATACTTTACTGCCAAAGCTCTAAGGCCATCCTGGAAATACTTACCCTTTTCAGCCGCAGCTGCGACCAGGTTTTCTTCCCGTACGACGTCGATAACGGCGGCCAGCGCTGCCGCGGGTACTGGGTCTGACTGATGGCTGCTGAGATGGAATTTCCATTTCTGCATCAAGCGGTCGGCCAACGCATCGTTCATGACGACCGCTGAAACCGGAAAGCCGTTGCCAGCCCCTTTGGCCAGAACCAGAAGGTCCGGGATAATTCCGTAGTGTTCAATAGCGAACCATTTTCCTGTTCGGCCCAGACAGGTTTGCGCCTCGTCGGCGATGAATAGCGCGCCGCGCTCTTCGCAGATCTGCTTTAGCCGCCGCATGTATGAAGCCGAGGGATACAGCATGCCCCCGGCGGAGACGATAGGTTCCACCAAAATCCCCGCCAGGTCCTCCAGTTCGCTGGCCAGCATTTCCTCTACGGCATCAAGACACGCGGCTGCACAATCTGCGCCGGTCTGCCGGAAGCATTTCAGGCACTCGCCGGCAATCGGAATCCGGGCAAAGCCCGGGACCGCCTGCGTGTTGTCGGAGAATAGGTTGGAGCATGCCTTGGTGCCGATGGAAGTGCCGTAATAGCCTCGTGAGAAGCCTAAAATCGTATTTTTTCCGGTAACATGGCGGGCCGCCCAGATGGCAAACTCATTGGCTTCAGTGCCCGTCGAAAGCAGGATCGACTGCGACAGGTCACCGGGGGCGACCTCCGCCAGTTTGGCGCTTGCTTCCAGAACCGAAGGCGAAAGGTATTGCGTGCCGATATGCAGCAGAGCAGCGGTCTGATCGATGATGCGGCTGGTCACCTTGGGATGCTGATGCCCGACCAGGGCGCAAAACATGCCGGAAGCCAGGTCCAGGATGCGCTTGCCATCGGCATCGCACATCCAGCTTCCCTCTGCCGAAACGATAATTTCGTCGGCATATGGCATCATCATGAGTACGTGACGGCCGTATTTGGCCCATAGCTCGGAGTTCTGCTTGCTTTGTTGCTTTAAGGTTTCCGCCGCGGCCAAATTCTCCCCCCTTGGCAAACGCCACTAAGCAGCAAGCATGCAATTGGCCATTTCTGCTGGGTGGAGGCTAAAAGCTCGGCTTTCTAGAAGATGCAGTTTAAAGCCAGGGATGGAAACAGACGTGCAACTCTGAAGGCACGAGCCTTGCGCCTCGTCAGGAAAAAGCCAGTGCCAACAGCTGAAGTTACAACAACTTCCTTTCGTGATCCCGCCGGTCGCATCGCGATCCTCGATAAACGTGTATATCGGATCGTAGCCCCGGACGGACAAGCCAACCTCGAAGCTTATCTAAAGTCGCCCACGGTTCACACCCAAGTGGAGCAAGGACACGTAGTTGCGACCCGTGTGCTCGAGCCAGATGAGGGGCACTATGTCCTGGAAGCCTTGGGAATCGACAGCGAAGCGGACCGCTGGATGGTTCTGGAGCACGAAGCGGTCTCTTTTCCCTCGTTTGCTTACGAATGGCCCGCCGAGATGCTGGCGGCCTCAGGCCGCCTGACGTTGAACCTTGCTGAAGCGCTTTTGCCCGAAGGGCTCGGCGTCAAAGACGCTACCCCCTACAACGTTCTATTCCGCGGCCCTGATCCAGTGTTCGTCGATGTGCTGTCAATCGAACCCCGACGGGCCAGCGATCCCCTTTGGTTGCCGTATGCCCAGTTTCAGCGCACCATCCTGCTGCCGTTGATGTCCAACAAGTACCTTCATCAGCCGCTAAACGCCATCTTTCTAACCCGCCGAGACGGCTTGGAGCCGGAAGAGGTTTACGACTGGACGCGCCCCGCGCAGCGTCTGCAGTCCCCATTCCTGACGTCTGTCTCTATGCCGAAATGGTTGACCAAGAAGGCCTTGGCGCAGGAAGACCGGCTTTACTCAGGGCGGACGGAGAGTCCGGAGAAAGTTAACTTCATCCTCAGCTCGTTGTTTCGCGGACTGGGCAAGAAACTCGAGAAGCTGGTGCCCGGCGAACAACATAGCAAGTGGTCGGAGTACACATCCACCGCTACTCATTACTCCCCGGATCAGGCCGACACAAAACTTCAATTCGTGCGCGACTTCATCGCCGAATTTCGCCCCTCATCGGTTCTTGACGTGGGCTGCAACACCGGCGTCTTCAGTCGCGTAGCCGCCGAAGTCGCGTCCGAAGTGGTCTCTATCGATTCCGATGCCGTGGTCGTTGGCAAGGTGTGGCGCGAGGCGCGCAGGGAGCGCAAAAACATTCTGCCGTTGGTGGTCGACTTAACCCGCCCAACCCCTGGCGTTGGTTGGAAGAACAAGGAAAATGCCTCTTTCCTTGATCGAGCGAGTGGGCATTTCGATGCGGTGATGATGCTGGCGGTCATTCATCACATGCTGGTAACCGAGCGAGTGCCTCTGCCTGAGATCGTCGACCTGGCTGCCGAATTATCCCGTGATCTTTGGCTGGTCGAGTATGTGGGTACAGAGGATCCGATGTTCCGCCGCTTAACCCGCGGTCGTGACCATCTGCATCGCGAACTGACCCCAGAGTTCTTCGAAAACGCGTGCCGGACGAAGTTTGATCTGGTCCGCAAGTACCCAATCGAAGGCACGGGGAGAATCCTGTACGTCTGGGCGAAGCGGCCACGCTAAGTGGAACAGTCGTTTTCCAGCAGCGATCGGTAAGTCGCCGCTGAATCCAACCTAATGCTGCTGGCGAAAAACGGTTGGTTGCAGGCGCTGCCCTAAGCGCCTCCTAAACGTGCGGAAATATCGCATCCATTGTCCCGGCTGCTCCCAAAAGAGAAGGCGCCTTAGAGACTCACGCGACAACCTTGTCCTGCGGTGGTAAGTGGCGTTATTTAGGAGCGTCTATGCGAGCTCTTGCTTGGTGGAGAGCTTCCTCCGGTGCACGAGTTCCGAGGACACGCTTTAGGTCGGATGAAAGCGAGCCTGTAAATTTCAATGCGCCCTGCTCATTGAGGTGCATACCATCAGGAAAGGACTCGGGACCCAGCTCAGTCGGACCAATGGGAGATATGACAGGAACGCCCGCCCGGCGCCCTGCCTCTTCAACGGCCGCAATCTCCTCACTTGTGGTAGATGGAAGCGGCGGCAGAACGAGAATGAAGAGCACGCCGTTCTTGCGGCACAATTCGTTCAGCGCCCGGATCCGAGGCTCGGCATTCTCGACAATCTGTTGCGTCGAGACCAGCCGGTTGGGCGGAGCCGCTCGCAGAACCTGACCCAATTGTGGCAGGTCCGGCATTATGTAAGTGGAAAAGAGCCACTTCCGAACTTCCTGCCGACTGCCATAAAAGGCGCTGAGATTCGCAAAATATAAGCTGCTAAGGTCGGTGTTGTTTTTGTGCAGCGCGTGCCCAATGTCATTCAGATCGAGGGTATCGAACAAGGTGTGGGCAGTGAAATCTCCCTGGATTCTCTGCGCTAAAAGCTGCGACGCAGAAAGCCCGAGAACCACAGCGTCAGGACGGGCCCCTTTCCGGAAAAGCTGCCGTAAGCCGTAATACCAATCCAGGTACCACGTATTACTGATCACGAAGCGCTGGACATCATAGGACGGCATCTCGGTCCGTAGGAGGGGCACGTCGATTCCAATTTCGAATAGCGAGTTGCCAACCAGTAAAACTGAGGGTCTCGCTGGTTCTGGGCGAAGGTTCAGCGCCGCACTACGCTCGGTTTGAACCCGGTTCATAAGCCGGCTGATTCGCGGATAGACCCTTCTCGCTCCCAGCTCCAAGGCGCAGCCCAGCAGGGCGACTAGCGCCAACAGCAGCGCGGCGCATCGCCGGGGCGAATGCAGATCAAAACTGGAAGTAAATGAACGTACTGGCATCATTTGCGCTAAAAACAACCAACAACATCAGCGAAGCCATGGCCACCGCTACCCGGGTCATGGACGAGGTTTTTTCGAACAGGTATTCTTCGTCACGATGTTCCAAAGCCAGATCGATCATGAACATTGGCACGGTGAAGAAGATAAGGTACTTGATCGCTATGGCATATTCGGGGCTCCAGGACAACCGTGTAACCCCACCCAGAAAATGCAGGGCCTCGGACAGCGAGGGCGCGCGAAAGAATACCCATGCTATGCAAACAAGTTGGAACAGCAGAATCCTCTTAACCCAACAGCCGAGGAACGTTTCCGGCGACGCTTCGGTCGGCTCTTTCTCTTTCGCACCGACCAGCCCGCGGAAGAACCGCTCCAGCGCGAGCCAACTGCCATGAATGCCGCCCCAAACCACGAATGTCCAGTTTGCACCATGCCACAGCCCACCCAACAACATGGTCAACGAAAGATTGCGGTAGGTCTTCTTGGTGCCATTGGCACTGCCGCCCAGAGGTATATAAAGGTAATCCCGCAGCCATGTGCTCAAGCTGATGTGCCAGCGCCGCCAGAAATCCTGTAAGTTCTTGGCCAGGTACGGCTGGCGGAAGTTAACCATGAAATGAAAGCCCATCAGCTGGGCGGCGCCTCGTGCTATGTCGCTATAACCGCTAAAGTCACCATAAATCTGCCAGGCGAAAGCGTAGACACCGATCAGTACAACTGGAAGGCTGGGAGCGCCCAGGCGGCCATCAAAAGCGGCATTGGCAAGTAGCGCACAATTGTCGGCAATCACACACTTGCGAAACAGGCCCCAAAGAATCAGCATCATGCCATCGAAGAAGGAGGTGTAATCCAACGTTCGGGGCTGTTGCACCTGTGGCAAAAGATGCGATGGACGTTGAATCGGGCCTGCGATAAGGTGCGGGAACAGGCTGATAAACAGTGCGTAGTCGATGATGGAGTCAGCCGGTTTTAGCTTCCCGTTGTAGACGTCCACGATGTACGCAACTTCCTGGAACGTGTAGAACGAAATACCAGGAGGCAGGATGATCCGTAGCACCGCAGTCGGGATAAAGTGAATCCCAAGCACCTGCAGTCCGGATGCAGCGGAATCGACGAAAAAATTGAAGTACTTAAACAGACCTAGAAATGAAAAATTCAGAACCAGAGAAATCGTGAGCAGAAAGCGTCGAAGTCTGGGATCGGTGGAAGACGCGATCTTTCGGGCAATGATGTAGTCGAACCAGGTACTCGCCGCCATCAGGAACAAGAACCGCCAGTCCCACCACCCGTAGAAGAAGTAGCTGGCTACCAGCAGGAAAATGTTCTGTTTGCGCCAAGGCAGTCGCCAATACACGGCGACCACGATGGTCAGAAACAAGAAAAAGACTGGCGAATCGAAAAGCATCGTAGATCACTTACCGCCAGGCTGTACTCAAACAGCTCTAGATTGTGTTGATGGCGTGATATTGTTCGGCTGAAATCCCCACGTTTGTCCGGGTTTCCGCTGCCGTTCATTGTCCGGCAAAGGCAACCAGCAAACCTGCAAGAATGCTTCCACATCCGACTGCCGAATGTCAGTTGTTAGCCCGTGAGGCTCGGAATCGGCGGGCACGCTAGCCTTGTGCCGGATATTTACCGGCAAATCTGAAGCGCAGCCCAAACAATAGGCGCAGAGCCTCCTGCAACCGGCTGCCGCGCGCACAAGCGGCTTGTGGCTTCCCATGCTTGACGATGGAAACTACTCCTGCCTCTCCGGTCTCAGTCCGAGAGAGGCAGCCAGGACCGCCAGAGGCCCCTAGTTGTCGGTACCGCGCCTATTGCCCTTGGGTACCGGCAGTACCGGTAGTGTTGCCCGGGGTGGCACTCTTCCCACGGTTCAACTTGTTCGCCAGCCAGTTGCGAAAGACGCCGAAATAAAAAATCGCGCCTACGATCATGCCGCCTATGATCTGCATCAAGAGCGCAGTCGAGCCGGGATCGGTGTACTGGGCGTGTGCGGGCTGCGGGAATCCCACCACGAGCCAAAGAAGCGCGAATACGGAGGTGATGGTGGTTCCAATTATCTTCTTGTTTCGCATTGCAAAAATCCTCTGCTAATTAGAGTTGAATTTGTTAGCGGCTGTAGCGACCCCGTTTTGTCTGCTGGACAGCCAGGTTTGGAGCTCGCCGTTAGTTTCCACTTTGCCGGCCAGAATCGCGTCAATCAGCGGACGAGTGATGCGCGCATTCAACGTCACTCCGTAATCCACTCCCGGCTGTTGTCCGGCAAGCTTTATGAAGTAGGGCACGCGACCCTCCGAATGCGGGATTCCTCCGGCGCGAAGTTTGTGATCTGAGGAGACCAGCACCACCGACGAATCCCACACGCCTGCCTTCTCCATTGCGTTTCGAATGTCTCCGAGCGTGCGATCCGTAAGCGCCAGGTTGTCCGCATACCAGGTGCTGTCATCAATTCTGAGGGCGCTAAGTTTGTTATGGCGGCGGTCATAGATCCCCGGGCCGTGCGGCACCGGGAGGTGCAGTAGGGTCAAGCCCATCCGCGGGTCAGCCGCCATTTCCTCGGCTTGCTGTAGCAGGATTGAATAGCGCTCAACGTGTTGCAGGTGGCTCTGCAACGGTGTCAATCCATAAACCTGGCTCCTCCACCGGGCTGCCAGCGTGTTCTCGCTGTTTCCGTACATCGGCTCGGTGTAGCAGGCGGAGAGTTCGCCTGCGAGCAAGCGGCAATAGGGTAGGAACCAGCCAACGATTCCGGTGTTGAAGCCCGCCTGCCGGGCGTCGCTGAAGACATCCTGGCGAAGCCGAAGGTCGACCTGCTGCGAAGATCCCTCCACCGTCCCCCACAGCTTCTTACGACTGGTGAACGCAATCTCAGTCACATGTTCGCCGAACACTAGCGAAGGCATGGCGACATCGGTGTCATGTTCGGCCTGCTCCATGTTGACGACGTTGACCGACTCTGCCTTCAGCCGATCGAACTCCGGGAGTTGCAGGTCTTTCGCACGCTGCTCGAATGCATAGCGGGGATCCATCTCGTCGAAGATGATCCACACTAGGCGGGGAGCACTCCTGTAGTGCGGCAGGTACCCGGCCAACTGCGGCGGCGGCGGAACGTGTCCCACAACCGTCAGCGCACGGACGAGAAAGACGGGCAGCAAGAAAACCATGAATGCAACAACGAACTCTATGGCTGGTGCGGCGCTGCGCCACTTTACCAACGCTGCGACGAGCAGAAGCAGCGCTACCGCTCCGCCGATGACTATGTTTCGGGTGCTCGCCAAGGCATGAGCAACCGTGGGTACGGTCTGCCGAAGCAAGTCTGTCATCAACAGCAACGGATAAAGAAACAGCAGAGTATGCAGATAAAAACCACGAACCGGGAAACGGCGGCTGAGTTTGATGGCGGCAAGGAACACTACGCTCAACAACGTTAAATTGATGCCCAAGGCGATGAGATCAGCGCTCGACCAGTCGGGCATGAGCATCTGGCGCGGGGAGAACAATCGATGCCAAGTCATGCAAAGCGACAGATTCGCCAGCGAGATGGCCATTAGGAAGTCTTGAATATTGCGGAAACGCGCCCCGGGATACCGCGACTGCGCCTCGGCACCGGAACGCACCGGTATAGTGGGTGGCGCAATAGCACTGGTGGCAGCGGTCACGGAGGCAGTCATCCCCTTGGTCAGGCCAGAAATTTATATCTATTAGTCCGGAATAGTTGCATGTAGGTCACCAACCTCACGAAGACATCCCTTTGGCCATCCACCCGGGCCCGGCAAGACCCGGCGGAGAAGTTCCAAGCCTCTCATTCAGCTAGGTTTAGTTTGGATTTTTGGGGCAGGGTAGATAACCCTCCGGCCAATCAGCACTTCTTTTCTCATCAAGGTCTAAAGCGTTACAACTTCGTCACAAAAGCGCTGTTTGTGTCGGCTCAGGGATGCTCTAGTTGCTTGTCTCCCTTTTCGATGGCCGACTGAACCAGGGTGGCGATGATTCTGTAGCCCGCCGCATTGGGGTGCAGACCGTCGTCGCTGAACGCCGGTTTTAGCCTGCCATCCGGTTCAGCCATCTCTTTAAAGCAGTCCACGTAGAGCTCGCCATTACGATCTGCATGCGCCTGCAGCCAGCGATTGATGCGGAGGATGTCAACCAGAGGGTGAGTGGCTGTGCGTTTGTATTGTGCGGTGTCATATACCGGCAAAACCGACAAAAACACGACCTGTACGTGATGGTAATGAGCCAACTCCGCCATTGAGGTCAGATTGTCCATAGTCCATGCAATGCTCATATTCTGCTCGATATCATTCGTGCCTGCCTGGATCACCACCTGCCGCGGATGAAGAGCGAGTACATCGGCTCGAAAACGCAGCAGCATCTGCGCCGAGGTCTGGCGTTCGATGCCACGGTTAAGATATGCCCGGTTCGCAAAGCAGGCATTCAAGTCCCATCGGTAAGTTATGGAATCCCCTAGGAATACCACGGGTGGGGTTGCGGGATGCTGCGCAAGGAGCTGCTCATTCGCGCTGCGATAGAGTTCGAATTGGGGCCAGTCACGCAAACTTTCCTGCAGCATCGCGCTACAGCGCCGCTCGTGGCTGCGAACGTACACGCCAGCAAGGACTCCGGCGATTAGCACTATGACGGTGACAATGGCGGTTCGCATGGACGGAGTGCTTACGTGGCGTGCGCTCAGGCGCTGGGGAATAGACGATCCTTCAGTCGTAAGAACGGCTTCTCGACGAAGTAGTAAGAGACCAAAGCCAAGGCAAACGTCGCTGCGAGGCTGAAGGCGATCGTGTGGTCTGCACCCTCTCGATAGGCCAGGAAGGGCTGCTGCCATAAGTACAACGAGTAGCTCAGCACTCCGACAAAGGCGATCGGCTTAAATTCGAGAATTCTGCCCGTCCAGCGGTCCGCATTTCGCATTGACCAGTCGATGCTGGCGGCAACCGCCAAATTCATCAGGGTGAGCACAACCAGGATATAAAGGCGAACTGACCCACCCAGTTTATTGGCCAACAACGCGCCCAGAGGAACCAGGAAAAACCATCTCGATTGCAATAGTTTGCGGTACCAGCGCTGCTGCCAGATCTTGTCCCGGCACAGCGCCAGCAGGCATCCGATAGCCAGAGCGTCGGCGATGGTCGGAAAGACCGCGCCGATCCCAGGGCGCCAGTCGGGTGCGAGGTAGAAAATCGCAATACGAAACACCGGTGCGGCGAGGAAAACCCAAACCGCAATCCGAGTTGCCCACTTGCGTCCGGCTAGCGCCAGCGCCCATGGCCACAGCAGGTAAAACTGCTCCTCTACCGACAAAGACCAGATGTGCCCCAGGTACCACGATGGGTGAAAGCGGTAGTTCATCAGGTAGCATGCGGCCGATATGAAATCGGACCTGGGCACCACGATCAGCCCGGCCAGACTTGCGCACCCAATCACCAGAAGATAGTTGTAAAAGGCGGGAAAGATGCGAAATACGCGTCGAAGATAGAAGTCCTTGAGCGAAATGGTTCCTGTCTTCGACACTTCTTTCAGAAGCAGTGTGGTGATCAGAAATCCCGAAATTACGAAAAAAATCCGCACGCCAAAGTTGGCGAAATCCATGGCATCAGAGATACTGGCGGGAATCTTCGGGTTTCCTCCGAGATGCCCCAGAATCACCAGAACGATCGAGAAAGCACGCAGCCCATCAAGGGTGCGGATGCGCGGACTCGGAGCTGTCCGGGTAACCCGTGCACAGGCGACAACGAACGGCAGCTCGCTGGTCACAGCTTTATCGCGGATTGCTTCGGCGCTCTGCAATTTAAGACCTGCGTCAGCCCGCCCTCACATGAACTTTCGACCGCGGACTGGTCGCAGTAGTGCACTCGACCTGCCAATCACTACCCTCGCAGTCGCACGCGCCTTCAACTGCAGCAGATATAAGGGATTCAGCGATTGGCCCCCTGCTTGCGTATCAATCTACGTTCACTGGTCGGTGTCGATGGGAGCGCGAGCCCTTCAATCCGAGGTAGCTGGCTTTTGATTCGTATTTAAGGTCGGACGCAACGGAAGACGAATTTCTTAGCATGGGAAATTTTGTAGTGGTAGTTCCCAATCCGCGCAACGTAGCCAGCGCCGGCAGCCTGTTCGGGATGGCGCTGGGAAGGATGGCTATCGACCATCCGGCCGACGAGATACGCCGGGACTGGTGCTACGCGGCAGGTGTCCCGCGTTATAACGGCACCGGCGGACGCATTGCCATCGATCCTAGAACGCAGAGTTGGGTGATGGCAGCTGGGACGTGGTTTCATGCGCAAGGCTTCGGAATCGGAGAAGAGTCGGAGTTGCTACAGCGTTTGCTCAAGGTCGGTTCCGAGCAACTCGCCAGCGAACTCAGCGGCTTTTATGTTCTGGCATATGGCAGCGCCTGGGACAAGACGACGACCATCATTACTGACCTGGTCGGCAGTTTTCATGCTTATGTTCGCCAGCTGGATTGCGGAGTCGCCATATCCGGGTCATCGCTACTGCTGGCGCAGATGGCCGAGGCCAAGCCCGATCCCGTAGGCTGCCAGGAATTCCTGCACACCGGCGTGATCTATGAAGACAGATCTCTTTATGAAGGAATCCGCAAGCTTCCTCCCGCTAGCGTGATTACTTTCGCAACGGATGGAAAGCGCCGAACGCGGACTTATTGGAGCGTTGACCGCCTGACCCCGGAGAGTCTGGCCGGGGACGAAGCAGTCGACCAGCTGTGGAATTCGCTGGTCACTTCTGCGGAGATCTCTTCGCGCTCCTTCTCAAATATCGCCTGCGATCTGACCGGCGGGTACGACTCACGTGCGGTTGTAGCCGCGTTTTTTGCCGCGGGCTGCGACTTCTCAACCGTAGTTTCGGGCACCGAGGACAACAGCGACGTTCGCGTTTCGCGCGAACTTGCCACGGTCACAGGCAAGCCGCACTCGGTATTTCCACGTCTCGAAAATCCGTCGTGGACGGACCTGCACAATGCCCTTAGTCTTACCGACGGCGAATGCGACCTTTTGGAATATGCCAGCACCGCGCGAACTCACGGAGAGTTATCGGCCCGCTACGACGTCAGTATTAACGGTTCCTTCGGTGAATTGGCGCGAGGATACTGGTGGGAAATTCTGCTGCCTCGCATCGGCGCTCGTCGCCCGCTCGACTGCTCTAAGTTGGCTAGACTGCGCTTCGACGTGAGCCCCTTCGATCATTCCCTTTTTCGCCCGGAGTACCGGCTCGATCTTTCCGCTCACCTCGCGGAAGTTGTGAAACGGTCGAACTCACAGCTGGCTGACGCCCCAAACACATTCCAGATGGATGTCACTTATCTCACGATGCGGATGCAGCGCTGGCAGGGTCGTATTGCCAGCAGCACGAATCGCATGTGGCCATGCTTGTCTTTGTTCATGTTCCGTTCCTGCCTGGAGACCATGCTGCAGGCAAAGTCGCGGCTGCGCAGTCGTAGCCTGCTCATCCGCACGATGCTGGACAGATATCAGCCGCGCCTTGCCCAGCAACCGCTGGAGCACGGCTATCCGGCCGTACCAGCCACCTTACAGACACTGCCGCGATTCTGGCCGATGATTCCAGACTACGGCGGGAAAGTCCTGCGCAAACTGAGATTAACTCGCCCCGCTTCCGTGCCAGGGAAGAAACCGTATCGGATTGCCCTTTGGGCAGATCAACGCGTCCGGGAGACGCTGGACTGCCAGGCCATGAAGGCGGCACAGCTTTTCAGTGGTGATGCGCTGGAGAAATTTATTTCGTTATCGCGAGACCAACAGTTTCCCTACGACCTGGAATGGCGCCGCTTGCTGAGTCTGGAGCTTGCGCTTGGTGCGGGTGCCCAGAGGCTGTCGGAGAGGGACATCAATCGTAGTTATGACTATGTTCGGGCGGCGGGTTCTTAGGCCTCGAATGAAAATATTAGACGCCAAGACCGATGAAAGCATTTCTCCCCCAAACGGAAATAAATTTCCGCTCATGCCATGGCCTCGGCGCATGAGCCTTGCTGGGGTGTGGCCATGTACCTTCTGAGCGGATTTGGCAGTCAATTTGCCTCGATAAAGAAGAGCAGTCTGTCCAGCGTCAGGCGCTGCCGACATGTTCCTTCGGAAAGTAGTAATGTCATGAAACTTTCGTTACTTATCATCGCAGTTATCGGGTGTGTGGCTCTTTCGGTGCAGGCCCAAGAAAGTAGCTCAAGACATCGTGGTGATGTCCAACCGATTTCCACGGCAAAGAATTCTGCTCCAGCAGCCATCCCCCCCGACGGCAAAGCCGTAGCGGCGGAAGGCGGCCCGTCAGTACCTACCTCGGAGGTCGGCAAGACCAGTGCTGACCCGTCCCCTAGCGTTGTTGCGCCGAAAGTCCAGCCCGACGACTTGTACAAGGTGGGTATAGACGACGAGCTCCAGATCTCTGTCTGGAAGGAGCCGGATCTGTCGGTGCAAGTGGTAGTGCGCCCGGATGGGATCATCACCATACCTGTGGTGGACGATGTTCCGGTGGTGGGTCTCACGACAAAGCAGGTCGCCGACATCCTCACCGACAAGTTGAAGAACGTGGTGGCTGAGCCCCAGGTGACGGTGATCGTCCGGAAGATCAACAGCCGAAAGGTGTACCTGACTGGACAAGTGGGCCGCCCTGGCGCGGTATCGCTTACCGGACACGAAACTGCTTTGCAGGTCATTGCCGAGTCTGGTGGCCTGAATATCTACGCCAAGGCAGAGAAGATTTACATTTTGCGCAAAGCCGACGGACGACAGCAGAAGTTGCCGTTCAACTACAAAAAGGCCATCAACGGCGAAGATCCGAAGTCTGATATTGCTCTCGAAAACGGCGATGTCATTGTTGTGCCGTAGCAAGGAACGGAGCGGGGATGAAGCCAGTCCATAAGCAGCAAATCACTCGCATTGCTCTGGTTGTTCTGATGCTCTCAGCGCTGGCATTTACCCAGGAGAGCAGCTCCCGTGATTCCGGCGACCCGGGGACACCTTCGCTTGCGGCAGAGAATTCTGGTGCAACCGATCCAAGTTTGAACACCGACGGTCTCGCTGCCGATGCGACGCCCATCCGGGTCTTGGGAACTCCCATCCCCTTGTCAATGCGTCCCGACGGACTAAAGCTGGGCCCGTTTTATATGACGAACGTGTCAGCGTCTGGGTTTCTTCAGCAATCCATCGCTCCGGGTGAGCCGACGGAGTCGCAGGTTGGAAGCGTGATCAATCCTGACTTCGTCCTGAAGGTGAAGACTGATCGTAGTTTGTTGGCGGTTCAGGTAAATCCGTACATCTCTGTGGTAGGGACATCTGCCTATCTCAACCAGACAGCGGGTGTCGACTACACGTCGCAAGTGACTCCGCGCCTCTCCCTCGCCGTGGGAAGCTACATCAATTACCTGCAGAATTCGTACCTGCAGAATCCGCAATACCTGCTGGGCTATACCGGCAGCGGCTACGTGTTGCAAACGGTCAGTGCTATTTACCGCGGCTCCTCATTTTCGTCGTCTAACACTTTCTCTATGGCCTACAAATTCAGTGGCCGCACGCAGGTTACGTTTTCGCCGGTGATCGGAGCCAACTTCTTAAATCAGCAAGGACAGTGGTCGGCGGTGAACCAGTTTGGCGGTGCAGTTAGCGTTTCTCGCTCGCTCAATCCGAATCGAAGTGTGAACGCCTCCTATAGCGCGGTGCAGTCAATCAACACTGGCGCTTCCTCCGGGAGCTGGGCAACGCAGACTTTCACGGTGGGCATGCAACAGAAGATCGGACAGACGTGGTGGATTACAGGCACAGTCGGAGCGTCGCTGCAGCAGGGCACCTACACGCTTTGGACACCCACCGGCAGCTTCACTCTACTGAAGAGCCTTGGCCGAAAAGGATCGCTCGCCGCCGCATATAGCCGGTCGCGCGCCGACCAGGTACTGCTCTCCAGCGGATATTTCGATCAGGCAGATATCTCATATTTCGCCACCATTTCCCGGAAATGGCAGAGCAATCTGGAACTGGGAGAGTACCGCACAATCAATACTGTTGGAAACAGTCATGGAAAGCGTGTGAGCGGCGGCGTTTCCTATTTACTGCAGAACAACTCCTCACTATTCCTGCAGTACAACTTCATGCATCAGGGCGGCACCAATAACCAGCTGTTCAACGGCAATAACAGCTATTTAAGTTTTGGGATCCGCTGGAACCTGGCGCGGAATCCAGGTAAGTAGCAGGACGCTTCAAGCGTTCAGTCGGCCCAGTCATCTAGGCGATGTCGCCGCGCTGATTTCTACATCTCGCCCGATCCCGCCGACCATCCTCGGGATAAGCAACGGCCGCCAGGCGCAGAAAGACCCTAGATGCTTGGGCGCACGGCTTTTCGGCATATCTGAGATGGTCACGGTGCTCGCCGTCCTGGCAACGGCAATGTGTCTTTCGGTGCGACGACCTTACGGTGACATGCCGCCGAGGCCCAAGGTGTGGCGCTGTACGCAACACCTTGAGTGCCATTTTGGCGGCGCGGAAATCGCGTCGTCAGTATTGCTGCTCGTTCCTCAGGCGGAGAATCTTGCAGTCCACATACCCGTGGCAGCTTGCAAAGACGTCGTGGTGAGGGAAGTAGCCGAACCGACCGAACACGTCGGAGAAGGTTGAGTTTTGAGAGTAGCTGGGCGCCGGGCCGGTAGGCTCGGTCCATCCTGAGGTATCGATCTGAACACATTGCTGGGGCGGAACGCTGCCGATGCCCAATGCGTTAACCGGCGCTGTGTTTGTAGCATCAGGATTGAAGAGATACAGCGCTTCCGGAACATTGTAGGTAGGCCAGGGTTCCTGCCAGATCACAAACACATGCCAGACCGGATCAAAGGCAACGCCGGGCGATGCCGAACTCGTAAGCGACTGGTTGCATCCCGTTGGTACGGAGTGAGGATAGCTGCTGTGGTTCTGCGCAGACACCCAGTGGAAGGCGCACGTTGACGGACTTGCGGTGCACTTACCTAGGTCCCAGTATCCGACGCCGTCCGGAGCCGTATTTTTGTATACCACCTGGTTAAAAGTGTCATTACCTCCGATGATCCACATGAAGTCATGATCCGGGTCGTAGGCGGCGGTCATCTGTCCGTCCCGCTGTGCCAGCGACGATGACATCTGGTTCAGCGTATTCGTATCCAGGTTATAGCTATAGAGCGCCGCTGCCGGGCCGCCTTCGAGCCACTCCAGCTTGGTTTGCGTGTCGTAAATGAGGTTGCCCCATCCAGTGCTATATTGCGAAAGTGGAGTTCCGTTGAGGATCATCGTAGGATCCATGCGAGTCCATTTCGTGCCGGATTCCCCACCCGAATAGAGGCTGGGCATGTCCAGCGCCCAAACGCCCATACTGTGAGTTCCCGCCTGGGAAGTCAGAATGCCGCCCATGTTTACGATCGCCTGGACGTGGGAATCGTACGTCAGCACTCCTTCGGTATGACGGGAGTTGGCTCGGCAACCCGAGCCGGTACACCCTGCGATGTTCGGCCAAGTACCGTTGGCGGCCAAGCCCTCGATCGTCAACGAAGTGATCGGGGGATTTGCATTCCGATTGCACGCCGAGGGCTGGGAAGGATTATTCAGCCGCTGTACTGCCGGAGGGTTGGAGGTGAGATTCAATGCGTACACTTCATTGCCGCAATAGTCCTGATGCCCACCACCCCAGATAATCAGGCGGTCATTGTCCGGATCTGCCGCCCCTCCGGTGTATGCCTCGGATCCCAGCAGCATGCCGTCCGTAACCGGAACGAGGAAATCCACCGATGACTGCGGCGGCAATTGATGGAACAGATCGGTATTCGCCAGCGTCACCCAACCCAATCCGGCGGGTAGTCCACCCCCCCCGGATCCATTAATCGTGATACTCAGGCTTGCGGTTGCAATACGCTGTTGCGCATCGAGCACTTGCACCACAAAACTGCTTGTTCCGGGCGCGGTTGGTGTGCCGCTGATCAGTCCACCGCTCGCCAGTACGAGGCCGACCGGCAAGGTCCCCGAACTCAACGACCAGGCGTAGGGTGTCATGCCTCCTGTCGCGGACAGGGTGGCAGTGTATGGCGAGCCTTGGCTTCCGATAGGCAGAGATGATGTGGTGATGGTCAGAGTCGAGACACTCGTGATCGTGATGCTCAAGGTGGCCGACGCTGTGTTCTGCTGGGTGTCGGTCACCTCTACGGTGAAGGTGCTTGTGCCGGTGCCTGTGGGCGTACCGCTGATCTGTCCGCTGCTCGCAAGCGTCAGGCCCGAGGGCAACGACCCGGACTGTAGAGTCCACGTGTACGGCGGCGTACCGCCGATTGCGCTGAGATTCGCACTGTAAGGCGAATTCTGTGTCCCACCGGGCAAGGTGGAGGTCGTGACCGTCAGGATTGGAGGTGTCTGATTGCTGGGCACGATGTCCCATTTGGGAGACATGGTGCCGAAGTCGGTATTGAGGAAGGTGGCGCTTTGGAAGAGCCAGTTATAGCCTTGCAGGCCGGTATAGCCTTCGGGAGCTGAGAGGTTGGCGGTAGCGGCCAGGGCGGCTGCGGCTTCGGCGGTGTAGTTGTCTTCCATCTGGCCGGGGATGCTCCAACCCGAAGGCAGGGAAGTGAAGAAGCTGGTGAACTTGTCCCAGCCGCGCATCCAGTCGCCCTGGGTAGTGCAGCTGCTGCTGCCCCAGGTAGTACAGCTTTTCTGGCAGTAGGCGTAACCGGGATCGTTGCCACCGGCGGAATCGCCCACCAGGTAAGGATTGCCAATGGCGGGATTGAACAGCACGTTGAGCGGGTGCCGAATCATCAGGCTGAGCAGGCTGTCCGTCTTCCAGCCCAGATCGCGCGCGGTGGCCACCCCCAGGGTCAGGTAGTACTCCTGGAAGTTGCCTTGTGCACCGCCGCAGTTGGTGCCCAGCGCGCCTTGTCCGGTATAGCCATAGGCCGGGCCAATGAAAGGATCGGAGTTTACGAAGTAGGGCAGGTGCTGGCTGGAGACACCGTAGATCCAGTTCAAGCCGTAGTTGTAGGCCGTGGCGTTATTGGGATAATCGTTGCTCAACCCTTGCGTGCCTTCCAGAAAGGCCAGGTTGTTCTGCAGCTTGTCAGCCAGGTAGGCCTTCTCCGGGGTGCCGTCGAGGGAGAGAAACGCCGCCCGCGCCAGGGTGCGAATGCCCCAGCCGGTCTGCCGCTCGCTGTCTCCGCTGAACAGTCCCAACGCTCCCTGGTGGTGATCGTAGATGCCGGAGGTGTTGCCGCTGCACCCGGTCTGAAAACCCGGATCCTTGGCTCCCTGGTACTGCAGCTCTTCCAGGTAGTAGTTTTTGCCGGTCACCAGATAGGCCAGATAAGCGATGTCGGGCTGATGGCTGGCGCCAATCATGGTGTCGGAGTTACTGGTGTTCCAGTTGCCTTGGGTGACGGTTCCGCTGAGGACGGGCCGATCCTGCATCCAGGTGCCGCCGCAGTTGGTGCTGTTGCTGGTGGGATTGTGCAGCGCCACCATCTGTCGCGCATTCAGCGAGACGAACCTGCCCTGGGTGTCCACCGAACCGGTTCCCGGCGCGTCGAAGTAGTGGCCGCTGCCGGCCGAAGCATCGGCTTCGCGGAAGTGGATAGGCCAGTAGCCCATCAGGTTGGCATTGGTCAGGGTCTCGTCGCGCAGCACATCGTTCCAGGTCAGCAGATACAGTACCTGCCAGCTGGGCAGCGGGCCCACATACTCGTGCGCTCCTCCCCCGTTGATGTTCAGCTCCACGTCTCCCAGGCAGCCGATGATTGTCCCAAACGAGGCCGACTGACAGCTTCCCGGGGTTCCGGTCAGGCTCTTCTGTGCTGCCGGCATGCTGGTCCAGGTCTGGATATATTTAGTGGCCGCCGCGCTCACATCGCGGTTCACGTTGTAGTTGGGCAGCGCCTGCGTGCTCAGCAGATAGGCGGAGTTGAAGTCGACACGAATCGGCGACGGCGGTCCCTTCACCCAGTAGTCCTTGTGCCAGCGCGACCAGCCAATCTGGGTGAACAGGGGCTGGGTAAACGCCAGCACCGGGTTGTTGCCGCTGCAGTTGGAGTTGCCGGCGCACAGGGTAAAGGAGTAGGTCTGATCGCGGGTGCTGTTGGCCGCGGTGTTCGACATCCAGGCGTTCTCTACCGTGTAGCCGATGTCGACCTTGCGGTTGTTGGGATAAAACCAGGCCTCGAAGATGGGGTGCAGGGGATTACCGCTGCCGCCATCCACGTTCACGTCGAAGGCGCGTGTGGTCTCATCGGCCAGGCGCACGGCGGTGACGATGGGTCCCTGCAGCCAGTAGCTGTACTTGCCGGCGCTCAACATGGCGCGGGCCGAGATGTTGCGCTGGATGCCGGCTCCATTGTCCATGTGGATCAGGCCGTCGAAGTCGAAGGCGGAATCCAGCATGCCGTTGCTGTCCAGGTAGCCGGTGTTGTTGCCGGTGGACTGGTTCTGGAAGGTGACCTGCACCGAGCCGTTGCCCGGCAGCGCCGGCACCAGGAAGCTGACGATGGCAAACTTCAAGGATCCGTCAGGCCAGCGATTCTTCACATCGCACTGGGTGAAGACCCCGCTGCCGGCGATCACCGCCTGCGCATAATGCGCGATCTCCCCTTGCACAAACACCCGCGGTATCGATACCGGGTAACTTAATTGAGCACCAGAGTACCCACGTGGAGAAATACTGTAGATGGTTACTGAATCCGGCGTGCTCGCCGCCACAATAGAGCCACCACCAAAGAGCATGACGGACACTAAGATAAGGGATGAAATGCTAATAAATCTCTTTGAAACAGTGGCTTGTAACAGCATCGAGCTCACCTTCGAATGAAAGTATGCGAGTCCTGGTAACGCACTCGCATCGTCATTCTATTGGCGACATCGTTGATACGCCTATACTTAATTGCACACTAAACTAACTAAGGTAATCAAACTAGAAGATACTAAGGTAACATAAAGTGAATACTAGGTAATCAATCATACAACTAATTGGGCGGATAGGTGGGAGTTGGGATTGGCGTTCCTAATAAGGCCAACCGGCGCCGGAGCATGCGGTCTCGTCCAATACTTGCAGTGAGTTAAGAGTCAGATAGGAGAAGGATACCGCAGTTCGGCTGGAGATGGGGTAGTCAGGACAGTCGATTTGAGCAGGGAATCCACCCTTCTTGCCGTCTCCTGCCAAGTGTGGTGTTCCGCGTAGCCGATGAGCGTCTTACCGCTCCAGGTGCGTTGCAAGCCTTGCAGCAAGCCTGCGCGAATCGATTCAGGTGTGGTCTGAACCAGCACTCCCAAATCGTCCTTCAGAATCTCAGGAATTGCGCCCGCTCGGGTCGCTACGACCGGCGTCCCGCAAGCCATTGATTCCAAGACAACGTTAGGCCAACCTTCGTTGCGGCTGGGCAGGCAGCTGACGTCCGCTGCGCTGTAATAGTAGCCAAGCTCACCGTTCGGAACTGCGCCAACAAATCTGCAAATGTCACTGCATCCGAGTTGTGCTGCCAGGCGCTGCAAGTTCTGCAATTCCTGTCCCCGTCCGACAAAGAGAACTTTCAATCGGGGAACATCCTGTTTCAACATCGCGGCTGCATGGACAAGAAGATCTCCGCCTTTGACGTGCCGCAACGCGGCAACGCAGAGGACCACTTTGTCGTCCGCAGCCACACCGATCTTCTGCCTGGCCACTTTGCGATCTTCAGGAAAGAACCGCTGGGTGTCTACTCCATTGCCTATGACCTCCACCTTGCGGAGCGACGGCTCGAGATCAAGCATTCGCTCAGCAAGCGAGTTGGAAACCGCGGCAACGGCTCTCGCCTGGCGAAGCGCCCAGCGAATTTGCGGACGTATCGTGGCGAAATGGGGGAAGGTGTGAATATCGGAGCCGCGAGCCGTCAGTATTACGGGAATACCGAGTGATTTCCCTATCAACACCGCCGCCAGGCCGTCGGGGTACACATAATGCCCGTCAATACAATCGAACGGTTTCGCGCGATGGAGAGCACGCACCCTGCCTATGGACCCGATATACATGAGCAGGCCGTGAAGCGGCATGGCGATCTTGGGAATCAGTGGATAACGCGGATGATGAACCCTCAGGTTCGCGATGGTCTCCGAACTTGGAACATCAGCTACGCGTCCCCGAGCGGTGTGGCGGAAAAGCATCGGCACATAAGGCACCGGTGCAACCACCTGCACGTCATTGTCGGCAATGTGGGCCAGATTTGCGGTTCGTTGTAAAAGGAAGATTCCTTGATCGGGAGCCAGCGAATTGGGGAACAGGCTAGTAAACGTCAGGATTCGCATGGCTTGTGTCTGGTACCGCCTACCCATCTCCAATCTGCAGCAAGGTCTGTCAGGCGGTAAGCGACTGAGGAGGAGTCTTTCGCATCCGGTCGATTGCCGGCAAATAGACTGCGTAGTCGACGCGACCGAACGAAAACTGCTGCAGCAGACGCTCCAGCCGGGCCTTCATCCCGTTCAAGCCGGTATATTGTCGCGTACGCGATTTCCACGAGGCCGCCAGGCGAGGCTGAGATTCGTCGATTTCCCAAGGGTGCAGATAGATTATCGCCGGAGCAGACTCCTTCTCGTTAATCGTCCGGATGCCATTCTTCATCAGCTCAAAAGGGAGTATTCGCAGGTAAGCGCCGCCGCCGACGGGGAGATTATTATTCAAAATTCGCCAGGTCGCAATCGGCAATTCAAGCAGGTTTGGGCAAACCAGATACGGAACCCGCAACGCGCGATGATTTCCATACAGTCCATGACGGACGGGGAAAACACTGGAGTCATAAAGAAATCCGAGCTCTTCCAGAATCGGATAAGCCCACGGTACAGAATCATTGATTGAAAAATTTGGTGCCCGGTATCCAATCACGGCCCTTCCGAGGACATCCTCAAGCACATTTCTGGCCCTGTAAGTATCGTCCCAAAACTCCTGCGAACTGAGTCTGAACACAGGACGATGCCAGTAGCTGTGACATCCAACCTCGTGACCCAGATCCTGTGCTTCACGCACAATTCTTGGAAATCGCTCAGCCACCCAGCCTAGGAAGAAAAATGTGGCTTTGACGTCGTATTGTGCAAACAACTCAAACAAAGCTCGGGTGTTCGCCTCGACGTGAGAGGGGAAGCCGTCCCAGGCTTCCCGCGGCGCCGAACTCGACATGGCTTCGGTATGGAAATAGTCCTCCACATCGACCGACATGGCGTTGGTGATCTTCATTCCCCAAGGGTGGCAGCATTTGGAGTGCCGTTCTGCGGAGCGCGCCTCTCCACCCGGTTGAGGCCGACGGCGTTTGCGGGAAATAAATTTTTTAGGACATCTGTTCCTATCGAGGTAGTAACCGACTCGCGAGCGACGGTCCTTTTGGACGCTCGAGGGCTGATTCTAAAGTTCTAAGATGTGGTATCAGGATTGCACCTCAAACATCAACCGTCGTAGTGCGAGTGTGTGGAGTATGGATGAATAAACAACAGTTCGCGCGTTTGATATTCGGAGTTGTCATAGCTTCGCTGGCATTCAGCATTTCGGCCGGGGCAACGTCTCAAACTGGCTTCGACGGAACGATATCCGCGGGTGGCATTAACTTCGACGCGACTCTGATCGTTAACAATACTGGGTTTAACACCACAACCCTTACCTGCACCGCGGCCAATTGCGGCTATTCCCTTACTTTCGCTGGCATGAACGGCAACGCTTCCGCTGCCACTCTCAACGCTTTCGCATTGCAGTTGTTCGGAAACGGTTCGAATGCGTCGTTCGACTTATCCGGTGGATACACGATCCCGACAAATTGGACAGCCACCTCCGGCGGCAAAATCAATAACGGCAATCCAGGTCTTGGCTGCAACACTGGTGGCGGCGGTGTGAAAGGGTGGCTGTGTGGCACTGCGCTGACTGGTCCTGATGTTCTTCAGATCGGTGCAGGACAGAAATTCACGATGAGCTTCGCCGGCAATTTTCAGCAGGGCACATCGATTCTCAGCCAATTCGATCTGATGTCACACGGTTTGACGAATACCAATGACAGCCACAGCAAATGGAGCGTCTCGCAAGGCTTCGATTGGAATCAGTTCACGCCAATCCCTGAGCCTGAAACCTGGACTGTGCTCGGGTCAGGATTGTGTTCGATGGTTTGGCTGCTTCGCAAGCGATTTGCGCCCTCGAACCGGTAAGACCACATAGGTCGAATATTTCTTCCAGAAAATGACTTAGCCCGGCCGACAAGCCGGGCTTTTTGACTGTTGGTCGGTGGTTTCGTTAGTTCGCGGGAGAAACGCCTGGGCTGGGGCTCGAACGTCAGAACGTTTCAGTCCGAAAGAGAAAGTGCTCAAGCGGCCCTGAAACGGTCTCGGGTCGATGACTACCCGGAAGTTCGTTCCGAAGCCGTCTCCACCAGGTGACGATGGCTGAAGAGGTAGAGAATCAACTCGGCGCGGCTGGATATGCCCAAGCGCTCGAATATCCGGAATAGGTGATTCTTTACCGTGTGTTCACTGAGGTTTAAAAGTTCTGCAATCTCGCGATTCTTCATGCCCTCCGCGACCAGCGAAACTATCTGCTCTTCGCGACTGCTGAGCAGCACTTTCCCTTGGGCATCGGTCAGCTTACCCGGAATTCCTGTTACCAGCGCGTCAAGAAGATACCTGAGCTGCTGGCTGTTGGCCCATACCTGGCCACGACAAACGCTGTAGACGCATTTGCAGAGCAGTTCGTAAGAGTGTTCGCGCTCTACCACGCCCAGCGCCCCAGCCCGGAACGCCTTTATCACTAAGTCCTTATCGCCCGAGTCAAGCAACATCACGCAGCACAGAAGTGGATTCGCCTTGGACAGCCTCTTCAGCAGTGAAAACCCAGCCTCAGGTCCATCCTTCAGGCCGCAGCTTATGATCGCAACGTCGGCGGCAACTTTTTCGCCTTCCGGTGACTGACCCGACCAGTCAGGAGTTGGCACTACACTTATTCCAAACTCGGAATCTTCCAAGGCTCGGGACAGCAACTCGCCACCCATACGAGTCGCCTCAAAAATCACTACCCGTATGGGTTGAAGCGGGGTCTTAGTGCTAACAGCGGCGGCGGTACCTTGTGCTCTCATGCCATTACAGTCAAACACAAAGAGAATACAGTTTTCTATAGCAAGAGGGTGTGGGTACCAGACCACCACGTTTAGGAAGTTAGTGTACTGCCGCTGCCAAACTAAAGTTCTATCCCCCTACCCCAGCTCGGGGGTCTACCAGTGAGAAAATTAGCCCGGGTCGTAACATTCGCGACACATACTCTGAAGCGAGTCGAGCCCGGGCACTAGGCCACGGCAGACAGCAGAAACACGCCGCGATGGCGTATCCGGTGTGATCATCAGGGCGGGGCCGGGCCCCAGGTCGCTTCTCGGGATCATCCCGGGATATTCAAGATATCGCTATCTATCTGCGCCGGGGGTGCATCACTTCTTCAACGAAACATGAGGCCGTTTCGGGCTGCTCGATTTTGCTGCAGTTACGAAACTGAGGCGATGGCTGCGGTCGGACGTATGTCCGCACCAGCGGCATCTTGGCGGGTCACCAGAGTATTCATGTTGCAGCGGAGCAGAACAGACACCGCGAGATTTCTTCGTTCGCTCAAGCCAGGCCTTGGGATGTCCGTTTTTCCAAGTCATGTCGATACGAGTAGGTGCGATTGGTGGTCCAGGTGGTAAAGAGATGCGTCCGACGGGATCTTTTACTTTACCTGCCGCACCAGGGCAAGTGTGGTCAGGTCATTACCTGGAGGAGTGGATCCCAGGTGCTGGCGCACCGCGTCGAGTATGCTGCCAGCCACCAGGTTGGCGCGATCAATCGGGACGGCGGCGAAGTGTTCCTTCACTCGATGGAGACCGAACTCTTCCTTTCGTCGCGCCTCCACGACTCCGCGCGAGGCCAGGAGTAATGCACTCCCCGGGGCCAGGAACGCCGTAGGCGCTTCATACGTCGAAGCCGCGAACAATCCCAGCGGAAGCCCGGTGGCGCGCAGTTCCGTCACGTCATTGCCTTCGCGCAGCAGTCCGGGAGTGTGGCCCGCGTTCACGTAGCAGATGGTGCCAAAGTCTTCGCTATAGCAGCCGATGAAAGCCGCGCAGACACAAATCGCCGATGCGCTACGACGGATCGTGGCATTCAAGTCCATGCAGAATTCCATCATGGCGTCGGCTTCGTTAACGTCCACATCGCCGAACCTGGCGATCGCAGACTCCTGAAATGCCGTTCGTGTCGCGGCAATGATGTGCTGGTTTTCGGTACGCTGACCGGCAACGTCGAGCAATCCAAACACGACGCGCTGCGGCGTGGTGCGCATGAAGTGATAAAAATCGCCCCCAACGCGCGTCCCGTGGACCATGGCTGAGATCTCAGCGCCGTCCAGCGGCGGGAATTCGGCAGAGGTCGGCGTGAATACGCTGGCGCTGGAACTGGTTCGCTGAAAAGGAAGTTTCATGATGACGGTCGCCGGCACCTTTCCAACCAGCACCCGAGGTGATGGAAATCATACCTCTAAACAGCAGAAATGCAAGCTCTTATGACGAACTTGCAAGGCGCCCCACGCGGGTCGGGGGTAGGCTTCGGCGAGTTGTGCCTGAACTGCATCCACCTCTATACTCAAGTTATCTATTTGTAACAGTGCTGTTTCCATCGCCGGCCTGCAGCAGCGGCGTCGGACCACGTCAGAGTGAGCCCGCGGAGTATCGAAAAAATTGTGTGGCATAGCCGGATTTACTCATAAGAGCTGGTCGCCCGATCCCGACCGAATTCGATCCGCTACTGCTACCCTCAACCATCGCGGTCCCGACCAGCAGGGCGTCTTTCAGTCTTCCATTTGCTCGCTAGGTGCGGCGCGCCTGAAGATCATCGACTTGGCTGGCGGCGACCAGCCTATCACCAGTCCCGACGGCGACACCACCATCGTTTTCAATGGCGAGATTTACAACCACATGGAGTTGCGCGGTGAACTGGAAGCGCTGGGTCATAGGTTTCAGAGCCATTGTGATACCGAAGCCGTTCTCCACGCGTTTCTCGAATGGGACACGGACTGCTTCCGCCGCTTGCGCGGAATGTTCGGCGTCGCGATGTGGGTGAATTCCGAACGCCGGTTGGTGCTGGCCCGCGACCGCATCGGCATCAAGCCCCTTTACGTCGCGCAGCACCGCGGCGATTTGTTCTTTGGCTCAGAACTGAAAGCCATTTTTGTCCACCCGGAGATCGAGCGCAACCTCAGCATGGAAGGGCTGGACTGTTACCTCTCCATGAACTTTGTGCCGGCGCCGTGGACGTTGGTCGAAGGCATCGAGAAGGTGCTGCCGGGGACGTGGCTGGAGTGGCGCAACGGCCGCATTATCAGCGAGCCGTACTGGACATTGCCCGAGCAGCGTTATCAGCCGTGGACGTTGGACTCGGCCAAGCTAGAGTTCGATGCGCTGATGCGGGATGCCATCAGCGAGCATATGGTGTCGGACGTGCCGCTGGGCATCTGGCTGAGCGGAGGAGTGGACTCTTCGACCATCCTGCATTACGCGACGCAGGCCTCGCCTTCGCGCCTGAAGACTTTCTCCGTATCGTTCGATGGGCGCAGCTTCGACGAGACGCCGTATATCAAGGCAATGGTCGCCGCGTATGGGACCGAGCACGAGCAGTTCGATCTTCATCCCAAGCAGGACCTCGAAGGCGCGATCCAGGAATTTGCCTACTACTCCGACGAGCCCAGCGCCGATGCCGGTGCGCTGCCGGTCTGGTTCCTGTCGAAGATGTGCAAGGCGCAAACCACCGTTGCGCTAAGCGGGGAAGGCGCCGACGAGTTATTCGGCG
The DNA here is from genome assembly GCA_963791965.1 of uncultured Acidobacteriaceae bacterium. GTDB lineage: Bacteria > Acidobacteriota > Terriglobia > Terriglobales > Acidobacteriaceae > CAVVDY01. The sequence continues at coordinate 267,409 of CAWBUK010000011.1, read as the reverse complement.
GCTATCTAACCTACCGTGCGAATGACTACGCGAAGCTGCTGCGCAAGTTTCCGCGTCCGCTATTGCAGACGGCGCTTGGTGCTCTGCGGCGAATGCCCGTTTCCGACGAGAAGATTGGCCTGGAATACAAGCTGAAGCGCCTGCTCGAGGGCTCGTTGATGCCGCCGGCGCGCGCGCACGTTTACTGGAACGGAACCTTCTCGGAAGAAGGCAAAGAAAGCCTTATGGCTGGCGATTTTCCGCGCGCCATGAACCAGCTGCTCTACGGTCCCGACGGAGACGGCGGCGCGCGACACGGCTTGGGTTCGTATCTTCGCTTCGATCAGCAGTATTACCTGGCCGACGATATCCTGGTGAAGTCCGATCGCATGAGCATGGCGCACTCCGTCGAGGTGAGGCCGCCATTCCTCGATCACCGCCTCATCGAGTTTGCCGCCACGCTTCCGCCGGAGCTGAAGATTCGGGGATCAAAGCAGAAGTTCCTGCTGAAAGAGGCGATGCGCGACAAACTGCCGCCTATGGTTTTGAGCCGCAGCAAACAGGGCTTTGACATCCCGGCCCATGAGTGGCTGCGCGGCATCCTGCGCCCAATGCTTGTTGATACACTTAGTACTGGTCTCGCGGAATATCCCAGCCTGTTTCGAGCGGACGAAGTCAACCGGCTCCTGAGAGAGCATCAGCAGAGGCGAATCAACATCGGATATCACCTCTGGGGGTTGATGATCCTTTTCCAATGGATGAAAAGATGGCGTATACAGCAGTCGACATGGACGTCGACGCGGCAACAACTGCAACCCGAGGGAATCGCGATCTCTACCTGATCGTTATCCTCTGCTCGGCCCTGATCTATCTAGCGTGCATCATTTCACCGCCTCACCTGCAGGACGATGTTGACTCCGTCCAGGCGCAGATTGCGCGCAACATGCTCACCTCCGGCGACTATGTAACCGCGCGGCTGGATGGTGTGCCGTATCTGGAGAAAGCTCCGCTAGTCTACTGGCTGATTGCCGGCTCCTACAAAGTCTTTGGCGTGCATGACTGGGCAGCACGCATTCCCATTGCGCTGTCGTCCATCGCGCTGGCGTGGTTGACTGCGGCCATTGGAGTTTGGGCATTCGGACGCAGAGCCGGCCTGTATGCGGGCCTCACTATCGCTATTTGTGTAGGGCTCTTCCTCTTTACCCGGGTATTAATTCCCGACGTGATGCTGACTTTCACCATCGGGCTGGCGATGTGGGCGTTTTTGCGCGCACTGGATGAAGACGAGCCGCATCCCCGACGGTGGGCGGCGATCCTTGCCGCAAGCATGGGCGTGGGGCTGCTGCTGAAGAGCCTGATCGGAGCCGTGTTTCCCGTGGGTGCCGGCGCTGGTCTACCTGGCCTGTACCCACCAGCTTATTTAGCGCCAGCACATGGAAACGCCTGCACGTTTTCAGCGGCGCCCTTATTGCGCTGGCCATTGCTGTGCCGTGGCACGTGCTGGCCACGCTGCGCAATCCGCCGTACTTCTCCTTTTCGATGCACAGCGGACCGGGCGAGTATCACGGCTTCCTGTGGTTCTACTTCATCAACGAACAGCTTCTGCGCTTTCTGAACCTGCGTTATCCGCGCGATTACAGCACGGTGCCGCGAGCGCTGTTCTGGGGATTCCACTTGCTCTGGCTATTCCCCTTCAGCGTGTACTTCCCGGCCGTGGCGAAGCTGTCGTACAAGCCGGTCGATCGCGCCGGACGCACGCGCCTGCTGGCGCTGTGCTGGGCGGGATTCATCCTGGTCTTCTTCACCTTTTCCACCACGCAGGAGTATTACTCCATGCCCTGCTATCCCGCGCTGGCGTTGCTGCTGGGCTCGGCCATGGCCATGGGCGGCCGCTGGGTGGAGTGGGGTACGCGCTTCCTGGGCGTGGTTTGTGCGAGCCTGCGCGGTGGCGTGTATTGGCATTCTCGTCGCGGTTCGCAATATCCCCGCGATTGGCGACATTTCTCAGGCGGTCACCCACCAGTCGAACTACAAGCTTTCGCTGGGACACATGCAGGACCTGACGCTGGCTTCGTTTGCCTACATGCGCCTGCCCCTCATGCTTGCTGCAGCGGCATTCATTGTCGGAGCAGTAGGCATGTTGCTCTGGCACCGCCAGCGTGCGTTCCTCTCGGCCGTCGTGATGATGATTTTGTTTTACCAGGCAGCACGGCTGGCCATGGTGCAATTCGATCCGTATCTTTCGTCGCAGCCGCTGGAGGCTGTGCTGCAGCGCTCGCCCGAAGGGCAGCTGATTACGCTCGGACATTACTATCCGTTCTCCTCGGTCTTCTTTTATTCAGACCGGCCAGGACTGCTGTGGCATGGCCGGCAAATGAACCTGATCTATGGTTCCTACGCGCCGGGCGCCCCGAACGTATTTCTCAATGACGAACAGCTAATCGAACTGTGGCGCGGCTCGCAACGCGAGTACCTGTTCCTGCCGCTGGAGGAATTGCCGCATCTGCAGGGGTTGGTGGATTCACAGAATGTCGTTATCCTAGCTAAAAGTGGGGGTAAGCTACTGGTAACTAACCAGGGATGCCCGCCGGAGTCCGTTGATGTGCTGCACCCCACTTACCTGCGTCCGGATGGGGAGCAATATTTCGATAAGCTGGCCATACGCGCAACGGCAGCGGCTCTGGACCGGCAATGCAGGCCGCTGCGGGCACCGCGGATTTCCACAACCGATCTCGCGGCCAAGTAAAATCATAGGTTCTAGTTTTGAATTCCATCGCAATCAAGATCAAGGTTTATAGGAGTGCAAGATGAGAATCGCCGTGCTGGGTGGTGACGGCTACTGTGGTTGGGCAACAGCGCTGTATCTTTCTGCGCGAGGCAACGACGTTGCCATCGTCGACAACTTCGTTCGCCGTTTGTGGGACCACGAGCTTGGCGCGCAGACCCTGACCCCGATTCGCCCATTAAATGAGCGCCTGAACGTATGGAACCAGATCACCGGAAAAACCATCGACTCCTTTGTCGGTGACGTTTGCGACTATGAATTTCTGGCCGACTTCATCCGCAGATGGGAGCCCGAAGCCATCATCCATTTCGCCGAGCAGCGCTCCGCGCCCTACTCGATGATCGATCGCCAGCACGCGGTGTTCACCCAATTGAACAACGTTGAGGGAACCCTGAACCTGCTCTACGCGATGCACGACCTTGCCCCCGACTGCCACCTGGTGAAGCTGGGCACGATGGGCGAGTACGGCACGCCGAACATCGACATCGAAGAGGGCTACATCACGATCGAGCACAACGGCCGCAGTGACGTGTTGCCGTTCCCCAAGCAGCCCGGCTCGTTCTATCACCTGTCGAAGGTGCATGACAGCCACAACATCGCTTTCGCCTGCAAGATTTGGGGCATCCGCGCGACCGACCTGAACCAGGGCGTGGTGTACGGGACGAGACCGACGAGTGTTCGATGGATGAGGCGACTCGTCAATCGCTTCGACTACGACGAGGTCTTCGGCACCGTGCTGAACCGCTTCTGCGCCCAGGCGGCGCTGGGCTATCCGCTGACCGTGTATGGCAAGGGCGGCCAGACGCGCGGCTTCCTCGACATTCAGGACACGGTGCGCTGCCTTGAGATTGCGTGCCAGAATCCCGCAAAGCAGGGCGAGTTCCGCGTCTTCAACCAGTTCACCGAGCAGTTCAGCGTACTGGAGCTGGCGCAAATGGTGCAGAAGGCCGGAACTGAAATCGGCCTCAAGGTGGAAATCGATCATCTGCCCGATCCGCGCGTGGAGTCTGAGGAGCATTACTACAATGCCAAACACTCGCGCCTGGTCGACCTGGGACTGAAGCCGCACAAGCTCTCGGACACATTGCTGGACTCCATGATCCATATTGCGACGAAGTATCGCGACCGCATCGATACCTCTTTGTTCCTGCCGAAAGTGAACTGGCGCAAGACGCGCAACGAACGCAAGCCACAACGAGCGCTGGATAAGACGCTGGTGTAACGGCGCACACACGATTAAATGGGCGCCCCATTCCGGTCGGAGTTGCCCGGGTGGGGCTTTTTGCGTTCGGCCAGATTTCTATTCCACCCTCACCGGCACCAGCTCTCCATTCCGGATGTAGTACTCGTGGTTGCGCCAGCTGATCGTTTTACGGGTAAAGCTGACCAGCCAGATGCCAACGGCCAGCGCGTCCCAGGCAGGAATCAGCAACAGATATCGCAAGTGGAAGGGCTGCTTCAATCCCCACGTGCCGATAACCCAGGTCATCGCAATCCGCAGCGCGAGATAAATTCCGAGGTACGCAATGCCGATCCGTGCCGACTGCGCCACCACTCCCGCGAGAATCGCCCATGGCAGTCCCAAGGTAAAGATTAGGCCGAAGTGCCCCCATGCTCGCATGTGGCGCATTACGGTCATCCAGCGCAGGCGCTTCAGCATAAGGTCGTGCATGGAGTGGAAATCGGCGACAGTATCAATCCAATAGCGAAGCAACTTCACTTCGTAGCCTTGCTCGTCGATGAGCCGTCCCACCAGTAAATCGTCACCGGGACGGTTCTCGATGGCTTCAAATCCGCCGAAGCCTTTGATCCTCTCGCGGGTCGTAGCGATCGTCGGCCCTAGCGCGAACTTCACGCCGTCCAGCAACCATGCCACGATTATTCCCGGGTAGAAGTCCGACAGCATACCCACCGATTGCAGCCGCTGTATTACGGATGTCTCATGGGTTGGGACATAAAAGCAGGTGACCGCGCCGACTTTGGGATTCTCCAAAGGAGCCACGATCTTTCGCAGGTAACTCGCCTCGGCCCGCACATCGCTGTCATTGATCACCAGCGTGTCGTAGCGAGCCTCTGCAGTCAGGCGCGCCAGTTTGGCTACCTTATCGTTGGTGGCGTTGCGGCCCGATCCGTAGAGCAGCCGGATGTCGTGCTCGGGGAAGTCCATGGCCAGCTTCTCGATGACCGGTACCACGGGATCGGACGCGTCGCCTACGCAGAACAGGATTTCGTAGCTGGGATAGTCCTGGCGGCAAAAGCTGGCAAAGTTTTCGTAGGCGTCAGGATCCAGTCCGCGCACGGGCTTGATGATGCTGACCGGAGGAGTGTACGTGGAATTCCCAATGACCGCGTTTTCAGGCGAAAGGAAGTAGCGCCACGAACTGAACAGCGAGAGAACGTAATAAACAAAAGGCGCGCCGGCAAGGATCAGAAACGCGTATTTCGGTATGAGATGGCCCATCGCTCCTCGTGGGCAGGAATTTAGAAAGAACAATTCAGTGTAGACGATTGGCTCCTGTTCCTCGTGACCCCAGCTATTTCTTTCCGCTCTTCCTGGCCAGCCACTTTTCGTACATCGCCCCGGTACGTTCCGCAGCAATCTCAATAGACAGACTCTCCTTGGCGAATTTGGCTGCCTTGGCTCCGAGATCGCGACGCAGCGTATCGTCGGTCACCAGCCGTTCCAGTTGATTCGCCAGCGCGTCAGCATCGCCGCTGAGGAAGAGCAGTCCGCGCTCTTCGTTGCTGCCCGTCAGTTCGGGCGTGCCGCCCACCCGCGAGCCCACCACCGCGCAACCGCAGGCCATCGCTTCCAGCAGCGAATTGGAGAACGCCTCGGAATACGAAGGCAGCACGAAAATATCGATCTTACGCAGCCACTCTGGCACATCACGAGTCGCTGGGACGAAGTCGATCGCATCGCCAATCCCCAGCCGCCCAGCGTTTTCCTGAAGTGACTCAAGTTCCACGCCGCTGCCGACAATCACCAGCCTGAGCTCCGGATGCGCGGCGTGTACCTTGGCGAATGCCTGCTGCAACAGCGGCAGGTTCTTCTCGACCCGAAGCGCGCAAACAATGCCGATCGTCGATGCCTTCGCGGGCCGGGATTCCGGCGGATAAAACTGGGTGGTATCCACGCCGTTGTAAATCATCTCCACGCGCTCGGCTGGCACGTGCTCGTCCTCGATGAGGTAGCGGCGCATGGCTTCGCAATTTCCCAGCATCACATTGGGCACGCGGCTGCCCAGGCGAAGCCACATTTCGGTGCGTTGATCCACCGTATCCAGATAGCTCAATTGACTGCCAATGGTCAGCGGCACCCCAGAGAGCCGCGCCACCGAACAGGCGAAGACATAGCTCGCATCATAGGAATGCACCACCTGAAATCCCTGCTGACGGATGTATTGGCGAAATTTAGCGCCCAGCCGAAGTGTCTCAAGCGAGGTCAGCGAGCGTACCGGGATTTCGATCACCGGTACACCGGCGGCTCGCAGCTCCTCATAACGGAAACCGTGGGCCCAGAAAGCCATCACGTAGGGATCAAAGCGTTCGCGATCAAGATGGGTGGCGATCTTTGCCACATCGCGCTCGATGCCGCCCTGGTTGAGCTCGCGCACCGTGATCAGCACCTTGATGCGGGGCTTGCTGGCCGATTGCAGTTCGCGTGCTGAGGCGCTGGTCGAATTATGCATTACGAATGGCGGCCGGCGGCCTCAAGTGCGGCAATTTCCGGCGTCGATGAACGCTGGATAGGCCGTGCCGGATTGCCGGCCACGACTGTCCCGGCCGGCACCGGACGTGTTACCACCGAACCCGCTCCCACCGTAACGCCCTCGCCGAGGTCGGCCATGACGACGGCTCCGTCGCCAATCCAGCAATCAGCTCCAACGCAAGTGCGTTCGATGACAGTGTCGCTGAGTGTACTGTCAGCATTGCGCGCGTGCTGGTGGCGTCCGCTGGGCATGAGCACATGCGACGCGATCTGCGAACGGGCCCCGATTGAGGAGCGCCCGATCACGCAGTACGCGCCGATCGAGACGCCCTCTTCCAGGATGGTGTCGGGTTGTACGAAATAGGTCCCCATCGCGAGCGTTACATCGAGAGACGAACTACGCAGCGTCATCTTGTAATAGGCCCCGCGAAGGTAGCTGCCGGGCAATCCCGGGCCCAGCGCGAACGACTGCGCGAAGAACGTATATACCGGCTTAAATCGTCCGAAGAGCGTGAGCGCTGCGGCTGGAAAAGCCACAACCAGCGCGATAGTCTGGAATAGCCTCTTGATACTAAGCCGCACGAGCTTCAAGAAGTACCTCCTCGAAGACGTGCGAGATGTTCTCGAAATAGCATTTGAGCTTCCGGCAGCAGCGTACGGCCACTATAACTCGAACCATCACCGGTTAAAAAGTCGCAATTTCGGCTCAGGTAAGCCGTTGGAGCGAGGCGTGGAAGGCCGACGGCAGTTGTTGGCCTCGACCGCGATTTCACTCTGCCGCGCATTTGCTTCGAAAAAACAAAACGCCCAAACCGGGCGTGATGTAGTGCCATTGAATTTAATGGCGGGGTCGACGGGACTCGAACCCGCGGCCTCTGCCGTGACAGGGCAGCGTTCTAACCAACTGAACTACGACCCCGCTTTTGGTTACTTCGGGTTAGCGGAAACCCGCGTTGCCGCTGGTGATTGGCTCGCCGTGCCAGACTGGCGGCAGGAAAGCCTTTCGTTCGCGACAGATTGATTGTAACAGAAGAAACCGGGGTGTCACCTGGTGCAGCCAGCGCACACGGAGACAGACTGAGCGGCGGGCCCCTATCAGTTCTCGTGATTGTCAGCGCGCCGGCGGGCTGCATAGGCCGCAACTTTCAGCCGGTTTCCGCAGAGTTGCATGCTGCACCACCGCCGCGTGCCTTTCTTGCTGGTGTCCAGGAAGTGCAGCACGCAATTTCCACATCTTCGAACCCTGCTCGGGTCAACCTGAGCAAACAGTGTTGCCGCAGCGTGTACCAGCGGAGCAAACAGGTCTTCGGGTTGACGAACATCGAACCAAAGCTCAGTCGCCCTACCACTCGCAGTTCGCTTCAGTCGGGTAAGCATCGGATGTCTGTTCAGCAGCACATTCAGTTCATCCAACATGCCGCGATGCAGCTTGCCGGTGTCTTCCCACGAGAGAACCTCTTTCCTCAGTTTCTCGCGAAGCTGGAGCATCGCAGATGTAAGCCTTCGCGCGCGTTCTGAGTCACCCCACTGTTTCCTGAGATCCTCAGCCTGACGAGAACTGATCTGCCCGGCAGCTTGAAACCAGCGTAGGACAGCGTCGAAATCCGGCAGAAGTTCCAGCGGTTTTCCGTCCTGGACGGGACAGGTATTCAGGAAATCCAACGCCAAATGATTGCCGACGAAGAGAAACCCTCCGCGCCAGTCAGGGGCGGTGGATGCTCCAGCATTTGCCAATGTCCAACTCCTATTCTGCGAATTTTAACACCGATAATGTAACTTTTTATCGGTTATTCAATCTGATGAGGGTAACGGGTGAGAACGGTTCACCTCCCGGGCTCGCTCCCAAATCTCAAAGGAGTATCACAATGACAAGTTATCGCCATGCCGATGTCGACGGGCTAAAAATTTTTTATCGTGAGGCAGGTCCGAAACAGAATCCGACCCTCCTGCTGCTGCACGGCTTCCCGACATCGTCGCACATGTTTCGCAATCTCATTCCGCTGCTGGCCGATCGCTATCACGTAATAGCGCCGGATCTCCCTGGCTTTGGGTTCTCCGACTCACCCGACCGCAAGCAGTTTCGCTATACGTTCGAAAACCTTGCCAAAGTGATCAATGGCTTCACAGAAACTCTGCGTCTCGACCACTACGCCATTTATGTATTCGACTACGGCGCGCCGGTCGGATTCCGTCTTGCGTTGGCGCATCCTGAACGAATCGCTGCCATCATTTCGCAGAACGGAAATGCCTATGAGGAAGGGCTGAGCGAGGGGTGGAACCCGATTCAGAAGTACTGGAAGGAGCCGACTCCGGAGAATCGCGCTGCGCTCCGCGATTTCCTCAAGCCAGAAACAACCAAGTGGCAGTATTTCCACGGAGTTCAGGACGAGAGCCTGGTGGCCCCAGAGGCTTATCAACTTGACTCCGCGTTGTTAGCACGGCCCGGCAACGACGAAATCCAACTCGATCTTTTTCTGGATTACGCCAGCAACGTCGCTCTTTATCCCAAATTTCAAGAGTACTTCCGTACCAAGCGGCCGCCATTGCTGGCAGTTTGGGGCAAGAATGATCCGTTCTTTCTACCTCCGGGCGCCGAAGCCTTCAAGCGCGATAACCCTGGGGCGGAGGTACATTTCTTCGACACCGGCCACTTCGCGCTGGAGACCCACTACCAGGAAATTGGCGAAGCCATTCGCGGTTTTCTGAGCCGCGCTGCTGCAACCCAAGCCCATGTGGCGTAAGACCGCGAATCCACCAAACGACGGCACAATTCGCCTGTTACGAGGGGCCGCAAGTCGCAGCCCCTACTTCTATTAGCTCAGACCGTGAGCCGACAATTGCTAGACTGGCTTGGTGCGCAGGCTCATCGTCAACGCCGACGACTTTGGCTTAACTCCTGGAGTAAACCGGGCCATCGTCGAAGCCCATCAGCGCGGCGTCGTGACCTCGGCGACCATGATGGCCGGCGCCGGTGCGTTTGACGACGCGGCCGAGCAAGCGCGTGCGACCGCGCCACATGCGGCACCTCTTGGGGTGGGTTGCCACGTGATGCTGGTAGACGGGGCTCCTCTGTTGCCTGCCGTTAAGATTCCCTCGCTCGCGTCCTCCGATGGCAGTGTTTCGCAGTTCCGCAACACACTCAACCGCTTTGCCCTCGCCGCGATGACGGGGAGGCTTCGGCCAAATGACGTTGAGGCGGAATCCGCGATGCAGATCAAACGCATACAGCAGGCGGGAATTGCCGTCTCCCACGTCGACACCCACAAGCACACCCATATGTTTCCTGCGGTATTGCGGCCCTTGCTGCGCGCGGCGAAGGCCTGTGGTGTGAGTGCAGTGCGCAATCCGTTTGAGCCTGCATACATCACTGCGTTGGGACCGGCAGACTGGGGATCGCAAAAGCGCCGTTGGCAGATGCGCATACTGAACACATATGCCCCGGGGTTTCGCACCGAAGTCGCCGCGCAGGGTATGCGCACCACCGACGGCACGCTCGGCGTGCTCGTCACCGGAACGCTTAACCTGGACCTCTTCCTGCAGATCGCTTCCCGCATTCCCGTCGGCACCTGGGAGTTCGTCAGTCATCCCGGATACAACGATAGTGACCTCAGCCGGGTGAAGACGCGTTTGCGTGAGTCGCGCCAGCAGGAGCTTGAAGTGCTCACCTCGCCCGAAGCCAAACGCGCGTTAGAAGAGCGCGGCGTGCAGTTGATCACCTATCACGAGTTATAAAAGCAATTAGCAGCGAGCACTTACTTTGGGCGCAATTCCCGGCAATCGCCTATAGAATTACGTTTCACGTTTCATTTCACGCCATGAATCCCCTCTCACTGCCTCAAGAGCAGTATCGCCAGATTTACGAGCGCATCACGCAGGTCGCTCTGACGTATCTCGGCTCGGTCAACGGGCTTCCCAGCTTCCCGGATGTCAATGGCGCGCGCGTCGAGGAGATGTTCTCCGTGCCGCTTCCGCAACTGGGCATGGAAATGGCGGCGTTAGATGACCTGAGCGAAATCATTGCGAACACACGTCCGTGTGGCCCGCGCTTCTTCGGATACGTGCTAGGCTCGGGCGAGCCGGTCGCCGCTGCCGCTGACTTGCTGGTCAGCGTGCTCAACCAGAACGTCACCGCGTGGCGCTCCTCGCCCTCCGCAGTCACAATCGAGCGCACCGTGGTGGGCTGGCTGGCGGAGATGATTGGCTGCGATGGCTTCGCAGGCAGCCTGACCGGCGGCGGTTCGTCGGCGAACCTTATGGGACTGGCAATGGCGCGCGAGTCGCGGTTGCCGGCCAACGAAGGCGGAGTGACAAAACCCGGCGCGGTGTATGCCTCGACCGAGGTTCACATGTCCATCGGCAAGGCGGTCGCGCTGCTCGGTATTGGCCGTGACTACCTCCGGCTGATTCCCTGTGATGACGAGTTCTGTATGCGTCACGACCTGCTTGAGGAGACGATCGAACGCGACCAGGCAGCGGGCATCACGCCGATTGCAATCGTCGGCTCCGCCGGCACCGTGAATACCGGCAGCATCGATCCGCTGCGGATGCTCAGCTTCATCGCTGAGCAAGCGGGGGCATGGTTCCACATCGACGGCGCCTACGGTGCGTTGGCAGCTGTAGCCGAGTCAGACAAGTTTGCAGGCATGAATCGTGCTGACTCGATTTCTCTCGATCCACACAAATGGCTTTACCAGCCGCTCGATTGCGGGTGCCTGCTCTATCGCGTGCCGGCGCAGGCGCAGCGTGCCTTCTCTCATACCGGCGACTATGCGCAATCCTACTTTGCCGATTCGCTGGAGAACTTTCAGTTCTTCGACGAGAGCATGGAGCTCTCGCGTCGCTTCCGTGCTCTGAAGCTTTGGCTGTCGCTGCGCTATCACGGGGTGGAGAATTTTCGGCAAGCCATTCGCAACGATCTGGATTGCGCCACCTGTTTCGCGGAACGCGTCGACGCAGAGCCCGAACTGGAACGCCTTGCGCCCGTGCCGCTGAGCGCTGTCTGTTTCCGCTATGTTCCCGATGGCGGCGGATTGTCGGGCGAGGAACTGGATAGCCTGAATCAGAAGATACTGCCCAAAGTTGTTCGACGCGGCCGCGTCTTCCTTTCAAACGCCACCATCAACCGACAATTCGCGCTCAGGATTTGCGTAGTCAATCACCGCGCCACGCGTGCTGATCTCGACGAAGTGGTGAGCGAGGTACTGGCCGTAGGCAGGGAAATTTCATCGGGAGCCGCTTCTTAACGTGCCACGCATCGCCAAGCAAAACGCTGAAAGTTCAGGAAGCCTCTTCGCCCAGGCCCCCTGCCGCGCCGACCTGGCCGGCGGAACCTACGACATCTGGCCGTTGTACCTGTTTCATCCCGGAGCCATCACGGTCAACATGGCGCTCTCGATCTTGACCAGCTGCAAGCTCACGCCGCAGCGCGGACGCGAGATAAACCTCATCTCGCGTGACACCGGCCATTCTGACAGCTTTGCCTCACTCGACGAGCTGATGCGCGCCAAAACCTACAAGCACGCGCTCGCCTCTTACCTGATTCGCTTCTTTCAGCCCGCGGGAGGCTTCACGCTGGAGACGCACTCCGAGTCTCCGGCTGGCGCAGGCATCTCAGGTTCCTCGGCGCTAATGATTACCACCACGGCGGTACTGGCGCGCTTCACCGGACAGGCGCTCGACATTGAGCAGATACGAGTCATTGCGCAGAACGTCGAGGCGCAGTTGATCAAGGTTCCCACCGGCTGCCAGGATTACTATCCCGCGATGTATGGCGGCGTGAATGCTATCCACCTCTCGCCGGCGGGAGTGCGATGCGAGCCGATTCCGATCCCGGCCTGCGACATGACCAGCCGTTTCGTGCTCTTCTACACCGGCGCGCCACGGCAATCGGGCATCAACAACTGGGAAGTCTTCAAGCAGCACATTAACGGCGACAAAAAGGTGATCCGCAACTTTGAGGAGATTTCGCAGATCGCGCAGCATATGCGGTGCGCGCTGCAAACCGCCGCATGGAACGACGTCGAGCGCCTGCTGCGCGCCGAGTGGAAGCTGCGTCGCAGCAACTCTCCTGCGATCACGACTCCGCTGATCGATTCGCTGATCGCGACCGCGCGCAAGCACGGAGGCCGCGCCGCCAAAGTTTGCGGAGCCGGCGGAGGCGGTTGCGTCATCGTTCTGGTCGAAGAGGGAAGCCGCGAGCGGGTGTCGGCGGCCATACGCGAACATGGCGGCCAGCCGCTCGACTTCCATGTGGTATCCGAGGGGCTGCGCTTTCACTCGCATTTGAAGGGGCATGGCTTCAGCCGTGCCGCAAGAGCTTCTTCCACCCGCGGCTTTAGCCCGGGTGCCCGTTCCAAGGCCTGATGCATGCTTACCTCTCCCAGCGGACGATTGCATCCGGGCTGGAGCTTCCTGCTCTCGCTGGCGTTTTCGGTTGCAGCCTTTGTAGGATGCTCGTTCCTGGCCGCCGTTGTCGAGGGCGAGCACGTCCTCCGTTTCGAGGTAATCTTCCGGCCCTTGCTTGCTGCGGCGCTGTTCGGAATCTACTTTTGGCTGCTGACGGTCGCCGACCATGTCGAGGAACAACGCGTCGCTGCTTTGGGATTTCCCGCGTCGCCGGCTGGAAGCGTCAACTCGGTGCAGGCTCCCTTCTCGGATTGCTCCTGGCGACCCTGGCCGTCGTTCCGGTGGTGCTCTGGGCTGACACGAGGTTCGACATCCACGCCAACTCGCGCACCCTGGGGCGCGCGGCTATTGTGGTCGTGGTACTAATCTTCGGCGCAGTAGCGGAAGAAATGATGTTTCGCGGCTATCCCTTTCAACGCCTCGAAGAAGCCATTGGCGCGGTGGGAGCGATTGCCGTGTTTTCCGTGCTCTTCGCCCTGGTGCATCTCACCAACCCCGGGGCCAGCGCTTTAGGCTTGCTGAACACAGTGCTGATCGGTCTGGTCCTGGCAATCGCCTACCTGCGCACCCGTGCTCTCTGGCTGTGCTGGGGAATCCACTTTGGATGGAATGCCGCACTGGGATTGCTGTTTGGGCTGCCCGTCAGCGGATTGCGGCTATTCAACGTTGTCGTTCGCGGAACCGCCACCGGTCCGCGCTGGTTGACCGGCGGCAGCTACGGTCTTGAGGCAAGCGCTCCCGGCGTTTTCGCCATCCTGGTTGGATTGGTGGTGGTCTGGAAGTGGCCATTGGCGCAATTGGGCAAACCTCTGACCTTCCTGCCACCCAGAGACGAGCACCTCGACAGCGTCGCAGGCATCCAAAACTAATGTCGTTTGTCGTCCAGCAGATAGGCTTATAATCAGGGGCAACGGGAAATCATGGCTGGCTGTCGTTCCACTGTGGTTGGTTTTGCAGCGCTGCTGCTTCTGCTACCCCTCTGCGCGCGTCCGCTATCCGCCAGCGACACCAAGCAACAACCGACCAGCGTTAGCACCGCGCCCGCGGTCGTCGATCCTAACGCACCCAAAATCAGCTCCCGCACTCGGTTGGAGATTATTCGCAGCCTTCAGGCAGAGCGAGTGTATTCGCGCGTGATGTTTCCGCAGGGCAAGCAAGGTTTGGCAATCAAGAACGGCGTTATCACCCCCACCCAAATGGGAGTGGCGCAGATGGTCGCTGAGAACGGGGCCGCAGCCAAGCCGGGTGATCGCTGCGTCATTTCCGGCGTCGACGTGAAAGACAAAGAAATCATCCTGGAAATCAACGGCGGTCCCCGCAAGGGTGCGAAGTGGTATCAGCGCATCGAGATCGGCAGCGTGGGATCGGGAACCTCCAGCCTGCCTGCGTCAGGAACCCCGCAGAGCCTCGACGCCCATGGCTCCCTGGTGAAACTTGAGTTCGACAAGTACGTCCCTGAAATGACGGGAGACCAGGTGCGTGCCCTGCTGAATCCAGTGTTCGACTTCACGGCGCTGACCACCGCCGAGGCCTACCAGAAGACGCTTCCGCCGAAGGTGAAGGAGGCGATTAAGAATCACCAGGTACTGGTTGGCATGGACAAGGAGATGGTGGTTTATGCCAAGGGTCGCGCGCCACAAAAGATTCGTGATAAAGACGACAAAGGCCAGGACTACGAAGAGTGGATCTATGGCACGCCGCCACAGGAAGTTGACTTCGTGCGTTTCAAGGGCGACGAAGTTGCGCGGCTGGAGATCATGACCGTCGACGGCCAGAAGATTGTCAAAACTGAAAAGGAAGTCGACCTGCAATCGATTGAATCGGAAATGGCCGACGCGAAGCCCAAGCCCAAACCGGCCAACGCTCCCACGCTGATGCGTCCCGGGGAGCAGGCCCAATACCCCTCAACCACCGATCCCAATCAGCAGACGATACCGGTTGGACCGCAGAAGCAGCCGCAGCCGGTCAGCGTGCCGCCGCCTTCCGCTCCCGGTGGGACGTCACCTATGCCAGGCCCGCAGTAGCGGCGCAGAAGCGCCGCTGCCAGCCCGCTATCTCGACTGCCTCTTTTAGAAAATTTCTCTCAGTTGCGCAAAGCTATCCACGTGTAGCAGCCTTCGCCCATTCGGAGGCGTAAGGATCTCCCCGCGTTCCAGTTCCCACGTGTTGTGATGAGGAACAAACACCGCGTGCAAGCCGGCCTCGAGGGATGGATTGATATCGGAGCTGGGACTGTTGCCGATCATCCATGTCTTCTCGCGCTCCAGGGTGTACTTCTCCACCAGCCTGCGATACGACGCTGCATCTTTTTCGCCCAGCACTTCTACCGCTGAGAAGTGGAGTTTCAACTCCGAGCGTTCGAGCTTCCCCAGTTGCTCGACCACACTTCCCTTCGTGACCATGAATAATCGGTGCCGCTGGGCGAGGTCGGCCAATGTCTCCGGCACCTGCGGCATAAGCTCCATGGGATGCTCGGCAATCTTGTAAGCGATTGCCTTGATCTGCTCGTGCAGTTGCGGAGTTACGGGATCGACGGTGAGCCGCTCGAAGCATCCGACCAGGGCGTTGGCGAAGCTGTGCATGCCGTAGCCCTGCTCCCGGATGAAGTCGCGCTCGACATCCCACAGCACCAGGCGAACTTCGGTCGGGGGTGTGAGTTTTGTGATCGAGAAAGCTGATGAAGTTAGCAATCGCTTTCTCGAAATAGATGTTGTTTTCCCACAGCGTATCGTCGGCGTCGATGAGCAGGTTTTGTCCCGGCGGAATCTTCTGCTCAAGCGCTAAGGCCATTTTCGCTGGGCTAGCTCGCTTCGGAAAGCGCCGCGTTGCCGACGAACTCGACTTGCGGCTTCTGGGTGATGATGCCCGCTTCGTAGCCCATGTCGAGCAGTTTCACGATGGCTTCGCGGCCGTCTTTGCCGTAATCGAGAGTGCGCTCGTTGACGTACATGCCAACGAACTTGTCGGCCAGTTGGGCATCGAGGTCGCGGGCGAACTGCATGGCGTACTGCAAAGCTTCTTCGCGATGCTCCAGCGCGTACTGAATGCTGTCGTATAGCGCCTGGCAACTGGCGTTGATCAGTTCCTCGCCCAGTTCGCGGCGGATGGCGTTCCCGCCCAGCGGCAGCGGCATGCCGGTTTTTTCGCGCCACCACTTGCCCATGTCCACAATGCGGTGCAGGCCTGCGCGATCGAAGGTGAGCTGCCCTTCGTGGATGATGAGACCCGCATCGTACTTGCCTTCCAGCACCCGCGGGATGATCTGGTCGAAGGGTACGACCTCAGTCTTGGCCTCGGGCAGATACAGCTTCAGCGCGAGGTAGGCTGTGGTCATCGTGCCCGGCACAGCGATGGTTACAGCCGCTCAATTCATCCTTAGGGAATGAGGCGTGGCGCGACGATCATTGGCCCGTAGCCTTCGCCTACGCTGCCGCCGCTGGGCATCAGCGCGTACTTGTCCTGCAGGTAAGGGTAGGCATGAAACGAAATCGCGGTAATGTCGTAGAAGCCGTCCAGCGCCTTGCGGTTCAGGGTCTCGATATCGCAGAGCGTGTGCGTGAACTTTACGCCCGGAACCCGCACTTTATGCGTAGCCATGCCGTAGAACATGAAGGCGTCGTCCGAGTCAGGACTGTGAGCGACCGTGATTTCGCGAGGGTGAGGGCCAGAGTTGCTATTCATAGGTAATCGACCGCCTGGTATTGCGAGACACGACTTCGAAGAGATTCTTTGTAATCCGAAACAACAATGTAGCTAGAAGCTTCGCTGCAAACGGCGCGCCAGGGCTGCCGCGAGCATCACCTTCATCACTTCAGCAGCCAGGAAGGGATACAGCCCGAATGCGGCCGCATGCTGCCAGCTGTGGGTGATGATCGAAAGCCAGGCGATTCCGCCAATAAACAACACAACCTCTGCGGCCACGCCCCCCACAAGGTTGCGCATGAAACTCGGCACTCCGTGCTCGGCGATCAGGCCGGCAATGAAGGCTACAACCGGATACGCCCACAGGTAGCCGGCCGTCGGTCCCAAAAGCTGGGCAATTCCGCCGGGTCCCGCCGGGCTGAACACCGGCAATCCCATCGCACCCCATCCCAGGTACAGAGCCGCGGCTGCGAAGCCGCGTTTGCTTCCCAGCGTCAGGCCGACCAGCAGCACGCCGAAATTCGCCAGCGTCAGCGGAACCGGGGTGAAAGGCAGTGGCAGCACCAGTCGCGCGCAGACCGCGATGACGGCGCTGGCACAAACCACGATGGCAACTTGCCGAAATCCGCTGAAAGAGCGTTCAGCCGAGGTTTCCCGTATCCCTATCGCTGCTTTGGCCATGGTCGCTTCTCTCTAATCCTTCGGGTGCGTGAGCCGTTTTATCGTTTTGACCGGACACTTCGGTACCTGCCGTAGTTGTCTCCAATTCCGGGGGGGCGCCATCGAGATGACGCTTTACACGGAAGTGAATGGCGAGCCCTACGGCTATGACTGCTGCGGTGCACACTATCAGGACGACAAACAGAACCTTGATCACCACAGACACTCAGGATATCAGATTGAGGCGCTCCGTCCGTGACCCGTATCACCTGTCAGAAGGTCAGCTTTTTGGCTTGTATGTTCCTGCCATGGCCGCTTCCACTTCTTCCGCCGTGTGTGGCAGCGAAACCGTAAAATCCTGGAGATTCCCCTGCGCGTCAACGTAGTAGATGTCCTCGATCCGGACGCCGAGCTTTTCTTCGGGAAGATAGATTCCCGGCTCGATGGTGAACACCATCCCCGGACCGAGCTTGGCCTTGGTGTCACCTACGTCGTGAACGTTCAGGCCGACGTAGTGGCCCAGACCGTGGATAAAGTACTGTCCCAGCGGCTGTCCATGCATGTCTTTTCCGTGCGTGTTGATGTAGTCGTAAGCCACTTTGTACAGGGAATCAACGCCGCTCAAGGAGTACTGACCCGACTTGAAGGCGTTCATCGCCGCCTGCTGCGCACCCAGCACGATGTTGTAGATTTCGCGTTGACGGTCGGTGAATTTGCCATTGGCCGGAGCAGTACGCGTGATATCCGACGCATACATGGCGTACTCGCCCGCCACGTCCATCACCACCACATCGCCGTCGTTGATCGGCGCGTCATCGGCAGAATAGTGAAGCACCGTAGAGTTGAAACCTGTTCCCACGATGGGCGCATAGGCCGGCCGTTCGCAACCGCCCTTCATGAACTCGTATTGCATGCGCGCCTCGACATCATGCTCGTTTAAGCCCGGCTTGATCATTTGCAGGGCCGCAAGATGAGCCGCGATTGAGGCGTTGGTAGCGTGACGCACACGCTCGATCTCACCGGCATCTTTGATAACCCGCAACTGTGCCAGTGCGGGTTTCACATCGTTGACGCGGGCGTACAAGGGCAGAGCATTCGCCCGGCGTATCCACGCTAGAAAGCTTGAGACCGCGTTTTGCTCGCCGCTTTCTGGCTGGTCGAGATAAATGGCTGGACGCCCGCCGGCGAGGAGCTTGCCAACCTCTGCCGTCAGCGTGTCAAGACTGGCCACGCGATCAAAGCCCGTGATCGCAACCGCCTGCGGATCGTCGGGGCCGAGTTTTGGGCCCGTCCACTTCTCCTGCTTCAGGTTGCGGGCTGGTAGAAATAGGATCTCCGTGTATTGCTGCGATGAGTCCTTGCTGAACGCTGGCGCGATCACTAGCGCCGCTCCTGGTTCCGTCAGGCCGGAGAGGTAGAAAAAGTTGTCGTCCTGGCGAAACCCCAACGTCGCGTTTGGCCCCTCGGCTTCGGTTGCCGCGAAAATCACAGCCACTCCACCATCGAGCTTCTGCGCTAACGCCATACGGCGGGCGTGATAGTCGGCGTTGGGCTGCCGGTCGAGGGCGAAAAGAGAAAGCGCCGAGGAGACTAGAAGCAGAGCCAATCCGAAGGCTCGAAGCGATAGGCAGGGTTTCATCTTTGGAGTCTGCTCTCTCTTATGACAATCCTCGTTCACATCGCACTCTTCATCACATGCTGTCCGCTCATGCCTACACTCCCACCGGGAACGGTTTCACGCTGTGTTCCTCGGCGGAGCGCGCCTGCCCGAAGGCATCGAAGCGGCCTTGCACCAGCGACATGATTCCGGTGTACCAGTAGCCAAAGACAAACAGGAAGAGGAACGGAACTGTGAAGTAGTTTTCCGTCGACATGGCATACCAGATGGTCACCGCAAAATAAGCGCCGATGAGCAGTTCGAGATAGGGAACCAGGCCAAGGCGCTTGCGATATCTCTTCGCGGCAACGCTCTTGTCTTGTTTGCTGACGACGCGATACTTGGGTGTGCGCGCAAAAGCGGTCTGGTGTCCCACCAGCGCTTCGATCACAGCCTTGCTGTTGGTAAGCGTCAACCCGATGCCCAATCCCATCAGCGGAGGTAGATAAAGGAGGGTTCGCAGCCAGGACTTGGGGAAGAGTTCTTTCTGCGACACCAGGTAAAAGCTGGAAATAGAGAACGTCGAGGCCAGGAACAGAGGCAGGTCGATCGTCAGCATCTGAAACCAGCCCTGATAAGACCGGATAATCATCGCCGGCATCAGCAGCGTGCTCAGCACGATCATCAACGGATAGCTGATGTTTGCGGTGAGGTGATACCACGCTTCAATCTTCTCGCGCCGCGAAACCCTCGACCGCAGCAGGAATGGCAGGTCCTTCTTCGCGCATTGAATCAGCCCTTTGGCCCAGCGCGCCTGCTGCGTCTTGAACGCCGTCATCTCGATGGGCAACTCCGCCGGACACTCCACGTCCTGCAGGTATTTGAACTTCCATCCTTTCAACTGCGAACGGTAGCTCAGGTCGGTATCTTCGGTGAGTGTGTCGTGCTCCCAGCCGCCCGCATCATCAATAGCCTTGCGCCGCCACATTCCCGCTGTGCCATTGAAGTTGAAGAACACGCCGGCGCGCGAACGGCCTCCGTGCTCCAGGACGAAATGCCCGTCCAACAGAATGGCTTCGACTTCCGTGAGGAATGAATAGTTGCGGTTCAGGTGCGTCCAGCGCGTCTGCACCATTCCGATCTCTGGTTCAGCAAAGTGATGGATGACTTTTTGTATCCAGTCGGGATACGGCGTGAAGTCGGCATCGAAAATGGCGATAAATTCGCTGTTCGTATGCTTGAGACCCGCGTCCAGAGCGCCTGCCTTGTATCCTTCACGGTTGGTGCGATGGTGATAGCTGATGTTGTGTCCCATCGCGGCATAGCGTTCGACCACCGCTGAGGCCACTTGCACCGTTTCGTCGGTCGAATCGTCGAGAACCTGGATTTCCAGCTTCTCGGGCGGGTAATCCATCTTGCAGACGCAGTCCACCAGTCGATCGATGACGTATTGCTCGTTGAAGATGGGAAGCTGGATGGTGACCTTAGGCAGCTCGGTGAAGCGCGAGGTTGGATCCGTGACCTTATTCTTGCGGTGCTTGTAATAGAGATACACCAGCTGATAGCGGTGCATTCCATAGAAGGCCAGCGTTATCAGCACGATGAAGTAGGGAATCAGCAGTGCCAGGTCGAAGCCGTTGGCACGGTACAGACCGACAAACGTCTTGTCGAGGAAGTGCGTCCGGAAATAATGGCGGAACCCGTGTGGTTCCAGCAGCGCGAGACACACGGAAAACAGAATGGTGTTCAGAGCTTTGCTCCGGAGGCGAGTCTGCGTGTCGATGTAGCTGTGCGAACCATTCGGACGGATTGATTGTACCTGAGCCTTTGTGCTGCTGACCCCTCTAAAGACAGACCTGCTGCTGCTGGTTCGGATGCCTGCTTTGTGGACGAAATCGGGTCCCGTGACGTTGACCTTTCTGCCGACAGGCGAAACAATAGTCTGGCTGGAAAAGCCATGCGGTTTCAGGGTGTCTTGCTGCTATCTTTGGTGTCGTTCTGGGCAGGGCTCTGTGCCTTCGCCGCGGACCAGCCTGTGTCCAGTACGAAGGCCGCGCAACCCGCAAAGCATTATCCCGACGACGGTTTGCTCTCCAATTACCGCTACGCCAACGTCTTCTTCGGCTTCACAGTTGATTTGCCTGCCGATGCCAGTTTGCGGCCGATTCCATCGTCGAACCCTACAGATGGCAGTATCGCGCTGCTGGAGACATTAGGTTCTCCTCCGCATCGTTCGATCTTGGCGATCTCTGCCTATCCTTCGGGTGACAAGGGTCCGACCGCGCGGTTGCTGCTGCGGCACGAGCTCGACAATGAGCTCACCATCGGCGTGGAAGAGCTGCACGGACTCACCAAGACCAGCATCGCGGGACATCCGTTCTTCTACTACGAAACGCGTCGCGGCATCGATCAGCACGCCATTTACGCTACCGATCTCGACGGCTACGCTCTTCGCTTCGTTACCGCTGGCCGCGATCCCAAGCTGCTGCAGCTGCTCGAAGCAGCGGTTCAGCATATGCGCTTCTTCCCGCCGGAATCGATTGGTGACTTCGCTGGGGTTGGCGCTGTGCCTTACAGCGGACCGGCGATTCCGACGCATGTTGTCGAGGAGCTGCAGTCGGATCCGCCTGCGCACAAGCTGGCGAACGGGAAAGTTATCGGAAACCTCTACGAGAACGCCTTTCTGGGCTTTGGCTATGAGCTTCCCAAAGACTGGCACTACGGAACCGAAGCGGCAATCATGCCTGCAGTCGAGCTTAGCCGGGAGCAGAACTACGATGAGCCAGCGGTTTCGCCAAGTCAGCGGGCGCTGCTGAAAGCGTGCGAGAGCACCTTGGTTTCGGCGTGGCGCAACATGCCGGAGCAAAACGGCCAGATCGCCTATGAAGACTTTGGAGAGGTCACGATCTCGGCCATGTCGCTGGCATGCTTTCCCAACGTGAAGTTTCCCGACATGCACGATGGCAAGGAAGCGCTGTCCGACTTCATGGTTGCGTATGGCCTTGGACATCCCATTATTCAGGACATGCGGGGAGCGCGCGCCTTTGAACATGACGGTCGCACGTTCATCCTGATGAACGGTGTGGTCGCGTATCACGAGGACGGCGATGCACTGTCGCGTCGCGTGTCAGTCGCTCTGGCGCTTACCAAACATCATGATTATGTGCTGAGCTTCTTCTTCGCTGCTCCGCACGACGATGACATTCACCAGTTAATGAACGCTCGCGCGTCCTTCGATCCCGAACCGGTGACGCAGACGGCAAGCGCTACAACCAGCGGAAGCGGATTGCAGCCTGGCGGATCGGTGGCTGCGAGTTCGAGTGTTCCGGAAGCGGCGGACTCTTCATCGAAGACGCAAGCTGCCTCAAGCACAACTCCCGCGAGTTCGACGGCAGCAGCAGCCAATCCGCAAGCGGATCCTTCTACCACAGCGTCAGAGCCGACCGCGAGCGGCTCGGTCCATCCCTCCCTGCTCAGACCGGGCGAAACCATGCAGGACCAGCAAATGAAGGGCACGCCGATACCAAAGAAATCGCACTAGCAAGAAAATGGCATCTCCTACAATGTAGGATATCCGACCTAGACTGACGCTTTCCCTACCAGCTTCTCAAGCTGCGCCAGGTGGTTGACGTCGTGCCCGGCGATCTGTCGCGCCAGGTCGCCGATGGTCATGGGGCCGCGCTCGGCGTGAACGCCACCGAGTTGCCACTGCTCCGGAGTGAGGCGGTCAAACATGCGCAGATTATTTTCGCGCAGCAGGCGAAACAGCTGCAACGATTCCTGCGGATCGCGCGCGGGATAATCGCCCAGCTTGTACCAGAGGTCCTGATCAAAGGGGATAATATCGGAGCCATTGTGCTCGATCATTTGCCGGTAACGCGAGAAGCAGGAGACCTCCGCTTCGGCGAGATGGGCCAGGATCTCCGCTACCGACCACTTGTCAGCGGCCAGACGGTTGGTGAGCTGCTCGCGCGACGCGCCTTGCAGCAGCTGGGTCAGCCTCGCGGGCGTCTCACGCAGGACGGCGACGGCGTCTTTGCCTTCCATCAACCCCAGAATCCGGGCCTTATATTGTTCGGGCGTTTCCTTTGCCATGTGCTTCCTTTCGAGCCATCTCTTGACGATCGAGGCAATACATCTTCATTTACCGGCGAAAGAGGTCACAGTACAATGAGGCACGTTCGCTTGACGAGGAGGAACCGTGGGAACTGCACCATCAACTCCGTTCTCCTACGAAGTAGAAATGTCTGGTGACACCGCTACCATCAAGTGTCACGGACGAATCGTGGCCGAAACCGCCCACGAGCTGAAAGAACTCGTCAAACCGATGATCCCTAAAGTGCGCCGCATCGTGATCGACTTGAGCGACGTCAACTTCCTCGACAGCTCCGGACTTGGCGTGCTGGTCGGGCTGAAAGTTTCAGCAGCCTCGGCGGCCTACACCAGCCTGGAGTTCATCAACTTCTCGCCGCTGCTGAAAGAGCTGTTGCAGACGACGAAACTCAGCCAGTTCCTGGGCGTCTCGTAACGGCGAGCCGCAGCGGCTGAAAAAGTCTATTGCGCGTACCTCAGGGGCTAAAGCCCACACGCCTTTTCAGCGGCCTAAACGCTGGCCTGAAAGGCCAGCACTACCCTCTAATTCAGAAACAACTTGGTATACAGCGTGTCGCGCTGCGCCGGGCGGAAGCCGGCATCGCGAATGATCCGCCGCAGCTCTTCTTCGGTGGTGCAATTGCGCACGCCCGCCGCGCGCACCACGTTCTCCTCGATCATCACCGACCCGACATCGTTACCGCCGAAGCGCAATCCCATCTGGCAAACTTTCAGGCCCTGCGTCACCCAGCTCGACTGCACGTTCTCGAAGTTAGTCAGGAAGAGCCGCGCGATCGCCAGTGTCTTTAAATACTCGACTGCTGTGGCTTCTTCCCATCCGCGTCCGCCCAGCGCGGTATTCTGCGGCTGGAACGACCACGGAATGAACGCGGTGAATCCGCCGGTCTCTTCCTGCAAGTCGTAAATGGCCTGGAAGTGGTTCACGCGGTTCTCATAGTTCTCGCCTACGCCGAACATCATGGTGGCCGTCGTGCGCATGCCCAGCTTGTGCGCCGTGCGATGTACGTTGAGCCAGTCGTCGGTCAGGCACTTCAGGCGCGCGATCTTGTAGCGCACCTCGTCGTCCAAAATCTCGGCGCCGCCGCCGGGAATGGAATCGAGCCCGGCATCGCGCAGCCGCCGGATGGTGTCTTCGATCGACAGCCCGCTGACCTCGGCTATACAGATGACCTCGGAGGCCGAAAAGCAGTGCAGGTGGACCTGCGGGAAGCGCTGCTTCAGCCCACTGAGCATCGCCTCGTACCAGTCAATTTTCAGGTCGGGATGCAGGCCGCCCTGGAGCAGCACTCCGGTACCGCCCAACTCGACGGTCTCGCGCACCTTGTCGTAGATGGTGTCGAAGTCGAGGATGTATCCTTCGGCGGCGAGCTTGCCCTTCAGCGGCCGGTAGAAGGCGCAGAAGGTGCAGTACTCGGTGCAGAAGTTGGTGTAATTAATGTTGCGGTCGATGATGTAGGAGACCACGCCCTCGGGATGGAGGCGGCGGCGCACCGCGTCGGCCTCCATACCGATGCCGATCAGGTCATCGGAGCGAAACAGGTCAAGCGCTTCAGCTTTGGTCAGGGACATAGGAAGATCGTTGCCTTTTGTATCATTTTACCTGCTGGGGAAGCCGCGCAGCTCCCAGCCGCCAATTTCAGCCATCAGCTGTCAGCTTTCAGCTCTCAGCTAAACCCCACGACGGGTGTCATTCCGAGCGAAGCGCAGCGGAGCCGAGGAACCTGCAGTTTGCCGGCGCCGCCACAACGATCCCAACTGTTAACTGCTTGTGCATCACAGGCTCCGATCTGACAACTGCCGACTGACAACCGGCAACTGACACCCCCCTCCCCCCTGGTATGGCTAAAATCTTGATTCCATTGCGTCGCAAAAAATTTTTCCTCGCAAAATCTTGAGTGCGTGAGAGTTACAGGCAAAATCTTAGAAACGATGGGAGTTAGCTCGATTTGATTGCACCAGACACGATGCAGAAGAGATTTTGAGGAGTAACGAAATGGTCAACCTGAAGCAAGCCTTGCGGCATTAGCTAAACTTCCTGAATCACCGCGCGGGAGGAAGGCTCCGCGCACAGGCACACATCTCCTGCGCCCACTGAGGCGAACGTAACAGAGAAGAAGGGAGGGTGCAAGTTACGAAGGTAATCACGGCTGGCGAAGAGGTATTGCCAGTCCGCAACGGCAGATTCAGGATGCCAACGGGAAAAGCGTCAGAGGGTATGGGTGGTCTTCGACTCCGCTCAGGGCAGATTCAAACCTGAACCTGTGCCCTGATACAAAGCTCCAGCGCCCTCGTTGTGTCCATCGAGAGTTTCGTAGCGGAACTTCTCCGTACCGGGCTGGAATTGTTCTGAGACTCGCGGGGTTGGCGTTTGTCTTACGCGCGGGCGATCGCCACATTAAATTCCCGGCCGCATGCGGAGGCGGCTTAATGGCGGAGATAGAAGGTAGCTGTTACTTTCTACATCCTTCATTGTTCGCGGTTTTGACGCAGGTGGTGCCGCCGGGCCCTTGGGCTACGCCCTTGCCATTCTTCGTTTTGGCTTCTCCACCCTTGCTGGTTTGCGTAGTAGTTACGCCGTTCGAATTCTTCTGGGCGACAGCCGTATTGCCGGTGCGCGAGTTAGTTGCAGCGGCAGTCTGACCATTGCCGCAGACGGTTTCTCCACGACGATTCTTGACGCAATCTGCGGCAAACAAATTCGAAGCAAAGAACAAGCACGAAATTATCAAGAAGGTTTTCATTTGCATCACCCTCCTGAGAGTTACACCTTTGGCCGCCGAAAAGATACGTTAAAGCGACGGACAGGCGGGCGGGCGCTGAAGGTTTGCCTTTTTTGGCGAGGCGAGCTGAAGAAAAAAGCATGGGAGCTCGGCGACTAAAAGTCGGCTCGCGAGACGATAATAAAGGCGTTTTCGGCGCGACCAAGGGCGTGTCCTGACGCGAATCGTCGCAAAATCGAGTGAATGGAGTGCCGCGCTTTCCTCAGGGTTTGTACAAGAGCAGATCCCTCGCCCGCCAAGGCGGGCTCGTGATGACAAACAAAGAAAAGGCGATGGGGCCGTGCTCTGAACAAGGCTCGTCTCCCGTGGGGTGTTATTGGCAGCGATTTTTGAGGTGCGGGCCGTTTCTCTGCAGAAAAAGCTTGCAATGTAATGTAGTGTTATAGTTAACTATAACACTAGACGTCGGGTCCAACGTGATCGACTTGATCCGAGGCTCAACAAGCTTTGAGGAGGCTGAAATGAATTCGCATCGTCTTATATTGCCGGTCGCTCTGCTGTCGCTTTCCGCCCTTGGGTTCGGGCAGTCCGACGCGACACAGGCACCCGCGCCGTCCGATCCACATGGACACAACTCCATCGCTGCTTCGGCGCCGAAGTCAGATTCGCAAAAGTCTTTCGAAACGATAAAAAGTCTGGCCGGTGTCTGGTCAGCAAAGGTAACTATGGACCCGCCTGTTCCCAGCATGAAAACGGATGGGCCCTCGCAGGTAACAATGCGTGTCACTTCCCGAGGAAACGCGCTGGTACACGAAATGTACGAGTTGGGAGTGCCGGACGACCCGACGCGCTACGATCATCCAGTCACGATGCTTTATCTGGACGGAGATCAGCTCAACCTGGTGCACTACTGCGACGCCGGAAATCGGCCACACATGGTGGCCAGGCCTTCGGCGGACGGCAAGACGGTGGAGTTCGATTTTGTAGATATTTCCGGTCCCTTGAAGTACGGGCACATGCACCATGCTGTGTTCACCGTAATTGACGCGAACCATCACACCGAGGACTGGACCTATATGCTGCCCGGGGACAAGCCCATGCACGCGCACTTCGATCTGACGCGGAAACAATGAGGGAAGATATCTTTCGCAGGGGAGCCACTGGAAAACCTGATGGACCGTGAGTGGAACGACAGTCAGCCGATTTACCGCCAGCTTCGCGACCGTGTAGTGGCGATGATCCTCGACGGCGTGCTCAAGGAAGGCGATCCGTTGCCCTCGGTGCGCAATGTCGCGGCGGAATACCGGGTCAATCCACTTACAGTCCTGAAGGGCTATCAGGAACTGGTGGACGAAGAGTTGGTGGAAAAGAGGCGGGGGCTGGGTATGTTTGTCAGAGCCGATGCGCGAAGTCTGCTATTGCGAGGCGAACGGCAAAAGTTTCTGACGGAGGAATGGCCCAGGGTCCAAGCCACCATTCAGCGGCTTGGACTGAAGGCGGAAGAACTGCTGGACGGCACGACCAAGCAGCAGTCGAAAACGGAAGCGGAAGAAGATGAGGAGCGCTGACGAGATGGCATGTATAGAAGCCCATGGTCTGCGTAAGACATTCGGAACGACGGTCGCGCTGGATAGCGTGAATTTGCGGATCGAAGAGGGACGCATCGTAGGGCTCATCGGTCCTAACGGCGCAGGCAAGACCACCGCGCTTAATGCGATTCTCGGCCTTACGCCTTATGAAGGCGAACTGAAGGTGCTGGGCCGCGATCCCTGGAAACAGCGGGATGAGCTGATGCGGGATGTGTGCTTTATCTCGGATGTCGCTGTGCTGCCACGCTGGGCGAGAGTTTCGCAACTACTTGAGTACGTTGCCGGCGTACATCCGCGATTCTATCGCGCGAAGGCGGAAGGTTTTCTTACCAAGACCACCATCAAGGCGTCCAGCAAGGTGCGGGAATTGTCGAAGGGCATGGTGACCCAACTGCATCTGGCAATCGTGATGGCGATTGACGCGAGATTGCTGGTGCTGGACGAGCCGACGCTTGGGCTCGACATCCTGTTTCGCAAACAGTTTTACGATTCGCTGCTGAACGACTACTTCGATGGCAACCGCACCGTGGTGGTGACTACGCATCAGGTGGAAGAGGTGGAGCACGTGCTCACCGATGTCATGTTCATCGATCGCGGTCGCATCGTTTTCAATCGCACCATGGAAGAAGTTGAGTCGCGCTATGTGGAGGTGCTGGTGAACTCCGATAAAGTGGCGGCTGGACAAGCGCTCAAGCCGATCTACGAGCGGCAGGTACTGGGACGCAGCATCCTGCTGTTTGAAGGTGTTGATCGTCAGCAGCTCGCCATGCTTGGCGAAGTCCGCACTCCCGGCCTCGCCGACCTATTTGTTGCGGTGATGAGCAATCAGGCTGGCCGGGCAGAAGGAGCCGCGAGATGAATACACAAGCGAATGCAATGCACGAACCGTTTCAGCGACAGATGGCGGCCCCCGCAGCTATACCGGCGAGTCGCGCTTTCTACTGGGCGGTGCGACGCGAACTGTGGGAGAACCGTTCGATCTATATGGCCCCTTTGGCAGTGGCTGCGGTCGTGCTCCTGGCCTTCTCGATCAGCTCGATCCTGGGAATCTGGGAACCGCGACTGAGGCTGGATCCAAGCCGGCCTCAGGGGCCGTACGAGATGGCGGCGGGCGCGCTGATGCTCACGCTCATCATCGTCAGCGTGTTTTATTGTCTTGACGCGCTGCACAGTGAGCGCCGGGATCGCAGCATCCTGTTTTGGAAATCGTTGCCCGTATCCGATGTCACGACCGTGCTCGCCAAAGCAAGCGTTCCTCTGATCGTGTTGCCGCTGCTCGCGTTTTTCATAACCATGGCCATGCAGTGGTTCATGTTACTGGTGAGCAGCGCCGTGCTGCTGGTAAGTGGGCAGAGCGTGGCGACGTTGTGGAGAAGCTTGCCGCTGGCAAGCATGTGGCCACTGTTGCTGTATCACCTGCTCACCGGTCATGCCATCTGGCCGTTTCCTGTGTATTGCTGGTTGCTGCTGGTTTCGGGCTGGGCGCGGCGTGCAACGTTCCTATGGGCGGCATTGCCGATACTAGCTATCGCTGCAGTCGAAGGCATGGTATTGCGAACCAGTCACTTCGCCGAATTAGTGGGGCGGCGGCTCATCGGGGCCGCTCCCGCCATGCAGATGGGACCGCGAAGCATGGGACTCGATCCAATGACAACCCATGTCACCGCCGACAGATTCCTTATGAGTCCAGGTTTGTGGATCGGCTTCGCCCTGGCTGCGGTCTTTTTGATTGCGGCGGTGCGTCTGCGCCGCTACCAGGGACCGATCTGATTTTGCAAAGCGGCTCTGGAGTGCCCAGCTGAGTTCACGGTTTGAGGTCGAATAAGGCCTTGCCGGTGTCGAAGTCTGCGGGCACAGAGATATGGTCGTGGATGATTAGCCACTTGCCGTTGACCTTGATGACGCCGCTGGTGGCGCGGATCCACATGTCAGACTGCTGTCCGTTTTTCAGCTTGCCGGTAAATCTTTCCAGGGCGTGAATGAAACCAACGTCTCCGCTGCTGAACACCTGCGTGTCCCGATACTCAACGTGGATAGGACCATCATATTGGCCCATGAATTCGAGATAGTCCTTGCGATAGGCATCGCGGCCTTTGTACTGCAGCGGCGGCACCACGTCGTATGCGACCACGTCAGGTGCATAGAGCGCCATAATGCCATCGATGTCGCGGGCTTCAAAAACCTTCGCCCAACGATCGTAGACTGCTCTGATCTCCGCATCATTGGCGTGCGCTGCAGCTTTGTTGGAGCTTTGACTAAGTGCTGCAGTCGAGAACATTGTCAATAACCCGAGCAGCAGGGGAAGCCATCGTGGAGATTTCATTTACCTTCTCCTTCGCAAGTGTTGGTCCGTAGCCGAGCATTTTCAACGGTTCGGCATGGCAGTGCAATCTAATTGTCGAGACTGCGTCTGTCGAGGATGCGATTCTCCAGTGCTTCCGCACTGGGATTGTTCTGAGTTTCGGTGGTGGCCGGAGTCGTGATAGCGTCGTTGGCCGCTGGACATGATTTCAGGCTATATTCATCCAGCTGGCCGTGTCAGTAATCCCAGGTTAGCGTCGCGGACGACGCGAACCTGGGGCACCCAGACGGTATTAGATTTACTGGGAAGATTTGACCATGGGTGTACGATGGCCCATGCAATGTACCTCCGGCTGGCTGCGAGTGTTGGTTGGGTTTTGTTGTTTGGGGGGTTTGTTAGCCTTACCTGGCTGCAACGCCCTGAACCCCTTGTGTGGGAGCGCTCGACCGGTTCCTTCGATCTCGTCCATATCCCCGACTACGATTGAGTTTTCGCAGCTGCAAGGCACTGTGCTCACGGTGAATGGCAGTAACTTTGTTTCGGCGTCCGTGGTGCTCATTAATGGGACGACAGCGGTGACTTCGGTGGTGAGCAGTGAAGAGCTGCAGGTCACGCTCACGACTACATTAATCACCGGCCCTGGATCAGCAAACGTTTCGGTCAATACTCCGAGTGGAAACTCGGGGGATCTGGGCTGCAAAAGCGGCGGAACCAGCGGCAGCCTGGCTTTGAGTATCACCTAGTACCGTGGGCAGAAACACGAAAACCCGGAACTTTGGGTTCCGGGCTTACGGAGAGTAATTCTCTTAGAGAACTGGGTGCTTACAGAACCTGAACGTTCTCGGCCTGCCAGCCCTTGGGGCCTTTGGTCACGTTGAACTGGACGGCCTGACCTTCTTGAAGGCTGCGGAATCCGCTGGAGGCAATGGCGGAGAAATGCACGAAGACATCCTCGCCGTTCTGACGGCTGATAAAGCCGAATCCCTTGGCATCGTTAAACCACTTCACTGTTCCTTGTTCCATTGTGTTGTACCTGTGTTTTTAAATTTCCTGCTGAGAAGATCGTTTGCTGCTTGGAGTGGGTAACGCGTAGGCGGGACCAGCTCTAGTTCGCTTTCGTTCAAACTTAGCCTGATGGACGTTTGATGTCTCTCTTCTCGGAAGGATTCAATGATTCGACTTTATTTTACAGGATTGGCGTGCCGGAGTGGCTATGGGTCATTTTAGCGGGTTACCCGGTGCGTCCGAGGCAGTGATAAAACTCCTGTCGTTAGCGGAAGAGGCTGCCGAAAAGGCGGTATCAGGTATGGCTCGCGGTCTGATGTGCGCTCGCGGGATCTAAAAGAAAAGGACTCGTTCGGCGTAGCTAGAACCACGCGCCTTCAAAAGCGCTGGGTAACTTGTCGCCGCGAATCGGCCGGCACATGTTTCGGCGAGAAATTTGACGCGCACGTGTAACATTATCCGGAGCTGAAAATAACTCAAAGCACTTATAGCCTTCAAAAGGGGGAGACCCTTATGCAGTCGTGTGAGCGGGTTCTTTCGATATTTCTCAGTGTCAGCCTGACGCTGAGCGTGATTGGTCTGGATGGCTGTAGCAAGAAGACGGAGCCGGCGCAGCAGGCTTCGTCGGGACAACAGCAAGGACAACCAGGGCAGCAGGCTCCGGCGACGCAGTATGCGGTGCCCACTGCCGATCAGCTCTATCAACTGGTGGCGCCGATCGCGCTGTTTCCTGACAACTTGGTGGCGCAGGTGTTGGCGGCCTCGACCTTTCCCAACGAGGTGTCGGAGGCGTATCAGTGGATGCAACAGAATTCCAGCCTGAAGGGGCAGCAACTGCTCGACGCCGTGAACCAGCAGTCGTGGGACGCCAGCGTCAAGGGCCTGACCCAGTTCAACGACGTGCTGAGCCAGATGGCGACTAACCTGTCGTGGACTTCGGCGCTGGGAGATGCGTACTTCAATGTTCCGCAGAGCGTGATGAATGCGGTGCAGGTGATGCGGCAGCGCGCCTACGCGGCGGGCAATCTGAAGAGCAATCAGCAGCAGAACGTGACGGTACAGAACGAGGCGCCGGGAACGGCAGCGCCCGCGCCGGCTTCGTCGGGTGAGCCGCAGACGACGGTGGTGCAGCCACCGCCGCAGACCATTATCATCCAGCCGTCGCAGCCGGAGGTGGTGTATGTGCCCACCTACAATCCGACGGTGGTGTACGGTGCTCCGGTGGCGGTGTATCCCGGATACTCGACGGGAGCCATGGTGGCGACCAGCCTGATCTCGTTCGGAGTCGGCATCGCGGTGGGCGCAGCGATCAGCGGCGGAGGTGGCTGTTGCGGTTGGGGATGGAACTCGTGGGGATGCGGCTGGCACAACTCCAGCGTGACCTACAACCGAAACGTGTACGTGTCGAACTCGAACACGTTCGTCAATCGCAATAACTACTACAACCGCAACGTCAACAACCTCAATCGCGCCAACGTCAATAACGCGAATATCAACCGCAATAACATCAACAACGCGAATATGAATCGCGCGAACGTCAATAATCGCGCCAACAATTTCAATCCCAACGCGCACAACAGTAACTTCACCGAACCCAAGTTCAATCAGAAATACGATCAGCAGCAATTCCGCAATCAGGGCGCGCAACAGCAGATGAACCGCGCGGAAGCGGGCAACCAAGGCAAGTTCAATCAGCAGGGTGCAGCAGGGAATCGACCACAGCAGGGCAACGCGGGCAATCGTCAGGCGCAGAATCGCCCCGGCAACGTGAACCAGCCTAATCGCGATCAGGCGCGCGGCTACGGACAGCAACCCAACCGCGGGACCAGTTCCGGCGCATTCAACGGCTACAGTCCGGGCGGCAATACCCGCACCAACAGCGCTCGTGGACAGCAGAGCCTGGAGGGCAGGAACCCGGGCGGCGGTGGCGGACAGCGGCAGGCAGCAGCTCGGCCGCAGCCTACACGCCAGCCGGCAGGCGGCCACGAAGGCGGGGGACGCCGACGTTAAGTGACAGGGCAATGCTGACTGTAGATTCCATAGAAATTGAGGTGGAGATATGACGGACTTGAAAGCGCACTCATACAATCCGCATCGTTCCTGCCGCTGGCAATGGTTGATAGCCGCGGCGCTGTTGCTGTCGTCAGCGATTTGCTTCGCGCAGGCCAATGGCGAGAAGACGTTTGCCTCTCCTGGCGATGCGGTGCTGGCGTTGTACAACGCTGCCAAGGCGAATGACACGCCGGCGCTGAACGCGCTGTTTGGCTCGAACGCCCAGAAGATACTGAACACCGGCGACGCCGTGGCCGACAAGAACGCCCTGGCCAACTTCGCGCGTCGCTATGAGCAGATGCATCGCGTGGTGCAGGAGCCCGACGGCAACGTCACACTCTACGTTGGCGCCGACAACTGGCCGACGCCGCTTCCCCTCGTGAAGAATGGTAGCGGACAGTGGTATTTCGACACCACAGCCGGGATGAAGGAGATTCTCTTCCGGCGCGTCGGTACCAACGAGAACGATGCCATCGAAACCTTGCATACCCTGGTCGAGGCGCAGCAGGACTACGCCGAACAGATGCACGACGGCAGCAAGACCAGGCAGTACGCGATGAAATTCATCAGCACCGCCGGCAAGCAGGACGGCCTTTACTGGAAGACGGACGACAGCCAGCCGCCCAGCCCGATCGGTCCGCTTATCGCCGACGCCAACAGCCAGGGCTACGACACGCAGCAGGGCAAGTCGACGCCGTTCCATGGCTATTACTTCCGCATGCTCACCAAGCAGGGCGCGGCAGCCAAGGGCGGAGCGCGCGACTACGTGGTCAACGGTGAGCTCACCAAGGGCTTTGCCTTCGTTGCCTATCCGGCCGAGTATCGCAACTCGGGAGTGACGACATTCATCGTGAACCAGGACGGCGTGGTGTACGAGAAGGACCTGGGAGCTGACACAGAGAAGCTGGGAGCTGCGATGACGGAATACGATCCCGACTCTACGTGGAGTCCCACGGATTAATCCGATTTCGTATCCCAGCGGCGCGAAGAACTAATCCACGACGAACAGAGTGGCGCCTTCCTCCGTGTGGGAGCGGTGCGGCGGATCGCCGTCCCCAACCTGATAGCTCTGGTTGGGACGCAGCGAGACGTGGTGGCCGTCCTGCAAGTCCACTTCGAGTGACCCCGAGAGACAGAACAGGACGTGGCCTTTGGAACACCAATGGTCCGCCCGGTATCCGGGCGAGTACTCCAGGATCCGCACACGAATCTCGCCAAGGTTCACGGTGCGCCATAGCGCGAAACCGGATTCGCCGGGGTGGCGGGTAGGCTCGATCTGCGCCCAGTCGGTGGTGAACATCGGCAGCGACGGCATCTTCATAGCACGATGATATCGTTTGCGCCGGATCTCCCACCCTGTCATGGAAACAACGGACGACGCGATGGGCACCCAGGTATTCCAAGGGCACGTCACAATTCGCTGACAAAAGTATTACAGTGGCTCTCCGATCAACTTGTTAGTCTGAAGATGCTTGTGGGGAAGTGGCGTGAAAGCGCCCGCTCCAAGAACACATTTAAGGACAACATGGTTCGCAATCAGAAACTGAATACTCCGACCGTCTTTTTCATGGCGTTGTTCCACATCGGCGCGCTCGCCGCGCTTTTTATGTTCAGCTGGAAGGCCTTTTTCGTTGGGCTCTTCCTTTACTGGGTTGCGGGCAGCCTGGGCATCGGGCTGGGCTACCATCGCCTGCTGACACATCGCGGCTTTAAGTGCCCGAAGTGGTTTGAGTATTTCTTAACCGTCTGCGCAACGCTGGCGCTCGAGGGCGGGCCGATTTTCTGGGTGGGGGTCCATCGTCTGCATCACCAGGTCACCGACAAACCGGGCGATCCTCATTCGCCGCGCGATGGCGGTTTCTGGGCGCATATGGGCTGGATCATGAGCGGTGAGAGCCTGCACAACGTCAATAGTGACAAGTTGCTGCCCTACGTTCCCGATCTTCGCAAAGACAAGTTTCACCTGTGGATCAGCAAGTATCACTACGTGCCAATGATCGTGCTGGGCGTGGGCCTGCTGGCGATTGGGGGATGGCCGTTCGTGATGTGGGGCATCTTCTTCCGGACAGTTTTCCTGTTGCACTCGACTTGGTTTGTGAATTCCGCAACCCACATGTGGGGCTCGAAGCGCTTTGCCACCGATGACGATTCGCGCAACCTGTGGTGGGTGGCCTACCTCAGCTTCGGCGAGGGATGGCACAACAATCACCATGCGCATCCGCAATCGGCGCGCCACGGCCTGGCGTGGTATGAATTCGATTTGAACTGGTACGCGATCAAGGCGTTCTCATGGTTGGGGTTGATCTCGGATGTGAAGCTGCCGAAGCTGCGCTCGGCGCGGGTTCAGCCGGTACAGACGGACAACGTCAGGGAACAGGCATTGGCCGCGGCGTATAGCGGGGATTAGTTCGGTTTCTTAGTTGCGAAACGGCAGTGTTGAAACCCTGGGCATGTGTCCCGGGGTTTTCTTTTGTGCTAAGACTGACACTCGCGGAGTGGGTCTCGTTTGGGGGGCGGGCCGCGATGCGGCCTCACTTCTTATTGCTAACTGTTCCCCGGGCTTGCGCCTGGGGCTAGCACTGCAGCCGCTGCTACGCAGCGCGATTCATGCGAGGGTAGTCGGATTCTATGAGGGTATTCCTGTTACCCGGGGTCGGAATCACTTCTGCACCAACGCGACTTTGCCGGTCCCAACGCTTGCGGTGTCGATGCGCAGGGGCAACTTGAAGGTGCTGGTGAGTCCCACATTGGGGTACTTAGACTTCAAGTAACGTTCTACGAAGAGTTGGAGCACGAATTGCGGGATTTCGATTCCGTCTAGCTCGACCAGTTGCACGGTGATGGTACCGGTACCGCCGGTTCCGTTTGCTTTGGCAATGACGTGCACGTCGTGTATGCCGGTAAAGACGGCTAGTAGCGGATTCTTTGAGCGCGCCTTCTCAGTGATGGCATCGAAATCGACTTTGGCGTGGCCATCGATTATGCCGGGTGTGGCGGTGAGTTTCAGGTCGCTCACGCCCTTTGGCATCTTTACTCCACCCTCAGCGAAGTAGGCGTTGGCTTCGTCTTGCGTAATCTCAGTTGGCTTGGGATCGGGATGCGGACGCGCCGCATTCTGCTTCAGATGGGCGATCTTCTGCTCCATGCCTGCGGTAGGCGGCGCTGTGCTGAGTTTGGTTCTGGGCGAACAGCGTGGTTGCAAGCGCCAAAAACAGCGCCAGAAGTTTGTGGGAAGCTCTCATTGCAACCGCGCCTGGGTCGCCGATCCCGGAACTGCGGTTACCTGTGGCTGGTCCAGCGAACCTGCCACAACGTAGGAGGTGCCTCCGGTGCGCTGCAGGGTGAAGTTCAAGTTCCGGTCGTAGGTTGCGACGCCCTTTACGTCGAAAGTGCCGCCGACGGTTTTCATCGCACAGTTGTCGAATGTCAGCTTTCCTCCACCAACATTGAGAATGCCAGCCAGACTGGAGAAGGTGAGCGGAGCCGGACGTCCATCAAGCGCAAGTTTGCGGAGCGAGCCATTGATCCAGCTGAAGTCAGCCGATCCGGTTGCTGAATTCAGCAAGGCGGCTGGATCTTTGCCCTGCAGCGAAATCGCGTACTTGCCTGAGGTCTGGCCGCTGGCCCAATTCTCATGCATGAATGTTGAGAGCTGATCCATGGAAATCTTCTGCATCACTCCACCGCCCGCATACCTGGGCGGAGACGCGGTAAAGTCGGCCGTCCACTTACCGGTATGATGCCCGCCAAGCAGGTCGGAGCGCAGGATATCGAGTTGAACGTTGCCCGCATTCATCACCACATGGGCTTGGAAGTTGTCGGACAGCAGGCGTCCCAACTGAAAGTGGGTGAGTTCGACTTTGCCGTCGGCGTGAAGTTTCAGCAACGCGTCCTGACGCTGTTCGCCGAGGGAAAGCAGGTGGTACCAGGGCTGCAAGCGGAAAGCCGGATTCAGCAGCTGGTTTATTCGCGCCAGTGACAGCTCGGGGGTGTGCAGGTCGAAGTGTACGGCGCAATCGTCGGAGGCAGAGCAGTGCATCGGGAAATTGGCGCTTCCGCTGATCGCCGGGGCGGTTCCGAGGGTTCCGGAGAAGGAGCTAACGTTGACGCTGTGGCCTGCGATGGTGGTTTGCGCGGATGCAATGTGCAGCGGCTCATTCACACCTTGAAGCTCGGCGGAGGCATTGCGCAGCTGCATTTGCCCGGAGATAACGGGAGCCGAGAAGCCGGCCCATGCGCCTGCGAGATCCAATTCGACGTCGGCTCCTCCAGCCAGTCCGACGCCGGGAGTGCCGATGCCAAAGGCGCGTGCGACGCGCAACAATCGGGTGAGCTCGACATCGCCGCTGATGGTCGCGCGATAGTTTTCCGCATCGAAGAATCCGCTGGCGACCGCCGGCGAGGCTCCTCCCATCGCCAGGGGAAAGGGGCTGACCAGCAGCGCGAATCCGGGCGGCGGGGCGGATACCGCAGCGGCCTTTTTTTTCGGCGTTTTTGCCGGAGGAGTGGAAGGTTCGCCGCCGGGCACGGTGAACTCCATCTCTCCGATTTGCAGATCATTGCCCAGCACAGCGGAGTGCAGCGCTACATGATTGGTGCGTCCGCCGCCGGTCCATCGCCCGGGCTCCCCAGCCGGCTTAAGAACGTCGAAAGCAGCCTCGGCCTCTCCGGTGGCATTGAGGTCCTGCGGCAGGTCTTTCTTTACGTGGCGCGCGAAGGCGACGATGCGATCCATCGGGAGCTGCTGCGCGGTGAGTGCGATGTGGTACGAATCAAGTCCCCAGTGCGTGGCGTTGCCGGTGATGCGCAGAGTACCGGGGGTGACCGGTGACTCGCAGAGAACGTCGTTGAGGGAAGCGTCGTCGGCGGCGAACGATCCAGTGCAGTGAACCTGCATGTGCAGGGGCTGGCCTAGAGCGATGTCGTAGCGGCGAAAGTCATCAACGCCGGCATCCAGCACAACGCTAAGAGCGGCAGGCGTGCCGGTCAGGTTGGCCGAGGCAGTAGCGCCGCCCCGCCAGCCGCGGTCACGACCGTAGATAAGCTTGGTGAGCTGTCCGAGCTGTCCTTTATTGAACTCGGCTTTCAACGTGACCGGCATGTTGCGAAGCTCGCTCGCGCTCTGAAAGCGGCCTTCGACGCGAAGCATTCCGGTATCGCTGATTTCGACGTCGGTGCGCATAGGCTTGGCCAGCAAGCGCAGTCCCCATTCGGTTTCGGAATCACGCCAAAGAGCGAAGTCGGCGTCGGTGAATGAGAAGGCCTTCTTCACCTGGCCGAGCTTGAAGTTAATACGGCCGCCGGTAGCTTCGATGTAGGGGAATCGCGGACGGACCTCAGCGTGTTTTGCGGTGGTGGGAGCCGAAGAAACCTGCGAGGTTCGCTGAATCAGTTCTTCGACGTTCCAGTGACCATCGGGTCCGCGCACCAGGTTGAGACTGGGGTTGCTGAGTTCGAGGGTGCCGATTTCCAGGCGGCCGCGCCACAAAGAGCTGAGGCGGATGTAAGCCGCGACCTCGTCGGCACGCAGCATGGCTTCAGCGCCATAGGAGGGATCGTCGGCGACGACAAATCCGGAGAGCACCAGGCCGGGACGAGGAAGCAGCTGCATGGAAATTCCTGAGGCGGAGACGTTACGCCCCAGGGCCCGACTGATGGAGTCCACAACGCGCGCGCGGTAGCGGCCGACGTTGATCCAGGGTGGGACCAGCGCAGCCACCAGCAGAACGAGAAACACCGCCCACAAGACGAAACCGCCATATCTTCGGGTGCGGTTTACGTCGAGCGTCGAAGGACTCGGAGCGGCCACTAGTGCACCACGTGGAACATCCGGGACCAGCGCGTCTGGTCGAAGAAGTGTACGACGATGCGGAAGAAGAACCCGATACGGTCGGCCAGCGACGTACGCAGGTATTCGCCGCGCGGGGTCTCGAACGACCAGTAAATAAACATGGGCGTGCCGATAACATTCTCGCGGGGCACGAAGCCCCAGAACCGGCTATCGAGGCTGACATCGCGGTTGTCGCCCATGGCGAAAATGCTTTCGGGCGGGACCACGAGGTCTCCGTTCTCGATATGCGAGGGCAAAGTCAGCCGCCACTCAGGGCTCAACTGGTCATAGGGACTGGGAGGGATTGCGGGGAAGTTATCGCGATAGGTGTTGTAGTCTCCCTGTCGAACGACGTAAGGCTCGGTGAGCTTCTCTCCGTTGCGGTAGACGACGCCATTTTGCAGGTGAATGTGGTCGCCGGGGGTTCCAATCACGCGCTTCACGATGTACAACCCGGGTTCAGCGGGAGAGATGAAGACGATAATATCGCCGTGTTTCGGATCACGATACTTCACCAGAGAGCTAACCCACTTGGTCACCGGCGCAAAGATAACGCGATTCACGAACAGGTGGTCGCCGATGAGCAGCGTGTTCTCCATGGAACTGGAGGGGATCTCGAAGGCCTGAAGAATAAAAGTAATGATGAACAGGCCGGTCACCAGGACAGTCGCAATCGAGGCGATAAACTCCGGAGTCGTCTCCTTGTGCTTCTCGGGCTTGACCGGTTGGTCAACCATGGGTTCAGCAACAGGTTTTTTGCCGGCGGGCAGGGTTGTTCTTGCCATGTGACTTCTTGGTGTCCTTGTCGGCGACTCAGTGGGGAACGCGGAACATGCGGTCCCAGCGTAAACCCTTAAAAGATTGAACGAAACTGTAGGCCAAAGTGGAAAGTCTATCAGACTGCGCAGTGCTTTCACCGCCAGAGCGATCGCGCGGCATCGACCAGTAAATAATCAGCGGACGTCCGACGACGTTCTCCGCCGGAACCAGCCCCCAATAACGCGAGTCGTAGCTATCGTCGCGATTGTCTCCCAGAACGAAGTAATAGCCTTCCGGGACGATCAGTTGATCGTCTTCGACGAGCTTTCGCGCCTCAAGGTACCAATTGGAGGTGGTGCGGTCACCGAACTGTCCGCCGTTGGGGAAGTTGTCGCGGAACTTGTCGTGTTGCGACCAGTTGAACTGGGCGTAGGAGTCGGGTTGGGGCTCACCATTCACATAGACATGCTTGTTGATCAAGCGTATGTGATCGCCGGGAACGCCCACCACGCGTTTGACGAAATGCTGCTGTGGGTTCACCGGGTAGCGGAAAACGATGATGTCCTGGTGCTGCACCGGGCGATAGGGAAGCAGCCATCCCCAAAAACTCGAGTGGCCGAAATGGGCCTTATCGACGAGCAGGTAGTCGCCAATCAGCAGGGTGCGCTCCATCGACTCGGACGGAATCTGAAACGCCTGCACGATGAAGGTCACCACGAAGACGGCGATCACGATGGTGATGGCCAGCGATTGCAATGAATTCACGTGGTCAAGGTGAAGCCGTGAAGTGGGGGTTGCGACCGGCTGAGACGGCTCGGAAACGGAAACTTCGGGGTCGGTGCGGACTTCACTCATGCCTGGCTGAATGATTCGGCGCTGGGACTACTGGCGTCCACTGCGGAACCTCTCTCTTCTGATTTTAGGCGCTCGAAGGCTTGCTGTGCTGCCTTTTGCTCGGCGCTTTTCTTGGAATTACCTTCCGCCCGGCAAGTGAAGCCGGGACTTGCGTTGGGACCGCCGATGTGGACCTCGACGGTGAAGAGTTTGCGGTGCTCAGGGCCCTGTTCGTGCACTACCGAATAACGCGGTTGCGGACGGCCAAGGGAATGTGCCGCTTCCTGCAACGCAGACTTGTAATCCATGATCGGGAGCCGGCCACCGCCGAGCTCTCTCAGGTGATTGAGTTCAGGTTCGAGGATGCACTCGACGATGAAACGATGGGCAGGTTCGATTCCGGCATCGAGGTACAGGGCCGCAATCACGGCCTCGAGAGCATCCACGAGCAGGGGAGTCTTGCCGCGTCCGCCGCTTTTTTCTTCGCCTCGGCCGAAACGCAAGTAGCTGCCGATTTCCAACTGCCGGGCCGGACGGCTCAACTCACGTTCGCTGACGATATGCGCACGCAGCTTCGACAACTCCCCCTCGCCATATTCCGGGAAGCGCGCGAAGAGTTCCTGACTGATGACGAAGGAAAGCACGGCATCGCCAAGAAACTCGAGTTGCTCGTTGTCATGGCTGGCCGGGTGATCCGGATCGGCGCCATTGGTTTGTGATTCGGCTTCGCGCGCATAGGAAGAATGCGTGAGCGCTTGTTGCAGCAGTTCGGGACGCTGGAAGCGGTGGCCCACAGCTTCTTCGAGTTGCGACAGGTCGGTAGTTTGGAGGTCCATGTAGGAAGTTGTCGGTTGTCAGTTGTAGGTTGTCAGTTGTCCGTGAACATTGGTCTGCCTGAGTTGCTCCATGATGTGGCCAGCTTGGCTAACAAACCGAATTGTTATTTCCTCGGCTCATACCGCATCGCTACCGCCCCCGAGCCGAACTCCTGCCGGCCCACAAGCCTCAAGTCGACATGTTTCGATAGCCCGGCGAACAATGTCGGACCGTGACCCGCTAGCCTGGGGTGCACCACGAGTTCGTACTCATCGATCAATCCCAGTTCCGCTAGCGCGAGCGGGAGCTTTACTCCTCCCACGAAAAGTCCCTTACCCGGCTTCCGCTTGAGCTGCTGGACGGCGTTCCCCAGATCGCCGCGCACTAGCTCCGCGTTCCAATCGACCCGGTCCAAGGTGTTCGACACGACGTATTTCTTTGCCGCGTCGATCACGCGGGCGAAGGGCATGCCGAAGGTTTCCATCCAATCAGGCCTCACTCCTGTCTGCGCCGCCGGTCGCCACGCCGCCTCCATCATTTCGTAAGTCACCCGACCAAAGAGCAGGGCATCGGCTCGGTCGAAGTTCTCGATCGCGTGACGATGCAAGTCTTCGTCCGGGATCATTGCTCGATGGTCGCAGCACCCGTCCAATGTGACGTTGATGGAATACCGAAGAGGTCGCATTACGCAAGATTACCGCCGATGGAGTAGGCCAGCAAGGTTAGCCGGCTCCAGTGATAGCAGCCACTCACGTAACGTATGACGGTGACAAATTGAGTGCGGCTAGCGGCATCTAACAGAGACAACGTTACGTTGCTAATTGCTGGCCTTCCTCAATGCGGCTGTGGCGGCTGCGTGCCTGCCGGTGTGGTGGTTGCGGGAGTTGTCGCCGGAGGCGGAGTGGCTCCTGGCGCCGGGATATTCGGCTCAGCGCCTTCACCTACAAGTTTCTGTAACCGCGCTTGCTGCTGTTTCGCCAAGGTCTGCTCAACGCTGTCGGGCTGAGAATATTGCAGCGCTTTGTTGGCGTTAACTAGCGCCTCGGCATACTTCTTCTCGTTGTCCTGTGCTACCGAAAGGCGCAAATAAACGCGCGCCATCGGCTCGGCCTTGGCGATGTCGACCGACTTCTGGAAATCGGTTTCAGCAGTAGCGAAATCCTGCTTCTGCATGGCGATTACGCCCAGCGTCTCGTAGGCGAGTGCCAGGATGCTGTTCTTTACCGTCTGAATCTGCGCTTCGGTTACACCGGGAGGAATGTGCAGCCCGGTGTTGATGTTATCGATGGCCGCCTGCGCGTCGTTCATGGCTTCGGTGTAGCGCTGCTCTTTATCGAGATCGTTGTCACGAGTGGTTTCCACCAACGCCGAGGCGACGTGAATCAGCGGGTTCGGGTCGTGGGGATCAATAGCGATTGCTTTCCGCCCGGCTTCGATTTCCTTATTAGCCTGGTTTTGCTGGGCGAATTCGTTCATGGCCTGCACATAAAGGAGACCCTTCAGTTCGCTGTCAGGAAACTTCTGCGCAAACTGGTCGGCCGCGGCGAGGAGCTGATCAGGATTGGTGAGCGCAGCTGCCGCTTTGTAAGCCTCAAACTCCTCTTTGGTCTTGGCCTGGGGCGCCTTGTAAGCCGTGGGAGCCTGAGCCATGGCGGGAGCAGGCGCGGCCTGGGCCGCTGCTGGAGTGTTTTGCACCGGCGTTGCAGGCTGGGCGGCCGGAGTTTGCGCCAGCGTCGCAGTACCGGCGAGCAGCAACGCACAGATGGTCAATCGAAATCTCATGGTCTTCCTATCTTAATGTTACTGCGGTTGCGCGTTGCCGGCAGGCGGCTCATAAGGAGCCTTGAGGCCACGCTCGGCAGCAGCCTTGGTATCGGCAGATGTGTCGCCTGCATCGAGTGCTGCCTTGTACTGCACGAGAGCGTCTTCGCGATCATCCTGCAAGTCGAGAATGCGGCCCAGGTAAATATGAGACCAGGCCACCACACGGGGGTCTTTGGAGGATTGCGTCGCCTTCGCGAAATTATCGCTTGCGTCCTGCAAGTTGCCGCCCAAGGTCGCCACCCGCGCCAGGACAAAGTATGCCTTGCCGGGATCCTCGTTCGCAGCCAGCGCTTCGTTGGCGAATTGTGCGGCTCCCGCGGGATTTCCGCTGGCCAGCGCCCGCTCTGCCTGATCCACCTTGGAAAGTGATGCCTGCCGGGGAGCCTGGATCAGCTCCGGCTCGGCCGAGGAGGCAAACTGTACGTTCGCGGCGTGCCTTCGCACTTCTCCAACATCGATGGCATGAAGCCAATCGGGGAAGGCATCCTTCAGTCCGGTATCGCCCTTTTCGAAGGTGCGCAGCTGATCATAGAAGTAGCCGGTCAGAATAAAACCTTCGGACTCGGCGCGTTTGACGATCGCCTGCCGGTCCTGGTCAGACAATTTGGCGTCGAGCGGCGCGCGTGCCTCGATGGCAC
This sequence comes from uncultured Acidobacteriaceae bacterium, assembly GCA_963791965.1. Lineage (GTDB taxonomy): Bacteria > Acidobacteriota > Terriglobia > Terriglobales > Acidobacteriaceae > CAVVDY01. The sequence goes on along the minus strand of CAWBUK010000011.1, from coordinate 224,147 downwards.
GAATCAGACTTTCGATGAGGAGCAGGCCGACATCTTCTTTGTATACCTCGGCCATCGGGGCCCGCTGTACCGAGGTCAGAATCGGCTTGATGCGGTCGAGGGCGGTGGCGCGTTTGGCAATCAACGGATCGAGCACAAAATGCAGGTAAGCGTGGCGAAGCTGCTGAATGTGAATGTTGTCTCCCTGGGGAGAGATCACCATGTAATACAGCTCGTCGCGATAGTCGCGCGAGTTCACCTGCCCGGGCGAAATCAAGGGCTCCAGGTAGATGGTGTAACTGCGTCCGGCATCTATGGCCAGCGGCATGCGCAGATAAACGTCCGTAGCTGTGATCATCTTCTCGACCGGATCATGATAGTGCTCAATCAGATCGTCGTATTGTGGCTGGTACTTCAGCCAGATGGAATGCAGCTTGGCGGCGGCGGCGTAGGTCTTCAGCAACGGCAGAAACCCGAGGACGTAAGTCGTGTCATCGGGCATATCGGCTTCCTGCCACTTGGGAGTGAAGTCAGGAGGGTTGCCGACGTTCAGCGCCAGGGAAACGTACTGTGCGAGACCGTGCGCTGCATCGTCCTGCTTGTGGTCCCGATAGAAGCGGCACATGGCCTGCGCGGCGGATGCTGCCTGGGGCGACTCGCTGGCCTTGACGAGGTCGGCGCGAACCTGCTGCCGGATGGGTGAAGATGCGGCCAAATCCTGATCGTATCCGCATACATTGGCGGCAGCGACAATGCTGAACAAGGTTTCGCTAACGTCGAGAGAAGCCTTGGTGGGAGCCTCTACAGCACAGGGCAGCGAGGTCGCGATCAGCGCGAAAATCAATGTCCGGAAAGAAAAGCTCAGACGAGCCTCCTGAAACAATCTGGGCAGGGAAGCAGCTGAGACAAGTTTAAATTTCCGGCGCAGGTGGCGCAAATGGGGGAGACGCAGCTCTGAACCCACGCGGATAAAGACCTTGATGGATTGCGTCTACTGTCGCTGCACTCGGGCGGCAAATCCCTGGGACCGAGTTTACTCAGGAGGTGGTGACTGCAGCTCAACTAAGCGTCGGCCGCCGCGATGACAACTGTGAGTTGCGGGCGGCCCGTTGCGAGCCGCCCATGAGAAGGCAGGTCTGCGTTAGTTGCTGGGGCCTTTGGACGCCGCTTCGGCTTCCGCCATGCGTTTCGACATCTCTGCTTTGACGGCGTCGAGGTTGAAGCTCGCGCCCCGCTGCATCGGCGGGTAATCCAGGAAAGTCTGGATCTCCTTACCCATCATCTGCTGGACGAACACGAAGCGCCAGAACTCGTATACAAACCAATTACTGAAGTAGTACTGCGAGCCCTCCTTCGTACCGCTATTGGAGATGCCCGTGCGCTCGAACGGATCGAGGCGGAGGTTGGTGATATAGGGCACGTCAGGGTGGGTTTTCTGACCGAGCCAACCTTCCGGTTGGTCGATGAAGCGGAACTTGTAATCGTCAATGCGCACCGCTCCGACCGTGCTTTCGCCAAGGTAGAAGATCTCGTGACGCGCCGACGGGCCTTTGGCGGTGATGGCAGCCATCTGGTTGTAGCCATCCAGATGATTCTTGTAGGTCCGGTCGCCGATAGTTTTACCCTTCAGCAACTCTTCTGTGATGTTCGGATTGCCGGCCGCCGCTACAAATGTAGGCAGCCAGTCCATGCCGGAGAAGATACCGTTCTGCACGGAATCCGCAGGCACGTGCCCGGGCCAACGAAGAATCGCCGGCACACGGAAGCCGCCCTCGAGGACGGTTCCTTTGGACTGGGCAAACGGCGTTTGACCGCCATCGGGCCAGGTAAAGACTTCGGTACCGTTGTCGGTGGTGAACACGAGAATCGTATTCTCGTCCTCGCCGATGTCCTTCAGCTTTTGCATGACGGAACCGACGATGTCATCGAGCTGCACCATGCCGGCTTCTTCTATGGACCAGCCGTTCTCGGAGTTGCGCAGCGCTTCATACTTCGGAGAAAGGTGGGTGACGATATGCATGCGGGTCGGGTTCAGCCAGACGAAGAATGGCTTGTTGGCTTGCTTGGATTGGTCGATGAACTTGAGGGTAAAGTCGAGGATCTCGTCGTCCACGGTCTCCATGCGCTTGGGATAGAGCTGGCCGGCATCCTCAATCTTCTGCTTGCCAACGACGCCCCAGCGAGGCATATCGGTGGGGTCATTTGTGTTGGTGGCCCAGCAATGAACCATGTTGCGTGGTCCAACAACGTTCAATAGATTCTGCGGATAGTTAGGATGCGCCGGGTCTTCCATGGCGTCGAGGTGGTAGAGATAGCCGAAGAACTCATCAAAACCATGGACGCAAGGGAGGAATTCATTCCTGTCGCCAAGGTGATTCTTGCCGAACTGGCCGGTGTTGTAACCCATCGACTTCAATATCGTAGCGATGGTAACCGCTTGGGACGGAATACCGATCTTGGCGCCCGCCTGCCCCACCGTTGTCATGCCGGTACGGATGGGGAGTTCGCCGGTGATAAAGTTCGCACGACCGGCTGTGCAACTGGCCTCGGCGTAGTAGTCGGTGAAGAGCATCCCTTCTTTGGCCATTTTGTCGAGGTTCGGCGTGCGCCCGGCCATCATGCCACGGCTGTAGGCGCCGATATTCCACATTCCGATGTCATCGCCCATAATCACGACGATGTTAGGTTGTTTAGCGGCAGTTGGTTGGGCATGCGCGAATGGATTGCCGGTCAGCACAAAGCTGGAGATGGCGAGCGCACCTAATGCGAATTTTCGAACACTTGCTCCTAAATCCATTGTTCTTCTCCGATACGAAGGTTTCTGGTTTGCCTCCGCGAGGAGGATTGCGATGAGCAGAGAACAACCCATCAGGGGCTGCAACTGTGGAGCCGGCAACGCTAGCCTGCTCGGCGAAGTGTTCTTTGCGCTTTTCCGGGGGTGCTGAGAAGGATAAGCCTCGGCTCCGATGTTTTACTAGCGAAAACGGTGCTTCATGACCCCGCTACGTGACGGGCAGGGAGATGCGGGCTTTCAGTGATCGCTCGATATGTTTCGAAATCACCTAGACTTGCGCGGCGAACGCCTGGGTTTGTGGTCCCAGGTATCGATAGTTGCCGAAGCCGAGGATCACGTACCCAATTCCGCCGAACAGGAAGTTCAGGAAGAAGCCAAACACGGCACTCTGTCCGAAGGCCTTGGCGATGTCGATGGCGACGATAATATTGATCACGATGTTGACGATCGGAATGATCAGCAAAATCAGCCACCAGCCCGGCCGGCCGGCAATCTTCAGCAGGATGTAGACGTTGTAGAGGGGAATGATAGCTGCCCAGCCGGGGTGGCCTGCCTTCTCGAACAACTTCCACATGCCTGCGACCAGGACAACGATTATGGCCAGACAGAAGAGCAGGATCGGGCCGGAGAAGAGCATTCTTAATGGATTGGGCATTTCGCTCTGCATGGACGCCATCGAAATCGCAGCTAACATAGCACTCTCCCTCGGCTGGTCCGCCGGATTCTATCGAAATCGCAAGAACCCGACACTATATCGCGGAGTCCGAGTGCTGCGAAGCTGTTAATTCGCTAATAACAATGAGGTAGACATGGCGACGGGTGAAATTTCAACGCCAAAACCTAGTACATGACTGGGGCCTTGCGAATTCCTCGCGGTTTTGTGATGGAAAAGCATCCTTCCCGATTTGGAAACACATGCAAATCCTTACCGCCGAATCCTTGTTTAGGGTCGTTGCCGAGGCTAGCATCGGCTTAGCGGAGCCAGTTTATCGGGCTGCGGCAAACCTCGTCACTACCAGCAGTGCGCTGATCTGGCCACCGGAGATCCCTTCGGAGGGCGACCATGAACAATATAGCTTTCAGTTTCCGCCGGCTTGCCCGGGAGAAGGGCTCGCTTGAGTTAACCGAAGAGTACATCCGGCTGCGCGCTTACCAGATTTACGAGCAGCGTGGCCGACAAGACGGGCATGATATGGACGACTGGTTGCGGGCCGAAAAAGATATTTTCGGCACGAAAGACGACACGTCTCCAAACGCGAAGGAGAAGGAATCAGAATTCAACTTTGCCATTGCAGCTTGAGGGCGGCTATTCCTCGGATTCCGCCAATTTAGTTGGGCAGGGAATTCGGCGCGGAGGTAGCTTTGTTCGCTTCGCGGGAAGAACTGGAATGCAGGAGCGCTGCGGATAGACGCTCGGCGGTGGCTTGATCAAACCCTTCTAAGATCAGCAGGTCGCTCTTGTCTTGCAACACCTGGACACGCTCCGACCCTGGTCCTTCCCGCCAGCTTGAAATCTCACCGGAACTGTCGGTCGTGGGCGCACTGTCCTGCTGCGACCAGCGCGGATAGCGGTTGGGAACGTACTTCTCGTACACCGCAGCAAATGCCTGGGCTGCCTCGGGCGAATCCCATCGCGAAAGATAGAGCAGGGATACCTGATTCTGCGGCGCTGCTTTGGGATGGACTACCAGATAGTATCCGCCGCGCCAGTTGGCGTAGTAGTTCTTGGGGTCGGTTTCCGGAGCATACAGCTTGGCCAGCAGGTAGACGTCGAACTCTCCGATGCCGCCAAAGTCGTACCGCTCGTAGTTCGATCCGACGAGTTTGTCGAGGTCGGGAACCTTGAGCGGCTCAACCACCTCGCCTTTCAGGTAGGTGTCCGGCTCCATCACCTGTCGGGTGCTGACGGGAGGCTTATCGAGCGAGCCGCCGAAAGCGGCATCCTTTCCTCTGTGCTTGAGCACGCTGGCAACGAAGCTGGCGCCAAAGGTATAAGGCATCAGCAACGATTCACGCAGATACATGGGAGCGGCGGCGAAGATCGGTGAGTCCTGGGTATCACTCATGCCGCCGCGAACGCTGTCGACGATGTCAGGCGCTTTCAGGACGCTCATGCCCAGCGGAGCCATAGAGTAGTCGAGCAAGACGATCATTGCCTGGCCTTCGGCCAGTGCCTCGCGCGCGGCCTGCGCCTCTTCCACGATTTCTTCCTGGTTATCGGGAAGCGGGCTGTCGTTTTCATTTCCGCCGGCGAGTTGCCACTTGTCGAGACCGATGTACTGGTCCTGCAAGGCGTGGGTCAACTCGTGCGCCAGCACTGGCTTCTGCTGATCGGGAGGAACCCAATCGAGCAGGTTCACAGTTTTGGTTTTGGCGTCGTAGAAGGCAGCTACCTGTTCCTGCAACAGGCGCAGGTACTCGCGATGCAGATCGTAGTTTGGGGGTAGCAGCCCGAACTTGACCAGGACGGCTTGCGAGCGTTCGAGCCGCTGCGTGTCCTTGTCGTCTTTCATGCGGTCTTCGACGTAGCTGGTGACCTGCTGGCGAGTGATGAGTTTGCGCTTTACCGGATGATGGATGGGCAGTCCAGTATCGCTGCTGGCAAACTCCAGGATCTGATTGACCGAACGAAAGAGTTCCTTCTCCTGCTGCTTGGTAATTGGCCCTGCGGGCTTTTCCTGCTGCTGTTGTGGTGCGGCATGCTGCGAAGCCGACGGCGCAGCGCTGGGACCAGGTGGTTCTTGTGCAGCACTGGGTTGCGAAGCAGTACCGCCAAGCTGCGGCGGAGGCGTAATTGGCGCTGGTTCCTGCTGCCAGGCTGGGAGCGCCGACGCCACAAGCACAAGAATCAAGCAGAGGAGTTGCTTCAGAGGAAAGCGACTGCAATCGGCTGAGCGGCGTGCTGGCATCAACAATAGCAAGCATACATGAACGAACCACTACTTCTTTCCGCTGTTCTTAAGGGCTGACTTCTTGATTAGCTTCATGGCGGCGTCCTTGCCTTTTACCCCAAGCACTTTGAAACTTTTTCCGTGCTCCTTGTTGTAGTTGGTGAAGAAGCGCTCGACTTCCGTGAGCATGTTGTCGTTAAGATCGCTGATTTTATGGATGTCCGAGTGAACGCGTGAGTCTTTCGCCACGGCGACGACGCGATCGTTACGTATCTTGTCGCCCTTCTCGCTTTGCTCCGCTTCAATCACTCCTACTATGCGGGATTCCACAACTATGCCGGGATACGCTGGAATATCCATAAGCAACAGCACGTCCACCGGGTCGCCGTCCTGGGCTTTGGTGCTGGGGACAAATCCAAAGTCGTAGGGGAAGATCATGCCCTCCGGCAAGACCGAGTTGAGACGGTAACAGCCCAGGTCAGGGTCGTACTTGAACTTGTTGCGGCTGCCCTTCGGGGTTTCGATGACGACGCGCAGGAATTCCTGTTTCTTATCGAACGGCTTCAAGGACGTCGGACTGGATAACGCTTTTTTACCGGCCATTTGTTTCAGTTTGATGACAATCGCGAGTAGGAGTTGTTTGCAATCTGCCAGGTCGCAGACGAGAAGCTTTTTACCCTGCCTCAGGCTTGCGAATTCGCGGGCAAAAGACATATCCTTCGCGGAGCGGTTTTCGCGAGTAGCCGTGATTTCGGCCGATTCGATAACCAAATAAAATCGGCTGGATTCATCCACCTCACACCTGGTATTCATCCGTCGCTTTGTCCAACCCTCTCTGGTCCGGGCCCGTTCGAACGTTATGTCGTCAAGGAAAGACTGAATGAGACCGATGGCATTCCTGCTGGTTGCTGTTGCTATGATCACCGGCGTTCTCGCTTCAAGCATCACTTCGTCCGCCGGGGCTGAGGAAGACAGCGCTCCGCTCTTTGGGGTCAAACTCCCATCCGGCTTCCGTGACTGGAAACTGATTTCGGTAGCCCACGAGGCGGGCAACTTGAACGACTTTCGCGCGGTGCTCGGCAACGACGCGGCGATCAAGGCCTATCGCAATGGCACGCTTCCATTTCCCGACGGCGCCATCATTGCCCGGCTGGCCTGGCAGTATGTGCCGTCCGAGGAGAACAACAAAGTTTTCGGACGAGATCAATCGTTCGTTGCCGGTGCGCCAACTAACGTTCAATTCATGGTGAAGGACTCTAAAAAATACGCCTCCACTGGCGGGTGGGGTTTCGCGCAATTCAAAGGCACTAAGCCTGACACCTCGGCGCAGCTCAATACCTGCTTTCCCTGCCACGTGCCCATTAAGACGCGCGACTATGTCTTCACCCGTTACGCACCAACCCCGTAATTCGGTCGACTGCTGAGACGGTTGAGAGAGTCGAAAGCCGAGGCATACCTTTCTGACTATGACATAAGGAGGAATCGCTATGGCAAATGTGAAAGATGAAGGTCGCAACAGCAAATCCCAGAGCGCTGGCGTTGACATGAAGCTGGAAGCAATCGTCATCCCGGTCGCAGACGTTGATCGCGCGAAACAGTTCTATGCCGGGCTGGGCTGGCGGCTGGATGCGGATTTCCCGTTCGACAACGGCTTCAGAATCGTGCAGTTCACACCGCCGGGCTCGGGCTGCTCGGTCCAGTTCGGCACCAAGGTTACGTCGTCGGCTCCCGGCTCGGCCGAGGGGCTGTATCTGGTCGTTTCCGACATAGCGGCTGCGCGTCAGCAATTGTTGGCACACGGTGTCGATGTCAGTGAGGTTTTTCATCCCGGTTCGCCGGGCGCGCAGTTCCAAGCGGACGGCACCAGCGGACGTGTCAGCGGGCCGGACCCAGGGCATGGCAGCTACGGATCGTTTGCCACCTTCAAGGACGTGGACGGTAATCGTTGGTTGCTGCAGGAAGTCACCACGCGCTTGCCAGGACGTATTGCCGGCGAAACGACATACGCCTCGGCCGGTGACCTGGCGAACGCGCTGCGGCGCGCGGAGGCTGCTCACGGCGAGCATGAGAAGCGCACCGGGCAGCGTGACGAGAATTGGCCGGCCTGGTACGCCGAATACATGGTGCGCGACCAATCCGGCGAAAAACTGCCGGAGTGATGCACGCACTGCATCTATGAAAGAAGGAGTGAGATTATGCGTCCTGACATTGTTCCCGGAGCTATCTTTCCCGACTACGAGCTGCCCGATCACACCAGCACCAAGCGCAAGCTGAGCGAGATACAGGGGGATGACCCGATGATCCTCACGCTGGCGCGCGGACATTACTGTCCCAAGGAGCACCAGCAGCATCTGGAATTGGCCGCGTTTTACCCGAAGATCGCCGTGGCGTACACGCAGATCGCAACGATTTCCACCGACGTCCATCACGCGAGCCAGGAGTTCCGCGCATCGGTGGGAGCGCAGTGGCCGTTCCTCGAGGACCCGGAACGAAAGGTGCAGAAGGACCTCGACATCGCGGAGTACACCGACCCTGACAACAACCCAATGATTCCGCACACGCTGGTGCTCAAGCCGGGACTGGTGGTGCACAAGATCTACAACGGTTATTGGTTTTGGGGGCGTCCGTCGGTGGTCGATCTGTGGCGCGACCTGCGTGACGTGCTGCGCGAGATTCGTCCGGACTGGGACCTGAGCAAGCCGGGGCTGCGCGAGGCGTGGGACAAGGGCGACCTGTCGGCTTTCCATGGGTGGAACAAGAAGCCGGGCGCGAAGGTGTGAATCCCACTCATTCGAAAACCGCGAATGAGTAGGGCACCCGTAGGCGACAGGTCTATTTACTAGTGAATAACATCTATGCCGAATGGACGGGTGACCGAATTTTGGCGAAGTCGGGTGGGTACCCCCTCCCCCCTGGGTATAGCTAAAATCTTGAAAACATTGGGACGGTTTGAAAGAAGCCCCGCAAATTCTTGAGCGCGTGAGACTTAGAGGTAAAATCTTAGGAGCAAAGGACTTAAGCGCGATTTTTAGAGGATGGAAGAGTGGGAGTGTTTTAGAAGTGGTTAACAGCGACCAACAGGTGCTATGACGACTGGAGCGCGTCACGCCTCCTCATTGAGGGCGCGATGTGGGTGAGAGACAAATCTCCCTCGACCTCATCGTTGCCATTTTACGAAAGTAAATGGCGGATGACCAAGCGAGTTTGTCACAGATGTGTGTGACAAGGCGGGCTAGACGGTTCGGGGTGCATGAATTCCATGCAGGAATCGCTCTTCGCTTAGTCGCAGAGTACGCTCGAAAAGCAGCCGTGTTGAAGTCAAACCCGCCCGTCACAGGCTGGCGAATCGGCATTTATCCCGGATGCATGTCGCCCCTACGCGGCTCGGAGATTTCTGTGGGCCGACCCAGCGTTCCGGCCAAAAAGTTGTCAGTGGTCAGTTGTCGGTTGCCAGTAAAGACGAGCTCAAGGTCAAAAGCAAAAGCAAAAGCCCCACCCCGCCAAAGGATGGCGGAATGGGGCACCCGCAGAGACTATCGACTGGCAGAGACTATCGACTGGCAGAGACTATCGACTGGCAGAAGCTATCGACTGGAGGAACGATGAATACAGAGAACCCCTCGGCACTCAGGCGCGGGGCGCAGCTCGCGGGGCAAACAGTAGTCGTGATTGGCGGCAGCGCCGGCATCGGGCTGGAGACGGCTCGGCTAGCGAATTCCGAGGGAGCGAGGCTGGTGCTTGCGGCCCGGAATGCCGAGCGACTTGAGCAAGTGGCGCGTGAGTTTACCTCGGCGAAGACTGTGGCTTTCGACGCCACGGACTTCGAGCGCGTCGCGCAGTTCCTGGACGAGCTGCCGTCTCCGATCGATCACCTGCTGCTAACTGGGCCGGGCCCTTACTATGCGCCGCTGGCTGAATTCGATTTTGAGCGGGCTCGGCGCGACATCGAGTCGCATCTGCTGCTCCCGGTGCAGATTGCCCGTCACGTCGAAAACAAGGTTCGCCCGGGAGGCACCCTGCTGTTCATAGGAGGCACGGGCGGCCGGCGTACGGCGAAGGGGATGACTCTCATCGCGGCTCTTACGGCGGCAATGCCGGCCATGGTGAAGAACCTGGCGCTTGAACTGGCGCCTGCTCGCGTCAACCTTATTGCAGCCGGCTTTGTTGACACACCGTTGTCGGCGACGCTGCTGGGTGATCAGCTGGACGCTCGTCGCGAGCAGTTGCGCGCGACTCTGCCGATCCGACGGGTGGTTGGTCCGGAGGATGTGGCCGCGCTGGCACTCCACATCATGATGAACACGGCCCTTACCGGCGCTACTTTCGATATCGATGGCGGGCAGCAGCTGGTTTGAGTAGTGAGGGCTCAATAGAACTGTTGATAACGTGCATCCGGTGAGAAAAGATGCGGTCTTAAGATCCTTGCAGAATTCTCGCCAGCGAACTGGTCCGCCATCACACGTTGCGCGAAGCACCTTCGCCCGAAGACTATCCCTTCTGTATTACTTTACTTGAGAGGAAAGAGCAGCAGGGGCTAAAGCCCAGAGCAAAAGGCCGCAGTGCGGCACGGCTGAAGCCGTGCCCTGATACAAAGCTGGTTGACGCTGGCCTGAAGGCCAACACTACCTGAACGTTTTTCAACAGCCTGTGAAGCCGCCCTGATACAAAGCTGGTTGACGCTGGCCTGAAGGCCAACACTACCTGAACGTTTTTCAGCAGCCTGTGAAGCCGCCCTGATACAAAGCTGGTTGACGCTGGCCTGAAGGCCAACACTACCTGAACGTTTTTCAGCAGCCTGTGAAGCCGCCCTGATACAAAGCTGGTTGACGCTGGCCTGAAGGCCAGCGCTACCCGAACGTTTTTCAGCAGCCTGTGAAGCCCTGCCTTGATACAAAGCTCGAGGGGCGGGGACGGGCCCACCAAGCAATCAAGAACCAAGGGGGCGAGGAATGAATCCAGGTTTGGCGCCGGGTGGCGTCTAGCTCTTATCGCGGAGGACGGTGCGGATGAGCTGGACGAATCCTACGATGGCGCCGAAGATGATGCCGGTGAGGGTGAGCCAGTGGGTGTGGAAGAAGTAGTCGCCTAGTTTGCCGAGCAGCAGGCCGATGACAACGGCGGCGGGGATGATAAAGGCGATTTCGGAGTAGCGCGCCCAGGCGACGGCTGTGTCCTGGAGGTTCGGGTCGCGCTTGTCGTCGGGCATAGAGGAAGCGTAGCACGGCTGGTGGAAATTGCCATGCTGGCTCAGGGACCTTAGGCGAATTGGCGTCGAAGGACGTGCAGTTGGGAGCGCAAGCAAAAAACAGGTTCTTCGCTTCGCTCAGAATGACAGATTCAGATGATGTGCTGGTCGGCGGGTCTGAAGATGCTGCTGAAGCAACCCGCTGAACAAGCCGCGGCAGTGGGAAGAAGAGCAGATCCCTCACCTCTAAAGAGGTTCGGGATGACAAAAAACACGGGACTTTTGTGGCACAGCTGAAGCTGTGCCCTTTCAAATCCATTCGGCACGGCTGAAGCCGTGCCCCTTCAAATCCGTAGGGCGGGGCTGAAGATGCTGCTGAACAATCCGTGGCAGTGGGAGGAAGAGCAGATCCCTCACCTCTAAAGAGGTTGGGGATGACAAAAACACGGGACCGTGCGGAAAAGCTAAAGCTGTGCCCCTTCAAATCCGTTCGGCGCAGCTGACGCTGCGCCCTTCCAAGCTCTATCTGAAATAGCTCTAGTGAGATTCCTTCGAGTCCTGGCACTTGGTCATGATGGCCGAGCGCAGACGGCTGCGAAGGTCGTCAGGCAATTCGTAAATGTCCTGGTCGTGGTAAATCTCGATGGTCCGCTTGGTGGTGTTGCAGATGACGTAGCAGTTGTGGCACCACTGAAGATGATCTTCCAACTCCGCCTTGGTCTGGGCGTCCATAGCGTTGTCGAGGTAATCAGTTAGCTCTTTCAGAAATTCAGAGCAGGTCACTTTATGCGGTCTCCCGTCACTGTTTGCCATCCCCACCAGCACGATTTTTGAAGTACTTGCTCAACCGCTCACGCAGTTGTAACCGGGCGCGAAGAAGCCGTGACTTCACCGCCGGAATACTCAAGTCCAACGCGTCGGCGGTTTCTTCGGTCGAAAGCCCTTCCACATCGCGCAGAACAAATACCGTCCGAAAACTCGGCGGCAGACCCTGGATGGTTTTGCCCAGGATATCTTTCAGTTCACCCTGGCCGTAGAGTTGTTCCGGATTAGGGGCCCAGTCCGCGACTTCGCGCGGCATGGAATCCTCTTCCGTCTTGATGTCCTCATCCAGCGACACCATGCGCTCGGGACGGCGGCGACGCAGGCGCATAAGCGCTTCGTTCACCGCAATCCGCACCAGCCAGGTATAAAACTTGGATTGCTCCTGAAAATTTTTCAGGTTCTGGTACGCCTTTAAAAAGGCGTCCTGCACCACGTCTTCCGCGTCTTCGCGGTTTTGCGTGATGTGCTGCGCAATCCGGAACACATTGCGGTCGTAACGTCGCACCAGCTCCTCGAAGGCGCTGATGTCGCCGGCTTTCGCCGCATGCACTAGCGTACTTTCGTCGCTAGCCTGTGCTTCTACGTTTGGTTGGATGGTTCCCATTTCTATGCAGATTCAGGATTTTAACAGGGGAAGACAAATTTTGCTGCCATTCTACCGATTCGTAGCCATTTTTTGGGACAGATGGCTCATCCATCGGGACGGGCAACGGCGTTACAACCCGATTCTGAGGCCCTCCTGGTAGGTGTAGACGTTTGACGGGGCAGAAATATTGCATGATGAAGTTACGGGCAGCGGGCGCCGCTGGATGTCTGGCGGCGAATCTGTAACGTCAACGCAGGCCATGATTGCGGCTCGGAAAATCGCGCTACACTGAAGGGCAGTGAGTTCCTTTGGCCGCCTTTTAGCACGCTTCCTGACCTTCTGTTTGCTGGTCCAAGCCCTTGGGCTGCCTGCCCTCGCGACCACAACAGATACGTCGACCTCGCACGCCAACTCGACCACGTCGAGCAAGAAGAAGTCATCGACGACGTCGAAGTCCACGAAGAAGAAAACCACCACCGCTTCGAAGAGTCATAAGCCGCGTGCGAAGGCTTCGATGACGCGGGCTCAGCAACTACAGCGCAGGTTTGTGGAGTCGAGCGACCTGCGACCCATGGCGCGGCAATTGATTCAGTTCCGGACCCCGGCGGCTTATGCGGGAGTGCAAAACTACGCGAACATCCACGCCGGGACTAATGCCGGAGCGCTGGCCTGGTTCGCGATTGGTTATGCCCATTACCTTGACGCACAATATCCGGCGGCGATCGCAGCCATGCAGAAGGCTGCGCCTAAGATGGGTGAACTGGGCGATTACACCTCGTTCTTTATCGGCAACTCGTATGTGTTAAGCAATCAGCCTGAGGCGTCGCTCACTTATTTGCGCGACTTTGCGGCACGCTATCCGGATTCCATCTACGCGCATGACGCGGTGATCGCGCATGCCAAGGCATTGCTGGCTGACAATCGTCCGGCAGAAGCTGTCCACCTTTTGCAGGGCTATGGCGGCACTGGGGTGGAAGCCGACTTTCTACCTGGCGAAAGCTTACGAGGCGAGCGGGCAAGGGCGGCAAGCGGCTGAGCTGTTCCGGCACATCTATTACGACTACGCGACCAACTATCTTGCCGACCCGTCCTCGGCAGAGTTGAAGAAGATTCCGGAGACAGATCTCCTGCCGCCTCCGACGTTTGCCGACCATGAGAAACGGGCTGCGCAGCTCTACAAGGGACGTCATTACAACGAGGCGGTCAGCGAATACAAAGCCATGGTCGACACGGCGCCGGCGAACCTGCGCTCGGATGTGCTGATCAAGTATGCGAATTCGCTGATCAAGACTGGCCAGAATCGCGAGGCGGCTGCGGTGCTGGACCGCATCCCGGATGACGGCAGCGACGCCTCGGCAGAGAAGTGGTATCAGCGGCTGGAGTTGGCGCGCAGTGCGCAGGATGATACGCGCATGCAGGAGGTCCTGACCTACATGCGCACCAACACACCGCACTCGGTGTGGCTGGAGTCGGCGCTGATGTCGACCGGCAACATGTATCTGTTGCGCAAAGATTACGACCGCGCCATCGATTACTATCGCGAGCTGCAAGAGCGCTTCCCGCAAGGTGAGAAGGCGTCGTATGCGCACTGGAAGTATGCCTGGCTGACCTATCGGCAGGGCCGCAACGACGAGGCGAAGAAGGCGTTTGCGCGGCAGGTTGAGCTTTATCCCGCAAGCGCTGAGGCGCCTAATGCGATGTACTGGCGGGCACGGCTGGCGCAAGACGATCACGACACTGCGCTGGCGCGTGCTTATTACACCAAGTTAGCGGAGCGTTACAAGAACTACTATTACGGCGTGCTGGCGCGCCGACGGCTGGCGTTGATGCCGTCCACCGCTCCCGCGAGCGTAGCGGCGCTACAGCAGATTGCGGCGGCCAAGCAGTACGACAGTGATGCGCTGCGCACTAAGCCTCCGGCGGATGACCTGCATTACAGCCGTGCCAAGATTCTGGAGAACGCCGGCGCGCTGGACCTTGCGGTGCGCGAGTTACAGAACGGAAACAGTGATGGCCCTTCGTGGGAGATGGTCGAAGTCGCTCGCATGTACACCGCGGCGGGTGAATACTTCCGCGCCTTGCAGGCGTTGAAGAAGTGCGTCTCCGGCTATTTCGCGATGGAGATCAAGCAACTGCCCATGGAGTACTGGGAAGGACTGTTCCCGCGTCCCTATTGGGATTCGCTGCGGCGTTATGCGGATGAGAACGGGCTTGATCCTTACCTGGTTTCGGCGCTCATTCGCCAGGAGTCGGAGTTCAACCCCAGCGCTGTGTCGCACTCCAATGCGCTGGGGCTGATGCAACTGCTGCCCTCGACCGGCAAGGGCGAAGCCAAAGCGGTTGGGCTCAAAGGCTACAACCAGGACTCGCTGTTCGATCCGAACGTTAACCTCGAACTAGGAACGCGGTACTTCCGCAAGATGGTGGACCACTTCAATGGACAAGTAGAGTACGCGTTGGCGGCTTACAATGCGGGCGATAATCGGGTGGAGGAATGGCGTAGCAGCGGCACCTATCGCGACATCGACGAGTTTGTGGAGTCGATTCCGTTCACTGAAACTCGCGACTATGTGCAGGCCATCGTGCGCAACGCCGAGGTGTATAAGCGGGTGTACGGGACGCCGTAAGAGAGTATGTCTATGAATCCTCTTCCGCCATCTTCGCGCGAGCGACTCAACTACGTTCCGGTTCGGCGTTACCTGTCGTCGATCGAGACTTCTCTCGCGCAAGGCACGCAATGGGCTGTCTTTGAGAATAACGATGCGCAGTTGTGGGCGCGCGTACGCACCAGCGTTACCGATTTCCTGATGAACGAATGGCGGAGCGGCAAACTGCAGGGCAGCAAGCCGGAAGAGGCTTTCTTCGTTCGCTGCGACACCACCACCATGACGCAAAACGATATCGATAACGGACGACTGGTCGTAGTCATCGGAGTGGCTCCGGTGAAGCCGGCGGAGTTTGTCGTCTTCCAGATTGGCCAGTGGACGGGGAGCGCGGAGTCTCCCAAACATCCTGTGCCATGAAGACCCTGGGCATTATCGGCGGGCTTGGCCCGGAATCGACCATCGATTACTACCGATCGATCATCGCTTTATATCGCGAAAAAACCGGCGGGGAAGGATATCCGCCGCTGGTCTTCGTCAGCCTTGATGTCGATAAGGGTTTGCGGCTGCTGGGCGCTAATCAGTTGGACGAGATGGCCGAGTATCTCGCAGGCGCGGCTCGACAACTCGCGGCCGCGGGTGCGGATTTTGCTTTGCTGTCGGCCAACAGCGGGCACATCGTGTTTGACGAGCTTCGCATGGCTTCGCCTATCCCTCTGATCAGCATTGTTGAGGAGACGTGCCAGGCAGTGCAGCGGCAGCAGCTGAAAACCGTGGCCCTGCTGGGTACACGATTCACCATGGCAGGGCGCTTTTATTTTGATGCTGCCGAGAAATATGGGCTGCGGCTGATAGCACCCAACGCCGACGAGCAAGCCTGGATTCACGGCAAGTATGTCAACGAGTTGCTGCGCGGCACGTTTCTTGCCGAGACCCGTGAAGGGCTGACCCAAATTATCGCTACGATGAAGGAGCGCGACGCAATCGAAGGTGTCGTGCTTGCCGGCACGGAGCTGCCGCTGATCCTGCGCGCCGAGTCCATAGCTGGGCTGCCGTTGTTCGATACCACCCAGATTCACGTGCGAGCAGCGATCAAAGAGATGCTTGGCGGAGCATTTTATGCCGCCCCTGAAGGGGCTCGGTGAACCGAGGAGGACGGCGTACCCAGGACTCCCGTCCTGGGCTACAGATTGTTTCGCTCTTCGAGCTAGGATTTGCGGGGCCCCGCAAGGGAGTCGCTCTGGTTCTTAGGTCCCATGTGAGCGCAAACGCGAGCTAAAATCGTGTTGGTAGATTCGTGGTTCAGGGCCGCGAGCCGCTGATAAGAATATCGACCAGCCTCTTCGCGCTCTGCTGCCAACCGGGGCCGGATGCAACGTTAGCGACTCCGATAAGGGCACGCAGCAGATCGAAAGGTTCCAGGTCTTCGCGTATATCTCCGCTTTCCACGGCACGTTTCACCAGGGAATTGATGGCACCCACGATGTGGTGGCGGGAACCTTCGAACAGCTTTGATGGACCTCCAACCAGCGTGTTCAGTGCCGGCGCGATGATCTGTTTGGCCGCGATGTAGTCCACGAACAACAGCATCCAGGCGCGCAAAGCCTCGACCGGCGGCATGGTGGCGGCGAACTTCTGCTGCGCCGCCGCCAGTTTTTCCACCTCGCTGCGATAGACCGCCTCCAGAAGCGCATCGCGGGTGGGGAAGTGCCGATAAAGGGTTCCCGGCCCGACCCCGGCGTCTTTTGCGATGTCGTCCAGGCTGGTGTTTACGCCCGATTGCGAGAAGGCGTCCTTAGCGACCTCGAGGATGCGCTCGCGATTACGCTGAGCGTCGGCGCGCGGCTGTCGCTTTGGTGCCACCGTTTTTGAACCCGTGCGAGTCATTGAATAATTTTGCAACCGGAGAAAGCCTCCGGTTATCTGATGCTATATATGCGGAGACGGACTCCGTTTTACCAGATGCAGGAGCTCGTCGCCAACACTCAGTTTCCTACGAACTCATGCCGGGAGGAAGAAAAATGACGAATTCATCTCAAGCGGGCGCAACGGCCGCCGTTTCTTTTGGGGCAACATCGACCACAGACGAGGTTTTAGCGGGCATCGATCTGCGTGGCAAGAGGATCCTGGTCACCGGCGTTTCAGCCGGGATTGGAGTTGAAACTGCCCGATCTCTGGTAGCACACGGCGCACATGTAGTGGGCGCAGCACGAGATCTAGACAAAGCCCAGCGCGCCACAGAGCAGGTACGTAAAGACGCGCAGGCCAATGGCGGAAAGTTCGAGCTCATTGAACTGGACCTCGCCAATCTGAACAGTGTTCGCGCTTGCGCGGATGCACTGCTGAAAAAGGGTGAGTCCTTCGACGTAGTTATCGCGAACGCCGGGGTAATGGCCGCGCCGTTCGGCCATACCGTAGACGGATTCGAGACGCAGTTCGGCACCAACCATCTGGGACACTTTGTCTTCGTCAATCGGATTGCGTCTTTGATCAGAGATGGGGGCCGGCTGATTAACCTCTCCTCCTCAGGCCATCGTTTCTCAAACGTCGACATCGAAGATCCCAATTTCGAGCACACACCATACGATCCCTGGATTGCTTATGGGCGGTCGAAGACGGCCAACATTCTTTTTGCCGCGGGCTTCGACAAGCGCCACCGGAGTCGTGGCGTGCGAGCAGCGGCGGTGCATCCCGGAGGCATTCCGACGGAACTGGGCCGCCACCTGGATGAAGGCGCATTGCAAAACATGCTTGAGCAGATCAATCAGCAACTCGCGGCGCAAGGGGAAGGACCGTACCAGTGGAAGACCATTCCTCAAGGAGCCGCAACCACGGTGTGGGCCGCTGTTGTCGGTGCGCCCGACGAGATCGGCGGACGTTACTGCGAAAACTGCCACGTCGGCAAAGTTGTTCCCGACGACACGGCCATCACCGTGACCAGCGAAGGAGTTCGTGGATATGCACTCGATGCAAATGCAGCAGAGTCGCTCTGGAAGAAGAGCGAAGAGCTGGTGGGAGAGTCTTTTTAACGTCCCCACGGCCGCAGAAATGTTAGACGGCGCCCGGAGCGCATGGAACCTAGCAGTGAACCAGGAGGTGCACAATGCAAACCCAAATGAATCTTGCCGGCAGCTTTACATTTCCCGGCACAGCGATGACGGTGAACCGCATGGGCTACGGCGCAATGCAGCTTGCCGGTCCCGGAGTATTCGGACCGCCGCGTGACGTGGATGCCGCCATCGCGGTGTTGCGCGAGGCAGTCGCCGCCGGGGTGAACCACATCGACACCAGCGACTACTACGGCCCGCACGTGACGAACCAGATCATCAAGCAGGCGCTGCATCCTTATCCCAGGGGCCTGGTGATCGTGACCAAGCTGGGCGCGCGTCGCGGGGCTGACAAGTCATGGATTCCGGCGCTCACCCGCCAAGACCTGGCCGATGGGGTTTACGACAACATGAGGAACCTCGGACTGGAGGCGCTTGACGTGGTGAATCTTCGGGTCGGCGGCTTTCAGGAACCGTCGGAGGGCTCAATCGAAGAGCCGTTGACGGTGTTGGCAGAGTTGAAGCGACAAGGGCTCATTCGTCAGATCGGGTTGAGTAACGTCTCGCCGACTCAGTTTGCCGAGGCGAAGAAGATCACTGACATCGTCTGCGTGCAGAACTTCTACAACGTCGCACACAGAAATGACGATGGCTTTATCGACGATCTCGCGGCGAAGGGTGTGGCGTATGTTCCATTCTTCCCGTTGGGAGGATTCACTCCGCTGCAATCATCTGAAGTTAACGAAGAGGCAACGGCGCTCGGCGTTACTCCCATGCAGCTGGCGCTGGCGTGGCTGCTACGTCGCTCGCCCAACATCCTGCTGATACCGGGAACATCTTCAGTCACGCATCTTCGCGAGAACCTGCAAGCGGCGGCGCTTGAGGTGGCAATCGAAGTGATGGCCGCGCTCGACGCCATCGGCGCAGATCGCGGAATCGGAGACTAAACATTTCATCCATTGAAGCTCAGACATTGGAGGTCCAAAAGATGGATCCACTCAGACTGAATCACCGGCTGGAGCACGACGGCCTGGTTTGCACCGAGCTGCTCAACATGGCGCAGCGAGAGCTCACAGCGCTGTTCCGGACGGTTAGCGAATCGTTCGGAGCAGAGCAGGCTGAACTCTCAGCCGAAGATTGGCTGCACGAGGTAGAGGTAAGCAGCGTGTTGCCCTCTTCGGCTCGCGAATGGCGACAACTCACGGTGAAGGTCATCGCTCGACTGGCGGAGCGTTGCGGCCAAATAATCGCGGGTCCGGTGAGCGGTCAACTGCAACCGGCAAGCTATTAGGAGAGGAATGTCATGCGCGTTTTTGTAACGGGTGCTACAGGTTTCATCGGCTCGGCAGTAGTGCGCGAGCTGCTCGACGCAGGACATGAAGTGCTGGGGCTTGCACGCTCGGATGAGGGCGCGAAGTCGCTTACGGATGCGGGCGCTAAGGTTCATCGGGGCGATGTTAACGACCTCGCGAACCTGCGCGCTGGAGCGGCTGGTTCCGATGCTGTGATTCACACCGCCTTCAATCACGACTTCTCGAAATATGTGGCGAACTGCGAGGCCGACCGGCAGGTCATTGAGGCCTTGGGCTCGGCTCTTGCCGGCTCCGACCGGCTGCTGATTGTCACGTCCGGAACCGGGATGGCGAAGGCAGCGCCTGGCGTGCCCGCTACGGAAGGCGATGCGCCGGCCAGCTCGAAAGAGGTTCCTCGTGCAGCTTCGGAAGAGGCGGCCGCTTCCGTGGCTGCTCTAGGTATTCGGGTGGCGGTGGTGCGGCTTCCGCAAGTGCATGACACGGTGAAGCAAGGTCTGGTCACTTATGCGGTCGAGGTCGCGCGCCAAAAGAAAGTTGCTGCTTACGTCGGCGAGGGGCTCAACCGTTGGCCGGCCGCTCACGTCCTGGACACAGCCCACCTGTATCGGCTTGCGCTGGAAAAGACAAACGGAGGCGCTACCTATCATGCAGTCGCGGAAGAAGGCGTACCGATGCGAGATATCGCCGAAGTGATTGGTCGGGGACTGAATGTGCCAGCGGTGTCCATCGCACCGGAAGAGGCGGCAACGCACTTTGGTTGGCTGGGACCGTTCGCTGCATGGGACGTTCCGGCCTCGAGCGCGGAAACACGAGAGAGGCTGGGCTGGAATCCAACCGGGCCTGATCTCATTTCCGACCTGAGAAACATGCACTACTAGCAGGACTGATTCAGGGTGCCCTGTTCGAGGCGGGGTTGCCTAGGTGGGAACTTGCAGATGTATTCATAAATTCAGAACACACCCCCACCCCGCCAAAAGATGGCGGAATGGGGCACCCAGTTACCCACTGCTCTTCAGCACTTCGCTGCTGGGTTTGGCGAAGAGGATCTCGGCGACCAGCAAGATGGCTCCGACGACGATGGCGCTGTCGGCGACGTTGAAGGCCGGCCAGTAATACGTTCCAACGTGGAAGTCGAGAAAGTCGACGACGTGGCCGTCGACAACGCGGTCCCACAGGTTGCCGAAGGCCCCGCCCAGGATGAGCGACAGACCGACCGTCATGGTGCTTAGCGAGTGGCTGTTCTTCCAGAGCAGAATGGTAACGATGACGAGAGCGATCAGCGAGAAGGTCACCAGGGCAGCGACCTTCCAGTGCACGGTCGACTCGGCGAACAGACCAAATGCTGCCCCGGTGTTCTCGACGTGCGTGATGTGGAAGAAGCCCGGAATTACAGTGAGTGAGTCATGCAGGGGCAGGCTGCCCGCCACCGCCCACTTGCTGATGCGGTCCAGCAGGACGACGAGCGCCGCGATCAGAAAGAAGTACTTGCGCAGGGCGTAGTTGCGGTTGGCCATCTCGTTCATGCTGAAATCAAAAACTTTAAAACGTCGCTCTTCCGGCATACGGTGCTCTGTCCATGGTTAGACGCGGGAAAGCGGCTCTTGGCTTCTAGCTCTTAGCTTTTGGCTCTTGTTACCGGTTGTCGGGCCGCGATTCGCGCGGCAGCACCTAGCCCCGCTCACCCCACGTTTGGCCAAAAGCCAATAGCCAAGAGCCGCTTTCCTTACCCTATTTCCTCTAACACCGCACTACACCGCTCACACACAGTCGGATATTCGTTGTCTTCTCCGACGTGGGTGGAGTAATTCCAGCAGCGCTCACATTTTTCGCCGGGCGCTTTGGCGACCGTGATCTTCATCGGGGCGTCCCCATTCACAGCCGGAGCCTTTTCCAATACCACATCGGACACGATGAAAATGTAACGCAGATCGCCCCGATAGTGCTCGAGCACGGGATAGAGACTCTCGGGCGCCGAGATGTGAAGCTGTGCCTCCAGGCCGCCGCCGATCAGCTTCTCGACGCGCGCGGCTTCGAGCACCTTCAGCGCTTCGCCGCGAACGTTTAATAGAACGTCCCAATCGGCCACAAGCTTCGCCGTGTCGAAGCCGGAGGGCGTTACTCCCGTCAACTCCTTCGGCTCGGGAAATTCGGTCAGATGAACGCTGGGCTGGTTCGCTTGTCCTTTGGGCAAGAAGCTCCAGACCTCTTCCGAAGTGAAGGTCGTAACGGGAGCGAGCAGTCGGACGAGTGCATCGCCCAGGCGATAGAGAGCCGTCTGCGCCGAGCGTCGCGCCACTCCTTTGGGAGCGGAGGTATAGAGCCGGTCCTTCAGGATGTCGAAGTAGATCGCGCTCAGGTCGACAATGCAAAAGTCCTTCAGCCGCTGATAAACGCGCTGGAAGGTAAACGATTCGTAATGGCCGCGAACGTCGGCGGTCAGCTCAGCCGCGCGCAGCAGGAAGAACTGGTCGAGCGCGTTCATCTCGCCGAACTCAACGCTGTCGCGCTGGGGATCGAATCCTTCCAGATTGCCCAGGATGTAGCGGAAGGTGTTGCGAATCTTGCGATAGCTGTCGGCAATGCGCTGCATCAGCTCGTCCGACGCCGCCACGTCTTCGCGAAAGTCGACCGAGCCCACCCACAGGCGAACGATCTCCGCGCCCATTTTGTTGGCGATGTCGACGGGATCGACGGTATTGCCCAGCGACTTCGACTGGGCGCGCCCCTTGTCATCCAACACCCAGCCCGCGGTTCCGCAGCCACGGTAGGGTGCAGCACCCTTGGTTCCAACCGCGCAGAGCAGGGAAGAGTGGAACCATCCGCGATGCTGGTCGCCGCCTTCCAGGTAGTAGTCAGCCGGCCAGGGAAGTTCGGGATCGTGGCCAAGCACCGCAGCATGGCTGCAGCCTGACTCGAACCACACGTCGAGAATGTCCATTTCTTTGCGGAACTTTGCCGAGCTGCACTTGGGGCACTTCGTCCCAGAGGGAAGAATTTCGCTCCGCCGAGCGCTTGTACCAGGCATTGGTGCCTTCGCGCCGGACCAACTCGACCACGGTGCGATGGACCGCCTTGTCGTTCAGGAACTCGTTACACCCTTCGCACTGGAAAAGTGCGATGGGCACTCCCCAGATGCGCTGGCGCGAGATGCACCAGTCGGGACGGGTGGCAAGCATGTTGTAGATGCGCTCCTCACCCCAGGCCGGGTCCCACTTCACTTTCTGGATTTCTTCCAACGAACGGCTGCGCAGGGTCCCGCCTGTAATCTTTCCTTCCATGGCGATGAACCACTGCTCAGTCGCGCGAAAGATTACGGGATTGTGGCAGCGCCAGCAATGCGGATACGAGTGCTCGATCTTCTCGTAGCCGAGCAGCACGCCGCGGCTCTTGAGCAGTTCGACGATGGGCTGGTTGGCCTTGAAAATCTGCAGGCCTTCGTATTCCGGCAGCCCGTTGCGCAAGATGCCGGCATCATCGACATTGCACTGCAGGTCGATGCCGTACTTCACGCCAGTATTAAAGTCGTCGGCGCCATGGGCAGGAGCGGTATGCACCGCGCCGGTGCCGGTATCCATGGTGACGTAGTCGCCCAGCACGCCGAGAATGCTGCGATCCAGGAACGGATGCGCAAAGGTCACACGCTCCAGCTTCGAGCCGGGGAAGGTGGCAATCTCCCTCGCGTCGCCGAGATTGCATTTTTCGATGGTCTGCTGCGCCAGTTCCTTGGCGACGATGTAGATCCACTCGCCTGTGTCCAGCGCGACGTAAGGATGATCGGACGCGAAGGTCACGGCCATCGATGCTGGAAGCGTCCACGGAGTAGTGGTCCAGATGATGGTCGCGACGTTCTTCTTGCCAGCGAGCGCCGGATCGATCGCGCCGGGATCGCTGGTCAGCGCGATAGCGCACCCATACGCTGGGGCTGGTGTGCATCTCGTACTCGACTTCGGCCTCGGCCAGCGCAGTTTTGTCGTGCCAGCACCAGTAAACCGATTTCAGTCCCTTGTAGACCAGGCCCTGCTCGTAGAAGCCGTACAGCGTCTCCAGAACATAGCTTTCGTAATCGGGAGACATGGTCGCATAGGGATCGTCCCAACGCCCGAATACGGCCAGCCGCTTGAACTGCGAACGCTGCAAGTCGAGATATTTCTGCGCGTAGACGCGGCAGGCGTCGCGCACGGCTAGCGGGTCCATTTCCAGCTTCTTGCGGCCCAGATCGTTGTCGACCTTGATTTCGATGGGCAGTCCGTGACAGTCCCAGCCGGGAACGTAGGGCGCGTCGAAGCCGCTCATGGAGCGCGACTTGACGATGAAATCCTTCAAAATCTTGTTGAGGGCGGTACCCAGGTGGATTGGCCCGTTGGCATACGGCGGCCCATCGTGCAGGACGTAAATCGGCTGCCCCTTGTGTACCTCGCGGATGCGGTCGTAAATCCGCGTTTCCTCCCACTTTTCGAGCAGTTTAGGCTCGTTTTGCGGCAGATTGGCCTTCATGGGGAAGGCTGTTTTGGGCAGGTTCAGCGTCGATTTCAGGTCCAACGGCACTCCGGGTTTCTCCATCTCCTACAAGAATCGGTAGAATAAATTCACGTATCTCTTCATTATAGGGTGGCTCTAAGGTGCGCGCCATCGCTGCCGTTGGCTAGCCTTTGTAGACAGCATTCGTCGAACGATTGAGTAGTTGTTTACAACGGTGTGGGAAGCTCTGCATCTAACCTTGAGAATGCTGAGTGACAGCTTCAGCAACTCGCGGGTGGCAAAATTGACGAAACCTTAGCGCAGCTTGCGGGTTCTAAGTATGGATATCGTGGCACACCGAGTGCTTAGGTTCATCGAGCAAGGCTCCAAACTGGGATTTGAGGAAGCAACGAGTTTATGGCGAATGAGGCTTTGATTTCCCCTCCCGAGCGGCGGGAAGACGAAGTGGCCCAGCACGGTGTGGCGCAGCAAGATGACGAATTGCATCTGCTTCCGCGCACCACGGCAAATGTGTCGCTGTGGGCGTCGCTGCGCGACAATGTTCGGGCCGTATTTTTCCCGGAGAAGCTTCCACCTTTGCGTTTGACGTCGCGGCCGGTTGCGGTGCGCGACATCTGGGGTGAATACAACTATAAGAAACAAAGCGCCAGCGTCTCGCTGGTGGTACACATCTTGCTGCTCGCGGGCTTGATCGGGCTTTCGATCATGGGCGTGAAGGCGGTAACGGAGAAGCCCAAAGAGACAGTCACCCTGATCGCGCCGGACCTCGATCCCCAGTTGCCGATTACCCCCAAGAAGAACCAGACTATGGCTGGCGGCGGCGGCGGCGGCGACCGAGATAAGTTACAGGCTCCCAAGGGCAAGCTTCCAAAGTCGGCCATGGAGCAGATCACTCCTCCGGCGATGGTGATTCGCAACGATAATCCGAAGCTTCCGGTCGAACCCACGGTGGTTCTGCCCCCGCAGATTAAGCTGGCGAACAACATGCCGAACCTGGGAAATCCGATGTCGAGCATCCCGTCAGGACCGCCTTCGAATGGCACGGGTGCCGGCGGTGGCATTGGCTCGGGATATGGTGGCGGCGTGGGTTCCGGCACCGGGCCGGGCGTTGGTCCGGGTCGCGGCGGCGGTATCGGTGGCGGCGTATTCCGCGTTGGCGGTGGCGTTTCGGCTCCCCGCGCGTTGGATACTCCTGATCCCGAATATTCAGAGGAAGCTCGCAAGGCGAAGTATCAGGGAACCGTTGTCCTGTGGCTGATCGTTGGTCCGGACGGGAAGCCGCGCGACATTAAAGTCGCCCGCGCGCTGGGCATGGGACTCGATCAGAAAGCCATCGAAGCGGTGCGTAACTGGAAGTTCGAGCCTGCCATGAAAGACGGTAAACCAGTGGCGGTGCAGATCAACGTGGAAGTGAACTTCCGGCTGTACTGAGAAGAAGCGATTAGCATTAACCAGCTAGCAATTAGTTCAGGCTTGAAAGTTTCCACGGTGGAGATTTTCAAGCCTTGCTATTTACGGCTCCGCGTTTTCCCGGATTGGCACCTGCGGTCGCGATTTACCGAACCTTCCAGCTTGATTCTTCGTATCATTCAACAGGAGAGATCAAGCCATGTTCTCATTTCTACTGTGGTGCGTACTGCTGATCTTCTGCTGGCCCATCGCACTTCTGTTTCTCTTCTTGTATCCCATCGTTTGGCTGCTGCTGCTGCCCTTCCGCATCCTCGGCATCGCGGTTGACGGCGTCCTGGAACTGATCCGAGCCGTCATCATGCTGCCGGCCCGTGTCCTGAGCGGCCCGAGAAGGGCATAAACAGAGCGCAAATCCTATTGCGCAGCGGCCCCTGGCTTGCGAAGATTGCAGACCCGGGGTGAGATCTCGCGCCTCGAATCTCCCGCAGTCGGCACAAGGCGGCACTATAATTGGAGTTAGTCTTCGAGAGGACCCACACCAACATGAGTGGTACAAACGGTTCCAACGGATCGAACGCCAGCGCCGCCTTCCAACCTAAACCTCGCGCCGAATGGATTACCAAGCGCCGCGAGCATGCTGCGCAAACCGGCGACACCAACATGTCACAGATGCATTTCGCGCGCCAGGGCCTGGTCACCGAAGAGATGCTCTTCGTTGCCGAGCGCGAGCAGGTCTCGCCTGAGCTCATCCGCGACGAGGTGGCTGTCGGCCGCATGATCATCCCGGCCAACGTGAACCATCCTGAGCTGGAGCCGATGGCAATCGGTGTGGCGTCACGGTGCAAGATCAACTCCAACATCGGCAACTCGTCGGTCACGAGCAACGTTGATGAAGAGCTGCGCAAGCTGCACACCTCGGTCCATTACGGCGCCGACACGGTGATGGACCTCTCCACCGGCGGTGGCATTCACGAGATTCGCGAAGCCATCCTGCGGCACTCGCCTGTGCCCATCGGCACGGTGCCGATTTACGAGGCGGTGTCGCGCGTGAAGCGCATTGAGGACCTCAATGCCGATGTCATGCTCGAGGTCATCGAAGAGCAGGCCGAGCAGGGCGTCGATTACATGACCATCCATGCCGGCGTGCTGGTCGAATATCTGCCGCTGATTACCAAGCGCATCACCGGCATCGTGAGCCGCGGTGGCGCGATCCTGGCGCAGTGGATGGCGCACCACCACAAGCAGAACTTCCTATACGAGCGCTTCGACGACATCACCAAGATTCTCGCCAAGCATGACGTCAGCTATTCGCTGGGCGATGGGCTGCGTCCGGGATGCATTGCCGATGCCAGCGATGAGGCGCAGTTCGCCGAGCTGAAAACGTTGGGCGAGCTCACCACGAAAGCCTGGGAACGCGACGTGCAGGTCATGATCGAAGGCCCGGGCCACGTGCCGCTCGATCAGATCAAGGAGCAGGTCGACAAGGAAGTCGAGCTCTGCCACGGCGCTCCGTTCTATACCTTGGGCCCGCTGGTGATCGACATCGCTCCTGGGTACGACCACATCACGTCGGCCATTGGCGCGGCGCTTATCGGATGGCATGGCGCATCGATGCTGTGCTACGTAACGCCCAAGGAGCACCTCGGACTGCCGAACGAGAAAGATGTGAAAGACGGCATCATCGCCTACAAGATCGCGGCTCATGCCGCCGATGTCGCGCGGCATCGTCCCGGCGCTCGGGACCGCGACGACGCCATCAGTTACGCGCGTTACACCTTCGATTGGGACAAGCAGTTTGCGCTCTCGCTCGATCCGGAGACCGCGCGCAGTATGCACGACGAAACGCTGCCCGACGCGTATTACAAAGAAGCAGCGTTCTGTTCCATGTGCGGTCCGAAGTTCTGCTCGATGAACTACTCGGCCAAAGTGGACGAGTACAACCGCCAGGTGCATGGTGTGGAGAAGAAGGATTACTCGGAGCTGATGAACAAGCTGGTGGCGATTAAGTAGGAAGTAACTAGCAATTAGCAACTGGCAATTAGAAACACGGCTGCCCCGTGCGCGGAACACCATCGCCTACGACGAAATGAACGTGTTGTGAAGGTTTTGTCGCCTGCAATACTCCAAGCCCGGAGGGCGACCAAGATGATAGCCCAGCGTGCAGCGCAGCGGAACGCTGGGTGGGCGTTGGTTTTGAATTCGGAGTCGGCTTTAGCCGACGGCACAAACCATCCGTCGTCCCCCAGGCGGTTAGCGCATTTCTCATCGCCCCTACCCAGGACTGCGCTGCGCTACGTCCTGGGCTGTCATCACACGCCCTGCGGGCTTGGATTTGCGACTGTTGCAGGGTTCTGCTCAACGATGGTCGTCAGGAGATCCGCTTCCGCATTCCCCACACCGCCAACATCCCGCCACCCATCAGCGCCAGGCTAGCCGGTTCCGGAACGGTGTAAACATCCAGGCTGGCGTAAGGACCGTTCCAATCGGTCACCAGGTCTGAAAGATCGCCATAAGCGGAGAGACCATTACTCCACTGTCCCGAGAAAGACAGGTCGGCGCCCCATGTGAGGTCCACATTCTGCCACGCTTTTCCCGAGGTGACTTCCCCGGAAAAGGTCAGCCCGTCGGGCCCATTCATCAGGAAGCTTCCGCCCACCGCAAACGTAGCGTAGTAGTCCTCGCAGTGGGTGTCACATTGCCAGTGCGTAGGATTAGCGGTTTGGAAACTGAAGCTCCACGGCTGTTCAATGGAGTTGAAGTTCACGTGGCCGCCCGCTGCATTTCCAGGTACGCCGACATATGGCGAAACGCTGCACACGTTTATATCGTGGGGACAAAACATGGAGATGTGAGTCGTCAGAACCTGGCTGTCATCGGCCACCGACACCGCGGGAAGGGCGAGAAGAACGACGAGAAGAAACAGAAACGATAGGGCCAGTCCACGAACCCGGATCTGCATTAAGTCCTCCTGGGAGACCACTACGAACGAGGTGGCGCACGGGGGCAGAACGTGAGCTCTTCGACTGCAAGCAAATGTTACTGTGGTTTGGATTCCAAGTATCTAGCCAGAGTTGGCCATCGAAGCTGCTCCTAAAGGTGGCCATTAGGACACCACCTTAGGATTCCCCGCTGGTCATGTTGTAAGCTGATGGATTCGTAATCTGTCGAGGAGAACCAAGATTTTGCGACGTCTATTGACTGCTGTACTGATCTGCGCGCTCAACCTTTCATCCGCCGTCTACGCCCAACCCAAGAGTCCCGCCGCCTCTGCTCCGTTTGTTCCGCCAACTTCCATCACCGGCTACCACGATGCCACCGCGGAATTGCAGGCGGAGAAGAAGTTTCTCGCCGTGCCCAATGCGGAGCTGGCGAAAGAGCACCTGCGGATTCTTACCTCCGCTCCGCACATTGCGGGCTCGGTCGAGGACAAGAAGACTGCGGACTACGTCCTTCAGAAATTCAAGGAGGCTGGGCTCGACGCGTACATCCAGGAATATAAGGTGTGGATGAACCTGCCGGGCGAGATCAAGGTCGATGTCGTCGCGCCGCAGGGTGTCACCATGCATGGCCCCAGTCCTGAGCATGTGAGCGACGATCCGTATCAGGACGACCCGCGCGTGACTGTGGCGTTCAACGAGTATTCGCCGTCGGGCGATGTTACCGCCGACGTGGTCTATGCCAATTACGGACGGCTTGAGGACTTCAAGAAGTTGCAGGAGATGGGCATCGACGTTAAGGGCAAGATCGTGATTGTTCGCTACGGCATGAACTTTCGCGGAGTGAAGCCCTACGTTGCCGAGCAGTTCGGCGCGATCGGCGTCATCATCTATTCCGATCCGTGGGACGACGGCTATTTCAAAGGTGACAAGTATCCCGCAGGGCCCATGCGTCCCGACAGTGCGGTACAACGCGGATCGATTCAGTACCTCTTCCGCTATCCCGGCGATCCGACCACGCCGGGCATTGCATCCGTTCCCGATCTGCCTGACAGCAAGCGCACACCGCCGCAGCAGGCAACTGATCTGACAAAGGTACCCACTACTCCGCTGTCGTACCAGGACGCGACGCCGATCATGGTGAACCTTGGCGGACCTGACTCGCCTCGCGAGTGGCAGGGCGCGTTGCCGTTTACCTATCACGTTGGTCCCGGCCCGGTGAAGGTCCACATGCTGCTGAAGCAGGACTACCACTGGGCGACCATGTACGACGTCATCGGAATGGTGAAGGGTTCGGAAGCGCCCGAGCAGTGGGTGGTCTCGGGCAATCATCGCGATGCGTGGGTGTATGGCGCGGTCGATCCCAATAGCGGTACGGCAGCGATGCTGGAATCGGTGCATGGCGTGGGCGAGTTGCTGAAGAGCGGATGGCGCCCCAAGCGGACGCTGATGTTTTGCAGTTGGGATGGCGAAGAGGAAGGTCTTATCGGCTCGACTGAATTTGCCGAGCAGCACGCCGACGAGCTGAAAAACGCCGTCGCGTACTTCAACATGGATGTCGCCGTCGCCGGGCCCACCTTCGGCGCGTCGGCAGTACCAAGCTTGAAACAGTATGAGCGTGATGTCGCCAAGGGAGTGCCCAGCCCGAAGGGCGGCAGCGTGTACGAGCAGTGGAAGATCGGCAACGAGCGCGAGGAGAAGGAACGCGACAGCCGCGTCAATTCGGCGCTGGGCGGCTCTCCGCGCGAGCCCAACGCCAAGGTCAAGCAGGATGTGAACGTTGGCGACCTGGGTAGCGGCTCGGACTTTACACCCTTCCTGCAACATCTCGGTGTGCCGTCAACCGACATGGGTTCGCATGGGCCCTATGGCGTGTATCACTCGGTGTTCGACAATTTCGCTTGGTTCACCAAGTTCGGCGATCCGACCTTTGTCTACGAGAAGGAGATGGCGCAGGTCTTCGGTATTCAGGCCATCCGCATGGCTGACGCCGATGTGCTGCCCTTCGACTACGAAGAGTATGCAAAAGAAATCACGTGGTATCTGAAGACGGCAGAGGAGAAGTCGAAGAACACTTTCGGCGCACAGTCGCCATCGTTCGCTTCGGCGCAGCAGGCCGCGCAACGTATGGAGAAGGCCGGCTCCGACATGCTCAAGGCGCAGGCCAACGCGAATGGCAACACCGCAGCGATGAATCAGGCGTTGATGAATACCGAGCGCGCATTTGTCATCAACGGCCTGCCTGGCCGCGAGTGGTTTAAGCACGCGATTTACGCTCCGGGCGAGTACACGGGATATGCAGCCGTGGTGATTCCGGGGGTGAACGAATCCATTGACCGTAAAGATCTGGCAACGACGCAGCAGCAGTTGCAGGTGTTGTCAGACGCCATCAATCGCGCCGCCGATGTACTGGAAAAAGGTTCAGGTGGAGCGGCAAGCGGCGGTGCAGCAGGAGCGAAGTAGGATCATCTTGTCATCACGAGCGAAGCGAGGGATCTGTTCTCGCCTGTACCGCTAACCAAACGCCATAAGCGGCGGCCTCTCAACGAGAGCAGATTCCTCGCGCCAATTAACGGTTGCTTTACCCCGAATTGGCTTCAACAAAAGGGTATTGCGCTCCAACAAAAAGTTGCTCAAAAACTTGGTCATCCATTCGGCTTCGGTGCAGGCATTTCTGCCGGAGCAGGCTTTGGAAAATTATTTGGATTCGCAGGAACTGCATCAGCACAAATGATGGTGACGCCGAGCGGAAGCGCATATTTGGTTTACACATATGGAGGTTCCGGATTGACAACTCCTTGGTTGACTCTTCAAACGAAAGGCCTCGGTGTTACCGGAGGCCTGCAGATAAGTTCTACGACTGCTCAGAACCCTTCTAGTCTTGCTGGCCCTGCTATAGATGCGTCTGCGGGTGGAGGAGATGGTTGGGGTGGTGGAGGAGATCTTAGTTATGGAGGAGATCTTAGTTATGGAGGAGATCTTAGTTATGGAGGAGATTTTCAGCTTACCGGAACAGGAGGGTTCGGGTTTGGAGGATTCGGCGGCGCAGGAGTGATCACAAAGACAAGTGTAATTCCATCCTGTTCGAACCCTTAGTAGAGGAGCAAAACGTGGCTTCATCTGAATCAATCTCAATGCGAGCGCTGTTTAAGTTCATTTTGCCTTTGATGGGCCTTCTGGGAACATCCGTGCTTCTGTGGGGAGACGAACATAAGGTATGGTCCGTGTTCCCCTTTCTTCTCATTGTGCTGTACGTAAGTGCAGCAGAAATACGTATGGATGGCAAACAGGTATATTACCGGCGTTTCATATCATGGAGGAAATTGCCGGATGATGTTTCTGATGTTCGCTGTTCCTTGTTTCCTGCTCTTGGGTACATCAAGTTCAGACATTTTCTATCCCCATTCGGAGTACTTTTCTTTATCGCAGAGCGCGGGTATGGGAGATTCATTCCCTTTCGCAGGACAGCATTTATGCTGGCAATGCTATCCCCTTCTAATCCACAACAGAGCAAAAATGACAATGAGACTGAAAAGGCGGAAGATGACCAAACTCGCAAGAGCGGCCTTTTACGAGTGCTGGTCTTGATCGCAGGAATGATAGTAGGCATACTGATTCCTGTCCCATGGCAGCATATGGTTACTCCGGCAAACAACGGCCTTCTTTCGCGTTTTCTCGACGTTCAACAACATCCGGCAGTTTTGAGCTTTTATGTTGGTTTACTTATTTTGCTAATCATTTGGAACAAATTCCACAATTTTGTAAATTTTGGTTTGGCCTTCATCGTAGGCAGTATTTTGGCTCATCTTGGTCATTTACGTTGAAGCCCCAAACAAACGGCGCTCGTAATGACAACTGAAACCGCCGCGTCAGCGGCGACCACGCGCTCCCTACGAGATACGCACCTTCGCTTCGGCGCCCTTGGTCATGTGGATGCTTTCGATGAAACGTACTTTGCGGTTGCTGAGCTTCATCACCAGGGACTTGGTCTTCACGCCATCCCCAAAAAAGCGTACGCCTTCCAGCAGGGCCCCATCGGTTACGCCGGTAGCGGCGAACACGATGTTCGTGCCCGGCGCCAGCTCATCGGCCGTATAGATGCGCTTCGGATCTTTGATGCCCATGTCCTTCATACGGTCGGCTTGTTCCGGCGTGTAGCCGGTGAGCCGTCCCACCATGTAGCCGTTCAGGCAGCGGATCGCCGCAGCGGTAATCACGCCTTCAGGAGCGCCGCCCGATCCCATGACGGCATGAACGCCTGAACCGAGCATGGCTGCCGCGACGCCCGGAGACAGGTCGCCGTCGGAGATCAGACGGATGCGCGCGCCTGCCCTGCGCACGTCGGCGATGAGTTTCTCATGGCGCGGACGGTCGAGTATGACGATGACCAGGTCCTCGACTCTGCGTCCCAGTACCTTGGCTATGACCGCCAGGTTGTGCGTGACCGGAGCCTCCAGGTCAACCATGCCACGGCACGATGGGCCGACGACCATCTTCTCCATGTAGCAATCGGGCGCGTGCAGCAGGCCGCCGCGCTCTGATGCCGCCAGTACGGTAATCGCTCCAGGCAATCCGAGAGCGCACAGATTCGTTCCCTCAAGCGGGTCGACGGCGATGTCGACTTCAGGATACGCGCCGCCGTCGTTCTTGCCGACCTTCTCGCCGATGTACAGCATGGGAGCTTCATCGCGCTCGCCTTCGCCGATGACGATGGTTCCATCCATAGGAACCGAATCCATGACGCTGCGCATAGTTTCGGTCGCGACCTGGTCGGCGAGCTTACGATCGCCCTGCCCCATGGTCTTCGCCGAGGCGATTGCCGCTTCTTCCACCACGCGCAAGAACTCCAGCGCAAGATCAGACTCGAAGTTGCTCTTCAGGGTTGGGACGTTGTCCTTCGGTTCTACTGCAGCTTGAGTTGCCAAGGAACGGCCTCCATTCGGCACCGGATTAGATTTGTTTGCCAGTGGCCAAGCTGCCCCGCTTCGAGATAGGTGACCGGGCAGGGACAGGCGGAAATATTAAGGATACACGCGCCGTCAACCGCGGTCAGCAAGTACTGTATCGAGAGCCCATGAGGCGATTTGGCCTTGCGTCCAGCCCTTGCCGATGGCGCAAGGCTAGCCAGCTCAAGTTTGGCTCACGCCATGCCCTCGCAGTACGATACTGTTCAGCTCTCCATGAACTTCTGGCCCCATGCCACTCGGCGCTTCTTCGTTGTTCTGCTCGCGTCCATCCTGCTAGCCGCGGCAATTTTGCCGGCGCAAGCACCCTCGAAATCGCAATCAGTGGTGCCGCTCTATCGTTCGCTGCAAAGCGTCGCTCTCGATCCGCAAAAGACCTACAAGATTCGCGAGGCGGTGATCGATCGCGAAGACATTCACCTCTGGATGAATGACGGCACCATCTCGTTCCTGCAGGCAGTAGATGGCCGCATCACGGGTGCATTCTTTGAAGGGGATGGCGAAGTGCTTGTCCGTCCACCCGACCGGCGCGAGCGGGCCTCACTCGGCTTGTTTACCGGCGAAGGTGTGCTGGAAGAAAAATTCTCCTCCGCCTACCTGCGCTTCAACGACGACACCGCGGTTGAGCTTCAGCAATATCTGCGCCCCGCTGAGGATCCGAAATCGTTCGTCGAAAAGAACGACTCAACAGCACGCAACCTGGCTTCAATCGATGCCATGCGGCTGGCCATTACGTTTACCGGAGGCCCGGCCACTGCAAGCCCAGGCGCCCCGCCCGCCCTTCCCGATCGCCTGTTGCACGCTCGGCTGGCCGGCAATCGGCTTGGTGTCTTCGACGTCTACTTCGACACTCGCAGCCCTGAGCAGATCGTGGTGGGTCAGACTTCATCCAAGGGCGAACAGGTTTATTACGACCTGTGGATGAGCTTCGTGATGAGTTCACTGCGCAAGCAGCCGGCGAATCCCTCGCGCTTCCACGGCCCCACCGGACCAACCTGGACCCGCGACGCCATCACCGTCAGTAAGTACACGGTGAAGGGAACAGTCACTCCCCCAACCGATCTTTCGGCCGAAGCCACGCTCAACGTTGAAGCCCGACAGGGCGGCGCGAGAATCGTGCTCTTCGAACTTTCCCGTTATTTGCAGGTCAAAGCTGTCGATATGGATGGCGCGCCGCTGGAGTTCCTGCAGAACGAAGCCATCGAGGGAAGCCAGCTCGCGCGTCGCGGCAATGACGTGGTGGCCGTCGTCTTTCCCGAGCCTCTGAAACTCGGCGCACGTTTTGTGTTGCATTTCACCTATGCCGGGTCGGCGCTCTCCGACGCAGGTGGCGGACTGGTCTATGTAGGTGCGCGTGGAACCTGGTATCCCAACCGGGGACTCACCATGTCCAACTACGACCTGACGTTTCGATTCCCGCAGACCTGGACTTTAGTCGCCACCGGCAAGCAGGTTTCGCTCGAGCGGGAGGGAGCGGACTTCGTTGGCCACTGGGTGAGTGAGCAGCCCATCCCCATCGCCGGATTCAATCTGGGGCAGTATGTGGAAGCGAGCGCGGATGCGGGTCAGGTAAAGGTTCTCGATTATGCGACCCGTGGCGTAGAGCGGGAAATGGGAATCATGCGCCGCGCCGCTACTTCGCCGGGAACAGAGTCCGGGCCAGGTTCGACTAATGCAGAGCCAAGCCACGCAGCCGATGGTCTCGATCCTGCACAGTCGCTGAAACCGCTTGCTGATAAAGCGGCCGAGACGCTGCTGGCGTACTCGCAGATGCTCGGCCCCTATCCCTACTCCACGCTTTCGCTGACCCAGCGTCCGGGTATGGCGAGCCAGGGTTGGCCGGGGCTGATCTTCCTCTCCAGCTACGTCTATCTGACTTCGGCGGAGCGCGCCGCGCTGAAACTTCCTACCGGCGACAACGTGCTGTTTGGGGAAGTGATGATGCCGCATGAACTGGCGCACCAGTGGTATGGCGATCAGGTGTCGTGGGCTAGCTATCACGAGCAGTGGCTGTTGGAGGCGTTGGCCAACTACTGTGCGCTGCTGTTGATGGAACGAAACAAACCTGAGGATGTACATCTCATGTTGCAGGATTACCGCGGTCTGCTCGCGGCCAAGTCGAAGAACAACAAGCCGAACGTCGACGCCGGCCCGGTGACGCTGGGGGTTCGACTTTCTTCGTCACAGTTTCCTGAAGGCTACGAGATCATCACCTATGGGCGCGGCACCTGGCTGGTTCACATGTTGCGCACCATGCTGCGCGATGCCTCGCGGACACAGGAGCATCCGGATGGCGATGACACGGTGTTTCTGTCTATCTTGCGGAACCTGGTTCAACGCCATAAAGGCAGCGAACTGACTAATGCGGAGTTCGAAAAAGCATTTGAGGAAGTGTTGCCGCGCTCGTTGTGGTTCGAAGGACGTCAGTCGCTGGACTGGTTTTTCGATGGCTGGGTGAATGGGACGGCGTTCCCCCAGTTCGAGCTGAAGGGCACAAAATTCTTGGGAGCAGGTGCGTCGCGCCACGTGAGCGGAACCATTCGCCAGATTAACGCGCCCTCTGATCTGGTGAGCAGCGTTCCGGTCTATGGCGTTGCCGGAGACAAGCAGATTTATCTTGGCCGCATCTTCGCCGAAGGCGACTCCACTCAATTCACTTTGCGTGCTCCCGCCAATGTCACGCGATTGCTGCTCGATCCGTATGGAACGGTGTTAACAGCGCCACCCGATAGCAGCCGGGCAGCGACCAGCGATGAATCCTATCCGTCTGTTTTCTGCGCTCGAGATTCCTTTGAAGGGCCGCCGCCCGCCAGCAGCCACCCGGTATTCGCCTTCCCCGGCTGCCAATTTCCAACCGCCAAACACTAATCTCCCGTTGCTATCCCGGAGGCCAGATCAGGTCGCGTCCTCCGAGCAAATGCAGGTGCAGGTGGAAGACCGACTGGCCGGAGCGCGGGCCCACGTTGTAGACCGTGCGGTAGCCGTCTTCAATGCCA
Organism: uncultured Acidobacteriaceae bacterium; assembly: GCA_963791965.1. Lineage (GTDB taxonomy): Bacteria > Acidobacteriota > Terriglobia > Terriglobales > Acidobacteriaceae > CAVVDY01. Next base: position 188,139 of record CAWBUK010000011.1, on the reverse strand, counting down.
CGTTCGCGACCGATCTTCGCGGCTATAAGCTGGCAGTAACCGATGATCTCGGCATCCTCGGCAGACGCATGTTTCAGGTCAACTACGTGCCGCTTGGGGATGATGAGCACATGGGTAGGCGCCTTCGGATCGATGTCTTCAAAGGCGTAAACCTTTTCGTCTTCGTAAACTTTCTTGGAAGGAATCTTGCCGGCAATGATCTTGCAAAAAAGGCAATCGTCGTTCATGGAAGAATATTAACCCACATCTACAGGCAGATCGCGCTTCAGTGTTCGTGGTAAGATTGTCTTACCATGGTGACAAAGATTTCGACCAAGGGACAGGTGGTTCTTCCGAGTCAGGTCCGAAACCGCCTTGGTCTTCAGGCGGGCGATCCCCTCGACGTCCAAATAGAAGGCGAACGTATAGTTCTGGTTCCTCGCAGGAAGCGTCACAAAAAAGCACGAATTATCACTGACCCGATCACCGGCATGCCGGTTCTTAGCGCCGGCCCTGACGCTCCCATGTTGACGAGCGAAATGGTAGCTGAGTTACTCAAGGATTTCCCGTGAGGTGTCTCCTGGACGTCAACGCGCTCCTCGCACTTGGGCTCGAATCCCATCAATTCCATCGGCGTGTAGCGCTGTGGATAGTGGGTCTCCGTTCGAAGGCAAACTCTACGCTGGCCACCTGTTCCATAACGGAGCTCGGCTTCGTGCGAATACTGTCCCAAGTTCCTTCGTACGGGTACTGTGTCGCAGACGGTCAAGCGTTACTCGCGCGTGTTAAGGCGAAAAGCATCGTGGAATTCACGTTCCTTGCGGATGACCAAGACTTGGCGCAGATACCCAAATGGGTGACTTACCCGAAGCAGCTAACGGACGGCCATTTGACTCAACTTGCAGGCGCTAAGCAGGCGGTACTTGCTACGCTTGACAAAGGAATTCCAGGAGCCTTCCTTATCCCTAGCTGACGTCGCCCCTACCCTCTCTGCTCATTCCGTCGCGCCAGCAGGTACCCTCGAATCAGTTCGTTCAGGTCGCCATCAAGCACCCGATCCACGTCGCCAATCTCAACCCGTGTGCGTAGGTCCTTTACCATGCGATACGGTTGCAATACATACGAACGAATCTGCGAACCGAAGTCGATGTCGAGCTTCGAGTCTTCGATCTGCTTCGTCACCTGTTTCTTCTTTTCAAGCTCGTACTCGTAGATCCGTGAGCGCAGGATGCTCATCGCCTTCTCTTTGTTCTTATGCTGCGAGCGCTCGTTTTGGCAGGCGACGACAATGCCAGTCGGCATGTGCGTTATGCGCACCGCCGAATCCGTCGTATTCACATGCTGTCCGCCTTTACCGCCAGAGCGGTAGGTGTCGATGCGAATATCGTCCGGCTTAATATCGACGTCGATACTCTCGTCGATCTCCGGCGATACGAAGACGCTGGCAAAAGAGGTATGGCGCCGCTTCGCCTGGTCGAACGGCGAGATGCGCACCAGACGATGCACGCCAATCTCGCTGGTCAGCAGGCCGTAGGCATGTTCGCCATTCACTCCAAAGGTTGCCGACTTGATGCCCGCTTCTTCGCCAGGCTGATATTCGTACATACTGGTGGAGAATCCTTCGCGTTCGGCCCAGCGCAGGTACATGCGCATCAGCATCTCCGCCCAGTCCTGCGACTCCGTGCCACCGGCGCCGGGATGAATCGTCACGATGGCGCTGCGCTCGTCGTTGTCACCCGAGAGCAGCGTCTCGATTTCCAACTTGTCAACCATCGCGCGCAGCGCGTCGATCTCGCGGCGCAGGTCGGCCGACACGTCTTCCCCCTCACGCGCCAGTTCGAAATAAGCGGTGATATCACCAGCCCGCCGCGAGAGATTCGTGTCGGTCGCCAGCGCCGATTCCAGGCGCTTCTTCTCGCGCATGACTTTTTGAGATTTTTCGGGGTTCGACCAGAGCGTTGGGTCGGCAGTTTGCTTTTCGACTTCGCTCAGCTTTTCGCGCAGACGAGGAGCGTCAAAGATACTCCTGAAGATCGTGTACTTTGTCGCGCAGCGCGGCGTATTCCTGTTCCAGTTCTTCGACCATGAGTGTTACCCCTCGATTTGATGTTCACCAGCACCTGGCATTTGGCGCTTGGCATTTAGCACTTGGCTCTCAATTCGCGTCGCGGATGTTCATCCTGAATCTTTGAGATCAGAGCATTCAGCATCCGCCGCATCAGAACCACTTCGTCTGCCAAAGCGTCATAAGCGCCAATTTCAAGATAATTCAAGTCCCGCTGCCAATAACAAAAAGTACTCCAACTCGCTCGCCGATCCCATGGCCATCCCGAGGAATCGCACAAACTCTGGATTGCCTCGGCGGCCGCAACCTTCGGCTATGTTTGCCGCAACCGACGAACTGCAGCGCCGCATCTGTGAACTGATCCCGTATGTCTCTTCGCGAGGGAAGGCTTTAGTACAACGGTAAACACTTAAGGTAACGGAGTGTGCTCTTTGCCAGACACTAAGCCCACGAAAGTCCTTCAATGTAATTCTCCTTTCGAGGGCCTGAATCTATTCTAATCGGGAACGCCAAATGCTAAGTGCCAAGTGCTAACCGCTAGCGCTCGATTGGCCAATGCTTTCTCATCCGCAGCAGCAGTGCGAGCAACGTAACCATCGCACACACCATCGGGAACCAATCGCCATGGCGGGTGTAGAACGTGGTGGATTGTTCGAGATCGTATTTCCCTTGCAATGCGGTTCGCTGCCAGCGCTCGGCCACCGCTACTTTGCGGCCATAGGGATCGATCACGGCAGTCACGCCGGTGTTAGTATCCCGCAGCAGCCAACGATTGTTCTCCACCGCCCGCATGCGTGCCATGTTCAGGTGCTGCAGCGGAGCGCCAGTGTCTCCATACCAGCCATCGTTGGAGACATTAACGAAGAACTCTGCTCCGTTGCGCGCAAACTGCCGGATTTCGTCAGGGAAAATCGACTCGTAGCAGATGAAGATACCAACCCGGCTGCCGTCGACGTCCAATGCCTGGCGGCTGGTGCCGCGCGAAAACGTTCCTACGTCGCGCGTAAGCTTCTTGGCGAACACCAGCCAATCGGCAAAGGGCACATACTCGCCGAACGGCACCAGGTGAATCTTGTCGTACTCATACTCCCACGCACCGTTAGAGCCAATTACGGAGGCAGAGTTGTAGAGCTCCCGCTTGCCCGAAGGATCATTGAAGCCGCGAATTCCGATGGTGCCCGCGATGATGGACGAATTCGTGGCGCGTGCGATATCGGAAATCGTTGTGCGCAGGTGCAGGTCGGTAGCGAAGAATGGCGCCGGCGATTCCGGCCATAGGATCAACCCCGGCGTGCCGCTCGCCTCGGCTGTCGGACGTACGCTCAGAGCTTGAAGCTCGTGCAGCGTCTTAACCTCATAGTCGAGACTCCAGGGATCATCGAGAATGGGAATATTTGACTGAACCAGGGTGACACCTTGCGTAGCCGGTACGGCCGGTGGCGAGTAAAGTTTTCCGGCATGAAGCAGGATGATCGCCGCTGTGCACACGGCGAACAGCAGCGGTTTCTTCCGCCGCGGAACCAGGAATGCCGCCGTGACCGCTGTATTCACCAGCGCAATCTCGAATGACAGGCCATAAACGCCGGTGAAGGTAGCAATGCGCGTCAGCGGAACGTTGTCGATCTGGGTGTAGCCCAGCAGGTCCCAGGGGAAGCCGGTGATATAGGTTCGCGCCAGTTCGACCGCCACCCAGATGAAGGGCGCGAACACCAGTGCGCGCAGGCTGTATCCATTACGCCGCGCAGCGGTCAGCGCCAGCAGCAGGCCGAACACGCCGTGATACAGACCCAGGTACAGCGCGTAGGCGAGCAGCAGCGCAGCCGACGTGGCCACCCCCAGTTCGCCGTAGTAGTGCATGGTGTTGAACACCCAGTAGCAGCTTCCCAGGTACCAAATGACGCCGCTGACATATCCCAGCAGAAATCCTTGCCACGCATCGGCGGGTCCCAGGAACAGTCCGCCTTCTGCCAGCACCGCGGTGACATCCTGCTCGCGGCACTTCAGAATGGCGTACATCAGGGGAGCGAGCGCAAACCAGCTGAGGAAATAGAGAGCCGGTTTCGGGAAGCAGAGGACCTGAAGAATTCCCGATGTGCAGGCGAAAATCCAGGCATTCAGTCGGATTCGTCTCACTAGGCGAGTGTAACAAACCTAGATAAAGTGCCGCATCTGGTGGAGCACTACGCTTCAGCATGGTGTGGGACAACCGCGCACAAAAAGCCCACCTGTCGGCTCGGGCCGTTGGCGGGCTTGTTGGCTATTATTAGTTACCGAAGTTCTAGCTCTCCAGCGTGGCGACTTCGACTTCGGGTTGCTCAGTCTCGATTTCGCCGCTGAGCGACTTCAGGCCGTATTCATATCCCTTGTCAAAGGCCTTCAGATTCAGGTCGACGAACGCCTTGGGCACTGAGTCCGCGATGGCATCGCGGAGCGCCTCGGGCTTGAGCAGTCCGCTGACGGCTCCGAAGAAGCCGACCATCACAATGTTCAGCACCATGCGTTTGCCCAACTCTTCTGCCAGGCGAGTAGCCGGGATGCTGAACACCCGCACTCCCGGCGGCAGAGCGTCTACGCGGACCATGTCCTGCTCGATGATGAGCAATCCGTTCTCTTTCAGCTGCGGCGTAAACAGCGAATACGCTTCCTGCGACATCACGACCAGGATGTCGGGCCGCGTGACGTAGGGGTACAGTACCGGTTCGCTGTCGAGGATGACTTGCGCGCTGCAAGCTCCGCCGCGTGCCTCCGGGCCAAAAGCCTGCGTCATCGTGGAGTAGCCATTCTCGTAGATGCAACCAGCCTTGCCGATCACGATGGCCGACAGGATGACGCCCTGTCCACCGAATCCGGCGATGCGGATTTCCGTTAGATTTCGCATTCGCATGCCTCCCTCTCGACATATCGGTCGCCGAGCGTTTCGATCATCTTGTCGTGCATCAGGTCGCGATAGTCGTCGCGCTCGCGATCGACGAACTTGCCCACGATGATCTCGCCGGCCTTGCCCAGCCCCAGCTCGTTGGTGGGGCAGCCATTCTTGATTTTGCTGAATTCCTTGTAATACACCATCGTGTCCAGGCCATCGCCCATCTTGTTGCGGCGTTGGTACAGCGTCGGACACGGCGACAGCACTTCGATGAAGCAGAATCCCTTCTTGCTGAAGATCTCCTGCATCGATTTCGCAAGCTGACGCACATGGAAGGTCGTCCAGCGCGCGACGTAAACCGCGCCCGCGGCTTCCACCAGGTACGGCAGATTGAAGGACGGATCGTAGGTGCCGTAAGGATTGGTCGACGTTATCACCGAATTCGGTGTCGTTGGCGCCGTCTGTCCGCCTGTCATGGCATAGATAAGGTTGTTGATGCAGATGACTTTCAAATCCACATTGCGCCGGGCAGCATGGATCAGATGATTGCCGCCGATAGCGAACAGGTCACCGTCGCCCGAGTACACCACGACGTTCAGCTTGGGATTCGCCAACTTCAAGCCAGTGGCGAAGGGTATCGCGCGGCCGTGTGTGGTATGGAATGAATCCTGCTTCATGTATCCGGCGACCCGGCCGGTGCAACCGATACCGGAGACGATGGACACATGCTTCAGGTCCACCTTGGAGTCGATCAGCGCGCGGCTGAAGCAGTTAACGCTGGTGCCGATGCCGCAGCCCGGGCACCAGATATGCGGCATGCGGTCGGTGCGCAGGAACGGCTCGACCGGGTTGAGTACGTTGATCGCGCTCATCGCGTCACCTCCAGGATGGCATTGAGAATGTCTTCAGGCTTGTGGACGCTGCCGCCGGCATGCGACACGGGACGAACCACGCATTTCCCGGCTGCGGCGCGCTCTACCTCGCGCACCATCTGCCCCAGGTTAATCTCCGGCACCACGATGGCCTTTGCCTTCGCAGCAATCTCGGCAATCTGTTTCTCCGGGAAGGGCCACGCAGTGATCAGGCGGAACTTTCCGACCTTGATGCCTTTCTCGCGCGCCATCTCGATTGCCCGCTGGGCTACTCGCGACGTGATCCCGTAGGAGACCACCACCACGTCGGCGCCCTCCGTTGCCTCTTCTTCGTACAGCGTGATCTTGTCGATGTTCTTCAGGATCTTGTTCTGCAACCGCCTTACCAGCCGGTCCTGGATGGCCGGCGTCATGTTGGGATAGCCACGCTCGTCGTGAGTAAGACCGGTCACGTGGACGTTGTAGCCCGCGCCCACATGGGGCATGTCAGGAACCAGGTCCTGTTTCGGCTCAAACGCCAGAAACTCTTCCGGAGCGAGCTTGGTGTAGCGGCGAGGGGTGACTTCGATCTGGTCAGCCTCGGGGATGACCACCTTCTCCGTCATGTGGCCGACCACTTCGTCCATCATCACGAACACCGGGCAGCGATATTGTTCGGAGTAGTTAAACGCCGTGATGGTCAGGTCAAAACATTCCTGCGGCGAGTTAGGACACAGCGCAATGATCTCGTAGTCGCCGTGCGATCCCCACTTCACCTGCATCATGTCGGCCTGGGCGGGAAGCGTCGGCAATCCGGTGGACGGCCCGCCGCGCTGCACGTCGACGAAGACGCACGGTGTCTCAGTCATTGCCGCGTAGCCAATGTGCTCCATCATCAGCGAGAAGCCTGGGCCCGAGGTGACGGTGAAAGCTTTCGCACCGCCCCACACTGCGCCTTGCAATGTGATAGAGGCTGCCAGCTCATCTTCCATCTGGATGAAGGTGCCACCGACGGTGGGAACGCGCGAAGCAAAGCGCTCGACCACTTCCGTCGAAGGCGTGATGGGATACCCCGAGGAGAAGCGAGCCCCTGCTGCTAAACAACCTTCGCAGCAGGCGTGATCGCCGTCGAGAAAATGTGAGCCGGTTAGAACTCCGGCTGGATCAGCGTGCATCGGTCGCCTCCGCTCCCGCGGCCGGTGCTGCCGCAGCAGGCTTGGTTTCCGCCGCTGCCGTTTTCGGCGGCGCCGGATTCTTGTGGCCGAATATGGCAAAGTCGGGACAGTACATGCCGCACAAATCGCAGCCACTGCACTTTTCCGGATTGACCATGTATGGCGGGTGATAGCCCTTGGCGTTGAATGCCGAAGAAAGCGCCAGGGCTTTGGTGGGACAGAACTCTACGCAGAATCCGCAAGCTTTACATCGCTCGACTACGATTTGCACCGATCCTTTGGCCATCGTTGAGCTTCCTTAGTGCGGGCGAGCGGCTAAGAATAGAAGATATGAATTATCCGCTCGCCATCGCGGTGAACTTACGTTGCGGTTTGAACCTCACCTAGGATGTAGAAGAGAAACCCACCGAACGATGCATCGATTCTGGCTTACCCTATGCCCGAGCCGAAGTGACGTGGGTCACAGGGTGATGTGAGGTCCGGCACGCGAAGCAAAATCGATCCGGCAGCAGCTTTCTTACCTTCGACTGGATTCGGTCGTGGCTGCTGCCTCACCTGTTCTGGCTTCCGCACCTTGGTACTAATTCAGTTGGAACCTTGTACTTTATTAAGTTGCCTTAGTCCCGACCGAGGGCTAGACTCGCGGCACCTTTTTAAACCTTTCACTGGCATCCTTACGATTTATGGAGCTGACTTTTTCGCTCTGTATACCTCGGGCGCGACCAGTGCGGCTCTCCGGCGTGGAGATTCACAAAATTTAGGTGTGTGAGGAGATCTTATGGATCTGGGAGCAGGCGTTCGCACTCTGGCCTTTGGAGCCTGTGCTGTATCAACCTTATTCGCCGGCAGTGGGACCGTATTCGCGCAGGTGGTCACCGGCACGTTAGGTCAGCCCAGCGCCACCACCACCATCAAAGGGAATCAAATTCCAGCGCCACCTCCGCCATTCGGCGGCGTAATCAAGGAAGACGCCAAGGATTCCACATCCTGGTGGCCGCCGCGCGTGGTGCCTCCGAAAGGCGCGCCCAATGTGCTCCTCATCATGACGGACGACCAGGGCTACGGCGTTCCCAGCACCTTCGGCGGCATTATTCCGACCCCGAACCTGGATCGCATCGCCAAGGCGGGCCTGCGCTACACCGAGTTCCACTCCACCGCACTCTGCTCGCCGACGCGCGCTGCATTAATCACCGGACGTAATCATCACTCGGTAGGTTTCGGTGTGATTGGCGAACTGGCCACGGGATACCCGGGCTACGACTCCATCATCGGCGTCGACAATGCCACCGTCGGCGAGATCCTCAAGGAAAACGGCTACGCCACCTCGTGGTTCGGCAAAAACCACAACACTCCAGGTTTCCAATACAGCAGTGCAGCTGGTCCCTTCGACCAATGGCCGTCGGGCATGGGCTTCCAGTATTTTTACGGATTCATGGGTGGCGAGACCGATCAGTGGGAACCTTATCTATTCCGTGATCACACGCAGGTGTTTCCCTGGGTCGGCCATCCGGGCTACAACCTCATCACCGACATGGCAGACGATGCCATCCGCTACATGCGCGAGCTGAACGCGTCGGCGCCAGACAAACCGTTCTTCCTTTATTACGTGCCCGGCGGCTCACATTCGCCGCATCAGCCGAAGCAGGAGTGGATCGATAAATTCAAGGGCAAGTTCGACATGGGTTGGGAGAAGATGCGTGAGCAGATCTTCGAAAACCAGAAGCGGCTCGGCGTGATTCCGCAGAACACCACGCTGACCCCGTGGCCCGATGGACAAGCCGACTATGGCGGCGCCAAGCTGCCTAAGTGGGACTCGCTCAGCGCTGCGGAAAAGAAGATGTACGCCCGCGAGGCCGAGGTGTTTGCCGCCTACACCGCTTATACCGATTATGAAATCGGTCGCGTGATTGACGAGCTCCAGAAGATGGGCAAGCTCGATAACACTCTAATCATCTATATCGACGGCGACAACGGCACCAGCGCGGAAGGCAGCATCTACGGCACGTTCAACCAGTTGACTGCCTACAACGGCATTCTCAACCAGCCCGAGGTCAAGCCCGTGCTGGCCTACAATGCGCTGCACTATGACGACTGGGGCTCCGACAAAACCTACCCGCATATGTCGGTTGCCTGGTCGTGGGCATTTGATACGCCCGTTCAAGTGGACCAAGCAGGTGGCTTCGCATTTCGGTGGTACCCGGCAAGGTCTGGCGATCTCGTGGCCCGGACATATCACAGACCCGGGCGGGATTCGCACTCAGTTCCATCACGTCATCGACATCGTTCCGACCATTCTCGAAGCCGCCGGCATTCAGGCTCCTGAGATGGTCAACGGAATCAAGCAGAAGCCAATTGAAGGCGTCAGCATGATGTATACCTTCAATTCGGCTAACGCCAACGCGCCCTCGAAGCGCGACACCCAATACTTCGAAATGGTGGGCAACCGCGCCATCTATCACGACGGTTGGATTGCGGCCACCACGCCGCCCTCCCCGCCTTGGGAGCTGGGAACGGGCACCATGCCGCCCATGAACCAGTACAAGTGGGAGCTCTACAACATCGCCCAGGATTATTCGGAATCCAACGATCTGGCGGCCAGCAATCCCGACAAGCTGAAAGAAATGCAGGCGCTGTTCCTGAAAGAGGCGGCAGCACACCAGGTCTTGCCGCTGGATAACTCGGGTTTCGTGCGCTTGCTTGCTCCAAAACCCAGCGCTACCGCGGGCGTCACCGACTTCACCTATACCGGCGTAAATCCCGGCATTCCGGTTGGCAACGCTCCGAGCATTCTCAACAAGGACTACATCATCACCGCCAACGTCACTATCCCTTCCGGCGGCGCAGAGGGAGTGATTGCTACTCTAGGCGGCCGCTTCGGTGGCTACGCGCTCATGCTCAGTCCGAGTGCCAGCTGGATATTCAGCAGCACATTGTTCAAGTACATCGGCCTGGGATTGTTGATCTTCGGCATTCTGCTGCTGATCGTCGGGACGCGCAGACCGCTGGAGAAGACGCTTTGGTTACGCTCTGTTGCTGATCGCGGCCCTCGGACTCATTCTGTCCTTCGCTACCGACTTGTTCCATATCGGCCGCGGCCGGCCGGTATTCGTTTACAACTTCCTCGACCTGGAACGCTTCCGCTGGCAGGGCGTGTCCTCGCTGGACGAAGGCAAGCACACCATCGTATTCGACTTTAAATATGACGGGCCGGGTCCAGCTAAGGGCGGTACTGGCGTGTTGTCAGTAGACGGCAAGGAGGTCGCGCGCAAGAAGATTGAGCACACGATTCCGCTGTTAATGTCGATCGATGAGACCTTTGACATTGGGCTTGATACCCGCACTCCGGTGGACTTCAGCTATGAAGTGCCGTTCGCATTTACCGGGACCATCGACAAGCTGAACTATAAGCTTGGGCCGTCGCAGTTGTCGGCGGAAGACCAGAAGAAAGTGGATGACGCCATGGCCAGAGTCAACAATTAGGGATCGCTGGAGTTGTATGCGCAAGATTAGTGGTGCGGCAAACATGGGTAGTGCGGCAAAGCTCGGGTAGTGCGGCAAAGCTCGGGTAGTGCGGCGCTTTAGCGCCGCGTAAGCTTGGCGACACTATGTTTTAGGGGATAGCATCCTGCTGCAAAGCAGCAGGATGCTATCCCCTCATCCGGAACGGCCTGCATTACCCGGTCAGAGTAAGTGCGAAGATGCCTTCGCCAGAGCGGCATTCTTCGGCGATGGTTGAATTCTCGGGGTGAGCCATGGTGAGAACACTGCTTCTGCTATCCTCCGCAATCGAGGCGCTGACCGGAATTGCCCTGATCGCGACGCCATCCCTGGTCGGTCGTGTGCTCTTAGGTGTGGAGCTCCCGGGCAGCGCTATTGCAGTGGCCCGGGTAGCTGGCTTTGGGCTGCTTGCCCTCGGCATCGGATGTTGGCCGAGAGGCGATGCGGCCACCGCACAAAGCATCCGCGCTCTGTTTACCTACAACCTGCTGGCCGGAATCTTTCTCGGCTATCTCAGAGTTGGCGGAGGCTTTTCCGGTTTTCTGCTGTTGCCCGCGTCTCTGCTTCACGTGATACTCGCGCTATTGATGGCCCGTCCTGCTCTCAATACATTCCAGTGCGTAGGTCCGGCAAACCGTTATTCGATCCGGCAGTCAGGACGGTCCATTTACCGCTTTGCCGGCGACTTCTGGGCTTTCGAGTCACTACTGCCTTCGTATTCATCTTTACGCAACCCCGTATTTACCAACCAGCAACGCCGCTCTGCTAACTCTGTGACCTCTAGGAGGATTCCCTTATGCTGAAGAAAGTTTTGGCAACGGCCCTGCAGGCACTGCTCATTACGGGTGCTACATCGCCCATCTACGCTGCCAACCAGAATAAGCAGCCACAGTTCAACGGCCCCTTCCAGCACGTGTTGCTCATCAGCGTCGATGGCATGCACGCGCTCGACTTCAGAACTGCGCCACCGGGCTGCCCGGCGTAAACAACGGCCAGCCTTACTGTCCGAACCTGGCCGCGCTCTGGGCGCGATGGGCACGACCTATTCAAACGCTTCAACTTCGAAGCCCTCCGACTCGTTTCCCGGCCTGATGGCCCTCGTCAGCGGCGGCTCGCCGCGCACTGTGGGCGCGTTCTATGACGTCGCTTTCGACCGCTACTCTCGCGCCCCCGCCAAAACCACTGGCAACGGCGTTGCCGCCGGCCCTGTCCTCCACTTCCGGCGACCGCCAGGTACTCCTACCGGGAACCACCACTGAATACGAAGAAGGCATCGACATCGACCAGACCCAGCTCAACGGCGGAGCGCCCTCAGGTGACGGCGGCATCAGCTCTATCGACCCGACCGCGCTGGAGCGCGATCCCAGTCACCTGCCAGCCCGTCATGCCTTGGGACTTCGTTCGCACCAACACCATCTTCGGCGTCATCCACGCCGCCAACGGCTACACGGCCTGGGCCGACAAGCACCCCGCTTACTCTTCGGTTGCCGGCCATGGCAGCAACGGTACGAACGTCGACGATTACTACTCGCCCGAAATCAACTCGACGGTAATCGCTCTGCCCGGCATCATCACCCCGCTGGGAATGCCGTGCAGCCCGATTCCTGATCCCTCGCAGACTTGGCGCCTGGACCGACAGCTTCCAGAACATCCAGTGCTACGACACGCTGAAGGTCAACGCGATCCTCAATGAGATCGACGGCAAGACGCACAACGGCAGCGAATCGCGCCCGTGCCGAACATCTTCGGCATGAACTTCCAGGTGGTCAGCGTCGGCCAGAAGCTGATCGAAAAGAACTTCGGCAAGGGCGGCTATCATCGATGCCGACGGCACGCCCACCGACCAGCCTGCGTCAACGAGATCCAGTTCGTCGACGCCGCGATCGGCGAGTGGGTCAACGAACTGCAAGACCAAGGGCCTGTACGATTCCACGCTGATCATCATTACCGCCAAGCATGGCCAGTCGCCCATCGATCCCAACCGCTTCTACCCCATCCCGGGACAAGAACAACAACGGCACTTCGCCGGCCACGCTTCTGTCCAACAACGGCCTGATTCCGTTGTCCGAATCGCCCAATAATGGCAGCGGCATCGGCTCGACCGAAGACGACATTTCGCTGCTGTGGCTGAACAATCCTCGCAAGTCCCGCAGGCGGTTTCGCTTCTGGAAGCCAACGGAAACCAGGTCGGCATGGGGCAGATCTTCTACGGCGCCTCGCTGACCACCATGTTCAACGCGCCCGGACTGCCGCCCAATGGCGACCCGCGTACGCCGGACATCATCGTTACACCTAATGTCGGCGTCGTCTACACCAGCAGCTCCAAGAAGCAGGAAGAGCACGGCGGCTTCGCGCACGACGACACCAACGTCATCATGCTGCTCTCCAACCCCAGCTTCAAGCCGAACTACGTCAATGCGCCTGTGACTACCATGCAGGTCGCACCGACGATCCTGCACGCACTGGGACTCGATCCCACGTCATTGCAGTCAGTGCAACTGGAAGGCACGCCGGTGCTGCCGGCAGTCCAGTTCTAACCGCTGTGGGTGCCCCATCCGGGCCAGGTTTGCCCGGGTGGGGGGATTCCCGAGGCTAGGGCTGCGATTTCTCAGTTCAGATGAAAACCCCACCCCGGCAAGCGGAGATGGGGCACCCGTTCGAATTCCGATAAGCCAAGAGCCAAAAGCCAAAGGCCAAGAGCGGCAGTCCTACTGCACCAGCGTCGGCGCATCCCCGTTCTCGACTGCCTCTTCCGGCGGAATGACCGAAGCCGCTGCCACGCGATCTCCGTTCTTCCAGATGCAGCAGGCGCACGCCTTGCGTCGCGCGTCCCGCCTCGCGAATGTTCTCGGTGCCCATGCGGATGATCTTGCCGAACTGGCTGATCACCATCGCCTCCGACTTCTCGCTCACCAGCAGAATGCCGACACACCTTGCCGTTGCGCGCCGTGGTCTTCACGTTGATCACGCCCTTGGCGCCGCGCGATTGCAGCCGGTACTCGTCCACGGCCGTCCGCTTGCCGTAGCCGTTTTCCGTGACCGTCAGGATCAGGTTCGGCTCGTCGGTCTCGCCGTCCTTCGCGCTTGGTGCGATCCTTCGGCGTCACCGCCATGCCCACGATGTAGTCCCTTCTCGAGGTTCATGCCGCGCACGCCGTAGGCCGGGCGTCCCATGGAGCGCACATCTTCCTCGTCGAAGCGCACCGCCATGCCCTCGTGCGTCGCCAGCAAGATGATCTGGTTGCCGTCGGTCAGCTGGCCGCCACCAGCTCGTCGTCCTTGTCGATGCCGATGGCGATGATGCCGCGCGACATCACGTTGGAGAAGTCCTTCAGCGGAGTCTTCTTCACCGTGCCCTTGCGGGTGGCGAAGAAGATGTACTTGCCCTCTTCTTCCAGGTCCCGCACCGGCAGCAGCGCGCGCACCGTCTCGCCCGGCTGCAGCGCCACCAGGTTGCCGATGTGCTTGCCCTTGCCCGCCGCGCTCACGTCGGGAATCTCGTACACCTTCAGCCAGTACACCCGCCCGGTGTTGGTGAAGATCAGGATGTAGTCGTGGGTTGAGGCCACGAACAGATGCTCCACGAAATCCTCTTCGCGAGTGCTCATGCCTTTGCGCCCGGTGCCGCCGCGCCGCTGCTGGCGATAGGTGGAGATCGGCGTGCGCTTCAGATAGCCCGCGTGGCTGACCGTCACCGCCACCTGCTCGTCGGCGATCAAGTCTTCCAGCTGAGTTCCGCGGCTTCGTCCTGAATGATCGGTGCGCCGCTCGTCGCCGTAGTTCTTCCTGATCTCTTCAGTTCCTTGATGATCACCGTGCGCAGCTTCTTCTCGGAGCCGAGAATCGACTTCGTACTCGGCGATGCGCCCGCGCACTTCTGCCAGCTCTTTGACAATCTCGTCGATCGAGAGCCGCGTCAGCCGGTGCAGTTGCAATTCCAGGATCGCGTCCGCCTGGTTGGTATCGAACGGCCGCGTCAAAGACGGTGGAACAAATCCCTTCAGCGCCAGCGGCTTTCGAATTCCTGCGGCAACGTTGCCTTCATGATCGTTGATCGTCTTGCCGGCAAAGTATTCGACCAAATTTTCGCGGCGCTTCCGCCCGGTTCTCGCTGCCGCGGATGATGCGGATCACATCGTCGAGGTGGTCGAGCGCAGCCTGGTAGCCCTCCAGGATGTGCTCGCGGTCGCTCGCCTTCTTCAGCAGGAACGCCGTGCGCCGGCGCACCACATCGATGCGGTGATCGATGAAGTGCTGGACCGCCTGCACCAGCCCCATCTCTTTCGGCTGGCCGTTGACCACGGCCAGGAAGATCATGCTGAAGCTCTCTTGCATCGAGGTGTGCTTGTAGAGCTGGTTGAGCACGATCTGCGGCTCCGCGCCGCGCTTCAACTCGATGACGATGCGCATGCCGTCGCGATCGCTCTCGTCGCGGATGTCGCGGATCTCGTCGATGATCTTGTTGTTCACCAGTTCGGCGATGCGTTCGATCAGCCTCGCCTTGTTCACCTGGTAAGGAATCTCGGTGACGATGATGGCTTCCTGTTCTTTGGTCAGGTGCTCGATCGCCGCCTTGGCGCGCATCAGGAAGCGGCCGCGTCCGTTGCGATAGGCTTCCATGATCCCTTGCGGCCGTGGATAAAGCCGCCGGTCGGGAAGTCCGGCCCCTGCACGAACTTCAGCAAATCGGGCAAGCGTTGCTTGCGGATTGTTCACCAGCTGATGCAGGCGTCGACGATCTCGGTCAGGTTGTGCGGAGGGATGTTCGTCGCCATACCCACCGCGATTCCGTTCGAGCCATTGACCAGCAGGTTGGGAATGCGCGTCGGCAGCACCACCGGCTCCACCGTCGATCTCATCGAAGTTCGGCGACGAAATCGACCGTGTCCTTGTCGATGTCGGCCAGCAACTCTTCGGCAATGCCGGTCATCCGGGCTTCGGTATACCGGTACGCCGCCGGAGGATCGCCGTCCACCGAGCCGAAGTTTCCCTGTCCATCAATCAACGGATAACGCAACGAAAAATCCTGCGCCATGCGCACCATCGCGTCGTACACCGCGGTGTCGCCGTGCGGGTGATATTTGCCGAGCACTTCGCCCACGACCTTGGCGCACTTCACGTGCTTGCGGTTGTGCAGCAGTCCCATGTCATGCATCGCGTACAGAATGCGGCGATGCACCGGCTTCAAGCCGTCGCGCACATCGGGCAACGCGCGCCCGATAATGACCGACATGGAATAGTCGAGATACGAACGCCGCATCTCCTCTTCAATGTTGATCGGTTGAATATTCTCGGGGCGTCCGCCATCAGGAGGCAGTGGTAGTTGTGGGTTCTGGTCGTCAGCCATATTTAGCCGTCAGCTGTCAGCCATTAGCCTTCAGCCGAGCTCTTTCTTTGTCGTTGCTTCTTTGTGGAGCAGGCTGTCGGCGGCGCGTTTTCGGCGCGGTATTAGCTGCGCTCGTCAGCCGCTTCAATCCCTGCTATGTGAGGAGTTCCCACCTAAAGGAGCACTCATTATTATAGCACGACGAATGCTTGGCATCGCCTCATAAGTTATGCCTAATCAATAATTTACCGCTTGTCATCACGAGGTCGCCGCAGCCACCGGGAGATCTGTTCTCGTCGGCAGTTGCTGAAAGTCTCGACTACGAAAATGGGTGTCAGCGCACAAGTTTGAATTGCGCGGAACAAAAGCTCTGCTTTGCGAGGATTCGCGGCAACGATGGGATAGGCAACCAACCACCACAGCTTTTTTCGCGAACCCGCGCCACTTTTTCGCAAACCACACTGGTGTCGTAACTTTCATTTGACACTGCTCCACTAGCGGTCGAAAATCCTCGCTGCTATTGGTCGGGCACACTGGATTTTTCTCCGTCTCTGAGGCGAACTCCGCTCTGGAAATAGCTCAGCGACGCTCTCGATCTTAGCCAGGAGGAAACATGAAAACCCGCTTCATCGGCTGGCCTGCGGTTCTTATGGCGATTGTTTGCCTGTTCATTTCCGCTCCAGTCTTCGCGCAATCAACCCCGTGTGCTGGCCGCGCCGGAACCGCGTTTGTGAACTGGCCGCAGTATCATTCTGATCCCTGCCACACCGGTTACAACCCGAATGAATTCCTCCTCAGCCCCTCAACCGTAGGAAGCCTCGTTCTCAATTGGAAGCACTCTTTCAATTCCGGTGATATCGCGGTGGCTAACGGAGCAGTCTATGCTTACGAACTCGTAGGCTCCGCCGACAACATCTACGCCCTGAATGCCGCAACCGGAGCCCTCCTGTGGAAGTACTCCACCGTGGGAAACATACACGGTTCTTCGCCCGCGGTGGCCAACGGAGTCGTGTACGCCGGCTCCGGCGATGCCAACGTGTACGCCCTTAACGCCAACACCGGCGCGCTGATTTGGAAGTACACCACCGGCAGATACGTCGACTCAGCGCCTGCCATCGTTAACGGCGTGGTCTATATCGCCTCCGGGGACGGCTATCTGTACGCGCTTGACGCCGGCACCGGCGCCCTCATCTGGAAGTCCAACATCGGAACCTACGCGGGCTATCCCCCGGCAGTGGCCAACGGCATGATCTACGTCGGTGCGGATGACGACACCGTGCACGCTCTCGATGCCGCCACCGGAACCCCCCGGTGGAGTTATTCGACGCATGGTTCCTTCGATGGCTCGCCCGTAGTTGTCAACGGCGTGGTATATGCCGGATGCGATGACCGCCACGTGTATGCCCTGGATGCAACCACGGGAGTCTTGCGTTGGAGCTACCTGACCGGGGGACTGGTCTCTCGCTCTCCCGCGGTAGCCAATGGCATTGTGTACGCCGGATCCACCGACAACAACTTGTACGCCCTCGACGCCACGACCGGATCCCTGTTATGGAAGTTCACCGCCGGGAACTTTGTCATTGAGCCACCGTCGGTCGCCAATGGCGTGGTGTATGCCGGCTCCGGCGATAACAATCTGTATGCACTGGACGCCGCCACCGGAGCACAGCTGTCGAAGTACACTGCCCCGGGACAAATCGCTTCCTCGCCAGTCATCGTCAACGGCGCGGTGTACTTCGGCGCTGGTGACGGCTACCTGTACGCGCTCCATCTGCCGGGGCACTGAGCCCCTCGCATGGCAGGGACACCGAACTCTGTGGTGATGATTTGTTTTCTTACGGCGTCGACGTCATCGAACTGCCCGTCTTCGGTGACTCGTCGGGCGCGCTTTGCAGAGGTACGCCGGGCTTTACAGGCTTGGAACTCTGCTTCGCCTTCGGAACCTGGAACTCTACGCCCTCGTCGTCATTCGCCTTGACCGTCGCCGCAACGTCGAGATCGGCCAGCGCAATCTTCTTCGTCTTGTTGTCGAAGACGTACAGCGTCTGGCCCATGATGGCGTAGTTGGTTACTTCCTGCGTGCGGCCGTCGCGAAAGACCAGCGTCGTCGGCTCTCCCGGCTTCGCGTCGGGAATCGTACGCACCGCAGGCTCCGGTTGCACATCGGCAACTTCGTCGCGCGGTGCCGGCCGCTGCGGAGCCGTGTCTACGATGATGTGCAGCGTCTGGTCGGCCGGCGGAGCTCCGCCTTGCGGCGGCCCCGACTCGAGATACGGTCCGCCGCCGCCGCCGTAGTAGCTGGCGTCCTCCGACGGATAAGAGTAGTAAGGCACAGCGTAGGTGTAACCGTAGCCGTATCCATATCCATTGTTGCCGCGCCGGTTGTAACGATTCGGAAACGCTGGGTTGCGATACGGCACATTCGACGGCCCCTGGCAGCAGTACCCATACGGTCCAAGCGACGTAACGCTGGCAGTTGCGTTCGGCATATACGGCGGCGTGTGATTCGGGATGGAGGTAACCGACGGCGGGATGCCGTGAATCTGCGCTTTCGCTGGCACAGGCGAGAACATGCCCAGCAACATCACGCAAACAACAGTTGCGAACTGGCTGAACGTTCCGAAGGGCGTTCGAAAGCTGGTGTGTTCCGCCATACAACCCTCTACAAATTCTTCAACCCATTGGATGCCGGGAAGTTCCTACCGGACTCCAACATGCCGCAGCTCCAGCAAGGTGTAGACATCGACAGTCGCGTTCGCGATAAGCGCTCCCACCACCACCGCGTTCGCGAAGATCGCATACCGGCTTTCCAGCAGGTCGACCGCTACTCCTGAAACGAACAGTATCAGAAAAGGCAGCGAAACAAACAGAAAAAGCAGCCCCGACGAGGGTTCTGTTTCCAAACTGGCAAGCACCAGCAGGCTGGCCGTAATCAGCGGAGCAGCGGTGCCGAAAAAGCGTGTTCGCCGCCACGCCGCGAAAGTGACCAGCGCTCCTAGAATCAGCACGATTGAGCCCAGCCCGGTTTGCAGGAAGTACTCTCCCAGCAAGCGGTAGCTCAGTCCTGACCCCAGCAGTTGCGGCTGGAACGGTACCCATTGCGCTTCATGCAGCGAGTAGACCAACGCCGACATGTGAAATCCGTAAAATCCCAGCAGCAGTATCAGCGCAATCGCGCACGCCGTGCCGAAGATGACCAGCGCCGCTCCGGGACGCACATGGCCTACCCACATCAGAAACGCCAGCCCTGGCAGCAGCAAAATCCACATCGGAAACTGCGCTCCAATGCAGATCGCAATCGACACTCCCAGCAGCAGAATGCGACGCCAGTTCCACAGGACCACCTCACGCGGCGCATACAGCGTATGGGCAACCGCGATGCCGGTGAAGATCAGCCCAAACGCTCCCCAGCCCGCGACAATGTCTTCCTCAACCTGGCTGCTGCGCGCCACGATCATGGGCGAAAACGTATACAGCGCCAGCGCAATGATTCCGCCAAAATTCCCGTAGAGTCGCCGCGCCACGTACCACAACGACGCGCCCAGCATCACGCCGCAAAACAGGAACGGCAGGCGGATCACGAAACGATAGCGGCTGAGCTGCTCGAAGGTGATCTTGCCGGCGAACAATTTGACCGGGATCGCCCCCAACACCGGCACCAGCGGAGAGCGCTCCGGCGCCCCTGCCTGCGCCATGTTACTGAGCTGCACCAGTCCGTCTTCGATGTAGCTGCTTTCCAGCGACGTGATCGGCACCAGCGCAATGAACCACAGGCACTGCGCCAGGAAAATCAATAACAGAAATGCAGCCGCGACTTGAGGCAGTCCCGCGCCGAAAGGTAGCTTGTGGGCCGTCATGAGCGAAGCTTCAGTTGTAACACGAGAGAACGACAACGAGGTTTCTCCTGTTGACCTTCGGTTGAGAACTCACCGGATATGATCGGGGACCCCGATCCGGTTTCAATACCAACAAATTTCCGGCTGGCGATGAGACTCGCACGCGCCTCAACCGAGACGCGGAGAGTCGGCTTAGAAGTTAGCCCAGGGCGGAGTCCGCCGCGGCGGAATGTAAGGAACCCGCGATCCGGTTTCGATGACGACAAATTTCCGGCTGGCGGAAACGCTCGCACACGCTTCACCCGAGACGCGAAGCGTCGGCTCAGAAGTTAGCCCAGGGTGGAGTCCGCCCCAGCGGAATGTAAGGAACCCGCGATCCGGTTTCGATGACGATAAATTTCCGGCTGGCGGTAATGCTCGCACACGCGTCACCCGAGACGCGAAGCGTCGGCTCAGAAGTTAGCCCAGGGTGGAGTCCGCCGCGGCGGACGGAACCCTGGGTAGCGTGCAATATATGCAGCGAGCCGGTTTCAACCGGCGACACCGCGACGGCGTGAGCCCGAGCGAAGCACGATTATTGT
Source organism: uncultured Acidobacteriaceae bacterium (assembly GCA_963791965.1). GTDB lineage: Bacteria > Acidobacteriota > Terriglobia > Terriglobales > Acidobacteriaceae > CAVVDY01. The sequence goes on along the minus strand of CAWBUK010000011.1, from coordinate 167,965 downwards.
CCAAGATTGACAATCTTTGCCAACCACACCTATCGTTAGCGCATAAGCCTATGAACATCAACCTGACCCCTGAACTCGAATCCTTGGTCCAAAAGAAGGTAAAAAGCGGACGTTACAACTCGGCCAGCGAAGTCGTCCGCGCGGCTCTGCGCCTGTTTGAAGATCACGAGAGCGTGCGGGAGGCTCGTCTCCAATCTATTCGCCGAAAGATCGATGAGGGCTGGGCTGCAGCGGAGAGAGGCGACCTCATCGATGGAGAAGATTTCTTCCGTCGATTGGAACACCAGGAGAAACTCGCGGTCCACAAGCGCAAAAGCGCATGAAGCGCTTTTTATTAACGAGAATCGCGGCTCAAGACATTCTCGACATTTATAACTACGTCGCGGCGATAAACCAAGAGCGGCCGCCAAGCTTCGGCAGCAACTACTTTCATCCTTACAGCGGCTGGGACAAAACCCTGGCATAGGTCACAGCAGAGAAGATCTTACGGATAAGCCACTGCTCTTTTGGCCGGTCGGCCGCTATTTGATCGTTTACGACGCTGCGATCCGTCCGGTGCGAATCATTCGTGTCTTGGATGGCGCGCGTGATGTTGCCGTCGTGCTCTCGGTTTGAATTTCTGCTAATTGCGAATTCCTGTCTGTTAATCACTTCCCACTGCAACGCCCTCCCCAACAGTGAAATCAAAGTGTCCAAGATCGTTCTCCTTCGAAAAGTGCCGGACAACAAAAAGAGCCAGCCCGGGATGCTCTCCCTGTCTGACTCACTAACTTAATCATAGCAGATTCACTCCGGAATCTTTACTAATTTCGAAGTTTATATTTCCATTAACTACAGTAATTTGCGGAGGATTGTTGCATTTCTCCTAGTTGACACGTAATTCTTACACATCACGCCAAAGTGGTAGAAGTCATGCCGATATCAGCGCAATCGCCACCAGCGCCCCCGCGATACCCAACCCCTGCATCCGCGAAACCCGCTCCTTCAACACCAGCCGCGCCAATATCACCGTCGACGCCGGATACAGTGACGACAGCACTGCCGCTACATCCAGTCGCCCATGACGTGTCGCGGCCAAAAACAGCGCATTGCCCGCGGAATCCAGCAGTCCGCACAGCAGGATGGGAACAATCGCCGGTCGCAGCGAGCGCGCGTCTTTGACGAACAGCAATGCAATTGAGCCCATCACGACGACCGACGCCGCGCGCGCCGCCACCATTGGCCAGAACACGGTATGTAATCCGGCATGTTTGCCGCTCACCAGAAATAGTCCGAAGCAAATACCGGCGATAATCGCCAGCCCCAACCCGCGATGGGTATCGATTTGTCCATCCGGACGCGCCACCAACCAGATGCTGACCAGCGCCAGCGCAAATCCCGCTAGCTGGATCGCCGGCGGAAATCCCAACGTTGCAATTCCAACCATCACCGGAATGGCGGCTGTAATCACTCCCGCTACCGGAGCGATGATTCCCATCCGTCCAATGGCCAGCGCTTTATACAGCGCCGCGATGCCGAAAGCTCCCGCCAATCCGGCAACCGCTCCCCAGATCAGGTCCGGCGTCGGAGGTATTTTCTCGCGCGTGAGCCACGCCATCAGCAACATTGCGAGCAAACCAAAGGCGTGGGCTACTGCGACGATGCGGAAGACGTCGGCCTTTTTGGCCGCGAGCCCACCGGAGAAATCGCCTGCACCCCACGACGCCGCCGAAAGCAGGCTGAGCCCCGCGACTTCATAGGAGCCAGAAAACATGTGTCCAAGATATAGGAAATCGAATTTCAGCTAGAGCGGGCCTTCAGACCAGCGTCGATGCCATCGAAAAACCCTAGCTCCGCAACTACGCCGCAGGCTCCGAAGTCTTACCCCGTTCCGCACCCGGCTTCAGATAGGTGCCCACGGTTTGCAAAAGCTGCTCAGGATTCCCTTTGCGCACAAACGCCGTGGCGTATTCCGCCATATCATCCGGCATGTACATCATGTCGGAAAGCACCAGGATTGGAGCCTCAGGGAAGGTAAACCGTATCTGTTTCGCTACATCGGGAGCGGAAAGACTCTCCCCCAGCCGATAGTCCAGCAACACCAGGTCGATAGGCTCGGCCTGGGGAATAGCCAGCGGCTCTGTCCACGCCAGCAGCGGAACCGTGCGGTATCCGCCACGCTCGATGATCCACGAATATATCTTCAAATGGGAAGGGTCATCGTCAACGATCAACACGCTTGGCATAAGCCCTCCTCAACGAGTGGATTTGCAGTATACATCCAGAGTTGTTGTTGTTTCGCAAAGATACAAATATTCGCCCGGGCGGCCGCCAGAAACGCCACTTCGAGCACGCTATCGCATATCCGGAGTACAACCCGGGCTCCCGAAACCGGCATCTCACGTTGTTGCTCTAGGCATCTTTGTGCCAGGAGCTATCTCCCGCACCACGTCCGAGAAAAGACAGCAGCGGTAGCGCCGACGCTGGGCTGCACTTACCATGGCCAAAGGTTTCAGGGAGTTTTCGTCTCGCCGCACTCTCGCCTTGCTCTTAGGGGCGCTCGCCCTCTTCTCTTCGCACGTTGCCGCCATCGATAATCCCGATGCCGCCGAAAAGCAGCTAACTCAACTCAGCCTCGAACAACTCGGCAATATCCAGGTTACTTCCGTCAACAAAGCTCCGGAAGAGGTCTGGAAGACCCCTGCCGCAATCTACGTCATCACCCAGAACGACATTCAGCGTTCCGGAGCCACCAATATTCCGGAAGCCCTGCGCCTGGCGCCCGGCGTGGAAGTTGCTCGCATCAATGCCGACACCTGGTCGATTGGCATTCGTGGATTCGGTACTCGTCTGTCGCGTTCGGTGCTGGTGCTCATCGACGGCCGCAGCGTGTATTCGCCGCTGCTCGCCGGAGTCTATTGGGAAGTGCAGGACACGTTGATCGAAGATGTCGATCGCATTGAGGTTATTCGCGGCCCGGGCGGAACCATCTGGGGTCCGAACGCCGTCAACGGCGTAATCAACATCATCACCAAAGACAGCAAAGAAACCCAGGGCGGGCTGCTCTCCGGCGGAGGCGGCAACGTTCAGCAGGGATTGGGCGAAGCTCGCTACGGCGGCGCCCACGGCAAAGACTTCACCTACCGGGTTTACGGCAAAGCATTCGCCTGGGCCCACGAATATCATCCCGACGGGCACAACTACGATTCCTGGCAGGCCGGGCAAGCGGGCTTTCGCATGGATTGGACTCGCAACGTGCGCGACCACTTCACCCTGGAAGGTTCGCTCTACAACCAGGATTTCGGCGAGAGTGTCAGCATCACTGACTATGAACCGCCCCAAACTTACATCCAGGACGGTACGGCCAGCCTCTCGGGCGGCAACGTCTTGTGGCGCTGGGAACGCAACCAGGGCGACAAAAAGGGTTTTCTTTTGGATGCCTTCTATTCCCGCGACAATCGCCACGAGCTCAATTTTGGCGATCTGCGCGATACCTACGACGTCGACTATCTGCAGCGGCACCCGTTCAAACGCCAGGAACTCTCCTGGGGCGCGAGCATCGATATCAGCCACGGATTTAATCCGATGGTTACGCAGGGTTTGTACTTCCTCCCCCAGAGCCGAACCGACCAGCTCTACACCGGCTTTATCCAGGATGAGATCGCTCTGAAGCCCAACCAGCTGCAGCTCGTAGTCGGCGCCAAGATTCTCAAGACCAACTTCACCGGATTGCTGGCCGAGCCCAATGTTCGCCTGCTCTACACTCCCACGGCAACCCAGACGTTATGGGCGGCGTTTACCCGTGCGGTGCGCACTCCCGCCGATGTCGAGCGCGATTTCTATCTTTCCAGCTATCTGGGTCCCGCGCCCAACGGGCTGCCATTTTTTGCGCGCTTCAATGCCAATCCCAATTTCACATCAGAAAACCTCAACGGATACGAGCTGGGCTACCGCCGCATGGTCAAGTCCAGGTTGTATGTTGACGTCGCGACATTCTTCAATCAGTACAGCAACTTATTTAGTGAAGAGCTTACCGGCGGCCCGGCCATCGAGGACGTACCTCCGCCGCAGCACGTGATTGTCACCGCGCAATTCGGCAACAGCTACAAAGCAACGACCGAGGGCGGCGAGATCGCAGCCGAGTGGCAGCCGACGAATTTCTGGCGACTTACCGGGTCGTATTCGTTCCTGGAAATGCACATCAAAATCGCGGACCCCAATGCGATTAACGTTGGTTCGCCATTAACCACGCAAGGCTCCAGCCCGCAGCATCAGGTGCTGGTGCAATCGAACTTCGATCTGCCGAAATCTGTGACCGCCGACTTTCAGGTTCGCTATGTAAGCTCGTTGCCGGGCTTGATGATTCCGTCGTACTGGACTGGCGATGTCTCGCTGGGGTGGCATGTCACCAAGCAGGTGCTGCTGTCGGCGGTGGGACAGAATCTCTTCCAGCCCTATCATTACGAGTACTCGTACGATCCGCGGGGGCCAGTGGGGATCGAAAGGTCGTTTTTTGGCAGGATAACGTGGCGTTGGGAGTAGTTTAGTGGGGCAATTCAGGGCCTTTTGAACCAAAAATACCTCATTCATGCAGATGCAAGAGCGGGTTCAACGCGCGATTTCTCGTGCCACCGGGTGGAGAAGGACGAGGCCGCGCTCCGAGATCCTGGTCTTCTTTTTACTTCTGCTGGCATGTTTTTTTGCTCGTTTTGCGCACGCGGAACCAGAACTTAAGCCCACACAATACGAAGTTGAAGCCGCTTATCTCTTCAATTTCGGCAAATTCGTGGTCTGGCCCGGCACCACCCATACCTCCCAAGCGCCCTTCCTGATCTGCGTGCTGGGGGACGATCCCTTCGGGCCGGTGCTGGATCGGACGATTGCAGGCGAAACTGTGGGGGGCAGGCCGGTGCGGGATAAACGCATCGCTCGTCCGCAAGATGCGACCGGTTGCTCAATCCTATACATCAGTAGCTCCGAATCCGCGCGTCTAAGCAACATACTCCCTGCAATTCACGAGGCTTCGGTGCTCACGGTGAGCGACATCCCCGATTTTGTGCAACGCGGAGGCATGATCCAGTTCGTCCTCCGCGATGGACGGGTGCGCTTTGAAGTCAATCTGTCGTCCACGCAGAGCAATGGCCTCTCGATGAGCTCGGAGCTGCTGAAGGTCGCGGTCGAGGTGGTTCGCGGCGGGGGAGGGAGCCACTAGTCATGCCTGACTTGAGCCACTCCCCGATCTCGCGCAAGCTCACGGTGATGAATGTGCTGGTGAGCGCCGTGGCCCTGATCGCCGCCTGTGCGGCCTTTCTGGCCTACGATCAATACGCTTTCCGCCAGAATCTGGTGCGAAATCTCTCGACGGAAGCGCAGATCGTGGGCTCCAACAGCATCTCCGCGCTCACTTTTAATGATCCGCAAGCCGCCGAAGAAACCTTATCGGCCTTCAGCAATCTTCCCCACATCATCACCGCGGCCATCTTTAACGCCGATGGCCAACTATTTGCGCAATACGCCAGGAGTAAGAGTGAGCGCCTGGCAGATCCGGGAGACGGGACGGGGAAGGCGAGCGCAAGCTTCCGAAAAGGCGAAGTGATTGTCCGCCAGCCCATCGTTTTCCAAGGCAAGCGCCTGGGCTATGTGTACATTCGTTCCGACTTGACCGAAACCGGGCAGCGGCTTGAACAATACGGCGGCATTGCGGCCATGGTGCTGCTGTTTTCTCTGTTGCCGGCGCTGCTGCTGTCGGCCATCGTGCGGCGGTCGGTGGCCGATCCGATTGTGGAGCTGGCCAACACGGCACGATTGGTTTCGCAAGAACGCAACTACTCCGTCCGGGCCACTCCGACGGGACGTCGCGACGAAATCGACGTGCTCATCGATGCCTTTAACAACATGCTGGCGCAAATCCAGCAGCGTGACGCCGCATTACAGGCGGCGCAGGCGGAGTTGGAGCGCCGGGTCGACGATCGTACCCGCGATTTGACCGCGGCCAACCGGGAGCTCGAAGCCTTTTCCTACTCGGTATCGCACGATTTACGCGGACCGCTGGAGGTCATCAACGGATTCAGCTACATCCTTTCCGCGGAACACGGAGCTGCGCTGGCTCCGGCGGCGCGGGAGTGCGTGGCGCAGATCGAAGCTGCGAGCCGGCGCATGGCGGAATTGATCGACGACCTGTTGAATTTATCGCGCGTCACCACCACCAGCATGCACGAAGAGCGGGTGGACTTGAGCCGCATTGCCAAAGAAATCGCCGACCAGCTTTGCCGGCAGGAGCCCAGCCGCCGCGTCGACTTCACCATTCACGATTGCGAGCCCATCGAAGGCGATTCCCGCCTGTTACGTATCGCCATGGAAAACCTGCTGCGCAATGCGTGGAAGTACACCTCGAAACACGAGCAGGCGCACATCGAATTCGGCTGCGAAGGGCGGCTTGGACGGCGAGTGTTCTACGTTCGCGACGACGGCGCGGGGTTTGACCCGGCCTACGCAAATCGTCTGTTCAAGCCCTTCCAGCGTTTGCACAACTCGACCGATTTTCAGGGAACGGGCATTGGCCTTGCCACGGTTCAGCGCATTGTCGCGCGCCACGGAGGAGAGATCTGGGCGCAAGCTGAAGTCGAGCACGGCGCGACGTTCTATTTCGCGTTGTGAGGAAGGCGGCGGTTGGCTTTTGGCGGTTGGCACTTGCATTAGCAAATGGCAGTAGGTATTTGTTGAAAATAGCACCTTCTTGCCTACTCTTAATTCGCCCTCGGCGGTTAAAATGCCAGCGCAGATAGAACGAGCGGGCGACTCGTCTAACAAAAGCAAAATCAGCACGCAAAGCAAAGCAAAAGCCAAAAAAGGAAGCAGAAACATCAAGAAACAGTATGCTACTCGCGCTAATACTGGGCGGCTGCACGTTGATTGGGGGAGCCGCAGCAATCGTAACTTTCCTACCGCGCCCTTCGATTTCTCCGGGAGAGCCCGTTTTCCGACCCGAATAATTCAATGTCCGCTCCTTTCACCATCGTCAATAATGGCTTCATACCCTTGTGGCGCGTTACCGCTGAAGTTGGGCTCGGCATCTTGCGTATAGGCGATGGCGATATACAACCCATGAAACCAGAGTTCGCCACAAACGGCCCGAGATTGGTGCGAAACGAATGGAAAGACCATAGGCTCGATATGGACACAGGTTCACAGTCACGCCGAGCGACCTCTTTGTTCGGGCCAACCAAGGCGAAATCGCCATTGTCGTCATTTACCAACCTTGGTTCATTCCACTGAAACGGGAAAAGGTATTTCGGTTTATCACTCATAAGCAGCCCAATGGCACTCTGTATTGGTACTCACTACCCTCGTCCTAAAACGGCTCTTCAAACGGTGCTTCCATCTGGGCCTGAGGCTTTGGCAAGTACGGCGGATTCTCTACCGACTCCCGATAGAGAAGGCGCTTGCCGTCAATCTGCTTGATTAGGCGCGATACACGCTGGCCGTCGTCTATCTTGCGGGTGTTCCAGCGAATTGAAACTCATTTAGGTAGTTCGGCAAATGCTTCTTGCTGACGCTGTGGAATGTGCCAATCACCCCACGACGGATAAGAGAGAACACGCCCTCGATTGAGTTGGAATGAACATCAGTTCCGGGTCGGACGTACTCACCCGCGCTATGCGTCACAACTTCGTGCCCGCCCTCAAACTTCTGTCCGACCTTGCGATAGAGGTTGTATTTTCCGTGATGATTCGGCAAGTTAAGTCGGCGTTCTCTGCAATGAAATTGCTCAGATTGTCAGCGGTGACCCGTTCCAACATCTGAAAGCGCACATCGCCGCCGCGCTGAACCATGCCAACCACGGGCGTCTTGAGGGTGCCGCGTCCCTGCTTTGATATGCCCTTGTGACGTGGACGGCGCCGGCCAACATAAAGCTCATCGACCTCGACTGTACCCGTCAATTTCACTGGTTCAGCTTCGCCAGCGCCGTGACGGATGCGACGGAGAACGAACAGCGCGGACTTATGTGTAATCTCCATCTCACGCGATAGCTGCAACGCTGAAATACCCTTCTTCGAACTTGCTGCTTTCCATATCGCGTAAACCCACACGCGAAGCGGCAAGCGTGTTTCTTCTAGCGGAGTGCCCGTGCGAACAGTGAAGAACTGCTTGTCACCCACGGCAACGCCAGCGATAATCGCGGTTTCGTTCTCCGGTGCGGCCCTTCATCATGTTATACACGTCAACGTCTCCGCATCGCAGGCAAGCTGGGCAATCATCCCAACGCTGCTTCTCTAAGAATGCTACCGCCAATGGTTCTCTTACAGCCGCATTTCGGAGTGCCTCAAGAACCGCTGATTTGTTGCGCTTCATGAGTAAACAGTAGCATATATTTTCAATAAGTATCAAGATAAAAATGGATATATTTGCATTGTCGGCCATAGACCAGCAGGCGACTGGCTGCTGTGACATCTCGAAACTCATTGATATATAGAGATTTTACTGCATCTAACCGTCAGCCGTAAACGGCCTTCCACAGAATGTAATTCTATTTCCACAGTTAATGCACATACCAGTGGAATCCTTACGCCGTGTGGCGGCATTTGATTTATTGTCAGAATATGGCGTTAGTCTATTGACACCAGGCATTAGAGTCCTCCAAAATAAAGGGGTTGCAAATCGGATGCTCCGAATGTGAGGTTTTATGGACAACATCTCGCGATTGAAAACGAAAATTGGGGCGCACGAGTTCGAGGCTGAAGGCTCGCCCGAAGATGTGCGACGGCAGTTTCAGGAGTGGCAGGAATTGGTGAGGCTGGTCGCTTCCACTGCTGCTGCTATAGCAGCGACTCCCACCGATGCTGCTGGCGCTAACGGAGCGCAACGAGAAGAGAAGCGCGAACCCGCCAATATTCACTCCGACCTTACCAAGATAATGCGAGCGGATGGCCGCTACATTCGCCTCACCGCACGGACGGCAAGCGTACATGACGCAGTTCTTGTCATGCTGTACGGCCAGAAAGCGATGCGGAACAACGACTCGGTTACGGGTGCAGAGTTGCTGTCGGGTCTTGTCTGCGACTGGCGGCTATGGAACCCCGCGTCTCGACCGCATTCTCGACAAGCTGGCGGCAGATGGCGATGTTATGTCGTTCGGCTTGCGGCGGGGCAAAAAGTATCGGGCTTACCAATACAGGCATTGCCAAAGCGCGTGCGCTGGCAAACGATTTGATTTCGACGGTCGCGTAGTGATGGCGGCCACGATGAGGTTTCAGATGAAGAAGAGAAGAGACGCAGGGCCGCGCTAGACGGCCTGAGGAATCAAGCAAAAGCGGGAGCCCCTTGCAAGAGTTCTCCCGCCGTAGCATCTAGCGTTGCTTTAATTTCCCCCAGTGCTGGAACTGGCAGACAGGCGCGGTTTGCAACCGCGTGCTCATTCCGAGCGCCCGGGTTCGAGCCCCAGCTGGGGGACTCACATCCCACAACGGGGTACGTCTGAGATAATAGCGCAGAATGCCGAAGAAGCCCAAGTCGAAACGCAAGAGAGACAAGCCCGGGCCTAAAGAGGAACGGCTTGTCATTGCTGACCCGCAGCAAGCAATAGACAAGCTCCTCAAAAAGAAGCCCTAGCGGCTCTCGCTGCTGCCTTTGGACAGTAGACGCAACTCCGTTTTGGGAAGTAAGTTTCAACAAGTACTTACTCCCGTTAGCAAATAGCAGTTGGGCGCCGCGGAAGTTAGCCCAGCGCTTCAGCGGCTGTTACGCAACTCGCGATTGAGAGACAACGGCGCAACCACTCAATACGTTCCGTCCCGCAGGGGCAGCATATCTAGGCCTCGCCTTCATAGCAGGAAGGTGTAAATGTGAAATCCCGAGTCCGCTTCACAGGCCGCAGAAAAATTGGTCGTGGCGGAAAAAGAGCAGATCCCTCGCGGCTAAAGCCGCTCATCTTAATCGATACCAGTGAAGAGGCGGCTGAAAAAGAGTGTTGGAAGTACCTCAGGCGTCAAAGTGTGTGTGAGGACCTGTGCCGTCGCTACGCGACTCGGGGACTTTTCCCACTCCGACCCAGCACTCCGCCCGCCGCGGCGGCCTACGTGCTGGGCTGTCATGTTGGTCGCCCCCAAGGGGGCTCAGGTTGTGGGTTGTTCCACCGGCATTGACAAAGCCGAGTTCTCACGCGGACTCCAAAGCCCGCAAGTAATTTCAATCGCATGGACGCTGGCCTGAAGGCCAGCTCTACCCGAAATGCGACTTTTTCAGCAACCCGTAAAGCCGTGCCCTGACACAAAGCAGGCGATACCACGGCAGCCGCTCCACCAAAAGCCGTTGTCCTCAGGCCGCTTTCCGAGTGGGCGCGGTTTTCCCGGTTTCCTGCCGGTCGTGCCGTTTGGCGCGCTTCCAGTAATACAAGGCGACAAAACCTCCAACGAAGGCGAGAGCCAATAGGATGTACAGGAGGGGCCGGTAATAGTGATACATCCAGTGGAACACTCGGTTGCCATAGATGGAGCCGAGATAAGCCACGGCAGTGTAGCGAAGTGAGCGGCCGACGGCGACCGCCAGCAGGAATTTCTTGAGCGGATATTTCAGCGCTCCGGGCGCGACGAAGAACGGGGCGATAGGAACGGGAGGAGGCAGCACCGACCCGATGACAATCGTCCAGGCTCCGTACTTCTCGAACATCCTGTAAACCTTCTCCGCCCGCCGTTTCGAGATTTTTTTCTCCAGCGTTTGCTCGCCACCCTTTTCGCCCATGCGGTAGGTGAAATAGCCACCGATCACGCTGCCGAGGGTCGCCATGATCGCGTAGTACCACCAGAGTTGGGGGTGTGACATGGAAAGCAGGATGGTGAAGAAGTCCATGCCGCCGGGGAAGGGGACCACCGAATTATCGATGAGGCCGACGGCGATCAGGCCGAGGCCGCCGAGGCGCTGGATCCAGTGCCAGGCGACGTGCTTCAGCGTAAGAATTGCGAAGGGGAGCATCATGGTGCTTGAACTGCAAACGTATACCGTCTTAGAAGCAGAATTCCGCTATCGGGATGAGGCGAATGTGTGGAATCCAGAAGCCATTTCATCAATAAGTTTTGTCTCAGGGGCGTGGCTTCAGCTTCTGCGCGCAGTGTTTGCAGGGGCTGAAGCCCGAGTGATTTCTAAGCCTCATCGGCACGCCTGAAAGAGGCTGCGGGAAAAGTCCGTTGGGAGCACGTCAGGGGCTAAAGCGGGTGCGTGAGAACTCTGCCGTCCCTACAGGACTTGGGCACTTTTTCCCACTTCACCCAGCGCTGAAGCGCTGGGCTAAGCTCTGCTGCGCCTACGGCGCTGGTTTCTTACCTGTTGAACTCCACAGCCAACGCGAATTCCAGTTCTCACGCACACTCTAAATCCCACACGTATTTTTAACGGCATGGACGCTGACTTGAAGGCCTGCTCTACGCGAAAGTCGCCTTTTTCCGCAGCCTGTGCTCGTTTTCGGTGGAGTTTACCGCTTGTGGCTGCTGAACGCGGTTGGCCCGAGGAACCTCAGGTCAGGTACCTGGGCAATCAGGCCAAGCTCGTGAGCGTACTTCAGGAAGAGCTGCAACCCGGAATGGTTTTCCTGGTCGAGGTAGTAGTGGATGTTCTCGGTGAGGTAGGTCTTAACTTCCGCTTCGGTCAGTCCCAGCCGTGTGGACCACTCTTTCGCCAGCGTGGCGAGGTTCTCCGGTTCGAGGCCGTGATCGCGCGATTGCTGAAAGATTTTGGCCAGGCAGAGGCCCTTGGCCAGTCGGTTCAGCGCGTCGAGCCGCACCGCCCAGAAGGCGAAGACGAACGGCTTGCCGGTCCGTTGCCGCCACTCATGCGCCAGATCGTAAAGATAGTAAGGCGGCTGGACTGAGGCGACGACCAGCGCCGGATCGCCGATCAGCAACGCGGCATCGTAGTGCGCCAGCATTTGCTCAAGATTGGGCTCGTGCGGCGTGAACTGCCGCGGGCCGTCGAGGAACTTCGAGAACAAAACCTGTGCCAGGGCGACCGAAGTTCGCGACGAGGTGTCGGCGGCGACGGTCTGGACCTCTTCCCACGGTTTCTTGCTGACCAGCAGGATCGAACGAACGTGGTCCTTGGCGGCGATGGCGATGTTCGGGAGTATCACCAGCCGGGGAATTTCGGCGTAGGTGATGGCGGGGATGATTCCGATGTCGGCTTCGTTCGCGGCCAGCGCAGCCGCGCACTTCGAAGGGATGGTGTAGGAGATTTCGAAATCTTTGGCGGCGTCGCCGTGCTCGAAATCCCACATGAGCGGCGCAGTGTTGAGGAACGAAATGGCCGAAATTCGGAGGCCAGACATGAAATTCGAGTCTAGCAGAGGGAGAAGTGAGCTAGCGCTTGTCTATAGAGGTGGCGTACCTTGAGGCGCTTTGAGTAAACCATGAGAGGACACTGGCTAAAGTGGGTGCTTGTTACATGTGCGGTTGGTCTTTGCCTGTTCTTGGCAGCCTTCGGGCTGCTTGTTTTCGATTTCGGTGGAAATCAAGAAATCCGTCTTATTCGACAATCGCGATCACCAGACGGAGCCCTGATCGCGGAAATTCGCGAGGTTATCGAGCCGATGCACGGAGGTTCGATTCTGTGCAAGTTCTGATTCGAAGAGCGACTGAGGCGTGGGGGAATATTGTTTACGAACAGACGTTTGAATGCGGTCCTGATTACGACGCCTTCCAACTCGAATGGCAATCTCCAACACGGTTGACCATCACGTACGGAACCTGTGATCTCGGCCGTAATGGTTCAGCGGCAGATAATCTTGCCCTCCATAGACTTACCTCGTGGGACGCCGTCGCGCTTGCCTATCAAATCAGCGATCATGTCGCTCATTCGAAGCCTCCTTCAACTCCGCACAACCCTCAGTGACGCCCCTCATTGACGGTAACCAGATTTTCGAAGTTACCCTCGCGCTTCGGACCACCCTTTCGCCCACGGAGTTTCCCTTGGCCCCAACTCGCTCTACGACCATCCCCACCGCGCCCGCAACTGATCAATCCTTGAAATGGCTTGGCTTGGCCATGACGCCCGGCATCGGCGCCGGACGCGGCAAGAAACTGGTCGAATATTACGGCGGTATCGATGCCATCTTCGCCGCGTCGTTGACCGACCTGGAAGCGGCGGGCCTTCCTGCTGCGGCGGCCCAGAGCATTGCGTTGGGCAAATCGCTGGAGTTGGCAGGCGAGGAGCTGGATCGCTTGCGCGAGCTGGGGGCCACGGCGATTGTTCCAACCGATCCCCGCTATCCCTCGCGGCTGCTGGAGATCTACGACCCACCGCTGATTCTCTATGTTCGGGGTGATGCCGAGATCCTCAACGAATTCGGCGTTGCGGTGGTCGGAACCCGCCATCCCACGCCTTACGGCCTGGGAGTTGCCGAGCGGCTCGCCTGCGACCTGGCGGCGCGCGGGCTCATCATAATTAGTGGCATGGCGCGCGGGGTGGATACCGCTGCGCATCGCGGAACCCTCAACGCACACGGCAAGACCGTCGCGGTCTGGGGAACCGGGGTCAACGTTACTTATCCCAAAGAAAACCAGAAGCTGGCCGACCAGATAATAGCTCGGGTGGCGCGATCGTCTCCGAGTTTCCGTTGGGATCGTTTCCTGCGCCGCAAAATTTTCCTATCCGCAACCGGATTATCAGCGGCATGTCGATCGGCGTGCTGGTCATCGAAGCCGGCGAATACAGCGGAACCCGGGTTACCGCCCGCTGCGCCCTGGAGCAGGGGCGAGACGTTTACGCGGTTCCGGGCAACGTGACCAACAAGCTCTCGTGGGGCCCTAACACGTTGATAAAACAGGGAGCTGCGCTGGTTGCGACTTGGGAAGACGTGTGGGAAGCACTGCCTGCGGATGTGCGATTGGCGTTGACGCCTCCGGAACCGCCTGCATCCGATGCCCCCCAGACAGCATCTTTGTTTGGCGCGGCTGATTTAAGTCCGGGGGAGAAGCGAGTGTTAGGGATTCTCCGGGCGGATGAGTCGACGCATATCGACGAAATCGTCGAACGACTGGTTCAGCACTTGTCGTCTTCTGAGATCTTTACAGCGTTGTTCGAACTGGAGCTGAGCAGCCGGATACGGGTGTTGCCGGGGAAGAATTATGTGCGAGTATTGTAAGCCGCCAGCTGCCAGCTACCAGCTACCAGCTGGAGCCTAGGAGATGGAAGATGAGAGACTTCAAGAATCTTGAGGTTTGGCGAAAGTCGCACCAGTTGACCTTGAATGTCTATCGGGCGACGGAAGGCTTTCCTGAGTCCGAGCTGTTTGGTTTGACGAGTCAGGTTCGGCGCGCGCGGCGTCCATCGAGGCGAACTTGGCCGAAGGCTGCGGGCGCACACAGCCTGAATTTGCAAAGTTCGTGCAGATTGCGCTGGGTTCGAATTGCGAGGTGGAGTGTCATCTCCTCCTGGCGCGAGATCTTATCCCTGCTCGCGGTTGAGATCTACCGACTACTCTCTCAGGTCGAGGAGGTTCGTCGAATGCTGAACGCGCTACTCAAGACCATACGACGGCCAGCAAGTTGCATGCGCCAAGATTCGGTATAGCCTCTAAGTGGCTGGTCTGTAGGGCTTTAGCTGGTGGCTGGCAGCTGGCGGCTGGCAGCTAGATTTCGCGGCTCGCGCCGTACGTGCTAGGTTCATACTGACATTGCACCACCCGCACTCATAGAACGAGGAAACATTGTCTAAAGGTTTAGTCATCGTCGAGTCGCCTACCAAAGCGAAGACGATCCAAAAATATCTTGGCACCGGCTACGAGGTGGAAGCCTCGTTCGGCCACATTAAAGATCTGCCCAAAAAGTCGCTGGGCGTCGATCTCGATAACGACTTCTCCACCGAATACGTTGTCATACCGGGCAAAGAAAAGGTCATCGCCAAGCTGAAGAAGCTGGCGAAGTCGGCAGACGCCATCTACCTGGCGCCCGATCCGGACCGCGAAGGCGAAGCTATTGCCGCGCATTTGGCCGAAGAACTTGGCGGCGACTCCATTGATGGCAAGAAGAAGGCGAAAGCGGGATCCAAGAGCATTCGCCGCGTAACTTTCAACGAAATTACCAAGCGCGCAGTGCAGGAGGCGTTTGCCCAGCCGCGCGATATCGATCGCAATCTGGTGGACGCGCAGCAGACCCGGCGCGTGCTCGACCGCCTGGTGGGATATCAGATTTCTCCGCTGTTGTGGGACAAGGTCCGTCGGGGTCTGTCTGCCGGACGGGTGCAGACCGTTGCTCTGCGGCTCATTGTCGAGCGCGAGCGCGAGATCAAGGCGTTCGTCAAGGAAGAGTACTGGACCATCGACGCGAATCTTCTGGGGCGGAAGCCTCCCAGTTTGCCGCACGTTTTGTCGGCATTGGTGATGAGAAGACGCCAATTCCTAACGGGGAAGAGGCCGAGAAGATTAAGGCGGCGCTGGAGAACGCCGACTGGAGCGTTCGCTCGGTCGAGAAGCGCGAGCGCCGGCGTAGTGCGGCCGCTCCGTTTACCACCAGCAAGTTCCAGCAGGACGCCTCGCGCAAGCTGCGCTTCAGCGTGAAGCGCGCCATGATGATCGCGCAGCGGCTGTACGAAGGTATCGAATTGGGCGACGAGGGCACGGTTGGCCTCATCACCTATATGCGTACCGACTCAACCCGCGTTTCCAACGACGCGCTCGGCGAAGTGCGCGAGTGGATTGGCAAAGAGTACGGCAAGGAATTCCTGCCGGAGTCGCCTAACACTTACAAGTCGAAGAAAGACACGCAGGATGCGCACGAAGCCATCCGCCCCTCGTCGGCGATGCGTCATCCCGACAGCATCAAGCAGTATCTGGAAGAGGACGCATACAAGGTTTACAAGCTGATCTGGCAGCGCTTTGTCGCTTCGCAGATGATGCCGGCGATCTTCGACCAGACCACGGTCGATATCGATGCCAGCAGCGGCGGCGCAGAGCTATCGCTTCCGCGTGACCGGATCGGTGCTGAAGTTCGAAGGCTTCCTGAAAGTCTACGAGGAAGCGAAAGACAGCAAGGACGAAGAAGACGAGGCGCTGAAGCACAAGTTGCCGGCGCTGGAACAGGGCCAGAAGCTTACGCTGAAGGGAATTGACGCCGAGCAGCACTTCACCGAGCCGCCTCCGCGTTTCAACGAAGCTTCGCTGGTTAAAGAGTTGGAAGAACGGGGCATCGGACGCCCGTCCACGTATGCCGCGATCATCAGCACCATTCAAGAGCGGCAGTATGTGCAGAAGACTGGCGGCAAGTTCATTCCGACGGAGATCGGGTTCGTCGTTACCGATCTGCTGGTCGCGAACTTTAAAGACATCTTCGATCCGCAGTACACGGCGCGGCTGGAGGAAGAGCTCGACGAGATCGAAGACGGCAAAGAGCGCTGGACCGACGCCCTGGGCGAGTTCTACAAGAAGTTCGAGCGCGAGCTCCACTATGCCGAAAAGCATATGGAGAACGTAAAGCGCATGGAGAAACCCACCGACGAGAAATGCGAGCGGTGCGGCTCTCCGCTGGTCATCAAGTGGGGCAAGCATGGTTCGTTCTTCGCGTGCAGCTCCTACGACAAGACCGATCCCAACAGTTGCACATTTACGAAAGAGAACCCGATCGACCTGCCGGATCTGGATAGCGCCGACGTCCAGGAGACGACGCAGGAAGAGTATTGCGAGAATTGCGGGCGTCCCATGGTGCTGAAGCGCGGACGCTTTGGGCAGTTCATGGCCTGCACCGGATATCCCGACTGCAAGACCACGCGGCGGCTCGACCAGGCAAAGAAGATTCCAGACATTCCGCTGGATGAAAAGTGCCCGCAATGCGGACGCGGTTTGCTGCTTCGACATGGCCGCTACGGCGAGTTCGTGTCGTGCAGCGGCTATCCCGAGTGCAAGTGGGTGAAGCAGAACTTCATCGGCGTGAAGTGTCCGCAGTGCGCCGATGGCGAGCTGGTAGAGAAGAAAGCTCGTCGCGGAAACCTCTTCTATGGCTGTTCGACTTACCCCAACTGCGAGTTCACCTCGGCCTACAAGCCGGTGGCGGAAAAGTGTCCTGATTGCGGCAGCCCGTACCTGCTGGAGAAAACGCTGAAGGATGGCGTTTACCTGGTTTGTCCGAATAGTAAGAAGACGGCCGAGGCGGCCGAGCCTAAGCGTCGCGGCAAGAAGAAAAAAGAAGAAGAGCCAGCGGCGGTAGTGGTGAAGTGCGATTTCTCAAAACGCATTGGCGACGCGCCGCCGCGCGAGGCGGTGGCGTAAGAGCTGCGGCTTGGCGCGAACGAAAAGATAAACGAGCACAAACCCTTCTACTACCCGAGTAGTACGTCCACCGCCGCGTTTCGAACGTGTATTCTGAAACTATCCATCGTCTATGATTCGCGTTCGAAGAAACTCACTCATCGTTTTCACGTGTGCGCTGTTATTGCTCCTTCTGAGCGGCTGTAGCCGCTTTCACCGGCAACAAGTGGCCAGTGGTGAAGGGCAGCGTATCGTGTGCATCGGATCGGCCTACAACGAGATGATCTACGCTCTCGGTGCGCAGGCCAACCTGGTTGGCGTCGATTATTCCAGCACCTATCCGCCGGAGATCAAGAGCCTCCCGACAGTTGGATACCACCGCGCGCTGAGTGCGGAGGGAATCCTGTCGTTGAAGCCGACCTTGATTATTCACGATAACAACATCGGGCCGGAAAACGTGGTGCGCCAGTTGCAGGCGCTCAACATTCCGATGAAGACGTTCCAGGCCAAGGACGATTCGGTTGACGGCGCCAAGTCTCTGTTGCGCGAGATGGGAGCGTTCTTCAACAAGAAAGAGCGTGCCGAGGAGCTGTGTGCCAAACTCGACCGCGACATGGCCACGGCGGCGGAGGCGGTGAAGCAGTACCACGACACTCCACGAGTGGCGGTCATTCACTTTGGCCGTGCGTCGAACGTGTACCTGGTGGTGGGCAATGGCGGCGGCGGCGATGCGAGTACCGCAGGCAAGATGGTGGAACTGGCGGGCGGCACTATGGCCCTTCAGAAGCGCGGGATGCAGCAGATGACTTCGCCGGAAGTGATCGCCGAAAGCAACCCACAGGTGATCCTGATGACGGAGTATGGGTTCGACCGGCTGGGCTCGATGGACGAAGCGAAAACGCTGCCCGGCGTGGCGGAGACCGAGGCGGCGAAGAACAGTCGCATCTATCGCGTATCCGAGCACGAGTTAATGTATTTTGGTCCCGATACGGGGGAGAGCATCTTAAAACTCGCGAAGCTGATTCACCAATGAAGGGTCGCCGCGGCGACCGGATCGCCCTGCTGGTGCTGTTCGTGCTGATGATCGTTACCACTGCGGCGTCCATCCGCTATGGCGCGATCGATTTCTCGGCGCACGACATGGCGGCCGCCATCTCCGGGAAGCTAGCCGGAAGCACCGATTTGACCTTAGAGCAGCGAATCTTCATTCAGCTGCGGGTTCCTCGCGCCATACTCTGCCTGCTGGTGGGCGCCTGCCTGGGAGTGGGAGGAACGCTGATGCAGGCGATGTTCCGGAACCCCATTGTGGAGCCGGGGCTGGTGGGGACATCGAGCGGCGCGGCCTTTGGCGCAGCCCTTTTCTATGTCTTCGGCGCATTGCTGAAAGTGAATCTTGGCCGCTGGACGCTGCCGCTTGCGGCCTGTGCCGGCGGAGTTTTTTCTACCTACCTGGTTTTCGCGCTGGCCCACACCAAGAATGAAGGCCGAAGTTCCATTCTGCGGCTGTTGCTTACGGGACTGGCAATCAACGCGCTGTTCATGAGCGGCATCGGATTTCTATCGTATGTCGCGCGCGATCCGCAGGCTCGCTCGATCATTTACTGGAATCTGGGAACGCTCTCGGGCGCCGATTGGCACTCGGTGATGGTGGTGGGAGCGGCTACGATTTTCGGGCTGATCCCGGCAATTGCCTACGCCAAGCCGCTGAACGCGCTGATGATCGGCGAAGACGAAGCAATGGCCCTGGGCGTGAACGTCCGACGGCTGAAGTGGACCGTGCTGACCATCAACGTGGTGATGATCGCGGTGGCCACGGCATTTACCGGCGTCATCAGCTTCGTAGGACTGATTGTGCCGCATATCCTTCGCATTCTGCGCGGGCCCGACAACCGCTTCCTGATACTCGGCAGCGCGCTGCTGGGAGGAACGCTGCTAAGTGTTGCCGACCTGATTGCGCGAGTGTCGCTGCGTCCGGCCGAGTTGCCGATTGGGATCGTCACCGCAGTGGTTGGGGTGCCGGTTTTTGTGTCGCTGCTGCGAACCCGGGAGTATTTGTCGTAATGCTGCGGGCCAACAATGTCAGCTTCCTCGCGAACGGCAGGGCGCTGGTCGACAGCATCAGCGCTAGCTTCGATCCTGGGCGGCTGCATCTCATCGTGGGCGCCAACGGCGCCGGAAAATCGACGCTGATCAAGATACTTACGCGCTTGATGCGGCCACATACCGGCAGCGTCGACTACGAGGGGCGCGATGTTAGCGGATGGAGCGAGCGGCAACTGGCGCTGTGCCGGGCGGTGTTGTCGCAGGCGGTCGAGGTAGCCTTCTCGATGCCGGTGCGCGAACTGGTGATGATGGGGCGCTATCCCCATTTCGGAGCGCGGCCGGGTGCAAGCGATCTGCACGTCTGCGAAGAGGTGATGCGGTTTTTCGAGGTGGAGTCGATGGCCGACCGCAGCTACGGAACGCTGAGCGGCGGCGAAAAGCAGCGAGTACAGTTTGCCCGCGTGCTGGCGCAGATTTGGCATCCTGTGGAAGGTTCATCGCGGTATCTCTTTTTGGATGAGCCGCTGACGTTTCTCGACATACGCCACCAGATCGACTTCATGAATAAGGTGAGATCGTTCGCAACCCAACCGGACGTTGTGGTGGTGGGGGTGGTACACGATCTGAGCCTGGCGGCCAGATTTTCGGATCGCCTGCTATTGCTGCACGACGGCCGCGTTCTCGCCGATGGCACTCCAGCGGAAGTTCTTCGGGAAGACTATCTGCGGACCGCCTTCCAGGTTTCGCCGGTTGTGCTTACCAACCCGGCCACGGGCGACCGGCACGTTGTATTTGAATCTGCGTAGAGCGGCGGCGCTTGGTCGACGCTTCAGCGAACATTTCCGCGTAGCTGGGCGTCTATTGCTCGGGAGTTGAACCGTCCACCGGCGCTGGAGGGACCACGACTTCGCTCAGATAGCGCACGAGCACGTCACGATGCTCTGTGCGATATGCGATGTAATCCTGCGCGATCCCTTCATCTACGCCATTGAGCAAAATGTAAGGTTCCAGCAATCCCGACTTGTACAACTTGACGATGACTTGCAGATCGTCGCTGAGCGGTTGCGGGTGTTTTCCGGAATTGAATTCCTCGGCAGACTTGGCCACCGCAGAAAGGGCATCGTACTCTTCTTTGAGCGAATGCCGATACTGCTTCTCGTTGGGATAGGCCTTGGCAAACTTTTCATCCGTCCACAGAGCGCGGGTCAGCGGGTAGCTCATCCAGGCGGTTGAGCTGTCCTTCTTCTGCAGGGATTCCGCATTCAGCTTGATGTCGCCCCCACTCTTGGTATGAGTGAAAGTGTCCGGGGACTGTATGCGGTACCAGGTGAGCGACTGGTTGGTAAGACGGGCGAAGTTTGAGAGGCCGCCCCATGAGGGCCGGGCGTAAGGCTCGGCCACAATTGCGGCAATGTATTTCTCGCGGGCGGTGGAATACTGCCGTCGCTGCATGAGGGTGTCGCCCCAGTACCGGTAGGCCGTCTCCCGCGAGGGATCGACTTCGATGGCGCGCGAAAACCATTCGCCGGCGGCGAAGGCCTCCTTTTTCGCGAAATAGACGTCACCGACAAACAGCAATGCCTCGTAATTATTTGGATCGAGGATTACGGCTTTGATGTAAGCATCCTTGGCGGCGTCATAATGGCCGTCGCCAAATTCGGCTTCCCCCACCTTGATTAGCCGGTCCACCTCCGCATTGGGAGAGAACTGGGGATCACTGCCATCCTCGGGCGTGCCGGCGAGCAGCACCTCGAGCAGACCATTGGTATCGCCCATTTGCTTGGCCTGTAGCAGTTCCTTACGAGCGCGAATGCGAATGCTTTTGCGTGTGGCTGGGTCAGTGGTGTTTGCGGCCTGAGCCAGCAAGCAGCCGCCGAGCCTCTCCCGGGCCTCGACATCGGTTGGAGCGTTTTTGACTACTTTTTCGAGCCAAGGCACCGCTTCTACGTATTTGCCTTGGGAATAGAGATCCATGGCATAGCTGCGGTCGCGAGCGGTCTGCACATCCATCTGGGGTGGTTGCGTGGGTTGAGCAGCGTTGCCGGAGGTATTCGGTTGCTGGCCAAAGCAGACCGGCGAGAGCGAAAAGGTTACAAATAGTACAAGGCGAAGCCAGCGAAGTTGCGTCATGGATGAGCTCCCCATCCCATGCTCACGAGTGGCCATGCAATCGAGTTTTGCCTGCATGGGACTCATGGGTTGTGCGAAATTTTCAAGTGCAGAATACTCTTGGGCGAGAACCCGTAACAATCAAAACCGCCAGCCGTCACAGAACTTGGTGACTACGTCGCTGTGGGATAATCGATGTCTTGTCCTCATATGGACGAAATCCCTTCGCAAGGTAGGAATAATGAGCTCACAGTCCACACCCCAGGATGCCGAACTGATTCTGAAACTTTATGAACTTCGCCGCGAGTCGGTAATGCGCGAGGCGCGCGCGTTCATCGCGCAGTTTTCCCCCAAGTCGGTGGAAGACTTGATGGCGGTGGCGATGGCCGGCGGTACGAAAGAAAACGCTTACGTCCGCCAGGTGACTGGCTATTGGGAAATGGCAGCCTCGCTGGTCAACCGCGGAGCCATCAACCGCGAACTGGCGCTCGACAACTATGGCGAACTGTTTTTCGTGTACGCCAAGATTGCACCGTACGTTGAGGCCTTCCGCGAAAAGATGGGATCGCCTATGTTTTGCCGCCACATGCAGCAGCTAGTCGAGAGCTCCGAAGAAAATAAACAGCGGCTGGCCGACATGCAGAAGATGCAGGCGGAGATGGCGAAGCGTAGAGAGGCTGCGGCGGCGGGACGGTAGGCGGTTCGGAATTACAACAGTCATTTAGCTCATGGGCGGCGCAGCTAAAGCTGCGCCCCTTCCCATTTTTCAGCTCAGATATTCCCGGATGTAGGGATCGCGCGAGCGCAGCAGCTCGGGCGCGGTGCCCTCGAAGATGATGTGCCGGTCGCGCAGGATGAGGAAGCTGGTGTGGACATCGAGTGTCTTCCCCGGCGGCACCGGCACCATCTTGTTCTGCTCCTGGTCGAAGTAGTGGCTGGCCATGGTGAAGGCATCCTGCAGGCGATGTGTGACCAGCAGGGAACTGGTTCGGTACACGTCGCGCTGCTTCACGACGAGCTCAATGATGCGGTCGGAGGTAACGGGGTCGAGGCCACCGGTGGGTGAGTCGTAGAGCAGCACCTCGGGCTGGGTGATGATGGCGCGGGCAATGGCGACCCGGCGGCGCATTCCACCTGAAAGTTCAGCCGGAGAGAGCGGCCACGTTCTTTCCAGTTCGACGAAGCGCAAAACCTCCAGCACACGCTGATGGATCTCGTCGGTAATTTTGCCGGTTTCTTCGATCAGCCGGTAGGCAACGTTCTCCTCGACCGTCATCGAGTCAAACAGCGCGCTTTCCTGAAACACCATCCCGATGTTGCGCCGCACCTCGAACAGTTCTTCTTCGCGCATGGAGCTGATCTCGTCGTCGAGCACGGTGATGCGACCCGAATCGGGCTTGATCAGTCCCAGTGCAAGTTTCAGAATGAGCGTCTTGCCGGTGCCGGAGACGCCGAGCAGGATGCGGGTTTCTCCGCGCTTGAGTTGGAATGAGAGGTTGTCGAGCACGGGCTCGTCAAAGCGCGATGGAGACGTGATCGAAGCTCAGCACGCAGCCGTCGGGGCGGGAGGCAAAAGCTTCCGACTGCTCGACAGGAGGTGCGAGGCTCGACATGCTAGGGGAACAATCCCATCAAAAGTTTGGTGATGAACAGATCGCTGACGACGATGAGTACGGAAGCCGCGACCATGGCCTGCGTGGTAGCCCGGCCGACGCCCTGGGTGCCGCCTTTGGCCGATAAGCCATAAAAGCAGCCGACACTGGCGATGATGAATCCGAACACCACGGGCTTGGACAATCCCATGAACACGTCGCCGAAGTGCAGTGACTGGTAAGCGGTGGTCCAATATTGGTTGGAATCGAGCCCCAGCATGAAACGGGAGATGGTCCAGCCGCCGGCGAGCCCTACCAGATCAGAGATGATGCTGAGAAAGAACAGCATCACGGTGCAGGCGATGACGCGCGGCGTAACCAGCTTCTTGGTCGGGTCAACACCCATGGCTCGCATGGCATCGATCTGCTCGGTCACCTTCATGGAGCCCAGTTCGCTGGCCATGCCGCTGGCGTTGCGTCCGGCGACCATAAGCCCGGTCAGCACCGGTCCCAGTTCGCGCACCATGGAGAACGACACCAGCTGGCCGGTAAGCGAGAGCGAGCCGAATTGCTCCAGGGTGTTGGAGGTTTGGAGGGCCAGCACGGCTCCGGTGAAGAAGCCGGTAAGGATGACGATGGGCAGCGAACCGACGCCAATCAGGTCGGCCTGCATTATGGTGTCGGCAAAGTAGCGAGGATGCCCGAAGAGGTTTACGACCGAGCGCCATGCCAGCAGCGCATAGTCCTGTACCTGGACAACCTGCGTTCTTGCGAGTTCAACGGGTGAAAAGACCGGCATGAACCTTTCTCAAGTCCTGCACGAAAATATATCAGGTATAGTGTGTGGGGCAGCGATTTGGAGGTTTGGACTTAGGTTCGGCGCCAATTGGTGGGGGCCGGGTATCGTCGGTGGGACACGAATTTAGTATGCTTGTACCGTCCCCGTGAGCGAACCTGTGGTGTGGCCTAGTAGATTGGTTCAACTTCCCTTGGGAGACGAGTAAGCCATGGCATTTCAGGTTGACCGTAGTCCGTTCGACCCAGAGTCCGGCTTTGAGTACTACATCTGCTTCAAGCCTGAGAGCCAGGTGGAAGGGGATGAAGTGCGTTCGCGCATCTCGCTCGAGATTGGCGTTTCGGTTACAGAAACCGGCGACATAGCCGATCTCAGTTTCATGCTGCCTAAGGCCTGCCGCAGCGAGTTTTCCATGTCATACCTGTTGAAGGACCCCTCGGTGAGCTGTGTCGAGAACCGGGTCTTTGTCTCCATCCCCGGCCTCAACGGCGATGCGGTGCTGGAAGCTCCGGGCACGCTGGAGCTGGACAACGCCGGGCGCATCGTGGCGGTCGAGATCAACGGCTGCATTCCGCATACAACTACCTTTCGACCGGCCAGGGCGTAGGCCATCGATTTGAGCGACGTCTCCGCCTTCGTTCTCACCGGCGGACGCAGCTCGCGCATGGGGTCGGACAAGGCGCTGCTCTCCTGGGATGGTGAATCCCTGATTCAACGAACATTGTCGGTGGCTCGCAAGGCATGCGGGGAAGTTTTCATTTGCGGACCTCGCGAGCGATATGGCAAATTCGGCAAGGTAGTCGAAGACGCCCAGTCCGGGCTGGGGCCGCTCAGCGGGATACAGGCGGCGCTGCACGCAACCGAAACCGACCTGAACCTCATCCTGTCAGTAGACCTCCCGCTTATGACGAGTGAGTTCCTGGCGTGGCTTGGGGAGCAGTCGCGCGCAGGTGAGCAGCGTATTACGGTTCCGGAGGCGCAGGAGAGTTTGCAGCCGCTATGTGCGGTTTACCATCGCGAGGTGGCCGGCGTGGTGGACGAGGCGCTGGCTAAGGGTGAGTTGAAGGTGACGCGGCTGTTCCAGCACACGCCAACGCGTATTATCGGAGAGCGCGAAATTCGTGAGGCAGGGTTCGAGCCTTCCATTTTTGCGAATGTGAATACGCCGGAAGAGTACGAATCGCTATGGCAGACAGTTTCCGGGACTGGGCATGAATAATCACAACAATCACGGCGGCAAGCCCTATATCGATTTCGACCACGTCTCGAAGGCCTTCGGCGACAAAGTCATCCTCGACGATGTCAGCTTCAACGTGATGCCTGGCGAGACCGTGTGCATCCTGGGGCGAAGCGGCGTGGGCAAGTCGGTGTCGCTGCACAGCATCATGGGATTTCTAAAGCCCGACAGCGGCCGAGTCTGGGTGGCGTATGAAGACATCACCGACCTGCCCGAGCAAGAGCTCGAACGCATTCGCAAGAAAGTCACCATGGTGTTTCAGAACGGCGCCCTGTTCGATTCGCTCACGGTGGGCGAGAACGTGGCCTTTCCGTTGCGCGAGCGCGGCGGACTGGAAGAGGAGCAGATTTACCAGATCATCGACGGCCTGCTTGACATGGTGGGGGTGCGCGAGTTTCGTGATGTGATACCGGCTGACCTTTCTACCGGCATGAAACGTTCGGTGGCGATTGCGCGCGCACTGGCAGCGCAGCCGGAAGCGGTGCTCTATGACGAGCCGACGACGATGGTCGATCCGCTGATGGCCCATCTGCTGGGAGACTTGATCAAGAAGTTGAAGAAGCAGCTCAAGCTGACCAGCATAGTAGTGACCCACGATATGGCGCTGGCCAAGAAGCTGGCCGACCGGCTGGTGTTTCTGCATGAGGCACGCGTGATTTTCTTCGGGACGTTTGCGGAGATGGCGCGCTCGAATGAGCCGATCGTGCAGGAATTCCTTGAGCTCGATTCGCTGGATTTCGAAGCTTACTTCGGCGAGCAGCGTCCGGCACACACGGCGAGGCCGTAGGGAAAAGCGGCCACGGATTTCCGCGGATGGCACGGATTAGAGAAGCGGACGAAGCCGCGTGAATTCCATGTTCTGGTCCGATCCGCGTTTATCCGCGTAATCCGCGGCTTCAGAAGCCCTTCGCTACCAGTCGCTCGACCGTCAGCCCAACGGCGGTCTCATCGCGCCGGGTCCACTTCTCAAGATATTTCGCGACGATGTCGGTTTCGAGGTTTACTGGATCGCCCGGTTTCAGGGAAGCAAGTTCGTCATCTTGATGGTGTGGGGAATGATGGCGATAGTCAGGCGCAGTCCTTCGAGTTTCGCAACCGTAAGACTGATGCCTTCAACCGCAATCGATCCCTTGAAGACCAGATACTTCTCCAGGTCTTGCGGGACATCGATGTGAAGCCAGAAATCGTTGGCGTTGGGGATGGGCTCCAGTCCTGCGAGCTTTCCTGCTCCATCGACGTGTCCTTGCACGATGTGTCCGCCCATGCGGCCGTCGACTTTCAGCGGCAGCTCCAGGTTGACCTGCGCGCCGGAGGTGATGCGGGAGAGCGAGGTGCGCGTCCAGGTTTCCTTGGCAAGATCGGCACTGAAAGAATCGGGAGTAATGTTGAGCGCGGTCAGGCAGACTCCACTGACGGCGACGCTGTTGCCTTCCTTCAGTTCGCGCGCGGTATTGGGAGCCTTGATAGTAATGCGATGATTGTCACCCGTGGCGACGATAGAGGCGATAGTTCCTACTTCTTCTACGAGTCCGGTAAACATAGGAAACTCCCTTGGGCTATTGGCTTTTAGCTTTTGGCTCTTGGCCAGAGGATAGTTCCGCGGCATTCTTCTGAGAACGTCGCAGTGTCTGAAGTAAGGCCGTCAGCATCTTACGAATGCTGATCAATTCCCTAATTATCGCTTCGTAGTCGACGGCGTTAACGAAACCGAGATCCTTGGCTAAGCGCAAATGGTTTTGAAGCTCGCTGGCTGAGCCCATAGCAATCTGAACGTATCGAGCCAGTTCCACGTCGCCCCATCGTCCGCAGCCTTCAGCTAAATTTGCACCAATCGAGCCAGATGCCCTGCGAATCTGCGAGGTGAGAGCGAATATCTCACTTCGAGGGAACTTGTCGGTGAGGCGATATAGCTCAACAGTAAGGGCATGTGCCATTCGCCAGACTTCGAGTTCCTCAAAATTTCTCACCCTTTCCTCCAAGTGTCTCTAAGACAAGAGCCAATCGCCAACAGCTGCTCTATTGATACGGATCCCTCAACTGGCCTTCCACTGCGAAGTCTTCTCCGAAGCGATGCAGGGTGACGTTCTTTACATAAGCGGCGTCACTCAGGCGCTGATAGCCCGCGCCCAGCGCGAACGGAATTGAGCCTGAGCCCGCCAGAATTTTCGGGGCGTAGAAAAAGAAGACCTTATCGACAATGCCTGCCGACAGCGCCGCCCAGTTGACCATGGCACCGCCTTCGATGATCAGGCTCGTGATCTCGCTTTTGCCCAGTTCTTCCAGCACGCGCTGCAGGTCAGGACGCCCGTCGGGCACTGCTCCGCTGGGAAAGGGGATGGTGCCATCCTCCAAAGGCTTGAACATGGGGACCTGCACCACGCGTACGCCGCGCGCTTCCAGTTCCTGACGCTTGTGTTCTTCGGCAAAGCAGCAGAAGACGATGAGGTCATGGTGGGCGGTCTTCACCACGCGCGACTCCATCGGTATGCGCAAGCGTGAATCGAGGATGACGCGTAGCAGCCGCCGGCGGCGGGGCAGTCCAGAGCGGTCGGTAAGCAGCGGATCGTCGGCAATGATGGTGCCCACGCCGACCAGGATGGCGTCATTGGCGCGACGCATGGTTTGCACATGCGCACGCGCGGTTTCGCTGGTGATCCAGCCGCCGCTCGCCGCCGCTAACACCGGCTCGCCCGGTAATACGGTTTCCAGCGGAGGCGGCGCGATTTTGCCGTCGAGCGTCATCGCCGTCTTAAGGGTGACGAGCGGGATTTTGCGCCGGATGTACCTGGCGAACGCCTCATTCAGGCTGCGCGCTTCGGCGTTAAGCAGCCCTTCATAGACCTCGATGCCGGCCGTCCGCAACTTTGCGAATCCATTGCCGGCAACCAGGGGATTGGGGTCAGCCATGGCAGCGACCACGCGCTTGATGCCGGCCTGGATCAGCGCATCGGCACAGGGGCCGGTTCGTCCAGTGTGGGAGCAGGGCTCGAGGTTGAGATACACGGTTGCACCGCGCGCGTGATCGCCGGCCTCTTCGAGCGCCAGCACCTCGGCATGCTTCAATCCGTCGTAGGTATGAAAGCCACGGCCAACGACGCGGCCTGCGCTATCGACAATCACCGCACCGACGCATGGATTCGGCGAGGCCAGCGCGATTCCGGCGCGCGCCAGCTCCAGCGCTTCTTCCATGTAGTTCTGATCGTTGAAAGCTAATGGCATGGTTAGTTCCAAAAGCCCCACCCCGCCAAACGAAGGCGGAATGGGCCACCCCGAAGGCGGAATGGGCCACCCCGAGGGCGGAATGGGCCACCCGGTTAGTCGAACAATGAATTCACAAAGTCTTCCGCACTGAACGGCAGCAGGTCGCCAATCTTCTCGCCTACTCCGACGTAGCGCACGGGCAATCCGAGCTCCTTCGAGATTGCCACCACGATTCCGCCCTTGGCGGTGCCGTCGAGCTTGGTCAGCACGATGCCGGTCACGCCGGCCGACTGCGTGAACAGGCGGGCCTGCTGCAATCCGTTCTGGCCGGTGGTGGCATCCATCACCAGCAAGGTTTCGTGCGGCGCCGACGGAATAAAACGTTGCGCGGTGCGGCGCATCTTCGAGAGCTCGTCCATCAAATTGCTCTTGGTGTGCAGCCGTCCGGCAGTATCCACGATGACGTAATCGATCTTGCGCGCGCGCGCCGCTTGTAGGGCGTCGAAGAGCACCGCCGAGGGGTCACCGCCCGGCTTGTTTTTGATGACCTCGACGCCGGTGCGATCTCCCCAGATTTCAAGCTGCTCGATGGCAGCGGCGCGAAAGGTGTCGGCCGCCCCCAGCAGGACGGTTTTGCCCTGCGCGCGCAGCACGTGCGCCAGCTTGCCGATCGACGTGGTCTTGCCGACGCCGTTCACGCCGACCACCAGGATTACTTCGGGCTCGCCATCGACGCGCGCGACGGGCTGCTTGTCAGCGCTGGTGAGGATGTTGAGCAGTTCCTGCTTCAACACGCGCTTGAGCTCGACGGCATCGCCAATCTGCTTACGGTCGACCTTCTCGCGCAGGGCTTCCAAGACGGTGTTGGTCGTAGCGCTACCCAGGTCGGCGGCGATCAGCGAGGCTTCGAGGTCGTCAAGGGTTTCGCGGTCGATCTCGGGGCGCAGGCCGACAACGTCTTCAATGCGCTCGCTCAGGCTTTCACGCGTGCGCGTGACCGCCTCTTTCATGCGCTTAAGAAAACTAGGCTTCTCTTCTTCTGGGCTGCCGAATAAGGTTTGGATCATGAATTGTCCCGCAGCGAACGCGCCGCCGGGGCGTACGCGGAATGGTGGCTATTGGATGAGTTTGCTGACCGCAATGTTCAATTATAGACAGCAGAGAGGTGAAATCAGCGGGCCCGCGTGAATACGGACATCGCCAGCGAGGCCACGGAGACCACGGAGTCAGGAGAGTTAACGAACTCGGTGTGCTCTGTGTCCTCGGTGCGAGGTTTTTCGAGGGACCGGCAGTTTGCCGCTTCCATTGTGGTTGCTGCTAGGATTAGCTCGTGGCTGAGGCTGCTGCAGAGGGAAAATTCATTACGTTTGAAGGGCTCGACGGCTGTGGCAAGTCGACGCAGATGGAGCGGCTCGCCGCGGCGCTGCGTGCCGAAGGGGTTGACGTGGTGACCACGCGCGAGCCGGGCGGGACGGAAATTGGCGAGCGTATTCGCAAGTTGCTGCTGGATTCGCGGACGGCGGGACTGGATCCGTGGGCGGAGATGACGCTGATGTTTGCCTCACGCGCGCAGTTGATCGCGGAGGTGATTGAGCCGGCGCTGGATGCAGGCAAGTGGGTGTTGTGCGATCGCTATACCGACTCGACCGAGGCGTATCAAGGCGGTGGCCGCAAACTTAAGAGCCGACCGGTTTTGCGGATGCACAAGGTGCTATTTGACGGCTGGTGGCCCGATCTGACGATCCTGATGGACAGCGATGTAGCGCACAGTGTGCAACGGGCGCGACGGCGGAACAAGATTGCGGGCCACCGCGACGCGCCGGATGAGAATCGGTTTGAGCGCGAGAACAAGGCTTTCTTCACGCGCGTGCACAAGGCTTATTTGAAAATTGCGGCTCGCGAGAACCAGCGCGTGGTTATGGTTGATGCGCGGCCGCCGATTGAGCAAGTGCATCGCGAGATTTTGAGAGTGGTGCGAGAGCGGCTGATGGCGGCGGCTCAGACACGGGCGTTGGCGGAGCGATTATAGTGCTGTCATCGTGAGTCCGCCGCAGCGGACGACGGACCTGCTTTTCCTGCCCAACGTATTACTGTTGTTACTTGCAACGTGCCGGCACAGCCAGCGAGAACAGCATCCCTCGCCCGCCGCGGCGGGCTCGTGATGACAAATCAAGGATAGGATCACAAATCAAATAATGACGATGGTGGGCCAATCACAAGATGCCCTTCTCTGACTTTCACGGCAATCCCGAGGTTGTTCGCACCATCCGCGAGATGCTGGCGCACGAGCGCTTTCCTCAGGCGGTGATTCTGTCGGGGCCGCAGGGCTCGGGCAAGTTCACGCTGGCGCAGATGATTGCCAAGACGATGAACTGCCTGGAGCGTCCGACGAGCGACGGCCTGCCGGACTTCTGCGGACGCTGCGCCAATTGCGCTCGCATCGCCGAGGCAGACGACCTGGAGAGCCGCTTCACCGAGGCGGTTGAAGCGCGCGAGAACCTGCGCGATGCCGATAAGCGCGAGACGCGCATCCTGGTGCAGACGCATCCGGACGTGACGGTTATTCCGCCCGATCCGCCACAGATGTTGGTGAAGGTCGACCAGGTGCGTCATGTCATTGGCGAAATCTATTACCGGCCATCGGAAGGGCGCGAGCGGGTGTACATCTTCAGCGATGCCGACTTCATGAAAGAGGCGGCGAACTCGCTGCTGAAAATCCTGGAAGAGCCGCCGGATTTCGCGACCATTTTTCTGCTTACCGACAATCCTTCGGCGCTGCTGCCGACGATTCGTTCGCGCAGTATGCAGCTGCGCCTGGCGGCGCTTTCTCCGAAGGAGGTGGAAGATTATCTCGCGGAGGTGCGCCCGGAATGGAAGGCTCGCGAACGTGGGCTGGTAGCGCGACTGTGCGGCGGTGGATTGGGCCGGGCGCGCAGCTTCGACCTGGCGCAGTATCTGGTGGCGCGACAGGATGCGTTGGTGCTGCTGGCTCCGGCGATGGGAGCGCGCGATCACTCCGAGCTATTCAAAGTGACGGAGAGCTATCGCGGGGGCGGCGATGGCAAGGCGAAGTTGGATTCGACGATCCGCGTGCTGTATTCGCTGCTGGAAGATTTGTTGTTCGTGAAGTCGGGGACGCCGGAGATGGTGCGCAACACCGACATTTTGTCTGAGCTCAACCGCATGAGCGAGCAGGTGGATTTCGATTGGATTGTCGGGGCGACGCAGCGGCTGGGAGAACTGGAGAGCGGCATGAGGCGCAACCTGCTGCGCACGCTGGCGCTGGATTCGTTTTCGACTTCGCTGGAAAAGGCGTAATTACCACAGAGACACGAGAGGCACGGAGAGATTCATTTTTTCGATCTTGTTCTCTGTATCTCTGTGTCTCTGTGCCTCTGTGGTTAATCTCTTCGGTCGCGCAGCCGCACTGAAACTCTTCTAGAATTGCTCTACACGAGGTAAATATAATCATGAAGTTGCGCGGATGCGGCACCGCTATCATCACTCCCTTCAAGCAGGACGGCAGCGTCGACGAGACAGCATTGCGGCATCTGGTGGAGTGGCAAATCCAATCGGGCATCGATTTTCTTGTGCCCTGCGGGACCACCGGTGAGACGCCGACGCTGACGCACGACGAGTGGCTGCGCGTGGTTGACGTCACGATCGAGGTTAACGCTGGCCGCGTGCCGATCATGGCGGGCGCAACGTCGAACAACACGCGCGAGGCGGTGGAGAAGGCGGCAGAAATTTCGAAGCGGCGGGGCGTCGATTTTGTGCTGACCGCGACGCCGTATTACAACAAGCCGACGCAGGAAGGAATTTATCAGCACTTCAAGGCAATCGCCGAGGCCAGCGAGAAGCCCCTGATGCTTTACAACATCGCCGGACGCACGGGCGCGAACATCGAAACGCCGACGCTGCTGCGGCTGGCGGAGATCGAGAACATCATCGCGGTGAAAGAAGCCAGCGGCAACATCGCGCAGATCGCGGAAGTCTGCGGCACGGTGCCGGAGGGGTTCCTGGTTTTCTCCGGTGATGATGCGATTACCCTCGCAGTGATCGGGCTGGGCGGAGCGGGCATTGTGTCCGTGTGCTCGAACGAGATTCCGGCCGAGATGGCGCGCATGGCGCGTGCGGCGCTGGCCAATAAGTGGGACACGGCGCGGGAGATTTTCCGCAAGTATCTGCCGCTGATGCAGGTGAACTTTATCGAATCGAACCCCGGTCCGGTGAAGGCGGCGCTGGCCATGATGGGCAGAATCGAAGAGGTGTATCGCCTGCCGCTGGTTCCGATGAAGAAAGAGACGCGCGCGAAGTTGGAGAAGGTGGTCAGTGAGTTGGGGTTGCTGGAGCGGCAAGGGGCGGAGGTTCGGTAGGCGTACGGACACGTCTCCATCCGCGATCTCCGCGATAAGACCGTGAGCGCTGCCGGGAAGAACAGATCCCTCAGCCGAAGCGGCTTCGTGACGACAAATCATGATGCGGATATTCCCGGTAGCCGGACCTTAGGCCGCAGAGCGTCCGCGATGCGCCGCGACCATGCTCCGATACAAGCCCGCGTAGTCGCCGGCCATACGCGGCGCCGAGAACGTCTCCTCAACTCGGTCGCGACAAGCCGCGGGACTGACGTTCGACACCTCCACTGCAGTCGCCATTTCACGAACATCCTTCACGATGAACCCGGTCTCCCCGTCCGCAACTATCTCGGGAAACGCGCCGCGTCGAACGGCGATTACGGGAGTGCCGCAGGCCATCGCTTCCATAGCAACGAGCGAGCTGGTTTCTTCGGCGGTGCTGGTGAGGAGCAGGGCGCGCGCGTGTTGCAGCAGTTCGACCTTTTGCTCGAATAGCGGAGACTCGACAAACTGCACGCCGTCACCCAGACG
Organism: uncultured Acidobacteriaceae bacterium; assembly: GCA_963791965.1. Classification (GTDB taxonomy): domain Bacteria; phylum Acidobacteriota; class Terriglobia; order Terriglobales; family Acidobacteriaceae; genus CAVVDY01. Next base: position 134,898 of record CAWBUK010000011.1, on the reverse strand, counting down.
AGGCCGAATATCGCGTTCGAAGTATTGCTGGTGATAGCTGAAGGGATATACCTGCCCAGCGATTACCAGCCGCACCCTTGCTTCTTTGGCGGCAGCAATTGCCAGGTGTGGAGCTTTCTCTTCGCAGATGCGGCCGATCCAGAACAGGTAATCGTGCTTTTTGGGCGAGAAGGCGAATCGCTCAACCGCGATCCCGTTCTGCACCACGCCCATCAGGTTTGGCAAATCGGTGAAGGCTCGCGCCTGCGATTGAGAGACGCAGTTGAATACCACATTGTGGGATGAGTTGTGCAGCCATTCATCGCGATAAAAGCTGCGCGGCAGATGGAGTGTGGCGAGCACGGGAACAGGACAGCGGTCGGCGTGACGGAAGAAGCTGCCACTCTCATCGTGAATCAGGTCGAACTCATCGGGATGATCGTGCAGATAATCAAGTATGCGATCGCAGTGGTCACGCTCGCGCTGCTCGAAGGTATCGGTGGCCTGAGCTGGGTCGCCGGTTGCGAGCAGTCGTCCACTCACGCGTGAGCCATCGCAAGCAGCGACAGTCGTTCGGTGTCCGGCGCGAGCCAGTTCGCGCTCCAGCGTAAGCAGCATCTGTTCGGCGCCGCCGGCACTCTCGTCGGAGATCTGCAGCAGCGGATACGAAATGTAGAGGATGGACAGCCCTGGGGCTGAAGCCCATAGGTGCGAAGGCATTTGACGGCTAGATGTTGCGGCGCGGCGCGATGCCGCCTAGGGGCCGGACGATTTTTGTTTTCTTCTCGCAAGAACTCGGCAAACGCAGCGCAGACGTGCGCGCCGTCATGCGCCACTGCCAGACTTCGTAGTTAGTCTACCTTCATGCGGAGGCTCGGTGAAGTCATAGGCGCGGCTGCGGACGCACGATTTCCTTCGTCAGCTCGAAGTGAGTGAGGAAGTCTCCTTGCGATGGATAAGCCAGGCACATTTCGCGCTTGGCTTCCTGCTCGTCGGGAGTCGGTTTCACGTCAACCGCTTCGCTGGTATCTCCGATGAAGCCCTGGAAGACGCCGCCGCCTTCGGGCAGGCGGTGGTAGAGCGCAGCCTCCCAGCAGGGGATATTGAAGCGACGAGCGAGTTGCGACGAAAGAAAGGCGCACGAATCGTGATCGGGATGGCCGCCCTCGTAGGCCAGCGTGAGCAGAGCCTGCACCATGCGGCGGCGTATCAATTCCACCAGCAGGTCGTATGCCGGTCGCAAATGCTGGAACATTTCCTGATCGACAAGCTGCTCGCCTCCGGGCATGTCGGGCAGGAAAATCACATCTTTCACGCCGGCGGCATGCATCGACGCGAAGGCTTCTTCGCGACGCAACCCGGCGTAGGCCTCGCGCGAGCCGTATTGCTGCCAGAAGTATGGGTCTTGCGGCGAGCCGTTGGTGGAGAACACCACGACGGGTTCGCGCATGCGTTGGAGCAACGCGCCAAAGGCGATACATTCGTCGTCCGGATGCGCTACCAGCACCAGGGTTCGTCCAAGTAATTCGTTAATCCACGCCATGGTTTTGCGGAAGCTGCGCGCCTCTGGCTGAGCGATGCATTGGAGCGTCGCAGCCGACCATATATACTGCCCGCGAGATGCACTCATTGCAAACCGCGATAGAGCGATTCTATGCCGCCGGGTCTGCAGGCGGTCGGTGATCCTGAAGCACGCCGCACTTTTCTGGAGTTCCGCGAGGCCTTGTCGGCGGGTACGGTGCGGGCGGCCGAAAAGATCGACGGTGCCTGGCGCACTAATGGCTGGGTGAAGCAGGGCATCCTGCTGGGGTTTCGAATTGGCGAGTTGGCGGAGAGCGGCCATCGGGGCTCGCTTTCGTTCGTCGACAAAGATACCTATCCATTGCAATATTTCGCCACCGAGGATCGGGTTCGGGTGGTGCCGGGCGGGTCGTCGATTCGCGCCGGAGCGTATGTCGCGCCGGGGGTGGTGTGCATGCCGCCAATGTTCATCAACACAGGCGCATATGTTGACGAGGGCACGATGGTCGACTCGCATGCGCTGGTCGGCTCGTGCGCGCAGGTCGGCAAGCGGGTGCACATCAGCGCGGCGGCGCAGGTCGGCGGAGTGCTGGAGCCGATCAACGCTTCGCCGGTGATCATCGAAGACGATGTTCTGCTGGGCGGCAACACCGGCGTTTACGAAGGAACGCAGGTGGGCGCGCGCGCCGTGCTGGGAGCAGGGGTAATCCTGACACGCTCGACTCCGCTGTTCGATGTGGTGAAGGGCGAGATTTATCGTTCGTCCGAAGATCAGCCGCTGCGGGTGCCGGAAGGCGCAGTGGTGGTGCCGGGCTCGAGGGCGATCAACAAAGGCAAAGCCGCCGAGTGGGGGTTGTCGCTGTATGCTCCGGTGATTGTGAAGTATCGCGACGAGCGAACCGACCGTGGAGTGGAGCTGGAAGATATCCTGCGGTAACGAATGGTCCGTGGCGGCGAGAACTGCAGATCCCTCCCGCCGCGGCGGCTCGGGATGACACACCTTGGAGAGACTGAATCCAATGACCCCACGTTCCGGAATAGATCGCGCTCGCTTGCTGCTCTTGTTCGCAGCGACGATGGGTCTTGCTGCTTTGCTGCACTGGAAACTCTCAGGTTCGCCCGAGTTGAATTTTGGTTTGCGTTGGGTCGGGCTGCTCGCGCTGATCGCCTACGGCTGCCTGCGACGAACGCTTTCGGCGTGGATATTCATCGCCATGCTGCTGGGAGCGGAGATAGGGCACGACTTTCCGGTGGTGGCGACGCATCTGCGCGTGTTGGCGCTCATCTTTCTACGGCTGATCAAGGCCATCATTGCGCCGCTGCTGTTTTCGACGCTGGTCGTGGGCATCGCAGGGCACTCGAACCTGAAGCAGGTCGGAAGACTCGGCCTGCGGTCGATCATCTTTTTCGAAGTCCTCACTACCATCGCGATCTTCCTGGGCCTGGGTGCCATTAACCTGAGCAGGGCCGGCGTAGGAGTTCAGCTTCCGGCTACCACAACGTCAGACCTAACGGCCGTGAGCAAGCTGAGTGCGGAAGATACGATCCTGCACGTGTTCCCTGAAAACATAGCGAAAGCGGTAGCCGACAACGCGGTATTGCAGGTCGTGGTGTTCAGCCTGATTTTTGCCATAGCGCTCGCCATGATCAGCGAAGACAAGCGGAGGCCGCTGCTGACGCTGTGCGAAAGCCTGGCCGAGACCATGTTCAAGTTCACCAACATCGTGATGTACATGGCCCCACTGGGGGTAGGAGCGGCCATTGCCTACACTGTGGGACACAGTGGGTTCGCGATTCTGGGCAACCTGCTCAAGCTGGTGTTGACATTGTATGCAGCGCTGGTGGTTTTCATCGTTGGCGTACTGCTGCCGGTTGCGCTGCTGTGCCGGGTGCCCCTGAAGCGATTTATCAAAGCGGTTGCCGAGCCGGTGACGATTGCCTTCGGCACCTCCAGTTCTGAGGCTGCGTTGCCTAGTGCGATGGAGCAGATGGAAGCCCTGGGCGTGCCGCGTCAGATTGTGGCGTTTGTCATTCCCACCGGCTACAGCTTCAATCTGACCGGCAGCTCGCTGTATCTGTCCGTTGCCGCGATCTTCGTGGCGCAGGTTGCAGGCATGCATTTATCGCTGGGACAGCAGTTCATGATCGCCTTCACGCTGATGCTCACGAGTAAAGGCGTCGCAGGCGTTTCACGCGCGGCGCTGGTCATCCTGCTGGCGACAGCGACGTCCGTCGGATTGCCGACGGAGCCGGTGTTCGTGCTGCTGGGGATCGACCAACTGCTCGACATGGGACGGACCGCGGTCAATGTTTTAGGCAACTGTCTGGCGACGGTGGTGATGGCAAAGTGGGAAGGCGAGTTTCAGGCGGAGCAGCCGTCGGCGGTGGTGGTGGAAGCGGCGGGATCCTGAAAAGACCATTCACCACAGAGACGCAGAGAACGGCGTATGTCTCAGGATTTGTTCATTAGGAGTCGCCTGCTCTCAAAGTGGAAGATGATTGGCGCCCCGACCGAGAACAGATCCCTCGCCCGCCGCGGCGGGCTCGTGATGACAATTTCTGAGGGGGTACTTCGACTCGCGAGCGGCAAAGGGCGAAGAGCGAAGTAGCCAAGAGCGAAGTAGCCAAGAGCCTTCTTACGACGCGCTGGATGCGGGTAGCTGAATCGGTTCCACTCGCTCGTGTTGCTGCCGGGCGGCGAGATGCCGCTGGCGGAAGTGTCCCAGGGCGCGCTCGCCCCAGACCCGCACGAAGTAGTAATTGAGGCCGGCACCGATGGCGCCGCTGACAATCGGTATGAGGCGGGCTGTCCATTTCTCGGCGATCTCGGCGCTGGTGCGGACAGCGATACGCTGGATTACGCGCGGCACAAACTTCGAAACCACCTGCTTCTCGACAATCTCACGGCCGATGTCTATTCCCGCGGCGCTGGCGGCAGCGACCCACAACTCGGCCTCCTCCTGCTCGGTGTTGTAGGGAAAGCCGTAAATCAAGCTCAGCTTCTGGATCATGCGCATGGTAATCGCCGCCAGAATGCCGAGGTCAGGCAGCACGGTAAACATGCCGCCCATGCCGAGCCCGGCGCCTTCAGCGGCCGCCATTTTCATGCTGGCGCGAATGGTTTCTTCGGCAATGTGGTCGAGGGTATGCATCTCGACTCCGAAGACGCCACCGTAAGTGATGGCCGGGAGGCCGTAGGCCATGCGCAGGTGCTCCATGTACTTGTCGGGATCGACCTTGATGGTGTGGTAGGCGCGCGTGAAAGCCTTGCGGATGCCGGCTTCGAGCACGCGGCGCATCAGCGATTTGGATTCGGCATCAGGCATTGATTTAAGTATAGGACGCAAAGAGCTCTCACCACAGAGGCCACGGAGGACACCGAGAAAATCCAATAGATCTAGCCGGTTTCGTCTCGGTGGACTCGGTGTTCTCCGTGGTTAAGCCGTTTGTTAGAGGTCGGCGGACTTCCCCGCTGTGCTAGCATCGAGTTTGTTGATGCCTTCCGGAAAGCTACAAGTTGTACCTCTAGGTGGACTCGGCGAATTCGGCATGAATTGCATGGCGATTCGCTGGGGCGATGACATTATCGTCATCGACGCCGGACTCATGTTCCCCGAATCTGAGCTGCTGGGCGTCGACATTGTCGTGCCCGACATTCGCTATCTGCTGGAGAATCGCCAGCATGTGCGCGCCATCGTGCTGACGCACGGGCACGAGGACCACATCGGTGGGTTGCCGTGGATACTGTCGGAGCTGAACGTTCCGGTGTACGGCACCGAGTTTACGCTGGCCTACGTTGAAGGCAAGCTGGAAGAGCACGGACTGCTCGACGACGCCGAGCTCAACGAGATCCGTGCCGGCGAGAGCTTCAAGATTGGCCCGTTCACGATAAATCCCATCCAGGTGACGCACAGCCTGGTGGACTGCGTGGCGCTGGCGATTCATACGCCGCTGGGCGTCCTGATCCACACCGGCGACTTCAAGGTTGACCCTACGCCGACGGACAACCGGCTATTCGATTTGCACGCATTTGCCGAGTACGGCAAGCAGGGTGTGCTGGCGCTGTTCCAGGATTCGACCAACGTCGAGCGCCGCGGCTACACGCCAAGCGAACGCGCGGTGCGAGCGCGCTTCCAGGAAATTTTTGCCCGCACCCCGCAAAAGCTTTTCATCGCCTGCTTTTCGTCGTCGATCCACCGCATCAAGCTGGCGATGGACGAAGCGTTTGAGCACGGCCGCAAGGTCGCGGTGGTGGGGCGCTCGATGCTGGAGTCGACAGAAATCGCGCAGGACCTGGGCTACATCGATGTGCCCGATGGTCTGTTGATTCATCCGGCGCAGATCCGGGACCTGCCGCCTAACAAAGTTTGCGTGCTCATTAGCGGCACCCAGGGCGAGCCGATGTCGGCGCTGTCGCGGGCTGCGGTTGATAATCACAAGCATGCGCGCATCGCTCCCGGCGATACGGTGGTGCTTTCGTCGCGCATCATCCCCGGCAATGAGAAGGCGATCTATCGCGTCATCGATCACCTCTTCCGCCGCGATGCGCATGTGATCTACGACGACGGATCATCGCCGCCGGTACATGTCAGCGGACACGCCAGCCAGGAAGAGCTGAAGCTGATCATCAACCTGGTGAAGCCGCAGTATTTCATTCCCATCCACGGCGAATACCGCCAGCTTAAGTTGCACGCGGAAATGGCGGGAGCGATGCATGGCTCGGTCGGCCACGTGATGATGGCGGAGAGCGGCGACATCCTGGAATTCGACGAACTGGGCGCGCGCAAGGCGGGCAAGGCTCCGGTGGGACGCATCTGCATCGACTCGAATTCGATGGGCGATGTGGTGGAAGACCTGGTGATTCGCGATCGCCGTCATTTGAGCGAGGACGGCATCGTGCTGCCCATTATCGCAATCAACAAACTGACCGGCGAAGTAGAGAGTACGCCGGAGATTGTGATGCGCGGTTTCAGCAGCAGCATGACTGACAACGGTTTCTTAGAGCAGGCCCGCGCAGACGGTGCATGAACACGCTGAATGCTTCGAGCGACGAGGAGAAGGGCGACTACGGCATGATCAAGGAGAAGATCCGCCAGGACCTGAAGCGCTTCATCGTGAAGAATACGTCGCGACGGCCGCTGATTATGCCGGTGATTCTGGAAGTCTAGGCAGGGGACTCGGTGGGGAGCCTTGGGCCAGAGTTGATGCTGCCGGAAATCTTTAGGGCTTTCGCCCCGGCGCTCCGATAAACTCCTTCAGGGGCCAAAGCCCAAATCTCACAAGGCTGATTTGTGGCACGGCCTCAAGCTGTGCCCCGATATAAAGCTCCGCCCGGACATCATCACTTTGGTTAACGGTTCAATGCGCTCTCGCGGACCCAGGGTTCGCCTATTTGCCTGGGCTCTCCTGCTTTTTCCTGTTCTACTCATACTTCTGTATCCCGTGGCGCAGAACTATCTGCGCGCGGCGTCGCTGCTGGCGCGACTCAGCGATCCTAACGCCAAGGGTTGGATCGCCAACTACGACGTTCATGCTGTCGATACCCGTGACGAGACATTTGAAGTCAATGGCAAGGCGACGCCGGCACGTATGTATTCGCCGCGCGGCGTGGGCTTTGCGCCCGGAATCGTGGTGGTGCACGGGATGCACGAGCTCGGCATCAACGAGCCTCGGCTGGTGAGCTTCGCGCGGTCGTTGGCGGCGAGCGGATTCTTCGTGATGACGCCTGAGGTTCGGGGCCTGGCCGAATATCGCGTTGAAGCTGAATCAGCGGTGGTGATTGGGACGGCAGCGCAGTTCTTTGCGCGCCAACTCGAGGTGCCAAGCGTCGGAGTGCTGGGCATCAGCTTCTCCGGCGGACTAGCGCTGGTGGCGGCCACCGATCCGCAGTACAGCAATTCAATCGCGTGGATCGCAACAGTTGGCGCGCACTATGATCTTGCGCATGTTCTACATTTCTTCGCGACCGGTGAAGCTGAGCGTCCGGATGGAACGGTCGAGAAGCTAACTCCTCACGAATATGGGCCGCTCATTGTCGTGCTGGATCGGACCGAAGATTTCTTTCCGCCGCAGGACGCCGCCAAGGCCAGCGCGGCGATCAAGCTGGTGCTGGCCGATAAGGGCCAGCAGTCGGAAGCGCTGACGGCGCAAATGACTGCTGCCGGACAAGCGGTGATGCAGCGCATTTATCACAAGCAGTTCGCCGGCTTCCGGCAGGCCATTCTGAGCGAGATCGAAAAAGATCGCGAGCAGTTGGGGGCGGCGTCGCCAGCCGGTCGCCTGAACTTTCACACTCGCCGGTGTTGGCGCTGCATGGCTCGGATGACACGGTGATTCCACCGACGGAGCTGTTATGGCTGCGGCAGCGGGTTCCGCAGCAGTATCTGGCGGGGGCCCTGATCAGTTCGGCGATTTCTCACGTTGATGTGGGGCAGAAGGCGAGCCTGCGCGAGAAGTTTGCCCTTGTACACTGGATGGAGAAGCTGATTCGCCTGGCGCGAAATGCTCCTCGTGCCCAGTCGGCAGAATTGCCGGCTGGAGCATGGGTGCTCTCGCCAGGGTAGAACCGGAACTTTCCCCCATGATTACCCTTGACGATATCAAAGCAGCGCAGGAGAAATTGCGTGGCATTGCCGCGCGCACCCCGCTGGTTCAGTACTATCCGCCGACTGACAAAAAAGGAACGTCGAAGGCAAGCAAGGGCGGCGAACTGTGGCTGAAGCCGGAGAGCTTGCAGCCCATCGGCGCCTTCAAGTTGCGCGGCGCGTACAACAAGATTGCGTCGCTCAGCGAGAGTGAACGCGCGAAGGGAGTCATCTCGTACTCCAGCGGCAATCATGCGCAGGGAGTCGCGTACGCGGCGCGAGTGTTTGGCGTGAAGTGCGTGATGGTGATGCCGCGCAACGCTCCCAAGGTGAAGGCGGATGCCACGGCCGCGCTGGGAGCGGAGATCGTCACCGTGGGGCCGGGAAGCACAGAGCGGCTGGCGAAAGCCGAAGAACTTGCTGCTCAACACGGCTACGCGATTGTGCCCCGTATAACGATCCCTTCATCATTGCCGGGCAGGGAACGGTGGGGCTGGAGATTCTGGAGGACTGTCCTGACGTGGACCTGGTGTTGGTGCCGGTGGGCGGCGGCGGACTGATCAGCGGAGTTGCGACGGCGATCAGCTTAGCGGCTCGAAGGCGAAGGTCGTCGGCGTGGAGCCGGAGCTGGCCAACGATGCGCAGCAGAGCTTTCGCAAAGGCGAAGTGGTGCAGCTTCCGGCAGAGCGGGTGTCGAGCACCCTGGCCGATGGGTTGCGCACACAGTCGGTGGGGCCGCTGAATTTCGAGCACATTCGTAAGTTCGTTGACGACATCGTGACCGTGAAAGAGGACGAGATTCGCGGCGCCATGCGAAGGGCAGTGACGTCAGCGCGAATCGTGGCTGAGCCCAGCGGGGCGGTGACGTTTGCGGCGTGGCTGTTTCATCAGAAGAAGCTTCCCGCGGCGAAGAAGACGGTCGCCATCATCAGCGGCGGCAACGTAGAGCCGCAGTTGCTGGCGGAGGTGTTGGGGGAAGCGGTGAAGCGGAGGTTGAGGATGCGTGTACGGAATGCGCGGTGCATCTTGGGTATGCTCTTGTCCGTCTTGCGCTCAACGTAGCCGCTCAGCATTCATTGGCAGTGTTGGTGACAGTATCTGGGGTTGTGAAAAGTCGATCCGACTGGCGCAGGTACCGTTCCGCTGGGCACGGAGTAATGCTGTTAGACCTGAACACTTTCAAGACGCAAACGGTTCGATCGGTGGAGATGGAAATTCCTGATTCACAGAACCTGATACCAGGAGAATAAACTTCGGGCTCATAGATAGCAGGATCCGATCATCCTCGCAGGCTGTTGGAAGCTGTGTTGCGGCAGTCGAAACGAGAAGCTCCCATGAAATCCGCGAATTACGCTGTTGTTAGAAATGAGAGATGCCGGGGAACGTTGACTAGGCAGTCTCCGTTGCTCAAGCTCCCGTCGCCGCAGAAGACAGCATATCTAAGCCTAGGTCTTAACGCTGGGAACCATTACATCAAATTCCCGAGAGCCGGAAGGACGACACGCGCCGTGCCTCCGGCACTCTCCGTCACTCTCCTTCACTTCCCAGCGCCGAAGCGCTGGCTAGATATGCTGTCCCCTGCGGGACGGGACCGTGGCTGGGTTCGAACCTGCACGCTGATATAACGGCCATGTCTCTCTCCGCTACAATCACCTTGATGTACTCACCTTTGCGCACTCACTAATTGTGCCTCTGTTGTTTGCCTCCACCCTCGCCTTCGCCGCGGTTGGACCGCGTGGGAACGACCATTCGCGAGGGCGTCATTTACATTTCGCCCGATACGAGTTCGGCGAAGCTGTCCGACATTTCGCGCGGGCGCGACGTGGTCGTTCTGGAGCGCACGCCGGGATGGGTTCAGGTAGTGGCCACGGTCGAGTCCACATCTGGAACTGGGAGCGAGCGAGCGCAACATCACCGGCTGGATGGTGGACAAGGGCGTCATTCTTCCGGACACGCCCGAGGGCGACAAGATCCTGTCTTCGGTGAAGCGGCGACTCCGAATATCAGGGAGTGAGCGCGGAGGCCGGCGGGCGCGGCACAGGATGCGTTGCGACTCTATGCGCGCAGTGGTTGAGTACTTTCCCGTCATCGTCGCTTGCCCCAGAAGCGCTGTATCGCAGCGCCGACATCCGCTGGCAGCTCGACGGCCGATCAGACAGCCACGCGTCCCTCGTCCAAGCTGCGCGATCCCCCTGCGGGTACCGCTGGATGAAGAGCGATATGAAGAAGGTGATCAAGAAATTTCCCGGGACGAAGTGGGCCGACCTTGCGGCTTATCGACCTGATCGACAACAAGCTCTGCGGCGATTGGCAGGCGCAGGCCGAGTGCCCGGTGAAGGAGAAGCGAGATCTACGTCAAGTACGCGGACGAGCATCCGAAGTCGCCGAAGGCTGCCGAGGCGCTGTACAAGGCGGCGTGGCGGCAGTCGGCGCTGATCACCATATACAAGACCGACAATCAGCAGAAGAAAGCCGACGACGCGGGGGCTCGGGCGGTGGCCCTGGGCAAGCGCCTGATCGCGCAATACCCCGACGCAACTGACTGGTCGAATCGCGCAGCTACTCTGATATATATGGTGCAGGTGGGGATTCCTACGTGGGGAACAGGTGGAGTGAGTTGGAAGCCCGGTCGCGGAAGTTTTTGAATTATCACGACTAGCCCACCGCGGCGGGCGATGCATCTGTTCTCGTTGGCTGTGCGATAGCGTTTCGTGCACGCTCGAAGGCGAGCTCCACCCATTGATTCATCAATTACTCTCTGAGGACGCGATTTGAACGACTACCTGCTGTCTGTCCTGCTGGGCATCATTGAGGGTCTAACCGAGTTTCTGCCGGTCAGCTCGACGGCGCATCTGCGCATTGCCGAAGCATTTCTCGGCATCGACATGGCCAATGGCTACTGGAAGATGTTCTCCATCGTCATCCAGTTGGGCGCGATCCTCTGCTTGCCGATTTATTTCTGGCGCGCGCATAGTCGAGTTCCTTCACGATTTCCCAAGGGCAAGCGCGGCGACCGCAAGGTGTTCACCCATCCACTTCGCTGACGATGATCGCCTTTGTCTGCACTGCGATTCCCGCGTTTCTGCTGACCAAGATTATCGGCAAGCATCTGGAGAGCATTCACATCATGGCAGTGGCGCTGATTGTGGGCGGTGTGGTGATGTGGATTGTCGACGCCATTTACGATCGCTCGCAGCATCGGGCGTTCGCGCGCGGCAACCTGCACCACCGACATGGAGGAGATGTCGCTTGGGCAGGCGGTATGGATCGGGTTTTGCCAGGTTTTGTCGGCGGTCTTCCCCGGAACCTCGCGCTCGATGTCGACGATTACGGCCGGCGAATTGGGCGGCATGGATCGCACGACAGCGCTGGAGTTTTCGTTCTTCCTGTCCATCCCGACCATGGTGGTGGCGACCTGCTACGACCTGTTCAAGTCGCTGCGGCCACATCATGGCGAGCCGAGCGCCATCGGAGAGTTGCCGACCGACGGACATCATCTGTTGGTGCTGCTCATCGGATTTGTGGTTTCATTCTTTGTGGCTTACGTCGTGGTGGCGTGGTTCATGCGCTGGGTGCGCACGCGCGGCTTCACCGTGTTTGCGATATACCGGATTTTGCTGGGCGGGTTCGTCTTGTGGTGGGCGGGAAGGCTGGTGGGATAGCGGTCGTTACCGTGCTGCCGGCAGGCGATCGGGCTCAGTTTGCTGTGAGATCGTTGAAGAATTCTGCGCTGATCCTGAGCGGAACGCGAGCAGGGCGCGCCACATAGTTCCCGCTGCCGCGCCGATGGGAGTCGAGCAGATCCAGCTACTGAAGTACCAGGGAATGCGATAGTCGCCCGGCTGACGGAATTGGCGGCGTATTTCGGCCGCGCGCTGCCACTGCCCGTAATAGCCGAAGAGGCAGGCGGTCTTGAAGGCACGCAGGGCATAGAGATTGCGCAACAGCGGCAACAAGTTGGGCGGGCAAATCTCAATCGCTGCTTCCGGATGCTCAAGAAATGGCTCGATAGGCCGCAGCTTCTTCATCCCAGGAAAATTCAGGTCGCTCGCTTCGCGATGGATCGCCATGGTCTCACGCATGGAGAGCGCTACTTGTTCACGCAGCAGAAACTTGAGCCAGAGAAACGCGTCTTCGCCATAGGTACAGCGGTCTTCATAGAAACCGCCCCACTTGCGCACCAGCTCGGTTCGCGCGACCGTCGACTGCGAATTGATGTACGCCAGCAGGTAATGCAAGGTGAGCGGAGTTTGCTCGCCGACTAGCTGAACCCCATCGTGAAGGCCGCGGCCTCTCCACACGGCTTGTGACGGACGCATTCCCGGCTCGTCAAAAAATCCCTGGGTGAGACAGCCGAGCGCGGGATTGGCGCGAAAAGCGTGAACCGCTGTTTCCAGGTAATCGGGGAGCCATTCGTCGTCGGCATCGAGGAAGGCGACCAGCGGAGTCGTGGTTTCGGCGATGCCATGATTGCGCGCGGCGCCGGGGCCGGCATTCTTCTGATGAATCATGCGCACGCGAGGATCGCGGAAGCTCTCGGCCAACGCTCCGCTGTTGTCGGTTGAACCGTCGTTGACGACGATGACCTGCCAGGCTTGGAAGGTTTGCCGGGCGACAGAATTCAGGGCGCGGAGAATATACGGTCCCTTGTTGTACAGAGGAATGACAACCGTTACATCCGCCATCAATGCGCTCCCGGCTCCTGTGCCAGCTCAACTATACCGTACAGAATAGCCGGGATTGATGGGCGAGCCTGTGAGCGAAATGCTAAGAATGATTCCGCAGCAGGTTCAGCGCGAGGCTGCAGCTTCCAGCGCGTGCTCGCGTTCGAACAGATGGCGGCGATGAGCTCGGCGGGAGTAGGTCGCGAGCAGCAACAGTCCTATCGTGGGAAAGATGAAATACAGCCACCAATCGTCGAGACGCGGGGTGTGAGGGACGGCTTGTGTGGGGAACGTGACTGAGGCGCTTTGCGCACCGTGCTTCACATCGACGCTTACGAGCCACGCTCCGGCGGCAGGCAGCTCGATGGATACCGAGTGCAGCAGCTTGTTGTCGGCGTCACCTTCGCGAGCTTTTATGGCGTGGTCTGAAGCTGTGCCGTCGCGATTGGCGGTCACTTGGACCTCGGCATCGAGCAGGGGTGAACCGGAAGCGTCTTGCACGAGAACGCTGATATCGTTTTCGCCGACGACTAGATGTTCGCCGGCGGAATAAACCTGGACGTTGAGAACGCCGGTCTGTTGCTGGGCACGCCGGACAAGCTCATCCTCGTCGGAGCCGGAGAAGGCGAGGACCGCTGAGAAAGCCAGCCCCACCGCGAGGAAGAGTGCAATAAACGAGACCGCGTCCGCTGCCCGGCTGCTGAAGCCGAACTTCGACATGGCGTATTGCCAGCTTCCTGCGAGCAGCGGGGTGCGCTTTTTCAGCCGTTGCAAGTGAGGCGACGTAGCCCGATGCGTGAGAGCCTGGATCGCAATCGGCACCACCGGTATCAGAAACGCAACCGACCCAACCACCCACATAATGGCTCCGGCAGCAGACTGATCTTCGCGAGCGGAGAGGCCGAAGACGCGAGGCGCATCGAGGTAAGACGGGTAGAGGACGTGGTCGGCAAAGACCAGCACGGCGGAGAGGGCGGTGTTGGCCAGGTCGGCGATGAGGAGGTAGGGGACCATCGCCCATTGCGGCAATTGCGACTGGCTGGGCCAGGGCTGAATCACCGGCCACCAGAAGATCAGAGAGCTGACGAGAAAACAGGTGTGCTCAAACTGGTGCCATGCCGGAGATCGTACCGCCAGTTCATAGGGCGCGGGGACGTGCCAGCCAAGCATAACGAGGCTCATCAGCACGAGCGCGAAGCCGGGCTGCGTCAGGAATCGGCCCAGGCGCTGCGCGGGCTTCCAGTTGAGAAATGGCCCCGCGAATTCGCGCGCCGCGAAGACGGGCATGCCGCGCACTATGGGGATCAGCGGATTGCCCAGCAGGATGAGTGGAGGAGCAATCATCATCAGCACCATGTGCTGAATCATGTGCGCGGTGAGCAGCCAGGAGTTGAAGACGTCCAGGGGGCCGGCCAGCGCGGTCCACAAAGACAGCAGGCCCGCCAGAAACCAACACACACGCCATGCGGGGATGAGCGGGAAGCCTGCGCAGCGCAGCAGATACCAGCCGCGCAGATACGCGAGTGCAGTGATGAGGATGGCCAGCGTGGGAACCCAGGGGATGGACCACGATGCCAGCGCGGCTTGCAAGACAGAGGACATTGGTTTTGAAAGGGCGCAGCTTCAGCTCCGCCGGCACGATTCTTCTTGAGAGGGCGGACCTCGCGGCCCACAGGTTGCCCTCAGCGGCTAAAACCGGGTCTTTTGGCCGGCCCTAATGGCATGCCTGAAGGCCTGCCCCTTCAAAACAGGGCGTGCCCTTCAAAACTGTACCAAGTCCTCATGTTCTTTTTAATGTTCTTTTGCCGAGGGCGGAGGAGCGGTGGCCGCCTGGGTTGCGGCATCGCGTGCCGGAAGCTGATTTGCTGGATGCAGCGTCTCGAGGAACGACACCAGCGCCGTCACTTCAGCGGGACTCAGGTTCTTGCCATACGCCGGCATATTGCCGCCGCCTTGAATCACCTGGCGGACCAGCTGGTCATGGGTCATGCGGGTGGCAACACGATCGAGCTCGGGTCCGCGCTTGCCGCCGGAGCCACCAATGGCGTGACAGTTGCGACATTGCTTGCCCTGGAAGATCAGCGCGCCTTGCCGCTCCAGCGGCGTCCTGCCATTCAGGAATTCCACCGGAACGGGATCGCCGCTCCAGGCATTCATGATGGGGCTCCACGGTGAATAAAGGGCGAGGCGGGTGAACGTCCCTAGCGCGACGGCGATGAGCAACAGGGTGATAACCGCGATGGGACGGCGCTTCCAACTCTTTTCGCCTTCGCCGGAGATGAACGGCAGCAGCACCAGGAATCCGATGGCGATCACCGGGCCAATAAGCAGCAGTGGCGTTTCCAAATCCGGAGGCAGCAGGGCCAGCATGGCGTAGAGCCAGAGGAAGAAGAAGTCGGGCTTGGGAATGGTATTGATGATGGTCGGATCGGGATACCCGGTGGGGCCGAAGGGTCCGAAGTACGCAGCGCACGCCAGGATCGAGAAGATGATGGTGGCGGAGAAGAAGGCGTCTTTCCACGCGCCGACGGGCACGAACGGTACACCGTGCTTGCGGGTGTCCTCGTGGTACTCCTGAACGTAGGTGGAACGGCGAATCATGCGCCCGGGCATGGGCCACTCGTTGATGCCGAGCTTGAGGACCATGAGCAGGTGCAGCGAGACGAATGCGATCAGCAGTCCGGGAATGACGAATACGTGCAGCGCGAAGAAGCGTGACAGCGTGGCGCCCGCAATGATTGGGCCACCCAGCAGCATGTGAACGAGATATTTTCCGATCACGGGACTTCGGGCGCTGATCGATGCGCCGATGCCGATGCCCCAATAGGCGTCCTGATCGAAGCGCAGCACCTGCCCGGTGAAGGCCATGCCCAGCGTCATCAGTAACAGGAAGACGCCGACAATCCAGGTGAGCTCGCGGGGGAACTTGTAAGCGCCAAACAGGAAGACCTGGCACATGTGGATGAGCACCACGGCTACCATGAAGTTGGAGCCCCAGCCATGCACGGCGCGCAGCATCCAGCCCATGGTGACGCTGTGATTGAGGAACTGGAGGCTGTTCCAGGCCTCGGCCGCGCTGGGAACATACATCAGCGCCAGCAGAATTCCGGTGACAACTTGCAGGATGAAGATGGTGAGCGCAGCGCTGCCGAAGACGTACCACCAGCTCGCCGATTTGCGAGGGATGGCGATGCTCGGTGGCCTCGCGAATGGCGCCGCCGATCTTGCAGGCGCTGCTCGAACCAGTCTCCGATGCGGCTCAGCCTTGACATCCGCCACTCCCCTTTACGCCGCGCAGGGCTGCACGTGGTCGAGAGCGTCGGCAGTTGGCCGGCTTCGATCAGCAGCTTGCCGTCTGCCACTTTGTAGGAGTACTCGAACAAGCCGCGCTCGGGCGGGCCGGAAGCACGGGCTCCGTCCTGGTAGTACACGCCGCCGTGGCAAGGGCACATGAACAGCCCCGACTGCGGGAACCAGCGCACCGGGCATCCCAGATGGGCGCAGTTGATGGCGAAGACCTGGAACTTCTCGCCGGAGAGGCGGCGCACCCAGCAAGGGATGTCGTCGGTCTTTCCGTCGGAGACGCCAGTGATTGGGTTCTTAAACTTTGCAAGCCGAGTCTGGTTCTCGGGAAACTCATCCAGTTCGCCGAGCGTAATCCAGCGCTTGTAGCCGCCTTTTTCTTTGGCAGCCAGGATCGGCGACATCAGATAGCCAATGATGGGAGTAGCCAGCACCAGCGCCGCGAGTCCGTTGAGCAGCAGGCCGACCTTGAAGAAAACGGCGCGGCGCGTGATCAAGTTTTTCTGTTCCGGGTCAGGGGTCTGCGCGGATTGCGGAATCATTGAGAACCTCCGGTGGTGCCGGCGGCAGGCGGAGTCATGGTCTGCCTCTTGAGGACCGGGGGACGATGCGCCGCGAGGTAGGCAACGACGTCGGTGATTTCCTGGTCGGTCATAGGCTGGCCGGGAATATTGTTGCGCCAGTCGGGCGCGTCAAAGTCGGGGCGTCCGGTGATGACGATGGTGCGAAGGCACTGGTCGGTAACCAGGCTGAGATACGCCGGAGCGAGCACCGATCCTGCTTTGGGACCACCGGTTGCGCCATCCCCGTGGCAGCTTGCGCAGAACTTGCCGTATGCCGCCTGACCGCGTTGCGTGTCTCCGGCGGCTTTCGCCGCGTAGGGCGGGAGCGTGACGCCGCTCATCGCGCTGGGATTGCTCCAGCGTTGGCGCATGCCCTGAATGATCGAGTCGATCTGCGCATCGGTCAGCATGCCGCCTTCTTTCTGCGCGAAGGCCGACATGGCAGTCCCGGTGCGTCCTTTACTGACAATGGAGCGCATCACGTCGTCGCTCGCCAGCGCGAGATATACCGGATCGCCGAGAGCGGGAGCGGCACCTTTGCGTCCGTTGGCTCCGTGACACCCGGCGCAATTCTCGTTGTAGAGCACCTGCGAATCGAGAACAGTATCCGGATTGGGAACCTCGGGGCCGGGCCCAGGCTTCCCGTGAAGCTGGCACCCCAATGACGCGCACAACGCGAGCGCGAAGGAAGACAGAATGAGAGAGCGAAGCTTCATCGGCCCTCGTCTCCGTCGTGACGTTCGGGCATGAGGCCAGGAGCTTCAATTCCGGCGCGCATGGCCAAGGGCAGGTTCTCCGCCGTCCACTGCTTGTTGTGGCGAACGACCACAAGTCCAGCGACCACGCCGAAGGCCACCTGCGAAGCGGTGAACCAGTACCAGTTAATCTTCTGGTCGAGCAGGGGATTGACGAAATCGAGCACGGAGTAAACGAGACCACTCCACAGCAAGGGAGCGACTAATCCGCCCCACAGGATGGGACGGCCCGGCAGCATGGGCAGCATTGCTCCGTAGAGCAGGCCGACCAGCGTACATACCGTGATGTGCAGTGCCAGGGCAAACAGCAGCCACACGGCGTTGAAGTGCAATAGGGCCTGGTCAGAGGGCATCGCCCCCGCGGAATATAGGCTGCCAGCGACGAGGTTGATGGGATACCAGATGCTGCGTGCGAAGATGATGCCGTAAAGTATGGCGATGATTGCCATGGCTACGCCGCCGGCCAGACCTCCGCGAACACCCGAGATGACGGGATAGACCTTCAGCGGCAGCCAGGCGCGTTGAATGTTATCTGCGGCGGCGACATGTAGTACCTCGGGCGCGGCCAGCGCTTTTTCCTCCGCAGGAACTGTCGTCTCAACGCTTACGTGATGTTCGTGCGGCAACACCTGCCGGAACCATCCTACGGCGGCGAATAATGCGAGAATTGCGCCCAGCACACTGACGGACGCATTGGTCAGCAGCCCGGCAAACAGGAGCGCTACGCCGACCGCGAGGAAAAAGGGCCACGCCGTCGGCGAAGGCAGAACGATTTCGACCTGCTCGGGTTGACGCGAGACGGATTGTTGCGATGATGCCATGAATTTTCTAGCGCGCGATGAAGTACACCACCGACAAAACCACCACCCAGATTGCGTCCACAAAATGCCAGTAAAGGGCGAAGACTCCGATGCGTTTCTCGTGCTCGTGGGTTACGTAACCCATCGCGGTGAGGACCATGATGATCGTCAAACCGGTCAGGCCGATGATCACGTGGGACGCGTGCAATCCCACCAGTGAGTAAAACGTGGTGCCGAACAGGTTGGTGCTGATGGTCAATCCGTCGTGATAGATCAGCCCATACCACTCGCGCGCGGTGCCGACCAGGAAGATGAACCCGAGCACGATGGTGAACAGCCACCATAGTCCGAAAACTTTGATCGCCTTGCGTTTCATCGCCCGCTCCGCCATCACGATGGTGAAGCTCGAGGCGAATAGGCAAATCGAGTTGAAAACCGGAACGTGCAGCACCTCATTCGGATAAGGGCCGTTCAAACTCTTGCCGGTATAAAAGAGATAGGCGACCACAAAGATGGTGAAAATCGCCGACTCGGCTGCGATGAGGCACCACATGCCGACGCGTCCCTTCAACTCATGGGCCAGCGGCATCTCGGGTTGTTTCAGCGCAATAGTCGATGCTGCCAAATGCCAGCTCCTCTACTCGTACTTCCAGTCCGGATCTTCCGGATGTTTCAAGTCCCACAGCGGGCGCCGGCTGCGCACGGTAGGAATCGCTGCGAAGTTGTAATCAGGCGGCGGCGAAGTGGTCGCCCACTCCAGCGTCCAGGCGTCCCAAGGATCGTTGCCGGCCTCGCGTCCCTTGTAGTGCGACCACACCAGGTTCACTACCCAGAAGAGAATCGCGACGATCTGGAAGAGCACGCCGAGGGAAACAATCAGGTTCCAAATCTCCCACCCACGGTTGGCCTCGTAGGTATAAATGCGGCGCGGCATGCCCAGTATGCCGGGGATGTGCATGAAGTCGAACGTCAGATGAAATCCAATCAGGAAGAGCCAGAAATGCCACTTTCCCAGGGTCTCGTTCATCATGCGGCCCGAAACCTTGGGATACCAGTAGTAGGTGGCGGCGAACACTGCGAACACAATGACGCCAAGGATGACGTAGTGAAAATGGGCGACTACGAAATACGAGTTGCCGAGCTGCCAGTCGAAAGGAGCGGTTGCCAGCATGATGCCGGTCAGTCCCGCAATCAGCATCTGGGCGACGGCCCCACGCAGAACAGCATGGCGGTGCTGAAGATGAGTTTGCCTCCCCACATGGTGCCGAGCCAGTTGAAGATTTTTATTCCCGTGGGGACCGCAATTGCCGCGGTTGAGGCGACAAAGAACGCATTGGCGTAGGACGTCATGCCGATGGTGAACATATGGTGCGCCCACACGCCCAGGCTGATAAAGCCGATGGCAATTGTCGCGAGCACCATGATGTTGTAGCCGAAAATCGGCTTGCGCGAGAAAACCGGAATCACTTCGGAGAGGATCGCAAACGCCGGCAGCACCAGGACGTAGACCTCCGGATGCCCGAAGATCCAGAAGAAATGCATCCAGATGACCGCCGAGCCGCCAGCCTGGGTGTCGAAGAAATGTGCCCCCAGGTAACGGTCGAGCAGCAGCATGATCTGCGCCGCGGTGAGCGGCGAGATGATAATCAGAACCAGGCTGGCGGTGACCAAGTTCAACCAGACCAGCAGAGGCATGCGCCGCAGCAACATGCCGGGGCAGCGCATACAGAAGATGGTGGTGACGATATTGAGAGCGGTGCCGATGGAACCAATTCCGCTGACCAGCAGGCCAATGATCCAGTAGTCGGTGCTGTGGCCGGGCGAAAAGGCCTGCGCGGTGAGCGGAGCGTAAGCGAACCAGCCAACATCGGGTGCGGTGCCTGCGCCATACAGTCCATTGCCGCCGATGAAACTGTAGTAAAGGATGACACCGCCGAGGGCGCTCATCCAGAAACTGAATGCGTTCAGTCGAGGGAAGGCCATGTCGCGCGCGCCGATCATCAGCGGAACCAGGTAATTCGCGATTCCGAAAACGATGGGCATGGCGGCAAAGAAGATCATGGTCGTGCCATGCATGGTGAACAGGCGGTTGAAGGTCTGCGGCGACACCAGGTGGCTGTTGGCAAACGCCAACTGCGCCCGCATGATGGCGGCTTCGATTCCGCCGATTACCAGGAACAAGACGCCGAAGCCGACATACATCAGCCCGATCTTCTTGTGATCGACGGTGATAATCCAGTCGTGCACGCGATCGAGGAAGGGCCGCGTGGCGGTGCCCGCTTCGGGGATGAACATCGGCTTGGGCAACGAATCAGCGTCGTACATGGCTATCGCAAACTCTGCAAGTAATCGGTTACAGCATCGATATCAGCTTCGCTCATCTGCATGGCAGGCATCAGCGCGCCAGGTTTAATGTCGTCAGGATTCTTGATCCACGCCCGCAGATTTTCACGGGTATTTGTCGCCGCGCCGGCGGCAAGAGTCTCGCGGCTCATGAAGTGTGTCAGGTCGGGTCCGAATTTGCCATGAGCATTGGTGCCTGCCACAGTGTGGCAATTCACGCAGGCTGTCGTTTCGAAGACCTCGCGTCCGTGTGCGACATTGTCAGACTGGGCTGCAGGACCTTTCTGTGCCGCGGCCCACTTCTGAAAATCCTCCGGCGATTCCACGATCACGCGCAGCAGCATCTTGGCGTGCTGCACGCCACAGTACTGCGCGCATTGGCCGAGATAGACCCCGGTATGGTGCGGCTCAATCCAGGTTTCGTTCGGATGATTAGGGATGAGGTCGGTTTTGCCGGCAAGTTGCGGAACCCAGAAACTGTGGTCGGTATCGGCGGAAAGCAGCCGGATACGCGTGGGCGCGCCGTTGGGACCCGAGCCCACGGGAACGTGCAACTCGTTGGCGGTGATGAAACCCTGCTGCGGATATTGAAATTCCCACCAGAACTGATGGCCAACGGCCACCACCTCAAGCGTGTTGGTCGGAAGCTTGGCGTCTTCGACGGCGTGGATCACGCGCGCTGCCGCGAGGAAGAGTACGACCACGATCACGATGGGAATCACCGTCCATGCCAGTTCCATCTGGTTGCTGCCATAAATTTGCGGAGGCTCGCAGCCATCGTCGTCGGAGCGGCGGCGGAATTTAACCACCGCGTAGACCAGCAGACTGAAGACGGTGAGGAAGATGCCGGTGCAGATGACCAGCACGAAAACAGAAAGGTGATAAATAGAATCAGCCGGGGTAGAAGCGGGGCTGAAGATGCTGGGAGTCGCGGGGTCAATGCGCAAGCTGGCGTGGGCTGCGGCCGCCCACGCGCCGCACGTCACAGCTAAGGCGCTGCGTACCCGGGATGCGGCTCCAACTTCAAGACTCACGGCTTGAATTTCTTCCCTTTGGCTAAAGCGTTTTTAAGAATGAAGATTCGCGCGGCAAATGTCCCCACTAGCCGCAAACGGTTCTTTCGGCCGCGGTTCACACGACCGGCTCAACTCTAAGCGTGCTCGGATGATTGCTGTCCGTGCAGTACGTTGTCAAGAAAATTTCTTGCGTCAGAACGACGGGAAGCTTAGGGGGCGAAGGATTTAGCAAGAAAGCGTGAGATGTACCAGGCGTCCATGTACTTGTAGGGAGTTTCCCCCAGGGTGTAATGGCCGCAGGGCAGCGCCTTGATAGTGGTATCGAGGCCGCGCTTGAGAAATTCCCCTGCCGCCTGCATAGAAAACTCAGGCAGGAAGGTCAGGTCGTAGCGGCCATAGATCATCAGCGATTTTTTGGGCCAGCGATGAAATTTCTGGAAGAAAGCCAGGGGGCTGATACTCATCCACATGTCCCGCATCTGGTCGTGATCCAGGATGCCCTCGACCCCCTTGCGGATGTGCCGCGTGGATTGGCCGGTCCAGACCACATCGCCGAAGGTGGTTGAGGCGTGATTGAAAACGTTCACGGCGATACGCGGATCGTGGGCTGCGGCGATGAACGCATAGCACGAGCCAAGACTGGTACCGACGAGGCCCAGCTTCGAGTAGCCCTGCTGCTCAAGCCAATCCATGCAGGAACGGATGTCGGCGATGCCTTGCTTCACCGCGTGAATGGTGCGGCCGATGTTGGCTGAGACGGCGTAGTCGGCACGCGTAAAACCTTCAGGCCGGCGGATGTCGTGGTAGGGCATGCTCATGCGCAACGCAGCAATGCCGAGCCGGTTGAAGATGCGGCACAAGGCGTTCTGGCTGACACCGTCGGCGTTCCACTGCGGCATCAGCACCACGGCCCGCTGCCCCTTGGCGGGGAACCAGCGCGCATTCATCAGGTTGTTCTCGGCGAAAGGGGTGTCGACCGCGGAGGTGAAGCGCAGGAAATGCCCGGTTTCGTCCTTGAGCTTGGTCGTCGGCGGCTCGCTGCCGGTGTGGAACAGCTCAACTTTACGGGCTTCGAGTCGAAAATCGGTGGGGGTCTGGTAGGAGTAGAACTCGTCGCTATTGTCGATGATGCGCCGGTTCACTGCGTTCCAGTAATCAATCATGGCGGCCGTGTCGGCCTGGTTCTGCGGTGCAGGGATATCTTTCACCAGCGGCCAGCACTGGGCCCACTCCGTTCCCCATTCCAAAGGACGCACAATGCGATTGGTGTCGCGCGAGGTGAGGCGGTGTTCCCATTTGTAGATCCAGCGCTGATATTTGGTACGCATCTCTAAGTTATTAATGATAAATGGCAAGCGCGGGAGAGTTCACGTGGTAGTCGTTGAACTGTCGGCTGCGCCATCGAATGACGTGATGCGTGGGTTGAGTGGGGAGCGCAAATTACGTTGCCGGGCTCACAGCTTCGCGCAGCAGGGCAGCCAATTGGTCGGCTTCTTCGAGCGGCGGCAGGCAGGTGAAGTTCGTACACAGCACTGCCAGCGACTTCTTGTCCTTGAGTCCGGGCAGGTTAGGAATGGTTTCGGCCAGTACCGGCGGCAGATTTTGTGCGACGGCCTCGCTGTCGGTCAGATGCACCACCGACTTGTTCACCAGGAATGGTTCACGCGCGGCTTTGAGTAGTTCGGCGGCATTCTCGTCTTCGCCTACAACAACTACTTGCGTGTGCGGGCGCGACATCCAGGTGGCAGCAATGCCATAGGTTCCCGCGTAGATGCCAAACTGTTCGGCCACACCGGCGAAGACTTCCAACGTATCTTCGGCCTTGTCGCGATACTTTGCGTCGTTGGTGTAGGCGTGCAGGCGCAGCAACGCGATCGCAGCACTGGGATTTCCCGCGGGAGTGGGTGCGTCCTGAAATGGCTTGCGGCGCGCTGATAGGGCTCCCAGTTGCAGCTTCTCTTCCAGGCTGGCTTCGGTGTCGAAAAAACCGCCTGAAGTCTGGTCGGCAAAACGCTTGATCATTTCGTCGGCGACCTTCTGCGCGAAGCGGAAGTAGCTCATTGCACCGGTGACTTCATAGGCGTCGAGGCAGGCGATTGAGGTAAAGGCGTAATCGTCGAGCAGGCCGCGCACCATTCGTTTTTCGGCGCTAGGATCGGCGTAGGCGATGACGTGCGACAGGCCGCCCTCGTCGCTCCAGGCTTCGGACAAGATGCGGTCAAGCGAGCGCAAGGCAAATTTGCGAGCGCCGTCGAGTCTCAGCGCCTGTGCTGCCTGCAAATACGCCGAGACACACATGGCGTTCCAACTTACGTAAACCGTTTTGTCGACGAACGGAGTGGGGCGCGTGAGGCGTGCGGCATACAGCTTTGTCTTAGCCGAAGCGAGCAGGTCGATTACATCCCCAGCCTTGCGGCCCATCTTGCCGGCGATTTCATCCGGCAGTCATCGCCACCCAGAGCACATTCTTCGCCGGGTTGTGGTGCATCTCGCCGTGCTCGCCGATATCGAAGTGCAACGACGCGACCCGAAATTCGTTCTCGTTGAGAACAGCCTTGGCCTCGTCCACCGTCCAGGTGAAGTAATCGCCGTCGTCGTCGAGGTTGATGTCCGCATCTTGCGAGGCGTAGAAGCCGCCACGGTCGCGATCGCTGAGCCACTCATCCATCCAGCGAATGATGTCGCGGGCAATGTGGGCATAGAACTCGTCGCCAAAAACCTGGAAGGCATGCACGTAATTCTTCAGCAGCTCCGAGTTGTCATAAGACATCTTCTCGAAGTGGGGAACAATCCAGCGCTCGTCGACCGAGTAGCGATGGAAGCCGCCGGCAAGCTGGTCGTAGACTCCGCCCTGCGCCATGCGGGTCAACGTTGTAGTGATAACGATCTTCACGCGCTCTTCGCCGGTGCGGGCATACCAGTCGAGCAGAAGATCGATAGCGGAGGCATGAGGAAATTTCGGCGCGCCGCCAAAGCCGCCGTGCTTCTCGTCGAAGATAGGAAGCGCGGCCTGCACCATTACACCTACGATGCGCGGCGAAAAATCGGCATGACGTCCGGCAAAGCCCTCGGCGTTGTTCAGCATCTGCATAGTCTGGTTTGCCGACTCGACCACTTCGTTACGGCGCTCGCGATAGGCCTCGGCGATAGCCAGCAGAATCTTTTTGAAGCTGGGGCGGCCATATTGATCGACAGGAGGGAAGTAGGTTCCTCCGTAAAAGGGCTTGCCTTCCGGAGTGAGAAAGACTGTCAGCGGCCAGCCGCCTGTGCCGGTAAGGGCGGAGACGGCGAGTTGATAGCGGCTATCAACGTCGGGGCGCTCGTCACGGTCAACCTTTACCGCTACAAATTCGCGATTGATGATCTCGGCGACTTCGGCGCTCTCGTACGACTCGCGGTCCATGACGTGACACCAGTGACACCACACCGCTCCAATGTCGAGCAGGATGGGCTTGCCCTCCTGCTGCGCGTGCGCGAACGCGGCTTCACCCCACTCATGCCACCGGATGGGCTGATGCATGGCAGAGCGCAAATAGGCGGAAGAAGCGTGGGCGAGGGAGTTGCTGGCTGTTCCGTGCATTACTTCAAGTCTAGCAGCACAAAAGATAGCCACAGATTCCCGCGGATCTACACGGATCAGAATTAAATCTGTATTTCTGAGATCTCCTGATCGCGCTTATCCGCGTTAATCCGTGGTTGAATCGTCCCCGACCGTTTATCGTTAACTGTCATGAAACTTTCAGCCATTGCATCTGCCCTGGGAGCAAGCCTCGAAAACGGCGATCCCAATCATGAGATTACGGGCGTCGCCGGTATCGAAGAAGCCACTGCGGGACAGATTACGTTTATTGCTAATCCGAAGTATGTAGCTACCGCCAAGACGACCGCTGCGTCGGCGATTATTGTAGGGCATGACTTCCCGGCGGGAGGCACGCCATTGTTGCGCAGCGACAATGCCTACCTGGCTTTCGCACGTGCCATCGATCTCTTCTATCAGCCGCCTCAATACGCGCCCGGGATTCATCCTACTGCGGTCGTCGCAAGTTCCGCGAGCATTGGCAGCAATGCCCACGTGGGCGCGTATGTCGTCATCGACGATGACGTGGTAATTGGGGAGAACGCAGTGCTGCTGCCGCACGTCGTTATCTATCGCGGAGCGCGTATCGGTAACAATTTTTTTGCTCACGCTCATGCCATAGTGCGCGAGTATTGCGTGCTCGGCGACGACGTCATCCTGCAGAACGGAGTAATCATTGGCGCGGATGGATTTGGTTTCGCACGTGACGGTGACCGCTGGCAGAAGATTACGCAGTCGGGCCCGGCGGTGATCGAGAGCGACGTGGAGGTGCAGGCGAATGCGTGTGTCGATCGTGCCAGCATCGGTGAGACGCGCATAGGCCGCGGAGCCAAGATCGACAACCTGGCGCAAGTGGGACATGGCTCGGCCGTCGGGGAGAACACTCTGTTGTGCGCGCAGGTGGGACTGGCGGGATCCAGCGTAATCGGCAAGAACGTAGTGCTGGCTGGCCAGGCTGGCGTTGCCGGACATTGCAATGTGGGCGACGGCGTCATCGTTACCGCGCAAAGCGGAACCCACGGCGACATTCCGGCGGGAAGCGTAGTCAGTGGAAGTCCGGCCTTCGACAATAAGCAGTGGCTGCGGGCAGTATCGGTGTTTAATCGGCTTCCGGAGCTTTCCCGGGAGGTGCGCAACCTTTCCCAACAGGTAGGCAAGAATTCTGAGGGGTCCAGCGATGAATAACTGGCTGCAATAGAAATTTCGTGTCGTGGGTCGATTCAGTGTGACCGCACAGGCCAGAGTTGCTTCTAAGACTGTAGATGGATGACAACGCGACCAAGACGACGCTTCCCGCTGCCGGCCCGCAACTGGTTGCAGCCAACCCCATACGGGTGTTGCTGCTCGATGACCGTGAAGACAATCTTGTATTGCGCTCGGCCATCCTGCGGCAGAAGGGATACCAGGTTGTTACTTCGAGCTCAATCGAGGAAGCGCAATCAAAACTGGCCCAAATCGATATTGCGGTGCTGGACTACCACCTTGGCGCTGGAAAGTTTGGCACCGACGTAGCAGATACCTTGCGCCGCACTCGGCCGCAGGTACCAATCATCATTCTTTCCGCCACCCTGGAACGCAAATTTGGCGGTATCGCCGATATGCATTTGCTCAAGGGTTACAGCTCGGTCGACGATCTGGTGGGAGCTTTACAAACCTTTGAAGCGAAGAAGCGCGGCCGGCCAGTCGTGGTCGATGCCCGCGACTTCTACTACTCACGAATTTCCATGGCGATGGGCGACGACATTGTTTTGGAAATTCTCGATCGCGATGGTACGTGGCAGTATGTGAATGACTACTTCGCGTCCATGAACAACCATAAGCGATCGTGGTTCGCAGGGAAAAATATCTTCGAGCAATTTCCCCAGCTGGGGGACGAATGGCGCGAAACCTTGCGCACGGTCTGCGACACGCGCGAAACCTACATCGATCGCCGCGGATTTCGCGGCACCTCACACTTACCACGTAAGAGCGCACACTGGAATTGGAACGTGCTGATATTTCCTATCAAGCTGCACGACGACCAGGATGGCGCTGTGCTCACGGCGCGCCTCATCGAGCGAAAGTAGAGCGGGAATAGCTTGCAACAAAAAAGGCGCCACTTACGGCGCCTGTTGAGGGTCTGATCTGTTTTGAGCTAAGCAGCCCGCTTGCTCTTACGCCGTTCGGCCCACCGCTTCTTCATCATTTCTGAAATACGCTTACGAGCGGCGGGGCTCATGGTCCGCTTCTTAGGCATGGAATAGAGATTTCCGCTCTGCGCATTCTTCGGTGGACGCCCACGCCGCGGCGCGGCGGAGATACCTTGAAGATTCTCGAGGGCCGCTATCGCCTGGTTAACACGGTCTCGCTCCGTATGTAGCTGGTCAATCACGCTCTTTATATCCATTACAGTCCTTTCTCTGGAGACGTTACGCTAGTCTAACAAAGGGCGCTGAGTCCGGAACTCCTGCCGATTACATTGCAGCACTGAGTTTCCTACCACGTTCCTAGATCGGGATAGTTCCCGAACCGGGGAGACTACAGTAACCCAAGTTGATGGATTATTGGATGCAAAATTAGAGCTATGGGCAACTTTCTAGCTTTGACTGAGAGCTATTTCTATCTAAACCCGAATTACTACGCTTGAGTTGTGGGGACTATTCGATAAAGAAACGGTATATATTTTCCCTTTTTGTTCAAATTCGCGAGTCGCAACGCACGCGTCGCGCGAGGAGGGCATGAGACTTCCATCGAACCTGCATCGAACTCCGCGAAGCGGTGCGGGTCACCCCCGGGACGCTCACCTTCACAACGATATGCGATCAGGACGTCCCTGCGACGGAAGTGCTGGTGGTCGGAGCGGTGATAAGATATGCCTCGTGGCCTCAAGATTTTCTTTTCTGTCCGTGTCCTTTTCGCTTCTGTTGATGACGGCGGCTGTGCTGCTGCTTCTGCCTGCCTGTGGGCAGTTCTTCCCGTCTGCTAACCAGATCGTCTCTCTAACGATATCTCCCCTGAATTCGGTCATACTGCCGAACGGTACCCAGCAGTACGCGGCGACGGCGACCTACGGCAACAACACGACAGGGGACGCTACGGACACCGTCACCTGGTCCTCCTCGACCAGTAACATTGCCACCATCACTACCACCGGGCTCGCGACAGGAGGCACCACGCTGGGCACTACGACGATTACTGCGAAGTCGGGAAGCGTGTTCGCGAGTACGGGGCTTACGGTCAGCAATCAAACCGTGACCAGTGTAACCGTGTCGCCCTCCAGCGTGAGTCTGACTTCTGGAGGGACTCAGCAGCTTACGGCGACCGCTAACCTGTCTAACAATGGCACCCAGAACGTGACCAGTTCGGCTACGTGGTCCTCGAGCAATACTGGAGTTGCAACTGTCAGTGGTGGCCTGGTGACCGCCGTATCTACGGGAAGCGCGACCATCACGGCGACCTATGGCGGACAAACTGGCAGCGCCAGCGTCTCTGTGCAGTAGGTTGCTGCTTCCGGCAGCAGGAATGGCGAGCGCGATGTCGGGGAGGCAAAGCTCTTCCTCCCCACGCAAATGGAATGGGCTAACCCGATCTCGTCTCTCCGTCGCTAGTAGTTCAAGCTGAAGCTCAGGAAATGCCAGTTCAGCAGGAAAGCGGCATAACCTAAGCAAGCCAGCATCAGCAGCGAATTCCAGATCCTGGTCCAGAACCATAAATCGAATTCCCGCCACGAAAGTACGAAGTACCAGATTCCGACGCAGGCTCCCAGTACATCGACCAAAGCCAACAACTGAAGAGCGCGTAGCCGTCCATCGAAGCGACTGCTGAGAAGTCCAATGTTGTTCTCTACCATGGTCATGCAAAGCGCCACCACAACCAGCAGCACAACGTTCAGCACACAGACAGCTCGCACCATGCGCCGCGCTCTGCGGTAGTCAGCGCTGACCGAGAGCCGTTCTCCGTAGTGGCGGCGCAACATGGCATTGATAGGCCAGAACAGCAGAGTCAGTGCGAAGAGGGTAAGGGAAGCAACCAGCACGCCGAGATTAAGCCAGTTATTTTTCCACCATGGCACGGGCTGCCAGACATGGATGGGTACATCGGTCACGATGATCTGCTGTCCGGCGTAATTCCGGATAAATGCCAGGCGGGTCTGGCCGTAGTCCTCGCGGAACAGCAATGGCCCGATCTCGCGGAATTTCCGCAGGTTTCCCGCAAAGTCTTTGGCCGCGCTCAAGCTGATGGTGCCATCCCTGTTGACACTCACCCTGCTCTCGTCAAACAGCGAAGTCACCGAAAGCAGGGTCGTCTCCGAGCGGCGGCTCGACCAGTAGGTACCTGTAACTGCCTTCGCGTCTGCGGCCGAATCGGCGACCGTCTGCCCCGCCGGCGGAGTGTAGGGAAAATAGCGATTCAGGAAGTTCTGCCACAGAATGGTCCGCGGCGAGCCTTCGCCCTTGCCTGCGCTGTTGTAGGAGATGAAGAAGCCCAGCTCCTGATCTGGCATCAGGTGCATGTCACTGTGAAACCACTGGGTATCACCGCCGTGTCCAATGATGCGATGACCGTTGCGCGTCTCCTCATAGAATCCGAGGGCCATGCCGTTCATTTCGGGGACCAGGCCAAAGGTACGCGCGTGCATGAGCTGCGCAGTGTCAGCCTTAAGGATGCGGGCTCCGTTGTACTCGCCATTTTGCAGGTGCGCGATCATGTACTTCGCCATGTCGGCGGCACTCACCGACAGGGCTCCAGCTGGGCCTACCTCGCCAAGTTCGAAGCTCTTTGCCGGCTCCGACGCCAGTTTGTAACCTTGTGACATCAGCGGCTTCAGATTATCGGGCAGAGGCTGCCGGAAGGTCGCATGGTTCATGCCGAGGGGCCGCAGGATGTTCTTGTCGATGTAGTCTTCGAACGGCATGCCGGAAACGCGGCTCACGATGTATCCCGCCAGCGTCGCGCCATAATTCGAGTAAGCCGGTGTCGTGCCCGGCGGATAAATTTGTTTCGGCAACCGTTTTTTCAGGTACTCCCCTAGCGGATACAAGTCCGACGGAGTGGACACGAAAAGCTCTTTTAGCGACTCCTCCCACCCCGGTGTATGCGTCATCAAGTCGCGCATGGTGACCGGCTTGCCGAATGGTGCAGGAATTGTGAAATCAATGTACTCGTTTACATCGCGGTCGAGATCGATCTTGCCCTGCTCGACCAGTTGCATCACCGCTGTCCAGGTAAACGTCTTGGAAATCGAGCCGGGACGGAACAGCGTATCGTCTACGCTCACTGGCTTGCGGGTCTTCATGTCTGCAAAACCATAGCCCTTGGCGAACAGTACCTGACCATCTTTCACAACCGCGACAACTGCGCCCGCAATGTCGTCTTTCTGTAGCTGGATCGGCACCACGCCGTCGAGGAATGCTTCCACATCTTGTTTGCTGAGCTGCGGAGTAGCCTGCGGCGATTGCGGAACTGGCTGAGTTTGAACCGCCAGCTCAGGCGACGGCTTTGGTGATGGCTTCGTTTCTTGAGGAGTCTGCGCAGAAAGAAGTAAACCGAAGGCAAGAACCGCTAGCACAGCGCAGCGTATGAATCTCGACTGAGTCATAAGTTCAGCACAGCTTACACTGCAAGTACGTTTATGAGCATTGCCTTAAGCGGCAACCGGGCGAGGCGCGGGTTCGGTCAGCATCTGATTTCTAGTTTCAGGAACCTTTAACTGGAACCAGAGGGCCGCACAAAGTGCCAGTCCGGCAAACAACAGAAACATCGTCGTGAAACCCAGATGCTCGATCAGCATACCGGTGAGCAACGGCCCGGCGACACCTCCCACGGCCAGCGCGGTAGCAAACAGCCCCATCAGGGTATTGAATCCTCCTTTGCCTCGGGTCAGGTCGGCTGACATGGAGACGATCACCACTCCGTAAATTCCGGCGCCAACACCATCCAGGGTTTGCAAGGCGACGAGAGCAGCCGGAGAGCGGACCAGCGCGTAGCTGGCAATTCGCAGTGGCAACACCCAGAAGGCGATGGCCATCACCGGCTTGCTACCCCAGCGCTCCACCAGCCTTCCAGCCATGAGCGCGACCGGCACCATGACCGCTTGGGCGGTGAGAACTGTGGCGGTCATCAGTTTCGCTGACCCGCCGAGCTTCTGCACGTACAGCGCAACCGAAGGCAGGATAGGAGCGTTACTGAGATGAAACAGCGCCACCGCGACGAACAGCATTAAGACAGGCTGCTGTCGCAACAGAGCACGGGCAGGAACACCGTCCTTGCGGTTATCCGTTCGCCCGGTGGCGAGATAGGGGTCTAAATCGTCGCGACGGATCAGCAGCACGGAAGCCGCCGCGAGAAGCGACGTGATTCCGACGGCGTAGAAGATGCCGCCCAATCCAAAGTGTGCTACCACCAGGATCCCAACGACTGCGGCCACAATGTTACCCGCGTGATTCCAGCTCTGATTATTGCCGATCAGCTTGTTCAGCCGGGCATGTCCAACCAGCGACAGCGCCAGCGCCGCCAATACCGGAGCGAAGAAGCTCTGGGCTGCGCCTGAAGCGAAGAGCAGCGTGTTTAACAGAACGAAACTGTGCGCCGCGAATGGAATCAACGAGAGGCACGCGCCCGTCACCAGGCACGCCGCAGCGAACAATGCGCGCCGGGAATTGATACGGTCCGTCCAGAGTCCCGCAGGGGTCTGCAAGAGCAGGGTCCCCAAGCCTGCGATGGCTGTCGCGATGCCTATGGAGCTGTAACTCCACCCCTTGGTCTTCAAATATCCATTGAGTACGGGGAGCACTACTCCCACAGCTTCTGCCTGGAAGAAGTTGGCGGCGTTTAACCCGATGCGGCTGGTACGGCTTTCAGGATGGTTCTGGTCTAACAATCGCATGCCATAGCCATGTTTTGGGATGAAAACGGGGGAAATCAGAGGTGAGATGCGGAGGATATGGCCATTATTTGTTAAGAAACGAAACGGAAAAGACGCAAGTTATAGAGTCGGGGACAGTCGACGCGGCTGCTTGACCGAGGGTTCTTGGCGCGATGTTTTTCCGGGTTCAGTAACATTGCCGTAATATTTCGGCGCGATTTCGCATTTACAATCGCCGCATATGCAAGAAAAGCCGCTCGAAATCGAACGAATTGATGCACCTGATGGAACCAGCGTCCTTCGGTTGCATGGCCCGCTGCTGCTGGGAAACTTCTTCAGCTTTCAATCGATGGTCCGGTCCGATGAAGCCAACCTGTTGATTCTCGATATGTCCGATGTCCCGTACATCGATTCGGCGGGAATCGGGTGCCTGGTAGGGGCGCATGTTTCGCGCGACAACGCCGGCCGTAAGTTGATCGTCGCCGGCGCCACGGAGCGCCTCCTGAACGCGCTGAAGGCCACCAGGGTAGACCAGCTCTTTCAGTTTGCGCCTGATGTCGACCAGGCCAAGGCGCAGGCGGGTGCTGGGTAGGCTGTGCCGCACGGCCTTCGCCCAGGTTAGGCCAACTGATGGCCGAACCTGGGGCACCGAGTGACATACAAATCCGAGTTACTCACCGTAGAACTCTGTGAACTCACCGCTTTCGGGATCGGCCTGCCGTATTGAACCGCTACCGATGTCGTAGACCCAGCCGCGAATCATCACTTCACTGGCGGCCAGTCGTGACGCCACGCTGGGATGCGTTTTCAGGTTGGCAATCTGCTCCAGTACATTCGCTTCGGCCAGGCGGTGGACCTTCTCTTCCTCGGGACGGCCGGAATAGTCGCGAATGACGGTTTGCTTAGCTTCGTTGCCGTGGCGCATCCAGGTTTGGACTCCCGGCATGCCACTTGTGGTTTCGGGATGCAGCAATGCTTTCATCACTCCGCAGTCGGTGTGTCCGCAGATGATGATCAGCGGCACCTTCAACACCAGGTTGGCATATTCCACGCCCGAGGTGACGCCTCCCACAAAGTCGCCGTAAGGCGGCACCATGTTGCCGGGATTGCGCTCAATGAAAATTTCTCCAGGCCCGGTCTGGGTAAACAGGTTGGGGACGACACGTGCATCGGCACAGGTGATGAAGAGCGCGAGGGGATCCTGTTTGCGGCGCAGGCTCTCGAACAACGCGCGCTGCTCGGGGAAGACTTCGGTCTGAAACTTGCGCACGCCGGTGGCGATGCGGCTCCACGCTGTATCGATTTTCAAGCGTCCTCACTTTGCGGCAAACCTGCTACTTAGCTTTTCCCAGCCGCATCTAAAGAATTGGATTACCCGGCGCATTTCCGCGCTACTGGTTCGAGCTTTATTTCCACAACCAGCATAATTTCACGGCGCTCTGTTCGCCCAATCAGGAGATATTTATGGCTACCGCAACTCACAGCGAAGTACGTTTCTCCAGCAGCGTCGATCTTTCT
The DNA here is from genome assembly GCA_963791965.1 of uncultured Acidobacteriaceae bacterium. GTDB lineage: Bacteria > Acidobacteriota > Terriglobia > Terriglobales > Acidobacteriaceae > CAVVDY01. The sequence goes on along the minus strand of CAWBUK010000011.1, from coordinate 101,431 downwards.
GAAGACGCTAAGTCGAAAATCATTGAGCTTTGCAATGCGCGCCTGGCCGACACCATCGACCTGTTTACGCAGGTGAAGCACGCGCATTGGAATGTGAAGGGACCCCAGTTCTTCCAGCTCCACGAATTGTTTGATGATATCGCCGAGCACGTGGAAGATTTCGGCGACCTGATCGCCGAGCGCATCACGCAGCTTGGCGGAGTGGCGCACGGTACCGCTCGCCAGGTGGCGAAGAAGTCGTCGCTTGAGGAGTACGACCTGGAAGCCGTCAAAGGCATGGACCACGTACGCGCTCTGTCTGAGCGGCTGGCGGCCGTGGCCAACGCGTCACGCGAGGCCATCGACAAGACCGACAAGCTGGGTGACAAGGCGACTTCCGACCTGTTCACCGAAGTAGTGCGTGGGGCCGATAAGGACCTCTGGTTCCTGGAAGCACACCTTCAGGACAAACAATAGTCGCGAGTTGAGTTTTACGGTGGGCGAGGGCTGGGGCTCTCGCCTTTTTTGTTGCGGCCAGAGGCCGAAGCGCTTTTTGTGACGCAGACCACGAAAAATTCTGTTTTGTCATACCTTATTTTCAACGACTTGGGCGATGTTTCGTGCGCAAATGATTGAGCCCCAGAGACTTACGCGTACTTAATACATTTCAAAGAACTTAGCGGAGGCTGTTTCCGCGGGACACGTCTTGGTTTCCCTGGAGAAGAAGTTTATGAGTTGCTGAAATGGTGTGCATCAGAAAAGTGTCTATGACGGGTTACGAAGGTGGTGGACGAGTTCCGAAATGGGAGAAACTGTCGGGCGGTAGCTTGTACTTTCGCGCTTCATTGAATCTGCTTATTCCAGCGGAAGGAATGAATGGGGACCGTGCGACGATAAACGGGTGAGTGAGTGTAACGGCGATGTTACGCCAGCTACCAGCGCGGTATCGGGCGCAAGTTGTTGTAAACTCGGTTCCGCGCGAGCCTTGTCGCAATTGTCCCGCAAGGAGATACATGAAGACCACACCTGTGTTTTGTTTAGGTCTGCTCCTGATATTCGGCACGATGCTCGCGGCTCAAACGCCCGGCAGTGGTGCAACATCGGAAGGGGATCTCCTGCAAGGCGTCCTTCCGAGCTCACAGCTAGTAACCACAGATCTTGGCGTGCTCTCGATAGGGCGCCCTAATAACTGGCAAGTGGTCCCATCCAGCAAATACGGATGGGACGTGATGATCGCGCCACAGGCGGGAGTGACACGAGATGGGATTGGCTACGGAGTAGCGGTTAATGGCGTGCCGCCAAGTGAGGTTAGAGATATTGACGCGGCCACGATGATGCTGATGCGCAGCATTGAAAACAGCAACAGCCATATGCGAGCGTTGGGTCGTCCTCAGCCCATCAGCGTAGCGGGCGTGAAGGGGCGGTCGGTGATGATGCAGTCGACGTCGCAGTTCCGGGACGACAGAGGCCAACCGCAAAAAGAGACCGACTGGCTGGTTACCATTCCGCGCCATGACGGGTCGGTTCTCTATCTCCTTTTCGTTGCTCCTAAGTTGCAGTTTGACCGGTTCCGGCCAACCTACGAGAGCATGTTAAATAGTATTCGCTTCTAAGGTGGCTTTCCGGGGTTGCTGTTGGCCAGCCTTGCAGGGCACCCTTCGGCTTGCTCAGCAGGCTCCTCCAGCCGAACGGCACTCGGCGTGATTTTCGATCGTTATCCCAGCATTCCGCCTGCGGCTCCATGCTGGGCTGTCATGTTGGTCGCCCCCAAGGGGGGCTCAGATTGCGAGTTGTTCCGCCGATATTTGGCAAAGCCGAGTTCTCACGCAGACTCTGAAGGGCTTGGGAGATCATCGGGGGCTCGCGAACCGGGACTTCCAAGGCTGTTACGAAACATGTGTCGTCCGCTGAAGCGGACTCGCGATTCCCACTTACGCGCCTTCCCAGCCATGAATGGCTGGGCTTTCTTATGCTGTCCCTTGCGGGACGCGGTATGGCTTGTCCCACCCTCGCCGCTCAATGGCGAGTTTCGTAAGAGCCTCTTCCGTCCCGGGCTACAGATTGTTTCGCTCCTCGAGCTGGTTCATGGATCCCACTCAAGCCAAACGATGGCTTGAATGGGGCACCCGAACTTGCGGGGGGCTCGCGATCAGCTAGTAGTTTTTAGGTGAAGGCTGTCGTGCCTGACGGCACTCGACGTGATTTTCGACCGTTACCCAGCATTCCGCCTGCGGCTCCATGCTGGGCTAGAGTATGGCCTCCGCTTCGCGGAGTCGCAGCGCAGTGGGAAGAAGAGCAGATCCCTCACCTCTAAAGAGGTTCGGGATGACAAAAACACGGGGCCTTTGTGGCACAGCTAAAGCTGTGCCCTTTCAAAGCGAAGCAGTGACAAGCGCGAGCTAATTTTTTCCTATCTCGGTGAAGGGCACATTGCCGATCGGGTATTTGCGCCAGTCGTTGTAGTCGAAGTGCCACCACTCGCTGCCGTAGACGGTGAAGCCTTCGGCTTCCATGGTGCTGCGCAGCAGGGCGCGGTTGGCACGCTCTTCGGCGGTGCCTCCGGTGTAGTCGCTGTGAGCGCGCTCTGACATCTCGTCATAGCCGCTGGGCATGGGCAGCATCCGGCCGGTTTTCAAATCAATGATCGTGAGGTCAACAGCGCAGCCGCGGTTGTGGCGCGAGCCTTCCGCCGGATCGGCGACGTAGATGTGGTCGACCGGGGGCGTCGCGTCCCAGAAGATTTTCGTGACGTACCAGGGGCGATATCCGTCGAAGATGAGCAGCCCGTATCCCTGCTGGTGCAGGTTGCGATTGGCGCGTGCGAGGGCCTCCGCCGCCGGACGTTGTAGAAAGGCGCGCGCTTCTTCGTAAAGCGGTGTGCCCAGGAAGTTATTGGAAGACGCGTAGCGGATGTCGAGCTTCAACGTCGGGTCGAGTTTGGTCAACTCCACCAGCTCCGGCTTCAGGAAATCACCGTGCTCAACCGGGGGCTGCGCTTTGAGCGCCTCGGCGCGCAGTTCGGGCACTGGGCGCAGAGGCTGAATGTGAAACGTCTGCTGCGTGGATTGTGTTTGGGGGCCCTGCTGCGCTGATGCGGCAAGGCAGGCGGCAAGCAGGATCAAGCAGGTGGTCGCCCGACGGCTCATAACTTGACGCCGTTGTCAGGATCCCAGGTGCCTTGCTTCTTGCGCGAGGTGACCATTTCGCCGATGTGATAGGCATTGTGCTGAGCGATGCGGGCGACGGTGGGAGCGATTTTGGCGAGGGTTGCCGAGTCTGCCGATTCCACGAATTGTTCGAGTTCCGTCATGACACGGTCGAAGTCCTTTTGAACCCCGTCCCATTGCTTGGGATCGAAAGCGAAGGTCGTGTTGTTGTCCGTGACTTTGGGCGTCGGCTGGTGCTTCATGCTCGCGAGATTGCTTGAATTCCAGAAGTTCACGTGCGCTACCAGCTGACCGACGGAGTGATTTTTGCCATCGCTCCAAGCGGCCTGCTCGGCGGTGAGTCCGGCAACCGCCTCTTTCTCGGAGACGAACCAGGCTTTCTCGTTATGGGTCTCGCGCAACTCCTGCAGGAGGACGGTCTTCAGCGTCGAGCCCGGCTTTGTCTGCGGGGATTGCTGGGCCGTTGCCAGGGTGCTAATCCCGAGAAATACAGCGATCAGATACTTAAGCATTGGGCTCCTGTAAGAAATGATTTAGACATCGAGATTCCGGCACGAACCGTCTTGCGCAAGATTTTACTTTGTTTCGTGGGCTTCGTTTACGGATTCAGCTGGTAGTCCGGGTTGAGCGGGCCGGCAGCCTTCCAAAGCATGGGTCACCGCAGCAACTCTGCGATCTGCCGGTTGGGGAGGCGGCCTTGTGCCCTGCGGGCTGTGCAGGTTGTGCTAGGGGGATATCAGGCGGCGTCTGATCAACTCCAGTGCGCCGCAGAGAACGGGTATCGCGACCATGTTGATTAGGGGGAGCAGAACCGCATTCCGAGACTTGTCGAGCAATTTGAAAGCCCCGAATACCGCAATCGGATAAGTCCACACTGAAAAGACAAAGCCCACGGCAGAGATGGAATTACCGCCATCGAATGCCATTCCCGACAGTGGCGCGATGACAAGCCAGGGGATGAGAAGGATGACCCAGACGAAAAAGAGTATGCGGACCAGCAGGTCCTTGCCCCGTTCAGCTTGTTCGGCGCGCAGCATATATCTGGTGCGAGTGTACGCTTGCCCTGACATCTATCCGCGCAACTTTCGGACGCACCTTAGCCGAACATGGGAACCTGGCGCACGTCTTCCGGACGGCGGCCACGCTGGCTCTTCTTCTCTCCGATGACGGCGATGACGTTCATCTCCGCAAGTGCGGAGCGGGGGACGAAAATGCGTTGCGTGTTGGAACGAGTGTCAGGCGGGATGATGGAGAATCCGTCGCTGCCTTCCTGGATGAGGTCGTTGGGCATGAGGCCCTCGATGATTTCGTTGTCACGAAAGTGCAGACGTACCCACAGACCTTCGGCGCGCGGACGGGAAGTGAAAGTCTTGCGGGTCAGCGACTCAGGTTCGTTGAACTCGCGCACAAAGTAGATGCCCTTGATCTCGCTTAGAGCAATGGTCACGACGTTGCCGGCGGTGTTCAGAAGCTCGAGTTTGCCGTCGGCGATGTACTCGGAGCCGACGTAACCCGCGGCAGTATCGCGGTCGAGCTTGCGGACGATCACTTTCTTGCGAGTCGAGGACATAATGCCTGGTTCTATACCGCCAATTGCGACGGAAGTCGCAGCGGCACGACTGATAGTGTCCAGCCGCCTGGACGGAGACACAATTCTCGCACCTTTACTCCCTTAATGCTGCCCCTAACCTGCTTTGTAGCCAAAACATAAACCTTGTGTTATTGTTCGCTGTGCAGCGCTCCCGAGGCCGGTGCCACGTAAGTGTCGGCAAAAGCACGAGTTACAGTTTTTAATCCCAAGAAGCACGAACGGGCATTCCGGAATCTGACAGTCATTTTCGTGGCGGGGGAGCAGTATGAGTAACGGCGGTCGGGTTGGTCTGCCTCCCTGTTTGGATATTTTCTGCAGCGGAACCTCAATCGAGTCATAAAGTTAGATGGCAGACTACATCTATAGTATGGAAACCCGGCTCACCCCGGATCAACAACGGGGTGTGAACCTGGTTCAGGAAATCGCTCGCCACGCCGGCCTGAATGTTTATCTGACAGGCGGCACCATCCGCGATCTGGTCACCGGCTTTCCGATCCGCGACATCGATCTCAGCGTCCAAGGCAATCCGCTCAAGCTGCAGAAAGAGCTGGAGAAGGCTGGCATCAGTATTCAGGGTGCAGACGAAGACCTGCGCATCCTGTACCTGCTGATGCCGGGTAACGTGCGGGCTGAGCTCAACATGACGCGCTCGGAGGTCTACGACAAGCCAGGGAAGGCGCCCACTGTCACGTCGGCGACCATCAATGAAGACCTGCGCCGTCGCGACTTCACGGTCAACGCCATGGCGCTGTCGCTCAATCCGGGCTCGCGTGGATTGCTGCTCGATCCTTTCAACGGAATCGCCGACATCGAAGCCAAGGTGCTGCGCATTCTGCACAACTACGCATTCCTTGAAGATCCGATTCGCCTGATTCGCGGCACCAGGCTGGCAGCTCGCTTCCATTACACGCTGGAAGAACGTACCCAGGCGCGTTACGACGCGGCCAAGGAAAACAATTACATCGAGTACGTGGGCAAGCGTTCGATCGGGCACGAACTGGAACAGCTGGCGCATGAGGAAGATCCCATCCCCGCGGTGCGCGCATTGGAACGCGAAGGCTGGCTGCAAGTGCTGCATCCGCACTGGGTGGCGGCGAAGATCGAAGCCAGCGAGTTGGGCCACGTCGTCAAGCAGCGGCAGATGATGAATGAGCTGGGCTACTTCCCGGAAGCCGGGCCCACCAACATGTATTTCCTGACCAAGAAGATGTCAGATAAGGACATCTCGGAGATTCAGCGGCTGATTCCGCGGCGCGACTTCATCGACAAATGGAAGCACCTGGAGAGCCGGGCCCACGACCTGGCGAAGAAGCTGACGGGCCGCGAGGCGAGCACAACGTCAGGCGCGTGGAAGCTTTTATCCAACGCCGCGCCAGAGGATGTGCTGTTTCTCAGCGTGACTACCAAACAGCAGGCGGTCGATGCCAAGCTGAAGAACTTCTTCACGAAGTGGCGCCAGGTACGCGAGAAGCTGCCATTTCCCGAGATGGCTGAGTTGCGCATCACGGCGCAGCTTCCGGAGTATCAGAAGATTCTGGACGAGGCGTTCCTGCTACTGCTGGATGGCAAGCTGCGGTCGCACAACGAGATTGTCAATTTCCTGAAGCCGTACGAACCGCCTCCGCCACCGCCTCCACCGGCGGCGCGGCGTGGACGGGGCAAAGCTGCTGCCGCTGCTGCTCCAGCTGCGCCGGGCGCACCAGCAGCGCCCGCCACGGCGGGTAAGCGAGGACGAAAGCCAAAGGGAGCACCCGCTCCGGAAGCGGCTCCGGTGGTTGCAGCGCCGGCACCTGTACAGCCGGCGGCGGCGCAGAAGAAAGCTCCTGTGGCGGCCAAGGCTCCTGCTGAAGTGAAAGCTGCGCCTGCGAAAGTGGCTCCGGCCAAAGCTGCGCCAGCGAAAGCGGCGCCGGCCAAAGCGGCGGTGAAGAAAGCGGCTCCAGCGAAGAAGGAGCTGGCGAAAAAGGTCGCGCCTGCGAAAGCGGCTAAGAAGGCGGCGAAGGCTCCGGCGAAAGAAATCTGCGGCAAAGAAGCCGGCGAAAAAGGCTGGACGCCGGTAGAGTTGGGCCGTTCAAGGTTGGCCGCTTCGCGGCAGCGGGTACAGATTCCGGCAGCATACCCCGGGCTTACGCCCGGGGCTAGAAATCGAGTCGCCGCTTCGCGGCTTGGATGAATTGCGGTGAGGATCCGTCGCTCGATAGAACAGTCCTCCTGAACGATCTCCACCAGACACTCCTGTCGCACGTCCCGGAGAACGACTCCACCCGAAACCTAATCGCGCACTCCGCAGGCTTACAGCGTCTTGAGGAACTGTTTGGCTTCCTGAAGGCGAGGGAACTGGCGTTCCTCGGCTTGAAACTCTGGGCCGTGAATGCACCGCCGGCTGCCACGCAATTTCACCGGATGCTTCAGGTGGAGCATCTCGTGATACAGGATGTACTCCACCGCATAGCGAGGCACGCGCAGGCTGTCGAAGATGCGGCTCACGACGATGGCATTGTGCGCAGGATCGTAATGTCCCAGCATGTTGCGCGCGTGGCCGCGACTCCAGGTGAGTTGCGGACGTCCCATCAGGCCGTGGAAGAAGCGGCGGTTCAGATCATCGAAAATCTCGTCGAGGTCATACATTGTGCCTTGGGCCGAATCGATACGCTTACGGCCGCGCACCTGGCGAACCAGATGCGCCTTGGCGCTTAGATCGTGGCTGCTGACGTATCGGCGATAACGGGTGGCCTGCAGGGTCTCGATCGGCTTCTTGTAAATCTTGGCGATCAGGATGTGAGCGATGGCTTCAATCACGTTCTCCGGCGCGCCTTCCAGCAGGTCGGAGAAGCGAAGGTGCAGCACGCCTTCGCGCAGGCGAATGGTGTTGTTCACGTTGGCAAAGGGATAGAATTCCGCGCGGAACTGCGGGATGGGTGCGCGCGGGCGCAAGTCGCGATAGACGCGGTGCAGGATTTCCTGGAGATCAGGCTTCAAGCTTCTGGTACGTTAGCACGGCCGGAATCGCAATCGCCACGCGAGAGACGATTCCGGCCGCATGCTTACCGCGCGAGGGCTGGACTACGGCCAGAAATCAGCCCGCCCTCACTTGTACGTATCAATAGGAACTACCTTAGGGTGAGCTTCGACCCCGGCGCTGGAAGACTCCTTGTTCCAATAGGAGAGCAGCAAAAGCTCGCTGCTGGTGAGTTCAATGTCAGGGGGGCGACGGCTGCCCACGTTGAAAACGTATTGGTCCAGAAGCTGGTGTAATCGGGCGATGGAGATGCCCAGTACGTGTGCCGCTTCGGCCTCGGAATAGAAGTCTTTGGTTACAAGTTTTGGCAGAGTCATATTCGAAGTTGGCGCATCAACTGCTAGAAGGTTTGTACCCGGTTCAGAGTAGAAGGAATATCGGGTAAACTTCTCAGTAGTCGACCGCGATGCGACCTTATCCCGCAAGTTGTTACCGCGTAACCCTTCTGGGCTTTATCCTTTTTTCGGCGACAGCGGCGCTGGCAGCAGTCTCGGCGCCCGTCCCCACCCGTTACGCCAACGACGCCAACACCCGTAAAGGTTTCGACTATTTCAATAATCTTGAGTACGACAAGGCGAACAAAGAGTTCGAAGCAGCGCTGAAGGCGCATCCTGATGACCCGTATGCCGTTAACCACCTGCTGTCGGGGATCATGTTCCAGGAGTTGTATCGCATTGGGGCGCTGGATACGGAGACCTATGCCTCCGACAGCTTCATCAGCAAGAAGAACTTGCGGCCGCTCGATCCTAAGGTGCAGGAGCAGATCAGGCAGCTCAGCGATCAGGCTTTGGCCCTCGAAGAGGCGCAACTACAGCAGAACCCGAACAATGCCGACGCGCTTTATGCCCGTGGTGTGACCCGCGGATTAAGAGCGGTGTATATGGCGATGGGTCAGCATGCCTGGATCAGTGCGCTGCGCAGCGCGGTGGCCGCACGTCATGACCACGAACGGGTGCTGGAGCTTGAACCCAACTTTGTGGACGCCAAGACCTTCGTGGGAATCCATCTTTACGTGATCGGGAGCTTAAGTTTTCCGGTAAAGATGGCCGCCGCAATGGGAGGGATTACCGGCAGTAAGCAAAAAGGTTTGGACGATCTGCGAGATGCGGCGGCGCATGGCACGCCGGATGTGGCCAGCGACGCCAAGATCGCGCTTGCGCTGTTCTTGCGGCGAGAGCAGAAATATGACGAGGCGATCCAGGTGGTCGGTCAACTGCAACAGGAGCACCCGAAGAATTTCCTGGTCGCCGCCGAATATGCGCACTTGTTGAACGCGGCCGGGCACGGCCAGGCTGCGATCACAGCGTATCGCAAGGTGGTGGACAACTGCCGGTCGAATGTCTACGCAGTTTGCCAGGTGGCGGTTCCGGCTTACGGGCTGGGAGAAGCCCTGCGCGGTCAGCGCGAATACGAGCAGGCAGCTCAGGCCTATGAGCTGGCTGCCAGCACCTCACCGGATGCCGAGTTCCGCCAGAGATCGATGCTAGCCGCGGGGCAAATGTACGACGTGCAGCAAAAGCGCGACACTGCGCTGGCAAAGTATCGTGCCGTGGTCGCCGAAAACTCGGGTACCGGCTCAGCAGATTTGGCGCGTCAGTACATGAAGCAGGCCTACAAGACGAACTGAGATCCTGGTGCTACTCACTGCAGCTTCTGGTAGTGCGCGTTAGTAGTCGTGACCACCATCTTCTTCGCCGCCATATTGAGCACGGTCTGCTGCGCATAGTTGGTGCCGTCGGGGAGGCTGGCGAAGTGAGTGTCGAGGGTGACCGCGTCGCTCGGCTGCTGCATATAGGTCTTGACGCTGAGCTGCGCAATCTTCTTTTGCTGGCTGTTGTAGATGATGGTTAACTGATCGCCGGTCTTGTCGTAGTTCTGGAAGGCGAGCTTGACGGTTCCCGGTGTCGGTCCTTTGGCGATGGAGGCATTACCGGCCTGGTAGGCCTGCTGTAGTTTGGCCGGATCGGGAGGAACATACACGCTCAGCAACTGTTTCACGTCGGCGGTGTAGTCCTGCATTTCTTCGGTCTTCTTCTTCACCATTCTTTGCTTGAGTCGTCCACCCTGCGAGGGCTGCATCCCTTCCTGGGCGATTGGAGTTTTCTGCACCTGGCCATCTGGACCGTACTGGCATAGAGACTGTTTTGGCGGTTTGGGCTCGCCTTTCAAGGTAAGTTGGGTGGTTTCGGTCCACTGGTAATGGTGCAAGTTTTGCTGATTCTGGGCCAGGGATTGCTTGAGCGCGGAGAGCTTGTCGGCCATTTCGGCTTTCATACCCTGACCTACCGCGGGCACTACCATAGCCGCGAGCACAGCCGACGCAACGATGACTGCGTAATATTTACAGGACATTCTCATTAGTGGACTCCTTCTGATAACTAAAGGCTTTCTTGTAGAATTTCGGCCGCAAACCGCAAGCCCTGTACGCAATAAGCACTCTCACCTGGGTAGCGGGTTCTCAGCACTGTATCGTGCAGGTCCCTACGCGGCAAGCTGTTTTTAGCGGCGATCGCGGTAGTTTCGGTGTCGAGTGGTCATAAGTTTGGGGAGGCTGGACCCAAGCTCATGACGTGAGTTGGCGCAGGGAAAATGCATCATTTCGTAACCGGAGTGGATCTGAAACCGGTGTATAATGTGTCTGCGTTTGTTCGAACGGCTTGACCACAGCCATCCCTCCTGAGCGAGCGATTTCTGTCTGGTACCTTCCGATCAGTCCAGCGCGACATCAACATTAAGGGAACACTAGAAACACAATGGAACAAGGAACTGTGAAGTGGTTTAACGACGCCAAGGGCTTCGGCTTTATCTCGCGTGAGAACGGCGAAGATGTGTTCGTGCATTTCTCGGCGATTCAGGCCGGTGGCTTCCGCTCGTTGCAGGAAGGTCAGCAGGTCAGCTTTGAAGTGAAGCGTGGCGCCAAGGGTTGGCAAGCCGAGAACGTTCAGCCCCTGTAACCAACAATCAGCAATCGGAGGGCGGCAACGGCTGCCCTCTCTGTCTTTGACCGCGAGCTCGCAGCTTGAGTCTTCCAGTCGCCTATGTCAACCGAATTCTGGCCTGGCCAGCATCGGCCGGGTTCAACTAAGAGGACGCAATGAAGAATATCTACGTGGGAAACTTGAGCTACGACGCGACAGAAGATTCTGTTCGTGCGCTGTTCGAAGCGTATGGTCCGGTCGACAGAGTGAGCATCGTGACCGATCGTGATACGGGGCAGCCTCGCGGCTTTGCCTTCGTTGAGATGACGGATGACGATGCCGCCAGCAAGGCCATGGAAGGCCTGAATGGAACCAAGATGGGCGGCCGTAATTTGAACATCAACGAAGCCCGGCCGAAAGAGAGCCGTCCCCGTGGCGGCGGTGGCGGCGGCGGAGGCCGTGGCGGCTATGGTCGCGATGGCGGCGGTGGCGGACGCGGCGGCTACGGTGGTGGACGCGGCGGTGGCGGCGGCGGCGGAAACCGCTGGTAAGTAGTTTCGGAAAGAGATTTCAAGGGGCGCTCCTGCAGCGCCCTTTTGTTTTTTGGGGGGCGGACGTTTTGGGGCGAAAGAAAAGGGCGGGGAGGATCCCCGCCCGAACTACATCAAGTTGTTACAGCTCTAAAACAGCATGACCGTGATGGGGTTCGAAGGAATTCCGTTGGCCACCACTTCCATCTTGGTGTTTCCGGTTTCCGCATTCGCCGGTACATCGAAGTGGGTGTTGGCGAGCGATCCAAGGTGACGGACGCCCATGGTGCTGTGATCGTGGGTACGGGCGTAGAACACATGGCCAGTTGACATGTTGGTCAGGCGAACCAGCGGGTAGTTCGTCGCGTTCGTGAACTCGTCGCCAAAGCCGTGAGCTTCAGACATGCCGTTGAAGTTGGAGCCATAGGCGGTATAGGTTTGTCCGCGACCCAGGGCCACGACCGAGAGCGGGAACAGCATGGGCGCCCAGAACTGCTGGTAGGTGCCGGTAGAGCGGTAGAGTTGTCTTCCGTCCACCATAATCTCGCCGGTGGGAAGCACGAGCAGGCTGCCACCGCTGGATGCAGTGCGCGTCATGGTCGTGCCGTTGAATTCGTAGAGATTGTTAAAGGCGCTGCTCACCAGAACATTACCGTTGGTGAGCAAAGCGGCGAAGTCATCGTCGCAATAATCGCCACTGGGGAAATCCGGCCCCTTTACCCAGGTACCGGGCTGAGTGGGAGACGTAGGGGTGTAGATGGCGGTATGACCGGTCGATTCGTTGCGGTGGAGTGCGCCGGTGGCGAATACGGTTCCGTCAGGACGCAGGACCGCGGGTCCGATTTCGCCCGGCGGGCAGTAGGTTCCCCACTGGCCATTCAGACAGCCCACTTCCGGTGGCCCCATCAGCAGCGCCTGGGTGCTGCCGTCCTGAATCCAAGTCTGGCTGGTGCGGTCGTAATGTTCCGAGTTGGGGGAATTCAGCACGTCGGCGGTAAGGAATGTGCCGTTGGGCAACAGGGTCCAGCCTTCTTCCGCATTCCAGTCGGTCTTGCCGGTCGAGGCCAAGGAATTCCAGGTCAGGGTGTGGGGATCCAGTTCGGCCATCAACTTGGTCATCTTCTGACCGAGTACGTACTTGCCGTTAGGCAGCACCACCGAGGGCGAATCGCCGATGAAATCGAATCCGGGGGGAGGAGCCTGCGTAGTCCAGGTGTTTGCCTTGGGATCGTACACGGCACCCTGGTTGGTGAACGCGAAGGAGCCGAAGTTATACTCGCCGCCTTCGATGATGACGCGTCCGTCGATTAACACTGCCTCGGACTGAGCGTAGGGAGCATATCCTGCCGGCAGGCTGGCCACCTGGGTCCAGGTACCGTTGAGATAGCTGCCGTTGATATCGGGAGTAAGCGTCCACCAGTCGGAATCGTTATTGCCCTGTACCAGCGCCCGGCCGTCGGTGAGCAGCATTACCGTTTCAGCGCCATCGGGGGCGGAGTGGGTCATATTAACCAGGGTCTGCGCATTGGATGCGGCTGAAGCTCCGAGCACAAGCGTAGCTAGAGCCACTACAAATCTCTTTCTCACAATTATCCTCTCCAAGTCTTGAATTCAGTGAAACACGTCTTTCACGGCAGGAGCAGCTCAAGCGGTGATGGGACGCAAGTAGTTTGTCGCGGAACTTTTCCCAGGGTGTGTTCTGCAAGAAAAGTAAGGAACAAAGGTGTGCGCAATCTTCTCGCAACGATTTAGTGCGTGTCAAACACAAATTGGAAAAGTGCAGAAGAAGTTACAACGAGCTTGCAGGCTTGTCGAAAAACGGAACTGTGCAGATGCTTTCGATGAGCCGGATCGCGATGTATGGCGCTAAATCGTGTGCTGATGCTGGTGGGTTGCGGTACTACCGCCATCGTAATGAGGATGCTTGCGCTCCAACTGCTCCATGGCATTCATGATCTGGTCGGTCACGAACTCCAGCCCGGTGTCGGAGTTGATCATCAGGTGATACAGCCGGCGGCAAGGCCACTCGGCATTGAAGTACTTGCGAACGAACGCGGCGCGCTCCTGGTCGATGGTGTCTACCATTTCGGCGGCTTCTTTCTCACTCATCTTGAGCCGCACCATGCGTTTGATTTTCTCGTCGCGTGAGCCGTAAACAAATACACGAAAGGTGTCGGGACGATCACGAAGAATGTAGGGAGCGCCGCGTCCGACGATGACGCAGTTTCCTTCGCGCGCTTTTTCTTCCATTACGCGGTGTGCCAGATCGACCATCATGTCGGCGTCGAAGATGTGGTGGTCGGCGACCGGCAGCGCACGCTCATAGCTGCCGCGCCAGAAGACCTTCGCCAGCCGATGCATCAGGGTGTCAACCTTTTCATCGCAACGCGCTACCACCTTACGATCGACGGCGGCCATGCGCGCGATTTCACCCGTGAGTTGCTGGTCAAGCAGCTGCCAGCCTTTGCGGTGCGCCAGTTCGGCGGCGACCAGGCTTCCCCCAGCGCCGTATTCCCGTTCGACGGTGATGATCCTGAACATGACGCGCCTCCTTGCGGCTCTCTTGGTCGGAACTCCGGTTGAGCTGCCCAGTCTGGCCAGCCCAACGCCTTTCCGCATTTCTACATCGGAAAGGCTAATGGCGCAACCTGCAGCTACTTATAATTAGGACGCATTCCACAACACCAAGGTTGACATGCCTGCATTCCGCAGGGTGCGAGGATTGTGCGGGGATGAAGCTGGGCTGCTGCAGACGCGTCTAATTTAGCAGGGAGAATCGAAATGCGAATCGCAATATCAACCCTATTGCTGCTTGTGTTGAGTATGGCAGCGGTCGCGCAGAGTCAGCCGGAGTCCGCGGCGAACCTTCAATCACCGGAGAACGCACCGGCCATTACCGTCCCCGGTCCAGTGGTAGCCGATTACGGCAAGAATGTGGGCGGGGGGAACTCGGTTGAGGGCAAGATAGCGAAGGAAGTGCGGCACGAACTGTTGATGCTGCCCTACTACTCGCTGTTCGACGACCTTGGCTACACCGTCCAGGGACGTACCGTGACTTTGACGGGAACGCTCACCAGCCAGGATGCGATCACCAAGAACGATGCTGAAAGGGCAGTGAAGGGAATCGAGGGCGTCGAGAAGGTGGTCAACAATATCGAGGTGCTGCCGCCATCGGGGATGGATGACAACGTCCGGCGCCGCACCTACGAGAAGCTCATGCACACAGGAGCACTTTCCCGGTACTTCTGGGAGGCAGCCCCGAGCATTCATATCATTGTGAAGAACCAGCGGGTGACGCTGGCGGGCTTCGTGATCAGCGAAATGGACAAGAACATGGCGGGCATTGCCGCCAAAACCGTTCCTAGCGTCTTCGAGGTTACGAACAATTTGCGCGTGGCGAAATAGGCGATGCGCGCTGGCACGGGCCGGCCTATTACCCGTGCCAGGCGATGAACCTTATCGGCTCGGCGGCGTAGAGTTCCCTGGCCGCGGTATTGCGTGGCGTTGCGAGCAGCGCTCCCGTGACCACGGCGGGGACAATGGGCAGCAGAAATGTCAGGTGATACCACGCGGGAAATTTGCTCCAAATTGCGACGTGCACGGGCAGAAACAGGGCAAGCACAACCGTGCCGACAACCCATGGAGGCCAGCGGCTGCTGGGGGATATCCAGCCGGTGACGGCGCCCGCCGCAAGCGAGGTGACGATAGCCATCATCAGGCGGGCCCACTTCATGCCCAGGGTGAACTGCAGGGTGTGCTCAGCAGCAGTATAGTCGGGCAGGCTCAGGCGAAGCAGGCGATTGATCAGCGAAACGACGATAAGCCAGGTGAGCAGTCCTGCGAGGCAGGCGAGGATGGAACGCTTCATGGGGCCATCTCCTTTGGTGCAAGTATAATAGTTTAATTAAACTAATGAAAGCCGAACTATATATTCTGGGAGTCCTGCACCGCGGCGATTTCCATCCCTACGAGATCAAGCGGCGCCTGACCCAGGCCATGATCGAATGTTTTACCGACGTAGAGGTCGGCACGCTGTACTACGCTGTGCGCCAGCTGGCGGACGCCGGGCTGTTGACCGCGGTTGCCCACCAGCGTGTGGCTCGGGGAGGAATGCGCACTGTTTACCGCATCACGCCGAGTGGACGCGCCCGCTTCCGTGAGCTGTTGCACGCACAATTCGCCTCCGAGGGCGACCTGAGGCAAACTCTCTACGGCGCCATGCTGTTCCTGCATCTTGCCGACCTGAAGCTGGTGGCTGAGGCGCTGCGCTTACAGATCGAGAGGCAAAATGCGCGGTTGGCAGAGATCCGCAACCTGCGGCGGCAGTGGGGAACGAAGCTGCCCACAGGCAGCCGCCTGCTGATGCAGCACATGCAGGAGCAATGCCGGCTTGATCTTCGCTGGCTCGGCGCCGTACTGGCCGATGTAGAGGCCGGGCGGGTTAGCGATACTCCGCACCCGGAAAAATTCGCAGCCAAGGGATGATTGGTTTAAGGTAGCGCGCGGTGTGGGGCTGGGAGTTTCATCGTGCGCGATGGAATACATAGAGGCCTACGCCACGGCCAGGAGGATGCATGGGGTCGGAGCAGCTTTGCACAGTGCGAGCCGAGGGCAAAACCTCGAAAGGGAAGGCGCTGCTGGAGACTGACGAGATCATCTTCCGCGGCGACTTCCGGCTGAAGATTCCCTTTGCCTCGTTGCAGTCCGTGGCCGCCAGCGACGGCGAACTGCGCCTGAAGTGGAAGGACGGCAGCGCTATCTTCGAACTCGGCGACCAAGCTGCAAAGTGGGCCGACAAGATCCTCCATCCTAAAAGCACGAGTGAGAAACTCGGAATCAAGCCGGGGCTGACCGTTTCGGTGCTCGCCATTCGTGATGCCGAGTTCATTCGCGATCTCCGCGCGAGTAGCAAGGCATTCTCCAACACCAAACTGCAGCATGACTCCGACCTCATTTTCATGGGCGCATCGGAGGCGGAGGATCTTGGGGAAGTTAGCGGGGTGACATCGTCGCTGGCGAAAAGTGGCGCGCTGTGGATTGTCTATCCCAAGGGCAAGCAGGAGATTCAAGAGGCGCAGGTGATTGAGGCTGGGAGAGCGGCAGGATTGGTAGATGTGAAGGTGGTGAAATTCTCGGAAACACACACCGCGCTCAAGTTCGTCTGGCCAAAAGCGAAGCGGTAAGGGGTCAGATTGCGATCAGGCCTTGTTGAAGGTCGGCTTCGGCCGCGCGCAGGCTTCTCCAGGGTGCCCAGATCGCGCCAGTAATACTCGTCAGCGCGGAAGGCGACGATCGGTTCACCTTCTTCTGCCAGCCGTAGATAAGCGTCAACGATGGAGAACACGCCTGCCTCGGTCAGCAAAGGAAATATTCGCGGCGAGATGATGTGAATACCGGAGAATGCCAGTGGCGTCATCGGCTGGTGTTGGGCGAACTAGCTGGTCGGCGGCTCCTTCAATTCTTCGTCCGCACAGTTCGCCGTTTCCGTTGAACAGCAGGTGTCGCGAGCTGGGACGGCGGTGGACGGCCAGTGTCGCCAAGGCATTCTGCTCAAGGTGAAAACGCATCATCGCGTCGAAATCGATGTTGCTCAGCACATCGACATTGTGCAGCAGAAAGGGCTCAGCGCGATCGTAAAGAAGAGCGCGGCTTTTTTCAGCCCGCCGCCGGTATCGAGCAGAATATCTTCGCGCGAGATTTCAATGTTCATGCCAAAGTTCTGATTGGCATTGAGATAGTCGCCACAGGGTTTCCGCGAAATGATGCGCGTTGATGATTACGTCGTGCACGCCGTAGTTGCGGAGCCGCGAGAGCGTGATGCCCAGCAGCGTGCGACCGTCGAGTTCGACCAGGGCCTTGGGCCGCTCGTTGGTCAGCGGGCGCAGGCGCGTGCCCAACCCGGCGGCAAGCACCATGGCTCTCATCGCAACGTCTTCTCCACTTCGACGTGATGCAATTCGACATCTACGCCGTGGCCGCGCAGATGTTCCGCCAACCGGTTAGCGAGGTAAACCGAACGGTGTTGGCCGCCCGTGCATCCGAAAGAAACCATCAGGCTGTGAAAGCCGCGGCTGCGATAGTTTTCGACCGCGGCATCGATCAGCGATGCCACATTTTGGAAGTACTGATGCACGCTCGGCTGCTGATTGAGGTATTCGATCACCGGAGCATCACAGCCGGTCAAAGGTTTAAAGCGCTCTTCGCGACCAGGATTAGGCAGGCTGCGCGCGTCGAAAACAAATCCCCCACCATTACCGCTATCGTCCTGGGGAGGCGTGCCGCGGTGGAACGAGAAGCTTAAGACGCGCACCAGAAGCCCAGTTGCTTTTCTCGGGTTGAAACTCAGCAGCTTGTCGGAGGCGAGCATCGCCTGGAAGCAACTCGTCAACTCGGGAAGCGCGATCGGCAGCTCGACATTTTGCAACAGCCAGCGCAGGTTTTTCAGCGCGTAAGGGATGCTCTGCAGGAAGAGCGGCTTGCGTTCGTAGAATCCGCGAAAGCCATAAGCGCCCAGCGCCTGCATCAGGCGCACGTAGACATAACCGTAGTAGTAGCGGAGAAATTGTTCGCGATCGAGTGCGATGTGTTTTGCCAATTCGTCCAGGTAGTACTCGAGCAGATGCTGGCGGAGGCTGGGCGGAAGGTCGGCCTTGGCGTCGTAGAGCAGCGACGCAATGTCGTATTGCAGAGCTCCCTGGCGTCCGCCCTGGTAATCCAGAAACCACGGCTTGCCCCCGCGCAACATGATGTTGCGTGACTGGAAGTCGCGGTAGAGAAAGTATTCACGATCGGCAGCGAGCAAGAACTCGGTCAAGGTCTGGAAATCGTCTTCCAGTCCCTGCTCGTTGAAATCGATGCCTGCGAGCCGCAGGAAGTAGTACTTGAAATAGTTCAGGTCCCAGGCAATCGATTGCCGATCGAAGCTGGCCCGTGGATAAGCAAACTGGTAATCCAGCGTCTTGCCTGCATCGACCTGAAATCGCGGCAGGACGGCGATCGCCTTGCGGTAAGCGTCGACCACTTCGGGAGTGATGTTGTCGCCATCCCGGTTCTTCGACAAGAACTCGAAGAGCGTGGTGTTGCCCAGATCTTCTTCCAAATAGGCGTTGTGGTCGAGGTCGGCGCGGTAGATTTCGGGTACGGGAAGGCCATGGCGTCGAAAATGCCGCGAGAACTCGACGAACGCGACGTTCTCCTGGCGAACGCCATACAAAATGCCGATAGCGCTGTGGCTAACGCCACTGAGCCGCAGGATGTTGCGCCCCGAACCGCCGAGGTTCCCCTGCACAGCGGACACGCTGGTCGCGGGCGCGCCGAAGTGGCGCTCAAAAAGCTGCTTGAGGATGTCGATGGACATATCGGGCGGAGATTCCGGCCTGAAGGCAATACGATACATCCTGGAGGAGAGGAAATCACCTCCTCCGAGGATGCACCGCTAAAGCAATTTCAGGCTGCCGCGTCTTGACTGTGCGGGCCTGCGTCATAGACCGCGGCTACTCCAGAATGTAAAGCGGACTTGCTTCGCCAGGGCGACCTGGCTGCCCTAGATGCAGTTGCCAGTCCGGCGACCGCAACTCAGGCATAGGCTTGGCCTGGAACAATTTGCGACATTGGCGTGCAGTCCAGCGGGCGGCAATCTTCGATTTTTTGCGGCGTGCGCTGTCGGTGGAGATACCGGTGCCGGCGTACATCTGGCGATAGAGTTTCGACAGAAAGCAGAAGGCAACGCGCGACTTGAGAGTCGGGGTGCAGGCAGATCGCTTCCAGATCGAGCGCATATTGTAGAAACGGTCCCAGGCAGATTGCGTGCGTTCACGAATTTCATCGGAACTCATGGTGGGATGAGGGGTGAACATCTTCGGCCTGCTGGCAATCGGGATCAGCCAATAGCGGGTGATCGGAATGCCATCCACGAAGGTCGGATTTGCCGCTTGCTCTTTCTCCCACCTGTCGAAGTCGACGGTCCCTGGAAATGGCGTCATCATCACGAACTGCGCGAACGAGATCTCCGCTTTGAGCGCCAGCTCGGCGGTTGCAGCGAATGTCTCCGGACGGTCGGTCGGCAACCCAAAGATGAACGAGCCCAGCACGTGTACTCCGTGCTCGCGGAAGGTCTGCAACTGGCGAACCAGGTTGTCACCGGAGCAGTTGAAATCCTTGTAAACCGCTTTCAATCCTTCGGGAGTCACAGCTTCCACGCCGACCAGCGCCCCCTTGATGTTGGCCTCGCGCATGGCGTCAAGGAATTGCGTGTCCTCGGCCGCTTCCATCGTGATCTGGGTATAGAAAACCATTTCCTTGGGAAGCTTCGCGAGTTCGGCCATCAGTTGGAAGCGCTCCTCGCGTATTTGTTCCAACTCCGCAACGCGCGCCAGGTTGTTCTGCTGCTTCGCCAAACGCAGGTCGGTAAGCGTGACGGGATAAAAATTGTCGTCGGCGAGCGCGATAAAGCGAATGCCGCGGCGGCGAAGATCGACGATCTCGTCAATGACGGACTGAAAACGGCGCTGACGGGGCTTTTGGCCGTCGGTGCGCCACACGGAACAGAACGAGCAATGCTTGGGACAGCCGCGGATGGTCTGTACCGACGCCCACATGTACTTGTCGACCTGCATCAGGTCCCAGCGGGCGGCAAGAAACTGATCGCCGGCAATTTTGCCACCGTCGTAGACCCGATCCGGAGTTCCCGCAATGCAATCGCGCACCACCTTGGCCCAAATCTGGTCGCCATCGCCCTTGACCACACAATGCGCGGCTCCCAGTTCGAACGGTTCCTCGGGATAGAGAGTGGCGTGAATCCCTCCGTAGACTACCCAGGCGCCGCGTGCAGCTGCAGCTCGGCCTACCTCGTAACCGCGCAGGGCGTTTCCGGTATGCACGCTGATTCCGACGACATCGCCTTGGCTGATGGCATCGAAGTTGGTCTGCTCCAAGGTTTCATCGACGAGGATCGGTTCGCCCGCGGAATCGGGGGTAGCGGCTGCGAGTACGAAGAGCCAACGTGGAGTGATAACTGCGGTGCCAAAGGAATTGTCGCTGGGGTTGACCAGGTGCACACGCATCAACACGCCCTTTCCATAATGGAATTGTTGCTTTCGTTCGTTATAGGGTTGCCTTCGTGGCAATGTGCGGGGTTGGCGTGGTAGCGAGTCAGATCCCCGTAAGAGTGCTAAAGCCGAATGCCTGGGCCATGTTCCGGGAGAAGCTTGAAAGGACGCTGCTTCTATTCAAGGAGGGCTCGGAACGTCCCGACTAGATTAACACGAAGCTGTGACGGCTGGCGCGAAATGTCGCTTGCGTATTCGAGCGATTTTGGGCGCACCGGCGCGGGAATATTGCACCCTGGAGGCAACCTCATACGGGGGTTAGTTTTGCGCCTGCTGAGTTGCCTGCGAGGGTGGCCCGGCGTTTGCCGGCATATCGCCGGTCAGCGCCTGCATGAACTCAATCAGGTCTTGCCGCTCCTGGCCGCTGAGGAAGTCCAGCGAGTGAACTTCCTTGTCGAGATAAGGATTCGAGTTTCCTCCGCCGACGTAGAAATCCATGACGTCTTTCAGCGTCTTCAGACTGCCATCGTGCATGTAAGGGGCGGTGAGGGCCACGTTGCGCAGCGTGGGAGTCCGAAACGCTCCAGTCTCCTGCAAATCGCCGGTAATGGCAGCGCGCCCTCTGTCGTTGGTCTCGCCATTGCTGAAGCCGACGCCGATGTTGTGAAACTTGTTATCAGTGAATAGGGCGTAGTGCTCGCCGATAGTGTGGCAGCTTTCGCAATTACCTTTTCTGGGGTCGCGAAACAGTTGCAGCCCGCGGATTTGAGCTTCCGTCATCGCCGACTTGTCGCCGCCGTAGTAGTAGCGATCGAAGGCAGAGTTGCCGCTAAGCACGGTGCGCTCGAATGAGGCAATGCACTTCGACACCTTCTCATAGGTGATTGGTCCGGGACCGAAAGCGGCGGTGAATTGGGCGACATAGGTCGGATCTTGCGAAAGTCGCTGCGCGACTGCAGGCAGCGTGTGCGCCATTTCGACTGGATTGGTCACCGGGCCTTCGCTCTGTTTTTCCAGGGTGCCGGCGCGTCCATCCCAGAACTGAAGTGTCCAGTAAGCCGAATCAATCACGCTGGGAGAGTTGCGGGTACCTTGCTGCTCTCTCACGCCGGTCGATATGCGGCGGGGATCGGAAAATGCCATTCCTGGCATATGGCATGATGCACACGAGATCGAGTTATCCGCCGAGAGCGCCGAGTCGTAATACAAGCGGCGGCCCAGGGCGATGGTCTCACCGTGGGGGGATTGTCGGCGGGTATCGGAACCGGCGGCAGTCCGAGGGGGGCCTTGATCTCAACGACTCGGCCGATGGGCACAGCGCTGGGCCGATTGGAAGCCGCATACCAGAAAAGCAGCCCCGCAACCGCCAGAGCCAGACATAAAACGTAAAGGGTGCGCCGAGAGTTCATTCCGTGGCCGGACTGGTGGGCAGTGCAGGACTCGAACCTGCGACCTTCTGGGTGTAAACCAGACGCTCTAACCAACTGAGCTAACCGCCCCAACGTGCGCGTGAGCGCAACGGGACAACTCTTTGAGTCTATCAAACCAACAATGGAGCAGGTGATTATCGAATTCGCGGGCATCTTTTACGGCTTCTCTGGAAACTAAACATTTGGGTGCAAGTTGCGCCCGGATCGAACTCTGGCAGGTGCAAGATGAAAGCCGTTCTCTTCGTCGACGACCACGAGGTTTTAGCGCGTTTGAGCTGCGAGATTCTGGAGAGCCAGGGTTATCGCGCGGTGTGTGCCTACAATGCCCACGATGCTCTCGATAAGTTCAAGCGCGAGAAATTCGACATCCTGGTCACCGATTTCAAGATGGACGGCATGAACGGACTCGAACTGGCGCGACGGGTTCATGACACGCATCCTGAAATGCCCGTTATCATCGTGACCGGTTATGCAGATGTTGAGTCGGGCAAAGACGCCAAGACAGTGTTGCAAAAAGAGCAGATGTTCCCGGCGCTGCTGGAGAAGATTAAGTGCTACCTGGGTGAGTCCGAGGCTGCTCCGGCGGCCTGAACCTTTGCCCGGGTGCTGCCAATCTACCCCTGAAGTGTCATTCCCGCCGACGTAATCAGCGCGATTGGGCGCTCCCGTCCTGCTAGAATTTTCTGTTATGTCATTCCCAATCAATCGGCCGCGTCGACTGCGCATGAGCGAGTCGCTACGCTCTTTTGTCCGTGAAACCCGCCTCAGCCCGGAAGGTTTTGTGTATCCGCTGTTTGTCTGTCCCGGGGAGGGCATCCGCAAGGAAATTCGCTCCATGCCAGGCGTCTTCAACCTCTCGGTGGATGAAGCCGTAAAGGAGTGCAGGGAAGTGAAGGCGCTGGGGATTCCCAGCGTGATCCTGTTCGGCCTTCCGGAAGAAAAGGATGAGATGGCGACCGGTGCCTGGGAGCGAAACGGCATCGTGCAGCGCGCCGCCCGGGCGATCAAGCGCGAGGTTCCCGGCCTGCTGCTGATGGGAGACGTTTGCCTCTGCGAGTACATGTCGCACGGACATTGCGGCATCGTGGACACCTCTGGTGGAGGCTACTCCAAAGCGCGGGCAGAGGCGGATGCTTTCGTTCGCGAACTGGAGTCGCAAGGCAAGCGGGTCATCAAGTCAGCTGCGACATCAGCCGTGGCGGCCGCGACCGCGGTTGCACCCGTATCGGCGGAAGCCTACGAAATCATCAACGACGCCACGCTGGAGTTGCTGACCAAGACAGCGGTATCGCAGGCCGAGGCCGGCATGGACATCATCGCTCCCAGCGATATGATGGACGGCCGGGTGCAAGCAATTCGCACCGGTCTGGACGCTGCCGGGTTCGAGAACATTCCGGTGCTCTCCTACGCTGCGAAGTTTGCCAGCGGGTTTTACGGCCCATTCCGCGAGGCGGCCGATTCGGCTCCGCACTTCGGTGACCGGCGCTCCTATCAGATGGATCCGGCGAATCTGCGTGAGGCGATGCTGGAAATCGAACTCGACCTGGAAGAAGGCGCGGACATGATTATGGTGAAGCCGGCCATGCCCTATCTGGACGTGATCCGCGAAGCGCGCAACCGCTACGATGTGCCTTTGGCTGCGTATCAGGTGAGCGGCGAGTACGCCATGATCAAAGCCGCTGCGCTCAATGGATGGATTGACTACGAGCGCGTAATGATGGAGTCATTGCTCTGCATTCAGCGTGCGGGAGCATCGATCACGCTGACCTATTTCGCGAAAGAAGCGGCGAAGCTGCTGGGGTAAGGCCTCAGAACGCCTTGTAGACCATGTCGGGGGCGGATTGTCCCGCGAGCAGCGTAACCGCAAGTACGATTACGGCGAGCATGCAGCTCCAGGCTGCGCGGGCATACATCGAATCCACAACCAACGCCCCATCCCAATGCAGTGCGAAGACGCGCGCTCGAATCGCTTCCCATAGTGCCAGCACGACGGTAGCGGCCAAGAAGACGGCAGCCCAGACGGCGAGCGTGTCTGCGAGGCCAAGCCGGCTGTAGTACGACTGCATCTGCTTCCAGTTCGACCAGAACCACACCAGCGTGAAGGCGAACCATGTGTACGTGAGACCGCGACACGTGGCTCGGTACCAGGGTTCGGCCGCGAGCCTCTTGTAGCCAGGGCGTCCCAGGCCTTTGACCATCAGAATCTGGTAGAGCTTGTTCATGCTGACGCCTAGACCCTGAAGGAATCCGAAAAAGAGGAACTCGGAGGTCTGGCCGTGCCATACGCCGATCAAGGCAAAGGTAATGAAGTAGGCGAACACCGCCCAGAATGGCTCGAGAAATTCGGAGGGGAAGCGTCGCATCACGGTCAGCATGATGGGATTGAAGACATAGCGCTTCAGCCAGTTCGATAGCGTGATGTGCCACTGGCCCCAGAAGTCGAGGAAGTTTCTGGCTGAGAACGGACGATTGAAATTCTCCGGCAGGTGGAAGCCGAGCAGTTCTCCAACGCCGATAACGATATCGATGTAGCCCGAGAAATTGCAGTAGAGAAAGATCGGGTAGAGCCCGAAGACCAGAATCCCCGAGATGACTTTTGCCGTGGGATGTGACGTGGTCAGCAGTACGTCGGCGGCGTTATCGCGCATTCGCGAGACGATGAGCGCCAGCACGTTGGTCTTGATGACGCCGCGGAGAATTCGCTCCAATGCGGGAACGACCGCGGCGAACTCGGGGCCACCGTTTTCGAAAATCCCGGGCATCGCGCGAAAATCCTGGTAAAGCTGGATGGGCCCGCTGGCCAGGGTCGCGAAGTTGCACGTGTAGTTGAAGTATGTGACGGGCCCGAGGTTCTCTTCGATCTCGCCTGAGTTGCTGTCGATCTGCAAATGCAAAATGCGAAAAAAGATGTACGAGAGCCCAATGGTCACGTACACGAAGTGCAGAAAGCTCGACGAGGGCAGGAACGAATACTTCTTCAGCCAGATGAAGGCGCCAATCGTTGCGACTAACACGGGCCAGAAGAAGATGCGTCCATTGGCGCGAACCAGCTTCACGCCGATGTATCCCCACAACAGAAACGCTGCGAAGGGGAGATAAGACTTCGGCTGCAACGAGAAAGTTGCGAGGAAGGCGAGATTGGCCAGCAACAGGACGATCCGGTGCCAGGCGGCAGAGCGGCTCAGGTTGTAGGCGACGATTACGCCGGCCGAAAAGAGCAGAAATGGAAAGGCTGCGTCCACGCTTGTCCTCGCTACCTCTCTTTTTCCAGGGCTGAAATGATTGCTTTGCCGGCGGTGCGATAACCTTCCGGCGTGTAGTGTGCCGGGAAGGAGTAGAAATACCGGGCGTTCTCCCTGGCTCGCGCCGCAGGCAGGTCCGGGAAGGCCGGCGTCAGGTCGATGACTCTGATTCCGAGATGCGACGCGAGGTCAAGAACCTTGCTGCGATCTTCATCGTGCCGCCGCCGCAGAGCCGGAGTGTAGTTGGCGATACCGGGGTAACGCGCCGCATCGGGCCAGTAGACAAGAATCAGTTCGCCTCCCCAGCCCTGAACCTCTTGCTCGCCTTCCTGCAATGTGCGCTCAAAGAGCGAAGTGTCTAACTCGGCGGGCTTCGCCGGGTGCAGCCGCGCGCGGTAGGCGAACTCCAAGGTGCGAACGTTCTTCAGCACCAGGAAATTCTTAATGCTGGCTGGCCAGCTATGAACGTGCAGCTCCTGGTGAATGCCTGACTCCACATAACTCTGGATGGCTTTGTCTAGCTCTGGCTGTTTATCGATCAGCTTCTGCGAGAAATCAGGTTCGTCGATATAGTGACGCAGAAATGGCGAGTGGCTCTCCACATCGAGATACTGTGGAGTGTGCGACTCGGAGTAGATCCACAAAACTTTTTTAGGCTTGCTGTGCTGCAAGTACTCGCGAATGGATGCCAGGGTGAAGATTGGACCGTGACCGCCGGCGCCGAGAGTGACCGTGCCGGGAAATTTCGCGCGAAGCTGGCCGGCGATGCTGTCGGCTTCAGGAACGCATTCGCCGACGGCGTTCGAATCCCCGACTATCGCGATGTCCTGCGGATTTTTCCAAAGGCCATTGGGGTTGGGAAATCCGTATTCGTCGGTGTTGTAGGTGAGGTATTGTCCGCCTTCGTTGCAGGCAACGACGAACGCTTCGGAGCGATTCCCCAGAGGAATGGTCGGCTCGCCAGCCACTTTCAAAGGATCGCCCAGTAGGAGGTAGGGATACAACGGGGGATACGCGTTCGTGCCCTGGCTGCGGTATTCGAGGATGGCTTCCAGTCGTGTACGCGGATCGTAAGGCGTGCCTGCCGCGACGGCGGCTTCACGCACAGCGCGCTGGTAAGGAAGATCGTCGTTGTAGACGACGTGCGATATCAGTTCCGTCGCATACAGGCCGGCAATGCTTCCGATCATGAGCGCAGCGGCGAAGATTCGTATTGCCGGCTTCAGAGCCAGCAGAAGCAGGCAGCCCAGCGCCAGCACCGTGGGCGCGGCTATGACATAGCGTGATTTGTGAACATGGAAAAAGTACGCAGACAGCAGAAGCAGGACAAGCGCCGCCAAAATAAGGATGGCATTGGCAGCCCGGGTCAGGGTCTGTCGCTGGGCAGTGCTGGGTCGCGCAATGGTGGCGGTTGAGCTCATGTCGGCTGCTGATCAATCGATTGCGATATTGTGGCTTGCTACTGACCCTGGAGAGCGACCGAGACTCGACCGGTAAAGCCGTCGGAGCGGACGCGCATAGGACACGGCTCAACTTTCGCGGCGGCCACATCCAACTCCCACACTGTGGTACCGTCCTCGCGGCGCTCGATCTCGGTAAAGCCCAGTTTGCTGTAATGCTGCTCGACGATCTTATTCTTGTCGGTCGGGCGGAACCTGCCAATCAGCTTTTTGACGCCACGTTCTGAGGCGTGCTGCAGCAGCTCGCGCAGCGTCATGGTCTCGACGCCACGACCCAGTACCCGGCAGCTCATCAGCCAAGTGTCGATCTCCCAATTACCGTCAGAGGTAGCACGGCAGATGACCACGCTGATCATGCCATTGTCGCCGAAGCTGTCGGTCAGCCGGATTTGCAGCGTG
Organism: uncultured Acidobacteriaceae bacterium; assembly: GCA_963791965.1. Lineage (GTDB taxonomy): Bacteria > Acidobacteriota > Terriglobia > Terriglobales > Acidobacteriaceae > CAVVDY01. Next base: position 74,652 of record CAWBUK010000011.1, on the reverse strand, counting down.
AAGCAATTGTTGTCGCCTTCCATCGCAGCCACTTCGGCTTCGGTGTAGCGGCGCGTGGTCAGGTTGAACTGGTTTGACTTGTTAATAAGTTGCGCAATGCGAGCGCGTCCCGTCTCGTTGAAGGGCTGGAAGGTAATCTCCATATCCAGCGATGCAAGATATTGGTTGAGGTCGCCGACCTGGTGCTGTAACGCAGCGCGGCGAGCGTTCCCGTCGTAGTACGCGGCGCGGCTGAGGTCCTCCTGCGAGAACGTGGCCAGCTCGAAATATCCAGCGGCGGCCAACGTGCGCGCAAAGAGCGCCGGGTCTTCTGGCATTTCCGGTATCGCCACCTGGGGCAGAGCTTTGCGCACGAGTTGGCGTTCGAAAGGATTGTCATCGACGAACACCAGCGACTCGAGTCCGAGCGCAAGTTCCTCAGAGATTGCCTTGATGTTGGTCGCCTTGTCGTTCCAGTTGGCCTGGAAGACGGCGAAGTGCTCTTCGCGCAGCAGCATCTCGGGATGTTCACGAAATGGCGTCCGCGCAATATCGTCTTCGTTCTTCGACGACACGGCCAGAACAACACCACGCTCGCGCAGCGCGAGGCAATATCGCTGCAATGCGAGGTAAGCTTCGCCGGCGGCATCGCCCTGCGCGATCTGAATGCCCTTCAGTCCGTCGTCGCCGATCACGCCTCCCCACAGCGTGTTGTCCAGGTCCAGCACGAGACAGCGCCGCGTCTTGCCGCGAAGCGCCGCGATGATGCGGCATACATGGTCGGCGTACAGCGGCAGATAAGCTTGCGCGAAGGGAAGCTTCGCCAGGTTCCATTCCGACGGCGAAAACCAGTTGGCCAGTCCTACCGTTTCGGCCAGACCGGCAACGTCCATCAACACGTCTGAGGTGCCGAGGACAGATTCGGCGAGTCCCTTGTTAACGGTGTCGATCAGGTTGCGCTGTGCTCCGGGAAGTACGCGGTCGAGCGAGCCCATCAGCAACTCAGGAGGTGCGGCGAGGTTCTGCACGATGACGGTTGCGCCGCTGTTCTGCTGAATGCCGTTGCGAATCATCCGGACATGGCCCAGCACCGCATTCACCGTCGCGCGAGCCTCTTCTGTTTTGCCGGGAGCGAACTTGAGCGGCACCCCGCGCCAGTCCAGCGCAATGAGAACTCCATGGGGCTTCGCGCGATTGATCGCCGAATCAGGATTCAAGCTCTCCTGCACGCCCTGGTCATAGCCGGCGGCAACGCATTCCAGAGCAATGCCGTAGCGGGCTGCAGTAGCAGTGAGAGCGGGGACGACGAAATCAACCGTCGCGTTGCTGATCAGCGCAAGGCGGTACTCCGACAAAGGCTCCAGCGATTTCCCTGCGGCGCGCGCAGACGAGATGACCTTCGCCAGGCGGATGAGTTGGTTCTCGTCCATGCCATAAGAGGCCAGGGCGCGGATGCGGGCGCCCAGCGATTCGGAATCGCGCAGAGCTTCCTTGCATTGAGAATTAAAGTCTTCCGGAGTGCGCGGCAGCCAAGACAGCTCAGAGTAGAGGGCCGACATAGTTATTTCCTGGCAGGAGCCGACAGCTTGCTGTCGATCAGTTCGATCAACTCGCCAACGTTTTTCAGTTTGCCCGCTTCCACGGCGTTGAACTTGATTCCCATCTTGCGCTCGATGGTTAGCAGCAGGCGGACGTGCGCCAGGCTGTCCCAACCATCGACATCCGCCGCGCTCAAGTCGGGCCGCAGCACAATACTGTCGTCGTCAAAAACGTCGTGAAAGATCTTGGTGAGGGCCGCTTGAGTCTGTTCTGACATAGGTCAACACATTATTACGCGAACGACAAGGTGAGCTGTCTCGACGCCATGATACACAACCTGCGGTGCAGGCTATATGCAATTCCGGCGCTTGCCGCCGTGCCTTCCCAAATCGGTTGCAACTATCAGTCTCGCGACGCAGCCGGCAACCTTAATCCGCAGCTTCGAGTCGAATATCGCCCGCTGCAATCGGTCGCACAAACACATCTACCGCCTGACGATAAAACTCTTCGCGGTCTGCAACCGGCTTCCATCCCAGCTTTTGCTTGGCCAGCGAACAGTCAAGTTGTGTCGCCAGCGAAGCGCTGCGCAAATCGCGGAAAGGCACCATGCGGTTGTCGGGCTTCTTCACAGCTTTCTTAATCAGGTATCGGCTGAGTTCGCCGCCGCAGATGCCAAACATGCTGCGGGGATAAAACCTGAAGTTGCGTCGGGTGCGCTCGCGCAAAACTGATACGAACTCGGAAGCCGTAGGACGCACATCGCCAGCGAGATTGAACGTCAGTCCTTCGATGCCGGGCGCGTCCTTGGCCAGCAGCAGCGCCTGCGCCACGTCGTCAACCAGCACGCAGGGCAGGGGAGTCTTTCCACCGCCGAACCCGAGCAGGCAGATATCTGACACTCTATCGCCGAGCGCAGGATGCACCATCAGGCCGCCCGGGCCCATGACCACGGCGGGACGGGTAATCACCACCGGCAGGTTGCGGGTGCGGTGCATCTCCAGCAATTTGTTTTCGACGATGCTCTTGGCCTTACAGTAATCGCCGCGGTCCTGACGTGAAACCTCGTTGCCCAATGTTGCTTCGGTTACGGTTCCCGGCTTGCCGAGGTACAGGGCGGCAGTACTGCTGGTATAAATCAGCCGTCGCACTCCAGTTGCAAGGCACGCCTCGGCGACGTTGATGCCGCCCGCAATTACGCCGCGCTCCCAGTCTTCCCAGACCAGGCCGACCGGCATAGCGAGGTCGTAGACTACCGATGCGCCCGCAAACACTTCTAACATCCGCGCGCGATCGGTTATTTCTCCCGACTGATACTCAACGCGTGGATTACCGCTGTCGCGACTGCCGGCGGTACGGCTGACGACGACGACATGGCAGCCTTGATTGGCCAGCAGGGCGGTGAGCCGCTTGCCGATGAACCCAGCGCCTCCGAGAACCACCACCCGCTCAGACTGCGACAACGGATGCCTCCCTCTGTTCCGCAAAACTGAGCGCGGAGTCGATCATCCTATGGCAGGCTTCCACCACTCGGGTTCCCTCTGCGCCGTCAATCCGCGGCGTTCTTCCTGCCGCCAGCGCCCGATAATAAGCCGCGATGCTGGAATGGAATGAGAAGCTCTGCTGCTCGTAGCGCGGCGCGAATCCAACCGCTCCCAGTGAATACATCTTGATGGCGCGCAGGTTGCGCCGCGCCAGCGACCATGAGTTTCGGAACCCATTCACCATGTCATCCATGCGCAGGTAAGGAGTCTTCTCGAATATCTGGATAGTGTTGCGCCGGATGTCGATAAACGCTTGTGCATCCTCGCCGATCACCAGTACGGTCATCGCACTGTAAGCGCCGCCAACGGAGAAGGTCACCTGGGCGTTTCCGCGCTCGCATACCAGCGACGATTGCCAATGCTTGAAGAATCGCACCCCGTTGCTGAGCGTGACTTCTCCCGATACCGCGGTGTTTGCCGTCGTACTGCGCCCCAGCAGTCGAATGGGGATTGACATCGGATGAGGGCCGATCTCGAGCATGATGCGTTCCGTGCCGCCGAACATCCAGTGCTTATGCACCGCCGTCTCGATTCCCGGCATGGGCGCTGTGAACATCACCTGTACCTGCTCGATGGCGCCGAAGCGGCAGGCGCGGATGGCATCAATCAGTTCCAGGAACGCCGGCATGAACACCACGTTGTGATTGACGCCGATTTGCAGCCCGCTGCGCTGGGCCTGCGCCTCCAGTGTGTGGCAGTCCTCGACGGTGGTGCAGAAAGGCTTCTCCATGAAGAGGTGGCAGCCCGCCGCCAGGCACTCTTCGCCGGCCCCGGTATGAAGGTCCGGAGGCAGCAGGACGTGAACCACGTCGGGCCGCGCCTCGCGCAGCATGGTCTCCAGGTTGTCAAAAACTGCGGGAATCCCAAACTTCTTCTGGACAGCTCGCGCGCGATCCAGGTTGACGTCGCAGACGGCGACCGTCTCCACCAATTCGGGAATCGCTTTAAGAGCTGGAGCATGACCCTCCGATATGTTTCCTGCGCCAAGAAGAGCGACGCGGAATCGCCGGTTGGGTCTTACTTGGCCTGATTGCGGGATAATTCACCTCTTGGTCACGGTTTCAAGTAAGCAGCACTGAAGCAGAGCTTCATTGTACCCAATAATCATTGGCCGGGAGCTAACGAAATTGGCACTTCGATGCTCGCTCCGTACCCACCCAGCAGGTTCATCGGCGCGTGAGGTCAGGGGGAATTACTCGGGGAAAAAGAGCGGGAGGACGGACACGTGCGCCGGACTCCCGCCGCCTCGGTTCAGGCAAAACGTTTGCGCTGCGCGAATACGCCGATGAGACCGCTGCCGATGAGCAGCAACGTTCCCGGTTCGGGCGTCAGGAAGAGGAATTCCTGGTCGCCGGAGTTGGAATGCTTGGCCGTCGGCGTCAGGATTTCTACTTCTGAAAAATCGATGTTCGAAAGGTTGGCGGTCTTCGCCAGTTGGTACCAGTAGTCCGGGCCAAGCGTCCCTTTCGGTGCCTCTCCCATAGCGAGATTAGGGTCGAAGATCTTCCAGATGGCGAAGTTGATGTTGCCCCATTCGCTCTGATTGCCATTGCTGATCTGCATCAGCAGGTACGCGGCTTGTTCGTACTCGGTCAAATTGTCAAATCGGGTGTTGCTCAGATTCCCGACGCCGAGATTCGTGAGTTTGGCCTGCCAGGTGTCACCCACATTCGACGTGTGAAGGTAGTCATCGCAGATCATCGGCATTTGCGGCCCGTTGTCGATGGTCAGATAGTACGGATAGGTATACACCTGGTTCTGAACTTGTCCGCCTAATCCGGCGAAGCGTACTGACACTGTGTCGGCGGAGGCTGCCATAGTTGCGCCGATCGCGAACAGTAACCCCACCAGAACTTTCAGCTTATTTGTGTTGCTCATGTCTCTCCCTGCTAGATCTTTCGAGTGCATTTGTTATTCGAAACTCGTACTTAGTAAGGGCAAGACTGCGGCCAGAGAGTGGGCAGCCACATCTTGCGGAAGAAACAGGGACTTACGCCGGATAGGGAGGAGTGCCGGCTGGAGAGAAGTGCAAAGTTTTGCGATGTTGTGGCAGCTCAGGCGAGCGGACGCGAACGGATATCGTATTGCCGGATTTTGTAGAGCAGGGCTTTGTAGCTGAGGTTGAGCAGCATGGCAGCACGCTTGCGGTTCCAGCCGGTCTTCTCCAGCGCGTCGGAGATGGCTTCCACCTCGGCGCTGCTTTTCACTGTGCGCACCATTTCCTTGAAGTCGGGCTCTCGCGAAGCCTGCGCGACCGCGGGATCATTGGTCTGCTCTTCCAGTTCGCGGATGGCGGATTCTTCATCGCCTAGAACCAGGTAGCGTTTGACGAAGTTTTCCAGTTGGCGAATGTTGCCGGGCCAGGAGTAGTTCTCGCAGGCGCTCAGCAAACGCGGCGATAGCGGCAGAATAGGACAGGCATAACGCTCCGCTATCCGCAACAGGAAGTGGCGCAGCATCATAGGAATTTCTTCTTTGCGCTCGCGCAGCGCCGGCATGCGCAGAACGAAGCTGCTGAGCCGGTAATACAGGTCCTCGCGGAAACTTCTCTCGGCAATGGCTTGCGCCATGTTGATGTTGGTCGCAGCCAATACCCGGACGTCGACCTGCATCGAGCGGCGGGCGCCGAGGCGGCAGAACTGGCCATCCTGAAGCACTTGCAGTAGCTTTGCCTGCAACGCGGGAGACATTTCACCAATCTCGTCGAGCAGCAGCGTTCCCTTGTCGCATAACTCGAACCTGCCGGGCTTGGATTTGGTGGCGCCGGTGAAGGCTCCCGGCTCGTAGCCGAAGAGTTCGCTTTCCAGCAGCTCGCTGGGAACGGCGGCGCAATTCACTTTCATGAAAATGCGATTCGCGCGCGCTGAATATTTGTGGATCAGATGTGCCAACACTTCTTTGCCGGTACCGCTCTCGCCCAGCAGCAGCACCGGAAAATCGAAGCGCGCGACCTGCGTAGCCTGGGCACGCAAGTTTTGCATCTGCGGCGTGGCGCAGAAGAATATGACACCGCCGCCCAGGTCGATTGATTTTCCGGCCTCAGTGGGACCCGAGTGCTGCAAACAGAAGCGCAGCACCTCGTCCATCTCAGACTTCTGTATCGGCTTGGAAAGATAGTCCTCGGCGCCCAGGCGCATGGCCTGTGCGACTTTGCGGGTATCGCGAACGCAGGAGACCATCACTACTTTGCTGAGCGGACTGGCTTTGCGTATGCGCTTGAGCGTCTCCAGTCCATCCCATCCGGGAAGGACCAGGTCGAGCAGCACGACGTCCGGAGCCTTTTGCCGCACTTTTTCCAGCGCCTCTTCTCCGCTGGCGGCGGCGGTGACCTTGTAGGAGTCCAGTTCCAGCGCGGTTTGCAGGTACTTCCTCAGGCTGGGCTCGTCATCGACGACCAGTATGTGGCCGGCGCTCATTGCGTTGTGCCCCGCAGCTGTGGCGGGGTGAGCAACAGCAGGAAGGAAAACTTGCTGCCGTGGCCAGGATCGCTCTCCACCCATATCTTGCCGCCCGCGGCCTGTACCAGTTTGCGAGCGATTGCCAATCCCATGCCGTATCCTTCGGCGTGCGAGCCTTCGTGGCTCAGGCGGAAGTAGTCCTCGAATATTTCCTGCTGAAATTCCGGACGTATGCCAGGCCCGGTGTCGGCGACGGAGATACGGCAGCAGTTGGCAGCACGATTAGCCGCCCGGCGCCGTTCCATCGCCGGCTTGTTTTTTGCCGCGCGCCGGTCCCAAAAGTACGGTTCCACATGAAGCCAGACCGTGCCGCTTTTGGGTGTGTACTTGATCGCGTTGTCCAGCAGATTGGAGATGACGTGCTGCACCTTGAACCAGTCGAATCGGAACCGCGGCAGTTTCTCCGCCGGAAGGAAGTAAAACGCGATGGGTTTATCGAGGAAGCGCTGTGACCATAGCTCGGCAATTTCCTGAACGCAGTCGTTGATGTCGCCTTCCTGATACTGCATCTCCAGGCGCTCAACCTTCAGCGAGGTATAGGCCAAAAGGTTTTGCACGAAATTGGAGAGCCGCAGCCCGTTCTCCTGTATGTCGGTCAGCACCTCGATTTGTTTTTCCGTTAAGGGACCCAGCTTCTTCGCCAACAGAAGGTTGAGATAGCCGTCCATAACCGCCAAAGGGGTTTTCAGTTCATGGGCAGCGGTGGCCAGTGCCGCACGGAAGTCGGCAGTTTGTTCGCCGTCGTCGGGAAGCTGAAAGGCTTGATTTTTGCTGGCTACGCAGGAGGAATTGGCATAGACTGTGGCCACTGCTCTCCTCCTTTAAGGTCTAAGTAACTGCTCGGAAAGAGACTATGTTTTCTCTCGGCAACTGCGGCCAATGAGTTTAGTAGCGTCTTGCTGCGAGAGGCTTCAAGCAGCCAGAAAGCGCAAGCAATTGCAGTTCTGAGTGGGAAAGCCGCTATCTCCTACGACACGCGTAGACGCGGCTGCCGCAGAATGTGTATAGTTCTGCGTTCGCGCGGAGTGGCATTTGGGTTGCTCACCAATGGACGTACTGAGGTTAACTTGCAGCACACTGAACAGCACGCATCGTCTCAGGCGGAACGACAGGAGCGACGGAAGTGGGATCGCCTGCCCCTTTCTGTTCCTTTTTTTATAAGGGCAGAACGGGAGAATGGCGACGAACTGCTGGAGTTTGCCACCGCTTTGAACCTTTCAGCCGGCGGCGCACTGCTGGCCAGCCGCAAATACCTTGATCCCGGCACCAATGTGCGGCTCGAGATTCCAGTCGCGCTGGTCAACAAGGCACAACTGCCGCGATCAGTTTCCCTGATGCACGCCAGAGTGTTGCGCTGTATCCCAGATCGTCAGTACTTTCTGGTGGGATTTGAGTTCAAACCACCGTTGACCGACGGCGTGGATCGGGCCAAGACGCACTAGCGCTCCTCCCCAGGAGCCTCTGCAAAGATGAAAGAGTTTTCATTTAGCACTGGTACTACGGTTTGAAATTAGAGAATTTTTAGCTGCATAAACCAGAGTCTGTGCTACAGTAATGTACTCAGGTTCAGCGGCTTACAACCAAATTGCGACTTGACCCGATTCTGACCCGAGTTGGGGAAAGAAATGCAATTCCTTGGTACGAGTTCCAAACTCAAGGAAAAGGGATCCGGGGGGACTTTGCTGGCGAGCGCCAACAATGAGAGTGCAACTGCGGCACTGGCATTGCCGCCCGAGTCCGTCATTTTTGGGCAGACTGCCATCATGCGGGATGTTCGCCGCCGGCTGGAGCGGGTTGCCGGGGCAGATATCTCGGTTCTGATCACGGGCGAGAGCGGTACCGGCAAAGACATCATCGCCCGCCTCTTGCACGCTTACTCTCCCTGGGCCAACGGCCCGTTCGTTAAGGTCAATTGTCCCGCCATTCCCGGCACGCTATTGGAAAGCGAGCTGTTCGGGTATGAAAAGGGGGCTTTCACCGGGGCCTACGGTACCAAGCCGGGGCGGGTGGAGCTGGCCCACCGGGGTACACTTTTCCTGGATGAGATTGCGGAACTGGATGCCACTTTACAGGCGAAGCTGTTGCAGTTGCTGCAGGATGGCCAGTTCAGCCGCATCGGGGCGCAGGAGGATAAGCGGGTCGAGGTCAGGGTTGTTTGCGCCACCAACCGCAACCTGCACACCGAGATCGAGCATGGCCGGTTTCGGCAGGACCTGTTCTATCGCATCGCGGCGATGACCATCGATTTGCCGCCCCTGCGCGAGCGGGCTATTGATTTGCCGGTAATTTGTGAATATCTTCTTCAGTACTACAATGACAAGCTGAACGGGCGCGCGCCGACGTTGCGTCCGGCGCTTCTGGCGAAGATGCAGCGGTATGCGTGGCCGGGCAACGTACGCCAGTTGGAGAATCTGATCAAGCGATATGTGGTGATGGGCTCAGAGGATGTGATCCTCAGCGAACTGCTTCAGCCGGCCGAAATTGACTCGTTGGACGGAATTGTTTTCACCGGGCCGATTTCGTTAAAGAAGCTGACCCGTCAAACAGTGCGTAAGATCGAAGCCAAGATCATTCTTAACGCCTTACACGCCAACAATTGGAATCGAAAGAAAGCGGCACGTTCGCTTGATATCAGCTATCGTGCGCTGCTTTATAAACTGAAGGACGTGGGAATTCCGACGCGACGCTCGCTTTCTGCGCCAAAGCCCAGTGGAGACAAGGCGCAGGGCTGAAAAATGACAAAAGGAAAAATCATGCAACGTAGCTCCAAATCGATCTGGTTAGCGGTTCTGGCATTCCTACTCCTGGCGAGCCCGTTGGTGCAGCGGGCCAGCGCCCAGCAAGATAGCTCGACTCCTGCGACAAGCACTCCTGCGACAAGCAATCCGGCGGTGGATATCGCCAAGGCCCAGCCCGCCAGTCCTGATACTCCTCCGCAGCGCGTTGCCCCTCCCAAGCCCGACTCTTTCGTGATTGGCGCCGAGGACGTACTTTCCATCAACGTCTGGAAAGAACAGGAATTATCAAAGCAGGTACCGGTTCGGCCGGATGGCATGATCTCGTTGCCCCTGCTGGGCGATGTGAAGGCCGCAGGGTTGACTCCCTTGCAGTTGCAGGATCTGCTGACCACCGACTTGAAGAAGTTCATCTCCGATCCTCAGGTCACGGTTATCGTCAGCCAGATCAACAGCATCGCCTTCAATATTGTGGGCGAGGTTTTGAAGCCGGGATACTACCCCCTCACCCGCCGCATGACGGTATTGGATGCCATCGCCCTGGCGGGCGGCTTCCGCGATTTCGCCAAGACCAAGAAGATTTACGTTTTGCGCACCCAAGCCGACGGCAAGCAGGTACGGCTCCCGTTTAATTACAAGAACGTAATTAAAGGCAAGAATGCGAATGAAAATATTGAGTTACAACCGCGTGACACCCTGGTAGTCCCGTAGAGGAGGACGTGATGAAACGTCGATTCGGGCTGTACCTTCTGGTGTTATTAGCGGCAGTTGCTGTGGGCGCACGGGCCCAGGATGATGTTCCGGCCCCGCCAACGCAGTCTTCTGCTCCCGCTCCTGATACTTCGCAGGAGCCGACGCAGAGCTCTGGTCCGAAACAGGAGTACACGGAAGTTGATCCGGGCAAGTCGCTGAACTTTTTGAATGAGGCGGTAAGCCACTCCAACCTCAACCTCGCCATGACGGTGCAGGGCGCTTACGACACCAACATCGCGACCTTTGGCACGAAGCGTCTGCCGCAGGCGTCCTACTTATTTGGACCGCACATCGGCTTTTCGCAGTACCGGCCCAAACTGGCCCTGAATCTGTCCTACGACGGCGGCCTGGGAATCTACAATCAGCTCTCCAACTCCAATACTTATTCCCAGACCGGCAGCGTGGATATCCTCTACCAGATTTCATCGCGCTGGCAGGCGCACGCCAACGATCGCTACGGCTATTCCGCTGATCCCTTTGGCTCTTACTTCACCATCATCGGACAGCCTACGCCCGACAATCCCAACCCCAATGTGTACGTCCCATTCGCCACTACCCAGCAGAACCTGGGAAGCCTGGACCTGGCCTATCAGATGACCCAGTACGACACGTTGACCTTCACCGGCAGCGAGTCGTTTCGCCGCTACAGCAACTACGCGACGAACATTACCTTCCAGGGCGGGCTCTACAACCTGATCAGTTACTCCGGGGGAGCCAACTACTCCCACCGGTTGAGCGCGCAATTGTCGCTAGGCGGAGGATATAACTGGACGTCGTTAGACTTCTCGCATGGCCAGCAGCGCTCGGGTATCAATGCCTTCCAGGGTTTCGTGAATTACCAGCTGAACCGTAGCTGGAGCATTTCGGGCTGGGCGGGTCCGGAATACATTACCGCCAAGACCATCATTGTCTACTTCAATCAATACATCACCTTGTACCAGAATGACTGGGTCCCCGCCTTCGGTATGAACATCGGATGGCAGGGCTACCGCGATTCCGTGACCCTGGGCGCGTCTCGCCAGGTGAGCGACGGCGGTGGACTGCTGGCGACGACCACTGTCTACAACGCGAATGCTGCGTATCGCCGCAAGATCAATGCGCGCTGGGATGGTACGGTCAGCTTCGTCTATGGCTTTAATGCTTCGTTCGCTGCCAGCAATCTCAACAAGCAGCTTTTCCCCAATCGTACGTACTCGATATTGCAGTCCGCGGTGCAACTCACGCGCCAGATCACGCCCGCATTACAGGCTAATCTGACGTATCTTTACATCCGGGAGACGCAGAAGAACATTTACTTTGTCAACGCGTATCCCACTTACAACGACAGCCGAATTCAGGTTTCACTCCAGTACAACTGGAATCACCCACTTGGACGGTAGAACATATGCAGGAAATTGAAGAGCAGAAATCAGCTCGAGGTGTTGATGAGTATTGGGCCGTAGTACGCCGCCGCAAGTGGTGGATTATCGGACCGTTGTTCATCGGCTGGCTGTTGGTGTTTGTGTCGGCATGGATCATCCCCGCGCAGTACACCTCCGAATCCGTCATCCTGATTGACAAGTCGAAGGTGCCGGAGACCTTTGTCCGGGCCAACGTAAAGGTCGAGATGGGGGAACGGCTGGAGTCGATTACCCAGCAGGTGTTGAGCCGTCAGCGGCTGCTCGGCATTATCAACAAGTACCACCTGTATAACAGCGTGCTGACTCCGACCGATGACGACAAGATGAAGAAGATGCGCACCGACATCAAGATCGACCTGGTGCAGACGCCGACGCCTGACGAATTCGGCAAGCGCGAGTTGACCGCCTTCAAGCTGCAGTACACCGGTGACAACGCCACGGTGGCGCAGCAGGTCAACAGCTCCATGGTGTCGTACTTCATCGATGAAAACGTTAAGGCCAGCCAGGCCATGTCAGAGAGCACGACGCAGTTCCTGGACCAGCAGCTCAGGAACGCGGCGGAATCACTCGCCACGCAGGAAAACCGCATGCGCGAGTTTGAGAAACAGCACGCGGGAGAACTGCCGGAGCAGGTGCAGGCTAACGTTCAGATGATGACCGGCGCGCAACAGCAGTTGTCAGGCGCCGTCGAGGCACGCAACCGTGCCATGCAGCAACAGGCGTATTTGACCTCGCTGCTCGCCCAGTACCAGGCAGCAGGTGTGGACAATGTCGGCACCGGCGGTCCCCAGTCCATCGATCAGCAGATTGAGGGCGCGAAGACGGCCTTGGCCGATTTGCAGGCCAGGTATACCCCTGACTATCCCGACGTCAAGAAGATGAAAGACACCATCGCCAACCTGGAAGCGCTGAAGCAGAAGCAGGCGAACGGCGGCGCCGATCAGGCAGATACGAACGACAAGCCTGACAAGGACAAGGTTGCGGCCACGGCTACGGCTGGCACGGATAAAACCGCTCCTCCCACCGATAAGCCTGCCTCGGGCGGCGGTTCCGCCGGCTCCGATAACAGTGCCGACAATAGCGCCGACCTGAACGATATTCGCCCGGGCACTACTCCGGGACAGTTGGCCGCGATGGCCCCGGTTATGCAGCTCCAGAGCGAACTGAAGTCCAACAAGATGGAGATTCAGAATCGCGAAGCGCAGATTCGCTCGCTTGAGGCCCGGCTGCAGGAACTGCAGGCGCACCTGGGAGGTACCCCGACGGTCCAGGCTGAAATGCTGAACCTGACGCGCGATTATGCCACCACTCAGAAGTCGTACATGGAGTTGATGGACAAGAAGAACGCCTCCTCGTTAGCTACCAATCTGCAGCGGCAACAGCAGGGCGAGAACTTCCGCATCATCGATCCTCCCAGCTTGCCGGAAAAAGCTTCGTTCCCCGATCGCTTCCGGTTCTCGCTGGCGGGCCTGGCGGTGGGACTCGGCTTAGCTGTGCTGTTCGGCGCGGGTAGCGAATATGTTGACGACCGTATCCGCAACGAGCAGGACCTGGCTGACGCTACTCCTCTGCCCATCCTGGTCGAGATTCCGCCGATTCGTACGCAAGCGGAAACGAAAGCTTTACGGCGAAAACCGATTATTGCGCTGGTAGCGGCGATTCTGGTGGCGATCATCATTCCCACCGGAATCTTCTATGCGTATTACTGGGGCTAGCTCATGTACAAGCAATTCTTTGGGCTGAATCGAAATCCATTCGAGATCAGCCCAGATCCTTTCTTCTACCACCCCACGCCTCGGCATAACGAGGCGCTGGCCAACCTCCATTATGGAGTAGGAAGACGGAAGGGCTTCATCGTTATCACTGGCGAGGTCGGTACGGGAAAGACCTTGCTGGTACGCTGCCTCCTCGCTGAACTGCGGAAGGGGAACATCGCCTTCGGGTATGTGTTCAATCCGCTGTTGTCGACGACGGAGTTTTTTCAGTACATCATGGCCGATCTTGGATTGCCCTATGCTGGACGCACCAAGACGGAAATCCTGCTGGACTTGAATCGTTTCCTTATCCAGCGCCATGCCCGCGGACTGATCACGGCACTGGTGATTGACGAGGCGCAGGACCTTCGGCCTGACTTGCTGGAAGAGATTCGGCTGCTGACAAACCTGGAGACATCGCAACAGAAGTTGTTGCAGATCGTGCTTCTGGGGCAGCCTGAGCTGGACCGTGTCCTCGAGTCTCCGGATTTGCGCCAGTTGAAGCAGCGCATCTCTCTGCGTTGCCAGCTTTTGCCGCTGTCGGAGGATGAGACGCGGGCCTATGTGCTGTCACGTCTGGAGCGGGCGGGGGCCAAGCCGGAGTCTCCCGTGTTCACCGATGACGCGCTGTCCGCCTTGCACGAATATTCGCGCGGGATTCCGCGCATCATCAACAACCTCTGCGAGAACACCATGGTCAGCGCTTATGCCCGCGAGCAAAAGCAGGTGACTGCGGAGCTCATTGCCGAGGTTGCAGCAGATTTCCGGTTGACGCCCGCATCGGCTCTGCCGGAAGAAACCACCGTTTCCACCCGCGAAAGCCAGGACAACGGAGATAGCCTGTTGCGTTCGCTGTTCCGAGCGTTACGAACCGTAGAGAACGAAAATCTGGAAAAGCCGACATCGTCGAATGCCGTGAGGAGAGCCTAACTATGAGCCGTATCTTTGACGCGTTGCAACGCTCCCAGGGAGAGAGTCCAACATCGCGGGCGGCAACGCCTAACCAGCCTGTACCAGCCGAGGCCCTGGCATCGGCAATGGATAACGCGAGTGCGGGGTCCGCAGCCGCTGCGGCACAGGCTCCCGCCGATTGGCTCTCGGTTCCCTCCGAGCGTGTTCTTCGTCCCCATCCGACACCCGAACAACGGATTGTCACCCTGACCGAACCGAGTGGTGCTGGCGCGGAGATGTTTCGGGTGCTGGCCACTCGCCTGGCCCACATGAAAGACAAGCGGCCGCTCTCCAAGCTGCTGGTGAGCAGCGCGGTGGTGGACGAAGGCAAATCGGTGGTCGCGGTGAATCTGGCGGTCGCACTTGCTGAGCGTCCCGGCGAACGCGTGCTTCTGATTGAAGCCGATTTGCGCAGACCTACCGCCAGCACCCTGCTCTCATCCAAACCGACGGTCGGTATTACCCAATGGCATACCGGGAAGCTGTCGATTCAGAGCGCTCTTTACAAGGTTGGCGATCTACCGCTGTGGTTCTTGTCCGCGGGCGAGGGTCTGCAGGAGCCGCTGCCGATTCTCGAGTCGCTGGAGTTTGCCAACATGATTGAAGCCGTCTCGGCGCACTTTGACTGGGTGCTGCTGGATTCGACTCCCATGTTGCCGATGGCCGACGCTTCCTCGCTGGCACGCCTGTGCGACGGTGTGCTGGTTGTGGTTCGCGAGGGTCACACCCGCCGCAAGATGCTCAACAAAGCGCTGGAGTCGATCGAGCGCAAAAAGCTGCTCGGATTGGTATTCAACGACGCAGCCTCGACCCAGGCGACCTATGACCAGTTTGGTGGATACGGATACTACGATAAGAAATCGGGCCGCCATGCGGGCGGCGGGGACGAGGGGAAAGCGGCCACTGCATGATTCGGTTGTTCAACGCCTATTTCCCCACCCGGACCTTGCTGCTGACCGTAACGGAAACCGTTCTGGTCATTTTTGGTTTTGTCCTGGCGGTGGTGTTAGGCGAAGCAACAACTCTCGACGCCAATATCTATCTGCTGTATGAAAACGGAATCGGGAAGATCGGTCTGGTCGCGGCCGTCTTCCTGATCCTGATGTACTACTTCGACCTCTATAACTCTTTCGTCATCACCAACCGCCGCGAGGTACTCACCCGGCTGGTCGGAGTTCTGGGCTGCACCTTCGTCGCCCTGGCAGTTCTCTACTACACCTTCCCGGAAATCCGCCTCGGCGGCGACGTGCTGTGGGTCGGCGTTATTTTCATGGCGGTCTCGATACCGCTGTGGCGCAGCTTTTTTTTTGTCCTCAACCGTTCTGCCCGCTTTGCTGAGCGAGCCATCGTCTATGGCGACGGTCCCCTGGCCGAGCCGCTGATCGAGGAAATCGGACGCCGCACGGAACTGGGAGTGCGGGTTGCCGCCTTTGTTGGCGGGACTTGCCCGGTTGCCGGCATTCCGTCTTATGACAACTCCGAACTCACCGAACTGGTAAAGCGTGAGGGCGTTCACAAAATTGTCGTCACCATGGGTGACCGGCGCGGACGCCTCAAGGTCGAAGAACTGCTGAAGCTCAAGGCCAGCGGCGTCCAGATCCAGGACGGTCCGGAATACTACGAATCGGTCACCGGCAAAATTCCTCTCGAGTCTTTGCGGCTGAGCTGGCTGCTGTTTTCTCCCGGGTTCCATGTCCCGGCTGGTCTTCGCCTCTACAAGAGGCTCTTCTCCCTGTTGCTTGGTGGTCTTGCCATCCTGCTGACATCGCCCCTGATGCTGATCGCCGCCATTGCGATACGGCTCGGCTCCAAAGGCCCAATCATCTTCAAACAGCAACGTGTCGGCGAACATGGCGAGTTGTTCACCGTCTATAAGTTCCGCTCGATGTATGAGGGTTCCGAAAAGCTGGAGCTGAAGCCGGCCGAATATGGTGATTCCCGTATCACTCCCGTCGGACACTGGTTACGTCGCAGCCGCATCGATGAGCTGCCGCAGCTGTTCAACATCATCAAGGGCGACATGGCCTTTGTGGGTCCACGACCTTTTGTTCAGGAACAGGAAGACGAATACGTGGCCAAGATTCCGTTTTACAAGGAGCGCTGGCTGGTGAAGCCCGGCGCCACGGGATGGGCGCAGATCAATCGCGGCTACAACGCCACGCTGGAAGAGAACAAGGAAAAGCTGGCCTACGATTTGTTCTATATCAAGAACATGTCCATCGGACTGGACCTGTACATTCTTTTCGCTACCCTTAAGATCCTGCTGCTGGGCAGGGGCGGACGCTAGTCCCCAAGGCGCCCGGCTGGCGCGGGCTGAAGCGCAGCGACACCTAAACCTTCTTATTTCACATCCTTCATGGCCAGCAGTGAGCCATATTCGTGGCCACTGCCGTCGACCGCGCGCGCAATCACCGCGCTAAAAGCTTCGCGTAGCTCGGGATACTTCGCGACCACGCCCTTGATCACGGCCATATTGTCTTGAAACGCAACCGCGCTATTCGAGGCATCGGCGGAGTCGTATCGCACGCGCAGGTTCAAGTCGTTGCCCACGGGTACCGGCGCCAGTTCGGTGATCTTGAAGACCTTGCCGTTGGCCGAGAGATTCATCGGCGACTGCTGCGACGGCAAATCCGCAGGCCGTGCCGTCTCCATCTCCTGCGCGATTTTGTCCAGCTGCGGATTGCTCATGAAATTCACCGGAGCCAGCAAATCCCACGCTGTCAGATAGTAGAACCAGGCATCGTGCATCTGGTTCTTCGCCTTGTACTGTCGCGCCTGCGTGAGATACCAGTCGCCATCGTGTCCACCAATCGCATTCAGCCGCGGATAATAGCCGGCCAGCTTCCAGCTTCCGCCCATCTCCTGCAGGATCATGGTCAGTGTGACCGGGTCTTTATCGCCCGAAACCTTCTGAATGACCACCGCATAACGGCCCGGCGGGAAGACCAGGAATGGAGAATGCTACGCGCTGCGACGAATTGTAGATGCCACAATAAAAGTCGGCCCGCTGTGCGTCTTTGAGTTGCGAAGCGTCCAGCAGGTAAGTGCCGGTTACGGAAGGCTGGCCCTCGGCAAGATATTTTTTATTGTCGACTACCGCCTGCTCAATGCCGGTGAAGTTGCCGGCCACCGATGGTATGGCGTTGGACTTTAGCCCCGCGACATCGCCCTGCGCCGACATGGAAAAATAGCGCTGAGCCGCATTTTCGATCGCAGCCTTCGCCGCCGCGTTGATGTCACTGCCCGTTTCGCAGGCTTGGGCCCAGGAACGGGAACTCCACGACGTAATCAGCAGAAGTACAAATGCGAGATAAAAAGCGCGACGGGATACAGCCGAAGTGGCAATCATGGTGCTGCTTTCCTGAAAGTATTCACTCAATTTTGCGTTCAAAGTTCCTGTTTGTGAGATGCAAGCACCGCCGAAGCCGATGTTTGCAGGCCTAAATGAGGCCAGCCGGCGCGTTACCAGTCAGGTAGAATGAGGACGGCAAACGACGGCTTCTCAGTCGCGTCCAACACAGTATGTTACGCCTTAAGTGGAAAAGCGCATTCGTGCCCTGTCTGGTGATCCTTCTGTTCGCCGCGAACGCGCTGGCCCAGACCGGCGCCACTGCAGCGCCATCATCGCCCGGCAGTGCCCCGGCTTCAAGCACCGCAAAACAGAAGCAGCACCATTCCGCCAAGCGCAGCAAGACCAAGGCTCCTGAGCAGGAGGCGGTTCAGCCAGCCGCTCCTCCACCCACGCCTGAGCAGATGCCTCCGGTTGCACCGACCGTGACCTATCAAGGCGGACAACTGAGCATCCAGTCGAACAACGCCACACTGGGGCAGGTGCTGAGGTCGGTACAGGCAAAGACCGGCGCATCGTTCGATATCCCTGCCAGCGCGAACAGCGATCGCGTAGTTGCGCAACTCGGGCCGGGTCAACCTAAAGATGTGCTCGCGACGTTACTCAACGGCTCAAAGTTTAACTACATCATTTTGGGAAGTCCGACGCAGCCCGGTTCAGTGCAGAAGCTGATCCTGACCCCGCGGCAGAACAGTGCAGTCACCAACACGGCGCAGAACCGGCCAACTCCGCAGCCGCAACCTGAGCCCCAGGCGGACGAAGATTACACGCCTCCGGAGCCGACGCCGGTGGAAGACAATTCCGCCAATGAGGCCCAGCCGCCCGGAGGATTCCGCCCCGGCTACAGTCCCAACATGCCTCCGCCAGGACAGAATCAGGGAGATGCTGAAAACAACGGCCAGCAGCAGGGCGCCAAAACGCCGGAGCAGCTACTCCAGGAATTGCAGCGGATGCAGCAGCAACAGCAGCAGTATCAGCAGCAGCTGAATCCCGCGAACCAGCAACCACAGCCGCAGTAGGACATTGAACCGACGGCGCAGGCTTCCGTCGTGACCTTCGACGTGCGCTCCTCTCTATCCGCGAACCAACGCTTTTAGCGACTCGCTATAAGGTGCCCGTGCCACTCCACGCTCGGTGATGATGGCCGAGACGTACTCATTGGGCGTGACGTCAAACGCCGGATTCTCTACCCCCACGCCATCCGGAGCGATTTGTTTGCCCGCCAGGTGTGTCACCTCAGTTGAAGCGCGCTGCTCGATGGGAATCTTGCTGCCGTCGGGAGTTTCCATATCTACGGTCGCGATGGGAGCAGCAACATAGAAGGGAATCCCGTGCGCCCTGGCCAGAATGGCGACGGTGTAGGTGCCTATTTTGTTCGCGACATCACCATTCGCGGCGATACGGTCTGCGCCTACCACGACAGCATCGATCTTGCCCTGCTGCATGATGGCGCCGGCCATGTTGTCAGAGATCAGCGTGGTGGGGATGTTGTCCTTCATTAACTCCCACGCTGTCAGACGAGCTCCTTGAAGGAACGGCCGGGTTTCGTCGGCGAACACGTGGATTTGCTTGCCCGATTCGATGGCGGCGCGAATCACTCCCAGCGCCGTGCCATATCCCGCAGCGCAGAGTGCACCGGCGTTGCAATGGGTCAGGACATTCCCCTTCGCGGGCAGCAGCACCGCGCCATGCTTGCCCATGGCTTCATTCGCGGCAATATCTTCCACGTGCATGCGCTGGGCTTCGCTAACCATCTCGCGCTTGATCTCACTTATCGGCTTGCCGCGCAATTCCGCAAACTTGTTCTGCATGCGCCGGATGGCCCAAAACAGGTTGACCGCCGTCGGACGGGTCGCACCCAGGACCTTGCAGATGTGCTCGAACTCAGGGGCAAGCTCGTCCGCCGTCTGCGCTTTGGAGTCACGCACCCCCAGCGCAATGCCCATGCCCGCGGCAACCCCGATCGCCGGTGCGCCGCGCACGATCATGGTCTTGATCGCGTCCGCCACCTCCCCATAGCTTTTGCAGGTTACGTACAGTTCTTCGGTCGGCAGCTTCGTCTGATCGATGAAGCGCACCCCAGCGTCGGTCCATTCCAGTGTTTTGATTATGCTCATGGTTTTATGAAGGATTGCGTTTGATATGTTCGGCGCGAACATCGTTGGCGCTGAACAGCGATACGAACGGCGCCGGTGCAGCCGCCTTCTCGACGTTCGGACGTCCGCCGGCTTCTTCGCGCTCCACCAGGCACATCACGCCAACGATCTCAAATCCATACTCGCGCGCTGCCTCGATGGCCTGAATGGTGGAAGCGCCCGTGGTGCATACGTCGTCCACAATCACCACCCGTGCCGCCTTCTGGCGAAAGCCCTCGATCCGCTGCCCCGTGCCGTGGGTCTTCTCCGCCTTGCGCACCAGGAAGCCGTTGACCGGCTTTCCTTGTTGCGCGCTGATGACCGACGTCGCGACCACAATGGGATCAGCTCCCATAGTCAGCCCGCCAATGGCATCGGCTTGCCAGCCACGGCTTTGGATCTCTTGCAACACAGTCTCTCCCGTTCGCAGGGCTCCCTGTGCATCCAGCGTGGTCAGCCGGCAATCGATGTAGTAGTCGCTGGTGCCGCCGCTCGACAACTTGAAGTTGCCCAGCCGGAAGGACTTCTCAGCCAGCATCCGCAGTAATTCCTCACGTGCGCTTGCCATGCAGGCGGTGCTCTCCTAATTCAATCTCTCAAGATGGTGAAAATGATCGCTGCCAAACCAGAGTAGCGCAAACAGGGCGAAGTTGTACCCCGCGTGCGTCAGCACGCCGGCAGCAACCGAGTCGGTGCGCTCGCGCACTATCGTCAGCGCCAACCCCACGACGAAGATGCTCAAGATCGGCGCCCATGCATATCCCAGCTGGGCTCCATGAATCGCCGCGAAAGCCGCCGCCGTTAACAACACCGCAACCACTGTTCCCAGCTTCCGGCGCAAGGTAGGGAAGAGCATGCCGCGGAAGAACAACTCTTCCAGCACGGGCGCGATCAGGATGCCGAAAAAGGCCATCAAATATGCGCTGGTCGCGTCGTTGAAAAACTTATCCATGGGCAGCGACTTAGGGATGGGCAGGAAATGCGCCAGACCTTGTACCGCGAACGCGAGCACAATGCCCGATAAGCAAAACCATAGCTCTTTGCCACTTGGCCAATTCCACCGGATCGCGGTGAGAAATGGCTCATTGCTGCGCCGGCGAACCAGCGCTGCCATGAACCAGATGACGATGGGATAGCTTGCTATCTGGGAGCCGACAACAATCAGCGGATTCTGTCCCAACTGATAAATGGAGACACCATGGAAGGCGGGCAGGCTATAAGCAATCAGCAGAGCAATCAGGCTGCACAGGAAGATGGCCAGGATGGTTACGCCCGGGATTACCGCGACGTCCCAGATGGTCCAGGCAGGGAACTCTCTCTTCGGAGGCGGGAGGAATGACGAAAATTCGAAGGCGGGTGGGCCGTCGGCAACCTCTCTCTGCCGGAGCAGGCGTGTCGGCAGTCTCCGGCAATGGCCAACGATCTCCCTCAGCCATTGGCGCCTGCCGGCTGAGAAACATTTTGACTGTTCGACTTCGGAATGCCCGGCAGCAGCTTGGCCAACGCCTGCCCGGTATACGATTTCTTCACCCGCGCCACCTGCTCCGGCGTGCCCTGCGCAACCAGGCGGCCGCCCTCTTCTCCACCTTCAGGGCCCAGGTCGATAATCCAGTCGGCGTTGCGGATTACATCCATGTTGTGCTCGATAATGATGATGCTGTTGCCCAAATCTGTTAGACGATGCAAGACCTCGAGCAGCTTGCTGACATCGGCAAAGTGCAGTCCAGTGGTGGGTTCGTCCAGCAGATACAGCGTCTTTCCCGTCTGCCGCTTGCTCAGCTCGCGCGCCAGCTTGATGCGCTGCGCCTCCCCACCCGATAGCGTCACCGCCGATTGTCCAAGATGAATATAACCCAGCCCGACATCCACCAGGGTCTGCAGCTTCTGTTTGACTTGGGGGAAGTTCTCCAGCAGCGGCAAGACGTCGGCTACCGGCATCTCCAGCAAGTCGGCGATGGAATACCCCTTGTACCGCACCGCCAGCGTCTCGTGGTTGTAGCGCTTGCCGCCGCATACCTCACATAAGACGTAAACGTCGGGCAGGAAGTTCATCTCGATGCGCCGCTGGCCTTCACCCTGGCAAGCTTCACAGCGGCCGCCGGCCACGTTGAACGAGAAGCGTCCTGCTTTGTAGCCGCGCTCGCGCGATTCCGGCAACATGGCATAAAGGTCGCGAATCTGCGTGAAAACGCCGGTATAGGTGGCAGGATTCGAGCGCGGTGTGCGCCCAATCGGCGACTGATCGATGCGGATGACCTTGTCGATGTTCTCGGTGCCACTGATCGACTTGTGCGCGCCCGCCTCTTCCCGCGAGTGGTATAAGCTTTTGGCCAGCGCGCGATACAGAATGTCATTCACCAGCGTCGATTTGCCCGAGCCCGAAACCCCTGTGACCACGGTCATCACTCCCAGGGGGAAGCTGACGTCCAGATGCTTCAGGTTGTTCTCACTAGCGCCCAGAATCGCGATCGCTTTGCCGTTGGGAGCACGGCGGCCATAGCGATATGTCACCTGCTTCTCGCCCGAGATGTATTGACCTGTCAGAGAGCGTGGCGCTGCCGCTATTTCGTCAGGCGTTCCGCTGGCTACCAGTTCGCCTCCATGACGGCCCGCGCCCGGCCCGAGATCGACCACGTAGTCGGCGCGGCGAATCGTGTCTTCATCATGCTCGACGACCAGCACCGTATTGCCCAAATCGCGTAGCGACTCCAAAGCTTCCAACAGTCGTTCGTTGTCGCGGTGATGCAGACCGATCGACGGTTCATCCAGCACATAAAGCACGCCGCGAAGCCGAGAACCGATTTGTGTCGCCAGCCGAATACGCTGGCCTTCGCCGCCGCTCAAGGTTGCGGCGGAGCGATCCAGCGAGATGTAGTTCAACCCAACCGCGTTGAGGAAGCCAAGGCGCTCAGCCACTTCTTTCAAAATGCGTCCGGCGATTTGCTCCTCGCGAGCATTCAGCCGGATCTTGGCCGCCGCTTCGATTGCCCGCGACACCGGTAGCGAGGTGAAATCGGCAATCGACATTCCGTTCACCTTCACCCCCAGGCTTTCGGGGCGAAGCCGCTTGCCACCGCACGCCGGACACTTTGTGGCCGACATATGATCCAGCAGCCAATCGCGATAGCTTTCTGAACTGCTGTCTTCCATTCCCCGGCGCAGATAAGCAAATACGCCCAGGAATCCGCCGCGCTTCTGCTCTCCCGGCTGCGGGCCGTACAGAATCAGGTTCTGTGTCTTGCGGGGGAGCTGCTCAAACGGTTTCGAAAGATCAAATCCATAAGCAGCGGCTGCAAGTTGAAGGCTATGCATCAGGTTCTGTGAGGCTGAGCCGGGGCCCAAGCCCACCGTCGAGCAGCGGCTTCGACCAGTCGGTAACCACCTTTGCGGGATCGAAGTCATACTTGCTGCCTAGTCCGTTACACTCGGGACATGCGCCGTAAATGCTGTTGAACGAGAACGAGCGCGGCTCCAGGACCGGCACGTTGATACCGCACTCCGGACACGCGAGCTTCGAAGAATAAAGGCGCTCCTCGCCTTCCACCACTGCTACCAGCACCAGCCCGTTGGCCAGCTTCATCGCGAGCTCAACCGACTGCACCAGCCGCTTCTCGATGCCCGCCTTCACCAGCAGCCGATCGACCACCAGTTCGATGGTGTGGTTCTTGCGCTTGTCGAGCTTGATTTCTTCGTCCGCAATGTTACGCAGTTCGCCGTCGATGCGTGCTCGCGTAAATCCCTGCTGCACCAGCTTGTCGAGCTCTTTCTTAAACTCGCCTTTGCGGCCGCGCACGATGGGCGCCATGATCATCACGCGCTCTTCTGGCCGTAGCTCCATCACCCGCTGAACGATTTGATCTGCCGATTGCCGCGAAATCTCTCTCCCGCATTGCGGACAATGTGGAACTCCCACCGAGGAGTACAGCAGGCGCAGGTAGTCGTAGATTTCCGTGATCGTGCCGACGGTTGAGCGCGGGCTGCGGCTGGTGGTTTTCTGCTCAATGGCGATCGACGGGCTCAGGCCATCGATGCCGTCCACGTCGGGCCGCTCCATCTGGTCGAGGAACTGGCGCGCATAAGCCGACAGCGTTTCCACGTAGCGACGCTGTCCTTCGGCATAAATGGTGTCAAAAGCCAGCGAAGACTTCCCTGATCCGCTTAATCCGGTGATAACCGTGAGCTTATTTCTGGGTATTTCGACGCTAATGTTCTTGAGATTGTGCTGCCGTGCCCCACGCACGGTGATGCTGGTAATGGCCATCGACCGGTTCGCTACCTACCTGGGAGCCGTCCTCCTGGCCCGTTTTAAGGCCGCTCGAAGCAGTTTTAAGGCCGATCTCGGACGAATACTGCCCGATATCACGGCCTGTACCGCTCTGGAACCTTGGCGAGGAGGTATGCGCAGCTCTACTCCGTATCCTAGTTGTCAACATCCACAGGCGTCAATGCGCGGTAAAGTTGCATCCAGAGTAGAGGCGGTTGCTTTCAATAGATGCTGGTGAATGGGCTTGGGGTTCTGCGCCCGTTGACCAGCGGCCACCCGAAATGAGACGTCGGTGATGACTTCAATGTTTCTGTCGATTCTGCTGTTACTTACGATTGTGTTCGCTTTTGCGGTAGGTATCGTCCTGGGGCGCTGGGTCATCTTCGCCATCCTGCACTTCTTCGACCCCGCCAGAACGCAGAAGCAGACCCAAGCCAGCGAACTTGTCCACGCCGGCGGCGACTAGAGTCCCTCAAGCGACCAGACTCTCCAGTACCTCTTTTGCAACTCTCAGCCCGCTGCTAAAAGCTCCATGAACCGTGGCATGGTGACCGTCGCTTTGGGTGGCTTCTCCCGCGAAAAACAGGCGATCTGCCAAGGGACGCGCCAGCTCCTGCTGAGCCCCCATCCCGCCTGCCAGCACATAGCTATAAGCTCCCCGCGAGTATGGATCCGACTGCCAATCGTGATGATAGAAGTGAGTGAGCCGCTGGGCGACCGAGCTCTCCGGCAAAGAGAGGATCCGCGCCAGCGCTCCTATTGCCTGGGAACATAGCGCGCCTTCTTCAAGTAATACTTTGGCCTCGGCGCAGGATCCGGCACACCAGCCCACCAGCAACGGCAGGTGTGGCGCCGCTGTCCACCAGGTAGGAAAACTGGGGTCGGCACTGAAGATGAAATGCGGATCGCGCAACGCTCGCTCATCCATTACTTTAGGATCTTCCCAGAAGGCGCTGTCAAAACGGAGCGTGACTCGCACCACCGGACCCATCGCAAGTTTCGCCAGGGCGGAGCGTTTTTCCGAGAGCGGAGGCTTGAACGTCACCGCGCCCAAGGGCTGTAACTCCTGCTGAAGCACGCCAAGGGGCAGCGTAACTACCACACGAGGAGCGACAAACTCCTGCATCTGCTCTGAATTTTCCTCTCCCGCCAACACCACCACCGGATCGCGTCGCCAGTCGATTTGCGTGACCGGCAGCCGGGTTCGGATTGTCACGTTATCGCGAAGTGAACGAAGCAGTGCTTCCAGCAGCTTTTCGTAGCCACCAACAACGTGGAACATCCGATCTTCTTCGATGTCGCGGCTGGCGCGATCGCCGTAGATGATGGAATGGGTGCTGATGCGCGCCGGGTCGGCGGCGTGAAAGCCGGCTACAAACATCCGTGCGGATTGCTTCTCGTCAGCAGGAGCTTTTGCGAAACGGGTCTGTAGCGTTTGCTCGAACGTCTCGTCGGGAAAGGATGCGGGATTCAGCTTATCGAGCTTAGCGAAAATTTCACCGCCTTCGTCCCCCCAGGCCTCCAGCGGTCCGCCATCGAACTGGCAATAAGTCTGGCCGGTTAACTCGAACAGCTCCAAGCCGTGTTTGGTTAGGTATTGATCGAGTTGTGGCGGCTTGCCATGAACGAATTCGGCGCCGAGCTCAATAGCAGCTTCGGGAGCGCCTCCAGGCAGGCTCCAGATCCGGCCTCCAAGGCGTGCACGTGCCTCCAGAACCAGGACCCGCAGGCCAGCCTTTCCCAGGCGCTTGGCAGCCGCGAGGCCTGCCACTCCTGCACCAACCACGATAACGTCATACCGCCGACTCTCTTTACTTCGTTCAGGCATACCGTTCAGATGTCAGGAACTGACACTTGGTCGAGCTTACTCCTGCCGAAAGTTAGTCTTACAGGCGCTTTCAATCGGCCCGCTGGTTCAAGCGTCGGATAACGCTGAGGCAAAGCTATGCACCCAAAGCGGCCCTGCGGCAATTGGCGCGGTGAGAATCGCCACAAACCACCAGCCCCACCCCGGTCGAAAGCTGCAAATCGCCTCGGGTCATCCGTAGTCCGTTGCGAAAGACATCACGCACAAAAGTGACGCAAATCACAGAACTGCATCGCCTTAGAGGACGAAACTGTGTTCACGGATCGAGAAGCACGGTCCGTGCGAGTGGCCTTCATAGCAATTAATAAAATCTACCGCTCGTTTATCTGCGTGATGGCTTCAGGAGAAGTGATGAAAAAAGTTATATTCGCGGTCTTCCTGGTTGCGCTTGTATTGTTCTTTATTCTTCCAAGTCTGTCGTGGGCCCAGTCTGACACCTACAAATCGAAGTGTGCCGGATGTCATGGAGTAGATGGGAAGGGAACCACTGCCGGTCAAAAGATGGGAGCGCCTTCGTTCTCGTCCGACAAAGTTCAGAAGGCTTCCGATGCTGAGCTGGCCGATTTCATCGAAAACGGCGGCCCGCAGAAGAAGGCGGCTCACGCTTTTGGTAACAAAGGCATCAGCCAGGCTGAAGCGCAAAAGCTGGCCGCATACGTCAAGACCTTAGGCAAGTAGTCCCTCTCTCTGACCGAAAGGGCGGAGCGCCTGCTTCGCCCTGAAGCCGAATAGGGCCACAGTGAATAGCGGCACCGGGATTCGCACGAAAGAGTCTCGGGCACGAATCAGCAGTCCGTGCCTCTCGGGGCAAATCTTAACCCTGAAACCGGCACTTTTTACCCCACCTTCTTACTCCGAACCATTGCATTCATACCTCGTCCCCGGTGCATTCGCGCCGGGCACGGCACACGTCCACCCGGTCGTCTGGTGCCGGGTGGGGAGAATTAAACACATGAGCAAGGGAATTCTTTACGATGCGACTTTATGCATCAACTGCAAACAGTGCGAGCAGGGTTGTGCCACCCAGAACGGCCTGCCGTACGACGACAAAATTGCCGAGCAGGACTTCACTTCGGCGCATAAATACACCACCGTCTTAGCCAAGGGCGACAAGTACATGCGCCGGCTCTGCATGAACTGCGACGATCCGGCCTGTGCCTCCGTTTGTCCGGTAGGCGCGCTGAAGAAGACCGCGCTGGGTCCGGTTACCTACGACAAGCACAAGTGCATGGGATGCCGTTACTGCATGGCGGCCTGCCCGTTTGGAGTTCCCAAGTACGAGTGGGAAAAAGCCGTACCCGGCGTGCGCAAATGCATCATGTGCTCGTCGCTGGTGCAGGAAGGCAAGCAGACGGCTTGTGCCGAGGCCTGTCCCACCGGAGCAACGAAGTTTGGCGATCGCGAGGAGTTGCTGAAAGAAGCGCGGCAGCGGATTCAGGACAATCCCGACAAGTACGTCCACCACGTTTATGGCGAGACGGAAGTCGGTGGCACGTCGGTCCTGCTGCTGTCCTCCATCGATTTCACTAACTTCGGTTACCGCGATGACCTCACCCAGCGGGCCTTGCCTATGTACACCTACCAGGTGCTGCAACACATTCCTCAGTTTGTTCCTTTGTTCGGAACCCTGCTGGGCGGCATTTACTGGATTACGCATCGCCGCGAAGACGTTGCTGAGGCGGAAGAGAACGAAAAGAAAGGCGGCGCGCAATGACCCTGCGAGATATCCCCAAAATGCGCTTCACATTCTGGAAAGCGGTATTCCTGGCCATCATGGTGGCGGGCATTTATTGCACGTATCTGCGATTCTTTCGCGGCCTGGGCGCTTCCACAAATTTGAGCGATCAATTCCCCTGGGGCCTGTGGATCGGCTTCGACGTCATGTGCGGCGTCATGCTGGCAGCCGGCGGTTTTACCCTGACGGCCGCAGTCGAGATCTTTAACATCAAGCGCTGGCATTCCATCATGCGGCCCACCGTTCTTACCGCGTTCATGGGTTACCTGCTGGTTTGCGCCGCGCTGATGTATGACCTTGGTCTGCCCTGGAACATCTGGCATCCGCTGATCATGCGCAATCCGCACTCGGTGATGTTCGAGGTGGCTTATTGCGTGATGCTGTACACCATGGTGCTGGCGCTGGAATTCTCTCCCATCGTGTTCGAGCACCTGGGATGGAAGAAGGCGCTCCGCGTAGTGCGTAGCGTGATGATCCTCTTCGTTATCCTGGGCGTCATCCTCTCTACGCTGCACCAGTCGTCGCTGGGCACCCTGTACTTGATCATGCCCAACAAGCTGCATCCTTTCTGGTACAGCCCTCTATTGCCGGTGTTCTTCTTCATTTCCGCCATTGCTGTCGGGTTGGCGATGATGATCTTCGAATCGTCGCTCAGTTCCAAGTACTTCGGCCGCCAGCTTGAGCTTTACATCCTGAAAGACATGGGCCGGGTGCTGGTCGTGGTGCTGTCCATCTACGGCATCCTGCGTTTTGAGGACCTGCTCAGCCGCGGTGTGTTGCGCCAGGTATTTATACCCGGATACGAGCAGCGTTTCTTCCTGCTGGAGATCTTCCTGTCGGTAATCATCCCGCTGATACTTCTGCTGATCCCCAAGGTCCGCAATAGCGCGCAAGGACTGTATCTGGCCGCAGTGCTGATCCTGCTGGGTTTTGTTACCAATCGTCTGAACATTGCTACCACCGGGGTCGAGAATGCCGTCGGAGGCCGTTACACGCCCAGGTGGACGGAAATTGTGATTACGGCAATGTTCGTCGCTATGGGCTTCGCCATCTTTGGACTGGCCGCCCGTTTCTTGCCCATCTTCCCGGAAGAGGAAGAGGCTCATCCTCCGGTCGAGCACCAGCCGGAGAAGGTTTCTGTCATTTTGGCCGAGCCTGTACATGCCGGAGATTGACCATAGTGACGACAGCGCCGGCAGGGTTCGCCAGTGGAAAGCCGGCCGTGGCATCACCTTCAAGCTGATGGTGTCGATTTTCGTCCCCATGACGATCATCTTCGGCTTGTTGACCTACCTCACCATCGTGCAGCACCGCAAGCACCTGGAGGCGGCGGCGCTGGTCAGCGCGGAACAGCAAAGCGAGGTGCTGCGACGCAGTGCCTCGCACTACATGCTGAAGAACGACCGCGCCGGCCTCTACGAAATGATGGTCAACATGGCCGACCAGGCGGGCATGACCCGGGTCCGCATCATGAATTCGGAAGGGATCATCAGTTATTCGACCTTCCCCGACGAAGTCGGCAAGAGCGTGAATAAAGCTTCCGAAGCCTGCTACGGATGCCATGTGCAGTCGCAGCCGCTGTCGATGCTGAAGCGCTCCGACCGTTTTCGTATCTACAAAGCCGACGGAAGTCGGGTTCTGGGAATCATCACTCCCATCGAGAACCAGCCGGCTTGCGCGAATGCATCCTGCCACGCGCATCCGGCAAGTATGCAGGTTCTCGGAGTTCTCGACACCAATCTTTCGCTGGCCAAGGTCGATGAAAGCCTGATGCAGGATCGTCGCCGCATGGTGGCGTATTTCGCGGGAGCCCTGTTCATCCTGCTGGCCTTGTGCGGAGTTTTTATCGGAAAAGTCGTCCAGGCCCCGCTGAGCATACTGAAGCACGGTACGGAACGCCTGTCCAAGGGCGAACTGGGGGCGCAGATCCCGATCGTGTCGAACGACGAGATTGGCGAGGTATCGCAGTCGTTCAACGAAATGAGCGGCAAACTGATGCTTGCACAAAAGGAAATTACGGCATGGGCGCAGACGCTCGAAGAACGCGTGGATGAGAAAACACGCGAGCTGAGACAAGCGCATCAGCGCATGCTGCATGTCGAGAAGATGGCGACCATTGGCAAGATGGCAGCCGTCGTTGCCCATGAAATCAATAATCCGCTCTCCGGGATTCTGACCTATTCGCGACTGATCAAACGTTGGATCCTGAAGAACGCGACCGAAGTTCCCAAGCACGACGAGATGGCGGGCTCGCTCGACATCATTGCGTCGGAGAGCAAGCGTTGCGGCGACCTGGTACACAATCTGCTGAGTTTCTCGCGGGTTTCTCCGATGAACCTGGCTTGGAGCGATCTGTCACAGGTGATTGATCGCTGCGTCAAGCTGGTGCAGCACAAGATGGATATGGCGAACGTGCAGCTCGACCTCGAGCTTGCCGCCGACCTGCCGCCGGTACATTGCGATCCGGCGCAGATCGAACAAGTGGTGCTGGCCATGGTGATTAACGCCATCGACGCCCTGCCGCAGGGCGGCAATCTCTGGATCAACACCCAGGTGATTGACAACCAGATCGTGCTGACCATTCGCGATGACGGCACCGGCATCACTGAGGAGCACCTGGCGCACATCTTCGAGCCCTTCTACACCACCAAGGAAGCCGGAGGCTCGGGGTTGGGCCTCGCCATCAGCCAGAACATTGTCGAGCGGCATGGAGGACACATTGAGGTCGATTCGGTTGCCGGCCGCGGCACCGCATTCAAAGTGTGCCTGCCGGTCGACAGCCAGAAATTTGCAAGCAAAACGGAAGAACAACGCAGCCCAGCGGAAGTGAGGTAGCAGCGTGGAAACAGGCAAGTTGCTCATCGTTGACGATGAAATGAGCGTGCGCGATTCACTCGCCAAGTGGTTTGGCGAAGATGGTTACGAGGTCGGCACTGCCGAAAGCGCCAGTGAAGCTCTAACCCGGGTGGCCGAGACCGCCTACGACGTTGCCCTGGTCGATATCAAGATGCGAGGCACCGACGGAATCGAGTTACAGCGCCGCTTGCACGAGATTTATCCCGACATGCTGGTCATCATCATGACCGGCTACGCGTCGGTGGAGACCGCGATCGCGGCCCTGAAGAATGGTGCGTACGACTACATCAATAAGCCGCTCGATCCCGAGGAGACGGCGCACCTGATCTCCAAGGCCATGGCGCATCGTCGCACCCAGCAGGAAAATATCCGGCTGAAGGAGACGGTGGCGGAGATCGCACGCCCCTCCGACATCATCGGCCAGAGCGCAGCCATGAAGCGCATCTTCGATGCCATCGAAACGGTAGCGCCCACCGACGCTACGGTCCTCATCACCGGCGAAAGCGGCACCGGCAAAGAGTTGGTGGCGCGCGCGGTTCATGCCGGAAGCACCCGGCGCTTTCATCCTATGGTGGTGATTCACTGCGGTGCATTGACCGAAACCCTGCTGGAGAGTGAGCTCTTCGGCCATGAGAAGGGCGCTTTCACCGGCGCGCAATACCGCAAGAAGGGCAAATTCGAAATTGCCGAAGGTGGAACGGTCTTCCTCGATGAGATCGGCGACATCAGCCTCAAGACCCAGACCGACCTGTTGCGCGTACTGCAGGAGCGCGAGATTGTTCGTGTTGGCGGCAACCAGACCATCAAGGTCGATTTCCGCTGCGTGGCTGCAACCAACAAGAACCTGGAGCAGCTCATCGAAGAAGGAAAGTTTCGTCCCGATCTCTACTACCGCTTAAACGTGTTTCATATCGAGCTGCCCGCCCTGCGTGAGCGACTTGAGGACGTCCCGCTGCTCGTCGACCATTTCGTGCGGAAGTTTGTGCGTGAGATGAACAAGAAAATCACCCGGGTATCGCCAGCGGCCATGGCGCTGTTGCAGCAGCAGGAATGGCCGGGTAATATTCGCGAGCTGGAGAATGCGGTGGAACGCGCCATGGTGGTAGGGCAGGAGCCTGAGCTGCGCGAATCCGACTTTACGCTCAAGGTGCGCAACGGGGCTCCGCAAGCTGAAGTTCGCAGCCTGGATGACGTCGAAAAGGGCCATATCCTGCGCGTGCTCGAAGAGTGTGGTGGCAATCAGACGCGTGCGGCCGAAGTGCTCGGCATCGACCGCGTCACCTTGCATCATAAGCTGAAGAAGTACGGTTGGAGCCGCCGCGAGCGGGAGCTTGCCACAGTCGAATCGTAATGAAGAAGTTGCAAATCTTGCCGGTCGGGCCAACCGACGCCCGCCTGCTGGACTGGCTGCTTCAGTCTTTGCAGGAGAAGTTCCAGGTGAAGGGCGAGGTTCTTGCACCCGCGCTCGATCCTGCGTTTGCTCTGCATTCGGAGCGGCAGCAATACCACTCGTCCGAGATTCTCGCTGCCATGCAGTCCTACAAAAACCGGGACACCTGGAAGCTGCTGGCAGTCACCAGCCTCGATCTCTACATCCCGATTCTGACGTTTGTGTTTGGCGAAGCGCAGATAGGAGGCGCCGCTGCCATCGTCTCCTATCACCGTCTGCGCCAGGCGTTTTATGGATTGCCAGACAATCTTGATCTGTTGGCCGATCGCCTGTTGATCGAAGCGGTGCATGAGCTCGGCCACACCCTTCGCCTCACCCACTGCGAAGACTACCGCTGCGCCATGGCTCCGTCACACGCGGTGGAGTGGATTGATTTGAAAGACAGCGGCTATTGCGAGTCGTGCCTGTCGCGAGTGCTGGAAGCGGCGCGGTAGGGGCTGGTGCGTCCACCAAAAGTGTTCGGCGAAGCGTGGTCCGCTAATTCTCTTTGCTCTTCGGGTAGTCGCTCCAGGTGCCGCTGAACAGCTTTCCCTGCTTGTGCTCGGAGACCATGGCGGATATGCCCATGACTCCCATCACCAGGAAAATGGCGAAGAAAACGATGGCGATCACGAGGACTGGCATGGCTTCACCTCACCAGCATTGTGAAACGACTCAACCGTCGCTTCCGTGACCGCAATCACGTATTGCTGTGAGGGACGGGCCGCACAGAACTCTCGCTGTCGTGCGACGTCTACGAGTTCGACTTGAGCTGCCCGTCTAACTCGGATAGCGAATGACGCAGCATCTCGGAGTAGCGCTCGTTGGTGCTGCTCTCCAGTTCATGCAGGATTCGCTGACGCGATAGCTGCAGGTTAGCCCTGTGGCTCTGCCGGTGAATCTCTGCGTGCGATGCAGGCTTATCAGAGGTTTGGTTTGATGAGGTGGATTTTTCTTCGATTTGCGCTTCTACGGATTTACTTTCCCAACCACGTGCCATATTCCAATTATAAAGGTTTGCTTGCCGAAGTCGGCGATCGCAGTTGGCAGGTTCGGTAACTGTGCAATTTTCCGCTGCCTGAAAATCCGAAAAACGTCGTGATTTGCTAAGTGGCAAATTCCCATTTCAGAACACAATGAGGCGCCGCAGTTCGTTTTTAGCAGCCGAGTACCTTTCTGGGTGTTACTTTGGGCTGTTACCCTCTTTACGGAATTTTTGGGGCGAAAAATGCGAATTCTGGTGGTCGAAGACGATACTCCTCTGGCCACGTTCGTACGAAAAGGCCTGGAGGCGGAGCATTACGCGGTGGATACAGCCGCGGACGGCGAGCAGGCACGCTCCATGGCCTTGGACAGCGACTACGATCTGCTCGTCCTTGACTTGAATTTACCCAAGCTGGATGGAATTGAGGTCCTGCGCTCGGTCCGCGTCAAGAAGCCTAATTTACCGGTGCTGGTGCTTACCGCCCGCAGCCGCATTGAAGACCGGGTGCAGTCGCTCGATTCCGGCGCTGACGACTGCCTCAACAAGCCATTCTCGTTTACCGAACTATCGGCGCGGGTTCGCGCCTTGCTGCGCCGCGGTCCGCGGACGGTGGAGACCGTGCTGCAGATTGCCGACCTCGAACTGGACCGCGTGGAGCGCAAGGTGAAGCGGGCCGGTAAGCTGATCGAACTTACCGCAAAAGAATTTGCCCTTCTGGAATATCTGCTGCGCAACGCAGGCCGGCGCGTCACCCGCAACATGATCATCGAGCACGTGTGGAACCTGTCGTTCGATACCTCGACCAACATAGTCGATGTCTATGTGAACTACCTTCGCAGGAAGGTGGATGATGGATTTAACCCGCGCCTGATTCACACTGTCCGCGGCGTGGGATATGAATTGGGTGCGCGTGCGGAGTATCCGGCGTGAGTGGCGCGCCGCAGCCGAATCACCCGGAACACAAACTGCTCGGCAAGGTCTTTCACCTCATCAGTCAGCCCATGACGGCGTTGCAGTGCTCGCTGGAATTCGCCCTTAATACGCTGGACGATCCCGCACAGTGCCGCACCTGGATCGAGGCTGCGTTGGAGAGTTCCGAGCGCCTGCGCTGCCGCTTGTCGCTGGCCCGCGAAATAGCCGAGGCGGCACAGGTTGACCAGGCTGTGGAAACAGTCGATCTGCGATCACTGCTCACCCATGCGCTCAATGAAGTGGAAGCGCTTTTTCCCGCCGCAGCGATGCCGCAATTGCGCTGCGGTGAAATGCAAGTCGCCGGCGAGCGGGGCCGCCTGCTCCGCGCCTTCCTTTACCTGCTGCAGCAGCTGAGCGGGAGCGACCGGGCGATGCCCTACGTTCCGGAAGTATGTGTGAACACCGAGGTGGACTTAATCGAGGTACGCTTCTTGGGCTTCGTCCTGCGCCGGGGCGGAAATAGGGACCAGGTTGCGTCGCAACTCGAGATTGCTAAGGAGATCTTCGAGTCTGCGGGCGGCGGCATGATCTTCTTTTGCTTTGGCGGCAATGACGCGATGGTCCGTGTCTATTTGAGGGTGCCGCGTCCGCAGCTCGATCTTTACAGTGAAGCCGCAGGAACGAAACCTGCACGGCCTCCTATCGGCACAACTGCCGCATTCCCACAGGTGTCCTGAGTAACTTCTAATCCCCAGTTAATTTGTTTCTAAGCTGCCCCCGGTACAACCGAAGCATGACAACGGCAGCGCAGAGCTACTACTCCCCAGATCCGGCAGTGATCG
Source organism: uncultured Acidobacteriaceae bacterium (assembly GCA_963791965.1). Taxonomy (GTDB): domain Bacteria; phylum Acidobacteriota; class Terriglobia; order Terriglobales; family Acidobacteriaceae; genus CAVVDY01. Next base: position 40,168 of record CAWBUK010000011.1, on the reverse strand, counting down.
TGGCCAGCGGGAACGCGGCTATCCGGCAGCGGATTCTTCAGACCTTCCACTCTTCGCGTATCCAGGCGGCTGAGGCGTGTGGCGGGGCCGACGCCATCGGCAAGCTTGAGTCCACCGAATGCCGGCTTCTGCTGCTGGATGGCAAGCTGCCCGACCTCGATACCGGCGATCTGATGCGCATCATCCACTCACGCTTTCCCGGAATCGATGTGCTTTTGCTGGATGAGAGCGGCCAGCCGCTGATGCCGCGGGAGTGGCGCAGTGAAGATGCGCGCGATTTGTTTCATACCGTTTCGAACTGGCAACTGCCCGCGGCGACCGACTCGGTAAAAGCCGAGGTGGCTCCCCCGGAAACGCTGCCCGGCATCGTAGGCGCTTCGGCGGCGATGCACCGGGTACACCGCATGGCCCGGCTGGTGGCCCGCCATGACACTGCGGTACTGCTGACCGGTCCCACGGGAACCGGCAAAGAACTGGTTGCCAATGCTATCCACGAGTTGAGCCCGCGTTCCGGCAAACGTATGGTCACCATCAATTGCGCCGCAATCCCCGAGGCATTGCTGGAAGCCGAGCTCTTCGGCTATACCCGCGGAGCTTTTACCGGAGCGGTGCAATCGCACATGGGTCGCATTCATGCCGCCCAGGGAAGCACCCTGTTTCTCGATGAGATTGGGGAGATGCCGCTGGGTATGCAGGCCAAGCTGCTGCGCTTCATTGACTGCGGCGAGATCCAGCGGCTAGGCAGCTCCGATAGCTGTCGCGTCGATGCCCGGGTGATTGCAGCCACCAACCTCGATTTGGCCGAGCTGTCGCGGCAGAAGCTGTTTCGTGAAGACCTCTATTACCGGCTCGCGGTTTTTCCCATCGAGCTGCCGCCCTTGGCGCAGCGCCGTGGCGATGTGGAGTTGCTGGCCGAGTACTTCGTGCACAAGCTGACCGCGGGCTGTGGCCGAATGACCGGCGAAGCCCGTCGTGCTCTGGAGCAGCATGCCTGGCCGGGAAACGTTCGCGAATTGCAGCATGTGATCGAGCGCGCGCTGATCCTGGCCGAAGACGGTCCGATACAGCCGGAGCATCTGGGCCTAAATCGCGGAGCCCTCAGCGGCAGCCATTTCGCGTAAACGGAGCAGGAGAATGTCATGAGCCTGATCGATACGCCGTTGATTCACAACCTGACGCGTGCGCTTGATCTCACAACGCTGCGGCAGCGCGTGGTCAGCGAAAACATCGCCAACATCGATACCCCGGGATATCAGACACGCGACATCGATTTCGCCGGCGAGTTTCAGAAGGCCTTGCAGGGAGACGACCTCGACGCCGGTTCCGAAGCTGTCGCAGTGCATACCTTGCGCGGGCTGGAACAGCGGCCTGACGGGAACAATGTCAGCATCGACCGCGAGAGCCTGCTGATGGCGCAGAACCAGTTGCAGTTCCAGACCGGAGTTGCCGTGCTGCGCTCGGAGTTCAGCCGGCTGCAGCTGGCGATCAGTGGAGGTAGCAACTCATGAACCTGTTTGGTCTATTTCAGGTGAGCGGCTCCGCCCTGGCGGCGGAGCGGCTGCGGGCTGAGGTGGTCACCACGAACCTGGCCAACGCGGAGAGCACGCATACTCCCGAAGGCGGCCCCTATCGTCGCAAGATGGCCGTCTTCGAGAGCCGTAGCTCATCGCCCTTTCAGTTGCTGATGGCAGGTACCGGTTCGGCCGGTTCGAGCCTGGATGCGGTGGGTGGGGTCCGGGTTTCGCAGGTGGTCGAGGACGAAGCGCCCTGCGATACGCAAGTACGAGCCGGGACATCCCGATGCCGATGCCTCCGGCTATGTTGAGTATCCCGACATCAATCCGGTACAGGAAGTGGTTGACCTGATGGGAGCGCAGCGGGCTTACGAGCTGAATGCCAGCGCCATCTCGGCGGCCAAGCAGATGATCCAGCAGTCGATTCAGATACTGCGCTGAGCCGGGGTTCAGGCTCCAGGCGTTTGCGCAAGGTTGATTGGTCATGACAGTCGATGGATTAACTCCGGGTCTTCGCATAATGCCGGCCGATGGGCCGCTGCGCTCGGCAGGGGCAGGCAGCGCCCGTAGCGGTGAAAAGACATTTGGTGAGCAGTTGGAGGGCGCCGTCTCCGGTATCGATGGCGCGCAGCAGGACGCCGAATACAAGGTGAACAGCATGCTTGCCGGCGGCGGCACCGATGTGCACGACGCCATGATTTCGGTCCAGAAGGCCGACCTGTCATTCCAGCTCATGCTCCAGGTACGTAACAAGGTAGTGCAGGCTTATCAGGAAATTGAACGCATGCAGTTCTGAGGTGATTCGAAGTGAGCGGCAATACCCTGACATTGGCGCAGGTGCGCGAGCAAGGCCTGGACTTCGTCCGCGGCCTTAGTTGGAAACAAAGAGGGCTGGTGGCAGGCGGGGCATTGCTGGTGGCCGTCACTTTGTTTGTTTTCGTTCAGCTCATCGGCAAGCCGGAATACAAGACGCTGTACTCGGGTCTGAGTCCGCGCGATGCCGAAGCGCTGGGCGTACAGCTCAAAACTAAACAGATTCCGTTTGAAGTCAGCCCTGACGGCGCCAGCGTGCTGGTTCCCTCCGACAAGCTGGACGCGGCCCGCCTCGAGGTCGCGTCGCAGCCGCTGCCCGGCAGCGGACGCATGGGCTTCGAGCTGTTCGATAAGCCCAACTGGGCGGGCAGCGACTTCAGCGAAAAGGTGAACTATCAGCGGGCGCTGGAGGCGGAGTTGGAACGCACCGTGAGCTCGATGAGCGAGGTGGAGGCAGTTCGGGTCCACCTGGTGATGCCTGCGGAATCGCTGTTCACCGAGCGCCAGCACGTTGCCAAGGCATCGGTCATGGTGAAGCTGCGCTCGGCGCGTCTGCCCGAGCGTTCCGAGGCGGCCATCCGCCAGTCTGGTAGCAGGCGCGGTTGACCGGCTCACACCGGAGAATGTGGTGGTGATCGATGCCGACACGCAACTGCCGGTCGGAGGCCCCGCGGGCTCATCGGGGGCAGAAGATCAAACCCTGGATCAGGAGCTGGCCAAACGCGTGGTTGCCACGCTGGAGCCGGTGGTGGGAACCGAGGGCGTGCGGGTCAGCGTCCACGTTGAGCGCGATCCTACCTCAGGCGACGAGACCCAGGAGACCTATGATCCCACTTCGTCGGTCGCTCTCAGCATGACCCGCAGCGAAGAGCAGCTGGGAGGTGCTCGCCCGCTGGCGTTCCCGGGACCAGCAGCAATCTACCCAACGCCAAAACTCCGGCTGCGAAGCCGGATTCGCGAAAGTCATTCCACCAAGACCGAGAGTGGCACCTATGCGGTGAACCATACGGTGCGTCACCTGATTGAGCCGGCGGGGCGAATCAAGCGCCTCGCCGCCGCCGTGCTGGTCGATGATGCCATCGACGTCGAGATGCACAACAACCAGAAATCGGTTACCCGTCGCAAGCGCACACCGGATGAAATGAAGCAGATTGAAGGCCTGGCCCGTGCCGCGCTGGGACTGGACAGCACCCGCGGCGATCTCCTGGCGGTGGAGAACCTGTCGTTCCAGACGTTGCAGAGCGAGCCGCCTGCTCCCCCCACTAAGCTGGAGAAGGTGCAACGGGTGTTGCGCAACTTTACTTGGCTCCTGCGTTATGGCGCGCTGGCCTGCCTCTTCGCCAGCGTCTATATGCTGCTGCTGCGTCCGCTGAAGAAGCAACTGCTGGCCACCTTCCGCGAACTGCCCCGGCGTCTTTCGGCAGGCGCCACGCCAGCTGCAATTGCGGGAGGAACTTCGTCAGCCGCCGCCGATTTGGAAGGCATTCTGGGCCAGCCGATCGGGGAAGGCGATGCCTCGTTCAAAAAGATATCGGTGCTGAAGAAGCATCTTGCGGAAAAGATCAATCGCGAGCCCGCAGGCGCTACCCGGCTGATTCAGAACTGGCTGCACGAAGGCGGAGTTGACTGAACATGGCCTCGAGTCCGCATGCGATGAACGGCATACGCAAAGCAGCAGTCCTGCTGGTGTTGCTGGGCGAAGAGGCGGCAACCCCAATCTATCGCCACCTCAGTCAGAGCCAGGTGCAGCGGTTGACCCGCGAGATCGCTGAGCTCAGTCGTATCGATCCGGAAACTGCGGCCAACATTCTCGAGGAATATCACCGCCTCAGCCTTACCCAGGACTACCTTACCCAAGGCGGCGATTCGTACGCGCGCAATCTGCTGGTGAAAGCTTTCGGCGAAGATGGGGCCAATGGTCTGATGGAACAGGTAGTGCGGTCGCAGCAGCTGAGTGCCAGCCAATTGGACTCGCTGGAAAAGACCGATCCGCAGCAGCTGGCGCGCTTTCTGGAGGGAGAGCATCCCCAGACCGTTGCCCTCATTCTCGCCCACCTCGACTCCAAGCCGGCTTCGGCGCTGCTGATGAAGCTGCCCGAGCAGCTGCGGGCCGAGTCGGTCAAGCGGCTGGCACTGTTGCGCAACTTTTCTCCCGAGATGGCGCAGAAGGTTTCTCTGGTGCTGCACAAGAAGCTGCAATCGCTGGGCGAGCAGAGCCGCCGCGCCTATGCCGGATTCAAGGGCGTGGCCGACATGCTGAATCGCCTGGAACCCACCACGGTGAAGGGCATCCTGGAAACAATTGAAGGCGAGGATGCCAAGCTGGCATTAAATATTCGCAACCTGATGTTCACCTTTGACGATCTGCTGGGCGTGCCCGAGGTAGGTATCCGCGAGCTTACGACACGGCTGGACAAGAAGGTACTGGCCCTGGCCCTCAAGGGCGCGTCCGAAGAAGTTCGCGAGCATCTGCTGAAGACCATGTCGTCGCGCGCGGTGGAGATGTTGAAGGAAGACATGGAGGTGCTGGGTCCGGTTCGCGCCAAGGACATCAGCAAGGCCCAGCAGGAGGCGATTGCGGTCGCCCGCAAGCTGGAAGAAGAGGGAAAGATCGTGTTGAAGCCGGAGACTGCGGATGAATACGTTGTGTGAGCCGGCGGGAGAAGACGCCATGGAGCAGTTGATCGACGACGCGGTGTGGGAGTTCAAGTATCCCTTGATTGCACCGGGCGGTATGGCTGCAGCGCGGGAATCAGTGCGGCCGGAACGAGAGATTCGCTTGCAGCGAGCCGAGGCTGCCGCCGTCGAGGCTGCGCACCAGAACGGCTTCCGGCAAGGCGAAGCGCACGCGCAGGCCGCCATGGCGCAGCGGCTGGAGCAGGAAAAACATCGCGCCATGGGCGAGACCATAGAACAGTTCCGGCAGGAACGTCGTGCCTACTTCCATCGTGTGGAGAGCGATGTCGTGACCCTGGCGCTGGCCATCGCCCGCAAGCTGCTGCACCGCGAAGCGCAGATCGATCCCTTGCTGCTCAGCGGAATCGTGCGGGTGGCTCTGGACCAGATTCAGGCCGGGTCGCAGGTGGTCTTGCGCTGCTCCCCGCCGGAGCAGACGAGTTGGCAAAAGTTTCTCTCCGCGCTGCACGAGAGCGACCGGGAGATCGCCCTGACTGCCGACGAAGCGGTCGAGCCTGGCAGGGTAGTGCTCGAGACCATGGCAGGGAAGGCGGAAATCAGTCTGGAAGAGCAGCTCAAGGAAATTGAGAGCGGATTCCTCGATCTGCTGCGTAATGATGGAGAGGCGGCGCCATGAGCGCTTCCTTGTCGAAGTACTTGCGTCTGGTAGATGCCAGTCCCGAGCTGCGATGGAAGGGGAAGGTTCACCAGGTTACAGGCGGGCTGCTGGAATCGGAAGGCCCTCCCTGCTGCCTGGGCGAATGTTGCGAGGCGCGCGATTCGGCGGGACAGGTTTATCCCGGTGAGGTGGTGGGCTTTCGTGGAACCTCGGTGCTGATGATGCCGCTGGACAAGCCGCGAGGCATTCGCTTTGGCGATCCGGTGTACGCGCTCGGCGTGCGTCCGCACGTCGGTGTCGGCGAGGAGTTACTCGGCCGGGTGATCGACGCCGGCGGAAACCCTATCGATGGCGGCGGGCGGATTCTGTCAAGCCAGCGGCATGCACTTGACCAGTCCGCGCCCGGCGCGATGGAGCGGGTACCCATTCGCGAGCCGCTGGGCTGCGGCATTCGCGCCATCGACGCTTTTGTTACCTGCGGCCGCGGGCAGCGGCGTCGGCATCTTTGGCGGCAGCGGCGTAGGCAAAAGCACTCTGATCGGCATGATGGCGCGAGGCACCTCGGCCGACCTGACCGTACTCGGACTCATCGGCGAGCGCGGCCGCGAGGTCAACGATTTTCTTGAGGTACTGGGAAGCGAAGGGCGGGCGCGCTCGGTGGTAGTGGTCTCCACCTCCGACCAGTCGCCGCTGCTGCGCATTCGGGCGGCATTGACCGCGACCGCTGTGGCCGAATACTTCTGCCAGGCGGGCAAGAACGTGCTGCTGGTGGTCGATTCGCTGACCCGCTTTGCCATGGCGCAACGCGAAATCGGTCTGGCAGCCGGCGAGCCTCCCACGGCCAAGGGCTACACGCCTTCGGTGTTCAGTCTTGCTGGCGCGGCTGGTGGAGCGCGCCGGCCGTCTTCGCACGGGCAGCATCACCGCCTTCTACACCGTGCTGATGGAGGGCGACGATCTGCAGGACCCGCTGGTCGATGCCGTGCGCTCGCTGCTCGACGGCCACATCGTTCTGGATCGCGGCTTAGCTTCGCAAGGGCACTATCCCCCTATCGCCATTCTCGACAGCCTGAGCCGCCTGATGCCGGCAGTGGTTTCGCCCGAACATCTGGCGCATGCCTATCTGCTGCGCGGACTGCTGGCCGCCTACCGGCGTTCCGAGGACCTGGTTCGCATTGGAGCTTATAACCGCGGCACCGATCCCCAACTCGATCGCGCCATCGCCTTGCTGCCGCAACTGGACAGCTTTCTCCGGCAAAAGTCGAGCGAGGTCTCACCGCTTTCAGACACGCTGGAACGATTCCTGGCGGTGGGCCGCTGATATGGGATTTCGCTTCAGCCTGGAGACCGTCTTGCGCCTGCGGCAGAGCCTGGAAGACAGCGAGCGTCTGCGCCTGCAAGCCCTGCTGGCGAATCGAGCGCAACTGAACCGGGCGGTCGGTGAGACAGCCTCATCGCGCACAGCCATTAGCGACCAACTTCAGACATCCCTGCGGCAGGATGCAGTGTCCGCCGCTGAGATGCATTTTGCAGTACAGCGACTCACCGCCTGCGATCTTCAGACGGCACGTCTCGATGCGTCGCTTAACACTTTGAGCCAGCAGATCGAACGGCAGCAGGAGGTGCTGCTTCGCCGCCGCCTCGATCACAAAGTGTTGGAGCAGCTACGCACGGGCCAATTGACGCGCTTCGAACGTGAACAACAACATCGAGCGCAGGCACAGATAGAAGAGTTGTTTCTCTTGCGAAGGAAAGGGCGAGCAATCAGCAACTAGCAATCAGCAACTAGCAATTAGCAATTAGCAACTAGTAATGAGCAACTGAGCAACTGCTTACAACTGACAACTGACAACTGACAACTGACAACTGACACACCTACTCCCCCGATTCTCCCAGCTTCTCCAACTGCTTGCGCCAATCCGTTCCCTCGACAAAGTAACGTGACTCGCGCCAGTTCGGCTGCACCTTCACGAACAACTCAAGAAAGACTTTCTGGTTGAGCAAGCGCTCAATCTGCAAGCGCGCCGCAGTGCCAATCTTTTTCAGCGTCGCGCCCTGCTTGCCAATCAGGATACCTTTTTGCCCGTCGCGCTCCACATAGATCGTCGCGGCGATGCGCGTCAGCTTATCGCCTTCTTCATATTGATCAATCAGCACCGTGGTCGCGTGCGGAACTTCCTGCGAGGTGTTCATCAGCACCTGTTCGCGAATAAGCTCGGCGGCGAGAAAACGTTCCGGCTGGTCGGTGATCTGGTCTTTAGGGAAGTAGCGCGGCCCTTCCGGCAAGGCCTTGATCACGCTGTGTATGAGAACGTCCAGCCCCTTCTTCTTTAAGGCCGACACCGGGATGACTTCCGCGAAATCGTGCAGTTCCTGGTACTGCGCGATCATCGGCAGCAGCTTCTGCTTGTCCACGGCGTCAACCTTGTTCAGCAGCAGAAACACCGGCAGCTCCGTTTTCTTTGCCACATCGAGCACCGACTGATCGTCGGGCCCGAACTTGCCCGTTGCATCGACGATGAGCAGCAGCAGGTTGCAGCCCTCCAGCGCGTCGTAGACTTCTTTCATCATGCGCCGGTTCAGCGAGTTGATTGGCTTATGAATGCCGGGCGTATCGATGAGCACGATCTGTCCCGCGGGCTGTCCTGGCTTGCGCTCTACATTAACCATGCCCAGGATGCGGTTGCGCGTAGTCTGCGGCTTGCGGGTGACGATCGCCACCTTCTCGCCGACCAGCGCATTCAGCAGGGTTGACTTGCCTGCGTTGGGCTTGCCGATAATGGAAACGAATCCGGAATGAAAGGCCATCAGGCCTTCACCTGTTGTGCGGAATGGCTGGCCTCAAGGCTGATGCGCACCCGATCGACACGGCGCTCCGTCGATTCCAGCACCTCGAAGCGTAGTCCATTCTCTTCGAATACTTCTCCGGGCTTGGGAATATGCCCGGCCAACTCACTCACCAGTCCGGCAACCGTGGTAGCGTCTTTCTCTTCCGGACGAACCCCCAGCAGCTTCTCAATTAAGTCCAGGTCGATGTTGCCGTTAAAGATATACGACGTATCGCTCTCCTTTACGATCTCGCCCTTCTCGTGCTCGTCGCGGATTTCGCCGACGATCTCTTCCACCAGGTCTTCGATCGTCACCAGGCCGCTGACTCCACCGTATTCATCCACCACGATAGCCATGCGGATGTTGTCGCGCTGCATCTCGCGCAACAGGTCGCTGCCCAGCTTGGTTTCCGGCACGAAGAAAAGGTCCGGCTTCATTACATCTCGAACCGTTTTGGTGGACGCTTCCTCATCCGTCAGCTGCAACAAGTCTTTGGCAAAAACGATTCCCATTACGTGATCGAGGTCCCCTTCGTACACTGGAATGCGCGAGTAAGGATGCCGGTTGATGAGCTCGATCAGGTTCTGCAGCGTCGTGTCAGTGGTCACCGCGATTATCTCAGGTCGCGGCGTCATGACCTCATGTATCGTCTTATCGCCAAACTCGACCACCGACTGAATCAGGTCGCGGTCGCTCTCCTCCAGGATGCCTTCTTCTTGCCCGGCCTCGATCAACGCGTCCACCACCTCAGCCGAAGTTTCAGGCTCCTGCTCGGCATGTTCGCGCGTCAAGGACGCAACCGAGAGCGCGAAGCCGAGCACCAGTGTCGCCGGCATCGCAATCCAGATGAGCACGCGCAACACGGGCACGAAGTGCGCCAGCCATTCCCCGCGCGTGCGCACAAAGAATATGTAGGGCAGCAGCCGATTGAACAACACGATGATGAATACCAGGCTGACCACCGCCTGCACTACGTCGAGCGCCACCCACCGCCTCTCCATGAAAAGCAGCCATCCGATGATCAGGCCGATGGCCGCGACGCAAAGTTGGGTCAGCATGGCCATGGAGAGAGCGGCTCGCTCCGAGCTCACCTTCAGGCGAGGTTCGACCTGCTGCTCGTAGGCTTCGATGTTCTCCTGAAACTCGCGCGAAAGGAATTTGCCCATCTCGGCATATAGGCGGTCGACGTAGGAGACAAGCGCCAGCAGCACCATCAGGACCAGCAATACGATGGATAACGGAAGGGTCATGCGCGGGAGCCTCCGCGCTTGGCGACTCTGGTTGCGCCTCTTTTCCTCTGAGACTTGTCATCACGAGGGGACGTCAGTCCCCGAGGGATCTGCTCTTGTTGCTGGGGACGACCAATGTTCGTTTCTGTTCGCTCAATCAACCCGAACGGCAGCCCCAACTCTTGGCGCAGTACAGATTCGCGCGCCGTCATCTCACCGTTATCGGATTCGTGATCGTATCCCGCCAGGTGCAGCAGTCCGTGGAGAATAAGAATCTTCAACTCCGTAGCCAGCGGATGTCCCAGGGCAGCAGCGTTGCTTGCGGCGATCTCCCGCGCGATGGCGATATCACCACCTGCGCCCGCAGCAGACGGGAACGACAGCACATCAGTCGCCTTATCTTTGTGGCGGAAACGGCGGTTCAGCTCCTGCAACTCGCGGGCAGAAGTGATGCGGACGCTCAGCTCGCCCTCAAGTCCCATGGCGCGTCGAGCCTTGGCGGTAAATAAGTTCAGCTCGCGCTGGCTGATTTTTTTCGATGTTCGTTCGATTTCGGTCACGTCGTTCAAGAACAAATGGGAGGGCGACTGTGCCCTCCCATTCCATGGTAACAAGCTTCTACTCGGAAATGCGATCTGGGAGCCCGGGATCCACCGTAGGCGGCATCTCGACCAGCGAAGTTTCGCGGTCAGGCGTGGCTGTTATCGCGGGCGCCTCAACCCGTGCCGGAGCGGCATATCCGTTTCCATTCCTTGCATCCAGCCCCAACGAAAGCTGCTCGTTGCGACCCTTGGCGTCCTCGTAGGCGCGAATGATGCGCTGCACCAGGTGATGGCGCACCACATCCCCTTCATCGAAATAACAGAAGCGGATACCCTCGACATTTTTCAGGATGTCGTTAGCCTCGACCAGTCCGCTGCGGGCGGCATTGGGCAAATCGATCTGGGTCACGTCGCCGGTGATGACTGCCTTGGAGTTGAAGCCCAGTCGGGTGACGAACATCTTCATCTGTTCCGAGGTCGTATTCTGCGCCTCGTCAAGAATCACGAATGCATCGTTGAGGGTGCGCCCGCGCATGAACGCGATGGGAGCAATCTCAATGATGTTCTTCTCCAGGTAACGATCGACCTTGTCCGGCTCCAGCATGTCGTAGAGCGCGTCGTACAGCGGACGAAGATAGGGATCGACCTTCTCCTGCAAGGTGCCGGGGAGGAAGCCCAATCGCTCGCCTGCCTCTACTGCCGGGCGCGCCAGGATGATGCGGTTCACCCGCTTCGACACCAGCGCCGAGATCGCCATCGCCACGGCAAGATAGGTTTTTCCGGTTCCAGCCGGGCCCACGCCGAAGACCATGTCGTGCTTTTCGATGGCCTCGAGATAGCGCCGCTGATTGATGCTCTTGGGTTGCACGCTACGCTTGCCGAACGAGCGCTGCTTGCCTGCCTCGGCCAGTCCGCGTAAGGTCGCTTTCGAGTCGGCGGTCAACACGCGCAGCATGGCGCCCAGATCGCCGTTCACAAATGTATATCCGTTTCGCAACAGATGTTCGTAGTCGGTAAAGACCTGCTGTGCGCGGCCTACATCGCTGGCTTCGCCCTCGATTTCAAGCGAGTCGGAGCGCAACACGATGGTGACGTTCAAGCCGTCTTCCAGCAGGCGCAAGTTTTCGTCGCGAGTACCAAACAGGGTTTCGATGTTGGGGCTGATCTCGATATTCTTTTTCATTTATGGTCGGGTGCTACCCTCCGGAGCCGTTGGTCGCGCCTGCCGGTAAGCTCTCCGGAGCGCGAGAACCATGGTTGAACCTTGGATGCGTGACAGTGTGCTGGAGTGGTGAAAGTGGTGCGGCCGGGATGTTCGCCGAAGCGAATGACTACCATTGGCGGTTAGCCTAGCGCCGTTCCCGTTGGGAGTCAATGCCGTTTGCGCCTCCGGGGAGTGCAATTGACGGTACTTTTACAACCGCCTGCCAAACACTTGCTGCTACTTATTAGATGGGGGCTGCCGCAAAAAGGAGCGCCTGGACAGTCGGCATTCGGTTGCAGGCTGGCCCTGCGGAACGCAGCTGGCAGTGACAAACCTTGCTCACGTCCCATCTCTGCTTACCTTTCGCGGCCTGTGGGTTCCAACTACCGGGTTTGCTGTTTGGGGGACCTCCATTCACATTTCACCGGTTGAAGGCCCGCGTCTGCGCCGCCTTCCCAACAAGGAGACACATTGTGCGAAATTTGCGTCTGTCCCTGGGGTTGATTTGTTTGTCTCTGCTGCCTGTCTTTGCCTACGCGCAATCGCAGGAACTGAACCTGCCGCGCCCAAGCCAGCGTGCGGTCCTGACCCAGCGCATCGGCGTCACCGACATCACCGTCACCTACCATCGTCCGCTCGAAAACGATCGTAAGCTCTGGGGCGGCCTGGTTCCTTACGGACAGGTCTGGCGTGCAGGCGCGAACGAAAACACTACCGTACAGTTCACCGATCCGGTGACTGTCGAAGGTAAGCCGCTGGCCGCCGGCACCTATGGCCTGCACATGATCCCGATGGAGAACGGCGACTGGACCGTCATCTTCTCCAACATGTCCACCGCCTGGGGTAGCTTCAGCTACAAGCAGGATGAAGACGCCCTGCGCGTTTCTGTGAAACCAGCCTCCGCCGAAGAACACAACGCGCTGACCTACGACTTCGATCAGCTCAAGCCCGACGCGGCTATGCTCACTATGAGCTGGGGCAAGGTCGCGGTGCCTATCAGCATCGCGGTGGACGTGAACAAGGCGGTAGCCGCCAGCCTGCAAAAGCAGCTTCGCGGACTGTCGCAGTACGACTGGCAGGCATGGAACGATGCCGCACAGTATTTCCTGACCGCCAAGTTCGATTACGAGCAGGGACTGAAGGACGCCGATCAGTCCATCCAGAATGAAGAACGTTTTGAGAACTACATGACCAAGTCGCAGCTGCTCGATGCGATGGGCAAGACCACCGAGGCCAAGGCGGCGATGGACCAGGCGTTGGCCAAGGGAAACGCGTTGCAGCTCTATGGATATGGCCGCCAGCTCCTGAAGCAGGACCACAAGCCGCAGGAGGCATACGCCGTATTCCACCAGTTGATCAAGAAGTATCCGGACGCGTGGGTCGCTCATCTGGCACAGGCGCGCCTCGATACGGGAGACGGGAAGTACGACCAGGCCGTCACCGCGATCAAACAGTCGTTCAACGGCGCTCCCGACAACATCAAACCGCAACTGGAAGCCTTGCAGAAGCAGTTGGAGTCGAAACAGGACATCAACAAGTAGAAACGACTGGGCCAGCAATTCGAGGTTGCTGGCCCGCAGCATTATCGCTTGGCGTTGGCAAAGCTGCCGACACTGCGCTGCTCCAAGCCCGAAGGCGACCATTTCTGCGGAAAAACTCTCGTATCGCCTGCTTTGTATCAGGGCACGGCTTTAGCCGTGCCGCTACGCTGTCATTTTTGTCATCCCGAGCGGCTTTAGCCGCGAGGGATCTGATCTTTTCCCATTACGAACAATTTTGCCGGAGCCTGTTCAGCTCGCCGCACATGGTAGAGCGGGCCGTCAGGCCCGCGTCAGGCGTCGCCCCAATTCCCTCCAGCCGGCGCCCCACCTCCCGCCGCCCGCCCTTATAATCAACCTCATCCCACGCCCTGAGGAATGCATGGCCGCCCTGATCGACGCTATCGCCGTAAAACGCAAGATGTTCTTCGAGTACGAGAATGCTCCGTACCGCTGCATGGAATCGGAGGTCAACACCCCCAGCGCGCGCGGGGCGCAGACCATGGTTCGCCTCAAGATGCGTAACCTGCTCACCAACGCCGTCTTTGACAGGACCTTTAAGGCCAGCGACAAGTTCAAGGAGCCCGACCTACAGATCGGTCCTGCCTCGTACTTGTATAGCGATGGAGACGGCTCCCACTTCCTCGACCAGGAAACCTTCGAAACCCTCACCCTCAGCGAGGACATGGTCGGCGATGCGCTCGACTTCCTCGTCGATGGCAGCATGATCGAATTGCATAAGTACAACGGCAATCCCATCGGATTGGAGCTGCCCGCCCAGGTTGAGCTGACTGTCACCTACGCCGAGCCCGGCGCGCGCGGCGACTCCGCCGGCAGCGTCACCAAAGTTGTGAAGCTCGAGACCGGACTGGAAATCCGCGCTCCCTTGTTCATCAAAGAAGGCGAGAAGGTCAAAGTATCGACCGAAACCAAGGAGTTCGCGGGTCGGGCATAGCTCTGACGGTACGGGACTGGATGCGATCTTCAGGTAAGCGTAGCTATCGTCGCTTCGACCATCCAAGCCCGAAGGGCGACCAGCATGATAGCCCAGGGTGGAGCGTAGCGGAACCCTGGGTAGGCGTTCCCAAAATCGATTCCGCAGCCGGCTTCAGCCGGCGGCACCAGCCTTCCACAATCACACAGCTATGTGACCAAATCGCTTGGAGCCTTCTTAGCCAAGCGCGTAAAATCGCGGCAGAGGACAAGGGATTATTGTGCCTTGCGTCAGACCTGACCTTCGAGCCGTGCCAGATCCCCAAAGTACACGATCCTCAACCCGGCCCCTAACTCCAATGTTTCCAAGATTTTGCCTCTAAGTCTCACGGCGCTCAAGATTTTGCAAGGAGAAGTTTTTTCCGGTCCTTTGTTTTCAAGATTTTGCGCTGTATGGGGGGGAGGGGGGTACCACCCCAGTTGCCAGTTGCCGGTGGTCTGTTGTCGGTACGGCATCAAGGCAGGCCCCTGTTGGGTACCCAGCCCAACATCCCCCGCAAGGAATCCGGCGAATGGCGGATGGCGAACGGCGATAAGCGAGTTGTCTTGACGACCCACTCTTTCCAAGTCGGCAACGTAAACGTCGGCTCCGGCCAGCTCTTCCTCATCGCCGGCCCCTGCGTCATCGAGAGCGAAGCGCACGCGCTGAAGATGGCAGAAGCTATCGCCAAGATCGCGCAAAGCAAGAACCTGTCGTACATCTTTAAGGCGTCCTACGACAAAGCCAACCGCACTTCGATCAAGAGCTTTCGTGGACCGGGGCTGCAAGAAGGCGCGCGCATCCTTCGCAAAGTTGCCGAGACGGTGAAGGTTCCCGTGCTCACTGACGTTCACCAAGCCGCCGACGTCCCTCGCGTCGCCGAAGCCGTCGACGTCCTCCAGATCCCCGCGTTCCTTTGCCGCCAGACCGACCTGCTGATAGCGGCCGGCAAGAGTGGTCGCGCTGTCAATGTCAAGAAGGGGCAATTCGTCTCGCCCTGGGACATGCGTCATGCCGTGGAAAAAGTACGCGAAGCAGGCGGTGATCGCGTGTTTCTCACCGAGCGCGGGGCATCATTCGGCTACAACAATCTGGTGGTAGACATGCGATCGTTGGCGATCATGCGCGAATTTGCCCCCGTCGTCTTCGACGCGACGCATTCGGTACAACTGCCTTCAGCCGCGAGCAACGGCGACAGCCCCACCGTCAGCGGCGGCCAGCCCGAGTTCATCCCGCTGCTTTCGCGCGCGGCGGTTGCTGCAGGCGTCGATGGCGTGTTCATGGAGGTACATGAAAACCCTGCATGCGCCAAGTCCGATGGGGCCAATGCGCTCGACTTGAAGTTGCTGCCCGCGGTGCTCGATCAACTGATAGCAGTGCAGAACGCGGTGCGGCGTTGAGACACTTAGGCGAACGAAAATCGCAAATCGAGGCTTCCGTTTCAATGCCGAAAATCCCGTTTGGCTGGCTATTCTGCCGCTTAACCGTAAAATATTGGGAGACTTAGGCCCGCTTGATATCCTCAAATAGATTTAGAGGCCGCAGCAGAATCCTGCCTAGCCAAGTTGCCCGCGTTTTATCGCATTGATCGAAGGAGCTAACTACATTGTCAAAGAAGCATTTTCTTTTTACGTCCGAGTCGGTGACAGAAGGCCACCCGGACAAGATTGCTGATCAGATTTCCGATGCCATCCTGGACGCTTGCCTGAAGGAAGACCCTTACAGCCGCGTGGCTTGCGAAACCCTGACCGCGACCGGTCTGGTCGTCATCGCCGGAGAAATCACCACCAAGGCTTACGTCGATTTCCAGACGCTGGTGCGCGGCGTAGTCGCCTCCATCGGCTATGACAACGCGCTGTATGGATTCGACTCCAACACCTGCGCTGTGATCTCGTCCATCAACAAGCAGTCGGGCGACATCGCCATGGGCGTTGATACCGGCGGCGCCGGTGACCAGGGCATGATGTTCGGCTACGCTTGCAACGAAAACGAGAACTTCATGCCTACGCCAATCTTCCTGGCGCACAAGCTGACCGAAAAGCTTACTGAAGTTCGCAAGAATGGTACCTGCCCTTACCTCCGGCCCGACGGCAAATCCCAGGTCACAGTTGAATACGACGAGAACCATAAGCCGGTTCGCATTGATGCGGTCGTCATCTCGTCGCAGCACTCGGAGACGGTCAGCACGCAGGAATTGCGCGCCGACATCCTGAAGCACGTGATTCAGGCTGCGCTGCCGGCCGAGATGCTCGATGCCGATACCAAGTACCACATCAATCCCACCGGACGCTTCGTCATTGGCGGCCCGATGGGCGATACCGGCCTCACCGGCCGCAAGATCATCGTCGACACCTACGGCGGCATGGGACGTCACGGCGGCGGCGCGTTCAGCGGCAAAGATCCGACGAAGGTCGATCGCTCGGCCTGCTACATGGCGCGCTACATCGCGAAGAACATCGTGGCGGCAGGACTGGCCGATCGCGTCGAAGTCCAGTTCGCGTATGCCATCGGCGTTGCCGAGCCGGTTAGCGTGCTGGTCGACACCTTCGGTACCGCGAAGATCGACGAAGCCAAGATCGCCGAGTTGGTACGCAAGACCTTCCAACTGACGCCGAAGGGCATCATGGAGTCGCTCAACCTGCGGCGCCCGATTTACCGTAAGACGGCGGCATACGGCCACTTCGGCCGCAACGACCCCGACTTTACCTGGGAGAAGACCGACAAAGCGAGCGCTCTGCGCGAGCAGGCTGGTCTAGCCCACGAGAAGCACGCGGTGAAAGCAGGGAAGTAAGGTTTTTGGTTTGTCATCACGAGGTCGCCGTGGCGACCGAGGGATCTGCTCTTCTTCGCTTTGTGTTGGTGCATGACGCAGAAAATGCCAGCCGCGAAGCGGCGAGATGATGTGAGCCCGGGGCGCAAGCCCCGGGTGCGAGTTCAATAAGACCCCGAGCCGCGTAGCGGCGCCATTTTTCGGCACGGCTGAAGTCGTGCCCTTTCAAACAGGAGATTATGTCGACCACTACTGCACGCGTTCCCGGCGATATCGCCAACCTTGAACTTGCCGACATGGGCAAGAAGCGCATCGACTGGGCGAACCAGTCGATGAAAGTCCTTCAGATCATCCGCAAGGACTTCATCAAAAACCAGCCGCTGAAGGGCATGCGCATCTCGGCCTGCCTTCACGTCACGGCCGAGACCGCGAACCTTGCAATCACGCTGCGTGACGGCGGAGCCGACGTCGTACTCTGCGCTTCCAACCCGCTTTCCACACAGGATGACGTCGCGGCGTGCCTGGTGCGCGACTACAACATTCCGGTGTTCGCCATCAAGGGCGAAGACAACGACACCTACTATCAGCACATCATGTCGGCGCTTGACCACAAGCCCCACATCACCATGGATGACGGCGCTGACCTCGTTACCATTGCGCTGACCAAGCGCACCGAAGTTCTCGATGGCGTCATCGCCGGTACCGAAGAGACCACGACCGGCGTCATCCGCCTGCGCGCCATGGCGAAGCAGGGCGTGCTGAAGTACCCGATCATCGCCGTCAACGACGCAGACACCAAGCACCTGTTCGACAATCGCTACGGAACCGGCCAGTCGACCATCGACGGCATCGTTCGTGCCACCAACTTCCTGTTGGCGGGCGCGAAGTTCGTTGTCGCCGGATATGGCTGGTGTGGTCGCGGATTGGCGAGTCGTGCGCGCGGTCTTGGCGCCGAAGTCATCATCACCGAAATCGATCCGACCAAAGCGATCGAAGCGGTCATGGACGGCTTCCGCGTGATGAGCATGGAAGAAGCCGCGAAAATCGGCGACGTGTTCTGCACCGTCACCGGCAACAAGAGCGTGCTGCGCAAGGAGCACTTCGAGGCGATGAAAGACGGAGCCATCATCTCCAACTCCGGTCACTTCAACGTCGAAATTGACATCCCCGCGCTGGACAAGATGTCGTCTGGCAAACGCACCACGCGTGCCTTTGTCGAAGAGTATTCGCTGCGGGACGGCCGTAAGATCAACCTGCTCGGCGAAGGCCGCCTGATTAACCTGGCTTCCGCTGAAGGGCATCCGCCGTCGGTGATGGACATGAGCTTTGCCGATCAGGCGCTCTCGGTCGAGTACCTGGTAAAGAACCATGCCTCGCTCGAGAAGAAGGTCTTCCCGGTTCCCGAAGAACTCGATAAGCGGGTTGCGAAACTGAAGCTCGAATCTATGGGCATCAAGATCGACCGCCTCACCCCGGAGCAGGAAGAGTACCTGGCCAGCTGGAGCGAAGGAACATAAGAAGTTGTCAGTGGTCAGTTGCCGGTTGTCAGTAAGAAGTTGGCAGTTGACGGTGAACGAAGTTGAAATCGAAACAAAGGGCGGCTGCAAAGGCCGCCCGTTTTTATGCTGTCACCGGAACAGCAGCATCCGTAATTTCCTTCGTTCCGCTGCTTGCCCAAGCCAACACCAGCGCGAGCACACAAATTCCCATCAGCAACAGCACGGACGCGCGCCAGCCATCGGCAGCCCACATCCAGCCTGTAACGATTGCGCCCAGAGTTCCGCCGACGTAATAGAACGTAACGTACAGTCCTGCTGCAGAGGAACGTGAGCGCCCCGCGACCACGCCAGTTTGCACCGTTCCGATTGCCTGGAAGATGAACACACCGGTTGAGAACAGCGCCAGTCCTGCGATGATCACAGGCAGCTTCAGCACCATGGTTAGCGCGAGGCCGGAAATGCTGAAGCAGCAGGCGACAAGCGCGGTTGCGCGGGTTCCGTAGTGATCGAG
Organism: uncultured Acidobacteriaceae bacterium; assembly: GCA_963791965.1. Lineage (GTDB taxonomy): Bacteria > Acidobacteriota > Terriglobia > Terriglobales > Acidobacteriaceae > CAVVDY01. The sequence continues at coordinate 21,451 of CAWBUK010000011.1, read as the reverse complement.
CACGCGTCCTGCGAGCGGTGTGATGAAGAATCCCAGGATGTAGACACAGAAGATAGCGCCCAACTGCTCAGAGTTGAGGCGAAACGGCGGACGCGCCAAGTAGAAGTTCACATAGGTGAATGCGCCGACGATGGCAAACAGCGCAGAGAATCCGACCCCGAACACGGCGAGCATTCGTGGGTTGCGCAGGTGACGCAGCAGTCTCGACCAGCGAATGGCGGATGTTCGGCGCACGCACGAAATGCGTAGCGTTGGGCAGCGTCGCGCGGACGCAGAAGGCTCCAGCGAGGTTGATGATGCCAATGGTGACAAACGCACCTCGCCAATCATGATGATGTGCGACCAGTCCGGAAACATAGCGTCCCAGGAATCCTCCCAGCACAGTGCCCGAGATGTAGGACGACATCACTTTGCCGACATTTCCGCCGGCGAACTCTTCACCGATGTAGGCGATGATGACCACGATCACGCCCGGCACAAACAGTCCCTGCATGAAGCGCCAGAAGATGAGTTGCCGCAGGTTCTGGGAAGTAGCGGCCAGCAGCGTCGGCACGGTCAGTGCGAACAGAGATGGAACAATCACCTTCTTGCGTCCGATGGATTCCGCCAGCAGACCGACGAAAGGAGCCGCAAGCGCGACGGCGAAAATGGTGGCGCTCACGGTGAGGCTCACCGCCATGGCTGAGGTGTTGTACAGCCGCTGCAAATAAGGCAGAAGCGGCTGCGTATCGTAGACGTTCAGGAACGTACACATGCCGGCGAGCATGCAGCCCAGAATCGCAGCACGTGCTGGCTCAACGCCGGATGTCTTGGAAACGCCTGCGGTATGCGAAGCAGTCATAGAAGAAGCCGATTCCAACCTACCACGGAGAAGCGTTGGAGTCGGTGCGTTGTGGGGGATTGTCTCAGAGTTGCTGTAACATGACAGGAAGCGCTCACGATGTCGTGACTGCCGAGCTAAAGCAGCACGATGGTGATGCCCCGATTGCTCTTGCCTAAGTCGGGATCATTCTTTAGATCGGGCATTCGCTTCAGCAAGTCCCAGCTTCGCTCATCGCTTTTGCGCCAGTTTTCGCCGTAAATGCAGTCTTCGATTTGACCGGAGCGGGCCAGTCTGCGGAGAGTCGATTGGAGTGCAATGCGAAGTTCGCCCCCAACGCCATGGGAGCCGTAGCCGTGGATGATCTTCAGCAGTTTCAGTCCCTGGCTACGCGCTTTGTCGATCTCTGATTGCAAGCGGGTCCGAGCCTGTTCCACGTCGGGGAATCCATCCTTGATATTTACGGTTTTGATAGTCATCAATCGCCCCGTTCAAGGGTGACCTGATTATGCAATAGCCGGGAGGCGAGGCGAACCAATGAATCGTCGTGTTCTTAGAAAGGACGGCAGTAACCTGCCGCAGTGTTATCAGGTAAGTAACCGCGGGTTATCCATTTTGGGAATTTGTGGGGTAACCCGATTGTATTTTCTGCAAAATGCGGTAACCCGGTGGTACTTTAGTAACTTCAGATTAGTAGACTATCGGATGTATGCTGGGTACAGGTATGCCTTTCAGCCAGAAGCCCGATTTTCGTAATGCGACCCGTTTTCCGCTACACCTGCCGGTAGCGCTAAAGACTGTGTCGGGCGAGTTTCAGGCTGAGACGCGCGATATCTCGGCAGGCGGAATCCTGTTTTTCACCCACGCGGAAATAGCCGTGGGGACAGTAGTGCAATTCACCATCCGCATGCCAGGCGAAATTTTAGGAGCTGCGGAGGATGTGTTGGTGCGATGTGATGGCCGCGTGGTGCGCAACGCCCCAGAGGGTTCGGGACGTATCGTAGCGGTTGCCATCGATGAATATCGTTTCGAACGGCACTAAACTCCCGAGATGTCGGGAGGGTGTCGCTCGCTGTAAGAACTTAAGCGCCCCCGACAGGACGAGCCCATGGATACTGAATCGACCAAGATCCGCATCATCATTGCGGATTCGGAAGCTATTTTTCGTGCCGGCATGAGTAAGATTTTTACTCAGGAACCGGAGCTTGAGGTGGTAGCCCAAACGGATAGTCTGGCCCAAACCTTGGCGACAGTTAGCGAAACAGAAGCAGAGGTTGTTTTATTCGAGGCGGGGTTGTCGCTTACGCCGGCCGAAGCGGTCAGCGAGGTAATGCGCCGCGCCTTGCCGCCTGCGCGAGTCATTCTGGTCAGCCAGCGTTCTTCCGAGCACGAGACCGTGGATTATCTGCGTCGCGGCGTGCGCGGGATTTTGACCCGCTCGGTGTCTCCGGAATTGCTGGTGCGGTGCGTGCGCAAGGTCTCGGCGGGCGAGACCTGGCTCGACAACCAAGGCGTCAATTGGATTATCGATGCCTACCGCAGCCAGGCCGCGCTCGGCAGCGGCAAGCAGGCGCTGCGCTTCAGCGAGAAGGAAATGCTGATTATCAGCGGCGTCACCCAGGGACTGAAGAACAAAGACATCGCCGTACAGGTAGGCACTACGGAGCAGGTAGTGAAGAATTACCTGCGCAAGATCTACGACAAGCTCGGAGTGGCGGACCGCCTGGAGCTTGCGTTGTACAGCATGCATCGCAAGTTGCTGGATACCTATACGCCTCAACCGATCGAGCGGCGATCGCCATCTTCGATCGCTATAGCTGCAAACGCCGGCCCGGAGGAACAACGGGAGACGCCCGAAAGCAGAGTCGCCAAGTCGCAGCAACCCGAAAAGAGCTGAGGCTGGTCGCTTTGGCTGAGTTGTTGCGCCACGGAATGCCGTTCGAGTACATTGCTTTCTGACTCCCTGCCGCTGGACATTATCATGCCTTCAAAACTTGAATCCTGTTTGCTGCGCTTACTGCTTGTGCTCGCCCTGGGAGTTGCCCCTGCTGCTGCTCAGGCCCAGGCAAATTCCACGTTCACCTCCGATCAACGTGCCGAGATCGACGCCATTGCCCACAAAGTGTTGCAAACTACCGGAGTGCCCAGTGCCTCGCTGGCGATTGTTAAAGACGGGCAGATGGTTTACGCGCAGGCCTACGGAGACGCTCGACTCGATCCCAAGCTTCCGGCAACAACGCAGATGGCCTACAGCATCGGATCGATCAGCAAGCAGTTCACGGCGGCGGCGATCCTGCTGCTGCAGCAGCAGGGCAAGCTCTCGCTCGACGACAAGGTAGCGAAGTAGCTTCCGGACCTGACGCGCGCGAACGAGGTAACGATTCGCCAAGTTGCTGTCGCATACTTCCGGCTATCAGGATTACTGGCCGCAGGACTACGTTATGCCGATGAGCTGGAGCCGACAACGGCGCGGCACATCCTGGATCGCTGGGCGCGCAAGCCCCTCGACTTCGATCCGGGAACGAAGTGGCAATACAGCAACACGAATTACGTGATCGCCGGATGCATCGTCGAGAAGGTCAGCGGGCAAGCGCTGCTGGATTTCCTCACGCGAACGCGTGTTCTGACGCCGCTGGGCATGAAGAGCGCGCTACAACACCGACCAGACGAAGCTGCCTGACGTCCGAGCCCAACGGGTACATTCGCTATGCGCTGGGGCCGTTGCGTCCCGGCGCCGAAAGAAGGAAAGGGATGGATGTTTGCCGCCGGCGAACTGGCGATGACGCCAACCGACCTCGCGAAGTGGGACATCTCCCTGATGAACGAGTCTCTGCTGAAGCCCCAGTCGTATCTGGCGATGGAGACGGAGACGCTTTTGAAGAACGGAGTGGGTACTCAGTACGGGCTTGGGATGCGGGTGACCACCGCGAAGGGTCATCGCATGCTGGAGCACAGCGGCGAGGTGTCAGGATTCGTGGCCGAAAACATTGTGCTGCCCGACGACAAGTTTGCCGTGGCAGTACTCACCAATCAGGATGCAATCGGAGCCGCCGGGCAGATCGGGAAAGAAGTGCTGCTGGGGTTCATCGAGAGCATGAACGTCAGCGATCCCAGGCAGGATGCATTGGTGCGTAAAGTCTTCGACGATCTGCGGGCCGGAAAGATTGATCGCGCGCTCTTCACCGACAACGCCAACTCCTACTTCACACAGCAGGCACTTAGCGACTACTCGAGCAGCCTGACGGCGCTGGGTGAGGTGCAGAGCTTCAAGCAGACATCCAACTCATTGCGCGGTGGTATGACCCACATGAGCTATGACGTGAAGTTCCCACAGAAAACCGTGGGCATCAATATTTACCAGATGCCCGACGGCAAGCTCGAACAATACCTGGTTGCAGCGCAGGAGTAGGCTGACTCTCGCCAGCCTATTGCAGAAGCGTCACTGAGCCGTTGCCGACGTCGTAGAAGGCAGGCAGGACTCTTACAGTGCCGGACTTCACCATCCCGGAAATTACAGTTGAGGACTGACGCAACAGTTCGGCTTGGATTTTCGCGTTCAACTTGGTGGTGTTTCCCAGATCTTTCCCGTCCTGATCGACCGCCGGCTGGATGTGAGGAAATAGCGAGCTGATCTGGCCCGGGACTTCCTTGCCCTGCATGGTCGCTTTCACCGCTCCGCAGTTCGAGTGTCCCATCACCAGGATCACCTTGGTACCAAGCACTGCAGCCCCGTACTCTAGGCTGCCGATGAGTTCTGGTGTGATCACATTGCCGGCCACTCGGGTAACGAAGATGTGGCCGATGCTCTGGTCGAAAATCAGCTCGACAGGGACGCGTGAATCGGCGCACGAGAGCACGGCGGCGAAAGGCTCCTGCTTCTCCTCGGTATGTTGCTTGAGGATGGCGAGGTCGTGCTCGAACGATGTCATTTTCCCCGAAGTGAAGCGCTTGTTGCCGTCCATTAGCTCTTTCAATGCCTCATCGGGGCTGAGGTTGGACTGAGCCTGTGCCGGTGCGGAAAACGTGAGATCTAAACCACCAGCCAGCAATGCGGCTGCCGCAGTGGTTATCCCGGTTTGAATTAGCTGGCGTCGCGAGACTTCGTTCTTGGGCGCGTTGTTCACAGCATCCTCCTGATGTGATCGAGAGTTGCGGGAATTCATTTGACCAGATACATTGCCGGAGCGCAATGCGGATTTTCGCGCTACGCAGGACGGACTTCGCGCACCCCGTTCGGGCTGCTTACCACCAGCAGATGCGTTAAACCGATAAATAGACCGTGTTCCACAATTCCGGCGCGGCGATCGAGTTGAGTTGCAAGGTGGGCAGGATCGGCAATCGGTCCGAAGTCGCAGTCGAGGATCATGTTGCCCTGATCGGTGCGGTATTCCTTGCCATTCGAATCACTGCGAACCACGCACTTCGCGTTTAACGTCTCAAGATAGTGCAGCACCGAGCGCCAGCCGAATGGCAGCACTTCAATCGGAAGGACATGATGTGTGCCCAGGCAGGGTGACAGCTTGCTGTCGTCGACCACGATGATTTCGCGGGCCGTGTCTTGCGCCACCAGCTTCTCCCGCAAAAGTGCCCCGCCGCCGCCTTTAATGAGGTTGAGTTGCGGGTCGACTTCATCGGCCCCGTCGATGGTGACGTCGAGTGAGCGAGGCAAGTCATCGGTCAGCATCGGGATGTTTAATGCGAGGGCTTCTTGCGCGGTAACCCGCGAGGTCGCAAAGGCGACGATGTCTTTCAGTGCGCCGGTTCGCAGAAGCTCTCCGATGTAGCGGGTAGCAAAGATCGCAGTCGAGCCTGTTCCCAGGCCGACGGCCATTCCGGACTGAACGTAGCGAACCGCATATTCGGCGGCTCGCCGCTTCGAATCTGCGTGGGGATCGATTTTTGTCGCGCTCTCGCTCATGGCTTGTTCCAGTTAGCGCCTCAGGAAAAATTGTGGCTTTTAAGGTATCATCCGGCCTCGTGTCGGCATTTCGCACCGCGTCGTTTACCATGGTGAGTTCATAAATTGCGGTATTCGCGAGGCTTGAAATGATACTGCGTATCGGCGCGTTCCTTCTTTTGTTCGCTGCACTGCTGGTTATTCCCTCTACAGCCCAGACTCACGCATCGAAACCGGATCCAGCAGCGAAGGAGTCCCCCGGCGAACTGGTCGATCGGGTTGGCAACACGGGGTTCGTTCAGATTCACGCGGGAAGCTTCCGCGACCTGACGTCCGCAAGAGAAGGAGCTGGCGTACTGGCTGACGCAGGCTGCCATCGCGATTGATCCCATTATTTACGACCAGCTTTCGTGGTACGGGCTTCGGCAAAAGCGGATGTTGGAAGAGATCGTCTCGCATCCGCAAGGAATCGATCCGGCGACGATGACGAAGATCACCGACTACGCCAAGCTCTTCTGGGGCAATCGCGGCAATCATAACGACCTGACGGCGCAGAAGTTTCTGCCCGAGTTCAGCTTCGAAGAACTGCAAACAGCCGCTTTGCAGGCGCAGAAGAATGGTGCATTCAAGTCGAGCTACGCCGACCTTGCCGCCAATCACTAGCGCGGACGCGGCTGAAAAAGGAAGTCGGGGAGTTGAAGCAGTCGATCTTCGATCCGGACTTTGAGCCGATGACGACCGCCAAGAGCCCGCAGGGTGGCAAAGACATCGTGCAATCGAGTGCGAACAGTTTCTACGGACCGGGCGTTACGCTGGCCGACTTGAAGGACTTTAAGGCGAAGTATCCGCTGAACTCGCGCGTGGTGAAGCAACCCGATGGCACGCTGAAGGAAGAGGTTTATCGCGCCGGACGCCGGACGGTTCCGTGCCTCCGGGGCTGTATGCGACGTTTCCTGAATCGCGCGAACGAATATCTCGCCAAAGCGCAGGCGGTGGCCGATCCGCAGCAGGCGAGGTGATTGGCGCGCTGATTCGCTTTTATCAGACCGGAGAGTACGCCGACCTGATCGCTTTCGATACGCTTTGGGTGCAGAACAACGCCAAGGTCGATTTCGCCAACAACTTCATTGAGATTTACCGCGATGCCAACGGCATGAAGGCCAGCTCCCAGGCCTTCGTCAGCGTTACCGATCAAGCCGCTGACCACCAAGATGGAGAAACTGGCGCAGAATGCCGAGTACTTCGAAGGGAAAGCTCCCTGGGACACGAAATATAAGAAGACAGCCTTCACACCACCTACGGTGAAGGCGATTGAGACTATCGTCGAAACCGGCGACTTCAGTGCGACCACCATCGGCGACAACCTGCCCAACGAAAATGAAATCCACGAAAAGTACGGCACCAAGAACTTTTTGTTCACTGGCAGCAGTCGCGCTCTGACCGGTGCGGCGGGCCACAAAGGCATCGAGGAATTCGGCGCCCAACCAGGCAGTCATACGATCGCGATATCAATACGGGCAGGAAGCCAACGAACTCATGACAGCATTGCATGAGGTAATCGGTCACGGGTCCGGCAAACTGAGCCCGCGGCTGAACAGCGGCTCTGAGCCTTATCTGAAGGAGTACTTCTCGACTCTGGAAGAGGCGCGCGCCGATCTGTCGGCGCTGTGGAATGTCTGGGACCCGAAGCTGAAGCAGCTGGGACTGATCGAGGGCGATCAGGACGAAGTGGCCAAAGCGATGTATGACTCGGCCGCCATGGTGGTGCTGACCCAGTTACGCAGGATTCCTCACGGCGACACCATTGAGGAAGACCACCAGCGCGACCGTGCGCTCATCGCCAACTACATCATGGACAAGACCGGCAGCATCCGCATGTTCGAGCGCGATGGCAAGACCTACGTCGAAGTAACCGATTATCAGAAGATGAAGCAGGGCGTCGGAATGCTTCTGACTGAGTTGATGCGGATCAAGGCGGAAGGCGACTACGATGCCATCAAGGCCTTGGTCGACAAATACGGCGTGCACTTCGATCCCAAGCTGCGCGATCAGGTAGTGCAGCGCTACAAGGCGCTGGATATCCCGACGTACTGGGTGGGGATCAACGCGCAGTTAAATGCGGAGCCAACAGAAGGCAAGCTACAGAACGTAAGCATGACCTATCCTCGTAGCGCCGAACACCAGTTCCTGTACTACGGCTCAATGTACGGCGAAGACATCAAGGTTCCGGCTGGTGCTGAGCACTAGACCAGCGCATCGTCGAATCGTGCTGAGTGCTGAAGTTGATGACATGAGTCGCGCGCGACGCGACGAATCTCGCGTTACACGACAGGTATAATCGACCAATGCTTCGTAGCCTTCTCCGGACCTTCCACAAGCCCATCTATGAGCATCGTCAGCAGGTGCTGGTCAAGCTGATTTCCCCGCATCTGGCGCCAGGGGCCCGGGTGCTGGATATCGGTTGTGGTTTCGGACACCTCGGCCGGGCATTGATGGACGCCTCGAACGGCCAAGTTCAGGTGGAAGGGTTGGAGAGCGTGAAGCGCGGCAACGAACTGATTCCTATCACCGCCTACGAGGGAACCCGCATCCCGTTTCCCGATGGCACCTTCGACGCTGTGATCGTCGCCGATGTGCTTCATCACGATCACGATCAGGAGCGGCTGCTTCGCGAGGCAGCGCGCGTCTCGCGAAACCTGGTGATTATCAAGGATCACCTGCGCGATGGCGTTATGGCTCAGCAGAGAATCAGCTTCTTGGATTGGGCAGCCAACGCCGGCTATAACGTACCTTGCCTGTATAAGTACAACAATCTTCAGGAATGGCACGCCATAGTAGGGAAGCTTTCCTCCGGTATTGTGGAAGAACGAACCTCAATTGATGTTTATCCACCAGTATTTAACGAGCTACTAGGGAAAGGGCTGCACTATTTTGTAGTCTTTCGAGTGAAATAATCCCAGGTGACTTGGCAGTTAGTCTAGCCGGCTGTAACTCTGCGCCAGAACGAAGAGCTAAATCGCGGATCGATGAATGGGATCAGTTCCTGCCATTGCGGATAGTACTGCCTGAAGTGTGATCCTGACATGCGAGCATCTTTGGCCGGATATAGCCGCCCGCCAGCCTGGGCAACGATTTCATCCAGTGTGGGCAGAAGCTCGATGACTTTCTTACTGTAGGGAAAATCCAAAGCAATCGTGACTCCGTTGCCGGAGAAGGAAAGCAAGCCCGCTTGCCCGAAATTCTCCATTACCTTCATCACGGTTAGGAACGATCCGCCAAGCTTACCGGAGAATGCCAAAATCTCGCGAGCAGCCTCTTTCGAAGGCACCAGTCCCTGCCACTGGATAACGCCCCCCGGGCCGTACAAGCGATGGTAAGCGCCGATGGAGTCAAGCGGATAGAAGAACGGATCGAGGGGGCCCGTCTTCAATTGGCGCGACGGTCTCGCGTTGTAGAACACGTTGTTGAATAGGGTGAGGGTTGCGAAATTGAGGAGGCTGAACGGCACGACCATCGGCACCGTGAACAGCCTGCCCGCCGCAGTCTTACGCTCGGTTCGTTTGGGATCCTGGTTGTGATTGCCGCGGATGAACAGCCCCCGGCCGAGTCCCTGCTTAGATAGCGTGTCGACCCATGCCACCGCATATTCGAATTTCTTTACCGACTCATCATTCAGGCTGTAGAACTCGTCAACGTCGCGGTAGCGGATGACTTCGCTGTCGATGAGTGAATTGGCGATCGGCTTCATCTGCACTTCTGCCCAAGTGATGAGCCCAGTGAGCCCAAGGCCGCCGATGGTGGCGCGGAACCAGTCGGGGTTTTCCTGCGCAGAACAAATCAGGCTGCTGCCATCGCTGCGACGCAGCTCGAACCGCAGCACATGATGCCCGAAGGTCCCGGCGCAGTGATGGTTCTTTCCGTGTACATCGTTTCCGATGGCGCCGCCAAGGCTTATGTAGCGCGTTCCCGGTGTAACGGGCAGGAACCATCCTTTCGGAATACTCACACGCAGGATGTCGTCGAAGGTTGTCCCTGCCTCGGCCACCAGGCGGCCACTCTCTTCGTCGAACGACAGGATGCGATTCAGGTTCCGCGTCGTCAGCAGCGCGTTTCCATCGTTGAGGCAAACGTCGCCAAAGCTGCGGCCCATGCCGAAGGGAAGAAACGATATGCCGGGCTTGTCGAAAGGGATGGGCTGGTCCTGGGAATCGACCGGGATGATCAGCGATCGGCTGTGCGGGAATCGCGCAAAGTTCTGTACCTCAGTCAGCATACCGTTTAGATAAGCATATACTTCAGTACGCGTATTTGATCGATGCCAGCATCATGGAGACGAACATCAGGAACCCCACGATATAGCTCACGCGATCTTTGAAGGCCCACACGATGGGATCCTCGTTCATGTTTCCGCGATGGGCCACCAGCCAGACGCGAGTTATCCAGTAGACGAACAGGGGACATAGTCCCCATAACATCTCATGGCTGGGATAGAGTCTCTCGATCTCTGCGCCATTGACATAGAGAGCAAGAATCAGTCCTCCCAGCAAGCCGGCGGTCAATCCCGCCTGGCTGATTATCGACAGATCGCTGGCTTTATAGTTTCTTCCTGGCGCCACTTCCTGCCCCTCATGGAAGAGCCGGCGCATCTCGGAGTAGCGCTTGACGAACGCCAGGCTGATAAACAGGAAAATTGAAAACTGGAACAGCCATGCCGAGACGAACGACTTCGAAACTACTCCTCCGGCATATAGCCGCAAGGTATAAAGGCTTGCCAGCGCAATTACGTCAATGATCGGCTTGCCCTTTAAGAAAGAGCTGTAGAGAGTAGTCAGGCACAGATAGCCAACCAGGCAAGCTTCCAATGGGAGGCTAACCAGTGCGCCAAGGAACAGTCCCAATACCAGCAGCAAGACGGCGAGGAATATTCCCGAGGCAACACTTAGATCTCCGCTTGCCAACGGACGTTTGCTCTTGCGCGGGTGCTGGCGGTCGGCTCCCAGATCGAACAAGTCGTTGTTGATGTACGTGGCCGACGAAACGAAACAGAATGCAAAAAACGTGAGGATGAGCGATTTCAGAACTCCCGGATCGAGCCGGTGGTTCAGTAGTGTGGGAAGCGAACACTAGCAGGTTCTTCACCCACTGATGGGGACGCATGGCGCGTATCCATGTCTTGAGCCGGGCGCGACGGTTGGCGAAGACCTGGCCCTGCTGTGCGCCGGCGGACAAAGCTGCGCTCGGCAAGCGGTTCATCGAACCCGCGATGTGTCCCACGCGGCAGGCCGCCCAGATCGGTGTGTCTGCCTTGCTGTCACCGACATAGTCAAATCCCTTGACGCCGAAACGCTCGACCAGCTTGTCGCGTTTGGTTTTTCCTTTCAGGTTGACTGACTCCGTGCTGGCGAGGACGTCATCGAAAATTTTCAGGTGTTCTGCGGCATGCGCAGCGATACTCTCATGAGCCGCCGTGGCGAGTATCAATCGCCGTCCATTAGCGTGTTCGCTTTGCAGGTACTCCACCAGCTCGCGACGATAGCCCAGCGTCGCCGCGTCCAGCTGAAATTGCTTTGCGATATTCGCTTTCAACGCAGCTTTGCCCTGAAGTCTCCACAGCGGAAGCATCAGGATGCAGGCGGGACGATGGCGAATCAGCGACAGGACGTTTTCGAGCAAGGTGTCGCCGTTGACCAGAGTGCCGTCGAGATCGACTACGAGGGGCACTTCTTGCTTGGCTGGACTTACCCCAGACGCGACGGGCAGGCTCACTTGTTCCTCAGAATGCTGGGTCCCAAAACGATTCACCTGAAAGATTCTCCCGCTGGCGGGAGACAGCCAAAATTGAGCCTGGCGCTAGTCTTTGTCGCAACGCCGTGCGTGATAAACTCAGCTCGGTTTCGCATTTTAGCATTGCAAACTGCTCATGGTATATAGCTGACGGGGTTAAGGTTGGTTGTTCATTCAACTTTCATCCCCGATGAAAACCCAGCCTCCCTTATCCATGCAACAAGCAAGCGCCGTGTTCTCAATCGAGGTGACAGGCATTGGTTCGGCGTTTCGGTTCTGATTGGCAACGGCCCGTGGCATACAATCTTCAGCTAGCGAAGAACGCCGCAAGATCGTCCGATTCTCACGATTGCGCTAACGCCAGCAGGGCGTAGTGACGCACGACGGATAAGATTGTCCCAGCAATGAGGGGGAGAGTTCGTGGTTTTACCAAGACAGGAGAAACAGTCTTCCGATGCACCTGTGTCGGTGGCGAGCCCGAGTGTTTGGACACTGATCGCCGTCTGTGTCGCGTTCTGGATTCTTGCGGCGGCTTTGCAGTGGCGCGCCGGAGTTTTCGCGGTAGAGTTCGGCGGTCACCCTGACGAGGCGGCGCATTATGTCACCGGCGTGATGCTTCGGGACTATGTTGCCGGCGGGCACTTCGCATCTCCCCGAGGGTTCGTCGAGCAATATTACGCGCACTATCCCAAAATCGGGCTGTTCATGTGGCCTCCATTTTTTCATGGCACCGAGGCAATCTGGGACCTGGTCTTCAATCCGTCGAAGCCCTCGGCGCTGCTGTATGAGGCCTTCCTGACAGCGTTGCTGGCTACTTCGATTTTTTGGCTGGTGCGCCGCCAGTACCCGGCGGTTATGGCTTTAGCCAGCGGGGCAGTGTTTGTGCTGCTGCCGCTGGTACAGATTTCCACGCAGACAGTAATGGCCGATGGCATGGTAGCGCTGCTCGTCTTCTGGGCAACGATTGCGATGATCCGCTACCTCGAAACCGAGCGCACGCGCTACGCGGTTTGGTTCGGAGTCTTCGCGGCCCTGGCTATGGCTACCAAACCTAACGGGCTCGCGCTGGCGCTGCTGCCGCCAATCGCGATTCTGGTTACCGGGCGCTTCTACCTGTTGAAACGGCCCGCTTTGTACTATGCCGCCGCCATAGCTCTGGTCTTTGGCCTCCCTTGGGACCTGCTCTCTTACAAGCTGATGAAGTCGACCATGGGACCTGCGGAGGCGGTCCCTCTGGTGCAACGATTTAAGCCCGTGCTCTTCTACGGAGGCATTCTTGCCGCAGATTTCGGATGGGCGCTGCTGCCGCTATGCCTGGTTGGAATCGTCGTTTTCCTACTTAGCCTGCGGCGCGGCCGGCGCACAAACCTGACTCTCGCTGCAGCTTTGGCGCTGCTGTTGAGCGTCTGGATATTTCACTCCGCGGTATCAACCCGTGAAGCTCGTTACATGGTCAGTGCGCTTCCTGCCATGATCCTGTTCGCCGTGGCGGGCTTCGATTGGGTGGTGCGGCGCATCCCGGCTCCCAGCGTATCGCTGGCAACACGTTCAGCCGTGCTGGGCGCGATCGTCATCGCGGTCGTGGTTGTGCAATCCTTTCATGTGCCTCGCAAGCCGTATTGGGGACTCGATGAGGCAGCGCAGTTTCTGCTTGCCAACAAAGATTACACAGGAGCAGGTTTCCTGATCGTCGGAGACGCCATGCAGGAAGGGGCATTCGTCTCGGAAGTGGTGATGCACGACGCGCGGCCCGACCATTTTGTGTTGCGCTCGTCAAAGGTACTGGTCGACGCCACTTGGTTCGGCACCAATTACAAGTACCTGTACCCGACCACCGAAAAGTTGCGCGACTTCCTCGATCACGCTCCTATCAGCGCGGTCGTACTGCAAACCCAACCTCCGCCGTCAGACGCTGACGCTGCCGAACTGGCTGAGTATCAATTGCAGCAAACCGTCGCACAGGGTCTGGCGGGTGATTCAAATTGGCGGCAGGCGGAAGGCTTCCATCCCAGTAAGGACCGAGGAGTGCAGATTTACACGCGCATCGGACCACAACCCGCCGGCGATGTACAACTTGCAATGCGCTACACCCTCGGCTCCAATCTGGTTGTTCACAACAACGGCGCGCAGCTAGCCGGCGCGCTGTCGTCAGCGACATTGGTTGTGCTGGGAGCCAGGATTTTAGCCGTCATCGTTGCGTTAGCTGCGATTGTTTTGATCCTGAGGCGCCGACGCGCAGAGGCTGCGACCACTTGATCGTTTATTGACTGCGACGCGGCGGGTTTTGCTGCTCCGAAAATCCCCCCATCGCATTGACCTCGCGTTCACGAACCCGTATTATCAAAGTGCGGGGTGGAGCAGTCTGGTAGCTCGTTGGGCTCATAACCCAAAGGTCCTGGGTTCAAATCCCAGCCCCGCAACCAAATAAGTTTATTGACTTCCCAGCCCTTGCGATTCGATCGCAAGGGTTTTTTTCTTGGACTTGCGCACGTTTGCGCACAAAATTCCTTCCGTTTTGACCGCACAGAACGGATGGTCCAACTGCTCGACCAGCTTCCGGTCGTCTTCCGTTCTTCGGTCTTCTATATTCGATCCTGGCTTTTACGACTCGATGCTGTCTCCATGAGGTTCATTCATCGAAGAAGAATAACCAGTTTCGTAGTTGTAGTAGATAAGAAGATTGTTTTCCCGCAGGGATGATGCTGGACGTCTTTGCCTGCCCAGGGAAGTTAGCCGCTCACACAGCGTTCCTGGCTCCCTCTGCTATGTCTTTATGGTCGGACTACAGCTCGTTGGAATGGGTGAACCTGAACCGGAAAACCTGCGCGAAGAGGCGTGGGGCAGATATTCCTTGACCGGGGTCGTTTACTGCCCCATCCCCTCTCGCGTCACAAATCCGCATCTGCCGCTTCAACCTGATTTTCCCAAACTGATCCCCGTATCGAGGCATGGGGCCTTCCTGGTGTCCGCCTCTTCTGTCGAAATTTGGTGAAGGATGAAATCTCTTCTACCTATCGTCGCCCTGCTCACACCGCTCATGATCCCCTTGCTGGTGGCTGCGGCAGCCAAACTCTACGACCAGAATGTTTGGATCCCACCTACGGTATTGATCGAGCAGGTCGTTGAGAAACAATTTATTCCGCTCCTTATCGGAATTGCCCTGATGTATGTAGCGCCGAGCCTATCCGTAAAAGCGCGCCCCGTCCTGAACATGTTCGGGAACCTTGTGCTTTACGCTTTCATGGCGATCATCCTGTTCAAGATGCGATCGTCATTGAAAAACATCACTCCCTGGGTTGTGGCCGCCGCGCTACTCATGGCCGTTGGCTCCCTTGCGCTCGTGCACTTGCTGGTAAAAGCTGACGAGCTTCGCGAACGGACGCTTTCCATCTGCAACACCAACCGCCACGTCGGCTTGGCGCTGCTGCTCTCGGGACATTACCTACACAGCAAGAACTCGCTTCCCACGGTGGCGTGCTATGCGCTCGTCGCTCCATTCATTATGGTCCTCTATTCGAAGTACTTTCGTCCGCAACCGGACGCTTTGCAGGAACGCACCGCAGCGGTCTTAAAATAAGTCGGATTCCGGCATCTCGATTTTTGGTTCACTTCGACTCAGGCGTCGTAATAATGTTTCTGATTAAGTTCAGCCACCTTCTCCATGCCTGGCAATAAGCCTCAACGATGTGATGGCTGGGTTCGGTGAACGCCCGGAATTGCGAGCCGGAAGAAGCTGCTGTGGTAGTCATGTCGATCTGGCCCTTGCGATTCCGCCGCAGAGCCTTTTCGTTCTACTTGCCCGCAGAACCAACCGGGCCGGAGTTTGGGCTCCGGCCCGGAGGCTACTGAGGGTGGTTCACCCCCCGGCGCGCTAGCGCAGTGGGTTGGTCAGGGCGGTTTGAGTAACCGGCAACAGCGCAGGAGGAGCGACTGAAACAGACTTCGCCGGCGCTACCTGCCCAGTGGAGTCAGCGGAAGCTCCAGAAGCGCCGCGAGTCTGTCCACCGAGTAGGTTTTCGATGCGGGCCAACCGATCTTTCAATTCGTCGATCTGCTGCTGTTGGCTCTGGATGACCTCAGCCTGCTGCTGTTCGCGGTGATACTGCTTCTGCACCTCGTTCAACAGCATGCTGGAGAGGAACTGATAGCGCACGGTGTAGGGCGTGCCGTCGGGGTTGTAGGCCACCAGGTCGGGATAAACCTTGGCCACTTCCTCGGCGATCAGCCCGTACTGCAGAGTGCGCTCGCCCTTGTCATATTCGGGTTTGTACAGGAAGGTCACCGGGCGCAGCTTCATCAGGGCGCTGGTGGCGTCTCCCATGTCGCGGACCTGCTCTTTGTACTTCTGCGATGAAGTCATGGTGCCGAGCTGTCCGTTGGGATTGATGTATACCGGCACGCCACTGCCCAGGGTCACACCGTAAATGCCGGCGATGTAAGAAGAGCTTTGGACGGTGGTGTCGCCGATGCGGATGGTGTTGCTCTCATCCGCGCCCAGGTTAGCCAGATAGACGTTGTTGGTGCCCGTTGCGTTGTTTATGCCGGTGTTGTAGCCCAGGTACAGGTTATTGGCTCCGGAAGTATTGGTAGCGCCCGCGTTGGTTCCGATGAAGGTGTTGCTGAAACCGGTGCCGGTACCGCCGCCGGCATTGAAGCCGAAGAATGCATTGCTTCCGCCGCTGGTGTTCGATACTCCGGACTGGCCACCGACAAACGTGTTGAAAGGGGCGGTAGTGGACGAAAGGCCCGCGGAGTAACCAATATAGACATTCCCGTTGCCGGTTGTGGTCTTCCATCCGGCCTGGGTTCCGATGAAGACGTCGGCGTTGCCTGAGGTCAGGCTGGCTCCGGCTAGGGTGCCGATGAGTTGGCTGTCGCCGGCCGTCATCGAGGGATTGCCGGCAGTCTTCCCGATGATGACATCGTTGTTGTTGTCGGTGTTGAAGACAGTGGCGCCGGCAATCTGATAGCCCTTGGCACTGTTGAACAGATTGGCCGTCGCCGTGCCGGTCAGGGTGAGCTCGATTCCACCATACACATTGGCGCAGTTGTTAAAAGCCACCCGCTGCGGGTATGTGCCCGTCAGCTGGTCGCCTGCCAGAGATCCACTAAGTTGCGAGAAGTTGTAATCAGCGTTCGCCGGCAGCACTGCGCCGTTACGTCCATTGAACGAGGTGACGCCGCCGCCACCGCCGGAGCCGCCGCTGGTTCCCAGATGGCCGGTGCTGTCGATGTAAACTGGCTGACCGCTGGAGGTTGATGCTCCGTATATGCCGGCAATATACGTCGTCTGTTGCGATTGACCGATGCGAAGGGTGTTGCTTTCGTCGGCGCCGGAATTGCCGATGTCGATGTTGTTGCTACCGCTCACATTGTTAAAGCCAGCCGAGTAGCCGAGAAAGATATTGGATTGCCCTGTCGTGGTGGATTGGCCGGCTACCCTTCCGAAAAATGAGTTATAGGAACCGGTTGTATTGTTAGTTCCAGCATTCAAGCCCACAAAGACGTTGTAAGAGCCAGTGGTGTTAGCCAGCCCGGCACTGAATCCGACAAATGTGTTCTGGGAGCCAGTGGTGGTGAACGTGCCAGTCTCCGCCCCGAGAAACGTGTTGTACGCAGCCGTGGTCGCAGCTCGACCGGCGACGTAGCCCAGATACACGTCGCCGTTACCGGTAGTGGTTGCGGCTCCAGCACTACTGCCGATGAACACGTCGGCATTGCCGGAGGTGAGATTGGCTCCTGCGCTGTCGCCAATGAGTTGGACAGCACCACCGGTGATGGTCGAATTGCCCGCACCGACCCCAAGTATCACATCGTTCACGCTATTGGTATTGAGCAGGGTCGATCCCCCGATCTGATAGCCATTGGTGCTATTGACGAGCTGACCCGCCAAGGTGCCCCCAACCGTACCGTTTCCATCGATGTTGAAGGTGGCGCTGGATTGGGTCGCGCTGCCGTTCTGGATGTAGTAGGGCGAACCGGGATTCAGATTGCCGGGAATGCCCTGCGGACCTTGGGGGCCCTGCGGACCCTGCGGTCCGGGAGGTCCTTGTTCACCAGTTTGGCCCTGCAACGCGACCTCCAGTTCAGGCTGATGGCTGGTGAAGTTCGACTCTTTGCTGTCGAAGGAGAAGCCGCCGCTGGATGTCGTAAGCGCCAGGGCGATGCCGTTGTTTTGCGTCGTGCCGTTGACCCACTGCTGCACCAGCGATGTGATATCGATGACCACGAACTGGCTCAGGCTCGCCGAGGTGATGGGGGTCGCATGGCCCTGGGTAGCTGAAGAACCCAAAGCAGGCGCGTTATTGAAGGTCAGGGAGCTTTCGCTCCAGGAGCTGTTGATCTCGTAGACATCGAAGCTGCCCGGCCGGGCAACCGCGTCGACATACAGACGCAAGGTCGCTTTGCTGATCGTGGAGTTGGCCGGAATGCTCGACAGATTAAACCGGATGTAGCTATTGCCGCCCTGCTGCACCACCAGCAAAGGAAAGGCTCCATAGTTAGCCCGAGGGGTTGAGCTTAGGACGAAGGCGTCGCCGCTGGGCGGTGCCTGCGCCAGCATCGTTAGCGAGAACATTGTCAAAAGTAGAACCAGATGGGCGGCCTTGGCAGCCCAGCGAACAGGAATGAGCTTCATGGTCGTAATCTCCTCAGTTGCAATCAGTGCCAGGTGCCGTCGATAGGCCGCTTTCTGCCACTCAACTTGTAAAGCGACGGGGAGTTCGACATTCCCTCATGCAACTGGAGATTTTCCGCAAGCAAAGAAAGAGCGGCCGGAGATTGCTCTCCGACCGCAGAACAGCGTGAGCCGATGAATCATCGGGCATCACGGATAATTGCCGACGACACAGATATGGTACTGGCTGCCATTCAGGCCAAACGCCCGGTAGTCGGGAATACCAAAGTAGCTTATGCCATCTCCTCCGAAGCTCGTGCCCAACACACTGAAGAGACCCGCGTTGGAGTTGATGAAGAGGAAGCGTCCGTCGGCCACAAGCCACTGTCCGTTCTGCACCTGGACTGGAAAGAGGCGAATCTCACCCAGGTAGCACGGGATAGAGGCTGTTCCTGTCACCTGCGTCTTAGGCGGGTTTTCGCCCCATAGCGGCGAACCGACCCAGGCACCATCCGTGCCCGGAGTGACGCCGCTGTTTGCAATCGCCGCGATGTACATCCCCATTGGCCGTCCGCTGTAGCCGTTGCTGTAGAAGACGGTGTCGCCCGGGTTGTAGCCAATGCCGGAATCCCAACTGTAGCGGTAGTTCACCGCCGGGAATCCCTTCGGGCCTTGTGGGCCTTGCGGCCCGGTAGCGCCAACTGGACCCTGCGGCCCTTGCGCTCCGGTCTGTCCAACCGGACCGGCAGGACCCTGGGGACCAGGATCGCCTTGTAGACCCTGCGGACCCGCGGGACCCTGCGCTCCCGCTTGTCCCTGGGCCCCGGCCTGCGCCATCAACGTCCATGCCGCCGGGTTCTGATCGGGCGTGGGATTGTTCGGGCCTTGGTTCGCCGCGATTGCAATGTAGCTCGACCCGCCATAAGTCACGACATCATTCACCGCATACGACGGATTCGGATCGAAGCCATTGCGGAAGGTGAAGCTGACTCCATTGGTTCCGTTGTCGCCGGTTGGACCCTGCGGTCCCTGCGGACCAATAGGACCGGGCTGACCCTGCTGCCCCACCGGACCTGGCTGGCCTTGCGGCCCTTGCTGCCCGGGCTGGCCCTGCGGACCGGGTTGACCAGCGGGACCTTGCTGGCCAGTCGCTCCCTGTTGTCCCTGAGGGCCGGGCTGTCCCTGGGGGCCGGTTTGACCAATGGGGCCTTGCGGACCCGTTGCGCCAGTCTGACCAGTCTGACCAGTCTGACCAATCGGCCCTTGCTGACCCGTTGCTCCCTGTGGCCCTTGAGGCCCCTGTGGTCCCGGCGGACCGGCTTCCCCTGCCAGAGTAACTATAAGTTCCGGCTGGTGACTGGTGACGATTGCCTCCTTGCTGTCGAAGGAAAAGACGCCGTTCGAGGTGGTGAGCGCCAGTGCTACTCCATTATTCGGTAAGCTGCCGCTGACCCACTGCTGCACCAGCGGCGTAATGTCGATGAGCAGAAACTGATTCACGCTGGAGTTGGTGATAGCGACCGGATCTCCGCTGGTTGCCGAGCTACCCAGCGATGGAGCATTGCTATAGTTCAACGAGTTCTCGCTCCACGAATTATTAAGTTGATACACGTCGAAGCTGCCGCTGCGAGAAACCGCGTTGACATACAAGCGCAACGTGGCCTTGGTCACGCTGGCGTTGGGCGGAACATGCGCGAGGTTGAATTGCAGGTAGCTGTTCGAGCCCGGCTGAACCGCGATCAATGGCCAGCCTCCATAATTTGTGTGCGGGCTGGAAGTGACGGTGAAGGTGTCAGCGCTGGGGGGAGCCTGCGCCAACACACTGACGGAAAACAACGCGCAAAGCACAACTAAATGGGCAGCCTTGGCGGCCCAGCGTACAGGGATGAGATTCATTTCTTTAGCCTCCTGATTTGCAATTGGTGTCAGGCGCCTTGCCGAGGCCGCTTTCTGCCACTCATCTGGAAAAGCGACAGTTCCAGCTGAATTCCCTCACCGGAGGTTGATTTTTTCGACGGGTGCAGTGCTTTGTGGCGGGTTATAATCCAGCTCTCGCCGTGGGGAAGTGCCCGAAAGCAGCTACCGACATGAATGGTCATCCATGCATTGGGCGGATGTGGAGATAGGTTGCGCCGTGTCCACAGATCAGCAACTGGTAACCAGCCTCTTGCAGCAGTGGAGTAGTGGCAACAAAGAGGCGCTCGATCAACTTATGCCCCTGGTCTACGACCAGTTGCGCAAGCTGGCATCCCGCTGTCTGCGAGACGAGCGTCCCGACCACACCTTGCGGGCCACCGCCCTGCTGAACGAAGCCTACTTGCGTCTGGTCGATGCAACCTAGCCTGGCAGGACCGCGTACACTTCTTCGCTATATCGGCTCGTTTGTTGCGGCGGATTCTGGTCGATCATGCCCGCTCTCACAACCGGCAGAAGCGCGGCGGCGGCGCGGAAGTGGTGGAGTTGGATGAGGCAGTAATGATCGGGAAAAACGCATCGTCCGGGCTGCTCGACCTGGATGAAGCGCTGCAACGTTTAGCTACCCATGACTCGCGAAAGAGTGAAATCGTCGAACGACTTTTCTTTGGGCGGGCTGACCTACGATGAAGCGGCGGCGGCCCTGAAGATTTCTCCCGCAACCTTGCATCGCGACCTGGTAATGGCCAAGGCCTGGCTCCATCGTGAACTGGCGCAAGGCCCGGCTCAAGCGGAGGCGTAAATGTCGGCAGCTCCGGGTGGCGCCCGCTGGGACCGGCTGCAAGAGCTCTTCTATGCCGCACTCGCTCTTTCTGCCGAGGAGAGAGGCGGAGTTCCCCGACCGCGAGTGCGCCGACGATCCAGCGCTGCGGGCGGAGCTGTCGAATCCCTGCATTTAGTTCAGCGGCAAGAGCTTGCAGGAGTTGCGCGAGCCAGTAGACCACCGCTGCCCAGAAGCTCGCCGCGGCCGAGGCTGAACAGCAAATTGGCCCCGTATCCGGCCCTATTCGTCCGATTGGCGAAGGCGGAATGGGACAGGTATTCCTCGCGCGGCGGGCCGACCACCTGTACGAACAGGAAGTCGCCATCAAACTCATGCACGCCGGTCTGAAGCAGGCGCATTCCATGCTCTCCCGCTTCAGCGCTGAGCGGCAGATTCTCGCCAATCTCAATCACCCCAACATCGCCCGCCTGCTGGATGCGGGCCTCACTCCCGATGGCGTTCCCTACCTCTTTATGGAGTACATCGACGGGCCCGCAATCCACGAATACTGCCGGGTCAACAAGAGTTGTCGCCGAAGGACATCCTCAAGCTGTTTCTGCCGGTGTGTTCCGCCGTGGAGTACGCGCATAAGAGCCT
>CAWBUK010000010.1:0-24702 GCA_963791965.1 uncultured Acidobacteriaceae bacterium | reverse complement strand
AAATAAGTTTATTGACTTCCCAGCCTTTGCGATTCGATCGCAAGGGTTTTTTTCTTGGACTTGCGCACGTTTGCGCACAAAATTCCTTCCGTTTTGACCGCACAGAACGGATGGTCCAACTGCTCGACCAGCTTCCGGTCGTCTTCCGTTCTTCGGTCTTCTATATTCGATCCTGGCTTTTACGACTCGATGCTGTCTCCATGAGGTTCATTCATCGAAGAAGAATAACCAGTTTCGTAGTTGTAGTAGATAAGAAGATTGTTTTCCCGCAGGGATGATGCTGGACGTCTTTGCCTGCCCAGGGAAGTTAGCCGCTCACACAGCGTTCCTGGCTCCCTCTGCTATGTCTTTATGGTCGGACTACAGCTCGTTGGAATGGGTGAACCTGAACCGGAAAACCTGCGCGAAGAGGCGTGGGGCAGATATTCCTTGACCGGGGTCGTTACTGCCCATCCCCCTCTGCGTCACAAATCCTCATCTGCCGCTTCAACCTGATTTTCCCAAACTCATCCCCGTATCGAGGCTTGGGGCCTTCCTGGTGTCCGCCTCTTCTGTCGAAATTTGGTGAAGGATGAAATCTCTTCTACCTATCGTCGCCCTGCTCACACCGCTCATGATCCCCTTGCTGGTGGCTGCGGCAGCCAACTCTACGACCAGAATGTTTGGATCCCACCTACGGTATTGATCGAGCAGGTCGTTGAGAAACAATTTATTCCGCTCCTTATCGGAATTGCCCTGATGTATGTAGCGCCGAGCCTATCCGTAAAAGCGCGCCCCGTCCTGAACATGTTCGGGAACCTTGTGCTTTACGCTTTCATGGCGATCATCCTGTTCAAGATGCGATCGTCATTGAAAAACATCACTCCCTGGGTTGTGGCCGCCGCGCTACTCATGGCCGTTGGCTCCCTTGCGCTCGTGCACTTGCTGGTAAAAGCTGACGAGCTTCGCGAACGGACGCTTTCCATCTGCAACACCAACCGCCACGTCGGCTTGGCGCTGCTGCTCTCGGGACATTACCTACACAGCAAGAACTCGCTTCCCACGGTGGCGTGCTATGCGCTCGTCGCTCCATTCATTATGGTCCTCTATTCGAAGTACTTTCGTCCGCAACCGGACGCTTTGCAGGAACGCACCGCAGCGGTCTTAAAATAAGTCGGATTCCGGCATCTCGATTTTTGGTTCACTTCGACTCAGGCGTCGTAATAATGTTTCTGATTAAGTTCAGCCACCTTCTCCATCGCCTGGCAATAAGCCTCAACGATGTGATGGCTGGGTTCGGTGAACGCCCGGAATTGCGAGCCGGGAAGAAGCTGCTGTGGTAGTCATGTCGATCTGGCCCTTGCGATTCCGCCGCAGAGCCTTTTCGTTCTACTTGCCCGCAGAACCAACCGGGTCGGAGTTTGGGCTCCGGCCCGGAGGCTACTGAGGGTGGTTCACCCCCCGGCGCGCTAGCGCAGTGGGTTGGTCAGGGCGGTTTGAGTAACCGGCAACAGCGCAGGAGGAGCGACTGAAACAGACTTCGCCGGCGCTACCTGCCCAGTGGAGTCAGCGGAAGCTCCAGAAGCGCCGCGAGTCTGTCCACCGAGTAGGTTTTCGATGCGGGCCAACCGATCTTTCAATTCGTCGATCTGCTGCTGTTGGCTCTGGATGACCTCAGCCTGCTGCTGTTCGCGGTGATACTGCTTCTGCACCTCGTTCAACAGCATGCTGGAGAGGAACTGATAGCGCACGGTGTAGGGCGTGCCGTCGGGGTTGTAGGCCACCAGGTCGGGATAAACCTTGGCCACTTCCTCGGCGATCAGCCCGTACTGCAGAGTGCGCTCGCCCTTGTCATATTCGGGTTTGTACAGGAAGGTCACCGGGCGCAGCTTCATCAGGGCGCTGGTGGCGTCTCCCATGTCGCGGACCTGCTCTTTGTACTTCTGCGATGAAGTCATGGTGCCGAGCTGTCCGTTGGGATTGATGTATACCGGCACGCCACTGCCCAGGGTCACACCGTAAATGCCGGCGATGTAGGAAGAGCTTTGGACGGTGGTGTCGCCGATGCGGATGGTGTTGCTCTCATCCGCGCCCAGGTTAGCCAGATAGACGTTGTTGGTGCCCGTTGCGTTGTTTATGCCGGTGTTGTAGCCCAGGTACAGGTTATCGGCTCCGGAAGTATTGGTAGCGCCCGCGTTGGTTCCGATGAAGGTGTTGCTGAAACCGGTGCCGGTACCGCCGCCGGCATTGAAGCCGAAGAATGCATTGCTTCCGCCGCTGGTGTTCGATACTCCGGACTGGCCACCGACAAACGTGTTGAAAGGGGCGGTAGTGGACGAAAGGCCCGCGGAGTAACCAATATAGACATTCCCGTTGCCGGTTGTGGTCTTCCATCCGGCCTGGGTTCCGATGAAGACGTCGGCGTTGCCTGAGGTCAGGCTGGCTCCGGCTAGGGTGCCGATGAGTTGGCTGTCGCCGGCCGTCATCGAGGGATTGCCGGCAGTCTTCCCGATGATGACATCGTTGTTGTTGTCGGTGTTGAAGACAGTGGCGCCGGCAATCTGATAGCCCTTGGCACTGTTGAATAGATTGGCCGTCGCCGTGCCGGTCAGGGTGAGCTCGATTCCACCATACACATTGGCGCCGTTGTTAAAAGCCACCCGCTGCGGGTATGTGCCCGACAGCTGGTCGCCTGCCAGAGACCCACTAAGTTGCGAGAAGTTGTAATCAGCGTTCGCCGGCAGCACTGCGCCGTTACGTCCATTGAACGAGGTGACGCCGCCGCCACCGCCGGAGCCGCCGCTGGTTCCCAGATGGCCGGTGCTGTCGATGTAAACTGGCTGACCGCTGGAGGTTGATGCTCCGTATATGCCGGCAATATACGTCGTCTGTTGCGATTGACCGATGCGAAGGGTGTTGCTTTCGTCGGCGCCGGAATTGCCGATGTCGATGTTGTTGCTACCGCTCACATTGTTAAAGCCAGCCGAGTAGCCGAGAAAGATATTGGATTGCCCTGTCGTGGTGGATTGGCCGGCTACCCTTCCGAAAAATGAGTTATAGGAACCGGTTGTATTGTTAGTTCCAGCATTCAAGCCCACAAAGACGTTGTAAGAGCCAGTGGTGTTAGCCAGCCCGGCACTGAATCCGACAAATGTGTTCTGGGAGCCAGTGGTGGTGAACGTGCCAGTCTCCGCTCCGAGAAACGTGTTGTACGCAGCCGTGGTCGCAGCTCGACCGGCGACGTAGCCCAGATACACGTCGCCGTTACCGGTAGTGGTTGCGGCTCCAGCACTACTGCCGATGAACACGTCGGCATTGCCGGAGGTGAGATTGGCTCCTGCGCTGTCGCCAATGAGTTGGACAGCACCACCGGTGATGGTCGAATTGCCCGCACCGACCCCAAGTATCACATCGTTCACGCTATTGGTATTGAGCAGGGTCGATCCCCCGATCTGGTAGCCATTGGTGCTATTGACGAGCTGACCCGCCAGGGTGCCGCCAACCGTACCGTTTCCATCGATGTTGAAGGTGGCGCTGGATTGGGTCGCGCCGCCGTTCTGGATGTAGTAGGGCGAACCGGGATTCAGATTGCCGGGAATGCCCTGCGGACCTTGGGGGCCCTGCGGACCCTGCGGTCCGGGAGGTCCTTGTTCACCAGTTTGGCCCTGCAACGCGACCTCCAGTTCAGGCTGATGGCTGGTGAAGTTCGACTCTTTGCTGTCGAAGGAGAAGCCGCCGCTGGATGTCGTAAGCGCCACGGCGATGCCGTTGTTTTGCGTCGTGCCGTTGACCCACTGCTGCACCAGCGATGTGATGTCGATGACCACGAACTGGCTCAGGCTCGCCCCGGTGATCGAGGTCGCATGGCCCTGGGTCGCTGAAGAACCCAAAGCAGGCGCGTTGTTGAAGGTCAGGGAGCTTTCGCTCCAGGAGCTGTTGATCTCGTAGACATCGAAGCTGCCCGGCCGGGCAACCGCGTCGACATACAGACGCAAGGTCGCTTTGCTGATCGTGGAGTTGGCCGGAATGCTCGACAGATTAAACCGAATGTAGCTATTGCCGCCCTGCTGCACCACCAGCAAGGGAAAGGCTCCGTAGTTAGCCCGAGGGGTTGAGCTTAGGACGAAGGCGTCGCCGCTGGGCGGGGCTTGCGCCAGCATCGTTAGCGAGAACATTGTCAAAAGTAGAACCAGATGGGCGGCCTTGGCAGCCCAGCGAACAGGAATGAGCTTCATGGTCGTAATCTCCTCAGTTGCAATCAGTGCCAGGTGCCGTCGATAGGCCGCTTTCTGCCACTCAACTTGTAAAGCGACGGGGAGTTCGACATTCCCTCATGCAACTGGAGATTTTCCGCAAGCAAAGAAAGAGCGGCCGGAGATTGCTCTCCGACCGCAGAACAGCGTGAGCCGATGAATCATCGGGCATCACGGATAATTGCCGACGACACAGATATGGTACTGGCTGCCATTCAGGCCAAACGCCCGGTAGTCGGGAATACCAAAGTAGCTTATGCCATCTCCTCCGAAGCTCGTGCCCAACACACTGAAGAGACCCGCGTTGGAGTTGATGAAGAGGAAGCGTCCGTCGGCCACAAGCCACTGTCCGTTCTGCACCTGGACTGGAAAGAGGCGAATCTCACCCAGGTAGCACGGGATAGAGGCTGTTCCTGTCACCTGCGTCTTAGGCGGGTTTTCGCCCCATAGCGGCGAACCGACCCAGGCACCATCCGTGCCCGGAGTGACGCCGCTGTTTGCAATCGCCGCGATGTACATCCCCATTGGCCGTCCGCTGTAGCCGTTGCTGTAGAAGACGGTGTCGCCCGGGTTGTAGCCAATGCCGGAATCCCAACTGTAGCGGTAGTTCACCGCCGGGAATCCCTTCGGGCCTTGTGGGCCTTGCGGCCCGGTAGCGCCAACTGGCCCCTGCGGCCCTTGCGCTCCGGTCTGTCCAACCGGACCGGCAGGACCCTGGGGACCAGGATCGCCTTGTAGACCCTGCGGACCCGCGGGACCCTGCGCTCCCGCTTGTCCCTGGGCCCCGGCCTGCGCCATCAACGTCCATGCCGCCGGGTTCTGATCGGGCGTGAGATTGTTCGGGCCTTGGTTCGCCGCGATTGCAATGTAGCTCGACCCGCCATAAGTCACGACATCATTCACCGCATACGACGGATTCGGATCGAAGCCATTGCGGAAGGTGAAGCTGACTCCATTGGTTCCGTTGTCGCCGGTTGGACCCTGCGGTCCCTGCGGACCAATCGGACCGGGCTGTCCCTGCTGCCCCATCGGACCTGGCTGGCCTTGCGGCCCTTGCTGCCCGGGCTGGCCCTGCGGACCGGGTTGACCAGCAGGACCTTGCTGGCCAGTCGCTCCCTGTTGTCCCTGAGGGCCGGGCTGTCCCTGGGGGCCGGTTTGACCAATGGGGCCTTGCGGACCAGTTGCGCCAGTCTGACCAGTCTGACCAGTCTGACCAATCGGCCCTTGCTGACCGGTTGCTCCCTGTGGCCCTTGAGGCCCCTGTGGTCCCGGCGGACCGGCTTCCCCTGCCAGAGTAACTATAAGTTCCGGCTGGTGACTGGTGACGATTGCCTCCTTGCTGTCGAAGGAAAAGACGCCGTTCGAAGTCGTGAGCGCCAGCGCTACGCCGTTATTCGGCAAGCTGCCGCTGACCCACTGCTGCACCAGCGGCGTAATGTCGATGAGCAGAAACTGATTCACGCTGGAGTTGGTGATAGCGACCGGATCTCCGCTGGTTGCCGAGCTACCCAGCGATGGAGCATTGCTATAGTTCAACGAGTTCTCGCTCCACGAATTATTAAGTTGATACACGTCGAAGCTGCCGCTGCGAGAAACCGCGTTGACATACAAGCGCAACGTGGCCTTGGTCACGCTGGCGTTGGGCGGAACATGCGCGAGGTTGAATTGCAGGTAGCCGTTCGAGCCCGGCTGAACCGCGATCAACGGCCAGCCTCCATAATTCGTGTGCGGGCTGGAAGTGACGGTGAAGGTGTCAGCGCTGGGGGGAGCCTGCGCCAACACACTGACGGAAAACAACGCGCAAAGCACAACTAAATGGGCAGCCTTGGCGGCCCAGCGTACAGGGATGAGATTCATTTCTTTAGCCTCCTGATTTGCAATTGGTGTCAGGCGCCTTGCCGAGGCCGCTTTCTGCCACTCATCTGGAAAAGCGACAGTTCCAGCTGAATTCCCTCACCGGAGGTTGATTTTTTCGACGGGTGAAGTGATTTGTGGCGGGTTATAATCCAGCTCTCGCCGTGGGGGAATGCCCGAAAGCAGCTACCGACATGAATGGTCATCCATGCATTGGGCGGATGTGGAGATAGGTTGCGCCGTGTCCACAGATCAGCAACTGGTAACCAGCCTCTTGCAGCAGTGGAGTAGTGGCAACAAAGAGGCGCTCGATCAACTTATGCCCCTGGTTTACGACCAGTTGCGCAAGCTGGCATCCCGCTGTCTGCGAGACGAGCGTCCCGACCACACCTTGCGTGCCACCGCCCTGGTGAACGAAGCCTACTTGCGTCTGGTCGATGCAAACGTAGCCTGGCAGGACCGCGTACACTTCTTCGCTATATCGGCTCGTTTGTTGCGGCGGATTCTGGTCGATCATGCCCGCTCGCACAACCGGCAGAAGCGCGGCGGCGGCGCGGAAGTGGTGGAGTTGGATGAGGCGGTAATGATCGGGCCCAACGCATCGTCGGGGCTGCTGGACCTGGATGAAGCGCTGCAACGTTTAGCTACCCATGACTCGCGAAAGAGTGAAATCGTCGAACTACTTTTCTTTGGCGGGCTGACCTACGATGAAGCGGCGGCGGCCCTGAAGATTTCTCCCGCAACCTTGCATCGCGACCTGGTAATGGCCAAGGCCTGGCTCCATCGTGAACTGGCGCAAGGCCCGGCTCAAGCGGAGGCGTAAATGTCGGCAGCTCCGGGTGGCGCCCGCTGGGACCGGCTGCAAGAGCTCTTCTATGCCGCACTCGCTCTTTCTGCCGAGGAGAGAGTGCAGTTTCTCGACCGCGAGTGCGCCGACGATCCAGCGCTGCGGGCGGAGGTCGAATCCCTGATCGGCTTTAGCGGCAAGAGCTTGCAGGAGTTGCGCCAGCCGGTAGACCAGGCCGCCCAGAAGCTCGCCGCGTCCGAGGCGGAACAACAAATTGGTCCCTATCGCCTGATTCGTCCGATTGGCGAAGGCGGAATGGGACAGGTATTCCTCGCGCGGCGGGCCGACCACCTGTACGAACAGGAAGTCGCCATCAAGCTGATGCACGCGAGCCTGAAGCAGGCGCATTCCATGCTCTCTCGCTTCAGCGCCGAGCGGCAGATTCTCGCCAATCTCAATCACCCCAACATCGCCCGCCTGCTGGATGCGGGCCTCACTCCCGATGGCGTTCCCTACCTCGTTATGGAGTACATCGACGGCGTCCGTATCCACGAATACTGCCGGGTCAACAAGCTGTCGCCGAAGGACATCCTCAAGCTGTTTCTGCCGGTGTGTTCCGCCGTGGAGTACGCGCATAAGAGCCTGGTCGTGCATCGCGATATCAAGCCGGCCAACATCCTGGTGACCCCCGGCGGCGTGCCCAAGCTTCTCGATTTCGGCATCGCCAAGCTGCTGGATCCGGAAGGCGAAGATGCCCTCACCATCACCGGTGAGCGCATGATGACGCCCGAGTACGCCAGCCCCGAGCAGGTGCGCGGCGATCACGTCACCACCTCAACCGATGTCTATGCCCTGGGCGTTCTGCTCTATGAATTGCTGACCGGTAAGCGTCCGTTTCGGCTGGAGAGCAAGAACCCGCTGAAAGTTGTGCAGGTCATCTGCGAACAGCAGCCTCAGCCACCCAGTCTCGCCGCGCGCGCCAGCGCCCAGGAGACCAACCGCGGTGTTGGGCCACGGATCGACCGTGATCTCGACAACATTGTCCTGATGGCGATGAAGAAAGAACCATCGCGTCGCTACGCCTCGGTATCGGCCTTGTCGGCCGACGTGCAGGCTTATCTCTCCGGATATCCGGTACAGGCGCGCACCGACAACTGGAGCTATCGCTCGGGCAAGTTCGTGTTACGCCACCGGGCTGCGGTGGCGGCTGCCGGGCTGGTAGCAATCGCCTTGCTAGGGTTCAGCGTCGCCATGGGCGTGATGGCGAAGCGAGCCAACCAGGCGCGTCTCACCGCCGAGAAGGAAACCCAGTTTCTCAACAGCATTTTTCAGGCGGCGACTCCGGATGAATCGCGCGGCAAAGCGGTTATGGCTCGCGACCTGCTCGACCAGGGCACCAGGCGTATTGACTCCGAACTTGCCGGCCAGCCCGCCTTACAGGCCACCATGCTGGATAACGTGGGACGGGCCTACAGCGCGCTTGGACTATATCCCCAGGCACAGTCACTGTTACAGCGCGCCTTCGAGATACGAAGGCGCATTTACGGTGCGCAGTCGCTCGATACCGCCGCCACTGAGCAAGCTCTGGGCAATGTCATTCGCCTTCAAAACGATTTCAAGCAGGCGGAACCGCTGTTCCGCGATTCGCTGGCGGTGCGCGAGAGCAAACTTGGCAGCCACGACGTGCTGCTCGCCGAGAGCCTGGATTCGCTAGGCGAATGTCTGTATCTGCAAGACCGGCTGGTCGAAGCGGAGCCGCTGCTTCGCCGTGCGCTGGCGATTCATCGCAGCAATCCGAGCGATGACGTAAGCGGCACAGAGAACTATCTCGCCCTGCTACTGGAGCGCAAGGGCAACTTTCCCGAGGCGGCCCAACTTTTGCGTGAAGCCGTGCAGATCGACGAGAGAAGCAAAGGTGCGGACAGTCCCGATTATCTGATCAGCCTGCACAATTATGGTGGAGCGCTGATCGACGCCGGCAATCTCGATGAGGCGGAAGCCACCGAGCGCCGGGTCCTGGCCTTGCGCGAAAAAATTTCCGGCCCCAATCATCCTGACATTTTTTACCCCCTCAACAACCTCGGCTTCATACTGCTGGAGAAGGGCGAGTGGCAGCAGGCAATGCCGTTCCTGCAACGCAATCTCGATCTGTGTCACAAGATCGGCGACGACAAGCGAGTCGCGGTCGCCCGCAACAACTGGGCACGCGCGTTGCAACAGAAAGGAGACTACGCGGCTGCCGAGGCGGCATTGAAGCAGGCCTTGCAAGAGGCGCATGCCCTGTCGGGAGAAAATAGCTCGCTTTCTGCCAAGGTCCTGGCCAATCTGGGATTGCTGGAGTTCGATCGCCACAACTACGCTGCCGCCGAGAACTACGCTCGGCAGGCGCTCGCCATTCAAACCAAGGTCGCGGGCAATCAGACGCCGGGGTATGCGAATGCTCTCATCGACCTCGCCGAGGATCGCCTGTTTCAAGGCGATGCCGGCGGCGCCGAGCCTCTGCTGCGCCAGGCCCTCGCCATACGCCAGCAGAAGTTCAATGCCGGCAATCCGGCCATCATTGCCGTCGAAGTTCGGCTGGGGGAAGACCTGACTCAGGAAGGCAAGTTGCCGGAAGCCGAAACTGTCTTGCGCCAGGCGGTCACCGAGGCGAAAGCAGAACCGTTTCCCGTGCCGCCGTGGAAGATCGCAGAAGCAGAGAGCGCCTTGGGGGCATGCCTGCTCGCCGAGGGGCATCGCGAGGAAGGCGACCAATTATTGCGTCATAGTGATCAGGCGCTGCTTGCGAATCCGCAGGCGGCATTCCGCACCCCTGCAAATACTCGTTACCCTCAGGTGCAACACTCGGCGCATCGCTCCTGAGCTATGCCGGACTGGTGCTGCCGACTCAGGTTTGCCGACGCCAGCGGTGCGAGTCTCGTTCCAGATGGTCGCCGAACAACTGAAGTGAAGCACCTCGCACCCGGTTTATCTTGCCGGGACGCTGATGGTCACCGAGTCGGGCTGTGTCCAGACTTCTTTGCCGTCCTTAATCTCAATCCGATTCATCGTCACCTTCATCGTGTCGGCTGACACTTCGCCGAGTAGGTAGTGGTAGTTCACGTCCGTGCTCTGGAACAGGTCGCTCGCATTGCGCTCGATGGGGTAGGCATGTGCTCCTCCTCCTCCAGTAACGAAGTAAGTCACTCCGCCATGTTGATGGCGCTCGTAGTTGTGAACATGTCCAGCGAACACCACGAAACGCGCACGAGTATGTGCCTGCCGGTCTTCGATGAAAGTGGCTAGGTCTTTTTCTGGAGCGCGTGCCGAGTGCCCGCCGCCGTATTTCTCCGCGTCGGACGAACTGGTGTAGGGAGGATGATGAAGCACCACCAGGACGAAAGCCACATCGTTCGGCAGACTTTCCACTTCGTGCCTGAACCACTCGCCCTGTGCGCCCGAGGTTTCACTTAGCGCGCTGTCCAGCACCAGCACCAGGCAATTGGCAATGCGTGCTGAATAGTATCGGCTGCCGTTAAGCTCGGGAAATCGTTTGAAGTAATTTGCCAACGCAGTATTTTGGTTGCCGTGTAAATCGTGATTTCCCAGCGCCGGGTAGACGGTCAGGTTCTCGTCTCTCCAGGCGCGGGTTTCCGCGTCCCAGGCATCCCAATCGTCCGAGTCATCGCCGCGGTAAACAATGTCGCCCCCGATGGAGATGAAAGCAGGTTTCTCCTTGGCGATGGCGCGCACAATCGCCTGCCGTATCTGAGTGTTCGCGACTCGATCACTGGTGGAGTGGGTGAACCGGGTATCGCCAAACGCGACAAAGCGGAAGGGAAGCTGGGCCTGCTGCCGGAGGTCGGTTGCTGGTCGGCCCGGATCGTTGTTCTCGTGAGCTCGTGTGGCCACAAAACCCGCGACCGCCAGCACAATCGCGAGGAACAGCAGACCCTTACGCCACGTCATTTGCAATTCAACCTACCGATGCTCCCATGAGCTTCGCGCCAGCTCTAGATAAGCCTGCCCCATTGCCTTCGTTGCGTCGCGAAACTCGTCAAGGTTGTTCTTGATGGTGCGCCTGTATTCCTCGGACTGCGGCTGCGCGCCGTGGGCCAGCCCCAGAATGTTAGCGTCGTAAACCGACAGAGCAACCACGAATTCCAGTTCCTGCTTCTTCTGGCTGGAATAGGGCACGTCGATCAACGACACCTCTTTGTTACGAATCCAGAACCACTTCGAGTCAAGGGTGATCAGGTCGTACTCGGCTCCGGTCAAACCCGGCCAGAAAGCCTGACGAATTTCCGCAAGCCATTTCTTGACCGCAGGCTGCTTCCGGTAGGATGCAGTGCCAGGCTCGGCACGCTGTTTTAACTCGACGATTCGGCGCCGCCCGTTATCGCCCTGCACCAGCACCCAGATTCGAAGCTGGTCTATGCTACCGCCCCGAGTCTCAATGCGCCTGGCGACCCCCAGTACCGTATGGGGAGCAAACACCTTTTTGATGTCCGCCAACTTGACGTTGTCGCGCTCCACGTACGGCTCAACCTCGCCTTTCTTGAACTTGAATCCCGTGTCCGTCGACTTCTTCGCCGCGTATTTCGCCGCCATTTCATCGTAGTCCGCCACGCTCATGTCCAGGCATTCCTGCACCCGTTGCGGTGGCGCGGCTTTTTTCCCTGCCAGTCCGTCGAGGTACGCCTCCTGCAGCATGCGCCTCCTGGTCTGTTTGCTCAATGACTTCACCGCGATGACATAACGCAAGTAATCGAGCACGAATGGCCCGTGTCCGCAGTCGTCAAAGTCAACGTTCACAAACCGCATCTGGCGCTGACCCTTCACCGTCGTGAGCGGCAGCGGGGCGAAGTTGCCCATATGCGGATCGCCGGCAATCGCACCTTCAAACGGCAGGAACCGTCGCAACGGCTTCAAGTCTGCCTTCTCTTTCATGTATCCCCAGTACTCTGGCGCGTTGCTGCGGATCAACTGCGACAGGCTTCTGGAACCCGCAACCTGGTCGAACGCGGGATGTGTAGCGGTGGCATTCATGGTTCACTCCTATAACGACTGCGCAGCGCAAACTCCGAACCTTGCCATACGAAATGTGGCCGACCGTGCACAGCCACCAACTAGTAGGCATGCGCGGTACAGTAATTGGGCACCGTAGCCAGGCCAGCCGGATTATCGATCACCGTCAGGTCCGAAGGCTGATTGTGCCAGCGGCAACGTCCACCCGCCAGGTCCTCTCTCTTCTGCTTAAACACGGTCACCCACTGCTGGATGACTTCATCTTCGGACTGCCCTTGCTTGAACGTGCCATCGCTATTGTGGTGCTCGGGCATCTCTGCCACCCGGCCTGCTTTGAACAGGTCTGCTATCTGTTTATCCGTCATCTGGCACATCAATCCCGCAACCATGCGACGGCCTTCTTCGCTGATAACCGGGTTATCGAGCCCGTCTTTTGCGGTCAAGCTCTTGTGTAGTTCGGCCTGGCACTCCTGCGGCTGTTTCGACCCGGCCGGTGCTCCACCCTTTGCCCATACCTTCTTGTTTGACCAGTCTTGAAGATTCACCTTCGCGGTGGAATTGCTGGTGAATATGCCGCCGCCACCAAACGTCGCCCCGACGTCCTGTACCACCAGCTTCGATTCCTCACACGTCGTCGTAAACGGATTGGTACTGGAATCCACCTTCACGCCGTTGCAAATCAGGCGCTGCTGAGGAGGCTTGTTATCACTGTGGCTGATGAATGCCGCCATCAGTTTGAGCCCGTCCTTCTCGTAGCTAGGACGGCCACTGAGTTGGTCGAATTCTTTCCAGCTCCAGCCTTCGTCTTCATTCCCCATCACATACATTTTGTGGCCGTCGTACTTCCGCACAATCGAAGCCTGGGCATAGGCCCGATCACCAGCCGCGCCGTTACCCGACTCGGGATCGGACGGGCAGTTCGTGCAGTCAACGCGAATCGGGAACCATGCGTCAGTGTAGAAGCCCATCGCCCACAGCAATCGGCTGGAGATGATTTCGGCATAGACCTCCCGGTTGTCCGAACCGAACTTCACCTTCACCGGCTCTTCTTTCGAGTCCGCAGCCGGCGTTTGAACCGTTCCATCCGTGCTCTCGACCTTCACGATCTTGCACAGGAACTTCGGGGTATTGCCGCCCATCTTCGCGCCCGGCTCGACAAAGTCACAGGTCACCTTGTCGTTGTAATGGAACTGCACCAGTTTCTTCTTCTGCGCCGGCCCAGCCAGTATGTCGACATCGGCTACATTCTGCGCCTTGAAGATCGACGCGTTCTTGATGGCGGTCTGCCTGTCCTTGGCCGAATAGAACTCCTCTTTCGGAGTGTCGGTCGGTTGCCCCGTGGTATTTTGCGACCAGCTTTTTGGCGAAAAGAAAACGCCACCCAACAGTGCCACGGCTACGGCAGCTCGCGACAAAGAACCAAGCTTCGCCGCTATTCCACCTTCCACGGCACTGGGCCGATTGCGCAAAAACCTCGCGGACAGCTGAACGTCTTCAGGCGCCGAAGCAAGCACATTCGATTGATCGCGGTTCATAGCATTCCTTTCTGGGAGAGCAGGTTGCATCCATAGCTCGATGCAAGCCTGTATCCAAACCGACGCGACGGCCGCAGTCGGCAGCCCCTCACGTCTATTGCTTGGGATCTGTTGCCAAGCATTGTATGCGCCATTTGCCAGCGATCCACCACTTTTTGGCAGTGCCTGGCCCCAGACCGATTGAAGGATATGGCGAAAGGATATGGCTAGAAGGGGCGCAGCTTATAGCTGCGCCATAAAAGTCCTGTGTTTTTGTCATCCCGAACCTCTATAGAGGTGAGGGATCTGCTGTTTCTTTCCCTGCTAAGAGTTTTTCAGCAGCCGCTATCCACGTAGATAGGGACTATCCAATCCGCACCAGATGGCCGGCGATGGCTCCAACCCGATAGCCGCAGAAGCAGACGGAAACATGACTCCCTTCTGTCGGTCCAGGGAAGGGGAGAGCGTGCGATAATTCAGCCGAAGCATAGACTCGACCACCAATGCTGAGCACCTTCCAAAGCATATTTCTGCTGATCGCCTCGACCACAGGGGCGCTGTTGTTCGCCCGGATTTTGAACCGGCTCTGGCCCCGCGAAAAACGGCGCGAGCACAACGACCAAAT
Organism: uncultured Acidobacteriaceae bacterium; assembly: GCA_963791965.1. Lineage (GTDB taxonomy): Bacteria > Acidobacteriota > Terriglobia > Terriglobales > Acidobacteriaceae > CAVVDY01. The sequence goes on along the minus strand of CAWBUK010000010.1, from coordinate 10,683 downwards.
TGGCTGGCAGCTCAGCGTCCTCGGCACCACCTACGCGGTGATCCTCGGCTTCATGCTGTACGCGGTGTGGAGCGAGTTCGGCGCGGCGGAACTGAACGTCGGTTTAGAAGCCAATGCGCTGGCCAATGTATACCGTGTTGCCGGTGGCCTGCCGGAAGCGCCCCGGATCCAGTTGCGACAGCTTGCTCGTGATTACGCCACAGCGACGCTCGCCACAGAATGGCCGCAAATGGCTCGCGGAGACCTGCCAACCGAGGACCAGGACTTGAACAAAAAAATGTGGCACGTCGTCACCTCTATCCAATCCGCGTCTCCCACCGAACTGACCGCCGAAGATCATGCGCTCACCGAGCTATCCGCGCTCTCCCAGTATCGGCGCACCAGGATCCTCCAGAGTTCAAGCCGAATACCCCCTGTGCTCTGGGCCGTACTCATCGTCGGAGGTATCCTCAGCATCGTGTCTTCCTGCTTATTCGGATCAAGCAACGGCTCCCTGCATACCGTGCAAGTCTTCGCCTTTTCTCTCCTCATCGCTTTGGGATTGGTAAGCATCGGAGACATTAATCGCCCATTTCAAGGCTGGGTGCACGTGAGCACCTTCGCCTTCGAGCGTGCCCAGCAGGGTATGCAGCCTGACTAGGTGCCGTATCCCGACCTGCTACTTTCAGCCCGCAGGGCGACATTTGTTTTAGGCGTGGGCGTCAGCCCGCGCTACCCGGAGTTTCGCGTTGGCTGTGGATTTCAACATGCTAGAAACCAGCGCCGTAGGCGCAGCAGAGGATAGCCCAGCGCCTTTAGCGCTGGGTTAGCTGGGAAAAAGCCCACGAGTCGCGTAGCGACGGCACCGGTTCTCACTGAACCAAACCCGCGAGCCCACCGAAAGCGCGTTCAGCCCGCAGGGCGACATCTGTTTTAGGCGTGGGCGTCAGCCCGCGCTACCAGATCGTACGATCCCGCGAGCTGCGTCAGCGGCGGCACGCCTTTTCCTCGACATAACAACCGGTACCGATCCGATCTACCCCACGCTGCGACTCCGCGAAGCGGAGGCCATACTCTAGCCCAGCATGGAGCCGCAGGCGGAATGCTGGGGCAAGGATCAAAAATCACGCCGAGTGCCGTTAGGCACGACAGCCTTCACTGATCGCGCCCTCCGCAAGTTCGGGTTCCCCACTCAATCCGTCGGTTGGATTGAACCCTCTCGCGCCCACCTTCCAAGCTCGAAGAGCGAAACAATCTGTAGCCCAGGACGGAAGTCCTGGGTAACGATCCCCATTAGATCTTCTGAGCCCCTTCAGAGTCTGCGTGAGAACTCGGCTTTGCCAATGTCTGTGGAACAACCCGCAATCGGAGCCCCCTTTGGGGGCGACCAACATGACAGCCCAGCACGCAGCCCGCCGCGGCGGGCGGAGTGCTGGGTCGGAATGGGAAAAGTGCCCGAGTCGCGTAGCGACGAGCACCGGTTCTCACGCGCACTTCAGGGGCGGCACAAACCCCCGGCTGAACCAAACCCGCGAGCCCACCGAAAGCGCGTTCAGCTCACAGGACGACATCTGTTTTAGGTGTGGGCGTCAGCCCGCGCTACCAGATCGTACGCCCCCCGAGCTGCGTCAGCGGCGGCACGTCCTTATTGACGCCCAGGTAATAATGAGGGTAGTCGCCTGTTGTCGACAGCGACCTTATCTTTGGCCCTGCACATGGAAGGCGTACAGGCTGTGATCCCCGGAGCCGATGTAGACCACCCCGTTCGCCACCGCAGGCGAGGAGCGCACAGAATCTCCGGTGGCGTAGCTCCACAGCAGGGTGCCGGTCGCGGCGTCGAACGCGTAGACGTTGTTGCTGCCGTAGCCGGAGCCGATATAGACGACTCCGTTTGCCACCGCCGGTGAGGAAGTCACATTGCCGCCGGTGTTGTAACTCCACAGCTCAGCGCCAGTGGCGGCGTCTAGCGCGTGGACGGTAGGGCCCTTGCCGTTGGCCAAGTAAGAGCCGACATAAACCACACCATTGGCCACGGCGGGCGAGGAATCCAGAGCGTAGGCGATGGGATGGCTCCACAGCAGAGCACCGGTCGCGGCGTTCAGCGCATAGACTGCGGCAGCGGGGGGGTTGCTTGAGCCGACATAAACCACTCCATTGGCCACGGCGGGCGAGGAAGTCACACTTCCGCCGGTGCTGTAGGCCCACAGCTTACGGCCAGTCGAGGCGTTCAGCGCATAGACGTCGCCGAAACCCTGGCCGACATACACAACCCCATTGGCCACCGCAGGCGAGCCATAAACCGTACCTTGGACGTAGTAGTCCCACAGGTAAGCTCCGGTCGAGGCGTTCAGCGCCCATACGTTGTAGTCGTCGCCGCCGCCGAAATAGACCACCCCATTAGCTACGACGGGGGAGGAATCCACACGGGCGGCGATGCGGTAGCTCCACAGCATACTGCCAGTTGAAGCGTCCAGCGCATATAGGTGGTTGTCCTCGGAGCCAACATAGACCACACCGTTGGCAACCGCGGGCGAGGAAGCCACAGCGCCCTGGGCGTAGAAGTTCCACAGCAAATGGCCAGTCGCAGCGTTGAAGGCAAAAACGCCGTGGTCGAAAGAGCCGACATAGACCACGCCGTTGGCTACCGCGGGCGAGGAATACACAGCGGAGTCAGTGGTGCGGCTCCAATCCCGCACTAGGTTTCCAACGTTGGCGGGGCTCAGAATAGACTCACTCGCGTTGTAGCCCGTGTGGCAGATGTCCGAGTGAAACTGTGGCCAGTTTACATGCGCCGTTCCCGACACTCCCAGGCACGGGCCGGGTGTTTGGGCCGCGAGCATCGTACCGAATATCAGGAGTACACCTAAGCAGAACAGAGCTGTAGTTCTCATGCCGATCTCCTCACCCAGGCACTTGCGAAGAAGCTGACGCGGCAAGTAGTTTACAACGAGTTCGACTAGCAGCGCTTATCAGTTCACGTAACATCGCCATAGCGCAAGTTAGGGAGTCAGGTGTACCGTTTGCCGTAGCTTGTGATAACGCTGTTACCTCCAACAATCCGGTGTATCATGGCTCCGGTCTGGAGCGGGCCGTCCTAACCATATGAATCTGCCGCGCCAATTCCCCTATAAACCGAGATGGTTCTTGATTGTCTGGAATATGGCAGCAGGTCTTGCGTGGTTCGCTTTAGCTTCCTTTCAAGGCACGAGCTTGCACAATCTGAGCGTTCTGCTCGGCTGGCTCCCAATCGTTTTCGGATTGCTCCTTACGGTACGTCGAGTTTGGTTCAAGCAGTATTTGTCGCTTGACGCCGACGCGGTCTCTGTCCCCGCTGGTTTCCTTAGGATGAGAACTGCTCGAACTCCGTATGACAGCATTCAACGTGTTTGGCAGGCTCAAGTAGTCGGGATGCCCATTCTTTGCTTCGCCACGGCACAACGGAAATTTGAAATCGTCTCAGGAATGCTGCCCGACGGAAATAGTTACTTCGCTGTGCGCGATTTCTTGTGTTCTCGAGTACAAGACAATCCGAAAACAGGATAGATGGCGTGAAATCGCCATTACACTCACTGACCGTATCCTCGCCCGGGCCTTCGGGTTTTTCGCTGACCCCTCTCAGCCTCCGCCCGAAACTTCCCGCCGTGCCCGACAGTCTAATGGAGTAGCCTAATTGAGGCGCTGGTAGTACCGCGCCTTGGACTGATTCACCTTTCATGAAACGTTTTCTCTATCCAATCGTTCTCGCCATCACCTGCGCCGGTCTGGCTCGCGCCGCCGACACCGCCTTCCTGCCCAACTCCTTTGCCGGGTGGACTTTGACGGGTACACCTCAGGTTACGCACGAAGCCGCGCAGGTCGATAACGCCTATCCCGCGGTGTTGCAGGAGTACGGTTTCACCAACGCGGAGACCGCAACCTACACCCGCCCTGACGGTCGCAAGCTCACCATCAAGGCGGCGCAGTTTAAGGATGCCACCGGCGCCTACGGTGCCTTCACCTTCTACCGTCGGCCGGAGATGCGTACCGAGCAGATCGGAACCAAGGCCGCGTCGGCTAGCGAGCGTACCTTATTCTTCCGCAGCAACGTTCTGATTGACGCCAACTTCGACCACGTCACCGGCATGTCGGCCGCCGAACTGCGCGAGCTGGCGGCATCGTTGCCCGCAGCCAAGGGGCAGAACGACAGACTTCCTAATCTGCCCGACTATCTGCCGAAGCAGAATGCTGTGGATAACTCGGCCCGCTACATTCTCGGATCGCAGGCGCTCGCGGCCGTGGGTACTCCGCTGACCGCTGAGCAGATTGCTTTTCAATTTGAGCCCGAGATTCTTCAGCAGCAATACGCGCTGCCCGATGGTCCGGTGACCCTCATGCTGCTGCAGTATCCCACGCCGCAGATCGCGGGCGAGAGGTTGCGTGCGCTGGAACCGCTAGCCAAAGCCAACTCGAATGCGCTGGCATTGCGACGCACCGGCCCGCTTCTTGTTGTGGCCAGCGGCACCATCGATAACCGTCAAGCACGCGCGCTCCTCGAGTCGGTGAATTACGAGGCCAATGTCACCTGGGACGAAGCAACATCGATTCCGAAACGCGACAACATCGGCAACCTCATCGTGGGCATCTTCGGTCTGATCGGAATTCTTCTCGTCGTCATGCTCATCTTTGGCATCTTCTTCGGAGGCTTTCGCCTGGTGATGGCCCGTTTGTTTCCCAACCGGGTATTCAACCGTCCAGAGAACATGGAAATCATCCAGCTTCATCTGCGGGAATAGGCGCAGTCTCGTAAGCTGCTGATTCTATTGGGTAAATTGTTGAAATGGTTGAAACCTGTGGGTTTTGCAAGGATTTCTGCGGGCTGTTATCGAATACTGTAACTGATTGAAAACACAGTGATTTAAGGGACAAAAATTGCTTGACACTGCCTCCCCCTGTCCCTAGTATTTGTTTCAGAAAGTTTTGACGGTCTAGCCTCCGTTAGAACTATTCTCCCTTGAAGAGAAGGCCGCCCTGTTGCCGGGTGGCCTTTTCCTTTGTGCGCAGTTGTCGGTTGTCAGTGCGGAGCTTGGCTATCGCACCGTCATCCCGACAACCTCATCTCCTTGTCATCACGAAGACTTTCCCTTTGTCACCCGAACAATCTTCCCTTTGTCATCACGAACCCGCCGCGGCGGGAGGGATCTGCTCTCCTTCCCCTCGCGTACAAGTTGCGCTTGCTGATAAACGCGAGAGCCGCGAATCTTCTGACACCTGACACCTGACACCTGAAACCTGACACCGTCTTTTCTGTTACTCTGCGCTTCGAATGAGTGAGTCTCCCCGCATTTACATCGGTACCGCCGGCTGGTCGTACAAAGACTGGGAAGGAATCGTCTATCCGGCGCAGCTCAAGAAGACGCAGCATCCGGTCGAGTACCTGGCGCAGTACATCGACCTGCTCGAAATCAACACCTCGTTCTACGGCCACATCAAGCCGGAGTGGGGCAAGCTCTGGACCCGTATGGCGCGCGATGTCAATCCTGAGTTCGTCTTCACCGCCAAGTTGAACAAGGCGTTCACCCATTCGCCAATCGCGGTGGTCGAGAGCACGTCGGCCGCAACCATCCGCTCGACCGCCGAAGACGAGCGCCTGGCGAAAGAGGGACTGGACTCCATCGCCAGCGAAAACATGCTGGGTGCGTTGCTGGTGCAGTTTCCCATCTCGTTCAAGAACACCAACGCCAACCGCGATCACCTCGATTCCGTAATCGAGAAGTTCAAGCAGTACCCGCTGGTCGTCGAGGTCCGCCACAACAGTTGGACTAACGAAGGCACGTTGCGCTACTTCGCCGAGAAGGGCGTCGCGTTTTGCAACATCGATCAGCCAAAGCTGGGCGACGCGATCCGGCCGACCGAGCACGTCACTGCGCCGATCGGCTACGTTCGCCTGCACGGTCGTAACTACGAGCAGTGGTTCGACAGCGACTCGCGCAATGACCGCTACAACTATCTCTACACCGAGCCGGAACTGGAGCACTGGAAAGACGCGTATCGATACCATCGCCGCGAAAGCAGGGAAGACCTTCGTCGTCGCCAACAATCACTTCGAGGGCAAAGCCGCGGTCAACGCTCTGCAACTCAAGAGCATGTTGAAGGGCGGCCCAGTGAAGGTGCCGGAATTGATGGTGAAGAAGTACTGGGAGTTGGGAGAGATTGCGGAGAAAACGAAAACCGGCAGTTAGCACTTGGCACTTGGCCTACGGGCGAAGGCTAATTGCCAAGTGCTAATTGCTGCTTTTCCAGCACTTCACCCCGCATCCCCGCATCCCGCCACCAGTTAACTGAACTGTAACGAACCTTTTCCCTCCTGGGCCGTATAACTCCACAGCAGTTGAACCGGTGAACGCCACGAGGCATTACCGGACGCAACCGAAGGAGAAACCAATGACCGCGAACTATAACTGGCTGATGGACAACGTTGCGATCCGCGTCACCCTCAACACGGTGGCGTTCGCGCTCTGGATGGCGGCATCGATAGGACTTTTAGCGGCCGCTGTGAAACTGTAGCGGCAACAGTCCCCTCCCCAGGAGACTGTGAAGGCATGCGTAAGGCGCGCATGCAAAACGAATCCCGCTCGGACTCCGCCGAGCGGGATTTCTCATGTGACATAAAAGCGCACTAAAAGTAACGTATTGCGACGAGTTTCACCCTCAAATCGTCAAAAAGCGCCCTTATTTGTCTCGCTTGCGACGCTCTTTTCACACCTGTTTGAGCCTCTTTGAGCTTTCAGGCTGCGACCTCGAGAAGGCCGAGAATTCCAAAATTTGCCTTTCCGGAGCCCTTCCAGCAGCGCGAAAACCTGTCATTCTGGTGCCATTCACGTCGTTTTAGATCGATTTAAGGACATTCTGAGTGCGCCTGAAGCAGAAAAACAGTTACACGCGCTCGATCTTCACGTCGTTCAGCACAATATCCTTGTCGGGTTTGTCCTGGCGATTGCGCGAGACCTTGGTAATCTTGTCGACCACGTCCTGTCCCTCGACTACCTCGCCGAAGATGGTGTGATTGCCGGTGAGCCAATCGGTGGCAGCGACGGTGATGAAAAACTGCGAGCCGTTGGTGCCAGGTCCGGAATTAGCCATCGCCAGCTTGCCGGGTTTGTCGAACTTGTGTCGCGAGCCCTTGGTCTCGTCCTCAAATTTGTAGCCGGGGCCGCCCATGCCCGTTCCGGTGGGATCGCCGCCCTGAATCATGAAGCCGGGAATGACGCGATGGAAGATAGTGCCCTGATACAGCGGAGCCGTCTTCTTCTGCCGGTCGCGCGGATCTGTCCATTCCCGTGTGCCTTCGGCGAGGTCGATGAAGTTCTTCACCGTGACGGGAGCGTCCTTCTCGAACAAGCGGACGACGATGGTGCCTTCACTGGTATCAAAGTGCGCATAAGTGCCGGATTCACGAGCCATGGGAGGTTCCTTTCGTAATCATCGGGATGGAAAACGCAAACCTCAATTGTAGCTGACCGATCGTTATGCGAGTTCGCAGTTCCGCTCCGATAGAATGGCCATTCGAGATCGAACCAATGCCGTCCAACTGGATCTTCTGGGTTCTATTCAATTTGTTTGTTCTGGCGATGCTGGCGCTGGATTTGGGCGTCTTCCATCGCAAGAAGCACGCGGTGCAGTTCAAAGAGGCGATCGGCTGGACGGTGGTGTGGGTGACACTGGCCGGCATCTTCGCCATCTTCATTTATTTTTTCGGACATACGCTGGTTGGGCATCTGGGGCGATCGAACTCAGAGCTTTCGCTGGAGTTCGTGACCGGCTACCTGATCGAAGAGTCACTCAGCGTCGACAATCTGTTCGTCTTCCTGCTGATATTCCGTTACTTCCAGGTTCCCCGGCACGATCAGCACTCGGTGCTGTTCTGGGGAGTGGTGGGCGCGCTGGTCATGCGCGCAGTTTTTATTCTGGTCGGCATTCAGGTGCTGAAGCGCTTTGAATGGGTGATCTATATCTTCGGCGCGATCCTTATCTATAGCGGGATCAAGTTGTTCGGGCAGCAGGACCAGAAGATTGAGCCGGAGAAGAACATCGTGCTGCGGGTCTTTCGCAAACTGTTCCCGGTGACGAAGACCTACGAAGGAGATAAGTTTTTTGTTCGCCACAGCGGGATCCTGTATGCGACGCCGCTGGCCATCGTCCTGATCATCATTGAGACAACCGACCTGCTGTTTGCGGCCGACTCCATCCCTGCGGTGCTGGCCATCACCCGCGAGCCGTTCATTGTGTACACGTCCAACGTGTTCGCCATCCTAGGTCTGCGATCGCTGTATTTTGCTCTGGCGGGAATGATCGAGACCTTCCATCTACTGCATTACGGCCTGTCGGTCATCCTGATTTTTATTGGCGTGAAGATGCTGGCGTCACACTACGTGAAGATTCCGATTGGGATGGCGCTAGGAGTAGTGGCGGGGGTGCTGCTGATATCGGTTGCGGGTTCGTTGCTGTTTCCGGCGAAGAAGGCGACGGGGTGAAGCGCACTCTGTCGAGTCCCGCTCGGCGGGACGCTGGGGATGAATGTTCGAGATGCGAGGCTCCGGCAGGGGCTCCGACCAACCCTACCCGAACACAAATCTTGGATCGTACTCAACCCCAGACTTTCGTAACAGTGTCATGAACTCCTGTTCAAAAGTCCATTTTCGATGGTGTTCCTCCTGTCTATCGATGTAATCAATTACAACCTGCTGTTGCGCTTTGCTCACGCTGAACGCGCCGTAACCCTCTTGCCATGCAAAGCGGTGTCCGTGCTCACGGGTCCAGCGCGAGCTGTGTGCTTTCAATTCACGCATGGCTGTGGCAAGGCTGAGTGCCGGCGGAAGCGCTACCAGCAGGTGGACATGGTTAGCGGTGCCTCCTGCGGCAAACAGATTGACCCTTCTGTCTCTCGCGAGCACGGCCAGATAACGGCATAGCCCCGCAGGATCAACGATGAGATTGGCCCGATTCTTGGTGCTGAAAACAGAGTGCACCAGAACGGAAGCATGGGTGTGCGACATGTATCAAAGCTAAGAAATTTCCGAGCGGGATTGATGTGATGTCAAGCACCGGCCACTGTTCGCCGAATCGGAGCCCCGCCCGGGGCTGGTGTTTTTTGGGGCGGCCACCCAGCGTTCCGGTCGCCGCGGCGACCTACACGCTGGGCTACACTGAGTCGTCCCGCACGGCGGGACTGGCCTCTGCTGCTTCGGGCGACAGGGCGAAACGCGCGGCATAGTGAAGTTCCTTACGCTGTTGCGAAAGTCTGGGGTTGAGTACGACCCGAGATTCGTGTTCGGGTAGACACGCCGGAGCCCCGCCCGGGGCTGGTGTTTTTGGCGCGGCTTCATCGAAATGCGAAATCGTTGTCTACCGCCGCGAGGGGCGGCGAAGGCGCGAACTGCAGGTCCCTCGCGAGCTAAAGCTCGCTCGGGATGACAAACTACTGATGGGCGTATCGGCACGACTGAAAGTCGTGCCCTGATACAAAGCAGTGTGCGCAACCTCAGATTTAGATGAGCAAAGGCGAACGCCTATTCGAATCGAATGGCGTCCCCGCAGATGACCGAGTGCTTGTGAAACTTGGCGTCGTTCTTGACTGGGAAGTCGGTGCGGTAATGGGCGCCGCGGCTTTCTTCGCGGGCGAGGGCTGCGCGGGCGATGAGCAATCCGGTTTCAACGATATTCGCCGCTTCGCGCGCCAGACGACTCCCCGGCTTGGGCGCCTGCTGCTGTAATCGGCTTAGCTCAGCGACAACCTGACGCAGCGAATTGCCGTCGCGCACCACGCCCACGTGCTGCCACATCAGCTGCTGCACCTGGCGGATGAAAGCCTCCACCTCACTACTATTCCCATTACTCGACTGGGCAGTCTCCGGGATCGGCATAGCGTGGTGGGCAGCGCTAGTTTCTTCCTGCATCGCCCTTGCGGCGCGGGCCCCGTAAACCAAGCCCTCGAGCAGGGAATTGCTGGCGAGGCGATTTGCTCCATGCACGCCGGTGCAGGCCACCTCGCCGGCGGCATACAGGCGGTCGATCGAGGTGCGGCCATCCAGATCGGTGCGCACTCCTCCCATGGAGTAGTGGGCCGCCGGACGAATCGGAATCAGCTCGGTTGCGATGTCGATGTTGTAGCGCATGCAGGTCGCGTAAATGGTAGGGAAGCGGCTGCGCACGCGGTCGGCTTTGAGATGCGTGAGGTCAAGGTAAACGGTCGCGTCGGGCCGATGCTGAATTTCCAGCTCGTGTGCGATGGCGCGCGCTACTACGTCCCGCGGCGCCAGTTCGGCCAGCTCGTGATACTTGGGCATGAAGCGCTTAAGTTCGAGGTTGCGGAGGTAGGCTCCTTCACCGCGCAGAGCTTCGGACAGCAGAAAGCGCGGAGCGTTCTTCAGATACAGCGCGGTGGGATGGAACTGAACGAATTCCATGTCGCTGATTTCCGCTCCCCGCGATGCGCCATGGCTACTCCATCGCCGGTAGCAACCGCGGGATTTGTGGTGTTGCTGTACACCTGGCCCAGGCCGCCGGTGGCGAGCAGCACGGCGCGAGCGTAAATCTGGTGAAATTGGCCCCCCTGGTCGAGCAGGCGAACGCCATGTACGGTGCCGTCGCTGACCAGTAGCTCGGTAGTGAACTCAAATTCCCGGAAGGCAATGTTCTTGAGTGCCGCGGCTTTCAGGTAGAGGGCGC
>CAWBUK010000009.1:0-107801 GCA_963791965.1 uncultured Acidobacteriaceae bacterium | reverse complement strand
GTCCACGTTCTAAACCATCACAAGCTCAACCATTTCATGACGCATCATCCTTAAGCCGCGCTCCATCCATCGGCATGAAGAAGCTTCAACAATGGGGTGAGTTCTGGGGACGCAGTGAACAAGCTGGGCGATCACAGTTGTTTGCTGGAACAGTTCGTGCCCGGCGACATCTATCACGTTGACACTATCGTCTACCAGCAGGTACAGTTCTCGGTGGCCAGGGGCGGCCTCCAATGGAGGTCTCACAGAGCGGCGACGTCTTCACGACGCGAGCCTGGCGCGGGGTCGGAAGGCTTCCGCTGCGTTCCCAACCAGCACCTGAAAGCTTTCGGACTATTGCGCGGCGCGTCGCATATTCATCGGCCACGATGGCCGGGCTGTATTTCCTCGAGACCTCGCGCGAGTTGGCGGCGCGCACATTGCCGAGTTGGTCGGAGCTTCCACTGGCATCAACTTGTGGGCGGAATGGGCCAAGGTGAATGGCGGCGACAAGCCGTACACCGTCCCGCTGCGCAACGATTTCGCAGGTCTGTGATCTCGCTGGCCCGCCAGGCATGGCCTGACACTTCGGCCTATAACGATCCCGAGATTGTCTGCGCATGAACGACAAATCGCATCATGCCGGTCTGATCGTTCGTTCCAAGGATTCAAACCGTGTCGAGCAACTCATTCGCGAATACCCGCACCGCTTCCACCAGGACTTTTTCGCGTACGAGCCGCCTAAGGATAAACCGTCGGCGTGAAGGTAGTTGTTGGTTGTCAGTTGGCTGGGTCTCCCTGCCCCTCGACTCCGCCAATGTCGGTGGAGACAACCGGCAATCTGAGCCCTGGCGACTAACATGGCAACACACACGCAGCCGAAGGTGGAGTGCTGGGTGTGAGTCGGAAAAGCCCCTGAGTCGCGTAGCGACGGCACGGGTGTTCAAGCACACTCAGCCGGAGACTCGTGCTCAGCTTCCCAGCACCACACCTTCGGCGCTGAAGAGTCGAAACTGAAGTCCTCGCCAGAAGCGATCATGGGCGATCCCTTCGATCATGAGAGACACAACACGAACCCTCACCCCAAATACAGCACGTTAATCGCACGCGCCGCGAGAACCACTAGCACTGACAGCGAAATCAGCGATTGCAGCATGGCCATGACTCCCCAGCCATCGAGCACGGCGGTGTCGGTTGGCGCAAAGGGCTGTGCTGGTGTTGAAGGCCAAAAACAGGTAGTCGATAAACTTGAGGTGACCTGACGTGGTCACCTGAGTTTATCGACTACCTGTTTTTGGCCTTCAACACCAGCACAGCCTTTTCGCCAACCGACACCGCCGTGCTCGATGGGTGGGCGAAGATCATGTCCATGCTGCAATCGCTGATCTCGCTGTCAGTGCTAGTGGTTCTCGCGGCGCGCGCGATTAACGTGCTGTAGGGTTGGCAAGTATTGCAGGTTGGTGTTGTGTCTCATGATCGAAGGGATCGCCCATGATCGCTTCTGGCAAGGACTTCAGTTTCGACTCTTCAGCGCCGAAGGTGTGGTGCTGGGAAGCTGAGCCGTGAGTCTCCGGCTGAGTGTGCTTGAACACCCGTGCCGTCGCTACGCGACTCGAGGGGCTTTTCCGACTCACACCCAGCACTCCACCTTCGGCTGCGTGCTGGGCTGTCATGTTGGTCGCCCCAAGGGGCTCAGATTGCCGGTTGTTCCACCGACATTGGCGGAGTCGAGTTCTCACGCAGACCCAGCCAACTGACAACCGACGACTACCTTCACGCCGACGGCTTATCCTTAGGCGGCTCATACGCGAAGAAGTCATGGAGAAAGCGCTGCGCGTATTCGCGAATGAGTTGCTCGACACGGTTTGAATCCTTGGAACGAACGATCAGACCGGCATGATGCGATTTGTCGTTCATGCGCCAGACAATTTCCGGATCGTTATAGGCCGAGGTGTCAGGCCATTCCTGGCGGGCCAGCGAGATCAGCAGACCTGCGAAATCGTTGCGCAGCGGTGTGACCGTGTACGGCTTGTCGCCCCCGGCGATCTCCACCTTGGCCCATTCCGCCCACAAGTTGATGCCGGTGGAGGCCTCGACCAACTCGGCAATGTGCGCGCCGCCAACTCGCGCTGATGTTTCCAGGAAATAGAGCCGGCCATCGTGGCCGCGAATGAACTCGCTGTGCGACGCGCCGCGCAACAAGCCGAAGGCTTTCAGCACCTGCTGGTTGAGGGCGACGCAGCGGAAGCTCTTCCTCCGACCCCGGCGCCAGGGTTCGCGTAGTGAAGACGTCGCCGCTCTGTGAGACCTCCATTGGAGGCCGCCCGTATTTGCTGGCCACCGAGAACTGTACCTGCTGGTCGTAAACGATAGTGTCAACGTGATAGATGTCGCCGGGCACGAACTGTTCCAGCAAATAAAACGACTGCTGATCGCCCAGCTTGTTCACTGCGTCCCAGAACTCACCCGAATTGTGCAGCTTCTTCATGCCGATGGATCCGGCAATGGAGCGCGGCTTAAGGATCCAGGGTGGTGGAATGCGTTCCATGAAATGGTTGAGCTTGTGATGGTTTAGAACGTGGATGAAGGCCGGAACAGCAATCCCTCTGCGGCAGCGCGGGTGCGCATGGCCAGCTTGTCGCGAAAGTAGCGCGCGGTGGTCTGTCCCATGCCGGGCACGCGCAGGTGCTCGCGCAAAATCGCGGCTGTCTCTACGTCAAACTCATCCAGCGCGACGATGCGGTCGATGCTCTCGGTCTTGGCCACGTGGCTGAGCCCCAGCATGACGTCGTTGATGTTCCAGGCTTTGTCGACGTCGGGAACGTAGAAGATCTCGTCGATGCTCTCGCGCGGCCAGGCCGCGTTTTCCAGGCTGTGCGAGGTGATCAGAAGTACACGGGCCCCCTGGCGCCGGCACTCCTGCATGAACTCCTCACCCTTGTAGTAGCTGGCGAGACAGGCCACGGTTACCTTCGACGACGCTGCAGAACCCGATGAAGAGGATGACATCGCAACCTCCCGCAGTTTAGTTAGGCACAAAGGTAACAGAGTTAAGAGAAGCGGTCAGTTGGAATAAGGATGCGCGCAGGCCACGCCCGTTTCGGAATGGCCTGCCCTGTGCGAGTCCAAATCAGGTGGCGCGAAGTCGAAGGGGTCGCTGATTCGATGCCCGATTCTGTACAATCTAAACTTTGCGAACGGCGTTCCCCCCGGTGCCGGGTTCGCAACCAGTGCCGAGATGTTCGATTGAGCGCCCGCTCGCCTGCACTGCTTGACTGGACTATGCAGTTTGCCGATGTGAATAAATAGAAGAGGGAACGACCAACCGGAGCACGATAAAGGCTTCGAAGGAAGGGTGCTGTGCCTGAATTAAGGAAAGATCCGATCGTGGGGAGATGGGTAATTATCTCGACCGACCGCGCTAAGCGGCCGGCAGATTTTGTGCGCGAGCCGGTTCGAAAGAAAGGCGGGTTCTGCCCGTTCTGCGCCGGCAATGAGAGCAAGACGCCGTCGGAGGTACTGGCCTACCGGCCGAACGGCACCGGACGCGACGGATCGGGCTGGACGGTGCGCGTGGTGCCCAACAAGTTTCCGGCGCTGGGAATTGAAGGCAGTCTTACCCGCCAGGCCGAAGGCATGTTCGACAAGATGAACGGCATCGGCGCGCACGAGGTCATCATCGAGACCCCGGACCACGATCTCACTCTGGCTGACCTTTCGGAGAAGCGCATCGAAGACGTGCTGTGGGCTTTTCGCGACCGCATCCTCGATCTGAAGAAAGACAAGCGCTTCAAATACATACTGATCTTCAAGAATCACGGCAAGGCGGCCGGCGCCACCCTCGAGCACTCGCACGGTCAACTCATCGCACTGCCCATCGTCCCCAAGCACGTGCTGGAGGAGATGGAAGGCGCCAAGCAGTATTACGTCTATAAAGAGCGATGTGTTTTCTGCGATATCGTGCGCCAGGAGACCGAGGCCGGCGTTCGCGTGGTGAGCGAGAACGAAAGCTTCCTCACCCTGGCACCCTATGCTCCACGTTTCCCTTCGAAACATGGATACTGCCGAAGCGGCATGAGTCGTCGTTTGAGAATTCTTCTTCGCAGGTTTACGAGGCGTTGGCCAAGTCGTTGAAGAGCTTGCTGACCAAGGCCGACCAGGTGCTGGACTCACCGGCGTATAACCTGGTGATCCATACCGCGCCAATCCAGGAATCGGCACTGGACCACTACCACTGGCACATCGAATTTATGCCGCGCCTCACTAAGACCGCCGGCTTCGAGTGGGGAACCGGCTTCTACCAGAACCCCACGCCGCCGGAAGAAGCCGCGAAATTTCTGCGCGAGGCGAAGGTGGAGAAGAAAGAAGTCGTAGGGGTGTAGACAAACGAGAATGCACGAAGGCCCGACCGAAATTGGCCGGGCCTTTTGTTTTGTGCCCAGGGCTGAAAGCTCCTGACCACTTCCTACCAGATCGTCAAGGTGCCTTTGTCGATCCACTCGTGATAGCCGACGCCGGTCTTGTTGACGTCAAGTTGCCACTGGATGCCGACGTTATCGCTCCAGCCCGTTCTAGCGGCATTACGCGTGATGTTGAGCGTATACGGTTGGCCATCCACGACCAGCACATGATAGGTGTACTTATGCGCGTTGGTGTCGGTCGTGATGTACCACTGGATGTGATGCCAGGTGTTGGGCGCGAAGGCCTTACAGGGAACGGACGTCCCATACCAGTGGTTGGCGGCCATATCCCAAGTGTCCCAGACGCCGCTGCCGACGTCGCACTGGGTGCCCAGCATATAATTCCATCCGTTTACGAACTGGTAAGACTCCTGCTCCAAGGACTGCGCCGCCCCCTTGGAGGCGTTATCAACGTAAAGGTAATAATCAACAAGAAAATTACGCTGTGTGTTGTTGGCTCCCAGCCCATGCCAGAACAGCGCGTTGGCCCATACGCCGGAGTTAAACAACTCGGTGCTGGCGCCACTCATGGAAGGGCTGGACTGGTTTTGCGCCATCCAGTACGTTCCCTTGCCGCTGCCACCGGCGCAGCCCGGGTCATGGCACGATCCCCACGATCCGCCGCGATGAACATTGTTGAAGATTTTCGCCCACGGCGGAGGAGTCGGCAGTCCGCCGCCGCCGCCGCCACTGACGGTGATGGTCTCCCATACGTCGCCGTATTTTCCGCCAGCATCCCAGGCGCGAATGACGAATTGATGCTTGCCCTGCGCAACCGTAAGCTGCGTATCCACGGATGTCGATCCCGATTGATAAGCCGTCTGGCCATCGATGTAGACCGCCCAGCCGGTGATCGTCTTATCGCTGGAAGCGTTGGCGGCCACGTGGACCGGACTGGATCCGCTGTAATTATTGGTTGGCGAAGAAACGTTGACGGTGACTGCCGAGGCCAGCGAGGCGGCACCGAAAAGGAACGAAGCGAATATGAAGAATAAATTAGAACGCTGAATCATCGTGCCCTCCTTGAAAGCCGGAGAGTACGGACCCATCTACTCTGAAACAATGGGCATGAATGCCTAGTACGACTTTTTGGAACTAAGCAGTACTACTGTTGGCGAATGCGGTACTGACCGCCAGTTAAGCGGAGAAATACCTGAGGAAGAACGAATGCGTGTGCTACTCGTGGCGATCCTGGTATTCCTCATACCACGCCATCTGAACGGCTTCCAGTTTGGACTCGTTCGACTCTGTGGGGTCGTCGACAAAGGTGGGGAGCTCGGTAATATAGCGGAGCAGATCGGTGAAACGTACTTCCAGCGGATTCTGGTCGGGATACTTATCGGCCAACGCAATGCCCAGATCTTCAGCGTCATCCCAGCGTAATTCAGCAGCCATGTGGCTCCTTTCGAATGAGCTCAGCCCAGCAGGACAAAAGCATTTACCACGGAGGCCACCGAGGGCACCGAGAATTTTGATTTCAGTTTATCGGTGCCCTCTGTGTTCTCGGTGGTGAAATCAATGTGTTTCCGAGACGTAATTCCGATTCCACGCCGGAATCTCGACCACAATCTCGCCCGGCTTGTCGATGACGGACTGGCAACCGAGTCGCGACTCGAGTTGCAAATCGGCCGCCATATCTAGGCGGTCGGCCTCGTCATCCTCCATCCCGCTTAGGCACTCTTTGCCCTTCTTCACTACCACATGACATGTGGTACAAGCGCAATTGCCGCCGCAGGCGTGATCCAGATGAACCCCGAAGTTCAACGCTACATCGAGAAGCGACTCCGGCTTGCCATGCTCGAGGTATGGTAATTTACCGTGTTCGAATTCGACGGTCTTGTTTTCGGGAAGGAAGGTGACCCGAACCGTGTTCGCTCCGGGTGCTTCAATCGTGGCAGCTCCGCTGCCTTGTGTTTTCTCGTCTGCCATAAATTCCTAGCTCTCGATCTCTGCCTGTGCGATGGGATGCGGCGCTGCCGGACCTTCGCCCACATCCGCGTTGTCCATTGTTTTGCCTTTAAGGGCGGCGCCGACGGCGGAATCCATCATCAATTCAGCGAGGCGCATGGTGCCCTGGTTCAGGGCATCAATGGCGCCGCGGATGGCCTGGTAATCGTCCTGCCGGTAAACCTCGCGCAGGGCTTTTTCCATTTTTCCAATGTTCGTCCGCTCCTGCGAGGTCAGTTGCACCCACGCAGGATTCTTGCGGCCCTTCTCGAGGGCGGTGAGAATCGTATCAGCTTCGTTCCGGGCTTCGACCAGCTGTCGCTGCTTGAAATCGTCTTCCGCGTAGTCGAATGATTCCAGAATCATGTTCTCGACCTGCTCGTCGGTCAGGCCATAGCTGGGCTGCACCTCGATCTCGGCTGCCTTGCCGCTGCGCAACTCGCGCGCGGTGACGTGCAGAATGCCGTTAGCATCGATGAGGAACTTCACTTCGATGCGCGGCAGTCCGGCCGGCATCGGCGGAATACCTTTCAGATCAAAACGCGCCAGCGAACGATTGTCCTTCGCCATCTCGCGCTCGCCCTGTACCACATGAATGGCGACGTTGGTCTGACCTTCGACGCCGGTTGTGAAATGCTCAGTGGCTGAAGCCGGAATGGTCGAGTTGCGATGAATGATCCTGGCCACGCCTCCGCCCAGCGACTCGATCCCGAGCGACAAGGGCGTCACGTCGAGCAAGAGCATGTCGCTGGTCGCTTCGGTGCCGCCGGCGAGAATGTTGGCTTGCACCGCGGCTCCCAGCGCGACGACCTCGTCAGGATTCAGGTCGGCATGAGGCTTGCGCTGGAACATCTCCTCGACCAGCTTGCGGACTAGCGGAATGCGCGTCGAGCCGCCCACCAGTACAGCTTCGTCGATCTGCTGGACCGTGATCTCGGCATCTTTGATCGCCTGCTTCACTGGGCCGACGGTGCGATTGACCACTGACTGGATCAGCTGCTCGAACTGGTCGCGCGTGATCTCGCGCTGATAGCGCTTTCCGCCCGGAAGCTCGACGTCGAGCACCGTAGCCTCATTCGACGACAACGCAATCTTCGCCTCAATCACTGCTTTGCGAATTGTCTGGACAATCTCCGCATTGCGTCGCGCGTCGATACCCAGGTCTCCTTGCACATCGTCGAGGGCGATTGCAATCAGCAGATTGTCGATGTCATCTCCGCCAAGGTGAGTGTCGCCGTTGGTCGCGATGACTTCGAAGATGCCTTCATGCAGTTTGAGGATGGAGATGTCGAAGGTGCCGCCGCCAAAGTCGTAAACCGCTACCGTGCCGTCTTTCTTTTCATCGAGACCATAGGCCAGCGAAGCAGCCGTCGGTTCGTTGACCAGGCGCAGTACGTCGAGTCCGGCGATGCGGCCCGCGTCTTTCGTGGCTTGCCGCTGTGCGTCATTGAAATACGCGGGGACGGTGATGACCGCCTTGGTCACCGGCGCTGCAAAATATCGTTCGGCATTACGTTTAAGCTGGCGCAGGATGAACGCCGAAATCTCCGGCGGCGTGAATGTCTTATTGCCCAGCTTGATGCGCAGCACCTCACCCGGAGCGAGATCATCGGCCAGGCGGAAAGGGAAGAGCTTCAGCTCGTCCTGAACGTCTTCAACGCCGCGGCCCATCAGCCGCTTGACGCTGTAAACCGCCCGTTCGGGGGTCTCGATGAGGTATTTGCGCGCAGCGTTGCCGACGATGATCTGGTCGTGTTCATCCAGCGCAACCACTGAGGGCACAAGGTTCGCGCCGTCTTCGCCGGGGATTACGACCGGGCGGTCCTTCTCCATGTACGCCACCAGCGAGTTGGTGGTACCCAGGTCGATTCCGATAATGCGGTCAGTTGCCATTCGTGTATTTGGGTGGAGGGACGCCTTCAGACGTCCCTACAAAATCCAATCTTGTTTTGTCATGGAAGCCCCGCTAGCCTTCCAGCACTCCATCCACTTCACGCAGCAGATTCCGGATGTAGGAGCGGCGATTCAGCACGTCGACCATGCGACTGCGCACCTGGGCGCGATCGCTCTCCAGCACATTCTCGCCGCGCTCGCTGCGCTCAATCAGCGCATCCCAGTCGTTCCACGCCGAGCGCAACTCTTCCACCAGGTTCTCGTTCTTGGTTCGAAGGTGTTGCTCCGTCTTCTGTACGTCGTGAACCAGGGTGCGGTCGTCCTCGCCCATCTTCTTGTTCATCCGCAGCTCTTCGAGTTGCATATTCAGCTCGAAGACCTCTTCCAGCAGGTCGGGCGGAACCACCTGCTTTTTCTCGCCCCGGTACGCCGAGCCTCTTCGGTGGCCGCCTGCGATTGCTCTTCTAACTGCACGCCCTGCAAGCGCAGCAGATATTCGGTGCGAGCAATCGGGTCCTTCAGCGTGCGATAAGCGTCGTTGAGCTGCGAACTTTTCTCCAGGCTCCATTCCTGTTCAGGGTCACTGCTGCCGGCGTTGATGTCGGGATGCAAGTGTCGGCTCAGATCGTAAAACTCGCGCTCGAGATTTTTGGTGTCGAGATTCAGCCGATACGACAGTCCGAAGAAAGAGAAGAAATCGACCGGAACTGGAGGCTGTACCTTTCCGCATTGCTGACAAAAGTGCGCCGCACGCATGTCTCCGCAAGACCAGCAGTGCACTTTGAGCGGCGTGTCCTGGCTTGAAATCAGGATGCCGCTTGCTTTCGGATTGTCAGGTTTCGTGCTTGCCATCAGGCGTACCTATAGCTTCTGCTCTACTGCGCGCAAGTGAAATTTCGGGTAACAACTGCGACCTTACGAGAACGAGCTGCCACAACCGCAGGCCTTCTTCGCATTGGGATTCTGGAAGACAAACCCCTGATGCATGAGGGTCTCTTCGTAATCGAGAATCATGCCGTGCAGGTAGATGAACGACTTGGGATCCACGAACACGCGCACGTCGTCGTACAGGAACACGCGGTCGCGCTCACGCGGTTGCGTATCGAAGCGGATGTTGTAGCTCAACCCGGAACACCCGCCGCCCTGCACTCCCAGGCGCAGTCCGCCCTCGGTAGGCGAGATATTTTCTTTCGCCATCGCCGAGCGGATGCGTGCGATTGCCTTGTCGGTCACCGTGAATCCCTTTGGCGGCCGGAGCGGGAGTCTCTGCGGGTTTTTCAATGTTGATCGTGCTCATGTTTGTGCCTTCGGCGCGCCAAGCCCATGTTGGCCGGGCGCGCCTGGTCCTCTACCCAGTTTATGCCTGCTGCGCAACCGGCTGTGACTGAGACTGCGTCTGTTCCTGGCCCTGCTTCTTCTTCCAGTCGCCGATGGCGGCGCGAATCGCATCTTCGGCCAGCACCGAGCAGTGAATCTTTACCGGAGGCAAAGACAGTTCCTTCACGATGTCGGTGTTCTTGATGGTCAGCGCCTCGTCAACCGTCTTGCCCTTCACCCACTCGGTGGCGAGCGAAGACGAAGCGATGGCCGAGCCGCAGCCGAAGGTCTTGAACTTGGCCTCTTCGATCACGTTCGTCGCCGGGTTCACCTTGATCTGCAGCTTCATCACGTCGCCGCACTCAGGCGCGCCGACCAGACCAGTGCCTACTTCGGTGCTGTTCTTGTCGAGCGAACCGACGTTGCGCGGATTGGTGTAGTGATCCAGAACCTTATCGCTGTATGCCATTGGTAATTCTCCTCACAGGGGCTGAAGCCCCCTTCCCCAAAAGAATTCTGTCTGGCACGCCTGAAGCGTGCCCCTTCAAATCTTTAGTGCGCCGACGGTTCAGCCGCCCACTGCACCTTCGTCAAATCGATGCCTTCTTTCGCCATTTCGTACAGCGGAGACAACTCGCGCAAGCGCTTTACCGTCTCGACTACGCGCTCGGCTACGTAATCCACTTCGGCTTCGGTATTGAAACGTCCCAGGCCGAAGCGGATGGAACTGTGTGCCAGATCGTCGCCCGCGCCGAGGGCCTTCAATACATAAGATGGCTCCAACGTCGCAGAGGTGCATGCCGAGCCGCTCGACACCGCAATATCGTTGATGCCCATCAGCAGCGACTCGCCTTCCACGTAGGCAAAGCTGATATTCAGGTTGTTAGGCAGGCGATGCTCCCACGATCCGTTGATGTAGACCTCGTCGAGCTGGCCCATGATCTTGTCCTTCAGCCGGTCGCGCAGCCCCGCCATCTTCTTCGCCTCTTCCGCCATGCCTTCCTGAGCGATCGCGCAAGCCTTGCCCAGTCCTACGATGCCGGGAACATTCAGCGTGCCCGAACGCATGCCGCGCTCGTGGCCGCCGCCATCAATCTGCGCCACCAACTGCACGCGCGGATTCTTGCGGCGAACGTATAAAGCTCCCACGCCCTTCGGGCCGTACAGCTTGTGTGCAGTGATCGATGCCAGGTCCACGTTGTCCTGAACTACGTTGAACGGCACCTTGCCGATGGCCTGCACCGCATCGGTGTGGAACAGAACTCCGCGCTCGTGACACAGTGCGCCAATCTCGCGAATCGGTTGCAACGCGCCAATCTCGTTGTTAGCCGCCATGATGCTCACCAGGATCGTCTTGTCGTCCATGGCGCGCTTCAGGTCGTCGAGATCGATACGACCGTCCTTCTGCACCGGCAGATAGGTCACGCGGAAGCCATACTTCTCCAGCCGCTTGCAGGTATCCAGCACCGCCTTGTGCTCAATTGCCTGGGTGATGATGTGATTGCCCTTCTCGCGGTACATCTCGGCGACACCCTTGATCGCCAGGTTGTCGCTCTCGGTGGCACCGGAGGTGAAGATGATTTCTTTGGTATTGGCGCCGATCAGCTTGGCAATACGCTCGCGCGCCTGCTCCACCGCCTGCTCGGCTACCCAGCCGAATTCGTGGTTGCGGCTGGCCGCATTGCCAAAATATTCGGTGAAATAGGGCAGCATCTCCTCCAGCACGCGAGGATCGGTGCGTGTGGTGGCGTGGTTGTCCATATAAATGGGCAGCTTCACACCCTTGGTCGCTTCAACATTCTCTGGGGCAATAGCAGTAGTGCTCATATGAAATCGCTTTCTCCTAAACTTGCGCGCGTTTATCGCGCGTTAGACCCAGCGTGACCAATTCCGTCGCGGGCTCTACCTCAGCGTCGGGCTCAGTCATCTCCCAAATCGTTAACCGGTTCAAAACCTCTTCAATGCTGCGGCTCACCTTGCGCAGCGGCGCGCGAATGGTGCAGTGGTCGCTCTGGTCGCAATCGTCGCCGACACTGCACGAGGTGATAAAGAGCGGACCTTCAATCGCGCGAATCACCTCGAACGCGCTGATCAGTCGCGGATTGCGTGCCAGCGTATAGCCGCCGTTGGTGCCGTACTGCGAAACCAGCAATCCGGCCTTGGTCAGCCGCTGCAGTATTTTGGCCAGCGCTTCCTGCGGGATGCTGTACATCTCCGCCAGGTCCTTGGCACTGCACGCACCCAAGTCAGCATGCTGCGCCAGGTGGCGCATGGCGATCAGCCCGTAATCCGCTTTCTTGGTGAGTTTCAGCATAGGTCGCTAGGTATAAGACGCATATGCGACCATTTCAGTCGCAAATCGATTTTACGGCGCGGAAGCCGGCTAGCGCAAGTTTTTCAGTGAATGGAAGAAGGGAGCATTCAGCTGTAGCTAATTGTCAGCGAAAGAGTTAGCAATTTGCGACGAAAATCATCGGATATTGTTTGCCGATTTGCGATGAAAAACGTCGTATATCGCCGCCGAGGATCGCGCAAGGCCCGCGAGCTGGGTTCCCCGTGCACTACTTTTTAACGTGGGTTGAGTGAGGATTCGCTTGACTTCGCAAAGTCTCGGCTTAAAATACCGCCAATTCGAGCACTGTCCGCCGTAAAGGCGGACGTCGATATGAATCACATCCAGCCGCCAATCACGACCCGCAATTTCCCTCAGAGCAGCTCTATGCCAAATGTTTGCCTTCACCCCCGTGTCCAGATCGTCTCACGAGACGAGGACTCGGAATTTGTTGAATGTCTAGAATGCCGCGAGGTCTTCGACTCCAGCGAATTCCGCGACATGGATATCGAAGCGAAGATTCCCACCGAAGAAGAATAAGCACTGCTGGCGATCCGCGTGGTTGGTGGACGAGGGCGCGGAGGTGTCTCGGCTCGTGTCGCTGGTTACCGCAGCCGCAACCCGGCCTCCGCCGATAACTCCGCCTCGGCAAACTCGCCGGCCAGATACCGCGGATAGGCCGCGGCGGCAATCATCGCGGCGTTATCGGTCGAAAGCTTGCGCGAAGGGAAGTAAACCTGCAATCTCTCTCGCCCGGACTGCTCTTCAAAGCGCGTTCTCAACATGGAATTGGCGGCCACGCCTCCGGTGACCAGCAACGTCGAGGCGTTGAACTCGCGCGCAGCGGTCAGAGTTTTGCCGACCAGGTCGTTAACAATCCCACGCTGGAACGACGCCACAAGATCTAACGTCTGCTTGTCGCACAGCGCCAGGTAGTCTTCGCGAGTTGGGCTGGCGATGTTGCGCAGTGCCTCGCGGCGCGCCGCGATCGTCTCGCGCATTCCGTGAAGCTCGACATAGCGCAGCACGGCCGTCTTGATCCCGCTGTAAGAGAAATCGATTCGCTGAACTTCGGGCGCGTGACGGTTCTCCGGATTGCGATCGCGATGTTTGATCTGGGAAAAAGGAAATTGCACCGCGTCTGTGTCGCCATGCGGCGCAAGAAAGTCGATCATCGGCCCGCCGGGATAGCCGAGTTCCAGCAGCTTAGCGACTTTGTCGAACGCTTCGCCTGCCGCGTCATCGCGGGTCTGTCCTACATTGTGGTACACCCATCCATCGTCGCGGCGCTCGGCCAGGTAAAGATGGGTGTGACCTCCGCTGACCACCAGCGCGAGTACCGGGAACTCCAGCTCGTGATTGCCTCGCTGCCGCTCTTCCAGCAGCACCGCATGAATGTGTCCTTCGAGATGATTGACCGCGATGAGCGGCTTAGAGGCGGAAAAGGCCAGCGCCTTGGCGAAACTGAGCCCGACCAGCAGCGATCCCGCAAGCCCCGGACCCTGAGTGACGGCAATCGCGTCGATGGTGTCGTAGCTCTTTCCGGCGTCGTGCAGCGCCTGGCGGACGACGGGAACGACTGCACGCAGGTGCTCGCGCGAAGCTAGCTCCGGGACGACGCCTCCATAAGCCTGATGCGTCGCAATCTGCGAGTAGACGACGCTGGAGACGACCTCTTCGCCCGAGCGCACAACCGCAGCGGCGGTCTCGTCGCATGAGCTTTCAATCCCCAGGATGTAGATGTCGGACACTGTCATCATTTTACGGCGTAGTGATCGGGTGAGAGGGTCTTCGGTGCCCAGCAAAGCACGGGTTGCGCTGGTCGGGTAGTGCGGCGCTTCAGCGCCGCGGAAAGGCTACCTAATCGCTATCCGCCGTGCTCCTACCAGCGCTTCGGCAGTGCGTTGTCCAGCTCCGCCATCAATGCCCACTCGATCCGCCGCTGATGATCTGCCTTCAGCTTGACGCCACCCGAGCTCAGGTAGAAGACGTCGTGGGCGGCAGCGCCTTCGGTATCGACCAGCGCGACTTCGATGCTGCACTCCTCGCTGGCCAGTGTGGAGCTAATGGTATGCAGAAGGCCGGGCCGGTCCTGTGTCGTAACTTCCAGTAGAGTGCTGGTCGGCGAAGATTCATCATCAAAACGCAGGTGCGTCTCGACCTTGAGCTTGGCTGCTTTCTGGTCTGACCGGAGCCGCGAAGCCAGCAACTTGTCGAGCGATGTCTCTCCAATCACAACCTGCGCCACCGACTTCTTGAAGCGATCGCGTTCGGGCGGGTTGAGTTCCAGCGTGCGAAAGCGGTCCTTGAAATAAAAGCTGTCAACGATGACGCCCGCAGCGTTGGAGAACGCACCCGCTTTCGTGATGTCCATACCCCAGCCGTAAAGCGCGCCCGTGATGATGGAGAACAGGCCGGGATGATCGCCGGTAACCACCGTCAACTCGTAATGCTGGTTCAGGTGCCGCAGTTCAAGCTGCACCGGATTTTCACAGCGCCGATTTGCCATCGCCAGGTGGGTGATCACCTGCTCGGGAGCGTGCGACAGAAGATACCGGCGAGGCAGGCCTTCCAGGAATTGCAACAGCTGCGCGTCGTCGATTGGGCAGCAGAGCGGCAATTCGTTCCACCTGTTCATCGCACCTATCGGCGTGGAAACGTTCTTCATCGACACTGCGGCTGAAGTAGTTGGCGGTTGCCATATACAGCTGCCACAGGTTCTGCGCCTTCCACGGAGTAAGCGCTTCCGGGTTGACCGCCTTGATGTCGGCCAGCGTCATCAGCGTGAGCAGCTTCAAACGCTCTGCTGTGCCTACCTTTGTTGCCAGCTCGCGAACCGTTTGCGGATCGTAGATGTCGCGCTTGCGCAAAGTCGATGACAGCTCGAGATGGCTGGCGACCAGAAAACTCACCGTGTCCGCGTCCTCGGCGCTCAGCCCCAGCCGTTGCGACGCCACAGCGGTGAGCTGGAGACTGCCGCACACATGGTCCGAGCCAGCCAGCGCTTTGCCTGTGTCATGCAGCAGAAGCGCCAGGTACAGCAACTCGGGATTCTCCAGCTCACCGTGCAAATCCGCGAAAGGTTTCAGCCACTCTGCGTCGCCGGCCAGCCGATGCAACGATTCGATGGTTAAGAAAGTGTGTTCGTCGACCGTGTAGCGGTGATAAAGGTCGCGCAGCACCAGCGAGTCGATAGCGTCGATTTCCGGCAGGACCGGCGCCAGCAGCTTCATCGCGTGCATCGCGCGCAACGCCTCCGCCGCATGAGGCTGCACCAGCAGCTCGCTCAAGTGCCGCCACGCGCGCGCGTCCTGAGGCAGGGTCTCACTCAATGACGTGCGTGAGTTGTTCAGTCGTCGTTCCGTCTCCAGGCTCAGCGTTACTCCATGACGCGCCATGAAGGTGAACAGCCGCAAGACGACCTCAGGATCGCGGGCTGCTCCGGATTCTTGCAATGAAACGCGGCCATCACTCACCGGAAATTCTTCGTCCGACCCCCGCAACCGCCAGTGCCGCAGGCTGCGATACAGCGAAGGACGGCTGGCCGGCGCATGTTCCACCGCCTGCAGCGCGGCCCGGTGAATCGCTCTTGCGTGCCGGAAGTACAGTCGCATCCATTCGGCCGACGACAGCTCCTCGCGCTGGGTCCCGATGCCGCGCGAAGCCAGTTCCTCCTGCGCGTCCCAGTTGAGCAGGTTGTCGTCGCGCCTGCTGTGATAGTGCAGATAGCATCGCGTTGCCGACAGAAATTCGACAGCCTCCGTCAGATCTGTATCTTCGGAGCTGTAGTCGCTAGCAACCGACTCCGGCCATTTCTTGCGCGAGGCGAGCGCCGCAACGGTTGCCAGCCAGCGCGTCACATCGAAGTCGCGAAGGCCGCCCGGCCCATCTTTGACGTTCGGTTCGAGATGGAAGAGCGTGTTGCCGAAGCGCGCATGGCGAGAGCGCGTGACCTGGGTCAATCCTTGCACCAGTGCAGCGGTTTCTCGTGCGACAAGTTGCGGCACGCCTCGATCATGCATGAGGGCAAACAGCTTTTCGTCACCCACCAGCAGCCGCGAGTCGAGCAGTGAGATGGTGAACTCGACGTTATCTGGATCGAAGCGGGCGCAATCTTCCAGCGTGCGCGTGGTTGGGCTTACCCGCAGCCCGCTATCCCACAGCTCCTGGCAAATCGAGCGCACCGGATCTTTGGCGTGTTCGCGCAGCCGTTCGTTCTCGCACAAAAAAAGCAGGTCGATGTCGGAATGAGGAAACAGCGCGGCGCGTCCAAATCCACCCAGCGCTACCAGTGCGAACCCGGGTTCGCGGAGTTGTCCCTGCTGGGAATAAAGGCCAAGCAGCAGTTTCTCGACCATCTCGGCGCGCCTGCGAGTTGTAGCGCGCCCAAGCACGGTTTCCCCAAACCGCTCGAGAATGCGCTCGCTTTCCTCGCGGTATAACGCGCGTAAGCCCGGATCGAAGGTCGAATTCGAATTGGAGTTCGCTTCCATCGATCGGGCGCTGACCTAGAGAGCGCTTTCGCCGCGCTCTTCGTTGCGAATGCGAATGGCGTCGTCGATGCGCGTCAGGAAGATCTTTCCGTCGCCGATCTTTCCGGTTCGCGCCGCTTCGGTAATGGCTTTCACCGCCGCCTCAACCTGGTGATCGGCGACAACAGTTTCAATCTTGACCTTGGGCAGAACGTCGACCGTGTACTCGCGTCCGCGGTAGAACTCGGTATGACCCTTCTGCCGGCCATGGCCGCGCACCTCGGTCACCGTCATGCCCTCGATGCCAATCTCCAGCAGGGCATCTTTCACAACTTCGAACTTCGAAGGTTGAATCACCGCTTCAATCTTGGTCATTTAAATTCCGCTATTAGCTTTTGGCTCAACTTAGCGTTGTCATCCTGAGCGTAGGGTTGATCTGCCGCAGGCAGATGAAACGGAGTCGAAGGATCCCTATCCCACAGCATCGTCTGATTCGGCCGCCCCGCCCTCACATCGTAGACGCTTCCCAGTAATAGCCTTCCTCGCCGTGCTGCGTCAGGTCCAGTCCTTCGACTTCGTGCTCACTCGACACCCGCAAGCCGATCACAGCGTCGACTACTTTCAAGATGACAACCGTTCCCACGATGGCGAGGGCAATCGCCACGCCGATGCCGACAACCTGATTCAGCATCTGGTGGTAATTGCCGTCGAGCATTCCGACCGGAAGAGCATTGCCCTGAGCATCTTTGAAGATGGGATTGATGGCCCGCGTCGCAAAGACGCCGGTCAGCAGCGCACCGATGGTCCCGCCCGCGCCGTGAACGCCGAAGGCATCCAGCGAATCGTCGTATCCGAACGCAATTTTTACTTTCGCAACCATGAAATAGCAGAAAACGCCCGCGATGAGGCCAATCGCCAATGCCGGCATCGGTCCTACAAATCCCGCCGCAGGAGTGATGGCCACTAAGCCTGCGACGCAGCCGGAAATTCCTCCCAGCGCGCTCGGCTTGCCGTTGCGGACCCATTCCGCCAGCATCCAGCCGATCGCCGCCGCTGCTGCACCGAAGTGCGTGGCCACAAAGGCGCTGGTCGCCAGGCTGCCCGAGCTAAGAGCACTGCCGGCATTGAAGCCGAACCATCCCACCCACAGCAGGCAGGCCCCGATAAAGCTGAGTACCACGCTATGCGGCGGCATCATCTCTTTGGGATAGCCCAGCCTTTTGCCCAGCATCAGCGCGCACACCAGCGCCGAAACTCCCGAGGTAATATGCACCACCGTGCCGCCGGCAAAGTCGAGAGTGGGGAAGCGCCCGCCCAGACTGGCGTTGAGCAATCCGCCTTTACCCCAAACCATGTGGGCCATGGGAGCGTAGACCACGATCGACCACAGCACCATGAACAGCAGCATGGCGCTGAATTTCATACGCTCGGCAAAGGCCCCGCTGATGAGTGCCGGAGTGATAATGGCAAACATCAGTTGATAAATCATGAAAGTTTGCAACGGAATAGTCGCCGCGTAACCAGGATCGGGCTGCGCGCCCACGCCGTGCAGAAACGCATTACTCAGGCCGCCGATAAATGTTGTTCCAGAACTGAAGCACAGGCTATACAGCACCAGTGCCCACAGCACGGTGATAACCACCATCATTGCGAAACTCTGCATCATGGTGGCCAGCACATTTTTCTTGCGCACCAGGCCGCCATAAAACAGCGCCAGCCCGGGACCAGTCATCATCAGCACCAGGGCCGAACTGGTCAGCATCCAGGCATTGTCGGCCGAGCCCTTGGCGTCCGCAATCTGTTGTTGCAGCTGCGCAATCTTCGCAGCATCCGTGTTGGCAGGTTGTGCGGCAACCGATGCGACCAGCAGCAGTATGGCAAGGAATGGCAGAAATCTGCGAACCAACTGCATCGGGACTCCAATACGTTCGAGCTTGGGAAAATTTTGTTGCACTCGAAATGCAACAGCATCGAGTGCATTTACAACTCAAGTTGTAGGAACCTACGCGCCGGCTGCGTAGGGTGGGTCGTGACTTCTGCATTCAGTCATATATGCCGATGGAGAGAATGAGAAATTCAAACTTCTTATGCGCAGGATTAACCCTGGTTATCCTCCGCAGGTGAAATGCAAGTGCCTGAGCAACATCGAGTTAGCTGCAGCATCCAAGCTGGCTGGGCGGTGGCATCGCACTTGCGCCCTGGGTCGCATCCCACCCGGTTGCTTAGTTTCGCCGTTGGATGCCGCGGCTTGGGGCCAGTGGGGCTTGGCCTAACGTGGGATTGTCGACAGGCGCAATTCCGAAGGAATATTGCGCTGCCGCTTTGGGAAGGATCGACTAGAGCATTCCCACAATGTTCAGTTGTCACAACGAGGTGTGACTTTGGTCGTTGCCGCTATCCGGTGAAGGGTTAGAATAGAAAACGGAATTGAAAATGATTTTCAACTTCATGTTCGGACGGAAAAAGAAGCCCACGCGCGAAGCCAATGCACTGGCCGACTTGCAGGTGGGCGAGAGCGCCATTGTGAGCGACATCGAACTGGCGCCGTCGCTGGCCGAACACCTCATGAACCTGGGAATGGTACCGGGCCTCGAAGTTACGGTGACTCGCAGCTGCCCCGGCGGCGATCCCCGCGTTTACCGCGTTGAAGGAACCGAGATTGCCATGCGCCGCGACCTGTCGCGCCATATCCATGTGCAACTGCTCGGAGCGCCCGCCTTCGGTGACTAACCCCACTCACTCACGCGCTACGGAGCCGGGAGCATGACCTGCCATCCCGTGGCCCGTCCCGTAGAAGAAACTTCCTCCGCTGTTCGCACCGTGGCCGTGGTCGGCCCGCCGAACTCTGGTAAAACCACGCTTTTCAATCGCCTTACCGGGCTGCGCCAGAAGGTCGGCAATTTTCCCGGCGTCACCGTCGAGCACCACACCGGATACATCCGCGACGCGGCAGGCAACGAAGTCGCCCTTATCGATCTGCCCGGCGTTTACAGCCTCAACCCGAAGTCGGAAGACGAGAAGGTCGCGGTCGACGTGCTGATGGGTAACATGCCCGGCATCGGATGTCCCGAAGCCGTGATCCTGGTGCTGAACTCCAACAATCTCAGCAGCCACCTGGTGCTGGCCGCGCGCGTTATCGCTCTCGGCCTGCCGACGCTGGTGCTGCTCAATATGGCTGACGAACTGCGCGACCAGGGCGGCCACGTTGATGTGTTATCTCTGGCGCGGCAACTTGGAACCCCGGTCGCGCTGGTGAGCGCAGTGACCGGCGAGGGACTGTTCGCGGTCAACAATTTTCTTTCGTCGTCAGCGCCGGTCCCTGAGCCGCTGGAACTGCCGGTCGTCGGCAATACGCGCAGCACCCGCGAATGGGCGGTGCGCGTGGGAGAGAAGGCGAAGTATCGCCGCCCGGCCACGCCGGTGTGGACCCGCCGCCTGGATGGCATTTTCCTCCACCGCTACTGGGGAGCCGCAATCTTCGCCGTCGTCGTGATCGCGGTGTTCCAAACCATTTTCGCGGTGGGGCAACCGCTCTCGAATTTGCTGCAAAGCGCTCTCGACTCTACCGGCGCTCGCCTCAGTAACCTGCTGCCGCACGGCTACCTGAGTTCGCTGCTGGTCAATGGAGTGTGGAAGGGAACCGGCTCGGTATTGGTTTTCCTGCCGCAGATTCTGCTGCTGTTCCTGGTCATCGGCATCCTGGAAGATTCGGGCTACCTGGCACGCGCCGCCATCATCGCCGACAAAACCATGTCGCGCGTGGGCCTAAACGGCAAGAGTTTCATCCCGCTCCTCTCGGCGTATGCCTGCGCGGTGCCGGCCATCATGGCGACGCGCACCATTGAGAGCAAACGCGATCGCATCGCCACCATCTTGATTGCGCCGTTCATGACCTGCTCGGCGCGATTGCCGGTGTACACCATGGTGATCGCTGCCTTCCTGCCCAACCGCCCGCTGCTGGGACCGTTGCTGGGAACCCGCGCCGTTGCCATGCTCGGGCTGTACGTGCTCGGATTCCTGATGGCGGTGTTCACCGCGAAGCTGCTGAACTCCACCGTGCTGCGCAGCAAAGACACGCCCTTTGTGTTGGAGATGCCGCCTTATCGTTGGCCGCGCCCAATTTCGCTTGGCCTGCGCCTGGTCGATCGCGGCAAGGCTTTCCTTTATCGTGCCGGCACCGTGATCATGCTGGTTTCGCTTTTACTGTGGGCGGCGACCAACTTCCCCATGCATCACGGACAGCCTCCCGCGGTGCAGGACAGCGTGGTTGCCAAGGTGGGTCACGCCATCGAGCCGGTGATTCGTCCGCTGGGGTTTGATTGGAAGATTGGCGTCGGCCTGTTGACTTCGATCGCTGCCCGCGAGGTCATCATCTCCACCCTGGGTACACTGCATGGAGTCGATCCCGAATCCCATGCGCAAGACTTACAAGCCGCTCTGCGCCAGGAACTCACTCCCGCGGCAGCGGTGGCGCTGCTGGTATTCTTCGCCTTCGCCATGCAATGCATGTCGACCATTGCCGTCGTGCGTCGCGAAACCAATGGCTGGAAGTGGCCGGCCATCCAGTTCGCCTACATGACGCTGGTCGCCTATATCGCTGCCTACGCTGCCTACCACATCGCCGGACGCCTGATCGGATAGATCGGGTAGTGCGGCGCTTCAGCGCCGCGTGCCGTCGCTTGGCCAATACACTCTTGAATTGTCATCCCGAGGTCGCCGCGGCGACCGAGGGATCTGCAGTTGGCTCGCGCCGCGAAATCTCGCGTCCTGGTGCCATTCTGGTCGCCAGCTACTTCGCCGCTTTTAGCACCAGCGCCGAATTCTTCGATCCGAACCCAATGCAGTTGCACACAGCGTGCTCGATCGCGACTTGCCGCCCCGCCTCAGGCACATAGTCCAGATCGCAATCAGGATCGGCCTTTTCCAGGTTGATCGTAGGCGCCAACCGTCCGTGCAGCATGGCAACAATCGTTGCCGCCATGCCAGCAGATCCCGATGCCCCCTGCGGATGCCCGATCTGTGACTTCAGGCTCGACATCGGCGTGTGATACGCGTGCTCTCCTAACGCAAGCTTCAGGGCGCGCGTTTCGATGCGATCGTTCAGTTCGGTCGAGGTTCCATGCAGGTTGACGTAGTGAATATCAGCCGTCGTCACCCCGGCATCTTCCATGGCCATCTGGATCGCCCGCGCCGGTTCCTCGCCGTCTTCCTGCAAGCGCACTCTATGAAACGCCTCGCACGTTGACCCATATCCCACGACTTCAGCCAGTGGCTCTGCGCCGCGCGCCTTCGCATGTTCGTAGTCTTCCAGCACGAACATCCACGAGCCCTCGCCTAGAACGAATCCGTTGCGGTCGGCCGAAAATGGCCGCGACCCGCGCTCCGGAGCGTCGTTCCACGACGAGGTCAGGATCTTCATCAGCGTGAAGCCCTTCATGATTCCGGGTGCGATCGGAGCATCCGCCCCGCCCGCGAGCATCATCGGCAGTAGCCGTGCTGTATCTGTCGCAGCGCGTAACCCAGCGCGTCAGTCGAAGAAGTGCAACCCGTGGTGATCACGTGGCTCATGCCACGGATGCCGAAGCGCATGCTGAGCTCGCTGGCCAGCGTTCCCGCCGTACCGCTGGGAATCGAGTACAGGCTCGCCTGCTTCGATTTGCCCGCGAAGTACAGGCGGTACATCTCTTCGGAAAACTCCTGCGCCCCTCCGCCAGTGCCCAGCACCACGCCAATGTCGCGCAGTTCTTTCAAACTGAGCTTCGCCCAATCGACGCCCGCCTGCCCCAGCGCCTCGCACGCAGCGGCCAGCGCCAGCGGCACCACTCGCGAAACGTGCTTGCGTTCGTGCGCGTCCATCCACGCCAGCTCATCGAAGTTGCAGACTTCTCCCGCGATCTGCACCGGCAGGTCGGAAGCATCGAAGCGGCTGATACGCTTGACCCCGCTTTTGCCCGCCAGGATAGCGTGGCAAAACTCGACGCGGCCAATGCCGTTGGGGCTCACCACACCCATGCCGGTGATAACGACTCGTTTTCTCATGAACTTTCTTGAGATGCTTCAGCCCGCATCTGGGTAACGCAAAACTCTGCCGATCTCCGTTTCCAGTGGCCGCGGGTAATAATGGTAAATCCTGCGACGAAATCTTTCGTCTGGGGAAAGTCGCGACCTTGTCATTAGGAATTTACATCTCCGTCCCCTTCTGCCGCAGCAAGTGCAGCTTCTGCAACTTTGCTTCAGGAGTTTTCTCGCGCACCGTCTTCGACCGTTACGTTGAGCAGGTCGCGAGCGATATCGCGGCGTCCGGCCAAATCGCAGAAGCTTTGGGGTCGCGCCTCGAGCCCAATGTTGATTCTATTTACTTAGGCGGAGGAACGCCTTCAGTGCTCGCGCCCGATCAGCTTGAGGCGCTCTTTCGAAGCCTGCGCGACAGCTTCGATGTCGAACGGTCGGCCGAGATCACCGTCGAAGTCGCGCCGGGCACTCTCACTGAACCTGTCATGAACGCGTTGCTGAAGTGCGGTGTGAATCGCGTCAGCCTGGGCGTGCAGTCGTTTGTCGATAAAGAGTGCTCCTCGGTTGGACGCCTGCATACCCGCGAGATCACTCTGGCCGACCTCGCCCGCCTGCGCTCCGCCGGCATCGGCAACATCGGCGTCGACCTCATTGCGGGGCTGCCCCACCAAACCGCGGAGAGTTGGGAGTATTCGCTCAAAGAGACACTCGCCACCGGCGTTCCCCACGCCAGCGTTTACATGCTTGAGGTTGACGAAGATTCACGGCTGGGCAACGAACTGCTCGCCGGAGGCAGCCGCTACCACGCGCATCACGTGCCGGATGAAGACCTCACCGCCGACCTGTATCTCGCAGCGTGCGAGAAGCTGGAGCGCGGCGGCTTGCACCAGTATGAAATTTCCAACTTCGCTTGCGCGTGACGCACGGCATTGGCCTGCGCGATTCGCGGCACAACCTGAAGTACTGGACTCGCCAGCCTTATCTCGGCTTTGGAGTCGATGCCCACTCCATGCTTCCCGCCGATGCGGAGTTGCTGGAGAAGGGAATCGAAGCGGTTCGCTTTGCCACGCCCGATTCGTTGGAAGGCTACTCTGCGGCTGC
Organism: uncultured Acidobacteriaceae bacterium; assembly: GCA_963791965.1. Taxonomy (GTDB): domain Bacteria; phylum Acidobacteriota; class Terriglobia; order Terriglobales; family Acidobacteriaceae; genus CAVVDY01. Next base: position 84,288 of record CAWBUK010000009.1, on the reverse strand, counting down.
AACGCAGTTACAACCGGGAAACGCTCGTATCTCGCAGCTCTTCGTTTCACGCACCCTCGTCGATGCCGAGGCAGCTCTGGAAGAAGAGTTCTTCCTCGGCCTGCGCATGAATCGCGGGAGTCTCGCTGGCGGAAATTGCAGTGCGACATGGAGCCGAGCGCATCGCTGAATTCGATAATGCGATTGCCGACCTGGTGGAAGCCGGCCTGCTCGAGCATTGGGATGATCGCCTACGCCTCACCGCGCGCGGACGTCTGCTGTCGAACGAAGTGTTTGGACGATTTCTGGGCTAATGCACCGTTTTCGTCTTGCGCGACATGTAATCCATCAGCAGGTACTGTCCCAGCGTGTACGGCGTGGTGAAGTACGCTTTGCCGCGACACATCTCCGTGACTTTCTGCACGAACTGAATCAGCCCGTGGTCCGACGCCAGCATAAACGTGTTAATCAGCACGCCCGCACGCTTGCACTTGGAAACTTCCTTCAGCGTTTCGCTCACCACCAGCGGATCGAGCCCGAACGCATTCTTATAAATGCGTCCGTCTTCCAGCGTCAGTGCCGAGGGCTTGCCGTCGGTGATCATCACGATCTGCTTCATGTCTTTGCGCTGGCGCTGAAGAATCCGTTGCGCCATGCGCAGGCCTTCACGCGTGTTGGTGTAGTACGGACCAACCTTCACCCGCGCCAGTTGCGACAACGGCAACTCTTCCGCCGAATCATGAAACAGTACCAGCGACAACGAATCTCCCGGATACTGTGTGCGAATCAGATGCGACAGCGCCATCGCGACTTTTTTCGCCGGCGTGAAGCGGTCTTCGCCATAAAGAATCATCGAATGCGAGCAGTCGAGCATGAGCACAGTCGCGCATGATGACTGATACTCGCACTGGTGCACCTGCAGATCGTTGTACTCGATGTTCAGCGGCAGGTGCAGCCCCTCGCGTTGAATCGCACTCGACAGCGTCGCCGTGATGTCGAGATTCAGCGTGTCTCCAAACTCGTACGTCTTCGACGCGCCGCTGGCTTCAATGCCGGTCGCCATATCGCGCGTGTCATGACGGCCGAAATTCGATTTACCCAGCGAGCCCAGCAGATCGCGCAACGCCTTGAAGCCGAGAAAATCGAGGCTCTTGTCGGTGATCTCGAACTTCGCCTGCGCCTGCGTCTCGCCTACCTGCCCGCCCACACTCGACTGCCGCGACGGATCATGCGGCTGATCGATGCTGATGTACTCCTCCTGCTGCATGCGCTCGAGCAACTGCTCGATGAGCTGTTCCATCTGCTCGCCGCTCATATTCTCGACCTGCTCGCGCATCTGTTCGTCCAGCAAATCGCTATTCATCAACGCTTCGGCAATGGCCTGCTTCAGGTCTTCCAGCGACTGCTCGCCGTCGTTCAGGTCGTAATAGTCCTGATATTGCTGCTGAAATCCGCTTTGCAGCAGATAATCCGACAGCGCGCTGAGCAGGTCCTCCAGGCTCATCTCGCCGGCGGGCTCGGGAACATATTTCTTGTATTTGATGAACTTCATAGAGCAGTTGTCAGTTGTCGGTGGTCAGTTGTCAGTGCTGCACGTTTTCGTTTTAGGTTATTGATCGGTTCCTTTTGACAAATCGTTAAGGTGGTCGCCCGAATTAACCGACCACTGATCACTGACAACTTCAGTTAAACGGTCTCCGTTGCCTGCGAAACTCCCGCTCCTCATCTTCTTCGCGGTAGCTCTGTTTCTGCGGACGCGGCTGCTTTTCGCCGGCGGTAAAAGTTCGCTCCTCGCTGCGGCCAATCTTCTTGTGCGCGTACAGGCCTTCGAGGACGAACTCGGCTGCCGAAACCAAGACTTCAGCGGGCTCCTTGCCGCTCAGCTTCAACGCGCTCAGCTTGTCGAGCAGCCCCTGGATACCGCGCAGCTTATGCAGCATCTCCTGCGACCCAGCCGAATCGCGCATCTGGATCTCGCCGCCCAGATCGAACCACTGCACAATCTGGTTCATATTGCCGCTACCGTGAAAGTAGCCGTCATAAGTGCGCGCAATCGCGGCGCGAATGATTTCGCGCGAGACGTTGTCAGCACCCTTCAACTCGCCTTCGTATTCCAGTTCAAGTTTGCCGGTGATGGCGGGCAGCGCCGCATAGATATCGCCGATTCGCGGAACGACCAGCTTCTCTCCCGAGCGAATGGCCCTGCGCTCGGCATTCGAGATCACGTTTTCCATGGCGCTGATCGGCAATCGTTGGCTCACACCTGACCGCTTATCGATGCGCTTGTCCTCGCGGGCGATGAACGCAATCTGCTCGATCACCTCGCTGACGAACGGCGGAATCTGCAGCTCATAGCCATCGCGTTCCGTCCACGCTTCCTGCGCGGTGATGGCCAATCCTTCGTGAACGCTTGCCGGATAGTGGGTGCGAATCTCCGACCCAATGCGGTCCTTCAGCGGCGTAATGATTTTGCCGCGCGCCGTATAGTCCTCGGGATTCGCGGTGAAGACGATGGCCACATCCAGCGGCAGGCGCACCGGGTAGCCTTTAATCTGCACGTCGCCTTCCTGCATGATGTTGAACAGGCCAACCTGAATCTTTCCGGCGAGATCAGGCAGTTCGTTCACCGCGAAGATGCCGCGATTCGCACGTGGCAGCAAGCCATAGTGCACCGTGTATTCGCTGCCCAGATCGTGCCCGCCCTTGGCCGCCTTGATGGGATCAATGTCACCGATCAAGTCAGCGATAGTCACGTCGGGCGTCGCTAGCTTCTCGACGTAGCGCTGCTCAGGCGTGAGATACGAAATCTGCGCGCCCTCAGGATCTTCCTGCACCAGCTGTTTGCAGCGCGAGCACAGCGGCTCGTAAGGATTGTCGTGAATCTCGCAGCCGCTCAGGTAGGGAATCTGCGGATCAAGCAGCGTGGTCAGCGCGCGTAGAATGCGGCTCTTGGCCTGTCCACGAAGTCCGAGAAGAATAAAGTTATGGCGCGAAAGAATTGCGTTTACAATCTGCGGCACCACCGTATCTTCGTACCCGACGATCCCCTCAAAGATCGGGCCATCGCTGCGCAAGCGCTGCATCAGGTTCTCGCGCATCTCGTCTTTCACGCGGCGTTTTCTGAGTCTCTCCTCGGAAAAATTGCGGCTGCGGCGCAGCTCGCCTAAGGTCTGCGGAAAATCGCTCAAGGGTGGAATACCTCCGGGGTCGTCCCATCCGTTCGCCGCGGCGAACGGAGCCATCTTGCTGACGGCTATTCTACGCCTGCCCCTTTGACGTAGCGGCGTGCGTTCGCGATTCGGTTTTCTCAATTTGCAAACGATGGGCACACCACCCGTCGGCTGCGTTGCCACTTCGCGTGCATCCCACTAATTTCCTGTTGGCGGCGCTTGCAATGCGGCGTGGTTCCGTTCAGGCGACTTCTTCTCGACAAAGCTGAAGCTCTTGTCGATCTTGTCGTAAGCCTTGCCATCCACTTCCACGTAGGGGTAGACGAAGTAATTCAATGGCGGCCCATCCTGCTTCGGCACCAGCGTTAGGTCGCGCCCAGTCGAGAACTGCACCCGGTTGGCATCGACGGAGCCAAAGAAGTAATTCTCTTTCTGCTTGGCCTTCCACGCTTCCGAGATATCGACCGGAATCCATCCGATGTTGCCGGAGTAAAACTCAGCCCAGCAGTGATAGCCCGGAATATCGCCCTGGTCTTTGCCTTCCGGCAGCGGGAACCCGATATCGAAGCGCGCAGGAATCTTGTCCGCCCGCAGCATGCCGATGAAGGGCGAGTGAAAGTCGGTGCAGTTGCCGTGTTTGGCATCGCACGCCCACACCGCGTCACCGCGTCCCCAGCCTGTGCCGCTCTTGTCGTACTTCATGGTGGCGAACAGATATTCGTAAGCCGCGTGCGCCTTGGCAACCGTACCCTTGTCGTTGCCGGTGACCTTCTGCGCCAGCTCCTGGATGACGCCGTCGGTAGGAATCAGCTTGTCCGGCTCAACAAAGCGCGTCATTGATGCAGGCACCACGCCCGGCGGCGCGTCTTTGCGCTCCAGCTGTGCGAAGTCTCCGCGAGCGAACTCATGGCGCGTCACCTCATACACCACGGTGAACTTGTACTCACCTGCGCCGGGATTCGGGATCTCAAAGTAGCGGATCTGATTGCCGTACTCAGGCTCCTTGCCGAGCTTCGAACCCACCGGAGATTCGATGCGGCTCATTGCCGCCGATTGGTGCTTGTCATTCGGTGGAACGGGAATCCAGATGCGCACCAGCTTCGTCCCCGCCGGCAGGCTCTTCAGGGTAAAGCTGTAAGTGAATGCGAGTTTGCGCTCCGCCGGGCTAAAGGACTCTTTCGCAGCAGTGGAACCGCCGCCCAGGGCGAACGTCGTGCATGCGCCCCATAGCAACAAAAACAACGCGAGAAATAGCCGTCTCATGGCAATAACTCCAGATTGGTCTGCAAGAAAACTGTTGGTGATCGAAGCGAAATCGGCCCGCGATTTTAGAGGGAGCGGCTTCAGGTGAAGCCGATGAGACGAACGCCAGGAGGGTGAACGCCACAAGGCATGTGCGTCAGTCTAGCACGGTTATTCTGCCGTTCTTAAGGTGTGTCATTCCGAGTCCGCCGCAGGCGGAAGAGGGACCTGCAGTTTCTTGCCTTGCCACGGGCCGCCGAGGCAGGCGAGGGAGCCAAGGGATTGCAAGTGTTTGTGTCAACGGCGTCCTGCGGCGATCAGAAGCGTCAGAGTAGCGAGGCAGAACACCGCTCCCGCGCCCGAAACGACCAGCGGCAAGGCGAAGAAGTGGGCGTTCCATCCCGCGCCGATGCGAGCTTGCAGCGGATCGTTGGGCAAGTAGCGGATTTCGTGGTGGCTGCCGACCTGGAACTCGTTGGCCCGGGCGCGCGTCTTCTGGTAGTCCTGGTCCTGAAAGCTGGTGACTTCGGTCGTAATCGGCTTACCGTCGACGATATACAGCAGTCCGATATGCGCAGAGTAGAACTGCTCGTGCTGTGAAATGCGATCGACCGTTACATCGCTGCGCAGCACCTGCGCGTCAGCCGTAGGCCATGTGCGCAGCACTCCGATCTGGTGAATGTAAAACGGCGCGCTGAAGATGAGCAGGATGACGCCGATGATGAGGCAGGCGACGGCGATCGTCTGTAGGGTGCCGCGGCTTTCGTTCATGCGCGAAAAACCCCGCCTTCACCACGGAGGCACGGAGTACACGGAGGTGAATAGAGATATCGAAGTCGTTTCATGATCGCAAATTGGTTTGTATCAGGGCACGACTTTTAGTCGTGCCGACAGTGGCATCAACAGGATAAGGGCTTCAGCCCCTGAGGGATTTGATTTATTTGCCGCATCGAACGCGTTGTTCTTCGCGCGCCTACCAAACTCAGTTCCCGCTACGCATCCTCAGCCCAGCACTTTGCGGAACGACTTACTGGTTTTGGTAGTTTCGTAGCCCAGCCTCTCATAAAAGGCGTGCGCCCTGACGCGCTTTACGTTCGACCGTAACGTCACCATGCGATAACCCTGTTCGATGGTCCAGCGTTCGGCCTCGCCGAGCAGTGCTTGCCCCAGCCCGTGACTTCGGGTGTGCTCATCCACAACTAGTGCTGCCACTTCGGCGGAGGGCTCAGTGGTTAGTGACGGGCGCAGGAAAACATGAATCCATCCCGCCAGTCTTCCGTCCGCGTCGGCAACGAACACCGCATGTTCGGGATATCGATTTATCGCCTTCAGCCGCTGTATCGCCTCGTCGGCGGTTGCAGGATATCCCAATTGCTCCGACAAGCGCGCGATCTCCCCGGCATCGGCAGCGGTCGCGAGACGAATTGTCGGCTTGGAATTTGTCAGGGTACTCATATCCCAGGACCATCGGGTGGCTCACATATTCCATCATTTGGAATATATGGGATCTATAAACCCCGTTTCAGGTCTTTCTGTTCCGCCCGCACGCGCTTAAAGCGGCTCCACAGATATCCCATGTATCCCAACTGAATCACCCAGGTCACGATGTAGGCGGCCTTGAGTGCGGTGTCTCCCTTCACGCTGCACCTCCCTGGAGCGCCGCTTGCGCGTGTTGCTGCTCCACGGCTTCTTCCATCTTCTGCAATCGGCAACGCACGACCACCAGGATGATCGCCAGCATCGAGAACGCCAGCCAGTTCCACAACAGTGGAGGCCACATGCTGGGGTCAAGGCCGGAATTCGCGCCACCGCCAATTACCGGCGACGGATGTTGCGTCCGGAACCAGCGAATCGTCATGTAAACGATCGGCACATCAACGAAACCAAAAATCGCCAGCGCCGCAGCCAGCAACGCAGTCTGGCTCCCTGTGGAATAGCTCCGCAGCACCAGGTAGCTGACATAGATCAACCACAGGACCAGCGTGGTGGTTAGTCGCGCATCCCACGTCCACCAGATGCCCCACACTGGACGCGCCCAGATCGGCCCGGTGATGAGCACCACGGTGCAGAACACGACACCCACCTCCGCCGTTGCCGCTGCAATCGCATCGGCCGTGGCATTGCGCTTCCAGATGTAGACAACCGACGCAAGGAAGTTGACGAAGAACAACAGGAACGCTGTCCATGCCGAGGGCACGTGATAGTAGAAGATACGCTGCACATTGCCCATCGTCTGCTCGGTAGGAGCGACGATGAGCGCCTGGTACGCGGCGTAGGCCAGCACCGCGACGGTGAGAGCGACGAACACTTTCGGTAACAGCTTCATTCGGCGTTTAACACGCTTTCAAAAAGAAGAAGACACACTGCGGTGAACACAACATCGTAAACCAGCAGCATTTTCATCCAGAAGTCCGGCGAGGCATCGCCGGTCAGGATGGAAGTTGTAGCATCCACCATCGCCAGCAGCGCCGGGATGGAAATAGGGAAGAGAATCAGCGGCAGCATGATCTCGCGATTGCGAGTGCGAATCGATAGCGCTGCGAAAAACGTTCCGTTAACCACCAGGGCCCACGTTCCAAGCAGGGTGATCACCGCCAGCTGCCACGGAGGCCCCACCGATCGCAAGTTGTAAAACACGATGAACAGCGGCGCCATCAGAGCTTCAAGAATGGTGACGAAGATGAAATTGCCGATCGCCTTGGCCAGAAACAGTGCGTTTGGCGGAGCCGGCGACACGCGATAGGCATCGAGCACCTGGTTGCGCAGCTCGCGCGCCCATGTCTGGTTCAGCGCCACCACGGCGGCGAATAGGAACGCCACCCAGATCAATCCGCCCGCAATGTGACGCGATTCTTCCGCATTGGGATTGAACGCGAAGCTGAAGATGACGACTACCAGCAGTGCGAAGAACAACATGGAGTTGATGGCGTCTTTCGAGCGCCACTCCATGCGCAGGTCCTTCACCAGCGTGGCCCGCGTCATCGTCACCGTACTCATCGCGGCCTCGCAGTCGCCGCCGGGTGCCCCATTCCGGCTTCTTTTGCCGGATGGTGTCGTCCGGGTGCCCCATTCCGGCTTCTTTTGCCGGGGTGGGGTTGTTGCGTCCCCTCGTCGTCGAGACGATTTGTCCTGCCGACATATGCACGAACGCGTCGGCTACGTCTTGCATCACCGCGGCCTGGTGCGTGATGACCAGGATCGTCTTGCCCGAATCTCGCAGCCGTCCCAGGATGTTAGCCATGTCAGACGCGGAGCGAACATCGACGTTCGAGAAAGGTTCATCCAGCAAAATGACGTCAGGATTGTGCAGCACCGCGCGCGCCAGCGACAGCCGCTGCCGCATGCCTTGCGAATATTGCCCGATGCGGCGTTGCAACTCGGGATCGAGCCCGACCCGCTGCATTGCGCTGCGACAAACTTCGTCGTCGCTGATTCCGTACAGCCCGGCGAAGTAGCGAAGGTTCTCCATGCCGCTGAGTTCGTCGTAAAGCAGCGGCGCGTGTCCCATGTAACCGACACGGTGAGCGACCTTGCGCAGCGAATCAGATCCCAGCACTTTGACAGTGCCCTGGCTGGGCTGCATCAGTCCGGCGAGGATGCGCAGCAAAGTGCTCTTGCCGGCTCCGTTATCGCCCAGGATTACGTACAGGTTTTGCGCGAAAAAGTCGTAAGAAGCACCTCGTAACGCCGCAAAACGCCCAAAAAATCTCACTACATTTGAGGCTGAAATGGCTGGTTGGGCTGGGTTGGGCTCCACGGCATCCGGGTCGCGAACCGGCAAATTTACCTGCTCGGCGAGGCCGATTGCGCCCCGTTTAGCTCGGCTTTTTGTTGATTTTCGCCAGTTGCAGGGGCATTTCCCCCCGGTTTCGGTGCATATTTGGAAGCGCACTTGGCCTGAATGTTGCTGGCGTAGAAAACGCCGTCGCTCTTGAATTTGCCTTCCGCCAGCGCCTGGGCATCGTCTTTGAAAGTGTCGGGCAGCGCCTCGCTCCCCGTGTACACCACCGGCAGCTTACGGTCCTGCTCGATCAGCAGGAACTCGGCGTGGGTTCCCTGGCGCTTAATTGATCCGGGCGCAACGTTTCCAGCCACCCGCAGCCGCTTGCTGTAGGCGCTCGGGCCCATTCCGTTGAGCTCTTTGATAGTGACGTAATAGCTCTTGCTGTCGCGCACGCCGGTGAAGGCGAGATAGCCGAGGGCCACGATGATTACGGTGATGACTGCGCCAAAGCGCAAATATCTGCGAGATTGTTCCGACATGATTAATCGCACGGGACAGACCGAAGCTCCCGTCTCAGGTAAGCATAAACCTTTCAACAACCGAAGACTATGTGATGTTGGTCACAGAAAGGCGATTTCGGGGGTTGCGGCGGCTGCCTTACGCCGCTCCGGCCTGGTCATCGCCGTTGGCCTTGATGCTGCTGCGAACCAGCGCAATCAACTCCGGCGGGGGCACCGGCTTTTGGCGGAAGACGACGTCGAGTCCCTCGTATTCCGATTCGGCTTCGGGCAATCCGCTGAGGACGATGACGGGCACCCAATCATTTTCCTGCCGCAGTTCGCGGACGAATTCAACCCCATTGCGTCCCGGCATGATGTGATCGGTGATCACCAGGTTGATGCGGTCGCCGAGAATTCGCAGCGTAGCCAGAGCGCTTTCCGCGGTGGTTGCCACGCAAACCGTGAAGCCGGCGTTGCGCAGCACGGTTTCGCGGACGCTTAACTGCAAAGCGTTATCGTCGATCAAGAGCAGCTGACTCACGCGCGTCCCTCTTTCGACTCGCCAGCCTGGGGGCCAGAACCGGCTAGCGGTTCTGACGGCGAACGAGTCAACGGAAGAGACGGCCTGGCGCCGGATACGGTTGGCCGGGCCGAATCAAGTTAGGTTGAGGCTAGGCGACGTGCTGCCCGCGAATCTCCTGCAATGCCCGGAACCAGTCCTGCTCGGGTGAACCGCCCTGGCCGCGCCGCTCCAAATACAGTTCATAGGCGCGACGGCGTACCAACTCCTCGGTTACATGCCCGTTGTGTTTGGCGGGCGAAACTGAGTTTTTAGGCGCCTTCGCTTCGGCAATGACTTGGGCGGGAGCGGAGGCGGGCTGGGCAGTCAGCTGCCGTACTGGCTCAACGCTTTTCGCCGCCACAGTATTGGTCGTGCTCGGCTTTTTGGGAGTTTCCTGTTCTTGCTGGGCAACCACTTTCGGTGTCGTTTCAGCAATGGCGGGCGCCGTCGTCACCGGTTTTACCGCATCAGTACCGTTCCCGTCGGCGGGTTGGGTCTTGCGGCTCCGTTTTTTCGGCGTTTCCTGGCTATCGTTGGCCCGTGTTGCTTTCGGCATCGCTACGTCACTCCTAAACCCTGAATCTGATTCACCCTGGTCAGCGCTCAACTCTCGTCGCTGCCAAGGCGTACTTCCAATATAACCAACTTTCAGGCCAGATTGCGTTTCAAAACAGCGTTTATCCACAACTTTCGACGTTCTGGAACACAACTTTGCAACTCGTCCGTATTGTGCTTCCACTTCTCGAACTCTGGTGTCCAATAGTAGATACAGAAGCCAAAGGAACAACCCTGCGGTGCGCAACGTATATGGGAGTGAACGGTAAAACCCCACCCCGCCAACAGCAGGCGGAATGGGGCACCAGGTTGATGTAGGAGTGGATCGAAAACCCCCGCCCGCCAAAAGACGGCGGAATGGGGCACCGAGCGGAAGGCTTTCTCAGAATGGCTTTTTTCGAAATCCTCCAGCAGATGTTTCGCAGCTTGTGGGCGCATAAGCTGCGCTCATTCCTCACCATGTTCGGCATCGCGTGGGGCGTGGGCTCTCTGCTGCTGCTGGTCGGACTGGGGGAGGGTTTCCGTTCCGGCAATCGCCGCGAATTGAACTCCATCGGCGAAGACATCATGTTCATCTTCCCCGGACGCGCCCCTGCCGTGGCCGGCAACATGAGCTCCGGCCATGAGTATCGCCTCACTTATCGCGACTACCTCGACATCAAGAGCGAAGCGCCGCACGTGAGACTCGTGGCACCGGTGCTGCGGCGGACTGACATCCGCGAGGTCAGCGAGTACGGCAACTCCAACGGAGAAGTGGCGGGCGTGCCCGCGATGTTCAATGAGATCCGTTATTTGCCGCTGGCCGCGGGTCGCTGGCTCAACGACGCTGACGATGCGCAGAAGCGCAGTGTCGCCGTTATTGGTGACGAAATGCTGAAGAACCTGTTTCCCGGGCAGGTGCCAATCAGCGCCATCAACCAAACGATTCTGCTGAATGGGGTGCGCTTCCAGATTGTCGGCGTTACCGAACGCATCGGGCACGGCGACAACAACTCGACCAACAACCGCGTATTCATGCCCTTTTCCACCATGCACCAGTTCTTCCCCATGAAAGGCGAAGAAGAAGAGGCCGCAGTCTCATTCATTAATTACCGGCCGCGGGTGCGCGACGAACATCTCATCGCGCGCGACGAGGTGCGCCGCATCATCGCCCGCAATCATGGCTTCGATGCCAAAAATGAAGACGCCTTCGAGGACTGGGACACGGTGAAAAGCGCCGAAACCGTAGGCGTCATCTTCGATGTGATGGACATGTTCCTGGGAGGAGTCGGCCTGGTGACGCTGGGCCTGGGAGCCATCGGAATCATCAACATCATGCTGGTCTCGGTGAGCGAGCGTACCAAGGAGATCGGCTTGCGCAAAGCCTTGGGGGCCACCAATCGCAGCATCCTTCTCCAGTTTTTCCTCGAAGGCGCGTTCCTCACCCTGATGAGTGGAGGAATCGGCATGGCGGGAGCAGCCCTGTTCATGCATGCGCTGAGCGGAATAAAGTCTGAGGGAGGCTTTGATCCGCCCAAGCTGTCGCTGCTCTCCGCGACGGTTGCCATTGGAGCACTGTCACTGGCGGGAATCATCGCCGGGCTGTATCCCGCACGCAAGGCGGCGATGCTGGAACCGGTCGAAGCCATGAGGCAGGAGTAGCTATGATTCGCGATCTGTTTTCCCAAGCCCTGGAATCCATGCGCTACAACCGCCGCCGCACCACGCTCACCATGCTGGGCATGGCGTGGGGCATTGCCACCGTGGTGCTGCTGCTGGCCTACGGCTCGGGTTTTGGGCGGGCCATCGAAGTTATCTTTGCCAACTGGGGCACGCGCATCATCGGCGTTTTTCCCGGCCGCACCTCGCAGCAGGCAGGAGGACAAAAAGCCGGCACCAAGGTCAGGTTCACGCTTGAGGATGTCGATCGCATTGTGAATGCCGCTCCTCTGGCGCGCCGCATCACCCCAACGGTCGATAAACAAGTCAATGCGCAGGTCGATGTGCGCGCCTATACGTTCCCGGTCGAAGGTTGCTATCCCAACCTGTTCAAGATTCTGGCCACCAAGATCGGCGAGGGACGGTTCTTCACCGATGACGATATGGCCGCGCGCCGGCGGGTCGCCGTGATCGGCTCAGAGGCCAAGACCAAGCTCTTCTCCGGTGAATACGCACTGGGACAGACGATTCGCCTCGACGGCATCAGCTTCCAGGTCGTAGGAATAATCGCGCCCCGCATGCAGGAAGGCGACGACAACATCAACAAGATGATCTACGTCCCCTTCACCACCATGAGCGACCTGAAGGACACGCACTACCTTGACGGCATCTGGCTCGACTATGAAGGCGACCAGTTCGAGCAGGTGGAGCGGCAGGTGCGCGGAGTGCTGGCGCAGCAATACAACTTCAAGCCAGACGACAAACGCGCGGTTTTCGTCTTCAACATGATGCAGCAACTGCATCAGTTCCAGATCATCACCATGGGACTGAAGATCTTGCTTGGCTTCATCGGCACGCTTACGTTAGGCATTGGTGGCGTGGGCCTGATGAACATCATGCTGGTCTCCGTCACCCAACGCACGCGCGAGATCGGAGTGGAAAAAGCCCTGGGCGGACGCCGCAGCCACATCCTGATTCAGTTTCTTGCCGAGGCCCTGACCATTACCGCCATCGGTGGTGTTGCCGGAATTGCCATCGCATACCTGATCTCGTTTTCGGTCGGCCGGATTACGTTCTACAGCGCAGTGGCCAAGAACGCCGAAGCCGCCGACATCCGGCTCATCATTGACCCCACCATCGTCGTGATTGCAACCGTGATTCTGGTCCTGGTTGGCCTGGTCAGCGGAATGCTGCCTGCAATCAAGGCTTCGCGTCTCGATCCGATTGAGGCGTTAAGGTACGAGTAGCCTTCGTCAAGGCGCTGCGATACGAGCAGGCGTTCTTCAGGCCCGCATGTATGCGGGGAATGAGCTCTCGCGATAGACGTCAATTGACCTACTTATCGGACCACGGCGGCACCACGCCATTCATTCGGGCATAGGCAACCAGTTGTCCCATGTGCTCGTTGGCATGAATGAGCATGCGGAGATAAAAGCCTTCGTAAGTGGCGTCATGCCCCAGGAACTTCTCCGTCTTCTTCAGCTCTGCTGCCGTGACCGTGGCGTGCGCGTCACGTACCGCATCCAGCGAGCGTTGTAGCCAATCGATGACCTTGGTTTTCTGGGTAGCGACCTTCTCGACATCTACCGACTCGAAGTCCGCCGGCACTTTGTGTCCCATGCGGCTCAGGAAATAAAAGTTCGTCCCGGCAATATGCATGAAGACCTCGCCGGTAGAGCGGACTCCCGGAGCGGGTCGCCAGGAATATTTCTCGGCGGGAATGGCTTCAGCCAAAGCGATCAGTTGCCGCGAGACGTGAGTCCATTCGCCGTCGTACCCCTGGCCGAGGCCTTGCAGGAATTCCGGTTTCTGGGCCATGAGCGTGGCCGTGCCGAGCAGTAGGAAAGCGATCAGTTGTTTCACAAGGGTCTCCTGGGCGTGCGAAGGTGCCGAATCGAGCATTCTAAGCCGAGTGCTCGACCGAAATCTTGGTTTGGAAATGGAGATCCTACTTTCGCTCCCAGCCTGCGATTGCAGGTTGTGTCGGCTGTTACGAGAACTGTCGTCGACGGCACGCGATTGCTAGCTCACAAGTAACTCAGCCACCAGTCGTGACGGCGCTGCTTCAGGCGTGCGAACCAGCGGCACACAGGATAGAGCAGCAGCAAAACGGCGACCCAGACGACATAGACCGCCCACAGCGGATATCCGAAGTTGGGTGGGAAGAGTTTCGCGTCGCCTCCCATGGATGGCGCAGCCGCGAGCAGAAACGGCGCGCGACCGTAGCGCACGAAGTTCATCGCAATGGCGATGAGGTGCGCCAGCGCCAGGTGCAGCACGTAATAGAAGAAGGGAACGCGGCCAAAAACGATCAGAGGATTGTCGGGAGAGAAATGTTTCTTTTCCAGTAATGCCAGCGCGATCAGCGCGGGGCCCAGCGTCATCAGCAGGAAATCGAGCGACGGCGGATACTTTGTGGTGTTCAGAAACGACAGAGCGGTGAACAACGCTGACGCTTGATGCTGCCAGGGATTCGGGTCGCCATAAATGTTGATAGCGCGAATCACGACGAAAGCAATCGTGATCGCCATCCCCAAACGCAGCAGAAACGTGCGTCTACGCGCGGCGTCCCAGGTAAAGACCGTTCCCAGGCAGTAGCCCGCAGCCATTACGCCGATCCACGGCAGCACAGGATACGCGGTCAGAAAGTTCACGCCGTCAACTGTGAAAAGTCCTTGCTGATGCAGGATGTCCCACATCCACGCGGCTCTTCCGAACTGTGGGGCCGAGATGCGATCGAGCAAATTGTGTAGCGCGATGAGGGCGACGCTCAGCGCAGTGAGAACTCGCAGCGGCAGGTAGATCAGCCCGGCCAGCGCGATCATCGACATTCCGATGGCCCACAGGATGAGCAGGATGACGAGGCTTCCGCGATAGTCGAGCTGCGAAAACATGATCACTCTGAGAAAGGTGAGTTCGAGAAGTATCAGCCACAGCCCGCGCGAGACGAGGAAGCGCGAGAGCTCGGGCTTGCTGTGATTGCCGCGCGTCATCCAGAGAAATGCGCTGATGCCGGCGGTGAGAAAAAAAACCGGGGCGCAGAAGTGCGTGATCCAGCGAGTGAAGAAGATAGCTGCGGTAGTGCGCGATAGATCGGTTGGCGAGAACTGCATGGCGCTGCGGGCAATGAAGTCGCGGATGTGATCGATCGCCATCAGCATCATGATGGCTCCGCGCAGGGCGTCGACCGACTGGATGCGAGCGGCGGTCGCGGGCCGCGGGGGAATCGCCGGCACTGCGGTCATGGGCAGCTATCTTCGCACGAAGCGCAGGGTACGAGCGCTCCCCCGTTGTTGACGCGGCGCCAAAGTGACAACATGATCGCCGGGTGGTTATGGTCTGCGAGTCAAGTTAGTGCCAGAATCGGCTTTGCGGCGTCCGTGGTGCGCGACGGTAAGTGAAGTCGTCGACGAGGGTGTTAGCCGCTCAGAAGTACGCTGTGCGTCTCCTGACCTGATGGCAACCCCTCCCTGCCGACTAGAAAAGTTTTCTACGATAAGCGGCAAGGCCACCGACAATCCCAGCCCCGACGAATGCCAGCGTGCTCGGTTCTGGCACAGTTGTGAAATTGAGGTTAACAGCCCACTCGGGCGACAGACCGTAACCGTCCCAAGGCAGCGCAAACAGGTCGTCAAACGCTCTGCCGTTATTGAAGTAGGCGAAGCCGTTCAGGTTCGGATCGGAATTTCCGGTGGTCACGTAAGCCTCCCCCATGGACTGGCCACTGTATTGGGACGTGCTCAGGAAAATCACATATTGCTGACTGGGCGTAACCAACACATCGCCCGGGTTGATGGTTATTTCCTCGTTCCCCACATTGTCGTAGTTGATTTGTGGACTGGAATACAGCAGCTTGCCAGCGTGGGTCCCCGTCCAGGTCGCGACATAGGCTCCCGTCAGGATGCTGCCCGTGGCATACGAGTCGCCCATATAGAACGAGAAGCCGTTCAGGTCGTTGATGCCCTGTGGGGCGGTGAAGACTTCACCGTACGTCTGCGTGGCTCCACGGGGATCACCGAACGGATAGTACCCGTCGTTGTAGCCGTTGAAATTGTTGATGATTGTGTCGGCGAAGCCGCTCGCAGCGAGCAGCAGGACAACGGACAACAGCAGGGCCTTTTTCATAACTCCTCCAGAACCAAACGCGAGTCGAGACCTGCGGCGGGTCTAACAGCATACCACGAAGAACCTTGTCACTGACCTCCGATTCCCAATTCGGAATACGTCACACGCATCTGTGACAAACTCGCTTGGTGGGATCCTCTTAGTTCAGTAAACTGGCAACGATGAGGTCATGGGAGAATTGTCTCTCGCCACATCGCGCCCGGTTATGGGGAGGCGTGACGCTATCCAATCGCCATAGCGCCTGTCGGCCGTTGTTAACCACTTCTGAAACACTCCCACCCCTCCACCCCCCAAAAAACGCTCATAACTCCTTATTATGGAAGATTTTGCCCGTAACCCTCACGCGCTCAAGATTTTGCGGAGATTCTTTCAGAACGACCGAATGCTTTCAAGATTTTAGCGGCAGGGTGGGGGGAGGGGGTACCTCGAATTTCGCTCCGAAACGCCGTCGGCTGTCATCGCGGCAGATTGTATCAATGAGTTACTGCCGAAACTGGCATTCGCCGAAGCGAAAAGACCGATCTCTTCGGCGCACCAGAATAACGGGTTCCCTATGGCCTTCCTCTACAATTCTCTCGTGGCCTCTGACCATCTCACGCAGGTACTCGAACAGCTCAAACTCTATGAGCATCCGCTGGTTTCCTTTAGTGCGCGGGCGAAGGGCGACGGGGTTGAGGTGATACTCAGTCCGCGGTTCGACGAGCCCAAAGTGCATATCTACTATTACGACCTGCATCCTCGCGATCTGGACGATCCGCAGTTTGAGTGGACCCTGCAGCGGCAGATCTTCGATTGCCTGCACGATTACCTGGTGGAGATGTTCATCCGCACCCCACAGCACCGCAAAGAGCATGCGCAGATGCGGCGCGAAGGAAAGCTGTGAGCGAGCAGTATTCTTCGGGTGCCCCACTCAATCCTGCGGTTGGATTGAGTGGGAATCTTCGCGCTCTCATCGTCGATGAGATCCTCCGCCGCGGGCCGCTTCCGTTTTCGCGTTACATGGAGATGTGTCTTTACCAGCCCGAGCTCGGCTACTATGCGCGCCCGCGCGAGCAGTTCGGCAAAGCCGGAGACTTCTACACGTCAAGCGACGTTCATGCCGTGTTTGGGCGGCTGCTGGCGCGGCAGTTCGAAGAGATGTGGCGGCTGCTGGGCTCTCCCGGGCGAATTGATTTGGTCGAGCTTGGTCCGGGGCGAGGACTGTTTGCCGCGGATGTGCTGGACTGGTCGGCGAAGCAGTTTCCGGAATTCGCGCGAGCGTTGCGCTATCTGCTGGTCGAGCAGTCGGAGCATTTGCGGACGCGATTGCGCGAGCGGCTGGCGGAACACATCGACGCAGGGCGGGCGAGGGTTTGCGATTCGCTGGAAGATGCGGGGGCTGAAGGCCCTGAAAGAGTCGTCCCTACGGGACACGAACGGTTTTATCCGGCGTTACCCGGCGCTAAGGCGCCGGGCTAAGCTCTGCCGCGCCTCCGGTGGGTGGGTGAATGTCCGCTCTACTCGCCCCTCATCCTCTTCGCTAACGAATTCTTCGACGCGCTGCCGGTGGACATCGTCGATCATCGTGGCGCGGTGCGCGTGGCGGAAGAGCAGGGAAGATTCGTCGAGCATTTCGTCGCGCCATCGGCAGAAGAGCTCGCTTACATCGACCGCTACTCCGTTCATCCCGAGCCCGGCGAGCGCGTCGAAGTTTCACTTGCCGCCCTGAGCTGGATGGATCGCATTGCGCAAATGTTTCGCAATCGTGCAGGCTTCGCCATGTTCATCGACTACGGCTACACGCGCGAGGAGCAGCTTGCCGGACGCCATCGCGACACTCTGATGACGTATCAGCAGCATCGCGCTACCCGTCGCCGTACGAAGCTCCGGGAGAGCAGGACATCACCGCGCACGTGAACTTCACCGCGCTGCGCGCCCGAGCTGCTGAGCCGGGCTCGACGATATTGCGCTGCTCACGCAAACCCAGCTTCTACTCGGCATCGGCGAACAGACGCAATTCGCGGATGCCTTCGAGGATTGCAAGCTGCCGCAGGAACGGGCCAAGGTTGCGTTGCAACTCCGCCACCTGCTCTCGCCCGAAGAGATGGGAGAGAAGTTTCAGGTCCTGCTACTCTCGCGCGGCGTCCCTATAGAGCAAGCCCGCCAGCTAAGCGCGGCCAAGCTGCTGGCGCCGCTGAGTGGTGCAGCTCTGGTTGCCACGCGTTGGTTCTGACAACCTCGCGCCGGACTTCTGGTTCTCATTTGCTGACCGCGACGTGCCAACTCAAGTTTGCTGTCGTGCGTCCTGCCTGCCGTAAGCCAACATATATCAGGCGTCATGCGATTGCGGCGGGCAATCACGAAAAGGAGATCAGCAATGAAGAACCTCAAGCAATTTGGATGGCTGGCGACGGGCGCCTCGTTACTGTTGTGGAGCGCGATGAGCTTAGCGCAGTCGGGCGGATATCCGCAGACGCAGCCAGGAACTATGGGCGGCGCTCCGGGAACAATGGGCGCTCCCGGGCAGCCGGGCGCGGCAGGGTATCCGGGACAGGCGGGGACCATGGGCAATCCGATGGGAAGCGCTGGAACCGGCGGCCAAATGCAGGACCACACCTTCATGACCAAGGCGGCTGAGGGCGGACTGGCGGAAGTGCAGTTGGGCCAGCTGGCGCAGCAGAACGGACAGAGCCAGGCGGTGAAGGACTTCGGCAAGCGCATGGTCACCGATCATTCCAAGGCGAACGATCAGCTTAAGGAAGTCGCACAGCAGGAGAACGTGACCTTGCCGACGTCACCCAGTTCGCACGACCAGGCGGAATACAACAAGTTGTCGAAGATGCAGGGCGATGCGTTCGACAAGGCTTACGCGAAGATGATGGTGTCAGACCACAAGAAAGATATTGCGGAGTTCGAGCACGAAGCCAGCTCAGGCAACAATGCCGAGGTGAAGGGTTTCGCCAGCCAGACGCTTCCGACTTTGCAGGAGCACCTGAAGTTGGCGGAGCAGATGAACAACTCGGTGAAGTCGGAAGGCAAGGGTCAGCAATAGCGCGGGTGAAAGGTACGTGGAATGTTGAAATCCCCACCCCGCCAAAGGAAGGCGGGATGGGGCACCCGGAAAATCCCCACCCCGCCAAAAGAAGGCGGATGGGGCACCCGGAGTGTTTTTGTGAATGAGTAAGGGCTACTTCGCTAGTTCGTATCCGGCGAAGAAGTAGCTGAGCTCGAAGCGCGCAGTGTCATCGGCGTCGGAGCCGTGTACGGCATTGTGCTCGATGTTCGCCGCCCACTTTTTGCGGATGGTGCCTTCGTCGGCTTTTGCGGGATCGGTAGCCCCCATCAGCTTGCGATAGTCGGCGATGGCATTTTCTTTTTCGAGGGCGATGACGACGATGGGGCCGCTGGACATGAAGTTGGTCAGCGACTCAAAAAATGGCCGCTGCACGTGAACCGCGTAAAAACCTTCGGCCTGTGTCTTGTTGATGTGCAGCATCTTCATTCCGATGATGCGGAAGCCGTTTTGCAGAAGGGTGTTGACGATGTCGCCGGTTGCGTTCTTGGCAACCGCGTCGGGCTTAATGATAGATAGAGTACGTTGCAGGGTCTTCATAATTTAAGTTGTCAGTTCCCAGTTTCGGTTGTCAGTTCAACAAAGTCTCGACGTGAGGAATTACACGTCAGGTGTTGTGGTTCAGCGTCCTTATCGGCGCCTGGACGCAGTGTCGGATCGCAAACTCTCAACTCTGTATAAGCTACATCAATCCGTTGATTACCTATGGCGCCGGAGCGGGAAGAATCTGCATCCCGAATGGTTTCAACTGTTCCAGTATGACGCTTTTCTCTCCCACAGCGATTACCGTCATACGCTCGGGCGCAAGATAGCGCGCTGCCGCTTTGCTTACTTCGGACAAGCCGGCTTTCTGGATGGTCGCCATCTCCTCGGTGAGGTGATTTGCCGGCTCGCCGTCAACCCAGTACTTACCGAGGATGCCCGCGACCGCAGACTGGGACTGCAATTCCAGCGCGGTGTTTCCGACCAGGTAGCGCTTGGCCTGCTGCAATTCGGCCTCACTCGGTGGCTCGCTGGAGATCCGCTTCAACTCGCTGAAGGTCTCTTTCAAGCTCGGTCCGGTCACGGCGTTGCGAACGTCTTCGCCGGTAAGAACCACGCCGCTGAAGCGCATGGTTGCGGTGTAGGAGTGAGGACTGTAGGTGTAGCCCTTGTCCTCGCGAATATTGCGAATGAGGCGCGATCCGAAACTGCCGCCGTAGATGGTGTTGGCCAGGCGCAGGTAGGGCTGCTCGTAGTCGCGTAAGGTCGGTCCAGTAGCGCCAATCAACATCGTGGTCTGCACCGAGCCCGGGCGCTCGACGTAATAGATATTGTGGTCGGGCTTCGGCGTCGGCTCTTTCACTTGCGCCGGAGCTTTGCCCTCCGCCTTCCAGCCGCCGAAGTTCTTCTCGATCTGAGCTATCACCTGCTGCTTGTCGAAGTCTCCCACGACCAGCAACAAGGCCTGCTCTGGACGGAACGACTGCGCATACAGTGCCCGCAGCGATTTCGGTGTTGCAGCCTGCAAGGTCTGCGAAGTAGGGGAGACGATGTGGTAGGGATGCTCACCAAACGTGACCTGATACCAGGCGCGCCGGGCCAGGAAACCGGGCCGCGCTTCACTCGCACGCAGTTCGTCCTGCATGTTGGACTTGGCAATCTCAACTTCTTTATCGGGGAAGTTCGCGTGCTGCGCCACGTCGGCAACGAGGGCGAGCGCATCGCCAGCGTGCTCCGAGAGCGCGGCGAGACTAACCTGCGCGGCATCAGAGCCCGCCATGGCTGCGATGTCTCCACCTGCGGCCTGTGCGGCCTCGGCAATTTCACGGGCGGAGCGCTGGGTGGTGCCCTGGGTCATGGCTTTCACCATGAGTCGGGACAGGCCGGGGGCGGTGGCGGGATCGAGGGAATCTCCGCCGCGCGCCATCAGGGTAAACACCACCTTGGGCAGTTCCGGGCGCTGCACCATCCACACGGTTAAACCGTTCTTTAACTTATGTTCGTCAACCGCGGGCGAGACTACCGGCTTCATGGGTCCAGCGCCGGGCAAGCCGGCGGGCAGAGAGGGAGTCGCAGGCGTGGACGGCTGCGCGGCCAACGCTGCCACAAAGAACAGAGGCATCAGGTAACGAAACATTTTCATTGGACACCTCCTGTTTTCGGGGCCGCTGCTGCTTGCGAAGGCTGGCGTTCCAGCACCGTACGGTTGGTGGCGACGAGGTATTTCTGGGCGAATTCCTTGACCTGCGCCGGGGTGACACTCGCGAGCTCAGCCGGAATGGCGTTGACCCGGTCGGGCTTGCCGTCAAAGAGCGTGGCGTGTGCAATCAGAGAAGCGCGGTCGATGGGCGCTTCCATCTGGTCGATCAGGTCGGAGCGCATTTTGGTGACCACCCGCGTCAACTCCGACGCTGTGGGACCTTCCGTTGCCAGCCGGTGAACCACGGTGTCGATCGATTTCAGCACCGTATCCATCTGTGTTCCCGGCGGCGCAACGATGAAGCTGGTCATCAGCGTAGGGCCGTTGAACTCGAACGGATTCCCCAGCGGCCAATTCAATCCTCCGTCCACCGAAACCGCATCGCGGTCTTGCTTCACTAACTGCTGGTAGAGCAGCGATGCCTCACCATTGTTCAACAGATCGCCAGTGACGGCCGCGACAATCGCATCTTTCGAATTGCGCTCGGGCATGCGATACCCAATGGCAAAGGCCGGCAGTTTCGCGTGCAGGTCAGGCTGTACGCCACGGCGCTCGGCAGTTTGCGGGCGTTCGTTGACGTCTGGCTTGGGCGGGGTTGGCTTTTTCGGGATAGCTCCAAAATACTTTTCCGCCTTTGCGAACACCTCGTCGGGAGTAACGTCGCCCGCGACCGCCAGAACCGCGTTATTGGGTGCGTAGTATTTTTCGTAGAAGGCCTTCACGTCGGCGATGTTCGCGGCGTCCAGATCGTGGAAGTCGCCGTAAAAATTGTGGCTGTTGGGGTAAGTGTCAAACGCCTTCATGGGAAGGTCGATGGCGAAGAAAAATCCATAGGGCTGATTGAGCACGTTAACCCGTACTTCTTCTTCCACCACGTTGCGCTGGTTCTCCAGGTTCTTCTCCGAAAAATCCAGAGTCTTCATACGGTCGGCCTCGAGCCATAATGCCTGGTCGAGCGCCGACACCGGAGCGGTCTCGATGTATTCGGTGAAATCGTAGCGGGTATCGCCGTTCATGTTCCCGCCTCCGCCCTCGATCACCTGGTCGAATACACCCTTTGGCGAAACCGGAGTGCCTTCAAACATCATGTGCTCGAACAGGTGAGCGAAGCCGGTGCGCCCCTGCGGTTCCAGGCGGAAACCGATGCCATACGCGATACAAACTCCGAAGGTCGGCGCGGAATGGTCTGGGGAGACGACCACAATGAGTCCGTTGCTCAGCGTCCTGGTGGTGGTGGGAATGCGGAATTCGGGTACGGGCGTGGCTGGAGCTTGGGCGGTGGCGAATGATGCCAACGCCATCAGCAGTACCGTGATCGCGATGCCGGCGCGCAGGCCGTGATTGATTTTCATCAGCACAACTCCAAGGAAAGGGCCCCTTATGGAGCCCTTTGTAGTGTTTCCATCGATGCCAGCCGACAAACTATTTCGCCGCGGCTTGCGCTCTCACCAGCATCTCGCCGATATCTGCGGGAGACTGGGCAACATGAATGCCCGCCTCCTGCATGGCCTTGATCTTCTCCTTGGCAGTACCTTTGCCGCCGGAGATAATCGCGCCGGCGTGACCCATGCGGCGTCCTGGAGGAGCGGTTTGTCCGGCGATGAAACCCACCACCGGTTTCTTCACGTTAGCCTTGATGAACTCGGCAGCACTCTCTTCTGCAGTGCCGCCGATTTCGCCGATCATGATGATGGCTTCGGTCTCCGGATCCTGGTTGAACAGGTCGATGGCGTCGATGAAGTTGGTGCCGATAATGGGATCGCCGCCGATGCCGATAGCCGTCGATTGGCCGATGCCGCGGGTAGTCAACTGATAGACGGCTTCGTAGGTCAGCGTGCCCGAGCGGGAGACGATGCCGACGTTGCCTTCCTTATGAATACTGGCGGGCATGATGCCGATCTTGCAGCGTCCGGGTGAAATGATGCCGGGGCAGTTGGGCCCGATAAGGCGTGACTTTTTCGTCTTCAGGTACTCCCACGTCTTCACCATGTCGAGCGCAGGAATGCCTTCAGTGATGCAGACGATGAGCGGAATGCCGGCGTCGGCGGCTTCCATGATGGCGTCGGCTGCGCCCGGGGGTGGAACAAAGATGACACTGGCGTTGGCGCCGGTCTTCTCCACCGCTTCGCTCACGGTGTTGAAGATGGGCCAGCCTTCATGCGTGGTGCCGCCCTTGCCGGGAGTCACACCGCCCACGACGTGGGTTCCATATTCCTGCGAGGCCTTGGCGTGGAATGTGCCTTCACGGCCGGTCAATCCCTGTACAACCAGGCGGGTTGATTTGTCGACGAGGATGCTCATTTGCCCCCCTTGGCAGCGGCGACGACTTTCTCGGCCGCGTCTTTCATGGTCTGTGCCACGATGAAATTCAAACCGCTCTCCTTCAGGATTTCGCGACCGCGCTCGACGTTGGTTCCTTCCAGCCGCAGAACGATAGGCAACTGGATGTTGGTCTTCTTGGCCGCGCTCACTACGCCGTTGGCCAGCGTATCGACGCGCAAAATGCCGCCGAAGATGTTGATGAGCACCGCCTTCACGTTCTTGTCGGCGAGCAGGATCTCGAATGCGTGGGTGACCTGCTCTTCGTTGGCGCCGCCGCCTACGTCGAGGAAGTTGGCAGGCATGCCGCCGGCGTACTGAATGATGTCCATGGTGGCCATGGCAAGACCGGCGCCGTTAACCATGCAGCCCACGTTGCCATCGAGCTTGATGTAGTTCAGCGCGTACTGGCTGGCTTCGACTTCGAGCGGGTCTTCTTCGGTGAGATCGCGCAGGTCGCGAATGTCAGGATGACGATAGAGCGCGTTGTCGTCGAAATTCATCTTGGCGTCGAGCGCGAACAGTCGTCCGTCGGTGGTGGTGATGAAGGGATTGATTTCGACCAGCGAGGCGTCGGTATCTTCGGCCGCGCGCGCGAGCGCCATCATGAACTTCACTGCGCCGCTAATGTACTTGGGTTCGAGGCCGAGCTTGAATGCAATCTTGCGCGCCTGGTAAGGCTGCAATCCCATGCCGGGGATAATGTGCTCTTTGATGATGGCGTCGGGATTCTTGGCCGCGACCTCTTCGATCTCCATGCCGCCGGCAGCCGATGCCATAAAGACGTTGCGTCCATTCTGGCGATCGAGCACGATGCCAAGGTAAAGCTCTCGCGCGATGGGGAGAGTTTCTTCGATCAGCAGGCGCTGAACCTTCTTGCCCTCAGGCCCGGTCTGGTGGGTGACCAGCTGCATGCCCAGCATCTTGTCGGCGAACTCTACCGCCTGCTCGGCCGACTTGGCGATTTTTACACCGCCGCCCTTACCGCGTCCGCCAGCGTGAATTTGTGCTTTGACTACGACTCCGGAGGCGCCGTCGTGGAGCAGTGCTTTAGCCGCAGCGTCAGCTTCTTCGACGCTCTCGACCATCTGTCCGCGAGGGACCGCCACTCCGTACTTTGCCAGGATGGCTTTTCCCTGATACTCGTGAATTTTCATGATTTATGAAGGTGAGCGGAGGCTACATAGCTCCGCCGCGCCGGCCGGATGGCCGCTTATCTCCTTAGAAGATGGCTAACGGGTGAAACAGATAAGTGTAATTGAGGGAGGAGGGAGGAGCAATTCGGGTTTCAGATATCAGGCGTCAGGTATCAGAATGGACCGGTCACAAGCTGCCGCTTTACCCGATCTGAATACGCAATGAAGGTAATTAAGGCGTATTCGTTGTAGATCCGCGGTAAGGGATCGCGAGGCCGTACTCGCAGCAGGATTTTGGGAAAGGGCGGACGCCCTCGATAGCTAATGTGTATTGGCAGCTACGTTCTCGGCGCCTGAGTCCGGCTGTTCCTGTACGACATGGTTGCGCAACATCCACATCGTGCCCGACGGCAGCTTCAGGTGCGGCTTCTGCGAGACCAAGTACACGGTGCCGCTCTTGTCGTACATCATTCGCAGATCGTCAAGCTTACGAACGCTCAGTTGCTGAGAATCGCTGGTCTCGACAGTTGCGTCGTGCAGAGTATGACCCAGCCCCGGGCTCTGCCTGCCTGGAACACTGGATGCGAGCGCGGTGCGGCGCCTCTGCATGGCATTGGGAAGATTGATGGCGTTCTCAAACGTGCTGTTGTTTTGCCCCGGCACCTGCACACTCATCGTAATTTGCGCGGCGACGAAGGCGTGTAACGGAAGACTGTGTTGCTTCCAATCGGCGCGGTCCACCAGCAACAAGATCCATGAAGGCTGATCATTCTGGCGAGAGGCTGCCCCCAGGATCTTCCCGTGCAATTTCGCGTCTTGCGGCATTACCAGGCCCTTCCCGATGAGCACGGGCTCGAGGCTCTTCAACTCGACTGCGTCTCCCACTTTGCATTTGTGGGTGTCGATTGTCTTTGAGAGTTGGACAGGAATTTCCAGTTTATCGGGGACCTGCGCACGAGGAACGAACGCCGACGGATCCTGGGCAAATACGGCGATAGCTGAGAAGAGGACGGAAACGAGCACTCGCATGGCTTACCCCTTTGGGCGCTCTGTCTCGCAGTGCCAGCAAGGGTAGTTCTCGGCCTGCCGGAATTCAAGCAAATAGTTGTCTGTTTTTGGTAAACAATAGTCCCCGTGCGACCACGAAACCGAGGTGTTTGAGGTAAACAAGGTGGTCATTCGATAGAAAATTGCCGCGCCCGTGTCATTTGCAGGGCAATGTTCCACACGAAAGCCGGATTGTTGGTGAGATATCGCTGCCCCAAACGACGCGGCTCCTTGCGCAGGCGATCGAGCCACTGCAACCCGCACTGCTTGATCCAGGTCGGCGAGTCGCTCAATAGTCCGGCATGAATGTCGAAGGCTGCACCGACTCCCGCCATCAAAGCGACGTCGAGTTTGCCGAGGTGAGCGGCCATGAAACGTTCCTGCTTGGGCGTACTCAGCCCGACCCATAGGATGTCAGGCTTGCAGGCTGCCACCTGCCCGCGCAGGTCGCATTCCTCGGCTTCGGACAAGGCGCTGAACGGGGGAGTGTAGCTTCCGACGATCTGTAAGCCAGGGAATCGATGCTGCAATCGCCGACGCAACAGTGCTGCAACTCCCGGCTTTCCGCCGTACAGGAAATGGCGGTAGCCGGGGCGCAACCCAAAGCGGCAGAGTTCGGCCATGTAATCGGGCCCATATACCCGGGACATCAGTTGATGCCCCTGGGCGCGGCCCAGCCAAACCGTGGGCATCCCATCGGGAAGGCAGAGTGCAGCCTGGTTCAAGATGCAACGCAGTTGCGGATCGCGTTGCGCTTCCATCACGCCATGAACGCCGGTGAGGCAGACGTAACTCTGGGTCCCACTTTGTAGGAGGCAACGGGAGAGGGTGACTGCCTCGTCCATTGTGGTCGCGTGAACACCGACTCCGAGGATATTCGCGCGTGGCAGCGCCGGCGAAACTAATCGGCGGCATAGGCCAAGGCCGGGGCGAAGCGTCCGGCTTTGCGGAGCTCGCACTCGATCCATTTGTAGGTGACATTGAGTCCGTCGCGCAGACGGATCTGCGGCTCCCAACCCAGCACTTCGCGCAGGCGCGAGTTATCGCTGTTGCGGCCGCGTACTCCTTGAGGCTTGGTGATGTCGTGATACTTCACCAGTTGCTTGCCTGCGATGTCGCATACCAGATCGACCAAGCCGTCCACGCTGATCAACTCATCGGTGCCCAGGTTGAGGGGCTCGCGATACTGGCTTGCCATGAGGCGAAGAAGGCCGTCGACACAGTCGTCGATGTACATGAAGGAGCGGGTCTGCAGGCCGTCGCCCCACACTTCAATGTCGCCGCCGTCAGGGGTGAGCGCGACTTTGCGCGAGATGGCCGCCGGCGCTTTCTCTTTGCCGCCTTCAAAGGTACCGAGCGGACCATAAACGTTGTGAAAGCGAACAATGCGCGTCTCCATGCGGAAATCGTGGAAGTAATAACGGCAAAGTTGCTCGGTGAAAAGCTTTTCCCAGCCATAGCCGGCTTCGGGATCGGCGGGATAGGCATCTTCCTCGCGCAGCGGGGTGACGTTCGCGTCGTGCTGCTTGTAGCCGGCATAGACGCAGGCGGAGGAGGAGAAGAGATAGCGCCGCACGTTGTTGATGCGAGCGGCCTCAAGCATGTGCGCGTTGATGAGGATGTTGTTGCGCGCGATGTCGGCGAGGCTGGCAGTAATGTATCCGATGCCGCCCATATCGGCAGCGAGGCTGTAAACCTGGTCGATGCCGCGGGTGGCTTGCAGGCAGTTGGCCCACTGGCGCAGATCGAGCAGTTCGAAATCGTCAGCGGCTGTAGGCTCGAACTCTGGCTCTTTGATGTCGACGCCGCGCACCCAAAAGCCTTCGAGCTTGAGCCGCCGGATAAGGTTGTGGCCGATGAATCCTCCAGCCCCGGTAACCAGAACGCGATTTTGTGATTTCATGATGTCCTCAGTGTGGTGAATCTAGATGGAAGTAAAAAAAGGTGACGGTGCGATGGCGAGTTAGTCGGCGCTGAAGCCGGCGTTTTCGATCATGGTGGCATGCGCCGGAAGTGGAAGGCGCGCCGCTTCGAAGGTGCTCAGCGCGGCGTTGTAAATGTCGCTTAGCCGGGTGTAATTGCTATCGGCGGAATAATGTTCCAGGCAGCGATGGCGGGCCGCCCGGCCCATCTCCCTGGTTTCCAGCGGACGCGACCACATGATTCGAATGGCGGCTGCGAACTGCTCGCGGTCGTCAACCTCGACGTGAAATCCGGTGCGGCGGTCCGAGACCAGCTCCTGCAAAGCGCCGTTGCGGGGAACGACGGCCGGGACTCCACATGCCATCGCCTCCAGCACGGTCATGCCAAAGGTTTCGTAGCAACGGCTGGAAGCGACGAGGAATCGCGCGTTCCGAATGTGTCGCAGAGTTTCGTGGTAGGGAAGGTGTCCGACGAAGGTGACGTTCGAGAGGTTGGATTCGCGGGCCAGGCGCTGGGCCGACTCTTTCAGCGGCCCGGAGCCAACGATCAGCAAGGGGATTTGCGCAACATCTCTCCACACATCAATAAGCTGAAGGATGCCTTTCTCGTGGCTGAGACGGCCGACAAAGATCGCGTAGTCGCCCAGGCCGGTTTTCTGGGGAAAAATTTCCGAAGCGAAGTGCGGCTTGGTTACGAGCTTCTTCGCCGGAAAACCGCGTTCGCAAAGCATGTCGCGGCAGAACCCACTGGGCGCGATGTAGCTGTCTACCATGGTCTTCCAAGTACCAACCACGCGATGAGCACACAGCATGAGTGAAACGACGCCGGTTTGCAGCCGGGAATCGCGGTAGCAGCCGCGGAGATTCGCTTTCATCAGGCTGCCATGACAGTCATCGCATCTCTCGCCTGCGCGAAAGAAGTTTCCCCCCGGACAGAGCAGCCGGTAGTTGTGGACGGTCTGCAAGACGGGTATGCCCTCGGCGGCGCATGCGTAATAAATCGCGGGGCTGAGCAGGGGCAGAAGATTGTGGCAATGCGCGATGGCCGGCCGCTGCTGGCGGATGAGCGAGCGCAGCTCACGGTACGATTCGTAGTCCCACATTGTGGTAAGGGGCAGAAGCGCTTTTCGCACCGTGCTGAACTGCGCGATCTCGCGATTATGCCGGGCATACTGCAGCACGCGATGTCCTCGGCTGCGCAGGAGAGCGATCTCGGCACTGACCACCGAGTCCTCGCCCCCAGGTTCGAGGTAGCGGTTGTGAATTACCAGGACGCCAGGTCTTGCCATGATGTTAATTCTGAAGCTCGTACCCAATTCGTATCGAAGCCGGTGCGCTGCCGAATGCGGATCTCGCGCGCGAGGTTGCCGGTACGCACCTTGTGTAAAAGGCGGCGGGCGCGGGCCCAGTGGCGGTGCATTTCCAACTGCCAGGCTGGTCTCTCGCAACCGAAGGTGGCGCGTTGTACGAGGTGTCGCTCATGTTGCCTGCGCTCAACGTTGAGCAGGCTGACGTTGTCCTGGTGCCAGCGGAAGGCAGCGATAAATTGTGGAACGTAGTGAAATCGGTGCCCGAGGCGGGCGAGGCGTGCAAAGAACTCGAAGTCCATGGCGACGCGGTAGTCGCAGTCGAGCAGCAGGCCCTGGTCGATCAAGCGGCGGCGGAAGAAGGTTGAGGTGGATGGAATGTAGCATCCGAAATAGAGCAGCACCTGGGCATCGAAGTCGTGCTCAACTTTGGATCGAACAATTCGTCCGCCGGGATCGACGAAGATGCAGTCGCCGTAGAGAACATCGGCCTCGGGATGCTCCTTGGCTGCGCGTGCGATGGCCTCCAGAGCTCCCGGGAGGTAGTAGTCGTCGGCATTCAGCCAGCCGACCAGATCGCCGGTTGCCATCAAGAATCCCTTGTTGATGGCGTCTGACTGTCCGCGATCGGGTTCGGAGATCCAGTGCAGATGCGAATGGCGGTTGAGAATCTCCGGCGTGCCATCGGTGGAAGCCGCATCGATGACGATGTGTTCGGCAGCGACTCCGCTTTGCCGCTGCACGCTGAGGATGGCGTCTTCCAGATAAGGGGCGCCGTTGAAGGTTGGGGTGATGACGGAAATGAGAGGGAGCGGCATAGATTTCTCAGACGAAAGCGACGGCGAGGAGAAAGGCGATCAGGTTGGTGGACTGCATGGCTGAGTAGGGCCACGGGGTGAAGCCGATCGAGACGATGAACTGCGCGGCCAGATAGGCGAGGACCGGGTTGACGGTCGCCGTATGTTGGGGCGGTGAGCGTTTTCCATGCCTGCGCAAAGAGCGAAAGAGCAACAGGTGATAGGCAAAGTAAATAGCGAGTCCCAGCAGTCCGTACTTGAGCCAGACGTGCAGCGGGGCGTTATGCACCATCACCGACTCTTCTTTCCAGTTACGGATATGCCATGTCGGGTAAGACGTTCCCAGGCCGATTCCCATCACAGGGGCGGCGCGGACCTGGGCCCAGGCGTCGAGCACATCGCCGACATGGTCTGAGTTGTCCTGGCTGTAAGGCGCGTCGTCATGGGTGAAGTCGATGCTGGCCAGACGCTGGGTGAACGATGTCCCCAGGACCGCGAATGCGATGGCGATCATGCAGAGCGGCAGAGCAAGAACGCGTAGACGGAATCCGCGGGTGGTGATCGCAAGCACTACGACGCCGACGGCGAGTTCGGCCCAGTAGCTGCGGCGAAAGCAGAGAGCAACCAGAAGCATGGCTGCGGCACTAAGTATGAGCCATGACCAGCGCTCGCGGTTTGAGGAGTCGCTCGCAAAGAACGAGAGCCCGAGCAACGCCGCGAAAACGAAGGCGGAGATAGCCGGGCCATCGAACAATGGAATTTGCATTCCGAGCAGGGTGTCGCCTTGTCCGCGCAGGTAGGAATAAGAAAAGAACGCGACGTGCATGCCAGCAATAAAGGCGAAGGCGGCAATAGCGACGCGAGCTTCCGCTGCGGTCTGAATCCAGAAACGGTAAATGACGTAGAAGG
The DNA here is from genome assembly GCA_963791965.1 of uncultured Acidobacteriaceae bacterium. GTDB lineage: Bacteria > Acidobacteriota > Terriglobia > Terriglobales > Acidobacteriaceae > CAVVDY01. Next base: position 54,122 of record CAWBUK010000009.1, on the reverse strand, counting down.
CGATGCCTAAGGCGAGGGCGCGCCAGTCGAAGAAGAAGTTTTGTCCTCCGCGCTGGATCCCGTAGAGCAGACTGACTCCGATGGCGATGCCGAAGGCTGCGATGAGCAGGGCGAGATTGCGGGGGAAGGTTCGGACGCGATTTCGCGAGCAGCCGAGTGCGAATCCGTGAATTAAGGCCAGGCCCAGCACGAGCGCGTCGATCACGCGGAAGCCATCGCCGATAGCGCTGTATAAAGGGCTTTTGGTCGCGGTGCTGCCAGTTTGCGCGTACTCGGTTGCAAAGATCAACGCCAGCAGGCAGCAGAAGACCAGACCTCGTGCAACGCGTGTGATGGCAGGATTGCGGGTGGGAGTTTGCGCCTCCACGAGCCACGGTGGAGATGCGACCAGCGCGGTGAAACTGCTCATGCGGGCCTTTCCTCCGGGATGGCGCAGAGTTGTGGCGGCGCACCATAGATGGCTTCGACCAATTGGCTGAACTCAAAGTTCCATGCGCGGCGGCGTGCGCCCAGGCTCAAGGATTGGCGCAACCCAGGATTTTCCGCCAACTCTCGCAAGTTGGCAGCCAGATCGCCGGCGATGGTCTCGGCAGATCTCTGTTTCGTCACCAGCACGCGTCCGCAATGATGGTCGACAATCTGAGCCGGCCCGCCGAGATCGGTACAAATTACCGGCACGCCGTGCGCGAGCGCTTCCAGTACGGCCATACCGCCTGAGTCGCGCAGGCTGGGGAAGACGAATACATCATGCTGGTGGAATTCGCGCTGGAGCTGTTCGTGCCGAAGCCAGGAATACCAGGTGGTCCGGCTCGTGATACCAAGCCGACTGGCAAGGGCCCGCAGCGAAGCCTTGGCCGGACCGTCGCCGATGACCGTCAAACGCGCCGGTACATTTTGCAGGTGCAGGCGATGCATCGCCATAAAAGCCAGGTGCAAGCCCTTCCATTCCAGCAAGCGACCCGCGTACAGGCAGCGCAGTTCGGGGTGGCCGAATGCGATTCCCCGGTGGCTGAAACCAAGCTGCTGACGGGTGAGGCCAACCGCCAGATGCACTTCGCATTTGTGGCGGTACCTGGGGGGCACGAGGCGGAGCGAATCGCGCGAGGTCAGGTAGATTTTCTGTGCCTGGCGAAAGGCAGCGCGCATCAGGGGATCAAAGCGTGGCAGCCAGTTGGCGCAATCGCGAACCAACTCCAGCGCGCGACCACGCAAGGTCATGTCGGGGCGAAGAGCGCGGGGCACACACTCCCCTCCCGATACCGGGCCGAGGTAGAAGGGAATGCCGAGCCATCCCATGAAGCTGGGCGCTCGCAGGCTAACGAAGCTGACGTGATGAACCCGATCAAACGGGTGCAAGCCATGCAGCTTTCGCGCCCGGCGAAATGCCAGCCACTGCCAGATGAAATAGTACAGATAGATTGCGCCGGGGAGTCGCTTCCAGCCGCGCGCCCAACCGGGCAGGTCACAGTATTCAAAGTGAAGCCGCTCGATTCCGGAGGAGGGTGTGGCGGCTTCGATCGCGCTGCGGTTAACTTCGCGGGTAATGACACAGACCTCTCGGCTGGCGGCCGCCAGCTCCGTTGCCCACATCCATCCCACGGCAGGCTCGGAGCCTTTTCCCGGCTCACACGCGTAGGCAGAAAGCAGAATGCGCGGCATTACGAGATCACCGTGCGAGCCAGGATGTCGAGCTCCACTGGCTGCGATAGAGGGGATGGCAACTGGAGGCGGCGCATAGTGCGTTGCGACAGGTGCGAAAGAATGGTTGCAACAGCGGATTCGAGGTTCTCACTTTCGGCCAATTCGGTTTGCCAGTGGATATCGACGCCTCCGTAGAGCGTGCGAAACGGGATCGCTTCGGCGGGCGATACAACCAATGTGGATGCAGTCAGAGCGCGCAGTACCGTTGCCGGTTTGACGGTGGAGACAAGTGAGGTGCGGCGAAATGCCGGGGCCAGGATGTTCGCGAGCGCCGTGGCAAACTCTGTCCGCTCGGCTGCGGTCCGGCTGCGTATCTGCGCGAACAGCCCGGTTGGGTGGACGAGGCGTCGCAGGACGCGGGAGGAGTCGGCGATAGAGGATGAGATCCTAGAAAACAAGCTCTCTCGGGCAGGCGCGTTGAGCAGTTCGTTGCGGACGTGGCGTAGTAGCTTGCGGAAGTCTTCGCGGTGGTTGCGCAGAAGGCACAGTTCGATCTGCACCGCGGTGACGAGCGGCCACCAGGACAAAGCTTCCCGCGGATCGTCGGCGGATTGGTAGAGCGTCACCAGCTTTCTCCACTGACGGTCGCTGACGGTTTGCTTGAGTACTTGCTTGGTCAGGTAGTACTTGAAGTCGACATTGGGAGCGGGGCGGCAGTACCCGCTGGAAACGAGGCGACTTCCGGGAAGCAGCTCGTCCGATGACATCCAGAGCCGGCCTCGGCGGCGATAGTCAGTCGTGCAGTCGGGATGAAGGAAGGCGACGTGCCCGTGCTGCTGAAGGGCGAGAGCGAAGTAAGTCGCCGTGGTCTCATGTTCGATCGCCTGGACGAGTTGGGCTCCAATGCTGGCCGCCGCTGCTGCTAATAGTTGCGAAATTAGTCGATAATCGCAAGGGCGTACGGCGAAATCCACGTCGGAGTCAGACGCGTTGCTTGTGCGCCATCGAGTGCGCCGAGTAGGCAGTAGGTGAGCTTGGAATCATTCAGCGCAGCAATGAAGGCCACCCACAGTTTCTGTCGCAAAGCGGCGTGAGCGTGACGGTCATGAGGCTCCTGATAGCCAACGGGCTGAGCTGGTACCTCGAATTCAATTCGCTCGCACGCACACTGCGTCATAGTTGTTCCACCACCGCGTTGCGCAAGGTTGCGAGCAGATAGGTTGCGTAGGCAGGGTCGAGAAATTCGCGCAAAAGTATTTGCACCAGGTAAGCAAGTTCGAGTTTACGGCGCTGGGAAGCGGTGAGGGGAAAGTCGTACCGGAAGCGCAGCTCGCGCCACACGGGTCTCGGCCGCTTGCCGAAGAGGCAGCGTGTCATGTGGGCGAAGTGACAGGCGTCATGGAGCGGCAGTCCGCGTGGTTGCGAGTCTTCCCAGTCCACCAGCGCCGCCGTGCCGTTTTGCAGCTTGATATTCCAGGGCGCGAAGTCACCATGAATGCGCACCGCGGGCATCCCGGAGCTGTCGTCTATTTCACCGAGAGCGCGGGCCAGCAAGGCGGAATCTGCCTGATTCATATCAGGCCCCCGCGATCGAGACTCGAGCGACGAAGCAATGTGGCTCAAAGTAGTGCGGTCGCCGGGACGCTCGAGTGCCAGCAGCAGCATTGCCACTTCGCGGCTGTAGTTCAATCCGGAGTGCGATCCGGCCATCACGGTCTGCGCTGCAATGCCGTTGTTGTCGTCGAGTTCGACCAGGCGCGGCGCGGCGGCGAACTCCTCCTGCCGCAAGTGAAGCAGGGTTTGCGCCTCATGCCGAATCGCCCACTTCGCCGCTTCGGTGAACGGAACTTTCACGATCAGTTCGCAGGCATGGGAGACGGGATCGATCAGGTGGACGACTGCTTTGCGCCGGGGGCCGGGAGTTCCAACATAAACCAGCGGCACGGGCTCGGCCGCGCGACGCCAGCCCAAGGTTCTCCAATCGAGGCCGGCGATGCAGCGGACGTAAGCGTGGTCGTCTGGAAGCGCTGGCGGAGCCGCGCCCCAGCGCATGGCCGGCTTGATCGCGGCCCAGGCCAGGCGCGATGCCAGCCGATAGGGCCGCCATCCGGCGAACGCTTCCTCGCGGGGACGGTATCCCTGGGGAGCAAGCCAACGTGGATTGTCGGGCCTGCCAATCGGGAAGAAGATGGGCTTATCGGATTGCATTGGGCAACGTACGGGAGGTTGGCTTCGCCACGGCGAGCGGGCGATGGTTTATAAGTTGCAGAAGTGCAGTGGCGACTTCAGTTGCGACTTCGGCGACGGGACGATCAGCATCAATGAGCCTGGCATTGGGCAGGCGGGCAATACGCGCAGCGTATTCGCCGCGCTGGCGTTTGGACTCGGCCAGGGTAACCTCGGGCTTGCGCCGCTGCAATTCCTCGCCGCGAACATCGAATACGAATTGCAAGTCGGGCTGGGGCGAAAATTCGCCCAACAGGGAGGCCAGCCGAACCGTCGAAGCGGGCAGGCGATAGCGCTGCGGATCGACGGCGTAGTCGAGAAAGTAGCGGTCGAGTACTACCAGTTGGCCCTGCGTCAGCCAGGCGAGCACACGCAGGTGAGCCTGCCAGCTCTGGGCAAACATGCAGAACAACTTCAGGCAGCTAAGCACGAAACCGCGAGGCCGCTGAGCGTGGGGGGCGGTGACGACAGTGGCCTGCCGCGGTCTGTTCCACAGCGGAATGCGCAGGTGATGAAGCCGCACGCCGTTGAACCGGGCTGCGAGTTGGGTAGCGACGCGTTCTGCCACAGCGGTCTTGCCGGCTCCGTCCGGGCCGTAGATGGCGATCCATAGGCCGGGTGATTTTATTTTTCCGTCAGGTTTCAATGGAAGGGATTTGGGAGCGTTGGATCGCAATCAATATCTGCCGTAGATCACGACGCCGACTGCCATTTGAAGGACGGAGTTCAGCCCGCGATTGGCCCAGTCCTTGGCGGCGTTCAGCGGAACATAAATAATGTCCCCGTCGTGTAGCACCGGGTCGCTGGTCTGGTCGGCGAGAATCTTCTTGAAGTCGAGGACTTGCTGCTGCGGGCCTTGTGCGGTCTGATGAATCAGGCTGCCACGCTGGTTGGCAGTGCGATTCATGCCCTGCGCCAGGGCCAGACCTTGCAGGACGGTGATTGGAGCGCGGTCGTCGAGGACGAATCCGCCAGGCTTACCGACGTCGCCAAGGACGTAAACAACTCCCGCGCGGTTGACGACCAGGCGATCTCCGGGAACCAAAACGATATCGGCGATGGATGAATTGTGCGCTGCGCCATCGAGTTCAATCGCCTGTGTCGTGTCATTGCCTTTGTGAGTCAACGCCGCAGTATGCGAGGCATTTGGTGTGAGCCCGCCGGCCGCGGCGATAGCTTCAGCTACATGCTGCTGCCCCCATATCGGATAGCTGCCCGGATTCTTCACCTCGCCCAGCACAGTGACCGTCTGACTTGCGCTTTCCAGAAGGTTCACCGACACGTGAGGATTGCGCAGCACCTTGGCATCGCGCAGCCGCGCTTCCACGGCCAGGGCGGCTTCGGTTGGGGTGAGGCCTGCGAGCCAGAGATTACCGCCGACGATGAGGTCGATACGGCCAGTGTTACCGACCCTGGTTTTTTGCGAGAGCTCAGGGGTATCGAAGACGTTGATTTCAATCAGGTCTCCGGAGGCGAGTTGTACCGGTGGGACGGGCGGCTTCTGTTGCGTAAATGCGAAACCGGACGACAGTAGAAAGAGCAGCAAGGCGCTGGCTAAGCAACCGCGGCTGAAGGCGTTTTTATCATTTCGCAGCGTCGCTGGGCTAAAGCCCGGCGCCTCGACCATCGGGAAAAGTTCCACCTTTGGAACAACGTCCACTTGCTGAGGCGAGTGCGTCGCGGAATAGGATTCTTCTAGAGCAGTGATCATTGGTCGCGCCCGTCGTAGTAGGCTTGTGCGCTTCGCAGTCCGCCGAGGTGGTGTCCATAGTATTGAGCGACTTCCACGCCGTTGAGCAGGATGCCGCTCACGTTCGCCTGGGCCCGCTGCAGGGCATCGCAGGTGCGACGGATCACGCGCCGCGATGTCATTCCGCTGCGCACGACGAATATCGCTGCATCCGCGCAGGCGGAAAGCGGCAGCGCGTCGCTGACCAAAGCTGCCGGCGGAGTGTCGAGCACTACGTAGTCATAAGCCTCACGCCATTGGGCAATGAGCGGCGTGAGCGACCTGGCATCGAGCCCCCGGGGGCCGCCGTCACGCCACTCGCCGGCTGGCAACACGGCCAGTCCGGGCTGTTGCGCGATATGGCGGTGAAGGCCGGCGCTCGCTGGTCCCTCCAAAGCATTCTGTAAACCCGGGTTCAACGGCAGGCCGAAGAACTCATGCAGTGAGGGATGTCGCAGGTCGGCATCGACGAGTAGGACATTGGTCCCAATCTGGGCGAGAGCGATAGCGCAGTTGGCGGCAGTTGTGGTCTTGCCTTCGAGCGGCGAGGCACTGACGAACGCGATGACCCGCGGAGCAGTCTGCGATGACAGCAACAGGCTGTGGCACGCCGAACGGTAAGATTCGGCGGCGATCGGTGAGGGCTGGCGGAACATGAGCGCCCGGTCCCAGTTGTTGCGGACGCGTTGCACTCGTCCCGGCAGCAGTGACGAGGGCCATTGCGTCCCCAGCGGCATACACGGAATGGCTCCCAGCACCGGCAATCCGGCAGCGTGCTCGGCTTCTTCGGAGGTGCGGACCGAATCGTCCGCAGACTCCAGCCCGAGAGCGACGACGGCGCCGCACAGGAGACCGGCGCCCAAGCCAATCAGAGTCGCGGTGGCTGGCCTGGGTTCCGAAGGCGCCGACGGAGCTTGCGCCGGATCGATCACTTCGATGTTGGCCGAAGACAGTCCAGCGGCGATCCCTGCCTGCTTCAACTTGGTTTGCAATGTTTCGTAGAGTTGCTGCGTGGATTCGACCTCACGCTTCAGGATGGCGCGTTGGGCAGCGTCTTCGTTCAGCCGGTAGGCCTTTTGCTTCTGCGCATCGAAGCTGGCGCGCAGCATCTGTTCGGAATGCAGGCTGGCTTCGTAGTCGTTGCGATAGCGCAGCTTGAGTTGTTTGAGCTCATGATCGACGGCGATGTCGGCACTCGACATTTGCTCGGCAAGCTCTGCCAGCTTGGGATATCCGGCGCCAAACTTGGAGCTGAGTTGCGCGTATTGTGCGCGAAGACTGACCTGTTGGGTACGCAAGACTTGCAAGGTGGAGTCGGGGACGGACGTGGCGAGCAGTTCCGGGTCGCCCGAGGCTGCGATACGATAGCGCGCCTCTTTTACGATGCGTTCCGACTCCAGGTCGGTCAACTGTTCGTCGAGCTGTTTCAGCTTTGCGAAAACAATGTTGTCAGTATCATCCTGACCCAGCAATCCACTGGTCCGCTCCAGGGTCGCCAACTGCTCCTGGGAAGTGCGAGCTTTGGTCTTCAGGTCGCCAAGCTGTTTCGATAGCCAATCGGAAACCTGGCTGGCCGACTCGTAGCTGCTGCGCAGGCTGCGCTCACGAAACTTCTCGACGATGATGTTGACGGCGGCGGCTGCGAGCTGCGGATCCGTGGCGCGAAAGCTAATCACGATAATGTCAGTTTTGGGGATGAGTTCCACGCTGAGGCTCTTCTGAAAGCGTTGCTCCAGATGATCACGCGCATCGGGCGGCCATACCGTCGAATCGGCATCCGAGGGTTGCCGCCAGCGACCAGCGAACCCGGAATTCTGTGCCAGCCCGAGATAATCCATGACTTCGAGGGCGAGCGAATTACTTTGCAGCACTTTGACTGCTGCCTGCAGCCGCAGATTCGAGTCGTTGGGATTGAGAACAGTGGCTTCGAGATTGTCGAGTCCCAGGCGGTTTGCGTTGGCGCGGCTTACCTCAATTTGAGCGCCTGCTTCGTAACGCGGAGCGCGCAACAGCACGTAACCAAACGCCAGCAGGAGTCCAAGCAGCGAGCCGCCGAGAATCACCCAGGCGCGGCGGCGAAGCACCTGGAAAACCTCCGGCAGAAGCAGCTCGTGAGGCGATTGCCTCCCCCGATAGCTGGGAACGATTTGCTCCGTCGTGTTGTCGCGTTCGGCAGACTGAATCATGTTCGAATGAAGGTTCTAAACTGAGGCCGTTGTTTGCTAGGTGGGTGAGATTCCATCGTGGCGGTGTAGGGCGCGCATGCTCCAGGGCTGCGCGCGAACAGTGCTTGCCATCGAGGGCGCAAGCTAGGCATGAGTTCAGTGTTTCGGGAAAAGGTGATTCGCAACAATGTAACCGAAGCTGAGGGGATTGTTGTGGTGGTATTGATTAGAGCGATGAGAGCCGAAACCGTTCCCCAAAACGAGCGTTAACAATCCGCCAGTTGTTGCGCGAACTCATCGCGCGAGATGCCTAGCTTACGAAGATAAGACACCAGCGTTCCTAGTTTTAGTCGTTGTCCGCCGTGCGGCTCGTGAAAAGTGACGATCAGTGGGTTCGGGGGGTGAGCGGTCGGGTTGTGAAAACTTCTTGCCGATCCCCCCTTACTTTTCAGCTGACTATACCCCAGCAATCTTAGGACACAGACAAAGCGGCGCCATTCTAATTGGGTCGGGAGATCAGGCATCTAGGCGAAAGCACACACGCGATCCCCGGTTACGCGAGCCTCAATGCGAGCGTACGTGCGCCCGGTCGGGATGTCCTGAACTGAGAGGAAGTCTTTAGCACTTCGAAGGAGATTCTTAACCGTCGTATCAAGATCACCGACTTCGCGAACTGCTTCCAGGTGAGCTGCAATCGCATTCCGAAGATTGTCTTTCGCTTCCTCGAAAGTTTCGCCAAAAACGGCCACCGGCAGGGATTCCGCGACCCCATTCCACACTCCGTCCTCGCTCCAAAACTTGCACAAAATCGGAATTGCAACCGAGTCCTCAGTGTCGTGTGCGCCTGTACCGCGACTAAAAGACTTGCTAACCAGAGACACTACATCCTCCGCTCTAAAGGTGTAGCCTAAGCTGCGTATGATGGTCCCATTGACGACATAAGTGGGCTGGAGTGACCACCTAGAGAACGCAAACGCAGACATTATCCGCTGCGAGGCCACAGAGTCAATAACCATTATAGACGTCCGTTGAGATAATCGCTGGTCCTTTCGGTGGACGCGAACTGATCACATGCCCAATGGCACCGCAACTCTATATAGACATTTGTATTTGATGCGTCTCATTCTCAAACCCCCCGTGCCGCGAAGACGACCGTGTGCAGCAGCACCGCGAAATCCATGAATAAATTGCGGTTGCGCAGGTAATACAGGTCGTACTCCAGATTTTCGTGAATCAGGCAGCGGCGATCGCCGCTCAACTGCCACAGTCCGGTGATGCCGGGCTTTACTGCCAGCCGCTGACGCTCGAACTGGGTATATTTGTCGACGATGAAGGGCATCTCCGGCCGGGGACCGACCAGCGACATCTCGCCGCGCAGGACGTTCCATAGCTGCGGCACCTCGTCGAAGCAGGTGCGGCGCAGAAAGCGTCCGATAGGGGTGATGCGGTGGTCCAGGGCCGACGCCGGCGAGAAGGCGTAGGGGTCGCCTCCGGTATACATGGTGCGGAATTTGTATAGAAAGAAGAGTTGTCCGTGAATGCCGACGCGCAGCTGGTAGAAAATGGCCGGTCCTGGAGAGGTCAACCGTATGAGCAATGCCACCAGAGCACTAGGGATGGCCAGCAACAGAAGAGCGACCGAGGCGAGCGCCACGTCAACCGCACGCTTGCCGAGCTCCCTGACACGGTGTTCGCTTTCGTGCGCCATACTGGCCAGCATCATGCCATCAATCTCGGAATATTCCAGCCAGTAGCCGGGCTCCAGGTAATCGCGCGCGACGATGTAGCTGCGCACGCCGGCCATGGAGGCGCGCAGCGTAATTTCGATGATTTCAGCATTGTCGAGATTGGGGTCGGCGATGATCAACGTCGAGGCCTGCATGTTCTCGAACAGTCGCGGCGACAGCGGGCCCGCCAGTATCAGCGCCGACTCGCCCTGACCATAGGAGCTGGCGCGGATCTCCCGTCCCATCATGGCGGCTTCTTCGTCAACGATGGCTACCGGCCGGATGCCGAGTTTGGGAGAGCGCAGCAGGGCGGAGTAAATGTTTTTCGCCAGCGGCCCACCTCCCAGGATGACCGCGTTTTGATGGTCGCAGCCGACCCGCCGCAGCAGCGCCATCGCGACCCACAGACCCGACTTCTCAACGATCAGGCCGAGGGGAATGGCGAGTAAACATACTAGTATCAGCGCTCGGGGGATGGACGGCGCACCGAGCACCAGGGCGGGCAGGGCGATGAATAAACATTCCGCCCCCACCCGCAGCAGGCGCTCGGTTTCGCGTACGGCCAACAGGCTCAAGTAGGGCCGATATTCGCCATGTTTTTCCAGAAGCAGAACAACCATCACGCCAAAAAGAGCGGTGGCCGCGATGAGCAGGGCGGGTGGCAAACCGGCAAGAGCCTGGCGGCGACGGAGACAGTAGATCTCGATGGGTAGCAACACGCCGCAAACCACCGCCAACCAGTCGAGCAGCCGCTCGACTACGGCAAGGATCGAGGGTAGCCGGTGGGGAACGCTGACGGGCAGGGTGCGTGCCTGGCCGTCAGCTGTCCCGGGAGGAAAAGGGACTACGATTCCCATCCGGCATCCTGGGGGAGGATTTTGTGGAACGAACTTTGCAAATCGAAGGTTGTCATCGTCTGTAGAAAACGATTGAAACGGTCAGTGGTTCCCGGTATTGCGAAATTGATCAGTTTGCACCCCGCCGTTTTGCAGCGGGATGCAAACTGCTGTACAACGTCACCGCTACTAAGGGGCGCCGAAGCGCCGCACTACCCAAGCTTCGGTCGTAGCCATCCGAAGCTGCCTAACCGAGGGGCTCAACGTCGGCGCCGCTCAAGTCAATCGAAACGGACTTCATAATTTGCTCCACCGTCAGTACCAGGCGGCTGGAGTTTCGTTTCTCGATCAGGACGCCTTCCCATCCGCTAAACGGGCCATGCTTTACCCGAACCCGCTGGCCCACGCGCAGGTAAGGGTGGGGCTCGACTGCCGCAGGATTGGCGGTGCAAATCCGCAGCTTCTCCACGTCCGCATCCGACAGAGGCACCGGCCTGCCGTTGCGACAGACGATGCTCACCACTCCTCCGGTCTGCAGCACACGTAGATGCTCGCCTTCGCCGATACGGACGAATACGTAGCCGGGGAACAAGGGAGCGTCGAGGCGGCGAATGCGGTCGCTCCATCGGCTAAGGCGACGGTAAGTGGGCAGCAGCGCGTCCAACCCCTTCTGTTGAAACTGGCTGGCTACGGCGGATTCGTGGCGTGATCGTGTGTAAACGGCGATCCAATGCCTGGTACACAGATCGGATCCCTGCTTCGAGTCGGTCATCGCCTGCGGGCCATCGAGGATTGCACGTGGCTCCGCCATTGCCAGTCCCATTGCTCTCTGGTGGTGGAAGATTCCGATGTAGCTGTTGCTGTACTGCTCAGGGGCAGCACTTCGGCGTGAGGCGTATAGCGGCTGAAGTGACAGAACTTACGTGCAGTTCGGGGGCCAATAGCGAAAGCGGAAAACGGAGGGCCGATACCGCTGAAAACGTGCGCTTTTGTGATTAGGGAAGAGGCACCATCGCATCCGGATGTCCAAAATCTGGACAGAGTTTGTACAGAAGCTGGACTTGAGCGGCTCTGTGCTTTGAAGGGGCGCAGCTTCGGCGGTGCCGCGACGGACCTCTTAAGGCTCGACTTTTATCCCCTGAGGAGCGCTTTCTTGTCGCCATGTGCAACGAGCGCCCCCAGCGGCTGGAGCCGACGAAACGGTCGGCCCTTTCGGCGTGCCTGAAGGCCCGCCCCTTCAGTGCATTGGATTGTGGTACAAAGGTCGGCATGAGAATCCGCAAGGTGATTTCGCTTACTGGCGCTTTAGTGTTCTTGATGGCGATGGCATCACTGAGCTTTGCTCAGACGAAGAAGGCGGTCGTCGAGATGAAGAACGTTAAGGGCGAGAGCGTTGGCCACGCTACCATTCAAGCCGAGAAGACGGGCGTGGAGCTGAAGCTGGATTTGAAGAACCTGCCGCCCGGCGAGCATGCGATTCACATTCACCAGATCGCCAAGTGTGATCCGCCGGATTTCAAGTCAGCCGGCCCGCACTTCAATCCCACGGACAAGAAGCATGGCCTGCTGAATCCGGATGGCCATCACGCCGGCGACATGATGAACTTCACGGTCAAGCCTGACGGCAAGGCGAAGGCGACGATCAAGAATGATGCGGTGACCCTGGGCGACGGCTCGCAACCGAATTCGTTGTTCGCCAATGGCGGGACGGCACTGGTCATCCACGCTAAAGCCGACGACATGAGGACCGATCCGGCGGGCAATGCCGGGGATCGCATTGCTTGCGGGGTGATTGCGAAGTAGGAGGTAACGCTTTTCACCTGAGCAGAGCTGGCAGGAGATTTAATTCCCGCTTACGACGCAGGCTGCGTCACCAGCCCACCATTGAAACGCTGGGCTTAGATATGCCGTCCCCTGCGGGGGCGGAGAACCGGGGCCACGCGAGGATGGCGGGCGATAACCCGGAACATTTCGCCTAAGCGTAATTGTCACCCCATTCCTCTCCGCTTTGAAAAAGGGTGGCGGCGGACGTCTCTTGCAGGAATCCGAAGTCTGGAACATCTTTGCGTCCCACCCTTCCCCAAATGAAGGGGAAGGATGGGGCACCCACGGGTTCGGTTGCTAGAGCTCGTTGTCAGAACACCAAGAGCGAATAACTGCTCTTAGGCTTTGGCCGAGCCCGTCTTGTCTTGCAACAACTGCCGCAACACGTACTGCAAGATTCCGCCGTGCTTGTAGTACAGCACTTCCTGCGGAGTGTCGATGCGGACAGTCGCGTCGATCTCGAGTACGGCGCCGTCAGCTTTCTTCGCGCGGACTTTTACTGTCTTGCCGGGAGCGAAGTTCTCCAGCACATTGGTCAGTCCCACAATGTCGTACACCTCTTCGCCGGAGAGGGCGCAGGTTTCAGCGCTTTCGTCGTCGAGGAACTGCAGCGGCAGGATGCCCATGCCCACCAGGTTGGAGCGGTGAATGCGCTCGAAGCTTTCGGCCAGCACAGCGCGGACGCCCAGCAGGCGCGGGCCTTTGGCGGCCCAGTCGCGTGATGAGCCTGAGCCATATTCCTTGCCCGCCAGAATCATCAGCGGAGTGCCTGCGGCGCGGTACTTCTCCGATGCCTCGAAGATGAACATCTCTTCGCCCTTGGGCAGATAGCGGGTGTAAGCCCCTTCGCGCTCAGGCGTGAGCTTGTTACGCAGGCGCACGTTGGCGAAGGTGCCGCGCATCATGACCTGATGATTGCCGCGGCGCGAGCCGTAGGAGTTGAAGTCCGCCGGCCTTACGCCATGCTCGATCAGGTATTTGCCAGCGGGGCTGTTGGGCTTGATCGAGCCCGGCGGGGAAATGTGATCCGTGGTAACGCTGTTGCCCAGGTAGCAGAGCACGCGTGCGCCGCTGATATCGCCAACCGGAGCCGGCGATTTCGGCATGTTCTCAAAGTAGGGCGGGTTCTGCACGTAGGTCGACTCGGCATCCCAGGTGAAGGTCTCACCCTGTGGGACATCCAATCCGCGCCAGCGCTCGTCGCCCTTGAACACGTCGCTATACGCGCCGCGGAAGAGGTCTCCGGTGACGAACTTCTGCAGGACCTCGTCAACTTCCTTCTCGGTGGGCCAGATGTCTTTCAGGAAAACCGGCTTGCCGTTGGCTTTGCCGAGCGGCTCCTTGTAGAGGTCTATGTCCATGCGCCCGGCGAGAGCGTAGGCGACCACCAGCGGCGGCGACATCAGGTAGTTGGCGCGCACTTCGGAGTTGATGCGGCCTTCGAAGTTGCGATTGCCGCTGAGCACCGATGCGACGACCAGATCCTTCTCGGTGACCACGTTCGAGACCTCCTGCGGCAGCGGGCCGGAGTTGCCGATGCAGGTGGTGCAACCGTATCCGACCACGTTGAACTTCAGCTTCTCGAGAAACGGAAGCAGGCCGGAACGGGTTAGGTATTCGGTGACCACCAGCGAGCCCGGTGCCAGCGAGGTCTTCACCCAGGCAGGAACGGTGAGACCTTTCTCAACTGCCTTCTTGGCCAGCAAGCCGGCTCCGATGAGGACGGAAGGATTCGAGGTGTTGGTGCAACTGGTGATGGCAGCGATGACCACGCTACCGTGATTCAGTCCACCGTTGAGTTGAACGTGTTCTTCAACGCTGTCCTGCTGCGAATCCATGCCGGCGGCGCGTCCACCTTCGGCCTCCCAGCGCGAAGCCTGCTTGGGCGGAACCTGTTGGCCGGGCTTGAGCAGCGTCGGCAGTGCCTTTTCGAACGACTCCGCGGCTTGCGAGAGCGGGACGCGATCCTGCGGACGCTTCGGTCCGGCGATGCTGGGCTCGATAGCCGCGAGATCAAGGTCAAGCACGTGAGTGTATTCGGCTTCGGGCGTGTGCTCGTCGTGGAAGAGTCCCTGCTCCTTGTAATAAGCCTCGACCAACGCGACCAGATCTTCGGGACGGCCGCTGAGGCGCAGATACTTCAGCGTCTCGTGATCGACGGGGAAGATGCCGCAGGTGGCGCCGTACTCAGGAGCCATGTTGGCGATGGTGGCGCGATCGGCCAGCGGCAGGTTGTGCAGTCCGGGGCCAAAGTACTCTACGAATTTGCCGACAACGCCGTGCTTGCGCAGCATCTCGGTGACAGTGAGGACGAGGTCGGTCGCGGTCGAGCCTGCCTTTAAACTGTTGCGCAGACGAACTCCGACCACCTGCGGGATGAGCATCGATACCGGTTGGCCGAGCATGGCAGCTTCGGCTTCGATTCCGCCCACGCCCCAGCCGAGAACGCCGAGGCCGTTGATCATCGTGGTGTGCGAATCGGTGCCGACCAGCGTGTCGGGATAGGCCAGCGGCTTACCGCTCTCGCCATCCGCACCGACGAAGACAACCCGGGCGAGGTACTCAAGGTTGATCTGGTGCACGATGCCGGTGTCGGGTGGCACGATGGCGAAATTTTTGAAGGCAGTCTGTCCCCAGCGCAGGAAGGCGTAGCGCTCTTTGTTGCGCACGAACTCCAACTCGGCGTTGAGCTGCAAGGCTTGCGCCGTTCCAAACTCATCGACCTGCACCGAGTGATCAATAACCAACTCGGCGGGTTGCAGCGGATTGATCCGGGTCGGGTCTCCACCGAGCGCCTTCATGGCATCGCGCATGGCGGCTAGATCGACGACCGCCGGTACGCCGGTGAAATCCTGCAACAGCACCCGGCTCGGCATGAACGCAATTTCCTGTACCGGGGTGCTCTTCGCCGACCACGAGGCCAGGGCGCGAATATCGTCAGCCTTCACCGCTTTGCCGTCCTCCCGGCGCAGCAGGTTTTCCAACAAAATGCGAAGCGAGAAGGGAAGATGCTTAACCGAACAGCCGTGCTGCTCAAGGGCGCTGAGGCGATAAATCTCAAATTCGTGGTTGCCGACGCGGAGGGTGGAACGGCTGCCGAAACTATTCATGAATGAGTCCTTCTTTCTGCGAATGAAGTCAAGGTCGGGCGCGGCGGTACGGTGGGCACCTTCTATCTTAGAACGGCGTTGCCCCCGATGTCAGCCTAAGAAAGGTGTCCGGTATCGGGTGTCAGATATCAGAGATACGGCCCGGACGTTGTCGAAGCGGACTCCGCGCGGTTGTTTGTTTAACTCTCTCGAATCCGCGAGAATGGGACTGATGTCGGGAAGCGTCGTGTTCACTATCAGGTTCGGTCTTTTCGCTAACTGCGCAATGAAATATTTCTTGTTGCTTGCCCTGCTGGTGCTGGCATCGCTGCCGCTGGCGGCTCAGCCGGTAATCCTGACCATGGTTTTGCCCCATGCTCAGCCGGGCCAGAGTTTCAGCTTTCAGATGCAGGGTTCGTGTCCCGATCAGCCCTGCAACTGGCAAGCTTTCGGGTTGCCGAAGGGTTACAGCATCAGCTCATCCGGACAGATCACCGGAACGTCAGCGGCGCTGATCGGCTCACAGCAGTTCACGGTAAAGCTGACCGATCGCAATGGACAGTCGGCCGAGGCACCATATTACTTCTCCAACTCGCCCGATCGTACGGTGCAGTGGCCACACACGGTGAAGACGGCGGCGTTTCCATACGTCGACGACTACCGCGAGATATGGGTACCGCAGGCGAACGACTGGCTGCGACGGACCTTCGACATTGTGGTCGGCGGAACCGCCAACCTGGCGGAGAAGGAAAAGTATCCTGCGTACATGCAGGGATTGATCGACGCTGCGGGTTGGCGTCCGGGGCTCATCAACAGATTTGTGGTGGACGTAGCTGCGAAACGCGGCTGGTCCGACTACGAAAACGTTTTCCTGCACGCCAAAAACGACTACTTCGCCGCTCCCAACGCGGGTACCCCGACAAAGTGGGAACACATGGACATGTTCGACATCTTCGATATGAAGAACATCGATGCGAACATGGGCCCTGCGAATCCCGATCACGTAGTCAATGGGGTGTTGTTGCATCATGGGGGCGCTTTCGAAGATATTTCGCGCGGCATATACCAGCAGCACGGGCCGTACAAACTGTCCAAAGGTGACGAGCTGTATGTCGGCTACAGCGAGCCGTTCGCGCTGATTAATGTCACGCTCAGCACGGGACGCGACGGCGGTTCGGCCAGCTATCAATACTGGAACGGCTCCGACTGGGTGCCGCTCGAGACTTCGCATGACACTACCGACGGTCTGAAATCGAGCGGCGCGATCAACTTTAATCCACCCGCCAAGTGGGCGAAGACCTCGGTCAACAATTCGCGCGCGAAGTGGTGGGTCCGCATTGCGATGAACGGCACACACAAGGCACCGGAGATTGCCAAGCTGTGGGGAGACGATTGGGCGTCCCAGGCGACCAAGGGCTGCCCGCAGGGATGCAACGCTCGCGGCTGGGACCCTACTGACCAGCGCCGCGTCAATGTTGGCTCGGGAAATCTCGAATACAATCCGCAGCCGCCCGACACAGCAACGGCGCATTTTCGCTATCAGGCGAGGGTGACCGGTTGGTGGTCTCCCGACTTCATGTTCAACAACCCCAACTCGGTTGATTCCAAGACGGGCGACAACATGGTGGGATGGGTGCTTGCAGCGCTTGATGTTGCCACTGTGTCCAACTATCGCCAGCTTGGCGAAAACCATAATGGCAGCTTCTTCGACGACGTTGGCGGGGTGGCTTCGCAGTGGAATTCTTCAAACAGCGACCTCGCTCCCGGCACGATCTTCGATACCGGCGTGCCGGGAATGATTGGGTCGCTGCGTACGCTGCTGCACTCAGCCTTTGGGGAGAACTTCGCTATGCTGGCCAACGTGGCCTGTTCCGAGCCATGCCGCAGCGCGGTGAACGCTAAGACGGAATTCTCGCTGAACGAGCGCGTGGGATACGTTTCGGAACTTGGCTACTACCATTACGCCCGCAACTGGATGGACAGTTACGCCACCGGCAAGCACGTCAATATCGTCAACTTCTGGGACAACACGTTTCAGGCGTCCTACGACCCGTGCAATGCGCAGGGCAAGGGCAAGTGTCCTACGTATGAGCCGTGGCCGCGCAACGATCGGGGGCCGATGCAGGCACTGGGCGGCTACCTGATTGGCATGAACCCGAACACGGCGTTCGAGTACGACGTTACGGGATGGTGGTACCAGCACGTGGATGAGGTTTACGTTGCCGGGCCGGTGACGACGAAGCTGGCCGAAGCGGTGAAGGCCGATCCCGGCAACCTGCCGCAAGTGATTCATGTCGAAGATGGCTCGAGCTTTCAGAAGACGCGGGTATTCGGCTACATTCTGCAAATCGGCGATGAGGTGATTCTGGCCAAGGAAGGTTCCGACCACAATCACTTCAACTACAACACCGAATATGGCCCGAACTACCTGACGCGCGACTATCCGGCGGGTACTCCGGTGAAATCCGCAGTTATCAAGCACATTTCAACCGACGGAGTTCCGCATTACCGGGACGTGCTGTTCTGGACGACGTGGTTTCCGGCGCTGGCGGCTGATTTCGGCGAGCCGGATACGCAGGGATGGAACCACGGTGTGCGCGGAGACTGGTTGACGGGAGAGAAGATCGGGGCCAGCCAGGCGTGCGCGACTCCACGCAAATGTCCAGTGGTGGAGCGGCGCGATTTCACCAAGGCGTTAGTGCTGCAGCGCGCCATGAGCGACCACGACGTTGCGGAGTGGGAGACACCTTCGTCGCCCATCGCGCTGCCGGCATGCCCGGGATGCGCCTGGCAGCGGCTGCACGCCGATGGCTCGCTCGACGCGCCGGCCGACAAGGTGTCGCTGATGGGCAATGAGACGGCGATCTTCATGAAGGTGGCCGGGAGGCTCGGAGCAACCCAAGGCGATAGAACCGAAGTGAGTGTCATCCCGAGCGAAGTGAGAGACCTGTTCGCGTTTCACCAGCGAAGCGGATGGCTAGTGGAGTCTGCTCTATCGTGTTCTAATTACTTCACTTCATACAGCCACAGACAACGGTCGATGAGCTGCTTGGGCTGGTACGGCCATAGCCAGCCATAGGCGTCGCTGTCAGGCAGGTTCTGGCCGGAGAGCAGGGTCGGACTTACCACAACCACTCCCTTCACCTCAGTGTGGGGTACGAGCGGAGCGGCCTTGATCCCGTACAGCGCTGGGTCAATCGAACCGAAATAACCGAGTTGCAAAGGCTCGTCCGGGTGCTTCTGCTGATAGTTGCGTAGCGCGATCAGCCCCTGTCCCCAATCGAGGTTGCTATCAGTGAGCAGGCGCCAGCTGTTCTGCGGGCGAACGAAGATGTTGAAGTACGAGAGGTAGTCGGGCGCGCAGCGCAGTGTGTCGGCGGCATTGAGGCAGAGCGCAAGAATCAGAATCGTCTTCGCTGCCTGGGAAGTGCGAGCGTGTTGCCACAGGCCGCCCGCCATCAGCAACGCAAATGGATACAACGGGAGTATGTGGCGTTCGCCGATATTGTATTTCGCGTTCAACGCGAAAAGCAGGAAGACCAGCGGGAATACCAGCATTAGCAATAGGTCGACGGGCACTCTGCTGTTCCGCCATACTCTTGCAACAACAGCGAGCAAAAACAGCACCAGCAGTATAGTTGGCCACTTCAGCGCCATGGCCACCGGGTAATACGCAATAATTCCGCCTTGGGGATAGACCTTCCCCAAAAACCATGCCGGCCGGCCGTGATGATTGTTGCGCGCAACCTCGCGCAGACCTTCGACGAATTCTCCCGCAGGAACAATGGTGCTCAGGTGTAGCCCGCTTGAAGTTGGCCATTCGCGCACCTCGCGATTGGGGAAAGTGGCACGCACCTGGCCGTCGCCGATCTCCAGATGCGACACATGGAAGAAGTACCCCGCCCAGAGAACCAGCAGCGCGATTGCCAGCGCTCCGAGCGCCGGCTTCCAGTTGAGGCGCGTGGTTAACAGGCGCGTCTCATCCGTACTGAGCAGCAGCATCAGCAGCAGGCCCACCAGCACCAGCGGAGGCGCATAAAACTTTGACAGCAGCAGGCCGCCGAGCGCTAAGCCCATTAGCGCAGTTTGAGCGGCGGTGCGACGGTGGCGCCATCGGACCAGCTGAACCGCTACCAGAAAGATGAACAGCGCTCCAATGCCGTCGGTGGTGGCCACCGAGAAATGAGCGATCAGCGAAGGCGTGAAGGCGAACAGCGCCAACGCAACGTTGGCTGCGCCTTCGGAGAAGATCCGACGCGCGGCAAACCAGAGCGCGATCCCGAGAGCGAGTCCCAGCAGCGTGTTCATGGGACGCGTGTGCCAGGCCAGCCACTCCGGCCCGGGATTCAGGCGGGTGAACAGGAAGTCGCGGTCGGTGAACTGCACCTCGGCATCGAGCGGAGTACCGGCCACGGGCAGGGTCAGCCAGAGTCGGCCCAGCGGCGGATGGTCGTTCCAGCGCTCGAATTTACCCAAGCGCCATGCCTCCGATCCGGCGACGATGTGCGCCGGCTCATCGTAGGTGAGCGATTGCGTCTTGATGAACCAGAGCGACTGAATGGCGAACAGCGCAAGCAGAATGCAGGGAATGAGGCGGAGGCGCGAATTGGAGCGTGCGGCTATGGCGAGTGTCTCGGTGAAGAAGTCGCACTTAGCATTTAGCACTTCGCTGTTGCCATTGGCAAATGGGAGCTGCGAGCTAGGAGTCCAGCCAAGCTAAAAGCTAAAAGCTAGTACCCGTCTCGCTCACGCCACGTCAATCGCCCCGCGAGTATTCAGCATGCGTTCTGCGGCGATGGCGACTCCGACACAGAAGAACATAAGCATGACTAGGCTATCGTCACCCAGCGACGATTCAACCAGCGAAGTAAGCAGGAACGCCACGAATCCGGTAAAGATGCCGGTCACTGCTGCGAAGCCATACCGCGTTCGCTGGCGCAATCGCGGCAAAAGGCGTAGCAGGTAAACGAGGTAAGCTACTACGAACCAGGACCAGGCGGCAAGAGTTAAGAGGCCGCGCTCAGCGGCAAGCTGCACCAGGTCGGAGTGAAAATTCCAGAACTGCCGATACTTTGCGAAGCCTTGCAAATGCCACTCCGGCCAGTGGATCTGCACCGAGTCCATGCCCACACCAAATAGCGGATGTTGCTCCGCCAGGCGTACGCCATCCCTCCACATCAACAGCCGGTATTGGGTTCCGGGATCGCGCAGGTCCACCCACTTGAGCCCGCGCGTGTGCTGAATCCAGAACACCGCGGCCACCGCGACCAGCAGCAAGGCGGAGATGAACCACAGGCGAGCCCGTCGAGGCGCCATCAGGAACAGGGCAATCATGCAGCCGATCACCACTCCGCTGAGGGCAGATCGCGATTGCGTGGCGAAGACCGTACCTGTGATGGCGAGAAACACCACGGCAAACAGGAGCTGTCGCCCGCGTTTTCGCGAAGGAGTTCCCAGCATCAGCGCCCACGCCAGGCAGGCGAGGGGAGCGAAGACTTCGGCCAGCTTTCCGTAGTGGCCAAGCGTACCCGCGGCCCGATAGGGGACCGACTTCACGAGCAACACTGTGGGCGTTACTCCGCCGTTGGCGACAAAATCTCCCGCCCGAAGGAAGGTCTGCTTATAGCGTACGGGAGAGCCGCGCAGGAAGCGCACGCGAACCGTCGAATCGGGAGCTACACCCGCGACTGCGTGCACAATGTCTGTCGGCGAGTGGATCGAGTGTTCGTTGATGTTGAACAGCACGTCCTCAGGACGAAGCCCGGCGTCGTAGAGCGGGGTGCCAGGACCGACCACAACAATCTTCAATCCCATTCCGCGCAGATATTGCCAGGCGGTGAAGCCTGCGACGGCGGTCCCCGATAACAGGAGCAACAGGAGGAGTATGCGGACCTGCGAGAAGCGTTCCAGGTTTTGCGCGAATAGCGTCGCAATCAGCGCCGTCCAGCATACGAGCTTCATGTGCGGCCAGCTCATGTACGGCTCATAGGACAGCGCGCACGAGATGCCACTCAGCACGATGTAAGCCAACAGTGGCAGGGCAAGAGGCTGCGGATAAAGGCGCTTGCGCTCAATGGCCAGAGAGACGAGCCAAATAACAAAAGCCGCCATCCACATATAGCGCGTGCCTTTGATAGACCATGGCAGCAGAATCGCGAACAGGCCGAAAAAGAAAAAAATGGCGCCGCGAAAAAAAGGGGTGGGACCTCGATACGTTTGGTTAGTGGGTGGAGCTTGCGTTTGTAGCGGCATCGAGACTGAAGAGATTGTATCCTGCGCCCAAGGGTTGGTTACGATTCGGGTCGCATCCCGGCGCGCCGCATTGCCATAGGTAAAATGCCCGGCTTCGCGGTTGGGGATGCGGAAGAGCTATTGCCGCAGCAAAAGTCCCTTGAGTACCGTCTGCTGTTTCACGATGAGCGACTCGATTCCGGTGCGGGCCAGCGCCATCATCTTGTTGAACTGCGCGTCATCGAAGGGACGTTTCTCGGCTGTGGCCTGCACCTCGATGATGCGCCTGCTGCCGGTGACTACCAGGTTCATGTCCACGTCGGCGCGCGAGTCTTCTTCGTACGCCAGGTCGAGCATAGCCTCGCCGTCAACGATGCCGACGCTGGTTGCGGCAACATAATCGCGAATAGGAGCGACCGAGATGGCGCCGGTTTCCATCATGCGTAGCATCGCAAGTCCCATGGCGACGAAGGCTCCGGTAATGGACGCGGTTCGGGTGCCGCCATCGGCCTGGATGACGTCGCAATCCAGGAACAGCGTGTGTTCGCCCAGCTTGTCCATCTCCGTCACAGCGCGCAGGGAGCGGCCAATCAGCCGCTGAATCTCCTGCGTACGCCCGCTGGGATGGCCCTTGATGACCTCGCGCGGAGTGCGGGTGAGCGTGGCGCGGGGCAGCATGGAGTACTCCGCTGTGACCCATCCTTTGCCGGTGTTGCGCAGGAACTGAGGAACGGTGTCCTCCAGTGTGGCAGTACAGATGACACGCGTATTGCCCAACTCAATGAGGCACGAGCCTTCCGCGGTGGAGATGAAGTCGGGCACGATGTTGACGGGGCGCATCTGTTCGGGCGAGCGATTATCGGAGCGGTAGACCATAAGAGGGGATTGTACCTAGATTCCTGTTTAACCACAGAGAGCGGAATTCACCACCGAGGACACGGAGGGCACGAGAACATTAATCAAGATCTACTTGTATTTCGGTGTCCTCCGTGTTCTCGGTGGTGACTCTTACTTCTTCGCCTTCCCGAGGACCTCACCCTGGAACGTCCGCTCATCCACGCGATGCAGGCGCTTAATCATCGCCGGACTGAGCAGCTTGTAGTGCTTCACTTCGAACAGGTAAATCGGGATGAACCAGATCGGCTCCTCGGTGGTCATCCACTCGCGCTCATCAAAACGCGCGAGGTTTACTGGACGCGAGAAGGTTCGCATGGTGCGTTCGCGGCGCATGTTGAAGTAGGTATTGAAGTAGCTCATAGCGAGCTCACGTAGGGAACGGTAAACCGGCTCGCGATAGCGGCACCCGGTGTAGTTCGACTTGGCCAGCGCTCCCCAGTGGTTCTTCACCTTGAACACAGCGACCACGTGATCGGTGTCGTGTTCCGCCTCGAAGTCGAGGATCAGCGGCGGATGCCCGAGCACGCGCAGCGCCGCGGCGGCGAAGAGAGCTCCTTCCAGGCAATGCGCCGTGCCCGCGCGCAGCACGCGACGCGGCGACCATGCAGTGTCTTCCAGGTGATACGGCAGGTCGTCGAGATAGCGCTGAATCCCGTACGGCTCTTTGAAACTGCGCAGTTTGCGCACTTCCGCCGGAGTAAAACCCCAATGGTTGCTGTTCATGCCGGAAAGCAAGTTTACAGGAGAGTCGCGCAATCAATACCAGAAATCCGATTGGTGCCGGCCCCGCTCTGAACCACAACATCGCGACGCAATTCGCTTTGATCTTCGCCAGACAATCTGGAGGAAGTGTCCGGCGTGTCTTGGCGTGACAACTTGCAACGTCGTTCCCGCCTCTCAACAAATGCGTCCCTTCGCAAGTCTGAAAGGGACGGCAAATAGGGCCTGGAAGACACGAACCCCGGGGTGCAGTGTTTCTTCTGCCTGACACCGGGAGTCGCGATGTCTCATGTAGTCAAGCTCACGCTGGCGACGGTTTTCGTTGTATGCCTCCAGGTAAGCGGATTGGCCCAGCTAAGCGTTCCCCCAACTCCGCTCAATCTCAGTGAAGATCTCCCAACCGTACACACACCCGCGTTTACTAACCTCGCCGACCCGCGTTGTGACCGCGACGGAACGATTTACACGAGGCAGCAGAGTGCGGACGGAGCGAGGCAAGTTACGAGCGTGTCACTTGATGGTAGCGTCGAGCACATCCAGTTGGCTGCCGTTCCGGGATTCGGCGACACCCACACCTTTGCTACTGCCACCTCAGACGGGGGAGCTGTTCAAGAGGTGGTGCGTGCGCAGAACACGAGCGACCCAAGCCACTCGCCGTCGATTTATTACCTGCAGTTCGCCGCAGATGGAAGCTTCCGGTCGCGACAGGAGTTCGAGCAGGAGTTCATTCCTGCGATCCTGCTGCCCTTGCCCAGCGGCAACTTCTTTGCCGTCGGTGTCGTGATGAAGAAATCGCCGGAGGAGGAAGAAGTGGAAGAGCTCCCTGTGGCGGGGATTTTCGATTCCGATACCCGCCTGATCTCCAAATTGCAGAGCGCAGCGAAAAAAAAGGGGCGGCTGCCACTTCTTCTTATTCCGACAGCGACGCTGACGCGGCAATGCAGCAAGGCGGACATGTAACCCTGGGTGACGATGGCAAGATCTACGTCTTGCTTTCGGCAAGCGATACCCGCGTACGCGTCTATCGCCAGACGGGAGAGTTGCTGCGCGAGATGAAATTGCAGCAGCCGTTTGAGGAGGGCCTGGCTACCGGTGTGTGGGTTTCCGGCGGACGCATACTGGTGACGTATGAGGGCGAAGCCGATGATCCCAAGGACGCCATCACCTATATCGAGTACGACTCCGGCTCTGGCCAGCTCATCCGAGCCTATCGTCCACAGTTCAAAGGAAGCGTGGCATGTTTCCAGGATGGCCAGACCCTGACGGTGTTGGTGAACCAGAAGAATACCGGCCAATGGGAGATTGGCAGTGTGGATTTGCAGTAGATCTTCAGGCGCTGGCGGAGCGGGATTTGCTCTTCTTCTTGTTGTTGCGATGGTGTTTCGCAGGTCTCAGCGTGGCCTTTACTCGGCGTTCGGCGGCGGCTGGGTTTTCGGCGTAGTCAGCATCAAACATCGCAATTACAGTGATGGCGCGGGTGGAGTACTTGCGCGCCCACTGGCTGTGAATCAGGCTGCCTTGTACCTCCTGCCAATACTGGCGATCGCCGCTGATTCCCTCGGTGTAGGAAGCGTTCTCCAAACGGCCGTCCTGGTTAATGAGCGCCAGGAAGGTTGAGAATTCTTCGAGATTAACTCCCATTTGATAAACCAGCTGCGTCAGCGCCATCTGCTGCGAGGCGGTCAATTGATCGAAGGCACGGCAATAAGCGCGCGCATTGTGAATGGCCTGAACCTCTGCAACCCGCAGCAAGCCTAGCGCCTCGTCGTCCGTGACCTGTGCCGGCAGTTGACGAATCTTCTTACGGTATTTGCGGGTGCCCCAGGCTTCGAGGTTCGCCTGGTAATCGGTAAGGATGAACTGCAGCCGCTGGTCATCCAGTCCGGCGGCCTGCCACAGCTGCTGGGAGGAAGGCTCAAGGAACTGGCGCTGATTCAGCGGATCACCTTGCGAATGCGTCCGCGCCGGCAGACTCAGGGTAAATCCGGCGCCGATCAGAGGGTCGCTGGTCTTGGGATCGGGATATGCAGCCAGCACCCAGCCTTCGTGCTTCTTGTCGCGCAGGATATCGGTCAGCCGGCTGAACGAGAACTTGATGTCGGAGTTGCCCAGTTCGAAAAATGGCTCCATGCCGGCTGGCACTCCGGCGGTAGGCAAGGGAAGCAGCGAATCTGGATTATCCACGTAGCGCTTAGTGCGAACGGAAGCGACCGGCGAAGCTGGGCTGCGCGCCGACAACGTGGGTACAGCGACTGCAGGCGACTGGCCGATAGCTAAGGAAGAAGCGGCCAGCGCCAGACACAGCAGGGCAACGGCATGCTCCCAGCCCCCTGCCCGACGCCTGTCCCTGGCCATCATTACGAAAACAGAGTAGCGCAATATGCCGCGTCTTTGAAGAGCCGATCGAGGTACCTGCCGCCGCGACTTCCCACGCCCACCGCCGCACTCTCGTTTTGGCGTTGGCGAGGCCACGTCCGGCTTATCACATGGGGTTGGGTCATCTATCACTGACAACGAAGGTGAGTGGGGGCAGAATGTCGCCGGGCATTGGAACCTAGCCCTTCGGCCAAGCTATCCCCCAGATGTTGCCGAAGATATGCGTCAAGCGGCAGATAAGCAACCTGCTTTCCTGCGCCATCGAGTCGCCAGTGTCCGAGCGAACACGAGAGAGAAACACTACTTACTAACGCACGTGTGTTCATTGTCCCGGTGCGCACCGGGAAGTACTCAACGTAGTTATGAGGACTGCATGCCTTGCGGCAAGCAGCCCTGTGGTATCAGGAGGAAATAAATGAAGAAACTTGCTCTGCTTTCCCTGTTCGTAATCTTGTTCGGCGCATTCGCAAGCGCCCAGATCCTTTTTTACTCTGGCGATCTTAATTTGAACGATCCGAACCAGAACGGCTTGGCCAATGAGAACGACGCCATCGTCGGCGGCAGCCCCTACGGCGCCGCTACCTACCAGAACTTCACGCTCACTCAGTCTTATCCGGTTACGGCCTTGTTCACCAACAACCTAAGTGGATTGAACCCGACAACCGCCTATTGGGAAATCCGGTCTGGTGTATCTGAAGGCAATGGCGGAACCCTGATCGCCTCCGGCACCGGCGGCACCAGCAATCAGGCGACCGGCCGCAGCGACTTCGGCTTCATCGAGTACACCAACATGGTGGGCATGAACCTCACTCTGGATCCCGGCACCTACTGGTTCGCCGTGGTCCCGAACGATCCTGGCAATGCCAATCGTTCGTACAACAGCGACACCGATGGTACCAACCGCTTCCTCGGCGCTGGCGTTTCCACCACCGAGAACCTGCAGTATTTCAACAGCGCGTTCTTCGGCGCGAACTTCACCAACGCCAACAACGAAGGCGTGTTCAGCGCCTTTTCCGGTGGCGTGGTCACCCCTGAGCCGTCCAGCATGATCATGCTTGGCTCTGGATTGCTGATTGCGGCCGGCGCGTTCCGCCGTCGCCTCCTGTAGTCATTACGCTCGCCACAACGAGCTAGTACGGTTACCGGGCGGGGTGTGCAATGCACCTCGCCCTTTTTGTTTCAGGCTGACTCAAGTTTGTCGGAGCGAAGTTAATCCGGAGCTCGAAGGCCAACAAACCAACGACACCCACTCACCCTTCGCTACCGCTCCGGCTCTTATTCACCACGGATTTCGTGGCCCTGCAAACGCCGACCTCAGTCGTTCTGGCCAATAGCGAGCTGCGAATGGCGAGGAGCGCGGTGTCCGGTTGACCCTGTCTCTCGCCGAACCCTACAATCGAGTTTCTTTTCATCGCGTTCTCAAAGGTTTCATGGCAATCGAGCTTTTCAATACCTTATCGGGGAAGGTCGAGGAGTTCCGCCCTCTCGAAGACAACCTGGTCCGCATGTATGCCTGCGGTCCGACGGTGTATGACTATGGGCACATCGGCAACTTCCGCACCTTTATCGTGGTCGACACCCTGCGCCGCTTCCTGAAGCAAAGCGGCTATCAGCTGAAGCACGTCATGAACATCACCGATGTCGATGACAAGATCATCCGCAATGCCGCACGCGACGGCGTCACGGTGCAGGAATACACGGCGAAGTACAAAAAAGCTTTTCTGGAAGACGCTGATGCGCTGAATATTGAGCATCCCGAGTTGATCGTTAACGCGACCGACCACATCGACGAGATGGCACACTTCATCGCGGTTCTGCGCGACAAGGGATTTGCGTACGAGACGGAGGACGGTTCGTATTATTTCCGCATCGCTAAATTTCCCGAGTACGGCAAGTTGTCGAAGAAAGATTTCACCGGCATGGAAGACGGCGCGCGGGTCGATGTCGATGAATACGAAAAGGACAACGCTCGAGACTTCGCCCTCTGGAAGGCTCCCAAACCGGGCGAAGCGCAATGGGACACCGAGATAGGGCCGGGGCGTCCAGGGTGGCACATCGAGTGCTCCACCATGTCGATGAAGTACCTCGGTGATACCTTCGACATCCACCTCGGCGGCGAGGACCTGATCTTTCCGCACCACGAGAACGAGATTGCTCAATCGGAGGCGAAGACCGGCAAGCTGTTCGCGCACACCTGGGTACATTCGCGCTTCCTGCTGGTGGAAGGCGAGAAGATGTCGAAGAAGCTCGGCAACTTCTATACCGTGCGCGACCTGGTGCTGATGGGGCACAAGCCTTCGTCGATCCGTTTCCTGCTGATGTCGGTTCCATACCGCAAGCAGCTAAACTTCACCTTCGACGGCTTGACCCAGGCGGCTAACTCGGTGGAACGGTTACGCAACTTTAAGCTGCGGCTGGAGACGACGCAGTGGCCGGAAGGCCCGAGTCCCAGGGTCGCCGAAATGGCGGCGCAGGCGTCGAAAGAGATGACGGCCGCACTCGGTGACGACCTGAACACCGCTCGTGCGCTGGGTGCGACGTTCGACCTGGTGCGCGATGTGAATGCTGCCGCCGATGCGGGAGAGGTTCGCAGGGACGATGCAGCTCTGGTGCTGAAAGCGCTGGCGCAGTTCGACGAGATATTTGCTGTTTTGACAGATGACGACGCGGGCAAAGTGCGCGGCATCGTCGAGTGGGCGCGGCAGGAAGGCTTGCAGGACAAGATTACGTCCGACTGCCGCCGAGATGGCCAAAGCTGCGTCACTGTCAGACGAAGAAGTCGAGCGCCTGGTGGCCGAGCATTCGCAGGCCCGCAAGGCGCGCAACTTCGCGCGCTCAGACGAGATTCGCAATCAATTGGCAGAGCAGGGAGTCATCCTGGAAAACACCAAGGACGGCGTGCGCTGGAAGCGTAAGTAGACGATTTAACCGCGAATCTGCACGGATCATCACCGATTGGAAACTGGCAAGCATGCGCATTCTCAGCGTGGGCGAAATACTCTGGGACGTCTTCGGGCAAAGCGAGCACCTGGGAGGTGCGCCGCTCAACTTTGCTGCTCATGCGCGGAAGCTTGGACATGAAGTCTTCCCCGTCAGCGCGGTTGGCGATGATGCACGCGGTCATCGCGCATTGGAGCTGATTCGTCAGCGCGGTATTTCCACCGAGTTCATTCGTGTTCTACCCGACCAGCCAACCGGCACTGCCGAAGTTGAGCTGGACTTCGATGGCAAACCCACCTTCCGCATTGCGCGGCCCGTGGCCTATGACTTTGTCGATCTCTCGACCAGCGACATTCATGCTCTGACAAATCTCGCTCCCGAGTGGGTCTATGTTGGAACGCTGTTTCATACTTCGAGCGGAGCTTTAGCTTCAACCCTCAGGCTTTTGCGCGCCCTGCCTTCCGCGCAGCGTTTTTACGACGTCAACCTTCGCGACCAGAACTGGAACCTGACCGCCGTGGAACAGCTCTC
This sequence comes from uncultured Acidobacteriaceae bacterium, assembly GCA_963791965.1. GTDB lineage: Bacteria > Acidobacteriota > Terriglobia > Terriglobales > Acidobacteriaceae > CAVVDY01. The sequence continues at coordinate 25,190 of CAWBUK010000009.1, read as the reverse complement.
GTCCCAGTCCACAGTTATGAAGCTGAATGATTGGGAGGCGGAGTGTCTCGACGCAACCTTCGACATGGAAGGCGAGCACGAGTCGATTGAGAGCTTCGCGCGGCGTTGGGCAGACCGCTTCGGGGTCTCGATTGTCTGCGTTACCTGCGGCGAACGCGGTTGCTCAATTCTGAAGGCTGGTCAACTTATTCAGGTGCCGGGTTTTCGGGTTGAGATCGCAGATACCGTGGGCGCTGGTGATGCTTTTGCCGCCGGTTTTGTTCATGGTTTGAGCCAGGGATGGGACGTGCAGCAGAGCGCCCGTTTCGCAAACGCAGTCGGTGCGGTGGTCGCCAGCAAGCGAGGAGCGATACCGGAGTGGAATATCGAAGAAGTTAGGGAGAAGCTGGAAACGAATGCCAGCTAACAGGAAAGTTCATGATTTCGTCAATTAGCAAACATAATTGACGACTACGAGCGTGATAGCTGACGCGATTCATTTCGCGGTCAGCCGGTTCCGAAGTAAACTTGTACCCACATTTGGTATCCCTCATGAAATTTCTGCACACAATCGCCATCCTTTGCCTGTCTGTCGTAATGGCAGCCAGCGTCAGCACCATGTGTTTCGCGCAGTCCGCGCCAACTCCGACGAGTGCTCCGCCTTCGCCTAGTGCCTCCGCGCCTGCCGCGACCAAGCCTGCGGCACCAGCTCCGGTGCAGGTAACGTCACATGGCAATCAGGTCGAGGTTAAGATCCCGGACCAAGCGCCGTTGAGCACCGTGATGTCATCGTTGTGTCAGCAGCAGAAGCTGAAATGCACGGGCACCGAAACGCTGACCACGTATCGCGGTCCGGCGATGTCGGTGGAGGGAACCTTACGGCAGGTGATTGCCAAGCTGGTGGAAGGTACCGACATCAATTATGAGTTCTCGCGCTCATCGGAAGGCGGCGCGACCGCAATCGCCTTCCTGGGACACGCACCTAAGGGAACGGCGCCGGTTCCGACGGCCGCGCAGCCTACACCGCCGCCGTTTAGGCCTATGCATTCGCGATCGTTTCCCGGTAACGTTCCGCCACAAGGGGACGCTACCACTCAGCCGAATTCACCACCGCAACACTAGCTGGCAAGGAAGAACAGTGGGTTCTCGGCAAGAAACCCTTTCCGACCTTTGCTCCTGCAAGAACCCGGAAAAAGTGGTTTGATAGTCGTCATGCGCAAGGAATCCGACAGCCATGGCGAAATCGAAGTTCCGGAAGAGCGGCTCTGGGGAGCTCAAACCCAGCGCTCATTAAAGTATTTCAGCATCGGCACCGAGCTGATGCCGCGCGAGATGATCACTGCGTATGCCGTGTTGAAGAAAGCGGCAGTAACTGCCAATCACTCTCTCGGCGAACTCTCAAAGGAAAAGACCAACTTGATCGTGCAGGTCTGCGACGAGCTACTCGCAGGCAAGCATCAGGACATGTTTCCCCTGCATGTGTGGATGACCGGCAGTGGCACGCAGTTCAACATGAACGTGAATGAGGTCATCTCCAACCGCTGCTCGCAGATCGTGGGAACGCCGCTGGGATCGAAGCATCCGGTACATCCCAACGACGATGTGAACCGCTCGCAGTCGTCTAACGACACCTTTCCTGCAGCCATGTACATCGCGGCCGCGCTGGGGGTGAAGCAGAGGCTGATACCAGCGGTGCAGGCTTTGCAGAATGCTATCGACGCGAAAGCTGAAGCATGGAAAGACATCGTCAAGATCGGGCGCACACACATGCAGGATGCGACGCCGCTGACGCTGGGGCAGGAATGGTCGGGATACGCTGCGATGCTGCACGATGATTTGCAGCGCATTGACACGGCTTTGCCGGGCGTGTATGAGCTGGCGCTGGGAGGCACTGCGGTTGGTACCGGAATCAATGCTCCAGCGGGATTTGCCGAAGCAGCCGCAGCTGAGATCGCCAAGATCACTGGTCTGCCATTCGTAAGCGCTCCTAACAAGTTCGCCGCGCAAGGCGCGCACGATGCGCTGGTGCATCTATCGGGCACGCTGCGGACGGTTGCTGTGTCGCTCTATAAGATCGCCAACGATATCCGGCTGCTGTCGTGCGGTCCGCGCGCGGGATTCGCGGAGTTGCACATTCCCGCGAACGAACCGGGATCGTCAATTATGCCGGGAAAGGTGAACCCGACTCAGGTCGAAGCGCTGACGATGATTGCCGTTCAGGTGATGGCCAACGATGTCGCTGTCGGCCTCGGCGGAGCAGGCGGTTACCTGGAGATGAACGTTTACAAGCCGCTGATGATTCACAACATCATGCAGTCGATCACGCTGTTGAGCGACGGCTGCACGAACTTTGGTAAATACCTGGTCGAAGACACGAAGCCTAACCTGAAGAAGCTTGCCGAATATGTTGAGCGCTCGCTGATGCTGGTGACAGCGCTGTCTCCGGTGATTGGATACGACAAAGCCGCGCATCTGGCGCATTTCGCTTCAGAGCACGACCTCACTTTGAAAGAAGCAGCGCTGCAACTTGGTTATGTGACAGAAGAAGAGTTCGATCGCGTGGTCGATCCCAGGAAGATGCTGGGACCAACCACAGATCAAAAGAAAAGCTAGGCGTTGCAAAACAAATTGTGAGCCCCGCTTGATTACTGTGGCTGCGGTGTCTTGCTACTGCGGCCGCCGGCCTGTGACTGCTGGGCCTGAGCCTGGGCCTGCTGCAACTGGCTCTGCTGTTCCGGGGTGAGGATCGTGTTCATCTGGGTCTTCGTATTCTGCCGTAGCTCCTGCATCTTGCTTCTGCGCTCCTGCGGCGTGAGTGAGCTGTCAGAGCGCAACGCCTGCATCTGTTCTGATTCGTCCTCAAAAATCAACTTTATATTCTGCTGCTGATCGTTAGTGAGTTTGAGCTGCTGCGTGAGCATCTCCACCCGCTGCTCGGGAGAGAGGGGCTGATGTTGACCAGGCCCGCCGCCGGGAGCGCCTGTCTGGGCATAAACAGTAGCGCCACCCAAAAGCACAGCCACGGACAAGGCACTATACATTAGGAACTTTTTCATGATGCGGAACTCCTTGAATAGAGGGTGAAACGTCACTGCCAAAATATAAAGCGTTAGAGTCCAACCGGGCGAGCCTGAAGTTGACATCATCATCACTACTTCTTCGAACTTCTCGTGCAATGAGCCGTACACGCTTCTGATTTCCAATGAGGATTCAACAACAAAGACAGAAACCCACGGTGGGGCACCGAGTTTTGGCTCTGCATGTTAAGAATCGTTTCGAGCGAAGCGCTACTTCTCATGGTTAATATCTCCAGCTCTTCAGATCTGCTCCCGGCGGCGCAGTCTTCTCGATGCGCTCCATAATTTTCGGCAGATACATAGTGTTGTAGTGCAGGCGCGACAGGTAATTAGGCAGCTTGGGATCGCCGTTCCAGCAATGCTCGGCGCGATCACCATACTTGATCTCACCGTCGTAGTAGGGATTCTTCGTGCCCTCCAGAAAATCCTGCATGAGGTAGACAGCGTCGTTCAGGAAATAGGTATCGGCGCTACCCACATAGATATGGATCTTGCCTTGCAACTTGGGACCGAGCGTCGCCCAGTTTTTCTCCAGAATGGAACGCAGGTCGTAATGCTCCTTCCAATAGGCAGCGACGGTGTGGTCGATCTCGCCACTTTCCTTGTTGAAGATAGGCTGAGGATAGCCATCGGCTCCGACCGGTCCGTATACCGCCTGCCAGATGTCCCACTGCTCGCCGGAGCGGCCGTGGTCCCCCAGCGCAAGCTCGTAGGCGTTGTTGTCCCGGATGCTGATCAGAGTGTTTCCGAGATAGTTGCGCATGGCGGGCTGCTCGACATGCTTGTGCGCGCCTTCGAGATAGAACGCGTTGGGCTGTTGGTAGAGGTCGATCAGGGTGTAGGCGCGAAAGTCGACGGGATCAGGACAGGCGCAGAACACGCCGTTGTAGTGGTCAGGATAAAAGATTTGTACCGCCAACGACTCCCATCCGCCGGTTGAGCCACCATAGGTGAAGTGCGCCCAGCCATCAGGGATAGCGCGGAACTTCTTCATCAGCGCCGGCATGAACTCTTTCTCAATGGCATCACCATAGGGGCCGAGGTTGGCCGAATTCACCGCATAGGAATCGTCATAGTAAGGGTTGGCGTGCTGCAACTTGACGACCAGATAGCGCGGGAACTTGGGCGAGATCCATTGCTGGTAGAACTTGTAGGCCTCTTCCTGCTGAATGCGGTTGTAGCCCGAGATGTGGAAGCGGTCGCTGTAGTCGGGCTTCAGGTTCGGATCGGGCGGCTCGGTTCGAAAGTCGTCGAAGCCCGCGACAAAATGGTCGTGGAAGAGAAGCAGGGGATAGTGCGCATCCGGGTGTTCGTCGAAGCCCCAGGGAACTAAAACAATCGCCGAGATATACATCGGGCGTCCCCAGAACTTGGTCAGCAGCTCGCTCTGCATGCGGATGTGGCGAACGTATTTGGTGTCGGGTTGTGCGGGGATAGGCGGAATCTGTTGGTCGAGAACGATGTTGACGGGCGCGCCACCGTGGCCGAGCGTAATCTTCACCGGCTTGCTGTAGAGATTGCCAGGAGCGAGGTTCCAGTGCTGGCCTTCGCCGCGATCAGGAGCCAGCTTGATGGTCTTGCCGTCGGCGCGATGGAAGGTCTCATAAATGTTGAGCAACGCCTGCACGTAGTAGTCGCCCGCCGGAACATCACGCAGGCTGCGGATGGGATAGCCGAAGGCTTTCTCGTCGACAGTGACCGGCTCGCCGGGCTTGAGTCCGTCGACCGTTATGCCGAAGACCATCTGCGTTTTGGGCGTGTCGTCGATCTGCATGCGTGGCTCTTCCGAAGGGTCGGTGGAGAGCAGGAGCAGCATGCGGCCGTCGAGCGGCTGGGCGCTTAGCTGCGCGGGAAAGGAGATGGAGAACTGCGGCACCTGGGCGAAAGCGGTGACGGAAAAGAGAACCAGCGTGGCAACGAAGCCGGCGACGGAGAGATAACGGCGAGCAACCCTAAAGATGTTGAACATGGCAAAACAGTGTAACGGACAAGGTGCAGCGAGCATGTGATTGGCGCGACGAAACGTTTGGGGGTGGCTACCAATGTTTGCTGATTGGTAACATCTCTGTGTCTCAGGCGATTGCACCGTAACGCGTGCAATCCAGGCGGTACCCCCCTCCCCCACACCGGGTCTAAAATCTTGAAACCATTGAGGCGCTGGAAATGAATCCCCGCAAAATCTTGAGCGCGTGGGACTTACAGGCAAAATCTTGGAATCAAAGGACTTAACTGCGATTTCTTGGGGATGGAGTGGTTGGGAGAGTTTAGAAGTGGTTAACAGCGGCCGACAGGCGCCATGACAGATTTGCTGCGTCACGCCTCCCTATTGCAGGGCGCTGATTGCGAGAGAGACAAATCTCCCTCGTCCTCAACGTCGCTAGTTTACGAAACTGAGCGACGCTGGCCAAGCGAGTTTGTCACAGATGTGTGTGACGTGGGGGAGTTAAAGTTCTTGCTGTGACCGGTAGACCGGGCCTTCAGGCCTGCGTCGCTAAGCGCGAAGCGCGAAACAATCTGTAGCCCAGGACGGAAGTCTTGGGTAGGAACCCGCACAACCGGATCGAGCCGGTTTCAACCGACGTGCACAGATATGCCGCCCCTGAAGGGGCTCCGGAAAATATGAATACGGCCGCTTACCCAGCACTCCCGTGCTGGGCTACAGATTGTTGTCGCCCTGCGGGCTGCGGGCTTGATCATTGCAACGGGGCGGGATGGGCTTCGTTTCCGATGATGTACTCGGGTAAGAGTGCCGCCGCTGACGCGGCTCAGCAACATCTATTCAACCCTCTACCGCGGGCTGACGCCCGCGGCTCAAACAGATGTCGCCCGTTGGGCTCTTCAGGAATTGCGCCCCGTGCCCATAGTTTGTGCTCGGGCGATGGTCCTCAGAGGGCAACACGCTGAACTTGGCGCATCAACCGTTGTCCCGTATGCACGGTTCTCTAAGTTGCACGTCTGCATAGACGAAGCCGTCGCGCTCAACCACCTCGCCGCTTTCGATCGGCACTGCCTCGCGGAGCATCGGACCGTCGTAGACGCAGGTGTGAAACTCGCCGTTTTCCCCGCACGGATCGACCTCGGCAGGGAGTTCACGCAGGAAAGTATCATCCAGATCGCGTCCGGCAAACTCTCGAGGCATTTGGTTCGGGTCGATGCAAACGATGCGGGCCTTGAGCCCCGAAGCAATCATCTCGGGCAGCAGACGCCGGGTGTCAGCTCCCCAGATGGGAAACAAAGGAGTCAGTCCCGAGCCGCGGAGAGAGTCTTCGCGGTATTTACGGATATCCTCGAGAAAGAGATCGCCGAAAGCAATCGCCCGGACTCCGCTGGCGACTGCGTGGTCGCAGGCTTTTTGCATGGCCGCTTCATACTCCTGATTGGAGCAGGGCCACGGCAATGGAATAATCCATAACGGCAAACCCAAGGCAGCAGCCTGTGCCTCTAGGACTTCGCGTCGCGTGCTATGCATCGCGACCCGATCAAAAGCGCTGTTGATCGTAGTTAACAGTCCGCAAATCTGGTAACGCTCGTCCTGGGCTAAGCGGTGTAGAGCCCATGCGCTGTCCTTCCCGCTGCTCCAGGAGACGAGGGTTTGAATGGGAGCTTTCATACTCGGTTCATCACACAGATTGTACGAGCGCTCATGCAGAACTCGCTTGCGACAAATTTGTTGTTAACGAGAGGCTGGTAGCGCGATCTTGGCGTTGTCGGGCGTTCCATGGAGAGCCACTGATTCGATAGTTGCTTAAATCGGAATCGAATGCGTGGCCATCTGCATCTGTTCGGTGACCCATAGTTGGTTCCAGATTGTTTCATGGACTTCAAGGAGGAGAACAAGATGACTGCCAAAGGAAAAGTGCTGGTACTGGTTTCCAGCGGACGCGGCTTGCCTTTGAAAGATGGCAAGATTTATGCCGGCGCCGGCTACTACCTCAACGAATTGACGGTTCCGGTTCGCGCCCTGATGAAGGATGGCTACGAAATCACCTTCGCCAATCCCAAAGGCAACACGCCGCAACTGGATGTCAATTCGGCGATCGCCCAGTTCTTCGGTGGGGACGAGGCTAAGCTGCAGGACTATCTCAAATTCAAGGACAGCCTGACCGGGCTCAAGAATCCAACGCGTATCGCGGATGTCATCGCCTCAGGACTCGATCAATATGACGCTGTTTTCGTGCCCGGCGGCCATGGTCCGATGATGGATCTTCTCGATGATCCCGACGCCGGCACCGTGATGAGACACTTTCATGAAACATCGAAGCCTACGGCAGTACTGTGCCATGGCCCGATTTCACTGCTCTCGGCTCTTCCTAATTCGACGGAGGTGGTCGCCGCGCTGGCGGCGGGCGATGTTGCTGGAGCGCAGGCAAAGGCTCAAGGTTGGATCTATTCCGGCTACAAGATGACTATCTTTTCGACAGCGGAAGAGCAGCAGCGGGAGCCGCTCGAGATCGGCGGTAAGGTGCTGTTCTACCCTGACTTCGCCTTGCGTACGGCGGGCGGTGACGTAAGTGTTGCCGCTCCATGGCAGAGCTACGTCCTGCAAGATCGCGAGCTGATCTCAGGACAGAATCCGTTCTCGGATGAAGGGCTTCTGAAACTCCTTCTACCGGCACTGAACGGGAAGAAGAAATGACGCTCGGTCTGGAGCGTCTTCAGGGGAAGCCAAGATGTCTGTTGTAATCAGTCGCTCGCATAAATGAGGCACGGCAAGGGCCAATCCACTAAAACAAAATTCGCCGGCCGGGCAGAAATTGTTGCGCCCTGCGGGCTACGGCCTTGGTCACCCAGAAGTTGTGGCACCGCCATACTGAGCATCTGGGGGTAATCACGACGGCTGCCCAGAGCGAAGGACCAGCGTTCCTTTTCTCAGTCGGGATCAATCTTGCTCAGGTCCTGCGCGCGCTGAGGGCACATGGTGGGATCAAACGGCTGCTTCACATACACCGGCACGAAGGGCTTTTTCTGGGTGAAATCGAAAAAGGGCTTCATGTCGGTGGCGTTAGCGTCAACCTTCGTCAGCGATGGCAAGTCGTAAAGGTCCTCGACGAACTTCAGGATGGAGCCGTAATCCGCGACGCCATGGATGACTTTGCCGTTCGCGCCATAGGGCGAGATCAACAGGAAAGGAATACGGAGTCCCGGTCCAAGTTTGTCCTCCCTGGTGGGGGGTGGCACAACGTGATCGTAGAACCCACCCCAGTCGTCCCAGATGACGAAGATGGCCGCGTCATCCCATGCCGGCGAGGTGCCGATCCAGTTAATTACGGAAGGAACCCAGTTTGCCGCATCGTCAGTAGAAACGCCGTTGGGATGATCACTGAGGGCCGTGCACGGTGGTTTGATGAACGTCACCTGAGGAAGTGCGTTGTTGAAGATGTCCGGCTGCAGGTCGAACATCGAGTTGGGCCAGTCTAAGGTTGCTTTGTACCACTGTGAGTTGTTGATGTAGCCGTTGAAGACGCCGCGCTGGCCGTAACGCCCGTCGCTGTATTCCAGCGTGCTGTAATGCCGCCATGAGATAGCTTGTGATTTAAGCAAGTCTGCAACCGTGGCGTGGTCATAGCATTCGCCGGCATAGTCCTCGTGCCTCCAGTGAATGTAGCCGTTGGCCTCCAGCACCGGTACTCGGGTTGCTACGTCCTGGGGATCGATGCAACCATTAGCCTGCCCGTATTCGTCCGTGCCCGTGCTGTCTGTGCCGATCTTGATCTGGGGCTGATCAGCAATAGTCTGTCCTTGGTTGTCGGTTGATTGTGCGCCCACAATGTACTGGTGGCCGGGGAAGGAGCTGGTGCTGCTCACGGCGAAGAAGTGGTCGCCCAGCACATACTTGGTGGCGATGTCCCAATACGATTTGCGCAGGTCGTTAGCCAGGTAATGGAACGGATGCACCTCGGTGAGTGGGTCGAAGAGCCCAAGACACTGCAGCCCATTCTCGACCCCTATCCATGAATCGTCGCTGAACTGGCCTTCCGACAGGCATTGCCACTCATCGTGGCCGGCATTGATGCTTGGCGGATCGCCATAGGAGGTGGACTGCATCCGCGGCTGAATGCGCCGCGGGATGGTAGAGTCGGCTCCGGGATACGCAGAAGGATCGGTCTGCTGGATGGGACTCCAGCCACCAAAAATATTGTCGAAGGTCCGGTTCTCCTGCACGATGATGACGACGTGATTGATCAGACCCTTGGCTGCCTGACCAGCGGTGAGATTTTCGGGCTGAGTTGCCGGAGGACTTGAGCTTGAGCTGCTGCCGCCGCAACCGGCCGCACAGAGGAGAGCAACAATTGAAATCAGCGTGGCGACAATTGCATAGCTACGCCAGGAGACAGCGGAAAACCATCGAGCACCCATTGACTGTGAGCCTTTGTTCGCCTTGTCGCGAGTTTGCGCAAACAATACCTCGTAGAAGAAGGCACTGCAATGACACAAACGTGAAGTGATGAATAAATAATCATGCCGGCTCGGCTCGCACTGATCAGCGCTTCAAATCTGCGGCCAGCAATCGATGAAAGAGGTGTTCGCCGGCTTCGCGGCGGACGGATAAGCGACCCGCTCCGTAGGCGCGCGAGTGCAGGCCGCGCTGGACGGCCTCGCAGATGCCGACGTCTTCATCGTTTACGCGCTCGCCTACGGCGATGCTCTGGCGATTGCGCTCGGCGGCTGGCTTCGCTCACGTCGTCGAAATAGAAATCGAAGATGACCTTACAGCGATCAACTCCGTCGGGCAGCACGAGGTTGGTGTCCATGTAGCCGCTGTAGAGGTTGATCATGAAATTGGGGTATTGCCAGAAATACCAGGCGCGATCGCCGGTGCGGGTGGCGGCGACGTTGTCGTCTTCCGTAGTGGCGACCATGGGACTCGATTGCAGGCAGTAACGGTCTTCGTTTTCGATGGTGTACTGGCGGTAATCGAGCACGCTGTTCAGTCCCTTGTGCAGGTGCGGGACGTGGTAGCCGCCGTCGAGGTAGTTATCGACGAAGACCTTCCAGTTGCAGTTGAGGGTGTAGACCCGGCGCTCGACAAAAGTGAGCGAGCTGAGGTTAAGCGGGGCGACGCGTTGAACGAGGCCGCCCAGGAAGTCCGCCAGCGGCGCTGGCTTGGGATCGAGGTTGATGAAGACGAACTGCTCCCAGGTATCGACGCTTACCGGGACGAGCCCGTTCTGCGCGCGGTCGAAGCCGCAGACACCTTCGAACTCCGGAGCGCCTTTCAGCGAGCCGTCGAGACCGTAGCTCCATCCGTGATAGGGGCAGCGAAAGATGCTGGCCTGGCCGTGCTCTTCTGTGGCGACTGCGGCGGCATGATGGCGGCAGACGTTGAAGAAGGCGTGGAGGTGGCCGTCGCTGCCGCGAACGACGAGCAGAGGCTCGCCTGCGAGCTCTGTAGTGACGAACTGTCCCGACGATTGCAGTTGATGGGCGCGCGCGACCACTTGCCAGGTGCGGCCGAAGACGCGTTCGCGCTCCAGTTGGGCGACGCGCTGGTCGGTGTACCACGTGGCCGGGATGGTGTACGCATGATCTAGCGGGGCTTGATCGTCGTAGGAGGCGAGGATGTCGCGGATGGTGGAATCCATGAGCCCATTATTGCTTGAATGCCGGATCGGATGCGGCATCCGGGCGCGGCTTCCATTCCAGAGAATAGTATTGGCCGCGATCACGTCCCCAGGGATCGAAGGCGTTGGTCACGTGCTGTAGCTCCGGCGTCAGCTCCGGGATGTTACGCATCAGCATGCGCTTCAGCGGCGAAACCGGTTGCGCGTGTCCATTCGGTGTACCTATCTCCATAACGATGGGCCCAGGACCGTTGTGATTCACCCAGTTGATGCCGAGCGTGGTGTAGAACTCAGGCCGGAAGCTGGAAGTGAGAAAGCGATCGCTGAACAGGCGGCGCGAGGCGTTGAGGATGAACACCACGAACTGCGTCTCGGAGATGGCGTAGCCATGCGGGCGCGTGTATTCGGCGAGGTAGCCGACGATGGTATCGACATCTTCGATGTTGTCGACCACAGAGCCATTGGGATGTCCGAGGCAATCGTTGATAGGCGAGCCATCAGGGTTGCGCTGCGCGTCGGTGATCGTCTTCGATGCGTCGCAAACATGGGTGCCATAGATCTCGCGGATTTGAGCGATGGTTTCCATCTGGCGCTTGCGCTCGGGCGAGTCTGCGGGGAGATGCTGATCGGCGAAGTCGTCGTAGCTGGTGAGTTGGCGAAGTCCGTACTGGCGCCGAAACTCGTTGAAGCGCGGAATGCCATGCTCGCGATCGCGAATGAGGTCGAGGGCAGCGACGTCGATCTGCCCGGTCGGGGTGTCGAGGCGCGGCAGCTTGATGTTTTGCAGGAACTGCGGCATGTTGTTCAGCGTCAGCAGGCCGAGGCGCTGGCGGCCCATGCTCAAGCCCCAATTGGCGATTCCGCCGGAATGCATGGCGGCAGTGGCCTTGCTCTCGAAGGTCTCGATTACCGCAACCTTTTCGACGATCTTATTGGGATCCTTTACCTCGCGGTATTCAATGAGGTCGGGCACGAGGGGGTGGAGCCGATACACGGTGACGAATTCCTCGGGAAAGTTGAAGGGCGAGCCGAAGTGGTTGACACCGCCGTTAACGTCATTGGGATTGGTGATGTCGTAGCCAGAGACGGTGCTGCCCAGTCCGAAGATGCCGGGACCGGAGGCGAATACGGAGTACCATTGCGTTCCCTTGGTCGCGTTGGTAGAGGTGCCGAAGCCGTGTACCACAATGTCGGATAGGGCCTTTGAGGCGTCAGGATCGCCGGTGCCAAGCAGGCCATTCCAGTTGGCATTCATGCCTTTGTACAAAGGCTCGTTGTAAAGCAGTTGCGGGGTCCATTCGATGGTGTGGATCTTCGCGATCTCGGCGGCAACCACCAGGCGCGCGACGTTGAACAACTCCTCGGTACCGACGTCTTTATAGGCGATGACTCGCTTGGGATCGGAAGGATTGCGCAGGCCGCTGTCGGCATTGGGTGTCTGCGCGGCCTGGCGGCGGAATTCGTCGACGAAGCTGTTGTGCTCACGGGCAAACAAGTTGTGAAAGAAGCTAAGACCGATCGACCAGTTGTCGGGAAACGCCACCGACTCCTGTCCCGTCCACTGCGGCTGAAAAGGGTCGCCAGCCTGCAAAATCGGCAAGTAGCCCGGCCCCGGCGTGCCAGCGACGGGGTCGAGTTCCATCTTCGCCGGATCACTGGGATCGTGCTTCACGCGCTTCACCGAAACGTCGTCGAAGCCGTAGAACTCAGAGGCGTCCCACCATGCTGTGTTGTTGTTGGCATAGATTTTGGGAGCGCGGGTCAGGTAACTTTTGCCGTCGGCGGTGAACTGTGCGGGCGCCGAGTCGTCGAGCACATAAGCCTTGTCGACCTGGTCGGCGGGACGGCAGCCGAGTTGCTGAATCTCTTCTGGTGTGAGCGAGGTTGGAACGCCGTTGACGAGCTTGGTCTTGCAGCCGACGTCCATGCTGGTGCCGGGAGCGTTGTGGCCGTCGTCCATGTGCGAGAACCAGTCGTGCGTCATCAACTGAATCCAGTAGGCGGCGAGAACGTTGAAAAAAGGCGCCTTCTGATAGTCGCAGTTGGCATCGACCGAGTTGTTGGGCAGTCCGAATCCCAGGTTGCAGGCGGCCGGGTTGGACTGGGCACGGGTGAAGAGTTTGCGGCTTATGAGCTGCGGGTCGGGCGTGAGCAGACCGACGCGGCCAGCGTGACGGTTTTTGGTCAACGTGGTCTGCTCGAGATCCGGAAATGTGGCGTCGAGCTCGACGTTGCGAGCGAACGGCATGCCGGTCGAGCCCATCAGCGGATTGCGAATGTCGTTGCAGATGCCGGTCAGGGTACGGGCACGAATCAGCGAGCCGCTGCACACCTGCGGGCCGTCTCCGCCGACCGCCTGATAGTTGGGATTAGTCGCGGGAAGGCGCATCTCCGGCCACGTCTTGAGGACCTGCCCGGCGATGCCGCCGCGACCCGAGACGTAGGCCTGGTAGGTTCCAGAGTTGTCGAACAGATTGAATTTGATGAGCTCGATGCGCTGGTACTCGAGGTCGAGCAGCGCGCCGCTTACACCACGAAACTTTGGCGGCTGTACGGCGAGGAAGCCCACGGGAAGGGAAGAGCTGTCACCGGCTCCCCAGTAGTTGGACCAGTCCACCCATGGAGTGAAACGGAAGTTGACAGCGTTCATGCCTCCGCGGCAACGGGCTGTCGATTCGGTGACCTTGCCTTGAAAGCGCTGGTCGCGCGTGGGCGCAATCTTGAGAAAACCGCCGGCAACGGACTGCGCACAGGCGCCCAGTTCGGCAGCTTCTTCTTGCTTCGGGCTGAGTTGGTTGCCGGCGAACATGGCGCCCGATAGCGCAAGCACAAGGGTGCCGGTGAACACCACAAACAGGGGAGCTTTCATGGGGCATCATCATTGACTTATTCAGTTCCAAAAGTCAACGATTTTGCGAAAAGCGGAAGTGCGAGTACAAATGATTCGAACCTCCAACGATGACCTCGAACCAGCACACGGCTTCGGCAACAACTGCGCCGATACATAACGACAGCACACCTGAGCCCCGCCGGGCACTGGGTCTGCGCGACCTTGTGCTCTTCTACATTGTGGTTACGTTGAGCCTGCGCTGGTTGCCGCTGGCGGCCGCGGCTGGCCCTAGCACTATCCTCATATGGCTGCTTGGGGTGGCGGTTGTTTTCATTCCGCTGGCGCTGTGCGTGATGGAGTTGTCGTCGCGCTACCCGCAGGAAGGCGGGATGTACGTCTGGAGCAAGCGCGCCTTTGGTGATTCGGCGGGCTTTCTTACGGGATGGATATATTGGAGCAGCAATCTGCCGTACTTTCCGGTGCTGCTCTATTTCGCGGCGAGTAACGCGTTGTACGTTGGGGGTGACCGCTGGCATAACTTGCAAAGCAGCCCATCCTTCTTCATCGGATTCTCGATTATCGGGCTGTCGCTTGCGCTGGTGGTGAATATCGTTGGACTCAACATTGGAAAATGGCTTAACAACCTGGGGGCTATCGGCACCTGGATTCCGGTGATTCTGCTTTTCGCCCTGGCACTGCTGGTGTGGGCACGATTCGGTCCGGCGACCGAGTTCCATGTACGGGCCTTTAAGCCGACGATGACGGTTGCGAATCTCGGGATTTGGGCCACCATGCTCTCAGCGTTTGCCGGAGCCGAGGCAGCATCGTTCATGGGCAGTGAAATCAAGCATCCGCGGCGCGACATACCGCGTGCGCTGATCATCGCGGGCGTTCTGGTGGTCGCAGGGTATGTGCTGGGAACGCTCGCGATCCTGGTGGTTGTTCCGCGCGAGCAGCTCAACAGCCTTGAAGGGTTGATGCAGGCGATTTCCAGCAGCGGGGCGCATGTAGGATGGCGCGGGTTGGGGCCGGCGGTGGCGCTACTAATCTGCGTCGCAAACCTGGGCGCTGTCGGAGCCTACCTGGCAGCCGTGGCGCGACTGCCGTTTGTGGTCGGTATTGATCGCTACCTGCCGGCAGCGTTTGCGCGGGTCCATCCCCGCTGGGGCAGTCCCTATGTCGCTCTCATCGCGCAGGCACTTTGTACTGTACTGTTCGTCATCATGGGACAGGCCGGCAGCAGCATCCGGGGCGCGTACCAGATACTGGTGAGCACCACCATCATCGCCACTTTTCTTCCTTACCTGTTCATGTTTGCGGCGCTGGTTCGGCTGCAAAGGGAGCCGGTCGAGCCAGGCGTGGTCCGTATTCCGGGAGGCAAGCCGGTAGCGACGGTGGTCGCGATTGTCGGATTCGTGGCAACCGTGTTGGTAATTGCCGGCTCGGTGATTCCCGATGCAAGCGAACCCAACAAGCTGCTCGCGGTAGTGAAGGTTGTGCTGCTGAGTGCGTTGCTGGTGCTGACGGGCGCGGGTCTCTATTGGCTGGGCAAGCGCCGGGCCTTGGCATGAGCGACCCGGCCTGATTTCTGTTCAAACTTAGCTTAGCCACTCCAGGGGACGAGGATGGAAATCGAGAGTTTTCCTCGCTTTCTCATTGGAAGCCCCGCGCAGCTTGGTCTGGTAATAGACGGCGTCGGGACCAGCCACGGCGAGAGCTTGCGCTTCCGAGATGTGGGTTGGGGGAGGAGCACCAACGAACTTTGCGAAGGCCGGAGCCCAGACATTCATCGGTGAAGGATTGTTGTCGACGATGTTGTAGATACCAGGCGTTGCGGTAAGTGCCGTCACCGTGGCGTTGGCTGCGTCGTCAATGTGAATCCAAGACCAGACACCGTTACCCTCGCCGATGATCGGGATTTCTCCGCGGCGGAATTGGTCAGCGCCGGCTCCCTCGGGGTGATACCAGGTGCCGGCGCCGTAGAAGAATCCGTAGCGCAGTGCAATGCCCTCGAGTGGAGAAGAGAAGAGCCGCTCTTCCAGCTCGTCGTAAGTCTTCGCGCTCCACGAAACGTTGGGACTGGCTGCGATGGCGAAACCGGCGGACTCCGTTGCCAGACCCTCTCCGGGCTCGAGAAAGAAGCCGCTCGACTGCTGCACGTAACGGCGAACCCCTGTCAGCGATCGAAGCGCGCAGCAGATTTCCGCCGCCCTCGATACGAAGCTTGCGGTCGTTGGGCAGAGACTTGGGAAGATCCGCGGGATCGGCTGGAAGCGAGGTGAGTTCGTCGATGACAGCTTCGGCCTGCGAATCGCGTAAGACCTGTTCAAGGGCGTTGCTGTCAAACACATCGACAGCCATCACGCGTGCTCCGAGCTTTTTGATGCCGTCAAGGCGTGCCGTCGATCGTGCGATGCCGGTGACGGTATGGCCCTGGCGAATGAGTTCGGCTACGATGGGCTGGCCTATGGCGCCGCTGGCTCCAGCTACAAATACTTTCATCTGTTGCAGTCCCCTCGGGGGTTTATAACACGCCGGAGAGAACTGGAATATTACAGATCGGCGCGCGGTTTTGAGATAGACATAAAATTCGCAATACGACGATTGCGGCTGGGCAGTCGCTGCGCATGCGCGTGCTCCCGAATGTTAGCGAGACACCGAGGCCGGTTCCTCAACCTCCGCTTCCAGGGCGACCACTTCCGTTCCCTCGTCTTCACCTTCATTGCGGCGCGTCAGCCTGGGCAACAGAACCAGCACAGATCCGTAAAAGAGAAGCGAGACCACCAGCGAGGCGGTGTTGCCGAAACGCAGGTCCTCGAATAGCAACTTCAGTGTGCCGAACCCAAGCGCTGTGTAAGCTACCCAGCCCAGCTCCACTCGTTTGAAACGCATTGCAAGATAACCGAGGGTGAGGGCCAAGCCACAATTCACCACGGTGCGGACTACCGAAAGCCGCGACGGACTTATATCCAGTCGCCCGGGAAGAATCCACACCGCTGCGGTCACGACGAGGGCAGCGGCGGTAAAGCCGAGAAGCAGCGCAGGAATTATCCAAAGAGCGCGCCGGTAGCGTTTCTCTTCCTGCCGGCGAGATCCGATGCAGTAGCACAGCGCGGCTGACATTGCGATCATCCAGACGGGCCAGAGTGGTACACCCGGAACTGCGAGGGCCATGGCGTCAACCACGTAAAGAGGCAGGGGGGAAAGTGCCGTGGCCGCCACCAGAAAGAAGGATGCGTGTAGCCCGAGGCTGATCTTTCCGTTGCGGGAATACAGCATGGCGGTGGCAATGGCAGCCGCCGAGAGGAAGGGAACCGCGAGCCCGGTAGGGAACAGCAGCAAACTACCGGCGATGAGCAGAGCTGCAGCCCAGGACGCACATACGCGCCGGTTCCGGCTGTAGTTTTTATTCAGGAAACGTGACAACGCTCCCCAGTAACTGAACGCCGCCAGCAGCAGGAAGAGCGCTCCGAGCGCTGGGGCCGCTGCAGCATGAGTTGCGATGAGCGCTCCTGCAGTGCCGATGGAGAAGGCCAGCAGACCTTGAACAATTTCAAAGACAGTTATGCGCTGGCGCTGCAACAACACGCGCAGGCCAATGCTGCCGCCGTAAATCGCGAGCAAGGCAATGCACAACGCCGTAATCACGGCCCTGCCGCCGGGATGAAAGCCTTCGCCTACTCCTTCCGGCGAGGACACCATGACCACCAGCAAGGCCAGAGCCAAATCGCAGGCGATGGCAGCCGCCACACGCACGGCGAATGGATGTCCCAGGCACGCTGCGATTTCGGCGGCGAGCGCAGCCGCCAACAGTGCGGTCGTGAGAGGAACCAACTCGTGGGTTTGAACGATGAGCACAAACGCTGTGACCACACAGACCAGCGTCCCAACCCAGGGAATCAATTGCAGGTCGCGGCGCCAGGAGATTGCTAGACCTAGAACAACGTAAGCGACCAATACGGTTCCTGCGACAGCGGGTGAAATCGCATGAAAACGAACCGTGGATTCCAGCAAGAGCGGCGACAGGATTAAAGCTGAGGTTATCGCGTAGGCGAAACTTGCGAAGCGCTGTCCCTGCGGCCTTCGTGCGGCCCAGACCAACCACCAGAACGCATAAAGAATGGCAATGAAGAGGACCGGCAACTTGGGCACCGAGCCCAATTCGGTGATGGCGCGCAGCAGGTAAGCGCCGGCGATGGCGAGTACCGCCTTTCCCAGCACAGGCACGACGCGGGCCGGCCGCTCGACTGGAGGGAAGCCTTTTCGCGCTAAAGGAGGGGTTGGTATTTCCAGAGGACGCGGGGAGGTCGAAACAAGAGCAGGCGTCGGTTCCTGCGCTGCCTCGAGAACGGAAACACGCCGCTCCAGTTCGCGCACTCGTTGGTTCAGTTGCTCGACGACTTCTGAGACTTCGCTAGCTGCTTCGGTCACGGGGAAAGTCTTCCTTTCCCCTCCACCCTTTGCTGTCGAATCGTATGCTGCTCCGAAGGATGCGTCAACAGCAAGTGCCGGAAGCTCGACCACAAAGCTTGTTCCTGGGTGTTCTGGCCCTGGGGTGGAGCGGAGTCGTCGGTGGGAGGCCGTTGACGGTTCGCTACTTCATCGGGCTGGTGATAGCTTTGCGAATGGAGGCCTCGGGCGCTTTGTCATTGAAGGTGATGGTGCCGTCAGGCGCGCGCTGAATGCCCAGCTTCTGCCACATCGCAGCCAAGTCGATGGGAGCAGGCTTGTCGCGCATCTCGTGATATAGGTCGGTGAGCACGTGAGTTCCGGTTGCCTTATCGCCCGCGGCGAATGCCTGCTCGATCTCCCAATCCTGGGTAATGTTGCCGCCTGCATTTAGAATTCCGCGCAAAGCGTCCTGCAGGCCTTTGCGGTTGTGAGTCTGTTCGCGGATGCGGACATCAGCCACCAGACAGAACATCGCGCCGCCCCAATAGGTACGGCCCCAGGTGGGCGTGCGGTCGAGACCGCGATCGCCGGATGCGGGCTCGCCCTGTGGCATGTCGCGGACTACGTCGTGCCACATTTGCTCAGCGGAGAGTTGGCCGGCCTGCACACGGGCTATCGGCTCGACGTACGTGGAGATGCCTTCCTCGATCCAGTGATGGTCCTCGGCCATGGAAGGAAACGCGAGATGGATCATTTCGTGGGTGAGCATCCAGTCGGTGTCGAGGTCTGACGTTGTGGTAGATGGTCCGACGGAAATTCTGATCAGTCCCCCATTGTCAGAGGGATAGGTAACGCCATGATGGACGCCCTCCCCGCCGCGGACGGAGACCTGAAGCCTGAGCTGCGGGACGGGGAACTTGCCATAGTAGGTGCAGACGGCAGTCGAGGCGCGCTTGATCCAGGTCAATAAGGCGTCGTTACTGACGCCCTTGGAATCATTGTCGAAGCGGACGTCGATGTTCGAACCGCAAGCGGTTATGCTTTGCGCCGAAATGGCCGAACGTGCGGGTAATGACACGAGAATGGTTAACACAACAACAGAGCCTGACTGCCAGAATCGCCAACGAGAATCGAAGCTTCAGATTATTGTTGCCGTTCCACTGCCCAGGCCTACCTGCGAGCAAGGCTCTGATCTGCCGCATCTCAATTGGATGCTTTCGAAAGCCACATGCGTTCAATCAAAGCGTCGAGAGAATATTGTCCCGGCCCAAAGAACAGGATGATCAGCGACGCCAGCCAGTAGGAGAACGGGGCGGCGGCGATGAACTTGTCAGGATCGGAGAAGAAGGACATCAGGGCTTCGCGATCGCCGGTGATGTATGCGACTGTCATGTTGCCGGCGAGCAGGAGGGCGATAAAGCGAGTGCCAAGCCCTATCGCGAGCAGAATGCCTCCGACCAATTCAAGAAGCGAAATGGACAATGCGGTCGCGCCCGGCGCGGGCAGTCCTAGAGTGCCGAAATATTGGGTGACCCTCGCCAAATTGTGCAGCTTGCCCCACCCGTCGACGGCGAACTGCCACCCCCAGTAGAGTCGCACGAAGAGCAGGAACAAGGACTGGAGTGAGGTGGCGCAGGTTATCAGCAGGCCGTAGAGTTTTCGGAGGGCATTCATCGATCAGATCCTCGCAGTGAGTTGCAGTCGTAGGATTCATTGGCCCGTGAAAAGTTACTGTCCTTTGCAAAACCATCCTGCCGCTGACCAGTAGGCGAACCACTTCTGAACATCGGCCATGGCTGCTTCGATGTTGCGTCCGCTCCAGTCAACTTCGTCGACTGCGGTGGAAAGCGTTTTGCCATCACGCAGGGAAGAGAGAATGTCGAAAGCCTGCTGGTCGAGACGCTTGAAGTAAACCGTATTGTCGGCGCGATGAACGGCGAGGAAGACGCGTTCGGCTTGGGGAAGACGACGGCGCCGCGCATGAGAATGAGTGCGCTCGGTGACGGCGTTGCTGACGATGTCGGTTTCTTCCAATTCGCTGCGAACCTTGATGAGCAGGTCGTCGACGGGATAGTTCAAATCGAGAAGGCGAATGTGCGGTTGCAGCTGGAAGTGCGGATCGGGACCCAGCGTGGGCAAGTCAGCTTCGGTGAGTCGAGGCCGCGCAGCCTCATCGAAGGATTCGGTCTCCGCCCACTCCAGGCGTACCATGTCGAGCGCGATCTGCTGGCTGGCAGCGATGTGCTCGGGATGCAGGCGCAGCCATGACTCCAGCCGCGAGCCCAAATTGCGCAGCGTAAACGACTGCGACGGACAGTCATACAGATACTCGACCGCCATCTTGTCGAAACGCTTCTCGCCAATGATGGCGCGCAGCCCGGGGAAGTCTTCCGACAGCGCCGACAGAATCCGAAACCAGTACTGCCGGTTGTAAATCTCGAGGCGCTCGAAGGATGTCAGCCGATCGTTGGGCTTGATGATTTCTTCTGCCACGGTGCGCATAGACTTGCCGTCACGCGAGCGCTGGCGCATGGATTCGTCGGTAGTGAGCGGCTGACGAATGGCATCGAACATGGAGCGCTGAATGTGGTCGAGCGACATCAGGCGCCCACCTTTTCGGCCACATAGCGATTGGCCTTCAGCGCTTCGGCGTGAACCTCGTCGAACGAAGGAATATGGTCATCCCACTCCAGTAAAGTCGCAGTCGGGCCGATAAGTTCGATAGCGCGCGCGTACAGATCCCAGACCGGATCTATCACGGGATGATCGTGTGTATCGAGGATGTACTTCTCGAACTTGGAGTGCCCGGCAATGTGGATCTGTGCGACGCGCTGATGGGGCACGCTGCTCACGTAATCATAAGGATCGAAGCTGTGATTGCGTGAGGAGACATAGATGTTGTTGACGTCGAGCAGAATGCCGCAGTCAGCGCGCTCCACTACCTCGGTGAGGAATTGCCACTCCGTCATCTCAGAGGCGTGAAACTCGGCGTAGCTGCTGACGTTCTCGACCACCACCGGAACTTCTACGAAGTCGCGCACCTCGCGAATTTTCTGCGCCGTCTTTGCTGCCGCTTCAAAGGTATAGGGCATGGGCAGCAGGTCGTGCGAGTAGCTGCCGTCAACGCTTCCCCAGCAGAGGTGGTCGGAAAGCCAGGGTGTATTGGTGCGGCGCACCAGCGTCTTCAGGCGCTTCAAGTGCTCGCGATTGAGCGGTTCGACCGAGCCGAAGTACATGGATACGCCGTGCTGAACGACGCGATATTGTTCGAGGATCTGGTCGAGGATGTACAGCGGACGGCCGCCATCGACCATGAAATTTTCGGAGATGATTTCGAACCAGTCAACGACCGGCTTTTTCTCCAGGATGTGGTTGTAATGCGGAATGCGCAGTCCGATTCCGACTCCGTATTCAGTAAACCCGTTGAAGCGATTAGCAGGCATCAGGAAATTCGTGGCCCAGTGTTTTCAAAATTGTTAAAGGCCGAAGCTGGTTGGCTCCGGCCCCTGTGCTTTGGTGGACCGGATTACTCCTGGGGATGCGAGCCGTCGGTGGCGCAGCCGCCCTTGCCTTTGCAAGAGTTCTTTCCCTTGCAGCCGTTGTCGCCAGCCTTGCAACCGCCCTTGCCCTTACAGGAATTCTGACCCTTGCAGGCGTGCTTGTCTTTGTCGAAAGCAGTGGCGTAGGTGCCGTTGTCCGCGGAGGACACGGTGCTGCTGCCGGAGTTGGTCTGCGCGACCATAGTGTTGCCGGCCATGAAACCAGCCAGCGCGGCGCCCATCATCAGGGACTTCATCGACTTCGTCATATTGTTGATCTCCTCTACCGTTTTGTTGGAGCGGGCCACTGCCAAGGCGACCTCACCCAGATTGATTACGTGCGGGGTATCTTCCGGGATTTAATCCCGCAAGGCAAATGTTTTCTGCGCGAGATAATTCGAGGATCCCCCACCTAGGTGGCAACCGCTGGATGGCAGCAGTCAGCCGGTGCCCAGCAATGTACCACGCCATCTACTGTGGCGTAAGACGTGCCCGGGATAAGGAAGTTACAGGGCTGCACTTCTTTTTACAAATGGTCAGTTCGTCACTAATTTATGCCTTGGGGACTCAAACCAAAGAACAAAGGGGGAGTCGAGTAATGATTTTGCACGCACCCAGGAAACGTCCGGAGCCGTGGCGGGAGCAACGTGCCGCAGCAAGCAATCCTGTGCTGGTGGTTCTGCTGGCACTTGAGTACCCGTTTGAGTGGCTGGCGTATGTGCTCAGCCATTGGTCGTTCCTGGAAGTGCTGGAGTACCTGGGCAGTTTCTCGATACTGATAGCCGTGATTTTCTATTTCAGCGAGTCGGGCGACCGCCTGAAGCAAAAACACTACCAGGCGTGGCAGGTGATCAATACCGCACAAGGGAAGGGCGGCAGCGGGGGCCGAATCGAAGCGCTGCAGGAGTTGGACGAAGACGGCGTTCCCCTGGTCGGAGTCGACGTGTCAGGAGCGTTCTTGCAGGGCATCCGTCTGCCCAATGCGCGGCTGATACGGGCAAACTTCAACGCTGCAGATGCGCGCAACAGCGATTTCGAAAATTCAGACTTTCTCACTGCGAATCTGCACGCGGCGAATTTCCGGAATAGCAACTTGAGTTCCACAAAGTTTCAAGATGCCGACCTGGGTGAGGCCGATTTCTGTTCCTCGAACTTGAGCAGTGCCAATCTCGCCGGCGCCACACTCGATGGCGCTGATCTGAGAAATACAGACCTTAGCAATATGAATTGGAGAGGCATTAAGGGTGTGAAAGGGACCAACCTGCAAGGCGTGCGCAATGCTCCGTCGGGCTTCTTGGAATGGGCGACGCAAAACGGCGCAGTAACAGCCGGGCATTCTGACTGCGAGTAAAACTGGCGGTTCTGTAAGCTGGGGATCGCGATTGGCGACGCCCAGTGCTGTATAGTTTTCCGACGAGCCTGCCTTAGACTTTCACAGTAGACTCTCAGTGGGATGGGTGTTGCTGCCTCAGTTCGTCGATGTAGCTGTGTGTGGACGCTCGTTCGCACCGGCGTGTTGGTTGCTGTCTTCGTACTTGTCGCCCAGTTCATTTGCCTTGCGGCCGAAACCGTATCTGGAACTGTAAGGGACCGGAGCGGTGCGGTTGTGCCTTCAGCTGAGGTTTCTCTCAATAGCAACGGGACCGTTCTGCGGCAGACGACGAATGCATCAGGGGTATTCAGCTTTTCCGGGATCACAGGAACCGGAGGCGAGGTCACGGTGAACGCCGTGGGATTTGCGAACGCCACGGTGGACTGGCAGGCAGGCGACAAGCCGCTGCTGATTGTGTTGCAACCGGCTGCGATCCAGCAGTCGCTCAACGTGACGGCGACACGCACTTCCATCCTGCCCACCGGCGCCGAAGATCTCGAGCTGCAACCCAGCACCACAATTCTTCCTTCGGCTGCGCTGCAACAGTTTGGAGCTATTACCGTAGACGATAAGCTGCGCCAGGTGCCGGGGTTCTCGCTGCTGCGGCGTTCCGGCAGTATGACGGCGAATCCTACTGCGCAGGGCGTATCGCTGCGGGGATTGGGAGCCAGCGGGGCCAGCCGCGCCCTAATACTCAATGATGGGATTCCGATCAACGATCCGTATGGAAGCTGGATTTTCTGGGGACGGGTGCCCGTAGCGTCGCTGAATGAAGCCCAGGTGGTACCCGGTGGCGCTTCGGCGCTCTATGGTAACGACGCGCTGGGAGGCGTGATCAACCTTGAGACGCGTTCGTCGGTGCAGACCAACTTCGCCATGGAAGGTTCGTTCGGTAACAACAACACTCCGTTTGGCTCGGCGTACGGCGGACTGCGCTCAGAGAATTGGGCGGTTTCGGGGAGCGTGGAGGGATTCAATACCGACGGCTACATCGACGTGCCGGCGAATATTCGCGGATCGGTGGATACTCCCGTCTCGTCGGAGCATGCTACCGGCAACGTGAAGGTCGAGCGTTTTTTTGGCGAACACGGACGTATGTTTCTGGACGGCTCGCTTTACGGCGAGCATCGCGACAACGGTACGCCGGTGCAAATCAATGCCACCACCCTGCGCCAGCTTGGGTTTGGCACGGACTGGCAATCGCAGCGCGCTGGCATGTTCACCCTGCGGCTGTTCGGCGGCACCGAGAACTATCACCAGACATTTTCGTCGATAGGGCCGAACCGGAATTCGGAAGCCTTGACCAACAACCAGCATGTGCCGGTGCAGCAGATGGGATTCATTGGGCAGTGGTCAAAGGCCATCAACTCCCGGTTCTCGCTGCTGGCGGGTCTGGATGGGCAGGACGTTCAGGGCTGGAGCCTGGAGGCGTCGTACGTGCTCGGCAAGCACACTGCAAACCTAGCGAATGGGGGGCGCCAGCAATCGCTGGGCGCCTTTGTCGAGGGAATTTTCCAACTCACCAGTCGCTTGTCCCTGTCGGCCTCGGCTCGCGAAGACCTGTGGAGCAACTTCGACGCCAGTTCGTCGCGCACGCCGATTGGCGGCAAAACCAACACGCTGTACTATCCGGCGCGCGGGCAAAACTCGTTCGATCCTCGCGCGACCCTCTCCTATCGATTCGACAACGGAGTGGTGCTGTACGGATCGGGCTATCGCTCGTTCCGCGCGCCGACGCTGAACGAGTTGTATCGCAGCTTCCGGGTGGGTAACGTTCAGACCCTGGCGAATCCATACCTGGTGGCCGAACACTTTACCGGATTCGAAACTGGCGTACGCGCCTCATTATTGCATCAGCGCTTGCAGGTGAACGGGACTTTCTTCTGGGGCTACGTAACCACACCGATTGCGAACGTCACCCTGATCGTTACCGACGCGCTGATTCTTCGTCAGCGGGAAAACCTGGGCAAAATACAGGCTCCCGGATTTCAGGTGGGAGCGACCCTGAGGATCACGGACACGCTGAGTTTCTCCGCGGCATACCAGTTCGTCGACTCAACCGTGGTCTCGTTCCCGGCGAATCCGGCGCTGGTGGGGAACATGATCCCGCTGGTCCCGCGCAACAACGTTACATTCCAGGCTACCTGGCAGGCGCCTCGGCGCTTCATGATTGCGGTGCAAGGGCGCGCCGCCAGCAACGAGTACGATGACGACCAGAACCTGCTGCCGCTGGGGTCGTATTTTGTGCTGAGCGGGAGCGTCTCGCACCCGTTGTACAAGACGGTCGATATGTTCGTCGCGGGCGAGAACATCACCAACAGCAGCTATGAGATTGCGCGCACCCCGTATGTCAATCTTGGCCAACCGATCCTGGTTCGGGCAGGCTTGCGCTGGCAGATGTCGAAGTGATGCAGTGAAAATGGAACCTTAGTCCCGCAG
>CAWBUK010000008.1:0-126541 GCA_963791965.1 uncultured Acidobacteriaceae bacterium | reverse complement strand
TCGATCCCGACTAGCTCCACCAAAATAACCAATTTATTCCCCCGTTGAAGCTGGTTACTCCCCGGTCCCTGCAGACAAATCTCTTCCTCGATTAAACTAATTGTTTATGACTACATTGATCATTGCCGCCCTCCTTGTTCTGGGCATGACGACGCTGCCGGCGCAAGCTGCCGACGCGGAGTTCGGAGCCCAAAACCCGTTCTACGCCCCCAGCACTCTTCCCTTCCATGCTCCGCCGTTCAACAAGATCACGGACGCTGACTATCAGCCGGCGATCGAGGCGGGCATGGCCGAGCAGAAGAAGGAGATGGAGGCAATTGCCAACAATCCCGATCCGCCGACGTTTGAAAATACCTTCATTCCCATGGAGAAATCCGGCCGCCTGCTGCATCGGTCGACGGCGGCTTTTTTCGCGGTGAGCTCTGCCGACACCAACCCGCAGCTGCAAAAGGTGCGCTCTGCAATTGCCCCGCAACTGGCTGCTCATTCTGACGCAATCCACCTCGACCCCAAGCTGTTTGCCCGTGTAGCGACCATTTATAAAGAACGGCAAACGCTCAAGCTCGATCCTGAGTCGCTCCGCCTGGTCGAGGTTACGTATGACGAGTTCGTACATGCCGGCGCCAACCTTTCTGAGGCCGACAAAACGCAGTTGAAGAAACTGAACGAGGAGTTGGCCAGCTTATCGACCGAGTTCAGCAACAAGCTGCTGGCGGCTACGAAAGATGGCGCCTACGTCACCACCGACAAGGCCGCATTGGCGGGCCTGAGTGAGGCGCAGATTTCCGCCGCTGCCGAAGCCGCCAAGGGTCGCAAGGTGGAAGGGTATGTGATTCCGTTGCAGAACACGACGCAGCAGCCGGACCTTGGCAGTTTGACCAATCGCGGCACCCGGCAGCAGCTGTTCGAGAATTCATGGAACCGCGCCGAGAAGGGCGACGCCAATGATACGCGCGACATCATCTCTAAGATCGCGCAGCTCCGGGCTCAGAAAGCGAAACTGCTGGGTTTCTCCAGTTTCGCCGCCTGGAAGCTGGAAGACCAGATGGCCAAGACCCCGCAAGCGGCATTGAACTTCATGGGGCAGCTGGTGCCACCAGCGACGGCCAAGGCTGCCGCGGAAGAAAAAGACATCCAGCAGGTGATTGACTCCCAGAAGGGTGGCTTTACCGTTCAGCCCTGGGATTGGGACTTCTACGCCGAGCAGGTGCGCAAGGCGAAGTATGACATCGACCAATCGGAAGTGAAGCCCTATTTTGAGCTGAACAACGTGCTTCAGAACGGCGTGTTCTACGCCGCCAATCAGCTCTACGGCATCACATTCAAAGAGCGCCACGACATACCGGTTTACGCTGACGGCGTACGCGTGTTTGAGGTTTTCAATGCCGACGGCAGTTCGCTGGCATTGTTCTACTGCGACTACTTCAAACGCGACAACAAGAATGGCGGCGCCTGGATGAACAACCTGGTGGAGCAGTCCAAGCTGCTCGGCACCAAGCCGGTTGTGACCAATGTGGCCAACTTCGCTCCTCCGGCTCCCGGAGAGCCCGCGCTGCTGACCGCCGACGATGTGCGGACTATGTTCCATGAGTTCGGACATGCGCTGCACGGAATGTTCGCCAACTCCGAGTATCCAAGCCTTTCGGGTACGAACACGGCTCGCGACTTTGTCGAGTTCCCTTCGCAGTTCAACGAACACTGGGCCACGTATCCGTCGATCTTCCAGCACTACGCCAAGCACTACAAGACGGGCGCTCCGATGCCGGCGGACTTGTTGGCCAAGATCGAGAAGTCGGAAACATTTAACAAGGGCTATGACACGACTGAGCTCCTGGCTGCCGCCGAACTCGACATGCAGTGGCACGCGTTGCCGGCAACCGCGCCGCCACAGAATCCCGATGCTTTTGAAACGGAAGCCCTGAAGAAAACGAACCTCCTCATCAGCTATGTACCGCCGCGGTATCGCTCCAGCTACTTCAGCCACATCTGGGGCAGCGGCTACGCTGCAGGCTATTACGCTTATCTCTGGACCCAGATGCTCGACGACGACGCCTATCAATGGTTCGTAGAGCACGGCGGACTCACTCGTGCCAACGGCGATCGCTTCCGGCAGATGGTGCTGTCGCGCGGCAACACCGAGGACCTGGGCAAGATGTACGAAGCCTGGAGAGGCAAAGCCCCGAGTATCGAGCCGATGCTCAACTACCACGGTCTAACCTCAGGCACGGCGAAATAGCGAGTAAGACGCCGCTTAGCGTACTTCCTTAAGCAGCCCATCCGGCGAAGCTGGATGGGCCTTTTCATAGGTGCCGACAGAATGACTCCGCGCCAATCGAGCTCAAATCTTTGCGGGCTCGATTTACGGATGCGATTCCCGTAATATTTAAGTGTATCCAGAACAATATTGCTGCCGGAGACCCTCAGACTTCGCAGGTCAGGAGGGTTTTTGTTTATCCGCGTGAAAAGTCATCAAGTCGCAAGGCTTAAGCCTTACAGGAGCGCACCACGATGAGGCTGCTCCACTGGGTATTTTTCCCGACTCGCCTGGCGATCTGGTGGACGCGATTGACACGACATGCTCTCCGGCGCCCGTCGGCAACCCGTGACTCCTTCATCGTTTTCCGGCTCGATGCCCTGGGCGACCTCGTCCTCACGACGCCACTTTTCCGAGAGTTGAAGCGAGCTTATCCAGAGGCCCACATCACGGCTGTGGTTCAGCAGGCACACCGCTCGATTCTCGAAACCAATCCCTATATCGACGAGTTGCTTTCGGTGCCATCCGTGCACAACTCGCGCGGGCTGAAACAAGCGCGTTATCTTTCAACTGTGCTGAAGTTCTACTGGCGCGAACTGCGGGGCCGCCGCTTCGACGTCGCGATCTGTCCTCGTTGGGATACAGACGAACATCTCGCGACATTGCTGTGCACTTTGACCGGTGCGGATCTGCGCGTCGGCTATAGCGAGAGGGCTTCAGCAGGCAAGAGGCGCTTCAACCGAGGCTTCGATCGCGCCTTCGATTTGTGTTTGGAGCCTGGCCCGCTGCGTCACGAAGCCGAGCGAAACCTTGTGATCGTCGAAGCTCTGGGCGGGACCGTCGGTAATACTGCGGCTGAAATCAGGCTAACGAATGCGGATCGCGAGTACGCCAACCGGGTGCTATATCACGCCTCCGAGGATTGTATTTTGGTGGGGCTGGGAATTGGTGCGCAGTCGCCCGGGCGACGCTGGCCGTTGGAACGCTATTCCGCTTTAATCTACGAGCTGTCGAGAGAATTCCCCATACACACCGTGATCACTTGCGCTCCGTCGGAGCATGCCCAGGCGATTGAACTTGCCGATACATTGCCCGGTCCGGCTACCATATCCGACAGCGCCGCCATTCGGGAGACCTGCGCCTTGCTCGAGCGCTGCGATCTATTCATCGGGAATGATACCGGCGCCGCACACCTGGCTACTGCGATGAAGGTTCCCACCATCGTTATTTCGCGGCATGCGAAGGACGGCGACCCGCAGCATCCCAACAGCCCGGCGCGATTCGCTCCCTGGGGCGTGCTGGCTCGCGTGCTCCAGCCCGAGCGTGGACTCGATGACTGCGACACGCGCTGCCGGGAAATTAATCGTCCCCACTGCATCCTGCAGGTGTCGGTCTCGCAGGTCGTGGTTGCCGCCGAGGTGCTGCTGATGCAGAGCAGCCGAGCGCAAGATAAGCTGATGGCGAGCTCCACGTTGTGACCTCATCCTCTGCCCCATCTGAGACGTCTGAAATACCCAAGCCGGCTGGTAGACGTCTCTCGTTGTTCAGCGACCAACGCTATCGTCGGATCGCAACCGCCGTTGTGTCGGGTGGCGCAGCCCGCGCACTCTCGGCATTGCTGACGCTGATTTCCTTGCCGCTGGCGGTCCGTTACCTCGGCCCCGAGCGCTACGGCGTTTGGGCAACCGTGGTGAGCGTAGTGGTGTGGGTGAATCTTCTCGACCTCGGCATAGCGGCCAGTTTGACGAACTTGATATCGCAAGCCTATGCGCGACAGGACCGCCCAGAAGCCACGCGCGCGTTCAGCAACGCACTGGCAGTTACGCTCGTAGCCACTGCGGTCGCAGCCTGCCTTTTTTGCGTCATTTGGTCACGCGTGGACTGGATCGTGGTGTTCAATGCCAGCCCTGCGTTGAAGTCTGAAATACGAGCGACGGTCTTAGTAGCCTTAATTCTTACGCTCGCTAACCTGCCGCTCAATCTCGCCGGCAAGGTGTTCGCCGGATACCAGGAGCTGCACACCTACAACAAGACCCTCGCATTGGGTGCGGTTGGCAGTGTCTTCGGATTGCTTGTCGGGATAAGCCTTCGCGTCTCCATGCCGGTTTTGTTTCTGCTCTCGTTCGGAAGCATCACCCTGGCGGGAACTGCGACCATGCTCTGGCTCGTAATGTGGCACAAGCCGTGGCTACGACCGCAGTTTGGGCTTGTGCATCTGCGCCAGGCGCTGAACCTGTTGAGCACCGGATGGTCGTTCCTGTTGATTCAGGCTGCCGCAATGGTGGTCTTCAGTACCGATAACATCATCGTGAGCCACTATCTCGGCGCAGCCGAGGTGACGCCCTACAGCGTGACCTGGCGCGTGGTAAGCCTGGGATCGCTGTTGCAGGCGCTGGTCTTCCCTGCGCTCTGGCCAGCCTATGCCGAGGCGCACGCGCGTGGCGATTCTGCGTGGATACGACGGACGTTTGGCGTGGTGATGCGAACAACCATCGCATTAAATTTGGCTTGGGCAGCCTTTCTGTTTATCTTCGGCCGGCTCGGCATCGGTCTGTGGGCTGGCCGCACTGCCGTCCCACCGCGCTCCCTTTTACTCGCCATGGCGTTCTGGAGTGTTATTGCCGGATTCATGACGGCTCAATCGTGCCTGCTGGGAGCCCTGAACCGGACCCGCGTGCAGGCTGTGGCGTCGGTGCTGGCAGCCATTGTCAACATCGTCCTATCGATCGTGCTGGTTGTGCGTATCGGCTCCCTGGGGGTGATCCTGGGAACGATCCTCTCTTACCTTGTCGTACTCGTCGTTCCCCAGAGCCTTGCAGTGGTGTATGCCCTGCGCAATCTCGGACAGGGCAACCGCCCTTCCGATACGCTGCCGGCAGGAACGGCTATCGACATCCAACCTATCGTGTAATAAGAAACGGATTGCTCTCTCGTTCTTCAGCGATCGTAGTCAGTGGGCCATGTCCGGGAACAACAATAGTCTCATCGGGCAGCGCCATCACCGGACCCTGCAGTGACTCCATGATTTTCTCGTAAGAGCCACCCGGCAGGTCCGTCCGTCCGATTGAGCCGGCAAACAAAGTATCGCCGGCGATCAGTTTCTTCTCAGCCTCGAAATAGAGGCAGATACTGCCCTCGGTGTGCCCGGGCGTGTGCAAGACATCAGCGCTGACATTCCCTGCTCTCACTTTGTCACCGGTGCTGACACTTGCATCAATGGCAACGCTACCCGGTGAACGCATGCCGATCCAGGCCGCCTGGGTATCGAGCATCTGTAGCAACGCGTAATCGTTCTGGTTGAGCAGAATGGGCGCGCCTGTCGCCTGCTTCAGCTTCATGGCGCCGCCTACGTGGTCGATGTGGGCGTGAGTGATGACGATTTGCTTTACCGTCAATCCATGCTGCGCAACGATTTTTAGGATGTGGTCAATCTCGTCGCCGGGATCAATGACCATGGCCTCTTTGCTTTGTTCGTCTCCAATGACCGAGCAGTTGCACTGCAAAACACCGACCGGGAATATCTCGTGAATCATAGGCTCAGGGTACCAAAAACTTTCACCGAAGAGGCACGGAGGACGCAGAGAAAACAAAGGTTCGCCGGGAAAGATTCAAGGAGCAAACGGCGAGGAAAGGCGATAAGCTCCCTAAGCGCCTAATGCAGTTGCCACGACGCAATGCAATACCCAAGTTTTCAAAATCTTGGGTTCGCGGTGTCCTCCGTGTCCTCCGTGGTGAGATTTCTACTGCGAAAATCTCCTGTGGTAAGGTGAGGCGATAGCAATCCAACATCCGCATGGATAGCAAGAAGATTACACTCTGGTTTCTCGCCGGCCTCACCGTGGTGTTTGGTGTGCTTACGCTTTTTATTGCGTGGCCATTCCTACGGTCGATCGCCGCGGGAATCATTGTGGCGGTAATCTTCCACCCAGCTTACAAGCGCGTCTTGCGCGGGACGGGCAACCGAAGCACATGGGCGGCGCTGGTTAGCACCCTTGCTATCGTGCTTTTATTTCTCTTCCCCGTAAGTTTGGTCCTGCTCAAAGGAACCAGCGAGGCCATCGTCGCCGCCCAACGGCTGAACCGGCTCAGCGTCGAACAGGGCGGTCTCGGCCAATTCGTGTTTGCCATGGCCGAGCGTCCACTGCACTTCTTCGGGCGCTTCGTCGATGTCTCTCAGTTCGACATGCATGAGGCCATAAAGAATAGTTTGCAGCGTGTGAGTCTGTCGGTACTGAGTTCCGGCGCATCGATTCTGGGCAGTCTGGCACGACTGACCGCTGAATTCTTCTTTATGTTGATCGTGGTGTTCTTCCTGTTCCGCGATGGCGAACGGTGGGCGGCAGGACTCGGCAGCTTGATGCCGCTCTCACCGGCGCAGACATCCAGACTGTTTCGCAACATTAACGACACCATCATCGGGAACGTCTACGGAATCCTCTCCGTCGGCCTTATCCAGGGCACTTTGACCGGCATTGCAACCGCGATCGTCGGCCTTCCTTCGCCGCTGCTGTTAAGTATCGCCGCCTTCTTCGCCTCGATCCTCCCCGTCGTTGGCGCGGCACTCGTCTGGGTTCCGGCAGGACTTTACCTGATCTTCACCGGCGCCGTATGGAAAGGCATCTTTGTTCTCGCCTGGGGAGCAATCGTCATCAGCATGGTCGATAACGTCGTGCGGCCATGGGTTGTCAGCGGCAAGGTGGAACTGCATCCGCTGGTCCTGATGTTTGTGATACTGGGCGGGGTTCAGGTATTCGGATTTCTTGGGCTGTTTCTGGGGCCGGTTGTAGTTTCCGTTCTGGCTGCCATCTTCGAGATGCTGCGCCACGAGTTGGCGACCCCGCCGGGAACCATCGCCGCGCCGGGCGCAGACGTAGCACGCATGCTATGACTGCCGCTATGTGCTAATCGCCCGCGCCTCGGGCAACGGGAGAATCAGCCAGCCGTGCTTAAGAGAACGCCGCGATCGCCTCTGCCTCGTCATCTCTCACGTCAAACACGGTATACAGCTTGGTAATTTGCAGGATGTCGTGGAACTTCTTGGTCAGGTGAAGCAGCTTCAGTTCGCCGCCCTGGTTCCGAAGTGACGTAAATGCGCTGATCAGCTCTCCGATTCCCGAGCTGTCGATGTATGTGATCTCGGCCGCATTCAGCAAAATCTTTTTGTGCCCCTTGGCCAGCAAGTCCTTCACTGTGTCACGAAGAACCGAGCTGCCTTCTCCTAATTTGATCTGCCCACTCAGATCAACGACGGTTACGTCCTGAATCTGACGGGTCGAAGCTGTCATGCTCACGAGAGTCCTCCTAAGTGATTGCGGACGGCGGCGTCTTGGCCACGCGTCCAAACCTAAGTTTGCACGTCATCGCACCGAATGTCTGTGATGTGACCGGGAATCTATTTTCGCCGAAACAGAGTGAAAACGGAAGCTTTCCCGCTATTCCAAGTTCAGAGCCCGTCTGAAGGAGCCCCGCTCAGCGGCGATCTTCTCCTGCAACAGGGTGATGGCGTAGATAAGTTGCTCAGGACGGGGCGGACAACCGGGGACATATACGTCCACCGGAATCCATTGATTAACCCCCTGCACCAGCGCGTAATTGTTAAATACGCCGCCCGAAGTCGCGCAGGCGCCCATGGAGATCACCCACTTCGGCTCCGGCATCTGCATGTAGAGTTCGCGAATTACCGGGGCCATTTTCTGCGAGACGCGACCAGCGATGATCATCAGGTCCGACTGGCGCGGCGATGGACGGAAGACCTCAGCGCCAAAGCGGGCTATGTCGAAGCGCGACGCACCCATCGACATCATCTCGATGGCGCAGCAGGCCAGGCCGAACGTCATCGGCCAAATGGAATTCTTGCGCACCCAATTGACCACAGCATCGAGCGACGCCAGGACCACGCCTTCGTGCTGCTGCTCTCCGAAGGTGGCGCGCAGAATGGCGCCGCGGCTCTGGTCCGAGCCGACCAGATCTTTGAACCGCTCATGCCCGCTGGGGCTGGCGCGTTCCATGTCTTTTTCGGTGATGCCGGTCTGGAGATCCATATCAGTACCTGATTATACCCGTTTGATGCTTCCAGTTACTCGCTGATGCAACGACCTAAAAGTCGCTGATCTCACTCTTCATGAGCTAGCATTACAGCAGTAAGGCTCCCCGAATGAAGCGAAATGTCTTACATCATTGCCGGTCCAAACGGTGCTGGAAAGACAACATTTGCGAGAGAGTTTCTGCCCAAGTACGCTCAAGCGCCGCACTTCATCAATGCTGATTTGATCGCTCAAGGACTCTCACCTTTTTCTCCTGCTTCAGTCGCGGTGCGTGCCGGCAAAATCATGCTCGACGAGATCAGACGTTCGGCTGATCGCGGCCAGAGCTTCGGATTTGAGACAACTCTTTCAGGCAAAGCTCATCTGCGGCTGGTTCAGGAACTCCGTGAGTTTGGCTATCGTATACATCTCTTCTATCTTTGGATCGCCAGTGCCGAACTGGCTA
This sequence comes from uncultured Acidobacteriaceae bacterium, assembly GCA_963791965.1. GTDB lineage: Bacteria > Acidobacteriota > Terriglobia > Terriglobales > Acidobacteriaceae > CAVVDY01. The sequence continues at coordinate 117,798 of CAWBUK010000008.1, read as the reverse complement.
TTTCACGAATCAAGACCAGAGTTGCGAAAGGCGGCCATGATGTGCCACAAGATATCGTCCGTCGCCGATTCGAGCGTTCCCTCTTTAACTTCTTCCAGCATTATCGATTTCTTGTGAATTCCTGGATGCTGGTCGACAACTCCACGATTACCCCGACTGTGATTGCGTCTGAGCAAACCGGGGCATTGCATATAATCGATACGGAACTCTATTACCGCCTTGTGGCGCAATACGGAAATACCCCATGAGTACTGATTCAAAACTGAGAGATCTCTCGATGGAGCAGGCTGCGATACGGGCTATGCGCTCCGCCGTCCGAAAGGAGATCGCTGAGCTGCAAAGTGCAGGGTTGCCGGTCTACGTGTGGGCTAAGGGAAAGGTATCGAAGTTGCCCGCGACGAAAGCCGGCAAAACGCGCCGTTCCACTCAACCTCCCCGACTTGCTTAACTCAGAATTCCAGACGAATCACGGTACCAGCACAACCTTCCCGAATTGCTCGCTGTGTTCCAGGTATTCGTGGGCTGCGCGTGCTTCGGCTAGCGGAAACGTCCGGTCCACCACCGCCTTCAGCTTGCCTGCGAAGACGTGCTTTAGCACCTCCAGCAATTCCCCCTGGCCTCCCATGTAACTTCCGAACAGCGATAGCTGGCGCGCGAAGAGTACGCGTAGGTCGAGTTGCGCCTCGAAACCCGTGGTCGCGCCACAGGTCACCAGCGTGCCGCCGTACTTCAACGACTTAATGCTCTCGGGCCAGGTTGCTATTCCCACGTGCTCGAAGACAATGTCGACCCCACGCCGATTCGTAATCTTTTTCACTTCCTCGGAGATCTTCTGCTTGTAATGATCGATGGTGTAATCGGCTCCAAGTTCGCGGGCCTTCTCCAACTTGCGCTCATCGCCAGCTGTCGTGATAACGGTCGCACCCAGCATCTTGCAAATCTGTATCGCCGCCGATCCCACGCCTGACCCCGCTCCCAGCACGAGTACGGTATCTCCCGCTCTCAGATTCGCCTTGCCGACCAGCATGTGCCACGCCGTCAGAAACACCAGGGGCACGCTTGCTGCGTCGACGAAATTCATCGCGTCCGGAATGGGGATTACATTGGCCCGCGGCACCGCGATGAGTTCGCAGTCACCGCCTTCAGCATTGTTGCCCAGCACCGCAAATTCCTTGCAGAAGTTATGCTGTCCCGTCGCGCACAGCTCGCAGTGATTGCAAAACAACATGGGCGACAACAGAACCCGTGTCCCAGGTCTGAGATCGGAGATGTACTCTCCTGCCTCAGCAACTTCTCCAGCAATGTCACTTCCCAAAATGTGCGGCAGCTTGACCCCGGGGAGTCCTTTGCGAACGAACAGGTCGAGATGGTTCAGCGCGCAGGCCCGCACGCGAATCAGAACGTGGTCTTTACGTAACTCGGGATCAGGAACGTCTTCGTACTTAAGAACTTCAGGTCCACCAAATTCATGAATGCGAACGGCTTTCATGGCTTGCTCCGTTATCAATTAACCACTTCAGAACTGACGAATGTAGCACGCTACAGCGTCACGGGCGTCCCTATAATTCCAATCGTGAGCAATGCTGAGCCGACAGTTTCGATTAGGGCAATGACGTCGGCGGACTGGCCCGCCGTCCGCGCGATTTTCCTTGAGGGCATCGCCACTGGCAACGCCACCTTCGAGACTGCGGCACCCGAGTGGAAGCAATGGGACACCTCACATATGGCTTCTTGCCGCCTGGTGGCACAGGTAAACGGAGCAGGTGCTCGGCTGGGCTGCACTCAGCCCGGTTTCGTCGCGCTGTGTGTACGCCGGAGTCGCCGAGGTGAGCGTTTATGTGTCCGAAGCCTGCACGTGGCACAGGTATTGGATTACGTCTGCTATCGGCCTTGGTGGCCGCCTCCGGGTAGCAGGACATCTGGACGCTGCAACGCTGTGTATTTTGGCCGAGAACAATGCCAGCGTCCGACTGCATGACGCTGCGGTTTCGTCGGTAGGCGCGAGCGCCTTGGACAATTGAGGCAGGTGGCGTGATGTTCTGCTGATGGAGCGCAGGAACCGTAGCGTGGCGGTGTAGAGCCAGTCGAGCACGGCGTTCCACAGTGCTGACCGCCGCTCCCCACTGTCGCAGATTTATCGTGGATCGAAGTCATGATGATCCAACATGTTCCCGTTGTATCATAGTCACGTATGGAAGATCTTCGTTTTTAGATTTTCCGATTTCGCTTGGCTGCCATTGCGGGATGCAGCCTGGAGGGCATACAGCCTTGACGAGGATCTAAGACGGTTAGCGATGCACACCGTTATTGGGTGGTAAGGCTCCCGAACGTGTACAAGTGAATTCGGGAGGCCGAGAGCTATCTCGTTCCAACGCCGAGCTCTGACGAGCTCTTGACTAACCGGCCAGGCATCTATAATGGAGGAGCCCCTTCATGGACATCTACGAGCAAATTGTCGAGCTTCGCCGCCAGGGACGCCGCGGAGCCGTAGCCACCATCACCAACGTTCGTGGCTCGATTCCTTCGTTTCAGACGGCGAAGATGCTGGTCCGCGATGACGGCTCGATCATCGGCACCATTGGTGGCGGCTGCGTGGAAGCCGAGGTCTGGCAGGCGGCGCGCGAGGTGATGGAAGAGGAGAAGCCGCGCTCGCTCACCTTCAACCTGAACAACGATCCCAAATACGATACCGGCCTGGTTTGCGGAGGCACGCTCGAAATTTTCATCGAACCGGTGCTGCCACCGGCGTTGCTCTACATCTTCGGCGCCGGCCACGTCGCCTACAACCTTTACAAGGTGGCGAAGATCGCCGGATTCGATGTAGTTGTCGTCGACGATCGCGAGTCGTACGCCAACGCCGAACGCTTCCCTGACGCCCGCGAAATCATTGCCGACGATTTCGAAGCAGTGACAAACCGGCTTGCCGTGCCGGAATCGGCTTACATCGTGATCGTCACCCGCGGACATCGCGACGACATGCGCGTCCTGCGTTGGGCGGTCAATGCCAACGCGCGTTATCTGGGCATGATCGGCTCACGCCGCAAAACCATCTCGATCTACAAAGAGTTGGAGAAACAGGGTCTGCCGGCCGAGAAATTTCAGCAGGTACACGCCCCGGTTGGGCTGGAGATTGGCGCAGTGACGCCGGAAGAAATTGCAGTCGCCATCGTCGCCGAAATGATCGCAGTGCGACGTCATGCCGTGCCCGGGGTCGCCAGCAAGAAATACCAATACATCCCGTCGCCGGCCGACAGCCAGGCTCAAGATGCTATCGATGAAGAAGGCGTCGCCAACCGCTAGTCCTTTTACGCAACCTGCTTGAATCTCACCCCGGGACGATAAAGCCCGTCGCTCTCAACCTCGAAAACGCGGTTAAAACGGGCACGAAAGTTCTCCTGCGCTGCACTGGCAGCCAGCTCGATGAGGTGATCTTCCGTAAAATGCTGCCGCAACTCGGCGTACAGTTCGTCGCTCACGTTGGACGGCGTATCGGCCAGAGCATCGGTCATGCGCAGTAAGGCAGCCTCCGACGGCGCAAATCCCGTCAAATCCCCACTGCGAATCGCCGCAATCTCTTGCTCACTCAGGCCACGCATTCTGCCACCGGCAGAATTGGCGTCAATTCAAAATGGACAACCGACACGCACAGCCGTTCGCAACAGCACTAGCGAACGCAGACGATGCGGTACCCGAGCCCGTTCGCCCAACAGCCACTCGGTCAACATTTCAACCCAGAAGACTCGCGATACCCGCGCCGTAATCTTCATCGGCGTCAGGTCGCGTCCCAGCATCTTACGGACTTTTTTGAACAGATACCGCATCGCGAACGAGGTTCGCGCCGGATCAACTCCCTCAACTCTCGCCATAACAACTCCCTGAACGTTTGATTTCCGCGAGCGGGCTGGGGCTTCACGGATCCCAATGTGTCGAGAGTTGCGAAAGTGTTCTAAAGCTGCGGTTCCTAGGCCACAGCACCTTTGTTGTTTTCCTTCGCCGCTTCGAGATCGGCTATCGCAAGCAGTATGAGGCGCTTTAGCTTCTCTACAGCGGGATCTTTGGGGTCCGATTCCTGCTCGATACGGTAGAGAGTTTCCCGAAGGATGAGCGTGAGTTCAAAATTAGCAGCCATGATGACAGACGCCTTCTGAGCGCGTAGATGTGGCTTCCGCCGTCGCGGGTTGCGACGTAAACAGGCCAGCATCTTACGATTGGCTAGTTCTGCGCTTTTTTGGACACCGACAGCAGTTGCTGCACAGTAGCAGCCCCGCTCTGCCTCTGCTATCTTCGAGGCATGGCGCGTGCCGAAAGTTTTTGCGGAGTCATTCTCGCGGCCGGCTTCTCTACCCGCATGGGCCGAGATAAGGCGCTGCTGCCCTGGCCTCCGGTAGCGGAAAGCGCGCCCGTCGTAAACACCTTCCTTGGCTCGTGGATCGATCTTCTGCAACAGGAAACGGAGCTCGTAATTGTGGTGGCCGGGCGCAACCACGCGCACCTGGCGCCGGTGGTTTATGGCCACGGCGGGTTCCTGATCGAAAACGAAGCGCCCGAGCGCGGGCAGTTCAGTTCGATACAGACTGGTTTGCAGGACGTGCTGAACCGCGGCCGCGACGCTGCGGTGGTTGCGCTGGTCGATCGTCCACCAGTCGTTCCGGGGACACTTCGCGAGCTCAAACACGCACTGCTCTCGTCTCCTCCTGAAATTTGGGCCGTGGCGCCGGAGATACGGCGAGGCGAGGAAATTTCGCATGGCCATCCTTTGGCCGTCGGTCGCGACATGATCGAGGCTTTTCTGCGCGCCCCCGCTGAATCGACCGCTCGTGATGTAGAGCACCAGCATCAGCAGCACATTCGCTACGTGCCCGTCCATGACCCCTACATTGTGATGAACATCGATACGCCGGAAGATTACGAACGCCTTCGCATCGCCAATCTCGTCGCCTCGGGGAGCACTTTTTGACCTCGCCGGCACTTTCCTCCGAAGCGCAACAATTTATCGATTCGGTGCTGACGCTCAAGCCCAGCCTGGCAGTCTTCGATTGTGATGGCACGTTGTGGAGCGGCGACGCAGGACGGGACTTCTTTTATTGGGAGATGGATCGCGGGCTGATCCAGCCTGAAATCGCTCGCACCATGCGCGCCCGCTACGATGACTACCTGCTCGGAGAAGTCGCCGAAGAACCGATATGCGCCGAGATGGTCACCATGAACGCCGGCATCGCCTGCGACGTTCTCTATCGCGCCGCAGAGCAGTTCTTTGAAGAGGTGGTGCGGCCGCGAATCTTCTCTGAAATGCTGGAACTGACGACCAGGCTCAAGCAGCAAAGCTGCGAGCTATGGGCAGTGTCATCCACCAATAATTGGCTGATTGAATACGGCGCGGAACAATTTGGGATCGAGCGCGGTCGGGTTTTAGCCGCATGCGTGCACATTGAAGATGGCTGCGCCAGCGGACGCATCCTGCGCGTCCCCACCGACGAATTAAAAGCGGTCGCGATCCGCGAAGTGATTGGCCGCCCGGTCGATGCCGTCTTCGGCAACTCGGTCCACGATTACGCCATGCTGGAAATGGCGAAGTGGCCCTTCTGCGTCAATCCCAATCCCGACCTGCAAAAACTCGCGGAAGAGAAGGGCTGGCCAGTGTTCATTCCGCACGGACTTACGTCACAGACTCGGTAGATATCCTCCCTAGCGCGCCGCGAACGTGTACAGATTGCTCTCCAATTCTTCTTCGGCGAGGGCGTAGAGTTCGATCCATCCTTCCAGCGGCAGCGAGTCTGCCGGTAGATCATCGCGCCACAGGGCAAAACGAAGCCGCAGCTTGCTTCCCTGCTGCACCCCGAGCAGTTCGAACGGCACGCGCATTTCGAAAATCTCGCCTAGTGCCACTTCGACTCCCTTGGTGCTGCGGCTGCCGTTGTCGGACGCATACGACGCCAGCTTCTTGCGCTCGCTCCCATTGGTGAGCGCCCATTTCTGCACCTGGGCTCCGTTGGCATCCACCTGAAGGCGGTAGGAGTCCGACGCCGCTTTGCCCGTTTGCGTCGGCTTGCTTGCCTCCAGGTTGACGACGATGCGGTAGTCGCCCTCAGGAATCTCGCCATCGAAATCGAGCCGGCCGCACACCGAAGACGCATCGACTCCGGCGAAAACCGCGTCCAGCAGGAACTGCTTGCCGTGCATGGCACTGGTGCGCTGGTCGGAGGTATAGCTGGCCGCGCCCATCCATTCGAAGTAGCTGCTGATGCGGCCGTCCACCTTTACCCGGACATACGCCGTCTGCGGCGCATAACTGGGACGGGTGACGCCGCTCACGATAGGAACGCTCAGCTCCTCCGGCGGAGCGCCTTCGAGCGCGTAATACACATTCGACAAGTGACGGCGATAGAGCGCGTCGAAGTCCTTGTCGTTCGCCGAGTGATGCTCCGGTCCATACCACCAGTTCCAGTCGCTGCCCTCGGCGATCAGCAGCTCTTCCCATGCCAGCTGGCGTTGCGCTTTCGAAACCCGATGCGAATGGCGGTCGTAGTAGTCGCGAGCCTCAGACAGCAGGTCCCACGAGCGGTTGTCCTCGGGAGCGCCGATCCACACGTTGAAGTTGGCGTTGATCCACGATCCCGGCACCAGCCGCTGCAATCGGCCGAAGTGGTCGGGATTGTGCCTCTCAATGGCTTCGCTGATGGTGACCGCCTCAATCTGCGGGTCGCCTTGCAGCCCATCGTAGAAGCGGCGCAGGAATTCACGCCCCGATTGCGGGTAATATTCCCACGCATTTTCACCGTCGAGGATGATTGATACAACCGCATCACGGCCTGCATCCAGAACAGGTTTCGCGGAATTCTTAATGTTGTGGATGAGGTGGTTGGCGGCGTCCTGCGCAGGCATACCCGAGTACACGAAGCCCACGTTGTCGGAGATGCGATGGTCGCGGAAAACCAGGTGCATCTCGGCGCCGCCCTTTTCGTAGCGGTAGATGTTGTAGAGTTTGTCGGCGCCGTCTCCGTGCAGCCACCCACCATGATCGCGTGAGAAGTTGTGGTCCAGCGAGCGGCCGAGCACGCCTTCATCGGTGGCCATCCATCGGATACCCTGCTTCGCCGCCAGCGCGATTACCTCTTCGGAGACGCTTCCCTCCGACGGCCACAGCCCCTGCGAGCGCACTCCGAAGTTCTTCTCGTGCGCATCCAGGGCGCGGCGGATTTGTTCCGTGGCATCCTCAGGCCGCTTGAAGTGTCGCGTCGGAAGGTTCAATCCCGGCGTCGATTCCGCACCCACGTTGGTATCGCATAGCAGCGGCAATATTGGGTGGTAATAGGGCGTTACCGACAACTCAACCGAACCGCGCGCAGCTGCTGTCGCATAGGCGGGTAAAACCTGCGCCAGAATCTCGCGCTGCTTGGCGAGCATGATTTCCTGGTCAGCGCCGCCGAAGTCTTGCCCCTTGGCGATGAGAGCCGCGACATCAGGATCGGTCAGAAAGTACTCGTCAAACCATGCCAGTTGCGACAGCACCTGCAAGTCGGCAAAATCGCGGGTGACGAAGTATGAGTCCGGGCCCTCAGGACGATCCACCGTGGCCCGATAACGCTCCCACAGTTCGCGATAGCGCGGATAGCGGCCAATCACGTTCACCGGATTCGCCTGAAACAGGTATTGCAGTGCGAACTGCCGCTCGCTTAACGTGAGATCGGCAGCAGGTTTGGCGATCAGATCGAAGAACGGATCATGCGCGTCGCCACGCACGTAGTCCTGTATCTGAGCTACCAGCGACGGCACGAGATTGAAGTTCTGATGGACGTCAGGGAACTCGTCCAGCAGCTTCACCATGCCGTAATAATCTTTGAGGGCGTGCAGGCGAACCCAGGGAAGCCGGTATTCACCGTTCACCATGTCTTTATAAAAGGGCTGATGCATGTGCCACAGCAGCACCAGCCGGATCTTGGGCCCGTCAGTCGTCATATATTTCTTATGATTAGATCGGCTAGAAATGTAAGGAGCAAGACAGCTACTCTAATCAGTCGCGCGCTCCGAGACAATCCTCTTCGTTCCCATGCCTGTGGAAAGCTGGGTCGATTACAGGTTTATACCTGAGTCTGAATTCCGTCCTCAGAGCCTAACCTGTCGTGGATGCAACAGCTCGCATCCACACGGCTTACAGCACATCTAAAATAAGGACTGAACTGAGCGAAGCCATTGTTCCAAAACCTGCGACCATTAGCGCCATATCTGCGAAAGTACCGAAAGACCTTCTGGATCGGTGCCGTCTGCGTGCTTTGCAACAACGGCGTGTGGATCCTGTTCCCTCTCATTATCCGCCGCGCCATTGACGACCTGAACAAGCGGCTCGATCTTCATAAGCTGCTGTTCTATGCCGGAGCGCTGCTGGCCGTCGCGGCTACCAAAGCCATCTTCCAATTCCTGACCCGCTGGATCCTGATCGGCGTTTCGCGCGAAATCGAGTTCGACCTGCGCAACGATCTCTTCGCCCACCTGGAGCGGCTCTCCTACAGCTTTTACCAGCGCACGCGCACCGGCGACATCATGGCGCGCGCAACCAACGACCTGAATGCCGTCCGTATGCTCGTCGGGCCGGGCATCATGTACACGGCCAACACCGTCGTGTTCACCATTGGCGCGCTGGTGTTCATGTTGAGCATCAGTCCCAAGCTCACCATGTGGGCCTTCCTGCCGCTGCCAGTGATCAGCATCGTCATTCAGTATTTCGGGCGGCGCATTCATGAGCGATTCGAGCGCATACAGGCCATGTTCTCCGACATCTCGGCCCGCGCTCAGGAGAACTTCTCCGGCGCACGACTGGTCCGCGCCTATGTGCAGGAGGAGTGGGAAATTGAGAGCTTCGAGCGCTCCAACGAGGAGTACATCGCGCGCAGCCTGAAGCTGGTACGGCTGATGGGCATGTTGTGGCCGACGCTCGAAACCATGCTCGGCCTCGCCGTGATTATCGTGCTCTTTGTTGGCGGACGCGAGGTGATTCAGCATCGCATCACGGTCGGCAGCTTTGTGGCCTTCAACACCTACATGGTGCAGTTGACCTGGCCGATCATCGCGCTGGGTTGGGTCATCAACCTGTTTCAGCGCGGCACCGCTTCGATGGCGCGCATCCAGAGCGTCCTCGCTGAACAACCTGAAATCACTGATGCCGGCGTTCCGGCGGCCGACGCTCCCACTGAAATCACCGGCGACATTGAGTTCCGCAATCTCAGCTTCCGCTATGGCAACACGCTGCGCACCCAATCCGGCAACGGCCCAGGAGGAGCGCAACACGGCGACGAACTGGTTTTGAAGAACGTGAACCTCACCGTGCCAGCAGGAACCAGCTTGGCCATCGTCGGACCGACGGGCTCGGGCAAATCGACACTGGTATCTCTGATTCCACGAATCTACGATGCGACGCAGGGTTCGGTTCTTCTCGATGGCCGATCGATTCGCGAGTATCCTCTGGAGCTCCTACGCGCCAACATTGGCTTCGTTCCGCAGGAGACGTTCCTGTTCAGCGACAGCATTCGCGACAACATCGCCTTCGGAGCGCAGGACGCCACCGACGACGACGTCCGCCGCGCCGCCGAAGCCGCCAACATCGCCGACGACATCGAGGGCTTTCCCCAGGGTTATCGCACGCTGGTGGGCGAACGCGGCATCACGCTTTCAGGCGGGCAGAAGCAGCGTACAGCCATAGCGCGCGCCATCATTCGCAATCCTCGAATTCTCGTGCTCGATGATGCCCTGGCCTCTGTGGATACCCAGACGGAAGACCGCATCCTGAACCATCTTCGCGACATCATGCAGGGACGCACCACTATCTTCATTTCGCATCGCGTATCGACCGTGCGTAATGCCGATCGTATCGCCGTTCTGCATGACGGAGAGATCGTCGAATACGGAACCCACGAAGAACTGATCGAGCGCAACGGCTACTACACCGAACTGCACGACAAGCAAATGCTGGAAGAAGAGCTGGAAACGGTGTAACCCACTATGAAAGCCGCCTTGCAACGCGCCCAGGCATTTTGCGAGCGCTTCGACCTCCGTGTGCCCATCCTCCTCGCCCCTATGGCTGGAGTGTCGGCCCCGTCACTTTCGATTGCCGTCGCCGATGCCGGCGGGCTCGGCGCATGCGGCGCGGTGTTGATGAAGCCGGACGAAATTCTCGCCTGGGCCAACGAAGTTCGTGGCGAAACCAACCGTCGCTTCCAAATCAATTTGTGGATTCCCGACCCTCCGCCGAAACGGAATGCTGAGCGCGAGCGACAGGTGATCGAGCATCTTTCAAATTGGGGACCTCGGGTGCCACCCGACGCTGGCGATGCAACGCCGCCGGATTTTTCTTTGCAATGCGAAGCACTGCTGAAGGCGGCCCCTCCTATCGTCTCTTCTGTCATGGGGCTTTATCCGCCGGAATTCGTGACCCAGCTCAAGCAACGCGGCATCGTGTGGTTTGCTAATGTGTCAACGGTTCAAGAGGCGCGAATGGCAGAAGGTGCAGGAGCTGACGTGATAGTGGCACAGGGCATGGAGGCCGGTGGACATCGCGGATCGTTCAATGCGGACGATGCCGAGCGCACGCTGGTTGGATTGTTCTCACTTCTGCCCGCGCTGGTTGATGCTGTGAAAGTTCCCGTGGTCGCGACCGGAGGCATCGCTGACCAGCGTGGCGTAGCTGCGGCATTGACGCTCGGAGCCAGCGCCACGCAGGTGGGGACCGCGTTTCTCGTTAGTCCGGAGGCAAAGATTCATCCCGCATGGGCGAAGGCTCTGACCGTCGCCGCTCCCGAAGACACCATGCTGACCCGTCACTTTAGCGGTCGCGCGGGACGCAGCCTGGCAACGGATTACGTTCGCGCCGCCGGTGCTCCCGAGGCGCCGACTCCCGCGCCGTATCCGGTGCAACGCGGCCTGACAGCAGCGATGCGTGCCGACGCTACCAAGACCGGCGATGTGCACCGTATGCAGGCCTGGGCAGGACAATCGGCAGGGCTCTCAAAGGTTGAACCTGCTGCCGACATAGTTCGGCGCCTTTGGGGAGGAGCGCAGGAACTGCTCGCGTAAAGGCTACCCTCCGCTGCTGGTTTGGAGTTGACGCAAGAGTTGACGCAAGAGTTGACGCAAAGCGTCGACCGTTAACTGCGCCGCGTGTCCCGACGCCGCGGGCAGGCCTCCAATGTGCTCAACCACCTCTTCCCTGCTGATCGACTGCGCGTTAGCGAGTGATAGCCCTCGCGCCATCTCGGTGATAAGCGAGCCGCAGGCCATCGCCGGAACGCAACCCTTCGCCTTGAAACTAATCTCGGCGATCTTTCCCTCACGCACATTCGCGAACAGTTCGAGGATGTCGCCGCACGCTGGATTTTCAACTCGCACCTGTGCATCAGCACCCGCGAGTTCGCCGGTGTTGCGTGGATGTTCGAAGTGATCGAGTAATTGTGGCGAGTACATTCTTGTGATGAATCTAAAGTGCTGGCCACAGGTTTGTCATCACGAGGCCTTCATTTGGCCGAGGAATCTGGTCTCGGGCGGTCACATAGCGGTTCCCTGATCCGAATCAGAGGGTTATCAAGGGATAAAGGCTCGGTATCTGTTATAGGGTTCTCGTCGCATTCCGAATCTCATGACCGAGACTGAATACATGGTCAAGCAATACTCGCGCTGCATAGCAGCGGCTCCGAGGTTAGCCCCGGGCGCAAGCCCGGGGTAGGCAGGGATTGTGATCCATGGGCCGCGTAGCGGCCCAAAAGACGCGGGCCGCTACGTATGGATGCATTACCGGGGCGGCCGACGGGAATCCCTCGGTCGCCTCGCCGTCCTCATGATGACAAGCGTGACCAGTACCTATAATCGAACCTTGCACAACGACTACACTCCCCGCCGCGTCGTTTCTCTCCAGCCCAGCGCTACCGTCACTCTGCGCGATCTCGGACTGCTCGACCGGCTAGTCGCCTGCACCAAGTACTGCGCCGACGTCTGTCCCGAGGTGGCCGACGGCTCGCGCATAGTTGTCGCCGATTCCTGGTCGGCACAAGGCGAGCAGATTATCGCCGCCAAACCTGATCTCGTCATCGCATCGGTTCCTTATCAGCTCGAAGCCGTCGCCGAAATACTGAAGGCTGGTGTGCGCTTCCTCGGACTCGCGCCGCGTACCCTCGCCGACATTTACCGCGACATGGCCGCCATCGCTGGAATCTTCGACGCCAGCACGCGGGCGCACGAAGTAATCGCGCGTATGCAAGACGCCCTCGAACAGGTGCGCTCGTTCACTGTGACTACCGACCGCAGCCGCGCGGTCTTCTGCGAAGAATGGGGTAAGCCCTTGATCGCCTCCCAACCCTGGGTCGCGGAACTAGTGGAAGCTGCGGGCGGAAGATTCGTTGGCGAGCCTGGCAAGACCACCTCATTCGAAGCTGTCGCGGATGCGCAGCCCGAAGTGCTGATCGCTGCATGGTGCGGAGCGGGAGACCGCGTCCCGCTGGAGAAGATCGTTGAACAGCGCGATTGGATCGATCTGCCGGCAGTTCGCGATGGCCAAGTCTTCTGCATCAACGATGAGCTGTTGAATACTCCCGCCAGCAACCTGATAGACGGCCTGCACGCCATCGCTTGGGCGCTGCATCCGGAGATGTCTGCGCAGCCGCGGGGGATAAGACGCATCGGCCCGATTCGGGAATCTCTACCACCTTCGTAACCCCGCGGCCCGAGTTTTTTCGTGCGCCGTGCTTCAGCAACTCTTAAACTGTCTTGCGGCACACCGACTGGGTGTCTGCAACCAGGCGTCTCGATGGCTAAAATCGAGCAGCATAAGTCCTTTGAAATCTAGATTTTGCCTGTAAGTCTCACGGGCTCAAGATTTTAGACCTGAAACATGCGCTAAAGTGTTGAAAACAGGGATCCGCAATTTAAATTTTTTCACGTGCACGCATTATCGGACGTAACCGGAATCAGCATTCCCTGGAAAGTCCGGTTTCGCTCCGGACTCGCGGCTCACGTCTTACAATACCCATCATGCCCACTCACCAGCAGGAACTCGCACAAGAAATCGATGTCATGGCCGAAGCCGCCGACGACGTCGAATACCTGATGAGCATGATTGTCGGCCGCTTGCAGGAGCGGCTCAGCCACTTTCACTGGGTCGGTTTTTACATGATCGAGAAGGGCTCGGACGGCGAACAGCCGATGTTGGTCCTTGGCCCGTTTGTCGGAGCCCAGACGCCGCACAAACGCATTCCTCTGAACCAGGGAATCTGCGGCGCCGCCGTCACGCAGGGACGGACGGTCGTGGTAGACGATGTGAACTCCGATCCGCGCTATCTGGCGTGTTCGATCGAGACCAAGTCAGAGATCGTCGCCCCCATTTTCGTGAACGGCTCGGTAGTTGGCGAGTTGGATATCGACAGTCACCAGCCCGCAGCCTTCGGTCCTGATGACCGCCAGTTGGTGGAGCATTGCGCAGCGCTCGTTGGCCGCTATCTGGAGAAGGTCGCTTGAGCAGCGCTCGTTCGGCACCGTGCTTTGAAGGGGCGCGGCTTCAGCCGCGCCGATCCGGGCGATAATTCATGGCTTTAGCCGCTGGGGTAACGCCTTGATCATTCCCGCAGCGGCTGAAGCCACGAAGTTTGCACACACTTCACGGCGCGTTAAGGCGCGCCCCTTCTGAATGGAAAGGTTTGAATTGCCCGAGCACCTCCATAACCGCAGCGGTCCTGAGCCCCCCGCCCATACATCGCCCCTCACCCGCACCCGCAAGCACGTTGTTGCCGGAATCCTGGTGCGCGGCGACGAAATTCTGTGCTGCCAGCGCACGGCGGACCAGGCTCTGCCCTTGAAGTGGGAGTTTCCCGGAGGCAAAATCGAGCCCGGTGAGACACCGCAAGAGGCGCTACGCCGTGAGTTGGAAGAGGAGTTGGGGATCGACGCGACCATCGGCAGAGAGGTTGCCGCAGTAGACCATACCTACGTCAACGGAAATTCGGTTCAGCTGCAGTTTTACGAAGTCGAACGCTTTCAGAGGGATCTGCAGAATCGAATCTTCCAGGACGTGCGCTGGGTGATGCGCAAGGACTTGCCGAAACTCGATTTCCTCGATGCCGACCGCGAAATCGTCCGCCGGCTGGCGGCCGGGAACTTACTCTAGCCATTGGGGTTTATCCTTATACCTGCCGCGACTCATCGTCACCGGGCGCGAAGTTTAGGGAACTTGCGGACTCTCTGGGACGAAATCCAAATGTAAGTCGCTATCGGGTCAACCACTTCTGGCGATGCTGACCGAACAGACCGACGAAGAGCTGCTCACGCTTGCCATGAGCGGGGACGAAGACGCCTTCACCGCCATCTACCGGAAGCGGCAAGGCGCCATCTATCGCTTTGCTCTACACATGAGCGGATCGCCTCAGGTCGCCGAGGAAGTAACGCAAGATGTGTTCGTATTCCTGGCGCAGCGGGGGCGCGATTTCGATGCTTCCCGCGCTCCGCTGGGGGCCTACCTGTTTGGTGTCGCCCGCAACTACATCCGCCGCGCCATGGAGCGCAGCTATTCGGACGCGCTGCACACCAGTCCGGCCGAGGATCACGCGGATTCACTTGTCGCGGAGGGCGATGCTGTCGAAGACATCGCTCGGGGACAAGTGTCGAGCGCCATCTGGAAGGCAGTGCTGTCGTTGCCTGAGCATTATCGGGAAGTAGTTGTGCTATGCGACTTGCATGAATCGAGCTATGCCGAGGCCGCATCGGCACTGGGCTGTGCGATTGGAACCATCCGGTCGCGTTTGCACCGTGCCCATGGAATGCTGGCTAAAAAGCTGCAAAGCTCGGCTGCCGTCACACCCGACATTTCGGGGATAGCGGCGAGGTGTCCGTCATGACCTGCCACGAATTTACAAAACAAATCGAAGGCTTATCGCTCGCCGAACTCAGTTCCGCAGGCGACGCTGAATTGCTGATGCACCAGAACAGCTGCTCTTCTTGCGCCGCACTGCTACAGCAGCAAAACGCGCTGGCTGGAGCTATGCAGGCTCTGCGTAGCCGAACCGGCTCAATGCAAGCGCCGTCGGTGGTGGAGCAAAATGTTCTGCGGGCATTCCGTCAGAATACAGCGGTGCAACCGGCACCGGTACTGGCGATGAAGTCGCAGTCTGCGCGATTTCAGGCCGAGCGACTTTGTGGGATGGAGAGCTTACGCCGCAGTTGCCGCTGTGTTGGCAATCGGTCTCGGTCTTGGCTTGTGGTTCGCGCAACACTCCACTGCCCAGCGGCCGACGGCGAAAATCGAGCAACCCGTACAGCCGAGCGTAAAACCGGTGGAAGCGAACACGCAGTCGCCGGTGCAAGCTTCGGTTTCAAATACTAAAGAGGCGAACTATGGGACAACAGTTGCGGTGTCGGAGCGTTCGTCGAATGTGGCTAAAATCTCACTGACGCAGAGCGAGCAGGCGCAGGGTTACACGCCATTGATGCTGTGTGATCCGATAAGCTGCTCAGGCGATGCAGAGGTCGTGCGCATGGAACTGCCCACCACTACGGCTGATGGCTCTGCCGGAACGCAAATGGCTGATGTGATCGTAGGGGATGATGGTCTGGTGCGCGCTGTCCGGATCGTTCAGCAGCAGTAGTTGCGCTCTTAAGGTTGTAAATATTATGAAGAGTTTGAACCGCATTTTTTGAGGCAAGAATTTATGAATCGCCCACTTTCACGTCTTTTGGCCATCCTTACCTTGTCGGTCGTCGCTCTTACAGCGGCTGCCCAGGAGCCGGGTCCTCCGCCGCCACCTCCTCCGGGCCCGGGACACATGATGGACATGCACGGCCCGGATGAACCTGGCGAAGGCAAAATAGTCACCGGTATTCCGCTGACCGCGCAAATCGTCATCACCCATGAAAACACGCTCGCGGATGGCAATCGTCTTTTCCGGACATCCCAGACCACGCTGTATCGCGATGCCCAGGGCCGAACCCGCCGCGAGATCACGGTTGAGGCCGGTACGCCTGCTACCGCCTCGGTGAAGCACACCATCATCATGATCAACGATCCGGTGGCGGGAAAGCGCTACATGCTCGATCCGGCAAATAAGACCGCGCGCGAACTGCGTGGACCGCGCGACCGCGGCAACCACCCCGAGCATCCGGGCGGCGAAGCGATGAAGAAAATGCTGTCTAAAGATGTGCAGCGTGATCAACTGGGGACGAAAACCATTGGCGGATTCGAGGCAACCGGCGAAAAAGTTACACGAACCATTGCCGCCGGCGAGATCGGCAACGAGAAGCCCATCGAAGTCGTGACGGAGCGTTGGTTCTCAACTGACTTGCAGCTACCGGTATTGATCGTTCATACCGATCCCATGATGGGAACGGCGAGCACCAAAGTCACCAGCGTGACCCGCGCCGAACCCGACGCTTCCCTGTTCCAGGTTCCTGCGGATTACAAGGTCGTCAGCGGACGCCCGGACGAACCATTTTATGTCCCCCTGCACCCCTGATTTTGGCGATGCACACTTAGGCGGGGGCTTCGGCCTCCGCCATTTTTGTGCCGCGTTGTGACAAAACGCCAGAATCCCGAGCCAGCCTGCGCGAATCGAACCCACTTAAACAGCAGTTCGCCCGTCTGATGCATTGGACAACTCTGTTGTCCGGCACAACGGCGACAGTCTTCCTAAACCTCTGATACTGTTCATAGACATTGATCACTCCAACCCAGCCCGATCAAAGTTCGCTCTCTACCCCGCCCGAAGCACCGCTGGTGCCCCGCGTATCGATGTTTCGTCGCATCTTCAAGGCGTTCTTGTACCGCGACTTCCGCCTGGTTTGGATTGGCGCCTGCACCTCCAGCATCGGCACCTGGATGCAAATCGTTGCCCAGGGCTGGTTGATCTACCGCCTCAGCCACTCGGCCACGTTGCTGGCGCTGGATCAGTTTCTGGGCGGGATACCGATTTTCCTGTTCTCGCTGGTTGGCGGCGTGTTCGCCGATCGGGTTGAACGGCGCAAGATTTTGCTGGGCTCCCAGTATGTTCAGTTGGCCAGCGCCGCGACACTTACTATCCTGGTCGTCACCGGAGCAGTTCACGTCTGGGAGATCTTGTGTCTGTCTGCTGTCTCCGGATTTGCCCAGGCCTTTGGCGGACCTGCGTATCAGGCATTGATTCCCAACCTGGTCGATCGCGAGGACATGCCCAACGCTATCGCCTTGAACTCCATCCAGTTCAATCTAGCGGTGACGATCGGTCCGGCACTCGCCGGGCAGGTGCTGGCGAAATACGGCGAAGCGTGGTGTTTCGGGCTGAACACTGTTTCCTTCGTGGCGCCGATCATTGCACTGTCCCTCATTACTACGCGTTTTCTGCCGCAGAAGACCACTGACTCCATGCTGCGCAGCCTGAAAGAAGGCATCGCGTTTGTGCGCCGTCAGGAAGCCATGGAAGCGCTCATCGTGCTCGCGTTCCTCATGACCTTCCTGAGCATGCCGCTGCGCACGTATATTCCAGTGTTCGTGAAGGACATTTTCCATCGCGGCCCTGAGACTTACGGCAACCTGCTATCGCTGATGGGACTGGGATCGATCCTGGGTTCGCTGACCATCGCGGGCCTCGGCAACATTCGCCACAAAGGGCGCCTCGCCTTAGGCATGCTGGCATTGCTGGGAACCGGCATTGCCGCATTTTCGTTATCTCGCAAACTGCCGCTCAGCCTTGCGATGATAGCGGTAGTGGGCTTCTCCATGATGGGCGTGTTCGCGACGGTGAGTTCGCTGGTGCAGTTGATCGTGACCGAAGACATGCGTGGGCGCGTGATGAGCGTCTACAACTGCGCCTTCCGCGGCGGCATGCCCATGGGGAATCTCGCCTCGGGCTGGCTGATTCCCATGCTCAGCGCACCACTCGTGCTCGCCGTAAACGGAGTGCTGCTGGTGATTCTAGCCTTGTACTTCCTGCTGGTGAAGCGAAGGTTCGCCGCGCTATAAGATTGCGTCGGCAGAATTGCTGGCCGGCCCTCCCCGACCTCAGTACTTGCCACGCAGCCATTTGAATAGCTGCGGAACAAACTCGTAGGCCGCGTTGCCTATCGCTTTGCTGCCGATTCCCTCAAGCACTCGAATACTGGCACTCTGCCAATCGCTTTCGCTCGGAGCTCGCCAAGTGTTCGACAGGAAGTTGTTTCCGACGTTCCCGGCCAGACGCGCATAGGCAAAGTGCCGTTCTCCGTCGTCGCGGTAAGCGCGAAACGTGAGGTCAACGACGTTCACAACGCGCTTCTTGAATCGCTGACCCTCGGTGCGGAAGTATCGGGGATCCTCTCCCCATATGGCCCCCAGGCTCGCTTCCATGGCATTACCGGTTGAGACACCGGTCAGGCGCATGCCGTAGCGCTGGCCAAATCCCTGCCAACTCGTGTTGTACTCAGGGGGACTGTCGAAGGCGGTCCCCCAGCCGGCACTGAACGGCCCGGCGAGCAGAAGGCTTTCAACTCCTACCGTCGAGCGCGTAAACCAGATGAGACGCTGCTTCGGTGTGATCGGCACATACTTCGTCTGGCTCTGTTGCGGAACGATGGGTGCTGGGTCCAGCCCCTTGGTCACATCTTGCGCCGAAATGGTGGGGAGCGCCGCGAATAAGATCGCGCAGCTGACGACACCGATGGCAAGGAAACGACTGTGGGCGCGAATCTGCGAACTATGCAATAGCAACACCTACGCTTGGATGCAGAAACTCTCGTTCTGCCTCCTGGTCTCCCGACTAACTTGTTTATTTGTAAGGATAGAACACGAAGAAAAGTAGCGACAACGCCGTAAGCACCCAAACGCCGGGCCTGATTTCCGCGTGTTTCCCACCGAAAAGCTTGCAAAGAGGATACATCACAAATCCGGCAGATATGCCAATAGCGATATTGAAAGTGAATGCCATCAGAGCGACTACGCTGAAGGCGGGGATCGACTCGGTGTAGTCGCTGAAATCTATGTTCTGGATTGGCGATAGCATAAAGAGGCCGACCACGATGAGCGCCGGTCCGTAGGCCTGTGCCGGGATGGCGCCGATCAGTGGAGCAAAGAACAAAGTGAGCAGGAAGCAGGCTCCCGTCGTAAACACCGTGAACCCGGTACGCCCGCCCGCCTCAATGCCGGTCGCAGACTCAACGAAAGCTCCGGCAGTCGTCGTACCCAGCGCCGGAGCCAGACAGGTGCAAAACGCGTCCACCAACATTGGACGCTCGATCTGTGGAAGTCGACCGTTCTTGTCGAGAAACCCGGCCCGCGCGGAGAGCCCAATCAGCGTGCCCATCGTGTCCACGAAAGCCATGATGAAAATGGTGAGCACCACGGGAAACGCCTTCCAAGTCAGCGCTCCGCGAAAATCAAGCTGCCATGCAATCGGGGCGATAGAGGGCGGCACGCTGAGCAGATGTGCAGGCGCCGGAGCCACCCCACTAACAAAAGCGGCGACCGCGGTCACCAGGATGCCCACGAGAATGGCGCCGGGAACCTTGCGGATTACCAGGACTGAGATCAGCACGAACCCAAACATCGCAACCAGCGCGGGATGCGATGTCAATTCACCGGCGCGCACTGGCGCTCCTGGCACCCCGAGCATTACCAGTCCGGTTTGGTTGAGTCCGATGAACGTCAAAAACAGCCCGATGCCGACGGCAAAGCTGTAGCGCAGCGACGTTGGCACAGCTTCCACAATCCACTGGCGAAGCCGCAAGACCGTCAGAACAATAAAGAACATGCCGGCTATGAAGATGGCCGCCAGGGCTGTCTGCCACGGAATCCCCAATCCCTTGCACACGGTGAATGCAATAAATGCGTTCTCGCCCATATACGGAGCGATGGCGAAAGGACGGTTGGCATAGAACGCCATGAACCAGCACCCCGCCACCGCCACCAGTACCGTGGCAACGAACGAAGGCCCCTCCGGGATTCCGGCATTCGCCAAAATCGCCGGATTGACCACCACGATGTAAGACATCGTGGTAAACGTCGTGAGCCCGGCGACAACCTCACGGCCCAGCGTCGTGCCGTGATGCTCGAAAGCGAACCACCGGTCCAGCCAGTTCAATTCGCGCTCCTAGCCTAATGTGATTCGCTACTACTCAATGGTACCGTTCAGCGTGCGATTTGCCAGCCAGAAGGTCGCAACAACAAAAACGATAAACGCTCCCGTTTCGAGGGCGAGATGAGGCGTTGCGGCCTCGGGATACGTGTAGTAGCGCAGCAAGTCCGTCTGCCATGTCACCGGATTCGCCCAGGCCAGCCAGCGCACAGCCTTGGGTAACTGCTGGGTCGGATAGAACAGGTTGCTGATGAACATCAGCACCAGGTACAGCGCTGACGTAGTGGTGTGATAGGCATTGAATCCGCGCAAATTCAGCGCCAGCCAGGTGAATAGGAAATACCAGCCCGCCGTTCCCAGCACCGACCAGAAGGCAATCGGTAGCCAGGCTGTCGGAGCGATTGCAATGTTCAGAAAGCCGTATCCAGCTGCCGTGCAGACGGCGATGCCAACCACGGCAAATGCGGCGTTGAACAGCAACTTGCCCAGCAGCATTTCCCAACGGGCAAACGGATACGTCAGCATTTCATGGAAGATGCCGCCTTGCAGGTCTTCAAAGAACGCGTACGACGAGTTGAATACGATGCCGAAACTCACCATCGACAACACGCCGCCGAGAAAGAATCGGGGATAGTCGAGTCCCGATCCCCCAGCACCGATCCAACGCTCCAGGCTGGAGCCGAACACCAACAGGTAAACCACTGGAACCAGCACGTCCCACAACGGAAGCACAGGGTTCGAGAGACGAATGCGGAAGTCTCGAAACGCGATGGCAAAAACGTAGTTCATTAGCCGGCTCACGCCTCCGCTGCAATATCGCCGTAGAGCTCGAAGAAAATCTCCTCCAGATCGGCAGCGCGAATTTCTAAATGCTCCAGCGGATGACGCTCAGAGATGCGCGCCATCTCGCGAATCCATTGGTCCTCTGAACCCTCGACCGTAATTTCGTATTCGCCCTGTACTACCTTCAGGGTGCGGGTGAAAGCGACTCAATGAGCGCGGCCGATTCAGGTGTGTCGTGCTGGAAGCGCACGAACAGGCGAAATGCCTTGCGGGCACGCTGGCGAAGCTCTGCCATGCTTCCCGCGGCGAGCACCTTGCCTTCATTCATCAACACCATACGGTCGCACAGCGCCTCGGCCTCATCGAGCAGTTGTGTCGTAAGCACGACCGTCCGACCACGCTCGCCTTCCTCACGAATCAAGTTGACGACCCGGCGCTTGATCAGCGGATCCATGCCGGTGGTGGCTTCATCCAGAAAAAGAACAGGCGTATCGATCATCAACGCTTTGGCAACCTGGAGGCGCCGCTTGTATCCACCAGAGAGCGTCTGAGCACGCGCATTCAAGTGCTCTTGTAATTCCAGAGCTTCCACAACTCGCTCAACGCGCTTGCGAGTTTCAGCCCGCGAGTAGCCGTGCAGGTATCCGTAGAGCAGAAGATTGTCGAGCGTGGACAGCAGTGTCTCGACCGCGTTCTCCTGAAGTACAGCGACGATGTTGCGCCGCACCGCCAGCGGCTCGCGGGTTACATCGTGTCCCGCCACCGACGCTCGGCCCGAAGTTGGGCGCAGGATAGTCGTCAGCATGCGAACCGTCGTGGTCTTCCCCGCTCCGTTCGGCCCCAGCAAACCGAATATTTCGCCGCGCTCGACCCGAAAGCTGATGCCATCGACCGCAACTTTCCCTTTGCGGTAAATGTGGCGAAGCTGCTCGACAACGACGATGTCGCTGGACATCTTGCGATGATAGCGGTCGAGAACCGCTCTTCGCCATTCGATCTTCGCTGTTAGCAACAAATCAGCTGACCAAGGTTTTACTGCGCCCCCGCGTGGCAACAACCGGCTACCAGCCGACGCCTTTGCCTCGAGTTGCGCCTGGTTAAGAGACCGATAGCAGGGGACGAAGCAGAGGCTTGGAAAAGAGCACGGCGGAGTGCAAAAGGCGAAAAGCGCATGAAGTCATTGCGGTTCCCATTTCGGCTCGCTGCGGTGCGATTCTGCTGCCGCCGCCTTTGACGAATAGGCGCATCATCCCTATACTGGATTCACATAGCGCCTCGAATCCGGGGCGAACAGACACTCCTCAGTAGCTCAATGGCAGAGCATCCGGCTGTTAACCGGAGGGTTGTAGGTTCGAGTCCTACCTGAGGAGCCATTTTCTCTTCCGGGATATATATCTAGCCGGCTCACGCTTAAGCCCATCCCAGTGCTAACCTGTGTCGCCATCCGTAGTACGGGCAAACCAAGCAAGTTTTGTCAGACCAGCACTCTTTGGTCCTTCCCTTCTGATTTTTCGACTGCCGATTATACTGACAGCGTTTCCGTTACAGGTGCTTAGTCGACAGCGTTGAACCTCTCTGGGGTTCTCGATCCCCAGACTTGCACCTTACGCGCCTATCAACGTTTTTCTTTGTAAAAGCTGTGGCTGCTCAAGGATAACCAGGAGGCTTCATGAGAAAGCTGTGCTTTGCGCAGGGACTCGCCGCGGTACTGCTGGTGCAGTTGGCTACGGCGCAGAACGCCAAGCCGGCCGCCGGTGCCGGCTTTTCCTTCGACGTGTACGGCGACTCGCGCTCGCTGTTGGTCCTTCCCTACCGGCAAGACCAGGAAGCGGAAGCGCGCCGGTATATGGCGGACATCTACGAGCTCGCTCTCTCGGAAGAGGCCGCAACCGAGGTGGTCAGCAAGGACGCGAAATTCATTTACGATCCGTCCACCCACGAGCTGCTACAAATCGACGCGCCGTTGCACGATAAGCACGTGACGTTGAAATTCGACAAAGGCTGGATCACCGAAGCATCGCTGGAAGATCCGCAACATATGCCTGGGGTACACCGCACCTTCTTTCGGCTGGCAGGCGGGGATTGGGTCGCCCGGGAAGCCGTGAGAGAAGTCAAAGATGGACGCGTCCGCTTCCTGCTCAACACCGGCGACCTGGTGTTCTGGGGCAAGCAGGCGGACAAACCCTCGGACAATCCCTACTGGAAGCTGGTCAATGAAAACATCTTGCAGCAGTTGCCGCCTCCCGACCAGCAGATGAAGGATGCGGGCCTGGGCGGACGCGTGTTTCCGGCGGTGGGCAATCATGAAGTGTGGGACGACTCGGATGTGCAGGGACTACTGGCCAATTTCCCGTACTTGAAGAAATTCGGCGTCACCGACAAGCGCCTGCTCTACATGTTTGATTTCGAGGGTGTGCGCTTCATCTTCCTGTGGACCGGCAAATACGACCTGCTGGTGCCGAGCGCATGGGACTCTACGCGTCCTACCTACCAGGCCCAGATGAACCAGCTAAAGATCTGGCTCGATGAAGCCAAATCCAAAGCGATAAAAAAGGTATTCATCTCGTTTCATTATCCGACCTTTTGCACCTTCGGCTATGGTGGCATCCCCGAGCCCGATAACCCTCACCGGGTGATCGCGAGCTATGCGAAGGACCTGGACATCGTCGTCTTCAACGGGCATGTACATACCACCGAGGTCTTTCAGGTAGACGGCGTGAAATACCTTGTGCTGGGCGGCGGCGGCGCGGAGCAGGAACCGATCCTGCCGGGCGCTGCGAAGTTCCATCCGCCGGCGGACTATCCCGCCGATCTGTATTGGAAAGGCCAGTCGCCCGAGGAAGATTACAACTTCGTGCACGTCGAGGTGCAACCCGGAAAGCCGACGCAATTCACGCTGCACCGCTTCCGGCCGCAGTCATCGGAGCCGTTCGCCACGGTGGAATTGTTTCGTTAACCGGAGGCTGAGAAAGATGTGCCGCGACGCTCTGCTTCGGTTCGTCACACGCTCTTATGTCGTGCATCACTTACAACGGGGTAATCCTTGGATTACAAATTGCCACCACCGTGGGGGTGTCGCTCGCGTAAGGAGGCATATGGCTAAGCAGAGATCGCTCATGCTGAAGGTTGGGTTAGGGATGGCAATCGTCGGCTGCATACTAGTCGCCAATCTCTTTAACAACGAGTCGCTGTGGGCCCAGTGGGTGCTTGGATTCGGATTGTTCTACCTGGGAATCCCGATTGCAATCGTGGGAGCTGCTATCCATTTCGTCGGAAATAAAAGCGGCGCTAAAGATCTGTTCTCATCGGCCACAGGTCCTGATGGAAAGGCTAACCCAGCTGGCTGACTATCGGCCGGGTCAGGCTCGAATATCATCTTCTTAGCAGATGAACTTGCTCTCCGCGCTAACGCCTGAAGCCGTGGCTGAATCACGGCTGGAGCTCATCTGGGAGCGGGCGCGCCATCAGGATGATAACGGCCGCACAAGACTCGCCCTGGATGCCGCAGATAAACGCGAGGCGCTGGCTATGCTGCGCTCGGCGCTCGCGCGCATGAAGTTGTTAGAAGCAGCTGCGGACCGCGACCAAGCCACCGGACTGCAAATTACACGGGAAACTGCTGAACAAATCGAGAATGTCTGGATCTTTTCCGGCGTCGGCACGCTTCGCAAATCGGTCAAGGATCCCAACCCGACGAAGAACTACAAGGGCGACAATCCCGCACTGATTAAAGAATTTCTCAAGTGGGGAAATCGCCGACGCTTCTTGCACGGTATGTTGGTCGCCCAGCGCATTGCCGAAGCCCGCAGCGGAAAGCCGCTGCCCGGCAAAATCATCAGCGAATCCACAGAAGATAACGAATCCGCCGAAGCCGTGCGCGACTTCATGCGACAGCACGGGCCGCTCATCACATTTGGCGGATTCTTCCAGGAGAATGACGAGGCGAAAGAAGAACGCTCACGGCCAGCTAACGGGATTCCGCCGGAGAAGTTCGTGATTGTGGAGCCCGCGCCCGGCGAGCCAGAATGGAATACGACCACTGACCAGGTGAAACACTTTCAGGAGCCACTCGAAACTCGCGGCATGACGGCGGCACTCGCCTCCGACGATGTTCACCTCAACCGCATTGTCCACATCGCAGGCCAGTTCCACGAGCACCTGCCCGAAGGAAAACCGCTGTATCTCTTCCCCAGCGCTCTCCCCGCCCACGGCCGCGAGCAATATGAAGACATGGAATTGCAGGGCCTGCTGGCTTACGTATATCGCGATCAGGTCGCTACCGCGGAACCCTATCCCTACACCTTGCAGCGATAGCGACGCTGTTCCTGCAGGTACATCCAGTCACCTCGACCTGTGGCAATGGTCACTGAGCAGGTGGCCACGGGCGGAGAATACTAGCAGGTCGCGCATCGAGGCTTCGAGTAATCTGTCTCTTAACTGATTCGCTCGGTCCAGAAAGAACTTATGAATACCAAGAGTCTTGGAACCAACAGCAAACTTATCCATGCCGGACACACCCCCGACGCTACTGGCTCGGTGAGTGTTCCTATTTACCAGACCTCAACCTTTGCCTTCCGCAATGCCGATCACGGTGCAGCGCTGTTTGCCGGCTCGGAAGAGGGCTACATCTATACCCGTATCGGCAATCCCACAATTAACGCGCTCGAGAGTGCAGTGGCGGAACTCGAAGACGGCGTTGGAGGCATTGCCACCGCCTCTGGCATGGGCGCGGTTTGTACCGTGTACCTAGCATTGCTGAACGCGGGCGATCACATCGTAAGCACGGCATCGGTCTACGGGCCCAGTCGCGGGTTGATGGAAAAAGACTTTTCCCGCTTCGGCGTCCAGTCCACTTATGTCGATACCTGCGACCTCGCGCAAGTGAAGCAGGCGCTGCGTCCGAACACCAAACTGGTGTACGTGGAATCGCCGGCTAACCCGACGATGCAGGTGACCGACATCGCCGCCGTGGCGAAGCTTGCTCACGATCATGGCTGCCTGGTCGTGGTGGACAACACCTTCGCCAGTCCATATCTCCAGAAGCCTCTCGAGCTTGGGGCCGACGTTGTACTGCATTCCATCACCAAGTTCATCAACGGTCATGCCGACGTGGTGGGAGGCGTGATCGTCGCGAAAGATTCCGACGTCTACAAGCGCCTTCGCAAGACGATGATCAACTCGGGCTGCAACATGGACCCCCACCAGGCGTTCCTCGTTCTGCGCGGACTTAAGACGCTGGGCATCCGGGTGGAGCGCGCGCAGGAGAACGCCATACGCATCGCGCGCTGGCTGGAGCGGCAACCGGAGATAAGCCGCGTGCGCTACATTGGACTCGAATCGCATCCTCAGCATGAGCTGGCAGCGCGCCAGATGACGGGCTTCGGCTCCATGATCAGCTTCGAACTGGCGGGCGGTATGGACGCCGGACGAGTGCTGATGGATAACGTTCGTCTCGCCACGCTCGCCGTCTCGCTGGGCGGAGTGGAAACGCTGATCGAGCACCCGGCTTCCATGACGCACGCCAGCATGTCGCCGGAAGCCCGGCGCGAAGCTGGGTTCAGCGATGGCCTGGTGCGCTACTCGGTGGGCATTGAAGACGTGGAAGATCTCATCGCTGACTTGCGCCAGGCCTTGGACGTGGTCTCAAGTCAGATAACCGAGGAGGCCGAGTTAGCCGTCCCCGCCAGATAGGTTGGGACGTAAACCCACCTCATTCGGGTGTTAAGCGCTTCTATTCAGCAGCTTACAAACTTCTTGGTCGGCTGTCCCTCGCCACGAATCGGCGGCCGATCAAGCTTTCTTGGTTCCAACCCGGCGCAATTGCCTAATTAGAAGTCCCATTTCAAAGAAAGTCTGTAACACCATTGGCCGTCACTGCGTTTATTCCTGTGAGGTTGGAGTTTTAACCCACGGGAGCACGCCATGATCTTAGGAAAAGTAAAGCTTACAGAGGCTGCGGGAATCGGCCGTCAGTTTGTTGCCACCAGCGGTACCGGTCATCATTTTCTGCTCGACGACGCTGTCGGCAACAGCGGCGCCAAGCCCATTGAATTAGTGGCGATCGCAATCGCCGGATGCACTGCCTTCGACGTAATCAACATCCTGCGCAAGAAGCGCCAGCAGGTTACGGCCTACGAGGTACAGGTCGAAGCCGACCAGACGCTGAACCCGCCACAGGTCTTCACCCACGTCCGCATCCACCACCTCCTCACCGGCAACGACATTGCACCGCAGGCAGTCGAAGACGCCATCAAGTTGTCGGAAGAAAAGTACTGCTCGGTCGGCGCGATGGTGCAGAAGAGCGCCGAGTTTCACACGACCTTCGAAATTGTGCCGGCAGAGGTTTTACAAACAGTTGGTGCATAGGATGCAAGCGTTGCTCTACGAATTAGATTCCGCGACTTGGCCTAAGCCGCCGGCTGCGGTGTTCTTCGTTGCGGCTCTTATCGCGGTGACGTTGAGCGCCGCAGTCGAGCCGGCCGTCGCACAGGCGCCAACGCCTCTGACGCTCCCGCAGGCAGTGAGTATGGCGCTAGAAAAGAATCCGGTGCGCAAGGCGGCGATGGCAGACACGCGTATTTCGACGGCTATGATTCGCGAATCCAAGGCGCCGCTGATGCCGAAGATCATGTTCGACGAGAACGTGACACGCGGCAACAACCCGGTGTTCGTCTTTGGGAGCAAGCTGAACCAGCAGAGATTCACCCTGGCTGATTTCGCCATCAACAAGCTCAACTACCCCACTCCGCTCACCAATTGGTCGAGCCGGTTCTCGGGGCAGTGGAGCCTGTTCGATGGTCTGCAAAGCTGGAACGGCATGAAGCGCGCCAACCTCGCGCAACAAGCAAGCGACCAGCAACTCGAACGCACCGACCAGGAGCTGGTTTTCCAGGTGGTAGAGGCCTACTACGGCGTGCTGCTCGCGCAGAAGCAGCTTGAGGTCGCACAGGACGGGGTGAAGACAGCAGAGGCGACGGAAGCCGCGAGCCGCGCTCGCGTGGACAGCGGACTGGCGGTGCAGTCGGATTTGCTCAGCGCGCAGGTGGCGACCGCGTCGCGCAAGCAGGAGCTAATCCAGGCGCAGAACGGGTTGGCGCTGGCACAGACGCAACTGGCACTCGCACTGGGCATGCCCTCCGACACCGAGTACGAGCCGCAACAGAATCTTCAGGACCACAGCCTGCCGACCGCGAAGGTGCAGGAACTCGAGACTCATGCGCTGGAGAAGCGTCCTGATCTGAAGCGGCTGGACATCGGCCATGACGCCCAGTCGAAGAGCGTGAGCATGGCCAAAGGCGCCTTCGCTCCGCGGCTGAGCGCCTTCGGATCGTGGGAAACCGACAGTCCGTCGCCCGGCTGGAACGGCGGCAACAATTGGATCGCCGGCGCCGCGTTGCAGCTCGACCTCTTCGACGGCGACAGCAAGCGCGCGCGACTGGCCCGCGAAAAAGCCACCCGCGACCGAATCGTTGCTCTGCGCGACGCGGCACGCGACGGCGTGCGGCTGGAAGTTCGCAAGGCTTATTACGATTACGATGCGGCGCGACAGCAGGTGGAGGTGGCTCGCGGAGCAGTGGCGCAAGCCGACGAAAGCCTGCGTATCAACCGCAATCGTTATGAAGGCGGCCTGACCACCATCAGCGATCTGCTGCGCGTGGAAGAAGCGGCACATCGCGCCCAGGCCGATTACTGGCAGGCCGTTTATCGCGTGCAGACCAGCTATGCCGGTGTCGAGTTGGCGACCGGCACCCTCACTCCAGGTTCCCCGGTGGTTACGCAATGATCTCAGTTTCAAATGAAGTTGACCGTAATCCTGAGCGGAGTTTCGCCCCTTTTGCGAACTGGGGTCGAAGGACCTCTACACTCGCCACGCTGCTGGCGCTCGTCTTCTTGCTCGCTGGCTGCTCCAGCGAGAAAAAAGCGGAAGCTCCCGCCCCGGAAGCCGTGCGCGGCGTCACGCTGGTCACTACCCAGCGCGCCATGCAGCCCGACTATCTCGAGGCGACAGGCACGGTTCGCGCCGCACAGTCGGCACAACTGGCCAGCCAGATGATGGGAACGATTACCGCCGTCAACGTTCACGAAGGCGAAGCGGTGCGTCGCGGGCAGGTGCTCATCACTATCGACGCGGCGCAGCCGCACGCGGCCTACCAGAGCGCAAGCGCGGGACTACAGGCTTCAAAACAGGGCGTAGCCGCTGCCGACGCGGATTATGCGCTGGCCGAAGCGACCATGAAACGCTACCAGTCGCTCTATGACAAGAAGTCGGTAAGCCCGCAGGAATACGACGAAGTAAAGGCCAGGCTGGAGGCGGCGAAAGCTCGCCGTGATGCGGCACAGGCCGGAACCGCGCAGGCCGAAGCTGCGGTTGTGGAATCTTCAACCTCGTTAGGCTTCAGCAATATTCGCGCTCCCTTCGACGGCCTGATCATCGCCAAGCTGGTGGATCCTGGAGCGATGGCCGCCCCGGGCGTTCCCCTGCTGGTGATGGAAGATCCAAGCCGCTTCCGGCTGGAGGCCAATGTGGATGAGAGCCAGATCGGCGTAGTGAAGCTGGGCGCGTCGGTTCCGGTGGTGATTGATTCGCTGAGCGGCCAGGAAATCAATGGCAAGGTGGTGCAAATTGTTCCGGCGGCCGATCCTGCCAGCCGTACCTTCACGGTGAAGATCGAGCTGCCGCCCAATCCGGCGATCCGCTCTGGTGTCTTTGGCCGCACGAAATTTTCCTTCGGGCAGCGCGAGACCATGGTGGTTCCGCAGACCGCGTTGCTGCAGCGCGGGCAACTCGAGGCTGTCTATGTCGTGAACAAGGACGGGCTGGTGTCGCTGCGCTATGTAACGCTGGGCAAGCCATCGTTGGGCAGCGTCGAAGTGCTGTCGGGACTCGCCGACGGCGATCGCGTGGTTGCCGAAGCCAGCGGCCGCGAACTCAGCGGCAAACGGGTTGAGGGGCAATGAACGAGCCGACTCCTACTCCGGGCCACCTGCGCGCCGCCGGACTGATTGCCCGTGCTTTCATCAACTCCAAGCTGACGCCACTCTTTATCGCGGCTTCGCTGATCGCCGGCGCCTTCGCCATCCTGATGACACCGCGTGAAGAAGAGCCGCAGATCATCGTCCCCATGCTCGACGTCTTCGTGCAAATGCCGGGAGCGACACCGGCTGAGGTCGAACAGCGAGCGACCCTGCCCATGGCGCGCCTGCTGCGCGAAGTTCCCGGGGTGGAGTATGTATACACCATCACGCGGCCCGGCATGAGCATGCTGGTGGTGCGCTTCTACGTGGGGACCAAAGAAGAAGACGCGATCATCAAGACCTACAACAAGCTCTACTCCAACGCCGATCGCATTCCCCAGGGGGTGTCGCCGCCGCTCATCAAAGTGCGCTCCATTGATGACGTGCCCATCATGGCCCTGACATTGTGGGGGCCCACTTACGATAGCTACCAGCTGCGACAGATTGCCGGCGAACTGGAAGACCAGCTCAAGCAGATTCCTGATGTTTCGGAAACCAAGATCATCGGCGGTTTACCGCGCCAGGTGCGAGTGGTGCTCGACACCCAGAAATTAGCCGCCTATGGCATGACAGCGGGCGCTGTGACCCAGCAGTTGAAGGCCGCCAACACCCGCGCCGCCGCGGGAAGCTTCGCCCAAGGCAACCAGGAGTTCGAGGTCGAAGCTGGCCGCTTCCTGGGCACGGCGGAAGACCTGAAGCACGTCGTCATTGGCGTGTACCAGGGCAAGCCCGTGTATTTGCGCGATGTTGCCTCGCAGATCGTCGACGGAGCAGCTGAGCCGAGCGACTACGTCCTCTACGCGAATGGAGCGGGAGCGACGCAGAAGTCCGTCAGCGGCGAATACCCAGCCGTCACTATCACCCTTGCCAAGCGCAAGGGCACCAACGCGACCGTCATCACTCAGGCTGCGGAGAAGAAGATTGAGGAGTTGCGTGGTTATCTGCTTCCCCAGGACCTGGACGTCACCATCACCCGCAACTATGGCGAGACCGCGAAAGACAAGTCCGACGAGTTACTCAAGCACCTGTTCATCGCAACCCTGTCGGTAACGCTGCTGATCGGCTTGGCCCTGGGTTGGCGCGAGTCGGGTGTAGTGCTGATAGCGATTCCGGTGACCCTCGCACTCACGCTCGCAATCTTCTACCTCTTCGGCTACACGCTGAACCGGGTGACGCTGTTTGCGCTGATCTTCTCCATCGGCATCCTGGTCGACGACGCCATCGTAGTGGTTGAGAACATCGTTCGCCACTTCAGGATGCCGCGAACAGACCATTCCAAGTCGCTGGCGCAAATTGCGGTTGAGGCAGTGGATGAGGTGGGCAATCCTACGATCCTTGCCACGTTCACCGTGATCGCCGCAATTCTTCCTATGGCGTTCGTGCGCGGCCTGATGGGCCCATACATGCGGCCCATCCCCGTCGGTGCTTCGGCGGCGATGCTGTTCTCGTTGATCGTCGCGTTTGTAGTTTCTCCATGGTCGGCGCTGCGCTTGCTGCGTCACTACGCTGAACGGCCCAGCGAAGAGCACGAAGTCGAAGGCTGGAGCACGAAGTTCTATCGCCGAATCATGAATCCCGCTAATTGCCAGCGCCCGCCGCCGCTGGATGTTCCTCGGAGCCATGGTTGTGCTGCTGCTGCTCGCCTGCTCACTGGTGGCATTCCGGCTGGTGAAGGTGAAGATGTTGCCCTTCGATAACAAGAGCGAGTTCCAGGTCATGGTTGACATGCCCAATGGCACCACGCTCGAGCAGACGACGCGCGCGGCGCAAGAACTGGGGAAGTACCTGGGGCAGCAGCCGGAGGTGGCGAACTACCAGATTTATTCCGGCACCTCGGGCCCTTACAACTTCAATGGACTGGTACGGCACTACTTCCTGCGTAACGGCGCTAACCAGGCTGACATCCAGGTCAATTTGCTGAACCAGAAACAGCGCAGCCGGCAAAGCCATGAGATCGCAAAGCATTTGCGCCCGGGATTAGTCGCGATCGGCGATCGTTACGGGGCCCGCCTGAAAGTTGCCGAAGTGCCGCCCGGCCCTCCGGTGCTGGAGACGCTGGTCGCGGAGGTCTATGGTCCTGACTATCAGCAGCAGATTGAGGTAGCGAAGAAAATCAAAGAGATCTTTAAGACCACGCCAGGCGTGGTGGACGTCGATTGGTACATTGAAGACCCGCAAACCAAGTACGACCTGAAGGTTGATCTCGACAAAGCGGCGCTACACGGTATCTCGGCGGCCGACGTCACCCGTACCGTGCAGATCGGGTTGGACGGCACTACTGCGGGATTGTTACACGCGCCGCAGTCACGCGAAGACGTTCCCATCCGGGTGCAGCTCTCGCGCCCCGATCGCTCCAGCATCGAAGGCCTGGCCTCGATGCGATTGCCCGGTGCCGGTGGCGGACAGGTTTCCCTTGGCGAAGTCACGACCCTCGAGAAAAAGACGATTGATACCAGCCTGTACGGGAAGAACCTGCGGCCGGTGGTCTATGTGCTGGGAGATGTTGCCGGGGCGGAAGAGAGCCCGGTGTACGCCATCATGAAGATGAACAAGGCCATCGACCAGCTCAAGATGCCTGACGGCTACGGCATCAAGCGCTACAACGTGGCGCTGCCGGAGGAGACCGATCGCGTCACCATGAAGTGGGACGGTGAGTGGCACATTACGGTGGAAGTCTTCCGTGATCTCGGGCTGGCCTTCGCCGCGGTGCTGGTGCTGATCTACGTGCTGGTGGTGGGCTGGTTCCGCTCGTTCATCGTGCCGCTGGTCATCATGGCGCCGATTCCGCTGACGCTGGTCGGCATTCTCCCCGGCCACGCGCTGATGGGCGCGTTCTTTACCGCGACTTCGATGATTGGATTTATTGCAGGGGCGGGCATCATTGTCCGCAACTCGATCATTCTTGTCGATTTCATCGAGCTGCGCCGGGCGCAGGGCATGCCGCTGGAAGAAGCGGTGGTTGACGCCGGTGCTGTCCGCTTCCGGCCGATGCTGCTGACAGCAGCGGCGGTGGTGGTCGGGCGCGAGCGTCATCCTGTTCGATCCCATCTTCCAGGGATTGGCCATTTCTCTGATGGCCGGCGAAGTAGCTTCGACGCTGCTATCGAGGCTGGCGGTTCCGGTCCTGTATTACATGGTGGAAAAACGTCGGGCTGAGGCGCACTCCCATCCCACGAGCACGCCGGAACTTTTAGGAGCAAGAGCATGACAATCGAACGTGGTCTTCGGCTGATGGCAGGGACCTTCATTCTGATATCGGTGGCGTTGGGACACTGGGTGAGCCCCTACTGGTATCTGCTCACAGCTTTTGTCGGACTGAACCTGTTACAGTCAGGTTTCACTAACTGGTGCCCGGCGATGTGGATCTTTGGCAAGTGCGGCTTCGAATCAAGTCAAAAGTCACGCGCGCAGGCTGGTCGGTGAGAGAATATAGACAGGGAAATCGGAATGCCTGATTGGGGCTGGATCTGTATTGTTCGTTGTCGGTTACGTTGTAATGACGCAATGGCTGTTGCCTAAGATGGGCGTTCCGACCTGACGCAGCGCCCGCGGACCCGTGGGGTCGCGCCGCAACACGAGCTGTGAATTACCCTCGCAGCCTGGAACCGATCAGCCCAACGCGCAACACAACCAACCGTAAAATCGGCTTCGCCGCTGTGACAGCCGATCATCTGTCGATTGCACCAAATTGCGTGTTGCGAATGGCCCGCGCTACAATACCTGCACGACGGCGATAGCAGAGTAACGAGAGTTGATGGTTGCGCGTTCTGCTCACGTATTTATCGCTGATGCGTATATCACTGTAGGGCCTGTACCGGGGTTCACTCCCATTTTGTCTAGCAAGATATTCAACTCGGAGAAATTGAGAAGCGTTTTGCTGCTTGCGATTTGCTTTCTCCTTTTTCTCTTCGTCTTGCAGGCAAAGACCGCGGTTTACAACGGCAAGGCCGAGGCAAAGGCCACTCCGACCACGTCCTCCAAGCTGTGGGTTGACGGGCATAAGTGGGAAGATCCGTCGATTAGCTCAAGCACCGCCATCCTGTTCTGGATGGTTTCTTTGTTTCTGCTGGCATTATGTCGCAGGCCGGAGTGGCGTGCCCACCGGGTCCGCGAGGCGGTTTACCCCAGGCTCTCATCCCGTCGGCATCTGCAACGTTTTCTACGACCCCCTCCTATCGTTTAGGCAGTCCATTCTATTTGGCTTAATCCCTGACTTCTTAGGTTTATAGGCCTCATCATCCGCTTCAACGAATCAGCATCTGCAGCACTCCAGAGTAGCTGGAACCGCAGGTGCACCGAGGAAAGTCTATGAAGCTTCGCCCTTGGCACAAGGTATTTGTGTTGGCGGTCGTTGTTTTGTGTCTGCTCGCGCTCGCTGCCGCCATTAAACGCTCTCATAACCCGGCGACGGCGGAGGAGAACGAACACGCCTCTGAGAATGGCGCCGCACCTTACGCCGCGGTCGCGTCGGTTAAGCGAGAGAACATCGCCACCACTCTCTCCATTGCCGGCCAGTTCATGCCATATCAAAACGTTGAACTGCATGCGAAGGTGGCGGGATACATCAAGCACATCTACGTGGACATTGGCGATCACGTTCACGAAGGCCAGGTGCTGGCCGTGCTGGAAATCCCCGAACTGGTGGCCCAGGTCGACGAGGCCCGGGCGGCAATGCACCATGCCGAAGAGGAGATTCAGCGGGCGAAAAGTGAAGTCTCGCGAGCCCAGGCCGACGAGGTCGCGTTGCATGCCAACGCGGAACGTCTGGTCAACACCGACAAGGTCCGTCCCGGTCTAATCGCCCAGCAGGAACTGGATGATGCGACTGCCAAAGATCGCGCCGCCGAGGCGCAGGTCGACGCAGCGAAGTCGTCGCTGGCGGCGGCCAGGCAGCAACTGGAGGTGGCCAAAGCCAGTCAGCAGCACTACTCTGCCCTCAGCGACTACGCCAGGATCACTGCGCCTTACGACGGAGTCGTAACCTGGCGCTTCTCCGATACGGGCTCCCTCGTGCAAGCCGGGACCTCTAACACCAGCGGCTTGCCTGTGGTCACTGTGGCGCAGGTGAATGTGCTGCGACTGCGCATCCCTGTACCCGAATCCCTGGCATCGAAGGTCCGCATCGGTAATACGGCTGACGTCCACGTTCAGGCGACTGGCGAGCATTTCACCGGCAAGGTCGAACGGTTTACCGATTCGCTCGATCCCTCCACCCGTACCATGCAGGTCGAGATCGACGTTCCCAATCCCAACTATCACCTGCAGCCTGGCATGTACGCCGACGTACAGCTGAGCGCGAACAGCCAAAGCAACGCGTTAGTAGTGCCGATTGAGGCCGTCCGTCACCAGGGCGACAAGACCGCGGTCATGGTTCTCGATCCCGGCGACCGGGTGCAGTCTCGCGATGTGCAGATCGGAGTGCAGAGCTCGGACAGGGTCGAGATCCTCTCCGGGCTGAGCGAAGGCGAGCAAGTACTGGTCGGGAACCTGGGCCGCTATCAGGTCGGAGAAAAAGTCAGGCCCAAGCAGGCAGTCTTCGCCGCCGCGTCCTCTACCGGCGAGGGAGATTAACCCCCATGTCTAGCTTCGCGATCAAATATCCGTTTTTTATCCTGATGCTGTGCCTGGCGATTGTCGTGGTCGGAGTCGCCACTGTCGCTCGGATGCCGGTGGACCTCTTCCCTCAGATCCAGATCCCTGTCGTTGTGGTCGCTACCTTTTACGGAGGCATGCCTCCGGAGCAGATCGAAGCCGACATCACCGACACCTTTGAGCGCTTCTTCACCCTGGGCAGCAATATCGATCACATCGAGTCGCGATCGCTTACCGGCGTCAGCCTGATCAAGGTCTACTTTCAACCCGGCACCGATCCCGATGCCGCCACCAGCGAAATTGCCAATCTCGCCATGGCCGATCTACGAAGGCTGCCACAGGGAACGCTACCTCCAGTGGTCTTGAAGTTTGACGCATCCAGCTTGCCGGTGTGCCTGGTAACGGTAAAAGGCCGGGGACTCGACGAGACGCAGTTGCACGATCTAGCGCAGTTCAATGTGCGCAACCAGATTGCTAACGTTCCGGGCGCTTCTGTGCCGCAGCCATACGGTGGCAAGTACCGCCAGATTCAGTTCTACATCGATCCGGTAAAACTCGAGGCAGCGCAACTGAGCCCGATGGATGTCGTGCATGCCATCAACAACGCGAACAAGATCCTGCCCGCCGGCGACGTGCGCATTGGTCCGCGCGACTACAACATTTACAGCAACAGCCAGTTCCCCGACACCCAGTCGATGAACGAAGTGCCGCTGAAGGCCATCGGCAACGGCGTGTTGCGTTTCGGCGATGTGGGACATGCCGAGGACGCGTCCGCCATTCAATACAACATCGTCCGCGTGGACGGACAGAAGTCGGTCTACCTCCCGATTCTGAAACAGGGAGGTAACAGCAACACCATCCAGATTGTGAATGGCGTTCGCGACCGCATCGGCAATCTGCTGGATGTTCCCAAGTCGCTTGTCGCGAACGTCGTATTCGATCAATCGCAATATGTGAAGACAGCGGTGGCAAACGTTTTGCGCGAAGGTGGTATCGGCCTACTGCTGACCGCGCTGATGATCCTGGTGTTCCTGGGATCGGCGCGCGGCACCATCTCAGTGTTGCTGTCGATTCCTATCTCCTGCCTGGCGGCGTTCCTGTTGCTGAATGCCACCGGCAGCACCATCAACACCATGGTGCTCGGCGGATTGGCGCTGGTGCTCTCACGCGTCATCGACAACTCGGTGGTCGTGCTGGAAAACATCTTCCGCCATCTCGAAGAGGGAGAAGACGCCGTAACCGCAGCTGAGCGAGGCGGACAGGAAGTTCAACTGGCCGTGCTTGCCGCTACGTTTACTACGGCAATCGTCTTTTTCCCTGTCATGTTCTTGTACGGAGTAAGCCGGTATCTGTTCATGGCGTTGGCTCTTGGAGTGGTGCTGGCGCTGGCTGCGTCTTACCTGGTTGCCATGACGCTCGTCCCTCTTTTCTGCGCTCGCTTTATCAAAACGGCGCACGGACAGGGCGGACATCACTCACCATCACTGTTCGGACGCTTCGTTACGGCATTTAACCGCAAGTATGACCAGATGCTGATGCATTACGACCGCGCCGTGGGTAAAGCGCTGGCTCGGCCAGTAGCGACCATGGTCATTCTGCTAGGGTCGTTTGTCATCAGCCTGGCACTGGCTCCGTTGCTTGGCGTGGCGTTCTTCCCCCGCACGGACCCGGGACAGTTCGTCATCAACGTTAAGGCGCCTACCGGTTCGCGACTGGAACGCACCAACGCCTATGTGGGCCGGGTGGAGAATGACATTCGCGCTGTCGTAGGTGACGACGTGCAGATGATTGTCTCCAACATCGGCCTCACCCCCGACCTGTCTTCCATCTATACCAGCAATTCCGGACAGCATACGGCGTTCATTCAAGTCAGCTTGAAACCCGAGCATCGCATGAGCACCTTCGCCTACATGGACCGCGTTCGCAAGAAGCTGGCATCCGATCTGCCCGAAGTCGCAACCTACTTCCAAACCGGCGGTCTGGTGGACTCGGTCGTGAATCAGGGAATGCCGGCGCCGATTGACATTCAAGTCAGCGGCAACAACCAGCACGCTGCCTACGAGGTGGCGCGTGAACTGGCTCAAAAACTACGGTCGCGACAAGACGTCAGCGACGTGCTGATTCCGCAGGACCTCGATTATCCCGGGCTTCAACTGGACGTTAAGCGCGAGATGGCGGCACGCCTGGGACTCACCGCCAGCGACGTTATCGATAACGTCGTGACCGCGCTGACCTCCAACGGCATGATCGCTCCTGGCTACTGGGTCGATCCCAAAAACGGCAACAACTACTTCCTAACCGTGCAGTACTCGAACCACCAGATCGGCTCCATGACCATGGAGGACTTCAAGCAGATTCCGCTGAAAGCGCCCAACAATCCTAATTCCACCATGTTGGAGAACGTTGCCGACATCCACATGATCAACACCCCCACCGAGGTCGACCACTATCAGCTATTCCGTGTAATCGACGTCTACGTTTCGCCGAGAGGCGAGGACCTGGGCAAACTTTCCGGCGAGGTGAACAGCATCATCAAAGGCACAAAGCTGCCTCCCAATGTGCGGGTTCAGGTGCGCGGGTCGGTGGTGGCCATGCAGCAGTCGTTTAAGAGCTTCGCCGTCGGACTTGCGCTGGCCATCGTTCTCGTCTACCTGATTCTGATGGCACAGTTCGCTTCGTTCGTCGATCCCTTCATTATCTTGCTGGCAATTCCATCCGGCATCACCGGCGTGATCCTCATCCTGTTGCTCACCCACAGCACCTTGAACGTGATGTCGCTGATGGGCTTGATCATGATGACCGGCATCGTGGTCTCCAACAGCATTCTGATTGTGGATGTGACGCGCACCTATCGTGAGAAAGGCATGGCGATACGTGAAGCGGTCTCTCTGGCATGCAGGGTTCGCCTGCGTCCGATTCTTATGACTTCATTGGCTACGATTTTGGGCCTGATCCCCATGGGCCTCGCGCTGGAAGCTGGCAGTGAGCAGTATGCTCCGCTGGCCCGCTCGATCATCGGAGGCTTGACCGTGTCGGTCGTGGTTACGGTTTTTCTGGTACCCGCCGTCTATCTGCTCATACATCGACGCGAGGAATCGCAACCGGAGGTGAAGGCTTGAGACGTACGATGCTCTGGCTTGTCGCTCTGGAACTTTTCACTGTTAGCTGGCTGCTGGCGCAGACGCCGCAGACTGCACCTCTGCCGGCAGCGCCTGCTCCGTCGCAGACGGTGACCTCGCCATCTCAACCACAGCAGCCGGCGTCGTCGCAAACTCCAGTTGGGCAGACACAAGCGCCGGTTGGCCAACTGCCTCTGCCCCCGAGCACCGGGGCCGCGCAAACGACGATACCGTCGCCCGTCACGGGACCGACGCAACGCCTCACGCTACCGGACGCGGAGACGCTGGCGCTGAAGAACAATCCTCAGATCTCCGTTTACCATCTGTTGTCGCTGGCTTCACGCCAGGTCACGCGAGAGGCGCAAGCGGCTTACTACCCGAACGTCTACGGCAGTGTGACTGCGGTCAAACCCAAGGAAGGAACCCGCATAGCGGCCGGGAACCTGAATAATCCGGCCGTGTACGAGCGCGCCGCTTACGGTGTGACATTATCGCAACTGATTACCGATTTTGGCCGCACCAACAACCTGGTCGCCACCGCTGCCTTGCGCGCCAAAGCAGCTGACATGGACGCCCTGGCCACTGCCGCCGAGATCAAACTGGCCGTGGACAGCGCGTACTATACGGCGCTGCAGAATTTGGCGCTTCTAAAAGTAGCCGAGGAGACCGTCAACGCGCGCCAGGTCGTGTCCGATCAGATCACTACCCTGTTTCAGAACAAGCTGCGCTCGGAACTCGACGTCAGCTTCGCCAATGCCAATCTGGCGCAATCGAAGTTGCTGCTGCTCGATGCTCAGAACAACTATCAGGGAGCGCTCTCTTATCTCTCGCAGCTGCTGGGCTATGTTTCGCAGCAGCCATTTGAATTAGTCGATCCCGCAAACGAGATTGCTGCGCCACCGCGGAACGTCAGCCAATTGCAGGACCAGGCGTTCAGCAACCGTCCTGAAATTGCGGCGCAGAGCTACGAATACCAGGCCGCGCAAAAGTTCCAGAAGGCGCAACGCGACGAGCTCTTCCCCAGCGTTGAGGCACTTGGCGTGGTCGGCCGTACGCCTTACAGCAACTCCATTGCTGGAGTCTCGCCTTTCGCGGACTGGTACGGCGCCATCGGCGTGAACCTTAACGTTCCCATCTTCCAGGGATTCCTCTACCCGGCACGTTCCAAGGAAGCCGCCCTCAGGGCGAAGGCCAGTTCCGAGCAACTGCGCGATCTGAAAGACAAGATCGCCAATGACGTGCGGACCGCATGGCTAAACTCCATAAACGCCTACAACCGCATTGGAGTTTCGCAACAGTTTGTCGACCAGACGACACTGGCTCTTAACCTGTCGCAAACGCGCTACAACCTGGGACTTAGCTCGATCGTGGAACTGAGCCAGGCACAACTGCAACAAACCGAAGCGCAGATACAGTTCGCAGCCGCGAAATACCAGTACCAGATCGCGCAGTCGGTGCTTCATTTCCAGGTCGCCGCGCCTTAGTAGAGCAATGGCCATTCGAAACAGAGAGCGGCACAAGAAAGACCACACAGATACCGCCTTCATGATAGCGGCGTTCGCAGGCTGTGCTGCGGTCGCCGCCGCTGAGGACGTCTACTACTTCGCAACCGACGTGGTGTTCTGGAACACGTGGCGGCTGCATCCGTCAGCGGTATTCATTGGCACCCTGGTGTTTCTCATAACTCTCTACCTGATGCAGCGACTCAACAACGCAAAGCACGCGCTGCGATATCTCGGCCCGTACACTCCTCTGCTGGGAGCCTCAAGCGCCAACCTTGCGCTAAAGCTCAACGGCTTCTGGCTGCTGCCGATAGCCGCCGTCAGCATCGCTTGGAGCGTGGTGCAGGTGCGAGAGCTGCACCATGGGTGATTTCGGAAAGCTCGCTTTGTTCTCATCACCGAATGGCGAGTCTATCGTCAGCGTTGCCAATAACAGTAGAGAAGCAAAAGCAAAACCGCTGCCTAGCGCTTCCGCCGCCCGAGGTCTTCCGAATCTGTAGACGAGTCTGCAAACAGCGAAGGCGTTACCGGTCCTGTCCTGACAACACGAGGTCTCTTATTTCCTCGTCCCGCCCCGTCATATTCTTCGCGGAGGGAGAACGTCCTCGGAAACCTCTCTGGAGTTTGTCGAGATAGATGTAGTAGACCGGCGTGATGTAGAGGGTCACGATTTGGGAGAACACCAGCCCGCCGACCACGGCCAGACCCAATCCGCGCCGCGACTCCGCCCCCGCTCCGAAGCCAATCGCAATCGGCAACGTGCCCATCAGCGCGGCCATGGTAGTCATCATGATGGGACGGAAGCGGATGAGAGCGCCTTCATAGATGGCTTCTTCCGGTCCCTTACCCTCGTTCCTCTCGGCCTCGAGTGCAAAGTCGATCATCATGATGGCGTTCTTCTTAACGATGCCGATCAGCATGATGATTCCTACGAACGAGTAGAGGTTCAGCTCCTGGTGAAAGAGCTTCAGCGTGAGCAGCGCTCCCACCCCTGCGGACGGCAGTCCGGAAAGAATCGTCAGAGGATGGATGAAGCTTTCGTACAGGATGCCCAGGATGATGTAGATCACCAGCACTGCGCCGAGAAGCAGCAGCCCCATTCCGGTAAACGAACTCTGAAAGGCTTGCGCCGTACCTTGGAACGTGCGTTGGATATCCGCCGGAAGCACGCGGTTGGCTTCCTGCTCCACCAGTTTAGTGGCGTCGCCCAGGGCCGTTCCCGGCTTGAGATTGAAGCTGATAGTCGCTGCCGGCAACTGCCCCAAGTGGTTTACCGTCAGCGGACCTACGGAAGGCACCAGCTTCGCAACCGTATCGAGCGGAATCATCTTGCCGCTCTTCGAGCGCACGTACAACAGCGATAGCTTATCCGGATTGTTCTGGTACTCCGGCAGCAACTCCATGATGACGTAGTACTCGTTGTTGGGGGTGTAGATGGTGCTGATCTGCCGCGTGCCATACGCCGAGTACAGAGCATCCGAAACCTGCGCCGGCGTCAACCCCAGGGCATAAGCCTTGTCGTGATCGACCTCTACCGTGAGCTGCGGATTCGCCACCTGAAGATCGCTGGTAACGTCCTGTATCTGCGGTAGGGCTCGGATCGCTGTTTCCAGCTTGGGCGCATCCCGGTAGAGCTGCGCCGTGTCGGGTGATTGCAACGCGTACTGATATTGCGACTTGGTGAGCGATCCGCCGATGCGAATGGTCGGCGGCACCTGCAAAAATACGTTGACTCCGGGAATCTGTGCCATCTTCGGCCGCAGTTCCTGGATCACCTCGATCGCACTCATGTGATTGACGCGGTCTTTCTTATCCTTCAGCCGAAAGAAGATTCGCCCCTGGTTGATCGGTTGCCCAATCGACGACATGGTATTCATGACGCTGGGATCGAAGCGCACCACATCCGCGACCTTCTGTTGCAGGTCATACATGTCGTTGAAGGCGATTCCCTGCTGCGCCTCGACAAACGCAAACACCAAGCCCTGATCTTCGTCGGGAATGAAGCCGGTCTTTGAAACCGTGAACAAATAGAAGGTGGCCACGATCAGCCCGAACGACAGGAGCAAGGTTACAAACTTATGCCGCAGTACAGCCCGCAACGTGACGTTGTATCCCCGCAACCCAAGATTGAACACATGCTCGCCCGCGTTGAAGAAGCGCCCATGGTTCGTCTGATGGCGCAGGAACCGGCTGCACAGCATCGGGGTCAAGCTTAGTGAGACAAAGCCCGACACCAGGATCGCAGCGCCGATGGTCACCGCAAACTCGTGCAGCAGGCGACCGATAATGCCTCCCATGAACAGGAGCGGAATAAACACTGCCGCCAGCGACAGAGTCATGGAAAGAATG
This sequence comes from uncultured Acidobacteriaceae bacterium, assembly GCA_963791965.1. Classification (GTDB taxonomy): domain Bacteria; phylum Acidobacteriota; class Terriglobia; order Terriglobales; family Acidobacteriaceae; genus CAVVDY01. The sequence continues at coordinate 75,393 of CAWBUK010000008.1, read as the reverse complement.
GTGAAGCCGATCTCGCCGGACCCATCCATGGACGCCTGCAGCGGTGTCTTCCCCATCTCCATGTGGCGCACGATGTTCTCCAGCATGACGATGGCATCGTCCACCACGAACCCCACCGAAAGCGTTAGCGCCATCAGCGACAGGTTGTCGAGGCTGTAGCCCAGCAGGTACATCACCGAGAACGTGCCGATGATGGACATGGGCAGCGCAAGCGAGGGAATGATGGTGGCCGAAATGTTCCGCAAAAACAGGAAGATCACCATCACGACCAGCCCGATGGTGAGCAGCAGCGTGAACTTTACATCGTTGACCGAGGCACGAATCGAGACCGAACGGTCATACACAGTGTCGGTCTGAATAGCCGCAGGGACGTGCTCCTCCAGCCTGGGCAGCAGCTTCCGGATGCTGTCCACCACGGCGACCGTGTTGGTTCCCGGCTGCTTCTGGATGGCCAGCATGATGGCCCGATTGCCGTTGAACCAGCTGGCTGTCTTGTCGTTTTGTACGCTGTCGATAACGCGGCCCAGCTCGTTCAGGCGTACCGGCGATCCATTGCGATACGCCACCACCATGGGCCCAAACTGCTGCGCGTTCATACGCTGGCCATTGGAGAGAATGGTGAACGTGTGGTTCTCCCCGTAAAGCGTTCCCGTGGGCAGGTTAGTATTACCCGACTGCAAGGCCGCGCTGACTTCGTCAATGCCTATCTGCCGCGACGCCAGGGCGCTGGGATCAATCTGCGCCCTCATGGCGTACTTCTGCGCTCCATAAACCTGCACCTGCGCCACGCCATTGACCATCGAGATGTTCTGCCCGAGCGTTGTCTCCGCCGCTTCGTCTACATCCGACAGCTTCATCGTCGGCGAACTCAGTGCCAGGTACAAGATGGGCGAGTCGGCTGGATTCACCTTCTGAAAGGTCGGAGGCGTCGGCATCTGCGGCGGCAATTGTCCGCTGGCCGCGGTTATCGCCGCCTGCACATCCAGCGCCGCGCCATCCAGGCTGCGGCTCAGATTGAACTGAATCGTGATGCTGCTCTGCCCCAGCGAATTGGTCGACGTCATCGAATCGATGCCGGCGATGGTGGAGAATTGTTTCTCCAGCGGCGTAGCCACCGAAGAGGCCATGGTCTCGGGACTTGCGCCAGGCAACGACGCGCTCACCAGGATGGTAGGAAAGTCCACATTGGGCAGGTCGCTGACCGGCAAGAGCTGATAGGCGAAGATGCCGAAGATCAGAATCGCGGCCATGACCAGCGTGGTCATGATCGGGCGCTTGATAAAGATGGACGAAATACTCACAGCCCGCGTCCTTCTCCGGATTGCTGATTCGAACTCGATTGCGCCGCGGGAGCTGAGCTCTGCACTATGACTTTGCCCTTCGGCGCCACTCGCAATTGGCCGTTCACAATGACCTTTTCGCCTGCATTCACGCCATCGGCGATCACCGTCATGTTCTTGTACGTTCCCTTGGTCTTCACCGGACGCATCTCAGCCGTGCTATCGGCGGAGACTACGTAAACGTATTCTCCCTGCTGCCCCGTCTGGATCGCCCGGGTGGGAACGATGATGGCATTCTTCTGGTTTGAAAGCTCCAGCGCAACATCGACAAACTGGCCCGGCCACAGCTTGCGGTCTTTATTGTCGAAGGTGGCTTTCAACTTGAACATCCCCGTCGTGGTATCGACCCCGTTGTCGATGAACGTTAAGCGGCCCTCGGCGGGATTGTCGGGCTGCCCCTTGGGATACGCCTGCACTTTGAGCTGACCGGTAGCGAAACGCTCGCGCACGCGGGCAAGGTTCGATTCCGGAACGAAGAAGGTAACGTAAATCGGAGTGATCTGGTTGAGTTGCACCAGGTATGGGGTGTCGTTGGCCTTCACCAGGTTCCCCAGGTTGATCATCAGCGCGCCGGCGCGTGCGTCGATGGGGGCGTAGATGTCGGTGTACTGTAGTTGCACTCGTGCCGATTGCGCTGTCGCCTTATCAGCCTCAACCGCCGAGGAATCAGCTTTCGCCTGCGCGCTGAGTTGCCCCGCCTGCTCCTTCGAGACAACTCCCGCCTGCTCCAGCCCGTTGTAACGCTCCTGCTGAATGCGCGAGTTCTCTGCCGTCGCCTCGTCGTGCCTGGTCTGTGCAATGGCCCTGTCAAGCTCGGCTTGGAAAGGCCGCTTGTCGAGCTCGAACAGCTTCTGGCCTTGACGAACTTCATCGCCCTCTTTGAAGAAGATCTTCTCGATCTGACCGTTCACTTGAGAACGTATCTGCACCGTCTGGTAGGCCTCGACATTGCCGATACCGGTGATTTGCAGCGGAATATCACGCTGCTCAGCATCGGCAACTACCACGGGTGCAGGAGGGCGTCCCGCCGATGCTGAGCCCTGACTCTTGTCCCCGCAGCCCGCAGCGACGATGAGAAGCAATGCGCAAAAAAGGATGACTAGGTAAGATGGCCGGTAGATCGCGCGCTGCAACGGGGCGCGCTCCCCATTCATGAACATAATCGACGGTCCTGACGCCACCCCGTCGTCTGCAGTTACGTCCTACAGCCCGTTTCCGTTGTGGCGACCGCGCGCGCAGAGCCCAACCCTGATTCGCTCATCGCAAACTGAAATGCACGCTGGTTTATTAAAGGATAAACGGAATAGTGCCTGCCGCCAAACGAAAGACTCAAAGAGCGTGACCGGTGACCAGGTCTACACCACTGCGCACCTTGGCGGGGGTCGCCGCTCCCAACTGAAGCCGCCACCCAGTCAGGTAGGCCCTTGGGAGTTTGGTTGCGTGGCCGGCGACTGCTTACACGCCGTTACTGCTTTGCGGTTTGTACGGGCTCTGCAGATATCGACGCGCTTCGTCCAGAGCGTTGGAAGTGTTGTCGTTGGTCTGCAGGGCCTGTCGATATTCATTGGTAGCGCGTTCGCGCTGTCCAGTCAGATCGAAGATATTGCCCAGTCGAATATGGCTCCAGACCTCGGTCCAGCGCGGCTCGCCATTCCCGTTAAGCGCCTCGCGATAGGCATTCGCTGCAGCCTGATAGTTGTGCTGCAAGAAGAACACCTCGGCGATGCGGTAATGCGCCAGTGAGCTGTTCTTATTGGTGTCCAGCGCTTTCTGGAACTCTTTCAGCGCTTCGGTCAGGTCTCCTTGTTCCACATCAGCCTGGCCACGCACGATGGAGGCGCGCACCCGCAGCTCAGCCGAGTTCTTCAACACGCGATTATCAGGATCGATCGTGATCTTGCGCGGCTTGCCGAAAGTTTCCACCTCGTAGGCTGAGTTGGTGCCCGAAACCTCGATGCGTTTAGTTTCCGTTTTGCCGTCGGTATCGATCCTCAGTTCTACCGGCATGCGGAACAGGTCCATGTCCTGCTGGATCTCCCCCACCACTCGGAAGCCTTTTTGCACGCGATAGATCGTGTACTTATCTTTGAATTCCGGCGCGCCGGTGGAGTCCAGCCACTGGGTGAAGAACCAGGTCAGCTGCTGGCCCGAATCCTGCTCGGCAAGGTTGCGCAAATCTCCCACTGTCGCCGGCTTGCCCGAGTACTGCGCGGTGAAATCGCGCATGATTTTGTCGAACGCCTGATCGCCCACGATCCAGCGCAGCATGTTCAGAATCACTGCGCCTTTATCGCTGGTTAGGGTTTGGAACTCGGGCGAGAACACATCGAGCTTACCAACCTGCGCCAGCGGAACCGTATCGTAGGCCAGCGCTCCAACTTCCATATCCTTGATGACTTCTTCGAAGCCCGACTCGCCCGCCAAATGCTCCACATACAGCGCCTCGGAGTAGCGCGCGAAACCGTCACCAATCCACCAGTCGTTGCGCGTCGCCGGGCTCACCATGGTTCCCCACCACTGCCGCGACACGGTATTGGCGACCAGCCGGTAGTTCACCTTCTGCGTGAAGCTGCGCGACGCTATGGCTCCAATCTCAGGGGCCCACGCCGAAGGCACTGTATCGTTCGGCAACTCCACCAGACTTAACTTGTTCGCATAAGGCGGGCCAAACTGCGAGGTATAGAAGAAGAACGATTTCGACGCGGAATCGGCATACTGCGTCGCATACTCCTTGTTCTGTTCAGAGGTGTAAACGGTAACGTCCAAACCGCCTTCATCGCTCTTGGTCGCGACAAATTTGCCGATCAAAATCGTGCCCGGGAAACTCGGCTTGCCATAGGTGAAGGTGTAGACCTTGTTCCCTGCGGGAGAAGCCAATTCTCCACTCTGTGCACGTGCGACGCCTTTACGGGCTGCCGTAGCCCCGCCCAATGACGCGAACTCCCCGGTAGAAGCCTGCCCGCTTCCGATGACCGTATACCCGGCCGGCACGCTGACGCTGATCGTCGAAGTAAAACGGTTGATTCCATATCCCGACATGGGAAACCAGCCACCGGCATAAAGAAGATAGCTCTCGGGATCGCCTATATACGCCAGCTTCAATCCCGGTACCGGGCTGTCGTCGGCCGACTGCAAAACCCCTTCGTATTCGAAGGTGATACTTGTGCTGCTGCCCTTGCTCAGGGTTCCCGGCAGCGCAATCCGGATGGTGGCGTCCTGGCTGACGCGCTCTGCCGTCAGACTTTCGCCCGTAGCGGAGACCACGCGCGTGGGTTTCAGCCCGTTATGCAGCGTGAACACAGCAATGGTGATGTCATCCAGCGCCGTCAACTTCACTCGCGCGACCGCCCTGATCTGATGGTTTTGCGGCGTGATGACCGCCTGGATGGCGTAGTCGTCAACCTGGATGCGTGGCTTTTCGGCGCCAAACACGCCCGAGGCCAGCAACATTATTAATGCAATGGAGAATACGACGCGCTTCGAAGTTCGCGCTACGCTGTGCATCCTGGAGAAGGCTCCTGCTCTGCGGTCACTATAAATGATTGAAAATCCTCATAAGAAGTTTCGCACAGCTCACGCCGGCGAATCCAATGCCGCCAAAACAGCTTTAGCCGCCTGCTGGCTGGCCTGAAAATTAGACGTTTCGGCGCTCAATCGGTGTCGAATATCGCAAAATCCCTCGATCATAGCGCTCCGTTCGCTCCCGTCCGGCATTAGCCGCCTCAACTCCGATACCACCCGCTCAGGCGTTAAGTCGCCCTGCACCAACTCCGGTACCACGTCCCGCTCGGCAATAAGGTTGGGCATGGCAAAGCGATCGACCTTCACCAGCTGACGCCCCAGCTTCCACGACAACTCCGCCACACGGTAGACCATGACGAACGGAGTCCCAATCAGCGCCGCCTGCAACGTCGATGTTCCGCTGGCCACCACCGCAACTCGCGCGTGAGCTAGTGTCGCCTGCGCATCGTCGCTAAAAACCACTCGAACCGGGGACTCAGCCGGAAGGAAGCTCCTCATCCACGGCTCACTCAAAGTCGACGCGACCGGCACTATGTAAACGTAATCGGGCCCTAGAAGTTGTGCTGCCTCCAGCAGCGCCGGGAAAATGCGGCTGACCTCTCCCTTGCGGCTGCCCGGCAGCAGCGCGATCCAGGTCTCCGCCGCATCAAGGCCGAATCGCGCCGCGAACTCCTCGCGCGTCGTCGCGTTCGCCGCGGCATCGGCCAGCGGATGTCCCACAAACTCTGCCGCGATCCCGTGTTGAGCGTAGAACTTCGCTTCGAACGGGAAGATCACCAGCATCTTGCGCACATAGCGCCGGATCAACTCGACCCGCGACTGTCTCCACGCCCAAAGCTGTGGGCTGACGTAATAAACCACCGGAATCCCGCGCTTGTGCAGTTGCCGCGCCAGGCGAAGGTTGAAATCCGGGAAATCGATGAGTACGGCTACGTCGGGACGGCGGCGTTCGATCTCGCGCACCACTTCGTTAAACAGCCCATAAATTCGCGGCAAGTGGCGGACCACCTCGGCCAGTCCCACGACCGCAATCTCGTGCGCATTGACCACCAGATCGCATCGCGCCCGAAGCATGGCCTCGCCGCCGACGCCAAAGAACTCCGGCTCGCCGGGATCGCCCCGCTCGCGCAACTGGTGACGCAGGGCGTCGATCAGCCACGCGCCATACACATCGCCCGACGCCTCGCCCGCAGATAAAAAGATGCGCACGGCTGATTATGGCATCCGCGCCGTCCGCGAGCTATCGCAGGGGAGGCACATACGCCATATAGCGGGCGAACAGCCAGCACAGGAAAAACACGATGGGTATGTGGACGAACATCTGCAGTACGGTGTAGCCCACAAGGTCACGCGCCTTGAGCTTCAGTATTCCCAGCAGCGGAAGCATCCAGAAGGGATTCACCAGGTTCGGCAACGCTTCGGCAGCGTTGTAGATCTGCACTACCCATCCCAGGTGGACCTGGTGAAGGTTTGCGGCCTGCAATACATAGGGCGCTTCGATAATCCACTTACTGCCGCCGGAAGGAACGAAGGTTCCCAGTATCGCCGAGTACAGCGCAACCAGCAGCGGATAGGTTCCATGCGTCGTCACCCGCGCGAACAGGTCGGCCAGCCAAGCTGAGATGCCGGTGCCGACGATCATTCCGAAAATTACGGCATAGAAGGGAAACTGGATGAGCACGCCTCCGGTTGCGGGCACTGCATCAGCCACTGAGCGCATGAAGTTCCGCGGCTTCCAGTGCAACAGCAATCCGGCAGTGATGAAGATGAGGTTGTAGGTATTCAGGTCGAGCGCCGCCAGCGCCCCTTGCGGCGAGGTGCGAAAGAAGTCGACGAGATACCACACCATCAGCGCGCCAACAAAGATGGTCAGCAGCGGACTGTATTCCAGCCACTCTCCCGGCTTGGTTCGCGGCTCGGCAACTTGCGGCCGAACCTCGACGTCGATACCGAAGTCTTCCGCGGTACGCGCGTTCTCCGGCGACGGAGCCGAGAGGTACGCGATCACCACCGACACCACCACCAGCACCGCTGCCATGGTCATGCTTTGCCACAGGAACAATGTCTGACGCAGTGGGATAACGCCCGACACAGCTAAAAGCGCGGGCGGAATTGAGCTCTTGGTCGCCATCAGCATGGCCGCCGATGACGACAGCCCCAGCGCCCAGGTCGCTCCCAGTCCCAGGTACGATGCCGCTCCCGCGGCGCGATAGTCCATGCCTTTCACCCGGCGCGCCATCTCGCGCGTCAGCAGGCCGCTGAAGATGAGGCTCAGTCCCCACGAGATCAGCGAGGTCAGCATCGAGAACAGCGCAATCAGAGCAATCGCACCGCGCCCGGTCTTCGGCACCCGGGCCAGCGCAACGATCAACCGATTCACCACTGGAGTAGTGGCCACCACGTATCCGCCGATGATGATCATCACCATCTGCATGGTGAAGGGCACCAGCGTCCAGAAATTCTTTACACCCTGCACCGCAAGCAGCGAGGCGGACTGGTGCAGGCACAGCCCGGCGAGAAAGACGAAGACAATGCCCAGCAGCGCGAACACCAGCGGATCGGGAAACCAGCGCTCGCTCCAATTGGCAAGGCCCAGTCCAAAGCGGGCGAGACCAGATTCGCTACTCCCGTTGCCAACTCGCGCTTGAGCCATCACCGGTTCCTTCCTCTTGCCAGCCTTCAGTTATGCTGAACGAACGTCGCGTTCTTCGCATTGGTCAGCGAGTTGTAGAGCGTCTCGATAAAGATGTCGGAAGTAATAAACGCATTCGCATATTTGTCCCAGGACGCGAGTATCTTGTCCTTCTTCATCTGCTCCACGCTTTTGCCTGAGTCAATCGCTTTCTGAACTGTCAGCACTCGTCTCCTGCAGCATTTTCACGTAATCGCGCATTTCGTCGAGGTTGGAAACATCACCGTGTCCGGGAATGACCTTCACATCAGGCGGCAGTTGCGGAATCACCTTCTGGCAGGCGGCAATCATTCCCTGCACGCTTCCGCCCGCAAGCACATCGATGAAGGGAAAGCCGTAGCGCACGTAATCGTCGCCCATGTGCACGACCTTGGCTTTTGGAAAGAAGATGATCGAGTCGCCATCCGTGTGTCCTGCGGGAAAATGCAGCGCGCGAATGTCTTCGCCATTCAGGTGCACGGTTACATCGTGATCGAAGGTGATAATGGGCAATGCGCCTGCGGCAGCCGGCTTATTCTCTTTGGACTCTTGCGGCCCATTCCCCACGCCAGATTTCCCGCCGCTCTCCAGGCGCTTGCGCACGTTGTCTTGGGCAATGACGGTCGCGCCCTGGGTTGCGAAAGGCAGGTTTCCACCGGTATGGTCGCCGTGGTAGTGGGTGTTGATGACGAAGCGCACCGGTTTATCGGTAACGCCGATTCCCTTCAGCGCGGCGGCAATCTTGTCGGCCAGCGGCGCGTACTGGTCGTCGACAATCACGATGCCGTCGTCGCCCACAGACGCCGCAATATTTCCACCCGATCCCTGCAACATATAAATGTTGCCCGAGATTTTGATGACCTTAATTTGAACTTTGCTGAAGTCCTGCTCTTGCGCGCTGACCATCACGCTCGCCAGCAGGACGGCAAGAATCGCCAGCTTCCTCATCCTTACCCTCTTTCGCTAATAAAGCTGCAGATTGTAGCACCGGGCACCGCACGTGACTCCCATCACGAAAAATCTGCAAACGCCGTACCCTGTTTTCAACACTTTAGACCAACATTTGTACTCTACCTAATTGAGCCCACAAGGACTTACAAGCACATAATTGATTTCAAACGACTTAGCTCTGTAATTCTGCGACTGATCCGGTCTTTCCGGAGCCGGGATACTGGGACTCCCCCGAGGCACAACTTCCCCATTCCTCACTAGGAGTTTATGAGTTGGTGAAGCGAGACGCACGCAAAGATTGGCCGAAGCAGGTTACGAAGGTGCCAGGAAATTCCCGATACGGGAACGGATGCTGGAACCAGAAGCCTGCGCGGCAACGAACGACGCCATAGGGTTTTGCCGTTGACGCTGCCTCCAATAGAGGCTACGCTTGCCGCGTTCCGCCCTATGAGCCTATCCAACCCCATGTCGAGCGATATCCAACCCGAACAGAATGCGATCTCGTGGAATCCGGCCGATATTCCCGGCTCGCTGAACCGCATTAAAGACTACGTCGAGTCGGAAGCCACCAAGGCGATTACCTGGTATTGGGCCGCGAAAGGGTCGAAAGCCGCCTGGTCGCGCACCTTGCGGGTGTTGGCCATCGTGCTCAGTACATTGGCGGGGATCGTACCTATCGCAGTCGCCATCTTCGCGGGAAAAGATGCCCCCTCGACCGGACTGTGGGTGTCGCTACTGCTGGGTCTGGCTGCCGGGATCGTCGGCTTCGACCACTTCTTCGGCTTCTCCAGCGGCTGGATTCGTTACGTCATCACCGCGACTGGAATCCAGAACGCGCTGGAAGAATTTCGCATGGACTGGAGTGTGCTCAGCGCGCACCTCACGACTCCCCCGACGAACGACCAGGTGTCGGCGCTGGTAGAGCGCGCGAAATCGTTTCGTGTTGCCGTTTCAGGCATGGTGCTGGATGAGACCAAAGCCTGGGCGTCTGAGTTCCAGAGCAACATGGCGCAGCTGGAGAAGGACGTGAAAGCCAGCTTCGAAGAGCAGCGCACCAAGGCGGAACAGGACTTGAAGTCGCGGAACCTGGCTGCCCGTCCGGGCTCGATCGAATTGAAAGTGACGAACGCTTTGACCACCGATGGCCGCAAATTCACCGTCCTGCTGGATGGCACCAGGCCGCCCACACCTGAAGAAAGCGTCGAAGGCTCAACCGGCTGGAGCCGCACCATGGTACTTCCCGGCCACTACAAGTTGGTGGTCACCGCTCTACGCGGAGGCAACAAGGTGCAGGCATCGAAGGTCGTGACCGTTGAGCCGGATACCATTGCAGCCGTTGAAATGGAATTGCCGTAGCTATCACGGGCAATCGTAGGCAGGATCAAAAGCAAGGTTAGCTGGTCTTCGATGTGGGGTCTGCGGAGGACCGGCTCACCCGGAATAGTCGCGACGGCGCGCCGAGATATCTTTGACTCGCCCACCCTTTTGCAAGCTCCGGGAATGGGCAGAGACGCTGACCAGGTGCAATCCCAGGAACTGCCGGGCGTTAACGTGGGTAATCTCCATCGCATTGAAAGCATTTTTGCGGGCCTCGCCCAGCAGCCGGTCGGTAGCCCTTCGCAAACTCCAGGCTCTTCCGAATCCTAACGCCGAACGCTTCATACCTGATCCGATGGAGATAAGGTTCCAGCCGCAGTCACGTGCGCAGGTATCGATTTCCTGGCTATTCAACCCGCTAACCAGCCTCCATCCATCGGAGTAAGGCTTGCCCTCAAAGCGCAGCGCCGGCGGCAAAAGAAGACCGTCCATGATAAACATGGAGCCGTGGTGCAACCCTGTTTCCATGCTTGCCTCTTTACCTTCCTGCGCCTGAGAAGCCTTCGGCGTGAAATGACTTATAGTGACTCACCGCGCGCCGGCAGATCGGTAATTGTCGCCAGCGACATTCTAGGCATGGGCTTGATGTAGCGTATCGATGCCAGGAAGGCCACCGCACTCGCAAGCTGTACCGCAAGCGACCCCATTCGTGGGACGTCAAACGGGACAATCGGATTGAAATAGGTAGCAACCAGCGCAAGGGCTCCGGCCCACAAGTACTTTTGGCTGCGAAATGCTTCCAGCATCACGAACAAAGCTCCGCCGCAGACGACCAATTGCAGCAGAATTTGCGGAATGCCGTGCAGCGTAACGGCGGCAGCCAGAACCAGGGCGGCCACGCAAATCCATTTCACGATTGTTGAGTACATTTCAGCCTCGGATTCTTTTTTCGTCGCGCGGGACCCACGGCGACAGTGCAGAATCCGGCCGGGACGACGTCAGCAAATCACTGATCGCTTCGTGCTCTGCCTTGGGTTCGGTAGGAACGCGCGATTTCATATCAGCCATGGTGAGTTGGCACCCGCACACACCGCATAACCACACCAGGCCGGAAGCTGCAGTAGGATCGTCGGCGCTCTTGGGCTGCCACTTCTTTGACATTTCACTCTTGCACTCAGGACACATCACCATCATGACCTCACACCGTTCTGTTATTAGTTATTGGCCAGTTGGTGAGAAGGACTCGTGCACGGAGCCGGGCTTCAAAGAAAATGCCACATTGCGTGCGAACATAAGACCTCCTGTAGGCTGGGTGCTCTAAGAGAGGAGGACTTCAGATAAGCTGACTTAGTTCAGGGATCTGAAAGAGGAAAAGGAAACAACTCACTCAACCTCAAAGCTAGTCTCTTACCAGTGCGACGTCAAATCGGAAGACCTGCTCCAGTCTGCCGCTGCAACAGCTCGCGCACAGAATCCAAGGCCGACTGATCGGCGGTGTGGGCAGAGTAGGCGACATAGCCATCGGGACGAAGCAGCGTCATCCCCTTCCCGCCCTCGACCCTCAACTCCACAACATCGCTCATTGCACCAGCGAGTTGCTTCGCGGCGGCTTGCGCTGATATATCCGCGTCGCTTCCAACGACGAGCACGAAGCGATGCAGCAACTTGCCTCCGCGCACGGAGTCGTCGAAGTAGCGTTTGCCGGCTCCTTCAACAATTGGACTGCCCTGGTAGGCGATGCCCAGTTCGGAAAGCTTTTCGACGAAAGCATGCTGGAAGGGCGCAAGCCGCGAGACCATAGGGATCACCGTATCGCGTAGGGCCTGTGCCACCTTGCTGGGGGTTCCCATGGCCTTAGTCAGGAAGTCGGTGGTTTCAATCACGCTCTTGATGACCGGCCGCCGTTCGGCAGTATAGCTATCGAGCAACTCTTCGCTGGCGTGGCCATGTACAGCGAGGTCGAGTTTCCAGGCCAGGTTCCAGATGTCATGCAGCCCGGTGTTCATTCCTTGTCCGCCAAATGGGCTGTGGATGTGAGCGGCGTCGCCGGCAACAAACATCCGCCCGACCCGCAGCTTCGCTACCTGGCGGTGATGGATCTGGAAGTAGCTGCTCCAGTGCAGGCCTTGCGCCTGCAACTCCTTCGGTGCGCGTTCCCGAAGAATTCTCTGCACCAGCTCGAGTGAAGGAGCGTCACCTTCCTTTTCGTGAATCATGGCCACGATTCGGCGGCGGGTAGCGCTCATGGGAAAAATCGCTACCGGTCCTGCTTCATTGGGGCACAACTGCAACTGATCTGCAGGAAGCGTTTCGTTGCTCTGGATATCGGCCAGGATGAACAGCGCGTCGTACTCTGCTCCTTCAAACGCAAGATCCAGCAGGTGGCGAACCGTGCTGTGAGCCCCGTCGCAGCCAACTACGAATAAGGCAGTGACGTCACTGCTCTTGTCTTTCTGCTCCAGGGTCGCGCTGACGAAGCCGTCATGCTGGACGGCGGAGACGAACGTCGTTTCATATTCAACGTGCCCCCCGCGGCGCTGCAATTCTTCGACCAGAAGCTTCTCCGTCACGTCTTGCGGAACCATGGCCACGAAGGAGTACGGAGTGTCCTCGGGAGTGAAGGGCATGTGACCGAGTTGGCGGTCGCCCACGCTAATCGCCACCGAGGTAACACGGTTCGCGACTTCAGCGAACGGGGCGACAACGTTGGCCATGTCAAAAATTTCGAGGGTGCGAGGGAAGATCGCCAGCGCTTTCGAGTGTTGCGACTGGGTTGCATGTGCTTCGACTATGCGAAATCGAAGTCCGCGGCGCGCACACTCGTTGGCGAGAAAAAGGCCGACCGGACCGGCCCCGACGATCAGAACATCCATCTCAGTTGCGGCGTTATTCATGATTACCACCCTTAATCTTTGGATGTCTGGTGCGGATGCGCGACCTTGAAAGAGAAATATTACACAGCGCGAAGCCGAAGCACGGTTGCTTGAACCCGCTCATTCCAAACCAAGGAAATGCCCGGGATATCACGGAGTATTCCAAACGGAGATTCTGCGCACAGGCGGCGAGAGCAGATGCCTCGCTTCACTCGTCATGACAATTTCTTGAGGCAGCCCAGCTTACAGCCTCACTCTCCTCAGCCGCAGCGCATTCGTAATCACGGATACACTACTGAGGCTCATGGCCGCCGCTGCGATGATGGGCGACAAGAGCAGTCCGAACTTGGGATAGAGGATCCCGGCAGCGATGGGAACTCCCACTGAGTTGTAGATAAACGCGAAGAACAAATTCTGCTTGATGTTGCGCATGACGGCGTGGCTCAGGTGGCGGGCCCGCACCAGCGCGCGCAGGTCGCCCTTCAGCAGCGTGATACCGGCGCTCTCCATGGCAACGTCGGTACCGGTCGCCATGGCGACGCCCACATTCGCTTGCGCCAGCGCGGGAGCGTCGTTAATCCCGTCGCCCGCCATCGCCACCGTGATTCCCTGCTGTTGCAGCTTCTTGATGACCTCGGCCTTGTGATCGGGCAGCACGCCGGCCTCGAAGTCGCTGATGCCCAGTTTGCGCGCGACCGCCTGCGCGGTGGTCTGGTTGTCGCCGGTGAGCATCACGACGCGCAGCCCTGCGCGCTGCAGATCGCGAACCGCTTCGAGCGCCTCGGGCTTGATGGGATCGGCAATGCCCAGCAGTCCTGAAGCGCGTCCGTCGATCACGGCGTAGACGACGGTTTGTCCGTCGCGGCGAAGGGAGTCGGCTTTGTCTCGGATCGCGGCATCGAGATCGAGGATTCCAACTTCTTCCAGCAGCCGGTCATTCCCTACGGCGACTTCGCGGCCTCCCACGGTGCCGATCACACCCTTGCCGGTGAGCGAGCGAAAGCCGTCGGCCGGAATGAGTTGCATGCCGCCGGCGAGCGCCGCGTCGACGATAGCCGCAGCCAGCGGATGCTCGCTGCCGCGCTCCAGGCTGGCCACCAGCTTCACGATGCTCTCTTCGCTTTCGCCGCTGAAGGCGATAACCTCCTGCAACTCGGGTTTGCCTTGGGTGAGGGTGCCGGTTTTGTCGAGCGCGATGGCCGTTACCTTGTCAAAGGTCTCCAGCGCTTCGGCGTTCTTGATGAGGATTCCGGCGCGCGCGGCGCGGCCAGTGCCCACCATGATCGCCATCGGCGTGGCCAGCCCTAAGGCGCAGGGGCAAGCGATGATAAGTACCGCGACAGCGTTCACCACGGCATTGGCCAGTCGCGGCTCGGGTCCGCGCAACAACCATACGAAGAATGTCACGACCGAGATGGTCAGCACCGTGGGAACGAAGAACGCGGCAACGCGATCAGCCAGTCGCTGTATAGGAGCCCGGCTACGTTGCGCATTACTTACCATCTGCACAATCTGCGCCAGCATGGTGTCGCTGCCTACGCGCTCGGCGCGCATTAGCAGCCATCCCGTGCCGTTTACCGTCGCGCCGATCACCTTGTCGCCCATGCGTTTTTCCACCGGCATGGGCTCGCCGGTAATCATCGATTCATCCACCGCGCTAAGCCCGTCGATCACCGTTCCGTCGGTAGGAATCTTTTCGCCGGGGCGAACCCGCAGCTTGTCGCCAACCTTTACCTGGTCGAGCGGGACGTCGTACTCGCTGCCATCATCGCGCATGATGCGCGCCAGCTTGGGCGAGAGATCGAGCAGGGCGCGAATGGCTGAGCCGGTGCGGCTGCGCGCTTTCAGTTCGAGAACCTGTCCCAGCAGCACCAGCACGATAATGGCAGCGGCAGCTTCGAAGTAGACCTCCGGCTGGCCGCCGTGCGTGCGCATGGTGTCAGGAAATATCTGCGGCAGCAGCGTCGCAACCGCGCTGTAGATGTAGGCCACCCCCACGCCCAGCGCGATCAGCGTGAACATGTTGGGGCTGCGATGCTTTACCGAAGCCCAGCCGCGCTGGAAGAACGGCCTTCCCGCCCAGAGCACGATGGGCGTCGCCAGCAGGAATTCGATCCACGTTCCCGCGCGCGCCGAGATGACATGCGCAAGCGGCCCCATGCTAAGCATCGATAACGCAACCAGCGGCACGCCGAGAACGACGCTGCCCCAGAAGCGGCGCGTCATGTCGCGTAGCTCGGGATTTTCCTGCTCGGCAGCGGCAACCGTGCGCGGCTCCAGCGCCATGCCGCAGATGGGACAAAAGCCCGGCTGCTCACGCACGATCTCGGGATGCATGGGGCAGGTCCACTCCGTGCGCGTCGCCAGAGCCAGCGGAGTTTCCGGCTCCAGCGCCATGCCGCACTTGGGACACGGCACAGGTTTCGACTCGCGCACCTCGGGACACATGGGGCAGACCCACACGGTTCCCGCAGAAGTCGTCGGAGCGGCTGCTGTTGACGGTTTCGACGACGCAGGCGCAAGATACTTTGCCGGATCGGCCTTGAACTTTTCGGCGCAGCCTTTGCAGCAGAAGTAGTAGGTGGCGCCTTTGTGAACGAAGGTTGCCGCAGCTTTCGCCGCATCGACATTCATGCCACAAACCGGATCGCGCTGAAGCTTGTTGGCAGTAGCCGCGTGGCCCATCCCGCCAATGCTCACCATCTGCGGCTTGTGTGACATGCCGCCGGGCTTATAACTCGGCGAAAGATATCTTTGCGGATCGGCTTTGAACTTTTCGGCACAGCCTTTGCAACAGAAGTGATAGAGCTTATGTTCGTACTCGACACTGGCAGCGGCCTTCGCCGGATCGACGCTCATGCCGCAGACCGGGTCGCGATCAATCTTGCAAGTGGCGCCGATCTGGACCGTAGCTTCGCTCGACATGCCTCCCGGGTTGTAGGACGCAGAAAGATATTTGCCAGGATCGGAGACGAATTTGTGCATGCATCCTGGCGAGCAGAAATAATAGGTCTCGTCCCGGTGCTGCGCCCGGCCGCGGGCCTGCGCCGGATCGACGGTCATGCCGCAGACCGGATCGAGGATTGCCGAGGGCGCGGGAACCTGCTGATTTGTTTCGGTGTCGCTCATGCGCTCCTGATAAGCTGCTCTTTACTCATTCTTACACCTTATTCAGGGGGTTGTGATGACGAGTGTGGAAGTGATGTTCCGCTATGGCCTGCCGCCGGGCGAGACCGAGATGAGCGCCATGGGCCAGTTCAACGATGTTTACGGGATCCGGCGCGTGCGGATGAACGAAAAGGAAAAGACCATCCTTATTGAATACGATGCGACCCGCCTGGACGAGACCGCTGTCGAGAAACTGCTACGCAGTGCCGGAATCGATATCCGCGAGAAGCTGGCATTGGCGTAAGTCGAATTGTGAATCTGACGCGCTACAGGGAGTTGATTGACACCCACGCCGCTCCGGTCGGCAGGATATATCGTCGGATCCGCGAATCTTGGCGTGACCAGAGTCTCCAGACGTCATGCGGTTTCACCCTGGCAGGTGATCCGACGATGCTTTCCGCCGAGTGGGAAATAGAGGAGCGCGCGGCTTTCCTGGACTCGCTGAAAGACCATGATCTGGTGGTTGATATCGGGGCCAACATCGGATTCTATTCGTGCCTGGCGGCAACTCATGGCAAACCCGTAATCGCCATTGAACCGGCGCCGCGAAACCTCCGGTACCTGATGCGGAATCTTTGGGACAATCGGTTGCTTGAAGTGGAGGTTTTCCCGCTTGGGCTGGACGAGCGACCTGGACTGAGAATGTTGTACGGCTACGGAGGAATAGCATCCTTCGTCACCGGCTGGGGACAAAGCAAGCACGGTGAAATTGTCCCCGTCACCACCCTCGATACAGTCTTGGCCGGCAGGTTTGACGGCCGGAAAATCCTGATCAAGGCAGACGTCGAGGGCTTCGAACTAAACGTGTTGCGCGGAGCGGCGAACACCCTTGCGCGGAATCCCCGGCCTACTTGGCTTATGGAAGTACTGTCGACAGACCAGATGATCCCGGGTGGACGAAATCTTCAATTTGACGACACGCTCAACATCTTCCGCCAGAATCAATATCAAAGCCGGGCCTTGGACGACAAGAACTTCATGTTTTGGGGTTAAAAACGTGCGCCCCGCCCGTCACTGAAGTTGGAATCCTGTAAAAAGCAATAAAAAGAGCCACCTGCGGTGAGAGCTCTGGCCGATACTCTCAATCAGGTGGCTCTTATGCGCCACTTCGTCTGCCCGTACCTAATGCATCGCACGTGCCAAAGTTGCGATGACAGAAACAAAAGACTTAAGCCGAAGGCGGTAGAAACGACCGAGCAAGTATTTCCAAGTTACCTGTAGATTTTACGGAATAGTTCTTTGGTGCTAGTGGTAATAAACTGGGTAACTTTCCGTCACGCCAAGGTAGCCGTCGTTCTGAGCTGGGGATCTCAGGCGTCGGGTCTCAGTTTCGAGCAACGGGCACCCTTTTACTGAGATTGTCATCACGAGCGGAGCGAGGGATCTGTTCTCTGGCCGACAGTTGCAGGACCGTCGCGCTGGAAACTCTTGCGAGCGGCAAACAAGAGCAGTTCCCTCCCTCCAAGAGGCCGCTCGTGACAATTTCTGACAACCTACAACTGACCACCGACAACTGGTCTATCACTTCGCCGCAAACCTCTCGAAGAAGCTGCCACTATTCCACGCCGGAGGCTTGGGTGCATCGGCGACCCGCAAGGCGAGATCGGTCATGATGGTTTCGAACTTCCCTGCCGCCTCCAGGTTTACGGGCTGGTTCAGGTCGTCCGAAGGGGCGTGATATCGCTCGTGCAGCCACTTCGTTGCGGTCGCCTCTTCCGGACTGCCTTTGGTGTAGCCCACTTTCATCGCCAGCGATGGCACGCCCTGCTTGATGAAGCTGTATTGATCGCTGCGTATAAATAAGTTGCGCAGCGGCTCAGGATCGGGCTGCACTTCGATACCGTTCTTCTGCGCTGCCCAGCGCGCATCCGCACCAAGAGTGGACTCGTCAAGGCCGTACACGGTCACGATCTTCAGCGGAAAAATCGGCAGGAACATGTCGGTGTTGAGGTCGGCGACGATGTCTTTCTTCGGCACGGTCGGCTTGCTGGCGAAGTAGCGCGAGCCCAGCAGTCCCTTCTCTTCCGCCGTCACAAACAGAAACAGCAGCGAGCGCTTCGGCTTCACTCCCGTGGCGTGTAACTGCTCGGCAATATCAAGCACCAAGGCCGATCCGGAAGCATTGTCCATGGCGCCGTTATAAATCTTGTCACCGTTGATGGGCTCACCGATTCCGAGGTGGTCGAGGTGCGCCGAGAGCACAACGTACTGCGACTTGAGCTGCGGGTCGGAGCCCGGCAACTTGGCCACGATGTTTGCCGACTTCACCTGTTTCGTAATCTGCTTCGCCTTGGCCCTGATGCTCATGGTCAGCGGAAAGTGCGGCAGCGGCTTACGATCTTTCCCCAGGGCGACGATCTCGGCGAAGGTATGGCCAGAGCCCTCGAAGAGCTCTTCCGCGAATTCAGGATTCCACGTCACCGCCAGGCCAATTCCCTTCCAGTCGTTGAACATGGGGTCGGCCAGCGACATGCTCGGGCGCTTGCGGGCCAGCGTCATGCGGCTCCAGGGAATATCCATCGCGGCTGGATTGGGAATGATGATGAAGCCGATGGCTCCCGCCTTGCGCAACTCTTTCGCGCGCTCGGCCGACGATTGATAGTGCGAGGCCAGCGCCGCCGGCATGTCCTCGGGCGAGCCGCTGAAGATGACCGCCACTTTGCCCTTCACGTTCACCCCGGAATAATCGTCATAGTTCTTCTCCGGCACGTTGAGCCCGTAGCCAACGAACACGAGCGGCGCTTCCGTCTTGGGAGCCAGATCAACCCGCGTGCTGAACATGGCATCTTCGCCCAATTTCACGAACTGAGTATTGCCGTCGCGTAGCAACTCCATGCTTGAGCCGGACTCGTCAATCTCGCGGCTGACCAACTTCACCGGCTGGTAGTAGCCTTTGCTGCCCGCAGGCTGCAATCCATTCTTCTTCAACTGCTCGACCACGTAGGCCGAGGCGCGCTGCAGTCCGGGACTACCGGTTTCGCGGCCCTCCATGTTGTCGTCGGCCAGCACCTTGACGTAGTCCCACCAGCGCTTGCCGTCAAACGTAGGAGCGGCCTGGGCGAATGCAAGATGTGAGCAAACGAGAGCGGCGGAAAGCACAACCAGCGGAACCAGCTTCGAGACCCGACGATTCAGCAAAGCAAAACTCCAAAGGAGAGAATGCGGCTATTGTCGCGCACGGCGGGAAGGGAGACAAATGGGAGCGCTTACTGGTATCGGGCCTTCGCCGGATCCCAGCCACTACCAAATGAAGGTTTGCATCCCGCTACAAGCAGCGGGATGCAAACCTTCAAAACAGTTATCGCCCGCATGACGCGGCGCTGAAGCGCCGCACTACCCGGGCTTGCGGCACGCCTCAAGGCGAGCCCTTTCAAAGCTCCACATCCAACCACACCCTTCCCCCGTGCTATGCTGAATTTTCCGGACATTACTGCTGTTGAAGTTCCTACAGATGGCATCGAAAATTCCCGTCGGTATCCTGGGCGCAACCGGAGTTGTCGGTCAGCGCTTTATTCAATTGCTCGAGGCCCATCCCTGGTTTGAAGTCGCGTGGCTGGCGGCTTCCGATCGCTCGGAGGGCAAGCCTTATGGCGAAGCCACGCGCTGGCGTCTGAAGACGCCGATGCCCGCGAACGTGCGCGACATGGTGGTTTCTCCCGCATCGCCCGATGGCGCGCCCAAGGTGATTTTCGCTGCGCTTGATGCCGGCATCGCGCGCGAGTTGGAGCCGCAGTTCGCCGCCGCCGGATGCGCCGTGGTCAGCAACTCCAGCGCCTTTCGCATGGACCCCACGGTGCCGCTGGTAATCCCGGAAGTGAATCCCGCGCACCTCGCGCTGATCGAACGGCAGTCCTGGCGCAAGCAGTCCGGCGGATACATCGTCACCAATCCCAACTGCTCGGCCATCGGACTCGTCGTTGCGCTCGCCCCGCTACATCACCACTTCGGCATTGAAGCCATCTTCGTCACCACCATGCAGGCGGTGAGCGGAGCGGGATATCCCGGCGTCGCCTCGCTCGATATTCTTGGCAACGTCATTCCCTACATCGCCAAAGAAGAAGAGAAGATGGAGGAGGAGACGCGCAAGCTGCTGGGCTTGCTGAGCGATACCGGCGTCGATGATCCCGGTTTCAAGATGACGGCGCATTGCAATCGCGTCGCGGTAGAAGACGGACACACCGAATCAGTTTCGCTAAAGCTAAACAAAACAACGGATGCCACCGCCATCATCGCTGCCCTCGAAGGCTTCGAGTCGGCGCCGCACGAGATGGGCTGCCCTTCGGCGCCGCGCCAGGCAATTTTCTATGACAACGCGCCCGATCGTCCCCAGCCGCGTTTCGATGTCGATCGCGGCAACGGCATGACGGTTACCGTCGGACGCCTTCGCCCCTGTGGCGTGCTCGACTGGAAGTTTACCGTGCTGTCGCACAACACCATTCGCGGCGCAGCCGGAGCAGCGCTGCTGAACGCCGAACTCCTCAAGGTGCAGGGCTACCTCCCGTGATCGTCATGAAATTTGGCGGGACCTCGGTCGAGGACGCCACCGCCATCGACCGCATTGCCGGCATCGTGAAAGACCGCGCCGCGGATCGTCCCGTCGTCGTGGTCAGCGCCATGGCCAAGGTCACCGACCAGCTGCTGGCCATGGCAAACGCCGCCGGCGCAGGCGATCTCGATAAGTCGCTGGAGCTTTGCCTCAAGCTGCGCGAGCGCCACTACACCACCGCCGGCGAACTGCTGGGCACCGGGTTGCACACCGGCCTTCACTCCGAACTGGGAGATATGTTCGACGCGCTCGAGCAGTTGTTGCGCGGCATCTGCGCCGTCGGCGAACTGACGCCGCGCACCTCCGATCACGTTGCCTCATTCGGCGAGCGGCTGTCGAGCATGATCATCACACCCGCGTTTGTGGCGCGCGGGCTGAATGCCACGTTGCTCGACGCGCGGCAAGTCATCATCACCGACGCGCAGCACATGCGCGCAGTCCCGCAGGTGGACGAGATCAATCACCGCCTTCAGGTGAAGGTTCGTCCGCTCCTCGCGCGACGGCCGAGTACCGGTGATGGGCGGATTCATTGGCTCAACTCCGGAGGGCAAGACCACGACGATTGGCCGCGGTGGCTCCGATTTTTCTGCAGCGCTGGTGGGCGCCGGACTGAATGCGGAGCGCATCGAGATCTGGACCGACGTTGACGGCATGAAGACTACCGACCCGCGCATTTGTGCGGACGCGCATCGCATTAAGCTCATCAGCTTCGAAGAGGCCGCCGAGCTGGCCTATTTCGGCGCCAAGGTTTTACATCCGGCAACGGTGCTTCCGGCGGTGGAGAAGAACATCCCCGTGCTGGTGCTGAACTCGCGTAATCCCAAGAACGAGGGCACGCGCATTCTGTCGCACACCGAGCCGTCGAACTCGATCTTCAAGGCGATCGCGGTCAAGAGCCGCATCACTATCATCGACATCGTCTCGGCGCGCATGCTGATGGCGCATGGCTTCCTCAACAAGGTATTTGAGGTTTTCGCGCGCCACCGCTGCGCGGTCGATGTGGTGTCAACCTCGGAAGTCAGCGTGTCGCTTACCGTCGATTCGAACGAGGCGATTCCGCAGATTGCCGCCGACCTCGAAGACCTGGGACAGGTGAAGTATTCGGGACGGCAGGCGATTGTGTGCCTGGTCGGCGAGGCCATCCGCGAGCGGCCGGGAGTGGCGGCACAGGTATTCGACGCCATCCGCGACATCAACGTGCGCATGATTTCGCAGGGCGCTTCCGAGATCAACCTGACGTTCGTCATCGACGAAACTCGCGTGCCGGAAGTAGTACAGCGCCTGCATGCGCGCTTCTTTACTGAGCTTGATCCGGCGGTATTTGATTGAGCGTGCCGCTAAACATCCTCGTACTCGGCTGCGGCAAGACTGGGTCACTCGTCGCCGAAGTTGCTCGCGAGCGCGGCCATCAAGTGCAAGCCGTAACCAGCGCAGATAACCAACATGCCGCATGGCTCACGGCAGAAAATCTGCGCGCCATCGACGTCGTTATCGACTTCACCACTCCTCAGGCCGTGCTACCGAATATCGAAGCGGTGGTCCGCAGCGGCAAGCCGATGGTGGTCGGCACTACCGGCTGGTACGACGAGATGGAGCACGTCCGCGCGCTGGTCGAAGCGGCGGGTACGGGCTTCGTCTTTGGCGCAAATTTTTCCTATGGCGTAAACCTGTTTTTTAACATTTTGAAGTCTGCAGCACCGGCGCTGGCTCACGGATACTCAGCGCACATCACCGAACGCCATCACATCCACAAGAAGGATGCCCCATCAGGTACCGCCGCAGCCATGCGCAACGTTCTGCGCAACCCAGCTATCGAGATCACCTCTGAGCGGGAGGGCGACGTCACGGGCACGCACACGCTGGAGCTGACTTCTCCGGGTGACCGCATTGTCCTGACCCACGAGGCAAACTCGCGCCGGACCTTCGCCGAAGGAGCCGTGCTGGCGGCTGAATGGATCGTCGGCAAGGCGGGCTGCTACGACTTTAAGGACATATTCGCGGAGCTATAGGTGCAGGTGTCAGGTGTCAGGTGTCAGAAAAAGCTACCAGCCACCAGCCCCAGCCAGAGTGCCTGCGGGTACGTATTCTGAGCTCGCCGGGCGGCTGAAGGACTTGCTGTTGGCCTTGTCACCATGCGTGTCTGCGCCGATATGCGTCACACCAAAGTAGCAGGCGTATCTACATTGTTTTGGTGCATCTGCTGTGTTAGGGTAAACGCAACGTTTTAACCCAAACATCAGAGTAAGCGCCGCAGACTTTGCCAATCCCCAGCTAGTTGTTGCCACGGCCCGTCAGCGGAGCACTAGGAGCAAACACCATGAAAGATTCACCCGATTCCACGGCAGTAGGTCGCGCCGTCGACAGTGAGGTGTTTGCCAACCGCAGACTGATCCGCCCCAGCTTTAATCGCACCGAGCCGCGCGCGGCTGAACCGCGTAACGGCGGCAATGGCGACAGCGGCGAGATGCGCGAACGTCGCGAGCGTCCCAGCAACGGCGCCCGCCCGGACCGCCCTGGAACCGGCAAGAAGGTCCTGCCTCCCGAGCAGACCCACGCTGAGAATTTCTATTATCAGAAACAGATGCAGGCCAAGACTCCCATGGTCCTGGTGTTGCAGGATGGCGAAGAGATTCACGGCATCATCGAGTGGTACGACAAGTACTGCCTCAAGCTGAACCGTATCGGCGCATCCAATCTTCTGATCTACAAGCCCAGCATCAAGTACATGTTCAAAGAGAGCGAAGTCGGCGGCCACAACAAATAGTTGTCGGTTGTCAGTTGTCAGCCGGAACATGGCGGGGACTCTGTGTCCCCATTTCTGACGCCTCGACACGTTGCTGAAAAGCCGGTTGCAATGCGGTTTGAAGGGGCGGAGCTTTAGCTGCGCCGAACAAGTACCGGTTTCGTTCTCGTGAGCGGACTTCAGTCCGCGAGCGACCTGCGCGTTTGAGTTTTCCCGCAGCCGCTTGATCCGCCACGCTGAATCCCTCGCCTCTCGATCTTCGCTATCACGTTCCCGCACGATCTCGACGTACCATCCCCAAGTCTGGCCTGGAATTCCTGACAACTCTTGCGGTCAACTGGTGCTGACTGGCGACGGTCGGTCAGAGCGGGGCTCCGCCGTACTAAGCAATCGCAATCTGGTGGGAGAGCACTACCTTGAGGAAGGAATCACTTACGAAACCGGCAACGTCCAACTTCCGGAACTGACAACTGACAACTGACAACTTCTGATAAGGGGGCGGTGGGCGCCCGTTTGGGGTTGCTGTCGGGGTTGCGGCGCCCACCTTGGATTTGGGTTACAAGTATAGACGCAAAACCCTCGAAAAGTCTCGCAAAAACGACCCGACAGCCATTCTTTTTTACAGTTCTTCACAATCAGGGGAGAAATCAGACAGTCAGGCCGGAAAACTTCGTTCTGGTAGGCACTAAACTCCCATCCGGCACAACCTGGCCGGATGGGGTATTCAAGAATAAGCAGTTACAACGGCCATCTCCAATTCGCCGCCTCGGGTTGATCGACGCCGTATTGGTGCGCGTAATTCCGGCATTCGATCTGCTGGTTGAGGAATTGCTCCTTGGCGTGGCCGCCGATGCGCTGCAGTCGAGGCACGCGGTCGATCACGTCCATCGCCAGGCTGAAGCGGTCGATGTTGTTCTTGATCGCCAGCTCCAGCGGCGTATTGATGTTGCCCTTCTCCTTGTAGCCGCGCACGTGCATGTTGTCGTGGTTGTGCCGCCGATAGGCCAGCCGGTGAATCAGCCACGGATAGCCGTGGAAGTTGAAGATCACCGGCCTGTCCAGCGTGAACAGCGAATCGAAGTCGCGGTCGGTCAGCCCGTGCGGATGCTCGGTGCTGGGCTGCAGCTTGAACAGATCCACCACGTTGATGAAGCGAATCTTCAGGTCGGGAAATTCCTTGCGCAGCATCACCGTCGCCGCCAGCGCCTCCTGCGTCGGAATGTCGCCCGCGCGACGCCATCACCACGTCGGGCTCGCCACCCTGGTCGTTGCTGGCCCAGTCCCAGATGCCGATGCCCTTGGTGCAGTGCGTGATGGCCTGCTCCATGTCCATGTACTGCAGGTGCTTCTGCTTGTCGCAGACGATCACGTTGACGTAGTTCTGGCTGCGCAGGCAGTGGTCGGCCACCGACAGCAGGGAGTTCACGTCGGGCGGCAGATAGATGCGCGTGACATTCGCGCTCTTGTTCACCACCACGTCGAGGAAGCCGGGATCCTGATGGGTGAAGCCGTTGTGGTCCTGCCGCCAGACGGTCGAGGTGATGAGCAGATTGAGCGACGCGATCGACTCGCGCCACGACAGGTGATTGCAGATCTCCAGCCACTTGGCGTGCTGGTTGAACATCGAGTCGATGACGTGGACGAACGCCTCGTAGGTCGAGAAGAAGCCGTGCCGGCCGGTGAGCAGATAGCCTTCGAGCATGCCCTCCATGGTGTGCTCGCTCAGCATCTCCATGACCCGGCCGTCGCTCGAGAGCTCGCCGCCGTCGAGGTCCTTCGGAAGTACTCTTCGATCCAGAACTTCTTGCTGACCTCGTAGATGGCGTCGAGCTTGTTCGACGTGGTTTCGTCCGGCCCGAAGACGCGGAAGTTGGTCATGTTCTGCTTCATCACGTCGCGCAGCAACACACCCAGCGGCCGAGTGTTTTCGGCCGGTAATCTGTCCCGGCTTCTCGACTTCGATTCCGTATTCGCGGAAGTCGGGCAGGCGCAGCGACTTCTTCAGGAGTCCGCCGTTGGCGTGCGGATTGGCGCTCATGCGCCGCGTGCCAGTCGGAGCCAAGTCTCGAAATTCCGGAACAAACTTGCCGTTGCCGTCGAACAGCTCTTCCGGCTTCTGCGAGCGCATCCAGTTTTCCAGCAGGCGAAGCTGCTCGGGATCTTTCTTCACGTTCGGCATCGGCACCTGGTGGGCGCGCCAGAAGCCTTCCAGCCGTGGCCCTCCACTTCCTGGGGCGCCGTCCATCCCTTGGGCGAGCGCAACACGATCATCGGCCAATGCGGCCGCGCGAACTGCGAGTTGCTGCGCGCGTCGCTCTGGATCTGGCGAATCTCGTTCACGCAGTGCTCCACCGTCGCCGCCATCGCCTGGTGCATGCTGTCGTGATCGGAGCCCTCGACGAAATACGGCGTCCAGCCATAACCGCGCAGCAGGTTTTCCAGTTCCTCATGCGGAATGCGCGCCAGCAGCGTCGGGTTGTTGATCTTGTAACCGTTGAGATGGAGGATCGGCAGCACCGCGCCATCGCGTACCGGGTTGAGAAACTTGTTGATGTGCCAGGAAGTCGCCAGCGGTCCGGTCTCCGATTCGCCATCGCCCACCACCGCCGCGACGATCAGTTCCGGATTGTCGAACGCCGCGCCGCAGGCATGCGAGAGAACGTACCCCAGCTCGCCGCCTTCGTGAATCGATCCCGGCGTCTCCGGCGTGCAGTGGCTGCCGATGCCGCCGGGGAATGAGAACTGCTTGAAGAACTCGCGCAGCCCTTCGTAGTCTTCGCTCTTCTCCGGATAAACCTCGGAGTAGCCTCCCTCCAAGATACCCGGGGCCGAGCACGCCGGGCGCGCCGTGTCCGGGGCCGGCGAGGAAGATCATGTCCAGGTCGTACTTCTTGATCAGCCGGTTGAGGTGGACATAGGTGAAGGACAAGCCCGGGACTCGAACCCCAATGGCCGAGCAGGCGGTTCTTGATGTGCTCCGGGCGCAGCGGCTCCTGCAGCAGTGGATTGTCGAGCAGGTAAATCATTCCCAGGCTCAGGTAATTGCAGGCGCGCCAATAAGCGTCGGTCTTGCGCAATTGGTCAGCACTCAGCGGCGTACCGGTAATGGTCGAGCGCGCCGGTCCGTACGCGCTCAGAGAATCGTCTTTGGAAAGAACATCGGGAGGAGCGATGGTAGCCATAACAACAAACTCCTTACATTCCGAACATTCCGACGCCAAAACAGGCGTGGATAATTAATGCGACTCATTAAGCCTCAACCTTCCAGCGGCAAGAGTCAACGTCTCGGGAATTTTGTTTACTTGGATTTAATAAGGGTAGAGCTGGCCTTCACGCCAAAAAAAATGAGGGCCGCTGGTGCGTCAGCGGCCCGAAGTCGTACAGGAGGATTCTGGTTGTTATTGCGACTGGCTGGAGTTCGCCTGCCGCGAGGGGCTGGTGGCCTGGGCTGAGGCAGGTGCTTCGACGGCGTTGCTCATGAGGCGAATGTCAACGCGGCGATTTTCAGCGCGGCCCTTTGACGAGGTATTCGCAGCAACGGGATTGTCCTCCCCCAAACCGATAACGTAAATCTGGTGCGCAGGAACGTTGTATTTCGAGGCCAGGTACTGAATCACGGCGTCGGCGCGGCGCTGGCTGAGTTGATAGTTGTAAGTCTTGTCGCCTGTGGAGTCGGTGTATCCGTGGATCTCGAGCAGGAAATGGCGCTGATTCGCGATCTGCTGGCCGAACTGGTCGAGCGTCTGCTTGTCTTTGCGGGTGAGCTCGGCCTTGTCAAATCCGAACTGCACCGTCGTGGCGTCGCCCACCGGCTTGTAGTTGTCGATATTTTCTACCGTGCCCGCCAAGCTGGTCACGCGATTAGCAGTCTGTGTCGCGTTCTGGTTCGCCTGGTTGGCAGCTTGCCCGGCGGCGAGCGCCTTCTGGTTCGCCTGATCCGCGGCGGAGGTCGCCTGCTGGATTCCCTGCTGCGAGCGGGAGTCGACATCGCGGATGTCGCGAGTATTTTTCGCCGTCAGATCATCTAATTCATTGACCTTGTTTACGGTCGGAGTCACTTCGTTGCGCACGTACTTCTTGCTGGCGCAGCCTACGGTCAGCGGCAGCACGACAGCCACGGTAACGGCGGCAAGGCTAAAACGGTTCATCGCAGCTTGCTCCTTGTACTCTCGGCGATCGGGTTCGCCAAACAGTTGAATATGCAAGCTCGTTGCCATCGCAAAACGGGTGAATCAGCCTTGTTTTCAGGGCCAACTTGGCGGCAAGCGGCAGCTCTGGCGCGCAAGGGGGGCACAAACTGACGTTAAACGTGGAATTTTTACCGAGTTCGTCGCGGTTATGCATGAGTTAGATTCATGGATTTGCTTGAATCGATCACTTTGAGGAATGGAACAACAGCCCGGAATTACGCAAAAAAAACAGCGTTTGGAACAGAAAAAGGGCCTTAGCAGGGCGAAAA
The DNA here is from genome assembly GCA_963791965.1 of uncultured Acidobacteriaceae bacterium. Lineage (GTDB taxonomy): Bacteria > Acidobacteriota > Terriglobia > Terriglobales > Acidobacteriaceae > CAVVDY01. The sequence goes on along the minus strand of CAWBUK010000008.1, from coordinate 47,803 downwards.
ATGGCTCGCATTCCGCGGGTCTAAACTGAGAACTAGCAACTGAGCACCGACAACGGCCTTATGGACCTTCACCAGAAAATCAAGACCATCCCAACCTCGCCTGGCGTGTATCTGTACAAAAACGCCGAGGGCCAGGTCATCTACGTGGGCAAGGCGAAAAACCTGCGCTCACGGGTGCGGTCGTATTTTCTGGAGGGAGCGGCCGAAAACGCCAAGACAGGAACTCTGCTGCGCGAGGCGGTCGATATCGACTACGTCGTGGTCGATAACGAAAAGGAAGCGCTGGCGCTTGAGAACAACCTGATTAAAAAGAAGAAGCCGCGCTACAACATTCTTCTTCGCGACGACAAAACTTATCCTTATATCAAGCTGACGATCGGCGAGCGGTATCCGCGAGTGTTTCCGACGCGGCGTTTACGCAAAGATGGATCGCTGTACTTTGGCCCGTATTTCCCGACCAGCCTGGCGTATCGCATCGTCGATCTGATTCACCGGCACTTCCTGATTCCGTCGTGCAAGCTCGACCTGAATCGTACGTATCCGCGGCCATGTTTGCAGTACTACATCGGACGCTGCCTGGGACCGTGCGTGGAAGGGCTGACGACTCCGGAACGGTATGCCGAAGCCGTGCACGATGTGCGGCTGTTTCTCGAAGGGCGTGGGCAGGACCTGAAGCGCTCGTTGCACAAACGCATGGCTGCCGCGGCCGAAGGTGAGCAGTATGAATTGGCGGCCAAGTATCGCGACCTGATCTCCACGGTCGAGTTGCTGGATCAGAAGCAACGCATGGCGGTGGTCGACGGCGATGATGCCGATGTTTTCGGCTATCACTTTGAAAATCAGATGCTGGCGGTGAATTTGTTTCACCTGCGCGGCGGCAAGATTGTCGATAAGCGCGAGTTCTTCTGGGAAGAGCTGAGCGAAGTTGTTGGCGAAGAAGGCTTCGAGCCGGGCGAGTTCTTCTCTGCCCTGCTGAAGCAGGTGTATCTCGACGCGCAATATGTGCCGCGCGCCGTGTATGTTCCGGTGGACTTTGAAGATCGCGAGCCGCTGGAGCAAATCCTCTCTGAGGGACAAAAGCGAAACGTACATATCACCGTTCCCCAGCGCGGGGACAAGCGTTCCCTGGTGGACCTGGTCGGACAAAACGCGAAGCAGTCCTACGACCAGCGTTTCCGCGTGTTGAAGCCGACGACCAAAGCGGTTCAGGAAGCCTTACAGGACGCGCTCATGCTGCCGGAGCCGCCGAAGCGCATTGAGTGTTTCGACATCTCGCACATCCAGGGGGCTGAGACGGTCGCTTCGATGGTGGTGTGGGAAGACGGCAAGATGAAGAAGTCGGACTATCGCAAGTTCATCATCCGCAGCGTCGTCGGCGTTGACGACTTCGCCTCAATGCGCGAGGTAGTGACCCGCCGCTATGGCCGGGTGCAGGCCGAGAACCAAACGATGCCCAGCCTGATCCTGATCGACGGCGGCATCGGACAGCTACATGCCGCGGCCCAAGCGCTGGAGGCGCTTGGCATCATTAATCAGCCGCTGGCGTCGATTGCCAAGCGCGAAGAGATTATCTACGTGCTGGGCCAGGAAGACGACCCGGTGGTGCTGGATCGGCACTCGCCGGTGCTTCACCTGGTGCAATTAGTGCGCGACGAGGCGCATCGTTTTGCCGTGACCTTTCATCGTAAGCGGCGGGAGATTCGCGACCGCAAAACCGAACTGCTGGACATTCCGGGAGTCGGGGCGCTCACGGTCCGCCGCTTGTTGCAGCATTTCGGCAGCTTGCAAGCTATCAAGCAGGCGGATTCTGCGGCGCTGTCGGCCGTCGTAAACCGGTCGCAGGTCGATGCCATCTTGCGCCATTTTCATGGTGACAGCAACAAACCGAAATCGTCTCAATTAGTACAAATAGACTGATACTCCGATGCCACAAACTGAGGACGCGCAATCGCACGATCTGTTGCTTTTCTTGCTGGTCGTACTCGTGGTGAGCGTGCTGGGCCTGGGTTTCGATTGGCTGCTGGTGAAAGAAGGCGTCAAGCGGCTGGATGTGATGGCGCTTTCCAACGGCCTCACCGGGCTGGCGGTGGGGCTGCTGTATCTTCAGCTCTCCCGCATTGAACGCGAGCGGCGCGTTCAGGTGCAGCAGCAACTGCGCACTATTGCGGAAATGAACCACCACATCCGCAACGCGCTGCAAATCATCGCCTACGCCAGTGCTACAACGGATAAAACGCAATCAGTGGAACTCATCAGTCAATCGGTTGAACGGATTGAGTGGGCGCTGCGCGAGGTGCTGCCGGGGCACGGGGCAAGTGAGGCCAACCTGACCCGGCCGGAACACGCGGAGCAAGCGACGGATGTACAGCGGCTTTGAAAGGGCGCAGCTTCAATGAAAAACTCAAAAGCACGGGCAGCTCGCGGACTAAAGAGTGTGCGTGAGAACCCGTGCCGTCGCTACGCGACTCGGGGGAGCCTTTTCAACACACACCCAGCACTCCGCCCGCCTGCGGCGGGCTGCGTGCTGGGCTGTCATGTTGGTCGCCCCCAAGGGGCTCAGATTGCGGGTTGTTCCACCGACATTGGCAGAGACCAGTTCTCGCGCAGGGGCTTAAAGTCCGCTCGCGAGATCGAAAACAAAGCGCTTGTTCGGCGCAGCTAAAGCTGCGCCCCTTCAGTCCGCATGATATCTTTTCGCAAAAGCAGCTACTCTGAACTTGTAAGGTGAACTCGCGCCATGTCGCACGCCGAAGAGGTACACGAGCTACACGAGCACGCGGAACACGGACACGCGCCAGGCATGGCGCCGGTCAGCTTCACCATGGCGCTGCTGGCAGTGCTGGTCGCGGTGGTTACCTTGTTAGGGCACCGATCGCACACGGAAGAAATCCTGCTGCAAAACAAAACCACCGACGAATGGGCCTACTACCAGGCCAAGAAGCTGCGGAGCAACAATCTCGAAGCGCTGCGCGACATGATGGGAGCGCTCCAAGGCAAAGACGCCGAAAAGGCTGAGGCCGTCGAGAAGAAGTTTGAGCCAACATTGAGAAGTATGGCGACGAACAGAAAGAAATCCAGCAAGAAGCGAACAACCTCGAGACGGAGTTAATCTAATGGCGCGCCGCGCCGATCGTTTCGACATTGGCGAGGTGCTGCTGGAGATTGGGCTGGTGATCACGTCGATTACGCTGCTTACCGGCAGGCGCGTCTACTGGAAGATGGGCATGGTCTTCGGCGCGCTAGGAATCATCGCGGCGGCGAGCGCGTACGTAGTGCGGTGAAAAGTGTCCGCTACATCCGCCATCTCACATCGTCTTAGGTTTGTCATGTGGGCGAAGCGGATCTGCTGTTGGTCGGAACACGACAAACACCTACCGTGCCTACGGCACTCCGGTTTGAATCCACTGCTTTCCCCGCGCTGAAAGCGCGGGGCTCTCACCTTTCGCCTCCTATGGAGGCTGGCGTGTTGGCGCAGGAAGACGCGTCGCAAAAGTCGGCGAACTGCAGATCCCTCGGCTCCGCTCGGGATAACGCTCCAAAAAAGGGGCGCTTCGGTGGATGACATCAACAGGAAGATCGCCCGCGGTATCCTCCCTTGTACAATTTCGCATGGCCACACTCGTCGCTGCACCTAGCATCGAAACGCCGCGCCTTCGGTTGCGCGGGCATGGTCTCGATGACTTTCCTCAATGCGCCGCTATGTGGGCGGACCCGGTGGTGGTGCGCTACATCCGCCCTACTCCGTTTACCGAGGAAGAAACCTGGGCGCGGGTGCTGCGCTACGTGGGACATTGGGCCCTGCTCGGCTTTGGCTTTTGGGTGGTCGAGGACAAGGTGACGGGGGAGTTTCTGGGCGAAGCCGGATTCCTTAACTTCCACCGCGACACCGAACCTCCGGGGGTGATCAACATGCCCGAGGCAGGCTGGGCCTTTCGCGAAGCAGCGCACGGCAAGGGGTACGCCAGTGAGACAGTCGCTGCCATGGTCGCCTGGGCCGACGAGCATTTCGATACTTCCACGGCCTGCATCATTGAGGGGAAGAATGTGGCGTCGATCCGCGTGGCGGAGAAGAATGGGTATCGTCCGAAGCAGGTCATTGAGTATCGCGGCGTGGAATTGATGATGTATCAGAGGGAGAGCAACGCAGAAGTAGCGTAAGCCGCCGCATTGATGTCGGGGCAGTCCTAGGCAGAACTCTTTCGATCAGTTGTGATGATTAGGCCGGTCGAACAGGTCGTGCTACGCTGGCTGTGTTTTTATGAGACGCGTACAGCAAGTCAGAATCACCGACTTGGCCGTCCGCACGCTGGTCCTTCTGACGTTCCTCGTCTTTTTTGTCGCACGCGGCCGATGGATGTTCCCGTTGGTGCTCTTCTGCTTTGGTGCGGTTGGTCTTTGGGCACTCCTGTACCCTGAGGGCGTTCTTGGGTGGGCCAAGACTGCGCACCCCAGCCTCGATGTGAATGACACTTCGATTTGGTGGGTATCGCGCTTGGTCGGCGCATTCTTCCTTTTCTTCGCCCTTGTTCTGGCGCTCGTACTTCGCGGCAGTTGGGGATAGATCGCCACTTCACTACCGACCTGCCGTGCCTACGGCACTCACGATCTGATTTTGCCGCGTTACCCGTCCTGAAGGACGGGGCTCTCACCTTTCGCGGCCTAAGGCCGCTGGTAGCGCTGGCGGAATGAGGCGTTCGTCGCTCGACACGGAACTACAGGTCCCGCGCTGCGCTCGGGATGACACTCCTTCAGAGAAGTTAGTTTATGCACCGCTGAAGCAGTGCTCCACCCGGCGGAAGTGACGTCCCTGACGGGACTCTGGACGGTATGTATGATCTTTTCCCGCCTTTGAAACGGCGGGCTAAGCTCTGCCTCGCCTACGGCGAGGAACTCGACCCGGCTGATTGAATTCAAGCGGCGCACCGGCCGTTTCTCACAGCTCGAGAGGCCGGGCGTCCAATAGCTCCTTTTCCCTCAACCATGTGTATGTGACGCACGTCACAGACCTGTAGCTCCGCCCATCACAGCCGCTTGGGCCATGTGGCCTATATCTTCGGACTTACAAGGTTTCGTCCTTACGCAACGTGGGGCCGCGCAAATCCGAATTTTGGGGAGATAACGAAGTGAAAATCACTGATTACCCGGCCGCGCCAGCTGCCAGCGGCCAGCCCGCCAACGGCGCAGGCGACGCCCAGCCCTCGCCCGCAGACGAGACGCGCACTGGAGGCAAGATGCCAAGAGAAAAAGTCACCCTGGATGGAAATGAGGCGGTCGCTCACGTCGCCTATCGCGTGAGCGAGGTCGCTGCCATCTATCCCGATCACGCCTTCCTCGCCGATGGGCGAATCGTCCGACGCATGGTCGGCGGTGGGCGTGAAGAATATCTGGGGCGCGGTGCCCAAGGTCATCGAGATGCAGAGCGAAGGCGGAGCCGCCGGCGCGCTGCACGGCGCGTTGCAGGCCGGAGCGCTGGGCACGACGTTCACCTCGTCGCAAGGCCTGCTGCTGATGATCCCCAACATGTACAAGATTGCCGGCGAGTTGACGCCGACGGTGATTCACGTGGCCGCGCGCGCGATCGCGGCGCAGGCGCTGTCCATTTTCGGCGATCACCAGGACGCGATGGCTACCCGCCAGACCGGATTCGCGCTGCTGTCGTCGAACTCGGTGCAGGAAGCAATGGACCTGGCGCTGGTCTCGCACGCCGCGACGCTGGAGTCGCGCCTGCCGTTCCTGCATTTCTTCGACGGCTTCCGCACCTCGCATGAGGTGTCGAAGATCGAGCAGCTGAGCGATGACGATATGCGCGCCATGATCGACGACGAACTGGTGCGCGCGTTTCGCAGCCGCGCACTGACGCCGGATCGTCCGGTGCTGCGCGGCTCGGCACAGAATCCCGATGTTTACTTCCAGGGACGCGAGGCGGTGAATCCCGTTCTATCGCGCCTGCCCGACCATCGTGCAGAGCGTGATGGACAAGTTCTTCCAGGTGGTCGGCCGCCGCTACAACCTGTTCGATTACGTGGGCGCACCGGATGCCGAGTGCGTCATCATCATGATGGGCTCGGGCGCTGAGACGGCTCACGAGACGGTGGACTACCTGACGGCGCAAGGCAAGAAGGTTGGCCTGCTCAAGGTGCGGCTGTATCGTCCGTTCTCGATTGAGTATTTCCTGAAGGCGCTGCCGAAGACGGTGAAGAACATCGCGGTGCTGGACCGCACCAAGGAGCCGGGCTGCATCGGCGAACCGCTGTATCTGGATGTGATTGCCGCGCTGACGGAAGGCTTCAGCTCGGGTAGTGCGCCGCTGGCGGAGTTCCCCAGGGTCATTGGCGGACGCTACGGCCTGTCATCGAAGGAGTTCACGCCGGCCATGGTGGCGCGCGTCTTTGAAGAGCTGACCAAGCCGGCGCTGCTGAACCACTTCACCATCGGTATCAGCGACGACGTGACGCAGACTTCGCTGGAGTACGATGCGGAATTCTCCACCGAGGACCCGACGGCGACGCGCGCCATGTTCTTCGGCCTGGGCGCGGATGGAACCGTGGGCGCGAACAAGAACACCATCAAGATCATCGGCGAAGACACCGACGACTTCGTGCAGGGCTACTTCGTATACGACTCGAAGAAGTCGGGCGCGGTGACGACCTCGCACCTGCGCTTCAGCAAGAAGCCGATTCGCTCGACCTATCTGATCACGCGCGCCAACTTCGTCGCCTGCCACCAGTTCGGATTCATGGAGCGGCTCGACGTGCTGAAGTGCGCGGAGCCGGGAGCGACGTTCCTGCTGAACAGCCCGTTCGGCAAGGACGAGGTTTGGGACAACCTGCCGCGTTCGGCGCAGAAGACCATCGTCGACAAGAAGCTGAAGTTCTACGTCATCGACGCCGTCGAGGTCGCCAAGGCGGCCGGCATGGGCGGCCGCATCAACACCGTGATGCAGACCTGCTTCTTCGCCATCAGCGGCGTGCTGCCGCGCGAGGAAGCTATCGCGAGCATCAAGCACGCCATCGAGAAGACCTACGGCAAGCGCGGTGAGTCGATCGTCCGCAAGAACTTCGCGGCGGTCGATTCCGCACTGGAGCACCTGCACGAGGTGAGCGTCCCGACGACCATTACCTCGCGCTTCGAGCTGCGGCCGTCGGTACCTGCGAACGCGCCTGACTTCGTGAAGCTCGTGGAAGGGCCGATGATCGCCGGCGAGGGCGACTCGCTGCCGGTGAGCGCAATACCCATCGACGGCACCTTCCCCACCGGCACCACGAAGTGGGAGAAGCGCAACATCGCGCTGGAGATCCCGGTGTGGGATGAGGAGCTGTGCATCCAGTGCGGCAAGTGCGTGATGGTGTGCCCGCACGCGGTGATTCGGGCGAAAGTTTACGATGCGGCGGCCATCAATCACGCGCCGGATGGCTTCCAGACTGCGGCTCCGAAGTGGCGCGAATTCAGCAACTTGAAGTACACGCTGCAAGTGGCACCTGAGGATTGCACGGGTTGCGGATTGTGCGTCGCGGTATGCCCGGCCAAGAGCAAGAGCGAGGTCAAGCACAAGGCCATCAACATGGAGGCGCAGCCGCCTCTGCGCGAGAAGTACAACGAGTACTGGGAGTACTTCCTGACGATTCCGGAGCTTGGCCGCGAGCTGATTGCGCACGGACAGGTGAAGGATTCGCAACTGCTGGAGCCGCTGTTTGAGTTCTCGGGCGCCTGCGCCGGTTGCGGTGAGACTCCGTATATCAAGGTGATGACACAGCTGTTCGGCGATCGCGCGCTGATTGCGAACGCCACCGGCTGCTCGTCGATCTACGGCGGCAACCTGCCGACGACGCCTTACACAGTCAATGCGCAGGGCCGCGGACCGGCGTGGTCGAACTCGCTGTTTGAAGACAACGCCGAGTTTGGCATGGGCATGCGCCTGGCGGTCGACAAGCAGAACGATTACGCCAAAGTGCTGGTGCGGGAGTTGGCATCGGAGATCGGTGACGAGCTGGCAGTGGCCATCCTCGACGCCGACCAGTCCACCGAGCCGGGGATCTTCGCCCAACGCGAGCGGGTTGCTGAGCTGAAGAAGAAGCTGGCGAATGCGAAGTCGTCCAAGGCGCTCGATCTGCTGGCGATTGCCGACGCGCTGGTAAAGAAGAGCGTGTGGATCATCGGCGGCGACGGCTGGGGGTACGACATCGGCTTCGGCGGACTGGACCACGTTCTGGCCTCGACGGCGAACGTGAACATCCTGCTGCTCGACACCGAGGTCTACTCCAACACGGGCGGCCAGATGTCGAAGTCAACGCCGCTCGGCGCAGTCGCCAAGTTTGCCGCCAGCGGCAAGCGTACGCCGAAGAAAGACATCGCCATGGCGGCCATCAACTACGGCCGCGCTTATGTTGCGCACGTCGCGATGGGCGGCAGCGATGCGCAGACGATGAAGGCGTTCCTGGAGGCGGAGGCGCACGATGGGCCGTCGCTCATCATCGCCTACAGCCACTGCATCGCGCACGGCTACGACATGCTGTACGGCATTGAGCAGCAGAAGAACGCGGTGAACTCGGGCACTGGCCGCTGTTCCGGTATAACCCGGCGCTGGCGACGGAAGGAAAGAATCCCTTCCAGCTCGATTCGCGCGCACCCAGCATTCCGCTGGAGAAGTACATTTACAACGAGACCCGCTACACCATGCTGGTGCAGAGCGATCCCGAGGAAGCCAAGAAGCTGCTGCACGAGGCGCAGGAAAACGTGAACGAGCGCTGGAAGCTGTATCAGCACATGGCGGCAATGAATTTCGAGAAGACAGAAAAGTGAGATCGGGTAGTGCGGCGCTTCAGCGCCGCGTGAAGGGCCCGATTAAGAACTGAAGAGCCGGCTTCAGCCGGCGACACATGACGAAGACTTACTTCATAACGGCGTCTGCGTACATGCACCAGAATCTGTTCCAGCGAACGGAGACGGCGAACCTGTTGCTGAGTACGATCTTCCGATACCGGGATGCAAACGAATTCGAGGTCCATGAGTTCGTGATCATGCCAAATCATCTTCACCTGCTGATATCGGTTGACGATAGTCACAGCGTGGGACGCGCCGTTCAGTTGATGAAGGGCGGCTTTTCGCACGCGATTGGGCAAGCTGGGAGAAAGTTGAAAGCGGTGTGGCAACCGAGTTATTACGAGCACCGGGTTCGCGATAACGGGGACTACACACGCATTCGCAATTACATCCTTGAAAACCCGGTACGGCGGGGCTTGGTTGAGAGCGCCGGAAATTATCCGTATTCGTCGGCTAACACGGTGTATCAGTTGGACGAAGTACCCGAGAGGCTAAAGCCTGGGTTTTGTGGCGAGGCCGAACGCGGCGCTAAAGCGCCGCACTACCCGACAGAGGAAATAAGCGGCTTGACGCGGGCCTGAAGGCCCGCACTACCCGAACAAATTTTCGCGAGATTGCGACGAGGACACAACACCATGATCGACCTATCAACCAATTATCTGGGGCTGCGGCTCAAGAATCCCATCGTGGTCTCGGCCTCGCCACTCAGCGAGAAGCTGGAGAACTTTCCCCGCATGCGCGATGCCGGCGCAGGCGCCATCGTGATGTACTCGCTGTTCGAGGAGCAGATCGAAGCCGAGAGCGAGAACATCGATTCGGCGCTGGAGTACGGCGCGAACAGCTACGGCGAGGCCACCAGCTACCTGCCCGATATGCCGAAGTATCACGTCGGGCCCGACCGCTATCTCGACCTGGTGCAAAAGGCGAAGAAGTCGGTGGACATCCCGGTTATCGCCAGCCTTAACGGCAAGTCGCGCGGCGGGTGGTCGCGTTACGCGCAGTACATGGAAGAGGCCGGCGCCGACGCGCTGGAGCTGAACATCTTCAACATCCCGACCGACCCCTTGGTCTCGGCACAGCAGCTCGAAGATGGCTATGTCGAACTGGTGCGCGCCATCCGCAAGCAAGTCAGGATTCCCATCTCGGTGAAGGTCGGCCCGTACTTCACCTCGCTGGCCAACTTCGCTAAACGCATCAGCGAAGCCGGCGCCGACGGTATCGTCATCTTCAACCGCTTCTATCAGCCCGACTTTGACCTGGAGCAGCTGGAGGTCACACCCAACCTGGTGCTGAGCAGCCCGCATGAGCTGCGGCTCCGGCTACACTGGGCCGCCATTCTGTATCACCAGGTCGAGACCTACGTTGCCATCACCGGCGGCGTGCACGACGCGACGGACGTGCTGAAGTGCATGATGGCAGGCGCCAACGTTGCCATGATGACCTCGGCGCTGCTGAAGTATGGCATCGAGCATATCGGCGTGGTGCTCTCAGGCATGGAGCGGTGGATGGAAGAGCACGAGTACACGTCGATCAAGCAGATGCGCGGCAGCATGAGCATGGTCAACGTGGAAGACCCGACGGCGTTTCTGCGTGGCAATTACCTGAAGATGCTGGGCTCGTATAGCTTTGGCGACACGGGAACTGCGCTGCCGACGTACTGACGCGCGGCAGTCGCTGAAAGCGAGTTCTTGTTTTTGGTGCCCCATTTAGCCTTCCTCGCCGGGTCGGGATTTCAAGACTCCCACCCCGGCAACAGAAGCCGGGATGGGGCACCCACAGCTTCAGCGCGGCTCGACGGTTTCTAATACGACCTTATCCTCTTGCGTTGAGCTCAGGAAAGTAAACGTCTCGGGCGGATAGGAATAGCAGGACAAGGTGAGGGGCAGCGTTATCCTCCCATTCTGGGTTGGAGCGTCGTACTGAGCCAAGGGCTTGCCTTCCAGATCAACCACCTTGATTAAAGCGCGGTGAGCCTTGGGTTCTCCGAACAGAATTGCTATTCGATTGCCGGCGATCTGCATCGTCTCCGCCACCATACCGGACGCTTCGGGATCTACGCGAAAGCTTCTCGTGACGGCTCCGCCTTCAGAGATGGCATACACCGTCGGAGCCTCCTCTTTGTGGATGAGGTAGACGTTATTGTCGGCCGCCAGCAGCATCGCGCCGCCGCTTACGGAACGACGTTGTGCCGCTTCGCTTTCCACGCCTGCCTTTGTAGCAGCACCCTGCGGCTTCTCGGGATCGCTGTCCAGGTCAACATCCTTCAGCACCGTTCCGCTCGCCGAGAATAAAGCGGTGTAGGGTACGTATTGTTTCAACTGCGCGCGCCAGCGTGTTCCCGAGATCAGCATATTGCCCGAGGGAAAGACCACCAGTTGATAAGGGATGAACGAGAACGGAGTATCCAGCTTGATCTGGGAGTGGCAGGTGCCGTCATCCTTGAAGACCAACACATGCGGCTTGTCTTCAAGTGGAAATGCAAGTTGGTACACACGGCCATCCTGTGCGACGAAGAACACGCCCGTGTGCTGGACCTTGATGTCGGAACACGAATTCGCTACGAATGAGGCGGTGCGCTCACCTTTGGGGCTGATTTTGTGGATGGAAGGAAATCCGTCGCTATTGTTTTTGGAATAGACATTGCCATCAGCGTCGCACTGCAAGGGCATGGTGAAGTCTCTCGCGACGTCATTCGACGGAACAGTCTTTATCACCTGAAGCGTGCCCTTAGTGACGGGGTTCTGAGTCTCGGGCTTGCCGGCCTGAGCGAAACAGAAGCAACTAGAGCATAGGACCAGAGACAGTGCCAGGGGTCTATTCAGAGGCATGGTGTAACGCTCTCCTATTCGGCTGAATTCAGGGTTTAGACGCGATACGACCAACGCGGAGAGCAGAGGAATTTAAATCGCCGTGCGCTGCGCCTCTGGCACTAAGTTTGAGGCGACACCGCGACGGCGCTGCCGACGTACTGAGAGTGTACCCGTATAGCAGTCTAGGGTACCCCATCCGGTCTGACGTTGGCTGGCTGGGGATTTTACCTGGTAGCGAGATGTCGGTCGGACGGCGCTCAGCGTACGGGTATTGGCGCTGTCTGCCTCTGTTTCGCGGTTCTCCGTTTCTGCCGTGGACGAACCCGCCTGGGTTCTACCGTGATGCTGGGGGGAAAGACCGAAGGATCGCGCAGCAGCGCCTGGCGGAGTAATTCAAGGGCTTCGCCGGTCTTTTGCCGGTAGGAACGAGTTGCCGGGACAAAACGGAGCCTTCCCATCGATTCGCGGTATTGGGCGTTGACTGCTTCGTGCTGGGCCAGGGTTCGATCCAGCGCCGCGAGCTTATGCGAATTTTCGTGGGTCTGACTTGTTATGTCCTCCAAGAAGGAAATCAACTGTTCCACAGATTCTGCATTCATAAAACCTCGTTGTTTTGCTCAGATCGGGGCATACCGGCCCTACCAGGTAACTCTTGATTTAAAGATGATCGGCCTCGGCTCATCAGTGACCTGGGCCACAGATGGGTGTGTCGCACGCACGTGGCCGGGATGGTGCAGGCCCTCGGCGCTGCTATAATCCGCGCATCCTCACTGCGCTCTGCTTTGTGCGATGACCGAGCCCTCCACGCCGCTGATGCGGCAGTACGCCGCCATCAAGAAAGAGCATCCCAACGCGCTGCTGTTCTTCCGCCTGGGCGATTTCTACGAGCTGTTCTTCGATGACGCGGTCGTCGCCGCCCGCGAACTGCAGATCACGCTCACCTCGCGCAACAAGGAAAAAGGCGTCGCCATCCCCATGTGCGGAGTTCCCTACCACGCCGCCGAAGGCTACATCGCCAAGCTGATTCGCAAGGGATACAAGGTCGCCATCTGCGACCAGGTGGAAGACCCGCAGGCTGACCAAGAAGCTGGTGCGCGCGAGGTCACGCGCGTGGTCACGCCCGGCACCGCCGCCGACTCGCAGCTTGGCTCGGAGGAGAACAACTTCCTGGCGTGCGTCGCCACGCACGGCAATGAGTGTGGGCTTTGCGGCGCTCGATCTCTCGACCGGCGAATTTCGCGCCACCGAATTTCGCGGGCGCCGACGCCGACCGCCGCGTGGGCGATGAGTTGCAGTCCTGCGCCCGCGCGAGGTGCTGTTCGCCTCATCGCTGCCGCTGTTCGAATCCGCCGTCCACAGCCACATTGCGTCCAGTGGCTGCGGCACCGGCAGTGGCTGCCGCCCCGCGTATGGCATCGCACCGCACTTGGCGTCGCTTGAGAATGCGCGCTGGGCGGAGACTCCGCTGGACGACTGGATTTTTGCCCCCGACTACGCCATCCCGCTGGTGGAAAATCATTTTGGCGTGCTCTCGCTGGAAGGCTTCGGGCTTGGCGGGCCACAACGGCGGCAGCCTGCGCCGCCGGAGCCATCCTGCACTACGTGCGCGACCACGCAGCGCGGCTCGCTCGACCACGTGGACCGCATCGGCTATTACGAGCGCCAGAACTGCCTGGTGCTCGACGCTGTCACCGTGCGCAACCTGGAGTTGATCGAGCCGCTGTTCGCCGGCGCGGGCGACGGCGTCACGCTCTTTCGCGCGCCTCGACCACACGCTCACGCCGATGGGCAAGCGGCTGCTGCGCGCCTGGATGCTGCGGCCCTCGATCGATGTCGCGCGAAATCAACCAGCGGCTCGATGCGGTCGCGGCCCTGGCCAGCGACCTGATCCAGCGCGAGGAGCTTGCGCCGCTCGCTCGATGGCATTCTGGATATCGAGCGCCTGCTCAGCCGCATTACGCTGGAGACGGCCAACCCGCGCGACCTGCTTGCACTTGCCGCATCGCTCGCCAAGACTGCCGGTGGTGCGCTGCGCGCTGGCAGCACTTCCCTGCCGCGCGTCTTGCTGACGCTGCACGCGCAATGCGACGAACTCGAGACGATCTGCGCACGCATCGAGCGCACCATCGCTCCCCGAGCCACCCGCTACGCTCAACGACGGCGGAGTTATCCGCAGCGGGCGTCGATCCGCAGCGCTCGACGATCTGCGCGACATCAGCCGCAACAGCAAGCACTACATCGCGCAGATCGAGCAGCGCGAGCGCCAGCGCACCGGCATCAACTCGCTCAAGGTAAAGTTCAACAACGTCTTCGGCTATTACATCGAGATCTGCAAGTCCAACCTGCAACACGCGCCCGCCGACTACGAGCGCAAGCAGACGCTGGTCAATGCCGAGCGCTTCACCACTCCGGAGCTGAAGGAATACGAGGCCAAGGTCCTCGACGCCGAGGAGAAGATCGTCGAAATCGAGCGCCGCCTCTTCGCCGAGCTGCGCGTCGGCCATCGCTGCCGAGGCGCGCCGCATCCGCCAGACGCGCGCTGGCGCTGGCCGAAATCGATGTGCTGGCTCTCGTTCGCGCACCTTGCGGCGATGCGCAACTACTGCCGTCCGCAGTTTGACGACAGGCGGCAGACGCTGGAGATTCTCGAAGGCCGCCATCCGGTCATCGAGCAGCCGGAGCTGACCGGCGTCGACCGACCGCTTCGTCCCCAACGATCTCTATCTGAACGGGACGACGCATCGATCCTGCTGATCACCGGCCCCAACATGGGCGGCAAATCCACCTACCTGCGGCAGGCCGCGCTGATCGTGCTGATGGCGCAGATGGGATCGTTTGTGCCGGCACGCCCGGCGCGGCTGGGACTGGTGGATCGCATCTTCACCCGCATCGGCGCCAGCGACAACCTGGCACGCGGACGCTCGACCTTCATGGTGGAGATGACGGAAACCGCCGCCATCCTCAACACCGCGACCGCGCGCTCGCTGATCCTGCTCGACGAGATCGGCCGCGGCACGGCGACCTACGACGGGCTGGCCATTGCCTGGGCGGCGGTCGAATTCATCCACGCCAACACCCGCGCCAAGACGCTCTTCGCCACCCATTACCACGAGCTGACCGAGCTGGAAGACCGGCTGAGCGGCGTAAGAACTACCACGTCTGCGGTGAAGGAGACCGGCGGCAGCATCGTCTTCCTGCGCAAGGTGGAACCCGGCGCGGCCGACAAGAGCTACGGCATCGAGGTCGCCAAACTCGCCGGACTGCCGACTGAGGTCATCGCGCGCGCGCGCGAGGTGCTGCCCGAGCACGAGAACGCCGAACACACCGCGACCACACAGCTGGCCCAAGACGGAGAACTGAGCCGGCCCGGTGCAGTTGACCATCTTCACCCCGCTCTCGCAACACTGTGTCGACCGCCTTCGCGAAGCCGACCTCGACTCGCTCAGCCCACGAGAGGCAATGAATCTGCTGTATGAATTGAAGAAGCAGGTGGAGTAGGACCAGCGAAACCTACGAGCGCCTGCTGTGTACGAAAGCTGCATCGAACAATAACCAGGAGAATCACAATGTCCGAGAGCACGCCCGTGCATCAAGCGCTACCTCCCGACGATTTGAAACGCAGTGTGAAGATTGCACATTCAGAACACGAACGTGAGTTGCCGCACATTGGTTTGGTCGGCGACACATACACCATCACCGTCAGCGGAGAAGACACGGGCGGGCGCTTCTGCGTGATCGACATGCACATTCCGCCGGGTGGCGGACCGCCTCCCCACCGTCACGATTTCGAGGAGACGTTCATTGTGCTGGAAGGCGAGATCGACGTGACCTTCCGCGGAAATAAATCCGTCGGACGGGCCGGCGACACCCTGAACATCCCGTCGAACGCTCCTCATCAGTTCCACAACGCCTCGTCGAATGCGGCCCGACTGCTGTGCATTTGCTCTCCGGCAGGGCAAGAGAAATTCTTTCTGGAGGTTGGAATACCCGTCGCTACGCGTACGACGCCTCCTCCCAAACTCGACGAAAAACAGCAGGCGGAATTCATACAGAACGTGAAAGCCCTCGCCCCCAAATATCGGACCGAACTGCTCCAGAGGGCATAGAGGCATTTAGTGACGCAGTGACTGGTTGCAAGGCTGCGGCTCTTGAGCCCCAGCACGCGCCCGCGTATGCTTTCAATACCGTAACAATCACTGGAGGAACACGACGTGGTTTTATTCCGGCGCTATCAACATGCGCTGCTGACGCTCGCTATCGTCTTAACCTGCACACAACTTCTCTTCGCGCACGCGATCCTGATGGATTCGACCCCGAAGCACAATTCCACCGTCAAAGGGCCGGACGTGGATATCACGTTGCGCTACAACGTGCGTATTGATGGCGGCCGCTCGCGCGTGGAACTGGACGCGGCAGACGGGACGAAATCGGACCTGAAGCTGGAGAAACAGGCAAAGCCCGACATTTTGCAGTGCAAGGCCAGCGGCCTGAAGCCGGGCGCGTACAAGCTGATCTGGAACGTGCTTGCCTCCGATGGACATATGAGCAAGGGCGAAGTTCCGTTCACGGTGCAGTAGCTCCAGCGAATGCGGCAACTCGTCGATCTCTTCGAATTCCTATCCGTAATCCTGCGGGCAGGGACGCTGGTCTTCCAGTCCCTGTTGCTGGGTGGAGTGCTGTTCGTTCTATGGGTCTCGCGGGAGGCACCCGGCGACGGGGCACAGCGGCAGCGCATGGAAAGCAGTTCGTGGACGCTGTTGCGCATCAGCATTCTTGGGCTGATTGTGATTCAGTCGCTCTACCTGTTTGTCGATTCGTCGGTGCTGATGGCCAGCGCCGAGATTGGCTTTGGTGGAGTGGTTGGCGCAAACTTCTTCATCTCGGGTAGCGTGGTGCTGGGCGCCGCGCTGGTGGCGCTGATCATCTCGGTGTCGCGGAGCAAGCTTTCGTCGTGGGCGATGGTGGCGCCTGCGATTGTGGTGATGGCCGCTTCGCTCATGACCAATCACGCGGCGTCGCGACTGGACGGACGTCCGCTGCTGGTCGCCCTGACCGCGACCCATGAGATAGCAACGGGATTCTGGATTGGCGGGCTGCCGTACCTGGTGCTCGCATTGTTTCGAAATAAAGATTCAAGCGCTCGCTTTTACGTGACCGAACGCTTTTCGCGATTGGCGCTGATCAGTGTCATTCTCATTGTGGTCAGCGGCCTCACCATGAGCGTGGTGTACATCGGCTCGTGGAAGGCGGTGCTGGGAACCGCATACGGCGTGATGGTGCTGGCCAAAGCTGTGATGCTGAGTGTGCTGATGGTGCTAGGCGGCATCAACTTCCTGATGCTGCGCAACCTGCCGCGCGACCAGGTGATGCCGCGCCTGCGCCGGCTGATTGAGGCTGAGGTCGGCATTGGAATTACCGTGATCCTGACCGCTGCTTCGTTGACTTCACAGCCGCCAGCGGTCGACCAGCCGAATGATGTTGTTTCACTGCACCGGATTTACCAGCGACTACGGCCAACGCTCCCCCGGCTTACGTACACTCACGCGAAAACTGCTGACGCAGGCGGCACCGCACAGGCAGGTAACGTCGGTTCGGCGCAGCTTCCGGTTGCGTACAACGCTGACGGCGAACTGATTTCGGCGCGCATGGTCGCCAACTCGATGGAGTCGGAGGCTAATCATCATTGGATGGGCGTGCTGGTGCTGGTATGGGCCTGCTTGCGCTGCTGGCGCGCACCGGGAAGGCGCCGTGGGCAGAGTATTGGCCGCTGCTGCTCATTGGCATCGCGGTGTTTATCATCCTGCAAGCGGACAGCGAATGCTGGCCTATCGGATGGAAAAGCGTCGGCGCCTGCATGGTCGATCCGGAAGTATTTCAGCATCGATGGCGGCGCTGGTGTGTATTGGGTTCGCGATTTTTGAGCTGCGGGTTCGCAAACGGCAGCGAAACAACGATCCCATGGCGTTGGTCTTCCCGCTGATGTGCGCTGCGGGCGGCGCCGTGCTGCTGACCCATCAGCACGCCATCACTAACGTGAAAGAAAACCTGCTGGTGGAACTCAGCCATGTGCCCATGGGAGTACTGGCGGTGTTTGCCGGATGGTCGCGCTGGCTGGAGTTGCGACTGCCTCCGGAGAACCGCAGGATTCCTTCCTGGATCTGGCCGGTGTGCTTCGTTCTTATCGGCGCCGGGCTGCTGAATTACCGAGAGATGTAGTCCGACCGTTTTCGACGCGACGACTGGCAAATCTGTGCTAGATCCGCCTGCTGGTCAACTCCTCGATTCCCACTTTGGGAAGGACTTTCGAAAAGCCTCCCGAAATACTCAACGTAATACACGCGCGGTTACTCTGGAAATGCCCCACACGGATCCACAGGAGCCCTGGTAATGAGGACCGCCGCCCTCTTCGTAACGTTACTGGCCACCATCGGCGCATTCGGAGAAGCCCACCGACTGCCTGAACCCCAGTCTTGTCCAAGCTGACAACCGGATAATCACATCACAGTTTGCCGGCACTTTGATCGGCAACAGTCCTACCTACTGGTATGCCTTTTACGGCCAGGCGGGACATTCGTATTCGGCGGAGTTCGTGGCGACCACGGACAACGAGAGTATCAACACCTCGATCGAGTTCGCGAACCTCTAGTGTCTGGGGGCCAAACGACATTGGCGGCTTGCAGCTGAACGGTTGCTTTCGGGTCTTCGAGCGTGGCTTATTACGCTACCCAGGGATATTCGCCTGTGCTGGCGAAAAGCAAGTACGGCACGGGACAGCGCATTTCGTTTACCGCAGCGACGGCGGGGCTGTACATTGTTTCTATTACCAACCTTAAGGCTGCAGGGAACCTATTCCTACCGCTTCACCGACACCACGCTGTTCAATGCACGATGGAGCACGTGGTCGGGTTTCGACACGTCGTGGGGTTTCACCAACATGTCGGACATGGCGATTACCGGTACGCTCTACGTCTACAACGCGAGCAATCAGCTGGTGCTGCGGCGTCAGTCAGCCTCCCGGCCAATCAACAGGTGTTTCGCTCCACAATTCCTTCTGACTTGAACTTAGCGCGTAACAATGCCGGCTACGCGATGTTTGCTCACAATGGACCGCCCGGCGCGATAGTGGGCGACGCCTACGAGGTAACGGCAACAACACTGTCATGGTCCCGGAGAAGTTTGAGGCGCGCTCGACGCAGTAGCGCCGGCCCATCAGCACGGCTGTGTAGAATCGCGTTAGCCGCGCGTGAAGACAGTCACCATCATCATTCCAGCGTGGCATCGCCCCGACCTGACGCGGCGCTGCATCGAGTTCATTCAGCCGCAAACCCTGCCACGCTCGGAGTGGGAGATCGTGGTGGTGGAGAATGAGGCGCGCAGCGAACAAGTGCTGCCTGATCCCCTGCCTGCGAACACGACGCGCATCGAGCTGCCCAGCAATGAAGGCACCACCGGATCGATTAACCGCGCTGTTGCCGCGACCTCATCGAAATATCTGCTGTTGCTGAACAACGACATTGAACTGGAGCCGAATTATCTTGAGGTGCTGGTTGGCACGCTGGAGGCCGATCCGCAACTTGGTTTCGCGGCGGGCAAACTGCTGCGCGCCACCCAGCGCACACATCTCGACGGCGCCGGCGATGCCATGCTGATGGCAGGAGGCGCGTTCCGCCTGGGCAGCATGGACGAAGACTGTGGGCAGTTCGACGAAGCGATGCCGATCCTTACCGGATGCGGGGCTGCCGTGCTGTATCGGCGCGAGGCTTTCGAACAGTGCGGCGGATTGGACGCAGACTTCTTCGCTTACCTGGACGACATCGATCTCGGGCTGCGGGCGCAACTCGTGGGCTATGGCGGGATGTATGTTCCGCAAGCTGTGGCTTATCACATCGGAAGCGCGACCAGCGGATCGGTGGTTCATCCGCGCATCCTTGAACTGGTGACGCGCAATCAGCTATGGCTGCTGGCCAAGGATTATCCGCCGGATGTGGTCCAGCAATATCGGTATCGCATACTGGTCTTTCAGGCGTTGTGGTTCGGGTTCGTGGTTCGAAAGCGCGGCGGGCTGGGGGCGTACGTTCGCGGAATTCGCGCCGCCATTGCCAAGCGGTCGATGATGCACCGCAAGCGCGCGGAACTCGCCAGTAAGCAGCGCATCAGTGACGCCGATTTCGAGCGCCTGCTCATGGAATCGGAACGCCAGGTGTGGGAGTGGCACTCGTCGCGGCCGCCGGAGTCGCAGTCAGGACTTCTGAACACCTATTTCCGGATGTTTGGCGCACCATAAGCCAGTCAGAAAATGCCGGCCAGAATCTACCCGAAATCCTTCGCCGCAGTGACCTAGCTCACAGACCCCGCCGGAGTTGCGACCCTATGGTTAATGCTTGGGGCATTTCCCCTCTGTTTGAAAGGGTTAAATGGCGACTGCTACCTCCTCCACCACCACCCGCGTTCTGAATAACGAACTGGCCAAGAAAATCATGAGTGCCGACGAAGCCGCAGCTCTGATCCGCTCTGGCGATCAGGTTGGCATGAGCGGCTTCACCGGCTCGGGCTATCCGAAGGTTGTGCCGATTGAATTGGCGCGGCGCATCTCGGAGGCCAATTTCCGGGGCCAGAAGTTCCAGGTCAGCGTCTTTACCGGCGCTTCGACCGGGCCTGAGCTGGACGGGGCGCTGGCAATGGCAGGCGGTATCAACCTGCGGCTGCCGTATCAATCCGACCCCGAGACGCGCAAGCGCATCAACGCCGGCGAAATGGAATACATGGACGTTCACCTTAGCCATGTCGCCCAGATCATGGAATACGGCTTTCTCGGCAAGCTGAATGTTGCGTTGATCGAGGTCGCGGCGGTGCTGGAAGATGGACGGCTGCTGCCCAGCTCTTCCATCGGCAACAACCGGACATGGATTGACTGCGCCGAGAGGGTCATTCTGGAAGTGAATGCATGGCAGCCGCTGGCGCTGGAGGGCATGCACGACATCTACTACGGGCTGAAGCCGCCACCGAATCGCGGGCCGATTCCACTGGTTCATCCGGGGCAGCGCATCGGATCGCCATATCTGCAGGTCGATCCGGAGAAGGTGGTGGCCGTGGTGCTCACCGATTCGCCTGATCGCAACAGCGCGTTCAAAGCTCCCGACGCCGCATCGAAGCGCATCGCCGGCCACATTCTGGAGTTCCTGAGCTGGGAGGTGCAGAAGGGACGCATGCCTGCCAACCTGCTGCCGCTGCAGTCGGGCGTGGGCAACATCGCCAACGCGGTGCTGTTCGGGTTGGAGGAAGGCCCGTTCGAGAACCTGACCTCTTACACCGAGGTGATTCAGGACGGCATGATCCGGCTGCTGAAGTCGGGTAAGGTGACATCGGCATCGGCGACCGCGTTCTCGCTTAGCCCTGAGATGCTGAACGAAGTGAATGCCGACATGGCCAGCTACCGCGACCGAATTGTGTTGCGGCCGCAGGAGATCTCCAATCATCCGGAAATCATTCGGCGTCTCGGCGTCGTTGCTATGAACGCGATGATCGAAGCCGACATCTACGGCAACGTCAACTCGACCCACGTGATGGGATCGCGCATTCAGAACGGCATTGGCGGCTCGGGCGACTTCGCGCGCAACGGTTACCTGTCGATCTTCATGGCGCCGTCGCTGGCACAGAAGGGATCGATTTCGACGATTGTTCCGATGGTGTCGCACGTCGACCACACCGAGCACGATGTGCAGGTGGTGGTCACGGAGCAAGGCTTGGCGGATCTACGCGGTCTCTCGCCGCGCCAGCGCGCGCACCTGATCATCGAAAAGTGCGCCAGCCCGGATTACAAGCCGCAGCTGCTGGATTATCTAAACCGCGCCGAGCGGTTGTCGTATGGCAAGCACACGCCACACCTGCTGACGGAATCGCTGGGCTGGCATAGCCGGTATCTGCGGACGGGGAATATGAGGCAGAGGGAAGAAAACTAGAAGAGAAAGACGCGAGCAGTAGCTTAACCGCCGAGAGCCCGAGGTCGTGTGATCATAGCGACCGCAGGCGAGTCTGGGTCTGGCTTCATCTTAATCGGCTGAGTCCGTAGGGAACGATCTTGATACTGTTCCGGGCTTGATCAAAACAATAGCCCTGCCGCCGCTCGGGTATGACAGTTCCAAGAATTGAGCACGCCAGGGTTACGCTGACGCTTCACCCTGGGCTATCATCACACGCGCCTTCGGGCTCAGACGGCCTACACCATCTCGTAATACTGGCCCATAGTGCGGAACTTCTGGTAGCGCGCATCGAGTAATTCCTGGAGCGGCTTTTTCTCCAGCTCAGCAAGATTTTTCTCCAGCGCTGCGCTGAGCCCGGCTGCCGCAGCATCCCAATCGTGATGCGCGCCGCCCGCAGGCTCAGGGATGATCTCGTCGCAGAATCCCATCTCTAAATTGTCCTTCGCCGTGATCCGCATCGCCTGGGCCGCGACCTCGCGTTTGCTGGAATCGCGCCACATGATCGACGCACAGCCTTCGGGAGAAATCACCGAATAGACGCTGTTCTCCATCATCAGCACGCGGTCGGCAACGGCGATGGCCAGCGCGCCTCCGCTGCCGCCTTCGCCGGTGATGGCGGCAATGAACGGAACCTTCAGCCGCGCCATCTCTCGCAGGTTGTGGGCAATGGCCTCTGCCTGACCGCGCTCTTCGGCGCCCAATCCGGGATAGGCGCCAGGCACATCGATGAGCGTGATCACCGGGCGGTGCCACTTCTCGGCGAAGCGCATGATGCGCAGCGCCTTGCGATAGCCCTCGGGATTGGGCTGGCCGAAATTGCGATAGATGCGCTGCTTGGTCTCACGCCCCTTCTGGGTTCCGAGGACGAGCACTTCCCTGCCGTTGAACCGGGCCATGCCGGCGACGATAGCAGCGTCGTCGCCAAAACCGCGATCGCCATGAATTTCGCTGAAGTCGGGGAAAATACGCTCTACATAGTCGAGAAAATGGGGCCGGTTGGGATGACGCGCCAGTTCGGTCCGCTCCCAAGCGCTCAGCTTTCCGGAGACCTGGCGACGCAAGGAATCCACCCGCTGATGCATCTCCTGAAGTTGGCGGCGCGCCTCGTCATTGTCGCCGGCAGCGGCCTGCAAATGCTCGATTTGTTTCTCGATTCGCTCCAGCTCGGTCTGGGCCTTAGAAGCAGCTTCCATGGTCGGGATAATTCCTTTGGGATGCCTGTTGAAGGGCGCGGTGGGCTAATCGATCACGCGCACACTGTTGCGGCCGCAAAGCTCTTCCACGCGGCTGATGAAATTTCGGTCCGGCAACACATTATAGCCTTCCGCCTCCATCACCACGGTGAAGTCGCCCTTGCGCTCCAAGTCGAA
This sequence comes from uncultured Acidobacteriaceae bacterium, assembly GCA_963791965.1. Taxonomy (GTDB): domain Bacteria; phylum Acidobacteriota; class Terriglobia; order Terriglobales; family Acidobacteriaceae; genus CAVVDY01. The sequence goes on along the minus strand of CAWBUK010000008.1, from coordinate 24,823 downwards.
CAGTACCTTGGCTTCGCCTTTGCGCTCCTGGCATAAAGCGTGAAGACCGGAGACGGTGTTCTCGGAGACGCTCTCCAGCGGAATCTTGATGCGGAGGCTGCGCGGAAGCCTGGGCTGCGCCTGCTCCAGTGGGGTGATGTCGCCAACAAGAATCTTTGTGTTGGAACCTTCCTCGACTTTCACGCCGCCCTTCACCAGCACCGGCACGTCAAGTTTCAGCTTCTCGCCCAGCCGTCGATAGGCTTCGGCGAAGCACAAGATGTCGACCGAGCCATGCATGTCTTCGAGCTGCCCGGTGGCGTAGAGATCGCCTTTCTTCGACTTGGCTACGCGAATGCCTTTCAGAACACCTCCGACCAGGGTGTCGTCCTTGCCCGTCGAAGATTTCAGGTCGGCGATTTCGGCGGTGGTGAGGGCGTGGAAGTCGAGCAGCTTGTCGCGATACTTCTCCAGCGGATGACCGGTGATGAAGAAGCCGAGAATCTCTTTCTCGTACGCCAGCCGCTGATGCTCATCCCAGTCGGGAAGATTAGGCAGCGGCTTTTCTTTCGCCTGTGGCTCGTCATCGGCAAAGACGCCGAACAACCCATGCTGGCCCATGGCAGAATCACGTTGCGTTTTGGCGGCGTGGTCCATCGCGTTGTCGACTACGGCCATCAGTTGCGAACGGCGGCCAAGCTCGTCCATGGCGCCGCTCTTGATGAGCGACTCCATGACACGCTTGTTCAGCAAACGAAGATCAACTTTTTCGCAGAATTGAAAGATTGACGAGAAGCTGCCGAGTTCTTTGCGCGCCGCAACGATGGATTCAATCGCGTGCTGGCCGACGTTCTTCACTGCGCCGAGGCCAAAACGAATCGCCTCGCCGTGCGGAGTGAACGACCAAAGGCTGACATTCACGTCGGGCGGCTCGACCGAGATGCCCATCTCGCGGCACTCGTTGATGTACTTCACCACGTCGTCAGTGCTGGAAGATACCGAGGTCAACAGCGCGGCCATGAACTCGATGGGATAGTGCGTCTTGAGATAGGCCGTCTGGTAAGCAAGCAGTGCATATGCGGCGGAGTGCGATTTGTTGAAGCCGTATCCGGCGAACTGCTCCATCAGGTCGAAGATCTTTTCGATCTTCTTGGGCGGGAAGCTGCGCTCCGCGGCGCCCCTGACGAATCGTTCGCGCTGCTTAGCCATCTTCTCCGGATCCTTCTTGCCCATGGCGCGGCGCAGCAGGTCGGCTTCACCGAGAGAGTATCCGGCGAGCAGATTGGCGATCTGCATCACCTGCTCCTGGTAGACGATGACGCCCAGCGTTTCCTTCAGTACGGTTTCGAGTTGCGGCAGTTCGTACTCAATCTTCTTGCGGCCATGCTTGCGATCGATAAAGTCGTCGATCATGCCACCCTGAATCGGACCGGGACGGTAGAGCGCGTTCAGAGCAGTGAGGTCCTCGACCGTCGTCGGCTTGTAGCGGCGCAGCACGTCGCGCATGCCGTGCGATTCAAACTGGAATACGCCTGAGGTCAATCCAGTGTGAAAGACGCGTTCGTAAGTTTTGGCGTCATCGAGTTCAAGGCGTTCGAGGTTCAGGCGCTCGCCGCGAGTTTGCTCGATGAGCCGCAACGCGTCGTCGATGATCGTCAGCGTGGTGAGCCCGAGGAAGTCCATCTTCAGCAGGCCCAGCTTCTCCACCGCCTTCATGTCGTAGGCGGTGACAATTTCCTCGTTTTTGGTGCGATAGAGCGGGACGAGATCAGTCAGCGGCTGCGGCGAGATCACCACGCCGGCGGCGTGTACGCCTGAGTTGCGCACCAAGCCCTTCCAGCTTCTTGGCGGTGTCGATCAGCTCTTTGGTCTGCGGCTCAGATTGGTAGGCGGTGGCCAGCGGCGGCGAATCTTTCAGCGCGCCGTCGATGGTGATGTTCAGCACCGCCGGAATCATTTTCGTGATGCGCTCGACTTCGGCATAAGGCACGTCCATGGCGCGGCCCGAATCCTTGATCGCAGCCTTGGCGGCCATGGTTCCAAAGGTAATGATCTGTGCCACCTGGTCGCGCCCGTATTTCTGCGTGACGTAGTTGATGACCTCGCCGCGACGGTTCATGCAGAAATCGATATCGATGTCGGGCATGGTAACGCGCTCGGGGTTGAGGAAGCGCTCGAACAGCAGCTCGTTCTGCAGCGGGTCGATATCGGTGATGCCGAGCGCGTAGGCCACCAGCGCGCCCGCGGCTGAGCCGCGACCCGGCCCGACGGGAATGTTGTTTTCCTTGGCGTAGCGGATGAAGTCCCAGACGATGAGGAAGTATCCGGGGAACTGCATTTGCCGGATGATGCCGATTTCGCGCGCCAGGCGGGCCTCGTAGTCCTCCAGCGGATGCTTGAGCCGGCCCATGGTTTGCAGCTCGCGCAGCAGTGTGAGGCGGCGAGCGAAGCCTTCGCGCGTAACGTGCTCGAAGTACTCGTCGATTGAATATCCGGCGGGAACATCGAACTTCGGGAAGGGCTCGCGTACCTTCTTGAGTTCGAGGTTGCAGCGCTCAGCAATCTCCATGGTGCGCGATAGCACGCGCTCGTAGCCGGAGAAGATCTTGGCCATCTCGGCCGGACTCTTCACGAAGAACTGATTGTTGGCAAACTTCAGGCGGTTGGTGTCGTTGATCGACTTGCCGGTCTGAATGCAGACCATCACGTCCTGTGCGTGCGCGTCGTCTTCGCAAAGATAGTGGCTGTCATTGGTGGCGACCAGCGGAATACCAAGTTCCTGCTCCAGCTTCACCAGGTTCGCTTGGATGAGCTTCTCCTCGGGCAGACCCTGGTCCTGAATTTCGAGGTAGAAGTTGCCGTTGCCGAAGATGTCGTTGAAGGTGACCGCCGCCTGGCGCGCCTTCTCGTACTTGCCTTCGACCAGGTCTTCCGCGACTTCACCCTTCAGACAGGCCGACATGCCGATCAGCCCTTTCGAGTGTTCGGCGAGGAATCTCTTACTGACGCGCGGCTTGTAGTAGAAGCCGTGGAGCGAGGCCTCGGAGACAATCTTCACCAGGTTGCGATAGCCTTCGTCGCTCTCGGCAAGGACGATCAGATGGTTATAGCTGTCGCCTTCGGGGGAGGCGCGATGGTCGTCTTTCTTGCAGATGTAGAGTTCGCACCCGACGATCGGCTTGACCCCAACCTCTTTGGCCGCATCGACAAACTCGACTGCTCCAAAGATGTTGCCGTGATCGGTCATGGCCACGGCAGGCATCTTGAGCTCTTTGACGCGTTTGACGAGGTTCTCGGTCGAACATGCTCCGTCGAGCATGGAGTAATCGGTATGCAGGTGCAGGTGAACGAATTCGGCATGGTGGGGTGTACGCACTTCTATTCTATGTGTCGCGGGACATGCTTGCAGCCGGTGAACTGTGTGGAAAACGCGGAACATTCACCACAGAGGTCACGGAGTTCACTGGGAAAGTCGGGTCGGAGACTTGTCTCTTGAATGAATGGCAAAAAGTGCCGATGCTCTTGATGACGGGTTACCAAGTTCTTAAAGACTCGGAGCGAGAGCGCTTCGGGTCTTTTGCTTTTTGGGGATGTTCCAGCCCAGCTACGATGCTTTCAATCCAGCGGCGCGGGCCAGCTTCAATTGACGCGAGTCGAAGCTCCAGAATTCGTCAGCTCCCAGTTCGAGGGCACACGCTATGTGAAGAGTGTCGAGGGTGCGGCAGCCAAGCCGCGGGACGTGCTCTCTCGCCAACTGGATCGCTGTTTCGAAAACGCTCTCTGGCATCTCCATTTCGAGCCATAACCCCGACTGGCAGTCTGCTTCGAAGGCGCTGTACAGGTTCTCAGCTTCGCGCTCGGATATCAGCCCGCGAAACACATGCTGAGCGACCGCATGATTCCACTCGACTCGGTGTAGGGGCAATAGCCAAAGCTGCATCCCTGGACGCATGCGGCTCTTCGCAGCGCTGAAGTGCGCATCCCGAAGATATAGCGAAACGAAAACACTGGAATCCGCGTAAATGCTCAATAGCGTGAACGCTCCCGCTCCTCGATAAGCAGGTCTGCGCCCGGCAAGATCCGGTCGCCCAGTATCTTCTTGGCTCGGGCCTCGAAGTCGGGCCATTCGACAGGTTTATCCTGGGAACGCTCGGGTACGATTCGCCCAATGACGCGGTCGCGCTCACGCAACTCCACCGTCTTGCCCGCCTTGAGCCAATTCTTAAGTTGGCGGGTGTCGCGCAGTTGCCGGAGGTTCATAGTAGGCATAACAGAATGTGACACATTATGTGTCACGTTGTCAAAAAGGAAGCCGACCACGAGCTACTCTCTGCCCTAGTACAAGATCGACGGCAAGAACGCGCCTGCCGGCTCGTTGTAGAGCCCGAAAGACATCAGCGTGAGCGGCTGGGTGACTTGCAGCCCGTGGTGCAAGCACCAGCGAAACAGTTCGGTGTTGCGCGTGGGCAGCAGCAGGCCCGGCCCGGCGAATTCTTCTGCCGCACCAATCAGTGCCTGTAGTTCAGCATTGCTCTCAGCGACCGCGTGACCGAAGAAGCCGATCAGCGTCGCGTATGCCGTAATCCGCCCATCGCGCTCGACCACGCGCGCTGAACCCTGGCTGATTGCGTCGGCGAGTTCGCCGGAGCGGTCGTGCCCATGCACACGGCGGCACAGCGCATTGCAGGTATCGAGATCGGTCGCCACCGCCGCTCGCACGGCATATCCAGAAGGCACATGCCGGATTGGCGCTCCCTGCATGGCTACCAGCGGCTCGCGTATGTCGAAGCCAAGCTTCGCGTAGAGCGACATCGACCGGCTATGAAAGGCCGCCTGCACCAGCCGTACTCCAGGAAAATGCTGCTCGGCGGCGCGATCCATCACAGCTTTCATCAGCAGGCGTCCCACGCCGGAGTTCTGCCCTGCCGGATCAACTGTGATGGGACCGATGCCGGCTATTTGTGAACGCTCGTCCATGCAATTGCTGCCCAGGATGGTGTCGCCCTGCTCTGCCACGACAGAAAAGCAGCGCGGGTTGGAGAACACTCTGGAGAGAACGCCCACCGCCACCTCAGGCGACGGAAAATCTGGTGGAAAGTTGTGATGCCGGTTCAATCGGGTAAAAGCTTCGTAGCAGATGCGGCCACAAACTTCGGCATCAGTCGGCTGGGCGCGGCGAATGGTTATGTTCTGAGTGGCTGGGGTTGAAGTCATGGCTCTCCTGCTTGACGTGTTGGTTGCGGGCGATGGACGGGCAGTATAGCGCAACCTGAAGGCCTATCTCACTCCGAGCGTGGGATTTGTCCGGTCGAGCCTCCAGGGTCGACCAGCCGGCCTCCGGTAATGATGTGGCCGGGAGGAGTCTGCTGCGGAACCCCGGGCCTTGTGGCGCGGTTCTTTGCCAGCCCGCGATAGGCGAAGATGATGGCCAGCAGGGGTGCAGCGATAACGAATCCCCAGAAGCCCAGGACCAGGCTCAGCAGGATGGGGATGATAAGCGATGCCCAGATGGGCACGCGCGTCTGGCGGCGCATGATGAGAGGCTGCAGGATCAGGCCGTCGACGACCACAATCGCGCCGTAGAGAATCAATACGTACAGCACCGTATCCCAGCCGACGAAGACGGCGGCGATAAGAGGACCGAGCGCACCCAGCACTGTCCCAAACTGCGGTACGAACTGAAACAACGTGGCCAGGAGGGCCCAGAAGATGGCGAACGGCACTTGCAGGAAGGTGAGGCCGGCCCACCACAGCAGTCCCACGCAGGCGGAGTCGTAGCACTGGCCGATGAACCACTGCTTGAGTGCCGCGCCGGTGATGTGAACGTGCCGCGAAACCTGCATGTTTATTGGATGTATTCCGCCGGATAAGAGCTACACCCGCAATGCTAAACTGAAAGTATCCTCCCGCGGAGAACGCTCTCGCTATGAAATTCGGCGTCATTATCTTCCCCGGATCGAACTGCGATCACGATGCCTACTGGACCGTCGAGACGGTCGAAAAGCAGCCGGTAACGTTCCTGTGGCACGATTCCCCGGACCTGAAGGGGGTTGACGCCATCATCGTCCCGGGAGGCTTTGCCTACGGCGACTATCTGCGCACAGGAGCGATTGCGAAGTTCTCGCCGGTGATGGAGTCGGTGCGCAAGTTCGCCGCCGATGGCGGGCTGGTCTTCGGCATCTGCAATGGTTTCCAGATTCTTTGCGAGTCGGGACTGCTGCCCGGCGCACTCATGCGCAATGCCGGGCTGAAGTACGTCTGCAAGCCGGTTCATGTGCGGGTGGAATCGACGAACACTCCTTATACCCATCAGCTCACCAAGGGCGAGGTCCTGCAGATTCCCATCGGACATATGGAAGGCAATTACGTGTGTGACGACAGCACACTGGCGGAGTTGAAAGAGCAAGACCGCATTGTGTTTCGCTACGTCACGCCGCAAGGCGAGGTCACGCCAGAGGCCAACCCCAATGGCTCGCTGGAGAATATCGCCGGCATCTGCAACGAAGGCCGCAATGTGCTGGGCATGATGCCGCATCCCGAGCGCGCGGCTGAGCCCGAGCTAGGCATGACTGACGGCGTGAAGATATTTCACTCGCTAGTCGCCGCCATGGTGACGAAGTAATTCTTGTCTGATGACCATCGCAGGTAATTGACATAGCATTTCAACCTGCTGCACAATCAGGCACCTTCGCTGCAAGCGCGTCCTGATCTCTTACTCCTACTGACTGGAAACCGTTAAGCGTCTCCAGCCATGCAGGCCGTGTGAGCTGCGCCTCAGCAGCGATCAAATCCAGGAGAAACGATGAAACAGCTGCTCATTACAGGTGTGGTTGCAGTAGTGGTCTGTACGGTCGTACTCAACAGCAACGCCGGCTCCGGCAAACCGTCGACAGACAAGAGCGCCATAGTGGCTCATGGCGAGTACCTGGTAAAAGCCATTGGTCAATGTGGCGACTGCCATACACCAATGAATGAGAGGGGCGAGTTCGTTCAGGATAAATGGTTGCAGGGAACGAAACTGAACTTCACGTCTACCGTACCCGTGCCCGGATGGGCCGATACCTCCGCCAACATCGCGGGACTGCCCGGCTGGGACCATGCAAAAGCGGTGCAGTTCTTCATGACCGGTCTCGCGCCCAATGGGCAGCCCGCGCGACCGCCAATGCCGGCGTATCACATGAATAAAGCTGACGCGGAATCGGTGGTGGCTTATCTCGAGTCATTGAAGAAGTAGTACGAACCGCGAATTCACCACAGAGGCACGGAGACACCGAGGACCGGAGGCTAAAACCAGTAGCGCGGGGCTGCTCGAGATCTGCACGTCATTTCGGACAATGGTCCTCCGGACCCGTGATTCTCTGTGCCTCTGTGTCTCCGTGGTGAACCTACTTCTGTGTTCTCCGTCCTTGCCTGCTGGCGACCCCTTCTTTATCCTCGACGCTTATGCCTGCACTCGTCGAATGTGTTCCGAATTTCTCTGAAGGGCGCGACAAGGCCAAAGTTGACGCCATCCTTGAAGCCATGAAGATGGATGGCGTCTATCTTCTCGATCGCGAGATGGATGCCGACCACAACCGCTCTGTCATCACCCTGGTAGGCGATCCCGTAAAGGTGGAAGAAGCCGTCATTCGCGGCGTTGGCAAAGCCGCTGAACTGATCGACCTCACCAAGCATACCGGCGCACATCCTCGCATGGGCGCGACGGACGTGGTGCCGTTCATCCCTATCGAAGGACTCGCGATCGAGGACTGCGTGGCCATGGCGCGTCGCGTAGGCGAGCAGATATGGCAGCGCTTTGGCGTGCCCGTTTATCTGTATGAGGCGGCGGCCCGAATCCCCGAACGTCAGAATCTGGAGAATGTTCGTCGCGGGCAATTTGAAGGCATTCGCGAAGAGGTGAAGACCAATCCCGCGCGCAAGCCGGATTTCGGCAACGCCGAGCTTCATCCCACGGCAGGAGCGACGGTGGTTGGCGCGCGCAAGTTTCTGGTCGCGTACAACGTGTATCTCAATACGCCCGACGTGGAGATCGCGAAGAAGATTGGCAAGGCGGTTCGCTTCTCCAATGGGGGACTGCGCTATGTGAAGGGCATGGGGGTTCCGGTGCGCGGTCTGGCACAAGTTTCGATGAACCTGACCGACACCGACCAGACCCCGATTGCGCGAGTGTACGAATACGTAAAGCGCGAGGCCGCGCGCTATGGCGTAATGCCGCTATCGAGCGAGATCGTCGGATTGATTCCGAAGAAGGCGCTGGAAGATGCGGCGGAGTGGTTCCTGCAGATTGAGAACTTCGACTCGTCGCTGATACTGGAAAATCGGCTGGCCGCGGTGATGAGCGGCAAGATGGCCGTGGGAGGCCTGCGCGCCGGGGTCGAGCCGTTTGTGGAGCAACTGGCAGCGCCAACAGCGGCGCCGGGTGGAGGCAGCGCCTCGGCGGCAACCGGAGCCATGGCGGCAGCGCTGGGCGCCATGGTGGCGGGAATGTCGCGCGGCAAGAAGGCTTACGTGCAATACGAAGCGCAGCTGAGCAACGCCATAGCTCGGCTGAGCGAGCTGCGTGAAGCATTCAAGGCAGCAATCGATGCCGATGCCGCTTCGTTCAACGAAGTGATGGCGGCCTTCAAAAAGGCGAAGAATCAGCCCGAAGCGCAGAGCGAAGTCGATGCTGCACTGAAGGGCGCGACGGATATCCCGCTAAAAGTTGCCGAGCAGGCGCGGGAGACACGCGAGATTCTGGAGTCGCTGCGGCCGATCACCAATCCGAAGATGGCGTCGGATATCACGGTGGGAATCAGCCTGGCAAAGGCGGCAGCCGATGGCGCGCTGGCCAACGTCGAGATCAACCTGGGCGATATCAGCGATGCGAATTTCGTCGCGGATGTACAGACACGCGCTGCGGCGGTGCGCAGGTAGCTCAGAACTGCTTCTTGGAATCGATCAGGATGGTCACCGGGCCGGAGTTCACCAGTTCGACCTGCATCATGGCCTGGAAGACGCCGGTTTCGCAGCGTACGCCCAGCTCGCGAATGCGATTTACAAAGCATTCATAAAGCTCACGCGCCTGCTCAGGCCGGGCCGCGGCGTCGAAAGACGGTCGCTTGCCTCGCTTCACGTCGCCGTAGAGGGTGAACTGCGAAACTGCCAGCACGGCGCCGCCCACATCGACCACGCTGCGGTTCATCTTTTCCTCTGCGTCTTCGAAGATGCGAAGGCCGACGATCTTTTCCGCCAGGTAATCGGCATCAGAGGCCTGGTCGTCTTGCCCCACGCCCAGCAATACCAAAAGCCCAGTTTCAATCGCTCCGGTAGTCGAACCGGCAACGCTAACCGACGCCCGGCTTACTCGCTGCACCACGGCACGCATGATGACTTTCTATCACGCTTGGCGGAAGGTTCCGTCCCGAATTCGGAGCATCTAAGCTGGGTTATTTCTCTGGTTGTGAAGGCTTGCGTTGACCATTGCTGAAGTTGCCAGTTAGGATGAGTCGAGTCTCACGTCGGGGAAAGCTGCTTCTTACGCGACTCGCAGCCTAATAACAAACTCGGCATTCTTTACAGGGCTTCCCTGCGACAATTAGACTTATAAGTTTCCGCATGACGCGGCAAGAGAGGCAATACATGGCATCGACTGAAGAGCGGGTTAAACAGATCATCGTAGAGCAACTCGGAGTAGACGAGGCGGAAGTAACCGCGAAAGCCTCGTTCGTGGACGATCTTGGCGCTGACTCGCTGGATACCGTCGAGCTGGTCATGGCCTTTGAAGAGGCCTTCGACATCGAAATCCCTGACGAAGATGCGGAGAAAATTCGCACCGTGCAGGATGCAGTCTCGTATATCGAGCAGCACGCGAAAGCAAGCAAGTAAAGCTGTCCCTCAAATTCTTGTGTGAATCCGGCATATTCCAGGAAGGAGCCTTGTAAACATGGCATCCGTAGACGAGCGGGTAAAGCAAATCATTGTGGAGCAGCTGGGAGTGGACGAGGGCGAGGTCACGGCCAACGCATCGTTTGTTGACGATTTGGGCGCTGATTCTCTCGACACGGTCGAGTTGGTAATGGCGTTCGAAGAGGCCTTCGACATCGAAATCCCTGACGAAGAGGCGGAGAAGATCCGCACCGTGAAAGATGCTGTCGACTACATCAACGCCCACGCGAAAGGAACGAAGTAGTTTGCCGCGTCGCGTCGTCGTAACGGGTATCGGACTTATCTGCGGCGTCGGCAACAGCGCTCCTGAGGTTTGGCAGGCGCTGCTGGCCGGCAAGAGCGGCGTGGAGCGTATTACCAGCTTCGACGTCACCAACTTCGCGTGTCAGATCGGCGCTGAAGTTAAGAACTTTGATCCCCTGCAATATGTCGAGAAGAAGGAAGCGCGCAAGATGGGGCGCTTCATTCACCTTGCCATCGCTGCAGCCGACGAGGCCCTGCGATCGGCCAATTACAAGGTTGAAAACGAAGAGATGGCCGAGCGTACCGGTGTCTCCATCGGCTCGGGCATCGGGGGATTCGACGTTATCGAGCGCGAGCATTCGAACCTGCTGAACGGCGGACCGCGCAAGATCTCACCGTTCTTCATTCCTTCGGCGATCGTTAATCTGGCGGCGGGCCAGGTGAGTATCCGGCATAACGCTAAGGGCCCGAATGAAGCGACCTGTACGGCATGCACCACCAGCGCACACTCAATAGGCGATGCTTCACGCATCATCAAGTACGGCGATGCCGATGTGATGATTGCTGGAGGCTCCGAGGCCGCGATCACACCGATGGGTGTGGGAGGCTTTGCCGCCATGCGAGCGCTGTCGACGCGCAACGACGATCCTCATCGCGCCAGCCGTCCCTGGGACCGCGACCGTGATGGCTTCGTCATCGGTGAGGGTGCGGGCATCCTGACCCTGGAAGAATTGGAGCATGCCAAGCGACGGGGCGCCTCCATCCTGGCCGAGATCGTTGGATACGGTATGAGCGCCGATGCTTATCACATAACGCAGCCGGCGGAAAACGGAGAAGGCGGATTCCGGGTGATGCGCAATGCGCTACGGGACGCGCAGATCCAACCGGAACAGGTGGGCTACCTGAATGCTCACGGAACTTCGACGCCGCTGGGCGACGAGTTGGAAGCAACGGCTATCAAGCGCGCCTTCGGCGAACACGCTTACAAGATGCTGGTCAGTTCAACCAAGTCGATGACCGGACATTTGCTGGGCGGCGCAGGAGGTCTGGAAGCCGGCATCACCGTTATGGCGTTACAGGAGCAGTTGGTCCCGCCCACGGCCAACCTCGATAATCCCGGCGAAGGTTGCGATCTGGACTTCGTTCCTCACACCGCGCGCAAGGCGCAGATCGAATACGCGATGTCGAACTCGTTCGGCTTCGGCGGAACCAACGGTTGCCTGGTGTTCAAGCGCTGGGCGGAGTAGGCCAAGTTCGCGCCACTTTTCTTCCGAAACTTAAAAAAGGCCGCTGATTGCTCAGCGGCCTTCAGTGTTTCAGAACCAGTTGCTAGTCGTTGTCAGGCCCGGCCGGAACCGGCACAGTTCCCGGATGAATCGGGTACTTGTGCTCGAGATCGTAGTATTCCCAAACCCGAGTTCCCTTCACCCCGGGTATCTCCTTGTCCCGGGCCGCGCTGACACGGATGCCATTGTCGGGCAAATTGAAGCTGCGCTTCAGCGTGTACATGGATTCACGGAAGGGAACGTTCAAGCTGATTTGGGGATAGGCCAAGGCGAATATCGGAAAGCTCTTGCCGTTGGACCACACGACCGACGTGTAGTCGGCGACCATGCGTCCCGAGAAGGTGTCCGGCAGCCAGTTAAGCTGCATGGGGCCGCCAACCTGGGCGGCTTGGAACCAAGTCTGCCCCCCGTCGTTCGACTGAATATATCCCTGGCGCAAGCTGCAGTTATTTCCGCAGTTTCCATTGGGGTAGAAGTAGTAGTTCACTCCGATATGGGCCGTGCTGCCGGCGGTATTGGGGTCGATTCCAATGCCATGAATGAAGTGGTCGACCGTGCTGGTCACCGGATCAATCGGAACCCGTTGTTTGGCACTCCAGTGAACGCCGTCGGTGGAAGTGCTGTAGACGATGTCGTTCTCCGAGCATCCGCTGCGGAAGCCGCAGTCGGGCCACGACATGTAGATGGTACCGCCACCATCGATTGCTGCCGAGGGCAGGCCGGCACTGCGCAGGTCGCCATCCTCACTACGGCTGGGCGCGGTGGCAATCCTCGCCGAAGCACCCCAGGATGAACCACCGTTGGTCGAGGTAAAGGCGCTCATTCCGCCGCCGAAATCGGCAAAGCTAACAACCACGGTTCCGTTCGGCAGCACCAGGGGTTGTCCGCCGATGCCCGAGTCCTGACTAGACGGGTTCTTCGCCGGCCCCCAAGTCGCGCCACCGTCAGTCGAGGTGCTCATAAACATCAGGTCGCCGAAGTTGGGACTGTCCCACTGGGTATAGCAGTTGCCGTAGTAAGGGCTGCTGGGCCAGTTGTCGCAGACAATCCAGTTCTTATCGGAATCGATGGTCGTGGTGACATAAACCGGGTTGGACCAAGTCAAGCCGTCGGTTGAGCGGCTGGTCGCTACCAGATCGTTATTGCCGATGGGCAGGGTGGAGATTAGCCACATTCCGTGCTTGGCGTCGTAGGCAACCGCAGCATCGCTGGCGGCCGAGTTGGGGCCTCCCTGGTACCACTGGGTAAGGCCCGGGAGTTGTCCTTGGGTCCAGGTCTCGCCGCCATCTTTGGAAGTTGCGAAACCGATATCAGCACCACCTCCGCTATAGATGCGGGCTACCTGGAAAGCGGCGACGATGGTGTTGCCATACGCGAAAGCGCCGGGCTCAACTTCAGTCTGGTGCTGGCTGGAAGAATTGGTGAAAGGATCAAAACTCAACTGCAGCAGGTTCGCACTCTGGGCAAATCCCGACGTAACGCTTGCAACAGTAAAGACGAGAAGCACCAGGAGAAAACTGCCGCCGGTGAAGAGACGAGGGGACGCATTACTCTTTGTCATAAGTGCACTTTTCCTTTGCTTGCTTTAGCAAGTGGGTTGCAGCAACGAGCAGGCCAACCTCAGATGCTGTTGGAGTTTTCTCCAAGTTGGGGAACCTGGATGGGCAGAGTAGTAGACGATGGAACTGTAGCGCGTGAAGAGGACGAGCGTCAATACGAGAGTGATAGTAGCTAGGTTAAGTACTGTAAACCGTGACGCGTGGTCAGGTCGCTGATGGCGTCTCTACCGGCGGCTCCCACAGCTCAATCCGGTTTCCTTCGGGATCCATGATCCAGCCGAATTTCCCGTACTCGTGGCTTTCGACTTTGTCGTCGACCTGTACGCCCTCGGAGCGGAGGGCGGTCAGAAGCTGCTCCAGGTTTTCGACCCGGAAATTCATCATGAAAGGCGAACGACTGGGTTCGAAATACTTCGTGCTCTCAGGAAAGAGAGACCACACGGTCATGCCGGTCTTTTCAGGCTGCTGGTCATCACGCCACGGGAAGGTCACCGCACCGCTATGATCGCGCGCGACGCCGAGGTGCTTCTCGTACCACTCGTACATCGCCTTCGGATCCTTGCACTTTAGGAAAACGCCGCCCAGACCGGTCACTCGCTTCATCGCCAACCTCCTAAGTACCAGCCGGATTTTAGCAAAGACGCTTGCCAATAGCCCGGACTCCGCATAGGGTAGGCTACATTCGGAGTGAAGCGTGTTTGACCTGAGTTTCATATTGATAGTGGCCGGGCTCGCTTTCGGCGGGGGCATGGCGCTGATCGGGTTCGGGGGATTCCTGACCGCCTGGTTTCATCGCTCAATGGGGGCGCCGCTTCCCTTGCCAACTTTGCACAACGCCCGCGAGAGAAACCTTTACCTTGGCGTGGCCGCCGCAGGAGTGGTGGTGTGGGGCGTGGCGCTGCTGGTAAGCCTACGGGTTGCGCCGTAAAGTTTAGCCAAACAGACTTCCCTGCTCCCGTTCTTCCCCTCCACCCGCTAAGCGATTCATCTGCGCGATGTAACTGTCGGCGTCAAATTTCTTCCGCGCTGCATCGCCCGACATATAACGAATCGTTCCGTAGATGGGTCGTTCGAACCACGGCCGATCGAACTTGCCGGCAATTGCCCAGGCTATGCCTGCATAACCGTTCGGATCGCGGCCATCCAGGAAGTACTTGTCGTTCAAGTACACCGCCGTCTGATAGGCCACTTGCGGCGACGGGCTCCACTCCAGTATTTTCTTCGCCCAGTACATACGCATGTAGTTGTGCATCCAGCCGGCGTACAGCATCTGCTGTTGCGCGGCGTTCCAGAGGTCGTCGTGAGTTTCAGCCGCCTCGAGTTGCTCACGCGTGTAGACGCACGGGCCGCTGGTCTCCGACATGTGCGGCCAGCGTGCGATGCGCCCAATCGGGCGCGCTCTCCATGGAATCGTAGAGCTTGTTGAAATGCGCGAAGTTGATGGCCAGCTCGCGCCAGGTGATGAGTTCGTTAAGGTAGGCGTCTTTCGCGGCGCGCGGAGCGTTCGCCTTTTCGACTGCCAGCGCGACCGTAATCGGACTTATATGCCCGAAGTGTAGATAGGGGGAGAGGCGGCTGGAGCCGTCCACCTCGGGCTTGCCGTGACGCTCGGGATAGTGCGCGAGCTTGTTCGCAACGAAGTCATGCAGCAGCTTCAGCGCCTCGCTTGTTCCCCCGCGGAATGAGTCGACCGGCGCGACCGAGCGATCAAGCTTCTTCCAACCTTCGGTGATATCGAACGAGCCATCGTCGGGCAGGACATGGAGACCTCTCGGCTTCTTCCACTCGACTTTGGCGCGAGGATTCTTTAGCGGCTGAAGAAACTCCTCGAACTTCGCCTGCAACCGGGGGCGAATAATTCGCGCGGCGTATTGTTCTTTCTCCAGCAGCTGCGACGGGACAACGACGTCGGCATCAACCGTCCACAACGGGACGCCAAGCTTCTTCGTCGCCAACTCACGCCAGTGGTCAGGCTCGCGGAGCGGGTTCTCATCGCCGATGACGATCGATGCCTTCACCTCTTCGCAGAACTTCGGTAGCCGGTGCTCGGGATAATGACGCAGCGCAAAACCGATGCCGCGTTTGCGCGCTCGCTCCGCAATGTCGGGAATTCCCTGTGCCAGGAACGAATAGTGCCGCAGGTTGGCGTGAGGATAGAACGGTACTGGGGCAAAGAAGATCACCACCGCCTGTTGCAGCGCGTTGGCAACCTCTACCGCCAGGTCGAGCGCAGGATTATCCGAGTGCACGCTGAGCCCGCTGCATCCAGTACACGACGACTTTGCCGTCGGGATCGGGCGCACCCTTCCGGCGCACAGTAACGCGCGGATTCGAAGCCAACTGTTCCAACTTGTCCATAATGGTGTGCTGAACCCGGGCGGGCGCGCCAGGGCAATCATGCGTGGGGGACGCCTGAATTTAGATGCGACAAATCAGCGCCAGCGTCAGGTCGATTTGAGCAACGGTCCGCAGTCGACAGCCGATTCGGCGGCTAGAATCGCATCCGCGACAGCGGCGGCTTCGACCGACTCTCTCACATCGTGTACGCGCACCATGTGCGCTCCCTGCAGGATGGACCACGCCATGGCAGCCAGCGAACCGCTCAGCCGCTCGCTGGCGGGAAGCTCCCGGCCGGTACGCTGCGCAATGGCGCGACCAATGAACGACTTGCGCGAGACTCCGGCCAGCAGCGGAAAGCCCAACCGCTGCAACTGGCTAAAATTCGCCAGCAAGGGATAGTTGTCCTCGAAGTTCTTGCCAAAGCCGAATCCGGGATCGAGCACGATGTGCTCTCGCTCAACCCCTGCCTCAAAAGCCAGCTGCACGCAGTTCGCGAGGCCGTGCTCGACCTCGCAGACAATATCGATGGCCCTTCCCAACTTCCGCCACTCTGTAGGTCGGCCGCGAGTATGCATCATCACCGCTCCGCAGCCTAGCTCAGCACAAGTTGCAGCCATTCCGGAATCCCACTGGAACGCGCTGACGTCGTTCACGATTTCGGCGCCCGCTTTGACTGCGGCGCGCGCAACCTCCGCTTTGTAGGTATCCACCGACAGCACAGCGTTCGGCCGCTGTTCGCGGATGGCCTGCAACACCGGGAGCACACGGTCCATTTCTTGTTGTGGGCTTACTGCTGGTTTCGGCCCAGTCTCGCCGTACAGAACCGTGCCGGGACGAGTAGACTCGCCTCCGATATCCAGGATGTCTGCGCCCTCGTCCAGCAGCCGCAATCCGTGCTCGACCGCTGCCTGGGGTCGTACGAATCGCCCGCCGTCGGAAAAAGAATCAGGGGTGATGTTGATAACTCCCATCACGAGGGTGCGAGTTCCAAGCTCCAAGCTTCTGGTTCGTAATCGCCAGGAATATGCGGGACGCATGAAGGAGATTCTAGTCTTCTCAGCAAAAGCTTCGAATCTTCGTGGCTGCCTGTCATACAAAAGTAATAGTTCCCTTTCCCTGATTGTCGACAGCGAACCAGAATGAAACCTTTTCCGCGTGAGCTTTGCCGCCGGCCGATTCGAAGAAATGCTCGCCGCGACGAACGAAAACCGGGTGTAAAATCCGAGTAGAAGGTTCATGTCTCCGGCCCGGCAGTTCGCTTCGATCCTCGCTCTTCTGCTGCTCACGCAAGCGGTTGCGTACGGCGGGAAAAAAGCGCCGTCTAAATCTGAACCCACCAAGCTGGACCACGAGATCGAGCAGATACTGTCTGAACCCGACGCCGCGCGGGGATGGTGGGGCATTGATGTCGTTTCGCTGGAAACCGGTAAACGGATCTACGCCCTGAACCAGGACAAGCTCTTTACCCCGGCATCGAACGAAAAGCTTTTCACTACAGCCGCCGTATTCGCCCTCATCGGGCCAAATTACCGTTTCAAGACCACGGTTGAGAGTACCGGTACCTTTGATAAATATGGCCGGCTCGATTCGGATTTGGTGCTGGTGGGGCGCGGCGATCCGAACCTCTCAGGCCGTAGCCTGCCATACAATCTGCGAACTGAACGCAAGGCGCCGCCCATCCAGGTATTGCAAAACCTGGCCGACCAACTGGTCGAGAAAGGCCTGAAGTTCGTAGATGGAGACGTGGTTGCCGACGATTCCTATTACGTGTTTGAACGTTACGGCGAAGGCTGGTCGCAAGACGACCTGGTGTGGGAGTGGGGCGCTCCCGTCTCGGCGCTGACCATCAACGACAACGTCATCTTCGTCAACATCCTTCCCGCCGACCATGCCGGCGAGCGCGCGTTTCTCAATATCACTCCCTTTCCCGAGTACTACCGCGTCGAAAACCGGGTACTGACGACGCCCACCGGTACGGGACCGCGCAAAATCTATATCAACCGCGAGCCCGGGTCGAACCAGCTCACCATCTGGGGCAACATTCCGCAGGATGATCCGGGGGCGGGCGAGGCTCTGGCCATCGATGATCCCGCTGAATTCGCCGCCAAGTTGTTTCGCGAATTGCTGGAGCAGCGTGGCGTAGTCATCTATGGCCGTCCG
Organism: uncultured Acidobacteriaceae bacterium; assembly: GCA_963791965.1. Taxonomy (GTDB): domain Bacteria; phylum Acidobacteriota; class Terriglobia; order Terriglobales; family Acidobacteriaceae; genus CAVVDY01. Next base: position 7,329 of record CAWBUK010000008.1, on the reverse strand, counting down.
CGAACGCATCACACGGAATTGGCTTCTCTGCAAACGTTCTCGGTAACGAGCGTGGCCTCTGGCGGAGGCCGCGACGAAGCTCCGCGGCTCAACCCTGCCCCACTGGTGCTGGCCAGTTATCAATCACAGCCAGTGCTGGAGGACCTGCGGGTTATCAACAAGGTGAGCCAGAACCTTCATGCCGAACTCATGCTGCGGCTGCTGGGCAAGGAGAAGGGCACGTCCGGCTCCATTCAGGGCGGACTTGAGGTGCTGCGCAGTTTCCTGATCAGCGCGGGACTGGATCCGGAGGATTTCGTCTTCTATGACGGCTCTGGCCTGTCGCGAGAGGACTTGTCAACTCCCCAGGCACTGGTGCAGTTGCTTATCTATGCCCACAAGCAACCCTGGGGCGAACTCTTCGAAGATACCTTGCCCGTCGCTGGCGTGGATGGCTCCCTGGCTGATCGGTTTAAGAACACGCCACTGCAAGGTGTAGTGCGCGGGAAAACCGGCTCCCTGACTCACGTAAATTCCCTCTCCGGGTACGCCACCACCAAGAGCGGTGATCACGTGGCATTTTGCATCGTCGCCAACAACCACACCATGCCTACTAAGCAAGCGCTAGAAACCATCGACCGCATTCTGCTGAAGATTGTCGAACAGGGGAAGTAGGGAAGGACTCCAGCCACGGATTTTCAGCGCATCTTCCTCGGATTAGATCAAAGTCATGTAGCTCAGCATCTTGATGCTTTAGCTTCTTCCGCGCCATTACTGCTTCGCGAGGAATTCTTGGGAAATAATTCCGATCCGTGTTCATCCGCGTAGATCCGTGGCTCAGGCGGTTCGCCTTTCTTCTTGATAACATCGAAGGGTGAGCCCTACTTCCGACGTTCGCGTTCGTTTCGCGCCTTCTCCTACTGGCCAACTGCACGTTGGCAACGCACGTACCGCACTGTTTAACTGGCTGTTCGCACGCCAGAAGCACGGGACCATGGTCCTGCGTATTGAAGACACCGACCTTGAGCGCAGCGAAGCCCGCTACGAGACGCAACTGCTCGAAGACCTGAAGTGGCTCGGCCTCGATTGGGACGAGGGCCCAGACGTGGGTGGCCCTTATGCCTCATACCGGCAGAGTGACCGGCTGGAAATTTATCGCGAGCATGCCGAGCGGCTGCTCAGCGAAGGCAAGGCTTACCTGTGCTTCTGCTCGCAGGAAGACCTGGAAAAAGACCGCGAAGCAGCTATGGCCGAGGGGCGTTCTCCCCTCTATCCCGGTACATGCCGGGACTTGGAGCCAGCCGAGGCCGCGGCGCCGTCGCGCGTCAGGAGAGCAGGTAGCCATCCGTCTGCGCATTCCTGAGCACCCCATCCGCTTTCACGACATCGTGCGCGGCATAGTCGAGTTTCCCAACGAAGCAGTTAGTGATCCCATCATCCTGCGGTCGTCAGGAATCCCGGTCTACAACTACGTCGTCGTAGTCGATGACGCGCTGATGAAGATTACGCACGTGATTCGCGGCGATGATCATCTGTCGAACACGCCCAAGCAGGTCGCGCTCTATGAAGCCCTGGGCTGGCCGGTGCCCGAGTTTGCCCATCTCTCGACTATTCTCGGCAGCGATGGCAAACGGTTATCCAAACGCCACGGCGCAACTTCTATTGCAAATTTCCGCGAGATGGGCGTGCTGCCAGAAGCGTTGATGAACTATCTCGCGCTGCTGGGCTGGGCGCCCAGCGGAGGAACCCGCGAGATTTTCACTCCCGAGGAAATAACCAAGGAGTTTCGCCTGGAACGCGTAACCCCAGCCGCAGCTGTCTTCGACATGGAGAAGCTCTACTGGCTAAACCGGCACTACATCAAGCAGAGCCCGCCAGAGCGCATCGAGCAGCTGGCGCTGCCGTACTTCATCGAGGCGGGTTTCTTGCCGAACCACGCGAATGAAGAAGTCACGGGGTGGTTCAGCAAGGTCGTGGCCCTGCTGGTGCCCTCCGTAAACAAGCTGGATGAGTTGCCCGGCAAGTCAAACCTTATCTTCCATGTTGATCCTGCTGCCGCGCTTAGCGCCCCTGATAATGCTGAAGTGCTGGCCTTGCCGAAAGCGAATGCCGTTCTCTCCGAGTTCCTGGCGCGTGTCGAAGCCGATTCTGCTCCGATGACTCCCGAGCGCTTCAAAGCCATCGTCAACGAGATTAAAGAGAAGACGGGAGCCAAAGGAAAAGAGCTGTTCCACCCCATTCGCATAGTCATCACCGGATCGCACTCCGGGCCCGAGTTCGACAAGCTGATTCCGATCCTCGAGGAAGGCTCCGCGCTTGTTCTGCCGACGCACGTGATGAACGTGCGCGAACGGGTGGACGCCTTTCGCGCTGCCTGGCGGCCTTAGCCGTTGTGCAATCCCGCTCATTCCGACTGCCGGAATGAGTGGGGTTCCGCGATGGTACGATTGGCTCTCGCATGCCTAAGCCCGCTACGCGCAAGAGTTCCAAGCCTTCGGTCGGCTCATACGGGGCTGCCAAAGATCCACGCGATCACCGCGATCTTAAATACTCGCCGGCAGCCGCTCCCAAAAAGCTGCCATCGCAGGTCGACCTGCGGCCGCTTTGTCCACGGATCCACGAGCAAGGCCGTCCCCGCACATGCACCGCGCACGCCCTTGCCGGAGCGTTTCAGTTCGAGCAGCGCCGTCTCAAGCTGAAGGATTTTTCTCCTTCGCGGCTCTTCATCTTCTACAACACCGTCGCCTATATGCGCGCACGGCATGCGACCCAAGAAACAGGGTGTCAATCTGCGCGCAGCGCTTAAGGCCGTCGCACGGCACGGCGTCTGTCCGGAGAACGACTGGCCTTTCTCATTAACCCAGGCAGCGATGGCAAAGAAACCGAATCGTCTTGCCTACGAGATTGCCGAGCACCATAAGATCACGCGCTACGAACGCATCGTGATGGGACGCCGCTCACGACACGAATTCCTGCGCTTGATGAAGTGTCGCCTGGCCGAGGGATTCCCCTTTCTATTCGCCTTTCTCGTCCATGAAAGCTTTGAGACCATCGCTGTCGCAAAGACCGGCATCATGCCCATGCCGAAGCGCGGCGAGAGGCTGAGAGACTGGCACGCGGTGATGGCGGTAGGCTACGACGACCACAACCAGCGCATGCTGATTCGCAACTCGTGGGGCTGGAGTTGGGGCATCAAAGGCTACTTCTGGATGCCGTACGAATACATCACCAATCCCCGGGTAACCGCCGATTTCTGGACGGTGCGAGGTGTTACGCCCAGGCAGGAAGCCAACACTTGAGCGAATGGCAGTAAGCCCGCATCGGCATTGAATACCGCCTTTCGACGCGGTAAGCTGCTGCATCACCTCGACCTGGTGGATCTATAGGAGAACCGAAGATGGGGAAGAAATTGGTTCACGGCGCGTTACTGGCCGCTCTCGCAATCCTTGCTTCAGTAGCGGCGTTTGCTAACCAGGGCGCTGCCCCGTCCCCTGATCCTCGCCTGAAAAACGCGTACCGCTTCGAGCGCGCCGGCTGGGCGTACGTTCATCTCGAAGGATCGCCGTCAGATATTGGCTTTCAGCACGGATATCTCTTGGAGCCGGAAATTGTCGATGGCTTCAAGGCCATCCAGTTCCTCGAAACTCACGACGGCAAACATAACTGGGACTTCTTCCGCGACACAGCGCAAAACGTTCTGTGGCCTCACATCGAAGCCGAGTATCGTCAGGAACTGCAAGGCATCGCCGACGGCCTGAAGGCGCGTGGAGCATCGCTCGATCTCTGGGACGTGGTTGCGTTAAATGCCAAGGAAGAAGTGCCCGACTACTACGTTCCGACGCTTGAACGGCAGCAAACAGGCTCCACGGCTGCGAGCGCCAAAGACCCTGGCCATTGCAGCGCCTTTGTCGCCACAGGTTCGTGGACCAAAGATCACAAGCCGGTGATCGCGCACAACAACTGGAGTTCCTTCCCCGACGGCTCACGCTTTACCGTGATCTTCGACATCGTTCCTGCCAAGGGCTACCGCATGTTGATGGACGGCTTCCCCGGAATCATCGTCAGCGACGACGACTTCACCGTCACCTCCGCCGGGCTGGTGATTACCGAAACCACCATCACTGGGTTTTCACTTTATGATGCCAAGGGCGTTCCCGAATTCGTGCGGGCTCGCAAAGCCATGCAATACGCAAATTCCATCGACGATTTCGTGCGCATCATGCTCGCTGGAAATAACGGTGGATATGCCAACGACTGGCTGCTGGCCGACAACAAAACCGGCGAAGTCGCGCGCTTCGAACTGGGACTCAAGATGCACCGCGTATGGCGCAGCAAAGACGGATATTTCGTAGGCGCGAACTTCCCCAGCGATCCCGAACTCATCAAGAAGGAAACGGATTTCAACGCCAACGATCCTTCCAGTTCCATGAACGCGCGACACAAGCGTTGGGACGAACTGATGGCAAAAAATAAGGGCCAGATCGATGTCACACTGGCGCAGCAGTTCCTGGCCGATCATTGGGACAGCTACCAGAACAAGCAGGAAGCCAACGAGCGAACCCTCTGTGGGCACCTCGAAGACTCGCCGCGCGGCATGCCGCAGTGGGACCGCACTCCGTATTATCCAGACGGCGCCGTTACCGGCAAAGCTGCCGACAGCAGCATGACTAAAAACATGTCGTTCGTGGCTCGTGCCGGACACCCCTGCGGCCAGGACTTCATCGCTGACACCTTCCTCACCGCACACCCCGAATACGAATGGATGAAGCCGGTGCTGAAGGACATGAAGGGCAATCCCTGGGTGCAATTCAAAACCAGCGATGGGGGCAGTGCGGGGCAGTAGTTGCGCAAACGAATATCTGACAAACTCGAGCACGAGTTCCGGACAATCGACTTCCTAACCTTGCTCGATTTAGGTAGAGTGCCCAAAGGAGCCCGTCTACGCTTCCTGGGTGAATGATCGAGTCCTTCCGCCGACTTTCGCGACGACTGCGCCGTCTATTCCGCTTTGCCGCCGCCGTATGGCGCTCGCAAGCGGAATTCCAACGCTCGCAACGCTCCGGTCCCTTATCGATTAACGGCCGCGTGCGCCTGTTGCAGGGCTGGTGCCGCGATGGGCTAGCCGCCTTGGGAGTTCAAGTAACGGTTGAAGGTATCCCTCCAAGCTCAGGCTTGCTGGCAAGTAATCACCTGGGCTATCTCGACATCCTGGTCTACAGCTCGATAGTGCCGACTGCCTTTGTTTCCAAAGCTGAGGTTCGCCGCTGGCCTTTTATCGGGCGGTTCGCCGAGTATGCAGGCGCTATTTTCGTGCTGCGCGAAGATCGGGCCTCGCTGCAGAGCGTAAACCAGCAGATTGCCGAACACCTGAAAAGCGGCATCGCCGTCGTGCTGTTTCCTGAGGGGACCACCACCGATGGCTCGCACGTTCTGCGCTTTCACTCCTCCATGCTCCAGCCCGCGATCGACGCTGCAGTGCCGGTCATACCTTGTGCCATTTCCTATGAGGTATCCGAAGGCAGCGAGAAAGAAGTTGCCTGGTGGGGAGACATGACGCTCGGACCTCATGCCTGGAATTTAGCTGCCCAGCCATCGATTCGGGCCAGGTTGCCTTCGGAGAGCCGCTGACTGAAATCCAGAGTCGCAAGGAGCTGGGTGATGCGGCGCGCGAGCAAGTTATCGAGTTGCGTGCAACTGCCACTTCCTTCCCACGCTGACGATTTCGGCGATGCTAGTAGCGGCAGGTCAAAAGATGGGCCGAACGACGCGAACGCGCTTGGCGCGCGGCGTGGTTGAGCTGTGAACGGACGTTGGTAGAGCAGACCGTCAGCTACGCGTTCAGGCCGCCCGAAGACCTGGGCGGAAGCTACTCCGATTCCAGCACCAGGTACGTCATGGAGCCGTCGCGTTCGATCTGCAAAACCACGGGCGCACCAGGTTTGACATCCCGCAGCTTGTCGCGCAGTGAGCCTACATCGTCAACCGGCTGGCCGTTGACGCTGTGAATTACGTCGCCCGGCTCTGGCCCTTCTCCCAGCAGCGCCGCCGCGGGAGTTTTGGCGGCAACCACAACTCCGCCCGGAACGCGCAGATCGGGCAGCATCTGCTGCAGCTTGCGGTCCATCGTGATTCCGACTATGCCCAGGCGAGGCACAAGATTGTTGGCTCCCGTCACCATGTCAGCGAACCGTTGCGGATCGTCAGAACGCTCAATCAGCTTCACCGAGAACGTCATCGATTTCTTGCCACGCAGCACTTCGATTTCCGTCGTCTGTCCCACTTTCGACTCCAGCAAATCGAGCGAGAATTGGCGCACATTCGTGACGGGCTTGCTACCAACGTTGACTACAACATCGCCGATCTTCAATCCCGCCTTTTCCGCCGGCGAATCGGGAGTCACGTCTTCCAGCAGCACGCCGCGCGCCGTCGGCAGGTTCAATCCTTCTAACAAGTCGGGAGTTATACTCCGCACCGCAACCCCGATTTCGCCGCGATGCACATGCCCTTCGGCGCGCAACTGCTCGTACACGTTCTTCACTACGTTGCTGGGAATGGCAAACCCCAGGCCTTCGTTGCCGCCCGACTCCGAGATGATGAAGGTGTTGATGCCGACTACGTTGCCATCGACATCCACCAGCGGACCTCCACTGTTGCCGGGGTTGATGGGCGCGTCGGTCTGGATGTAAATCGCAGGATTGTCAGGATCGATCTGGCGTTCCGTTGCGCTCACTACTCCCATGGTGACCGAGTTCTCCAGTCCTTGCGGGCTGCCAAATGCAAACACAATCTGACCCTGCCTCAGCAGGCTCGAGTCGGCAAATTGCAGGGCCGGCAAATCCTTGGTATCGATCTTGAGAACCGCCAGGTCGGTCAACTGGTCGACCCCCACGAGTTTCGCATCGATCGGGCCGTGAACCTCGTCCTGCGCTTCCTTCATCCCCTGCAGTCGCACCCGAATGTGCCGCGCACCCTCCACCACGTGAGCGTTGGTGACGATGTAGCCGTCCGCGGTCAGGATGACGCCCGCGCCAATTCCACGTTGCGGCGTCAGATAAGCGGTTGTGGTATCCGCCTTATCGTTGTCACTGTCTGAGCTGAGACCGTAGCCAATCGTCAGCACCTGCACGACGGACTTGGTCACCTTACCCGACAGCTCCTGTACAGATTGGCTGAACACATGGAGCGGGTCTGTGCTGAGGGCCTTGGCAGCCGCAGACGACCGCGCAGGTTGCTCGGTCTGCGCGCCACCGAGAATAGCGAACAGTAGAATCGGGATGACGCTCAGGAGGGGTGAGCGAAAACGAACAGGCATGATCATGATTGTAAGCTGGATTTCAGAACCGGCTGGGA
>CAWBUK010000007.1:0-88214 GCA_963791965.1 uncultured Acidobacteriaceae bacterium | reverse complement strand
CGACGTTAGGGGTATTGAAAGGGCACGACTTTTAGTCGTGCCGATCGGCCATCTATCCAGAATTCTTTGAGCCGGCTTCAGCCGGCGACACCAAAGTCGCTCCGTCGGTTTGCGAAGTGGCTGCAATCACCGACCGACCCGCGCCGTAGGCGCAGCAGACGGTAGCCCAGCGCTTCAGAGGCTGTTACGAAACTCACGATGTTCGAACATTCTTAAAAAAACGTCGCATTTAAATTCGAGTAGAGCGCTTGGACACCAATTGTTGACCATTTGTCCTCACCAAGTCGTTGGGGAAATCGAGTTTAGTAACGGCCTCTTCAGCTCTGGATAAAGTCGTAAACCGACCCAAATCCCGTAGGGACGACACATGTCTTTCATTCCCACACATCGAAAATCGCGAATATATAGGGCAACCGGACCAATCGAGCCGTTAGCAATGACGAACATATTCGATGCTCACTCTCAACCCGTGTCCCGCTAAATACTTGATATAGGCACGCGGCATCGGCGCATCGAGAAACGGCTTGCCCCATTTCTCTTCCGTGATGAAAGTTAGGCAGGACAGCTTCTTTTGACGGTGCTGATTCCACATGAGGACCTTTACCACGTCTTCCTGAGAGACTCGGCGCAGGCGTTCTTGCCGGAAACCTTGAATTCGTATGCGCAGGCTGTTTCCGAGTCGACAATATCGATCTTCTTGATCTAGCTCTGGCGCAACCATCGCCTCTATTTGAAACCTGTCCGGCTCGAGCTTGTGTACAGCACTGCGCCACGTCCTAGTGATCGCCTGTGCGTTCTTTGTGTTTTGGGAAACGTCAGAACAATCCCTCAGCCTCGCTGAGAATGCTTGTTGAGCAGCTGCGACGATGCGATCTTCCATATCCGCTCCTTTAGGGCTGCTTGCGCTCCTCACGGCCTCACAGCACCCGCCGTCTCCGCCAGCTTTTCAGCAAGCTTGAGGCAATCGGCCACCGCAGTTTGCACATCCTTTGCCGATTTTGTAACACTCGCGCCGAAGCGACTCCGGTGCGCCCCATTCGTGTCGGATCGCGATGACAAGATCTAAGGACGCAACGAGGACCGGGTCTTCCGGCACGTCGACTCCGAGCGGATAAAAGAGAGACCGCAGGTGACGTGTGGAGACGCCATTATTTTCGTGTATGGCCTTAGAAATATCAGTTTTCGCGCCATCGAGAGCGGTCCTTAAAGCATCGAAGATTGCCTTTGGGCCGGTCGGTGCGGCAGGTGGAGGCTGGGACAGCAAAATTGATGCAGTTGCACGCGTGACCCTCTTTCGTGTAGTCCAATGGTCCACGGAACGTGTCAGTACCCACAGAGCAACGCCCTCCACGAAGTTCTCCAAGGCGCCATGCGCAAGCACCACGTATGCCGCAGTATCAAGCCGCTCGCGTTGTGACGGTGGCCTGAGTGAAGGAGCACTTGCGAGACATGGGTGGCAAGAAACCGTTGCTCGATCTCGTAAATAGATCGTTTCAAGATACCCAGTTCTTTTGCCGGACCGGTTTTTGTCATCTCGATGCGATATCAATTGGTTCTATGCGAATGTGGAGGACCCTTTCTAACATCTCCTGGTATCGCCCAAACCGGACTTTGTAGTTCTCAATGCTTTTCGTCGTAGCCTCTATCGACGAGACAAAATCGTGGTCGTCAAAAAGCAACTTAGATTGCTCAGACACGAGGTCTTTCTTGTGGAGTGCTGCCTGCCGGATATCCTGGAAAGAGAGGTAATACGTCTGTACCTCGAATAGTGCCCGGTTTAGTGCATGCTCGAATCTACTTCCCTTGAACTTGCGCCCTAGCGCCAGGTCCCAAAATCGTCATTCCGGCATCGATACCCATGAACAATTCTTGGGTGAGGTCTTCGACTTGTCGCTGAGCGGTGTTCCACCTGCGGTTCAGGGATTCCATAGTGTGATCTTAGGAACCTTTTCATGTCGCCTTGGTACACCGGTGCGAATAATCTCAAGGCGATTAGTCGAAGGAGCAGCTCTATGTCTTCGCAAACGCGGATCAGGGTATTTAATGCGGAGCACAGGCCAGATGGGATTAGGTTTGTTCGTCGCCTCGAACAGATATTCCGCAAAACCGCCTCGGTTTAGTACCTGCCGGAGTTCTTGCGATGAAAGCGGTACGGATCCAGTGTTAATGCGATAGAAGATGTCAAAGAGCACATCCTCATCTTGGAAACCAGTCCTCAGTTGTCCTGATATCCGAGTTGGCGAGTTGTCTTTGCTCTTTGGACCATCTCAGGCGGAGCCCAAGAAAGCATCCAGGGCAACGCCGTTAGAGAGCCTTTAACACATTCAGTCCGCTGAAGCGCTCGTCATTCCAGTAACTACGGTAATTAGACAAATAGAAGCCCAGCTATTGTCAGCAAAAGACGCTGCTTTGCCGTCTATGACGATAAATGTTCCTCGTTCACGTGGATTCTCGGCCAGAACGAGTTGTGGTACCGGAAAGCCCAATACAAATGATTCGATCAAGCGGCTACGTCTGGAGTCCCTCCAAGCGTTTCGTCGCTGAAAAGCTGGATCCAAGTCGATATTGCCCTGCTCCACCTGACGGACAATTGTGTCAACTGTCCAGTCCCGTGATGCGACCGTGATCCCGTACTTCTTTAGGTCAGTCGGGCACTCCAACTCGACAGCATCTTCTGTATTCCAGAGCTCTAGTGCGTCAAGTTCACCTACGCGCGGGCGCCACACCATCGCAAGTCTCCTTTGTTGGTTGAAATAGACATTCAGTGTACTCACAGCAGAATGACTCTCAAACCCCTTCCGTTGGGCTTGGCGTAACTGGTGAGCAATGGGCCGATGTCAACCCTTAGCGAGGTGAGTCGGAAAGCCCGTGGACCGCCAAACTCGGTTACCTTCGTAACTTGCGCACCTCCTAAACTTTTTGTTACGTTCACCCAGTGGGCGCGGGAGTTGTGTGCCCATCGTGCGCCGGGCCTCCGACCGCCGCTCTTTAGGACGTTTGGCTTAATGCCGCCAGGCTTGCTTCAGGTTAACCGTTTCGTTACTCCTCAAAATCTCTTAAGCACCGTGCATAGTGCAATAAATCCAGCTAAGTCCAATTTCCGGAATATTTTGCCTCTAACTCTCACGCACTCAAGATTTTGCGGAGAAACATTTTTTCCGAGTCAATGGAATCAAGATTTTAGCGATATATAGGGGGAGGGGGGTGCGCAGTTATCGGCGGTCAGTGGTCGGTTCTCAGAGAGGGGGACGAATATTAGCTAGTGGTCACTACGCCGAAGGGACAACGAATGCCGGCTGCCCGCCTCGTTTCTTCCGCCCTGCGGCAGCTCTCGGGTAGAATCGTGCGCATTGCTTCCACACGCAAATCTCGTCGCACCTGCTGTCATCACGGCAGCGCCGATCACCAGCCTGAAGGAGAAATAGGAATGCACTCTCGGACAACGGCTCTAAAGTCGCCACTGGTTTTCCTTGCCATCGCAGGCATATTCCTGGCAACTCGGGCCTTCGCCGCCGACATAAAAGGCCAGGTACTCGGCGGAGGCGCGCCGATTGCCAACTCGACAGTCACCCTATGGCAAGCCAGCGCTGCAGCGCCGAAGCAACTCGCGCAAGCCAAGACCGACGAGGAAGGCCGATTTGAAGTGAGTACCGCGGGAGCGCCGGCTGAGTCGAGCTTCTACCTCACGGCAGGCGGAGGCATTCCTGAGGCCAATAAGGCTGGCGGCAACAATCCCGCCATCGCGTTGTTGGTTGTGCTCGGCAGCAAGCCCCCGGCGCGCGTCGTCATCAACGAGTTCACCACCATTGCGTCGGTGGTGACGCACGCGCAGTTTATTGATAACACCACCATCCAGGGCTCGCCGCTTCAGTTGCGGATTGCCGCCAACAACGTGCCCAACTTTGTCGACCTCGAAAGCGGTAGCTGGGGGCCGACCATTCTGGACGGTCTCAACAGCGCGCAAACGCCGACGATGGCAAACTTCGGCACGCTGGCTGACGTCATAGCGGGTTGCATCACGCGCGTCAAAGCAGATGCGTGCAGCCAATTCTTCGCCGCGACCACGCCTCCCCGCGGAGGGCCGCCGCCGGACACTCTGCTGGCGACCGAGGCCGTCGCATTCTTTCCCTGGCACAATCCCGACAAGATTTTCGCGCTGCTCAATGAGTTTTATCCCCTGCCCAAGCCAGGAACTCCCGGCAAACTCATGCGGGATGCGCCTTACCTTCCTTATCTAACGTTTGCTCCCAGCGCCTTCGTGTTTCCCCTTAAGTTCACGGGAGGAGGCGTCAGCGGAGGTGGCAAGCTGATGATCGACAGCGAGGGCAATGCCTGGGTCGCCGACAACTTCACGGTCGGCGCGCAGAATCAGGACGCCTCCTGGACCGGCGGCCTCTCCAAGTTCGCTCCTAACGGTAAACCGCTTTCGCCCAGCCCTTTGGGCTTCCGGGGCGGAGGTATCGCAGGCCCCGGTTTCGGCTTGACGCTCGACGCACAAGACAATGCTTGGGCCACCAGCTTTACCGGCCAGAACATCACCAAATTCGACCAGAACGGCAAGCCCCTCTCGCCGCCGGAAGGCTGGAACTTCAACCGCCAGATCAGCCAGATGCAGGGCATCATCGCCACCCCCAGCGGAGATATCTGGACCCTCGACCTGATCAAGGGCCAGGTCGTGAAACTCCCGCAAGGCGATCCGTCCAAGGTCCAGTTCTACTGCCAGAACAAGACGGGCGATCCGCTCAAGAATCCTTGCCACCTGGTGGGGCCGTTTGCTCTCGCCATCGATCAGCAGGATCGCATTTGGGTTACCAACGCCATCACCGACCGCGTTGTACGCTTCCCCGCTTCCGATCCCAGCAAAGTTGAAACCTTCAAGGTGGGATATTCCGCCAGCGGTCTCGCCATCGACAGCCTGGGCAACGTCTGGGTCACGAATAAGTTGGGCAGCTCTCCCAAGGGTGCATTGAAGTTCGCGGAAATGCTGGCCGCGTTCAAATTCAACTTCGACAACGATCCCGACGCCGGAGCACGAGCGACCAAGGTACTGGTGCCGGCCATGACCGAGGAGAAATCGGGATACGAAGGCGGCAGCATTACCGTGTTGCATCCCGACGGGAGTGAAGCGTCTTTCTCGCCAGTGTACGGTAAGGGCATCGTCGGCCCCTGGGCGGCCTCCGTGGATGGCAACGACAACATCTGGATCTCCAACTTCAGCACGGCGTCGGCCGGAATCGTAGAGTTGTGCGGCTTCCGCACCGAGCATTGCCCGCCGGGCGTGAAAACAGGAGACGCCATTTCGCCTCCAGCCGGCTATGTCGGCGGCGGATTGCAGTTGCAGGTTGACGTAGGCATCGGCCCCGCCGGAGATGTCTGGGTTACCAACAACTGGCAGCATTACCAGGATGCTCTGGGCAAGGTGGATGAGGCAGTCCAAACTCAGGGCGCCGGTCAGGGCATCGTGATCTTCTACGGCATGGCGAAGCCGGTGAAGACGCCGCTGATCGGTCCTCCGCGACCGTACTAACGAAAATGGCGTTGTAGGAATAACGGTTATAGTCGCTGCGACCGTTATGTCAAACGCCGGGCCCAACTCATTCCTTCGGTTTGATCCCGGCCTGCGTAAATGACCGGAGAGGAAACAATTGAAGAAACTATTCCTGGTACTCGTCCTCTGCCTTACGGCAGCAACAATTGCCGATGGCAAGTCCACGAAGTTGATCACCAGTTGGAAGAATCCTGAATACTCCGGCCAGGCCTTTCACCGGATTCTGGTGCTTGGTATGAGCGCCAAGCCCGGCGTTCGTGCCGACTTCGAAGATGCCTTGTCGAAACTAGTAGCGAGCGAAGGCGTTGAGGCGATTCCGGGGAATACCATCCTGCTGCGCCCCGAGGGCACCAAGCTTGACATCGACTATCTGAAGAGCCAGGTCAAGACTTTCAAAATCGATGCGGTAATCGTGTCGCGGCTGGTCAAAGTCGACAAGAGCATCACTTATGTTCCCGGCCAGCCTTACATGCCGTACCCGTACTACAGATCTTTCTACGGCTACTATGGCGCGGTGTATCCCATGGTCTATACACCGGATTACCTGCGTGAGGACACCACCGTCCGCGTCGAAACCAACGTTTACGCCGTGAGCTCCGGCGAGGGACAGCTGGTTTGGACCGGAGTCAGCGACACGTTCAATCCCAAGTCGGCCGACAAGGTCATCGCCGCGCTGTCGAAGCTAATCATGAAAGAGCTGCAAAAAGAGTCGATCGTCTGACTGCAGCCGAGTGCCCGCTCATGCTTCGGTTGGAATGACTGGGATCAACGGTCATTGACCTGCAACGCGCTCGTCTAACCATCGCTGTGCAGTCAAGTCCCACCGCACCCTTAGCTCTCGCCCAGGTTGAACTCTTCCTGGTAGTCGCGCCAGATTCCGCCGCGATAAATCTGCCGCACCGGAACATCTTCGGCATGCTTGGCGCCTTTGGCCCACATCCAGGCCTGCTGCATCTCGGCGGCTTCGAAGTAGCGGACATCCGCCTCAGCCAGCACTGTCGCGCCCAGCACCATGCCTTCGAACTCCTCCCATTTGGAGCCGCCCACCAGGGCTACGCGGGCGATGTGGTCCGAATACTTGTGCAGGAAGCGCAGCTCTTCCCAACGCGCCTTGAAGTCAACGCTCTTTAGTTCGGTTGCATCCACCACGATGCCCAGAGGACGCTTGCCGCGGTCCCGGATGGCAACCTGCATCTGCGGCTCGAATGCCTTCACGTCTTGTTCCGTAATGTGGCCCGTCACTTTGAAGCCGTACGCCCAGCCGCCGCTTTCTTTCAATCGTTCGATCATTGCTAAACCGTCCTCGGTAAAATTGGCTTGTTTTAGAACAGCTTGAACCCTCACGAGAGTACGCGACACAACTGGGGTCACGCAAATCAATGCACCAATCCTGAAGCATTGCCCGATCTTGCGCCCGTTTTTTTGCATCTTACATTGCGGGCACCTGTGTTGCTATACTTCCACGAATTTCAAATTCGACGGCGATGAAACCGCTGAGACTCTCAGCGCGATTCTTCGGCCCCCATCACTTTCAGGCGCCCATGTCAAAAGCCGAAGAAGAGCAAGCACTCCTGGCCTCCATCATCGCCGGTAGCGACGACGCAATTTTCAGCAAAACCCTCGATGCCATCATCACCAGCTGGAATGCCGGTGCGCAGCGCATGTACGGCTATACCGCCGACGAAATCATCGGCCAGCCGGTCTCTCTGTTACTTCCTCCCGACCGGCCTAATGACGTAGCCATCATCATGAAGCGCATCCTGGCCGGCGAGAGCATCGATCACTACGACACCATCCGCCTCCATAAAGACGGCAGCCTTATCTATGTGAGTCTTACGGTATCGCCCATCCGCGATAGTCGTGGGGAGATCGTCGGCGCATCGACCATTGCCCGTGATGTGACCTCGCGGCGGCTGGCCGAAGAAGCTCTGCGTGCCTCTGAAAAACTGGTCGCTATGGGACGGATGGCCGCCTCCATTGCTCACGAACTGCGCAACCCGCTCGACGCAGCCAAGAACATTACTTACCTGTTACAGCAGAAACAGGAGTTGGATCCCGCAACTCACGAGTTGCTGACCATGCTGGAGGGCCAACTGAACCACATGAGCGAAATTTGCAGCCGGACGCTCAGCTTTGCCCGTCCCGGTGACGCGGTCGCCCGTGTTGCCATCGCCGGAATGGTCGATGAGGTCTTCGCCCTGCAGCCCAAGAACCTGACGATGAAAGGAATCGAAGTGGAGCGGCGCTTCGAATCGCCGGGTGAAGTGATTGGCTATCCCGGCCCCTTACGCCAGGTGCTGGTCAATCTCATAAGCAACGCGATCGATGCCATTCCAGCCGGACAGCAAGGAAGAATTACCGTCCACATCACCAACATCCACCATCCCGCAACCGGGGTGGAAGGAGTGCGCATCGCTTTCAGCGACACCGGAGCCGGCATCCAGCCTGAAAACCTCAAGCGGCTGTTTCAGCCCTTCTTCTCGACCAAGCGCGAGGAGGGCACCGGATTGGGTCTGTGGGTGTCCTACGGAATCATCACCCAGCACGGCGGCTCCATCCGCGTACGCAGCCGGGTCGAAGGCCCCTCGCGAGGCACCCTGTTCAGCATCTTCCTGCCGCGCCTGGGTGCGCGCGTCAACGGCAATACTCAGGCAGCGTAGGAGCCGAATAGCTTGATTGACATTCTCGTGCCTGTGGAAGGGGCGCGCCTTCAGGCGCGCCGAAAGTACCGGATTACAGTCGGCTTCAGCCGCTGAGGCAATCCGTTCGATCTAGTTGCGGGGTGCTAGTTCCCTCGGAGGCTAAAGCCAACCTCCATTAGCTGAAAGAATCGGCGCCTCTCAAGCCGCGCCCCTTCAAAGGGACCAACCCAGTGCCTTACTGCGCCTCGTAATAGCCCTGCCGGGTTTGCACCACCAGCTCCTTCGGCTTCGCAGCCAGCTGGATCTTGTGATAACCGGTGCCCTGCTCCGCTGTTTCAGGACTGAATCCCAGGCTGTACTGGTTGCGCAACTCGTCCTGCACCTGCTTGTAGATGGCGGTGACAGATTCCTTTTTAGTCACCTCGAAGAAGTGACCGCCTGTTTCCTGTGACAGCCGCTGTAGAACTTTCTTGCCGTCGGCGTGCGATTCGTATTGCGGAGGAACACGCTGTCCTCCCCCTCCGCTCCCGGGAGGTCCAGCCGGGCCTCCCCACGGGCCATTCCATCCGCCGTGATGCCCTCCGGGATATCCGCCGCCGCTAGCCATGCCGCGACTGTAAGCGTCAGGATCGGCAAAGAGAATCGAATAAACCATGGTGTTCGAGCGTTGTGCTGCCTCAATCGCCCGGTCCAGCGAGTACTTGCTGCCCTGGTCGACACCGTCGGTAAGCAGGATGACCGCTTTCCGCCCCTGCTGCTTTCGCATCATCTCGTCAGAGGCCAAAAACACCGCGTCATACAATGTGGTACCTGCCCCATGGCTCCAGCCGCCGCCTCGATGCCCGCCCCCGCCGGGATAGCCGCCACCTCCACTCTGACCTCCACCGCCCTGACTACCGTTTTGATCAGGCTCAGCCACGTGTACGCGATCAAGCGCGTTCTCCAATTTTGGCTTGGAACTGGTCAGGTCCTGCAGCAGCACGCTTTCCGCATCGAAGTTGATGACGAAGGCCTTGTCGCGGTCCTCGCGCATCACGTCGTTCAGGAAGGCGTAGCTGGCGGTGCGTTCCTCTTCCAGCACCCGGCGTTGGCTCAAGCTGGTATCCACCAGTAAGCCGATGGTGAGCGGCAGATCGGTTTCCCGCGCGAAATAGCGGATCGTCTCCGGACGTCCATCGACTTGCAATACGAAGTCGTCCTTCGCCAGGCTGGGAACGATTTGCCCGTGCTTGTCGCGTACCGTGGCAAAAACGTTCACCACCTTCACATCTTTCTTGAACGTTGTCGTATTCGACGCGTCGTCGGAACTCGCGGCGCCAGAAGCGGCAGCAACAGGCGTCGGATTCTGACTGTAGAGCGGGGCGGTACAGAGTGAAGCCACGACGATTCCGGCGGCCAGCGCACGCGCGCAGTAGCGGCCAAGCGACTCGGTGGAGCGGGAAGCAATCAGGTTCATGAGCGGGTATTCACATGTTTATACCCGAAGGATGACGCAAAGTTGCTGCAGGGTGGCGGAAACTTCGAAGAGGGTGAGTTGCAGATGGATTCTTGCGCGGGTTTGCTTTGTATCAGGGCACGCCTTTAGGCGTGCCGAATGGGACTTAAAAAATGCCGGGCTTCAGCCCCTGCAAAACCAGGTTGCAACTGTTTTGAAACGGCACGGCTTTAGCTGTGCCACAAAGGTCCTGTGTTTTGTCATCCCGAACCTCTTTAGAGGTGAGGGATCTGCTGTTTTCCCATTGCCAAGAGTCTTTCATCGGCCTGAAAGCCGTGCCCTGATACAAAACGATTTATGGGATAGCCTCTAGTCGACGATTCGCCTGGAGGAAAAACTCCGATACGCGACGAGCGTCCCGGAATTTTATATTTCCCGATACCAATACTTATTGACCTGCCCGCCTATTGCGCCGCCACCGGCAGTTGGGCGACGCGCACCACGGTGCAGCTCACTTCTTTGCCCGTGGGACCCTTCACTTTTCCCTTGTTGCCTTTCACCTGGTAGTCGACGTTGCTGCCCACCACGAAATCCGTAGCGTTAATCTTGTCGCCCTCTTTCGAGCGGCAGGTGTACTCGTGCGCCTGCGCATCAAAAGTAAAATCGTATTGCTGATGCTTGTGGTGCTTGTCGGTCGTACCCGCCGGCTCTACGTTGTTCAGCTTGGTAGTGCCCGTCTCTTTCTGGGCGGCGAAGACGGTGCCGCTAACGCACACGGCAAGGACCAGGATGCAAACATTGCGCATAGTAAGAATTCTCCTCTGGAGATTGTAGGCGGCAGAAGCCATTTTGCGGAAGAGGCGCAGCCCTTGTGGCCTCTCGAGCGGCGAGTAAACTATTGTCCTATGACCTTGTTCGAAGCCAAGCCCTACGATCCGGCACACGCGCGCAAGCGGCGTGGACAAATCATTGCCATCATTGTCGCTGTGATCCTGCTCGGTCTCGTGGCTTGGCACTTCCGCTACTGGCGCGAGGAACAACAGGTCAACCGGTTCTTCGACGCCCTGCAAACCCAAAGCTACGAGAAGGCCTACGGCATCTGGATGAACGATGCCGGCTGGCAGCAGCATCCGGATAAATACTCACGCTATACCTTCCCCGAGTTTTACAAGGATTGGGGACCCGGCGGCGAGTGGGGTCTGGTCAAGAGCCACAGCATCGATGGAGTCGCTGTACCCAAGGGCGGCGATGCGGGAGGCTTTGTTACCCCCAGCGGCGTAGTGGTGGTGGTGACGGTGAACGAGCGTATCGGCGACAAGGCCCACATCTGGGTCGAGAAGTCTGACAAGACGCTGGGCTTCTCACCGTATTAGGAAAGCGGCTCTTGGCTCTTGGCTTTTTGCCAAACGCCTAACCCAGCAGACACACCGAACAATTACGCATCGGCGGCGAAGCGACCGACAGCCTACATCTTCAAAGCCAAGAGCTAAAGGCCAACAGCCAACAGCCGCCTCTCTCACGCTGCGGGAGCCATTGAGCGCTCAGCCGCGGTCTCAATAAACCGCTTCATCACGTTGGCCCACATCACCTTCTTGCGCAGCGCGCTTTCCTTCACCGTGCGCCCCTGGGCGAACATCTGCAGCAGCACTTTGAGCTTCAGCACAGTCAGCAGCTGCTGTTCTTGCGGATTCACGTTGTAAGCGCGCAGGAACGAATCTTGCACCATTGAAGTGAGGCTGCGATTACAGAAAGGATACTTCTCCAACGCCTCGACCGCCGCAAGAAACGTGGCTACGTCATGCAGTGACGTTCCCTGCGAGCTGTAGTCGGCAAACTCGCAGAAGCCGACGCCGTGTTCGGAAATCATCACGTTCAGGGGCACGAATTCGTTCAGCACCGCCGATGACGCCAGCGGCTTCTTTACCTTGGCCAGCGAAGATTCCACATATTGAACAATGGACTGCACCGAATCCTTCGCCAGCCCGTCCTTCTGAGCCCTGACACAGAGCTTCTCAATTTCAGCCTGCAGCGCCTTGCCATCAATAGTGCGCGGGCTTGCTGCGGTGGCGTCGTGAAAACGGCGCAGCCACTCTCCGGTGCGGCGGGCCACCGCGTCCAGCATTCCGTCGTTTCCGAAATCCGGCAGCAACGCGGCCTTCATCACGATACTCTGCAGCGGCAAGCCATTCACCTTGGTACAAACTACGGCTCCCAGCTCCGAAAAATCACCAACCGCGCGCGGCACTCCTTCCACTTGGTGTTCGGCACACGCCTGGGCTGTACGCTGCAAGTTTTCCAGCTCCTTGCGGGCCAGGTCACGGGACACCTGTGCGCCGCCTTTGGCGCGATAAATCTTGGCATTCACCCGCTCGCTGCCATCGGCAAAATCGAGCACGATCTCGTACGTGTAGTGATCGGCCTTCGGAGTGTGTCCAACCACGCGAACCGCTTTCAAGTCCGAATGCTCAGGAAACAGTTCGCCTCCGGAGTTTCGCAAGGTATCGACGATCTGGTCCAGTACAGCGTCCGACATGAATGACCCAACCTTTCTCGGATACTACGGGCGAGCGCAACCCAAGGCCCTGATAGTAAGTTGCCAAAAAAGGAGGTTCAGTTGGCTGAAGGCTGCTTAAAACGGGCGGATGAATGAGATGGGCACTCGATTGCCAACGAAAAAGAAATCGCGCCATACAACCCTGCGCGCCTGCATCGTAGAACTGAGCTCTCGCTGAACTTAACTGTCTTACTGTTTGACTGAGGAACGTCCTACGATTGCCAGCTCCGGGTTACGCCCTCTTCCAGGACCAGCAGTTGCTTCTCGATCCCTTGCCGCCGCGCATCCGTTATTAGCCGCGCCAGCGGTTCGTCGATGGGCTCGTGGCCAAGGCGGAAGCTGCCGTAGTGCATTGGAACCATCCAGCGTGCACCGAGGTCGAGGAAGCCTTGCACCGCGTCTTCCGGTGAGGTGTGCACATTACGAAACGAGGCCGGATAATACGCCCCGATGGGCAGCAGCGCAATCTCCGGCTTCAGCCGCTCACCGATTTCGCGGAAGCCCTCGAAGTACGCGGTGTCTCCCGAGTGATACAGCGAGTGCCGCGCGCCTTGCAGCACGTAGCCTCCATAGCCTCGGTGGGTATCGCGAATCACCCGCGCTCCCCAATGCTTTGCCGGAGTATGCGTAATAGTCAGCGAGCCTAACTGCAAGCTCTCCCACCACTCCATCTCAATCACACGAGCGAAACCCAGATCGCTGACCAGGTCGCGAACGTGCCGCGGCACAATGATGATGGGCCGCTTGCCCGACTTGATTCTCGTGAGTCGCGCAATGCTGCGCAGCGATGGACGGTGCAGGTGATCGAAGTGCGCGTGCGTTACCAGCACCGCATCGATAGGAGGCAAATCGCGCAGCCGCAGACCTGGCCGCCGCAGGCGTTTCAAAACGAAGATCCAGCGCGCGAAGTTAGGATCGATAAGGACGTTCTTGCCGCCAATCTGAACAAAGAAACTGGAATGGCCAATGAAGGTCAGCCCCAGCTCTCCACGTTTGGCTAGCACCGGTTTACGTGTGGCACCGGTCCTTGGAGTCATGGCCGAATGACGCGCCAGCCTGGCAAACTGCCCTGCTTTACGTCGGATTGCAGTACTTAACATGGGCTAATTTATTAGACGCGCGAGAGGCGGCCTGCGATGCGGAGGCCCGTGTGTCCATTCCGGCCGACTTTGCCCGAGTAGAGATTATTCTGCGGGTGCCCCATTCCGGCCGACTTCGCCGGGGTGGGGATTTTTCTCTCTACATCGCACCCATTGCCGGATCCAGCACCAACTCTGTCAGGTTCGCTTTCGGTGACAGCACCACCGCCTCAAGCACCAGCCTGGCGATGCTCTCCGCCTCGATCATCTTGTCGCGCGGAGCATCGGGCATCACCTGCTGCCAGATCTCGGTATCAGTAGCTCCCGGCAACAACGCCGTAACACGAATCCCGGTCGGCTTCAGCTCCTCGCGCAGCGTCCGCGTCAAACTCAGCGCACCCGCCTTCGAAGCGTTATAGGGCGCATAACCTGCAAACGAATCGCGAGCCGCCACGGAGATGACATTCAGGATTGTGGCGCCCGCCTTCATCAACGGCACCGCAGCGCGCGTGCAAAGAAAGGTTCCCGTCAGGTTGGTATCGATGATGTCGCGCCACAGTTCAACCGGAGTTTCCTGTAATGGCGCCGCTGACTGCGAAATGCCGGCGTTATTCACCAGGATGTCGAGCCGTCCAAATTCCTTTACCACCCTCGCGAACACCCGTGCGACCGCTTCGTTATCGCGAACGTCGCACTCCACCGGCAGAACCCGCGCTCTCCCGGCTCGCCCCAGCTCAGATACTGCGCCCTCTAACGTCTCCTGGTTGCGTCCCGTAATCAGCACACTGCAACCTTCCGACAGCAGTGCGCCTGCGATTGCCAGGCCAATGCCGCGGCTGCCACCCGTCACGACAGCGACTTTTCCGACCAGGCGCAAGTCCGCAGACGCCTTCGAGGACGCGCTCTCCAAAGCCATCGGCTAGGCTCCGTTGTTGTTCTTGTGATGAATGAGCGAGAGGAATTCCTGCCGCGTTTGTTGCGCGCGAAAAGCTCCCAGCATCGACGACGTTACCGTTTCCGAGTGCTGCTTCTCCACTCCGCGCATCATCATGCACAGGTGGCGCGCTTCAATCACCACGCCCACGCCCATGGGATGGATGGCTTGCGCAATGGTTTCGGCAATCTGCACCGTAAGCCGTTCCTGCACTTGCAACCGGCGGGCGAATACTTCCACCAGTCGCGGCAGCTTGCTCAATCCGATGACCTTCCCTTTCGGGATGTACGCGATGTGCACCTTGCCGAAAAACGGCAGCATGTGATGCTCGCAAAGGCTGAACATCTCGATGTCTTTGACGATCACCATCTCGTCGTAATCGACGCTGAACAGCGCGTTGCTTAAGACTTCCTCGGGATTTTCGTTGTACCCCTTTGTCAGATACTTGAAAGCCTTGACGAAGCGCTCCGGCGTTCGCACCAATCCTTCGCGTTCAGGGTCTTCACCCAGGCGAACCAGAAACTCGCGTGTCAACTCTTCGAAGGTCGCGCTGGTCAGGGTGGGTGTTTCGATTGTGTTCTTCATGGTTATTGAAAGGGCACGGCTTCAGCCGTGCCGTCAAAGTTCCCTTGAACTTCGGGCTTTAGCCCCGGAGGACCACTCCTTTCAGAATAGTTTGCACTCGCCGCAATACTCAAAACTATTGTTCTGTGTCTCTTCGATTCTTATCTTCTCTAGATGAGCGGCGCGGAACTCCCGTTTCAAAATGTCGAAGATCACCGCCGCCAGGTTTTCCGTCGTAGGCACACAATCCGCGAACTCAGGCCGCAGGTTCAGGTTCTGATGGTCGAACCGCTCCATGATCTCGCGCCGGAAGCACTCGTCAATATCCACCAGGTTGCAAACCATTCCGGTGCTCGGGCTTACCTGGCCGCTTACCGTCACTTCGATTGCGTAGTTGTGCCCATGACCATACGGGTTGTTGCACTTGCCGTAGGTCAGCTGGTTCTCCGCTTCCGACAGACGCTCGCTGTGCAGCCGATGCGATGCAGCAATCATGTACCGCGTGTGAGATGCGCCTTCATTCTTCTCCGTAAAAATCCACAAACAGGTCAGGCATTTCATACACGCGCACCCGATGCAGCCTTGCCACCTTCAGCTTGGAATTCAGCCGGTTCCAGATGGCGATAGCGATGTTTTCAGTCGTCGGTATCTGCGTCGCAAACTCCGGCACTTCCTTGTTCAGGTGGCGATGGTCCATGGCTTCGACGACTTCATCATTGAGAACATCTTTCAGCTGTTTCAGATCGACGACGAATCCTGTGGTCGCGTCGACTTCGCCTTTCACCGTCACTTCCAGTGTGTAGTTATGGCCGTGGCCATTGAGGTTGGCGCACTTCCCAAACACGCGCTGGTTCTCTTCCGCAGTGAATGCCGGATTGTGGTAGTAATGCGAGGCCGAAAATTCGCACTTGCGAGTTAGATAGATCATGTTTGCCAATTAGCGACTAGCCGACAGCAGCTGGCACTTAGCACTTAGCACTTGAAGGGGCGCAGCTTTAGCTGCGCCGTAATGCTGCTCCTTCTCTAGATGTCTCATCCCGAGCGACGAATCCGCCGCAGGCGGATGAGGAGCCGAGGGATCCGCAGTTAGCCGGCGCAACCGCGCCCGCATCCACCGTATACTTTCTTCCCTTCCATTCCACTGAACCTCTTCTATACACGATGAACGAGTTCAGCAACATTACCGTAAACAGCGGCAACCCAAATACCGCAAGCACATTTGATAACCAGTCAAAATGCGCCCGCCGAATCCGCTGATAGAAGAAAACCAGCAATCCGAAAGCCAGCGCCCCGTTCAACAACACGCCGGTCCGGTCGCGATCCAGCAGCGAGCTCGCCAGCGCAACCAAACTCCACGCGATGAGCCCAAACTCAATCGCCCGCCGCAAGGCCAGCCCACGCGCATTGGGAAACAGCAGCACCAGGTTCTTCGTCCAGCCTTCCCACATCTGCGGAAAGCTGCGATACATGCGCGTGCTCACCACGTCCGCCAGCCGGAACTGAAGTCGATACCCGGCGCCCTTCACCTTTCGCGCCAGTTCCACGTCTTCCAGGATGGCAGTCGCGACCGCCGCATGTCCGCCCACCGCATCGTACGGGTCGCGCCGAATCAGCAGGTATTGCCCATTCGCTGCCGCCGCCGGAGACGCCGGATCGCTGACTTCCTTCGGACGAAAGCTCACTGCCAGCTCCGCGAAAATCACCGGCATCAGCGCCCGCTCCGCCACGCTATGCACTTCCTGCTTTGGAGAGTACGACAGCAGCGCCGCGCCATGCTCTTCCGCCTCGCGCAACCCGGTCGCAATCGACAGTGGCGAATGTCGCGTGTCGGCATCGGTAAACAGCAGCCACTTCCCTGTCGCAAACTTTGCGCCGGTCCAGCACGCATTGCACTTGCCGCTCCAGCCGGCGGGAAGCGCGTCCGCTTCGACCACCTGCACCGCGAAGCTTTGCGCAATTTCACGGGTGCGGTCGGTGGAGTGGTCGTCCACCACGATTAGCTCGTAGTTCACACCCTGTTGCTCCACCAGCGACCTCAGGCAGTTGGCAAGGTTTGCCTCCTCATTCCTCGCCGGAATGATCACCGAAACCTCGACTGCGCCCTTCGTGGCATCCATTCCTGTCGAACCCTTGTTTATTATAGGGTTGTGAAGCGCTTCGCATTCGCCACCGTCTTGGTTTGCCTGTTTCTGCTTGCCGCCTGCAACGGCAACCGTCCGCCGAAAATCGGAGAGAAGGCACCCGACTTCAGCGTCACTGACTCCGAACACACCGTCACCCTCTCCCAGCTTCGCGGCAAGCCCGTCTTGCTCAACTTCTGGGCGACCTGGTGTCCGCCGTGCATCGAGGAGATGCCGTCGCTGGTGCAGCTCCAGAAACAATTAGGCGACAAGGTAGTGATTCTCGCCGTCAGCGAAGATGCCGACGACGCTGCCTACAAGCAGTTCGTACGCGACCACAACGTCGACCTGCTCACGGTGCGCGATCCCAAGAACATGGCCAACACTCTTTACGGCACCTTCCAGTTTCCTGAAACCTACGTCATCGACAAGGACGGCGTCATTCGTCGTAAATTTATCGGCGCCGCCGAGTGGACCAATCCTGAGATCATCGAATATCTCAACAAACTACAAGAGGGGAAATCATGACTCTCTCTGCGCGGAACAGCCGGAAGGAACTCCCTGCAGGTACTGATACTGGGATCGTGGGATGCATTCTACTTCGCCGGAGCGCTCGCCGCCGGCTCGCTTCCCTTCACCGCCACCAGGTACTCGACAATCAGCGCCTGATCTTCGGGCGAGATGGAAGCTCCGTAGACATCCGCCATCTTCTTCACTTCCGCCTGCCACTGTGTTTTCGAGAACCGCGGCTGCATCAAAACATAACGTGCCGAATGGCAAAGCAGACAGTTCTTCTCATACACCTGCACGTGTGGACCAGGCGGAACCTGGGTCTCGACATGCGGCAGCGTAATCCGTTCGACCTGTCCTGCATCGGGCTTTGACCCCGCAGTGGAGGGCGACTGCGATTGGCCGACCACTGTGCCCGTAATCAAAGCTGCCAGGAGCAACAGCCGTGCGATTCTCTCATGCCACCACCACTTCCTGCTGCTCGATCACGTCGCGCTGATAGCCGCTGCGGTTCCACTGCGACGTTACCTGCGTCTCGCCGCTGTTGGAGGTGGCACGCACCATGAGCTTGTAGCTTCCCTTCGCCGCCGGAGTCCAGTCTGCCTGCCAGCGCCGCCATGAATACTTGCCCAAGTCGGGACCAAGCGTGGCATCGCTCCAGCTCTGGCCGCCATCTTTGGATAACTCCACGCGTTTGATCCCCGAGTCGCCATCGTTTGCCAATCCCGATACCTGATAGCGCTGCCCGGCGCGAAGCTGCTCGCCAGGGCTCGGCTTCAGAAAAATCGAGTGCACCGCCATGCGATTGATCGGCACCGTCGCCGTCGCCAGGTGCTGCGGCTCCTCGTTAGCCTGCGGGTTGTCGGGAATGCGATAAGCCTTGTCCATCCAGAACGTCTTCAGCGGCTGATCGAGCACCGTGATGGTCGCCAGCGACTTCACCCAGTACGTCGCATACCACCCTGGCACGATCAACCGAATGGGATAGCCGTTCAACATCGGCAGCGACTCGCCGTTCATCTCGTAGGCGATCATCACTTCGCCGTCGCGCGCGTGATCGATTTCCAGCGACTTCTGAAACACCGGCGTCGCCGCCAATGCCGGAACATCCAATCCGCGCAGCCCTACCTGCACCGCTCCCGACTTCACCCCTGCCGCATCCAGCACGTCTTTCAGACGAACCCCCTTCCAGCGCGCATTGCCCATCGACCCGGCACCCCATTGTCCACCCGGAACCCTCGGCTCAAACCAGCTGCGGAAGTTGCCGGAGCACTGGGTCAGCGCCACCATCGATACCGGCTCGAACTTCGAGCGCAGCTCGCTGAGCGACAGGCTCAGGGGCTTGTTCACGTGGCCGCTAACTTCCAGCCGGAAGGTTTTCAGGTCTACCGCCGTGGGGATTCCGGAAAGATGCCAGCGCACGAAAAAGGCATCGTTGGGTGTCAGGTCGGTTGCGAAGTATCGCAACGGTGTTTCCAGTTGCGGCGGCCGGTCGGTCAGCAGAATCAAGTCGGTCTTCTGCGGATAGCGCACCAGGGTCTCAGTCCCAGGCTGCGAAGCTCGCGCCGGGCCGTCCGCCCATGCGAACTCCGGTGTCCACCCCAAAACACTGCTCGCGGCTGCCACTCCTCCCAACGAAATCAGCGAGGAGAGGAACCTCCGCCGCGCCACCGTACGCGAATCATCGCTCGGCTTGCTTGCCTTTGTCTGCATAGGTCGAAGACCTTTGTCGGAAATCGTGCGCTAGCGCGCGCCTGGCTACCCGGCCAGTTAGGGAGCAGAACGTTATCACAGATGGGGAATCGAATTCAAAGTCGCTGCAACGGACGCTCAGAATTTGAAATCGGGTGAGTGATCACGGCGTAGAATCGTGTCATGTACATGCAGGACAAGCTCAATAACGCCCGAGGCATCATCTTCACCATCGGCCTTGCTGTTTTGGCGATCGGTGTCGTCTGGAAACTCGTCCTCAGGTAATGCCTCTCTTCTTGTAATGGCAGCGCTCCGTTGACACGAAGTCAGCGCCCGTCTGAATCGCAAACCCCCAACAACAAAAGTGGTGCGTTCAAAGTTACTTTCGTTTGGCGCGTGTGTGACGGTCATCACAGACATGGGTTTCGCAACCGTCATACTCTGGTTTCCGAGTGAAAGCTGTGCGATGGCTCATGTCCGTGGCTGCATACTAGTGCCTGGTCGCGTGACAGCCCTCATTGCAAGGGCACATCAAGACACAGGGAAGCGCGCTTCCAATTCACCATTGCTGTAGGTGAATCGCAGAAGAGTTCCAAGCTGCAAGAGGGGACCAAAGTAATCGACTGAAACAGCAGAAACTCTCATAAATTGCCTGATTCGCACCATAACAGGCCGAAAGTCGCACTAAACGTCTTGTAATTACCGGTAAATTGGGGCTCCAGACGCTGCAAAATCAGCCGCCTGGACGAATCGCTCGTGTGCGAGATTTGTACCTGCTGACCCTAAAAAGCCCCTCATGCAGGGCGATTACGGCGTGGTTTTCGGGCGAAATAGTGGCTTCCAATGCTTTTTTAGTCCCGAATTGTGAAACTCAGCAACAATCCAACGCACTCGTGTGCCTGCCAGCCCCTCTGCCGCTCTACAATCCCGCCTCCAGCCGTGACCGCGGATCCAGATAATCCCGCAAACCATCGCCCACAAAATTGAATGACAGCACCGCCAGCATCACCGCTGCTGCGGGAAACAGCACCAGGTGCGGCGCATCGAACAGGTGCGAGCGCGCGTCGTTCAGCATCGCTCCCCAGCTCGCCGTCGGAGGCGGTACCCCCAACCCGAGAAAACTCATGGTTGCCTCCGCCAAAATCGCGCCTGCCATTCCAATTGCAGCCTGTACCAGCACCGGCTGAATGATGTTCGGCAGGATATGCCGCGCAACAATGCGTAAATCGCTGGCTCCCAGGGCTCGTGCCGCTTCCACAAATTCACGCTCGCGCACCGCCAGCACCTGCGCCCGCACCAATCGGGCATAGCCCACCCAGCCGCCAATCGACAGCGCAAAAATCAGGTTGAAAATCCCCGGTCCCAGGAACGCGACAAACGCGATGGCCAGCAGTATCCCGGGGAACGACATGAACGCGTTCATCACCACCACGTTCAGAAGACGATCGGTCAAGCCGCCGTAGTATCCCGCGATCGAGCCGAAGATCAGCCCCAGGCTGAGCGACGCCGCCACTACGCAACTTCCCACCAGCATCGAGATGCGCGCGCCATAGATGACCCGTGACAGGATGTCGCGTCCCAACTCGTCGGTGCCAAACCAGTGCGCCGCCGACGGAGCCATTAACCGCGACGGCAGCTCGATTTGCGCTGGATCGTATGGCGCCAGCCAGGGCGCGAACAGCGCGCAGGCGACGAAGATTACGATCAGCACCGCGCCCGCCGTCGAGAGCACGTTGTGGCGGGCGGCACGGCGAAATGCGCCAACTGGAACCGCAGGAATCATGGATGGCTCATCTTAACGTACCCGCGCGCCGCCCCCGGGAGTACAATCGCATGTTCCCGGCTCGCGGCCCATGCTTCCTTTCAAACTTGTCTATAGCGAGAGATACTTCCTTCCCATCGGCGAGCACGTCTTCCGTGCCGACAAATTCCGTTTGATCGTCGACCGTCTGTTGCAGCAAGGCCTGATTGACCGCTCCGACTTGATCGAACCATCTCCTGCCTCCGAGCAAGACGTGATGCTGGTGCACTCGCCGCATTATGTCAACAAGCTGATGGAAGGCAGCCTGTCCGCCCGCGAAGAATTGCAGATGGAAATTCCCTACTCGCCGCAGGTGGTTGACGCCTTCATGCTGCATACCGGAGGCTCCATCCTCGCGGCTGAGCGCGCGCTCGAGGACGGGGTGTGCATCAACGTTGGCGGCGGTTTCCACCATGCGTTTCCCGATCATGGCGAAGGTTTCTGCATGATCAACGACTTCGCCGTCGCCATACGCGCCATGCAAAAGCGAGGCCGCATTCAGCGCGCCATGACGGTGGATTGCGATGTTCACCAGGGCAATGGCACGGCGGCTATCTTCAGCAAGCCGGCGCAGAGTGCTCCAACCCTGCCTTCCGCTACGCCGCAAACCGTCGCCGGCAGCCGGGGCGAGATGTTGCGCGGCGCCGCTCAGGACGTCTTCACCATCTCGCTGCATCAGGAAAACAACTACCCGTTCGTGAAGCCGCCGTCTTCCATCGACGTGAACCTGCCCGACGGCTGTAGCGACGACGAATACCTTGCCTGGCTCGATAACGCGCTAAGCTCCGGACTGCGGCAGTTCGAGCCGCAGCTCATCTGCTATGTAGCGGGCGCCGACCCCTTCCGCGAAGACCAGCTCGGCGGACTGAACCTGACGGTCGATGGACTGAAGCGGCGCGATGAGCTGGTGTTCCGGGCGGCGCGGGCACGGGAGATTCCCATCATGGTGACCTACGCCGGTGGTTATGCCATCCGCATTGAAGACACGATTGCGATACATTGCAACACCATACTGGCGGCGGCAGAGGTCTATCGGCGCAGCGGACCGGCAATGGAGCTTTGAAGGGGCGCGAGCTTAAGCCGTGCGTCCAGGTGCCCAGAATCCCACCATCTTTTGGCGGGGAGGCGAGTTACTGCGGCTGAAGCCGGGTCATCCTTCTCCAGCGGCACGCCTGAAGGCTGCCCTTTCAAGTACCCCCTTCATAGTTGCCTCTTACCCCCTCTACACCGCACAATAATTCCCGGAGCCACCCTTGGACCTTGTAGCTGGAAGCACGCTTTTGCAGTACACCATTGTGCGTCGCCTGGGCGCGGGCGGTATGGGCGTGGTGTACGAGGCGGAGGACAGCAAGCTGGGCCGCCACGTCGCTCTGAAATTCCTCTCGGCTGAGGCCGAGCAGGACACCAGCGCCCTGGAGCGCTTCAAGCATGAAGCGCGTGCCGCCTCAGCGCTCAACCACCCGAACATCTGCACCATCTACGCTGTCGAAGAATGCGAGGGCCACAGCTTCATCGCCATGGAGCTGCTCGAAGGCCAGAATCTCGCTGACAAGATCAATGGCCACGCGATGCCGCTGGACAAGATCCTCGACATCGGCATCCAGGTCACCGATGCGCTCGACGTTGCCCACCACAAGGGCATCGTGCATCGCGATCTAAAACCGGCCAACATCTTTATCACCTCGCGCGGGCAGGCGAAGATTCTGGATTTCGGCTTGGCCAAGCTCATTCGCGAGCGCCATGCCGCGATGGAAACCATCGGCGGCGATGCTCCTACCTATGCCGCGCCGCACCTGACCTCTCCCGGCACCGCCGTCGGCACCGTCGCCTACATGTCGCCCGAGCAGGCGCGGGGCGAGGAACTCGACGGCCGCAGCGATCTGTTCTCGATGGGAACCGTGTTCTACGAGATGGCGACCGGGCGCATTCCTTTCGCGGGCGCTACCTCCGCCGTGATCTTCAGCGAAATCCTTACCCGCAATCCGCCGCAACCTTCGGAGTTCAATCCCAGCATCGCCCCCAAGCTCGAAGAAATTATCGGCAAGGCACTGGAGAAAGATCCCGACCTGCGCTTCCAGACGGCAGCGGAGATGCGTGGCGACCTGAAGCGTCTGAAGCGGGACAGCGAATCGGGCAAGACCGTAGCGCACTCTTCTACCGGATTCGCCTCGACTGGAACCGCTTCAGGTTCGTCAGCGACAGCAACGCCAGTTTCGTCCGCGGCTTCGTTGCCGGTGGCGCCGTCGGGCGGGGCACCTGCACATCGCAGCTCGCCGGTGATGGAAGCGGCGCGCCAGCACAAGGGCCGGACCGGCATCGTCGCCGTCATTACGGCGCTGGTGATTGCCGCGGCAGCTTTCGGGGTCTACTCGTTGCTGCAGGGGAGGAACAGCTCTGGAGCCTTTCAGACCGTGGGCTTTGAGAAGTTGACCGACTCCGGCAAAGTAAAGCTGGCCACGATCTCGCCGGACGGCAAATATCTGTTCAACGTTCACGACGAGGGAGGCGGCAAACAGAGCCTGTGGATGCGCCACATCGCCACCGCCAGTAACAAGGAAATCATTCCCCCTAGCGAGACGAGCTACGTAGGACTAACTTTTTCGCCCGATGGCAGTTACCTGTACTTCCTGCAGAAGCCGGCGGATAACCCTGATGTCAACTTCCTCTACCAGGTTCCGGTGCTGGGAGGCACACCGCGTCTGCTGATCAAGGACGTGGACAGTGCCGTGAGTTTCTCGCCCGACGGAAAGCGGATGGTGTTCCTGCGCGACAGCGGCAGCGAAGCGAACTCCAAGCTGATCATCGCCAACGTGGACGGCAGCAACGAGCGGGTGCTGGCAACGCGGCCGTTGCCCGGCTACAAAGATCCATCGTGGTCGCCGGACGGGACGACCATTGCGTCAACCGTCATCGATCCCGGTGGCAAGACGTTGGGCATGGTATTCGGGATGGATCCCGAGACCGGCCAGGAAAAAACGCTCTACTCTGCCTCTGCGTTCTTCAACAAACCGACGTGGCTGCCGGACGGCCGGCACATGGCGGTTATCTTTCAGAACATCGACACCAACTGGGACGGCCAGGTCGGCATGATCAACCTGCGCAGCGGAAAGTTCCGCCGCGTTACCAACGATCTGAACAACTACAGCAACACCACGCTGGCGGCTACCGGCGACGGAAAAGAATTGGTAGTGGTCCAGTCCACGCCGGTGCTGGGCCTGTACACCTTGAGCGCGCAACCAAACGCTCCCGGCTCTCCCGCCATGGTCGACAACCGCGGCGATACCTCTGTCGCCTGGATGAAGGATGGCAGGCTGGTCGTTATCGACTACGACGGACACATTGCGACCATGAACGCCGATGGCAGCGACCGGAATGTAATCTTTTCCGAACGGCTATTCATGATGAACATTTCGGTGTGTGGTGATGGGCAGCGAGCGCTCTTCAGCATGCCAAACAAGGAGACCAAAGGTATCAGCGTATATCTGCTGGACCTGCAATCCGGCAACGCGAAGCCGCTGACCACGGGCAAGGTCGACTCCAATGCGTTTTGCGCGCCCGACGGCAAGGATTTCTTCTACACCACGCTCGACAATGGAAAGCTGGTCATCATGCGCAGGGCGCTCGAGGGCGGTGAGCCCCGCCGGCTCTACCCCGAAATGGTGCAGTTCGCGGCGCTGAGTCCCGATGGCAAAACGCTCGCCTTGGGGACGCTGGAGGGCAAGGGGCCAGAGACCAGGCTGGTAGTCGTGACCATGGATTCCAATGGCGGCCCGGTCACCAAACGATTCGACCTACCTATGACCATTTCCGGCAAGATGGCGTTTTCCGGAGATGGCGCCTACATCTACTACCCGGTTACGCAACACGGAGTCTCGAACCTGGTGCGGCAGCCCATCAACGGAGGCGCCCCGGTACAGGTTACGAACTTTAACGATTTGCAGATGCGCGACTATGCCTACGATTGGAAAAATCAGAAACTGGCAGTATCCCGAGGTAATAATCTTAACGATGTGGTGCTGATTAAGGACCAGTCGAAGGAGTGAAGTAGGATCGCTCCGGGTTTAAGACTGAGCATAGTCCGTTAGGAAAGAGAGACTGAATGTTCTGTACAAATTGCGGTGAGGAAATGCGGACCGTCGACAAGTTCTGCGCCAACTGCGGAGCTCCAGCCGCCCCTCGACCGGCTAAGACTCGCGCTGCGGCTAATGTTTCGACTGAGCCGTCTGCGCCGCCCCGTCCACTTCAGTCGACCGTCGAAGCTTCTCGTGCGCCGCTGCCCGTACCTCCGCCTCCGGCGGCGAGAATGACTCCACCCGTGGCACCCATGAGGGCGGCCGCACCACCACTTTCGCAACAGCAGGAGCAGCAGGTGCTGTTGGAGGGCGAGGAGATTGCTTCGGTTCGCGGCATGGTACCGATTGAGGCGTTGCCGCCCGAGTTTCCGCCCGCGGCAGCGCGTGTAACCTGCGCCTTTTGTGGCGCGGCCAATCCAGCGAACAATACTTACTGCGAGCGATGCGGTCAGCGGCTAAAAGCCGAGAGTGCAGTTCCATCCGAGGCGGCTGTAGCCCCGGCCGCCACTAACGCCTGGCTGGATGTGCCCGAGCCGGCGCGCAAGCCCGCAGCAGCCCCGGCTAGAACGCCGGTGGCCGCGAATGCCGCGCCAGCTCCTCCGCCGGCCGCCACCGCGCCTGGAAAAGATTCGGACTTCTTCTATTTCTATGACGACAGTTCCCGGCAACGCGGCAGTCGCAAGGTCTTGATCGTCCTGATGGTGGTGCTGGCGCTGGGAGTGTTGGGCGTCATTTACTTGATGTCCCGCCCCGCAGCCAAACATATAGCCGCAGGCAACGTCACCATCACGGTTACTCCCACCGAGGCCGAGGTTGCTGCCGGCGCGGCACAGGATTTCTCAGCCAGCGTTAGCGGTAGCGGCGATACCGACGTGACCTGGTCGGTCGTCGAAGGCAATTCGGGCGGCACCATCGTCAGCCACGGAGCGCAAGCGCAAGGTGGAAGTGTAGCCAGCCTGGGATCCTACACCGCGCCACCAACGCCGGGAACGTATCACATCGTGGCCACCAGCAAGGCGGATCCAACCAAGTCGGCGACGGCTGAGGCGCTGGTGAGCGGGAAGTGATAAGACAGTTGTCGGTTGTCGGTTGTCGAGTAAGAAGTGGGCAGTGGGTAGTGCTCAGTGCGCCTCATCGATTAATGCGCGTCAGGGCGCGACGGTTCGGATCTTCATAGAAGGTCCGCTTGGCTCCGCCGGACCTCACTGCCCAGAGCGGAATCGCAGTTCGGTGAGCAATCCGTCAATCTGCTGCTTCAGCTTGGGGAGATCGATCTTAACGGTAGTCCAGACTATCCTGGCATCGACAAAGAAGTAGCCATGGATCACTCGGTTGCGCATGGCGCGCATTTGTGCCCACGGCACCTCGGGATGGTCGTTGATGAAATCCGGCGCCATGTCTCCAATTTGGTTCGCTGCCTCACCGATAATCTCGATGTTGCGAACAACCGCGTCTTGAACTTGCTGATTCTGTTGGAACGCTTCTACGGTCAGCAGCGGTTGAATGTAGCTGAGTGCTCGCTCGACTGCCTCCACGATGTGCTCTAAGTACTCTTCCAACCGTTCGGGGTGCTTCATAACGGTCGGGCCTGTTGCAGTACCTGGTTGCGAAATTTCGGAGGCAATCCGCCGGGCGTTAGAACAGATACCGTTACTCCCGAGCAACTTTTCAGCGTCAAGCTGCAAGCCAGCCAAGGTCAACAGGCTGGTCGACTCTCCTGGATCAACGAGCAAATCAAGGTCACTCTCGTCTGTGTCGGTGCCAGTCAAAGCTGATCCAAAGACCCGCGGCCGTGACAGCCCATACCGGCTGACGAGTTGTCGCAGTTCAACGCGATAGCTTTCGAGAGCTTCGGACGGTCTCATGTGAGTACACACTAGCCGAGAAACTGCGCTCCGGGCAAGACCTGCATTTCCGACCTGCATTGCGCATCTCTGGCAGCAAATGGTCGCAGGAGTTCCTCGGCGGCTAAAGTGGTCGCTGAGAAAGTCTGTTGCGAGTATCCCACGGTCTAAAGCCCCAATGTATTTTCAATGGCGTTGACGCGGGTCTGAAGACTCGCTTTACTCTTCACACCGCCGCGCAGTTGCTGCTACCTGTGCCCAGCGCTTCCAGCACATCCACGGCGCAGGAGTAGCGGCCGAAGGGCGCCGCGATCTGCGCGCCCTGCACCATCTCGCGCGCAGCGGAGAGCATGTCGCGGGCTATGGCTACGCCTTCGGCACGGGCGGCTTCGGCAGTACTGGCTTTGACCATGCGGTCGATGATCTCGTCGGGGATGGAAACCCGCAGCTCATTCTTCATGAACTCAGCATTGCGCGCGCTGGTCAGCGGCCAGATGCCGGCAACTACCGGAATGCGGCAGTGGGCGATGTTTTTCAAAAACTGTTCCAACAGTCGCAGATCAAATACCGGCTGAGTGACGGCGAGTTCGGCTCCGGCTTCGACCTTGTACTCGAAACGGCGAATCTCTTCGTCGATATTGTCCGCGCCCGGATTGGCGCCCACGGCGATAACAAACTTAGTGGCGGCTCCGATGGGATTGGAACCAATGTCGAGTCCGCGGTTCAGGTTGTGGACGATGTTCACCAACCCGATGGCATCCACGTCGAAGACCGCGGTTGCATCGGGATAGTCGCCCATCTTCGGCGGATCGCCGGTGATGCAGATGAGGTTGTTGATGCCGACCGCGCTTGCGCCCAGCAGGTCAGACTGAATGCCCAGCACGTTGCGGTCGCGGCAGGTGTAATGCAGGATAGGCTCAATGCCGACCTGCTGCGCAATGAGCAGGCACAACGCCTGATTGCCCATGCGCGCCGAGGCACGTGGGCTGTCGGGAATGTTCACCGCATCCACGCCTACCGATTTCAGAAACTTCGCGCCCTCGATCTCCTTGGCGGCGTCGATGCCCTTGGGAGGAACGATCTCGACCATGGTGACGAATTCGCCGGCAGCGATCTTGCGTCCCACTTGCGAGCGCTGCCCAAGAGCGACGGTTTCGACCGGAGCTGCGGAGGGAGCCGCGACCGGCTTGAACGAGCTGCTGCGCGCCGAGCCGACGCGAAGACGCGACTTCATGCTGTGGATGTGTTCCGGCGTAGTACCGCAGCATCCGCCGACCAGCGACGACGCCCACTTCGACAAACTTCTTGGCGTAGCTGGCCATGTACTCGGGCGAGCACAGATAGATGTTGCGTCCTTCCACCGAGCGCGGCATGCCGGCGTTGGGTTGCGCCGAAAGCGGAGCGGTGGTCACGGCGCGCACCCGCTCCATGGCGTCGAGCATGGCGACCGGGCCGACGCTACAGTTGCAGCCCACGACGTCGGCGCCCCACTCCTGCAACTGTGGGCCGTAATGCTCGGGACTCGAGCCGTCAAGGCAGTTGCCGTCCTCGTCGATGGTTACCTGAGCCACAACCGGCAGCTTGGGATTGACCTCACGCGCCGCCAGCAGCGCCTGGTGCAACTCCTCAAGATAACCAAAGGTTTCGAGGATGATGAGGTCGATCCCCTCTTCGTCGAGGGCCTGAATCTGTTCCCGAAAAGCGGAGCGCGCTTCTGACAAAGCAATTTTGCCCAGCGGCTCGATGCGAACCCCGAGGGGGCCCACGGCTCCGGCGACCAGGGCATCGAAGCTCTTGGCCGCCTCGCGGGCCACCCGGGCGCCCATGCGGTTGATGTCCACCAACTTATCAACACATCCGTGTCGCCCCAGGCGAAACGAATTGGCGCCAAAAGTGTTTGTTTCTATGACCTCGGCTCCCGCCTGCAGGTACTCATGATGGATGTTGCGGATCAGGTCG
This sequence comes from uncultured Acidobacteriaceae bacterium, assembly GCA_963791965.1. Lineage (GTDB taxonomy): Bacteria > Acidobacteriota > Terriglobia > Terriglobales > Acidobacteriaceae > CAVVDY01. Next base: position 59,459 of record CAWBUK010000007.1, on the reverse strand, counting down.
GGTTGCGAGAGGTTGAGCTCGTCGTAACACCGGTTGATGAATATGCCTTTGGAGTACAGCAGGGTACCCATGGCTCCGTCACAAAGAACGGCGCCGGCCTGCAGGCGAGTTAGAAGATCGGTGGCCATACTGGGTGACTGCGCCGTTAGCGGGAGCAGAAGTCTATCGTACATGACTCAAAGCTTGAGGGAGCCTGGGAGGCGCCATGCGTTCGCTTTGTTATAATTCACTTTTCCAACGACATACGTACGATAGGAACCAATTGCAGGGCAGAGTTTTGAATCGCGTAGTGGCGCTTTTTGGAGCCGCGGTGCTGTTGCTGGGGTTTGCGGCCTGCGGAGGCAACAACGGCAACCAGTCCGTAACATTGTCAAACGGCAACACCGTCACGAATCCCAAGAACGCACTGAAGAACCGGGCCTACATCAGCAATAAGTATTCCGGTAATCTTCAAATCGTTGACACCGCCAACGACACGACTGCCTTCTATTCCTCGAGCTACACCAATTCCGGCACCACCAATCAGATTGTCGATCTCTCGGTGAATATTCCGGTAGGAATCTCGGCCACATTTTTGGCGCGTAGTCCTAGCGCGGCCACCACGGCGGTTTACGATCCGACCAACCTTACTATCGGCCTGGTAGACAATTCGACTCAGGTTACGACAGCCTCGGTCACGCTGCCGGCGTGGGCGGCGATGGAAGTATTTTCTAACGATTCCAATACGCTGTACGTGCCCACCGGGAATTCGAATGCCATCCAGGTGATCGACGTCGTGAACGACGTGATTTCGACCACGTATGCAGTACCCTCGGTGCGGTGGCTGGCGCTGAATCCTGCCGGGACCATTTTGCTGGCGTTTGCCGACAACTCCGATTCCATGTGGGTGATCAACCTCAGCGCTACGACCATCACGCCAGTTGCTATTCCTGGATTTTCACGCCCGGTGAATGCGTTTTTCAGCAGCGATGGCAATACCGCTTATGTACTGAATTGCGGTAATCAGTGCGGAGGCAGCGCGGCTCCGTCGGTGGCGCAGTTTGATATGACGGCGCAGGCCATCAAGACCACGGTCGAAGTGGGCGGCGCATCGGTGGGGCTGCTGAACGGCAACAACCTCTATGTCGCGGGATATGCCGGCGGCGCGAACGGCACCTACGATGCCGTGGATGTCTCGAGCATGACCCGCACCACTCCGACCTCGATACCGATCAACGATGGTCAACAGTGGAAAATGGCGCTGAACAATAACAAGCTTTATATCGGCGCCAAGACCTGCAGCAACACCGTCACCGGATGCCTGTCCATCGTGAACGTGACTACCCAGACCCCCGATGCGCCCCTACCGCCGCTGGGGCCCGTCACCGGTATTCTGCCCATTCCCAATCGCACCGTCATGTACGTGGTGCAAGGTGGAGTGCTGTACATTTACGACACCACCACGGACCAGTTGCAAAAGATACAGCTTCAGTTCCGCGGCGCGCTCAGCGATTTAGTGCAGATCGATCAGTAAGCCGAGCTCAGAACGCCAATCTACGCCTACCAGCCTTTCGAATGCAGACGGGGCCGCGCCTCGCCCTGTTTTTTTTGTAGAATGTCGGCTTCGATGTCAAATTAGCGCCAAAGGTCAGGCAAATCCTGAGCGGAACCTCGCATCAAATTACAGAGCCACTGAGTACCCGGGGTAACGGGACGGGCACGACTTCCCTACGATCGATATGAGCTCACGTGTCACTCCCAGCTCCGAAGCGACCTCGGACGGCATACCCGCATCCCTGGCCGCCGCCGCGGCGACTCCAGATTCCTTCACTACGCTTAAGCTGACAACTATGGAGGGCGACAGCGAGATGGCCGCCCTGATCCGGGCGCATGACTGGTCGCAGACGCCGCTGGGACCGATTTCCTCGTGGCCGCAGAGCTTGCGCACCTCGGTCAGCCTGATCCTCAACTCGCAGCACCCCATGTGGATCGGCTGGGGCCCGGCCATGACCTTCCTCTATAACGACGCCTACATCCGGGTGCTGAGTATGGCGAAGCATCCCTCGGCTTTGGGCAAACCGACACAGGAAGTTTGGCGCGAGATCTGGGACGTTTGCGGGCCGCTCGCCGACAAAGTTTTTCAAAAGGGTGAGCCGTCGTTTCTGGACGATGTACGGCTGTTCATGAATCGCGGCGATTACCTTGAGGAAACCTATTACTCGTTTTCCTACAGCCCCATTCTGGATGAGTCGGGCAAGGTAAGTGGACTGTTTTGCCCGTCGACCGAAGTCACGCCCAAGGTTCTGAATGCGCGCCGCCTGCGCACGCTGTCGGAGCTTTCAGCCGACGCATTCCTGGAAAGAAGTGTAAGCAACGCCTGCGCCTCAGCGGCGCGCACCCTGGGAAGGAATCCCGACGACGTTCCGTTTGCGCTGCTGTTCCATCTCTCTCCAGACGGACGCGAGGTCGTGCTGCAGGGCCGCACCGGGGTACCGGACGGCGATTGGCACCGCGCATTCCCGTTTCTTAATCCTTGCTCATGACGGTAAAGCGGATGGCGCCGAAAGCTTCCTGGACGAGATTCGCAGCGGTCATTCGCGGGTGATTTCGGTTGCCCACATCGATTCGTTGCCTCTGGGGCCAGCGCAGCAAAAAGTGAAGCAAGCTTTGGTGCTGCCGATGAAGTCGCGGGCGGAAAAGCAGGCGCTCGGCATCCTGGTCGCCGGGGTTAATCCGACCCGCGAGCTCGACGAAGAGTACAGCACCTTCTACAACCTGGTGGCGGACCACGTGGCCACTGCCATGGTGAATGCAAGAGCCTACGAGGAAGAACGCAAGCGCTCGCAGGCGCTGGCCGAACTGGACAAAGCCAAAACGATTTTCTTCAGCAACGTCAGCCACGAATTTCGCACCCCGCTGACCCTGATGCTGGGGCCGATTGAGGCCGTCCTGGCGCGACCGATGTCTTCGGACGAAGAGCGACAGGACTTCGAGTTGCTTCATCGCAATGCGATGCGGCTGCTGAAACTGGTGAATGCCCTGCTCGACTTCTCGCGCCTTGAAGCCGGCCGGGTACAGGCGCAGTTCGAACCGGTCGATCTTTGTCAGTTGACCTCGGAGTTGGCGAGCGTCTTCCGCTCCGCCGCCGAGAAGGCCGGATTGCGATTGCGGATCGACTGCCACGGGCTCTCTCATCCGGCTTATGTCGACCGCGATATGTGGGAGAAGATCGTGCTCAATCTTCTGTCCAACGCATTCAAGTCCACCTTCCAGGGAGAGATCGCGGTAACGCTCAGGGAGTCCGATGGCTCGGCCAACCTGGTGGTCAGCGACACTGGCACTGGCATCGCAGAGGAAGAGATCCCGCATCTGTTCGAGCGCTTCCGCCGCATTGAAGGCGCGCAACGCCGCACTAATGAAGGCAGCGGCATTGGCCTGGCGCTGGTCCATGAACTGGTCACCATGCACGGTGGCTCGATCAGCGTTCATAGCGTGGTGGGATCGGGTACAACCTTCACCATTGCGCTCCCGCTGGGTGCGGACCATCTGCCCGCCGACCGGGTTCAGCGGCGCTTGCTGGAGCGGCCGGCGACGCCGAGCAGTGCAGCCCTTTATGTTCAGGAGGCGATGAGCTGGCTACCCGACGCAGGCGCCTCGCCGGAACTCGCTCTCGATCTGCAAAGCACAACGGCGTTGCCGGAGGACGGCAAGAGTTCTTCCCTCAGCACGGTGCTGCTGGTGGATGACAACCCCGACATGCGCGACTATGTACGGCGTCTGCTGGCGCGAAACTTCCGGGTAAAGACGGCGGAGAATGGCAAGCTGGCGCTTGCGCTGGCAGAGGCCGATCCGCCTGACCTGGTCCTGACCGATGTGATGATGCCGGAGATGGATGGCTTTCAGCTACTGGCTGCGTTGCGAAGCAATACCGCCACCAACACGGTTCCGGTCATCATGCTTTCAGCCCGCGCTGGAGAAGAGGCCCGGGTGGAAGGCCTGCAAGCGGGCGCCGACGATTACCTGGTGAAGCCGTTTACCGCTCGCGAACTGCTGGCACGGGTGGAGTCGCACATCCGCATGGCCGAATTTCGCCGCTCGGCCCAGCAGCGCGAGTTGGACTTGCTGAAGAGCGTGCAACAGGCGCGCCATGAGGCATCGGAAGCGCTGGAACACCTCACCGATGGTTTCTGGATCTACGACACCGAGTGGCGGATCACCTACATGAATGCTGCCGCCGAGGAAATCTGGAAACAGCCGCGGCAAGAGTACATGGGCCGCACCATATGGGAGCTCTTTCCCGCGGTCATCGGAACCGAACTGGAAGCGCAATACCGGCGGGCAATGGCGAATCGGGAGATGAGCGAATTCGAATGGCTGTATCAGCCCTGGCAGCGCTGGTATCGCATCCGCATTTATCCCATGCCTGATGGCGGGGTGGCGGTCTCCGCGCGCGATGCAACCGAGACGCGACTGGTGGAGAAGGCGCTGGTGCGAGCGGAACAAGTCGCAGCCGCAGGCAAGCTGGCGGCCAGCATCTCGCATGAGATCAACAATCCGCTGGAGGCGGTTACCAACCTGCTCTTCCTGGCCAAGACTGCACCTGAGCTGAGCGAAGACACGAAAGGACTGCTGAGCGTCGCCGATAGCGAATTGCAAAGGCTCTCGCAAATCGCTCGCACCAGCTTGAAGTTTTTCCGACAGTCTACTGCTCCCGCGTCGATCTCGGTTCGCGATCTGATCGAGTCGGTATTGACCGTATTTCAACCGCGCCTCACCCGGCTTGGCATCAACCTGCGTAAGCAATACGACGACACGCCAGAGCTGCTTTGCTTCCCCGGCGAGTTACAGCAGGTGTTTACCAACCTGATATCGAACTCGCTCGACGCCATGAAGAAGGGTGGCGAGATGCTGGTTTCGGTACGGCCGGCGCGTAGCGGATCGCAAACCGGTCCGAAAGGTATTCGCGTGATTGTGATGGATTCCGGCACAGGCATGGACGCCGAGGTTAGCGCGAAGCTCTTTGAACCTTTCTTCACCACGAAAGGTGACACCGGTACCGGACTCGGCTTGTGGGTCAGCAAAGGAATCGTCGAGAAGCACAAGGGAAGCATCCGGATTCGCAGCTTGCCGGGCAAAGGCACGGCAGTTTCCGTATACCTGCCGTTTGAGTACACGCAAGCAGCAGCCTCGTAAACCTGCGGAGCCGCTCTGCTTATTGTGGTTCTAACCGCAGATGATGCACTCCCGCCGCGTTAACCGCCTTGGACGAGAACGGCAGCGCAAAAGTGCGGCCGTGATAATACGCATCCCACTGATCGTTGAAGTGCTCGTTGAAAATGTTGCCCGACTGGCCATTCACGATGTCGAGCGTGGAGTGGTCGAGGTCCGACAAATCGGCGGTGAACCGCTCCGATGGACCGAAGTGTTCGGCAACCTGCTTGATGGTCTGCTCGTCGCCTGACAACGGCTGCGGGCCGGGCGTGGCGCGCTTGAGCACCGGGAAGTTACTCCAGAACGGATGTTGTACGTCGACCCGGTGAACTCTTCCCCATCTCCAGCTGGAAAGCGCAGCTGGCGCGTTCTCCTGTTTGAGAGCGGCTTCCACTGCCGCGGTGAGCAGCGCGTTGTAGTCGGCATACTCTGAAGGTAGCCAGCGCGGCGGCTGGCCGGTGAGAATGTTCTCCAGCCATACCGGCTTCATAAACCAGCGATAAGACTTCCAGTCGTCTCCGAGTTTTGCCTTCAGCAATATCTCGCCCAGGGCTGCGCGTGAGTAATACGCGATGGTGGGAGCGGCGAGGTCGGTGCTCATGGTGCCGTCCCAATTGCGCATGAGGTCAGCAGCAGCCTTGGCACGCGGCGAAGCGCCGGAGGTGTGGTCGATGGCGTAAACGAAGCGCTGCGCGCAGAAGCGATCGAGTTCCGACACCACGTCGGTTTGGATCGCCAGCATGTCTTCTGCAGTGAGCTGTTTCTTCGCGCCCAGCAGCTTGTAGATACGCTGCACGCGATACGACCCGCCCCATTCGATGGACAGGGTGTAGGGATAATCTTTAGGGGTCACGCGCGCGTTCGCGGTTGCGATGATTCCCGACGGCGGATCGTAGACCATCGGCATCTTGTCGTAAGGCACGTAGCCGGTCCACTCGTGCGCGTCGTCTTCGCCAGGCACGGGCAGCGAACCGTCACCTGCGGCGCGAATCGGAACTTGCCCGGTCGCCTGATATCCAATGTTGCCGTCGGTGTCGGCATAGACGACATTCTGTCCCGGCGAAGTGAACTTTGAAAACGCAGCGCGGAACTCTTCCCAGTTACGGGCGGAGTCCACGTCGAAGAACGATACGTTGCTGGCGCTGGGGTCGTAGACCGTCCATTTCAACGCCAGCTGCCGCGTTTCGCCGGGAATGATCGCAGTGAGAATAGGGCCGTGGCGCGTGATCACCACGTCGAGGTTGACCTCAGGCTTGCCCTTCACCCGGATGATCTCTTTGCGATGCTCGGGCTGCTTCCAGCCTTGCGGCGTGAGGTATTCGCCGCGATCGTTAAACTTCTCCACGTACAGGTCTTCGACATGAGGCCCGAGGTTGGTGAATCCCCAGGCGACGTGTTGATTATGTCCCACAATGACGTAGGGGACACCAGGGAGGGTAACTCCCACAACGTCGTAGTCCCCGGCTGTCAGATGCGCCTCATACCAGGTATTGGGCATACGCAGGTCGAGGTGCATGTCATTCGACAGCATCGGCTTGCCGGTAACGGTGTGTGCTCCGGAAACGACCCAGTTGTTGGAGCCGGGACGGAGATCGCTCCCAAAATTGTCATCCTGAGCGCTGATTGGAAACGGCGAGGGGCCTGCAGTTGCTGGAGCGACGAGCGCTTCTGCGGCTTTCCCTTGGTTGGCGCTTCCTCTTCCTCCTGATCAGGACTTTCGCCCGCCGGAGGCTCGTTCTCAATCGATTGCCCTTCTTCGCCCGGCACGTGATCACGCCACGAAGAGTTAACGTACAAGTCTGCTGTCAGTTCGGGACCCAGCCTGGCGAGAATCTTCTCGCGCTGTAACTCCTTCTTGTATTCGTAGTGGTTCAGGAACTCCGTCATCGACAGGCCGACGAGCACGGTGTCCTCGACAGTCCACTCGTACGGGAAGTAGGTCATCAGGCGAAATTCCAGCGGAAGCGTCTTCTGGTGAAGCGCGATGTAAGCGTTGACGCCATCGGCATAGGACTGCAGCCGGGCGCGCTCCTCGGCGGGCAGGTTCGCCACCGTCTTCTCCGCGACCTGGCGGAGCCCCAGAATGCGCTGCTCTTCATCGGTCTTGATGTATTCCGGGCCGAGCACCGCCGCGATATCTCCCGAGGCGAAGCGGCGGGTCATGTCCATCTGCCACAGGCGGTCCTGCGCGGTAACGAAACCCTGGGCAAAGAACAGGTCATGCAGGTTCTGGGCAGAGATGTTGGGCACGCCCAGCGAGTCGCGAGCGACAATCACGGGAGCGCTCAGGCCCGCCAGCTTGATTGTTCCGTCCACCAGCGGCAGTGACGCTTTGGCGGCGCGGAAGAACCAGACATCGGCGATGAGGAACAGGAACAACACAAAGGCGAGCAGCGCAATCACCACTCGCATGGTCAGACTGAATCGCTTGGGGCGTGCAGAGGAGACAGTGGTTGAGACGGGCATGGAAATTTCGATTATAGCTATGGGCGTAGTGGAAAGAGGCCTCACCACCGAGAGCACAGAGGTCACGGAGTCCGGAGCAGAGGTCTCGATTTCTTTTTCCTGATGCTCCGTGCCCTCGGTGTTCTCGGTGGTGAATCGGGTTTAGGAGCGTCGCCGGGCAGACCTGCCGAGTTGGAGCAGTTGCAGTAGCCAACCATGAGTTGCCATAATGGGCGCATGAAGTCCCGTTGTGCGTTGCTGACTGCCCTGCTCATCCTGCTCACCACCGGCGTTATCGCGAAGGACAAAAAGAAGAGCGCTCCTCAGGAGCTTGCCGTTCTGCACTTTAGCGTAGTGAAAGACGACAACGGCAAGCCGGTGCGGAACGCTTCCATCGTGTTGCATGCGGTTGACAAGGACGGAGGCCAGAGCAAGGGAGGCTACCAGCTGAAGACCAATGGCGACGGCGTGATTGACGACGAGGGTGTTCCCTACGGCAAGTTGCGCATACAAGTTCTTGCGCCCGGCTTTCAAACTTTCGGGCAGGATTACGACATCAATCAGCCCAACCAGGACATTGAGATCCGGTTGAAGCGGCCCGTCGGCCAGTTCAGTATCTATGACAAGGGCGGTAAGAACGCGGGAAGAGACGATGGTAGTCCGCAACAGGGAACGCCGGTGGAGCAGCAGTCTCCGAAAAACTGAACCTGCTACTTAGGCTGACCGGGAGTGGCGCTGGCAGTGATGCCCTTCTGCTTCAGGTGCTCAATTCCCTTCTCCGCCTTATCGGCGTAGGGGCCCTTGGGAAGGATTTTCAAATACGCCTGGTAGTTTTCCAGAGCACCCTTCAGATCGCCTGACTTCTCCAGCGCAGCCGCCAGTTTGTAAGTGGCCTCCGCGTCGTGCGCTTTGTACTCCAGCGCTTCACGGTAACGGCTGACGGCAGCGGAATAGTTTTCCCGTTTGAAGTAGAAGTCGCCTACCTCCACGTCTTTCATCGCCTTCATGGGATTCCACTGGGTGAACTCACCGGTGTCGCTGGACTCGTCCAGATCGGCGCCAGGATGGGTTTTGGCATCGTTCGCCGGAGGCGAGACATCGATTTGCGTGTCTTTGCTGGAACTCTCGCCGGCCGCAGCACCGTCTGAACGTGGCGGGTTGGCGCTGTTGTCTTCTGGCGGAGGTGCGTTCTTGTCAGTGGGAACCGTCTCCACCGGCGCCTGCTCCTGCGCATGCGCCATGTACAGCGGAACAATCAGAAAACAAATCAGGACGAACAGAATGAATCGATACTTCACATTCATATTCTAGTTAACCCGAGCGCGGATTTGAACTCTCGGGGTGCGATTATGCGGAATCGGAGCCCGCACCGGGGCTGCGGCGGATTTCCACGGTAACCCAGCGTTCCGGTCGCCGCGGCGACCTTCACGCTGGGCTACACTGAGCCGCCCTGCCGGGCTGGAGAGTTCACTGGTGAAGGCCCTCGCTCAACCGAGCGCAACCCAGACGGACGGGCGTGTTATTGCGCCTTCGAAGCAGAGCGACTCATCATCGATGGATGATCTGCTGTTGTTACAGCTTGGAAAACAGAACGTCTGCTTCTTCCTTTTTTCCCCGCGCTCAGTGAGAATCGGTGCATGAACGTACTGGTCCTCAACTCGGGAAGCTCCAGCCTGAAGTTCCAGGTAATCGCCACCGATCTCGAACGCATCAAGGCGTACAAAGATGAGCGTCTGTGCCGCGGCGAGGTGGAGCGACTCGGGGGCGAGGCGATTGTCACCTTCCAGGCGGGCCAGAATCCCAAGCAGAAATTTACCGCTCCGCTGCGCGACATCGCAGCCGCATTGGATTACCTGGTGCGCTACATCGCTTCCGACAAGTCGGGCGTGAAGGACATCCAGAGTGCGGGCGACATTCATGCCGTCGGGCATCGCATCGTGCATGGGGGAGAGACGTTCAAGGAATCGGCGCTGATCGACGAACAGGTGCTGCAAGGGATTGAAGAGTGTATCGATCTGGCGCCGCTACACAATCCCAACAACATTCGCGGCATCCTGGCGGCACGCGACCTGTTCGGATCGCGGGTGCCGCAGGTCGCGGTGTTTGACACTTCGTTTCACCACACGCTTCCGGAGCAGGCGTATCTCTACGCGATTCCGTATCACCTGTACCGGCGGCACAAGATTCGGCGCTACGGATTTCACGGCACCTCGCATCGCTACGTGGCGTTTCGCTACCGCGCGCTGCGCAACCTAACCCGCGAGCAGACCAACATCATCACCTTTCATCTGGGCAATGGCTGCTCGGCGGACGCGATCAAGGGCGGCAACTCGGTTGATACGTCGATGGGCATGACTCCACTCGAAGGCTTGGTGATGGGTACGCGCTCGGGCGATCTCGATCCTGCGATCGTGAACCTGATTGCCAACAAGGAAGGTATGTCGGTGTCTGAGGTGGAGACGCTGCTGAATACGCAGTCGGGATTGCTGGGCGTATCGGGGCTGACCAACGATATGCGGGGGCTGGAGTCGGAGCTTACGGAACATGATGACCGTCGCGTGCGTCTGGCCATCGAACTCTTCTGCTATCGCGCGCGCAAGTACATTGGAGCATTCCTGGCCTGCATGCAGGGAGCTGACGCGGTGGTGTTCACTGGCGGCATCGGCGAGAACTCGCCTGACATTCGCGCTCGCATTTGCGCCGGAATGGAGTGGGCGGGGCTGAAGATTGACGACGCACGCAATCAGGAGACAGTAGGTCGCGAAGGACTTATTTCGACCGACGACTCGAAGCTGCTGGCCTATGCGATCCCGACGGATGAAGAACTACTGATCGCTCGCGACACGGTGCGGGTGATCGAAGGGGAGCCGCATCCGTCGTAAAGCTAGCTTGTTGTCAGAGTCACGCTACTTGCGTCCAGACAGGGGCTAAAGCCCGGTTCGTGCAAAGCCTAGCGGCACGGCTGAAGCCGTGCCCTGATACAAAGCGGTCGATCCCAGGATCATCAGCAGCATGTAAAGCCGTGCCCTGATACGAAGCAGACGATCCCAGGATCATCAGCAGCATGTAAAGCCGTGCCCTGATACAAAGCAGACGATTCCCAGGATCATCAGCAGCATGTAAAGCCGTGCCCTGATACGAAGCAGACGATTCCCAGGATCATCAGCAGCATGTGAAGCCGTGCCCTGATACAAAGCAGACGATCCCAGGATCATCAGCAGCATGTAAAGCCGTGCCCTGATACGAAGCAGACGCTTGGGCGTCGTTGTCGTTGGAAGCCATGTGGCGCTGCGGACGAGAACAGATCCCTCGGTCGCCGCGGCGACCTCGTGATGACAAGCTTGCTGCGCTGGTGATGACAAGGCAAATTGGCCGGTTGGTCGCACTCCCAGCGAAGGCAGGTTCTTCGCTGCGCTCAGAATGACAGGACATCAACGCGGCGCTGAAGCGCCGCACTACCCGGTCCTTGATAGAAAAGCTCGCGAAAATCGCTAATGCCCTATAGCTCTGCTAGCGCACGGTGCACCAGGCTGATCGCCATCGAGCCTTCGCCGACGGCTGATGCCACACGCTTGACGTTCCCGGACCGGACGTCTCCTACGGCGAAGACGCCGGGCAAGGTCGTCTCCAGCATCTGCGGAGGGCGGGTGAGCGGCCATCCCGCTGAATGCAGCGCCGTGCCCTCAATGTCGCGGCCGGTGAGCACGAACCCTTTGCCATCGAGCGCGAGGCAGCCCTGGAGCCAATCGGTGCGAGGGGAGGCGCCGGCCATGATGAATACATGTCGAATGTCGTGGGTTGACGCTTCCCCGGTGGCTTTGTCTTGCCATGTGACGCGCTCCAGTTGCGTCTCTCCATCCAGGGCAACGATCTGCGTATTCAGGTGGAGCTCGATCGCGGGGTTTTCCTCGATCCGGCGAATCAGATACCGCGACATCGTGTCAGCCAGTTTTCCTGAACGCACCAGCATGTGGACCTTGCTTGCGGTTTGCGACAGGAAGACTGCTGCCTGGCCTGCCGAGTTGCCGCCGCCCACCACGATTACGTCGTCCCCCTCACAAAGCTGCGCTTCCATGTAAGTCGCGCCATAGTAAATGCCCACGCCGTCAAACTTCGCGAGGTTGAGAAGCGCCGGCCGGTTGTACTGCGCGCCAGTCGCGATCACCACGGTGCGAGCCGCAACTTTGGTGTCGTCCTCCAGCTGGATGTAGTAGGGGCGGCGCACGCATGCAAGCCGCACGGCACTGCGCGACACCATGATGTCGGCGCCGAACTTAATCGCCTGGGTCAAGGCGCGGCCCGTCAACTCCTGGCCGGAGATGCCGGTGGGAAACCCCAGATAGTTTTCGATCTTTGAGCTGGAGCCAGCCTGGCCGCCCGGAGTCGATGTCTCCACCAGCAACGCATCGAGGCCTTCCGAAGCCGCATAAACTGCCGCCGCCAGTCCCGAAGGGCCCGCGCCCACGATGATCACATCGCGGACCGTACTTTGATCGACATTGCCATTCAGTCCCAGGCAGTCGGCCAACCGCTGAATCGACGGATTCTTCAGAACGTGTACGCCGTTGCAGATGGCCACCGGAATTTCGTCGGCGCTGATGTTGAAGCGGTCGAGCAGTTCCTGCGACGCAGTGTCGGTTTCCAGATCGCGATACAGGTATGGGTAACCGTTGCGTCCCAGGAATTCGCGCAGCTTCAGCGTTGCCGCGGAGTGCCGCGATCCCAGGATGATGACGTTTCCCAGTTGCCCTTGAACCAGGGCGACACGGCGCAGGATGAATGCCTTAAGAAAGATCTCGCTGAGCTCAGCATCGCGACCGATCAGTGTGCGGAAATCGTCATGCTTCACTTCCAGGAATTCGCCCGCACTCCCCACGCGGCCCAGCACGAAAGCACGCTGGCCCGACATGGTGGTGATTTCCCCGGCAAAGCTCCCGGCCACATGAGTCACAATCACCTGGTCAGCCTGGCTGGGCTGCACAATTTCGAGACTGCCGGACAGAAGAACAAAAAAGGGAACGTGCTCGTCACCAGGCTGGAAGAGAATCTCACCCGCCTTCACCGGCCGCACCTTCGCCCAAGGACGGATGCGGTCGATCTGCGCTGCCGTCAGAGTGGGAAACATCTGTGCCTTGTAATCGAAACTGCTAGGAAGAGGAACCGCACTAATTGCCATGATGGAAAGTCTACCCCTGTCGTCGAGCAGTAGATGATGAGAAGCGCTAGAACGCTTCAGGGTTTCAGGTCTCAGTGTCCGTCCCGCGTTTGCTCTTGAATACCATCTGACACCTGGAGACTGAGACCTGATGCCTAGCTTTTCTTATAATCGTCTCTTATGCCTGCATTCCTGCCTGTTGCCGAACAACTGGAATACCTGCGCAAGGGCGCAGCCGAAATCATTCGCGAAGGCGATCTGTGCGAGCGCCTCGATAAGTCGCTGCGCACCGGCAAGCCCATGCGGGTGAAAGCCGGCTTCGATCCCACGGCTCCCGATCTGCACCTGGGACACACCGTGCTCATGCGCAAGCTGAAACACTTTCAGGACATGGGGCACACGGTGATCTTCCTCATCGGCGACTTCACCGGACTGATCGGCGATCCGTCGGGACGGTCGGTGACGCGGCCTCCGCTAACCCGCGAGCAGATCGACGCCAACGCCGAGACGTATAAGGCACAGGTATTCAAGATTCTCGACCGCGACAAGACCGAGGTGCGCTTCAACAGCGACTGGCTGGGCAAGCTTGGATTCGAAGGCTTCATCCGGCTGGCGGCGAAGTTTACGGTGTCGCAGATGCTGGAGCGCGAAGACTTCCACAAGCGGTTCACCGAAGAGAAGCCTATCGCCATGCACGAGCTGCTGTATCCGATTGCGCAGGGATATGACTCGGTCGCGCTGGAAGCCGATGTCGAGCTGGGCGGAACCGACCAGAAATTCAACCTGCTGATGGGACGCCAGTTGCAACGCGATTACAATCAGCCGCCTCAGATTGTGCTGACCATGCCGCTGCTGGAAGGCACGGACGGCGTGCAGAAGATGTCGAAGTCGTATGGGAATTACATCGGCATCACCGAGCCGCCGCAGGAGATGTTTGGGAAGGTGATGTCGATCTCCGACGAGCTGATGTGGCGTTACTACGAGCTGCTCACAGACCTGACGTCGCGCGAGATTGAAGCGCTGAAGCAGGCAGTCGCAAATGGCGACGCGCATCCGATGAAGCTCAAGCAGGACCTAGGCAAGCACATCGTGAACGACTTCCACGGGTACGACGCTGCCGAACACGCGGCGCGAAGAATGGTCGCGCATGTTCCAGAAGCAGGAAGCGCCGGAAGACTTGCCGCTGATTACGGTGAAGCTGGAAGAAGTGGCTGCTCCCAACTCGGTCGTGACCGACGGAGTCGCGCAGGTGAGAATCGACCGGCTGCTGGCGGCTGCCGGGTTGGCGACGTCTGTGTCCGATGGTTCGCGCAAAGTAAAACAGAACGCCGTGAAGATCGATGGCGAGTTGAAGACGGAGCTGGTGGCGAGTGTGAAGCTGGGGGTGGAGTTCACCTTGCGCGCGGGAAAGAAGATGGTGCGGGTGGTGGTCGAGCAATAGTGACTAGTGGAGGTTACAAAGATTTCGCAAGTCCGTACCTCGCGGGCGGCACCATCACTGTGGACATGGGTCCGACTGCACATCTCCTGTCTTCTCCGGTGCTGGATCGCAGGGTGATCGTGGAACGCCGGTGCTCGTCCCCCAGTTGCGTTTCCGTTCCTTGAGGACTGGAACGACGTCGGGCAGCAACTCGCAGAATCCATCGCAACCGCGAAACGAAAGCAGACATTTACGGTTGATGGTGCGAGCGTCAAGCTCCTCTTTCGTGCTTTGGTCCGTCGCGTTGATTCTTAGGCCCTCTCCGCTCCTGGCACTGGTTATATGGAACCAGCCAATCGCAGTGCGGCGGTCGTCTTCGCTCAATTCCATTTCCTTTTCGGGCCACGGGATGTCCGGCGTGAGAGTCCACCGGGCTCCAAGCGTCTCATACCGGCTATCCACCAATAGCCGAACATAGACTGCGCTGAGCTTCCCGTTTGGAGCGTCGGCTGAAGCGGCGAGTTCCCACCATCGCAACCCAGCTCGGCAGAGAATTTCGCGCAGTTTAAGGCTCCAAGCTCGTTGGCCCGCCAATTTCTCAGCCGCGTCGAAACCTCCTGCACCCAAGACGTGCATGCCGTACCGGGTCGGCATGCCGGACACGACTTTGTCGAAGTCGCCGACAGGGTCGCCGATCCGAAGAGCCTCGAGGCCGCTTAGAACCTGGGCGGCTTGACTCGCGGAGTACGCCTCTAGTCCGAGCAAGGAAAGGTATAGGACGAGAATGAGACTGAGGGCTCCGGCAACCATAAGGAACAGGAACTTGCTGAGGGTTCTCGCCATACTCGGTTAGGCGTCAGAGGCGCACAAAAAGTTCCAGCTTTCAGCGGAGAACGTTGGAGCCCGGGCCGGGCTCCAAACCCCTAGAACACCGCGTACCCCACGTTCCGCTTCGCTCCACGCGGGGCTACGCTGAGTCGCGCCTGCGGCGCTGGGTTGGGAGACAGGCACGATCAGCTGTGCAGCACCGCGGCGTAGGCGGCGGCGGCGACGTCGGCCGGCTTCCACTCATTGCCGAGCCAGACCTTGATGACCTTACCGTCGGGGCCGATGAGAACCGTGCTCAGGCTGTGCACGATCTGGCCGGATTTCTGGTTATAGGCGAGGCCAAAGTAGTCGGCCGCTTGCTTGATTTGCTCCGGGGAGCCGGTAGCAAATTGCCAGTGCTGAAAATTGGGATCGAGGTCGCCGACGTAGCGCTTTCCGTACTGGCGCAGGACGTCGGGTTTGTCGTAGGCGGGGTCGATGGAAATGCTCAGCAATTGGGCCTGAGCGAAGGCTTTCGGGTCTTCATGTAATTGTTTAAGTATTTCGCTGAAGTTGTTGCTCATCAATAGACAAAAGTCCGGCATAGGGCAACGGGTATAGATGAACGTCAGGAGCAGGGGCTTGCCGCGAAACTGCGCCAGATGGATCCGCTTGTCGTTCTGATTGAGGAACGCAAGGTCGGGAACCGACTCTCCCGGTTGCGGGACGTGCAGGGTGGTCGTTCCGTCGTTGGTTGGGGCTGACTGCTTGGTGAAGTTGATGTCCTGCAATTCCGCAGTTTTGCCCAGCACCAGGGTGGCATGGATTTTGTCACCAGGAGCAATTTTGCCGAACACCCATTCATCATTGGGACCGACGAGGAATGGCATGGTCATGCCCGGCATCAGCCCGGGAATATCTTCGTGGGCCACCGTGATCTGGTGGGCGACGGAATCGACGGCCACGACTTCGCCCTGCAACTCGTAGCGCTTATCGGCCGGTTTTTTGGAGCAGGCGAGGGTGAGCAGGAGCAACGCGACAGCTAATAGGATTTGAGGGCGGCGCATGAATCGATTTTACGGGAGTGCGCCGTTATGGATGTTCGGCTGCGAAGTCAGCGGCCAGCGCTTCGGCGGCACGGCGTCCGGCGTTCATGGCACCGTTGAGCGAGGCGGTGCGGCGATGGTCTCCGCATACGTATAAGCCTTTCTCGACTCGAACCGGCGACATGTGAACTCCGCCATGGGAAAGCGCCTGGTCGGGCAATGCTTGAGGAATGTGATAGGTGCGCAGGTGCTGCCAGCTCTGAGCTTCGGGGCCGAACCAGCGGGTTAATTGTTCCCTCACCTGCTGGAGCATCGCGTCGTTGTTGATTGCGGGCTTCAGCACGGTTACGGAGACCAGATGCGCTCCTGGAGGCGCGTAGTTGGGCGCCACCACACTAGGTACACACAAGTTGTTAATGGGACCGGAGCCATCGCCGTTCAATACCAGGTAGGGCTCGTCGATGGGAACCTGCTCCGCGGCGAAGTAGATGCAATACACGCCGCGCATGGCGGTGCGCACTCCGGCGTCGGTGGATGACAGCAGCCGTTCCGCGCTCACGGGATCGCACGCGACGACGATCGCCGGTGCATGCAGCTCTTCCCCATTCTTGAGCCGAACCGAATGTCCCGTGATGCTTTCGACCGGCGCGTTTAACTGAATCGACCCGTCGGGCAGGGCCGATGCGAGCTGTTGCGGAATCGCCTGCATGCCATCGGCAGGAAGCGCGGCCTGACCGAGCGAGAACATACGAAACACAAAGCGGAACATGCGGCTTGAAGTCGCCAGATCGGGATCGAGGAAGATGCCGCCGAGAAAGGGGCGGAAAAAACGCTCGATGATCTGCTCGGAAAATCCGTATACGCGGAGAGCTTCGAGGGTAGAGATTTCCGGCGAAGTGAGAACTTCGTCGATGTCGCTGTGGACGAGTTCTTCCCGCAGCCTGGCGATCAGCAGCTTGTCGTTCAACGTGCCGATCGGAGCGAATGCCGAGCTTAAGGCTTGCAAAGGACGGCGCAGGGGGTCGGCAATGCGATGCGATTTGCCTTCGAATTGCACCATCGCGCCGGGCTCGAAGGTGTGCAGGCTGAGTCCATCGTAGCTCAGCCAACGGCGTGCTTCGGGATAGGCGGTGAGCAGCACCTGAAATCCGCGGTCGAGGCGGAAGCCGTCGACTACGTCGGTGCGAACCCGGCCACCTACGCCATCGGAAGCTTCTAGTACGTGTACGGAAAAGCCGAGCCGGGTGAGTTCGAGGGCGCAGACCAAGCCGGAAACACCGGCACCAACGACGATGACATCAGCACTCATATAGCGAGTTTACGGCAAGCTGGACAACAGATTGAGATGCTGCAACTCAGGCTTGCGGAAGCACTACACGAGGAACGCTCGCTCCACCATTTGTTGAACAGGAGGAAAAAAGAGGTCCCGGGTGAGGACCTCTCTTCAACAAACGAGTGCGAAACAGATGGTTACTGCACCGATGCGTTGCCTGCCTTTGCTTCCCTGCCCGCGACGCTGGTTGAGGCGTTGTGTTTCAACCAGGCTGACAGCGTACCTTGCTGTTGCTGCTTCAGCGTTGCGCAACTGTTGATAGACTCGATGGCTTCTTTCTGATTGCGTTCAGTTCCCTGGATGGGATGCTGCGCAAAGAACTGTTGCACTTCCTGCGCTTTGTCGGGGCTGCAGAAAGCCTCGGCGGCACCGAGGAAGATACCAAAGCCACCCAGTCCTCCGCCGGTCTTGTCGCTGAGAGCGTCGTAATTCTTGCGCATGAAATCCCAAGTGGCCTGGCGCGCCGCAGGATTCTGCATGAGGTTCGGCAGCATGTAGAGATCCTGGCTGCGCACTTCCGGAGTGAGTGCAGAAGCCAACGTTTCATCGATCAGCTTGGGCTGCTGGAAGTCGCCCAGCACCCGGAAGTAGCGATAGTACTGTTCCGGTGTTTTGGCCGCTTTCATCTGCGCTTTGAACTGGCTGTAGAGTTCGGCGTCTCCGTGCCGCGCCGCTACCGCCAACAGAGTGCCGGCCAAGGTTGGATCCACGGACTGAGGATCGCGCATATAGGCCTGCACCATGGTTTGGGCCTGCTGGTTAACCTTGGGATCGTTGCCGAGGTAGCCAAGCAAGTTGAACAGGACAGCGCGCTTCTGCCGCTCGGTGGGAGGTTCGCTGGCCTTCGGTGTGTAGCCCATCTGCTGCAACATGGGCGAGAAGGTTTGCCGTATCCAGGACTGCATCTCAGGACGGTCGGCATCGCTCACCAGTTCGTCGTTAACGAACTGCAGATGATCGGTGAAGTTGTCTAACAATACGTAGCCGGGAGTGTTCTTGAACTGCGCGCCCAAGGCGAGATAGTCGCCCGCCTTCGACATGCCGGCACGCATCAGAGCCCACTCATCGCCGACTAGTGCAATGCGCTCGTCGGGAGTGAGTCCCTGTTCCGCCGTACCGCTCAAGTTCTGTAGCGCATTTGCATCGTAGCTGAAGCGGTAATAGCCCAGGCCTCCGTCATTGAGGAATACGAACTTCGAGCAGCCTTTGAGGTTGAACTGCTGCTCCCGCCTGGTCATCAGGAAGCATTGGTTCTGTGCGGCAGGATCGCCCACGCCTTTGACGCAGATAGGGATCTGCCAGAGCTGATCGTTGGGAGCGCCGAAGGCTTCCGGGTTGTTGAAGTAACGTTTCTGCGATAAGTCCAGAGTTGTGTTGCCACCCTCGCACTTGGCGTCCACCTGACGAAGGGCTCGCCAGCCTGCATCACGAAGGTCGGCATGATCTGGTCGATGGGCTTGTGAGTGGCGCGGGCCATGGCGTTCCAGAAGTCGGAGGCTGTGGCGTTGCCGTAAGCGTGTTCCTTCAAGTAGAGGTTCACGCCGGCGCGGAAGTTCTCGGGCCCGACGTAGGACTCGAGCATGTGCAGCACGGCAGCGGTCTTGCCGTAGGCGATGCCGTCAAACAGCGACTCGATCTCACCACGGGTGGTGGCTTCCTGGTGGATAGGGCGGGTATTTTGCACGCCATCTTCGGAGAGGGCGTTTTGCGAATTTTCAACCACGTCCTGGCTGATGAGCCAGTCAGGCTTCCATGCGCTGACGGGATGAGGAGTCATCCAGGTGGCGAAGCCTTCGTTGAGCCAGATGTCATCCCACCATTGCATGGTGACCAGGTCGCCAAACCATTGGTGCGCGACTTCGTGGGCGATGACATCGGCGACTCCACGCTTGGCTCCGAACGAGCCGGTCTTTTCGTCGACCAGCAACGCCGTCTCGCGGTAGATGATGGCGCCCCAGTTCTCCATGGCTCCGGCCTGGAAGTCGGGCACAGCGATTTCATCGAGCTTCTTGAGCGGATATTTAATGGAGTAGTAAGTGTTGTAGTAGTGCAGGATGGCCTTGGTGGCGTCGAGCGGGTAGCGAGTGAGATTTTCGCGTCCCGGCACGGTGCATACGCCGATCTTGATGCCATCAACTTCGTCGTGCTGACACTTCCAATCGCCAACGGTGAGCGCTACCAGGTAGCTCGACATCTTGGGAGTGGTTGCGAACTTGATGGTGTGCTTGTCGCCGGGGCCGGGCTGGTCGGAGACCACTTCGTTGTTGGAGATGGCGGTGTCGCCCTTGTCCACGATGGCGCTGATGTCGAAGGTCGCTTTGTAGCCGGGCTCGTCGAAGCTGGGGAAGGCGACGCGCGCGTCAGTGGATTCCATCTGCGAGACCGCGTACTTGCGTCCCTTGTAGGTGCTGAGATATAGCCCACGCAGCTTGTCGTTGAGGTGGCCGGTGTACGTGATGTGAATGGTGGCCGGGCCGGCAGGCAGTTCCTTGTCGACGGTGAAGGTCTCCATTTCCTTATCGGCATCGGCGGAGAGCTTGGCAGTCTGGGTCTGTCCGGCGGTGGTGATGGTGACCTGGTGGAAGTCGATCTCCATCGCATTCAGCGTGATGGTGTTGCTGGGCTTGGCCAGCATGACGTCGATGGACTCATCGCCCTCAAAGCTATTGGTCGCGAAATTGATATTGAACGACAGGTTGTAGTGGCTGGGCGTTGCTCCGCCGGGCAGGCGCTGCGCGAAAGCGGTGCAGCAGGCGACAAGGACGGTGGCGCAGATAAACAAGGTGCGTTTCATTTGGCTTTCCTGAAATTCTGGAATTTCTAGCTGCGGGACCTGTGGGTGGTACGCGCGGAAACACCCCTGAGTTCCGCGAGAATACTACGAATCATAGACGGTTTGGCTGCCCCTGTGTGAGCCAGGCGGCTACAGGCGGTGTCCATTCAGAAAGACCTGCCGACAGTGGTTTACTCCAAACCAGTAGGCAAGTTCACGATAGTCAGAGGCGTCGAAGACGGCGACATCGGCGTCTTTGCCGGGGTCCAGCGATCCCTTTCGATGCTGCAGGTTGAGAGCGCAGGCGCCGTTGATGGTGGCGGCGGTGATGCGCCTCGGCGGGCGCCATCTTCATGTGGGTACAGGCGGCCGAGAGCACAAATGGCATCGAAGGCGTGGGAGAGCTTCCGGGGTTGTAGTCGGTGGCAAGCGCCACAGCCACGCCACTGTCGATCAGCTTGCGGGCGGGAGGAAAGCGGTCGAGGCCAAGGAAGTAGTTGACCGCGGGAAGCAGCGTAGCTACGGTGTCTGACTGCGCGAGAGCGGGCAGGTCGGCGTCGCTGACATAGTCCATGTGGTCGAGGCTGGTGGGATGAAATTGCAGGAGCGGTGCGAGTTCGGCAGGGGTTAGCTGGCAGAGATGGACGCGCGTCTTGAGACCGTGATTGACGGCGGCTCGTAGAATCTTCGTCGATTGCTCGACGGTGAAAGCTCCCTTCTCGCAGAAGACGTCAACGTATTCCGCGAGCTTTTCGCTGGCAACGGCGGGAATCATCTGTTCGCAAATGATCGCGACATAGGCTTCGGGATCGCTGCGGTATTCGGGTGGGACGACGTGCGCGCCGAGCAAGGTCGAGACCACCGTGCCTTCCCAAGTTTGGGCGGCAAGCTTTATGGCCCGAAGCGACTTCATCTCGGCGTCGAAGCTGAGCCCATATCCCGACTTGGCTTCGACGGTCGTGGTTCCCTGCTGCGACATTTCTTCGAAAGCTCGTGTTACGTGCTGCGCCAGTTGCTCCGCCGAAGCCTCCCGCACGCCTGCAAGCTGGCGCGAATGCCTCCGCCAGCGGCAGCTATTTCTTCGTAGCTTGCGCCGGCGATACGCTTTTCGAAGTCCACCAGCCGCGGAGCGGTGAATACGGGATGGGTGTGCGAGTCGACAAATCCAGGGAGGATGACTTTGCCGTGGCAGTCAATCTCCTCGGCGTTGCCGGCCAAGGTATGGCGGGTCACCTCGTCGGTTGGACCAACGCTGACGATCACGCCGCTGTGCAGCAGCACGGCGCCGTCGGGGACGATGCCGAGGTCGAGCATGTGGGCTCCGCGGCGAGGAGCGGAATGGCCGCGCAAGGTAAGCAACTGCGCGGCGTGCGTCAGCAGCACTGGAGGTGATGTCTTCATTCAGGGTGACGGGTTACAGAACTTTTATCTTAAATGGAAGAACGGCAGTTCAGGCATGGCGAGGTGGCGTGAAGAAAAGGGGTTCAAGATAGGGACAGCTAGCTGGTTATTCCACTGATGATGGGAGAGTCCAGCTCTGACGCGATTCCAAGAGCCGGCCCAAGAGCGGCGCCTTCATCATGTACGCCAAAAAGAAGTGTTGAAAAAGTCTAAGCACGAGTCGCTCGCAGACTAAAGTCCGCTCGCGAGATCGCAAACAAAGCAGCTGTTCGGCGCAGCTAAAGCTGCGCCCCTTCAACACCGCGTACTCCATCCTATTTTTCAACGGCGCAGACGCTGGCGTGAAGGCCAGCGCTACCCGAACGTCGAGTTCAGCAGGCGTCTATTTTGCCGGAGGGGGAGGGGTCGACTGCGCGCTCTTTTCGCCCGCGTAGTAGCCGCTGCGGGTGCGCACCTGAAGGTGCTTGTATCCCTTCGCACTGGCCTCTACTTTCACGGTGCGGTAGCCGCCAGCGCTCTGCGGTTTGCTGGGCTTGTAAACGATGGTGTACTGGTTGCGGATATCGTGGGCGATCTGCTGGGTGATGGCGTCCACTTCGCTGACGTCCTTGGGGAAGAAGGCCACGCCGCCGGTTTCCTCGGCCATCTCACGCAATGCCCGTTTAGCGCGTTTGGAATGTTCGTCCCCAAGAATACCGATGGTGTACACGGTGGGGCCGTTCTCTGCCTGTAAGGTGCGAATGGCCTGCTCCAGAGATTCGCGGCTGGCGTTGTCTTCGCCATCGGTAACCACGAGCAGAACTTTTTTCTCCAACGGGCCACTCTTCTTCAGGTGATCGGACGAAGCAACCGTCGCGTCATAGAGCGCGGTGCCGCCACGTGCCTCGATACGCTGGAGCGCATCGTCGAGCTTGGGGATAGATGCGGTGTAATCCTGATCGAGAAAATATTCTTCGTTGAAGTTAACGATAAAGACCTTGTCCTGCGGATTGCTGGACTTCACCAGGTTGAGGGCGGCAGCATTCACCGCCGGGCGCTTATCGCGCATGGAGCCGGAGTTGTCGATGACGATTCCCATGGCGACCGGAATATCTTCGCGCCGGAAGGAGACAATCTTCTGCGGCTGGCCGTCTTCGAAGACCTGGAAGTCGTTGCGGCCGAGATCGGTGATCAGACGATTGTTCTGGTCAACCACGGTGGCGTGCAGGGTGACTTCGTCAACTTCCTTCTTGAAGATGTAAACGTCGCCGGTTTGGGAGGACGGAGCCTCTCCCGCGGCCGGAACCTGTACCGTGTCACCGGGCTGATTTGGAGCCTGGGGAATGGGCTGCTGATCCTGCGGCTGGCCTGTGGGGGCGGAGCCAGCGGCTGGGGCCGGAGTGGTGGTTTGCTGGGTCACGCCAGGCGCCGAGGGTGGAGTCATTCCTGGCTGATTGGCCGGCTGAGCAGGGGCAGACTGAGCCAGCGCCCAGCCCGTGAGTAACAAAATTGTGGCGATGAGCAGGACGCCGTAGTTAGTCCGTGGGTGCATAGTATCCAGTTTTGGCATAGACGTGCAGCGGCGGCAGGCCTTTTGGCGGGTTGAGCTTGACCTTGATCTTGCGCCATTTGCCATCGCGTGCTGGATTGGTTGGACGGTATCCGAGCACATATTGGTTGCGCAGCTCTATTCCAATCTTGGTAGCAACGTCGGCGAGTTCGGTTACGGAAGTGATGGCAAATGTCCGTCCACCTGTAACTTCCGTGACTTCGCCCAGCAACGCAGGCCCTTCGCGCTCCTCCGGCGTTTTGCCAAAATCGGCGTCGTATAGCCCGATTCCGTAAATCTGCACGTCAGATTCTTTCACCATCGACTTGATCTCACCCTCGGTGTAACGGCTATGGTTGTCGCCGCCGTCGGAGATGATGAGCAACGCTTTCTTCTCGTAATGCGCCTTGCGCATACGGGTCATGCCCAGGTAGATGGCGTCGAGCAGCGAGGTGCGCCCTTTAGGCTGGGCATAAACCAGACGGCTCTGGATGTCTTCGATGTTCTGGGTGAAGTCGGACAGCAACTCTGGTTTGTCGGCGAAAGTGACGATGAAGAACTCGTCCTGAGGATTGGCGGTACGGAAGAACTCGACTACCGCGTCGCGGGACTTGTCGATCTTGTTGCTCATGGAGCCGCTGATGTCGAAAATCACGCCGAGGAGATGGGCGCATCTTCGCTGGAGAAGTGCCGGATTTCCTGCGGCTTCCCGTTGTCGGAGAGCAGGAAGTTGTCTTTTTCGAGGCCGGTAACCAACCGGTTCATGGGATCGGTCACGCTGACCGGAACCAGCACCAAGTCCACGTCCTTACGGAAGGGCTTGGTGTGGGTCTTGAGCGAGACGTCTTCGGTACCGGTGTAAGGCTTGGCGTCTTTCAGCGCTTCCTTGGCGTCGGTGGTGGCGGGCGGGCCTTCTGGCTTGTCGTGCTGAATGCGCGGGGTGACGTGTACCTGATTGGTATCGTCTTGAGCGAGCAGCGGACTGCCGAACACCATGCCGACGCAGATTGCCAGCAGCAGACCGGTCGCGGGTGAGAAAAGGCGCACCAAGGAATGGACGGAAGCGAAGTGGAAACGTTCCGCTGCCGGAGTGCTGAAATCCTGCAAAGCCGGGCTGGCTGACCCAATACCGTAACTGCAACCGCGGGCCATAGAATCCTCGGTGACTGTGGGGCTGATACTAACACGACGCGCGATGCCCCGGTCACGTGATGTGTGTCGGTTCCCGCCTGGGAGAGGTGCTACTTGCATGGATGAAGCGCCCCCGTCGCTGGTTTGCTAACCTGCGCTGCTACAATTCGTCTTGCTTCGTGCCACGGCTTTTCAACTTGTACGAAGGTAACGAGCGAGACAGATGTCAGCCAAGAATCGACATGAAGCGCCCCGCCGGAAACCGCAACAACCCCTTACCCCGTGTCATGTAATAACCCAGCATTACCAGAAAATGTCGCGCCAAATGTCAGTTGGAGGTCATTGAGTTGTCCTTTGGCCTTCGCAGGCCGGTAACGCTCGCCATCCTTACCGTCGTTGCGGGGTGCGTTCTTGCCCTGCGGTTTGGCGGTGGCTGGTTCACCGTGGAAGCGCAGACGGGTGGTCCCGGCCCAATCGCAGTTTTTTCACCGCAGAGTTCGTACTCCGTAACCCCGGTGGAGATTGCAGGACAGCCGTACGTTGGCCTGATTGACCTGCTGGAGCCGCTCGGCTCGGTCGAGGCGAAGGTGAGCGGCAAGAAGTTAAAGTTAAACTTTAGCTCTGCCGGGAATAAGCAGCAAGAAGCGGAGTTTCATGACGGCAAGAAAGAAGTCAAGGCTGGCGGCAAGAAGTTTAATCTGGCGGAAAATTTCGTGCTCCAGAATGGCCGCGGATACGTACCGCTGGCATCCGTCAGCGAGTTGCTGCCGCGTTTGGGACTACAGCCGGTGGAGTATCGCCCGGGCTCGCAGCGCCTGCTGGTTGGGAACGTGGCCGAGCACTTCAGCGCCGAGCTAAAAAGAGGTACGCCGTCTCGCCTGTTGCTGGGATTCCCCTCCCCGGTGAATCCCACGGTAGCGACCGAGCCTGGGAAAGTGCGCCTGACCTTCAAGCGGGAGCCGGTGGTGGCTGCCAATCCTACGATTCATTATGACGATCCGCTGATTACGGGCACGACCTTCAGCGAGCATAACGGCGTTGCCGAGTTGGAGATCACGGGTACGGCTCCGCTGATGGCCAACTTTGCGGACGGCGGCAAAACGATCATCGTGACCGCTGCGCCCGCGCCGGCACCGACGCAAGCGGTACAGCAACTGCCGCTGAACGTTCCACAAACTGCGGCTACGGCGCTGCCTCCGCCGACACCGCAGGCTCCGCCGCGGCCACGGTTCCTGGTAATTGTTGACGCGGCACACGGCGGCGACGACATTGGCGCGGCGATTACGCCACAGTTGCCGGAGAAAGACGTGGTGCTGGCGCTGGCGCGCCGGGTGCAGCGCGAACTCCAGGCCAAGGGCATTGCGACGTCCCTGCTGCGCAACGGAGACTACGCCATCGGACTGGACCAGCGCGCGACGTCGATCAATGCGGCGCGTCCGGCGCTGTACATCGTGCTGCATGCCGCCAACACCGGCAAGGGCGTACATGTGTTTACCGAGTTGTTGCCGCCGGAACCGGCAAGTCCTGGCAGCTTTCTGCCATGGGACACGGCACAGTCGGCATATGCGGACTTGAGCGGATCGGTCGCCGGTTCTATCGCCGCCGAACTGGAGACGCGCAAGCTGCCGAACGCGACATTGCCGGCTCCGCTGCGGCCGATGAACAACGTGGCTGCACCCGCGGTGGCGGTCGAGATTGCTCCGCCGGGAGCTAGTGTGGATGAGATTGCCAGTGTGAGCTACCAGACGCAGGTGGCACAGGCTATCGCCGCCGGCGTAGCTGCAATGCGGCCGAAGCTGCCGGAGGTGAATCCTTGACGCGGCGCATTGTAGTGATGCTTTCGGCGTTGCTGCTGGTCGCTGCGGGCATGGGACTCTACGCCTGGCACTTGCATAAGAAGGTCACAGCGGAAGAGCAGCGACTGGCTATACAGCAACAAAATGTGCCTCCGCCCGCCAACGGCCCGACGGCGGGGGTGACGTTGTATTTAGCCTCGGATGCGGATGCGACGCTGTACAAGAAGCAGGTCAGCGTTCCTTTGCCGGCAGAACGCAGCGAGCAGGCGAGGGCGATTTTGCGCGCGCTGTTTGGGACGTATTTGCAATCGGGCTCGCCACATCCCATTGGAGCGGGTGCTGACGTTCGCGACGTTTACCTGCTGAGTGACGGCAGCGCGATTGTCGATACCAATGCGGCGTTTGCGGACGCCCACCCGTCGGGCGTGCTGGCCGAGGAGTTGACGATTACGTCGATCGTCGCGACACTGAACGCCAACGATCCAAAGATCACGCGAGTGAAAATCATCGTTAACGGAGTTGAGCGCGAGACGCTAGCCGGTCATGCCGATCTGCGCCGCTTTTACATGGCTACCAACATGGGCCAACTTGCAAAGGAGTTGCAGTGACGCTGCCGCGCATTGGGGTGTTTGACTCGGGCGTCGGCGGGCTGACTGTCCTGAAGTCGCTGGCTGAAAGCTTGCCGGCGCACTACGTCTACTTTGGCGACACGGCGCGGCTGCCCTATGGAACGAAGTCGGCGGAGACGGTGGCGCGATACGCCATTGGGGCCGCACGCTTTTTGGAGTCACAGAAGATCGACCTGCTGGTGATCGCCTGCAATACGGCCAGCGCGCTGGCTCTGCCGCAGATCAAAGAGGCGGCGACGGTTCCCGTGGTGGGAGTGGTTGAGCCGGGAGCAGCAATGGCATCGCAGGTGAGCCAAAGCCGCAGAGCGGTGGTGATTGCGACCGAGGCCACGGTTTCGAGCCATGCTTATCGGGACGCGCTGCAACGGCACGGGGTCGAGGCGTTTGAAAAAGCCTGTCCGCTGTTTGTGCCGCTGGTGGAAGAGGGATGGACCGAGCATCCGGTGACGGAACAAGTGGCGAGGATTTATCTGGACGAGGCGCTAGCGGGCGGCGATGGGGCCGACGTGCTGGTGCTGGCGTGCACGCACTATCCGCTGATTGCGCCGCTGCTGAGACGGACAGCGCCGGCGGGGATGACGATTGTGGATTCGGCGGAGTCGACGGCGGCGGTGGTGAAGAAGATGGTGGACGAGTGGGACGGTTCGCACCCCACCCTTTCCCAAACCCAGGGAAAGGATGGGGCACCCACGGACAAATCCGACCATCGCTCGTTTCAGTTCTTTGTGACGGATTCGGTGGAGAAGTTCAAAAAGCTGGCAACAAGGTTCCTGGGTCGGCAGGTTGATCGGGTGGAGCACGTGGACCTGGGCGGGTAGAAGTGAGCTGCGATGCGCTCGGCCAGCGCACTCAATTTGTGTTTAGTCGCTCGTTGCCGTCCGTATTGAAGCATTCTTGGCGATAACCACCTGTAGCTCTTTGAGCAGTTCGCCGGTCTTCAGGAAATTGACGGTGGCGAATTGTCCGACCATGAATCGAATGACCGACATAAACAGCCTTCCGCCCATAAACTCTACCTGAATCACCCGACCGAGCCCGTGCAATCTGAAAAGTTCGGCATGCTGGATCTCACGCGATGGAATATCGCAGCCGTTCGGACCTTCTACATGCAGCCCTGATTCATCAAGCCATGCGTAGCCGCGCATGGCCTTGGTTTTAACTGTCAGCTCATCGCCAAAATGAAAAAATACTTTGTATCTCATGCTGGTCGCGTCATGTTGGTTCAAGGATAATCCAGCGTGTCAATTGAGGAGGAGCAACTTGAAGTCCCAAACTACGGCAGCGCTCGCCCAACGATTTGGAATTCCCGGCAAGGCGGAAGTCGTCGCCGGCAACGGAGGTCTGGCCAAAGTGGTCATCTCCACGCCAGAAGCCTCGGGCGAGATGTACCTGCACGGCGCGCATGTGACTTCATGGAAGCCGAAGGATAGAGGCGAGGTGCTTTATCTCAGCCCTAATTCGCTGTTCCAGGATGGACGGGCGATTCGTGGTGGTGTTCCGGTTTGCTTTCCCTGGTTCGGTGATAAGGCGGATGATCCCAGCGCGCCGGCCCATGGATTCGTGCGCACCAAGGAATGGCAGCTTGACGGCATCGAGCAGGACGGCGCGTCCGTGGTCGTCAGCATGTCAACCCAGAGCGACGAGGACACGCGAAAGTGGTGGCCCTTTGATTTTCGCTTGGTTAGCCGGGCGACGTTTGGTGAACAGCTCAAGCTCGAGCTCATCGTCACCAATACCGGAGCGACCCCGTTCAGGTTCGAAGAAGCACTGCACGCGTACTTCGCCGTCGGCGATACCGAGTCTGCGATGGTGCGTGGTCTGGACGCGACGCATTACCTCGATAAGACCGACAAGTTCATGGAAAAGACGCAGAGCGGCGATGTGCGCTTCGCGGCCGAGACCGACAGGGTCTATCTCGACACCACGAGCGAGCTAGAGGTAGTCGATCGCGCAGCGAACCGCAGCATCAATGTTGAGAAGCAAAACTCCCGCACGACGGTGGTGTGGAATCCATGGTCAGAGAAATCGGCCGCGCTGAAAGATCTTGGCGCCGGGGAGTGGAAGAAGTTCGTGTGCATCGAGACGACGAATGTCGGCGCTTCTGCGGTGAAGCTTGCGGCCGGCGAGAGTCAAACGATGGCGATGATCGCGCGGGTCCGCGTTTAGGGAGCGTTGAGAAATCGAGGAAGACGCTGCCAGCGGCTGAACAGGCGGCTGAAAAGCTCAAAAGCATGGGTCGCTCGCGGACTAAAGTCCGCTCGCGAGATTGAAAAAGGAACTCGTTCGGCGCAGCTAAAGCTGCGCCCCTTCAACCCGGATACAACGGCTTTTTCAGCAGCTGAAGCCGCGTCCGTTCAAAACCCCTTCGCCATTTCTAGTACACGAAGCCCTGAATTTCGGTTACGCCCTGATCGGGTCCATCGACGAAGCCGGTGCGCCGGGTTGGATTGAGCGCGATATGCATAGCAACTACGTTGAATGAGTTGGAGAAGTTGAAGCCGTTGAGTGTCTGCTTCAGGACACCCTGGGTATCGTAGACGTAGATTGTGCTGCCGCTCGATACGCTGGAATTCGGCTGCGCGACGAAGAACCACTTGTGAATGGGATCAAATTCGACATCGGCGCCGCTATAGAACTGTAATCCCTGTGAATTCGGCAGCTGCACGGTGAAGCCGTTCTGCTGCGCGAGGTTGTAAAACTCCACGTTAGCGTCGTCTTCGGTCGTGGTAACAAAGATGCCGTCTGCCGAGTCGACAGCTATTCCGTTGATGAAGCCGAATCCGATACCCAAAAATTTCGAGAACGTCGCGTTGGTAAGATCCACCAGCCCGATGACGGGCAGGCAGTCGAAAGCATCCTGGTCCGCCGCCCAGTATCGCCTGGTTGGTCACGCTGTCGTAGGCGATGGGCGGAGGAACGCTGGCGAAGTCATTCGGGTCAGAGACCTTAACGACGGGGCCGAAGGTGTTAGCTGCGACGTTGGAGCTGAACACGTAGGGAATGAACTGTGAGCTATTGTCGTAGGCAAAGACAGCGACGTTTGGTACTCCCTGGCTGCGACTCACGCCACCCGGCATGATGATGTGATCGGAGCCAATGGGGGGCGTCCACATACCGGTGAATTGATTCGAACTGAGAGGGTTGATGACTTGAAACTTGCGGGTCACACGAAACAGGCTGGTTTCGATTTCATGCTCAATCAATCCGACGCTATTACCGACGACGCCCTGAGTGAGGAAATCGTCGGTGGTCTCGGTCATGGTGACGACGGAGATGATTTTGCCGGTTCTCTGGTCGAAGGTCTCGACGGCCGCGAGGACTTTGCCGTTGTTTAGCGTTTGCGCCTCGCTCAGCACGCCTTCGGTCCCGTTCTGGTCGATATCGAATCCAAAGATCTGGCCGCCAAACTTGCTGTGGACGAAAACTTTGCCCAGCGTCTGAGAGAACCCGTCAACGCTGGCAGACAGAAGTAAAGATAAACATAGAACTGCGAATGCTTGGCTTCTTACGTGTTTCACGATCTTGCTCCTGGAAGCGGTGTGGCAGAGACGTTTAACGCTGCGGGCACAGCATAGCCCTGCTCTGATTCCTGCATGTCACAGGCTTGTCAGAAATTGGTCGAACGATGTAACAGCCAAGTCTGGGCGAGAAACGCGGCAGCTTGGGGTAGCAGCATCGATGGGTTTAGTCGACCATTGGTTCATCTGGTTCATCGGTTCGATGGGCCGTCAAGCGCCATTTCGCGACAGGAAGCAAGCCCCTTTTCGCCACGACGAAGCGCCATTTGATGCCGAACAAACCTGAGTTATGATGAGAAAAATATTATGAGGGAATTCAGATGGCAACCTTGCTGATCGTCGAAGACGATCCCGGCGATCTGCGTACTCGCCGGCGAAGCCACCAGTTCGCTGGGCTTTACCGACGTGCAGGCCCGAACGTCTGCGCGGGCAGCGCTGCTTTATCTGGAGGCGGCGCTGGAGGGCAAAGAAGCAATCCCGGATGTGATGGTGGTAGACCTAGATTTAGGGTACGACAGCGGCTTTGAGCTGCTGCGCTTCTGGCACTCAAAGCGTGAGTTATCGAGCGCTAGCCGCATGATTGTTTGGACCGCGATGGGAGAAGAGCAGATGGAAATTTGCCGTCTGTTCAAAATCGCTGCTGTGGTGCCAAAAGGCGAAGGAATCGAGGGGCTGAAGCGGGCGCTCCAGCCATTTGCCGCCAAGCCTTCCTGAAGTTTTATCTGCAATGCATGCCACCGCGGCATCATTCCAACCATTGGCAGCTCGTCGCCTGAATCAAAAATCGTTTATAACTGTAGGCCCTTATCTGTTGGATCTCCCAGGAGGGTATCCATGAGTAAGCTCGGCGAGATTATCTCGCGCAACGAAGAACGCATTCGCGCAGACTGGATCAAAGACATGGCGTCGTCGGTCCAGCGTGCAGACTTGATGAGCAGCACGGAGCTGCAGGAACAGAGTGCCGCTCTGTTGAAAGCCATTGTCAGGGGAGCTTCCTCATCGCAAGGCGTAGATGTCTCGTCGGCGGAGTGGGCGCCGGTGCGTGAGATGTTGCAGGACATTTCGACCTCGCGAGTGCGACAGGGGTTTACGCCCTCGGAGACGGCGAGCTTTGTGCTTTCGCTGAAGCAGCCTCTGTTTGCGACTATCCGCAAGGAACTGGCGGGAAACCAGGATGAAATGTTCGATACCATCTGGGCGGCATCTCAGATGCTGGACCGCCTGTCACTGCTGACCGCTGAGGCCTTCATGGCTGCGCGTGAAGAGCTGATCTCGCGGCAACAGCAGGAGCTGCTCGAGCTATCCACTCCAGTGGTGAAGTTGTGGGACGGAATCCTGGCGCTGCCCATAATCGGGACGCTGGACAGCGCGCGCACCCAGGTGGTGATGGAAGAACTTCTGCAAACCGTAGTGGCGACCAATTCGAAGTTCGCGATTATCGACATCACAGGCGTACCCACGGTTGACACCCTGGTGGCACAGCATTTGCTGAAGACGATCACGGCCGCCCGGCTGATGGGGGCAGAGTGCATCATCAGTGGAGTTCGTCCGCAGATCGCGCAGACGATTGTTCACCTGGGCATCAACCTGGAAGACGTTATGACCAAGGCCAAGCTTGCCGATGCGTTTGCGCTGGCGTTGCAGAAGAGCGGCAGGGCCGTGGTGCGGGTGGCAGGAGCAGCAGGTTCGAATGCAAGGCCACTCCCCGGTTTCAACAAGGAGGGATGACATGGAACGCATCCCGATCTTGCGCATGGGCCCATTTCTGCTGATTACCATCCAGGTCGACATGCATGACAAGCTGGCGCTGCAGCTGCAGGACGACGTAACGCAGAGGATTTCCGA
The DNA here is from genome assembly GCA_963791965.1 of uncultured Acidobacteriaceae bacterium. Taxonomy (GTDB): domain Bacteria; phylum Acidobacteriota; class Terriglobia; order Terriglobales; family Acidobacteriaceae; genus CAVVDY01. The sequence goes on along the minus strand of CAWBUK010000007.1, from coordinate 27,442 downwards.
TTGGGGATCGTTCGGTGTGCTGATCGACATATCTTCACTGGAAATTGTTGACTCCTTCATTGGCCGCATGCTGGCCAACATTGCCGCCATGTCACGGGTTTTAGGCGCTGAAACCGTGGTGGTAGGCATGCAACCCGCAGTAGCCATCACGCTGGTCGAGCTCGGCATGTCTTTGCCCGGCGTGCGTACCGCATTAAACGTCGAATCGGGGATGGAACTGCTTTATGGATCGCTGAACGTTAGACCTTGGGGAAGTGGCGATGACGGTAACGAAGCGTGAAGTGCTTCCACTGCAAACCTCGAGCGACATAGTAGTAGCGCGTCAGAGGGTACGGCAGTGGGCGATTGAGTTGCGCTTCAGCCTGGTCGACCAGACCAAGTTGGTTACCGCCGCCAGTGAGCTGGCGAGGAATACGTTGGACTATGGACGTGGCGGCAACATGACCATGGAAATCGTCAACGGTGCGGCGAGGTCAGGACTGAAATTGACGTTTGTGGATAACGGCCCAGGCATCCCCGACATAGAAGCGGCTCTCAAAGATGGTTTTACGACCGGATCGGGGATGGGGCTCGGCCTGGGCGGCAGCAAGCGCCTGGTTAATGAGTTTTCCGTCGAGTCAGAGGCTGGGAAAGGGACCAAGGTTACCGTCGTCCGATGGAGATGATCCTGACCGAGTACGTTCCGATCACAGACACCAGTTCCATTGGCGAGGCCCGAAGAAAAGGGCTTCACGTAGCGGAGCGGCTGGGGTTGGATGAGACCCGTAGCGGCGAGTTCGCGCTGTTAATCACAGAGGTGGCGCGCAACGTACTGACCCACGGCGGGGGTGGGCAGGCCATCATCGCTGGATCGAGAAATTCACACGGCCCTGTAGTTGCGTCTGCTTGGCCTGGATAAAGGACCGGGCATATCGGATGTTCCGCGAGCCATGAGTGACGGTTACTCGACATCGGGAACCATGGGCGCCGGGCTGGGAGCGATGAAAAGAATCGCGAGCAAGATGGAAATCTTCACCAGCCAGAACGGCACCATCGTCATGGTGGAAGTTGGTTCAACGGAGCCGCAGGAAAACCCGCAGGTTGCCGGGGTAGCCATTCCCTATCCGGGAGAGCGCTTCTGCGGAGATGCGTGGAGCTACGACCAGAGCGACGAGCGAACCATCGTTCTCATCGTGGATGGACTGGGGCACGGGCGCGACGCCGCAGTGGCAGCGGATGAGGCGGTGGCGGTATTTCAAGCCAATTTGCACCGGGGGCCGGGCGAAATCCTGTCTTATATCAATGACGCGCTGAAGAAGACGCGCGGTGCGGTGGCAGGGATTGTGCGAATCGATCATGCCGCTAGCAGCCTGACCTATGCTGCCGTTGGTAATACGGCGGCTTCCATTATCTCGAAGCAGGGGTCGCGCAGCCTGGTTTCACATAGCGGAACGCTGGGTGTGGCGTCGCCTCGCATGCAGGAGTTTCAGATGGACTGGCCGAAAGACGGGGTGCTCATCATGCACTCCGATGGACTTCAGTCGCGCTGGGACTTGTTGTCGTATTCCGGGTTGATCTCGCGGCACCCGGCGGTGATTGGTGCGGCGCTGATCCGCGATTTCCGGCGCCAGCGTGATGACGCCAGCGTTGTGGTGGTGAAGGCAGCGGCGTAATGGACTCGCTCTCCATTCTCGAGATTAGCCTGCGCACCGAGCAGGACGTGGTTCATGCCCGGCGAAGGGCTCGCGAAGTTGCCGCCGGCCTGGGATTCGACAACCAGGACCAGATACGGCTGGCGACGGCGACGTCGGAGATTGCGCGCAACGCCTTCCGTTATGCGCGCGGCGGGGTTGTCAGATTCGCGGTGACGTTGGATCTGCCACAGCGGCTGGAAATTACGGTAAAGGATTCCGGGCCCGGCATCGCTAACCTCGACGAGATCATGGCCGGGCGCTATCGCTCTGAAACCGGCATGGGCATGGGCATTGTCGGCACCAAGCGCCTGATGGACGAGTTCAACCTCAGCACGGACTCAAGCGGGACCACGGCAAGCATGGTGAAGTACCTTCCGCGGAATGCGGCGTTATTCTCGCGACGGACACTGGAGGGGATGGCCAAACAATTTCGGAATGCGGCGCCCGAATCTCCCTATGCCGAAATTGAGCGTCAGAACGATGAACTGCTAAAGACATTGCAGGAGCTGCGCGCGCGACAGGATGAATTGATGCTGCTGAACCGCGAACTGGAAGATACCAATCGCGGCGTAGTGGCGCTGTATGCCGAGTTGGACGAACGGGCCGATTATCTGCGACGTGCCTCGGAGTTGAAGACCAAGTTTCTCTCCAATGTTTCGCACGAATTCCGCACGCCATTAAATTCCATCATCTCGCTGGCCCGCCTGCTGAGTTCCAGGATGGATGGCGAACTGACACTGGAGCAGGCGAAGCAGGTGCAGTACATCGAGTCTTCGGCCCGCGATTTGCAGGACCTGGTCAATGATCTTTTGGACCTGGCGAAAGTGGAAGCCGGGAAGATCAAGATCCGGCCCAAGTCGTTCGGGGTGCATGAATTGTTTAGCGCGCTGAAGGGGATGCTCAAACCTCTGCTGGCTGACAACAGCACAGTTGATCTGGTTTTTGTTGATGCGGACGACATTCCGGGACTTCGAACGGATGAGGGCAAGGTTTCGCAGATTCTGCGCAACCTGATCTCGAACGCGTTGAAATTCACTCCCAACGGGAAGGTGACGGTCTCGGCACGATGCGAGGGCGATTCGCACGTTGTGTTTGAAGTGGCGGACACCGGTATCGGTATCCCGGTTGAATATCACGAGACGATATTCCAGGAATTCAGCCAGGTTGAAAATCCGCTGCAAGATCGTCATCGCGGAACCGGACTGGGCCTGCCACTCTGCCGCAACCTCACGGCCCTGCTGGGTGGGCAGATGTGGCTGCAGAGCGAAGCCGGAAAAGGCTCTACGTTTTTTGTGGAGATACCGATCGTTTATGTTGGGGAAGCTTCGTCCGGTACCGACCCGGGATCGCTGCCGGTACCTGACTTCCATCGGTCTCCGATCTTGTGTATAGAGGATTCGGCTGAGGCGGCACACATATTCGAAACGTTCCTGCGGAATACGGAATTTCAGCCTATCCTGGCGTCGAATTTGCAGGATGCCGAGTCGTGGCTCGCGAGGCATACGCCGGCGGCGGTGGTCTCGGACATATACGTCGGCGAGGACCAGGCTTGGGAGCTGTTGCGCAGGTTGCGTACGAAGTTGCCTGCCCTGCCCATTCTAGTTACCAGCGCCTACGATGAGGCAGAACGTGCATCCAACGAGGGAGCAACATTATTTCTCCACAAGCCGCTGGAGCGCGAGCGATTGTTACAAGAACTTAGAACTCTGATTTCGGCGCCGGGAACGCGACAACTATTGATCGTGGATGATAACGAGGTTTCTCGCTACATCCTGCGGCAGTTGCTCGATTTGCCGTGGCTGCAGATCAAAGAGGCGAGGAGCGGCGGAGAGGCGCTGGCAGCGATTGCTGAAGGCGCGCCGGATGCGGTGGTGCTCGACTTGCTGATGCCGGACATCAGTGGAATCGAGGTTTTGCGCCGGGTCCGCGAACTGAGTTCGACGGCGTCCCTGCCGGTCATGATCTACACCTCCAAGACGTTGACGCAAGAAGAAAAAGATCACCTGGCAAGCTTTGGGGCAGCCGTGGTCCGCAAAGAAGATGTCTCGACTCGCCTGTCGGCTCAACCCTTTCTGGATTGGCTCGCATCTGAGGGGGTAGTCCCGCAGAAGACTGTCTCGCAAGCAAATGGATAGCACCCCGAATCGCATCCTGATCATTGATGACCGGGAACAAAACCGGTATGTGCTGCGTCGCGTCCTGCAACAGGCCGGGTATGCGTGCGACGAGGCGAGCACCGGGCGGGAAGCCCTGGAGAAGGTACAGTCATTACCGGACCTGGCGATCCTCGATGTCCATTTGCCCGATTTCTCAGGATTCGAACTGTGCCGCAGGATAAAAGACGATCCCCATACGGCTTCGGTTTCTGTGTTGCAGATTTCCGCTTCGTTCGTCACCGGAGAAGACAAAGCCAGGGCTTTGGAAGCAGGAGCTGATTCGTATCTCACCCATCCCATTGACGGACTGGTGCTAGTCGCCACAGTTCGCTCGCTACTGCGGTTAAGGCGCGCTGAAATCGCCGCCCGGCAAGCCTCATGGCATTGGCAGTCGACGTTTGACTCACTGTCGGAGGGGCTGGCTTTTGTCGACCAGCAGGGGAAATTCACCGAATGGAACCGGGCTTTTGAAGGCATCTGCGGACCTCCCTGCGGGTCGAACGGCCGCGGAGATGATGGCGCAGTGGTTCGGATATGCACTGCCCGGCTTTGCCGAAGGAGCGGAGCGGCATACGCATGAGTTTCAGGTGGGGCCGAGGAACGTGCAACTGACGATCTCTCCGGTTATGGCCGACGAGGTTGAGATTGGAAAAGTACTGGTGCTTTCGGACATCACCGATCGCAAGCTGGCCGAATATGCGGTGCGCACTGCGGAGAAGCTTGCTGCCACAGGCAAGCTGGCCAACGCCATCGCCCACGAAATTAATAATCCGCTGGAAGCGCTGACCAATCTTTTGTACCTGGCGCAGTCGGTGCCGGACATGCACACGGTCCATAATTATCTGGATCGCGCAAATGAGGAACTGTCGCGCATCTCGCGCATCACCAAGCAGTCACTTTCGTTTCATCGTGACACCCAGAACGCGATACCAATTGACCTGGGCGGTCTCATGTCAGATGTGGTGTCGCTCTACGAGAAATGGGCCGCGACACGACGCGTTCGCCTGGTGTTGGAGCGAGAGGCAGTGCCCACGATCTGTGGCTTTCCCGGGCAGTTGAGCCAGGTATTCGGAAACCTGATTCGTAATGCGACCGAGGCCTCACCCTTTGGGGGCGAGGTTGTGATTCGGGTGCGACACGCGCTTCGCGGCGGGCACGACGGAACCAGGGTAACGATACATGATCGAGGAGCGGGCATCTCTCCCGCGGTTCAGCGACAGATTTTCGATCCATTCTTCACCACGAAAGAACTGAAGGGATCGGGGTTGGGACTTTGGGTGTCGCGTACGCTGATCTTGAATCACAGCGGCCACATTCGCTTTCGCTCGTCCAGCGTCGAAGGGAAAAGCGGGACCACCTTTCAAGTGTTTGTCCCTGCCGCCGCGTAGCCGGTCTTTTGCGGCTCGAATCGCAATCATCACAGGCCACTCGCGGTTCCGACGTTGCCGCGACTTTGTGATTCACTTGCTGCAACCATACAATGCTGTAGAGAACGCCTGCGTCGAACCGGGCGCGCTAGTGTTCAGTAGTTGCAAGGGCCTGTAGCTCAACGGTGGAGCAGGGGACTCATAATCCCTTGGTTGGGGGTTCGAATCCCTCCGGGCCCACTAGAAGCAGTTGTCAGTGGTCAGTTGTCGGTTGTCAGTAAGGGCCGCCGCCAGCGATGCTCAAATCCCCGTATCTCAGCTTGCGGTCGTCGTAGTCCTTCCCTACCCCGCTTTTAGAACCCGCTTCCTAGAATTTGACGCCTACTTCCAGCACTACTGTGGGAGTGATGTCTGGATTGAAGATGTAGGTGGTGAATTCCCACTTCTTGTGATTGACGCCGACGAGGAAGCCTCGCTGCACATCGCGCGCAGTGTGATACGCCTTGGTGCGCTGGGCAACGCCACCCACCGTAAGCCAGTTCAAAGGCGAGTACGTCACCTCAGGCCACGAGTAATAGAAGCTGTTGCTGGTGTCCGATGGGGTGATGACAAACTCGTTGGAGATCGAGGCGGAGAACTTCTTATAACTGAGCGAAGCTTCGCATCCGGGAGCGATCCCGTTGGTCCGGCCAAATACCGCTCCCAGCATCGGGGTCACATCCAGGGTCAGGTTCTTGCCCCAACGGAAGTTGTAACCCGCCCAAAGCGAGCCGGTGTGCAGGTTCTCGTAGTTGTAGCGCGCTTCCAGGTGCAGCCACTTGTGATCGGCAGCAAACACCGGGTCTCCGTAATCGACTGCGTCGGGCACGAAGTAGGCATCGACAGTGAGCGAGTACTTCCACGGTTCGCTGGCCGGTTTGGCCGCGCCGGCGGGTGGAACAGGCGGTGTTTGGGCGGTCGCTGCGCAACAAATAGCGAAGAACGAGGCCACAAGCAGCAGATGTCTTAGCAGGCTATCCTCCCAGCTTGACGGTGAGCACCACCATCGAGGCACCCAGAAGAACCATGCTCAGGGCCCACATCCACTTAGCACCTCCCGAATACTGGCCGTAAGCGTATCCGGTAATCGCCAGCATAATAATCGCGACGAGGTTGGAGTAGCGTAGCGCAAGGCGAACCTCATTGGGCAAGAAGAGGAAGGGGGTGACGACCGGAAACGTGGAAAGGAAAACCAGCAGAAACACTCCGCTGGCACCGCTCCAGTCATCGCGGTTAAGGTGAACGCGCGCCGGGACCGGTAAGCGAAGCAAGGCTACCCGAATTTGTTCCAGCTGGGCTTCGTCCAAACACTTGGTGACGACTTCCGGGAGTCCATCGCCGATGACGCGGTGGGCATCTTGGGGTGTGGGAGCGGAGATAACCGCGTTCAGGGTCGCCAGGCCGTGGCCTTTTTGGCTGAGCGACGCCATGAGGTACATGATGGCGTCGACAATACCCCACGCCAGGTTACAGCCCAGCGCGCCCGCGATCATGGTGCGAATCTCGGGCCGGCCGGAATGGACCGCGCTCACGGTGCTGGTGAATCCAAGCACCATGATGAGTCCGAACAACACTTCGGACCAGCGCTCCACCGGGTCAAGGATGCGCTTGGAAGACTTCAGTTCGTCTTCAGCCATTTTGAAAGACCAGCGATTAGTAATTAGTAGCTAGTAATTAGGCATCGTTTGGACGCGCAGCGCCGCCACATCGACGGCTCGCCAATTCCTAATTGCTAATTACTAAGTGCTAATTACTGGTTACGTCTTTTTTCTCTTGCAAACGGCGCACCATTCTTGTGAGCAGATTTCGCGGGGCCAGGCGAACCCCCTCAACCAGAACCCGGTTCTTCCATCCTGGAATCACGATGCGGCTTCCCTGCTTCATGCCTTCATAGCCGATACGCGCCACCTCGCGCACGTCGACCGTAAGCGGGCTGTTGATCATTGCCGTTTCCTGCACGTACGCGCGCTTCTGGAAGTTCGTGTTCACCGGGCCGGGACAAAGACAGGTTACGGTCACGCCGGTGCCGATCATCTCTTCCGCCAGCGCCTCGCTGAAACTCAGTACATACGCCTTGCTGGCGTAGTAGACCGACATAAATGGGCCGGGCAGAAATGCCGCGACGCTGGCGACGTTCAGCAGCTTACCTTCGCGGGCGCGAATCTGGGGAAGAAACAGCTTGGTGAGATGAGTGAGGGCGGTGATGTTCACCTGAATCATCTCCGACTCGTCGGCCCAGTTGGTTTTGAGAAACGGCCCTGCGGCGCCAAAGCCGGCGTTGTTGACCAGGACGTCGAGCACCACGCCCGACTCCTGCAGTTCGTGGTAAAGCTCGTCGGGGCTGGCGGGATGGGCGAGGTCCTTGGGTGCAATGCGAACCGTGATGCCGTAGCGCGATTGCAGATCGTCTCCTACCTGGCGCAGCGCACCGCGATTTCGCGCGACCAGCACCAGCCGGTAGCCGTCCTGCGCGAACAGGTGTGCGAGCTCGAGCCCAATGCCGCTCGATGCGCCGGTGATCAGCGCCGTCTTAGGAGAAAAGAAAGGATTGCGTGCACTCACAAACTAGTTATAGCGGAAAAAACGGCTGTTGGCTTTGGGCTCTTGGCTGTTGGCGATTGCTGCTTCGTTGCTGTAATCGGGAAAACATTTCACCACAGAGGACACGGAGGACACCGAGAGGCAAGAAACCCACCGCCAAAAGCTAAGGGCCACAAGCGGCTTTTCAAATCGCCGCGAGCGCCTGTTGCAGGTCGGCGATGATGTCTTCGACATTCTCGATCCCAACCGAGATGCGCACCATACCGTCGGTCAAGCCAATCGCCTTGCGTCCAGCTGCGCCGATGGCCATGTGCGTCATGCTGGCGGGATGCGAGATCAGCGTCTCGACACCTCCGAGCGACTCGCCCAGGGTGCAGACGCTCACGCGCTTGAGAAAACGCTTGGCGTTGCTCAGCGATCCGGTTTCGAAGGTGATCATGGAGCCGAACCCGGTCTGCTGCCGTCGAGCCAGCGCGTATTGCGGATGGCTCTTCAGCCCGGGGTAGAACACCTGCTTCACTTTGCGCTGCCGGCTGAGGAAATCGGCAACCACGCGACCGTTTTCGTCGTGCTGCTTCATGCGAACGGCGAGCGTTTTGGTGCCACGCAAAATCAGCCAGCACTCAAAGGGAGAAAGAATTGCGCCGGCGGCCTTCTGGATGAACGCCAGCTTCTCTGCCTGCTCGGCGGTGGTACACACCAGCACTCCGCCGATGCCGTCGCTGTGCCCGTTGAGAAACTTGGTCGTCGAGTGCATCACGATGTCGGCGCCAAACTTGATGGGCTGCTGAAAATAGGGCGACAGAAAGGTGTTATCGACCACCACTTCGCAGCCATGCTTGTGCGCAATGCGGCTGACGGCAGCGATATCGGTGAGTCCCATCAGGGGATTGGTCGGGGTCTCGATATGCACGTAGCGCGTGGTTGGGCGGATGGCGCGCTCGACATTGCTCGGGTCGGAGGTGTCGACGTAAGTGAACTCCAGACCGTAGTTGGTCAGAAGCTGGTTGAAGAGCCGCGGCACGCCGCCATAGAGATTGTTGGAGGCGACGATGTGATCGCCCGCTTTCATCATCTGGCAAACGGCTCCAATGGCCGCCATTCCGCTGGAGAATACGCGAGCTGCCACGCCGCCCTCGAGGGTTGCGAGGTTCTCTTCCAGACGGGTGCGGGTGGGATTGCCGGCGCGCGAGTAGTCGTAGCCCTTGGTTTTACCCAGCTCTTCCTGAGCATAGGTTGAGGTGGCAAAAATGGGAGGGGCTACCGCTCCGGTGGACGGATCGGGCTGGTTGCCAACGTGGATGGCGCGAGTGGAGAAGCCGGGATGCTTAGCTTTTGGCATTTGGCACCTGGCATTTAGTTCCAATCGGTCGAGATGCGCCTCTTCGATTTCGCCAAAAGCCAAATGCTAAGTGCCAACTGCCAATTACTTATTTTCTCCGAAATGAAAAATGTCTTTCGACAGGTACCGCTCCGCCGAATCGGGAATAATGGTCGCGACGCGCTTGCCGGGACCAAGGCGTTTGGCGATTTCAATCGACGCAAAGACGTTTGCTCCGGCGCTGGATCCGCCGAAGACTCCTTCTTTTGCGGCAAGCTGCTTCACCATGTCAAAGGCGTCGGCATCACTGACGGCGATGATCTGGTCACAGACGGAGTAGTCGAACGTTTTGGGAATGAAGCTGGCGCCAATACCCTCCACCTCGTGCTCCCCCTTGGGGCCCCCGCCGAGCACCGATCCCTGGGTCTCCACGGCAATGGTCAGCACGTGGGGATTTTTTTCTTTCATGAAGCGTGCAATACCGGTGAAGGTTCCGCCGGTGCCAGAGCCGATTACCACGGCATCGACGCGTCCCTGCAGTTGCTCGTAAAGTTCGCGGGCAGTGGTTTCGTAGTGGAAGTCGGGATTGGCTTGATTTTCGAATTGTCCTGCGATGAAGGCTTTGGGAGTGGTGGCAGCGCGCGCAGTCATGTAATCGATTGCGCCCTGCATACCATCGGCGCGAGGAGTACGAATCACCTCAGCGCCAAGCGCCTCCATGAGCGTGACATTTTTCCTGCGAAAAACCCTCGGGAACCGCGAGCACCGTCTTGTAGCCGCGGCTGCATCCGATGAGAGCCAGTCCGACACCGGTGTTGCCGGCGGTGGCCTCGAAGATGGTTGCACCCGGCTCAAGCTTGCCTTCGCGCTCGGCGCGAAGAATCATGCCCAGCGCGGCGCGATCTTTGATACTGCCACCAGGATTCAGATACTCAAGCTTGGCGTAAACGTCGGCGGCGCCGTCAGGAACCAGACGACGAAGGTGAAGGACCGGGGTTTCGCCCACAAGCTCAGTGATCTCTTCGGCGACCCGGAGGGTACTCGTCTCGACTGTTTTCATTCTCACCCGTGCGGAATGGACTCTAGAAAAGATTACGGGATGCGCGAAGAAGGGTCAACGAAGGTAGCTCAGAGCTCGTTTCTTTTCTATAGACAGAGGGCGTCGAGGTCGAGATAGGTGAGGCGGTATTGCTTGACCGCGGAAAGCCCCGGATCGGCGATGAGGCCGCGTATCTCTTCCTGGTAGGTATTGAGAAGCCCGGAGTCAGTTAGCCCAGCCTGCACGGCAGGTTCCGACGTCGCCACGGCAATGCGCAAAACATCAGGATAGTGCTGCCGTGCGGCAAGTTGTGCAGCGATGCCCAGCAGCTTCGCTGTGTTAGAGTTCAGGCCGGCTGGACCGTAGTCGGCGATCCGCACCTGGCCGCCCGCCCGCACCATGAAAAAGTAGGCGATTGGAGTTCCATCGCGAGTGATAACGAAGCACATTGGCTGCTTAAGCACCGGGCAGTTCGCGAAGTGCTGCAAGAGCTCGGGGTTGCGAGCGGTTGTTGCGAAATCGGAGGTCGGCTGGGGCCACAGGTGGGCGGGGATCTCAGCTGGCGAAACCGGCCTGAAGCTAACGCCGGATGGAAGCTTCGCACTGGTCACAGCAGCGTAAAGAACGTTTTTCGCTAGACGGGCAGGCGTCCTCAATTCCAAAGGAGATTCACGGAATGCAGCGGCGATCGGCTTCAGTGGGCGGCTCAAGAAGTGCACCTTGCCCATGACTTGATACGACATGGCACTAGCCCGGCTGCGCTGACGACGTAGATGTTGGCCGAGCGCGGGCAGCATACGAAGAGTCAAAGGGCTGCCGCCGATGGAGAATAGCGCCGCCGAGTTATCGCAGGAATCGCGCAGCACCTGCAATCCCGAACCGGCATGAGAGGAGTCGGCCGCCCAGTCGATGAGGTGAAAGGCGTCGAAGGTGCCCGCAGTCGTGACGATCCGCAGCGGCCATCGGCAGGCATTTCCGACGATCCGCTCTTTGCCGTCCAGCACGTAGCTTCGTCCGCTAACCGCAAAGGGATGCGCATCCCAATACTTCCATTGCTGGAAGCCGGGATCGACGGATGCCGGGCTGAGCTCGGAGCCAAAAGCCTTGTGCATCAGTTCGGTAATGCCATCGCGGTCGTGGGGTAACGAGATGCGAGCCTGCAAAGCCATCGACCCATGGTAGCAACTCGGCAAAGATGGGCCGGTCGAGGGAATCAGGAACGGGAGAGTCCGACGGCGGCTAACGTGGTCTGAAGCCGGAACAGAGCGGTGCTCGGCGAGTGGCAATCTTCACGGCGGATGTCGAGGCGATTCACCTTGTCGCGCGGATTTAGCCCACCATAAAACGAGAATGCAGCGCGATATCCGCAGTCTTCGAGTGCCGCGCGCGTATCGGCATTGAAGGTGTAAGGGCGTCCCACGGGATAGGCGAGGATGTCGACAACTCGACCGAGTTCGCGCTCCAGGATCACCCGCGATTCCGCCAGCTCAGATCGTTGGCCCTCGAGCGGCAATCCGCTGAGCACTTCGTGGTTGTGAGTGTGCGAGCCGAAGCTCATGCCCGCGGCCTGCATTTCGCGAACCTCATCCCAGTTCATGAAGCAACGCTCTGAGCTGCCGTTGGGCCGGGCACAATCACAGGCGGTTTCCAACTCGTCGATAAGGGGAGCGTAGTTGGTGGCGGCGTGATTGGAGCAGAACAGCAATAACTGGAAGACGGTAGCCGAAGGCCTGGCGCGATCGAGGCGAAATTCAGCCGGCTGCGGGTAGTGGATCCTGAAGCTGTCTTTCCTGCTGTGCTTCACGATGTAGGCGATCGTGTCCCACCAGGGCAGGCGCTGGGTTCCGATAAAGGATGTCGGCAAAAAAAACGTAGCCTGAAGGCCATGCGAGCGCAGGATGGGAAAGGCGGCATGATAGTTATCGATGTTGCCGTCATCGAAGGTGATGAGCAGGCTCGACCGCACGGGCGCTTCGCCGGTCATCATGGCGAGTGCTTCTTCGAGGCCCACGCAATCGAAGCGGGACTTCACGTAGTTCATCTCCCAGTCGAATTGCTGGGCTGTGGGTCCGAAGGTGCCGGAATCGTAGGGCGTCTCCTCAGCATTGCCGATGCGGTGATAGTTAATCACCAACAGCGCGTCGCGCCGCAGCGTCGCCTCCAGCAGGCGGAGTAGCCCCGTCGTGGCAAATGTCTCAGCTACAAGTTGTCGCTTGCCTTTCATCTCAAAAGCCCACCGGCCGCCAACTTCTCGATAACGCGTCGGGATGAATCATCATACCGAGGATGGCGAACCGCCGGAAGCTGGGAGACAAGATGTTATAAGGAGAGGCATGAAAGTTCTCGTAACCGGAGGAGCGGGATATATAGGTGCGACCACGGTGCGATCGCTGCTGGCTGGCGGGCACGAAGTAGCAGTGTACGACAACCTGTGCAAAGGACATCGCGATGCCCTGCCGCCGGATGTGCCGTTGGTGGTGGCGGACGTAGCCGACCGCGGCTCTCTTGACTCAGCTTTCCGCGAGCATCAACCGGAGGCCGTCTTTCACTTCGCCGCGTTCATTGAAGCGGGCGAATCGATGAAAGAGCCTGAGCGGTTCTTTCGCAACAATTCTGCCGCCACCTTAACGCTGCTGGAAGCGATGCTGGCGAACGGCGTCCGCAAATTCATCTTCTCTTCTACCGCTGCGTTGTACGGAGAGCCACGGCAAATCCCGATTGACGAAAGCGCGGCGTTGGAGCCCACGAACGCTTACGGTGAATCCAAACTGCTGGTCGAACGCATGCTGGCGTGGTTGGGACAGATCCACGGTTTGCGTTATGCCAGCCTTCGCTACTTCAATGCCGCGGGATCGGATGGGCACTCGGGCGAGCGCCATCAGCCGGAGAGCCACCTGATTCCCCTGGTGTTGCAGGCAGCCACCGGAGAACGCAAATCCATCTCGATCTTCGGGACCGACTATCCCACGCCTGATGGCACTTGTGTCCGGGACTACATCCACGTGAGCGATCTGGCGCAAGCGCACATTCTCGCGCTGCAGGCGCTTGAGCAATCGGAACGGCTCATCTATAACCTGGGCAACGGTCGCGGGTTCAGCGTGAGAGAGGTAATCGATAGCGCGCAGCGGGTGACGGGGCTTGCGATCCCGGTGGTGGAGGCAGCACGGCGGCCGGGAGATCCTGCGGTTCTGGTCGCAAGCTCAGAGAAAATTCGCCGCGAGTTGGGATGGACTCCGCAATATTCCGATCTCGACTCCATCATTGCCAGCGCCTGGAATTGGAAACAGCAGCAAATCACAACCGGGTAAGCGAGGGCCCGGCAGCGGTGACGAAGAACTCGGACTTCGCTGCGGCGTGATGCGAGCTCGCCAGGTAGCTTTCTCGCCATTGCTCGGCCAATTTCGCGGCTCCCTCCTGCGAGACCAGTGCCCAGACGCTGCCTCCGAAGCCGGCGCCAAAAGCAGATGCCGCATACGCTCCGAGCGAGCGTGCCTCGCGTGCAAGCCAGATTGTCTCAGGCACCTGATTTTCCAGCAGCGCTTCGGCCCCAGTTTGCGACTGGTCAACCAGTTCGCCGAATCTGTTCAGATCGTTCCGAGCAAGCGCATCACACGCCTGCGGAATAATCACGTCGGACTCTTGCCAGAATTGCTCGAATCGATCACCGAGCCATCGCGCATCGGCGCCGGCTTGCTTGAGAACGTGGCGTACACGATCGACGGAATCGGGGGCAGCCAAGACACTCGCTAGTGTCTGATCGGTTGCCCCAGTCGCGGCGCGCCATATCTCCAGAATGTGCCCGGTCGCTTCGGACGCGCGGTTGTATTGAGCGCGAGCGGTTCCGGTTTTATCTGCCACCACGCCGCTAACCGCGATTACGAACACGCACGCGGCCGGCATTGGAACTGAGCGCTCCAGGCGCACGGGGCAGAAGGCGTACTGCTTCAACTGCCCGGGTTCGCTGGCAAGGATGGCAGTGTGATCTTCGCTTCCGCCAAACGTGCCGACTCCGCCGTCGCCTTGCAAGGACTTATAGCTCTGGCCGTTTTCAATACAGCCCAGGTAACCAGCCAGGTCTTCGATGGTTCGGATCTCAGCATTGAACTCCGCGCGCTCCTGAAGATGATTGATCGCGCTTAGAACGGTGAAGATAGCGGTGAGCAGCGCGCTCGAACTGCTCATTCCCGCAGCAGAAGGCAGGTCGCTGGCGAAGGCGATCTCCGCGCCGCGACAGTCGTCGCCAAAATTGCGCGCCAGGCGCCGCGCCACCACCATCGGGAATACCCTCCAGCCCGAGGGCGGAATCGCGAGCTCGGAGGAGATGGTGAACTCAAGGCTCTGCTGTCGGACGATGTCGTTCACCTTAACAACCGGGTCCGTGCGCGGAGTGGCGACAACACAAAATCCGCGCTCAGCCGTGCAGAGCAAGCTACGGCCCCCGGCATAATCGGTGTGCTTGCCGAGAACCTCGATACGTCCAGGGACGAACCATCGCATCACTTCGCTCGGATCGCCTGCTGATAGCTGCTGCGTTAACGCGTCGAAGAGCTGCGCTTTGCGGCGAGCTTCGTGCCTGGCTCATGCCGGCCCGCACCAAACGCTCGGCAGGGGTGGTCGTCATAGATTTACCTGAACATCTTTCAGTCGCACAGCGACCGCAGCGATATCGGAACGGCGCGACAGGTCGAGCACCCCGCCATGAGAGATGGAGACCTTCATCCTCAGACCTCGGGCAATTCCCAGGTTGACGGCCATCGGTAGCTCAAATTCGCCACGCACGGACGAGGGAACCTCGCGGCATAGAGAAAAGATGTCCCGGCTGAATCGCCAGCAGTTCATGCTCACCAGGCGGCGGCCATCCGACTCAGGTTGCGGCTTTTCCTCTATGTGAACCAGGAAGCCCTGCTCGTTGACAATGGCGGCGGCGAAGTCCTTTATGCGCTCCGCTGGGATATTACCGTTGAGCGCCAGTGTGTCCGCAGGAAAGAGCACTGCCCCCGGCTGTTTAAGCTGCCGAATGGCAAGCAGAGCGTCAGCCGGGTAGTAGTTATCCCCATTAATCATCAGAAATTGATCGTCGCCGGTAAACTCCTCCGCTGGCAGGAGGGCGTTTGCCGTTCCAAGCGCCTCTGCCTGCACTGCGAAACTAACCTGTATCCGCGCAGCTTGAATGCGAGCGTAATAATTGCGAACCGCGCCGTGTTCGGGGCCAATCACCAGGCAGACATGATCGAATCCCGCGTCGGCGAGGCTGCTGAGCAGATAGTCGAGAAACGGCCGCCCCACCGGAATCATGGCCTTGATGCCAGCCTCGGCTGCCTCAGACTGTTCGCTGCTCAGCACGGCGCCGGTGTCCTCGCGGCGCATTCGGGTGCCAAGTCCGCGGGCAAGAATCACGGCTTTACGGATCACTGCCGTCTCTGTCATGGTTCGCGCCCCAGTGTAATGCACGGCGCCATCTCCCTGGTTGCAAACCAGCGCTGAATTACAATGGCCGCGACTATGAATGGCTGGTACGAATTTTGGATGGCGAACTTCTTTCTCGCCGGCTCCGCCTTTGGGATTATTGCGCTGATCGTAATGGTGCGCGGAGTGCGTGATCTGCGACAGATGTTCACCAATCTGCGGGAGCAGGCGAAGCGCCCGCAATAATGGCCACCCACTTCTCACTTCTCGACTGGATTATCGTCGTCACCTATTTAGCCGCGACACTCGCGATGGGCCTGTATGGGCGCAAGTTTGTCGGCGGCATTTCTGATTTCCTGGTGGCCGGGCGAGAGCTAGGAACCTATCTCGCCGTAGCCACGCTGGCTGCCACCGAAATCGGCACCATCACCTTTATGTATTACGCGGAGCTGGGCTACAAGACCGGCTACGCCTCGTTCGTCAACGGACTAATCGCCGGGCTGGTCATGATCTTCATCGGCCGTACCGGGTTCATCGTCAAGCGCCTGCGCGCGATGCAGTTGATGACCGTCCCCGAATTCTTCCAGGTCAAGTTCAGCCGTAACCTGCGCGTGTTCACCGGGATTCTGGTCGCCACCGGCGGCATCCTCAACATGGGCGTGTTCCTGAAAGTCGAGGGCACGTTCCTGGCGCTGATCTCGGGCATCCCGCTGACCCACATCAAGGCGGTCATGACGGGAATACTTCTGCTGGAGCTGGTCTATACCGTGCTCGGCGGAATGGTGTCGATCGTCATCACCGACTTCATCCAGTTTGTGGCGCTGAGCCTGGGCACAATTCTAGTGACGGTGTGGGCCGTGCGTTCGGCTGGACTCGCCCACATGTACAACGCCGTTCACCAGACCATGGGCGCAGGCGGGTTCAATCCGTTCTCCAATCCCGATTACGGCTGGGCGTATATCGCGTTTCAGATTTTGATCTGGCTGGCCGTTCATACCTGTTGGCAGACAACCGCCATGCGCAACTTCTCGACCCGCAGCCCGGAAGTCAGCAAGCGCGTTTTTTTGTGGACAGGATTCATCTTTTTGGGACGCGGCATGATGCCGATGATGTGGGGAATCGCTGCCCTGGCGATGCTTGGCCCGGCACAGAATTCACTCGAAGCCATGCCGCGGATGCTGGCGACGATACTGCCGTCGGGCATCCTGGGACTGGTCGTGGCCGGCATGCTCGCCGCCACCATGTCGGTGAACAGCTCTTATCTGCTGGGCTGGAGCTCGATCATTGCGCAGGACATCATCCTGCCGCTGCGCAAGCACCCTCTCACCTCTCTACAGCAGGTGTTGCTGAATCGCGGCGCCAATCTGTTCGTGAGTCTGTTCGTGATGGTGTGGGGCCTGTGGTACACGCTGCCCGGACCAACTTATTTTTATCTGAACATGACGGCCACCATCTATCTGTCGGGAACGCTGGTGTCGGTGATCGCAGGGCTATTCTGGAGCCGTGCCTCCACGTTGGGCGGATACATGGCCATGGCGGGCGGAGCCATCGCTACCGTTGCCTTCTTCCTATTCAAAGTTCCAGCCAGTTATGCCGGAGGCGCAGCTTTCGCGATGGCGGCAGCAGGCATGATTCTCGGCTCGCTGCTGGTCAAGCGCGCTCCGGGCGATCCGACAGTACTCCCGGCAGGAGCGGAAACAGTTTCATAGGTCCTACGAATGAAGATTCAACATCGGCTCGCGTCACTAGGACTGCTGATTACGCTGCTCTTCCCTGCTGCGTTACTGGCGGCGGATACCCCTGTCTATTTCGCCCCGACTCCAGGAAATGCAAAAGCAGACGTAAATGGCGACGGTTTCAGCGTGGCCAATGATGTTTTGCGCATGCGGTGGAAGATTGACGGCGAAAATATCACGGGCCAGGATTTCACCGACCTCATCACACACCGCGCGCTGGCTGCGCAACGAGTTCCCTTCACCCTTCTGCTTGGGGACGGCAGCATTCTGTCCGCTTCTGCCCTGAAGTTGGCGGGGCCGCCACGCCTGGTCGATCTCCCCGCGGAAGCCGGAGCTCTGCCGATATCGCAGCAGGCTCCCGGTAAAGCCGTGGTGGTCGAGTTCGCGGACACACCCGGCAAGGTTCACGTCACATGGCGAGTGATTTTGCGCGATGGCTCAAATTATGTACGGCAGGAGATCAAGATAGCGGCTACGTCCAGCGACGTTCCGGTGCGAGAGGTAAGGCTGGTGGATTGGAGCCTTCCCGACGCGCGGGTTGTGGGCACCGCGAAGGGATCTCCGGTTGTAGCCAGCACGCTGTTTACTGCTATCGAGGACCCGCTGTCGTCGTGTGCTGTTGCTGATGATCGCGCACGGTGCTGGATAGAACGCGAGCTGCCCCTTAAATCGGGCCAGACTGTTACCTACAGCTCCGTGATTGGAGTGACGCAGCCGGGACAGCTTCGTCGCGGATTCCTACACTACGTGGAGCGTGAGCGCGCGCATCCTTATCGCACCTTCCTGCATTACAACTCGTGGTACGACCTGGGATACTTCAACAGATATGACGAGGCCGGGGCGCTGCAAGTCATCAACGCGTTCGGCACTGAGCTGACGAAAAAACGTGGCGTGCCTATCAATTCGTTTCTCTTTGATGACGGCTGGGACGATCCGTCCACGCTCTGGCATTTTAATTCCGGCTTTCCTGACGGGTTCTCGATGATAAGGACGGCCGCGGCAACCTACAACACGGCGCCCGGTGTCTGGATGTCTCCGTGGGGCGGCTACGGTAAACCGAAACAGCAGCGCGTTACTGCTGGACGCGAGGCCGGCTACGAGATCGTGGATAATGGCTTCGCCTTGTCCGGTCCAAAGTATTTCGCGGCGTTTCGCGATACGTGTATGAAGTTCATCCGTGATTACGGAGTGAATCAGTTCAAGTTCGACGGAACCGGGAATGCCGACCGCGTCTATCCGGGTAGCACCTTCGACAGCGACTTCGCGGCGGCGATTTACTTGATCGGTGAGCTGCGGGCGCTGAAGCCCGACCTTTACATCAACCTGACTACCGGGACCTATCCGTCTCCGTTCTGGCTGCGCTATGCCGACTCGATCTGGCGTGGCGGTGAAGACCACGATTTCCTCGGCGTCGGACCCAAACGTGAGCAGTGGATCACGTACCGCGATGCTGATACCTACGAGCACGTGGTTTTGAAGGGACCGCTCTACCCGCTGAATTCGCTGATGCTGCATGGAATCATTTACGCAAAATCCGCGCACGACTTGAGCACCGATCCAGGCGACGATTTCACCAACGAGGTGCGCGACTATTTCGGCAGCGGCACGCAATTGCAGGAGATGTACATCACGCCCTCCCTGCTGTCGACCTCCAACTGGGACCACCTGGCCGAGGCCGCGCTCTGGTCGCGCGCGAATGCAGACGTGCTGGTTGACACACACTGGGTGGGGGGAGATCCGGGACAACTGGAGGTGTACGGGTGGGCCTCGTGGAGTCCGGGCAAGGGGATATTAGTGCTGCGCAATCCCTCTGACAAGCCGCAGTCCATCAGCCTGGATGTTGCGAAAACGTTTGAATTACCTGCCGCTGCGCCGCAGGCGTATCAGCTGCGAAGTCCATGGAAAGAAGATCACGCACAGGCAAGTGTGCGACTCGCAGCGGGACAGCGGCACACATTCTCGCTCAAACCTTTCGAAGTTCTGGTGCTCGAGGGCGCGCCTTTGCAGCAGTGAGATGTTAGGTCCGACTTTGTGGTCTGATGCTAACGGCGAGGCGCCAGCGTGGTCTGGCAATCTGCTCAACTCCGCGCCACCAAGGCTTCGCGCGTGGCGTTTTCAGCGTAGCGTCCTCCTTGTATAATCGAGAAACCAGCCAACGCGGTCTATCGACCGTGTCTGTGTGGGGCTATAGCTCAGCTGGGAGAGCGCATCGTTCGCAACGATGAGGTCGTCGGTTCGATCCCGACTAGCTCCACCAAATTAAACACTTTAAAATCAATAGCATACAGACAGCATCTTGAAATTGTACCTAAATTGTACCCATGACGGTACAATGAGCCTGCGTTTTGTTCACGTCCCAGGGAGGCTCAGTGCTGTTTGTTTATGCTCGCCACACGCCCGATTGCGACCACCGCGACGACCCGAAATACCGCCGTTGCCGCTGCCCCAAATGGATCGATGGATATGTGGACAACCAACGTCTGCGCCAGTCTGCGAAGACGCGCAGTTGGGAAAAAGCTGAGCTGACAGCCCGCTCAATTCAGGAAGCGGCTGATCCGATGAAGGCCGCGCAGCCAGTCATCACGACCATCGAGGATGCAATCGACGCTTATGTTGCCGACGAGAAGGGTCGCAATCTCTCGAAGGAAACGACCAAGCAATCGAAGACGCTTTTCGAGAAACAACTGCTTCCCTGGGCGAAGCACCGGGGTCTCACTCGGCTGCGCGATCTCACTGCCCCAGAACTCGTCAACTTCCGCGCGACTTGGGGAAATAATGGTTTGACTGCAAACCGCAAGCTCTCCCGCCTGGCCGGCTTCTTTGCGTTCTGCATTCAAAACGGTTGGTTGACTGAGAATCCCGCCGCAAGAGTGAAACGCTCAACCGTCGGCTCACTTCCGACGGGCTGGTTTCCCAAACCTGAGTTTCAACGGATCATTGACGCAACGTACGCATACGGAGACTGGCGTGGAGGTCGCGACTTCCATTACCGAGCTGACCGGCTTCGCGCCCTTGTGTTGCTGATGCGATGGTCGGGACTCGCCATTCAGGATGCAGTCACGCTAGAGCGCGAGCGCCTGAGCGACGACGACAAGCTCTTCCTCTATCGCGCCAAAACCGGCGTGCCGGTTCAGGTTCCGCTCCCCCCGGATATCGCTGCAATGCTTCGAGCACTTCCCAGCGATAACGCACGATACTTTTTCTGGTCGGGAAACGGAGATCCTCAGACCGCTTGCAAGGGTTGGCGTCGCTCATTGACTCGTCTCTTTACTGTCGCCAATATCCGTAAACCGGACGGCACTCTGAAGCGCTGCCACGCGCACATGTTCCGCGACACGTTTGCAGTTGAGCTGCTCAATAAAGGCGTCCCGATCGACCGCGTATCGCTGCTGCTCGGGCACAGCAGCGTCAAAGTGACGGAGAAGCATTACGCTCCGTTCGTGAAGGAGCGCCAGCAGCAACTCAAACGTACCACTTCGATCCTCAGATAAAACAGCCATTGCGTCCGCGCCACCAAAAAGAAAGGTAAAACTCTGATTCAGCGCGCGAATCAGGCCTCTTGGTTTCTCAACACCAGCATAGCTACCGAACTACGCCCCGGGCCTGTGATCAGCGTCATCGCAGCCTTGAGTAAGTCTAGGCCGGCCTGAAGGAGGTAAGCGATGTACAACCGCGAACAGATGAAGGTTGCCTTGGGGCATCTAGCTTGGAGCAAAGTCTACGAGCTTCTGCGCAATGGTTCTCATGGGATGAAGCATGCAGCTGACTCATCGCCTATGCGTTTGGGACGCTTGAACCCAAAACCTTTATCGTGAAGTCTGTTCAGAGGAAGGCTACAGGCTCCTTCCGGGAAGATTCCGACTTAGTGCTAAAACTCCGGCATTGGTATGTTGACGCGCATATTCTTGAGTGCGGGCGCATTGAACATGCCTTCGACGCGATTCTCGAGAGCGCGGCACAGTGCGACATTCGCAAGCGCACCATTCGGGAACAGATTTGGGCGGTCGTCGAGCGCACGATCGCGGAAATCGATCTAGTCCATAGAAAGCTTGGTGAATTCGTAGTCAAGAGCCCCACCGCAGATGGGTTCGCTTTCATGAATCCGCTCAACGTCAAGATTGAGGACGACCAAGGCAAATTATTTAACCCGGACGGCCTGATTGGCTCGTTCATCGAAAACATGGGCAGTTCGATCAAGCTCTTGGCATATCAGGGCGCCCTTCTACACGGAAGACGAATCGTCGTACCGCCGTACATGGCGCAGAAGAGAACCTGCAAACGCGCCGTTCCCCGCACCATTACTTCGCGTACGCCTGGGATCTGATCGAAGAAGGAAGTGAACACATTCGATATTGGGACGAAACGTTGGTGTACGAAGACAATGGAATCGCCTTAGGCGAAGCTGGACGCCAAGAGCGCCTTCGCTTCGATATGGACCTTTCGACCGAGGTACTATTTCGAATAGCCCGTATTCGCCTCGATCAACAACTACTTCAAAACAGCCTAAAATTGCAAAAACTCGCGCAGTTGATCTCCGGATCCGCGGAGCTAAGCTGTACGCTTCGCACCCAACATCTTTGTCTCGTGAGAGGAAGCGGAAGCGTTACTGTCGCTCAATGCGGTTTACAACTATCCAGCTGCATCATCTTCAAAGCTCCTTGGCGGTTTGACACTTTTAGAATGGATTCGTGCCTACGCGGTCCTTGAAAGATGTTTTGGGTGTGATGATTCTGGGAATCCTCGCATGGAACTCATCTCGCTCGACAGAGAGTTGTAAAGGCACACTAGTCTCAACGTCGCTCACTCTACCAAGCAGAAGCGATTCCTCTTTGCGCTTACGTTCTCGCTGGACAAGTTGGACCTCTACGATGCTCCTCTTTTTGGAGGATGGAAATGGGCAGCTCTACTTTTTCGCACCAGCGCACGCGGCGGTGTCTCTTCCTCGAGTGATACTTTCGCAAATTCACAGCCAAGAGGTTCAAGTTACAGGCAAGGGGAACTTTTCCAGGCTTAGCTACTCCGTCTGTTCAAGTCAGCAGGAATCAAGCCGTTTGCTTCGCATACAAAATTGGCGAACAAAAATTCGACTGCGACCCAACCGTCCTTTACCATGATCAGCTATTCATCTGAGTTGGAAGCCATTGGTGCCCCGAGTGACGACCAAATCGATACTTCAGACAATTGGAGAAACTGCGACTAGGTACGCCGTATCTGGCGACAGCTTTGGGAGGATCCAACGCATCTTTCGAAAACTCTGGAGCATCTGCTTATTGGAAGAACGCATTTAGTTGTTTTAATCGATGCGATCAGCATCCCGTGAAATTGATGGCGTTTACTTCTTACGATGCTTCGGCTTTGGGCAAGCAAACTCCTACGCAGAAAGGCAGATCAGTATCCGAAACGATCCCTCGGTCAAATGGGCGAGACATCTCCGTTTGACATTTGAACTCTGGCAAGGGAACGTCCCTCGGGCATCAGACTTTCTCAGCCCGTTGATGATCCAGTCCAATTCAAGCTTGTTCAACCAAAGATCAAGCGAGATTGGCATCGAATTATTCGCCCTGTCCTCTTCCTTAGGGGTCGCCATTCCGTTCCTCAGGACAGAAACCATCTCTCCCGAGGAAATGTTGGTGGCGTTTGAGCCATACCCCAGAAAGTGCTGCCGCGATCCTCGGCGATGTAAAAGAGAAAATGGAAGAAAGCAGTAGCCGCAAGGATTGATTCTGCGCTAACGCAACGCAATGTCTACTCGCAGGTGATCGGGATCTTCGAATTATCAGTAAACGCGCAGTCCTCATCTCCCCGGACGGAAACTCCCCTCCAGGCCATTAACATGCATGGCGCGCTTCTGACATTCCGAGGCGCCGATGCTAGGTTGCAGCCTGATTCCGAGCAGCGAATAGCGGAGCAATCCAACAGTTTGGGAAAAGCAGGCGTGAGGTGCGTTAGCGTTCCTATCGATGTACCATATACAACTCACTCCCGGTTATCCGGCAATCCGCAGTTGGCGATGACACTCTCAGCATTACGGTTTCGGGAATGCGGAAGGTCTTGTATCCGCGGTTGAACCGTGATTCGGAGCTTCCCCAGCACAGTACGCCTGGCTCGTTTTCGAACATGCGTCGGATGGTCCGTTCACTTAAGCCCCAAAGCTTCGCGAGCTCCGAGACTGAATAATGCTTTTCGCCGGCTAATTCCGCACCAACCAGTGTGGGGTACCGAATTCTCGAGAGGATTCGACAGGCTTTCGGGAAAAGTAGACACAGCAAGAGCTCCGCATTCGACTTCGTAGCGCATCAAAACGGACGGTGTGAAATGTCCCTCGGTGCGCGATATCAGTGTTAACCACTTTGAGTCCTTCTGGCCTCTCTTGTCCAATGACAATTTGGATCGACTTCATTCCTGGCAGGAATAAGCGACCCCGTATTGTGAACCGATTTGCGAAGAAAAGCCAAGTGGCGTATTCTAAATAGCCAAGAGGCTAACATGACTTCAGTGGCGATCGCAGAGGCGTTAGGCGGCAAGAGGGTGCTGGGGCGTTCGATCAAGAGCTTCGCTGAGTTGGCAGAGTTGATCCGCCTAGGTTTGCCGGCTGGTTCCCTTATTGCGTTGGGAGAAAAGCTCGATCTCAAGAATGCTGCTCTTTCTGAGAAGCTGGGAATTCCACAACGCACTCTGACCCGTCGTCTAAGCCAGCATTCGCGCTTGACCACTGCGGAATCGGACCGGACGGTTCGCCTAGCTCGTGTTTACGCCACTGCCGTTGAGATGATCGGCAATGCCGACAAAGCCTCGAAATGGCTTCGAACTCCAAATCGTGCTCTCGGAGGCGATGTCCCGCTCGACCACTTGGATACGGATTTGGGTGCAAAGGAGGTGGAGAACATACTTGGGCGCATCGCCTACGGTGTGTACAGCTAATGCGCCTCTGGAGAATGTGCCGTCAGGTGCATGCTGCAGAGGCTTTCTCCGGGGAAGGCGCCCGATTGTATGGCGGCCGTTGGAACAGCCCAGGCGTGAAAATGGTCTACACTTCCACGTCTCTTGCTCTCGCTGCGATCGAAACCTTTGTCCACCTTGAGCCTAACCTGCAGCCTGACGACTTGGTCTCGATCGAATGTGAACTTCCAGATGAGATTGAAACGGAGCGGCTGGACGTGCGATCCCTTCCGCATGACTGGCACATCATGAGGGATGAGTCGCTTCGCAAGTTCGGCGATGCCTGGATTCGGACCGGACAAACTCTTTCGCTGTATGTACCCTCAGCCGCCATCCGAGGTGAGTGGAACGTTCTCATCAACCCAGATCACGCACTTTTCCGGAAACTCAAAATTGGCGAGCCTAAGCCCTTTCAGTTCGATCTCCGAATGTTCCGCTAGGAAATCAATACAGGTCAGGGCTCGCTTTGGCGCAGTTTTGCGTATTGGTCCGGCGTAAGCTCCAGCCAGACGCCTCCGCGTTTCTTCCTGATTGCTTCCTCAATTTCTTGACGCCCGGAGATGTTAAGCGTGAAGCCACCACGCTTCACGAGTTCGAACAGCTTGCCCTCATCGCTAAGCAGCACGGTGCGCGGCAAAGGCGTTTTCCGATCCTCTTCAAGGAATTGACAAAACCAGCCTTGCCGAAAGCTGAACTGCAGGAACACTCGCTTCATGCTCACTCCTGCGCACCGTTCACAGAGCCGCTCGCCTCTTCGATGAGGAGGCGGAAGGGGAGCCTTGCATTCGCAGCAAATCTTCCCTGCGTACCGCTGCCGAACCGATGATGCCCGCTGCCACCCACGACGAGAGTGTAACGCACTATTCGCCTTTTGTTCGCCACGATAGGCGACTGTTGCGGGGACGCGTTTTCGGCCGTGCCGGCGATGTGAATTACGTGCGAGTTGGCCTGATCCGCCATCTATCCTTCCGTCCTACGCTGACCTCACGTAGAATTGGTGCGAAATTGATCCCAAATGCAAACTGCGTCTCGCGCCCACTTTCATCACCGACGGCGCCGGTCTCTAGGCTGAAGGAGAAAAAGGAATGCACTCGCAGGGAACCGCTGTAAAGCTGACATTGGCTGCTCTTGCCATCTCGGGCATATTCCTGGCAACCCGGGCCTTCGCCGCCGATATAAAAGGTCAAGTGATGGGCGGAGGAGCGCCGATTGCTCAATCTACGGTCACACTTTGGGCTGCAAGTTCTGACGCACCCAAGCAGCTCGCGCAAACCAAGACCGACAACGAAGGGCGATTTGAGATCCGCGGCGCAACGGCGCAAGCCGACGCCAGTCTCTATCTAGTTGCCACTGGTGGCGAACCCGGAGGCAAGGGCGGCGACAATCCTGCTATCGCACTGCTGGCGGTTGTCGGCAGCAACACCTCCGGCGCGCAGTCGTCATCAACGAGTTCACCACGCTGGCATCGGTTGTCACCCACACCCAGTTCATCGACGGGGCCGCGATCAAGGGCTCGCCGTTGCAGCTGCGGATTGCCGCGGGCAACGTGCCCAATTTCGTCGATCTCGAAACGGGCGACTATGGTGCGACGATTCTGGATGCTCTCAACAGCGCGCAGACACCCACCATGGCCAACTTCGCTACACTATCCAGCATTCTGGCAGCGTGCGTCACGCGGTTGAGGTCCGATGCGTGCAGCAGTCTCTTCTACGTGGCGACGTCTCCGACGGGCGCCTACCCAAAGGACACGCTGGCGGCCGCTGAGTCCATCGTCCGTTACCCCTCGCACCAGGCTGACAAAGTTTTCGAGCTGCTTAATTACTTTTATCCACTCCCACCGCCCAACACGCCCGGCAATCTCTTCCGGCCTACGCCGTTCCTGCCGTATTTGACCTTCGCGCCGAGCGCCTGGATCTTTCCCGCTCAAGTTCACGGGCGGTGGCTACAGCGGAGGCGGGAAGCTCATGATCGATAGCGAAGGCAATGCCTGGGTTGCTGACAACTTCACGGTCGGGGCAGAAAACCAGGATGCCTCATGGACCGGCGGCCTCACCAAGTTCGCCCCCAACGGCAAACCGCTTTCGCCCAGCCCTTTGGGCTTCAGGGGCGGAGGTATTGCGGGCCCCGGTTTCGGCTTGACCCTCGACGCACAAGACAACGCGTGGGCCACCAGCTTCACCGGGCAGAACATCACGAAGTTCGACAAGAACGGCAAGCCACTATCGCCACCCGAGGGCTGGAACTTCAACCGCCAGATCAGCCAGATGCAGGGCATCATCGCCACGCCCAGCGGAGATATTTGGACGCTCGACCTGATCAAGGGCCAGGTCGTGAAGCTTCCACAGGGTGACCCGTCCAAGGTCGCAGTTCTTCTGTCAGAACAAGACCGGCGATCCGCTGAAAAACCCCTGCAAACTTGTCGGGCCGTTCGCGCTCGCCATCGACCAGCAGGACCGCATCTGGGTTACCAACGCCATCGCGGACCACGTGGTTCGTTTTCCCGCTTCCGACCCCAGCAAAGTCGAAACCTTCAAGGTGGGATACTCCGCCAGCGGTCTCGCCGTCGACAGCCTGGGCAACGTCTGGGTCACGAACAAATTGGGCAGCTCGCCCAAGGGGGCATTGAAGTTTGCGGAAGTGCTGGCCGCATTTAAATTCAACTTCGATCATGACCCCGACGCCGGAGCAACGAGCGACCAAGGTACTGGTGCCTGCGATGACCGAGGAGAAATCGGGCTATGAAGGCGGCAGCATTACCGTGTTGCGTCCCGACGGCACGGAAGCGTCTTTCTCGCCGGTCTACGGTAAGGGCATCGTCGGCCCGTGGGCGGCTTCCGTGGATGGCAACGACAACATCTGGATCTCCAACTTCAGCACGCCGTCGGCCGGAATCGTGGAATTGTGCGGCTTCCGCACCGAGCATTGCCCGCCGGGCGCGAAGACGGGCGACGCCATTTCGCCTCCAGGTGGCTATGTCGGCGGAGGATTGCAGTTGATGGTGGACGTTGGCATCGGCCCCGCCGGAGATGTCTGGGTGACCAACAACTGGCAGGTGTATCAGGATGCCATGGGGAAGGTCGATGAAGCACTACAAACTCAAGGCGCCGGTCAGGGCGTGGTTGTCTTCTACGGCATGGCGAAGCCCGTCAAGACTCCGCTGATCGGGCCGCCGAAGCCGTACTAGGACACACCCACCGCACAACTCGCTCCTCGGATAGCCGTCGT
>CAWBUK010000006.1:0-1053744 GCA_963791965.1 uncultured Acidobacteriaceae bacterium | reverse complement strand
CTGGGGGCGTTTGCAACCGCTTGAAAAAATCCGAATCAGCGGCCACCCGTGGAACTGGAGAAAGAAGCTGCCGAAGCCGGATTCTACGAATCTCCCCATTTGGAAGAGAAGTTTCCACCTCCAGATTCTCACCATCGCGCAACCGTGGGCGAGCAGGTCGCCTACCCACGCTGGCTCG
The DNA here is from genome assembly GCA_963791965.1 of uncultured Acidobacteriaceae bacterium. GTDB lineage: Bacteria > Acidobacteriota > Terriglobia > Terriglobales > Acidobacteriaceae > CAVVDY01. The sequence goes on along the minus strand of CAWBUK010000006.1, from coordinate 1,053,566 downwards.
ATGCGACTTTCAAGCAAGCACCAAAATCAAGAGGAGTCACAGCGGAACAGATGACCTTGAATTCTGTAGACGAAGAGTAAGCTGCGTTGCTGTAATTGCTATATGCCCTCTTCGAGATACAAAAGGATTACATTTCTGCGATACATCAAGATACATTTCCTGCAGAAAAACACTTACAGCATCTCATCGAAAAGAACCTGCCGACTGTTTTCAATTGCCGCTTCGTCGCATCGGAGTTTTGAACCGGTCAGCAACATTGTGGACGTATCGATACGCTAGCATTATCTGAGGACAGTAATCCGGTCATTATCGAATACAAAAACGTAGAGTCGTCTGAAACATAAATTAAAGCCTCTATTACCTTCACTGGATTCAGGATCACAGGGGTGATTTCGAACTAGCTGTTCAGAAAACCCTCGGCAAGACAGAGGTAGACTGGTCGGAAGTTCGCGTTATCTGCATCGCTCCTAGCTACAACAAGTTCGATTTACACGCGGTGCAGGTAATGCTCGGGAAGATAGAGCTCTGGACCTTTAAGCTGTTCAAGAATAACTGTGTATTACTTGAACCTGTCGTAGAGCAGAGATATGAGCACGCAAACGAAGCCGAGCCGCACGAGAAAAATCCGATCATGGTGGCAGCTGGAAAAAAGGCTGCTCTAACTCGCGCTATTGGGTCATATAAGTTCGAGGAACATGTTGCCAAGGCAGATTCGGAACAACTCAGAGAACTTGCATTGGCGCTTCAGGACTACATCCTGGCTCTCGATCCGGCGATCGAAGAGGCTCCCAAAAAAATGTACATTGCGTACCGCACCACGCAAAATATCGCGTGCGTCGAGATTCAAAAGCAGAAAATATTGCTGTTCTTGAAGCTGGATCCCATCGTTGTCAAGGGACCTCCGGGAATCAGTCGCGACGTCAACGCTCTCGGTCATTACGGGACCGGAAATCTCGAGATAGCGTTGCGTAGCCTAGATGATCTTGAGGCCGCGAAGCCCTACATCGAGCAGGCTTACAGAGCTGTGGGCGCATGAAGGTGAAAGATCGCTATGTCCGACAAAATCTACGAGTGTGAAGTAAAGAAACTGTTCCGGCGTGGTGATCGGAACATTGCTGAATGGGTCGCGATGTCCGTCGCCGGTGCACTACTGGACGGAGCGACAGATTTCCGGTGCAAGGACTGTCACGGGGCAGTGAAATTGCATGGAAGACATGTTCCTCACGGACCAACTCCGCATGTGGAGCACAAGTCGAGACGAGATTCTGAGTACTGTCCTGCCGGCTTCTACTTCCGCCAAAACCCTGGAAGGGCGTCCCGCTTGTCTCAACAACCGGTGGAGTGAGGGCGGCTCGCCGGCTGAAGCCGGGCTCAACAGTTTTGAAGAAGGCTGATCGGCACGGCTGAAGCCGTGCCCTGATACGAATCGTCGCAACTTCGAGTTTGCGGCGTCCTGTGAAGTTGTGCCTTGATGCGAAGCAAACTGCAGATCCCTCGGCTGCGCCTCGGGATGACAGCCTAAGGGGGTGCCGGGACGCGGCGCTGAAGCGCTGCTCTACCCATCCGCTCACGCGGTGACGCGGCGCTGAAGCGCCGCACTACCCGAGCCCTATCACCATTGAGGGTGCGAGGCGAGAGCGGGTCGCTCGTCCGCTGCGGCGGAGTCAGGATGACAATCAATGAGGGTTTGGTGTCGCCGGCTGAAGCCGGCTCAAGAGTTTTGAAGAAGGCTGATCGGCACGGCTGAAGCCGTGCCCTGATACGAATCGTCGCAACTTCGAGTTTTGCGGCGTCCTGTGAAGTTGTGCCTTGATGCGAAGCAAACTGCAGATCCCTCGGCTGCGCCTCGGGATGACAGCCGAGGGGGTGCCGGGACGCGGCGCTGAAGCGCCGCACTACCCATCCGCTCACGCGGTGACGCGGCGCTGAAGCGCTGCTCTACCCATCCGCTCACGCGGTGACGCGGCGCTGAAGCGCCGCTCTACCCGAGCCCATCCTCATCGAGGGTGGAGGCGAGAGCGGGTCGCTCGTCCGCTGCGGCGGAGTCAGGATGACAGATCGATGAGGGTTTGGTGTCGCCGGCTGAAGCCGGCTCAATAGCTTCTAAGAATGCGCTGATCGGCACCCTTCGGCTTCGCTCAGGGCAGGCTGAAAACCTGAAGTCGTGCCCTGATACGAATCGTCGCAACTTCGAGTTTTTCGGCGTCCTGTGAAGTTGTGCCTTGATGCGAAGCAACTGCAGATCCCTCGGCTGCGCCTCGGGATGACAGCCGATCGGTGCGGGACGCGGCGCTGAAGCGCCGCACTACCCATCCGCTCAGCGCGCGATTAGGGTGGTGACGGGGCGCTGAAGCGCCGCACTACCCATCCGCTCACGCGGGGACGCGGCTCTGAAGCGCCGCACTACCCGAGCCGCGATTGTCGGGGTGCGAGCGAAAGCAGGTCCTTCGCTCCGCTCAGGATGACAGCCTGTAAGAGGGTGCCGTGACGCGGCGCTGAAGCGCCGCACTACCCAATCCGGTCAAACTGGACGCGGCTCTGAAGCGCCGCACTCCCCGAGCACCTGATGCTCATTGAGGGCCCGCGGGCGAAAGCAGGTCCTTCCCGCCGCGGCGGACTCAGGATGACAGATCGATTAGGAGTGGCAGGGAGGCGCTGAATCGCCGCTCTACCCGGCATGAGCTAACCTTCGGCAGGTGGATTAACGCCGGCGAGGAAGCTTCTTTGCTGAGGCCTCGGCTCCAGTTGGTTCGCGGAAGGGTTCCATAGAAATGCGCTGGTAACGCACTTCTAATACGGTCAGGCTTTCTGTACCGCCCGGCAGGTGAACGACTACGCTGTCCCCCTCGGCTGACTTCATCAAGGCGCGCCCCAGAGGTGACACCCAGCTGATGTAGTTGCGGTTGAGATCGATCTCGTCGGTGCCTACGATGCTCACCACTCGCTCCACTCCTGCGGCATTGGCGTAGCGCACGGTTGCTCCGAAGAATGCCCTGGTCGCCGCCTGTCCCGCTCTGGGAGCTTCCGGGTCCACCACTTCCGCGGCTTCGATTCGCTTGGTGAGAAATCGAATCCGTCCATCGATCTGCCGCAGGCGCTGCTTGCCGTAGCGATAGTCGGCGTTTTCACTGCGATCGCCATTGCCGGCAGCCCAGGCCACAACCTCGGTCACGGCCGGGCGTTCCCGGGTGAGCAGAAAGCGGTGCTCATCTTTGAGGCGCTGCAGCCCGTTCGGCGTTATGTAGTTCTTGGCTGCTGTCGCAGGCTCGTCCGCTGGTGGCTTTCTGGTAAATCCTTTCCGCATCTCGTAGTCCTTCCAGGGGGAATCTAGTGGGCGCCCGCAATGGTTCACGCGAGTTCATCTGCGGCTTATTCGATTTTTTCACATCGTGCCGTCTTCGTCTGCTGGGGAGGAGCGGATGAGGGTTTGGTGTCGCCGGCTAAAGCCGGCTTCAACAGCGCCTAAGAATGCGCTGATCGGCAGGCCTGGCGAGGCTGCTGTAAAAGTCGTGGCCGTGGAATAAGAGCAGATCCCTCACCTCTAAAGAGGTTCGGGATGACCAAAAAACAGGAGTTTTTGGCGCAGCTAAAGCTGCGCCCCTTCAAACCGTTAAGCTGGACGCGGCGCTGAAGCGCCGCACTACCCGAACCGCTGAAGCTTGACCGGCTGAAGCGCCGCACTACCCGATAAGGGCTTGGTGTCGCCGGCTGAAGCCGGCTCAAAGAATTCTAAATAGCATGGCTCTTTCAAGCCGCTGAAGTCGTGCCCTTTCAAAACCGCAGAAGTCGTGCCCTTTCAAAACCGCAGAAGTCGTGCCCTTTCAAAGCCGCTCAGTAGAACAAGTACTTCTGCCACTTGGAATCGGAGCGGCCCATCATGCGCATGATGTGGCGGCTGGTGTGCAGATTGAAAGCGTGGGGCTCGCGCATCAGCTTCATGTTGGCTTCGTTGGGCAGCATGTTGCCTTTGCGGCGATTGCAGTTGTGACAGCAGGCGACCAGGTTTTCCCAGCTCGACGCACCGCCGCGAGAGCGCGGCATGACGTGGTCGAGCGTCAACTCTCCGGCAGCAAGGATCTTGCCGCAATACTGGCAAGTGTTGCGGTCGCGCAGCAGGATGTTTTTGCGGGACAAGGCGCGGGTCTGGTGGGGGATGCGGCGATATTCCAGCAGGCGAATGACGGAGGGGACGTTCATCGCCAGGCGGGCCGCATGCATGCGGTGACCATTCTCTTCTTCCATCATGGCGACGCCTTTGAGCACCAGGATGATGGCGCGGCGGGCTCCGCAAACGTTGATGGGCTCGTAGGACGCGTTCAGTACCAGCACCGGTGCGTGCATGGGCGAGCGCTGAACGCGTTCTTCAGGCGCAACGCGGGCGTGGTGCATGTATCCGGCCAACGATTTATGTCGCGATGGTGAGCTCTGGGCCATGGTCATAGCTTGTTAAACCGAGGCGAGTTGCAGAGCCTCGATTTTCTCCCCCTCTGGTGCTTTGCTGAAACTTGGCGCATCCGCATGCTTGAGCGTGCGGGCGACGGTTGCCGCAAAAACCTTTCCGGCTCCGGCGCGCTTCAGAACTCGCGCACACTCGGAAACCGTGGTGCCGGTAGTCATTACGTCATCGACTACGATGACCGTCCGGCCCTTAATTTGATGCGGCGCAGTGACCCGGAATGCGCCATGCATGTTCTGGATTCGCGCCTCGCGATCAAGGCCAACCTGCGACCTGGTGGGACGCTGGCGGACTAGCGCCTTGCGATCGAACGCAAACTGCGGCGGCAGATGCTTCAGCGCCGCACGGGCAATCAGGTCCGCCTGGTTGAATCGACGCTCGCGCCGTTTCGAAGAGTGCAGCGGCACCGGAACCACAACGGCGACGACATCCTGCAGGCGAAGTTGCTCAATGCTGTTGGCCAGCAGCTTGCCCAGGGGCTTGGCAGCAGGAAGCACGGCATCGTATTTGAGCAGATGAATGAGGTCTCGCAGACCGGCTTCGTATTCGCCATAGGAGACGGCACGATCAAAGTTCGGGGGATACTCACAACAGGCCTGGCATTGTCCGTTGCCGATGAGCAGTTGCGCCGGAGCCAGACGCTCGCCGCAAAGCACGCATTGGGCAAGACGGATGGGCGCAAGGGAATCGAGACATTCAGGACAGACAGGCAGACGACTGATAGAAATCAGGGGAGTACGACAGAGACGGCAATCGGAGGGGAAGAAGACCGCAGAAAGACTGCTGACAACCTTGTGGAAAGGCGCGACCAAGCTGACACGCGGCTCGACGCGCAGAACTCGTCGTTTTCTCGCTACGGTTTCACTACTGCTGAAGACCGACCTCCGCTTTCAAGTGCCGGAGTACCCTGCCCAGACACTCGGTTTGGCTGGAAGGAGAATGCCAATGGCACAAGTATATGAAGTTTGCCGCCGGCCTGCAATGTTGCTCATGGTTCACGCGCGAGGTTCACCGTTTTTTCATACGGCAGCATTCATGGTGTAGCCTTATTCCTGTTGCCGGCGCCCACGATGCGGGGTCGAACTGATACTTGTATCAGGTACTTCCGGCATGTTAACGTGCGCGCTTGCTATATTCCGCGAAGTCGCGGAGACCTTCGAGGGTCCAACATGAGCACTCCTACAATCACTGAATCCCGGCCCGAAACCCGGGTCCACCGTCCCTACGTTCCCGCCAACATGCAGATGAAGGAATTTACCTTCCGCGCCGTGCTGATCGGGTTAGTGCTGACCGGCATTCTGGGCGCAGCCAATGCATATCTCGGGCTGAAGGCCGGCATGACTATCGCCGCTACCTACCCTGCGGCCGTCATTGGCATGGCGCTGCTGCGGTTGATGAAGGGCAGCCTGCTGGAAGAAAACATCGCCCGAACCATCGGCTCGATCGGCGAATCGGTCGCCGCCGGCGCGGTGTTCACCATCCCTGCGTTTGTTATGGCGGGCCTGTGGACGGGGCTGACGAAGGAACGCTATTGGAACTCCGTGGCGCTGATGATGATCGGCGGCACACTGGGTATATTGCTGGTCACGCTGTTACGACGCGTGATGGTCGAAGACCAGGAGCTTCCTTATCCAGAGTCCGTGGCGGCGTCTGAGATTCATAAAGCGGGACAACAGGGCTCGAAGGCAGCGAAGATTCTGTTCACCAACATGGGCTTCGGCGGCGTGCTGTATCTGCTGGGAGCCATCAACGTATTCGCCGCCAGCAACACCTTCCTGGTGAACATTGCTACGCTCGGCAAGCGGCTGAACCTGCGGACCAGCACCAATCCCAGTGTGGCCACAACGCTGACCGGCAGGCGCTTCGATCCTGACGGCTCCGGATGTGAGCCCGGCGTACCTGGGCGTGGGATACATCATTGGACCGCGACTGGCAGCGCTGAACTTTGCCGGTGGCGTGCTGGCGTGGGGCCTGCTGGTTCCGCTCCTAACCTATACGATTGGCCCGTATTTACAGGCCCAGCAGCCGGCGGGAACGACACTGTCGTGGACCTTGCTGGCCAACGCCATCTACTACTCCATCGTGCGGCCGATCGCTGTGGGCGGCATGCTGGTAGGCGCGTGTTACACGCTGTTCAAGATGCGCAAGCAGTTGATGATCGGAATGGGCCGCGCGGTTTCTGACTTGAAGAAGTCGGCGGAGGCCCACGCGGGCACCAGCCGGACCGAGCGCGATCTTCCGGCCAAGGCGGTGTTTGCCGGAGTCGGAGTGGTGTTCGTGGCGATGATCGGTTTGTACTACTGGTTCATCTCGAGCGCCGGAAACCTGTCGACTCAGAAGGTCATCGCCGGAGCGCTGGTGGCCGCGGGCGTCATGCTAATCCTCGGCTTCTTCTTCGCTGCGGTCTCGGGAAACCTGGTAGGCATGATCGGCTCGTCGAACAATCCGGTGTCGGGACTGACGCTTTGCACGCTGGTAGTCGCCGCGCTGTTGATGGTCGCGTTGGGAGTCTCGGGAACGGGCGGAGTTGCTGCTGTGTTAGGCGTGGCGGCGGTAGTTTGCGTTTCGTCGGCAGTCGCGGGCGAGATGCTGCAGGATTTGAAGGTCGGCCACATCCTGGGCGGCACTCCGGCGAAGATGGAGATCGGCGACCTGATGGGCATCGTGGTGGCCTCGCTGGTGCTGTTCTTCCCGCTGGCGATTCTCGATAAGGCCTACCACTTCGGCAGTTCGGCATTGCCGGCGCCGCAGGCGGGATTGATGGCGATGCTGGCGAAGGGCATCGTGGGCGGGGATATGGCGTGGCCGCTGGTGATCGTGGGCATCCTGATGGGATTCGCCATGATCATGATCGAAGTGAAGAGCGTGATGCTTTTCGCGGTTGGCATGTATCTGCCGCTGGGCACCACGTTCGCTATCTTCATTGGCGGACTGGTGCGCTGGATCACCGACAAGCTGCGTGATCGTCGCGGCTACAACGATGCGCAAAAGGCGCGTGTGGATAACGCGGGTGTGCTTACGGCTTCAGGCCTGATCGCAGGCGAGGCGCTGTGCGGACTGGTGATCGCCGGATTGGTTGGCTCAGGTCACGACGTGACGTTGCTGAAATGGACTCCGCCGTTTATCGCGGCGCTGGTGGCACTGGCGATTTTGATTTTCGCCATGATTCGGGTGCCGCTGGCCAATGCCGGAAGTCCGGATGAGCCGGCTCCGCCGACAGCGATTATGTAAGAAGCAATTAGTAATTAGTGATTAGTAATTAGTGAACGAAAGCCGCAGAGGCGACTTCCGCAACTGCGGCTTATTTGCGCTTGCGTAGGGGGACCGGAGTGGCTCTGCGGGTAAATGGTGCTGGCGCTCCGCGTAGCAGACCTTCCGTGCTGAGATCTTCGTCGATGCCTGGCCAGTGGATTCCATAGCCTCCACCCGCAATTTCCCAGTTATTCCGCTGTTCTTCGGTCGCGTCCAGCAGCCGTGGATACCAAGCCATGGGAACTGAGATGGTGCGTCCGTCCTTGAGGCGAACGCTCAACGTGTCCGGACCAAAGGAAACGTCGGCGACTCTCTCATCGGCCGCTATCGCCAAAATACCCATCCCATGCCTCCAAAAACTGCTGCTGCCTTTCTCGTACGACCGATTGTACAGTGTTCAGTTCGCGTGCGGTGAAGCCGAAGTTTCTGGCCAGCGTAACGGGATCGAGCCAGAACTTCGCGGAGAGGTCATCTCGATCCACATGAATGTGCGGTGGTTCATGCGGCTCATGACTATAGAAATAAAAGCGATATGGCCCCAATCGTAAAACAGTTGGCATAGAGGTACTCAGTCTACTGCTGGGGCTCCGAGGGCTTTGTGGGTGCCGGGGTATTGTCCGGTCTCCACCACGGCGGATAGATGAAGTTGATAGGCTGCTTCTGATTTTCGTCCGTCCAGTCTTTCTTCACCGAAGCCAGAGTGTTGGGATCTTTAGTGTCGGGCGAAAAGTAGAATTCCGGTTGCATGCAATCGCCCAGCCCGTGGTGCTCACATCCCGGCACCATCACACGTTCATCATTCATGTCGGTCATGTGAAGCAGCAGGTCCAGCACCAGGTACGCGACCGGGACGGGCTGCTGTTGATAGAGCGCCAGCGTGGGCCGCTGGTCCGCCAGGTGGTTGATGAGCAGGGGAATCGCCGGCTGTCCAAGCTCAGCAATGGCTCGCAGTTGCGGCGGAGGTACTACACCATCGCCAGGGTTGTCCGACACCGGCTTTCCGGAATACGTGATGCTGTTGGTTGCATTGACGTCTTCGTTATAGACCTCACCGAAGGGATAGGTGGTGAGAGCGTCGATCAGCGCCTCGTTCTTGGCGGCCGCCGCGCTGGAAGGTTTGGTATGGGGCGCAGGCTGTTGCGCCAAGCAGGGAATCAAGAGCACGGGCAAAACACAGCAAACGAGGAAGGTGTGAAACCGGGGCATGCATTCATCGTAGCGTCCAAACATGTCGTCGGCAAACGGTGAGGACTCGCCGTGGCGAAGAATGGTGCGAGGCTGGGAGCATCTTCTCACATTCAGACGTGACCCTTCTCACTGCGCAGTTTAGCCGCCGGGGCTTGAATGAAGGTGCGCAGGCAGGTGGCGCGTGGAGGCTTCATCGTGAGTCATACGACGGATCAGAACGTGGTGCTGTGTCCTCTTTGTCATGGCCATGGAGCGGAGCATAAGGAACTGCTGGTGGTGCGCTGGCGCAGCCGGGAGTTTGAGCAGGAATTGCAGACCATCGCCGATGAAGCTGCTTTCGGCGTTGAGGGCGGGATGGAAGATCCGATGGTCAAGCATTCCGTCTACAACAACGAGTCGGATTAGGCGATAGCCTTTGCGCCGGCAGAGGATCCTGGGGTAAGTTGCGCAATCGAATTGGACGTAGAGGTTCAATCTTGGACGCGAGTTGCCGCTTGAGCCGGTGGTGTGGGTGCATACCGCACAGCTGCTCGTGTCACTCGTCACAGACGGACGTTCATTGCGGCACTACGATTTCCTGTAATTACTAAGGGGGATTTTCTATGGCAGCACCGTGGGCGCATCGCTACGCCCAGCGCACAAAATGCGCCAAAAGCTCCATCATCCGTGAACTGCTTAAACTCACCCAACGTCCCGAAGTAATTTCCTTCGCCGGAGGCATGCCGGCGCCACAGGTGTTCCCGGTAGAGAAGTTCAAAGAAGCCTGCACGCGCGTGCTCACCGACAATCCGACGGTAGCGTTGCAATATGGGCCGACGGAAGGCTACCTGCCGTTGCGCCAGTTCATCGTCGATCAGATGGCGCGTTACGGCATCCTGGCGAACGTCAATAATGTGATGATCACGTCGGGCTCGCAACAGGCGCTGGACCTGATCGCCAAGCTGCTGATCAACCGCGGCGACCGCCTGCTGGTGGAGTCGCCAACCTACCTGGGCGCGCTACAGGCATTCGATTTGATGGGAGCCGAATACGTCACTGTTCCTATCGACGAACGCGGCCTGAACACTGACTATCTTGAAGCCGCGCTGCGTTCGGGGCCGAAGTTCATGTACGTTCTGCCGAACTTCCAGAACCCCGCCGGCGTCACGCTTTCGGAAGACCGGCGCAAGGAACTGGTGCTGCTGAGCGACAAGTACGGCATCCCGATTATCGAGGACGACCCGTACGGCCAGCTGCGCTACGAAGGCGAGCACAAGACACCGCTGTTCGTGCTCGACCGCGAGAACATGCATCCCGAAGACGGGTACACGTTGGGCAACGTCATCTACCTGAGTACATTCTCGAAGCTGCTGGCCCCGGGAATGCGCATCGCCTGGATCGTTGCCCCGCCCGACGTAATCACGCGTTTGAGCCAGCTCAAGCAGAGCACCGACCTGCATACCTCAACCTTCGCGCAGATGGTGACCTACGAGGTGGCGAAGGACGGCTTCCTTGACGAGCATGTGAAGGTCATTCGCAAGTGCTACAGCGAGCGCAAAGACGCGATGCTGCAAGCGCTCAACGATTATTTCCCGCCGGAGGTCACCTGGACCCATCCTCACGGCGGGCTCTTCCTGTGGGCTACGTTGCCGTCAAGCATTGATGCCCGCAAGCTGCTCGACCAGGCGCTACGCAACGACGTAGCCTTCGTTCCCGGCGATCCATTCTTCGCCGACGGAGACACGGGATCGCATATGCGGCTGAACTTCTCCAATGCCACGCCGGAGATGATTCGCGAAGGTGTACGCCGGCTGTCGATCGCAGTAGCCCATGAACTGGAGCACGCGGGACCGGTGATGGCAGCGGTTTAGGGAAATGCAATAGTGGCACGGGCCGCCTCCGGGCGGCCTTTTCCGCTGGCTAATCTCTTCTACTGTTGCTCCCAACCAACATGGTAGAAACGCAGCTCTTCCTCCTGCCAAACTCAGTCCACCGCCGCCCCGTGTTTGCCAACCAGCAGCGCAGGCTATAATTGCGCGCACGGATGGCAATCACTTCGGGTACGAAACTTGGGCCTTATGAAATCCAGGCTCCGCTGGGCGCTGGCGGCATGGGAGAGGTCTACCGCGCGAAGGATAGTCGCCTCGACCGCACGGTAGCGATCAAAGTTCTGCCTCCGCATCTTTCCTCGGACGTGGAATCCAGGCAACGCATGGAGCGGGAAGCCAAAGCCATCTCTGCGCTGCAACATGCGAATATCTGCACCCTGCATGACATCGGCTCGCAGGATGGGACCGACTTCCTGGTCATGGAATATCTCGAAGGGCAGACGCTGGCAGCTCGGCTTGAAAAGGGCCCGCTACCAATCGAGCAGGTGCTGAAGATTGGAATCGAAATCTCGCAGGCCTGGACAAGGCGCATCAGCAAGGCATCGTCCATCGCGATCTGAAGCCGGCGAACATCATGCTCACCAAAGCGGGCGCCAAGCTGATGGACTTCGGCCTGGCGAAACCGACAGTTCCGTTTGCCGCGCAGGCGGTCGGCCCATTCACTCCTTCCACGCCGACGATCAATTTGGCTCAGCTTACCGCGGCTGCGCCGGCGCTCACGCAAAAAGGTTCGGTGGTTGGAACCTGTCAGTACATGGCGCCAGAAGTTTTGCAGGGAGCCGAGGCGGACGGGCGCAGCGACCTCTTCAGCTTCGGATGCGTGCTCTACGAAATGGCCACCGGGCGTCGTGCCTTCGAAGGCAAATCGCAGCTCAGCGTATTCACTGCGATCCTGGAGAAAGAGCCGGAACCCATTGCCGCCGATCCCGCCGCTTGCCCCGCCGATGCTTCGACTGCTGATTCGCGGATGCCTGGCGAAGGATCCGAGCGAGCGCATCCAGTCGGCGCACGATGTTGCCATGGAGTTGCGCTGGATTGCGTCGATGCGTCTCGCACCCGCCGACGCTGAAGCTGCCTGCCACGCCGAGTGGCGCGCCGCCTGCGCTGGTTGGCGCTGCTGGTGGCGGCGATTTGTTCTGGGAGTGCTTGCCGGATACTTGCTTCGCACAGTGCCCTCGTCCGCCAGTATTCGTGCGGTTATAAACCCGCCGCCCAACCAGCAGCTTCCGCTTGACCTCTGACCTCGCTGGTCCGCCTGTGCTCTCGCCCGACGGTTCGTATGTCGCATTCACTGCCGTCGGCAGTGACGGCAAAACGAATCTCTGGGTTCGGCCCATGAACGGCGCCGATGCGCGTACCCTGCCGGATACCAACGACGCGATTTTCCCCTTCTGGTCGCCGGACAACCGTGCGCTCGGGTTTCTTCGCGAATGGTAAGCTGCGGACCATCGATCTCAAGTGCGACCACCGCGCAGACGGTTTGCGACGCGCAACTGGGACGCGGCGGTGCCTGGAGTTCCACCGGCGTGATCGTGTTCTCGCCATCTCCGATTGGCGCTTTGCTGCAGGTCAGCGCCAGCGGGGGCTCTCCCACGCCGCTGACCAAGCTAGACACCAGCCTGCATTCCTCCCACCGCTGGCCTTTCTTTCTTCCTGATGGCACACATTTTCTGTACTTTGCCATGGACCACAACCCGTCGAGGCTTGCCAACAATGGCATCTACTACGCTTCGCTTGACGGACGCGAGAACCGCCTTCTGCTGCACTCGCAAACCAATGCGATCTACGCGGACTGGGTTTCTGCTGTTCAACCGTGGCGATCAGTTGATGGCGCAGCCTCTTAATCCGGATAAAGGTGAATTGAGCGGCGAGTTACAAACCGTGTCATCCGATGTTTTGAACGATGTCTCCACCTGGCGCACTAGTGTCTCGGCCACCAATAGCGGACTGCTGACTTTCGGCAATGGCAGTTCCGGGGCTGTGCAACTGGTTTGGATGGACCGCAACGGAAAGCCGCTGACCATCGCTGCCGACAAGTTACAGAATTTGCAGTTCGCCCGGCTGTCGCCCCAGGGAGATCGCATTGCGCTGGCTATCGATTCCGGCATGAACGATGTCTGGTCACTCGATCTGGCGCGAGGAGTGAGCACACGCCTGACCTTTGGCCCCACGGGAAACACGTTCCCGGTCTGGTCGCCTGACGGCAAGTGGATCGCCTATAGCTCGTTGCGGGCTTCCGGCAGTGGCATCTATCGCCGGCCTACCGATGGCAGCGGCTCGGAAGAGTTACTGGTTCCCGATCCGCCGGGGAGCTTCTTTTGCTCCCGATGACTGGTCGCATGACGGCAAGACGCTGCTCTACTCTCCGAACGTGTTCATGCAAAAAGACGATGGCGTATGGGCCGTGTCGCTGGACGGCGATAGAAAACCACGCCAGATCCTCTCGCATGGAACCAACGCAGTCCTGTCTCCGGACGGACGCTGGCTCGCCTACGAGTCAGCCGAGTCAGGTCGAGTTGAGAGTCTATGTCCAAGCTTATGGCGGCGGCGAGGGCAAATGGCAGGTCTCTTCTAACCTGGGCCAGACGCCGCGTTGGAGCGCCGATGGTAAGGAACTGTTTTACTTCGACGAACATGCAGTCGGTTGTCGGTGTGTCAGTGCAGGAGGCCGGAGGCGCGCTGCAATTCGGGGCTCCCCGACACTTCGTCAGCCAGTGGACGATCCTGACCATCCCCTTCTTCAGCGTCTCTCCTGACGGCAAGCGATTTCTGATGGAGCGCGTCTCGCAGCAGGTGAACCAGCCCATCACCGCTAATCACCAACTTCACGGCAGCTCTGAAGAGGTAGGTTGCGAGATGTGGCTTTCCTTGCTCGGTGTCGCGGTCAGTAGTGAGCCATGAGCCGGCAGTGAAACCCTCCAGCCACCTGTCCGCAAATTAACATGACTTCACTTCCCACCGAGCGCGCACGGCACGCCGACCGGCTTCTCGCCAACGAGCAAGGGCTATCGCGCCAGCTCACACAGCGCCAGTTGGGAATGATGGCCATCGGCAGCGCCATCGGGACGGGCCTGTTCCTGGGCAGCGCGCTTTCGATTCGCATTGCTGGCCCCGGCGTAATCCTCAGCTATCTTTTTGCCTCGCTGGTGACGATGGTTCTGATGGGCTGCCTGGCGGAGATGGCAGTCGCGCATCCAACCGCCGGATCGTTCGGCATCTACGCCGAGCTTTATCTGTCGCGCTGGGCAGGCTTCACCATTCGCTATACGTATTGGGTGGCGGTCTCGATCAGCGTGGGCAGCGAGGCGGTGGCGGCGGCGATTTATACGCAATGGTGGTTTCCCAACTCGCCGATGTGGGGATGGGTGGTCTTCTACTCGGCAGTGCTGATCCTGGTCAATGCGCTGAGTGTCGGCGCGTTCGGCGAATTCGAGTACTGGTTCTCGATGATCAAGGTGAGCGCGATTGTAGTGTTCATCCTCCTCGGAGTCGCGGTGCTCTTCGGATATCACCAGGACCGGCCGATTGGGTTGGAGAACTTCCGCGCCTATGGAGGATTCCTGCCTCACGGCTGGGCCGGAGTGTGGTTCGCGCTGGTGTTCGTCATGTTCAGCTTTCTGGGATCGGAAGTCATCGCGGTGAGCGCGGGCGAAGCCAAAGATCCACAGCGCGCCGTGCCGCGGGCGATGGAGACCATGCTGGCGCGGCTGATCATTTTTTACGTCGGAGCCATCGCGATTCTAGTGGGCGTGATTCCGTGGACACAGGCGCAACCGGGTAAGGACATCACGGTCAGCCCGTTCGTGCGCGTATTCGAGATTGTGCATATCCCCGCCGCGGCAAACATCGTCAACTTCGTAGTGCTGACGGCGGCGCTCTCCAGCATGAACTGTAACTTGTATATGGCCACGCGCATGATCTTCTCGCTGTCGCGGGGAGGTTATGCGCCGCCGGTGCTGGGCCGCGTGTCGCGAAAGGGAACACCGTTCCCGGCGCTGCTCTCATCGGCGGGAGGGCTGGCGGTTGCGTTGCTGCTGTCGATCGTGTTGCCGAAAGGCGCCTACGTTTATATGTTCGGAATCTCGCTCTTTGGAGCGCTCTTCGCGTGGGTGCTGATCTTTGCGACGCATCTGCAATTTCGCCGGCACACGCGCGCGACAGAACATTCGACACTTTTTACCGCTGTTTCCTGTCACCACAATCTTCGGAATGACAGCGATTGTTGCGATACTGATTTCGACGTGGTGGGTGGAAGGAATGCGTGTGGCGATGCAGTCGGGAATACCGTGGCTGGTGCTCATCACAGTCATTTATTACGTGTGGGGACGCAAGCGCGGCGTTTATGCGAGCGAGCGTGCGTCCAAAGGAAACGCTGAGGCGGCGGACTGAGGACTAGGCCCCTCAACTAGCGGACTACTGCTATTTGTGTCCAAATCCACGCTTCTTCTTCGCATTAACCCAATTTCCATCGAGCAGGTAGTAAGATTCGGTTCGCAAGAATTTGGCCTTGAAGCCAACCAACCTCGTCCCGCACGTTGAGACGAAGACGTCTTAACCATCACCAACCAGGCCCAGCGACCCCGGCACTTGGAGGTGCAGGATGCGGTTTGATCGTTTTGTCCTCAGTGCATCGCAACGGTTGAATTCCGTTCGCCCTTCGGCGAAGAGTGCGTTGCAACTTCTAACCACATTGTTAGTCTTTTCTATTTGCCTATTTCCAAGCCTGGCTGTGGCAGCGTCGCCGCACGTTTATGACGCGCCCAATCTGGGCCCCCGGGTCCCAGACACAGGCTGTAGGCAACGGGTGGGATCCCAACGCCACCATCGACGTCTACCTTGACAGCACGGATGTCGGAGTCGTGGACACCGACAGCGACGGAAGGTTTGGACTGGCGTTGAAGGAGCCGACCCTTCGGCAAAACGGACTCACTATACAGATACCCAAAGATGCGGTTCCGGGCCAACACTGGATCACCGCCATCGAACGGATTACTCAGCTACAGGCGCAGGTAGCGTTCACCGTCAGCGGCGATTGGCCGCAGTTTCAGTTGACGGGCCAGACACACAGGCTTTAACCCCTTGAGAACATCTTGAGTCCCGCGTAACGTCGGAAATCTCACGCGTGACATGGACCTTCCCGACAGTAATTGCGACGTCTTCGCCGGCGGTCGCGAACGGCGTGGTCTACGTCGGTGGCTCCTTTATCGGTATATGTCGCCCTGGACGCCAACACAGGTGCGCCGCTGGGAGTTACCCCACGGGCGATATCGTCGTGGTCGTCGCCGGCGGTGGCCAATGGCATCGTGTACTTTGGCTCGACGACTCCAACTTCTACGCCTTAAATGCCAGCACCGGGGCACTTGTTTGGCAATACACGACCGGATCCGGTCTGGTCTTCGCCGACGGTCGCCAACGGCGTGGTCTATGCTACTTCGTCTCGAGGGGACGGCCCTCAATGTACGTATGCTCTCGACGCCAGCACCGGCGCATTCTTTGGAAGTACCCGATGGCTAAGCCGATGAGTGGCTGCGCCGGCAGTGGCGAATGGCGTAGTTTACGTCGGCTCCAACGACTTGTACTTGTATGCACTTGAACGCCAGCACCGGCGCACTCCTCTGGAAGTACGCACGCGGATCTTAGGGTCACCGTCACCGGTCGTGGCGAATGGCATGGTCTATATCTGTCGTCGACACTCGGGCACGCCTTATGCCTTGGACGCCGCTACGGGCGCGCTCCTCTGGAAGCTACCCGACGGGGGGATACACAGCCCGGTGGCGGCAGGGCGATGGAGGCGTGTTCATCGTTTCAGACGATGGCAAACGTCTATGCGTTGAATGCCAGCACGGGCGCTCTTGCTGTGGACCACTCATTCTGATCCGCCGCGGTCGCTCTGTGCCGGTGGTGGCTAATGGCGTGGTCTATGTTAACGACGATCGGCTATTAGACGTATATGCCTTGAACGCCAGCACGGGCGCACTGCTCTGGCAGTACGCGAACGACCGGGGGACAGTCTCCACCCGCAGTGGTCAACGGCATGCTGTATATCCCGTCCTACGAGTTCTCTCTATGCCTTTGGTCTGCCGAACGCAAATGTCGGAGAAGTTCAGCCCGCCGCAGCGTCCCGACCCGGCTCGGCTGACGCCTGAGTGGAAAGTGCAGAGCAACACAGGCGTCACGCCCACTAAAGTAACAGTCAAGTATTTGCGAAACAAACCTTGGGCGCGGAATGATTCCCGCGCCCTTTTAATATGCCAGCCGTGTCGCGGTGAGATGGTGAAGACCCCATCCGCGCAGGGGTCGTTTACCAAAACCTGTCGTCCGCTGAAGCGGACTCTCGATTTCACACTTACGCCTCCCCCGCGATGAATCGCGGGGCTCTCACCTATCGCCGCAAAGCGGCTGGCGAATGGTTTGCCACATCAGCTTCGCTCCACGGGAGTTTCGTGCCAGCCTCCGAAGGGGGGCTTGCACCTGTCGCCTCCTGCGGAGGCTGATGGGTTGGCATAACGAAAATTGGCGACCAACACTGACGCTGGTCGCCGACACGTTTCAGCTAATCGCTAATCGCTAGTTGCCGAGAACTGACAACCGACAACCGACAACTGACTACCTCTTCCTTAGTACCCGTGCTCGCCGCCTTCTTCCAGATTCACCTTGCCGCGGAACATGCGGAAGATGAAGACGAAATATCCGATAGCGAAAACGATGCCGATGCTCCACCAGACGAAGCCCACGGCCATCCCATGTGCGCCGGTCTTGGTGTTCTCGATGGTGAGGCTGTACGCAGGATTGGTGCTGGCCGGTAGAACCATTGGGTAGAGCCCGAAAGCCGCTCCCACCAGCATGCCTACGATGTAGCCGCAGGAGGCGAGGAACGCGCCCAGGTCGTTCTTCTTTCTCATCGCGACGAACATGTACAACAGGCTGGCGACGACGAGCAGCGGAATCACGAATCCGGCAGGCCACTTGTAGTAGTTATTGAGCACGGCCGGCTGCACATACAACGTTGCGATCAGGCTGACTCCGGTGAGCAGAACCTGCACCGTCCACAGCACCGACGAGACTTTGCGGGCGCGCTGCTGCAGATCGCCCTCGGTCTTCATGGCGAGATACAGGCAGCCGTGCACCGTCAAGGTGATGAGCGCAACGACGCCGCACAATACGGTGTACCAGTCGAGGATGCCGTTGTTCTGGCCGACGCGCCAATTCGTCCACAGCGGCTCGAAGAAGTAGCCGTCAGCGTTCAGTGGCACGCCGCGAACCACGTTGCCGAGTGCCGCGCCAAAGAAGATGGCCAGCAACATGCTCGACACGTTGAAGACGACATCGAAGAAGCCCTGCCACATCGGCTCGTCGATATGGGCGCGGAATTCAATGCCGATGGCGCGCAGCATCAGCAGCCACAGCACCATCATCAGCGGAAGATAGAAGCCGCTGAAGCTGGAGGCATAGAGCAGCGGAAAGGCGAAATACAATGCGCCGCCGGCAGCGAGCAGCCAAACTTCATTGCCGTCCCACACCGGGCCGATGGCGCGCAGGATGGTGCGGCGCTCATCGTTGGTTTTTGCAATGCACAGATGGATGGCGCCTGCACCGAGATCGAATCCGTCGAGCAGAACATAAGCGGCCACCATGACCGCGACGATCATGAACCAGAGCGTTGCCATGGCTATCGCACCTCCACGGAATTCATCTGCAGCACTTTAGGTTTCTCGCCGATGCCTGGCTCAGGCCCGTGCTCGATCTCGCGCCGCAGCAGGAAGAGGAACAGGATGGAGAGCACGGTATACATGCCGGCGAATCCCAGGAAGGTGAACCAGCCGTTGCCGGCAGAAACCATCTTGGAGTAGCCATCCATGGTGCGCATCAATCCGTACACCAGCCAGGGCTGGCGGCCGAGTTCTGCCGTCATCCACCCGGCGGTGTTTGCGATGTAGGGGAAGGGCGCCGCCAGCATCAGGATCCATAGCATCCAACGCGCGTTGTAGAGTGCTCCGCGCCACAACAGGAAGGCCGCGACCACGGTGATGGCGATGAACATCGTCCCCAGGCCGACCATGATGTGATACGAGTAGTAAAGCAGCGGAATGTTCTGCGGCCAGTTGGCCGGTGGAACCTCGTTCAGTCCTTTAACCTCGGCTTCCCAGCGGCGGTAGGTAAGAAAGCTCAGCATCTTGGGAATCTGAATGCCGTTGTCGATGGTGTGGGTCACCATGTTGGGCTGGCCGATAATGACCAGCGGGGCGCCCTGTTGCGAGTCGAATAACATCTCCATCGCAGCCAGCGTCACCGGCTGCTTCTCGGCCACCATCTTGCCCGCGCGGTCGCCGGTGGGGAACAGTTGCAGCAGGCTGAAAATCAGTCCGGCGATTACGCCGATGCGAACATAGATCCGGCCCTGCTCGGTGTGCTTTCTGGTCAGCAGATAGAAAGCGCCGATCGACGTCATCACAAATGCGCCGGTGACGGCAGCGCCACTCATGTTGTGCGCATATTGCACCAACGCCCAGGGATTCAGCAGCAACTGCCAGAAGCTGGTGAGCTGCGCGGTGCCATCGGGCGCCTTTGCGTAACCAACGGGATTTTGCATCCACGCGTCAGTGGCGACGATGAAGTAACCAGAGAGCCATGATCCGAAGAAGACCATGAATGAGCAGAACCAGTGCATGGTTTTGCTCAGGCGCTTCTCGCCATATAAGAAGAGGCCGAGAAACGTCGATTCCAGGAAGAAGGCGAACAGGCCTTCCATGGCCAGCGTCTGGCCGATCACGCCTCCGGCAAAGCGGGAGAAGTGCGACCAGTTGGTACCGAACTGAAACTCCATGGGGATGCCGGTGATGACACCCATGACGAAGTTAATGCCGAAGATTTTGGCCCAGAAGCGGGCGGCGCGATCGTAGGCTTCATCGTGTTTGCGGAAGGCAATGGTCTTCAGCACCACGATGAGCAGCGCCAGTCCCATGGTGAGCTGAGGAAACAAGTAGTGGTACGTAACGGTGAAGGCGAATTGCAAACGGTGAATGAGTAGTGCTGCACTATCCATAAATGGACCTCAACAGAGTCATATCGGAGGAAATACCCGGCTCATTGAACTGCTTACATTGTCATCACGGAATGCACGGCGGGCTGTGATTCACGTCACAGACGAAGGGGTTAAGTAGATATAGCGAATCGGCGAGGCGCGAGGCCGTTCAGGATGGGAAGCAAACTGCAGGTCCCCAAGGCACCGCTGCCCGTCGCGGCGGGCTTGGGATGACAGCCGTTATGTTGAACGGGCCGCACCCCTGCGCGAAGAGCAGCGAGCCAAGAAGCACTTTCGCTAATTCGGCCTTATGTTCTGGTTCACGCGGAAAAAGTTGTTAGGGTCGTACTTCTTTTTCACCTCAAGCAGACGGGCATAGTTGTCGCGGAAGCTGGCCTGCACACGCTCCTGGCCTTCGTCCATCATGAAGTTCACGTAGGCGCCGCCGGCGGAGAAGGGATGCAGCGCCTCCCAATACTCCTTGCACCAGGCGGTGATCTTGTCGGCGTTTGCCGGATCAGGATCGACACCGACGATGACCTCGGCGAACAGCGCCTCGCGGAAACTGTAGGCGGTGTCGTTCTTGCCCACGCGTTGGGCTGCGCCATTCACCGGATACAGGTGGATGGTCGAGAGCATGGTGGGGATTCTCGGTCCGTGCTCGGCGTGGCGCGCGATGGCTTCATCGGTCAAGTCGGTGAAGTTGTCGGCGCGCCAGTACCATTGCAGGCCGGGGACGAACAGGCCGTCAAAGATGCTTTGCACCATGGGGAAAGGCGCGGGGCCCACGTGATCGAGCAGCGGATGCCCCATGGAGCGAATAGCCTTGGTCTCCTTCTCCATCTCTTCGGCTGAGCCGGTGCCGCACCAGATGACGGCGCAGACCTTCTTCATATGCAGGTGCTCGGGGAACATCGGGGCCGGAGGAACCACCAGATAGGCAAAGAAGCCGCTGACGGTTTCGGGCGCGGTTTTGATGAAGTCGCGAAAGGCCTTCAGCACATCGGCCGATTCTTCCAGCGGCCAGAAGGTCGGGCCGAACTGCACCGTGTCGACCGGCTGCATACGGAACTCGAACGACGTGACCACGCCAAAGTTTCCGCCGCCGCCGCGCAGGGCCCAGAACAGGTCGGAGTTTTCTTTTTCGCTCGCGGTAACGAAGCGACCGTCGGCCAGCACGACATCCGCCGAGAGCAAGTTGTCGATAGTCAGCCCATAGCGGCGTGACAAGTAACCGATACCGCCACCGAGGGTGAGGCCGGCGACGCCGGTACTGGAGATAAAGCCGCAGGGCACGGCCATCCCGAAGGCGTGGGTCGCATGATCAACGTCTCCCCAGACGCAGCCCGCCTCGACGCGAACCGTTTTGTCGGACGGATTCACGCGAATGCCCTTCATGCGCGAGACATCAATCACTAACCCGTCGTCGCAGCATCCCAGGCCCGCGCCGTTGTGTCCGCCAGCGCGAATCGCGGTAAGCAGGTCGTTCTCGACGCCGAACTTTACCGCTGCGATTACGTCGGCCACATCGACGCACTTAGCGATCAACAATGGGCGCTTGTCGATCATCCCGTTGTAGAGTTTGCGGGCCATGTCGTAGGCCGGATCGGTAGCTTGAATCAGCTCGCCGCGAAATGCAGCCTTGAACTGATCGAAAGATTGCGGCGACAGTGCCGCAGAAGTGCTAGCCATCTCACCCTCCTGTTAGAAATATTGGGGAAAGCATAGCACTACTTTTGGGCGGGATTTGCTGGTATTTCGCGAGAAATTCGTCACCAAAACGTAAAAAGGCCAGAGTTCAATCACCACAATAACTTCAGGGCGAATTGCACCTGCCGCGACGTGGTCGATGTGCTGGTAATGGCGCCCGCGGTGCCCGAGACGCCCGAAGGAGTGAACGTGATGAGCGCGGGAGTATTGAAGTTTGTGCGGTCCAACAGGTTGAAGATTTCGGCGCGGAATTGCAGGTTCAAGCTCTCGCGCAGCTTGGTGTTCTTGATGGCGGAGAAGTCCCAGGTAGCCAAGCCGGGGCCAACCAGGTTATCGCGGGGGGCGTTGCCGAAGAATCCGCTGTTCGCCGGCGGCTGAAGAAAGACGTTGGGATTGAACCACTGCCCAGACGTGCCGAGAATGGGATTCCCGGAGAAGTTGGGATTGAGGAACGGCCGCACCGGATTGCGGGTGTCGCCGTTGTTCGACGGGTTGTAGCTGAGCTGCGCGGTGAACGGGAATCCGCTTTGGAGCGTGAGAATGCTGTTCACGCTCCAGCCGCTGATCATGGTGCCGCCAAATCCGTGAGCGTCGCCGCCAAACTGCTTGCCTTGCCCAAACGGCAGGTCGTACACCGCGCTGATGACGCCGATGTTTCGCACATCAAAGGTTGCGGGCCCCCAGTCAGCCCCGATGTCATAAGGATTGGATACCAGCCCGGGCGCATTGCCGGCGGTGGTTCCGTTGACCGAGTCGCCGTCGTCCAGCGCCTTCGACCAGGTGTAGACGCCGCGCAGCGCGAGTCCGTTGCTGAAGCGGCGGTTGAAGTCGACTTCCAATGCGTTGTACAGGCTGTCGCCTACGCCGAACCAGGTCCAGGTGTTGGCCAGCGTGGTATTCGCCTTCGGCGTTCCTGGAGCAATGTAATACGAGCCCGCCGGTACCGGAGTGCCCGCGAGACCGACCGGGAAGTTGCTGGGATACACGGCCGGGCAGGGCGACGCCGGGCAGATGGTCGGTACGGGTGTGTTCCCGTCGACGCCGATGATCTCGTGGTATCCATGCGAGCCGACATAGCGCAGCGAAAACGTAGTGTTGGGCGTGATCTGCTGTTCAATGCCGAGAGTCCACGAAATCAGCGTAGGCATCTTCAGATTCGGCTGCACACCGCCAGGCACCAGCAAGGCCTTTTTCGGCGGAGCCACGTTGGGATTGATTGGCAGTTGCGAAACTGGTAGCGATGCAATGCTGTAGGTCGGGTTGAAGGGCGCGTTCTGGTCCATGCGATAGCCGAGCGCGTCCTGAAGTTCGTAATACATGCCGAAGCCAGCCTTGATCACTGTCTCGGGATGAATGGCGTAGGCGAAGGCGACTCGCGGTTCGGGCAAGAACTTCGCATTGTTGGTGCTGAATGCGCTGCTGGCGATGCGCGGCTGGTTGGAGATAACGCCGTCGGTGAACGCGTAGTTGGCGGCGCGACCATGCGCCTCGTTCCAGCCGGTTGACGACTCGAAGCGGAAGCCCAGCGTCACGGTAAGCCTGTCGGTAGCGCGGATGGTGTCCTGTGCGTACATGGAAGCGAACAGCGATCGCCAGTTCAGCTTGGTGGGCGAAGGATCGTAGAGGAAGCTGCTGGTGGTTCCTTGCAAAAATGTTTGCAGGCTGGAGAAGGTAGCCTGTCCATACTGGCTGAGCGCGATGTTCTCGTTTGACTGGAACTGCTGCACCCAGGCGCCAAACTCAAATTGGTGGCGTCCCTTGGTCCACGAAACCTGGTCGGTGTAGGTATAAAGGTTGCGCGCAATATGAAGGTTGCTGCCGTTGTTGCTGCCCGCCAGTCCTAACTGCGCCTGCGGATTGGAAGCTGCGCTTCCGCCTACCACTACCGCTCCTACAGGATGCCCAACCAGGAATCCGGGCACGTCGGCGGCTGGCGTTCCCGGCGTCGGCTCGCCGGTGAAGAAATAGCCTGCGCGCGAATATCCAAAGCGCGCTGTGTTCAGCAGAATCGGAGAGAAGACATGCGTTTCCTCCAGCGTCGCCACCTGTTCGGTCAAGCTGAGGATGTCGGTGCTGTAGGGGTTCAGCGTAGTGGCGGTGTTGTCGTTGCCGCTGTCGACGGTGTAGGTGGCGGAGAAATTGTCTTTCGACGAAAACGCCTGGTCGAAGCGCGCATTGCCGAAGTACTCGCGAATGGTTTGCAAAGGACTGCTGGAGACGGCGGCGATTCCATTGAAGTCGGGGTCGGTCGCCGATGGCGTGGGCCAAAGGTTCAATAGCGGTTTGACGCTGGGAGCGGCAGCAGCGCGCGAGGCCAGGTCGGGAACAAACGCCACTGATGTCTGATGCAGGTTCTGGACGAAGCCTTCGAAGTTGGCGAAGAAGAAACTCTTGTTCTTTACGATGGGCCCGCCGCTGGAGGCGCCGAACTGATTGCGCTGGAATGGCGGGGCTGAGCCGCCATCGAAGTAATTCGGCGCATCAAGGGCATGGTTGCGGAGATATTCATACGCCGAACCGTGATACTGGTTGGTGCCGGATTGGGTGACGATGGTGACCTGTGCGCCGGGACGCTTGCCATACTGCACTCCGTAGTTGTCGCGCAGCACATTGAATTCGCGAACCGCTTCAACCCCCAGCAGGTTCGAGCTGGGGCCTCCGGGCTGCATGTTGTTTTCCGCCGCGCCGGTGAATTCGACGCCATTCAGTAAGAACATGTTCTGCTGCGGACGCTGTCCGGAGGCGGAGAAGTTATTTCCGGTGGTTGAGTTGGAAACGCCGGTTCCGCCCGTCTTCTGCGAGGTGAAATTCACGATGCCGGGATTGAGCGTCAGCAGGAGGTCAAAGCTGCGGCCATTGAGCGGCAGCTCCTTTATTTCCTGGGAGTAGATAAGGCCGGAGATGTCTTGCGTCGTGGTATTGACCAGAGCAGCATCGCCGGTGACTTTCACCTGCTCACTGACATTGCCCACTGCGAGGCTGAAATCCACAATCGCATCCTGTCCGATCACTAGCGAGATACCGCTGCGCACCCGCTCGGAGAAGCCGCTCTTTGCCGCGCGCAGTTCGTAGGGGCCGACGGGAACAGCTGCCAACTCGTAACGGCCCGCAGGGTCGGTGAGCGTCGAGCGAGTTAGTCCGGTGTCCTGATTCTTCGCGGTGATGGTCGCGCCCTGAATGACCGCGCCTGTGGGATCGATGACCCTTCCTGAAATAGCGGCTGAAACCTGAGCGTGAGCGGCAAAGGGGCAGAGGCTGCCCAAAGCCAGCACGGTCACCAGAGGAAGCAGGGAAGGGAGGCGCACGTTCACCCCAACTGCGAAGGTATCGCAGATAGTCGATTAAATCGTTATGAACCGTTAGTGTCAAGCTGTTATAGGCGACTAACGTGCATGCGCAAATGGGCGATTCTGTAACGAAAGGAAAGACGTGAAAGGTAGCCTCACCACTTCGTTATTCCGGCAGGATGATCATCACTTCGGTGGATTTGATAAGCGCGGCGGCAACCTGGCCCTTCTTCAGACGCAGCTCACGCACCGCATCGGCGGTGATGATGGAGGTGATTTGTTGCCCCCCGATCGACAACGTCACCTGCGCCAGCAGTCCGCTGAGCTTGATGTCAGTAATGCGGCCAACGAGTTGGTTACGCCCGCTGATGCGGCGAAAGGTTTTGCGACGCTTGGCGGTAGATCCGGAGAGCGTGACCCGGGGTAGGAAGCGATCGATCTCCGATTCGGGTATGCGGTGATGGCCGCCCGGGGTCTGCACCGTCTTGAGCTTGTCCCGGTAAATCCATTGTTTCAGCGAGGAATAGCTGATTCCTAAGACCTGGGCGGCTTCGCGCGGGGTGTAGAGTTTTGGCATAGGAGCGGATTTGCGGTCGCCGAAAGCATAACGGCGTAGCCTGGTGGGCGCAATTGAACTGCTTCGTGGCTGCGATGCTACCTTCAATGCGCCACCAAGGTGCTATGTAAATCCGGGCGATGCGAACTCCGGTGGCTATTTTTTAAGAAGTATTTGCTTGGCGGGTTTACCACATTCGACTAAACTTACCAGCACATCCCGATGCGGAGGAATTAGGGGCATCTATTGCCGCGCGGCTACGCCTCCCTTTGCAAAAGGATAAACCAGTAAAACTGGCAGATAGAAGTGCGCTGTCTGCTTTGCGTAAGTAGTTTCTAGAATTCTGGGAGGAGTAAAGATGCGCAAGCTTTCCCTGTTCTTCATGTTGGCGATTCTGTGCGTAGCTACCGCAGCTTTTGCCGACAACATTGTGTTCGACCTTTCCCCAACTAACGGCGTTACCAGCCGCGGTGCCGGCGACGGTACCGGCCAGGGCGTCAGCGTTCAGACAACGCAGACTCTCAGCGACGTCGAGTTCTACCTGGACTCGCCGAATGGTGGCAACTTCAAGTATTTCGTCTACGACAGCACGAACACTAATCTGTTGTTCCTGACGTCGTTTCACGTGGATCCCATCTCGCAGATGTCGTGGGTTGCCGCTCCCGTGAACTTCACTCTTCAGGCTGGAAATACCTATAACTTCGGCGTGATCTCTGACGCGAGCGCCGATTATGGTTATATCTATCCGCCGATCAACTACAGCAACAACGGCCTGACCGCCATCACCAGCGGCAACGACAACTACAGCGGCTATGGCGTTCCGGTTTTCAGCGGCAACGGTGGCGCCGAAATCGGTTTGCGCCTGAGCGAAGCCAGCGTTCCGGAGCCGGGCAGCATGGTGCTGCTGGGTACCGGCGTATTGGGCTTGGCCGGCGTACTGCGCCGCAAGCTGATGCTGTAATCCTGTTACCTCGTTAAGTTTCGCCAGCCGGAGCTCTCGTAGCTCCGGCTTTTTCTATCTGCGCAGTCGCCGCTCGAATGAGCCCAGGCATCGTTTCTCACGCGTGGTGCCGGATCGCGGCAAAAGTAAAAAGGCCGGCATACGCCGGCCCCTCGTGGAAAAACTATTCTGCTGCGTGATGTTGCGGCCCAGTTACTTCTTGGGCGCGATCGAATCCTTGGCTGCCTTGGCGACGCGGAACTTCACCACGGTCTTGGCAGGAATCTTGATGGCTTCACCGGTCTGCGGGTTGCGGCCCATGCGGGCTTTGCGGGCAGACTTCACCAGACGGCCAAGGCCCGGCACCACGAATACGCCGTTCTTCTTGGTCTCTTTGATTGCGATTTCCGCCAGCGCATCGAGGAACGCGGCGACTTGCTTGTTGCTCATCTCATGCTGCTCGGCCATGTGCCGTACCAGCTGAGTCTTTGTCATACCTGCTGCCATTCGAACTACCTCCTTGAAGACTTGAGCCCAATAATGACGCCCAATTGAAGGTCATGTTATACCAATGACGCTCATGAGCAAAGCACTTTCAGCCTTATTTTATGCGGGTTTTCCACAGATAGGGTCGTTTTAGGCCGCTTTTTATGCGGTTACGGAGCAGGTTCCAAGATAAGCAACACGGAAACAGCGGGGAAATCGAGAGTAGAAGGCAGCGCGCGAAGCGCAAAGGCGCACTTATGGCAGTCTGCACTCTGTCGGAATAAAGATAGAAATCGGGGCGGTCCAGTACTCAGACACGTGTCCGTTGTTCTCGACATTTGTGACATGGAAGCTGACTAAAATCCATTGCTCAGTGGCACGCCGAAGTACCACGTGCGGCATCACGTAGATGATGTGATCGAAGGCGTATCGTTTGTAGGCGCCAGGAGCAAGCGTTTCTTCCGGGACGTGCTCTGGCGTGTCGAACGGATCCGTTGTTGGGAACTCATCTGGCGTGCTACTCGTGCCAATCACAATGGTTTTGCCGTCGGAATCAAACCGGTAGAATCTCTCGTTGGCGACTGAGACCCGTCCCAACGTCAGTGGCTCTGTCGAATTATTCTTAACCTCAGCGTTCAGGGTCGCCTTTATTCCCATCGAGTGCGCCAAACACTCAATCTTCTCGACAGCAGCTACGGAAGCTATCGGTTGTGGCGCGTCTGTTGCTGCGAACAGCAGAAACAGCCAAATGGCTGGCGCAACCATAGTGCCTCCTCGAGAAGCCTTGACTATCTCACTTGGCCAGGAACACCGCTACGCTGCGAGCCTTAACGACGTAGCTGTCCTGCGACAGCAGCGGAAATTCCTGACCATCCTCCGCAATGTCATGAGGCGAAGGCAGCGAAGTGTCTACCATCCGGAACCACTCGTATTCACCAATCTGCGGCAGCTCGAACGCGTGATCTTCCCAATGAGCGTTGGCGATCAGATGAAGGTCCTGGCGGGAGCCGTCGGAGTTGAATTGGGTAAGCTGCATGGCGACACTGCGGGAGTCATAGCTCCAATCGGGCTGCATGCGGTTTACTCCGTGCCACGTCACATGAAAGCCGTCGGAGCCGCTGAAGTTGAAGGTTGAGCGGCGCAGCAGCGAACAACGTTTACGGAAACCGATCAGCAACCGGAAGAAGCGCATCAGGTCGGCATTGGCGTCGGCCATGTGCCAGTCCACCCAGCTGATTTCGTTGTCCTGGCAATACGCGTTGTTGTTGCCCAGTTGCGTGCGCTCGAACTCATCGCCCGCCAGGATCATGGGTACGCCGTGCGCCATGAGAAGGATGGTGGCAAAGTTTCGGCGTTGCCGGTCACGCAGGTCCTGGACCGCGGCGTCGCTGGTGGGGCCTTCGGCGCCGCAGTTCCAACTGTTGTTGTCATTGGCGCCGTCGGCGTTGCTCTCGCCGTTGGCCAGGTTGTGCTTGTCGTTGTACGAGACGAGGTCGTTGAGCGTAAAGCCATCGTGACAGGTTATGAAGTTGATGCTGTGATAGGGCTCGCGCGCGCTAGTCTCGTACAAGTCGGGGCTGCCGAGAAGCCGCGTCGCCAGCGCCGAGGTCATGCCCGGATCGCCTTTTACGAACTTGCGAACGTCATCGCGGAACTTGCCGTTCCATTCCGCCCAGCGTCCCCAGGAGGGGAAGGTCCCCACCTGGTAGAGGCCGCCGGCGTCCCAGGCTTCAGCGATGAGCTTGGTGTTGGCCAGTACCGGGTCGAAGGCCATGGTCTCCAGCAGCGGAGGATTGGCAAGCACCGAGCCGTCCTGCCCGCGCCCCAGCACGGAGGCAAGGTCAAAACGGAAGCCGTCAACGTGGGCCGTAATCACCCAGTAGCGCAGGCATTGGATGATAAAGTCGCGAACCACGGGATTATTGCAGTTGAAGGTGTTGCCGCATCCGGTGAAGTTTTCGTAGGCGCCATCCTGGTTGAGGATGTAGTAGGTTGCGTTGTCGATGCCACGAAAGGAAAACGTGGGCCCGTGCTCATCGCCCTCCGCCGTGTGGTTGAACACGATGTCGAGAATGACTTCGATGCCCGCTTCGTGGAACGCCTGCACCATCTGCTTGAACTCGGTCACCTGCTCGCCGTCGCCGCGCTTTGAGGAATACGCCGTGTTGGGAGCGAAGAAGGCGCGCGGCTGATATCCCCAGAAGTTCAACAGCTTCTGGCCGGTGAAAGGATTCGCGCGATCGGTGTCAGCCTCTTCGAATTCGTTGACCGGCAGCAACTCGACTGCGGTGACGCCCAGTTGCTTGAGGTAAGGAATTTTTTCCGCCAATCCGGCGAAGCTTCCGGGATTGGCTACCATCGACGTCTCGTGCACCGTGAATCCGCGGACGTGCAATTCGTAGATGACGCTGTCGACCAGCGGAATGTCGAGCGGCTGGTCGTGCTGCCAGTCGGCGAGGCCCCAGTCCTTGATGACGCCGACGCGTTGTGGATCATTAGCTTCCGTGTGTGCTCCCCACTCTCCTCCGCCCGAGATAACTCGCGCACAAGGATCGAGCAGAAGCGTGGAAGGGTTGAATCGGTACACCGTCGGGTCGGGGTTGGGCTGCATGTCGAAGCGGTAGCCGTAATGCATTCCGGGATCGGCGTTCTCGATAAATGCATGCCACACCTGGCCGGTTCGATTGTGGTCAGGATCGAATGCGAGTTCGGCCAGCGTGTTGTGCGTCGCAGGATCGATGAGCACCAGCGTGCAGGACGTCGCGTGCTTAGAGAAGATGGCAAAGTTGACGCCGCGGCGAAACGGGGTTGCGCCCATAGGGATGGGCGACCCGCGCTGAATGGTGAAGGGACCAGTTAAGGCTTTGCTGTTGTTGGCTGCAGACGCGGTCGCGCTCATGGGCACCTCGGGGAAGATTGGCGTTAGGTATGGTGGCAGAAAGCTGGTGACCGGGCAAGAGGATTGAACATTCTTAAACAGGGTGTCATCCCGAGCGCAGCCGGGGGATCTGCAGTTTGTGCGCTACAACCGTCATCGCTCCATGAGGCTATTCCCCATGCGCGAGCGGAAAGCAGGTCCTTCGCTCCGCTAAGGATGACAAGTACTTTCTTGTTCTACACGCTCATTTACGCTTCACGATTTATCCAACAGTCGCGCGCGCGATCTTCGCGTACAGTTCCACCGCATCCAGCAGCTGCTTTTTTTCGATGTACTCGCCAGTGGTGTGGGCGACGTGAATCGACCCCGGGCCGATGAGCACCGGCTTTCCCCAATTCGTTAGCGCGGGAATGTCAGTAGTGAAGGCGGCGATCATGGTCTCGATGCCGGGTACCGTAGCCATCTCGATGTAAGGGATCTCGAGCCTGAAGTGTGCCTCCGCCTTGCCGCGAACCGCATCGCTGATTTGCTGACGCAACTCTCCTGCCGGACCGATCAGGCGAAAGAGCAAGTGTGCGACAGCGTGGTCGGGAATAACGTTAGGCGCGCGTCCACCTTCAATAAGACCGATATTCATGGTGCAAGGACCAGATGTGGGATGACTCGGCAGCTTCAGCGCTCGAACGCGCTCCAGGGCGTCGAGCAGCTTTTCAATCGCCGACTCACCCAGTTCGGGATAAGCGGAGTGCGCCATTTTGCCCGTCGCTACCACCTCGACCCGCAACGTGCCTTTGGACGCCAGCGCGAGCTTGTTTTCCGTCGGCTCACCGTTGATGAGAAACCTGGCGCCGCGCGGTTGCTGGTTGGCTACCTGCGCTCCCTGGCTGTCGCGCTCCTCACCTACCAGGAAAAGCAGTCCAACATGAATGCCCTCGGATTTCAGCTTATCGGCCGCACCGATTTGCGCAGCGATGATGCCCTTAGCGTCGCAAGAGCCGCGGCCATAGATGCGATCGTCCGTTTCGGAGGATGCAATGAACGGCGGCACCACGTCCATATGCGTCGAGAGCACGACGGCGGGATTGGGTTCGCCGGGCCACGTTGCCCATAGGTTGAAGCGCTCGCCCTCGACCGGCATGCGTTCGACGTCGTAGCCGAGTTGTTGCAATTCGTCTGCGAGCGCCACGCCGACAGCGACTTCGTTGCCGGTGATCGATTCGATGTCGATCAGTTTGCGAGTGAGGGCGAACAGGTCCATGTACTCAGCATAGCGAATATCAACCACAGAGGCACAGAGACACAGAGGTACGGAAAAGCTCAATGCATCTGGTGGACCGTCCTGTAGCAGACTGACTAGAAAAAATTGTGTCCTGATACAACGCGGTGGGCGGACTGACTAAACCAGGAGAATCTCTGAGCCTCCGTGCCTCTGTGGTTAAGCATTTGAATTGCCTCGTGTCCTCACCGCGAGTGCGAGAACCCGAATGGGTGCTCAAAGCTGAGATAGAAGATGGCGCCGCGCTGGCCCGTCGCTCCCATCAAGCCGAGCGGCACGCCGACCCCTGGTACGATCTGCAGGCCGCTCTTGAAGTTGTAGGCCCAACGCACACCGGGGCTGACGTATAGCGCCTGCTGACGTATCACCTGTCCAGAAGCAACCACCGTGGCATTGTTCGTCCACACCACTTCACACAGCGCGTTGAAGCGCGGCTTGACCAGCCAGACGGTGGACTCCGCCAGGTTCGGGTTCACCAATGTAGCGTGTTGATGCTGGCTGTCCTGCGCTGACGGGATCCAGGTGACGCCGGCGTTCCAGTGGGTGACGAGATAGCGGTTCAGCTGCAGGCTGATGGGCAGATTGGTTTGCAATCCCCAGCCTCCGTAACCGCGCCCGGCGCCGCTGTCGCCGGTAGGCAGCAGCATGGAAAGGCGTGGTGCAATCGCAAGTCGAGTCTCGCCGCTGCCCATCAGTTGATAGCGGTAGTTGAGGGCTGTGTCTCCCCATCCCGGGCCAAAGGCGCGGTAGTTGCCCGATTCGTCAAAGGCAGCGGTTACGCTGAGCTGATGCTTGAGGCTTCGTAGCGGCCACTCGTCGGTCTGGGTGTAGACGACATCGTGGGTGTTGAGCACCTGGACAAAGCTGATGTGCTGGATGACGCCATCTTCCTGGTTGTAGGCCTCCTCGACCAGGAAGCTATTGTCCTGGATAGGCGGCTCGGGCTTGGCTGAAGCGGCGGCCGGGGTCGCGGATGTTGCTTCGGGCGAAATCGCGGAAGGATCGGACTCAGCGCCGGCGGCCGTTGCGAAGATGGCTGCAAGCAGGAGAAGTAGAAAGAAGTGAATGGTACGCATGAGGACACCTGCCAATTATGAATATGAATTTCAATTTCAAAATTAGTGCGAGGTGGCCATTTGCGATGTGACTCCGGTCACTGAGCCGAGTGATTTAGGTGGCGGCGGGGATGGCGACCGGAGCGGCGAATATCTTGTCGAGCGCCTGCTTGCGATAGTTGAAGGTGGAACGAAAAACCTGCTGAAAGACAACCAACTCCAGGCTGCGGCCAACAGCTCCGAAGCCGACCTCGTACTCCACGTCGTCGCGAATCAGGGTTCCCGCAATCCCGCCCTGGGTCATCGACTCGAAGCTGTGGGTGTGTTGCCAACTGCGGAATGGCCCCTGTTTCTGCACATCCTGAAAATACTGGTTGAACACAAACTCGCTGATGTTCACCACCCAGCGCTCATGGATGGGAACATACGGCACCACGCGAAAGGCCACGGTCATCTCCGTGCCCGCGCCTGCCATTCGTAATGTTCCCGGGGGAACCTTTCCGGCGGGGAAGCGAGGGGGCACCAGGCTGAGTTTCACCAGCTTCGTGCCCAGGCCAGGGGGCATGATGCGCGGCAAGTTATGCGGGTCGGCGAAGAAGGCGAACACTCGCTCCACGGGCGCAGGCACCCACTGCTCGGACTGGAAGTGGCGGCTCATGACGGTCGCAGGCCAGAGATATCAGAGGGAAGAGGAAAGTGCAAATCAGTGAAATGAAGTCATGTGAGTGGTCGAAAGCATCCAAAGAATATTCGCGGTTGTAGATGCATTCATAGATTGGAGCAGAGATCAGCAATGCAAAAACGCAAACTTGGAAAGAGCAATCTGGAAGTGTCGGCCATCGGCCTGGGCTGCATGGGAATGAGCTTCGGGCTGGGGACTCCGGTAGACACCCAGACGGGAGTCAGGGTGATTCGGGCGGCGGTGGAACGCGGGGTCACCTTCTTTGACACCGCTGAAATTTACGGGCCCTACGTGAATGAAGAACTGGTCGGCGAAGCGCTGGCGCCATTTCGCGACAGCGTCGCAATTGCCACGAAGTTCGGATTTCGCATTGAGAACGGCAAACAGACTGGCCTCGACAGCCGGCCGGAACACATCAAGGAAGTTGCGGAAGCGTCGCTCAAGCGCTTGAAGACTGACGTTATCGATTTGTTTTACCAGCATCGGGTCGACGACAAGGTTCCCATTGAAGATGTTGCGGGAGCGGTGAAGGAACTGATCCAGCAGGGCAAGGTGAAACACTTCGGACTGTCCGAAGCCGGCGCGAAGACCATTCGGCGGGCGCACGCAGTCCAGCCCGTCACTGCGTTACAGAGCGAATACTCGCTGTGGTGGCGAGAGCCTGAGCAGGAAATCTTGCCGACGCTGGAGGAGCTTGGCATCGGGTTCGTTCCCTTCAGCCCGCTGGGCAAGGGCTTCCTGACCGGCAAGATCACGGAAGACACTCAGTTCGAGGCTAACGATTTCAGGAACATCGTTCCGCGCTTCAGTGCGGAGAATCGAAAGGCGAACCAGGCAGTGGTAGACCACATCGGCGCCATCGCGAAGAAGAAGCACGCGACACCGGCACAGATTGCTCTGGCCTGGGTGCTGGCGCAGAAGCCCTGGATTGTCCCCATCCCGGGGACGACCAAAATTCATCGTTTGGAAGAGAACCTTGGCGCCGTGAACATCGAGCTTACGCCTGACGATCTGCGGGAGATTGACAGCGCTGTGTCGAAGATTTCGGTTCAGGGCGCACGCTACCCAGAAGAGCTGCAGAAGCTGGTAGGGCGCTAAGGCTGCCGCCCTTCCTGATTAACCGAGGCTCGCATCACTGTTGCTGAATGCGGGCCGGTCAATGGCGCGCAGTTGCCAGTCGTGAATTCACGGCAGACGACTGCGCCTTTTTTTGCGTCAAAGGAGGCTGGTGTGCAATCGCCCTCGACGGCGGCGGCACCGGGCTGACCGCCAGTCGATACGGATAATACGGCGCACGAATCGTGGTGAAGACGGAGTTAACTCCCGCAGCCACTTTGCCGGCATTCAGCACCGCTATCATGTCGTTGCTGGGATCGGCGACATACAACCAAGCGCCGTCGGGGGACAAGCCGAAGTTTCCGGCAAAGCTGGTTTCCGAATTGATGGAGCTATAAATGGGATAGAGGCTCCACCCGCGCTGGCGGAAATCGCCGGTATCGCGTCGGAAGTTGAATACCACGATAATTCCTGTTGGATCGAAGGCGTAGAGCGTATTTCCCGCCACCTGGTAGTTCGTCACCACCGGAAACCCGTGACCAGGCACCGCAACCGGAACCAGTTCGGTCCGGCGTTTCGGCATGGTCGGCTTGGAAATGTCGATCACTTCAATGCGGTAGCGGCTGCCGTAATAGCTGGACAGCAACAGCGTCTTCCCATCCGGAGCGATGACCGGATTAACTCCGTTGAGTGGGTTGGCCTGTGATACCCGAAGGCTGGCGGCGCTCACGTGGCTAAACGTGCCGGTGGTGAGGTCCATGATGCCCAGGTAATAGGAGAATGGACTGCTTAGCTCATACCACACGTAGGCGTATTTTCCGTCAGGGGTCGAAGTGATGCTGAAGGGGAACGCTCCGTTACCGACGTTGCCGGAATCGAAGGTCCGAATGACGGTGTTGAAGGTACCGGAAGTGAAGTCGGTGTCGATGACGCTGATCAGCAAATCCGAATTGAGAAGCGTCACGGCGTTGACCACCGGCTTGCCGGTATTCGGATCGATGCTGGCCGACATGTTATTGCTGCTGAACTGGTGCGAGCCTTGCAATGCGATTCGGTTGCCAAGCACGTTAATGGTGAGGTCTACGGGAATAACGGTCCGCTGAACGTTGTTGAAGGTAGGGAAGACACCAGCCAGATAAGCTTGTCTCCCGTCGGTGTTGAAGACCGGCCAAAATGCGGTTTCAGCAGTTTGCGCGACCGGAACGTTCAACATCTCTCGCATGCCGACGCTGTACACCGAGAAGGAACTGTCAAGATTGACGGTGCCGAGCTGGGTTGTGCCTTGAAAGGCTGGATTGAGCAGGATATTGAATTGATTAGCTAGCAGCCCGCTTTGGTTCTGCTGGTCCTGCGAATCGCCGGTCTGAGGATTGGTGACGACGATGTCGATCACGTTTCCGGCTGGCGCGTTCGCGGGTACGGTCACCGTCAACGTACCGCCTCCGGTGACATTGGCCGGCAGTACAGGCATGCTGCCGATGCGGACCAAGGCTCCGGGCATGAAGTTTCCGCCAGTGATCTCAATATCGTGCGCCGCGTCGTTGGTGATATCGCCGCTCACGCCGCTCACAACCGGTGCGGAGCTGGGCGGAACCGTGGTGAAAAATCCGGTACACACCGCTTGCGCGGAAACGCCGCTATCGATCTGTAATCGAGCGATGACGGCGTTGAAAGGATCGACGATCATCTTGGCCGCATCGATGACGAACGTATTGACCGAGGGCGGAGCATAAGGCGCCCCCACCATGATCAGGCGCGATCCGTCGGAGTTGACTGCGACACCATTGGGAGCGAACGCGGAGTTGACGGCTGTCTGCGGCAGGATGGAGCCATAGGTCGGCGAATTGGGCCGCAGGTCCACGGCGGCGACCGCGTCAATGCCCGCCAGTTGCAGCGCAAGGTAACCGAACAGTTGCGACGGATTTACGTTCGGGGTAATTGCGAATGAGTAGCTCCAGGTAATGTCGGAGCTCTGTGGATAGTCACCGACGACTCCATTGGTTGCCGTGCTGATTACGAGCACGTGGAGCAAGCTATCCTTGTTTTCCACTTCGATGGTCACGATGGATTGGCCATCGGGGGTAGCGGCGGCTAAATCTTCTGCCAGGAAGAAGCCCGCAGGCAAAGCCAGCGAAGAAACCGCGTAGCTGGTCAGATCAACCACCGCGACCTTCGAGAGCGTGCTCGCATACGGGAAGACGTAAGCCTTGTTGGCAGCGATTACCAGCGCTCCGGTAGGATTCGGCCCCAGAATCGACAGGAGATTGACCTTGTGAACCACCGTCAGCTGCGCCGTGTCGACAGCTCGCAACGAGCCATCCAACCCGGCAACAAGCAGCAGCTTGCCATCCGGCGTCATTGCGGCCTTCAACCCGTTCACATCGGTTAGCCGCCTGACCTCACGCTGGATCGTGGTATCGATTACCGACAGGTAGTTGCCATTCAGGGCGAAGGCTAGCCGGGTGTTGGGGCCGGCGAGCACGTCGGAAACTCCAGTGCCCTTGATCGACGTGATGGGTGCGTTGGTCGTCAGGTCGTACAAGCTAAGCGTTCCATCCGCGGTTGAGGTCAGGTAGTTTTCCTGCGCCAGCAACGGATGGGAGACGCACACCAGCAGAGCGGCGACTAACAGCCTTAGAGCAATCCGCGGTAAAAAGTTAGTGCCGCTAAGAATGGATGTAGGACGGGAAGAAAATCTGGCGTGCATTTAGCCTCCCCGAGCGGGCATTCTGGATTGTGAACGGTACGTGAATAGAGGGTAGCTTTTCTCGGTGGAAAGTCCAAGGCTGGAATTGGGTTCACCCGTACAAATTGAGTGGCCGACTGGGTACCAAGGTAACTTCACGTTTCATGCTGCCAACATGGAGGGCTGTCGGGATATGCATTAGTGAGCAACCGTTGCTAGCCTGCTCGGCGCAACCACCGGGCTGACGGCCAGCCGATAGGGATAGTAGGGCGCTCGAATCGTAGTGAAGACGGCGTCCGTGCCGCCGATCAGCTTCGCCGGATCGAGAACCGCGATCAGATCGTTTATCGGGTCGGCTACATAGAGCCACTGACCGTCGGGCGAGAATGCAAAGTTCGGCGCGAATTGAGTTGCCGAATTCAAGTAGGTGTTTATCGCCGGATAGACGTACCATCCGCGCTCGCGGAAGTCGCCGGTGTTGCGGTTGAAGTTGAAGACCACGATGATGCCACTTGGATCGAAGGCATAGAGTTGAGCACCAACAACCTGGTAGTTGGTCACGACAGGAAAGCCATGGCCCGGAACTGGAGTGGGCGTGAGTTCGGCGATGCGTCGGGGCACCGTCGGCTTGGAAATGTCAATGATCTCGATGTGCCAACGGCTACTGTAGAAGCTGGACAATAGCAGTGTCTTCCCATCGGGAGCGATGACTGGCCTTATCCCATTAAGCGAATCGGCCTGGTTTATACCAAGGCTGGCGGCAGTCACTTGGGTGAACGTCCCGGTCGTGAGATTCACAATCTCCAGGAAGTATCTGGCGGGACTGCCCGAGCGGTACCAGATATAGGCGAATTTACCGTCCGCGGCCGTAGCGATACTGTATAGAAACAATCCGGCACTCATTGAGCCTGAGTCGAAAGTCCGGATCACGGTGTTGAATGCCGGTGACCCGGCGTCACTGTTAATGACGCTAACCAGCATGTCCCGGGGGACCCGGGTAACGGCGTTTATCACCGGCTTGCCTGTGTTCGGATCCACACTGGCAGAAACATTGTCGCTTCCGAATTGGTGGTCACCGGGAAGAATTATGGCGGTTCCGACAACATTGTTTACAAGGTCTACCGGGAAAACGGCTCGTTCAAGGACCGGATATGTAGGAATGATGCTGGAAAGGTATAGCTGTTTCCCGTCCACATTGAAATCTGACCAAAGCGGGGTGGAATTGAGAGAATCGCCGGCAACGTTCACCATCTGACGTTGCTTAAGGCTATATGCAGAAATCGAATTGTTGTCGTTGATCGTGGAGAATTGTGCTGTTGGCTGGAAGTTCGGGTTGAGGAGAATATTGAATTTTCCCGCCAACAAGCCGCTTTGATATTGCTGGTCCTGCGTGGCAGCCGTTTCCGGATTGGTCACAACAATGTCCTGCGCATTGCCGGCGGGAGCATTTGCGAGCACAGTGACGGTTAACGAACCGCCGTCGTTGACGTTCGCCGGAAGCGGGGCCATGTTGCCGATGCTCACCAGCGCGCCCGGTTGAAAATTGCTACCGCTGATCTGGATCTCACGATCGGCGTCGTTTGTGATGTCTCCGCTCACACCGCTCACTACAGGTGCAGTATTGGGAGGAGTCGTCGAGAAAAATCCAGTACAGGTGGCGTAAGCGGTCCCACCGTTGCCGGCTGTCACCTGAGCGATGGTGGAGTGCGAGGGGTCGGTGATCATCTTCAGCGCGTCAATCACATAGGTGTTTGCCGCTGGCTGGAAGTAAGGTTGCCCCACGGCTATCAGGCGCGTGCCGTCGGAGTTGATGGCCAGTCCATCGGGATAATACTGAACAGGAATTCCCGACAGCGGTAGTACCTCCCCGTAGGTAGGCGAGTTGGGGCGCAAATCGAAGGCCACGATTTCGTTGCCTTGCTCCGTACTCGCCAGGAGATAGCCGAAGAGCTTGGAAGGATCGGCTCCCTGTGGCGTGATCACCAGTGCGTAGGACTCGGAAATACTGCTCTGCGGGAGGTCCGCAACGATGGCGTTTGTCACCGTACTTATAAAGAGCGCATGTTCGTTACCGTCGCCAAATTCGTAGTACATGGCGACGATGGTCTTGCCATCGGGTGTAACTGCTGCCAAGTGGGCTTGATCGAACTGACCGGCCGGAAGCGGAATGGATTTCACCGAGTAAGTGGCTAAATCGATGACGGCCACGTTTGTCAGTAATCCTGACAGTGGGAATGCATACGCCTTGGTGGCGGTGGTGACGATCGCGCCCATAAAGTCAGGGCCCAGGAATGGCTTCAGGTTCAACACGCGGACTACGGTGAGAGTGGCTGTATCTACGACGCGGAGATAACCCTCCTGTCCGCCAACCAGCAGGGTTTTTTTGTCGGGGGTGATCGCAACGGTCAATCCATTTACACCGGTTAGCCGTTTAACCTCCCGCTGAATGGTGGTGTCGAAAATCGACAGGTAGTCGCCATTGGGAGCGAACGCCAAACGGTTGTTCTGCCCCGAGACAACGGCGGCCAGACCGGTGTCGGTTGTGGTCGTGGTCTTCAGGGTATTGCTAGAAAGGTCATAGAGACTGAGGAGGCCGTCGGTTGTAGAGACCAGGTAGCTCTCCTGTGCGGCCGCAGAAAGGCAGAGCGCCAATGTGCAGAGGGCGATGAGAACGCGAGCTACGCGATTGAGCAAAGCAAGTGGCAGATACATTGGGGGCTCCCGAAGAGTCATGACGTTTTTTCCGTGGTAGATCGGAAAATCAACCATCTTGAGCAGCGATGCCTGGCGGGTTACGAATCAGAGTAGCTGGTCGCGAGAAAAAGCGGAAGCATTTTCAGCGGGTTAGCAGTGCCATTCCAGATTTGGGCAGGTGGAATTATCGCTAGGAACGTTTAGCTGACTTAGACCGTCTGCTCCTGCCCAGCCAGTTCCTGTAGCAGGGAGTTCAACCGTCCCTAGGACCAAATCCGGCTGCTTCTCTTTCAGTGAGAATTTCAGGATACCGGCAGGTGTGAACTGAGCTCCTGCTTCGGAAGCGACGAAGCGCATGAGCCGATCGGGTTCAACGTTGGCCTTCTCATTGAAGCGGATGCTGACTGCATCTTTGCGGCGCTCGATCTGGGCTACGCCCACGCGCTGCGACAACAGACGAAGCCCAGCGTACTCCAACAAATTGCGCACTGGCGGCGGAGGCGTGCCGTAGCGGTCGCCAAGCTCGCCGGCAACGTCTTCCAGCTGGGCCTCTGATTCGACCCCGGCGATGCGCTTGTACATGCGCAGGCGCTGGTTCTCCTCGTGAATGTAATCGGCGGGGATGCGTATGTTGAGTCCGAGATTGAGCTGCGTCTCCGGAACTTCTTCCTTAAGCTCACCCTTCAACTCGCGCACCGTGCGCTCGAGCATCGTGGTGTAGAGCTCGAATCCAACAGCTTCGATATGGCCGCTCTGCTCGCCGCCAAGAAGATTACCCGCGCCGCGCAGCTCCAGGTCGAGTGCTGCAATCTTGAATCCCGCGCCCAGGTCGCTGAATTCTTTCAGTGCTGCAAGCCGGCGTCGCGCCAGTTCGGTCAAGTCGCGGTCAGGCGGAATCAGCAGATACGCATACGCGCGCCTGTCGGAGCGTCCTACACGTCCGCGCAGCTGATACAACTCCGATAGGCCGTGGCGGTCAGCGCGATTGATGATGATGGTATTGCACAGCGGAATATCGAGGCCGTTTTCGATGATGGTCGTAGCCAGCAGGATGTCGGCCTCGTGGCGCACGAACGCCATCATCGTTTTCTCCAGCTCGTTCTCCGGCAGCTGACCGTGACCGACCAGGATTTTCGCCTTGGGCACCATCTCGCGAATTTTGTCAGCGATGTCGTAGATGCTCTCGACGCGGTTATGTACAAAATAGACCTGGCCGCCGCGCTCCAGTTCTTTCTCAATGGCGGAGCGAATCAGCTTCTCGTCCCAGGCGGCGACGACGGTCTGGATCGCCATGCGATCTTTGGGCGGCGTCTCGATCACGCTCATATCACGCAGTCCCAGCAGCGACATGTGCAGCGTGCGCGGAATCGGCGTGGCCGACATGGTGAGCACGTCGACTTCTTTGCGCAGCTGTTTCAACCGTTCTTTGTGGCGAACGCCGAAGCGCTGTTCTTCGTCGACGATGACCAGGCCCAGGTCGGGAAACTTCACGTCTTTCGACAACACCCGATGCGTACCGATCACTACATCGACCTGGCCCGCTTCAATCTTGGCGATGGTCTCCTTCTGCTGCTTCGGGGTGCGGAAGCGGCTGAGCATCTCGATCTTGATAGGGAAGGCGGCAAAGCGGCTGCGGAAGGTGTTGTAGTGCTGGAACGCGAGCACGGTGGTCGGCGCCAGCACCGCAACCTGGCGATTATCGCTGACCGCCTTGAAGGCCGCGCGCATGCCGACTTCGGTCTTGCCATAGCCGACATCGCCACATAGCAGGCGGTCCATCGGGTGTCGCGGCTTCCATGTCGCGTTTCACGTCGGAGATGGCGTCCAGCTGATCGTCAGTCTCGGTGAACTCGAAGGAGTCCTCAAACTCGCGCTGCCATTCGGTGTCGGCTGCGAAGGCGTGGCCCTCCGCGCTCCTTCGCGCCGCATAGAGCTTGAGCAGTTCGTCGGCCATGTCTTTCATGGCCTTTTTTACCCGCGCCTTGGTCTTCTGCCACTGCTGCGTGCCCAGGCGGTTCAGCACCGGCTTCACGCCCTCGGAAGAGCGATACTTCTGCACCAGATCGAGCCGCGTCAGCGGAACATACAGCCGCGCGCCCTCGGCGTACTCCAGCACCATGAACTCGGCGGCTGCTCCGTCTTCCTGCGGAACTTCTTTCAGCCCCTGATACTGCCCGATGCCGTGCTCGACGTGCACTACGTAGTCGCCCATTGCCAGATCGCGAAAATCAGACAGGAACGCCGACACCTTCGACTTGCGCTGCTGTGGCCGTCCAGCCGAAACATCGGCTTCGTCGAACAGGTCGCGCGAGCCAAACAACACCAGATTCGACTGGGGCAGCACCACGCCTTCCGGCACATAAGCCTTGACGATAGTGGTGGTCGCAATCTCCTCCGAGAAGTAGCTCGATTCATCGACATACACCTGGCCCGGTTTCGGGGTACGGCTGCCAATGCGGAACGACAGGTTGTACTCGTTGAATACGTCAGCCAGCCGTTCGACTTCGCCCAGGCTTGAGACGGCAAAGATGACGTGCTTGCCGGCTTTCGCCAGCTGACCAACTTCCTCGGCGACGGCGGCGATCGATCCGTGAAACCGCGTAGTCGGCTGCGACTGGAAGACCAGGTGTTCGACACCGTCGCTCGACTCGATGCCGAGCTGCTCCACGCTGATAACCGGCGAAGCTTGCACGCGCTCGTTCCATTGCTCTGGCGTGAGGTACAGCTGCTCGGGGCGTACCAGATTTCCCACCAGGCTGCGCTCGTGTGCTTCCTCAACTTTTGTCCACCAGGCGTTCGTGCGTCTCGGCAAGCTGTTCGGGCTCATCGAGCACGATTTGGGCGTTAGGCAGCAGATCG
This sequence comes from uncultured Acidobacteriaceae bacterium, assembly GCA_963791965.1. GTDB lineage: Bacteria > Acidobacteriota > Terriglobia > Terriglobales > Acidobacteriaceae > CAVVDY01. Next base: position 1,011,615 of record CAWBUK010000006.1, on the reverse strand, counting down.
AAGAAGGTCTCGTTGCCTCCTGCGACCGGGGCATAGAGCTCCCATCCGGGGAAGACCGTAACCCCGGTAGCGCGTACCGTCTGCTCGATCAACTCTTCGCTTCCCGCGAGCCGCTCGCCCGAGAGCCGTGCGTTGATTGCCGCGAGCGTTTCTTCTTCCATCGGTGTTTCGGTCAACGGAAGCAGCACGATGTCATCGGTGCTGGCGGCCGAGCGCTGGGTTGCCGGATCAAACTTGCGAATCGATTCGATCTCATCGCCGAAAAACTCAATGCGCACCGGCCGGTCCGATTCCGGTGGATAAACGTCGAGCAGGCCGCCGCGATGCGCAAACTCTCCCGGCATCTCAACCACATCCACCTGGCTGTAGCCGACAATGCGCAGGTGTTCGACCGTCTTCTCAACATCCACCATCTCGCCGCGCCGCATGACCTTGGCCAGTCCGGCATAGAAGCCGGCGTCGCGCAAGCGCATGGCCGTGGCGCTTCCCGTGGTCAGCACAATCGATGCTGCCCCGGTCGCGATTTTCCAGAGCGAAGCGGCCCGTTCTTCCTGGATCTCCGGATGCGGCGACTGGCTTTCGAAGGGCAGCACATCGTAGGACGGCAGGCTGACGATGGCCTCGGGCGCCAGCGTTCCGGTAAGGTCGGCAAGCGAACGAAGCACCGGCAGCAACTCCTCGATGGCGCGGTTATCGCAAACCATCAGCACCAGCGGACGAGCAGAGCCTCGCTGCAGCAGAACCGTGAACAGAGCCTTTGCCGTCGGAGTGAGGCCAGAGACACGAATCCGCCCCGCGCCGCCCTTGGTGTGGGCTATTGCGCGCGACAGAATGGGAGAAGTTTCCACGTCCGCGAAGAGATCGCGAACGAATGGAAGGATCATCGTGTCTTCATTTTATCGCAGCCAGCGAGGAGTTACTGCATCTCGCCTTTTTCGGGGTTGTAGTAGAAGTGGAAGCGCAAGGCCAGATAGGGGCCGTGGAACGCGCTGGGCAGCGGCGAGAACGGATCGGAGGCAGTGATACCGCCCCATGCCGCACGGTCGAGCGCAATATCGCCCGACGAGCCGGTGTACTGCAGTCCGGCTACTTTCCCGTTGGGAAGAATAACGAATTGGATGGCCACCTTACCGTGCTTGAGCAACGGAGGCCGCGCCGACTCAGGGATGATCGCATACCAGTTTCTGCGCACCGCTTCCAGCACGCGAGAAAGATAAGGCCCAAAGTCGACACCCTGGGTATCGCTCAGCACTTCAAGGTTTCCTTGAACCCGGGCGGCTCCGCCCCTTCCGGCGCCGTAATCGCCACCGCTACCCACGGCTCCGCCGAATCCCACGGAGGGAGCTGTGCGTCCCATGGCGACGTTGTTGGCCGCCTGGCTAATCTGCTGGCCGGCCGACATCATGCTGCGAAAATCTACGGTCGGTTTTGACTGGCCCTGCTGTGGCACTGGCAACCGCGGATCCTGCAACACAGGCTGACTGTTGTCAGCCATCTGTTGCTGCTGACCCTGCGGTTGCTGCCCCGGAGGCTGCGGCGACGGCGCGCCCTGCGCCTGTTGTGCCGGCGCTCGCATCCCACCCGGCGGTCCGGCGCGGCGCAACTCTTCCAGCGTCTTCTTGTCGATCTGCGGATGCCGGCTCTCGGCCGTCCGGTTCTTGTCGGAAATGACATTGGTCGGCGGCGGCTTCGTCGGCTCCTTCTGCAGATCGGGAGGCAGATCGAGGTATGTAAGCTGTTGGTTCTTCATCAGGTCGGCGGCCGACGCGATGATGGATCCCTTCAGGCCGGGGAAAATCCTGGTGGTATTGATCAGCAAGAGGACCACCAGCAGGTGGACCATGAGGGAAATCCACGCAGCTTCGCGGCGACGCACCCGTTCCAACTCATCTTCCAGTTGCAGCAGGAGATGAGGTGTCAGGAACTCGGCTTCCGCAGCCGTTGTGTCCCAGCGCTGCGGCCTTGGTTCTTCAGGTGAAGTTCCAGGCGATGTAAGAATTGATGCCATCCGTATATTCGACTGCGCTGAGCTACAACCCGCCCAGGAAGCTGGTGGCTGGGCGACCCCGTCCACTAGGATGGCGCGAAGAAACTAACCCGGCAGCGAGCGGCAAATCGTTCTTATCCATTTTCGCACACATGTGCCCTATTTAAAGATTCACCCAAACAGTCACCTTAGTTCCAGAATCGCTTAGATAAACTGGATTGCAATGAAAGCCGTAATCGTCGGCACTGCAGGACATATCGACCATGGCAAGAGCGCTCTGGTACGCGCCCTGACCGGGACCGACCCTGACCGCCTGGAAGAAGAAAAGCGGCGCGGCATCACCATCGACATCGGTTTCGCCAACCTCGACCTCAGCGCAGCTTCGGGTGAGCCGGTGCGCATCGGATTTGTCGATGTTCCCGGGCACGAGCGCTTCGTGCGCAACATGCTGGCCGGGGTGGGCGGTATCGATCTGGTATTGCTGGTTATCTCGGCAGAAGAGTCGATCAAACCGCAAACCCGTGAGCATTTCGATATCGTGCGGCTGCTCTCGGTAAGACGAGGCCTCACCGTGCTGACCAAGTCTGACCTGGTCGACCACGACACCCTCGAAGTCGTCCGCATGGAAGTGGCTGAATACCTGAAAGGATCGTTTCTCGATCCCGCGAATTCGCCCGATTGTTGCCGTGAGCGCCAAGACCGGCGAGGGGCTCGACGAGTTGAAGCGCGAGTTAGCTCGGCTGGCGGTCGAAGTTCCGGCCAAGGATTCCAAGGCGGCGTTTCGCCTGCCCATCGATCGCGTCTTCAGCATGAAGGGCTTCGGCACCGTGATTACCGGCACGCTTATCGCCGGCAGCGTTGCGCCTGAACAAGAGGTCGAAGTTCATCCTGGTGGGCGGCGCCTGCGGGTGCGCGGCGTTCAGGTTCATGGAGAGGCGGCGAAACTTGCCATTGCCGGGCAGCGTACCGCGCTGAACCTTGCCGCTGTCGAAACCGCTGATCTCGCACGAGGGATGATGTTGACCGGCGCGGGATTGTTTTCGGCGACCGAACGCCTCACCGTGAGCCTCGACCTGCTTCCCTCGGCCAAGCCGCTGCGCGACGCCGCTCGGGTTCACTTGCACGCGTTTACCGCCGAGACGGTTGCCGAGATCAAGCTGCTAGAAGCGAAGCAGGTGAAGCCGGGCGAGTCGGGGTATGCGCGACTCAAGCTCGAGCAGCCGTTGTTACTGTTGCCGGGAGACCGCTTCATCATCCGACAATTCTCCCCCGTGATCACTATCGGCGGCGGGCTGGTGTTAGATGTGCTCGAGCCGGCGCGTCGCATGAAAGCAGCGGAGCGGTTGGCGTTCGCAAAAAGGTTGGCGAACGCGAATCCGGAAGAAGCATTGCTCGCACGCGTCATGCGCCGAGGGATTGCGGGGTTATCAGCTGCGGAGGCTGTCGCTGAAACCGGATGGCTGCGCACCCGTATCGATCACCTTGCCTCGGCACTTAAACAGCAGAAGAAGATTGTGCAGGCCGGCGACCTGCTGCTATCTGCCGATGACTTCGCAAGCGCCCGAGCCAGTGCTCTGGCGGCCATCGAACAATTTCATAAAACTAATCCGCTGGTCGCGGGACTGAACCAGGAGCAGTTGCGCGAGAAGCTTGGATTCCGTCCCGAGATATACCGCGCCGTTGTCATCTCCCTGGCGGGCGACAAGAAAATCGAGGTTGCCGGCGAACAAGTGCGAGGAGCCGGGCGCGGCGTGGTGATGGGCGACGACGAGGCGGAATCGAAGCAGAAGATCGAGCAGGCCTTTGCCAAAGCCGGGTTGCAGGTTCCGTTGTTGAAGGATGTGCTGGCCTCTGTGCGCATCGATCAGGCTCGCGCACAGAAGATTGTTACCCTGCTGCTGCGTGAGCGCGTGCTGGTGAAGCTGGGCGATGATCTGGTATTTCACCACAGCGCGCTGGAGTCACTGCGGCAGCAGATCGCCGCCCAGAAAGCAAAGACGCCCAAGATCAACGTCGCAACGTTCAAAGACTTGTTCGGAATCACCAGAAAGTACGCCATCCCGTTGCTTGAGTATCTGGACCGTGAGCGGGTGACCAAGCGAGTTGGGGATGAGCGGGTGATTCTGTGAGGACCGTAGACTCGACATGGTCTGCACATGAAAGTATGCTTATCACATGAGTAAGATGATCCAGTTGCGAAACGTGCCTGAGACTCTGCATCGGAAGCTGAAAGCGCGGGCCGCCATGTCAGGGAAGTCGCTGTCCGATTACTTGCTGGGCGAGATCAAAGAGATCGCTGAGCGACCAACGATGGCCGAGATGTTGGCACGATTGGAAAGCAGAGAGCCTGTACGTATCCCAATCGATTCCGTAGGCATTCTGCGGGAAGAGCGGGACCGGCGTTGATTGTCCTAGACGCCTCCGCCGTCGTGGAGTGGCTGCTGCGAACGACCGCAGGACAGCGCATTCACCAAAGAATCAGATTGCATGCGAGGTCGCTTCACGCTCCCTACCTGCTTGATGTCGAGGTACTTCATGTGCTCCGGCGGTTCGTTCGCCGCGGAGTCCTGGCGCCGAGTCGCGCGGACGAAGCGATTCAAGACCTGCTAGATCTTCGCGTCATCCGTCATTCGCATTCGGGGTTTGTTCCTCGTATCTGGGATCTCCGGGAAAACCTGTCTGCATACGACGCCGCTTACGTGGCTCTGGCAGAAGGACTCGGCGCAACCTTGCTGACGCATGATGCCCGGCTGGCTTCAGCCCCAGTGCATGCAGCAGCCATCGAACTCTTCTGATAACCGGGTTGGGTGTCGTTTAACAAGTTCGCACGCCAAAACGCGCGCCCTGAGAGGGCGCGCGTGAAAACCGAAATCGGGTAAACTTTCCCCTACTCCTTGTCGTACACACCTTTCGACTTCATCTTCTTTCCGTCAGCCCCAGTTCCTTCAAGATCGACGGTGCGGCTCTTGCCGTCCTTCGCAATCTCGATTGTGCCGTGAAGATTTTCTTTCCCGCCGACCTTGTTGGTCAATTCCATCTTGCGGTCGTTGATAACTTTGTAAGACCGCGTCGTTCCGTCCGCGCCGCCGGTCACCGGATAATCTTTGCCATCGAACTTGCCTACCCATTCGCCATGCGCCGGCTGACCTTTGCCGTCGACCCCATCGGTGGTGACCTTTATGTTGTCGCCGTCAGCGCTGTAGACGACGGTGGTGTTCTTTGTAGTGCCGGCCGGAATCTTCGACTTCGCATCATTCAGCTTCCACGTACCCATGTTCGGATTATCGGCGGCATACATCGCCATTGCGAACATGCATACAAAGACACTTAGTAACAGAGTTCTAATTTTCAAGAGAATTTTCCTATTCACGTTAGATTTTTGGAAAAAGCTACAGCCCGCCGCAGATCACTGTGGCCGTTACTGTTTGTCGTAGACGAAGTGATTTTCTGTGTTTTTCCCGTTCACCTTGGTTGTGGTGGTAAGTACGCGCGTCTTGCCGTCTTTAGCGACGACGACCTCCGCCGTTCCCGTGACCTTCCCGTCTTTCATGTTGGTTATGTCCAGCGTCCGTTCGTTCACCTGCTTGACGGCGCGCGTATCGACGCGCGGATCACCTGTGACCGGGTACTCTTTGCCATCGAACTTTCCCACCCATTCGCCATGAGCCGGATTCCCGCTATTGTCCACACCATCGACGGTCACCTTGACCTTGTCGCCGTCCGGGGCGTACGTCACGGTTGTGTTTTTAGCCGATCCTGGAGCAATCTTTGACTTCGCTTCATTCAGCTTCCACGTGCCCATGTTCGGATTGTCGGCTGCAAACATCGCCATTGCGAACAAGCACACAAGCAGAGCCAACAGTAGATTTCTTGTCTTCATTCTTCACCCTCTCTTGGGTTTTTACTTCCTGTAACAGCATCGCAATATATCCTGCGGGCACAACAATTCAAAGACATTCGTGGATGAAGTTCGATATTTCACCAACGTGGAGATAAGCGGCTACCCGCAAGTGGCCATTTCAAGAACGATTCTGAGCCACCTTGAGGGAGCTATAACGCTGTAGCTAACACCCAAGCTGCGAAAGGCACTATCAGCTATCATCACGCCATGCCGGAATCAGTCGATATTCTAGCCATTGCCGCCCACCGCGACGACGTGGAGCAGACCTGCGGCGGCACCCTGCTCAAGATGGCGCAGATGGGCCGTACCACCGCTATCCTCGACCTTTCACGCGGCGAGATGGGAACGCGCGGCACCATGGACGACCGCGCGCGCGAAGCCGAAGATGCGCGGCAGATTTTGCGCGTCTCCTGGCGCAAGGCGCTCGACATTCCTGATGGCTGCGTCGAGAACACCTTCGAGAACCGGAAGAAAGTGGCCGCCGTTATTCGCGAACTCCGGCCACGCATACTCATTCTGCCGTACTGGCAAGCGCGCCATCCCGATCACTCCACCGCCGGCGTTCTAGGCTATGAGTCTGCCTTTGTCGCTGGATTGGCGAAACTCGACCTCGGATTTCCCGCGCATCGCCCGTTCAAGATCATCTATGCCAGCCTGTACGCCGATGTGCGCCCGTCGTTTGTCGTCGACATCACCGACCAGTTCGAAGCCCGCTTGCAGTCGCTGCTGGCGTACCGCTCGCAGTACTCCGACCAGTCCTCAGGCACCGGACTGTTTCCCCGCGAGGCGGAGATTCGCGAGAAGCTGGCGCATATGGCAGGCTTCTACGGCCTGCTTGCCGGAGTGAAATACGCTGAGCCATTCGTGCAGAAAGAGGTTGGGCTGGTGGACGACCTAATGATGATTCCGGTGCAGTCGATATGAGTGATGCTTGGCGGTTGGTATAATGGTAGAACTAAAGTATAGACGAGGTAGACTGGTGGCGTTGAACATCAAAAACCCAGAGACTTGCGAGCTGGTCGAGGAGCTAGCGAAACTGACGGGTGTGAACATGACCCAGGCAATCACCAACGCCGTTCGCGAGCAGTTGAAGAGAACGAGGCAGCACAAGAAAGAGGGTGTTGCTGAGAAGCTGATGGAAATTGGTCGTGATTTCGCGGCCCATGCCGATCCGAAACTGATGGCGATTGACCACGGCGACCTGTTGTATGACGAGAAGGGACTGCCCAAGTGATCATTGATACTTCCGCCATCATTGCGATTTTGTATGCGGAAACCGATGCCAGCCTTTTCGCGCATCGCATCGACCGAGCGCCCCGACGATCAATTTCCGCCGGAACCTACGTCGAAGCCGCTATCATCGCCGAAAGGCATCGCAGCCCCATTGCGATCCGCCGTTTCGATGACTTTATACGGGAGGCGCGAATCGTTGTCGAGCCTGTTAGCGTAACCCAAGCCAAGATCGCTCGCGAAGCCTATCGCGACTACGGCAAGGGCAGCGGTCATCCAGCGCAACTGAATTTTGGTGATTGCTTCGCCTACGCTCTCGCGCGGGATCGAGCGGAGCCCTTGCTCTTCAAGGGAAACGATTTTTCCCAGACGGATGTGCGTTCGGCTCTGCGGCGATCCGAACCAAACTGAATAGCCTTACTTCTTCCGCTCCACCAGAAACGCCGCAATCTCGCGCAGAGTTTGCGACCTCTCGCCGAAAATATCCAGAGCGCTATCGGCCTTCGCGATCAACTCGTCCGCTTTCTTGATCGAGGCTTCAATTCCGAAGAGCGCCGGATACGTCATCTTCTCGCTGGCAGTATCCTTGCCGGCCGTTTTGCCGAGCTGCTCTGAAGTCTGCGTCACATCCAAAACGTCATCGACAATCTGAAACGCCAGCCCGATATTCATTCCAAAGTCGCGCAAGTGTTGAACCTGTGATTCATCGGCGCCCGCATACATGCCTCCAGCGACAACACTTGCAGTGAGCAACGCGCCGGTCTTGGAGCGGTGAATGTACTCCAGCGTCTCTGCGTCGGGCCGCGTGTGTTCGGCTTCCAGATCCATCACCTGCCCGCCGATCATGCCGTCGATGGTTCCGGTGGCGTGCGCGATCTCTGCGATGATGGCTGCTCGTGACACCGCAGGACACAGTAAATTGGCCAAAACCTCGTAAGCTCGCGTCTGCAGAGCGTCTCCCGCCAGGATGGCAATGGCATCTCCGAAGACCTTGTGGCAGGTCGGCCGGCCGCGCCGCAGGTCGTCGTTGTCGAGCGCCGGCAGATCGTCATGAATCAGCGAATAGGTGTGCAGCATCTCCAGCGCGGCGCCCAACTCTTCCACACCCGGCGGAACGCGACCTAAGACCATGCGCGCGGTTTCTAAACACAGAATGGGCCGCAGCCGCTTGCCGCCAGCAAACACGCTATGCCGCATCGCCTTATGGATGGAAAACGGGTACTGCGTAGCGGCAGGCAGCAAGCGCTCCAGCGCTTCGTCGGTGGTGATGCGTCCTTGTTCGAGTGTGTCTTTGAGCATGGAGAAAAAAGTATAGCAATGAAGACGCAGCGGGTCAGTGATGGCGGGGGCGCCAGGTTCAGGTATCAGAAAGTAGCCACCAGCCACCGGCCACTGCCAGGAAAGCAAACCGTGGTGTGTCGATCTCACATCGCCAAGCGCCATGAGCCAAAAGCCCAAAAGCTGTTTCGCTCACACCAGTTCGTAGTACTTGCCTTCCGCGCACGCTTTACACAGCGTTTCGCCATTACGCCTCACTTCGCGCTGGAAGTTGATCCCTTCGCCGCACATTGCGCACACAATACGTTCGCCCTTGTAGCCCGGCAGCTCTTCCGGCCCAAGCTGCACCTTCACCCACTGCACATCGAACAACGCTTCTGTCGCCATCTCGCGATAAGCCAGCATCTGCTGCTGGTTCTTGCTCTCGATCTCAGGATGCATCTGCCGCGCCAGCGTCTTTGAGCTTTCGCGGGCCGCAATGCGCACCGCACGATCAGTTTTGCAAATCAACGAACGTCGCAGCCACCTTGCCCCAATCGCGAAACTTCAGCGCGCGTTTTCCCAGCCGGCATCCGGTGACCACGCCGATAGCGTCGGTCATGCAGCGATCGATTTCCACGAAGGTGATCAGCCGCTTGCGATCGCGCCCTTTTGGATCTTCGATCCCCAGCAACTCTAGGCCGAGCATGGCCATGCGCACGCCGAGCACCTGGCCGGCACACAGATGACCGTGGGCAATTTCCGCCTCGCGCAGCAGTTCATCCAGTGAGTCCTGAGATGATAGTCAGTCATTTGTAACTTTCATTCTAGATTAAGCAGTTGCACAACTTTGGTGCCTTCCAAACCTACATCCGATGTGCTACATTCCGCGAAGTTTGGAGGAAAATACCATGCGACCACTTAAATGCCTTCTGTTATGTGTCGTTACCGTGATCGTAGGCTACGGCCTGGCGAGTCCGGTTGCGGCGCAGACGGTCAATTCTCACCCGCAGGCTGCTCCCGGATCTGGCTATTGGAGCGACCCTGCAAACTGGCTGCAGCAGTTTGTACCTGACAATCTGTTGTTCTGGGACAACTCCAAGAATTGGACAACCAACTACGGGCCTGCCTACCGAGACACGGTTATTACACCAAAGCAGTTCCTTGCGTGTTCACCTCAGTTTGCACTCTGTTTCCATTCCGGACCAGACCCGTATCCGTGTCATTTGGCTCCGGATGGGCGCTCCGCCAATTGTCTGTGTACAGTTCAGACCGCCACGAACTACGTTTTGCAGGGGTCTATTCTGAACTATCCCGTCGCCGCCGCGACACTTGCGAAATGCAAGGCAGATAACTCTGGCTGCCCAAATACCGACGATGCTCCGGTTTGCAAGCTTCTGAATAACGGAGAGCTAATTCCTGGGGCAGACGTCATCTCGACCTTCGATTCCGAGTCGAAAGCCGAGATATTGAAAGCTCTCGCGACCGCAGGCAAGAACTTTATCACCTGTGACAAGGGAGCGTACGCCGGATGCATGACTGCGCCGTGCCGCAACAACGGCGACGGTACTGCGAACTGTAAGTGTCCAGTCTTCTACGGACCGTTCCAGCTCACCGGGAAAGGTGCCCAATGTACGCTGAGCGACGACCTCATCAACTCCGCTTCGTACAATCCGTCGCTCGATACCAAGAAGTAGCGGACCTCAGTCGGGAAGCCTTGCGTCAGGGCACGACATTCTCGTCGTGCCCGATTCGCTTCAGATCTATCGCGAGACTACTTCAGCGGTACAGTTTCTCTACCCAAACAACCGGCGTCGCCTTTACTCCTCTGAGTCGTTATCCTCCAGCAGTACTTCTGCGTGATGAGGCACAACAGTCACCGTGAATGGTTCGCTGTTTGTGGGCGAAAAGGTGACCCGGGTCGGGTGACGATCCCATTTCTCCACCGGACAATTGCCGCCAGCGGATTGCGAATCGACCGCGACCTTGCTGAGCTCTTTGCGATACAGCGCCTTGTGTACGCCGATCTGGGCCACCACCACGTCCCAGCGCGCTCCGCTGTCGGGTGTGCCGCAATAGGCCGCGAAATCGCGATACCAGCTTACGTGCGAGTTAGCGGCGTCGAATTCCGGCAGCTTGATCTGTGCGATGTGACCACTGATGCGATCGACCAGCAACCAGTCGCCCCGCTGCCAGGTCCATTTCTCTTGTTTGGGAGAATCGCCCGGAAGCGAATCGTTGAGACGATAAGCGCGTTGCACTACGAATTGCCGATCGGTGATGTCGTGGGCGTCTCCGAGTGTGTAGTCCTTCAGTTTGGTGTCAACGTACAGCGGGCGCACGCTAAGCGTGGCTGACTGGCTCTCGTCCTGCGCCAGGAAAATCTTCACCGCCTGCGCTTTGCCCAGCGCGACAACGTGGGGTTTGGACGAGCACCACGCCGGCAGGCTCATTGCGAGCGTCACGGCCATACCGACGGAACCAAAAATTCTGCGCATGAATTCAACGCTACAGGCTGCTTTCGAAAACCTGCAAGTGACTTTGGTAATAGGGCTTTCGGGCTCAATCGTCCGTGACTCACATGCAACCTCCGCAACACCCAGCACCTCACACCCTCTGAGATGGGCGACCTGCTGATCCCGAAACAGCAGCCACGGGTGCTGGTAGTCGACGATAATCGCGACAATCTGAGCACCATGCGCGAGATGCTGCAGATCGCGCGGTTATCTGGCTGTCCGTGGTAACAGCGCCGAAGAGGCCGAGCGGCAGATCCAGCGCCATCCCCCAGACGTTATCCTGCTGGACGTGATGTTGCCCGGCAAGTCGGGCTATCAGTTGTGCCAGGAGTTGAAGTCGAATCCGGCAACGCGGCTGATTCCCGTCATTATCATTACGGGCCTCAGCGATCGTGACAGCCGCCTGCGCGGTATTAACGCCGGGGCCGACGACTTCCTGAACAAACCAACCTATCCCGAAGAGCTGTTTGCCCGCGTCAATTCGCTGGTTCGCCTCAAGCAATTCACCGACGAGCTGGACCATGCCAGTGCGGTACTGTGCTCTCTCGGCCTGAGCGTTGAGTCGCGCGACCCGTACACCGAAGGGCATTGTGAGCGACTTTCCCGCTACGCCAGCGACTTGGGCCGCGACTTGGGTTTGGACGAAGAGTCGATCGTGGCGCTAAATCGCGGCGGGTTTCTCCACGATCTCGGCAAGGTGGCGATTCCGGATGCAATTTTGAACAAGCACTCCAGCCTCACCGCCGCGGAGCGCAAGATTATGCAGCAGCATCCCGTAATTGGCGAGCGCATTTGCCAGCCGCTGAAGTCACTGCGCAAGGTGGTACCCATCATTCGCCATCATCACGAACACTGGGATGGCAGCGGATATCCCGACGGCCTTAGTGGCGAAGACATTCCTCTGCTCGCGCGTGTGCTCCAGGTGGTTGATGTCTATGACGCGCTGCGCACCGCCCGGCCCTATAAGTCAGCCATGTCGCATAAAGCCGCAATCGACATAATGCAGAGAGAATCGGAACGCGGCCTCCTGGACCCCAACCTGGTTCGCGCCTTCATTTCCATGATCAATCACAGGCAGGCCGCAGCCTAAGCCAACCCAGAGTTGTTTTGCAATAGCGGCAGCATTCATTCAGGCCGAACGCCCGCCGCTTAACGCTGCCGGACTTTAAAGCTGACCGGAGGCGGTGGCACGGGGCTGACTACAATTTCGCGGGTTGCGTCGGTGCTTGCGATAGTCGTGATCAGGGCGTCTTGCCCGTGAACCAGCTTGTTGGGATCCAGTACCACCGTCATATTGTTGGCGTTGCTTGCCACGTAGAGGTAGCTTCCATCCGGAGAGAGTGCGATTCTGCCACCGATGTAGGTCGTACTGTTAGGAAGGCGGTAAAAAGATATCGGTCGAAAGTCGTTGTTTGCAGGCCTGAAGTTGAACGTCATCACGCCGTCACTGAAGTGGCTCACCACGAACAGGTGCTCCCCGAGTATCTGGCAGCTGAACATATCTGGCGACGGATACGGGCCGGTGCCTCTCCAACTCTGTGGGACGGTAACTGCGCCAACCAGGCGAGGCTTCTTCGGATTGCTGCCGATGTCGAAGACGTCAAGCTGAGTGGAGAAGGGATAGTTGAATTGAATTCCGCGCAACACCAGGTATTTGCCGTCCGGACTGATGACTGGCTGCTGTTGCGTAGGCGACTGAATGTAAAATTTGTCCAAATCGAAAACCGTTGCCGCACTATTCACAACGTCGAAAATCAGCAGATGGTTACTCCCCCTATTGTCATTATGGAAATAGGGGACATAAACGAAACTCCCATCTGGCGTTGCAACCTGAGAAGTGGGTCTCGTCGAATATTGAAGTTGTAGTCCTCCAGCAATCTGCCCGATGACATTATCGAAAGTCGGTGAGTTGCGATCAGCATCGATGATCAGCAGATCGATGTCGGGAGGCTGCTGTCTCGCCGCTGCCGCCGCATACATCACCGGCTTGCCACTCAACGGACTGATAGAAGACAAAATCGGTTTGCGAACGGAGAATCCCCAAGCCACGTTCCCGAGATCCACCTGATTTCCACGCATCTGTCCTGTCGAAGCGTCCCAGGCCGTGACCGTGGTGTAACCGGCTCCAAATATTTCGGCGCCGTCGGCACTAAATGCTGTGCCCCACAAATCGGGATTTGGAGACGCTGCCAGGGTCCTCGTGCTGCGTTGCGCGAGATCGAACAACCCAATGCTGCCGACATTATCCCCGCTTAGAACCGCAAACTGCTCTTGTGGCTGAAACGCAGGATTCAGCCCGACCTCCACTCCTCCCGCCAGCGCGCCGCTTTGATACTGCTGGTCAAGACTCTTGTTTGATTCTGGTTGGTTACCACCAAGTCTGCGGCGGGGTCAGAAGCCGTGTTCGCCGGGACTGTCACATTCAGGGTGTTTCCGTTGATGAAGGTGGTATTCAGAGGCGGCGTTTTTCCGATGCGAACCAGCGCCCCGCTCAAGAAGTTCGTTCCTGAGACTGTGATTTCCCTGTTCTTGTCGTTGACGATGTTTCCTTGTTCCCCGGTTACACTGGGAGCAGTATTCGGCGGAATCACACTGACGTTGCTGATATTGACGCCACCTGTGGCCGAGCCATCTGCCACCAATAAGCTGGCCACGATCGCGTGCATGGGATCGCTGAACATGAGACCTGTATCGACCGCCATCAGGTTGTAATACGGTGCCTGTGTGTTGTCTCCGCCGATAGCCAGCTTGCTTCCGTCAGAACTGATTGCCAGCCCGCTGCCATAGACCTCAGTGCGGCCGAAGTTGCCCATTTGGACTTCGGTTGCCGTCAGCATCTGGCCATAAGTCGACGATCCAGGTCGAAAATCTACCGCCTCGACCGCTGGGTTGTAAGTGTATAAGTCGTTGAACGTGATGTAGCCGAAGTACTTCGAAACATCGTTGTGATTCGGCGTTATGACAAACCCATCGGGGTCAATGGGAAGAGTTTGCGAGGTGATTGCATAGGTGGACGTGTTCACCAGAAGTAATTCCGGAAAGACGCCGTTCTGCTCAGTGACGTCCCCTGCCACCGCCACGTACTTTCCATCCGGGGTAAGGGCGGCATTCCCTGTCCATCCGGTAAAACCATATTTTTTGTAAGGGAAGGCAGTGACTTTGAGGGTGCTCAAATCCACCACTCCAGCCTTCGGTTGATTCACAAACTCGGTGTAAAACGGAATCAGGAATGCTTGGTTTCCCGCTAGAACAATGCTGCCTCCATCTTGCACATTTTCAAGGCCCATGATGAGAGACAGGTCGACCCTCTTGGTCACGCTGAGCGATGCAATATCGATGATGTCGAACGTGGCATTGAAGTCATCCCAGACGAAGAGGCTCTTGCCGTCAGCACTCACCACCGGTATTCCTATCCCGCCGACGTTGTAAATTCGCTTAATTTCCTTGCCGATAGTGAGGTCCACGACCGTCAGGAAGCCGGTCTCCCCCAGCAGAAAGGCGAGCCGCGGATTCGCCCCAACTGTAATCGCGTTGTTGTAGTAACCCGCCGGGAATTTCTTCTGCAAACTGTAGGTGGCCAGGTCGTAGACGCTCAGGCTGCTATCCGCGGTGGTCACAAGAATACTTTCTTGCGCCAGCAGGACTGGAGACAACACCAGCACCACGAGGACGCGGGCGAGACTGATTCCAAGCTGCCGCGTGCTCAGGAGCCGACGAAGCATTGCGAAAACCATGGTCACTCCGAGTCGCGGACTTGTCTGGGCCACATTGAGCCTTCTTCGCGAGGATTTGGAAACGCAGGACGGCGTGCCGTCAAACACACATTAAATTGTGCGACCGCATGAGTCGAACATTTTGATTGTTAGTCACGCGATAAGCAATAGCGCCAACGTGCTTTGATGATGATTCCTTTCGGGTGCTCGATCGCTCTGACCGCGCCCACACTCCGTCAGGCCTCCGGATACGATTTGTTTTTCGATTCTCCGTGTCCTCCGTGCCTCGGTGGTGAGCTGTTCTTCCCACCCTGCTAGAATCAAAGTTCGGGCCAGGCCCGCTCTCTCTCATCCATGAAGTGTCCGTTCTGCGGCTTTGAAAATGACAAGGTAGTCGATTCGCGCGAGAGCAAGGAAGGCGAATCGATTCGCCGTCGCCGCGAGTGCCTGAAGTGCGAAAGGCGCTTCACCACCTACGAGCGCATCGACGAGATCCCCTACATGGTGGTGAAGAAAGACGGACGCCGCGAGAAATTCGAGCGCCAGAAAGTTCTTGCCGGACTGCTGCGGGCCTGCGAAAAACGGCCTGTCTCCATGGGCAAGCTGGAGCAGATCGTCAATGACGCTGAAGCCTTTGTCATTGATTCGGCCGAACGCGAGCGCACCACCAGCCAGATCGGCGAACTCATCATGAACCGGCTTGAAGGGCATCGACAAGGTCGCTTATGTGCGTTTCGCATCGGTCTATCTCGACTTCAAAGATGTCGGCGAGTTCATGTCAGAGTTGAAGGACTTGCTGGATACAAAAGAGCATCCGCCCGCGAAAGGGAAGTGATCCGTTATCTGATGACGTTTGCCAGGCGTTACCGCCCTTGCCCTGCAGGAATCTCTGCAAAATTGCCAGGCTGGTGCGAATACATCTGAACACTGACGATGAGACCTGAAAACCAATCACTGGCCGCTCAAGACTCTTTACTGACAACCGACAACTGACAACTAGAAAAACAATGGCACATAAAGTTACGCTTATTCCCGGAGACGGCATCGGCCCCGAAGTCGTAAACGCCACCGTCCGCATTCTTGAAGCTACCGGCGTGAAGTTCGATTGGGAAAGTTTCGCAGCTGGCGCCGAAGCCTACGAAAAATATCACGAGTACATACCCAAAGAACTCATCGAATCGATCGAGCGCACCAAGGTCGGACTGAAGGGCCCGGTCACCACTCCCATCGGCGGCGGATTCTCTAGCATCAACGTTGCACTGCGCAGGAAGTTTGAGCTGTTCGCCAATTTCCGGCCTATCCGCAGCCTCCCCGGCGTCCCCTCACGCTATCAAGGTATCGATCTCATCGTAGTGCGCGAGAACACCGAGGGCCTGTACTCCGGAATCGAGCATGAGGTCGTTCCCGGCGTAGTCGAGAGCCTGAAGATCATCACCGAGAAGGCTTCCACGCGCATCGCGCGCTTTGCCTTTCGAGTACGCTCGCCGGGTGAAGCGCAAGAAAATTAATTCCATCCACAAAGCCAACATCATGAAGATGTCCGACGGGCTCTTCATTCGCTGCTCGCGCAACGTGTCGAAAGAATACCCGGAGATCACCTACGGCGAGCACATCGTCGACAACACCTGCATGCAGCTGGTAATGAATCCCTACCAGTACGACATCCTGCTGTTGGAAAATCTCTACGGCGATATCGTCTCCGATCTTTGTGCCGGCCTGGTTGGCGGACTCGGCCTGGTTCCGGGCGCGAACTTCGGACACGAAATCGCCATCTTCGAGGCCGTGCACGGCTCCGCGCCTGACATCGCCGGGAAAGATATGGCCAACCCCACGGCGGTGCTGCGCTCCGGCATCCTGATGTTGCGCCATCTCGGCGAGGAGAACGCGGCCAACCATATTCGTCTCGCGATTGAGAAGGTCTTCACCGAGAAAAAGCATCTGACGCGTGACATTGGCGGAAGCGCGAGCACCACGGAGTTCACTGACGCCATGGTTGATGCGCTGCGCACCATTCCGCCGCCTCAGCCGAAGCCGGTGGAAGCGGAAATCTAGAATTGTTGCCAAAGGCGCATAGGTCAGCTGAGGTAGTACTATCAAGGCTGGGGTGAAAAACATGTCATTGAAGAACGGCGATCGCTCACGAGCAAACAGGCTGCGCAAGCAAAGAGACAGACTGCGTATCAAGACCCGTGAGCTAAGCGCGGCGGCTCCTCAAAAGGCGCCCAAAGCCGCAAAAGCCAAATAGCTGGGTAGGGCCGGCCATCAGGGCCGGCGTTGCTCAAATTTCAACCGCAATCAGCGGCGCTTGCTTCTCCAGCACCTCGCCAATCTCACTCGCACAGACGCCGGCCGCCGTTAGTCTCTCGACCAGGCGCTCGCAATCGCCAGCTGCAACCGAGATCAACAACCCTCCCGCCGTCTGCGGATCATAAAGCATCGTTCGCACGTCTTCGGGCACTTCCGCGGCATACTCCACACAGCTTTCCGTGAAGCTGCGATTCGATTTCAGCCCTCCGGGGACGTAGCCCTTCCGCACGCAATCCAGCGCGCCCTCCAGCAACGGAATCTTCGACGCAAACACGCGCAAGCTCACTCCCGAGCCCCGCGCCAGCTCGCGCGCATGTCCGATGAACCCGAATCCCGTGACATCGGTCAACCCGTGTACTTCGAATCCGTCGGCAATCACGTCAGCCGCACCTTTGTTGAGCGTGGTCATCGAGCGAATCGCTCCCCGTGTCCAGGCGAACTCAGCCTTGTTGCGCTTGATCGCCGTAGAGATCACGCCAGTCCCAATGGCCTTGGTGAAAACCAGCTTGTCGCCCGCGCACGCTCCGCTGTTGGCCAGAATTTTCTTCGGATGCACCGTGCCCGTCACCGAATACCCGAGTTTGATTTCAGGATCGCGAATGCTGTGCCCACCGATCACCGTGCAGTTGGCCTCGACCATCTTCGACAGGCCGCCGGCCAGCATCCGCTCCAAAATGTTCGGGTCGCCATCTTCGGGGAAGCACACCAGCGCAAGCGCACTGATCGGCTTGCCTCCCATGGCGTAGACGTCGCTCAGCGAGTTGGTAGCGGCGATCTGCCCGAACACGTAAGGATCGTCCACGATCGGGGTGAAGAAGTCTGCCGTCTGCACGATCGCCAGCTCGGGCGTGAGTTGATACACGCCGGCATCGTCGGCTGTGTCGAAGCCGATGAGCACATTCGCGTCATGTTGCCGGGCTAATTTCCCAAGCACCGAGTCCAGCACCGCCGGACTTAGCTTGCTCGCTCAACCCGCCGCTTTGACCATCGCCGTCAGACGTGGTGCAGTACCTTCCGCCATGGGGACGATTGTAACAACCAGAGGGGTAACCTGAAGCAGGACGTTGCAACGCAAGAAAGCAGGAGCCAATCACCGAGCACCGAGAATTCAACCGACCGCTGACGACCCGACCGCCGACAACATTCTTCTTAATCGGCGTTTCCCGCCAGTCGCACTCTCGCCGCCCGCCGCGCGCTGATCTCGTCCCATCGCACGAAGGCGATGTAAAGCACCACTGCGATATTAATCAGCAGAATTGCCCAATGAATAAGGTTGGGATGCCGAATGAGCTTGTACAACTCAAAGGGCAGATAAACCGCACCAGAGATGATGGCCAGCCACTCCGCCCAAACGCGCTGCCGCCAAAGGCCGTAGCTCTCAATAAATCGTGCAGCCGAGTAGATGAAGGCAAAGGTCAGCACCAGTGCGACATTGGCGTCCATTACCTTGCCCGCCATCATCACGAAAGCGTGTGATAAGCGTCGGTCGGGATCGATATGCAGGTAGTAAAGAAGGTTTTGCGCGGCGTCTTCCAGATCGACGTTCTTGCGGATGATTTCGAGGAAGAACAGGCTGCCTGCGATGGCCAGCACGCCTTTTACCGCCTCAATCACAGCTACCGTGCGCAGGCCTTTCTTGTGGCCTGAACTATGGGCCACAGCATCGCACCGGGTTCGGGGTAGCTCTCTCAACGCGGTTATGTTGCTATTGTGGGCCAATGCTAACGCTCGGGAACTCTCGACTGCGAACCGTCTATCTTCGGTTGGAAGCGCGCCCCACCTGTGAGGTTTTTCGATAACCCCAGGTTAATTGTTGGTGAGCCGGAGAGTTAAGTCAATTGCCCTTAGGTTGAATATGACCCGGGCGCGCGGCCTGCATCATTTCTTCCCGGCGTAACAGCTTCAGCCGGCAGCGTTCATCGCAGGCGCCGGCGCGCTCCGCCTCCTCGATCCGCTTCCATCCCGCGTAGTCGACCCACACCACTCCACGAGAGTGCAATACAGCAGCGAGATCAGGAGTTGGCGGTTCGGGAGCGCCCGCAACTTCCCGCGCAATCCTCTGCGCAACTTCCAGAGCTTCGGCACGGTTGGTGGGAATTGTGCCCGATGGACCTCGCTTCGCCCAGCCTACAACGTAGAGTCCCTCGTCGATCTTGCCGCCCTCGTTGCTAAACACGCCCGCTGCCGGCCTAGCAGAGCAGCAGGGCACAGCTTCGTATCCGATGCAGGTCACCGCAAGCTGCGCGGGAATCTCCCTCTGTTCGCCGGCGGCGGTGCGAAAGAGAACAGACTGCAGGCTCGGGTAGATCTGGCCGTCAGGCCCGCGTTCGGATGGCGAGTTCGGGTAGAGTTGGCCTTCAGGCCAGCGTTCCGGCGGCGAGCTCGGGTAGAGCTGGCCTTCAGGCCAGCGTTCCGGTGGCAGGCTCGGGTAGTGCTGGCCTTCAGGCCCGCGTTCCGGCGGCGAGCTCGGGTAGTGTTGGCCTTCAGGCCCGCGTTCAGATGGCAAGTTCGGGTAGTGCTGGCCTTCAGGCCAGCGTTCCGGCGGTAATAAATGGGTGGGGGCTTCAGCCCCCGAGGTATTCAGTCTCGACGAGCCAATTCCGCCGCCCACGAACGCCACCGGCGTCAGGCCAAAATGAAAGTGAATACTTACCGGAAGCTGAGGCCGCGTGTCCGCCGCGAACTCCCGCAACACTTGTTCGACCTGCGTGTCGCCATTCGGATCCTCGACCACAACTTTTGCCCGTTGCAGCGTCCCGATTTCTTTCAGCTCCGTAGGACTGAACTTCGCCTCGGCCGCGCCGCGACGGCCGACAATATGAATGTCTTCGATAGGTTGCGAACGCAAGGCCGCAAGGACGTCCGGTGTAAGGTCGGAGCCCTTCAGCTCATCACCGTGCTTGGCCAGGATGCGGACAACGTCGAGCGCGACATTGCCATTGCCGATGATCACTGCCGAACGAACTTCGTGAAGGTCAGGCACAAGGCGGGATGGGTGCCCGTTATACCAGCTGACAAACGCGCCGGAACCAATGACATTAGGCAGGTCTTCACCGGGAATGCCCAGCTGGCGGTCGCGCGGCGCTCCCGTGGCCACTACCACAACGTGGTACATCCCGCGAAGTTCGTCGAGCGTAATATCGCGACCAACTTCGACATTTCCGAAGAACCTGACCCGATCCCGCGACAGTGTACGGTCCAGAACGCGTGCTGCTCCCTTGGTGCTCTGATGATCCGGCGCAACCCCGTAGCGAATCAGTCCGAACGGTACCGGCAACTTCTCCAGAACGTCGATACGTGCTTCCGGCAGCAGCTTCAGCAGATGTTCGGCGAGATAACACCCCGCGGGCCCGGAGCCGATGATGGCGATGGAGCGTTTCAAGTTTTCAGTTGCGAGATTCAAGTTGGTTCTGGGATATCAGGTGTCAGGCGTCAGATTAACCAGGTGTTCTGATACCTGAGACCTGACGTCTTTGCTGGTGGCTGGCAGCTGGCAGCTGGCGGCTGCATCGTGCGCTACGCCATCCTCACATACTCATAATCCACCGGATTGTTATTGATCCCACGATCCGGCGGAGCAATCCACGCTGCCATCTTGCCCAACTCATGCACCCCATGCATCAGGCTCATGATGTAGGCTTGGTCGCCTTCGCTGGGCAGCCAACCGGCTTTCCGCGCATCGAACTCCTGCTGCGAAATCGGATTGCCCTGGGGATCGGTCGGCACCCCCGCCCACGCCCCGATGTTGCGACGAAAACGAGTCGAAGGCAGCGACAGACGGAAGCTGTGGCCTGCCTTTTCGATCAGGCGGTTCCAGCGCTTTACCCCCAGGTCGCAATCGCGGACATATGAGGTGCGCGTTACTTCATTCATGGCGTTCCGCATGGCGATCTGTTCGGTCTTTATGCCGCCGCTGCCGTCAGGAACTCCCAACTCGAAGGTCGTGTCGCGTGCGACGTGGTCTTCATACTGCGCCTCATCCGGACGGCCTTTCAGACCATTGGCGAAATAAGAAGCCGCGTTCGACGACTGCTCTGACCCGAACAGATCCAGCGACGAGCTGAACCAGAAATTCAGGTAGCGCTGCACCGTCGGCAGGTCGATCGCGCCAGCGTGGCGAATCGCCACCGGATCGTCGGTGTTCAACTCCTTCATCACTTCCAACGTCCGCCGGATCACGCGATTGATGCCCGTGTCGCCCACGAACATGTGGTGCGCCTCTTCCGTCAACATGAACGAGCAGGTGCGGGCCAGCGGGTCGAAGCTCGATTCAGCCAGCGACTTCAACTGGAACTTGCCGTCACGGTCGGTGAAATAGGTAAACATGAAGAAGCTGAGCCAGTCGCGAATGGGCTCATTGAACGTGCCCAGGATGCGCGGCTTGTCTGCATCACCCGAGTGACGCTCCAGCAACTCCTCCGCCTCTTCGCGGCCATCGCGTCCGAAGTACGCATGCAGCAGGTACACCATCGCCCAAAGATGACGGCCTTCCTCGACATTGACCTGAAATAAGTTGCGCATATCGTAAACCGAAGGCGCGGTGTGACCGAGCATGCGCTGCTGCTCGACCGAGGCGGGTTCGGTATCTCCCTGCGTGACGATCAGCCGCCGCAGGATCGCGCGATACTCGCCCGGAATCTGCTGCCACACATCTTGCCCATAGCTGTCGCCAAATCCAATCTTGCGATTGGGGTCGCGCTCGGCCAGGAAAATTCCCCAACGATATTCCGGCATGCGCACAAAGCCATACGTCGCCCAGCCCTTGGCATCAACCGAAGTCGCGGTACGCAGGTACACATCGGCCACCTGGAAATCGCGTGGGCCGAGTTCCGTCCACCAGTTCAGAAACTCCGGCTGCCAATGCTCCAGCGCGCGCTGCAGAATGCGATTGGAACCCAGATCAACGTTATTAGGAATGCGCTCGGTGTAATTGATTGACATATTTTTGAAGGGGCACGGCTTTAGCCGTGCCATCAGTCCTTTCGAAAAAACCTGGCTTTAGCCGCTGAGGGACGCTTGTGCATGTGCAACCATAGAACTTAGCCCGACTGGCACCCGCGCCGTTAGGCGCGGCAGAGCTTAGCCCGGCGCTTCAGCGCCGGGAACAATCCCCATCATCTTCCAAGTCCCGTAGGGACGACAGATGCTTCAACATGCACCCACTCGGCGCATCGCCGCCCTCCGCCCCAATGGCGAAAAGCGAATGGCGGCCTTTCTCACACCCTCTCCCACGTGAACTTCGCCTTGGTTCCCGATCCAAACAACTTCAGCGCGCCATGCTCGCCGGTTGAATTCGGACGGATGAACACCCAGTTCTGCCACGCCGACAGCCGGCCAAACACCTTCGTCTCCATGCTTTCCTCACCGGGGAATCGCAGGCTGGCCTCCATCCCGGTGAGTGCGTCGGGCGACAGGCTGACCCGCTCCTCGATCGCGATGCGCACTTCGTCTTGCCAGTCGAGTTCATCAGGAGCAAACGTAATCAGCCCGAGCTCGAGCGCCTGCTCGGTGTTCAGCGACTTGCCAACGCTCTCCATAATCGCCGCGCGAATCTGCGCCTTACCGGTGCAGCGCATCTTGAGGCGGTTGTTGTGGTTCACCGCCGGCAGCAGTCCGAAGTTGAACTCATCCAGCGCAATCTTGGGCGCGTCTCCATCCGCTTCCGCCATCGACAGCATGTAACTGCGGTCGGCCGCCAGCACCAGTTCAAACAACATGCCGGCAAAGCATGATCCCGGCTCGATCAGCGCATACATGCTGCGCGACGACACATCCAGGCGGCCGAACGTCCGGCGCAACATTCCGATGGTCTCGCGCACCAGCCAATCGGTGCGGTTGTCCAGCATGATTTTGTCGGAGGCAAGCATAGCGTCAATGCTGCCCGCCGTTTTGATCAGCAGCAGGCCGAGCGCCGGTTCGTTCACCCGCAGCAGCAGGATGGCGTCATCCAGCTCACGCGCCATGCGTAACGGCCACCACTGATCGCCCTCGGCGTGAATGGCATCGGGCTCCATTGGTTGCAAGCCTTCAGGCCCGCGGACCGTGAGAGTTGCAGTGCGGCCCGGCCGATCGAACTCCACATCAACGTATTTGTAGTGATAGCCCAGGTGGTCGACGCGACGATCAAGCGTAGTGAGCTTGATGCCCTTGGCTTTGGCAGTACGGGACGAATCGGTGACCAAAGCTTCCGCGTGGGTCCGCACCAGCTCCTGGAACTTCGCCGGCGGAGCAATCTCGTCCACCAGCCCCCACTGTTTGGCGCGCTCGCCCTTTACCCCGTCGGGATTCGTGCAGAACGCGTCCGCCAGATCGCGGCGCACGTGACGCTTATCGACTACGCGAGTCAGCCCTCCGGTTCCCGGCAGTACGCCCAGCAGCGGAACCTCCGGCAGACTCACGGCACTGGAGCGGTCGTCCACCAGCAGAATCTCGTCGCAGGCCAGTGCCAGCTCGTAGCCGCCGCCCGCGGTGGTTCCGTTCAACGCCGCGACGAAGCGCAGGCCGTCATGATTGCTCGAGTCTTCCATGCCGTTACGCGTCTCGTTGGTGAACTTGCAGAAGTTGACCTTCCACGCGTGCGACGACGTTCCCAGCATGTAGATATTCGCGCCGGCGCAGAACATGCGCTCCTTGGCGCTGGTCAGCACCACGCACGCTACCTCGGGATGCTCGAAGCGAATGCGTTGCAGCACATCGTGTAACTCGATATCGACGCCCAGGTCGTAGGAGTTCAGCTTCAGCTTGTAGCCGGGCTTCAGCCCGCAGTCTTCGTTAACATCCATCGCAAGGGTCGCGATTCGACCGTCAATCGCCAGCTTCCAGTGGCGATACTGCCCATCTGGCACATCGAAGGTAATCATCTGCTGTGCTTCAAGCACGTCAGGCATTGGTTCTCCTCAACTTCCTTCCATACCTTGGGAACGAAAAGGCAGGCACTGCGGTGCAGCGCACCGGGCCGCCCCACGCGGCCGGAAACTTCTAACAAAGCATGAGATGCATTATAGTGCATTTCCGGCCAAAAAAGCAGATTTGCCGAGAAGGTCGATTTTGGCGTGTTTTTGAGTGAATTTCGGTACATTTCATGCGCTTTCGCCCTCATTTCGCCCGGTGATTTGGCCGGTATTTTCGCCCAATTCGGATATTTTTTCGACCGCGCTCGGTCGGCGCGTTTTGGCGGCTGCCAGGATGGCCGTCACGATCATTTCAACCGCCATGCGGACAGATTCAGTGCTCGTGTCTACGGTCAGATCGGCCTGGCGATACAGCGGCTCGCGAACCGCCAAAATACGTTCGAGGTCCGACATGGATTCGCGGTTATCAGCCATGGGACGCATATCACCTTGCGCGATCACGCGCTGCATATGATCTTCGGCCGAAGCTCGCAGCCATACCGTGTAGCAAGTGGTGAGCAGGCGCGCGAAGGTCGCCGGCTCCGACACCAGGCTGCCTCCGGTGGCCAGCACAAATCGCGGATAGCGTTCGATGACGTGATCAAGGCAGCGGCGCTCCGAGCGACGAAAGCCGCTCTGACCATACAGGTCGAAGATGGCGCTCAGCGATACTCCGCTTTCCTGCTCAATCAGGCGATCCAGCTCAAAAAACGGCACATCCAGCCGCTGTGCCAGCAGCGGTCCCAGGGTTGATTTTCCTGCTCCGCGCAGGCCAATCAGTGCGACGCGGCCGTTGCGTGCCGAGAGATCGATGCCTCCGAAATGGGCGACGATAAGCTGCCGCACTTCGGCCAGCGCTTCCAACGGCATGGTCTTCAGATACTCGGTGAGGTGCAGCAGATCGATGGGTAACTCGGGTCCGTTGTAGACCAGTTTCTCGATCGGCAGGTCGAGCGCCAGCGCAATCTCGAGCAGCACAAGAGCAGAAGGATTTCCCTGGCCGGCTTCGAGCTGCGCGATGTAGCGCTGGGAGACGCCGGAGTCGCGAGCGAGAATCTTGCGGGTCATTCCCCGACGCGCACGGGCCTCGCGTACCCGTTCGCCCACCAGGCGGAGCAAGGTGCTCTCGCGGTACCGGGCTGCGGGATCATAGTCTTTCCGCATGATATTTTCGGAAGGTGAAGCTCAAGTTTTACGGCTCCAAAATCCACGTAAAAACAATGGCCAAAAAAGCACCCAAAAAGCGCCTAAAATGGACCTGAATTCACCTAAAGCGCACTATTTTCGCCCAGAAATGGGGTAATTCTCGCCCCAGAACGAAGTGACCATTGGTTTTACGGAACTACAAAAATTTGTTCAACATGCATTATACTTCCGATTGGTGGCTGAAGATTCCCAAATCGGGAAATTGGTAGGGTAGGGCATATTTGCCGCTGAACATCACAATTCTGGTAGGGACGATGACGGGCACCGCCGAGATGGTGGCGCAAGAGGTGCAGACCGCGGTGGAGGCGGCTGGCCACCAGGCCAGCATCGAGATGATGGACGGCCTCGATGCCAGCGCGCTTTCGGCCTCCGGCCCCTTTCTCCTCTGCACCTCGACTTATGGCCAAGGCGATGTGCCGGACAACGCGCAGGCGTTGTTCAACAGCCTGGAGGCGGAGCGGCCTGACCTGTCGGCAGTGATCTACGGAATCATCGCGCTCGGCGATCGTACTTATAAAGACACCTACTGCCAGGGCGGGGTGCGCTTCGACAAGCTACTCACCGAACTTGGGGCCCGGCGCGCCGGCGAGATCCTGATGCACGATGCCAGCTCCGGTACTCTGCCGGAAGAGGTGGCCGCGCAGTGGGTGGTGCCCTGGGTGGAGCAGCACCTCACGCCAGTCTTGTCCTCCTGAGACGAGTCCGATCGCCGCTACCGGCGACTGCGGGCCTCCCATCGTAGGATGAATCGCATGACGCACGAATTGAAATTAAACTGCCTCGACCAGTTGGCCGCGACGCCGGCGATCCTGCGCGGATTACTGTGCGAGTTGTCGGCGGCAGATACCGAATGGAAGCCCGCGCCCGAGCGCTTTTCGGTGGCGGAGGTGCTCGCGCACCTCGCTCATTCCGAGGGGCACTGCTATCGGAGGCGCGTGGACCGGTTCCTGAGTGAGGAGCTGCCGGAGTTGGAGGCGGATGAGGCGCAGATGTACCTGGAGTTGTACCGCAATGCCAATGCGGGAGAGGCCTTCGCATATTTTGTAGTGCAACGCGCGGCCAACGTGGAGTATCTGCGGGGCCTGCCGCGCAGCGCTGGGGAGCGTCGGGCCCGGCACCAGGAGGCGGGCGAAATCACCCTGCAACAAATGCTGCATGAGTGGGCGATGCATGACCTGGGACATATCCGGCAGATCGCTGAGCTGGTGAGGGCGCGAAAGCATCTCGAGGCAGCAGGAAGGCTGGGCGAGAGTTACCGGTTGAAACCGTAGGGCAGGGCCCACTCCGAGGTTGTGTTGCTGAGCGAACGGAAGAGCTGCTTTTTGTGCGCTTCGCTACGCTGCGCGCAGGCCTTCGGCAGAGGGGAATGGGTGGTTCATGTCGCTTATGGCAGGAAATGTGGGAGCTCCGATGGTTCTTGGTCGAATGGTGGCGCTATAGAGTACTGTGTTACCCGCGATTGCCAACCGAAAGGCCAGGCGTCGGATCAAGGTCGGTGAATCCCACTCATTCCAAACGATGGAATGAGTGGGGCGCCCGGCGGGAGTGCGTAGGCGTTGGTCCAACCATTGCATGGACCCGCTCAAGCTACGTGTTCAGTCCCGGGACACTTTGTAAACCATGTCCCGGGACTGGACACTACGCTTGAACGGGGCACCCGGCTGAACCCATAGGTTGGGGGCCCATTTTTCCCACTATTGAAGAAGGTTAGTTTCGGAAAGCCGGATGGGTGGACAGTATTGCATCCCACCCTTTCCCAACGGATGGGAAAGGATGGGGCACCCACATCGCTGTTGACTCAATCGGAGAAAGGGCGGGTACACGTCATATCAAGCTCGGCGACCTTCGTCCTATTTAATTCTCACGGCGGGATATTGAATGTCCAATTTTGACGTTGGAGTAGAATCGCTCGCAAAGCAAAGTAAGATCGCATTTCTTTTGCGTCGTGGGAGGCTCCGATGAGGCTCGCGATAAACGTTGTGTTTCTATTTTTCTCTATGTTGGCGGTAGCTCAGACATTCGATGTGACAATTATCAAACGTCAGTCGAATGAAACCGAGTACACGTACGTGGTTCCCGGCTCCTTCTCATCGGTCTCTAACTCAAATGCAACTTGCAGCGGGACCGACAGCTCCGTGAATTGCAATGGTTCGACGCATACCACCGGATTCAGCACCCCGGCGAGGGAATTCTCATTACACGTCCGCGGCGCAACTTTTACGCTTCTCTTACCCGATGGGCGACTTGCCGTTGTTAATTGTGAAAGCAAGTTCGCGGAGCGCTTCGCTGGTCCATCAGGAAATCATCGCAGCTGCAGACAACCGCTTGTGAACAACATTCAAGCCGAGTTCCACGGCGGGAAGGCCAAGCTGGAATGGGTCGTCAGTTTAGACGGGAAAAAGCGAGATTCCGAGACCTACAAAGTACTAGCCGTTCTGGATAAAGCGACGAGCAACTAGCCGCCGAGACTACAATACTCATTGCGCCTTCTCCAGTTCTGCACTGATTTTCACATGCCCGCTGGACACGTGGATCTTCTTCTCCCACGTCGCATAACCCTTCTTCTTAATGCTGATTGTGTGCTCCCCAGCGTCTACTCCTAGAACCGACGGAGTGTTCCCCTCGAACGCACCGTCAATTTCTATGTCCGCGCCGGCAGGCGTGGATGCAATGTCGAGTTGCGCCGACTCGTGCGTCGCCTCAGCTTTTGTGGCCGCTTGCGGTGGAGGTGATGGAGGGATGTAGACGGTGTCGCCATTGACATAGGCAGTGATCTCGGTGCCCTTAGGGATGGTTACGTCTTTTCCATGCATGAACAGGAACAGCGGGGCGGCGGGAAAGAAGACAATGCTGGTGGCGACCATAGCTCCGGTCATTGCTCCCACATGTCCTCCGCCTTTCACTTCCTTTTGGGCGCGCAGATTTGCTTTTTCACCATTTGCCATTTTCGCGGCGTCAATATTCACATCCAGTTTGCCCGCGCGCCCCATCGTCTTTTTGTGTTCGGCCTCAGTTACTGTTGCCCATGCCAGGGCCCCTTGTTGTACAACCACGGTGTCTCCGAGTTTGACTTCGTCCATCACTTCGAAGTCGACGCGGTCACCGACCTTGGCCTCGGCAGAGCTGAGGTTTCGATTCATGCGAAGTCTCAGTGGAGTGCCCTCTTCGAGGATAGGATTTCCATCGCTGTTTCGCTTGACCGTCAGAGGGTGAGGCTGGGGCGGCTCGTTAGCAGTTTGCGATGATGGCTGCGTCGCCTTTGGCTGTTGTGCAAATGTGCTCTGGGAAAACGATAGGAATGCGATCAGAATTACTGAGACTGCCTGTCTCAGAATGCTCATATAAGCCTCTGGGGGAAGACTTAGGGCTGCTGACGCTTTAGATAGACGTAGAAACCGACCAGATGAAAATGACGAAGCAGCGAACGATAAGGCCTCTCCAATTTAATGGTTGAGTACTGCTGCGAATTATCTATTCGGCGTTGACTCCTGTCTAGTTGCAACATTCGAACTGCCACGAAGGTGTGTGACATGGTGGAGCGACTCGGGCAGGCAGCCGTTTGGAAGTGTACGGGCTACGGAGTTGTCGATTAAATGAATTCGCAATTATGGGCTGCTTCGCGATCCCACGATTGCAAGACAATTGCGAAACCTGTGTCGTCCGCTGAAGCGGACTCACAGTTTTCTATTTACGCTTTCCCAGCCATGAATGGCTGGGCTATCTTCTGCTGTCCCTCTCGGGACGGGGCCATCGGATACGTTTCCCAGCACTCCCGTGCTGGGCTACAGGTTGTTTCGTCCTGCGGACTGGAGGATCCCACTCAAGCCGAAGACGGCTTGAATGGGGCACCCGGCGAGTGGGAAGACTAAGTTGCCTTCGGTGGCTAGCGTCAGGACGAAGCAGGCTGTAGCTGATTTCTGTGAGCAGGAAGCGTGGTGGCTCCCAGGGGCAAGTCGTCGGTGAGCAGTTGGTCTCTCCGCAAGGCCTGCGCGCGACGTAGTGGAGCGCGCTCTGTCGTCCCTGACGGGACTCGTTGTTTTTTGGGGCACGTTTCCCAGCACTCCCGTGCTGGGCTACAGGTTGTTTCGTCCTGCGGACTGGAGCTAGCCGCGGGCGGCGAGCTTCGGGGAAGGGAGCGGCTCTCAGCCGTCAGCAAAAACGAAGAACAGATCCCTCGGCCAAAAAATGGCCTTCGTGATGACAAATCGGGAAAGGTCTCAGGCGTCAGGTCTCAGGAGTCAGAAAGACGGGTGTCAGGGATCAGTGGTCGGTGGTCAGACAAGAGATGCTGCGTCGCCGATGATAGGGTGATGCATCGGATCCCTCGCTCAGGATGACCTTCGTGGTGTAGCCGGGAAAGATCCCTCGTCCGCCGGGGGCACTCGGAAAGACGGGTGCAGGGACAGTGGCGTGGTCAGACAAGACGGCGCCGCGATGACGATCGCCTGATAGGGTCCTTCGACTGCATTCGGCTGCCGCCTCACTCCGCTCAGGATGACACCGTTGGGTGGTGCAGCCGGCGAACTGCAGATCCCTCGTCCGCCGGGGGCGCACTCGGGACGACAAGGTAAGGAACAGATCCCTCGGCCAAAAAATGGCCTTCGTGATGACAAATCGGGAAGGGTCTCAGGCGTCAGGTCTCAGGAGTCAGAAAGACGGGTGTCGGGGATCAGTGGTCGGTGGTCAGACAAGACGGCGGCGACGATGACGATCGCCGATGGTAGGGGTCCTTCGACTGCATTCGGCTGCCGCCTCACTCCGCTCAGGATGACACCGTTGGGTGGTGTAGCCGGCGGGTGGCTGGTACGCGGTGCGATGCGGGCTACGGGACACTGGCTGAGTTCGAAGAGAAGGCGTCGCCGTTGGCAGACGATGGTTCGATGCCGCCAGTCTCGTCGCTAAGGCGCAGCAGCCGTTTCGAGATGGTGGAGACGCGCTCCAGTTGTTCGCCAGCGAGATCGACCCATACGCGATTGGCATCGTCGAGGGTAGAGCTGTGGCGCAAAAGGTAGATGGCGTTGATGGCGGCGGCGAGTGGGTTGTGAATCTCGTGGGCGATGCTGGCCGAGAGATGGGCTACAGCGGCGGCGTTCTTGGCCTCACGTGTGGCTAGTTCGGCACGCTTCAGTCCGGTAATGTCACGGCTGACGACCAGCACGAACTCAACCGAGCCGTCGGCGGAAAATTCCGGCGCCATGCGGGACTGATACCAGATGGGGCCATGCGGCCCCTGGAAGAGGAGTTCGAGGGTTTGTTCGCGGCCGGTAGAGAACACGGTACGCAGTCCATGGTTAATCAAGTTACAAACATCAAGACTGTGTCCGAGGTCTTCCATGGACTTGCCGAAGAAGTCGGCAGCCGGGCGATTGTTGGCGCGCGCGGTGGCCTGGTTGACGTAGACGTGGCGAAGGTGGCGGTCGAAGCGGCCAATGGCGTCGGGTGCGTGGTCGAGCAGAACGCGAAGGTCCTGTTGAGCAAGGAAATTGTTGGCTAGGTCTTTCATGGGTGTGATTGTGGGTTGTTGCTGTAGGTTATCGCATCGGGCGGGGTCGGTGCGCTGAGAAGAGCAGAAATTATTGTGAATGGCGGGATTAGGCAAGAGGACGTAGTACGAGAAGCGAGTTGTCAGTTGTCGTTCAGAAAAGAGGTGGCGCGATGACGATCGCCGATGATAGGGGGCCTTCGACTGCATTCGGCTGCCGCCTCACTCCGCTCAGGATGACACGGTTGGGTGGTGCAGCCAGCTAACTGCAGATCCCTCGTCCGCCGGGGGCGCACTCGGGATGACACGGTAAAGAACAGATCCCTCGGCTAAAAAAGGGCCTTCGTGATGACAAATCAAAATGGGGCATCCGGAATAGACACCGTTAGTTAATCGTTACCGGAATGCTGACGGTGTGGCTCAGGCTTCCGTTGACGGCCTGGACGGTGACGGTTCCGTTCAGCGGGTTCGAAGTATTGTTGTTCGAGTTATTAGAACCGCTTCCGCCGCAGGCAAACATTCCGAGCACCAAGACTAGTCCCAGGGCAGAGAGCATCAGGTTGCGCAGGAGTCTGGCTCCGCGACCGCGCCGGCGGAAGGGGAGGAAGCAAACGGCGGCGAGGCCGAAGCTCAACTCCAATCCCAGGTGGCCGGGCAGGCCGTTGCGGTGAAGAGCGGCGGAAGTGGTCGCGACCACGGTCAGGGTCGCAGTCTGCCCGACGTCGACTGAACTTGGACTCATCGAGCAGTTGCTTGTGCCGAGCGTGGAAGAGACGGTGCAGGTGAGCGCGACGCTGCCTGAAATGGGCAGGCCGGTAGCGGTGACGGAGATGGTGGAGGTTCCGGTGCCGCCACGGACCAGAGAGAGGGAAGTGGGAGCGGCGGAGAGCGTGAAGTCGGCGCCGGTGCCGCCGTTCCAGGCAGCGGTCAAGGCTCCGATATCGACCGATCCCAGGCCAGTGACCTGGTCGTAGCCGGTTCCGGCGCTGTAGCCGAGCATTCCGCTGGAGCCGCAGTTCTTGGTTCCCGACTGGCAGGGAATCATGTTGTTGCCGGAAGTGATGTCATGGAACGCTGACGGCGTGCTGGCTGCCACCGAGTAGAGGGTGGAGTTCACGTTGCCGAGACGCATTCCAAACTTCTGGTTCAGCAAGGCAACCACGCCGGCGAATACAGGCGACCCGGCGGATGTTCCGCCGATGATGTTGAGCGTCTGATCGCTCATGCGGAAACCGTTAACGCAGCTTCCCTGGGAACAGATGATGTAGCCGTCGTGATTGGGCGAAGAGCTGAACGCTATGTCGGGCACGTCGCGCTGGCCGTCGTTGGGAACGCCAGTGCCGGTCTGCCAGGTAGGCTTGCTGAACAGTGTGCTGACGCCGCCACCGGTGGCTGAAATGCTAGTGGAGTCGGTGTCGTTCCAGGCGGTCTCGGGGATATACGACTTGGCGCTGGAGCTGGTTTCATTGGGGTCGCTGGAACCCGTCCAGTATTGCGTGTCGGGAGCTGTACCGTTAGAGCATGTAGTGTTGCACGCTGCCGGATCGCCGGTGAAGGTGGTGCCTCCCATGCCGGTCACGTAGGGAGTGGAGGCGGGAACGTCAACCGCAAGGCCCTGGGTGGCCGGCGGCGCGCCGGTATCGCAGTCGGCGGCTCCGCTATCGCCTCCGGCGGCGGTGATGGTTTGGCCTTGGGCGTTGGCCTGTTTCAGAACGTTGGTGAGGACGGTTACGGAAGAGGCATCGAAGTTGGCTTCGCAATTTCCGTAGCTGATGCTGATGACTGCAGCCAGATTGTTGGTGACGATGTAAGGCAGCGACGCGAACAGCGCATTGTCGGAATAAACAAAGAAGATCTGCGCGTTGGGAGCAATCGCTCCGCTCCACTCGATGTCGAGGTTAGCTTCATCGACATCGCTCTGGCTGTAAGTAGGGCTTCCGGTCTTCACAAACTGCAGATTGATGGCGGGCAGACTGTTGAGCGAGCGGAAGCGGTCGATATCAACGTGGGGCTGCTGTGTCGGGTCGGAGCTGAGGGAGTTAAGCTGCGTCTGTCCCACGACGGCGATGGATTGGCCGTCGCCCTTGATGCCCGAGTTGTACAGGCTGTTGATGTTGTAGATGGTTCCCACATCGCCGGGGATGAGGAAGTGGTTGCCGGAGACGCTGGAGGTCCAGTGCGCGATGGACATGGCGCGCGGTTGAAAGTTGTTGAGGGCGGTGATTCCGGCAACGGCATTGGCGAAGGCAGCGGGCAGTTGCGGCGACGCGGTGTTGGCGTAATGGGTCACGCCGCGGTACTGCACCTGATGGATAGGTGTGCGGAAAGCGGCAGAGGCTTGTCCGGCGTTGCCATCGAATTCAATGGAGTTGCGGCTGCGCGCTACGGTGATGTTGTGGAATCCGTGCGACTGTAACCATGCCGTAACCTTGGCGAGGTCACTGGGAGCCATGGCGAAGCGATCGGCATACTGCTCAGGCGTCACCCACTTGCGATAGTTGGGGGAGCTGGGGTCTTGCTGCTGCTGCAAAAGCTTCTCGAGCGCGGTCTGCTGCGCCGGGCTGGGCTTGAAGAAGATGGCCATGCGCTGCATCGGCATGGCGGCAGAAACGGGACCGCGGTCCACCGAACGCGCGACATGGGGATGAATGCCTCCGGGCAGCAGTGCTACGTCTGAGTCACTAACGGTGCGGGTGATGCGCGGAGTAACAGTAGATTGCGCGAAAGAGAACGAAACAAGGATAAGGGATAACAGCATTACCGCAGCACAGCAAGAAACCCGGTTGCGATTCATACACACTCCGACCCGATCTTTGGTAAGCCCTGCGGGTCCAGCGAACACAGAATAAGCCCTGGAGCGGCAAGTTCCAAATAATGAAACGACCTTAGAAGGCGGTTACTAGCTTTGAATCATAAGGAACCCAGCAGGTGAGAAATTGTTGCGAAGTGAAAAGTCACCACGGAGACACGGAGATTTAATGTTTGCCTGAATATTTTTCCCTGCTCACGGGGGAGGAGTAGGTCTCGTATAATTTCCCTTCACCACTTCGCCAGCGCGCAAGCTAATCCAACCGGCGAAAGTTCGGACTCATACCATGACAGAAATTGAACTGATTCTTGCTCGCGAGGTTCTTGATTCGCGTGGAAATCCTACTGTAGAAGCCGATGTCATTCTTGAAAGCGGCGCCCGCGGCCGGGCGACCGTTCCCAGCGGAGCCTCGACCGGCGAGCTCGAAGCGGTTGAACTGCGCGATGGCGACAAAGGTCGCTACCTGGGCAAAGGCGTGCAGAAGGCAGTTGAAAACATCGAAGAGGTCATCGCGCCGGAGTTGGAAGGCCTGGATGCGAGCGAGCAGCGTGAGCTCGACACCATCATGTGCGAGCTGGACGGCACTGCCAACAAAGGGAAGCTGGGAGCCAACGCGATTCTGGCCGTGTCGATGGCGGCGTCGCGGGCGGTGGCCGATCATCTGGGCGTCGAGCTGTATCAGTATCTCGGCGGATTTACCGCGAGCCTGCTGCCCACGCCAATGATGAACATTCTCAATGGCGGCGCACATGCCGACAGCAGCGTCGATTTCCAGGAGTTCATGGTCATGCCGGTGGGCGCGCCATCGTTCAGCGAGGGGCTGCGCTGGGGCGTCGAAACGTTTCACACGCTGAAGGGCGTACTGAAGAAGAAGGGTTATAGCACTGCTGTCGGAGATGAAGGTGGATTTGCGCCATCGCTGAAGTCAAACAGCGAAGCGATTGAGGTCATTCTTGAAGCCATCACCCAGGCGGGATACAAGCCGGGTGAGCAGATTGCCATCGCGCTCGATCCGGCGGCCAGCGAGTTTTACGACAGCGACAAAAAGAAGTACGTCTTTAAGAAGTCGGACAAGAGTGAGCACAGCAGCGAAGACATGGTGAAGTTCTGGGCTGACTGGGCGCGGCAGTATCCCATCGTTTCTTTGGAAGATGGACTGGCGGAAAACGACTGGGAGGGATGGAAGATGCTGACCGATGAAGTGGGCAGCAAGCTTCAGCTGGTAGGTGATGACATCTTTGTGACCAACATCGATATTTTCCAGAAGGGAATCGACCGAGGTGTTGCGAATTCCATTCTCATCAAGCTCAACCAGATTGGCACGGTGAGCGAGACCATCGATGCGATTAATCTTGCGCGTGAGAATCGCTACACTGCGGTAATTTCGCATCGCTCGGGCGAAACCGAAGACACCTTCATCGCCGACCTGGCCGTTGCCACTGGAGCAGGGCAGATCAAGACCGGCTCGGCTTCGCGCACCGATCGCATTGCCAAGTACAACCAGTTGCTGCGCATTGAAGAAGAGCTGGGCACGGCGGCTCGCTTCAACGGGCTGAAGGCGCTGAACTATCGTGGGGAATTGGTGAGCAAGGCGAAGGCGTAATGCGTCCCAAACCGCTCATCTTAATTATTCTTGATGGCTGGGGCTACGCTCCGCCGGGGCCGGCGAACGCGATTTCGCTGGCCCGCAAGCCAAACTACGACAAGCTGCTGAAGGAATTTCCTAACACGCTGATCCATACCAGCGGCCGTGAGGTCGGCCTGCCGACCGGGCAGATGGGCAACAGCGAGGTCGGGCACCTGAATATCGGCGCGGGCCGCGTGGTTTACATGGACATCACCAAAATCGATCTCACGATTGAGAATGGCGAGTTCGAAAAGAACCCGGTGCTGCTCGAGGCTTTGGCGAAGGCGCGCACCGGCGAGCGGCGGCTGCATCTGTTCGGTCTGCTGTCGGATGGCGGCGTGCACTCGCACCAGAAGCATCTCTATGCGCTGCTGCGTATGGCGAAGCAGAACGGCGTGGAGCGCGTATTTGTTCACGCTTTCATGGACGGTCGCGACACGCTGCCGACGAATGGCGCGGCTACGTCGAGCAGCTCGAGCAAAAAATGCGCGAGTACGGCGTGGGCAAGATAGCCAGCGTGAGCGGACGCTATTACGCCATGGACCGCGACCGCCGCTGGGAGCGCGAGAAGAAAGCTGTCGAAGCAATGGTCAACGGAGTTGGTGAAGGTGGTCGTTACCACGATGCGGCGCAGGGGGTGCGTGCGTCGTACAACAAGGAAGTGACGGACGAGTTCATTCTCCCGTTCGTAGTAGTTGACGAACGCGATGAGCCAGTGGCGACGATTCGTGATGGCGATGTTTGCATCAACTTCAATTTTCGCGCCGATCGTGCGCGACAAATTACCCGCTGCCTGGCACGCAACAGCCATTTCACTGCAGAGGATGGCCGCGAACTGGAAGGGGCGGAAGACCTCGACAGCGTGATTCCGCGCGATCGTGTGCCGAAAGACCTTACCTACATCTGCATGACGCAATACGACAAGCACTTCACGCTGCCGGTGGTATCGCCACCGGAGTCGCTGGGCAACATCCTGGCGAATGTGATGGCGAACCTCAATATGCGCAACCTGCGCGTGGCCGAAACGGAGAAGTACGCGCACGTGACCTACTTCTTTAATGGCGGAGTAGAGAAGCCGTTTCCCGGTGAAGAGCGCGTGCTGGTGCCGTCTCCGAAGGTCGCAACCTATGACCTGAAGCCGGAGATGAGTGCGCATGGGATCGCCACTGCCGTGGTGAAGGCAATCGAAGACAAGACATTCGATGTGATGGTGGTGAACTTTGCCAATGCCGATATGGTGGGGCACTCGGGAAAGATTCCGCCGACCATTGATGCGGTGCAGACGGTCGATGATTGCCTGGGGCAGATTTACTCCGCGCTCAAACGAGCCGGCGGAGCGATGATCGTCACCGCCGATCACGGCAACGCGGAGCAGATGATTGATCCGGCCACCGGTGGTCCGCAGACAGCGCATACCACCAACCCTGTGCCGTTCATCGTGGTGGCGGAGCATGCAGTGCCTCCCGCAGGATTCAAAGGCGATGGACGGCGCTTCACCTTGAAGCCTGATGGCGCGCTGCAGGACATCGCTCCGACCATGCTGGGAATGCTCGGCGTCCCGCAGCCCAAGGAGATGACGGGACATGATCTGCGAGTGATGGCGGAAGAAGCGAAGCAGTAGCCACTGGTTCGTTGCAGCGCTTTACGACAGGCCCGACAGCTATACTCGTCCTAGTCATGTTTCCTCGACTTGTATACAGCGTTCTGGCGCTCGCATTGTGGGCGAGTGCGGCCATGGCCCAGCAAAATCAGCCGGCCGCTCAGCCGACGCCAGATACTCCCAGCTCAGTTAAGACTGACACGAAGCCGACGGCGAATTCTCCCTTTGACGTCAAGGGAGGAGCTTCCAACTCGACGGCACCGAGCGCTTCGTCCGCGCCTGCAGCTGCAGCGAGTGGCTCATCCTCTTCCGCAGCGGCCAAGACGGATTCGGCCGCGGCGGCGACTGCTCCGGCAGCGGTTATCCCGGCGGCGGCGGAACGACATTTTCATCAGGGCGCTCTCGACGAAAAAGACAAGCTAACCGACGAAGCGATCTCTGAGTATCGCGACGCGATCAAGGAATATCCGGCATATACCGTCGCGCGATATCGTCTGGGCAACCTGCTGCTCGATAAGGGTGTGTACGGCGAGGCCATCACGCAATTCAAAGAGGCGCTGCGCGCCAAGCCGGATGACGCGGAACTGCATAACAATCTGGGTTTTGCTTACAAGAAGTTGGGCGACCGTGTGGGCGCGGAGTCGGAATATCGCGAGGCCGTCCGGCTGAATCCGAGGCTGGCGTCGGCGCGCAGCAACCTGGGCAACCTGCTTTATGCGAGGCGCGACTTTAACGGAGCGATACGCGAATATCAGGAGGCGTTGAAGCTTCAGCCGAACAATGCTGACATCCTCATGAACCTGGGAACCGCGCTCGACGTAACCGGCAGGACAGAAGAAGCGATTACACAGTATACCCAGGCCATCAAGTTGCAGCCGGGAAACGCCAATGCTCATTACAACCTTGGCATTGCCTACAAGAACAAGCACGACCTGACGAACGCCATCGCGCAGTTGAAGCAGGCGGCGCAACTGGCGCCGACCTGGCCTACCCCACACCTTGTGCTTTTGCAGATTTTCAAGACCTCCGATCCCAAGTCCGCAATTGAAGAGTGCATGATCGCCGATGGAATGACGCACGATGCAAAGCTGCACGATGACTGTCTGACGCTGCAGCAGAAGTCGCAATGAGCGGCCCTCGCGAGCTTGGAGGTAGCCGTGAAACGCTGCTGGTGGGTTTTACAGGGGCTGATGGCTGCGCTGCTCTCAGCGGGTTGGCAGGGCAAGACCTCGTATAATTAGGGATGTCCGAACGGGCGTTGGGAGAGATGATGCCGATTTTTGAATATCGCTGTGAAGATTGCGGAAACAAGTTTGAGGCGATTTTGTTTGGTGAGCAAAAGGCTGAGTGTCCCAAGTGTCACACGCAGAACCTGCAGCAGCAGCTATCCACATTCGCAGTCAACACCAAGTCGAGCAGCGCTCCGGCCGCCGGCTGTGGCTCAGAGAATTGCTGCATGGGGCGCGGTGGCTGTTCCTTCAATTAAGGTTGAATGATTAATTCTTGGTAATTTTTCTCGTAACCCTCTACGTCACCCTACCTATCTTCTACGGTCTTCTTTGGATCGGTTCTTTGCTACTCGCACAATATGTCTGTGGTTCGCGGGAAAACAGAGCCGATTGAGTACGGTGCTCCCGCCGGAACGCGGCCCAAATTCCGCTGATTGTAACCTGCTTTGGCCGCCCTCAGGCTGTGCTCGCTTTGTACTCAGGGGAAACATTTGCCAGACTAAATAGCAAGCCTTAGAGGGTAACGACAATGAGTTACCGCTGCTTCGAAAACGTGACTAGTCTTGTCAAGTCGTGCTCAAAACATCCCTCGAATGTTGTGGAGGGATGGGTAGTCGTGAGGTGAGTGCCTGAGACCGAGGCCTAAGCTGCCTAAGGCTTGGGTTACTTTCGGATGTCGCAAGGATAGAAAACTACTTGACGAGAAGAACGTTGTTCCCTGATTGTGAGAAGCAGGATTACTAGAACGCTGGCAACTTCGTAACCCGAACCAAGTCATAAAAACCAACTGCGAGCCGATGGCCGATGGCTTGCGAGACTTGGGCCGGTCCCCAAGGGAGACAGGTCGAACATCTCCCAGCGCCCGCTAAGCGTAACAAGCAAAACGCGTAGAGCTTGCAGAGCGTGGCTC
Organism: uncultured Acidobacteriaceae bacterium; assembly: GCA_963791965.1. GTDB lineage: Bacteria > Acidobacteriota > Terriglobia > Terriglobales > Acidobacteriaceae > CAVVDY01. The sequence continues at coordinate 972,951 of CAWBUK010000006.1, read as the reverse complement.
CGCATGGCAGGGCTGTGCTGTCCGCGCTTTGGAGCTCGTCGCGATTCCATTCTCGAAGGACGAGCAGTGACCGCTATCAATAAAATACTTATCGTAACCGTAGGACTGTTGTTCGTGGCGCAGGTCGCTATTGCCGGAGCCGGCAGCGATCAACCCCGGAACTATGTTGTTACTACTCCTTATTCCAACAACATAAACTGGGCCCAAGTGTGCTGGAAGACGAATAGCCAGAGCGATTCGCTGGTGATGCTCGGCGAAAATACCGACTTCTCGCGCCAGGTGTATGACTCGACACTCACCACCAATCACTGTGTTGTGGTCAAGAATCTTCAACCTAACACGCAATACTATTACTCGGTAGCCAGCTGTACCGATCCTGCGGGGGGGCAGCCATGCGCCAGGACCGATACTCACTGGAGTTCGGCGCCCTGGCCTACTGATATTGCAACCTTCACGACCGTGCACTCGACCAGCGGACCGGCAGCGTTTTCAGCCTTAGCATTTGGCCCCAGCTATGTCTACGAGGGAGCAAGTATTAATGTTGGAATCAGTCTCATTCAGAATTCCGGCGTCATTCAAGATTCGTACGTCATGCTAATCACGCAGGCCAGCATCGACGGAGCTACATGCCTTCCCGGCGCCTTGCTGGGATCCAGGTGTGGCACTACCGGGCTGTCGCTGACTATGTTGTGTGATGGAAATCGCGAATTAGTTAACTCCGCAACCAATAATTACCCGGTATTTCTCTTTTCGTGGGCGCCTTACCAGGGCGACTATGCTTGTTGGAACAGCTATTTTGGAGAGCCAGCCCTGGAGGCCAGAATTGCCGCGACCGGCGCCAAACTGCACTCTTCAAGCCTGGGCCACACTCTGCGGCTCACATTCCAGATTATTGATATCAACCAAAACAACACCCCGGTCAGCGATGCGGTCAGCCTGACTTATCAGATCGCAGTGTCCTCGCCCGCTCAGTTTAGTGTGAATGCTCCCAAAACATTTCCACCTATTCCAAACTATAAGAGGGCGGTATTCAATGCGGCGAAATGGGGGCCGCTCAGCTGCGAAAGCCTTAAACAGGCTAATAGTTCAGGTATCTATCTAAATGCAGACTTCAACAGCGCAGGCTCAAACCAAGATCCGTGGGATAGCTACACCTACGATGGCAACCGCGTCTACAAAGAGACCGCGGATCGGTTTGACGGTAGCACCGGCGACCAATGGCAGCCAAATCATGCTTATGTGGCGGGCGATCTCATTGCCACGGGAGGCTATACACAGGTTAATATTTCGCCCGGGAACTCCGGCTCAAACCCGCCGTCCGTTCAATCCGACGCCCGGGCAAACCACGATGGACTGGGGCACCAGCTGGATCAATGCCGGCAACAAGAGCTATTGGACGAAGTGTTCCGAGATCATCGCCATGCAGTATCTCAACTGGGCGGTGAACGCGCCCAAGTGGGACGGGACCAGCGAATGGAATATATTTCCCTGGGGAATGTACATGGACTTTCTGCGCCAGGGAGACGTGCTCAATGAAAACTGCGACGGCGGGCAGACCTGTTCAGGACTGAATGCAGCTTCTAACTGGCGATTTGGCGCTAATGTCCTGACCTATCCGGCTCCTGGGTTTGTGGATGAGAATTTCGTGTTCACCTACTACGACAATCAAACGGGGACAGTCCGTGCGTTGCCTTACAACATAAATGTCTTGCTGGTGGATTGGCTTGAGACCGGCATACAGCCGACCAATGAGCTGAAGGCCAGGGTTGATCTACTGCTTCAGACTATCGCCGAGGTTGTTGCATACAATCCGCTCGACGGAGCCAACCATTATAAGTGTTGCTATAGCGCGCCGAACTACAACGTAGGTCTTTGGGCAATGACGCTGATCCATACCTATGACGTCCAGGTCCATATGGGCGCACACCCGGACGCGAGAATCCCTATCGAGTTGATGAGGCTGCTGGATTGGTTTTACTCCACGCAGATAAATCTCATGGGAGACGACAATACGTTTCCATATGAGCCGTGGACGGTTCCCTATAACTGTTCAATTTTCCAGAATAACGACTGTTCCTATGACCAGGGTGGCCTGAACAACCTGGTTGCGCCCGCGTATGCCTGGCTAGGGGCAGTCTATGGCGATTCGTGCAAGCTGACCACTAGCGGCGCGAAGTGCTGGGATGTTGCCGACCAGCTGTTTTCCAAGGCGTTTTCCGACGGATATCAAGGCACGTCGAAGAACTACAACCAGCTGTTCCAGGATTTTTCCAACTACGTTGGATGGCGTACCGGAACTATAGCGGGTACCGATTCCTACGTTCTGCCGGCGCATAACCGGCTGGCCAACCCTTATGCAGACGTCATCGGTCCGTACCCGTCGGGCGCCTACCCGGCGAAGCCCACCGCCGGCAACATTACCAACAGCAGCGCGACCATCACCTGGTACACGTACGAGCGCGCCGTAACTACGCTGGTGAAGGTCAGCACCAACCCGAACAACATCAATACCGAGACAGACTGCGGGGCGAGCGTCTACACCGGCACGGATAACGTGTGGATCAACACCTGCAAAGTCTCGGGTCTGAAACCCGCTACGCTGTACTACTTCGGAGTAGGTGGAACCGATGCGGCGAGCAACGTTGCGTTTTCGGCTGTCGACTCCACCAATAACCCGGATGTCGGCACCTTGAACTTCAGCACAACGAATTAGGCGCTACGCTTCTCGGCAGCAAGAGAATCGCGCAGCAATCATTTCCCTACGCAGGAGCTAAACGGCTCCAGCGTGATCGTTTGCTGCTAAGGCGACGACTAGCTATTTCGAAATGTCTAGAAGCAGCACTCCCAGCTCTCGATTGTGCAAACGTGACGCTAATCGACGCTTGCTGCTGAGCAAACTACAAACGTTGAGCTTCGCATCTACTTACACTTGAAACGAATAGCGGAGGTCGCGTTGCTTCAGTGGTTGGTGCGCCAATGACGGGAAAGAAAAGCCCTTTCCGCTCGGTTCTGATCTTCGGCGGGGCCGGTTTTATCGGCTCGAATTGGGCAGAGTGGCTGTTACAGAATACCGAGGCCAAGGTCCACATCTTCGACAACCTCTCGCGTCACGGGGTGCGCCACAATCTGCGCACGCTAGAGGCGCTGAGTGGCCGGTCGCGCCGCCTACAGATTACGGTAGGCGATATCCGCGATGCGGAGATGGTGGAGCGAGCCATGCGCCACGCCACCGAGATTTATCATTTTGCGGCCCAGGTAGCGGTCACCACGTCTGTTCTGGCGCCGCGGTTGGACTTCGACGTCAATCTGCTCGGTACCTTCAACATCCTGGAAGCGGCGCGCAAGTCGGGCAATCAGCCCTTTCTGCTGTTCACGTCCACCAACAAAGTCTACGGTTGTGCCAGTAGCGGGAATGTCTGGCGCGAGAAGACGCGCTATGGCTGCTCCAACCCGGACGGTACTTCGGAGATGCAGCCGCTGGATTTCCACTCTCCCTACGGATGTTCGAAGGGCGCAGCCGACCAGTACGTACGCGATTACGCGCGCATCTACGGCCTGAACACGGCGGTGTTTCGTATGTCGTGCATTGCCGGGCCGCACCAGTTTGGCAACGAAGACCAGGGATGGGTGGCGCACTTCCTGTACTCGGCCTTGAGCGGCAGGCCAGTCACCATCTACGGCAATGGCCTGCAGGTTCGCGACGTGCTCGACGTGGCCGATCTGGTGCGCGCCTTCGAAGCGGTGCGCAATCTGGAGCCTTCGACACAGGGCCGGGTCTACAACGTGGGCGGAGGCCCGCAGAATTCGGTTTCTCTGCTGGAGCTGATGGGCATGGTCGAGGCTCTGAGCGGCCGCGAGTTCGAGAGCAGCTTCGATGCAGTGCGTCCCGGCGATCAGGCAGTGTACATAAGCAACACGCAGAGACTGCGGGAACGATACCGGGTGGAGCTCCGACAATGCGGCTGCCAGAGACGCTCACCAGGATGCAGCGCTGGTGGAAGAAGAATCGTGAACTGTTTGTACCGGCCAAGGTTTCAGAAATGCCGTCGCTGGCTGACGCAGTGCCGCTTCCACGGACAGCATGATGAGATTTGCCCTAGTCAATCCGAATTGGACGTTCGAGGGGTCGACTTACTTCGGTTGTCGAGACCCGCACTATCCGCTGGAATTGCTGTTTGCCTCGACCAGATCAGTGCCGGCTGGGCATGAGCCGCTGCTCATCGATGCGCAGGTAGACGACCTTTCTATTGAGCGGGTCGACCAAGAGGTGCAAGGGTTCAAGCCTGACTTCCTGGTGATCCCGACCGCTCCGTCGTATTTGTTTTGGCGTTGTCCGCAGCCGGAGCTGCGCGTGCCCCGGCAGTGGTTCGCGGCGCTAGGTGACGGAACAGTCAAGGTTGCGATCGGCCCGCATGGCTCAGCTACTCCGGCTGCGACACTGCGCAAGCTGGACTGCGATGTAGTGCTGCGCGGCGAACCCGACCAGACAATTCCCGAGCTGGCGAGCAAGCTGTGGGAAGACATTGCAGGCTGCTGCTATCGCCTGCCTGATGGAACGCTGCGGCTGAATCCGGGGCTGGGCGTGACCGATATGAGGGCCCTGGCGCCACTCGATTTCCATAATTACAACGTGGAGCGGCATCAGCCACCGGCACCATGTGTTTAACGGCGAAGGACGGGGTGCAGAGCTGGAGTTTGCCCGCGGATGTCCGTGGTCGTGCAGCTTCTGCAATAAGACGCTGTTTCGCAATAAGTTTCGTGAGCGCCCGGTTGAGGCTGTTCTAACCGAAGTTGATCGCCTGGTGGAGCGCGGAGTCGATTACTTTTACTTCATTGACGAAATTTTCGGCGTCGGCAAGAACGTGCTCAAGCTGCTGGAAGGGTTGGCCGAGCGCAACGTGAAAATCGGATTCCAGACGCGAATCGATCTGTGGAACGAAGATACGCTCGACCTGCTGGGCCGCGCCGGTTGCATCTCGATGGAGTGCGGGATCGAGTCCATTACCGACGAGGGCAGAGACGAGCTGAACAAAAACTGCCGCATCTCTACCGAGCGCATCACCGAACTGCTTATCTATGCGCGCCAGCGGATTCCCTGGGTGCAGGCGAACCTGATCCTGACCGACAAAGATGACAAGGACGAAATCCGCCGCTGGCAGGAGCACCTGAAGTCACGCGGGGTTTGGGTAAGCGAACCGGTGCCGATGTTCCCGTTTCCCGGCAGTCCGAGCTATGTCGAGATCTTTGGAGCGCCGCCGGATGATGAAGCTTGGGAACGCGCACATCGCTATTACCTGTCGCTGTTCGGCGACAAGGGATTCAGCGACATTCAAGACCAGCAGCCGCTCTCAATTCAGGAACTCGAAGCGGCATAAAAGGGCGTATTTGCTTCTTAACGAACAACAAACATCCGAGTACCTTGGGGGAATTGTTAGGCGATGCGTATTGCGATTGTGGGGTCGGGATACGTCGGACTAGTAGCAGCAGCTTGTTTTGCGGAGATCGGCCACCAAGTCGTCTGTGTTGATAATGACGAAACCAAAGTTGCGGCGCTGCAGCGCGGCGAAACCATCATCCACGAGGAATTTCTTCCCGAACTAATCGCCCGCCATAAGGGTGAGCGACTGCAGTTCACTACCTCTCTCAGCGACGGCCTAATCGATTGCGCAATGGTGTTTATCGCGGTGGGCACGCCGCCCTGCGAGACTGGTGAGGCCGACGTTTCCGTGCTTGACATGGTGTGCCGCGAAATCGCGCACTCGGTCGACGGTTTCAAGCTGGTGGTCGTGAAGAGCACCGTTCCGGTAGGGACCAACAAATGGATTGCCCGGGTGTTGCAGCGCTACGGAGCGCATCCGTCCTGTTTTCGGGTAGCTTCCAATCCCGAGTTCCTGCGCGAGGGAACCGCAGTTACCGATTTTTTATATCCGGACCGGATTGTGCTGGGATGCAATTGTCCGCGCAGCTCCGACCTGCTGACAAGGGTGTATAAACCGCTGCTTGACGGGAGCTATGCTGTGTCGAGCGGCGCCATCCCTGCTCCCGACGGGGTGCGGATACCGGCGCGGGTGGTGATGACCGACTCCGCCAGCGCCGAGTTGATCAAGCACGCCTCGAACGCATTTCTTGCGACCAAAATCTCATTTATCAACGCAATCGCGAACATTTGCGAGGCCAATGGGGCTGACGTCGAAGACGTCGTCGAGGGGATGGGCAGCGATCAACGCATTGGAGGCAAGTTCCTGCGTCCCGGCATCGGCTACGGCGGCTCGTGTTTCCCCAAGGACTTAAAGGCATTGCGCGCAGTGGCGCATGAGAGCGGTTGCGATTTTCGCCTGCTCGAAGAAGTGATGCAGATCAACGAAGACCAGCGAGCCCATTTCGTTCGCAAGGTCCGGCAGGCACTGTGGACGTTGAAGGGGAAGCGCCTGGGGGTGCTGGGGCTTGCCTTCAAGGGCGGCACCGATGATGTGCGCGAATCGCCCGCGATCGCCATTATTCACCGGCTGCTGAAAGAAGGCTGTCACATCACGGCTTACGACCCGGCAGCCAATGCGCGCGCCGGGACCGAGTTTTCCGGCGAGGCGCGGATGTCTTTCGCAAAGAGCGCCTACGCCGCCGCTACCGATGTTGACGCCCTGTTGGTGCTCACAGAGTGGGAGGAGTTTGCTGCGCTGGATCTGGAACGGCTGCGAGCGCGCATGAAGCAGCCCATCCTGCTGGATGGCCGAAATCTTTTTTCACCCGAGCAGATGGAAAGAGCCGGATTCATCTACTACAGTGTGGGACGCCCCGAGGTCATTCCGGAATTCGACCCCACAGACTCGTCGCACAAGACCGCATAACCGCAGCAGATTCCTGCGCACGCGCCTGACGCGCCAGCACAGCCATCGCCCCCAGTTTGCCAACAGCTGCTACTTTTCCCTGCGCTGAAGGTTTATTATTCACTGCGGCACGGGAGGGGAATCATGTTTTTTCAGCAGTTCTATCTTGGCTGCCTGGCGCATGCCTCTTACATGTTTGGATCTAAAGGCGAGGCGGTAGTGGTCGACCCGCAGCGCGATGTTGAGATATACATCGAGGCTGCGCAGAAGAATGGCCTTACCATCCGGCACATCATTGAGACGCATCTGCACGCTGACTTCGTTTCCGGCCATCGCGAGTTGGCCCAGCGAACCGGCGCGAAGATCTATGTCGGCGCAGCCGCCGGTGCAAAGTTCGAGCACGTGGCATTGCATGACGGCTTTGTGTTGCCGGTTGGCGACCTCTGTCTAACCGCGCTGGAGACGCCCGGCCACACTCCCGAAAGCGTTTGCCTGGTAGTCACCGACTGCGAACGTGGCGACGAGCCGTGGGCCGTGTTTACTGGCGACACACTTTTCATTGGCGACGTCGGCCGGCCCGACCTTTCTCCCACGCATACCCCCCAACAACTCGCCGACATGATGTTCGACTCCCTGCATCACAAGCTGATGACCTTGCCTGATAAAACGATCGTGTACCCGGCGCATGGGGCGGGCTCGTTATGCGGACGCAATATGCGGGCGGAGAGCTCGTCCACCATCGGCACCGAGCGGCTGACCAACTGGGCGTTGCAGATCAAGCCGCGTGAGGATTTCGTGGCGCAGATGACATCGAACCTGCCGGCGCGTCCGGAATATTTTGCCCAGGATGCGGCTATCAATCGCGAAGGTGCTGTTGCGCTCGACGAGCTTCCGGCGCTAAGGCCACTTGCGCCGAAAGAGTTGCAGTATCAAATCGGTCAGGGTGTGACTGCGGTGGATGTGCGGCACCAGGATGAATTTGCGGCGGGGCATGTGCCGAACTCGATCAGCATTCCGCTGGGAGGGCAGTTTGCGTCGTGGGCCGGCGCAGTGTTGGGATTGGGCGCCAATCCGGTGCTGATTGCTGCGACGCCGGAGCAGATTTCCGAGGCGCGGCTGAGGCTGGCGCGAGTGGGCATTGAAGAAATCGCCGGTTACCTTGATGGGGGAATCGCAGGGTGGCAGGCTGCAGGTCTGCCGCTGGCGGAGGTTCCGCAACTGACGGTGCAAGAGCTGAAAACGCAATTGGACAAGGGAACGGTTCGAGTGCTCGATGTTCGCCGCGAAGGCGAGTGGAACACCAGTCACCTCAATGGCGCTGATTGGTATGCGCTGGACAACTTCAAGCGCGCACTGCCTGAGGTCAACTCGAGTGAGCCGGTTGCGGTGCATTGCAAGGGTGGATATCGCAGCATGATCGCGTGCAGCTTCTTGCAGAGAGCAGGGCACAGTAATGTAGTCAACGTGATTGGTGGCTTCGACGCGTGGGAGAAAGCCGGCCTGCCGGTGGCCGCACAAGCTGCCGCAACCAGCGCATAACAGACGGCGCCTTCAGAAACCACTAGTCAGAGGCACACGCTGACGGAACTTACGACGAGATGGCTCGTATCAGCAGCTATGACTCTGACAAAAGTTTGCTTTGTGATGAGCTGGTCCCTAATGCTTGCGGGTACGTTGGCTCAGGGCCAAAACGACTGCAAGGGTAAGCCGCAGATTCTAGTCTTGGGCACGTACCACATGGCGAACCCGGGCCATGACGTTTACAACATGCAAGTCGATGACGTTCGGGCGCCCAAGCGGCAGCAGGAGTTGGCCCAGGTTGCGCAAGTATTAGCCAAGTTTCAGCCAACCAGAATCGCCATCGAAGCTGACCCCGACGGTAAAAAGCTGCCCGCTGCTTACCAGGAGTATCTTGCCGGCAAGCATGAGCTGACACAGAACGAGATTGAGCAAATCGGCTTTCGTCTCGGAAAGCAGCTAGGGCACAAGCAGCTCTATGCCGTCGATGTCGATGGCGAGTTTCCGCTGCAGCGGGTGATCGATTATGCCAAGGCTTATGGGCGCTCGTCCGAACTGGATAAAGCCATGTCAGGTACTGGAAAAATCGTAGCTGAGCAAAATGAATACGTGAAATCCCACACCGTGCTACAGACCTTGCTGTATATGAATGCGCCCGACCACGTGGCAGCAGACAACAACTTCTACATGCACATGGTGCCTTACGGGGAGCCGGGCGATTTCGCCGGGCCGGATCTCCTGGCGAGCTGGTATCAGCGCAACATTCGCATCTATAGCAACATAGTCCGGCTGGTGAGTTCTCCGGAGGAGCGTATCCTAGTGATCTATGGCGCCGGCCATCTGGCTTGGCTGCAGGAGAACGCAAAGATGGATTCCAGCGTTTGTTTGCGCACTCTGGCTGAATTCGTACCCACCCAATGAGCGAGAAAACGGCGCAGACACAATTCGGCTCTCAACAAGAGCTCTCGTTTGCGCCAGTATGCCCCAGTTGCGGCGCACCGCTTTCCGAGAAGGCTCGCTTCTGTCCGAATTGCGGGGGCGGGATTTCCGCGCCCTCGAAGAGCGATGCGCCTGCTGTGACCCTGACCGCAGCCGCAGCTCCAGCGCGCGGGCCACAGTCGGCAGCAGTAAATAATGTTTCCGGCGTGCCGGAAAACATTGCGGGCCTGCTAGCCTACTTTATTTTGCCCGCGATCGCGTTTTTAACGATCGAGCCCTTCAAGCGTAATCGGTTCGTCAGATTCCACAGCATTCAGTGCCTGCTTACCATAGGGGTGCTGGTTATTGCCCAGTTCGTACTCGTGCTGCTGGGGAAAGTCATGCCGCTGCTGGTGCTTTCCCTCTACGGGCTGCTTATCCTGGCGGAACTTGCCTTGTGGTTGTTGCTGCTCTACAAGGCCTTTCAGCATGAAACATTCAAGCTGCCGGTTCTAGGCGACATTGCCGAAACGTTGGCAGCGAAGAACTAAATACGGGACCGTCGTAGTTCGTGCCTGCCTTCCCGCAGTGGGCGTGGTCATGACAAATCTGTGAAAAGATGGTGTAAGCAGGCTCGCCGCTTGACAGAGCCCAGCTGAAAATGTCATTTCTATTTACTTTTCGCATTGCGAAATTATTTGAGCGGTAGCGGGTCGCGCCGAGCGTCATGTCAGAACGAACGGCCGAAGGGAGCGGTGCCAGGTCTGTGCGGGTCAAGGTGTTCTACCACGATCGCTGTTTTGATGGGGCGTGTTCAGCGGCAGTGTTCAGCCGCTTTTACCGGGAGCGCATCCGCGAGCACGCGGAGTTCGAATACTCGGGCCTGCTGCATCGCGCAGGAGCGCTGTTCAACGAATCTGAGTTCACGGGCGACGAGAATGCCATCGTCGATTTCAAGTATTCGCCCTCGCCGCAGATTACCTGGTGGTTCGACCATCACCAGAGCGCATTCCTCACTCCTGAGGACGCCGAGCACTACGAGAGCACGCTTAGCAATACCAAGTTTTACGATCCTGACTACAGATCGTGCACCAAGTTCATCGCTGACGTGACGGAGAACCGGTTCGGCTTCCAGAAGGACAGCGTTGCGCAAGTTGTGGAATGGGCCGACATCATCGACGGCGCCCTCTATACCGACGCGAAAACTGCGGTGGAGATGGCAGAGCCTGCGATGAAGCTGACCATGGTGATCGAGTCGACCCAGGATGCCGAGTTGCTGCCCAAGCTCATTCCAATGCTGGCTTACAAGCCGTTGGCCGAAATCGTAGCTGCGCCTTTGGTGGCTGACCGCCTGCCGGCATTGCTAGAGCGTCACCGCCAGTCCATCGAGATATTGCGCGAACAGTCCACCTGCAAGGATGGAACCATCTTCTTCGACGTTACCAACCATGAGTTGGAGGGCTACAACAAGTTCATCCCATACTATCTGCACCCGGAAGGCACCTACAGTATCGGCCTGAGCAAGAGTACCTTTCGCACCAAAGTTTCGGTTGGCTCGAACCCATGGGCACCGGTTGAACCGACGGAGAACCTGGCGAAGATCTGCGAGCGTTATGGCGGAGGCGGCCACGCCCGTGTTGGTGCGATCTCATTTCCTCCGGGCAAATTCGATGAGGCTCGCCAGGCAGCTAACGAAATCGTGGAAGAGCTGCGCGCCAGCTATCGCAAACAAATCGGGTGAGGGGAATTCTGAGGAGCGCCTGGTTTCGAGGCTGGGGCTGGATTTGTCGTCCCCATGTCCCGAGCGCTGCTCGAGCACATACGTTCCAGACCACCGATTCGGTTTGGATGCCCTCGTGAATAGTTTCAAGAATTCACGAATAGCCTCCGCTTGTAAAAAAATCTGACCTGCACAATCTAATTCTGCACCGGCCCCGTAAGTGATGCATGGAGTGACGGCGGTAGGGCCCCTTCTGCTGACAAATCACCGCGCGTCTTTCAATCCCAAACTTGCGAGGTTTTTGTATGAGGAAACTCTACTCAGCCGTAGTGTGTCTAACTGCGGTCCTGCTGTTGGTGCCTGCATTTGCGTTTGCATCCAGCCACCGGGAAGCCCCCATCACTGCTCTCGATCATGGCGCGGATGTTACCGACTGGTACGCGTTCGTCAGTTATGACCACTCCGATCGCGTGACCATGATTCTCAACGTCGATCCGTTGCTGGAGCCGGCCAACGGCCCCAACTATTTCCCCTTCGATCCGAATGTGGTGTACGAAATGCTCGTCGACAACAATCGCGACGGCGTTCCTGACATCAAGTTTCAATTCCGTTTCACAACCGAAATTCGGCTGCCCGGAGTCTTCACTGGCTTTGTCGGCGGAATCGCCGGTATCCCTCAAATCACGGCGCTCGATGGTCCCGGCTCGGAAGGCCTCAGCCTGCGCCAGCATTACACCGTCACGATGGTCAAGAACGGCATCTCGACTGACCTGACAGCGGGCAAGACAGTATTCGCTGTGCCGTCGAACGTCGGGCCGCTCACCATGCCCAACTACCAGTTGTTGTTCAATCAGGGCATCAACGATCTCGGGAACAATATCCACGTGTTCGCCGGAACTGTCGATGATCCGTTCTACATCGACCTTGGCGCGGCTTTCGACTCGCTGAATTTTCGCATGGGCGTGGGCGGCATTCTCACACCGGAAGTCGACAACGACGACAAGAACAACTACGCGCCCGATGCGGTAGCAGGCTACAACGTCAACAGCATCGCGATTGAAGTGCCTATCACCATGCTCACGCAGGATGGCCAGATGCATGGAGCCGGCGACAAACGCGCCGTGATTGGCACCTATGGTTCTACTTCGCGACCGGTTATCACAGTGCGTCGCGGTCAATACACGCTGTCGCCGAGCACAGCGGTCGCCCAGGTGAATCGCGAAGGCAACTCGCTGATCAACGAACTGATTATCGGCACCGGCTCCAAGGACAAATTCAGCACCGACTTCCCGGCGAACGATTCGCAGTTCGCCGACTTCTTCCTCGATCCGCTATTGGCGCACCTGTTCAACAGCGTTCTGGGTTTGCCAATTCCTCCGCCGCCGCGGCTCGACCTTCTCCCGCTGGTGACCTACGCTCCTCCGATCTGCCCGGGATGCGGTCCGAACGACGCCGGTCCGATCGCTGACCTGCTGCGCTTGAATACGGGCATTCCTCCGACTCCGGTTGACCAGCAGAAGCGTCTGGGCTTCCTGGTAGGCGACAACGCGGGATTCCCCAATGGACGCCGTCCGGTGGATGACGTTGTCGACATCGCAGCTCGCGCGGTGCAGGGAATCCTGGCCGATCCCAACAAGTACAACGCCCGCATCGGTGATGGCGTGCAGCTCAACGATCACGGCTACAACAACACCTTCCCGTTTGTGACGCCGGCCAACAGCGGACGCCAAAGCGTTCACGTTGGTCCGGGTCAGCAGGGTTGCTCCGGTCAGCCTGGCGGCATTTGCCCCGTCAACTAACGACTGCGTGGCCGTTCGCGAAAACCGGGCGGCCACGATTTTTCCCAGAGGAGGGATGCGATGAAGAAACTGGTTACGTTATTGCTGATATTGGGCGCTGCGTTCATAACGTCGGCATCGGCGCAAACCAACACGAAAGCTGCGGTGAAGCTGTCTCCGGCCGAGCAGAGCATCGCCGCGGCTAGAGCGATGATTGTGAAGAATCCGAGGAACTACGAGGCCTACAACGGGCTGGCGCTGGCGCTGGCGAGACGCGCGCGGGAAACTTCAGACGTGAACTTCTACAAGCAAGGGGAAGAAGCGCTACAAAAATCGTTTGAGATTTCGCCGGACAATTTCGATGGCGAGCGAATCCAGGTCTGGCTGCTGCTGGGCAGGCATGAGTTTGCCGCCGCTTTGGACGAGGCGAAGAAGCTGAACAAGCGCATGCCCGACGACGTGACGGTTTATGGGTTCCTTACGGATGCGAACGTCGAGCTGGGAAACTATGCCGACGCTGAGAAGTCCGCCAACTGGATGATGAAGCTGCGCGGCGCCAACCAGCCTGCTGCTACCCGAGTAGCATACCTGCGTGAACTGTTTGGCGACATCGAGGGCGCTCTTGAGCTGATGAACATGGCGTATCAGTCGAACCCGCCCAGCCAGCTGGAAGACGGCGCCTGGATTCTCACTCAGATGGCACATCTGCATCTGGCGACCGGCGACACGGCGCAGGCGGAAAAGGAATTGCAGCAGGCGCTGGCGATGTTCCCCGGCTATCACTACGCGCTCGGCAATCTTGCCAAAGTGCGTATCCAGCAGAAGCGGTATCCCGAGGCGGTTGCTCTACTTCAGCAGCGGTATCAGGCGGCTCCCCATGCGGAGAACCTGTATGAGTTAGCCGCAGCTTTGCAGCTAGCCGGGCGCACCGACGAAGCGAACAAAGCTTTCGCCGAATTTGAGCAGAAGTCGCTGAAGGAAACTAACATCGGTGACAACTCCAATCACGAACTCATCCTGTACTACGCCGACTACGCCAATGCTCCAGACAAGGCGCTGGCTGTAGCCACGCGTGAAATCGCGCGCCGACGCGATATCCATACACTGGATTGTTATGCGTGGGCCTTGTACAAGAATGGCCAGTATGCCGAGGCGCGTAAGCAAATCGAAACCGCACTGGCAGTCGGAGTGCGCGATGCAAGCATGTTTCGTCACGCAGGCGAGATTGAATTGAAAGCGGGCGATACGGCGGCGGCCCAGCGCTACCTGCAACAGTCCGTACAATTAAACACTCTGGGTTCGCAGCAGGCGCGCGAAATCCTGGCCCAGTTACGTATCCCGGCCAACCAGTAGAAGCTTGGCAGAAAGGAGGGAAGTCCATGGCGAAGCGCACGCGGTTTTTGATGGCGATTGTCTGCCTCGTTTCGAGCGTGGCATTTGCCGGAACCTTCCCTCTGACCGGCCACGTGCTTGATCCGCAAGGCATTCCTGTGCAAGGCGCCCAGGTGCTGCTGGTAAATGCAGGCGGTACGCAGATCAACCAAGCGACGACGGATGCGAAGGGGGCATTCCAACTTCAGGGCATACCTGCCGGACAATATCAACTCACGGCGCAGTCGCCTTCGTTTGTCACCGCGGCGATGTCTGTTGCTATTGGTGGCGGTCAGCCAACCGAGATCACGCTGCAGTTCAAGCAAATCATCTCCGATCAGCAGACAGTGGCGGTGGTTGCGACCGCGCAGTCCGTACTGACTCCCGATCCGGGCCGCAGTGTTGTTTTGCACGACCAGGTGCTCGATGCCAATCCCGGGCGTCCGGGCGCACCTATCTCCATTCCTGGGCTGCCGATTGAAACGGCGTCAGGTGGTATCAAGGCGCCGCAGTATTTCGCTCCGGGGGTCGCCGGCGACCACGGCGAACCTATCGCGCAGTACTTCCAGGTAGGAGACTTCCTAATCCCGAACAATTTGCCGGCCAACGCGCACGGCAACGGATATGCCGATCCGAATTTCATGATTGCACCGACGCTCGCAGCAGTCACCGTAGATGGGGGCGCCTTCAACGTGCGGCAGGGAAACAATTCGATTGATCTTGCTGCGACCTATCTCCCGCAGCCTCGCATTCCAACCTTCGTCGTAGTCGCAGGCGACCTCCACGATGGCGATGTGCTTGGAGGATGGTCGTCGAAAAATTCTGACACCAACGAGTGGCTTGCCGGAGAGTTTTCTTTCGGCAACGGATTTCTGGCCCGAACCGAAAACCGCACGCAGTACAAGTTGAACGGAGAGCGTGAGTTCAAAATTGGCGCCCACGACCTGACGATCTATGGTGCAGGGTATTACGGCTTCTCGTATCTGCCGGGATTGATCCCGATTGGGGTGCCGGTGCCGGGCGACACCATCGACAATCGTCAGCTCGATAACACCTACAACTTTCTCGCCGCTGCCACCGACACATGGAAGCTCACCGAGCAGCGTCAGTTGGTGCTTTCGGGATTCTTTCGCAACTATGCGCTCACGCTGCGTTCGAACTTCGGAGACGGTCTCATCCAGCAGAGCGAAACCCGCAACGTCTTCGGCGGCGAGGCGATGTATATCCAGAGTGTGCGCTCGTGGCTATCCTTTCAGGCAGGACTTGATCTGCGTCGTGATGCACCACGCAACCTTGACCTGCAACGCATCGATCAGAATGGTGTATTTCAGCCGGTCACCAGCAACAACCTGACGCTTTCTTTTGTTGAGCCCTTCTTTGCCTTCGACGGCAGCGCCACGCGCTACCTGCACTTTAACCTTGGCGTTCGCCAGGAAGAAGTGTGGATGGACAACCGGGACCTTATCACTCCGCAGAGCAGCTTCAACCGGCTATCGAGTCTCACTTTGCCCAAGGGCACGCTTTCCATCCTGCCACCCGATCGCTGGTATCTGCCGATGGTGTCCTTCAGCTACGGCGAGTCGTTCCATACCAACGATCCGCGAATCGGCACAGACAGTGGCACGGTTGCGCCGACTTTGCTAGCTCCTTCGCGTGCGTACCAGTTGGTGCTTTCGAAGACGATGAAGAACACGCAGTTCTATTTGACGCTGCGCCGTGTTTCCAACTCGCTCGAACTAGCAAAAATCGACCCCGATACAGGCCTGCAGGAGGTTGTGGGGCCTTCCCGTAATCTCGTGCTAACAACTTCGATACAGAGAAACTTCTCGCACGGCAGTCTGTTTGTGTCCTACGCTCAGGCCGATGCTCGCGATCTGTATACGGGCGAGCCGCTTCCCGAAGCACCACGTCAGATCTGGGATGCTGTGGGCAGCATCAATCGTCTACCTTGGCGATTGCAGCTACGTGGTGAGTTCGAGTTTGTGAAGGCCAAGCCCCTGGGAGATGGCTTTACCGGTACTCCAGTGACCGAAGTTCGCGGCGCGGTGTTGCGCACCTTCAATGAAGGGAAGATCTCCACCGCAGCGAATTTTCTCATCGCCAATGGCTATACCGGCCAGACTACCGAAACCCTCGCGCTGCCAAACGAGTCTGAGCCATTCGAGCGCGTGGTAGGCGTTCCACTTAAGTCCTACGTCAGCCTCAGTTTCTCGTATCGCTTCCGCTAAGTAATAACTCACGCCACGTACGGGTTCTATAGTTTCGAAGTTCTTTTCCCCGGGACTCACCTGATGGCTAGCGACTCTATCTGACCGGATAGGCCGATTGAGAAGAGCCTGTGGGTCAATTGCTGACTCGCAGAGCAGATCCGAATCCAAGGTGTTGATTGCGTGGGGCAACTCTCGGCCGGCCGCAGACGATGTGTGTGCTCCAGGCGAGTGGCAGGCAAGCTGCTCAAGTAATCGTGCTGACCCGTAACAGTTCAAACATCACCGGAGCGAAGTTAAAGCTTAGTGGCATTCCCGCGTGAAAGCCCGCTGTCACGAAGCTCTTCACTCACTAGCTAATCGCAACTCAAACACGCGAACTCAGCGTTGTTGTGCCGAGTCTCGCTATTGGTCCGCAAGCGAAGACGTCACGCTAAGGAGAGAGAGCTATGGCAAAAGTTGACACAAATATTCAGGTTCCATCGAAGAAGATCCAGATTGAGCCTGAGCGCCTAAATTTCAAGAACCTGGTGTTGTCGAATCCGAACTACTTCGGCACCTTTCCAAAACTCGGCGGCAAGCCGATAAAGCCTTTCAACGGAAACAGCACCTATGAGCAGCTGGAGTGTCTGGGTTTGAATCCGGGCAGCAATCTGCTCGAAGCCGTGGTCAACATCAAGCTGCATTCGGGCTATGGCAGCGATGCCTGTGGCGCCGGCACCACGGAGTACGTACGGTTCTTCGTGAAAGACTCCAGCGGCTGGCACGATCTGGGCCTCAGCGCGGTGCAGGTGTTCGACCTTGCCGGGCCGCTGCCGCTTAGCTACTCGGTGTCGGTGGACTTCAGCGAAGCGCGCAAGTTTTGCTTCACCGAGAACATCGTTGAGGTGCGTGCCATCCTTTCGTGGGAGTGGGAGCCGACACCCGGCGATCCGAACTTCATCCCGGTCTGGGGCAATGTGGTCAATGCCGCAGTTCAGGTTGCTCCGCGGTTGCTGTTTGAGGTCCCGCTGCATGAGTTGATTGAGCAGAAACTCATCTCAATTGACCCGGGTGTTCTGAAGCAGTTGGACACCAGCCAGAAACTTTCGCCTACAGAACTCGTGCCGCTCAGCTACGGGGAACTCAAGGAGCTTTATGCGAAGGAAAAGGTCCCAACGCACCGCTTTGGCTTTGAATTCGCCAAGAAGGTGTCGGGCGGCCCGATCAGCCAGGGGATCAACCAGCTTTCCGTCGGCAAACTCAACGCGGGTTCAGGCTTGGTGCCCGCCGAGGACCTGACTGAGATCCTGGGAGCGCTGCTGAAGTTCGAGGGTGATACCACCTACGAGCAACTGACCTGCGCCGGATACAATCCGCAAACGCGCGAGCTGGAAGCCGTCTTCCAGGTCAAGCAGAGCAGCGGCTACTCCGGCGGCTTATGCACCAAGGGCAGTACGGAGTACGTCGGCTTCTACGCCTTCTTTAATGGCATATGGAACACGCTGGGCGTGGCCCAGGTGCAGGTACACGATCTGAAGTCGGCCAACGCAAAGCACCCCATCAGCTACGCGGTGTTCCGAATCTCGAACCTCACCGAAATGCCGTGCGAGAAGCTGGAAGGCGTGGCACTGCGCGCCATCCTGTCGTGGAATACTCCACCGACCGGCCCGAACTACAACCCGGTGTGGGGCAATGTGTTAAACACGCATGTTCAACCACAGATTGAAGTCGGCGACGGCGAGCAGATGCGGCTGATGCGTATTGGCCAAGTGACGGTGGCGAACATCTCCAACAGCAGCGGACTGGCAGTGGTCGATCCGTTGTTCGTACCGGCATTTCCTCCCGGCCTGGGCTATGTGGCGGGTGATTGCCCGGGAGGCGCACCGTGGTTGTACTTCTCGGTACAGCCTGACGCGCCGTTCGGTGGAACGACTTTTATCGAAGGCGACTTCAGTCCCAAGATCGACGTCTTCGACCACACCACGGGCAAGGTTCTGCCGGGAGCGTTCCCGATCATCTACCAGGCTTGGGTGACTCCGCCGTCGGGGCCGGCATTCCAGCTTACCGAGTCGTTTGGTATCGAGCTGTATCCGCCGAATTCGCCGGGAGGCGTGTTTCACGTGCAGTCACTGGGGGCTGCTCCCGGGCCGGTGCCCAGTGGTATTCCCGGAACTGAGTACTACACGTATTTCGAGTCGAATCTGCAGGCGGTGAACCCGCGTACGCTGGCGATCTTCGAAGCCGGAGCGTTGGGGGAAGGGAACTACACGATCGAGATTCACGGCTTTAAATGGAATGGAGTCGATTACGTGAAGGTTCCGGTGCAGAAGAAGATGATTCACGTGTATAACGGCTATCCGCACACCGAACTGGTCGAGCCCGGGCCCGGCTTACCGCTCGTCTCAGTGCCGGAGCAGCGTCCGCAGGTGTTCCTCACCATCACTTCGCCTTCAGGAGACTGCGGCGACGTGCAGGTGGGCGACACCATCAGCGGCAGCTTCAGCGTGACCGACGAGTTCTTCGGAGTTGTCAGCGTAGCCCTGGTGCCGATTACCGTCGGCGGAGTGCTGCAGCCGGAGAATGATGTGACCCTGACGCCGCATAACGCCAGTGTCAACGTGGTTGCGTACGACGGCAGCAACACCGGTGGAGTTAGTGGAACCTTCAGTTTGCCCACGGCTGGGATGACGCCTTGCGGCTACACCATCCTGCTGTCGGCGTGGGACCGGGCAATCTGCAACAACACTTGCTACGGTCACTACAACCAGGATGGAGTCGGCTTCTGCTTGCGGAAGAAGGCTCCTGGCTCAGCAGTGTAGAGCAAGGGGCGCCGGTAACCTCGGCGCCCCATTTTTGGAAGGATCGCGATGGAATTGCTGAATCCATGGTTTCGGTTTGCCCTGGCCGTTCTCGCGACGTGGCGAGTCACGCATCTGCTGGCCAACGAAGATGGTCCGGCGGATGTCATCGTGCGGGTTCGCGGGTGGCTGGGTGAGCGCTGGATCGGAAAGCTGATGGACTGCTTCAATTGCCTGAGCCTGTGGATCGCCGCTCCCATGGCATTGTTTGTCTCTCGCCAGCCCTCGGAGTGGTTGTTCAGCTGGCTTGCTTTGTCGGGTGGTGCCTGCCTGCTCGAACGATTACGCGAAGAGCCTGTAGTTATCGAACCTGTTTCTACACTCGAAGAAGAAGGAGAGGCTGATCATGTGTTGTGGAAAGAAACGTACAGCGATGCGGATGGCAACACCAGCGGCACGGGGCGCTTCCGCGCCGGCAGTGACGGCAGCCAACGTACCGGCGCCTCGAACCGGCATTCGTTTCACTGAGAACTCAGCGGTCAAAGTCAAAGGGCCGGCCACCGGACGCGAGTATCAGTTCTCGCCGTCCAGCCCGACGCAGAATGTCGATCCGCGGGACGCCCGGCTTCTGCTGCGCTCGCGGTTTTTCCGCCAAGGATGAGTCTTGGGTTGACGGCAAGCGACCGATTGGGTTGTTGCCGGAGGAGGCCTCCGAAGCAAAATCCGGCGAGCAGACACAGGTGCGTTAGGGGCGGATCGCAGATACTCTAATGCGAGGAGGCTCAATGGCAACAAGCCAGCCCGGACCCCTGGAAGTCGAATCTCCGGCACTACCTCACGCCCGATCAGGCTCGGCGGTCACGTTCGCAATCATCGCTGCGAACGTGATCATGTTCGTTCTCATGAGCCTCGCCAGTCACTCGTTTCTCCAGCCCACGACCGGCACTCTCCTTCGCTGGGGAGCAGATTACGGTCCCTTGACGCTGCACGGGCAGTGGTGGCGCGCCTTCACCTCGATGTTTGTGCACATCGGCGTGATGCACATCCTGTTCAACATGTATGTGCTGCTCAACATCGGGCCCTTCATGGAGAGGCTGTCAGGAGGCTTCTCTTACCTGGTCCTTTACGTTGTGGCGGGACTGGGTGGCGCTGCGGCCAGCCTTGCCTGGAGCCCTGTAGTTGTGAGCGCGGGAGCTTCCGGCGCCATATTCGGTCTCTATGGCGGGCTGCTGGGGTTTCTGCTGTGGCATCGCAACACCATCCCGGCAGAAGCACTAAAGCCATTGCTGAAAGGCGCAGTCATCTTTGTCGGCTACAACCTCGTGTACGGCGCCCTGCAATCGGGAATCGACATGGCCGCGCACATCGGAGGGCTGACCACAGGGTTTGTACTTGGACTGTTCCTTGTCCGTCCCGGCAGCGGTACGAGCGAAACATTATTCAACTCACGGGTCATGCTGGCTATCGCTTTGGGTGTCGTGCTGTTGTTTGGCACGGTTTCAGCATTACCCAAGCCGGATGACTTCTCTGGCGCCTTTGAACATTTCTCCACGGTGGAAGATAGTACGCTCAAGCTATATAACTCCTCCATCGAGCAGTGGAAAGACGGCAAGATCACGGATGAGCAGTTCTTGAATGTGCTCGACAATCAGGTGTTGGCCCCCTGGAAACAAGAGCGCCAGGCAATGGCGTCTCTCTCCCACCTGCCCAGCGATCAAGCCCGGATGGCGCGTTCGTTGATTCATTACATGGACACCCGCGCGGAAAGCTGGACGTTGCTGTCACAAGGCGTGCGACAAGCTGATCTGGACAAAATGCAGGAGGCGACTGCGAAGGGAAAAGAGGCGGATGAGATTGCCGGCCAGCTTGAGTCAGGATCACAACACTAGGCAGGGTTCGGTCTAGACCGTATCGACCTTCGCCATCGTTGGAATCGGCTTTGCATCAATCGTCGGCTATGGCTAGCGGGTATAGGGTCACTCCAAAAAAAAGCCCGCTTCGCGGCGGGCTTTGCTTTGTCGAACTGTCTGAATACGACTACCGATTGGTCGGGGTGGTCGTGGCCTTCGCCGTTTCCTGCTGGGTGGCCGTCAGGTGCGCGCTGTTGCGGGCGGCGATGGTCTTCTTGGCGTTGTCGGCCAATTCCTTCGCCTTGGGCAGAAGCTCCAGCGCCTTCTCGACCGCAGGGTCGCTCTCGGTGTGGACCTTCATCCCTTCCTGCTGCCCGAACTCGTTGATGAACAGCTCAGTCTTGATATTCGAGCGCAGCCAGTCGTTGTTCTGCGCCAGTTCGGCCTCGTTGTAGGGGGTCTTCTGTTCATCCAGGAACTTGCGGAACTCCTGCATCACTTGTTCGTCGACTTCAAACTGCTTGGTCACCTTGTGATTGATCACGTAGTGCTTGGCGAAGTTGAAGAAGGTGTACTTCTGCAGCAGCTCGTCCTGGAACGAGTTGGTCTTGATAGGCGGAATCTTGATGTCGGGATTGATGCCGCCGCCGCCGTATACCGTGCGGCCGCTGTCGGTCATCTTGACTTCGCGGTTCGCAATGGAGCTCTCGTCGTCGCCGCTGGCATCGCGATTGTTGTAGTAGTAGTCGTAAAGCGAGACGCCGTTATAATCGCGCTGAATCAGGCGACCGCTGGGCGTGTAATACTTCGCCGTGGTCAGCGCCAGGCCGGTATTCTCCGACAGCGGATATACCGTCTGCACCAGACCCTTACCGAAGGTCGATTCGCCGACAATCAGCCCGCGATCGTGGTCCTGAATTGCTCCGGCAACAATCTCAGCCGCCGAAGCGGTGCCGCGATTGACCAGCACGACCAGTGGATAGTCCTTGCCGCCATTACCATGCGCCGCTTTGTAAACCTTCTCGGCGGACGCGCGGCCATGATGCGAGACGATGACCTGTCCCTTCTTCAGGAACTTGTCCGCCACTCCAACGCCTTCGCTCAGCAGGCCGCCGGGATTCTGGCGCAGATCGAGGATCAGACCCTGTAGATTCGGTCCCATCTCATCCAGCGCCTCAGCAACTTCGTGCTCGGTGGTCTCCTGGAAGCCGGAGACGTGCATGTAGCCGATGCCCGGCTTGATCATGAAGTGAACGTCAACGCTGTAGCGGGGAATCTCGTCGCGCACCACGCTGAAGTCCAGCGGCTTGTCGGTGCCTTCGCGCAGCACCGTGATCTTGACCGTGGTGGCCTTGGGTCCTTTTAGCAGCTCAGCGACGTCGCTGGTGCTCATGTTGTCGGTCGGCTTGCCGTCGACGGCAATAATCACGTCGCCGGGGCGGATGCCCGCCCGATAGGCTGGAGCTCCAGTGAACGGAGCGATGACGATGACCTTATTATTACGGGGACCAACCTGCATGCCCACGCCGTAATACTTGCCGCGCTGCTCCTCGCGCAGGGCAGAATAGGCCTTGGGATCGAAGAAATTCGAGTGCGGATCCAGCACCCGCAACATCCCTGGGATCGCGCCGTTGTAGATGGCCTTGTCAGAACTGACGGGCTCGGCGTAGTTCTGCTGCACCACTTCGTACACCGATGTGAATTCGTGAAGACTGTCACGGATCTCGGTATCGCTGGGGATTGCAGTGGAGGTCACGCGCTGCCCGAACAACATGCCTGCACAACCGCAAGCAATGACGATAACGAGCACAAGCACAGCGGAGCGGCGGGAACTACTTGCCATTATGTTTTCCTTCGACTGGCAGGAAGTGCAGCTTCAGAGTAGCGCAAATCGCAGCTAGGATTGACCAAAAGTATAGCATTTTCAACCCCGGTGCCAATGCGCTAAACACTCTGTTTCGTTGGATGCGGAGCTGCCTTTCAGGGTGCGAAATCTGATTGGCGACCTTGAACGTAAGACGTAGTGGGGGGAGCTTGGTAAGCGGCACCCCTCCGGCGAAGGCCGATTGCTGCTCCGGCTTGCCCCGGTTATCATTAACTTATGAATCTCGGCATGCCAGAGATGATCTTTATCTTCCTGTTGGCCTTAGTCATATTTGGGCCCAAGAAGATGCCCGAATTGGGACGGCAACTGGGGAAAGCCCTCGCCGAGTTCAAGAAGGCCAGTAACGATTTCAAGAACCAGCTCGAAGTCGAGATGATGAACATTGAGTTGGAAGAGCGCTCTAAGAAGCAGGAAGTTGAGCGCGCGACCACCGAGCGCAGCATTCTTCCGGTGGAGAAGCTCTACGACACCATCAGCGGGCCGCCAGGCGCAGTTAGCCGCGGCAGCCTGGAACCGTATACCGTGCCTCCAACCACCGATCCCGCGTCTGCAGCTGTCGAGCCCTCAGGCGGCAGCGCCGATCCCACACTTTCGCCCGCCGAAACTCCCTGTGAACGGCAACGCGCGGGTCGCTCCCGATGCCTAACCCGGTTTTAGAGAAAGCCCAGGAGCGCGCGTCGTCCGAAATGACGGGGATGAGCTTCCTCGACCACCTTGAGGAGCTGCGCCGCCGCATCATCTATAGCTTCCTCTACATCGTCGGCGGGTTCTGTGTCTGCTGGTGGTATCACGAGTGGATCTTCGGCCTGATGCAGAAGCCCATTGTGCAGGCACTGGCCAATCACGGGCTGGAGCAGAAGCTGGTCTACCTGAATCCCACCGACGCCTTCAACATGTACTTGAAGGTCTCGTTCCTGGCGGGAATCTTCGTCGCGTCTCCGTTTGTGCTGTACCAGGTTTGGGCCTTCATCTCGCCGGGACTTTATCGCAATGAGCGCCGCTATGTGCTGCCCTTCATGTTCAGCACCGTAGGACTGTTTCTTGCCGGCGGCTACTTCGGTTACCGGATGGTCTTCCCGGCGGCGCTGGATTTCCTCATCGGCTGGAGCTCGCAGTTCAAGCCGATGGTGACCATCGGTGAGTACACCGACCTGTTTCTCACCATCATCGCCGGGCTGGGCATCGTCTTCGAGATGCCGATCCTCGTCTTCTTCCTGTCGCTGATGGGCATCCTCACCGCCGGCTGGATGTGGCGCAACCTGCGCTACTCCATCCTCGTCATCTTCATTATTGCGGCGGTCATCACCCCGACCACCGACATCATGAACATGTGCATCTTCGCCGCGCCCATGATCGTGCTCTACCTGGTGAGCATCGGCATAGCATGGTTCGTGCACCCAACGCAGAGACGGAAGCGGGCGGGGAAGACGGCGGAGTAGAGCATCCGCCTCACTCGGGCACCCGGGTCTCACGTCAGCGGAACGTTGACGGTGGGTACGGTGTCTCTTCCGCCTGTGCTCAGATGAGCGTGGCGCAGCACTTCTTCTCCGACTGATTCGAAACCCAGGAATGAGTGGGGCACCTGTGATCCTCCCCGCATGAATGCGTGGGCTTCCACCCAGGTGTTCCTACGTCCTGTCATCCTCACTCGGCCGCCGAGGAGGGACCTGCCGTTGTTCGCTCACTTGATACAACGGTCGGCTGAGCGATGCAGCCAAGAATCGCTTGACCGCCCCTGATAACCAGAGCATAGTTGACGCCAATCCTGGGCCACATGTCTCCGCGCCGGAGGTTGGATGCGCCACTCCATAGGAATCTCCGTTTGTTTTGTCATCGCAATGGCGATAACCTCGCCTGCCCAGACCTTGACCCCGCTTTACAGTTTTTGCTCTCTACAGAACTGCGCCGACGGTGCCAGCCCTGCCGCCGGGCTGGTGCTCGCCGCCGACGGGAACTTCTACGGGACAACACTCGGTGGCGGGCTCCACTCCTTGGGCACGGTCTTCAAAATCACTCCAAGCGGCACGCTTACTACGCTGCACAGCTTCGACGGTACTGACGGCTCCCAGCCTAAGGCCGCCCTGGTGCAAGCCACCGACGGATTCTTCTACGGCACAACCTACAAAGGTGGGGATAAGAGTGATGGCGCGGTCTTTCAAGTTGCCGCTGATGGCACGTTGACTACGCTTCACAGTTTTTGCTCTCTACAGAACTGCACCGACGGCGGCTCGCCTCTCGCCGGGCTGATTCAAGCCACCGACGGGAGACTTTTATGGCACAACGTCCAGTTTCGGCACTCACGCTTCTGGCACGGTCTTCAAGATCACGTCAGGCGGCACGCTGACTACGCTCTACAACTTTTGCCCGCTGGGAGGGGCCTGCGCCGACGGGAGGTCACCGGCAGCCGGGCTGGTACAAGCCAGCGACGGGAACTTCTATGGCACTACCCAGCAGGGCGGCGACCCGTTTCAACGCTGTGCCGCGGGCTGTGGCACGATCTTTAAAGTCACCCCCGGCGGCATGCTGACCAATCTGTACGCCTTTTGCGCTCAGCCTGGTTGTCCTGACGGCTCGTTACCTCTCTCTAGCTTGGTACAAGCCAGCGACGGGAACTTCTATGGGACAACCTACGGAGGCGGGGCTCATGGAACGGGTGGCACGGTGTTTAAAATCACCCCCAGCGGCACGCTGACCACGCTGTACAGCTTTTGCTCTCGAATGTCTTGCACTGACGGCTCCGGGCCTAGCGCCGGGCTGGTGCAAGCCAGCGACGGGAACTTCTACGGAACCACCGTCAATGGCGGAGCCTACAACCTGGGCACGATCTTCCAAATCACCCCGGCAGGCACGCTGACCACGCTACATAGCTTTTGTGCTGGCTACCCTTGCGATGACGGCTCGTCACCGTACTCCACGTTGGCGCAAAGCAGCGACGGGAAGTTCTATGGGACAACCTACGGAGACGGGGCTAATAGAGGTGGTGGCACGGTATTTCGCCTGGATGCGGGCATTTCAGTGTTTCTCCTCTCGGTGAGCAAAGATGGCAATGGCACTGTAACCAGCGCCGACGGCCACATCAATTGCGGTTCGATCTGCTCTTACGCCTATAATCCTGGAACTGTCGTGACCCTGACAGCAACTCCGGATCAAGGTTGGGCGTTCGCAGGTTGGACCGGTTGTGACAACAGCCAAGCCAACGTCTGTACGTTAACCATAGATAAACAGCGCAGCGTCACTGCCATATTTAAACCGTTTTACGCGCTTTCGGTTAACAAGACTGGCAACGGGACTATTTCCAGCGTGGACGGCCACATCTATTGCGGGAGCGTGTGCTCCTATTCGTATCTCGATGGAACGCCGGTCACAGTTAGCGCTCTGCCTTCTTCTGGATACACGTTCACTGGCTGGACTGGTTGCGACAACATGAACGGCAGCTACTGCTCGGTGACCATGACGAGTGCCAAGAATGTCACCGCCTCGTTCACTACTGTCGATGTCACCCTCACATCCTTAACTTTCAAACCCAACTACATAAAGGGTGGCAGACTATCGGCGGGGACGCTGACATTAAATGTGGCGGCGCCTCCCGGAGGAGTGACGGTTGCCCTCAGCAGCGATGCTCCCGGCGTAGCCCATCCGCCGTCATTCGTGTTCGTTCCCGCAATGCAGAGCTCGGTGCAGTTCGCGGTAAAGACGTTTCCGGTGAAGAGCAACACGACGGTGACGATCACCGCCAACGCGGGCGCTTCGCAAGTCAGCGGAATGTTGACGGTAGGAACAGTGTCGCTGCCGCCGGCGCTAAGGTGAGCTGCGAGCAGCGAGCGACGAGCCACAGATAACCAGCGCTGCACTTTGGCAAAAGCACGCGTTGCCACCCGCCACAAGTCACTTGACTCTTCCGGTCGAGCCGAGCATAGTTCGGAGAAGCACCGGGTTTCACATCTCTCCGCGCCCGAGGTACCATGCGCCCCGCTGTTCTCGCCGTTATCTTCTGTGTTGTCACTGCGGTGCTCGCGCCTGCGCAAGCATTTACCACTCTGTACAGCTTTTGCTCCATAGCCACCACTGACTGTGCTGACGGCCTTAACCCCAGCGCAGCATTGGTGCAAGGCACGGACGGGAACCTCTACGGGACGACACCCAATGATTCTCCGTACTCTGCGGGTTCTATATTCAAGATCACTCCCGATGGCGCATTCACCACACTGGCCAATGTTGGCTCACCCAACGCTCTGGTGCAGGCTACTGACGGGAACTTTTACGGAACCGCAAGCACTTCCGACTGCTACGAGTTTGGGGAAATATCCAAGATCACGCCCGAGGGCATGCTGACCACAGTGCACTGTTTCATCCCCCCTGACGGGACCCTTCCGAATGCGCTGGTACAGGGTACCGACGGGAACTTCTATGGCACCACAAGTTACGGCGGCAACTACGGGCCTGGCTGTAACACATACTGGCCGTTCTTTGGGTGCGGCCAGGTGTTCAAAATGACTCCAGATGGCACCCTGACCACGTTATACATGTTCATGAATAATGGCGACGGCGCGAGGCCCGTTTCGCCCCTGATACAAGCCAGCGACGGGAACTTCTATGGGACAACTGAGGGCGCCGGGGACGGAGCGAGCACGGTATTTAGCATTACCCCCGACGGAAAGCTAACCACGTTGTACAGCTTTGGCGCGAGTGTCTTTACTGTCGCCCCTCTGGTGCAAGGCACCGACGGCAACTTGTACGGGACAACCTATGATGGCGGCGACTCCGCCGCCGGAACTGTATTTAAACTCTCGCTACGCGGCACGCTGACCACGCTGCACTCCTTCTGTCATGTCAGCGGATGCTTCGACGACGGCTCCTATCCGTTTGGCGGTCTGGTGCAAGGCAACGACGGAGACTTCTACGGGACAACTAGTGGTCGATTTATCGACGACTGCTCCGGGCATGCGGGCAGTTGCGGTACGGTATTCAAAATCAGCTCCACCGGCACACTTGTCACGCTGCACAAATTCGACTTTGTCAACGGTGCCTCGCCGTTTGCAGGACTGGTGCAGGGCAGCGATGGCACATTTTACGGGACAACCTACTATGGCGGCGCCACCTGTGACCGTCTCCATCATGGCTGCGGCACGATTTTCAGCCTGACTCCGCAGTTCAATTTGTCGGTGAATAAGATTGGGATGGGAACGGTGACCAGCAGTGATGGCCATATCAACTGTGGCCCGGTATGCTCCTGGGATTACAAACAGGGCACCACTGTGAATCTGCAGGCCATCCCTGACCCCGGCTGGGCATTTGCCGGTTGGAGCGGATGTGATGAAGTGAACGGCAACTACTGCTCGGTTACGATGATGACGAGTGCGAAGACCGTAACCGCCACGTTCCCGCAATTCGTTCTCACTTCTTTAACTTTTAGGCCGACCTATGTGAAAGGCGGCCAGCTATCGGCAGGGACCCTCACGCTAAGCGGACCCGCGCCGCAGGGAGGCGCGACGATCGCACTCAGCAGCGATGATCCCGGGGTGGCGCATCCGCCGGCATTCGTATTCGTTCCTGAAGGCAATAGCTCGGTGCAGTTCGCGGTAAAGACGTTCCCGGTGAAAAGCAACACGACGGTGACGATCACCGCCAACGCGGGCGCTTCGCAAGTCAGCGGAATGTTGACGGTAGGAACAGTGTCGCTGCCGCCGGCGCTAAGGTAAAGCAATTAGCAACTGGCAATTAGCGGTTAGCTACCTCAACTAGCTGCGGACGGCGAAAATAGCCAAGATCTTTCTTGATGCCTCGGACGTCAAGGCATAATGCTACTCACCGCAATAATTAACCATTCCTTGCCAAAAATCATAGACAGTCAGCAGCAACTCTGCTGTTATAAGAGGTACCTTCCGGAGTTTGCATGCGCCGATTCGCTCTCCCCCTGCATATCTGCGTTGTGCTCGTTTTGTCGTCGCTTACCCATGCCCAGACACTCACTACGCTGGTCAATTTCAATGGGTCAAATGGATATACCCCGTCTGGTCCCCTGATTCAAACGGGCGACGGGAAGCTGTACGGAGTAACGGCGGAAGGCGGTGAGTTCGGTTATGGGCTCGTGTTCCAGGCATCGACTTCGGGGAGTCTGAGCGTATTTCAGAATGTCCCAACGTTGGAAGGCGTCCCGGCTGGCCGATTGCTCCTAGGTGCGGGCAACAATTTCGACGGCACTCTCGTAGGCGCCGCACCCGGCAGTCAGACCGGCGGCAGTATCTTCGAAGCTCAACCTAGCTTTCTCGTACCGTTTTACTCGTTCTGCGCTACCTGCGACGGCGAGGGCGCGCACCCTTACGCCGGCTTGATTCAGGGTGTCGATCGGTGGGGCTACTTCACAACCTCTGCGGGCGGCGACCAGAAGCTATGCTCCGGCGGTTGTGGTACGGTCGGCAAGATATATCCGGGAATCGCCCCCAACTACCTGCATCTCTTCAACGGCAGCGATGGCGCGAATCCTCGCGGCGAATTGCTGCTCGCACGAGACGGCAATTTCTACGGCACCACGATTAATGGTGGTAACGGCAATTGCGACGACGGCTGCGGCACCATCTTCCGCATCTCGCCCAGCGGTGACTTCAAATCGCTATATAAGTTTTGTTCGCAAAGCAATTGCCCGGATGGTGCTAATCCCTACGGCGCACTGGTGCAGGGAAGTGATGGCAACCTCTACGGCACGACATCGGTGGGCGGCAACGCGGGAGCAAATTGTTGGCTCGCGGGATGTGGCACCATCTTTAAACTCAGCCTCGACGGCAAGCTAACCACGCTCTATAGATTTTGCGATGACTACTTCTGCCCCACCGGCGCCAATCCTCAGAGCGGGCTGATTCAAGCTACCGACGGCAACTTCTACGGAACGGCTTACAGCGGCGGCGACGCCACGATTGGCACCTTGTTCAGAATCACGCCCCAGGGAAAGCTCAGCGTACTGCACAACTTCATCGGCAGTGACGGAGCCTATCCCACCAGCGCATTGCTGCAAGCCAGCGACGGCAAGTTCTACGGAGTAGCAACCGAGGGAGGCAGCGGGTACGGCGGAACCCTCTTCAAGCTGGATGTCGACTTCAACGCCGTGCTCTCGGTGAGCAAGTCGGGCAGCGGTACCGTCACCAGCGACGACAGCAAAATTCACTGCGGCAACGTGTGCTCGGCCAGCTACGAGAGCGGTGATGTGGTTTCGCTGACAGCTACTCCTGACCAGCAGTGGGCATTCGCAAGCTGGACCGGCTGTGATGGCGCACAGGATAACGTGTGTACCGTAACCGTCAATCACGCGCACAACGTGGCTGTGACCTTCCAGCCGGCTTATCCACTCGCGGTTTCGCGAACCGGCAACGGCACGGTTACAAGCAACGACGGCTTTATCAACTGTGGCCAGTCCTGTTCGCATAGTTATGTTGAGTGGACAAATGTTGTCCTGACCGCAACTCCTGACCTGGGCTGGGTACTCGCCGGATGGAGCGGTTGCGATCGAAGCAATGGTACCGTCTGCACCGTCTCCCTCTACAACGCACGCAACGTGAGCGCAACCTTCAAGATTCTTTATCCCTTGAACGTCACCAACGCAGGCAACGGAGTGGTCGTCGGGACCGGCGGCATCTATTGCGGAACGACTTGCTCGGCATATTATTCGGACGGCTCTCTGGTCACTCTCTCCGCAACTCCCAACCCCGGATACACAGTTAGTTGGACTGGCTGTGACAACCTGCAGGGAAATGTTTGCACCGTCAGCATGGCGAGCGCGCGGAATGTAATAGCAAAATTCACGCAGAACCTCGTCACGTTGAATTCGCTGACATTGAAACCTTCTATGGTACGGGGCGGCAGTCTTTCCAGCGGGACCGTCACGCTCTCCAACCCGGCGCCTTCCGGCGGATTTGGGGTCGCCCTGAGCAGCGATTATCCGCGTGTGGCATACCCGCCGACGCAGGTCGTAGTTCCGGGTGGACAAAAGTCCGTCAGCTTCGCCGTCCACACCTTTGTTGTGTCGTCCGAGACGAAAGCTGTCCTCACCGCATCGGCAGGCGCATCGCACGTCTCGGCGACACTGACCGTCGAGCCGCCCAGCTGGCGCGGGCAGAAGACACTTGCCGAGAGCGGCCTTGATACAGAGGAATACATAGGCGAGTCGAACCTTGAGGCGGAGCTCACCTCGTCTGCTGTGAGAACCGTATCGCCCGACAACGCTATCCGCTCACCCAGAACGCTGCGGCGCCAGCCTCCGCCAGCCGATCCTGCAGACGAAAACAAGGAGTACCCGGTCGTCTTTATAGGAGCCGCAAACCCGGTCGGCATCTCCAGCGGCGAACAAATAAACCCACTACCCGAAGCCGCGCGGGAAATGCCGGAGCGCGAGCTCGTGCCGCCTCCCGACCGTGTTCACAAAGCCTCTCCGGCCGCGCCCCCGCCGGACACCTTCATGGCATCTGTCGGTCCCATGCCACAGCCCGTCATGAGTTTCCTCGGCATGACCTACGGCGAATGGTGCTGGTTCGACTCCTGCGGGGCGGGACACCCCCCTGATCCCACAGGAGCAGTGGGTCCGCGGCATTACATCCAGGCAATTAACAAGACCTACGCAGTTTTCGATAAGGCCACGGGTGCGCTGGTACTGCCCATCCCGGAAGTCGTCTTGTGGGAACTGCAGGGAGGCGCGTGCGCCAACAACACCAACGGAGACCCGATTGTTCTCTACGATCAAACCGCCGATCGCTGGATACTGGCCTATCTCGCATACGGCGACTACGATAACGGGCCATTCTACGAGTGTATAGCCGTGTCGCAGACCAGCGATCCCGCCACTTGGTACGGCTGGAACTACTACTCCATCCAGACCGATCAGAATCCTGTTCCAGCCGGAACCTTGAATGACTATCCCAAGTTCGGCCTCTGGAACGATGGTTGTCTCTACATGGGTGCCGATGGCTATCTCGGCAACAGCTACAGCGGTCAGATCGCTTTATCGATCAACCTCAGTGACATGTATAGCGGGAATCCGGCGCGCTATTCGCTTAGCTATCTCAGCGGCTCTGCCAACTTCGGCCTGTTCCCCGCTACCATGCTCGGGAATGGCGACAATCTCCCTCCACCCTCCGAGCCGGAGTACTTCGTGCAAGAATCCGGAACCGAAGATGCATTCAACATCCGCACCATGCCTCCGGGCTCATGTAACTCCAGCGGAAAGTTGAGTGCTGTGGTTGCTGTCCCGCACCAAACCTACAACTCGTTCGACCAGAACATCGTCCCCCAACCGCCGCCAGCTACTAAGGACAATGATCTCGATACCATCTCCGACACTTTGATGCAGTGGGTGCAGTACCGCAAGGTCGGGGCCAAGGAATCTCTTTGGGTAAACCACACCACCTACGTCACCGACGCCAATACCTCTCCCCAGTGGGCGCAGATTGATGTAACCGGCGGAAAAATCAATACCACGCTGGTGCAGCAACAGATTTACCGGCCCGACACCACCCTTTTCCGCTGGCTGGGCAGCCTGGCGGTTGACTCTTCCGGGGATATGGCGATGTGCTATAGCACCTCCAACGCAAATTCGCCCCACTACCCTAGCATGGCCTGTGCAGGACGACTGGCAACCGATCCGCTTGGCCAGCTACCTCAAGGGGAGACAACTTACATAGCAGGTCATGGATCGCAGGTGTTCGACTGCGGTGGGGATAGCTGTCATCGTTGGGGAGACTACAGCAGTACCACGATTGATCCCATTGACGACTGTACTTTCTGGCACACCAATATGTTCTATCTTGACCAGAACTCCGGAGGGAATCAGGGAAACTACGCAACCCAGATCGTCGCCTTCCGTTACCCGAATTGCGTTGCATCGTCTGTCACATTAAAGGTCAGTAACTCAGGCAGTGGAAGCATCACCAGTGACGATGGCTACATCAACTGCGGTTCGTCCTGCTCACATCAGTACAGCGTCTATAGCAAGGTGGTTCTCACCGCAAATCCTGCTCCAGGCTGGCTGTTTACCGGATGGTCAGGGTGCGATCAACCCCAAAACAACGTTTGCCCCATTACCCTGTATCGCAATCGTCTGGTGACGGCAATCTTTACCCAAGGACAGTATGCCCTGTCTGTTTCAGGCTTGGGTACAGGCACCGGAACTATAGCCAGCACCGATGGCTATATCAACTGTGGTTCGACGTGTTCGCACGATTATCTCGGTGGCACCGTCGTTACTTTGACGGCGACTCCTCAGCCTGGTTCTCGGTTCGATGGTTGGACTGCCTGCGACAAGGTCCAGGGCAACGTCTGTACAGTGACCATTATCGGTTATCAAACTGCTTGGGCGACCTTCAACCTCCAGAACTCCTATCGCCTCACGGTTCAGAAGTGGGGCTCGGGTGTGGGTACCATCACCAGCAGCGATGGCCATATCAACTGCGGCTCCGCCTGCTCCTACGATTACGATCCCGGAACCACTGTGACCTTGAACGAGCAGGTTGAGTATGGTTCGGTCTTCGATAGCTGGGTCGGATGCGACCGAGTGCAGAACACTACCTGCTACGTCAAAATGAGCGCGGTTCGCAACGTCACCGCCAAGATCAACCTCGCTACTTATGTTCTCGCCGTAAGCGGCAGTGGTAACGGCAGTATCACCAGCACCGATGGCCATATCAACTGTGGATCAGCCTGCTCCTACGGCTACCAAGTCTGGAGCAGCGTGGTTCTGAAAGCGGCTCCCGCCCAGGGATGGATGTTGACTGGATGGACCGGCTGCGATCGTAGCGACACAAACACCTGCA
This sequence comes from uncultured Acidobacteriaceae bacterium, assembly GCA_963791965.1. Classification (GTDB taxonomy): domain Bacteria; phylum Acidobacteriota; class Terriglobia; order Terriglobales; family Acidobacteriaceae; genus CAVVDY01. Next base: position 939,307 of record CAWBUK010000006.1, on the reverse strand, counting down.
CCGTGGGCATGAACCAGGCGCGCAATGTGAGCGCCACCTTCAAAGCTGTGTTCCCACTGGCGGTATCGAACTCCGGCAATGGACTGGTCATTGGCAATGGTGGCATCTACTGCGGCTCAAGCTGCTCGGCCAGCTATCCCGACAGCTCCCCCGTCACCCTCACCGGCCTTCCCAATCCCGGGTACACCGTTGGCTGGAGCGGTTGCGACAAAGTACAGGGGAACATCTGCTCGGTTCTCATGTCAGGCGCGCGAAACATCACTGCAACCTTTGCCCAAGGTCCAGTAGCGCTAACTTCGCTGACCATGAAGCCGTCGTATGTAAAAGGTGGACAGATGTCGGTCGGCACCCTGCTCCTAAGCGGACCCGCGCCCCAGGGAGGCGTGAGCGTAGCTCTCAGCAGCGATCATCCCGGCGTGGCGCATCCGCCGGCGTTTGTCGTCGTTCCGGGAGGTAAGACGTCGGTACAATTCGCGGTGCAGACCTTCCCGGTGAAGAGCAACACGACGGCCACCATCACCGCGACTGCTGGCGTATCTCACGTGAACGGAACGTTGATGGTCGGCACAACCTCGCTTCCGCCAGGGTTGAAGTGAACGCGCTCCCCGATGGAGGCACCGCGCTTTAGCGTGGTGGAGCGAGCGAGCGTTAAAGATGGGCTTTAGCGCCGACCCAGAGCCCAACTCACAATCTTGTGTGACGGAATTCATTGACGCCCGAAGCTAGTAATTGTCACACTTCCTAATGTCATATCTATAGCTCTGTAGCTTTGCCTACAAATCGCTCTGTTCGTCACCGGAGACTCAATGCGCCGCGTCCTGGCCGTCGTTTTGTTCTGTATCGCAGTTGCGGTTAGCGCCTGCTGCCAGGCTGTCACAACCCTGACGGACTTCAGCGGGAGCAACATTATTTTTCCTAACAGCCCTTTGATCCAGGGCATGGATGGAAACTTCTACGGCACTTCAGAGCAGGGCGGAGGAACCGAAAACGCAGGCACAGTCTTCAAAGTCACTCCAGCCGGAACTGTAACTACGCTCTACAGCTTCTGTGTGCAGGGAGGGGCTTGCCAAGATGGTTCGTATCCTCAAGTCGGCCTAGTACAAGCCAGCGACGGAAATTTCTACGGAGTGACCTATAGTGGAGGGGACCTCAGTTGTGGCTGCGGAACGGTCTTCAAGATTACGCCTGCCGGTGCGTTTACCACATTGCACACGTTTCGCAATGGAGACGGTAAATCGCCCACTGGGCCGCTAATACAAGCCAAGGACGGGAACCTCTACGGCACCACGCTTAATGGGGGCACTCATGGCGTGGGCACCATTTTCAAAATTACCCTCGGTGGCAGCCTGACTACCATTTTTTATTTCGGCGGCCAGGATGGGGATGGTGATCCCTACTCAGGAGTCATCCAGGGTACGGATGGAAACTTCTATGGAACCACCGAATGGGGAGGTACAGAAGGTGTGGGGTCAGTCTTCAAGGTCACACCTGGCGGCATGTACACCATGCTTCATAGTTTCAACGGAACGGATGGTGCTTGGGTCACGGCGGGTTTGGTACAGGCTAGTGACGGCAACTTCTATGGGGCTACTAAGGAGGGCGGACCTAATGGCAACGGCACTCTCTTCAAGATCACTCCTAACGGCACATTCACGACGCTGCACACCTTTGCGGATTACACCTTCGGCCGATATCCCAACGGGTCGCTGGTGCAAGGTACCGACGGCAACTTGTACGGGGTAACCATCTCAGGAGGCTTTTACCAAGACGGGACGCTCTTCAAGACCACTATTGAGGGCGATCTAACCAGCTTGCACCAATTTAATGCCACGAAGGGCGAGGGACTTTGGCCTGGGACGCTGGTGCATGCTAAAGACGGGAATTTTTACGGCACAACATACCATGGGGGGGCCAGCTACGGCACTGTCGTTCGTTTGTGGGTACCGTCATACAACCTGTCGGCGACCGTCCATGACTACAGCAACAACTTCCATGGCACGATTACCAGCGCAGACGGTCTGATTGATTGTGGGAGGATTTGCTACGAACAGTACAAGTCCACCGATGTCGTTACCCTTACCGCCACACCCGGGGACTATCGGGAGGTCTTTACGGACTGGATAGGATGCGATTCCCCTCAGGACAACGTCTGCACTGTCAAAATGGACAAGGATCGGCAGATCACCGCTGAATTTCATCCGTTATATTCGCTGAGCGTTGGCAAATACGGGAACGGCACCGTAGTCAGTAACGATGGGCACATCAATTGCGGGAACACTTGTTATTACGACCATTACGTCGATGGAACGCTGGTGACCCTTACCCCCATCCCTGACCCGGAATGGGCTTTCAGTGAGTGGTGGGGCTGTGATCTGGTACAGAACAACAACAACTGCCAGGTAACGATGAAGTCTAATGAGGGAGCCACCGTGTACTTCGTGCCCGGCCATGCTCTCTCCGTGAGCAAGTCAGGCAACGGCCTCGTCACCAGCAGCGATGGCTATATTAATTGCGGTTCCAACTGTTCTTATAACTACATCGCTGGAAAATCCGCCACCCTCACCGCCTCGCCCGATCCGAATTGGACCTTCCTGGGTTGGGGTGGCTGCGACACCACCTATGGCAACATCTGCATCGTGGCCATGAATTCCGCGCGCAATGTGACCGCGACCTTCACCCCTCCCCATCAGCTCAACGTGGCCTATACCGGCAGCGGCGCCATCACCAGCAGCGATGGCTATATTAACTGCGGATCAAGCTGCTCCCACACCTATAGGGACGGCACCATGGTCAATCTGACTGCGTCGGCACAGCAAGGATGGGGGCTGGCAGGATGGAACGGCTGCGATCGCAGCAACGTGAACGTCTGTACCCTTGGCATGAGCGGCGACCGCGCGGTGACCGCAACCTTCAAGCTTCTCTACGGCCTTTCGGTCAGCAAGACCGGAACCGGAGCGGGCGGCGTCAGCAGCACCGACGGCCATATCTATTGCGGAAGCCTCTGCTCTTATTATTATGTCGACGGAACTCCGGTGACGCTCAGCGCCATTCCTTCTCCCGGAAATACCTTTACCGGCTGGGCCGGGTGCGACCACGTGAACGGTAGCTACTGCTCGGTAAGCGTAAGCGGTGCGAAGAATGTCACAGCCACTTTCGACGCGGCCACGCAGATTACACTGACCTCGATCACCTTTAAGCCGACGTATGTAAAAGGCGGCCAGTTATCGGTAGGGACGGTGACATTGAGCGGCCCCGCACCTGACGGAGGCGTGAGTGTGGCTCTCAGCAGCGATCATCCCGGCGTGGCGCATCCGCCGGCGTTTGTCGTCGTTCCGGGAGGTAAGACGTGGTACAATTTGCGGTGAATACTTTCCCGGTGAAGAGCAATACGACCGTCACCATCACGGCTACAGCCGGCAGCTCTCAGGTGTTCGGGACACTGATGATCGGCGCGACCTCGCTTCCGCCATCGCTGAAATAGGGGGTTGAGAAGGTTGGTCGTTGAGCCGAGCATCCGTGGTGGGAGCACCACGCTTTAGCGTGGTGAACGAGTGCTCTTTGGAGTTGGGGCTTTAGCCCTGGCTGCGGCAATAACCGGCTATCATCTTTCGGGCGCAAGCGGCTGACGCTGGTGCGGTCTCCCCGCGTGCGACAATTCCCATTCTGAAACTCTTTGGCACCTTCGTAACCTGCCAGCCGCATGTTTCTACAGTTTCCTGACTGAAGAACTAATAAACTATTCGGCAAGACATCAAAGCGTGTCTCTGCGGAAAGCTAACCGCTAAGTTGTTTGAAATCTATTAAGTACGTGTAAGTCGCGACGGCTCAATCATTTGCATGCAAAAACCACGCTAAGTTGATGAAAATAAGGCATCGCACAATAGAATTTTTAGTGATGTGTATCACAAACAAGTCCAGTAAGGAGCCATTAGCCAAGCGCTATTGAGTAGTCGGCCACGATGCTTGGTGATTCGGCCTTTGCGAAATCTCAGTCTCCGTGTCCTCCGTGTCTGGGTGGTGAATCCGTTCTCGTTCGGCGTTAGAATAACAACGGCGTTACTATGCAGTTAACAGTCTTAGAACCCGAGATCCGCAAGGCCCACGAGGCCCGCTGGTGGGAGACGATGGCTGATGGCCGTCTGCATTGCTATCTCTGTCCGCGGCATTGCCATATCGGTGAAGGGCAGCATGGTTTCTGCTTCATCCGCAAGAATGAGCTCGGACGGCTGGTGCAACTCGGCTACGGCAGGCTGGCGGCGATCGCGATGGATCCCATCGAGAAGAAGCCGCTGAACCACTTTTTCCCCGGCACCAAGATCCTCTCGATGGGAACAGCCGGCTGCAACATGGGCTGCTCCTTCTGCCAGAACTGGGACATCTCGAAGGCCAAGTCGGACCAGGTCAACGCCCATGAACTCAGCCCGGAAGACGTTGTGCAGGTCGCGATGCAACATCACGCGCCGCATCTTGCCTTCACCTACAACGAGCCGACCATCTGGGGTGAGTACGTCATCGACATCGCTCGCGAGGCGCACACTGCCAGACTGAACACCGTGATGGTGTCGAACGGCTACATAACTCGCGAGGCCTTTTTCGATATCTATCGCTACATCGATGCCGCGAACATAGACCTGAAAGCTTTCACCGAGAACTTCTACGCCAAGATCACGCTCACCCATTTGCAGCCCGTGCTCGACACGCTGAAGTGGCTGCGGCACGAGACCGACGTGTGGTTCGAGCTGACCAACCTCATCATTCCTACGCTCAACGACGGCGATGCGGAATTCAAAGAGCTGTGCGACTGGGTGCTCGAGAACCTGGGTGATGATGTGCCGCTGCATTTCACGGCGTTTCATCCCGACTTCAAGTTGACCGATAAGCCAGCGACTCCGCCGGAAACGCTACATCGCGCGCGCCGCCTGGCGATGCAGATGGGACTGAAGTACGTCTACGAGGGCAACATCTTCTCCGATGGCGCGAACACGATTTGCCCGGGATGTAAGCAGGTCGTCATTACGCGCTCATGGCACTCGGTGATCTCGAACCGGCTGAAGAACGGTTGCTGCACCAATTGCGGAACGCGCATCGCTGGCGTGTTCACGAAAGTCGAAGCCGAGGAGCGGAGAGAGTGGGCTGATTCGCGTTCAGCAGAGAAACAAGGATGAGTGGTTAGCTGGCCGACTCTGCGCTACAAGCGAGATTATGCGCCGATCACTGATGCTGTTTTTCGTTTACCTCGTTCTAACTGCATCCGCGCTTGCCCAGACTCAGGCTGAATTGCCGACTGTTCTTTCCTACTCGTGTCCGCAATACCCCAGGAAAGCACAAGCAATGAGGTTGCAGGGCACAGTGAAGATGGAAGTGACCACTGACGGCCACCACATAACGAAAATAAAGGTATTGCCGAGTCCTCCGGTGTTGTCCGAAGAGGCCGTAAAGAATGTAAAGACCTGGAGGTTCCTCGATCATCAGCCGGCCACCTTTCTCGTGACCTATAACTTCTCGAACCAGGGCGAGTGGAAGAAAGATCCGAGTCACGGACTGCGCCGCGAAGATGGACCTTCCCACCGAGGTCGATGTGAGTACAGAGTTCTGAGTAGCTTATGCGCTCGGCTTTGTGTCGCCCAGCAGCGGCCGAGGGTCGTAGTAGCCCCGCACCGACACGACCTCGCCCTTCACGACGTGGATGTGTTCGGCGAATGGAATGCGGCCGAAGACGGTGTCGATGTCGAGGATCGCGACACAATGCTCGCCATCCGCAATCAGGCGGATGACATCGATGCTCTTTACGATCTTGGCGAACGGTTCGAGTGCCTGCCGAAAGGCAGCCGCTCCTTGATAGGTGTTCAAAGGAAACTCACCGACCATTTCCGCATGAAGAGGGAGGTCGGCGGGGTGATTACGGCGCACCGCATCGATGTACTTTTCGACCACCTGAATCGTCTGTTCGCGCATGACACCTTTCGATCACCCAGCTCGGGAATAGACACTAGCGACTCAGGCTATCATTTGAGCATCATCACGGGACAACTACACGGCTTTCAGTCGGCATCTTTGTTACGGAACAAAGGGAGAAACATCAGTGACACAACACCACGAAACACGCGATGAAGATGCCGGTAAAGGCGCGGTTGAGCAAGACCGCCCCGATCAGCCTACTAACACCTCGATGACAGGGCAGACTGGCCATCGCGATCAGAACCCGCTGCTGAAGTCCAGCGATAGCGATTATCCCGAGCCTGGGCAGAACGAAGAGCACAGCGGCGAGCCACAAGGGCACAACGCACTCGCTGACGATAGCGGCTGCAATCCGAAAGGGAAGACGCAGGACTAGCATTCAGGCTCCCGGCAGAAAGAGAATCAGAACAAGAGCAAGGACGATCCGTTGGCGGCGTAAACTAGCGCGCCTGGTTGCCGACGATCTCGCGGGTGAAAGAGAATCCCTCAGGTTGTACCGTGAGATAGCCCTGATAGGGACGATCGATGTCGGCGATCGCCACCAGTACCAGCGAAATCAGGAGGCTGAGCACCGCCACTTGCAGCACGTGAAAACGGAAGCTGGGCACACCGAAGAAGCATGCCGCCACAATCGTAATCGTGCCGCCGACGATCAGGACTGCCCATAGCATCCCAGGCAGTGACTCGCGGGCCTGCATCATGCGGACGCGGCGAAATTCCGTCAGCATGCGCAACTCCTCGATCATCTGATACCCCGCGATGGAGTTGTCACCCGAGTGGGCTTGAATCTGGCCGGCGAATTTCCAGAGCTGGTTGATGATATCGGCGTTGTCGTCGGGCGTGGGCTTTCCCGCCAGCAGCGCGGGCCATTCTTTCTGAATAGCGTTGTTGGCATATTGCACGCAGAGTTGTTGGGCTTGTTGGGCTCCGGGAATCTGAAGCAGCGACGCGATACGCCAGATGTTCACCAGCGCGTTGGCTTCCTGTTCTTCATTGTTCTGTGCCTGTTGATATTGGTTCCATACCCCTGACAGCATGAAGGCGAGGATCACGGCATACATGGTGCCAATAACGGCTACGACAGCACCTGTGAAATCGTTGGACTCTTTGCGCGCAGGAGCCGCATAAGTGTGCGTGACTATGTATAGGAATACCAGCGCGCCGAGAATGCAGGCGATGATGATCAGGGCATCGGTTAACAAGAGGCACCCACAGCCAGGTTGATTTCAGCGCAATGAGCTTACACGTAATGTGCCGAGGCGGGAAGACTTCACTGAGCCTCGGCTTTACTGCTGAGGTTCAGCCGAGCCGGAGGATTTTGTGCTCGGGGCAGGGAGCCTGCGCCAACTCAACTAGCCGGTCAATTAAGCTGGGGCCGTACTTGGCATAGAAGTAGATGCCGCTGATTTCGCGTTCCTGAAGCGTCTTGTGGGGATAAAGTGAATTCTCGATCTGCGTTGCATGGCGTGCAATGACCTCATTGCGCCGCAACTCGGCCGCCGCGGCACGTCGCTCCAGCCGATTGACCTGGTAGAGCATTTTGCTGGCAGCACGGTTGGAGGCACGCACCAGTGTGGGGTCCAGACGCGCCAGAGATTCGGAGATGCGCTGCATGGCTTCTTCCGCCGCCAGCCTGCCCTTCAAGAAGTCGTCTTTCAGTTGCGCTGGCAGGGAACGAGCAGCAATGCAGTCGCGCAGTTCCGTTTGGCCGTGAAACAGCTCCGGCAACTCGACCTCATACTTTTGCAGCAGACGTTCAATACGAGGCTCAATCAGCGTCGCGCTCAATCGCGACAAAACCGGCGTGACTCTGCCGAGCAGTTCCTGGTACACGACAGCGACCTGCGCAAAGTATGCGACTTCAGCCGGGCCTCCGAAATAGGCAAGTGTAGGCAGCCAATAATCCTGGAGCACGGGACGGAGCAGCACGTTGGCGTTGAAGTCCTGCGGTCGCGCCTCAATTCGGCGAACCAGTTCGTCTGAAGACAATCGTTCCGTGCCGATAGAAAACTGTCCGTTAGCCCGGTGTACCGGCACTCTCACACCATCGACTAATGCGAACAGCGGAGTCGAAAGGTCGGTGACCTTCACCTGCTCGTGATAGCCTGCGTCGCGCAATTCGCGGTTACGCGCCAGCAGCCTTTCATCCAACTCAGGCGCACGGCGGATGGATTCTACAAATAACGGCGCAGCAAGGCGGTGAAGCTCCTCGTCGGCCGGATCAAGTATGACTAGGCCATGCTCAGCGAAGATCTGGGCATAAAGCCGCGCGTAGGCATTGGAAAACGTCTCGCCTTGGCGGTAGCTCTGGCGCAGATAGTCGGAGGCCAGCGAGTCGCCAAGTACGTTGGCCGCTTGCGAAACCAGAGCGCCAGTGCCTTCTGCGAACTTGATGTCGGCGACCGGAGCCCCCCTAACTCCTGTGGTTTGAGCCTCAAAAGGAACTAGGTTCAAGTCTTGCGTAAGGAGCAGGGCTTGGTTCACTTCATCCAGATCGTGATCTTCGCTGGCCATCCAAAAGACAGGTACACAGGGAACACCAGACGCTTCGACCCGCTTCGCCAAGGCCAGGGCAGATGCCACTTTCAAGAAGGCGAGAAGCGGTCCGCCAAAGAGGCCAACTTGCTGTCCGGTGACGACGGCGTGAGCCCCTTCGCGGAGGCGTTGAATGTTGCGCAGCACAGCGTCGGAGGCTCCCCAAGCACGGTTCTGCCGCTCAAGCACGTCGGCGACCCGGCGGTGGACCTCGGTTCCCGCAGGAACTACGCGGGCCAGAGAAGTGATGTGTGCAGCGTCAGGAGAGTGCGGGTAGAACTTGCGAATTGAAGGAGCTTGCGAGAGGTAATCAGAGAACAGCTTGGAGGTATGAGGGATAGAACTGAACGAAACGCAGTCGGGAATCACGCCTGTAGCTCCGGTCGACAGCAACACGAATTGGGAAGAGTGTGGACCATTCGCTCAACCTGAGCTTAGCAGGAGCGCAAAACGTTTGATGTGCTCGTAAGGCCCAATGATGCAGCAATTTGTCCCGTCTGCGTCGCGTTCCGACGAAGTGCATCTATATATGTATGGCGGTTTGGCTTCGACAGCAGGCAATGGTACAGTGAAGCTGACCGTTCCAACCACACGTGGGGGCGTCACGGCTTCGACGGGAGTGATTGCGGCAAAGAGGCATACCGGAGTGCATGCATCCGTAATCGTGTGCAAAAACAGAATTGCCAACCAACAGATGGCATACGCAGCTTAATTAGTTAGGCTGCCGCCTTCCTCGGCTTTGCTCATGGGCTGAGAGCGGGCGTCATACAGTGAGCTGGCGTTGAACTCTACGTCTGGGAGTTCGAAGCGAGATATTCAGGCTGGCCGACTGCGTTTCTTGTCTGTTCTGAGCGTGGTGGGCGAGAGTGCCGGGTAACACCCGGCGCGTGAACTGACTAAGTATGTAGGCTCTTTGCTGGCAGCATTTTCGGACGCGGGTTCAACTCCCGCCGCCTCCACCATTAATTTTGGAATCACAAACTATAAGCATGCTTAAGGCGGCCTCGCCACTTTAGCTGGATTTGCCTGGTCAGGGAAATGCGGCCAACTATTGCAATCCCAGCGATTACACTTCGGGCTTACCTTGGCAGCAGCATGGGTTCGGATCCGTCCACGTGACACCCAGCGCGTGCAAAATTAGCGTGTCCTGTTCGGAAATAGGTGCAGAGCCGGTTGCCGTTAGATAGGCGTAGGCAACTAGCTGGTTCTGCGTAACGCACCAAGGCTCGTGCCGAACCACCCCGGCGCAGTGCTCACAGTTGCTGTCAGCACTGTACTGATTACTGTGATACCACTTCTTCGCTTCCGCCAGCGGCATATCGCCTCCCGCCGTGCTTCTGATCGAGCGGAGCACGATAGGACAACGATGCACCTGCCAAGCACGAAACCGTTGTGACTCGAATCACATCGAGCTGTGACGGCTCAGAGAATCCCACTTTGGTCACATGTTCATGATTTTTGCGTAGCGCTTCAGGTCAGGAGCCATGCTGGCCAGTGTAGCCACTGCTGCAATCGATACCGCGACCATTAAGAGTTTCTTCATCATTGAGATCTCCTTCAGGCGGTCGCCGGAGCGGCGGCCTTTGTAAGTAGTTCATGAACAACTTTATGGACCATGGTTACAGCTTCGTCGATGGCGGACTCGACTTCGGGCGAAAGTCCCAGCCGGCCTTCTTCACCGCCGAGATCGGCGGGTTCGCATCCGACCACCAAGACCCTTGGCTGAATTTCGCCGAAGGTTTGTGCCAGTCGAAGGACTGACACCGGATCCATGCTGTGGCCATCAAAGGTTGCTGGGCTCGCTTCTGACAATTCGCGCAGGTCGGGTTCGATAACGAACAGCGTACCGGGCGCGGCTTGCTGAGAGACGGCATCGATCAGGACAACAGCGCTCCAATCATCGAGCAGTGCGTAAGCCAGATCGAAGCTGCGAATTCCAAAGTCTCGTACCACAACTCCCGCGGGAAGCGGACGAGCTGCCATAGCACGGGCTACTTCCACACCGAAGGCATCATCGCCAAGAAAGATGTTGCCCACACCGGCAACCAGTACGTGGTCCTTCATGCGCCCTCCCAAAGCAGGCCCGCCATCGGCTCGACTTCTTCCGGCGAGAAGAAGAAGCGATGCCCCGGCTGACGCATCATGCCAAAGTCGCGTCCGGGATCGTCTTCCAGGACGACCGCCAGATGCGCCTGGCCTTCGAAGTCCTGTTCGATGGCCTCGATGACAGCAACCTGGCCTCGCAGCGCAATGTCCATAATATCGGCCGTCTTTTGCGGCCAGAGACGGACGCGGTCGCCCACGTGAAGCTCGACTCCGAACGCGTGCACGCTCTCCAGCAGCGGTTGTTCTGCCAAAGGGTCCCAGTTGCCGTCGTTCATTCGTCCTCCTGCTGACGAACCCGGCGGAGCCCACGAATTGCGCCGTGCAACTTCATCATGTGCTCAGCAGGGAGGGTTTCGGTGCGTTCCAGCAGATTCCGCGAGCGCGCATCGGCTGACTTCATCTCGGCTTTCTCTTCGTCTGTCATGGTGAGTACGCGAAGCGAAAGCATCTCGTCCATCTCGGTTCCGTCGAAGAAATCACCGGCACTCTCAGGCGCGACTTGGGGATAGTCATAAAGAATGATGGGCGAGCACAGCATCTTGTCGCGGCTGTCCTCGTCGCCCACTAGTACGGGGTAGACTCCCACATTGTGGCACTGGCCCGAAGCCAGACGATATTCTTCGGGGGCATCAAGCGTCGACACAAAGCCGCCGCCCTCAATTCCTAGCAGCAGGTGCGCTGAACTGAAGGCGTATCGCAGGGCGTCTTCGCGGGTGGCGCACTCAGCAGGCGTGATGTTGGCGAGATCGATGCTGAGCTTCACCGCACCGCTGTCCATGGCTGTGCAGCGAACCGTCATCTGGCCAATCAACGAGGCAAGCAACAGCGGGACATCGCTTGACGTACCGAGCAGATCGCGAACCTGGTGCCCGGTCTGGGCCTCGCGTTCGACCCCTTCAACCCAGTTGCTGCACTCGGACGATGGGTCCGCTTCTGCAGGATACAGGTGCAAAAAGCGGACGCGAATACTCACCCGGGCCTCTGGACCCGCCTCGAGCAGGCACTCTGCTCGTAGCGAGAACGTCTCCGGCGGGCGCTGCGCCTTGGCGAACGCCTGCGGATATAACGTGCCGAAATTCCAGCGCTGGCGGTTCTTGGTCGAAGATGGTCGGTAGGGATAGAGCATGTATCCCTCGTACAGCACTGCGTTCGCAATTTTCTCGACCGCCTCGAAGTTCACCTGTTCACCCGTTTCCACGTTCGGATGCGGCAGCCAATTGACGCTCCTGCATCAGCAATTCTTCCAGCGCGCGTTCGAAGGTCGGGATGCCATTCCGCACCTTGTAGTCGAGAAGCTTCTCGAGCAAGTCGCGCTGCAGACACAACCAGGCAGCGTTGGGATAATGGACGTCCATCATCTCTTTCCAGACCGCCACCGGCAGCCGATACGAAGCCTCGCGGTCCCATGGGATCTGGGTCGCTTGCAGCCGCCTATCCGTTTCGGCGTAGAAGATGGTTCCGCAGAACATCACGGTGAGCGGGACCTCACCCGCTTCCAGGGCGTGAAAGTATTTCGTCGCCGCCACGTTGAAGTCGAAGCTGCATGCGAGCTCTACATTAACCATGGTGGAATTCGTGAAGGATGGCACGGTCACGGTCGTGTTCATCCAATGCAATGGCTTGACCGTTTGTGCCCAGCGCGACGGCTCGCCGTACAGATCGCGCAGGCGAGTTTGCTCCTGCGTGGAATAGCGTCGTTTCACGGGATCGATCTGCACCTGACAGCGCAGCACAATCGTGTGTACGGCCTGCTCTTCGGGTTGATTGGTTATACGCAACTTCAGCGCGATGATCGGCAGAGCCGCGTAGGCCATGGCTTCGGCGCCCTCAATGCGGAAGCTCAGATCAGGCAAGCAGCGCTCCTTGAGTGGGCCGTCCTTCTCCGCGAAGCTCGGCAAAGAACTGCGCGATGTGCTGCCAGACCTCGTTGCCTCCCGAGAGCCCTTTCCAATGCAGCCGAATAAGTCCGGCTAACCGATAACACTGGTCGATGGGTGCAAGGTAATATTCGCGCGTCTGGCCCACGCGATTGATCAGCAGCGTCTCCACCTCGGGTTCCATCCGCAGAAGAACCGGGTTCAGGGATTCGATTTCGTTCCAAGTATCAAAGCTGAGCGCCGATTCGATGGCACCTGCCGGGCTGGGATACATGGCCACCACGACGCCTGTCGCAGCCTGACGATAGAAGAATGCCAGGTTGATGGGGATCATCAGCGACTGCCAGAACTCGTCGGAGAGGACAAAGCTGTCAAGCTTACGAGTGTCACGTGGAATCCTGCGATAGTGTCCCGCACCCTGATTACTGAAGAGAATTGCGCACGGGTCGCAAGAGCAGAGGATCTGACGCTTCTCGACTTCGAGCAGATGTGAATGCACGCTCTGCAATTCCGCACTGCATAACTCGCAATGCTCGGCCGGGGTGCGGCGGCGCGCGAAGCGACGCAGCAGGGCGAAGGCGTTGTCGGGGGCAGTGTTGGTGGCCTCATTCATACCATTCAGTGCGGTGCCTTTGCTTCTCGTCATCCTGAGTCGGCCGCGGCGGACGAAGGATGACAAATACAAAACTTCAGCTCACGGCGTTGTGGTTCGAGGGCCGCCTGCCTCACGCCGGTGGATAGTTCGGCATGCGCGGATCAATTGGGCGACGCTTATCGGCATTGATGCCGGTTGAGTTTCGAGCTCCGGGATCACTTTTTCCGCGTCCCGGCTCGGTGTCCTTGCGGCTCCACTCTTCGCCTTTGTGGACTCCGGGTTGGTGCGACGGGCTATCGGGCTTGGTGTGTTGCATGGCTTGCTCCCTCCGATGGAATCTGCGCAATGTTTATGAGTTGGGTCTGAACTGGTGTCTCTACGGTTTCAATTGTGATGCGTTCCGCGTCTGGAGCGGCTTCGGTGATGGCGTCTTCCAGTGCCGTGGCCATGGTTGCGGCAGTTGAGTGGCAGCCTCCGCCTTGATGCAGCAGGCGAACGCTGACTACTCCGTTCTCTATATCGACAAGCTCTGCAGAACAGGACTGCGCCTCAAGTTGAGGACGCATTTTCTCGATGACAGCCGTGACCCGCGTCGGCAAATCATCCGGATGCAGGTTGTGCAGAAGAAGCAGGCTTGACACCAAGTTGTCATCCAGCAGCCGCTCAGTAAGCGAGCCTGCTTCGTCTGATTCCGAAAGCGCTTGCATGATCCGCTCAAGCCCCGTACCGTGCAACTCCATCACGCACTGCAACAGCTCCGTGGCAGTGGCGTGAAGCTCGGGGTCGGCGCTCTGTTCGAGTTTGGCCGCCAGTTGCTCGATACGTTCTGAACGGACGTGGAACTCCTTCTTGTTGCTCATGAGCGAGTCTCCAGGCCCTACTTGTGTCCAACGCCAAACATCGGCGAGTGGCGAGTCTCCAGCACTCTGCCGTTGCCCAGGTACATGTGGACCCCACACGGCAGGCAGGGATCGAAGCTCCGCACCGTACGCATGATGTCGATGCCCTTGAACTTGTCGGGCCCGTTCTCCTCGAAGATCGGAGTGTTTTGCACCGCGTCTTCGTATGGCCCCGGCGTGCCATAAATGTCGCGCGGGTTGGCGTTCCACGGGGTGGGCGGATAAGGATGGTAGTTCGCGATCTTGCCATCGCGAATCACCACGTGATGCGACAGCACTCCGCGCACCGCTTCATGAAAACCGCAGGCGACGGCTTCGTCAGGCACGGTGAAGTTGGTCCACGTTTTGTGGCGGCCGGCCTTCAGTTCCTCAAGCGCCCGTTCCACAAAGTACAGCGCGCAAGCCGCGGCGTAGGCCTGGAAGTAGGTGCGTGCTCGATCGCGCTCAATCGCATTGCTCCACTTCGGAATTTTCCATTCGAACTCCACCTCGGGCAGCATGGCTGTCTTGGGCAGATTGATCTTTACGCTGTTTCCGGTTGCTTTGATGTACCCGATGTCGACCAGTCCCGAGAGCGCAGTCGACCACAGACGCGCAATGGGGCCGCCGCCGGTGTCGAGGGCAAGATGGTCGCCCGTGCGCTGGTCGAGCCAGCGGGGCGACATCACCCAGGTGTAGTTGCCGTTGAAGTCCCGCTTCTGCGGACGTGGCAGCGTGGTCTGGTTCCAGGGATGCTTCTGGTCCACTTTGTTGCCCAGCGGATCGGTGGGCACTAGACGTCTCTTGATTCTGCCAATCGTCGTAGTACGAACTCCCCAGCAGAATTCGCATATTCAGGTTGATGTCGATGAGTTCGTTCGTGACCAGCTGGCCGTCCACGATTACGCCGGGCGTGACGTACATCGCCTTGCCCCACTTCGACATGCGGCGTAGGTGTAATCGCAAGCGTCGGGATCGTTGAACGAGCCCCAGCAGCCCAGCAGGACCCGGCGCTGGCCGACTTTTTCGTAGCCTGGCAGAGCCTGATAGAAGAAGTCGAACAGATCGTCGTGCAGGGGCACGACCTTCTTCATGAACTCCACATACTTCATCAGGCGAACGAGATAATCGGTGAAGAGCTGCACGGTGGCCACCGTACCCACACCTCCGGGATAGAGCGTGGAGGGATGCACGTGACGGCCTTCCATCAGGCAGAACATCTCGCGCGTCATCCGGCTCATGGCGAGCGTCTCGCGATAGAACTCGCCAGTAAACGGATTGAGCGCACGCATGATGTCGGCAATCGTGCGGTAACCGTGCTTGTCGGCATTCGGGCATTTCGTTCCCTGAGCTTTGTCCCACACGCCAGGATTGGTTTCCTTTACCATCTGCTCGCAGAAGTCGACGCCCACCAGGTTGTCCTGAAAGATGTTGTGGTCGAACATGTACTCGGCTGCTTCGCCCAGGTTGATGATCCACTCGCCCATGGCGGGAGGCGCAATGCCAAAGGCCATGTTCTGCGCGTACGTGGCGCAGGTTGCGTGATTGTCGCCACAGATACCGCAGATGCGGCTGGTAATGAAGTGCGCGTCCCGCGGATCTTTGCCCTTCATGAAAATGCTGTAGCCGCGGAAGATCGATGAAGTGCTGTAGCACTCCGCGACCTCGCGATTCTCGAAATCGATCTTGGTGAAAATGCCGAGGCTGCCGACAATTCGGGTAATCGGATCCCAGTTCATCTCCACCAGATTGCGCTTCTTGGTTGGGACTTCGGGCTTTACTTGTGTGGTCGTTCCCATGATGGAATCCTCTCCCTAGTGCGTCGCAGGGCGATAGCCAGTGGTGAGTGACGGCCCGCGGTGACGCCACTTCGGCTCTTTGTTGACGGTGGAGTTGGTGAAGCTGCGGAGAGTGCGAATCAACTTACCGTATTGGCCAATTCCCAGGGTCGATACCCGCGCCCCCGGCGGTTCATCCATGAAGGGCATGAACTTGTCCGGGAATCCCGGCATGGTGCAGCCGATGCAAATGCCGCCGACGTTGGGACAGCCGCCGATGCCGCGCATCCAACCGCGCTTGGTGACGTTGCAGTTCACCACCGGCCCCCAGCAGCCAAGCTTGACGATGCACTTGGGCGACCCATACTCCAGCGCGAAATCGCCTTGCTCGTAATATCCCGCGCGGTCGCAGCCTTCATGCACCGTCTTGCCGAACAGCCATGTGGGGCGCAGTTGATCGTCAAGCGGAATCATGGGCGCGAGTCCGGCGACCTGGTAAAGCAGGTACAGCACCGTCTCCATAAAATTGTCAGGCTGCACCGGACACCCGGGAACATTGACGATGGGCAGTCCTGCTTTCGATCGCCAGCCCCATCCCAGATAGTCCGCCAGCCCCATACATCCTGTCGGATTGCCGGCCATGGCGTGAATGCCGCCGTAAGTGGCACACGTACCGGCTCCCATCACGGCTAGCGCCTTGGGAGCCAGGCGGTCGATCCACTCGCACGTGGTAATAGGCTGCCCGGTTTTGGAATCGGTGCCCATCGCCGCCCAGTAGCCTTCGCGCTTGATGCGCTCATTGGGAATGGAACCTTCCACCACCAGTACGAAAGGCTCCAGCTCACCCTTCTCGGCCTGGTAGAAGAACTTCATGAAGTCGTCCCCGACCTCATAGGCGAGCACGGGATTGTGCAGATATACCTTCGGCAATCCCGGGATGGCGCCCATGACGACATCCTCCACGCTGGGCTGTTCGGCGGCGGTGACGGAGACGCTGTCGCCATCGCAGCTCAGGCCGGCTGTGATCCATAAAATGTGGACCTCCTTCACCGGAGAAGGTTGAACGGGTGAGCGTCGCTGCGCGTCGCTAATCGGTACAGGATCCTGCGGCATACGATCTCCTTGTCAGGGTGAGGCAAATGGCTGAAGGGGCGTTCGACAGTTGCATAACATGAAAACTATGAAACTGTAGTGTGGAAGAAGAGTTCAGGGCAGGGATGTCGCAGAGAACCACTGCGATCGCGGGATTTGGCGGGCGTACCAAGATCCCTACCCCACAGGAAACTTCTGGGCAGAAGCTCCTCGAAACAAAGTGTGACGACTGTAACTCGATTGCAGATGGCTGTCAAAACCGGCTTTGGTTTCGGGAAAGAATGGCCGTTTATGGATACGGATGCCAGTCACGATTTGCTTTGACTCGGTTCGGTGAAGTCACGACTAGGCTCGAAGGTTAACCAAGTGTTTGCCATGACCTTAATAGAGGATTTGCGGGCAGCCTCTTCGGCCAACAATCTGCAAGCTGATTGGAACGACCAGGGCAGAGTAGATACACTGCTGTGACTCGTCAGTAACAACAATGCCGCGACTCCAGTTCAATATTGGGGTTTGAACTTGTACCGCATGCTTTCCAGAGACTCTAAAGATGTTACGGCGGTCACCGTCGCCGAAGACTCCGCCCTGCTCTACCGAGACCATGTCAATCCACAATGGGTACGCCTGCTCGACGTGCTCGGCATGAATGTGAGGTACACGCGATGCCGCGGAACGGTAATGCAGACTGAGGACGGACGCGAGATCATGGACTTCCTGTCGGGCTACTGCGTTCATAACACCGGACACAATCATCCGCACATCGTTGCCGAGCTGAAAGCGGAACTTGACCGGGAAGGCCCGGCGATGGTGCAGAGCCATGTTCCGGATTTGGCGGGCGAGCTTGCCGCTGCGCTCTGTTCGCGTGCGGGAGGACGGTTGCAAAAGGTCTTCTTCTGTAGCTCAGGCAGCGAAGGTGTCGAAGCAGCTATGAAGTTTGCCCGCGCTTGCACCGGGCGTAGCGGATTTCTGTACGCCCAAGGCGCATTTCATGGGCTTACCATGGGCGCTTTATCTCTGATGGGCGATGATTTCTGGCGCCAGGGATTTGGTCCGCTGTTGAACGACTGCAAAGAGCTTCCGTTCGGCGACATAGAAGCGCTGAAGTCCGCGCTCGCGAGCGGGCAGTATGCCGCGTTGGTGCTTGAGCCGATGCAGGGCGAAGCGGGAATCGTCATCCCGCCGGCAGATTATTTAGCCGAAGCGAAGAAGCTGTGTCAGCAGTACGGGACGCTGCTGATTCTCGACGAGGTGCAGACAGGCCTCGGACGAACCGGCAAGTTTCTAGCTGCCCATCATTTCGGAGTGCAGCCCGACATGGTAATCCTGGCCAAGGCACTTAGCGGAGGCTTGATTCCAGTTGGTGCTGTGCTGATGTCGGATGATATCTACGGCGCTGTTTACAACTCGTTGAAGCGCTCCATCGTTCATACCTCTACGTACAGCGAGAATGCCCTCGCGATGCGCGCCGGTCTGGCGACACTTGAGGTGTTAGAACTGGAGAGCCTGACAAATCGCTCCGAGAACATGGGTATGATTCTTCGTGAGAGTCTGTCGCACGCTTTGCAAGGCTATGAACTGGTCGACCGGGTTCGCGGCAAAGGACTGTTTTGCGGAATTGCTTTTCGCGCTCCCAAACAGTTGTCGCTTCGCGCAGCCTTCGAAGCGTTTCGCGCTTTGCACCCGGGTCTCTTCGGGCAAGTCATAGTCATGAACCTTTTTCAGCGCGGGATACTTACACAGATGTGCGGGAACAATTTCATGGTGCTTAAAGCTGCTCCGCCATTGACGGTCAGCGAGGCGGAGATCGCGCAATTTGTCGGCGCCGTGCAAGCTGTTGTCGAGATGATGCATTCGTCACGTTCTTTCTGGACCGACGCGCTAGGAATGGCTCGGCGGGCAGTGAATATCTAATTGCGGGGCACTTTGGAAATACGATTCGCGATTCGGACTGCAATTGTTACCGCGTTGCTGATTACTGCCGCGATGGCGCAATCGCCCGCCTCGCTCGATGCGGGTTATCGGCATATGTACAACCTGCAGTTCGACGCTGCACACCAGGTGTTTCAGGAATGGGAGCGGCAGAACCCGGAAGGTCCTCTAGGCCCGGTGTCGAATGCGGCAGCGTATTTGTTTGCTGAATTCGATCGCTTACACGTGCTCGAGTCAGAACTCTTCACCGACAACAACAAGTTCGAAAGCCGCTCCAAGTTAGTTCCCGATCCCGGTACGAAAAAGTCATTCGACGCAGAACTGGACAGATCGGACGCGCTGGCAAGCCGAATCCTGAGCAAGGATCCTTCGAATGCAGATGCGCTGTTTGCCAAGGCCATGGGCCAGGGTCTGCGTGGCGACTACGCAGCAATGATCGAGAAGCGCGACCTGGCGGGGCTCAGCTACATGAAAAGCGGACGCGTTGTGGCCGAACAACTGCTGGCTGCTCATCCCCACTACTACGACGCCTATCTTGCGGTGGGTGTGGAGAACTACCTCCTGAGTCAGCAGTTTGCGCCGATGCGCTGGATGCTGCGCGTGGCCGGAGCGCAGACCGACAAACAGATCGGTTTGAACAACCTTCGTCTTACGGCGGAACACGGCCACTACCTGCTTCCATACGCGCGACTCCTGCTAGCCGTAGCTGCTCTGCGAGATAACGATAAGAACCAGGCGCGTCAGCTTTTGTCGGGACTCAGCCAGGAATTCCCCCAAAATCATCTCTACGCGAAGGAACTTGCAAAGCTGCAGCAGAGTGCAGCACTTCAACCCTGATCGAGACCAATGAAAATTATCAGCGCAGCGAGCGCATTCCCGCCCTATCGCTATTCCCAGCAGGCAATCGCCGGAGCGTTAAAGAAACACTGGGGCCACGAACCACAACGATCGCAAGTCATCGATCGTCTGCACAGCCGAACCGGCGTCGATTACCGTCATATGGTTTTGCCCTTGCAGGCTTATGACCGCGTCGATACCTGGGGTAAAGCCAACTCCATCTGGATTCAAGCCGCCCAGCAGTTGGCAAAGACGGCCCTGTGCCGCGCCATGACCGAGCCGGGGATCCTTCCCAGTGAACTCGACGCCCTCATCTTCGTCTCGGTAACCGGAATCTCGAGTCCGTCGATCGACGCGAAGCTCATCAACCTTCTTGGCCTGTCGCCCGGCATTAAGCGCATGCCGATTTTCGGATTGGGCTGCGTTGCCGGCGCTGCAGGTATCGCACGCGCAGCGGACTACGTTCGTGCCTTTCCGGATCAGATTGCCGCGCTGGTGTCGGTGGAACTGTGTTCGCTGACCTGGCAGCGTGACGACACCTCAGCCGCGAACCTCATCTCCAGCGGACTATTTGGCGATGGCGCCGCTTCGGTTCTGGTCGCCGGCGCCGACACCCCATTCGATGGACCCGAAATCGTTGCGACGCGCTCAACGTTTTATCCCCAAACGGAGGATGTGATGGGGTGGGACATCTCCGAGAAAGGTTTTCAGATCATGCTCTCGCGCGACGTTCCCAAAGTCGTGCGTGAGCACTTGCGCGAGGATGTGGACGGCTTCCTGGCTGAGCACGGACTTTCGCGCGCCGATATCGACAGCTGGATCATTCACACCGGAGGGCCGGCGGTTCTCGACGCGGTGCAGGACTCGCTGGACTTGCCAGTCGGAGCACTCGACCTTTCCTGGGACTGCTTGCGACGAGTAGGGAACCTATCCTCTGCTTCCGTGCTGGTGGTGCTGGAAGACGTGCTGCGTCGCGGCGGCGGCAAGCCGGGTACATACAGCGTGCTGGCAGCCATGGGCCCGGGCTTTTGTTCGGAAGTCCTGCTGCTGCGGTGGTGAACATGCCAGCCCGATTCGATACCGATGTCTTTGTGGTAGGTGGCGGCCCCGCGGGTATTGCGGCGGCACTGGCAGCGTGCCAGCGAGGTTTTCGTGTGATGGTCGCCGACATCCTTCGTCCCCCCATCGACAAAGCTTGCGGTGAAGGCTTGATGCCGGACTCAGTTGCTGAACTGAAGCGGCTCGGCGTGGTGTTGGATGATTACGAGCACGGGAAGTTCGCCGGCATCCGCTTCATCGGTCCCACAACTTCAGTCGAGGCCGAATTTCCATTCGGATGCGGCCTGGGTGTGCGCCGTACGACTCTGCATCGCGCATTGATCGATCACGCCGCGCGCAGCGGCATAGAGTGTCATTGGGAAACGCGAGTGGATGGGATCGCCGGCCACGAGGTCCGCGTCGGGAGTAAGACCATCAGAACCCGATGGATCGTGGGGGCCGACGGACAGCAATCTCTGGTGCGTTCGTGGGCGCGGTTAGAACGGGGACGCGAGTACGAGCGTCGTATCGCGTTGCGGCAGCACTTTCGTCTGGAGAGCGTTCCCACGCATGTCGAGATCCACTGGGGCGAAGATAGCCAGGCGTATCTCACGCCGGTTTCGTCAGAAGAAGTGTGCGTGGCCATCATCTCCAAGCGCAAGCTGAACGACTTTGACGCGGAGCTAAGACGAATCCCCAGCCTGAGGGAATTGCTGGCCGATGCACAACCTAGCTCTGCAGTCCGCGGCGGGTTGAGCCTGTCGAATCGTCTGCGTCACGTATATGGTGGGAATCTCGCGCTGGTGGGCGATGCTTCTGGGTGCGTGGATGCGATCACTGGCGAAGGATTGGCGCTTGCGTTCCGGCAGGCGCTGTCGCTGGCTGACGCTATGGCGAACGATAATCTCTCAAGTTACGAGCGGGCCCATCGTCGTATCGAGTCGCTACCGCAGTTCATGAGACGTTCCATGCTGCTAATGGACAAAAGCTCTCTATTACGCCGCAGAACCTTGGCAGCATTTCAGGTTGAGCCTGCGTTGTTCGCACGGATGCTAGCGGTGCACGTCGGTAAGCTTCCACTCGCAAACTTCGGAGCAGGCTCGCTGGCACTCTTTGCTTGGCAATTGGTGACCGCATGAAGCGGCATCCAGGGTGGTACGGCAGATGCGCCGTGCTGGCATCGCTCTTCTGCCTGGGTATTGGTTTGTCGGCCCAGGAAGTGTCATTCCACGCCGATCCTTCAAAGAGCCATGTTGATTTTGTGCTGGGGGATGTTCTGCATACCGTGCATGGCACCTTCAGGCTGAAGGACGCTACGGTTCAATTCGATCCTGGGACCGGCAAGGCAAGTGGCGTAATTGTGGTTGATGCGACGAGCGGCGACTCGGGCAATGAAACGCGCGATCACAAGATGAATAAAGATATTCTGGAGAGCGCAAGATATCCCGAGTTTCGGTTCACCTTGCAGACCATGCAAGGCAGCCTGGCTCAGGCTGGAAGCTCGGAAATAAAACTCTCGGGCACTATGAGCGTCCACGGTGCCGACCATCCTTTGACGGTAACAGTACCAGTGCAAATCTCGAATGGAGAGGTCACCACCGACGTTCACTTTGTGGTTCCCTACGTGCAATGGGGTATGAAGGATCCCAGCACGTTTGTTCTTCGCGTCAGCAAGGAAGTCGATATCACTGTGCATCTGGTTGGATCTTTGCGCGCGGGACCGCCGTCTTAACGAAGCTCATGCTGCATGGCGCTCTTCGGGATTCTCACCTGACAAAACTGCGCTTGGACTCAAAACCGGCAACGACATATAAGCTCTGCTTTCCCGCCAATTAAACACGGCCGCTGATCGGCAAATTAATTAAACCATTCATAATTCATCAAACTGTAACCAAACGTTTATTGCGTCTGCCCAGCAGCATCGCCAATATTCCTCTCTGAATTCTCAACTTTGACTGAAATTTCATCAGATTTAAACAAGATTAGGGCAGTCTTGTCTGGTATCTATGGAGCCTTCCCGGCAGACAGGAGCTAGCACTAAGCGGGCGAAATCAACAACGCTCTGGCCGGGAAACTCAGCTTCCCACACTTAAGGACTGGCTAATGAAATTAAAACATTCAGGATTGTTGTGCGCGGTACTGACGGTAGTTGTCTCCTTCACGGCTTGCAGCGGAAGTAAAGATAGTTCCATGAAGCTACAGGGTGCAGGAGCGAGTTTTCCGGCGCCGTTGTATCTCAAGTGGTTCAAGTCGTATAGCGATGCGCACCCGAACATCCAGGTGGACTACCAGTCTGTAGGTAGCGGAAGCGGCGTAAAGAGTTTCCTGGACAAAACCGTAGACTTCGCGGCCAGCGATGCCGCGATGAAGCCTGAAGACATGGCCAAGGTTGAGGGCGGCGTGCAGCTCATACCGATGACTGCGGGGGCGATCGTGCTCGCCTACAACCTGCCGGGCGTCGATAACCTGCGCCTTTCCAGAGATGCGTATGTCGGTATGTTCGACGGCAAAGTAACCAAGTGGAACGATCCGATCATCGTGAAAGACAATCCCGGCGCCAAGTTGCCGGACTTGCCGGTCAGTGTGGTTGTGCGCGCCGATGGAAGCGGCACCAGCTTCGTCTTCAGCAAGCACCTGAGCGCAGTCAGCCCTGAATTCGACAAGGCCGTCGGCGCCAACACGATGCCCAATTGGCCGGTTGGAACCAAGTCGAAGGGGAACGAAGGCGTCACCGCCAGCATCATGACGACGCCGGGAGCTATCGGATATGTGGAGTATGGCTATGCCCATAGCCAAAATCTCCATACCGCGACCCTGCAGAACAAATCAGGAAACTTCGTTGCAGCCAACCTCGATTCCGCTAAGGCGGCTTTGGCATCGGCAGAAATTCCGGCTGACTTCATCGTTTGGGTTTCCGATCCCGCAGCGCCGGATGCCTACCCGATCGTTACCTACACCTGGATGATTCTGCACAAAACCTACAGCGACAAGGCCAAGCTCGATGCGATCAAAGGCCTGGTCAACTACGGCCTGACAGATGGGCAGAAAGACTCAGAATCGCTGGGTTATGTGCCTTTGCCGTCGACGGTTGTGTCCAAGGCGCAAGACGCAGTCAAGGCTCTTTAATCGAACGGTTGCGTAGATAAGCGATTACAAAACTATGGCGTCTTTTTCTGGAACAACCCGAATACAGGGTCCTGACGAGGTCAAAACCTGGCACGCGATCCAGATTTGGCAACCGCCAAGTAAAGTCCAACGCTGGCTCGATGTCGTGTTCCGGCGGCTTTGCGTTGGCTTTGCCGCGCTGACGATCGTGCTCATCGTGCTGCTGGTGGTGGAGATCGGCATCAAGGCTCTGCCGGCTTTTGCCGAATATGGGCTCCACTTCTTGTGGGGCACCACCTGGGACGCGAATAAAGGAGTGTTTGGCATCCTGCCCGAGATATGGGGCACGCTTTACACGTCCCTGCTGGCGCTCTTCTTCGGCACGCTCTTTGGTGTGGCAGCGGCGATCTTCTTGAGTGAGAGCTATCTGGGCGAAGCCGTGTTCAAACTGCTTAGGATCTTCAATCTGCATTTCCATCCGTTCTGGGGAAAGCTTCCGGAGCGGCTGGAGGTGTTGCTGAAGAACCTGATCGAGTTGCTTGCGGCCGTACCCAGTGTGGTGTACGGATTGTGGGGATTGTTCGTGGTGATCCCCCTCATTCGTCCTTTATGTAACTGGCTGCACGGCCAGTTTGGCTGGTTTCCATTTTTTTCTACAGACCTTAGTGGCCCGGGAATTCTTCCCGCGGTGCTTGTGCTCTCCATCATGATCTTGCCGACTATTACGGCAATCAGCCGCAATGCGCTGGTGGCGGTGCCTCCTAAGTTGCGCATGGCGTCTTACGGTTTGGGTGCGACGCGCTGGGAAACCATTCTCGGTGTTTTGCTGCCCACCGCAGCACGCGGTATTTTTGGCGGAATTGTGCTGGCCTTCGGTCGCGCACTGGGTGAGACCATGGCTCTTGCCATGCTGGTCGGAAACGCCAACCGGTTGACGGTTTCTCTCTTCTCACCCGCCAACACACTGGCTGCGCTGCTGGCCAATACCTTCCCCGAAGCGGGCGCCAAGGAAATTCCGGTCCTAATGTATGCGGCGTTGGTGCTGCTGGCGATAACCCTTGTCGTGAACATGTTCGGTGCCCTGGTGCTTGAGCGCGCGGCAGCCAAGTCGGAGGCGAGATGAGCGACCAGAAGCCGAGCCTGTCTGGCCGTGAAAGTAACGCAGAATCGCTGCTGCACAAGGCAGAAGCAGAAGCCGCACGAAATCCGTTTGAGGGCGTTGACTTCGCTGACCTTGAGCTTTCGCTCTATCGCCCGCGGACGGCCTTCAGCATACTGCTGAGCTGGATCGTCGGCGCCATGACGCTCACCGCTCTGGTTCCGCTCTTCGCCGTCTTATGGATGCTGATATGGCGGGGAGGGAAGAAGCTCAGTCTGGCCCTCTTTACTCAACTTCCGCCAGCCCCATTGCAGCAAGGCGGTGGTTTCGGAAACGCCATCGTGGGCACCATCCTCATGGTTGGGATCGCCACCCTGATCACGGTGCCGATAGGCATTCTCACGGGTGTCTATCTTGCCCAGGCCCCGGGCAAAAGCAAGCTGGCCTCGGCCGTGCGTTTTTCCGCCAAGGTACTGACCGGCTTCCCGTCCATTCTTGCCGGCGTTTTTGCTTATGGCGCAATCGTTCTTGCGACCGGTGGATATTCAGCCATCGCCGGCGGCATCGCGCTTTCGATCCTGATGCTGCCGACAATAATCCTCACCGCCGAGAATGCGATTTCGATGGTGCCCGCCAGGATGAAAGAAGCTTCCATCGGTATGGGCGCAACCTCTACCCAGACCGTCTGGATGGTTCTGTTGCCGACCGCCATGCCCGGCATACTCACCGGAGTAATGCTGGCAGTGGCTCGCGCCGCCGGCGAGACTGCACCACTTTTATTCACGGCATTGTTCAGCAACTACTGGATCATGAGCCACGGGCGTCTCGATGTCATGAGGCCTACCGCTAGTCTGGCGGTGCTGATTTACAACTTCGCTGGTATGCCCTTCCAAAACCAGGTTGAACTGGCGTGGGCAGCGGCTCTCGTTCTGGTCGTGATGGTTTTGGTCACCAACCTCATCGGTCAGAGCTTCTCTCGTCAGCAGGTCAATCAATAGGAGTAATGCACGATGGCTACCGGCATGGTTCCGAGTACGAATCCGAACGTCAACCTCCCGCGGAATGGTGGTAAGCCTTCCCTGGTCAACGACGAAGTCATCATGGACTGCGACATCAAGGAACTTTATTACGGCAACTTTAAAGCAGTCCGTGACACGAAGATTCCGATCAACAAGAATTCCATCACGGCGTTCATCGGACCGTCTGGCTGCGGCAAGAGTACGGTGTTGCGTTGCCTCAATCGCATGAACGACCTGGTGCGCGGTTTCCGGTTCAGCGGCCACGTACACTACCGGGGAAAAGACATCTACGGCACGGGCATCGATCCCGTTGCGGTGAGGCGCTACATCGGGATGGTGTTTCAGCAGCCCAATCCGTTTGCAACCAGCATCTTCAACAACGTTGCTTTCGGTCTGCGAATCAACAACTACAAGGGAAATAAGACCGAAAAGGTAGAGCAGGCACTCAAACGCGCCGCCCTGTGGGAGGAAGTAAAAGACAAGCTGAACAACAGCGGCTTGTCTCTGTCAGGCGGACAGCAGCAGCGCCTTTGCATCGCGCGCGCCGTGGCGACTGACCCTGAAGTCTTGCTCATGGACGAACCCTGCTCCGCGCTCGATCCCATTGCGACCCGCAGGATCGAAGAGTTGATGCTCGAACTCAAAGAGCGCTACACCATCGCCATCGTCACCCATAACTTGCAACAAGCGCAGCGTGTCGCCGACAAAACGGGATTCTCTCTATGTCGACACCTCGCAGGGAGGACGCACCGGCTACCTGGTGGAGTTCGGCGACTCGAAAGAGATGTTCGACAATCCGAAAGAGAAGCACACCAAAGAGTACATTCGCGGCGAATTCAGCTAGACCTCGCAGACGTCCCACGGAGAGCGGAGAAATGACGGCGATTGCGCGTCCCACAGTTCGAGTCCAACTTGCTTGCCTGCTCGTCGCGGCGGCCCTTGGGGTTTCTCTGCTCGGTTGCAACCAGTCCAGGCTGCCGGCCAAAGTTGATGCTGCCGAACCTGGGCCTGAACAGCAGGTTCCCTCCGGCGGTTTCGTGCTGAAAGGTGCCGGCGCCACGTTCCCATCGCTGCTCTATAAGCGGTGGTTCACCGTGTATCACGACAACCATCCCGACACTTTTGTGAAATACGCAGCCGTGGGCAGCGGAGACGGCGTCCGGCGGTTTATCGGCAAGGATGTATCTGGTGACGAGCAGGTGGAATTCGGCGCCAGCGACGCTGCCATGTCGGACGCGCAGCTCGCCGCCACCGACAACAATACGCTGATGGTTCCGGCCACGGCTGGTTGTGTTGTGCTGGCCTACAACCTGCCGGCCTTCAGCGGAGAGCTCAAGCTCTCGCGCAAGGCATATGCCGGCATCTTTCTCGGCGAGATCACCAACTTGGAACGATCCCGCCATCGCGCAGTCAAATCCCGGAGTCAAGTTGCCCAAGCTCACTATCGTTACCGCGGTCCGGCAGGACGGCAGCGGTACGACCTACGCCTTCACCCGCAACCTTGACGCTGTGAATGAGCATTGGCGCAGCCGGTTTGGTCCCGCCACGTTGGTGGACTGGCCCGGCAATGCCATGCGCGCCAAGGGAAACGAGGGAGTCGCCGGTCTGATCGAGAAATCAGCGGGCTCCATAGGCTACGTGGGATACGAGTTCGCGCGACGACTGGGTCTGACCGCGGCAGTGCTGGAGAATAAAGAAGGGAAGTTCGTCAAGGCGTCGGAACAGAGCTGCTCCCAGGCCTTGGCGACAGCCGAGCTTCCCGCAAACCTGAGGGCCTTCATACCCGATCCCCCGGGCGCCGACTCCTACCCGATCGCGACCTTTTCCTGGATTCTGTTGCGTAAATCCTACAAAGATGCGCAGACAGCGGACGCCGTCCGTAAGCTGTTCGACTGGTCGTTACAAGACGGCCAGAGCTACGCCTCGGAGCTGGGCTATGTGCCGCTGCCGCAGGTGGTTTCCGAGAAGGCCCGGGCTGCCGTCAATAGCATTACCCCTTGAATTCCGCCGCCGGCCAGAGGTGGCAGACGAGTGGCTCCCGAATGATATAAACTCATAGAAGCCGACTACGGCACACATCGGAGGCATATTTGGCAGAGGTTAGGTTACAAGAGGGCGAATCGCTTGAGAACGCCCTGCGTCGCTTTAAGCGTAAAGTTCAAACCGAAGACATCATTAAGGATGTCAAGCGTCATTCGTTTTACCTGAAGCCGGGCGAGAAGAAGCGTGTAAAACAGGCTCTGGCCCGCAAGCGTGCCCGCAAAAAGGCCCGTACCAGCTCAGACGAACGTCGCTAACAGGGTTTTCTTTCGAAATAGGTTTTCTTCGCCGCCGGTAGCTCAGACTACCGGCTTGGGAGTGGCGGTTCAGTAGTTCCGGCTGGCAATGCGATGCTTATACGCTTTGACGCTGCTGGCCACCTGACCGCCCTGCGTCCTTCCGGCTGTCAGGTCTTCTAGCTCCCGATTCGCAGCAATCTCCGCTAATTCACGCGTGGGCTCGTAGCCCCATGAGACCAGTTCGTCCGGCCTTTGCGACCGGCAGATGGTCCAATGGTGGCGTGTGCCCTTGTGATAGGGCTCGACGTCGAAGCCCACCACGTAGGAGTCCTCAGATTTTTCCGTTCCGCGTCTTTTGCTTGTGCTCGTGTGGGTACCCTCGTGATTCAGCCCTGCGTCAGCGGCGCGCCGATGTAGCAGATAGGCAGTGTTTACCATCATACGCCATCATGTTGATTCGTTGAGTGCACGCGCAGGGCCCACCCATCGGCAAAGTCCTACAACGTTGGTAGTCCGTGGTCGGCTCGCGAGAAAAAGAGCCGACGACACAGGAGTAGTGCGTGCCGAAACAACGGGTAATCCGCTTCCAGGATGGCCGCAGCGGCCTGGAGTGCGTTTCGCATTACGGCCGATCGTTCATGCTGAGCCTCCCGGTTTCATCTGATCTGCATTTTGCTTTGCCGACTCCCATGCGCCGCGTCCCCAGCGCAATCCGATTCCTGGCCAAAAGCACCAGATACGCGACTTCAAAGATCAAGTCCTGACGCGGACAGCGACCTTTCACGATCTCGGCAATGCGGACCATCTCAGCGCCGGCGATAAATGCCGCAATCACGCCCTGGCAAGCTCGTCCCCAACGGCATCCGCCGGCATGAGGATTCTTCGACTGACTACGAATTAAATAGGCGCTCCATTCGCAATCTCGCAATTGAGAGGCTGTGGCGTCATACCACTATTCCACTCGTGTAATTCCACACAGCGTCGGGTGGGCGCCAATCAGTATTTGGCTGGCGGCGGTGCAGTAACTTCGATGTCAACGTGCAGATATCTGAAAAATAAAGACTTGCTATGTAAGGTCATTGCAACACTTCTTTAACATCACAAGCAGCCGTTATATAATCCGCCCCAAACCTGGGCCCGAAGCAAGGAGATCCTATTTGAGCGCCACGCATCGGCTGCTGCGATTCGGACTGTTCGAGCTCAATCTCGATACTGAAGAGCTGCGCAAAGACGGAATACCTCTCAAGCTGGGGCCGCAACCCTTCAAAGTAGTAGCTATCCTGGCCTCTCGCTCGGGCCAGATCGTTACGCGCGACGAGATTCGTCAGGAAGTTTGGGGGGAAGAGACTTATGTCGATTTCGAGCATGGACTCAATCAGTGCATCAAGCAGATCCGGACCGCGCTGAACGATAATTCGTCCAAGCCGCTATACATCGAAACCCTGCCCCGCAAGGGATACCGCTTCCTGGCGCCGGTCACGTCTAAAACGATTGCTACATCGCCGAAGGTAACACCGTCGAGCTCAGGGATCCAGCCACGCGTAACGCTGCCGGTCGTCAGCGCGGCTGCGGCAGCCGATCGAGCGCCAGCGCTGTCCATGCCGGAATCGGTTTTCCACCTCCCGGCTTTGACGGCGGAAGGTGTGCGACCGGTGACAGTCCCCAATGTTGTAGTGCAGGAGGAATTCGCTCCAGCAGAGAAGGTTGCGCCCGAGTCAGTGAAGCGCAGCCGGCAGAACCGGATCGTCGTATTGCTTAGTGTGACAGTGGCCCTCGTGGGGTCAATGATTGCGGGGGGCTACCTCTATAAGCGATTACACCAGCCTCCGGTACTTACCGATAGAGACACGATCGTGCTGTCTGATTTCGCCAACAGAACCGGCGATAGCGTTTTCGACGGGACCCTCCGGCAAGGACTCTGGTCGGCCCTGGAGCAATCTCCGTTCCTGAACATCCTCTCCGAGCAGCGCATCGCGCGCACTCTGGCTCTGATGACGCAACCAAAGGGTGCGACATTGACTCCTTCGTTGGCTCGTCAGGTGTGTGTGCGGACCGGAAGCGCTGCCACTATGGAAGGCGAAATCGCAATGCTTGGTACACAGTACGTACTAAGCCTGAAGGGGGTGAACTGCAGCAGTGGCGACGAGATTGCCGTCGAACAAGTTACTGCCGCGAGCAAAGAGAAAGTCTTGCCGGCGCTGGGTACCGCCGCTTCTCGGATTCGCCAGAAGCTTGGAGAGTCGCTGGCCTCCGTGCAGAAGTACGACGCGCCACTGGAGGATGTGACAACACCCTCACTCGAGGCACTGCAAGCCTATAGCCGCGCACGTAAGGCTGCTGCGTCCTACGGAAACATGGCCGCTCTGCCACTCTATAAGCGAGCCGTAGAACTCGATCCGAGTTTCGCCATGGCCTATGTGAGCCTGGCCAGCCAATACGCCAACCTGAACGAAGCGAGCCGCGCATCCGAGAACGCTCGAAAGGCCTACGAGCTGCGAGGCAAAGTTAGCGAGATAGAGCGCCTAAAAATCGATGCATATTACCCTTTGAATGACACTGGAGAACTGGAAAAAGCGGTACAGGCCTTTGCGCAGTGGCAGCAAGCATATCCGAGAGACTATCCGAATACGGAAATTTATCGGCACCTTGTCTATATCGGAGCTGGGCAGTTGGGATAAGGCACCGACGCAAGCCCGCGGGGCAATTCAAGTCGTACCCGATAGCAATACTCGGTTATGTCAATGCTGCCGGAGCCTATCTGGCTCTCAGCCGTCTGGAAGAGGCTGAAGAAATTCAAGCAGGTTGAGCAGCGCGGCCTTTGGAGCGAAATACTTCGTAGTCGCGCGTTACCAACTGGCTTTTCTAAAGGGCGACGATGCAAAGATGGGTCAACTGATAGCGAGCGGCGAAGGACAGACTGGCGTGGAGGGCTTGCTTATGGGATTGCAGGCGGACACGGATGCCTGGTTTGGAAAATTGAAGCGTGCACGTGAAAGCGCCGAGCAGGCGATGAAATCAGCTGAGCATAACGACAGCAAGGAGGCTGCCGCCGGATTCCAGATTGCAGCAGCCCTACGCGAAGTAGAGTTTGGAGACCCCAAAAAGGGGAAGGACCTAGCCCGGGCGGCTCTGCAACTGGCACCCAACCGCGATGTGCAGGCCATGGCTGCTGTGGCTATGGCGCGGGCCGGAGACACGACAAAGGCGGAGAATCTTGCAGCCGCTCTCGACACCGAATTCCCTCTCGATATCATGGTGCAGCAGTACTGGCTGCCCACGATTCGGGCGGCGGTCGCCCTGCAACACAAAGATCCGAGGAAAGCTATAGAAGTCTTGGAAGTTACCAAGGCAATTGAGTTGAGTCAGCCCGATCCTGCAAAGAACAATTCATTCCTTTATCCGGTTTACTTGCGGGGAGAAGCCTACCTGATGTTGCACGACGGCGAGGCGGCGGCCGCGGAACTGCACAAATTCATTGACCACCGGGGAGTGGTGGGCAACAATCCTTTGGGAGCCTTGGCCCGCCTGGGTCTGGCTCGCGCTTACGCCGAGCAGGGTGACACCGCCCAGGCGCGCGCCGCCTATCAGGAATTTCTTACTCTCTGGAAAGACGCCGATTCCAACATCCCTCTCTACCAGCAGGCAAAGGCGAAATACTCCACGCTGAACTAGGCAGCTTATGGCGCGCATCGGTCGCCACGGCCGACTATCGGCCCAGAGCAAACGAAAGGGCGAAGTCCGTTAGACCTCGCCCTTAGTGTGTGGCTTGTGACCGCAGTTACGGCAATTACCGGGACAACCGGCGGCGGACGACGCCCGCGGCCGCTACCAGCCCGGAGCCCAGCATGATCAGGCTGGAGGGTTCCGGCACATCAGCAGCATACACGCCGCCGGAGAACGTCGGGAAGACACCTTCATTGTCCGCGTTCGTGAAGTTCGGGCCAAAGAACGCGGAGTTCCAGTACTGTTGATCGCTGACCTGGGTGCCAACGCTGTTCGCGCCGAACGTGTTGCTGTTGAACGAACGGTTCGCATTATTCGGATCGTTGGGAACAACCGCGAACCAGTACTGACCAGCCGCCAGGCTGACGCTCAGGTTGTCGGCCGTGTCGCTGTACTCGGCGAAGCCGAAACCACTGCGACCGGTTGCAGTATGCGTAAAGTTCGCGCCAGAAGCGGTACCGGAAGCGATCAGCGTGCCGCCGTTGCCCTCAGACACGCCACTACGGATTTCCCAGTAGCCACTGCTCGGGTTCAGGCCGCTGAGGTTGTTGGTGAACAGGGCGCTAACGGTGATAGAGCCCGAAGCGACAAAATTCTGGTAGGTCGCTGCGCCATATGGGTTGCCACCAACAATCGCATCGTTCTCGTTCGCCAGACCGTTGGCGTTCGGATTGTTTGGATCGAAGTCGCCACCATAGAAGTAGCAATATCCCAGTGCAGGCGGGCATTGCATCCCAGCGTGAGCCACCGTGGTAAAGCTCGAGATAGCCAGCAGAGCGAGTAGCGACAGCCCAGCAAATTTCTTCATTTGTTTCCTCCAGGCGCAATCCGAATTCCTCTGGCGCTGCGCGCCGAGTCGTGAGGCCTTGATGATCAACCGATTTGCGCTCAACCTCATCGGCCAGTAGCGTACTGTCGGCAGCAATGCCGGTCAAGGAAAAAGGCGGTTCAGGAAGGAAAAAGGCGATGTAGGAACGGCTCGGCCCTCAAGCAACCGCGACGCGGCATCGCTGCCGCAGGGGACGACGACTCTCCCCTAGCTCTTTCACGGCACTTGCTTGTATTCGATGCTGCCAACCGACTGCTCCCAACTGCCCTTAGGGCTGGGTGCTTGCGTTCTGTTTCTTGTTGCCGTGAACGCTGGTGAATCTACGCAGCACAAACTCCTGCATAAGACCAGCGAGGCTGCTTTCCGCGATCCTGACTAACGAATTCTGCACCACCAGACTAAGATCGCGGTCCGCGGAGGGATAGTAGAGATACGATAAGCCGCCCGCGGCGAAGCTGCCGACAAAATTGGAATAGTTAGGCTGCCACTTCTTGTTGTCGCCTCTGCAGATAACGGAATTACTGATGGCGTACAGGAAACGCGACTTGTTACTCCCGGTTCCGCGATAAAGGTAGCGTGGATCCTGACGGAATAGGCTGGGGAAAACTGCGCTGCCCAACATCGTCCCCGCGAAAATGTCGGCGTAAGCGGCGCCCAAACGTTTCCCGTAACCTTCGGCGCCTTGTCCGTAGCCAGGAAATTCATCGGCCGCCTGGTATATACCGGCAATGGCACCTGCTCCAATGATCGTGACCGGATCGGTGGCGGACTTCCACGACAGCTTGAATTTTTGCCGGGTATTAAGCGGGGCTGCATCGGCGTCGTAGGCGACAAAGAAGTTCGGAATTATGCCGAAGGCGCGCTGGTGGATTTCCTCGGTGACCTGCTCCTGAGCGACCTCGACCGGTGTCAGGGAAACATTTATTTCCGCTGTGACCGTCGTGATAGTAAGCGCGATTGAAGGTACTACAAGAGCTTGCCCGGCCTGCACCTCGCCGGAATAAGTCTTGGTATCGAAGCCCGGGGCGGTTACCGTGACATGAAATGATCCGGGGGGTACGTTCGCGAACGAATATTCGCCATTTGCCCCTGATGCGACTTGTTGTTTCTTGGAATCACCGTCGCCCGACAGTTCAACGATCGCGCCTTCCGCCACTTCCCCTTGTTGGTCCGTAACGGTTCCGAAGACTGCGCCCAGGGAAGGATTTTGTGGCGGCGTTGTATTCGCGTTCGATGTCGTGCTTGTCTTGGGCGCAATGGGGCTCTTGGAGGGCCGCTTCGCTTGAGCGAGCGCCGAGTGGCAAAGAGCCAGGGGGAGGATCAGTAGGCCTGCGCACAGCAGGCGTCCCCAATCGCCTGCACCAGTCAGTCGCCGGAGCAAGTACATCTCTGGCAAATTCTCCTTTTAGTTGAACACGCTGCTGATTCCGCTACGAGGATGTAGATGCTGTAGCCGCAAATCCGGTTCTTTTCGCTGCCGATCTGGGTTCGGCGCACCTTACAGAAGCTTTTATTTTACCCTGCGCACCGAATCATTTGAAGTGGCTAAAAGTCATAAAAGGCCGACGACGGCAAAAAGCCGCCATTTTTAGTTCGCTCGGGAGAGCAGCTTGGTTCCCTGAATCGCGCACCGTTCCGAGCGCTACACTAGGGAGCATGAAAGGAAGGTTGAATTGTTTGCGCGCATTGCCGTTGCTGTTCAGCGCAATAATTCCGCTGTTCTGTGTCATCGCAGTGCATGCTCAACAGCCCACCAGCCGGCTGATCCTCAAGGATGGCTCCTTTCAATCCGTCGTGAAGTACGAGGTTCACGGTGACCGTGTCCGCTATTTCAGCGCCGAGCGCTATGAGTGGGAAGAAATCCCATCGTCTTTGATCGATTGGGACGCTACCAACAAGTATGCTGCCGATCTGGCGAGCGGCAAGAACCGTGTCCATGTCGAGACTCCGGAGGAACGCGAAGAAAGGGAAGCAGAAGAAGCCAATTCGGCCGAGATTGCTCCCGGTCTGCGGTTGCCCGGCACTGGCGGAGTTTTCCTGTTCGAAACCTACGACGGCAAGCCGCAGGCCGCAGAGATCCTGCAGAACGGCAGCGAGGTCAACCAGAGCAAAAAGAAGAATGTACTGCGAGCGGCAATCAATCCCGCGGCCGGCGCAAAGCAGTCGTTCGAGTTAAAGGGAGCTCACGCCCAGATCCAGGCGCATAGCGGACAACCAGTGTTGTACGTTGACATCGACGAAGGCGTCCCCGACATCCAGCCCGCTGATCGCTTTCGTATCGTGCACGCCCAGCCGAAAAATGATGTGCGCGTCATCGGTAATCTCAAGGTATCCCTTAGCGGCAAGACCACTCAGGAAAGCATCATGGTTCCTGCGACAGTCGAGAAAGTCGGCAAAGGACAGTGGCTGAAGGTAACTCCGGTGAAAGAGCTGGCGCCCGGTGAATACGCACTGGTGGAGATGCTCGGCCCCCAGGAGATGAATCTTTATGTGTGGGACTTCGGCGTGAATCCGCAGGCGCCTGCTAATCCCAATGTGTTGGCCTCGACTACACCTTGACCGTAGGAAGAGTAGGCGATTCGAGGCTGGTTCGGCTCAGTCAAACGCGGAGGGATCGCCAAAGCCAACAATCCCAAGGCCCGCAACGGCAATGTTGTCGCGACCCGATTGCTTTACCTGGTACATCAGCTCATCCGCTCGCTGCACGATGTCCTGCGGCGTGGAAGCGTCGTGCGGGTAGCCGGCAATGCCCATGCTGGCCCGCAACTGAATCGATACGTTTTCTTCCGGCCGCCAGTCCCGCTGGTGGAAGGCGCGCGCGATGCGTCGGGCTACATACAGCGCCGAGTCGCGCGAAGTCTGCGGCAG
Organism: uncultured Acidobacteriaceae bacterium; assembly: GCA_963791965.1. Taxonomy (GTDB): domain Bacteria; phylum Acidobacteriota; class Terriglobia; order Terriglobales; family Acidobacteriaceae; genus CAVVDY01. The sequence continues at coordinate 903,762 of CAWBUK010000006.1, read as the reverse complement.
CAGAATGGCAAATTCGTCGCCTCCGTAGCGGAAGGCCGCGTCGATCAGCCGCAGGTTCTCCCGCAGGCACTGACCTACCAGCGCAATTAACTTACTGCCCACTAAATGTCCGTAGTTGTCGTTGACCGTCTTGAAGTGGTCCAGGTCCAGAAACAACAGTGAGAACTGGTAGCCGAAGCGGGCCGAACGGTGCACTTCTTCTTCCAGCACCGTAAACAGGTGGCGCTGGTTATAAAGCTTGGTGCAATCATCCGTAATGCTGAGCTCCTGGATACGTCGTACGGCGCGTGCGTTGTCGATGGCGATGGCGGCGTAGTCAGCGATGGTTCGCAGGAAAAGGTCGTTCTGCTCATAGACCTGCAGATCGATTCCCAGCAGCTGGATAACCCCAAAGACACTATGCACGCTGCGCACCGGCAGGCAGACCACGGCCGAATCGGTGCTGATCTGCGCATCGACCGTTTTCGCTTCTATTCGTGGGTCGGCTCTCAAATCGGAGATCACCAGCGGCTCCCCGGTCTGAATCACACACTGAGCCAGAGTCAGCTGGTTCTTGAGCCGGACCTGGTTCAGCCGTTCGAAATCAGGCTCTACCGGCGCAACATATTGTGGTTGCTGGCTGTTCTCGTCCAACAGGATGAGGGCCCAGGTGGCCGGCTCAAAGTAAGCCGCCATCTTCTGCATCAGGGTTTCCAGAATGATGTCGAGGTCCAGCGACGAGGTAAGCGCTTTGGCCACATCGTGAAAGATGCTGAGGTCGTAGAGTTTTGACTCTGAGGACGCAGAGGCCATCTTCATGAAGTAAGCCTAGGGTTACACTCTCTGCTAGTGGACTCCGAAGGAGGGATGTCACTAACCAGACAGGGCTCTATCGTACTAGAAAAGCGACGGATTTTAATACAGCTAATGCAATGCTTTACAAAACTTAAGTAACCATCGCCCTATAAAAAAGCTCAGTTTGACACTCACATGCACTCTTTCTATCATTCGCGCAGCACCCGCCATCTGGGTGTGGTGATCTTCTGGACACAAAACAACAATCCGAACGCTCTTTCGGTGACCGACTCCGCCGCGAACGCGAGATGAGGGGCGTTACCCTCGACGAAATTGCCGACTCCACCAAGGTCGGTACCCGCCTGCTAAAGGCATTGGAAGACGAACAGTTCGACCTGCTGCCGGGCGGCATCTTTAACAAAGGATTTGTCCGCGCCTATGCCAGATACCTGGGAATGGACGAAGAGCAGGCGGTCGCCGATTATCTTCAGGCGTCGGGCAATGACGAGCCTGATGTTCAGCTCATCGCCCATCAAAGTGAATGGTCTTCTGAAAACAAGTTCAGCGATTCAGGAACCTCGCGACGTGGATTCCCGCTTGTGCCGGTTCTCCTCCTGGTTGTGATAGTAGCGGCCGGGTTTGGCGGCTGGAAAATCTACCAGAAACACCGCCAGGAAAAGGAAGCTGCTCAGACCGAACGCGCGGCCTTGCAAGCCTCCGGTTCAACGCTCGCGGCCGAGCCTGCTCCGTCCAGTTCAGTTCAGAGTAGCTCGCCTCAACCCTCCTCTACACCGGTAAATACCCGGCCCGAACCGTCGCCGGCGCAGGCGCCCGTGCCGGCCACGAGTAGTGTTTCTCCTTCCGCCCCCACATCCGGCTTTGACGTCGAGGTGAAGACTACCGGCCGAGCTTGGGTTTCGTTGAAAGTGGACGGCAAATATTTAGTGCGGGGAGTGCTCGAAGCCGATCAGGTCAGAAATTTGCACGCCGAAAAAGAAGTCGTGGTCTGGACGGGAAATGCCGGAGCTACCCACGTCTCTTTCGACGGAAAGCCAGTGCCCGTAGACGGCGGTGTGAACGAGGCAAAGGTACTGGTTTTCAAACCCAACGGATTGCAGCCTGCGCCTCGCCCGCCAGCCGGCTCTGCCACTCCACCGACGGCAGAGCCGTCCCCGACTCAGCAATGAATCTCTCAGGCTCTGCATCGTGAAAAACCTTGGCGAACATGTAGTCCGTATCGAAGCTGAAGCCCTGCGCGCCTTGGCCGACCGCATTGCCGGTCCTATGGGCGACGACTTCAACCGGGCGCTGGAGCTGCTGTACTGCTGCGCCGGTCGCGTCGTCGTGACTGGCATGGGAAAGAGCGGCATCATTGCGCGAAAGGTGGCGGCTACCCTCAGCTCCACCGGCACCCCAGCTCTCTATTTGCATCCCGCAGAAGCGCTGCATGGCGATCTGGGAAACGTCGTCCGGGGAGATGTGGTGATTGCGCTCTCCGCCAGCGGAGAAACGGCAGAGATTCTGCAACTGCTCGCAACCATCAAGCGCCTGGCGATTCCGCTGATCGCGTTTACCGGCGACGACCTTTACTCGGTTCCGCAATCGAGCCGTCCCTCTACCCTGGTGCAGGCAGCGACCATTGCACTGGATTGCTCGGTCACCCGCGAGGCATGCTCGCTTGGGCTCGCCCCCACGGCGTCTACCACCACGATGCTGGCACTCGGCGATGCGCTCGCCATGGCCTTATCGCAAAAGCGTGGCTTCAAGGAAGAAGATTTTGCCAATCTTCATCCCGGAGGCAAGCTGGGCAAGCGGCTGGCACGCGCCTGGTCGCTGATGCACAGCGGCGATGCCCTGCCGCGTGTCGCACCGTCCGCAACCATGAGCGATGTCATCTACGAAATGTCGCGTAAGGCTTTGGGCATGACGACCGTCGTAGACGACGGAAAACTGGTCGGCCTGATCAGCGACGGAGACCTGCGCCGTCTTCTTGAACGTCATGGCAAACAGGCACTCGACCTGTCGGCCGCGCAGTGTATGACCCCCAATCCACAATCGATCGGCCCCGACGAATTCGCGATTGCGGCTTTAGAAGTCATGGAACGCCGCAAAATCACCGCTCTCCCCGTCGTTGACCCCGATGGACGCCTGCTGGGGGTGGTGCACCTGCACGATCTCTGGGGCACCCAGATGGTTTAGTCCCTTCGAAGTGTGGGCAACTTCGGCTCTTTGGCTCGTCATCCAAGTACCTGTGCTGCCTCGGGATAATTGTGTCCATTCCGTGCGGTAACAGGCCGTCTCTCACGCGCTTGCCAGTGTGGTCACGGTATTCGATCAAATTGGGGCCTCATGTCCGCGAATGCGACGAAGGTTAAGACCGTTGCGAATTCGGCCGCCTTATGGACGATTGAAGAGGCTTACGAGCTCGCCACCATTCTTGATTCCGTCCTCGATACCGCTCGTGCGTTGATACCTGCCGACGCTTATGCCATCTGGCTGCTGGAAAGTGACCGCGATGAATGGAGGATTGCCGCCAGTCGCGGGCTCTCGCACGCCTTCATGGTTCCGGCGTTGGGCGGTGCAGACGCAATGCCGGCGAGTCCTGTTTGCGCCGAGGATGTCGAACAGGCAGGGCTGCTGAGCGAGCGCACCGCCCTCTATCGCAGCGAAGGCATTCGCTCGTTGATGGCCGTCCCCATCTTCGTTCAGCAGCAACGCCGGGGGACACTGGTCTTTTACTTCCGCGCTCCGCATTCCTTCAGTCAAACCGAGATTCACTCCGGCCAGGTCGTAGCACGCCTTAGCAGTTCGGCGCTGGCAGCTTCAGAGTTGTACCGCGAGCAGAGCATGGCGAAGGCCCGCTCTGACTTTCTGGCTGAAGCCGGTGCGGTGTTGGCCTCGTCCCTTGATCATGAGAAGACGCTAGCTGCCGTGGCTAAGCTCGCGGTCCCGCAAATTGCGGACTGGTGCGCCGTCGACCTGGTGAATGGCGATGTATTGAAGCGCGTCGCCGTGGCCCACAAAGATCAGCACAAGGTCCAGTTCGTGCGCGACTTCGGGAACCATTATCCCGTTCGGCTCGATTCGAACAATGCGCTGGCGCGCGCGGTTTCGCTGGCAGAACCCCAACTCGTTCCCGTCATCGACGACAGCATGCTCCAGCGCGGCGCCCGTGATGCCGAGCACCTCGCCGCCATGCGTCAGCTTCAAATGCGCTCCGCCGTGGTGGTTCCTTTGCTGTATCGCGAAGAGGTGTTGGGCCTTATCACTCTCGTGAACTCGGAGTCGGGCCGTACCTTTACCGAGCAAGACCGTAAGCTGGTCGAGGCGCTGGCCAGCCGGGCTGCAGTGGCTATCGAAAATGCCCGGCTGTTTACCGCTCTCGAGAGCAGTGAGCGTAACTTCCGCGCTGTATCCGAGACTGCAGCCTGCGCCATCTTCATCCATGACGGACTCAGGGTCGTATATCGCAACCGTGCCGCCGCTGAGATGCTTGACCTTCGCAGCGGCGAGACCAACGAAATGTGGGAGCGAGTGCATCCGCAGGACCGCGAAATGGTGAAGTCCCGCGCCGCTGCCCGGCTGCGCGGCGAAGATCCTCCGGCGCGTTATGAGTTCCGGCTCATGCGCCCGGACGGCGCAGTTGTCTGGCTGGATCTCACGGCCTCGGTCATCGAATACGGTGGAGCGCAGTGTATTCTTGCGACCGCCTTCGATGTGACGCAACGGCGGTTTGCGGTTGAGCAAATGCAACGCCGCGAACAGGAAGCGCGCACCCTTCTCGATAACCTGCCCGACGTGATTACCCGCTTCGATCGTAACCTTCGCCACCTCTACGTCAGCCCTCACGTGGAGCGCCTGACGGGAAGGCCCGCTTCCGCATCCTTGGGTAAGACCTTCGAGGAGATCGGATATCCAGCGCAAGTTTGCGAGCTGTGGAATGATGCGCTTCGCCGCATCTTTGCTGAAGGCGTGGCAAACAGCATCGAATTCAGCTTCCAGAGTGCGGATGGCGAGACCCGCCACTTCATCGCCACCGGCGTCCCCGAAACCACCAGCGATGGAGTGGTCGAGTCGGTGATGTCGATCAGCCGTGACATCACCGAGCAGCGCGCCACCCTGCAGCAGTTGAAAGCCAGTCAGACCCAACTGCGGCTGATTATCGATAGCGTGCCTGGGCTGGTGGCTTACGTTGACAACGAAGAGCGGATTCAACGCGTCAACCGGACTTTTGAAGAATGGTTTCAGCAGCCGTTGAAGAGTTTCCTCGGACGCTCGCTCCGCGATGTCGCAGGAGCGAATTATGCTCATCTCTCTCCCCGAGTCGCGCAGGCACTTGCCGGCGAGGAAGTGCAGTTCGAGGCAACGAATCGCTATCCCGACGCTACCCGTGACGTGCTGATCACGTATGTTCCGGACATCGACGAAAACGGCAAGGTTTGCGGCTTTGTGGCCCTGATTATCGACGTCACCGAGCGCCGCAAAGCTGAAGACGCGCTGCGCAAAACCGAAAAGCTGGCAGCTGCGGGTCGCCTGGCGGCAAGCATCGCGCATGAAATCAACAACCCGCTGGAGTCCGTCACCAACCTCATTTACCTGTTGAATCAAGACTCGAACCTGTCACCTGCTAGCCGCGAATACCTCAACCTGGCGGAGCAGGAGCTGACGCGGGTTTCCCAGATCGCGACCCAAACCCTGCGCTTTCACCGGCAATCGAGCCGCGCCGTTTCCGTCCGAGTGCAAGAGCTGTTGGAGGCCCTCTACACCTTGTATCGCGCCCGCTTCGACAGGTTGGGCGTCATGCTCGAGGTGCGATACCGCGACCATCACAGCATCACTGCTTTCGAGGGTGAGCTACGGCAACTGTTTGCCAACCTGATTGCCAATGCCCTGGACGCGATGCCCGGCGGAGGCCGTTTGCTGCTGCGCACCCGCCGCGTGGTTCGACACGACGGAGTTCGCGGCATCCAGGTAACCGTCGCCGATACCGGGCAGGGAATTGCCGAGCAACTGCGCGGCCATATCTTTGAACCCTTCGTCACCAGCAAAGGCATGACCGGAACCGGTCTCGGCCTGTGGGTCAGCAAAGAAATCATCCAGAAACACCGGGGATCGATCCGCGTTCGCAGCCGCTCCATTGGCAGGTCGCGGGGAACCGTGTTTGTGGTCTTCCTCGCGGAAGCTCTCGCGAGCACTGCCGCAGAAAGCTGAGCCAGTCTGACATTTGGCATCCGATGCCCACGTCGAAGGCGAAAACGTGACGCACATCACAAGAAAATTCTGATGCGCGGTGCTGTGTTTTCAATCATTTAGGCAGCATTTCTTGCGCAAATGATTGAGCTGAAAACACTTACACGCACTTAATAGATTTCAAAGAACTTAGCGCGATGAAACCGGCAAGACACAGGTTCGCATCTCGGGAGACAGTTTATAAATTGCTAAAGTTATTGGCAGCAGAAAAACGCGCCGTGCCGGTTACGAAGGTTGTAGACGATTCCCGAAACGGGAATGCAGGGTCGAATCGCGACACCAGAACAGCCGGCGAAGATTATTCACGATCGCCGTCTGATCAACGGTCCCCAGGGCAATGACGACCTTCAACGCCTACTGCGATACCGCGACATGGGTTTCTGTCTTCTCAACCCCTGGCATGCGCTGGATTTTGTCCAGGATGACCGAGTTCAGTTCAGCCCAGGCAGGAAACTCCACTACTGCATACACGTCGCCAGTGCCCCAGCACGGGTCAGCCATCTTCACTCCTGGCAAAGCGGATACCGCATTGGCAATGTCACGGGCAGCTCCCATCTTGGCAGTTATGACTACATAAGCTTTCATAGCTCTAACCTCAATCTGGGCGCGGTTATAAGAACAATGCTGCGCGGAGCCTGCAATGTCAACTGTCGAGAACAGCCGACAATATTAGTTATCGCGCAAGGGTCAATGAGGGTACCGGCGATGTGGCATCACGTTCCTTGGGTGGGAGTCTCAGAAGATCGGAGATGATCTCGCGCCCGCGTGTTGCAAACGATCTCCTGAACCCTGCGTAGCGCAGTGCTGAATCAAATCCCCGGCGGGTCATTTGCCCAGCCTAGTCCTTCTGAGCCTTGAGACACGATTCGGGATAAGCCGTGCCGCTAATAACATGCTGAAATAGTCCCTTAGGGTGCTCTAAGCCCTCGGGCACGGGAAACTCTCTCGCTTCGTGAAGTACGACAGCGTAGAGCAAGAAATCGAGCATCCGCACCTCGGTATACACAGCCGGCGCTTTCGCACTGGCAAACTCCGTAGACACCAGCGCTGCGACGACTTCACCCGTTCCGTCCCGTTCCTCGAACGTAAGCCGGTAGACGGCTTGACCCGTCGAACTGCGGTGAAAATACAAGTACGGTTCTTCGTAGTAGACGAACCACTTGCCTTCCATCCCTTCGGGCACAACACCTGACTGAACTTGTTGGAATTGCTTTGCGTCAAGCGTTGTGTGGTAGGCGAGTGCAACTCCTTCGCCGAAGGGTTGATGCTTCCATGAATCAGGGCTGGCTATTATTTTCATGCGAGAGTGAATAACGCCTGCAGCATGATAGTAAGCCGCTGAGATCGTTGCGGGAGCAATAATCTAAATTCAGCGGTGCGATCTCAAACCACCAGCAGCTTATGGCAGGATCTTTGCCAGCGCCCCGCTGGCGATTAACTCGGCAACGTGCGCGAAATCCTGCGACAGGATACGGTCTTCAACAATCGGCGGGCTGACCGCTCGAATCGCGGCGTGTGCCTGCTGCCCGCGCTTGCCGGGCTTTAACGGTGCGAGGAAGTCAATCGCCTGCGCGACCGCCATTGCTTCGATAGCCAGAACGTTGCGTGTATTCACGACGATGCGTTGCAGTTTGTTGGCCGCCGTCATTCCCATCGAAACGAAATCTTCCTTGTTGCCCGACGTGGTAATCGAATCGACCGAAGCCGGATGCGCGAACACTTTGTTCTCGCTTACCAGTGCGGCCGCGGTGACCTGCGCCATCATGAAGCCGGAGTTCAAGCCTGCGCCCGGCGCGAGGAATGGCGGCAAGCCTTCGTTCAGCGAAGGATTTACCAGGCGCTCCAACCGCCGCTCGGAAATGCCAGCCAAGGCGCTTAACGCGACGGCCAGAAAGTCGAGCGCAAAGGCAATGGGCTCGCCATGAAAGTTTCCGCCCGAAAGGATCTCGCCCGCCACCGGCGCTCCAAGCTGCGGCCGGGGCGCCCCGATCTTCTTGGCAGCAGGGAAGACCAGGGGATTGTCAACGGCCGAGTTCATCTCCACTTCGAAGACGTTGCGGCAGTGCACGATAGTGTCGCGCACCGCTCCATGTACTTGCGGCACGCAGCGTAGCGAGTAGGCGTCCTGCACCTTGCCGCACTCGCGATGCGATTCGCGAATCTGGCTGCCCTCCATCACCAGGCGCAAGTTATGGGCCACCACAAACTGTCCAGCATGAGGGCGGGCCGCCTGGATGCGCTCGTCAAACGCTACGTCCGTTCCACGCAAAGCATCGACGCTTAGAGCTGCGATCACGTCGGCCGTGGCGGCGAGCTCCTCAGCCTGCACGGTTGCCAGTAGCCCGACCGCCAGCATGGCTTGGGTTCCGTTAATTAGCGAGATCGCCTCTTTCGCCTCGAGCACCACCGGGGCGACGTCGGCCAGCTTCATAGCCGCGGCTCCGCTGAGCCGCTTGCCCTGATACAAAGCTTCGCCTTCGCCAATCAGCACCAGTCCCAGGTGAGCGAGAGGCGCCAGGTCTCCACTTGCACCAACGCTGCCTTGCGAGGGAATAACTGGGTGAACGCCCCGATTCAGCATGGCGCAGAGGGTGTCGATGACGACATCGCGTACGCCGGAAAAGCCTTTGGCCAGTGAGTTGGCGCGAAGCAGGATCATGGCGCGGACCACCGGCTCGGACAGCGGCTCACCCACTCCCACAGCGTGGGAGCGCATGAGATTAAGTTGCAACTGGCGAATGTCGCCGGGTGAGATACGGACGTCGCTGAGCTGGCCGACTCCGGTGTTCACCGCATAGGCGACCTGGTCGCGGTCGAGCAGGTCTTCGACCACCGCCCGAGCGCGATCGACTGCCTGCCGCGCCTCAGAAGCGAGCAGGACTGGCCGATTTTCGTAAACGACCTCGCGCACGTCCGCGAGCGTCAAACTGTTTCCGTCGATGTGAAGGGCTTTCAAATCAGTTGTCCACAACCAGTTGTCGGTGATCAGTTGTCAGTTGTCGGTTGTCAGTTAAGAGGCTATCAGGAGTTATGCATTCGGTGGGATTTCAGATTAGTGTCGCGTAGTGGATTGAGTTGGATGTCGTGCGCCAGTTAGTATCACCGCATAAAACACAATGCCGAGGACAAAGCCTGGAAGCAATCCATAAAACGGAAAGCTGAAAAGCGTGGCATCGCCAATAATCCCTTTATGAAAAAGAAATCCCCCAAGCAGCCAAAAACCGACCGCTCCTAACAGCACGCAGGCACCGACGGCTAGAACAGCGGCAAGCCATCGTAGAGCGAAAGAAATAACCACCTTAAGCCGGTTCATCGTCCTCGGCTCATCCTTGTTTTCAATGTACTGCAAGACATCGAATCGAAGTCACCCGTTGCCTCTTACTGACACCTGACAACCGACAACTCGATTACCGCTGCCCCGCCGCCGTCAGAAAGGTCTTCAGATACTTTTCCCCTAGTGGCGTGCGTTTCAGGTCTGCTCCCACCACAAGGTGCACGGTTTCGCCTTCGGCGAGCAGGGCCTGATCGCTGTCGCGGATTATCTCGTAACCGAAGCGTAGGAACGATTCGCGAACATTCAGCAGGGAGGTACGAACACAGATGAGGTCGTCATACCGCGCCGGCGTCTTGTAGCGACAGCGCACATCGACCACCACGATGTGCGTGTCGTCGTCCTGCTCCATCTCGCGATAGCTGAATCCCAACTGGCGCAGCATCTCGACCCGGCCCACTTCAAACCAGATGATGTAGTTGGAGTGGTACACAACTTCCATCTGGTCGGTTTCCGCATAGCGCACGCGCAGGCGGGTGTCGTAAACCTTATGCGGATGCTGCGTGGGCTCGCCAACTCCGCTCATTACTGCTTTTCGGCCGGCTTTTCCCCCGGCTTTACGGCAGTCTCGACCGGCGGTGTCTTGGGCTGGTTCTCCACCACCTGTCCGCGCAGCGGCTCGCCGATCGTCACCGCTTTTCCGTCGGCGGTGTAGTCGACAAACTGTGCCGGCATGGTCTTGGGCATGGGGAAGCCGCGAGTGTTTTGCAGGCTGTATTCCACATGGGGAGCGAAGGAGCTGCCGCTGTTACCACATTCTCCAATCACATCGCCCTGCTTCACGCGCTGGCCGTTTCTCACCTTCAGGCTGCCGACTTTCATGTAGGGGATCAGGGAGAATTCGTTGTTGCCGTGCGCAAGCACAACATAGTTGCCGCGGCTCTGAATCTCGGGTGCCCGGCCCGGCGCGTGATCGGCGTAATTGCCTGACGACTGGATAACCACACCCGCCGCGGGCGCCAGTATCGGCTGTCCCCAGCAGTAGTAGTCGGTGTTCTTGCGGCCGTCGTTCTCGTAGGCCATTCCGTCTTTCAAAGCCATGAAGGCGACGGTGTAACGATTGTCTTCCGAAGCCGCATTGGCGTTGTCATAAACGGCGCGCCCGCCCTGCAGAACCACCCACTGTCCGTCAAAGGGTAAACGCAGCTTGGTGCTGTCCTGGTAATCGGAGTATTCATCCGGACGAAGCAACGGCACCGGAGTAATTTGCATGTCGGTCAGGTCGCCGTCTCCATTGACCGCCAGTATCACCATGATCGGGCCCCGGGCTTTGCTGTAATTGGTGGTTCGGCTGTAGATGGTTACGGGAGCGCCAAGTCCAGGCATGTAATTCTCACTGAGCGTTTGCGTGGGCGTGCCAAACTTCTCTGTGACCTGCTTGGAGATGGTGGCAATCTTGCTTTCCGGAGACTGCTTCTTCATGTTGGGCGTGAAGGCGGCGTAGAGCAGCGGGGTCTGGCCGTGGGCGAAATACTCGTAGAGCTGGCGCGCGCGCGCCTTGGCCTTGTCGCTCAACGGGGGATAGGCGAGCACAACTTTCGGCTTGGCCGGAGCCGCCGCCGGGGCTTGCCCAGCCGCTGTGGAACCTGCCGCAGGGGCGGCTTGCGCGCCCGTGGATTCAGGCTGTGCGTATGCCGGTTTAGTGTTGGTCTGCGACCCGGTTGGGGTCTGACCCGTTGACGTTTGCGCAAGTAGCAGCGCGGGGGCCAAAAGAATTAAAACTGCCAGCCTTGCGAGTGTCTTCACGGTTCACCTCACCCAGTTTGGTTTGCGCTTCTCGAGAAACGAAGTGACGCCCTCTCGGAAGTCGTCAGTCGTACGAATGCGAGCGTTTTCCTGGACAGCCGTAGCAAGCTGGGCATTCAGGGGCGCTACCGAATAATTACTCAGGAGGCGCTTGGTCGCAAGCAGAGAAGCAGGACTATTTTGCAACAAATCCGCGGCTAATTCACGTGCTCTTTGCAGTAATCGCTCAGGAGGTACCAATTCGGTCGCTAATCCCAGGCGATAAGCCTCTTCGGCATTAATGATACGCCCGGTGAGCAACAGGTCGCGCGCCTGCTTTTCCCCAACCTGACGAACGAGGAAGGCCGACACGATGGCCGGTATAAACCCGATGCGCACCTCGGTATATCCAAATTTTGCTTCGCTCGATGCCAGCGTGAAGTCGCACAGCGTCGCCAGCCCGCAGCCGCCGGCGATGGCGGGCCCGTTTACCGCCGCGATCGTCACTTTGGGAAATTCGTAAAGCGTGCGAAACATCTTGGCCATTGACTGAGAGTCGGCCAGGTTCTCCTGCTCGCTTCGCGACGTGATGGCTCGCAGATTATCCAGGTCCATTCCGGAACAGAACGCCTTGCCCGCCCCGGTGAGAATCAGGATGGACGCATCCGAATCCTTCACCTCGTCAAGCACGCGCAGCAATTCGGCGATCAGGTCGTAGCTGATCGCGTTGCGCTTGTCGGGACGGTTCAGCGTCACAAAAGCCAGAGGGCCTTCATAGGCAAGAGTGAGGGTTGAATATTGAGATTCGATCACCCGAACACCCGCTTGAAGATTTTGTCCACATTGCGCAGCGGACGTTGCAGATCGAATGCCTGCTCCAGCGTCTCGCGCTTCACCTTGGAATTAATCTCGGGATCGCTGATCACCAGGTCGTGAAAGTTCAAGTCCTCCTTCCACGCCTTCATCGCGTTGCCCTGCACCAGCCGATAGGCGTCCTCGCGGAGCATTCCGGCTTCCACCAGGTCGAGCAGCAACTGTCCACTGAAGACCAGCCCGCCCGTCGACTCCAGGTTCTTGATCATGCGCTTGGGATAGACGAGCAAGGTGTCGACCAGGTTAGCCGTCTTGGCCAGCAGGTAATCGAGCAGAATCGTCGAATCAGGAAGGATGACGCGCTCGACCGACGAATGCGAGATGTCGCGCTCGTGCCACAGCGCAACGTTCTCCAGCGCCGCCTGCGAATTTGCCCGCACCACGCGCGCCAGCCCGCTGATCTGCTCGCACGTCACCGGATTGCGCTTGTGCGGCATGGCCGATGAGCCCTTCTGCTTCTCGCTGAAGAACTCCTCCGCTTCGCGCACCTCCGTTCGCTGCAGGTGGCGAACTTCGGTGGCGATCTTGTCCAGCGTCGAAGCGATGACCGCCAGCGTCGCAACATAGAATGCGTGGCGGTCGCGCTGAATCACCTGGCTGGAGACGGACGCAACCTCCAATCCCAGGCGCTGGCAAATCTGCTCTTCGTAGTCGGGATCAAGATGAGCTCCGTTGCCCACCGCGCCCGACAACTTGCCCACGCGCATCTGCTCCGCCGCCATCTCAAAGCGCGCGATGTCGCGCTGCACTTCGGAGTACCAGTTCGCCAGCTTCAGCCCAAACGTGATGGGCTCGGCATGGACGCCGTGGGTACGTCCGATCTGCGGCGTATCTTTGAATTCGAAGGCGCGTCGCTTCAGCACTTCGGCAAGCTGTTCAAGATCTTTGCGAATGATCGTCGACGCCTGCTTTACCAGCAGCGCCTGTGCCGTATCCACAACGTCGTTGGAGGTCAGGCCATAGTGCAGCCAGCGCGACTCCGGGCCGACCTTCTCGGCAACCACCGTGGTGAAAGCGATGACGTCGTGCTTGACCTCGGCTTCGATCTGATGGATGCGGGCTACATCAATGTCGCCTTTTTCGCGAATAGCCTTGGCCGCCGACTGCGGAACGATGCCGGCATCAGCCAAGGTTTCCGTGGCCGCGACTTCCACCTCCAGCCACGTACGGAAGCGGTTTTCGTCACTCCAGATGCGGCCTATCTCGGGCCGGGTATAACGTGCGATCAAGACATGCTCCTTGCGAAAGACGCGCCAGAAATGCGCTCTTCATCCAGCTTACCCCATTGCGGGCGCAACCTAATATGCTATCGTTCCGTCGCCAGCGTTCATTCGGTTTGGCATGAGTTCGGTCATCATCTTCCGGAGGTCACCGGTGAAGTCGATTGCCCTCGCGCTGCTCCTCGCTTTGCTGGTTGTGCCCGCCCATGCCGTCAAGAAGTACAAGTACTTTCGAGCCGGTAATCAGAACGACGTCACCACGGCAACGACAGCCGGAACCGTCCTGATGGGTGGCGGAGACGATGTTGATGCCGCCTTCCAGTGGATGTGCCAACGCAGTGGATACGGCGATTTCCTGGTGATCAGCGCCAAAGGGAAAGATGAGTACAACCCTTATATTCGGAAGCTCTGTCCTAATCAGAATTCAGCGGCGACGCTGATCATTCCCAGCCGGGAAGCGGCGAACGATCCTAAGGTGGCAGATATCATCCTGCACGCCGAGGCACTCTTCATTGAGGGCGGCGATCAGGCCAACTACATCAAGTTCTGGCAGGGAACACCGGTTCAAAAAGCCATTCAGGATTTGATTGATCGCGGCGCCCCGATCGGTGGAACCAGCGCAGGCATGAATGTGCTGACCCAGTTCGTGTACGCCGGAGCCTGCAGAATGACAGTGCCGTCGAGCCTGGCGCGGGCGAACCCTTACCACAAGTGCCTTGCCTTTGCTGAGAACTTTGTGCGCATCCCGGCGTTGCAGGGACTCATCGATGATCCCCATTTTGTAAGTCGTGACCGCATGGGACGCGATCTGGCGTTTATGTGTCGCGTGTATGAGAACGGCTGGTCTGCCGCCCCGCGCGACGTCGAGGTCGACGACCAGACGGCCCTGCTGGTGGAGACCAATGGCGATGTCACCCGCGTGGGAAAAGGCAACGCCTACTTCATGGCTGCGCCAGGCCCGCCGCAAGTCTGCCAGGCGAGCACTCCAGTCACCTATCAGAACATCAGCGTCTACCGCATCACGCCGTCGGCGGGCACCTTCAACGTTTCAACTTGGACTGGGGTCGGGCGGTACCGCGTATAGCGTCAGTGCCACGGCCGGAGTATTGTCGTCCACCCAGCCCAGCGGAAGCCTGTACTAACCAGCCTTGGAAGGACCCGGTTTTGCAGGCTCCGGAATAAACCTCGGGCCCTCTGCTTTGTATCAGGGCACGGCTTCAGCCGTGCCGAGAAGCGTCATGACTTTGTCATCCCGAGCGGCTTTGGCCGCGAGGGATCTGCTCCTCAGGCCTGCGAAGGCGTACGTTACACATATATCGTTATGCGATATAATCGTATTACGACCATATGTCCACCCACGACCTTAAGTCCAGCGACTACGCGGCCCTGGCCGACTTTCGCTACCAGATCAGGCGCTTCCTCCATTTCAGCGAGCAGGCGTCGCGCCAGGCTGGCATCGAGCCGCAGCACCATCAACTCATGCTGGCCATCCGAGGGGCGGCCGGCAAGCACGGCTCCCGCATCGCCGACCTCGCCGAGCGCATGCAGCTCCGACATAACAGTGCGGTTGAGCTAGTTAGCCGGCTTGAGGAAAAGAACCTAATCGAGCGCAGCCGCAGCGAAGAGGACCGGCGGGAGGTTTACATCAGCCTGACTCCACGGGGCGAGCAAGTGCTACGCGAACTCACGCTGCACCATCGCGAAGAGTTACGTTCGGCAGCGCCTGCACTAATCTCCGCGCTGCGACAGGTAGCGGGCAGAGCCAGCCACCAGCCGGCAAAGGGCATGACCGCCAAGCCGCGCCCCGCCGCCAAGCCGCGTCCCGCCAAGCCGCGCACCGCCGCCAGGCCGCACGCCACCGCCGAGGCAAAACGATGAGCGAACGTGCTGTCACGCTTGGCGTCGATGGCGTGAACCCGCCACAGCGAAACGCTGGCAGGATCACCAGGGAAGAGGGCGAGGTGCGCTTCCGTATCGCCCTGATCTCGTTGCTCGCGGCCTTCATCGGATTTCTGGCCGGCATCATCGCTTTCCTGCTCTACAACCTGATCGGATTATTCACCAACATCTTCTTCTTCCATCGCTGGTCGTTCGCTTTCACCAGTGCGCGCAATAACCATCTTGGCCTATGGGTGATCGTCACACCGGTGATTGGCGGCGTAATTGTCGGCATCATGGCGCGCTATGGCAGCGACAAGATTCGCGGCCACGGCATTCCTGAAGCCATGGAAGCGGTGCTGGTCAACCGCAGCCGCATCGAACCCAAGGTCGCAATCCTAAAACCAATCTCCGCCGCCATCGCCATCGGAACCGGCGGACCGTTCGGCGCCGAGGGCCCTATCATTCAGACCGGCGGCGCCGTGGGCTCGCTGATTGGCCAGTTGCTGCATACCACGGGAGCCGAACGTAAGGTGCTGCTGGCTTGCGGAGCCGCTGCCGGCATGGCTGCCACTTTCAGCACGCCAATCGCAGGCGTTATCCTCGCCATCGAACTGCTGCTGTTTGAGTTCAAGTCGCGCTCGTTCATCCCGCTGGTGATCGCCAGCAGCATTGCGACCAGTGTGCATTTCTGGCTCATGGGACGCGGTCCCATGTTCGCGGTGGGCGCAGTCGATTTCGGTTTGCCGCATGCGCTGCCCTTCTACCTGGTGCTAGGTGTGATTTGCGGTTTTGCCGCACTCGGCTTCAGTCAGCGCGCTGTACTGGGTGGAAGACCAATTCGAGAAGCTACCCATTCACGATATGTGGTGGCCTGCCATCGGAGCGCTGGGCCTCGGCATCATCGGCTACTTCGTCCCGCGCGTGCTGGGTGTTGGCTACGACACCATCTCCGATATCCTGAATACCAAGATGCTGCTGGGCGGGCTGCTCGCCGTCATGGTGTTCAAGTCGGCCGCTCTGGTGATTTCGCTGGGATCGGGCACCTCGGGTGGTTTGCTGGCTCCCATGTTCATGGCCAGCGCCGCCATGGGATCGGCCTTCGCCATGATCATCGACAAGCTCTGGCCGGCAGCCAACCTGTCGCCCGGAGCCTTTGCCCTGGTCGCGATGGGAGCGGTCTTTGGTGCGGCCTCACGCGCGGCATTCGCGTTCATCATCTTCGCCTTCGAGATCACGCGCGACTACAACTCGGTGTTGCCGCTCATGATCGTCACCGTCATCGCCGATCTCATCGCCGTGCGCTATGCCCAGAACTCGATCATGACCGAGAAGTTGGCGCGTCGTGGGCTGCACATTCATCAGGACTACGAGCCTGACGTGCTGCAACAGGTGGTCGTGGGTGAGAGCATGTCGCGCGACTTCGATACCATTCCCGGCAGCATGACAGTCGCCGAACTGGCGGAGCGCATTGGCCGCCACGATCCCGCCGTGACCCATCATCAAGGGGTATTCGTAATGAGCGATGACGGGCAACTGACAGGCATCATCACGCGCTCTGATCTGATGCGGGCGTTGGAGCACGATCCCGCGGGCAAGATCACCGTGCTCGACGCCAGCTCGCGCGACCTCATCGTGGCGCATCCAGACGAGGTGCTCTACGACGCAGCCGCACGCATGCTTCGAGCCGGAGTGGGCCGTATGCCGGTGGTTGATCGAAAAGAGCCGGGCAAACCGGTCGGATATCTGGGCCGCTCGAGCATCATGTCAGCGCGCCTGCGCCGGCTGGAAGAGGAATTCGTTCGCGATCCGGGATGGATGGGCCGCATACGGGCGTCGTAGACTAGCGGCGCCGATAGAAATATCTCTTAGGAAGTGTCATCCTGAGGCGCAGCCGAAGGATCTGCAGTTTGCTCGCGAAGGCTGAACTGCCGGCGCGGCGAAACTGCAGATCGTGTTACAAACCTGGGATTCCCAGCAACTCGCTCATCTCTTCGTAGAGAAAACCTTCGCCGGGCCGATAAGGCTGCACCCATTCGCCATTGATGACGAATTGCGGAATGGCGCGCTTGCCGGTACGCCGAATCACTTCATCAGCCGCTCCGGGGGTGCATTCAATGTTCACTTCCGTGTAGGGGATTCCGTGTTTCTCCAGGAATCGTTTGGCGGTGCGGCAATCGGGACACCACGGGGCCGAGTAAACCAAAATGTCCATGCGAATGTAATGTTACAACGGGCGAGCAGAACCTTGCGAACCGGCATAGTGAGATCAGCATTGCCAAGTGACGCGTGGTTACGACGCGCATCTACCCTCGTTGCCGGCACCTCCTCCCGCTACTCTCGAATGCTGCAAACTCGCGCCTTCCAACAGCATCGTACCTAGCAAAGCGGCTGATACCGCTCTCATCTGACATACCGAGGTATCCCATGGCGACTAATCCGCGTTTGCCCAACGACGAACGCAACCGAGAACGTAAAGAGCCGCAACTTGTTCCTAACTCGGATCCCCTTCACCCCAAGCGTCCGGGAGGCGGTTTACCTGGTGTGCTGATCGGTATTCTGGTTGCCGTGGTACTGCTGGGAGTGCTTGCGTACTTTCTGCCGCGCATGCCCAAGAACCGGCCACCAGCAGCTGCGGCCCAGGTTCCCGGGCAGCCGGTTCCGGGCGAGTTGCAGCTGCAAGGCATGCAGTTAATCGCTGGCCCAACCGATAGCGCTTTTTATCTTGATGGCAACGTCACCAACACCGGACCACATTCCATTACCGGCATCGTGGCCGATGTTAAGCTGCGGAATGACCTGAACCAGGTCATTCTCGATGTGCAGCGTCCGCTGGAGGGAATGGCGATGAAAGACCACGATCTCATCTCTGACCCGCTCACCAAAGATCCAATCAAGCCCAACGACACTCGTCCGGTTCGGCTCGGCCTCGACAATGTGCCGTCCCGCTGGAACCACAATCTGCCCGACATACACATCGTGACGGTGACCGCAGAGGGCCGTTAAGAGAAGAAACCCGTCCAGCTGCGAGGCTGGGACGGGCTGGTGTGAGAGGTGTGTCCTTTATGTTGACGGCGGACTACGGACGAGCCACCGAGGGAACCTGCGGCACGTACTTCGATCCGCCCAGGTCAGCATCGGTAAATCCGAAAACGTAGTACTGGTTGGGATTGCTGTTCATTACGCCGCCGTAATCCTGCAGGAAATCGTTGTCGTTTGCGACCCACAGGGTGTGATAGGTCGTCCCGTTATAAGCGATATCGCCGGCTAACGCGAAGCCTTCCAGCTTAGCTGGAATCTTGTCGGAGGTGATGCCGTTGGCGTTCAGCACCGCAACCAGGTCCAGGAACAAGGTCTTCGGTACGGCGGCGTTGGCGGCATCCGTTCCGTTGAGGTTGGTGACGTCTGTCGCGCCATTGATATCGATCTTGAAGGCTTGCTTGACCACGGCGGAATCGCCATTGCCCAAGCCTGAACCATCGCGTTCGTCAACCAGGAACTCGTGGCTGTTGAGCGCGACGATGTCGCTGACGCCGGAGCCGGTAGTCAGCACGTAGGCGAACTCGTGTGTCGTCTGGCCGCTGGCTACATCGATGGTTACGAAGCGAAGCAGCTTCTTGGCCTTGCCGCCCAGCGCGGCGTCCTGAAGCAGCGCGGCCTGCATCATGCCAACCAGGGTGCGACCGTCGGGCGTGATAGCCAGACCTTCCATACCTTTGTTGGCGGTGCGCCCGCTGGTGTTCTTGCTGATCTCGTCACTGCCCACGGGATACTTCGTGGCCACGAAAAGATGTGCCGGCAGGGTGAAGGTGCGCAGGCGACGGCCAGTGGCGCGGTCGAACTCGTACACGTACGGTCCATACTCGTCGGACAAATAAACCGAGCGTCCGTTGCTGGAGACACGCACCGACTCCAGATCGAAGCGGGCGTCATTGGTGTCGGCGGAAGTGGTGTTGGGGTCGAAGTTGTCGGAGCGTCCCGAGAAGTAATAAGTGTTGGGACCGTTCTCCGTCGGTGCGCCCGGACCAACGCCCAGTCCCTCGCCGGTTCCGTAGTTCAACGGGCTGGAACTGTAGATCAGTGTGGTCGCTTGCAGGTTCGGAGTCAGGGTGAACGGCAGCGCCGGAGCCGAGTTCAATCCGCTGCGCTGGTTCTGCTGCAAGTCCATGGTGACGGTGTGGAAGCGAGGGATATAAGTGACGGTGTCGTCAATCAGGCTGTCGTAGCTCACGGCGTTGGGCCCGCGATCGGGCACGGCGATGAAGGTGTTGCCCCAGGCCCACGCCAATCCGGAACCCATGCCGCCCAGCAGGGTCTTGGCAGTTCCGTTCTCGGCATTGCCCTGCAGCCCTGAAAGATCGGTGTAATAGCCGGCGCTGGAGCCGGTTAGCGTGCCATTAGCCAGCAGGATCGGGCCAGTAGCAAATGCAGCCGAGGCCGCCAGAACGACGATCAGGATCGCCAGATTTGTACGAATAAGCTTCACGTGCGCAGTTCTCCTATTTTAAGTTGCAAACCTCGCGATCATAGAAGCTTGAGCCGGCGCCAAACCTTTAAATGTCAATGAATTACAGGACGTTGAACGGGTTTTGAGAGGCCGGGGCAGGTAAGAGCGCAGCTATGTTGAAGTAAAAATAACTTGACATTAAGACAAATAAACAATACTATGAGTCTCGAAACTTTGACAGGAGACTTGCATGTCCTTCCGTGAAAAAACCTCGTGGATCTCGCTTATTTCGATGGCCGGCATTTACGGCTTGTACTTCTGGTCACTTATGAGTTCGGGGCCAGGTGGCCACCAGCACACCAGCGGGCTGCTGGGAACCATCATCGCCCTGGTGGTGGTGCAGACGGTGTTGACCATCGCGGTCGCCGTTTTCGATCCGAAGAGCGCGCAGGCGCCGCGCGACGAACGCGAGAAGATGATCGAACTGAAGGCGGCGCGTTTCGCTTATGCCGGATTGGCGACGGCGATGGTGTTTGCCGTGTTCTTTGCCGCATTGCCCAGTCCCATCATTTTTGGCGCAAATTCGCTGCTGCTCATTCTCGTGGTGACTGAGATCATGCGGTCAGGTTGCCAGATTATCCAGTACCGGCGGACTGCGTAATGGCGACCATTCGCAACGAAATTCGCCGCCTGCGCTTCGAGCACGGCGAGATGACGCAGCAGGAACTGGCAGAGAAGATCAAGGTCACTCGCCAGACGGTCAATGCCATTGAGTTGGGGAAGTACTTTCCGTCATTGGAGGCCGCATTTCGTATTGCTGCCGTGTTCGGCAAGCCACTGGAGAGCGTTTTTCACTACTCAAACGAAGAAGACGGGGCCTGAAAGACGCATTTCTGACTCAGTTCTTCCATGACTCAAAGTGATCGATTTTCGAAAATGCATTCCTGGCAGTCATGATAAAGGTTCATTTGACCTGTCAAAAATCGATGGAAATGCTCAAAATGTCGCCTTTTGCATCAATCAGCCAACATTGGCGAGCCCGGTTTTACGGCAATACACCACCTTTTAGTGTTGTCCATCAACCTGATCCATACGATACTTAGGCATTCTTGGGGATGCCAGGTGACGCTCAGGGTCTCGATTTTGACCCCAGTGGGAGCTGCGACTTGGTCCGGCAGAGTTAGTTTTTTCTCGAGTTCCCGATTCACTGCGCCCTAAACCGCCTGGAACAACGCGCGCTACCCAGCAAGACAGGAGTTGTCGTATGAGTAACCCTGCCGCATCGCCTCAATTGGGGCTTTCCGGGAAAGATGTGCAAAAAACATTCTCGTTCCTCCGGCTCGCGGCTAACCAACTCACCCAAACGATCTTCAATGGCGCGAGAAAGCTTGCCGGACCAGTGGTCTTCGGCTTTCTGCTGCTGGCTATCATTCCGCAAGCGTTCGCGGATCTGAATCCAGGCGAAATCTCTGACGTTCAGGTCACCGACATCCAGCCGACGCAGGTCACCATCACCTGGTCGACGGTGCATCCCGGAACAAGCATCGTGTATTTCAACTTCTGGAATCCGGGTGGGATGTTGCCTGCGCGCAGGCTGGGGCAGAACGATCTGAGAACTGTGCACAGCGTCACCGTCACACACCTGGTGCCCTATAACCCACAGGCGGGCAATGGCGATGTCGGGCAATATGCCTACTATGTCGCGTCGCAGCGCGATGACGGAAGCTGGGCAAGCTGGGGCGGTCCTTCGACCAATGCTTACAGCGAGATCAAGACGTTCAAGACAGCCCCTCTGAATACCTCGGCACCGCTTGCCGTCACCATGGTTCCGATCGGTCAGAAGAACGTCTATCCCGGGCACGACCTTTATGTAATGCCAACCATCACGCTGTTGGCGGGAGGCGCCGGCTCGCAGGCGGCATCGATCGTCGTCATGACCGACTACAAGGTATTTGACAGCAAGAACAGCCCACAAGGCTGGCAGATAGATCTGCTCGACCGTCTGCGCTCCTACCCCGACGGTTTCAATCCGGGCCCGGGATGGGACGGCAGTATCGACAGGGTATCCAGCGGTCCTCATATGAACCAGGAACGGGGTTGGGGTGGGGCACAAGCCAACTGGGCGACCGCTGTGCAGATGAACGGTGATCAGGGGGCTATCCGCGTCCGAGTTCCGGTTGACGCTCCAGCCGGCGACTACAGGGCCGTAGTTACGCTGCAAGAGTTCAACGACGAAGGCGCGACCATTCCGCTCGGCGCTCCTAACGTGTTGATCTGGTCGTTCAAAGTGTATCCTCCAGCTTCATTCGTAGCCACGCCGCCTACGTATTTTCCAGAGATCCCGGGGCTGCTGACCTGGCAAGCCAGGATGCAGTCAGCCGCGTCCGGTGGCGGAGAATACTGGTGCACCCAAACGAACGCCGGCGCGAATGTGCAGAGCCTGGAGTACGGCGCCTTTCTCGGGCCGGGTTTTGCACTGGAGGGCAGCTTCGACGGCAACTCGCAGCCGGACGCGTCGCGGCAATACAACTATGATGGGGGCCGCGTCTACCTGCAAATTTCCGACTACGTGTATAACACTCCGGGAATGGTGGGATATCACGACGACGCAGTTAGAGTGCACTGGGAGCATTGTGCCCAGATGGTGCTTTTTCCCTATGACAACTGGCTGGGCCGTTCGAACGGCGAATACCTTACCGAACCCAACCAGCACCTGCTTGGCACAGGTATGTACTATTCGCGTCACCATGGCGACACTGCCGCAGGAGCCCTCGCGTTTGTAACCGATAAACATGGGACGTCTGACGGCTTTTATGGAACGATTGATACACGCGGTATCCGACATATCGCCTACGATTGGGATTCCCAAATCGCCAATGAGGCCAGCGGAGCCCACGCACCGTGGCAGCTTGCCTGGATGGCGGTTGATGTGGGGCTGGCGAACCTGGATATGTTCCAGCAGTTCGCGGTCAATCAGGGTAGCAGTGTGCAGCCGGAGTGGAATTATCACAACTTCAACCTTGGCTTGCTGATGGAAGCGCTGATTGCGCAATGCGAGCTTGACGCTGAGCAGCAGCGCGGCTGCGATCCGCGCATCCCGCTCGAGGTCGGCAAGACGCTGTACGCGCTGTACAACAGGTTCTACCTGGCTGACATTGGGACCACGCGTTACAACTTCATTGACGTCCCGATGTCGCACGTATTTAACGATCCGAACTCGACCGATACATGGGCAGATCTCAATAACCTGACCGCGCCGGCTGCCGCCTGGTACTGGTCACTCACCAACGATGACACCATGCGGCAGTTTGCCGACAATATGTTTCAGTCGACATGGAGGGACAGTACCAGCTGGACCTTGGCCCCGAAGCAGTTCAACCAGGTATATAAGTGGTCGTTCGATTTGGTGCGCTATCGCAGCGGGCCGAACCCGAAGGCTACTTTCCTGCCCTCGCAGAACCCATACGTGGGGCCCGACACCTTCACTTTCCTGCCGCTGATTATCAATGAATTCAAGTGCGGCGCCGGGGATGAGGCCAGGTGCCAGAACGCAAATATTCCTACTCCTGTGGTGAATGGCAATACGGTGACGCTCACCTGGGACACTATCGGGCCGGCAACTACCGAGGTGTTCTACCAAACTTCCTCGGCGCCGAGCTGTCCGTACATCACAGGGCACTACGTCATCAGCCTGACGGATTGTATTCGTCAATATGGGGAGCATTTTCTGGCTGATCCCACCGGAGTGCGGCACCATACGGCGGTTCTCACCGGGCTAAAGGGAGGTACTTTGTACCATTACCGCCTGTATTCGCAGATTCCAGCAATCGGGGCAATGACCTCAGACGCCACGTTCACTACCCAATAACGTGCGCTCTGGAGGTTGCACCGGCAGACTAACGAAATCGCCAATGTGCGAATGCCCGGCATCGAATCCGAAAAAGGCACGGCATGGCTTGGCTGACGCACGCTGTTCGCACTATTGTTCGGCATCCAGGCAGCGGAAGGGAAGGGCACCAGCTCGATGAAACTGCGCATTTTCTTGGCTTCCTGTGTTGCGCTTATTGCTTTGACCGTACTGCCTCCCCGCCTATTAGCTGACTCTTTTTGTAGCGACGGGCCGCCGCTTCAGTACCAGCCTTGCGGTACAGTTGCGCCGACCAATCTTTTCACGGTTAATGCTCAAGGGCTCGCCTCAGGCGTGTTTATCCGCTTCTACGGCTTTCATGCGGACCTCAGGGATAGCGTAAGCGCCAGAGTGTTCAGAGATGGCCAATTGGTCTACACGGGACTGCCTTCGCCCTCTAACCAGGACATGAACTATAACCAGCCCTACACGCTAGTTCCCGCTGATCAGTTACAGGCCGGCGATGAGATTGAGTTGGTAGAGCACGTCCTGGATCCGCCTGGAATTCGGTCTTACTACAGCCGCCTCCAGGATCTGGGCATGAATTTCGATGGAGTAAATCACGTGTGGGCCGAAAACCTGCTGTCGGAGGTCTACTGTTCTCTGTCGGAACAGACGCCGTGCGTCTACGTAGGATTCGAAGAGCTGCCGCAGCAGGAGGGCAGTGACTACGATTACAACGACTTTGAAGCCTGGCTGTATGGCGTCGATTTCTCCCAGACACAAGAGCAAAACCTGCTTTCCGTATCCAAGGTTGGCAACGGCACGGTTAGCAGCAGCGACAGTCATATCTATTGCGGCAACACGTGTTCCTACTCCTATTTCTATGGGACGCAGGCAACGCTTAGCGCCATCCCGGATTCTGGATACACCTTTAGCGGTTGGACTGGGTGTGACAACGTGAACGGCGGCTATTGCGCGGTGACGATGAGCAGTGCAAAAGACGTCGCTGCCACCTTCAATTTGGTCACCAACATCAACCTGACCTCATTGTCATTCGATCCAACGCATGTACGAGGTGGCCAGCTATCGGCCGGGACGCTAACCTTGAGCGGGCCCGCACCTGCGGGAGGGCTGGGCGTTGCGCTGAGCAGCGATCATCCGGGCGTGGCGCATCCCCCGGCCTTCGTGATTGTTCCGGCGGGCAAAACGTCGGTACAGTTTGCCGTGAAGACATTTCCAGTCAAGAGCAACACCACAGTGACAATTACGGCTACAGCGGGCGTCTCGCAGGTTAGTGGAACATTGACGGTGGGAACGACCTTCAATCCGGTTAAGTTAAGTACCAAATGACCCTACAAATCTGACTGCAGGCTGCTGGCAAATGAATTCTCCGCAAATTAACAGGGATTGAGGCTTGCGAGCTGCCGTCCTGCACGACGACCAGCTCGTAGATCAGTAATCACATTTCGCTTTATAAGTTCGTCTGCTGTTTGGGCTGGACAAGCTCGGCTAACCGACATATTATTTCGGCCCAGAACGACCCTCAGTATCTCGTCCAACGGCTTCAGTATCGGCACTGTGTGGGCGAATGCGTACGACAAAACCAACGCCGGAGTGGTGCACGCCTTCGATGCACGGACCTGAGCCATAACCAAACAACAGCAGCATGGCGCGATCGCTCCATCCGTGCGGCTTGGCTACGAAGTTCATCTCCCTATGATCGCGAATGGCAAAGTATATTTATCGACACCGACCAGTGCAGCGGTCTACGGGCTGCTGGATCTTCGCAGCAGAGCAGCGCCACAGAGATGAAGACAGGACCGGGTTAGTATTCCGTTATCACGGTTTCTAAATTATCGAATCGTGCTACTTTGTTCTGCCGGTGCGGGGCAAGTCCGATTTGCAAGATAACAATCCAACGCCGAGACGCGTACCGCCTTGGCCAATTGCGCAAGCCTGTAGCAAGACACAGCAGGCGGAGATTAGAAAAGGAGCAAGCGTGAAACGAATTGCACTCTTCGTCTTAGTCGCCAGCCTGTGTTCCGCGCAGTCATGGCAAAGGCTCACCAACAACGCCCCCAGTAGCCTGGCTGGCACCTCCCTGGTGTTGCGAGATGGGCGGGTTATGGTTCACTCGACCGGAACCCAGGTGTGGTCCATTCTCACGCCGGATGTGACGGGGAGCTACGTAAATGGAACGTGGAAGCTAGCCAGTCCGCTTCCCGATGGCTATGCGCCGAACGCTTTCGCCACAGCAATTTTGCCGGATGGCAGGTTGCTGATCGCGGGTGCTGAATACAACGATGGAGTTCAAGATTGGTCAAACCTGGCCGCGGTGTACGACCCGGAGGCTGACAAATGGACGCTGGTGCCGCCTCCGCCGGGATGGGACCACATTGGAGACGCTGCCAGCGTTGTGCTATCGGATGGAACCTTCATGCTGGCCAATTGCTGCACCCGCGACTGGGCCATCTTGAACCCTAAGACAATGACGTGGACGGCGACCGGCTCAGTACTGGCGCCAAATAACAACGAGGCCTCGGTACGGCTGCTGCCCAACGGCATGGTGCAGATGGTTGACGATCAACCTAATTTCCTGTGCGGCAACAGCAACACGAGTACAGAGATATACGATCCTGCTACCCGTCTATGGACGTGCGGGCCGCAGCTTCCGGTGCAGCTTTGGGGAGACGACAGAGAGTTGGGGCCAGGTGTGCTTACCTATGATCAGACGGTGGTGCAGTTTGCCGGACTGCCTGGTGGCACTGCGGTGCTCGACCTGAATACGAACATCTGGTCCGCTGGGCCAATGACCGGCACCTTCAACGCAGACGATGGCTCGAGCGCGCTGCTGCCAAACGGCAAGGTTTTAGTCGAGATGCGGAACGATGTTAATTGTCAGTTCATGGAGTACGACCCGTCTAACAACACGATTGCCAATACTGCAAATCCTGAGGAGTGCCCGGGCCAACGTGACATCCCTTCTCACCGGCTGGTGCTGCTGCCAACCGGACAGGTGCTGCTTGCGCACGCAGGGCCATCGCTGGAAATCTACACGCCGGCGCCGGGATATCGGCAGAATGCCGCGCCTACCATCTACCCCTTGGCACAGCTGGCCATAAGCCGAGGCACGGTCAAGCCGTATGTGATTCGAGGCGAGCAGCTGAATGGGCTAAGTCAAGCGTCGATGAAAGATGACGACGCACAGCCGTCAACCAACTACCCGCTGGTGCGGCTGACCAGCGTTGCGACCGGCGCGGTGTGGTACGCGCGAACCCACGATGACAGCAGTAGTTCCATTGCGCCAAACCTGGTGGGTTCCACGATGTTCAATATTAGTCCTGCGATGCCGCCAGGGGTCTTCAATTTGCAGGTGATCGCAAATGGCATACCGAGCAACACGATAACGGTGACCGTGCGGTAGGTTTGGGGAACAAGCCGGTGGTGGCCCTTTAACAGCTTGTCTAGGGCCACCCGCTGTTATCTGCTGGGCCGCGCTACCTTGACACCCTGATTGCAGCACTTTATCCTTTTAGTTTGTAGCAAGTGTGCGTTTCCCGCCCGTCTGTACCTGCCAGAGTTTCCCATCCGGAGCTTGGCCTGCCAGACCCGGTTACTCCGGCGGCCTTAGACCATGCGGGACGCTTTTTGTTTGATCGAACGCTTTAGAACTAGCCAGGTGGTGACATGCTGATTCGGGTGAGGGAACTGGAGCTCCGTAAGCTGGAGTTCAACGAGCATCTTCCTCCCGGAGCGGTGGAGTTTGGCCCCGATTTCCGGCAGCTTGGTGACTTACACGCGGAAGGCCGGGCGGAACTGATCGTCGAGCATCGCGGTCACGGTCAGGATGTGGAAGATATCCGGCTGGTAGGGAAGCTGGGCACGGAAATCGAAGTTCTGTGTGCCCGCTGCCTGGAGCCGGTGGTTCACAAGGTGGCGCGAGACTTCGACCTGCTGTATCGGCCGCAAGGCGTGGACCGGCGCGGCGAAGAGGTTTCGATCAGCGAGGCTGAGACCGAAATCGGCTATTATCAGGGCGAAGGTCTTCTGCTGGAAGACGTTTTGCGCGAGCAGGTGCTGCTGTCGACGCCGGTGAAGACGGTGTGTCGCGAAGAGTGTAAGGGATTGTGCCCGAGCTGCGGGCGCAACCTGAACCAGGAACAGTGTGGTTGTGAACAGCGTAGCGACCCGCGTTGGGCTGCGCTGGGCGATATTAGAAACAAGCTGCAAAGCTAAAAGAGCCGACCGCGCGGCAAGATTGCGGTCGAATAGCGAGAGGTTTTCAATGCCGAATCCCAAACGGCGCCATTCCCAGGCGCGTACATCCAAGCGGCGGGCGCACGATCATTTGACGGCGCAGTCGCTTTCCGAATGTCCTAACTGCCACGAGCGCAAGTTGCCGCATCGGGCGTGCGCCAAATGTGGCTTCTACAAGGATCGCGAAGTCATCGAAGTTGAAGAGAGCGCCAGCTAACCGGCTGCCGCCAAACTCGATCGCCGGCTCCATTCAGATATTCTGGGCGGATTCTTCGGCGGTCTTTCTACTTTTGCGTGGGCTGCTAAGACTGGAAGATGCCAACTACGATTGCCCTTGACGCGATGGGTGCCGACAAGGCTCCTAAGCCGGAAGTCGAGGGCGCGATCCTCGCCGCTCGCCACTATGGCGTGAAAGTTCTGCTGGTCGGGCAAGAAAGCGTTATAAACGCTGAGCTCGATCTCCATCCCGTGTGGCGCAAGCTTCCGATTGAAATCGTGCCTGCCAGCGAAGTGATCGGCATGCACGAAAAAGCTGCCCAGGCGGTACGCTCCAAGCGCGACTCGTCGATGCGCGTAGGCTTGCGCCTGGTGCGCGATGGCAAGGCTGATGGATTTGTCAGCGCGGGTAATACCGGTGCGGCCATGGCGACGGCCAAGATGGTCCTCGGTGCGCTGCCCGGAGTCGATCGTCCAGCACTGGCGACTGCCTTCCCGACTACGCTGGGGACGGCGACCATCCTCATCGATGTCGGCGCCAACGTCGATTCCAAGGCGGAAAATCTGCAGCAGTTCGCCATTATGGGCGACGTCTATTTCCGAACCATCTTTGCGGGACGCTTTCCTACGGCGGAGCATCCGCGCGTGGGATTGCTCTCGATTGGGGAAGAGGAGAGCAAAGGCAACGATCTTACGCGCGAAGCGTACAAACTGATCAAAGACCTGCCACTGAACTTTGTCGGCAACGTTGAGGGACGCGACCTGTTCAACGGTGAGGCCGATGTGCTGGTGTGCGATGGATTTGTTGGCAATGTTGCGCTGAAGATTTCTGAGGGACTGGCGGAGGCCGTGCGCTTCCTGCTGAAGCAGTCGTTGCAGGCGACCATCACGAGGCAGGTGGGTTTCCTGCTGTCGCGCCAGGCGTTTGTTGATTTTAAGAAGCGGCTGGATTACTCCGAGTACGGTGGCGCGCCGCTGCTGGGCATCAAAGGCGTGTGCATTGTGAGCCACGGCTCGTCGAACGCGAACGCTATTAAGAATGCCGTGCGAGTAGCGTCAGAGTTCGCCAACCGCAAGTTGAACCGCGTGATTGAAGAACGCATTGCGGCTGCGGGGCGGCAATTAGAGATTGACAATAACGGCAAGCACGCGGCAGAGGCAGCGGGTCCGGCGACGAGCGACGTGGTATAGAACAACAAGTTCGGGTAGTGCGGAACTTCAGGTCCGCGTTCCAGTAGGCTGTATTAAGCGGTTCGGCTGAGGTTCCACTCGTTTGAGTGGAACCTCAGCATCCGGTTCCTTCAGGGAGGCGTTGACGCGGCGCTGAAGCGCCGCACTACCAGTGATGCTTCCAAACGCACGATGACCCTTCACACATCTCCTATCGCATTTCTGTTTCCTGGCCAAGGCTCGCAGTCGGTAGGCATGGGCCGCGAGTTGGCAAACCTTTTTCCCGTCGCGAAAGAAACGTTTGACGAAGCCGACTCCGCGCTGGGCTACAAGTTGTCGGAGCTGTGCTTCAACGGGCCGGAAGACCAGCTCAAGCTGACCGAGATCACGCAGCCGGCGATCCTGACGGTTTCGGTCGCCGCGTGGCGCGTGTTGCAGTCGCAGGGAATCACACCTGCGTACGTCGCGGGTCATAGCCTGGGAGAGTATTCAGCACACGTCGCTGCGGGAACGTTCTCGTTTGCCGACGCGGTGCGCACCGTACGAAATCGCGGCAAGTATATGCAGGAAGCGGTGCCGGTAGGGGTAGGCGCGATGGCGGCGATCCTGGCGATGCCGGTGGAGCAGATTAAGCAGATTTGTGAAGAAGCCGCGCAGGGCGAAGTCTGCCAGCCGGCAAATATGAATTCGCCGGATCAGACGGTGATTTCAGGAAATAAAGCCGCGGTCGAGCGGGCCGCCGAATTGGCCAAACAGCGCGGCGCGAAGAGGGCCGTAATGTTGCCGGTTAGCGCGCCCTTCCATTGCGCGTTGATGCAGCCGGCGCAGGACCGTCTGGCCGAGGATCTGCGTGCGCTGGAGTTTCACGCGCCGGAGGTTCCGGTGATGTGCAACGTTGATGCCGCTCTGGTGACGACGGCCGAGCAAAGCCGCGATGCGCTGATACGCCAGGTCACGGGCGCCGTGCAGTGGGAAAGGTCAATACGCGCGTTGGCGGCGTCGGGAGTTCAGGACTTTATCGAGGTTGGTCCGGGTAAGGTGCTGTGCGGGCTGCTGCGGCAAATCGATCGCGCTTTGAAATCGTTCAACGTGGAAGACGAAAGCAGCCTGGAGAAGACGCTCAACCACTTCACACCAGCGTCGCCCAAAGACTAGGGCTGTCGAGGATCAACTGCAGGTCCCTCGTCGGGCTGAAGCCCTCCTCGAGATGACAGCCAAAACAAGAACGGTTACGAGAGAAATGGGTGAGTGTGGCGGCGGGTCGCATGGTGGGTTAACATTGCGGCATGTCGAAAAACTCCGGCCAATTTGAAGTGGCGTGCCCCTGCTGTGGGGCGGCCTTGAAGATCGACGTTGCCACCAAGGCGGTCATCGCCCACACTGCCAAGGCAGTTCCCAAGACCTTCGAGGATATGGATGCTGCGGCGCGCGCCATGAGAGAGCAGGAGCTCCGCAAGGAGTCGATCTTCCGCCAGTCGGTGGAAGCGCAGAAAAATGCGGGCGATTTGCTGGAGAAGAAATTTCAGGAAGCGATGAAGCGGGCGAAAGAGGCTCCGGATACGGGCAAGCCGATACGGGATTTTGATCTGGACTAGGGCGATCTCCAGAAGGTCTGCCGGGCACGGTTTCCGTCGTGCCATATCAGCCAAGAGAATGTTGGGCTTCAGCCTCTGCTGTGCCAGATCTGCAGGGGCTGAAGCCCATGGTAATTTTCGCCCGAGCGGCACGACTGAAGTCGTGCCCTGATACAAAGCTACGTGAACATGAACTCCTTGGTCTTCAGTTCGCGGACGCGATCGCGCAGCTTGGCCGCCTGTTCGAATTCGAAGCGCTTGGCGGCTTCGCGCATGTCTGATTCCAGCTTGGCGATAAAGGTGTCGAGCTCTTCCTGCGACTTGAACTCGGGCAGGCCGTCGGCTTCGTTGGTCAAGTCCATGTAGTCGGCGTTAGCCACCGCGACCAGTGACATGTCGAGCGGGCGCACAATCGATTCGGGCGTGATGCCGTGCTCTTCGTTGTATGCCTGCTGGATGGCGCGACGGCGGTCAGTTTCGTCGATCGCCTTCTTCATTGAATCTGTCATCTTATCGGCATAGAGCACTGCGCGACCGTTGAGATTACGCGCGCAGCGGCCGATGGTCTGGATCAGCGAGCCGGCGGAACGCAGGAAACCTTCCTTATCGGCATCGAGAATCGCGACCAGTGAGACTTCCGGCAGGTCGAGGCCTTCGCGCAGCAGGTTGATGCCGATGAGGACATCGAACTCGCCTTTACGCAAGTCGCGGAGAATCTTGATGCGCTCCAGGGTCTCGATCTCCGAGTGCATGTAGCGGCAGCGCACGCCGACTTCGGCGTAGTACTCGGCCAGGTCTTCGGCCATGCGCTTGGTCAACGTTGTGACCAGCACGCGCTCGCCAATCTTCACGCGCTCGCGAATCTCGTGCAGCAGGTCGTCGATCTGGCCCTTCACCGGACGGACCTCGACTGGAGGATCGACCAGTCCAGTGGGACGAATAATCTGCTCGACCACCACCCCGGCTGATCTCGTCAGCTCGTAAGGGCCGGGCGTAGCCGAAACGTAAATCGCCTGATTGACCCGATCCTCAAACTCTTCAAACGTCAGCGGACGATTGTCGAGCGCGCTGGGCAGGCGGAATCCGTAGTCGATCAGGTTCTGCTTGCGCGAGCGGTCGCCGTGCCACATGCCATGCACCTGCGGGACCGTCTGGTGCGATTCGTCGATGAACAGCAGGTAATCGCGCGGAACGTAATCCAGCAGCGTCGGCGGAGGCTCGCCCGGCAGGCGGCCAGTGAAGTGGCGCGAGTAATTCTCGATGCCGTGGCAGTAGCCCATCTCCTTGATCATCTCGAGGTCGAAGCGGGTGCGCTGGTGGATGCGCTGCGCCTCAACGATTCGCCCCTGCTTTTCGAGTTCCGCCTCCCACCATGCCAGCTCTTCGCACGATGGAATCGACCGCCGCGCTTCTTACGTCTCGGGCTTCATCACGTAGTGCGTCTTGGGATAAATGGGCAGGCGCGAGTACTTCTGCTTCACCGTGCCGAACAGCGGATCGATCTGCGACAGCGACTCGACCTCGTCGCCCCAGAGCTCGATGCGGTAGGCGTCGTCTTCGTAGGTGGGATAGATCTCGATGACGTCGCCGCGCACGCGAAAAGTTCCGCGGCGAAAGTCGCCTTCGGTGCGCTCGTAGAGAATCTCGACCAGCTTGCGTGACGATCTCCTGGCGCTTGATCTTCTGTCCCTTTTCCAGGAAGAGCAGCATGCCGTAATAGGCTTCGGGCGAGCCCAGGCCGTAGATGCAGCTTACCGAGGCAACGATGATGCAGTCGCGGCGCTCGAACAGCGACTTGGTCGCAGAGAGCCGCAACTTGTCCAGCTCATCGTTGACGGTGGCTTCCTTCTCGATGTAAACGTCGCCCGCGGGAATGTATGCCTCGGGCTGGTAGTAGTCGTAATAGGAGACGAAATATTCGACGGCGTTCTGCGGGAAGAACGACTTGAACTCGTGATAGAGCTGCGCCGCCAGCGTCTTGTTGTGCGCCATGATCAGCGCCGGACGGTTCAACTTCTCGATGACCTTGGCCATCGTAAACGTCTTGCCCGATCCGGTGACGCCGAGCAGCACCTGGTGCTTTTCGCCTTCGTAGGCGCCGCGCGTGAGCGCTTCGATGGCGGGACCTTGATCGCCCTGCGGTTTGTAGGAGCTGACGAGTTTGAAATCCATGGGCTAGTTGTCAGTTGTCGGTTGTCAGTAAGACGAAGATCGTTCCACGCGCATACAGAAGGCAATTTCGGCGGGTGGGCATCTCTTCATTATAAAGGCTGCTTCGACGGAGTGTGCCGCGAGCGAGCCTGTCGTGCCTACGGCACTTTGGGCCATTTGGCGATGCTTACCCCGCCCTGAAGGACGGGGCTTTCACCTTTCGCGGCCTGCGGCCGCTGGGGTATCGGCTAACGACCGATATTCCCGATGGCAACGCGCAAGCAGGCGGTCGAAAGCAAATGCAGGTCCCTCATCGGCCTGAAGGCCTCCTCGGGATGACAGATCAGAATAGGCTGTTACGGCGCACCCTTCGGCTCCGCTCAGGGCAGGCTCTGAAGGTGCGCCCCTTCGTGACAAGCACTAAGGACTTCTTTTTGAGAACCGATGACTCCCAACTCTTCCCGACAACTGACAACTGACAACCGACAACCTCTTCCTACCGCAGCTCCTCCATACACGCTTCCAGCACTTCGCGGGAGGGGCGGGTTACTTCTTCCGGAAGGGTTGCGAGGGGCGCGTCGGTCATGTTGAGCATCTCGATGAAGTTGGGCGCGGTGTTGTTGATGTAAAGCACGCCGGTGAGGACTTCCTCCTTGGCGGCGGAATCGACCAGTCGCTTGATGGCGTGAGACTTGTCGGTGGGGTCGTAGTCTTCTTCCAGCTTGCGCAGGCGCAGCGAAGAGCCGTCATGCATGGCGACGCTGACGGTGGTGCCTGGATCGTACTCGACAGAGATGTCTTCGAAATGAGGCACGAAGTTGATGTCGTGCAGCGGCTCCTCGTGGTCCATGAGGAACTTGTAGGACTTGGTCGAGCCTTCGTGATCGTTGAAGGTGACGCAGGGCGAAACCACGTCGAGCATCACCGTGCCGCGATGCGACAGGGCAGCTTTTAACATGCTGTGCAACTGTTTCTTGTCGCCGGAGAAAGAGCGCCCGACAAAGGTCGCGCCCAGCATGATGGCCAGCGCGCAGGTATCGATCGGGGGGAGATCGTTGATGACGCCCGGTCTTCAGCTTGGCGCCGAGATCGGCGGTGGCGGAGAACTGGCCCTTGGTAAGGCCGTACACGCCGTTGTCTTCGATGATGTAGATCATCGGGATATTGCGCCGCATGAGGTGAACGAACTGCCCGATGCCGATGGACGCGGTGTCGCCGTCGCCGCTGACGCCGAGCGCGACTGTCTTCGCATTGGCCAGCACTGCGCCGGTGGTGACCGAAGGCATACGTCCGTGGACGGTGTTGAAGCTGTGCGACCGGCTCATGAAGTAAGCCGGGCTCTTGGACGAGCAGCCGATGCCCGACATCTTGATGACGCGCTCGGGCTCGATGCCCATTTCGTAGAAGGCGTCGATGATGCGCTCGGAAATGGCGTTGTGGCCGCAGCCGGCGCAGAGCGTGGTCTTGCCGCCGCGGTAGTCGATGACGGTCAAGCCGAGTACGATTAATTTTGGGCTTTGGTTGTGAGGCCGGCGTGCTCGCCATTTACTTGCCCTCCTGGGAGATGATTTCGTCAGTGATAGAGCGCGCATCAATGGGCAGGCCGTTGTAGTGGCGCACGCTGCGCAGCTTGGGATGTCGTTGATTGCTATGTCGAGTTTGATGAGTTGATGCATCTGCGCGTCGCGGTTCTGGTCGACGATGTACACGCGCTTATGGGCGGTGATGAACTCGTGCATCTCGCGGGTGAACGGAAACGCCTTCAGCCGCAGGTAGTCGGCTTTGACGCCGTACTCGTTCTGCAACTGGTCGAGCGCCTCGGTCAGAGCGTGATGCGAGGTGCCGTAGGCGATGATGCCGATTTCGTTGCCTTCATTGCGGAACATCTCGGGCCGCGGCACCAGCGTGCGCGCGTGTTCGAACTTGCGCTCCAGGCGATCGAGATTGTTCACGTAATCGTCGGGGCGCTCACTGTATTGCGCCTTCTCGTTGTGTCCGCTGCCGCGCGCGAACCATGCGGCTGCGGGATGGTCGGTTCCCGGCAGGGTGCGATAGCCAACGCCGTCGCCATCAAGATCTTTGTAGCGGGCGAAGCTTCCCAAGCCGCTCGAGGTCTTCTTTCGACAGCACCTTGCCGCGATTGATCGGCGTCGTTGGATATTCGAAGGGCTCGGACATCCAGTTGTTCATGCCGAGGTCGAGGTCACTCATCACGAACACCGGCGTCTGCAACTGCTCAGTGAGATTGAAGGCTTCGCTGGCCATGGAGAAGCATTCGCTCACGCTGCACGGGAATCAGCATGGGATGATGGGTGTCGCCGTGCGAGAGCGAGGCCACGAAGCCGATGTCGCCCTGTGAGGTGCGTGTTGGCAAGCCGGTGGACGGGCCAACGCGCTGGATGTCCCAGATGACGCCGGGAATTTCGACGTAGTATCCGAGGCCGGCGAACTCAGCCATGAGCGAGATGCCGGGGCCAGCAGTGGCAGTCATGGAGCGAGCGCCAGCCCAGCCCGCACCAAGCACCATGCCGATGGCGGCCAGCTCGTCTTCCGCCTGAACGATAGCGAAGGTCGCTTTGCCGTCGGGACCGATGCGATGCTCCTTCATGTAGTCGATGAGCGACTCAACCAGTGACGACGACGGGGTGATGGGATACCACGTCACGACCGTGACACCGGCGAACATGCAGCCCAGCGCGGCGGCGGCGTTGCCGTCGATGATGATCATGCCGCTGGTTTTGTCCATGCGCTCGACGGTGAAGGGATCAGCCTTGGTCAGCGATGAGGCGGCGTAATCATAGCCGGCTTGCGCGGCGTTCCAGTTCAGCTCGGCAGCCTTCTTCTTGGTGGCGAACTGTTTGCGCAGCGCCTTCTCCACCTCGGTCATGTCGAGGTTGAGCAGCTTGGCCACCACGCCGACGTACACCATGTTCCGCACCAGCTTGCGCAGCTTCGACTCAGGACAAACTGCGGCCGTGATCTTGTCATAGGGTACGGCGTAAAACGTCAGGTCGTTGCGCAGTTCGTTCAGCTTTAGCGGCTCGTCGTAGAGAGCGACCGCTCCGGGCGCGAGCGAGAGCACGTCTTCTTTCGCCGTCTCGGGATTCATCGCGACCAGGAAGTCGATTTCCTTTTTGCGCGCGATGTAGCCCTTGTTGCTGGCGCGGATGGTGTACCACGTCGGCAGTCCCGCAATGTTGGAAGGAAACAGGTTCTTGCCCGAGACCGGCACGCCCATCTGAAAGATGGAGCGGAGCAGGACGGTGTTGGCGCTCTGCGATCCGGAGCCGTTGACGGTGGCGACTTGTATGCTGAAATCGTTGACGACGGGTTCGTGCACGGCGCCGGACTCGGCGCCATGTACCGCAATCTCTGTTGTGGCCATCAATACCCCTTGGTAGACCCCGCTCTGCGATGGGTTGTGAGGGTGGGGTGTCCAACATTATAGGGCAACTCACATCTCAGGTCGAAAACAGCAGGTCAGCGCGTCTATCTATTGGACTCTCGAGGTAGCGGGAAGGACGCATGAGCGAGTGGGCAAAGAGAATGCCCCCGCTTTTGCGAGGGCATGCCGAGAGCTAAGTTGAGCTGGTACGCTGACCGAGCTAGGCGATTTTCCGCTTGGGATCCTTGGTCTCTTTCAGCTTCTGATCCTTGCGAATGTTCTCATCCGCCCCTTCGACATCCAGTTCCTCCCGGCGCACCTGGTCACTCACGTTCTGCGTGTTGCTGACCGTACGCTTGCCGACGCTGACTTCCTCGGTCACGACCGGCACCTTTTCGACCTGCACCCGCTCTTCGCTGAGTGGAACGCGGATTTCTTTGTCGGCGCCGATCTGGCCGGTGGCTCTGCGCTGGTCATCAACCGGATTGCGCTCAATCACGATCTCTTCGCGGGTGACGGGCACCTGGATGTTCTGAGTCTCGGTGCGAACTTCTTTGCGAAGGCGGACCTCACCTTTGGCAACTCGCTCCTTACGGACGCGCAGCACTTCACTGATGAGTTGAATGCGGCGCTCAGGGGTTTGCCGGTCACGGTCCAGATTGCTGGAGTCGGAGTCCGCGTTGGAATAGAGGTTTGTCCCAGTCGGCATCGGCGTGGTGTTCACGGACGAGAGCACACCCTTGTCTACGCCGGTGGGCGTGGGCTGCCCGAGTTGCTCCCCGGTGATGTCGGCCCGGGTTCCCTGGCCCATGCTGCCCGACATAGCAGTGGTCGAGGATCCCTCGTTCCCGAGCTGATATTTTCCGAAGTCCTCGGAGAATTTGCGGTCGATTTCACCGTGGTTTCGGGTGAGAATCTTTTCGGCTTCGTCCAGCCGAGCCTTGGCATACACGGTTACCAGGCCTCCGCCGCTGCTTAAGCGGGAATGGTAGCTATCAGGAACGCGAATGCCGCTGCTCTGCCAATCAGTGTTGCTCGGTTTGTAGGCGCGGTCGCTGATGTCGGCGTGCTCGCGGTTGGTAATGGTGTGATCGTTGATGTCGCTGTCCGCCGTCTCACCGGAGAAGAAATCCTTCACCTTGTCCCAGAACGACTCGTGATGCGCTGATGAGGTCGCGGTCGCCGAGTTCGGAGAGTACTGATCAGAAGTGAGGGTGCTGCTTGAAGCTCGCTCGGTATCACCGTAGTCCTCGTGATCGAAATCGTCGAAAGACGAGCCGATCTGGTCGGCTCGGAAGCCCGCGGATTGCAGCTCGCGAACTGCGTTTTCTGCGTCAGACTGTTTGTCAAAATAGGCGGCGGCGACATTGGTGTCGTAGGTCGTATTCATGAAGGAGGCTCTCCGTTTGAATTGGATTGGGAATTGCTGCGCGATCAACGTCAGCAATTAGTACGATGCCTTCGCGCCTTGATGGTGTGTTGCCGCTGGAGGAAAATCGAGCACAGGTTGGCAACGAGATCACAGAGTGTTACAGGAAAGAGAAAGGGCGGTCGTGCGGGGACGAAACGGATTTTCCAAAGGCCAGTTTTTTGAACGGCGGGGGAGAGTGAGTTCGAGAACCCCAGGTTAGCTCAAAAGATGAGCGAACCTGGGGCACCCAGTTTTACGCAATTGAAAGTTATGCGACGGGGGCGCCGGTCAGCACCTGCTCGCGGATTTCGGCGTCGTGTTGCACTTCATCGCGCGAGGTGGGCAGCGCGATCTCCAGCACTTCAGGAATCGATTTCACGTAATGCATGGTCAATCCCTGGAGCTGCTCGGGCGTAAGGTCTTCCTGTACATTCTGCCGGTTGTCTTCGGGAAGAATGATGTCGGTAACACCTGCGCGTTTAGCGGCCAAAGTCTTTTCCTTAATGCCGCCGATGGGCAGCACGTTGCCGCTCAGGGTGATCTCGCCGGTCATCGCGGTCAACGGACGCACGGGTTTGTCGGTCAGCAGCGAAACCAAAGTTGTCACCATG
Organism: uncultured Acidobacteriaceae bacterium; assembly: GCA_963791965.1. GTDB lineage: Bacteria > Acidobacteriota > Terriglobia > Terriglobales > Acidobacteriaceae > CAVVDY01. The sequence continues at coordinate 865,639 of CAWBUK010000006.1, read as the reverse complement.
GTCACGCCTGCCGAAGGGCCATCCTTGGGGATCGCTCCCGCAGGCACGTGGATATGAATGTCGTGGTCGGCGAAGAAGCCCTCGTCGATCCCGAGTTCTCTCGCGTGTGAGCGCACCCAGCTATAGGCGGCCTGGATGGATTCCTGCATCACCTGGCCGAGTTGGCCGGTTATGGTGGGAGCTCCACCCTTGCCCTTCATCTTGGTGGCCTCGACGAAGAGGATGTCGCCACCGGTGGGCGTCCAGGCTAAGCCGACAGCTACGCCAGCACGCTTGGTGCGCTCGGCAATTTCGCCGTCCACGCGAATCTTGATGCCGCCCAGCATATCGTGGTGCTGCACCAGTTCGGTGGTTACCACCATTTTGTCGGTGTGGCCTTCGGCGATGCGGCGCGCCTGCTTGCGGCAGATGGTGCCGATGGTGCGTTCGAGGTTGCGAACGCCGGCTTCGCGCGTGTAGTGCCGAATGATGAAGCTGACGGTTTCCTCGGGGAACTCGATCTGCTCCTTGGTGATGCCGTTCTCTTCGATCTGCCGCGGGATGAGGTATTGGAAGGCGATGTGTACCTTCTCTTCCTCGGTGTAGCCCTGCAGTTCGATGATTTCCATGCGGTCGCGCAGCGGCTCCGGAACCGGATCCAACTGATTGGCCGTGGTGATGAACAGCACCTTCGACAAATCGAAGGGCACGTCGAGGTAGTTGTCACGGAAGCTGAAATTCTGCTCCGGATCCAAGCGCCTCGAGCAGCGCTGCGCCGGGGTCGCCCCGGAAGTCGCGCCCGACCTTGTCGATTTCGTCGAGCATGAACACCGGGTCGTTGGTTTCCGCCCGGCGAATGCCCTGCATGATCTGGCCTGGCAATGCGCCGATGTAAGTGCGGCGATGGCCGCGGATTTCGGCTTCATCGTGTACGCCGCCCAAGGAGAGGCGCACGAACTTGCGTCCCAGCGAGCGTGCGATGGACTTACCCAGCGAGGTCTTGCCCACGCCGGGAGGTCCGACGAAGCACAGGATTGGCCCCTTCATGCTCGGCTTCAGCCGGCGAACGGAGAGGTAATCGAGGATGCGGTTCTTCACCTTCTCCAGATCGTAGTGATCGGAGTCGAGAATTTCCTTGGCCTTGGGGATGTCGACTTCGACGCCGGAAGACTTCTGCCACGGCAGCACCGCCAGCCACTCGATGTAGTTGCGGGTAAGGCCGTAATCGGCGGCCATGGGCGACATGCGAGCGAGGCGGCCAAGTTCTTTCAGCGCCTCTTTCTTCACATCGTCAGGCATGCCGGCGGATTCGATCTTCTGGCGCAGCTCTTCGGCATCGCGGGTGGTCTCGTCCTGCTCACCCAGTTCTTTCTGGATGGCCTTCATCTGCTCACGCAGGTAGTACTCGCGCTGGGTCTGCTGGACCCGGTCCTGCACTTCGCTCTGAATCTTGTTGCGAAGTTGCTGAACTTCCAGTTCCTTGGCCAGGTGCTGGTTGACCTTCTCCAGGCGGACGTTGACGTCGGGTGTCTCCAGCACGTCCTGCTTGTCGCGGGTCGAGAGCGATGGCAGCGACGAGCCAATGAAGTCGACCATGCGGCCGGCATCGTCGATATTTGCGGCAACCGTGGACAACTCGTCCGACAGCGTAGGAGAGCCGGCGACGATCTGCTGGAACAGGGTAAGCACGTTGCGCTGCAACGCTTCGATCTGCGCGTTCTTGGGCGCAATGACCTCGGGGATTGTCTCGACCGTGGCGCGCATGAACGGCTGTAACTGGGTATACTCCTTAACCTTGACTCGTTCGAGGCCTTCGGCGAACACGAACAGGCTCTGGTTGGGCATGCGCACAACCTTGTGCACCACGGCCAGGGTCCCGACCGCAAACAGGTCGGTGGGCTGGGGTGCATCCACCCGCGCCTCGCGCTGGGCTACTACCACGATGGTCTTGTCGTCACCCAAGGAATTGATGAGCTGGACCGAACTTTCCCGCCCGACGGTGAGGGGCAGCACCGCGTGAGGAAACAGCACGGTGTCGCGGACCGGCAGCAGCGGCAGGGTTCTGGCTTCTGCCGAGTCGTCTCTCAGCTCTGGGTCTTTCACCTCTAACTCTTTGTCTTTGCTGGACATATGACTCCTTGAGTCAATTACACTCAAGTTATAGATGTGCCATGGCTTGCAAAAGATGCAGGCCACGGCTGGTTCGAACTCATAGTCCTCATCGGCTCACCCGGCAGCTTTCTGCAACCGGGCGGCGAGACGGAGACAGGCATGCCGCTCGCAAAAGGACGAATTCCAAAGAGCAGGCGATTCTAGTCTTCCGGGTTTGACTCCACAACCAGAAAACGGTCTCAGAGACCCGCTTTGGGAATTACTTCCAGGGCTGTGGGCCGGCGTAGTCGCGGTATGTTCCGAACGTCTTGCGGACGCCGAAGGTTACATAGCGACCCCAAGGACCATTGCCTCCGATGTAGGCAGGGCCAAGATTCGAGTACTGTGGCGCCCAGATGAAGTGCTGGGTCATGCGGATGTCGAACCGCTTCGGCAGATCGACAGCTGCGACCCAGGAGTGTTCCATGCCGATCCAGTTCCAGTCCCAGGTGTAGAGCGTGTGCGGCAGGTTTTTGCCGAAGGCGAGAGTCGGGCTCCACTCGAACTTGAGAGTGTGCAAAATGGTGCGACCGAACGGGTGAAACACAAAATTGCCGCTCAGCAGATAGCGGGCGAACTTGTTGCAGGGAGCATTCACGCCGCCGTACTGCGGTTGGCCGGCATTGGGTGCGCACAGGCCGGGATCAGGCTCATTGTGCGGCGGCGCGAGATCGAACTGCCCGTAGCCATAGATCCAGCCGGTAGGTAAGAAGAGACGGTTGTCCTTGCTGTCTGAGGCAGGCGCGGCGGACGGGGCCGAGGGAAGAGGTTGAGACGACTGCGCTGACACCGAAGCGCTGGGCGGCTGAGTGGTATCGGTGGTCTGAGCGATGAGAGTACCTACGAAGGCGAAACAGCAAAGAAGCGTCGATAGAATTTTCATGGTTCTCCGCGTCGGAGCAGGGTGGAATCATCTGAACGGATTGAGGACAGGTAAACAGCAGCCCCGATCAGAAACTTGTATTAGACAGCAAACAAGACAGTTACCACAACGCAATATTTCAACAGGCGGCGGGGCGAATGCGGACAGTCGCCGAAAAGAAAACCGGCAGAACCTAAGCAGCTCTGCCGGTGAAGTCACTGCAACCCTGACGTGACTAGTTAGTGGCTACGTCTTGTTCGCCTTCGTCCGAGGGAATGCGAGTCCAAGTCTTGTCGGGATTAAACGACGTAATCGCCGGGGCTGCGGTTGAGGTGGTTGCGCCTAGATCCTTTTCGTAGATGGCGCCGTCGGTGTCGACCACGAAGGTCATGACCCCGGAGTTGCGATACTCTGCCGGGTAGGCGATGAAGGCGAAGCCAGTGATCTTGCCATCGGCTGCATACGACTTCGCTCCGCCGGGTGCATTCGCGCCTTGCGCTTTCAGGGTCCGGTAGAAGTAGCCGTGGAAGGGGCCGGATTCATTGCTCTTGCCATAGCCTTCATTGGTGGCGTAGGCAACGATCGGCCCGATGGGACTCTGGGGCTCGCCTTCGGCAGTCTTCCAGTAGAGGCCATCCTGCTTGCCCTCGGTGCTGAGGATGCGGGCGGCGTACTGATTGGTGACTCCATCGTGTGTGCCCTGGTAATAGTCATGCTGGGCATCGACCAGCGCGTTCAGGACGCGCAGGGCGGCCAGTTCATTGCGGCCAATGCGGCGAAAGAGAATTTCCTGCTTGCCGGCGACGGAATCGAAGTACCACTGTTTGCCGGCGGTCTGTTTCAGAGGAATAGGGAAGGGCCAGTTATCGGCGCCCAGGTATAGGACGCGGGTCCCGTTCGCCTGCCTGCCGACGCGGCTCATTTGTTCATAGCGCGCGAGGAAATCCGCCAGAGTCTTCTTGTCCTGTACGGGATCTCCGGAGTGGATGACACTTTCCGACGACGCTCCGAGGACGGCAACGATAGCCTGCGAATCGTCGGCTTTAGCGGCAGCGTAGAGTGCCTTGGATGCGTCCTGGGGCGAGGCGAAGGTCTTCTGGCCTGCCTCCTGCGACAACGCAGGCAGGGTTAGCGCCAGGGCGAACAGGACAAGAGCGGCGAGTTTTAAATTGCGGATCATTTTGCAAGTCTGCACGGCAGTGCCTCCGGAGTCAGGTATCGAGAGTGTGGAATGGTCGATGGTCATGGCTATCTCTTTCGACCTCCGCCGCCGCCTGAGCGCGCCGCAGGAGCTTGCCTGCCGCCACCAGACTGCATGCTGCTTCTTCCACGATCGGCCTGGGCGCGCGTGTTGCCGCCCTTGTCGTATCCGCCGAAGGCACTGGAGTTGGTTCCGGTCTGCCGCTGCTGACCATAACCACGGTCGGCGGTTGCGGTACGAGCTTGTGGGGTGTTGCCGGACGTGCGATTTCCGTTGGCTGCGCCCGCATTTGGTCTCTGCGAGTTGTTTCCTACGTTGGCATTGGTGTTTTGCCGGGTACGGTTATTGGAGCCGACGTTGTTGGTGTTCCCGCCGGTGTTGATATTCACCGTGTTGCCGCCCTTATTGACGGTGTTACCACTGACGTTGCGGTTTCCGTTGTTGCTGTTCTGGTTGTAGCGGTTATTTCCGTTATAGGTTGTAGGCCGATTGCCGTTGTAGCCACCGCCATTGCGGTAGACGTTGCTGTTGGAAACGTACACGTTGCGGTTGTAGGTCACGCTCCCGCCGTGCCAGTTAGTGTTCCAGGAGTTCCAGCCCCATCCGCAGCAATTGTTGTTCATGGAAGCGCCAATCGCCATGCCTACGCCGAACGAGACCAGACCGGTTGTAACCAGCGCCGCAGTGCTGTATCCCGGCGGATAGTACGGCGTTCCGTAAACAACGGTCGGGTTGTAGGTGGGAACGTATACGACCTGCGGGTTAGCCGGCTGAATGACGATGGTCTGCGGGTCCTGCTGCACGACCTGGATCTGCTGGCCCGACTTGAGATTTCCGGCAGCCTTAGCTTCTTTGCGCAAGGTCTGGACAGCTTTCATCACATCGGCCTGCTGGTAGTAGTAGGCTTCGCCCAGCGCCGACGTCCAGGACAGGTTTAGCGCCATGTTGTCGAGCACGGAAGGGAACTGGGTGAGGGCTTTCACGCTGGGATCCCAAGGCTGTTTGTTGGCGGCCTCAAGCAAGGCAGCGTCCTTCAGGTTGGGATTATCTTTCACCCACTGGTTGGCGGCTGTGATCTGGTCGGGAAAGGTCGCACCGGCAAGTACCTGCGCTACCAGCGCGTCGGGATAGAGCGCGATGGGCGCGACCAGGTTCTCGATCTCTTTGGCGCTGAGGTTGGCCGCATTGGGGTCTTCGCCACCCGTCGGCTGCTGCTGGGCAACGGCGGCGGTGGAACTCCAGAAAAATGCGGCACACAAAACGACTGCCCAAACTTGTCTGCAAATACCCATTTTCGTAACTCCGGTTGGCGAGCGTCGTCCATGCTCGCGGAAGGGTTCTGTCATCGCGAAACTACGGGGGGATAGAAACGTACCACCAACCTACTTCTCACCTTCTGAGAAAGAAGAGGGGAACAAACGTTTGTTCTCGGCGGTAGGATATTGTCGCGCAGGGATGTGCAGCGTGGAAAGGAAATTCTTGACAGGCTTATGGCTTTGAAAGGGGCGCGGCTTTAGTCGCGGCTTAAAAGGTCAGCCTTGGAGGTTGAGCTTCCAGCGCCTGAAGGAACTTTGTTGTCTGGTCAGTAACGACGAGAACCCTCAGCGGCTGACGCCGACGAGACTCCCGTTTTTTCGGAGCGCCTGAAGGCGCTCCCCTTCAACGCCGAGTTTCCGAACCTGAGTTCTAGTGAAGAGGAAATGCGAATAGCAGGCTTACGGCCGAGTCTTCGCGATCTCCGGTTCCTTGTCGCGGTGGTTGGGCTGCTCCAGGTGATGCAACTCCAGGTGAGCGCGCAGGCACTCGAACGCTTCCTGCGGCGAGTTGGCGAACTGAAATAGTTCGAGGTCTTTGGGAGAAATGGTCCCGGCTTCTACCAGCGCGTCGAAATTAACTACGCCGTCCCAATATTCCTTGCCATAGACGATGACGCACATGCGTTTGGCCAGCTTCTCGGTTTGCGCCAGCGTCAGCAGTTCGAAGAGTTCGTCAAAGGTGCCGAATCCACCGGGGAAAACCACCAATGCTTTGGCCAAGTAAGCAAACCAGAGCTTGCGCATGAAGAAGTAATGAAACTCGAAGTTGAGTTCAGGCGTGATGTAGGGATTAGGAATCTGCTCGAAGGGCAGATTGATGTTCATGCCGATCGATTTGCCACCGGCCTCGTAAGCGCCGCGATTGGCCGCCTCCATGATGCCGGGGCCACCGCCGGTACAAATCACGAACCTGTGTCGGGCCTGGCTGAGGGTCTTCGTCCAGTTGGCGAGAAGAAAAGACAGCTCGCGCGCCTCTTCGTAATAGCGCGCCATCCTGACATCAGCCTTAGCGCGGCTGATGCGCTCCTGCTCTTCGGGAGGAGCGAGCTTGGCTGAGCCCGGCCTGTCGAGCAGCGTGAGCGCCTGCTCGGCGTCGGAGCGGCTGTGAAAGCGGGCCGAGCCGAAAAAGACGATGGTGTCTTGAATGCGCTCGCGACGAAAACGAGCGAGCGGCTCCTGGTACTCCGCGAGAATGCGCAGAATGCGGCCGTCGGGGCCATCCAGAAATTTCTTATTTTCGTAGGCCAGGGGAGAACGCTGGAGCTTCTTAAGAGGCGTATCGATTTTATCTGTCATGCTGAGGATTGCGACCCTCTGTGTTTCGATGCAACACGGGCGCCTGCGGAGGTTGCGAGTTCATGAAACCGTCTCGCGATACGAAATCGCGCGGCTGATGCCGATCCAGAAGTCAATCAGTCCCAAACCGCTGACCGCACCGCGCACAAAATCATTCATCAGAAACTCTTGAATAGCCGGGAAGCTGGCGCTTAGCGAATTTTCGGTCCAGGCATGCGTCCAGGGGCCGACCATGAGCACGATGCCAACCTCGAGACAGAAGAGTACGAACACGACCACCCAAACGCGATACATCCAGACTTGCGAGCGGGTGGGTTTGGGCGGAGGCATCACGAGTACCGGGGCTTTGGGTGCCTCGCGAGCGTGTTCCGGCAGATCAGAGAAGGCACTCATGCGTAATGTTTGATTCTACAGGCAGGGGGGAGAAAGTTGTCAGTGGAAAGCTGTCAGCCGTCAGCTCTCAGCTTTCAGCAGAACCGCAGGCCGGGGTTGCGCACTGTCAGCAGAGGCCGAAGAAAATGCAGTCGCGCGTAGCGGTCTCGGAATGGGCGAGCGTCAGCTGAGAAGAAAAGCACGGAAGAATGACTTCCTCCGTGCCCTGTCTTTCGATAGTGAATCTTTCGGTTTTACTGACAACCGACAACTGGCCACTGACAACTGCTGTTAGAGAATCTCCTCGTTCCAGTTCTCCAGATACTTTTTTACGTCGAGCATGAACTGGTCAGCGACGGCTCCGTCGATGATGCGGTGATCGTAGCCGATGCTCAGGTGCATCATGGAGCGGATCGCGATGGAGTCCGCGCCGTCAGCATCGGTGATGACGACAGGCTTCTTTACGATGCCGCCAACGCCCATGATCGCCACCTGCGGCTGATTGATGATGGGCATTCCGAATTTGGCTCCGAAGATGCCAGGGTTGGTGATGGTGAAGGTGCCGCCCTGTACCTCGTCGGGCTTCAGCTTCTTGGTGCGGGCACGCTCGCCCAGATCGCTGATGGCCTTCTGCAGACCGACGAAGCTGCGCTCCTCGGCATTCTTCACGACGGGGACGATTAATCCCCAATCGAGCGCAACGGCGATACCGAGATTGATCGAGGCGTGATAGCGGATATTGTCGCCCTCAACCGAGGAGTTGATGATGGGCCACTTGCGGATTCCGTGCACGGCCGCGCGAGCGAAGAAGGGCGTGAAGGTCAGCTTCATGCCGGTGGCCTTTTCAAATTCATGGCGCCGGCGCTCGCGGATCTTCACAATGCGGGTGACATCGACTTCGAAAACGCCGTGCACGTGCGCGCTGGTGCGCTTCGACATGAGCATGTGCTCGGCAATCTTCTTGCGCATGACCGACATGGGTACGACTTCGCCAGGAGTGACGCCGCCGACCGGTTGCATCGGTCCAGTGGGGGCCGGCATAGCCGGAGCTGCCGCAGGCGAAGAGGGCGCGGGAGCCGCAGATGCCGGTGCAGCAGGCTGCGCCGGAGCGGGTGCTCCGCCCTTGCCATGCTTGCTGATGAATCCCTCGATGTCTTCTTTGGTAATGCGGCCGCCGAGCCCGGTGCCGGGAACCTGTGCCAGAGTGATGTTGTTTTCTTTGGCGATCTTGCGGACCAGCGGACTGGAGCGCACTCGCCCCTGCTCGCCGGTTTCGGCTACCGCGCCCTGATCCTGACGCTCGATGCCATCCTTCTCGTCTTCCGCCAGATCAGCGGGAACACTCTTGGGCCCTTCACCGGACGGTGGCTGCGCCGCCTGGGCCTGCGCGGTCTGGGGAGCGCTTGGAGCGGGCGCCTGGGCTGCTGGCCCAGGTGCAGCGGCAGCATCGCCATCTGCGGCGATGACGCCGACGATGGTGTTTACTTGTACAGTATTGCCGGCCTCGACCTTGATCTCCTGCAATGTGCCCGAGGCGGGCGCGGGGATTTCGGCGTCCACTTTGTCGGTCGAAATTTCAAACAGCGGCTCGTCGCGCTGCACTTTTTCGCCGGGCTGCTTCAGCCACTTGGTGATGGTTCCTTCGAAGATCGACTCGCCCATCTGGGGCATGACTACATCTGTCGGCATAATTTCCTTCCGGAGATTTGATAGCTGGACTCAGCGACTGACTGCAAACTTCTGATTATATCGGCTGACAAGGATTAATCGTAGCGCAGGCGACGGCGTGATGGTGGGCCGGCGCAGAAACGTAATAATTCAGGAGCGTGACTCGGCTAAACTTAGGCGCCGTCGTGTCATTCACAATCTATTGAGGTCCCACGTGCCCCACATTGATCCCTTGCTTGCGCTGGGCGTTGTCGCTTCGACCGCCGCGACCGACGCTGTTTATGTGATGTTCAATGCCGCTGTTTCGTCGCGAAAGCGGGTACCGGCCGCCACCTGGAGCAGCATGTGGTATCTGCTGTCGGCGTTTGCGGTGATCAGTTACACGCGGAATTGGGTGTATGTGTGCTTTGCCGCGCTGGGCTCGTGGATCGGCGCGTACATCTCGATGACGCTGCTGAAGCGACCGGGATTGCATCCGGGCGATGTGCCGGAGTGACGGGTTAGAACCAGGTGTATCCCAGCATGAGCTGGATCGAGAGCGGCACGCCGGGATTGTAGTATCCAAGGCCAGCGTTGGACAGATGAAACAACCGAATCGTCGTATCGAACGACTGTCCATGTTTGGTGAAGAGATGGTTACCGACGTCGAACCCCAAGGTGAAATTGGTTTGTGACGTGTTGCCGGGGGGAAACTTATCAGGCCCAAATAACATGCCCCCGTCGAATCCGACGAAGGGAACTGCGCGTTTGCTGACCTGAGTGAAATTCCAGCGTGGAGAAGCAGCCTCAAATCCTGCCATGTAATAGGTCCGCCCATTGACGTAGTACTGCACGACAGGAATGGCGCTCGCGTCCCACTCCAGCGTGCCGCGTCGCCAGCCCTCTGCGTGTTCGTTGGTGAGCACGCGTCCGAGGTGAAACTCGGCTCCCCAACTGCTGGGATAACGCCCGGGAGCACCCGGAATCTGTGGCGTGGACTTGGTGGTCGTCCCGCCATAGGCCTGGAATCCATAGTTCCACGAGGGATGCCGCAGCGCGTCAACAGCCGTGCGTGGTGTCTCCTGCGTTAAGCCTTGGATGGCGAGAGCGGCTAGCACCGTGCAACTCATGAGCAACGGACGGGCGCACCGGAAGCGCATCCCCGCTTAGATGCCAGCCCCTTCGATCGGATTTGTAAAATTCCGAGAAGAAGCTAGAACCAGCTGTAGCCGACGGTGAACTGTACCGCTCCGTTGATACCGGGGTTTTGGTTCCCGATAGAGGCGTTGGAGAGGTGATAGACCTTTACCGCCAGGTCGAGCGCCTTGCGGTCGCCACGGAAGATGTGGGTGCCCAACTCCGCGCCGCTGGTGAAGTTCACAACAGAGGTATCGCCGGGAGGCAGGTCTCTGGTGCTGAAGACAATGCCGCCCACGGCTGCCAGCCAAGGCGCGTACTTGCAGCTGTTGGTGAAGTTCCACTTGGCAATAAACGGATTGATTGCCGCCGCATATTGGGCGTTGCCGTTGTACCAGAACTCGTTGAGTGGGATGACGTCGATGTCCATCTCGAATGAGCCGCGCAGAAAGTTGCTGCCGTGCTCATTGGTCAGCACGCGGCCGAAGCGCACGCCGGCAAGCAATGTCTGAGCGCTAGGGGTGTTGGCGAAAGACGTGCTTCCGCCCACGAATATGCCTTTGGTCCACACGGGGTGGCGAATGACGTCAACCGGGCTGTCGGTTGGCAGTTGAGCGAGCAGCGGAGCGCAGAACAGGAAGAGAGCGCAGAGCAGACGAGCGGCTATTTTCATATCGAGCTGAAAATTAAACGTCGAAAGTAACAGTTACCAGCGAGTTAGGCAAATCTCGGCGATGTTGTCGTCGCCAGCTAAGCCCCACGCCGGCAAATGGGGCACCCGATTGGTCAGGTTCAACCCACCGTTACACCGCCAGCGGAGTTGCAGTTCGAATAGACGGCGCGCTGCGCAGTTTCTCCAGCACTTCGGCCGGAACATCACCATCGACCTGCACGATAGCCAGCGCTCCCACCTGGTTGCGCCCCAGCGACATGCGGGCGATGTTGACTCCTGCTTCGCCGAGAATGGTCCCGATGCGACCGATCACACCAGGGGAATCACTGTTTGAAATAGCGATGAAGCGTCCTTCCAGCTGCGACTCGATCTCAATGCCATTCAGTTCGATCAACCGGGGTTCGTCGTGCACGAGGGTGCCACACGCGGCAACCTGTTCGCTTACCCCGGCGAGCGTCGCGCGGATGGCATTCGGAGTGTCCCGTCGCGCTGAACGAACCTCCTGCACCAGCACTCCACGAGCCTCAGCCATGGCCTGGGCGTTGATGACATTCATGGGTTCGTCGCTGTGGAACTGAAGGACCGAGGCGACGAGCGAGCTACGAATCAGGTTGGTCTTCCAGTTGGCTAAATCGCCTTCGTACTCGATCTGAATCTGTTGCAGGTTAGAGCGAAACAGTTGTGCGGCGAATTTGCCCAGCCGCGTAGCGAGATCGAAGTAAGGGCGAAGCTGCTGGTACTCCAGATCGGTAAGAGAGGGCAGGTTCACGGCGTTCTGCGCGATGCCGTCGCGGAAGTAATCGCAGATCTGCTGCGCGATTTGTATGCCGACCGCTTCCTGTGCCTCTTTGGTTGAAGCACCGATATGGGGAGTTGCAATCAGATTTGGCAGCGTGAGCATCGCCGAGCCCTTGGGCGGCTCCTCGCAGAAAACGTCGAGGGCGGCGCCTCCAATTTTGCCGGAGCGCAGCGCTTGCTCGAGGTCGTACTCATTAATGAGCTCACCGCGGGCGCAATTCACAACGCGCACGCCGTCCTTCATCTTTTCAAAAGCGCTGGAATTCAGCATGCCCCTGGTCTGGGGCGTAAGCGCGAGGTGAAGCGAAATATAGTCCGCGACCTTGTAAAGCTCGGGGAGGTTGAGCAGTTCAACGCCGAGTTCATGGGCTCGGGCAGGCGAGAGGTAGGGATCGGTCACGGCAACTTTCATGCCGAAGCCCATGGCGCGGGTGGCGACCTCGGTACCAATCCTCCCGAGGCCGATAATGCCCAGCGTTTTCCCGCGGAGCTCAGTTCCTTGCAGCGATTTCTTCTCCCATTGCCCGGCGCGCGTGGTCTGGTCGGCGAGGGAGAGGTGACGCGCCATCGCGAGCATGAGTCCGAGTGTCAGCTCGGCGACCGCGATGGAGCTGGCTCCCGGAGCGTTCATCACGACGATGCCGCGGCGAGTGGCAAACTCCACGTCCACGTTATCGACGCCTACGCCGGCGCGTCCAATGACTTTCAGCTTCTTTGCGTTGGCGATGAGTTTCTCGTCGGCCTGTACGGCAGAGCGCACGATGAGCGCGTCGGCATCCTCGAGAGCCGCGATGGGATTGGCGGCGAACTCCTCTGGCCCGACCACTGTGTACTGAGCAGCGGGAAAGAGCTTCAGTGCGGCGTTGGCGATCTTCTCGGCAATAACGATTTTCATCGTGCGTCTCCCGCCGCTTGACTTGCGAAGGTTTGCTGTGCAGCCCGCAGGCCGTCGCCCAGCTCGAACTTGCTGTGACCGAGGCGGGTGAGGACCTGCTCCAGTCCAGCGATAACCGCGATGCAGTCGAGATAGTCGAGGAAACCGATGTGGGCGATGCGGAAAAGCTGGCCTTTCATCTCGCCCTGTCCATCAGACAGAATGCCTCCGAAATCGGCCTTGAAGCCTTTGACGATGTCGGTGGCGGAAATGCTGGCTGGAGCTTTCACAGCGGTGACGGCCGCGCTGGGGCTAGAGGAGAACAGCTCTAATCCAAGGGCCTCGACAGCCGCACGTGTGCACGCGGCACAAAGCTCGGCGTTGGCCACGAGCTGGTTGCGTCCAGCGGTAAGGTCGCCGTCGCCTTGCGAGGTGAGGTAATCGAGCGCTGCTCCCATGGCGGCGATGAGCGCGATGGCCGGCGTGTAAGCCGACTCGCCTTTAGCGGCTGATTTCCGTTCCTTCTGCAGATCGAAGTAATACCGCGGCTGCTTTGCCGTTTCCATGCGCTTCCAAGCGCGCTCGCTGGCTGCGAGGTAGGCGAGCCCAGGAGGAATCATGAGCGCCTTCTGCGATCCGCCGATGATGACGTCGATTCCCGCCGCGTCTGGGTCGAGCGCTGTGGTGCCGAGGCCGGTGATTGCGTCCACGACGAGCAGCGTGTCGCTGCCCTTGAGCAGAGCGCCTATCTGAGCGACATGGTGGCGAGTGCCGGTCGAGGTCTCAGTCGCCTGCATGTAGACCACCCGCGTTTGCGGCGTGAGTTGCGAGCGCACCTGCTCCGGCGTGAACGTTTGTCCGTATGGAGCGGAGACGACCTTAGCGTTACAGCCGAAGGCCTTGGCGAGACTGGTCCAGCGCTCGCCGAACTTGCCGGCCGTGAGTACCAGCACCTCGTCGCCGGGATTGGTCAGATTGCTGACCGTGGCTTCCATCGCGCCGGTTCCCGAGGAGGCGAGCACCACGACATCGTTTTGCGTTCCGATGAAGAGCTTCAGTTGCTCAAGGACCTTTTTATAGAGAGCCCGAAACTCAGGCGTGCGATGGTGCAGGTCCGCCGCCGCCATGGCGAATTGGGCGTCGGGAAGCAAGGGGGTCGGGCCGGGAGTATAAAGACGAGTTTTCCGAAACATGATGATGACCTCGGAATCAAAACTGGGTTGAAATGGATTAATCCAGTGTAGCCCGTAGGCGTTTTGCGTGACCGGTTATGCGCATGAAGATTGGAGTGAGGTTCCACTTTGGGCCTCGGAACAAATACGCACAAGGTAAGCTGGTGAGTCACCACCTAAATCACTGAGCTGCTTCGAATGGCCAACTACGTCATTACCTTGATTACCCCGTCACCAACGCACGCCGTTGCCCACCAGTGTGTTCGGCTTCTGGCGCGCTGTTTTGAGTTCTCCTCGCGACGGGAATTGGATGACGGAAACGCCTTCTGTGCGGCGACGTTGTTTGAGGTAACGCGCGACAGCGAGGTTGGCGATGACGAGCGGCGCGAGCTGAACGACGCGGTGGAGCGTCAGGGCGCTGACATTTTTATTCGACCTGCCGCGAGTCTTGCGAATCCGCCAAAGCTATTTGTGTTTGACATGGATTCGACCATCATTCAGGCCGAGGTGATCGATCGGCTGGCGGCACTGGCTGGAGCGGGCCCGGAAGTTTCGGCGATCACCGAGTCGGCGATGCGAGGGGAGATCGATTTCCGCACCAGCCTGCGAAAGCGAGTGGCACTGCTGGAGGGCTTGCGAGAGGAAGCCTTTGCGGAACTGGAACAGGGGATTGAGCTGGGCATTGGACTTGAAGCGCTGATGCGAGGCCTTGCCGAGCATGGTTGCAAGACGGCGGTTATCTCCGGCGGCTTTGGCGTGATTGGGCGGAGACTGCAGCAACGGCTTGGCTTCGACCATGTTTTTACCAACGAACTTGAGGTCGCCGATGGTGCGTTGACCGGTCAGCTCGCAGCCGAAATTATCGATGGGCAGCGTAAGGCTGAGTTGCTGAACGAAGTCGCCGAACAAGAGGGGATTCCGCGAAGTCAGGTGGTTGCCGTCGGAGATGGCGCCAACGATCTTCTGATGCTGGCGCAGGCGGGTATCGGCGTCGCCTATCACGCGAAACCGGTGGTTCGTGCGGCCGCCAAGTATCGCCTCACTCACGCGGGGCTGGATGCGTTGCTGTACCTGCTGTAGGATCTCCACCCGCCGGAATATGCGATCGACAGGTAAGAGTCAGTGCGGACGTGGCTCACGGAGTGGGTGTGCAGTTGTCGTCGTGAATAAATTCGTTATACCAATTGGTCTCCCAAGTCTTGCCGTTATCGGTAGAGAACGCCTGCTCCCACTTTGCTATTACCGGTGAACCTTTGGGATTGGCGGCCTTCTCCCAGTCGGCTGCCACCTCAGAAGGTTTAGGATTTATGGTCCAGGTAAAGCGAACCAGCACGGGTACGCCGTTGGAAGTATCCCGTCCCTCGAATATTCCTATGTTGCCGTCGAACCTGCCAACCACCGGAGGGGCAATGACGCCGTCAGAAAAAGTATTGTCAACCCAGTAGATACGCCAGAGACCGCTCTTGGGATCGTAGGTACGAACCGTCACTCCAACGAAATTCTTCCAGTAGCTGGCCCTCCAGTAATCGGTGTCGCCAATTCCTCCGGGCAGAGGACTGCCTTCGTCGCATGTCACGAAGTCTACCCACTCATGCGAGCCCGCGAGCCGCTTTTTGAGACGGTGGTTGGGCATTCTCCACTTCCCGTAAATGAAGTCGAAATCGTGAGAGCCGTCGCGTATAGCGGTTGATTGGCCCGCTGCTTTTGCGGCGGTACCAACGGTTTGGGCGGAAACGGTGGCGGCTAAAGCAAGTATGCCGAGCAGGAAGGCGCAAGCGAGCCGGGGTCGATGCATCAATCGTGACTTCCGCATTTCTTTTCCCTCCTGGCCGTTCGACGTGGGCCTCTCTATAGTCGATATAGTCGATCTCGCCACGCATTCGTTCGTCTGGAACGAAGTGTTGACGTCTGCGGTGTTGGACGTCAGTGGATGAAATTCGACATAGCCAGACCGTTCGGTACCACCTACAGGTTCTTGGGCTTGGTGCGGGCGTAGCGGTCCATGTGGCCAGTCCACTTCAGGAAGCGCAGCAACTCACCACGCTCGTGCCACAGGAAGCCGCAGAACTCAGGGAAGCCGATGCTCTGCATCTTCACTCCGCTATAGGTCTCGATGCGCCAGCGCAAATACGGACTGCGCCAGGGAGCGAGGTGATGACCTCGTGTGGCGTTCCACAAGAAGCGTAGGACGTTGCGCATGGTTAAAGGCAGTATATCCGCGAGCGCGCGTGGGATGTCGAGGCCGCGGAAGCCTCGAATCCGCGTGCTAACCTTCGAATATGGGCGATGAGCAGGCGCGACAGGCCGCGGAAGATCACTACTACAGCGCGCTCGACCACTATGCGGAGGGGCGTCACGGGGAAGCCATTGCCGACTACGAGGCTGCGATCGCGGCGGACGGCTCGTTCCTCGATGCCATGCACGGCCTCGGCTCGGGTGCTTCAGGATACCGAGCAGTATGACAAGGCCATCGCCGTCGCCAGCCGCATTGCCGAGCTCGATCCGGATGATGTGCTGGCGCACACCAGCTTGTCCATCCTGTTTCAGCTGAAGGGGATGGTTCCGGAGGCTGAGGCAGAAGCGGCCAAGGCGCGCGTCCTGGGGTGGAAGCAGCAGTTGAAAGGCAAACCTTAAAGCGAACCAACCGCGGATTAACGCGGATCAGAAGAGCCGGGTCTGAAGAATCCGGAGCCCCGATCTGATTCGTGATCATCCGTGCGAATCCGTGGTGGAATATTCTTCGCCGCGAGATCAACCACTACACTGAATGGTGCAACTCCTACAGCATAGAGCCAAGAAAGGCCGCCCCATCCGGCACGGCGCCGAAGAACAGGTGCGTCAGATCTATCGCAAGCTGGCACAGGCTTGGGGGCGCAGCACTGGTGGCCGGCGGAAAGTCCGTTCGAGGTAATCGCCGGAGCCATTCTCACCCAGAACACCTCCTGGACCAATGTTGAGCGGGCGATGGGCAAGTTGCGCGAAGCAGGCGTGCTGAACCTGGAAGGAATCAGGAACGTTTCTCAGACAGAACTGGAATTGCTTATTAGGTCGTCCGGCTATTTTCGGCAGAAGGCGCAGCGGCTGAAAGATTTTGTTGCCTTCGTCGATGCGAAGTATGACGGCTCGCTGGATAGGATGTTCGCGACGTCGACCGATACATTGCGCGCCGAGCTGTTGATGCAGAAAGGCATAGGGAACGAGACAGCCGACTCCATCCTTCTTTATGCGGCGATGCATTCGGTGTTCGTGGTGGACGCTTACACGCGACGCGTTTTCGAACGTCACGGGATGGTGAGCTCATCGGCCAAGTACGACGAGATTCGATTGCTAGTGGAGCGTGCCTTGGCGGAGGAGGAAGTTCCCGGGGCGGCGCTCGGCGTCGGCTCGATGCCGGCAGTGCATGCGCCGTCAACCATGAGCACGACGCAACAAACCAGCAGGACGCGTGTCTACAACGAGATGCACGGGTTGATCGTACAGCTAGGGAAGCACTACTGCGATAAGACACAGCCGAAGTGCAATGCTTGTCCGTTAGGCGAAATGCTGTCGGCGAGACAGCGGGTTCGGTTGCAAACTGTGGGTAGGGATATTAACCGGCGAGTAACGAAGAAAGCGGAGTAGAAACCGGAACCAAGGCTATAATAGGCATCTGCCCCGGCTGTCCCCGCGTGCCGATTGAGCCCAGGTGTAATCCGGAGAAATGCTCCGGAAGACAGACGATTCATGCCGTCAGCGACGCCTTCTAACAGTACGAAGAAGAACCGTACTCCCGCGGTCATTGCGCTGTCGATCGCCACGTTCCTGCTGTTCGCGGTTATCTTTGCGCAGGCTACGTTCAAGCTGACGCTGCTGGATCCTGACACCAGCGAACAGACCCTGATCTTCGCCGCGCTGTCGGCGCTTATCTTTCTTCTATTTGTCGCACTGGTATTCGTGCTCATCCGGACGCTGTTGCGGCTCTATGCTGAGCGCAGGACCGGAGTGCTGGGGTCGAAGTTTCGCAGCCGCATGGTCATGGGTGCGCTGCTGCTGTCCCTGGGACCGGTGATCGTCCTGTTCATGTTCTCGTATGGACTGATGAACCGGTCGGTTGAGCGATGGTTCTCGCGGCCGGTGGAAGACGTGCAGTATCGCACCAGCACGATTGCCGGGCTGTTGACCGACTACGCCACAGCCAATGCCAGCGCCGAAGCGCAGCGATTGGCGGCCACGCCCGCGGCCCAGAAGTCCTTCGAAACGGGGAACTTCAACTTCATCCTGGATGAGTTCCGCCACAGCGAGTTTACGCTGCAGGGCGGCTTCGCCTTTGCGCTGGAAGACGACAGGGCCGAGGCGACCTTTCATTCACCCGACCCTTGGCCGCTGATACGGGACCGGCTTCCGCTGGAGTCTGGCCAAGGGCAAGGGAAGACCTTCGACGTGAACGGAACACTGTACGTTGTGGGGCAGTCCAAAATTGGTCATGTCGGCAGGATTGTGGTGGCGATGCCGCTGCCCGCAAACTACGCAGGCATGCTGAGGGACATCGAGAACAGCCAGCAGCAGTATGAGATTCTGCGCCAGCAGCGGCGCCGGCTGCGCCGGGCCTATCTCGGGTACCTGCTGTTTCTGACGGTTGGCGTGCTGTTCGCCTCATTGTGGCTGGCACTTTTCCTGTCAAGGATGGTAACCAGACCGCTGGCGGCGCTGGCCGAGGCAACGCACGAGATCTCGCGCGGACATTTGGATGTTCGCGTGGATGTTGCTGCCGATAGCGAAATCGGGCAACTGGTGAGATCGTTCAACAAGATGGCGGAGGACCTGGAGTCGAGCCGCAGCAAGATCGAGGCATCGCGCCACGAGTTGGCCGAAGCCAACGTGGAGCTGGAACATCGTACCCGGCATATTGAGACGGTGCTGGAAAGCATTCCCAGTGGCGTGCTCTCTGTGGATTCATCCCGGGACATCACTCGAATGAATGGTGCGATGCGGCGACTGCTTCGCCTGGAAGGGGAGAATCGGCCAGTTCAGACCTTGCGCGACTTGTTCTCTGATGAGGTGGTGGGCGACCTGGAGCACATGCTGCGCCGCGCCGACCGCATGGGTTCGACGACTAGCCAGATGGAGATTACGACGCCGCATGCGAGCTTGAACGTAGCGGTTACCATTGCGACCCTCGATCCGACGCAACGGCTTCCCATGACTCCGCGCCTGGGCTACGTGATGGTGTTCGAAGATATGTCGGACGTGTTGCGCGCGCAGAAGCAGGCCGCCTGGCGCGAGGTGGCGCGGCGTGTTGCCCACGAAATTAAGAATCCGCTGACCCCCATCGCGTTATCGGCGGAACGGATCCGCCGTCATCTGGAGCGTGGAGTGCCGCCGGATGCAGCTTCGCTGGGCGTGATTCGAAGCTGCTCTGAGACTATCGGCACCTCGGTCGAGGCGGTTCGCACGCTGGTGGATGAATTCTCAGTGCTGGCGCGTTTTCCGGCGTCGCGTCCGGAACCCACCGACATCAACCAGGTCATCGAGAACGCGCTCAGTATGTTCAACGGCCGGCTCGACGGCATTCGCGTGACCAAGTATCTGAGTGAAGACCTGCCGCCGGTGCTGGCGGATGCCGCGTCCATGAAGCGTGCCATCGCCAACCTGGTGGACAATGCCGCCGAGGCCATGCACGACTCGCTGGTCAAAGAGATACAAATCTCCACCAGCATTGCCGGCGAGCGTGACACGGTTGAGATCGTGGTGGCGGACACCGGCCATGGGGTCACGCCTGAATTGAAGGAAAAGCTCTTCCTGCCATATTTCTCCACTAAGAAGCGTGGCACCGGGCTGGGACTGGCTATTGTGAGCCGCATTATCGAAGACCATCACGGCTCTATTCGCGTCGAGGAGAACCGTCCGGTAGGCGCAAGGTTTACATTAGAGTTACCGGTGCAGCCGGAGATGGCGGCCTCGGTGGCGCAATCGAATGCAAACCATACTCATAGTGGATGACGAGTCGCAGATCCGCAGTTCCCTGCAAGGGGTGCTGGAGGATGAGGGCTACAGCACAGTTCTTTCGGATAGCGGCGAGGACGCACTCGATACCTTGCGTCGCAAAGCTGTGGATGTAGTGCTGCTCGATATCTGGCTGCCGGGCAGAGATGGCCTCGAAATCCTTGAAGAAATCATGGGGACGAATAATCCTCCCGAGGTCATCATGATTTCCGGCCACGGCAGCATTGATGCCGCGGTTCGAGCCACCAAACTGGGCGCCTTCGACTTCCTGGAAAAGCCGCTTTCTGTTGAGCGAACCCTGATCGTGTTGAAGAATGCGCTGGAAGCCAAGCGCCTGCGCAGCGAGAACCTGGAGTTCAAGCGGCAGTTCCAGTCGCGCAGCGTCATCGTGGGAGACAGTGTTCCAGTAAAAGCGCTGAGACAACAGATCGGGTTGATGGCTCCCACCAACGGCCGGGTGCTGATCTACGGAGAGTCCGGTACGGGCAAAGAGTTGGTGGCGCGTGCGATTCATGCGCAGAGCCTGCGCAAGGAGTCGATGTTCGTGGAGGTCAACTGCGCGGCCATTCCCGAAGACCTGATTGAAAGCGAGCTGTTTGGGCATCGTAAGGGAGCGTTCGCGGGGGCGGCAGCGGCCAAAGAAGGGAAGTTCCGCAAAGCTGACGGAGGCACGCTCTTCCTCGACGAAGTCGGCGACATGAGCTTGAAAACACAGTCGAAGGTGTTGCGCACGCTGGATGAAGGACGGTTTGCTCCGCTTGGCGAAGACGAGTCCGTGACGGTGGATGTGCGGGTGATCGCCGCCACAAATAAAGACCTGGAAGACGAGATATCAAAGGGTAACTTTCGCGAAGATCTTTTCTATCGGCTGAACGTGATCCCGTTCTACGTGCCGCCGCTGCGCGAACGGAAGGAAGATGTCCCGGTGCTGGCGCAGTTTTTCCTGAAGGAGTTCTCGCAGACTTACCAGCGCCATCCAAAGGAGATGGCAGAGGACGCGGTAGACGCTCTGTTGCGTTACTCATGGCCGGGTAACGTCCGGGAGTTGCGCAATGTGATCGAGCGCATCGTTATCATGAACCCAACAACGGGCCGGCTCGAGCGCAAGCATCTGCCGTCGCTCATCTTCCGGGATGGCGGACGGCGCCCCTGGACTGAGTTCTCGAGCTTGCACGAGGCGCGTGCCGCCTATGAGCGGGATTACATCCTGAAGAAGCTGGACGAGAACCACAGCAACGTCAGCCGCACCGCCGAGGTGCTCGGCTTGGAGCGCAGCCACCTTTACCGGAAGATGAAGGCTTTGGGGATTGCAGTGAAAGAGTAAGGGTGGCGAATATCCTGCAGGGGCCAAGATTTGTGCCTCTACCCTTAGGACAGACGAGTGACTCCAGGGAGGGCGTCGAAACCTGAGTCGAAGCTCAATATCTGGGTGATTCCGTTCTGCTCCATGATCGACAGGTGAATGGCGTCGCGCGCCGAAAGGTGCTGATACTGGAGCACGACCTGCTTGGCTCTTTCAACAGTTGCGGCGTCTATTCGGAGAACCTCATCAACGATGCCAAGCAACGCATCGAATGCAGGTTGAATTGCGGCGCGACGATTGATAGCGACGTAACGGTGAAGGATTTCCTGCAAAACTTCCGCGTCAGTAACCAGCCGCTCCTGTCGCCGTAAAAGGTCTTCAACCAGCCGTTCAGCATCCAGCTTGTGGGGATGAGATGTCCCGACGAGATACATCGGTATATTGGAGTCGACCAGGATCACGGGCGCTGACCGCTTAGATAACCAGCTTCAATCTCATCTAGCATTTGGTCCATGTCCGCCACCGGGAATTGATACTGACTTGCGGCGCGGAGGGCTGCAAGCTTCTTGTTGACGCTGCCTTCGGGCTGTTGCCGACGGGCCGCGGCGAGAGCTTGGCGAACCCACTCCGCGATGGACATGCGGCGAGAGCGGGCGGCTCTCTGTATCTCCCGATAATCGGAGTCTTGCAGGATGACCTGTAATCTTTTAGGCATATAAGTAGCCTAGTTGACTCATTGCTATGAGTCAAGTTTGTGGCGGTATCGCAGGGAGTGAATTGCAGCGTCGTCCTCAATGCTCAAGGTAGCGCGTCACAATTTACCTGTGACGGACGTCATATCTCCTTGGGCAGTGAAAAGCGTAACTTGAAATGTTTGCGGTGAGGCAGTTGCCGTGCGCTCCTGTGCGCGCTTCTGCGGACGCGAACAGGAGAACGAAGTTGCGCGACGCCGTACTGAAGCTGTGGCCCGAAATCGCGTGGATCGCCGATTCCGGACTGCGGGAGCAAGTCACTCAAACCTGGATACGAGCTCTCGAACTTAGCCCCCTCACCCCTGACGATCTGAACCAGATTCCGTTCACCCTGCTGGTGGCCAACTGTCCTACCACCTTTATGGAGCACAAGCGCTGCGTGGTTCACATCGCGCGGAAAGCGGCTGAGAGCATGAAGGAATTCATGGGGAGCGCGCTGCCCATCGACCTCGACACCGTGATCGCCGGTGCGATTCTGGCCGATGTGGGCAAGCTGCTGGAGTACGAGAAAGTCGATGGCAAGGCCCGTCAGAGCAAGCGGGGCGAGATGTTGCGCCATCCGTTTACCGGAGTCGCGCTGGCGATGCAGTGCGGCGTACCCGATGCGGTATGCCACATCATTGCCGCTCACGCCGCCGAAGGTGACCTGGTGAAGCGCACGACCGAAGCTTATATCGTGCATCACGCCGACTTCATGACATACCTGCCTTTCAAGAACCTGAACAAGTAAGGAGACGACTTCGATGCCCACTCTCACTGCGCCGGATACAGCAGCCAAACAGACGGTCACTGCGGTGATGTCGCAATGGGCCGCGGAGCTGCGATTCGAGGACCTCTCGCCGGAGGCGGTGTACCAGGCGAAACGCTTCCTGCTGGATAGCATCGGTTGCGCTTTGGGCGGCTACCAGCAGCACGACGTGGCCATCGCGCTCGAAGTGCTAAACGAGATTGCCGGGCCGGGAACTGCGACCATCATCGGCACCGGCCTGCACGTGGATGCGGTGTCGGCCGCGCTGGCGAATGCGCTGATGATCCGCTGCATGGATTACAACGACATCTACTGGAAGCAGGACCCGAGCCATCCCTCGGACATTTTTCCCGCAGCTCTGGCCTGCTGCGAGCGCGCGAAGAGCGATGGCCGCGAACTGATAGTTGGCATGGTGCTGGGCCACGAGTTCGAGATGCGGTTGTGTGAAGCAGCATTCCCCGGCATCCGCGAGCGCGGCTGGCATCACGCGACTCTAACGGCGTTTGTTTCCCCCATCGTCGCCGGACGCATGTTGCACCTCGACTGGCCGAAGGTTCAGCATGCAATTGGAATCAGCGCCAGCGCACGGGCCACGCTGGGAGCGGTGACGGCGGGCAAGCTGACGATGATGAAGAACACGGTCGATCCGCTGGCGACGCAGAGCGGCGTGCTGGCCGCGTTGCTGGCGGAAAAGGGCTATACCGGTCCTGAGCACGTCATCGACGGGAAAGAGGGAATTGTCCACTGCCTGGGCCCGGAGTGGAGGTTGAACATTCTCACCGACGGGCTTGGGGAATCCTGGCGTATCACACAATGTGGGATGAAGGCGTTTCCAACGGAAGCGCTCACGCACACCCCGATTTCAGCGGTGTTGCAACTGGTGAAGGACAACAATCTTGAGCCGCAGCACATCGCGCGAGTACACATTCGCACCACCGCGCGAGGTGCCGACATCCTCAGCGATCCCAGCAAGTACGACCCGCACAGCAAGGAGACGGCGGACCACTCGCTGCCCTACGTTATCGCGGCAGCCATCGCCGAGCGGCAGGTAACGCCGCTGCAGTTCACGCCGGAGAAGATCAATGATCCGCTGATCCGGGAGCAACTGAAGAAGGTGGTTGTGGTGGCTGACAAGGAGATTGAGAAGGTGTTTCCCGCCTTGCAGCGGGTGATCGTCAGCATCCGCACCAACGACGGCACGGAGTTCATGACGCAGCTCGACTATCCCAAGGGCGATCCGCGGAATCCACTTAGCGATCAGGAAGTGGAAGAGAAGTTCGAGGCGCTGGCGGAGCCGGTCTTGTCGAAGAAGGCGCGCCGCAAGGCGATGGAAGCCATCTGGAACCTGGAGAAGCAGGGCAGCGTGACGGAGTTGATGCGGCTGTTCCGCGTCGACCGGAAAGAGTAGCGCTCATGAAGCAGACGGTAGTGGAAAAGATCGCACAGCAACACATGGCCGAAGGTCCGAAGCGGTCGCTGCGCGCCGGCGACTTCCTGTCCATCCGGCCGACGCACGTGATGACGCACGACAATACGTCGGCGGTGATGAAGAAGTTTAAGGCCATCGGCGCGACGCGGGTGAGCGATCCGGGGCAGCCGGTGTTTGCCGCCGATCACGACATCCAGAATGCGGAAGAGTCGAACCTGGCGAAGTACCGCAGCATGGAGGCGTTCGCGCGCGAGCAGGGAATCGACTTTTATCCGCCGGGGACGGGGATCGGTCACCAGATCATGGTCGAGCAGGGTTACGTGCAGCCGGGGCGCTTTGTTGTGGCCTCGGATTCGCACTCGAACATGTACGGAGCACTAGGGGCGATCGGCACTCCGGTGGTGCGCACCGACGCGGCGGCCATCTGGGCTACGGGCGAATTCTGGTGGCAGATACCGCGAACTATTCAAGTTGTACTTGAAGGCGAGCTGCGACCTGGCGTCAGCGGCAAGGACGTGATTATCACGCTGTGCGGGCTGTACAACCACGACGAGGTGTTGAACGCGGCGGTCGAGTTCAGCGGGCCTGGGGTGGGGTCGCTCAGCATGGACGCGCGGCTGAGCATCGCCAACATGACCACTGAGTGGGGCGCGCTGGTGGGATGGTTCCCAGTGGATGCGGTGACGATTGCCTACCTCGAAGGACGCAACCTGCAACTGCGGAAACACGACATCCGGCGGATCACGGAGATGAACCTGCTGAAGTGGCGCACCAGTCCTCCGGCGGCGGACGCGGATGCGGTTTACGCCGGACGTATTGTGCTGAACCTCGATGACGTGACGCCGCACGTGTCCGGACCGGACAGCGTGCAGGTGATGCAATCGCTAGCGGAGATCGAGCAGAAAAAGGTAGCTATCCAGAAGGCATACCTGGTTTCGTGCGTGAATTCGCGGCTGGAAGATCTGGCCGCAGCGGCGCGCGTGCTGGAGGGGAAGAAGATTGCGCCGGGGGTGCGGTTTTACCTGGCAGCAGCCAGCATGGAAGTCGAAGACGAAGCCGTGAAGCGCGGTATATGGCAGACCCTGCTGAAGGCTGGTGCAGAGCCGCTTCCGCCGGGGTGCGGGCCGTGTATCGGGCTGGGTACCGGTTTGCTGGAGGCGGGCGAGGTGGGGATTTCGGCCACCAACCGCAACTTCAAAGGCCGTATGGGATCGCGTGATGCACAGTGCTATCTCGCCAGCCCTGAAGTCGTAGCGGCGTCGGCGATTGTGGGATATATATGCGGACCATCGAAATCAGCCGCAGTTGAGGTGCGCAGCCGGTTCACTTGTTGGCGTCTTCGGTCGCCGGGGAAGAAACGGTGGAGATTCTGCTGGGCTTTCCGGAGACGGTGCGAGGGCGGGTGATCTTCCTTCCGCAGGACAATCTGAACACGGATGGCATCTACGGCAAGGACTACACCTATCGCGAAGACATGACGCCGGAGATGATGGCGAAGGTGGTGATGCAGAACTACGATCCGCAGTTCGCGACAACGGCGCGCACGGGCGACATCGTGGTGGGGGGCTTCAACTTTGGTACGGGGTCCAGCCGGGAGCAGGCGGTGACCGCGTTGAAGTGTGCCGGGATTCCGCTGGTGATCGCGGGCAGCTTCTCGCAGACCTATCTGCGCAATGCATTCAACAATGGATTCTTGTGCATTGAAGCGCCGGGGTTGGTCGCGTACCTGAGACAGCAATTTGCCGATGCCATCGCAGCCAAGGAGAAGACGATCGTCTCGCCTGACAGCATCGAGGTGAATTTTGCGACGGGCACGATTCTTTACGGTGAAGAGCGGTTTTCGTTTCCTGCGCTGGGAACGGTGCCGCAGTCGTTGGTGGTTGCGGGAGGGATCGAGAGCCTCGTGGCGGAGAAGTTGAAGTCGAAGCTGGTGCCGGCAACGATCTAGGTCGTTTCACTGCATAGTGCAGGGGTGAAGAAAAGAAACTGCAGGTCCCTCACCGACCGAAGTCGGTTCGGGATGACAACTTTAAGCGAGGCTGTAAAGAAGGAAGCTTGCAACATGCCAAAACATACGATCGTAACCATGCCGGGAGACGGCATTGGCAACCAGGTTCTACCGGAAGCAATTCGCGTTCTAGAGGCAGTCGGCTTTGAAGCCGAGTACGTGCATGCCGACATTGGCTGGGAGTGCTGGCGCCGGGAAGGCAACGCGCTACCCGAGCGCACGGTGGAGTTGCTACGCAAACATAAGGTGGGGTTGTTTGGTGCGATCACGTCGAAGCCCAAGAAAGAGGCGGAGGCCGAACTTGCGCCGGCATTGAGAGGCAGCGGGCGTCAGTACTTCAGTCCCATTGTCTCGATGCGGCAGATCTTCAACCTCGATATCTGCATGCGGCCGTGCCTGTCGTTTCCCGGCAATCCGCTGAACTTCATTCGCAAGTCGCCCAAAGGCGGCTATGAAGAGCCAAAAGTCGACGTGGTGGTATTCCGCCAGAACACCGAAGGACTGTATGCCGGCGTGGAGTGGACGAATCCGCCGGAGCAGGTGAAAGAGGCGCTGCGGCTGCACTCGAAGTTCAAGCCGTTCAGTAACGTGCCTGGGGACGAACTTGCGATTTCGGTTCGCATCATCACCCGGTCGGCCGCGCGGCGCATCTGCGAGGCGGCATTCCGGCACGCGGCTAAGTGCGGCTATAAGTCCGTCACCGTCTGCGAGAAGCCGAACGTTTTGCGCGAGACCTCGGGCATGATGGAAGAAGCCGCTAAAGAAGTGCAGCGGCAATATCCAGATGTGCAGCTATGGTCCACTAACATTGACGCGCAGACCATGTGGCTGACCAAGAATCCGGAAGAATATGGCGTGATCGTTGCCAGTAACCTCTTTGGCGATGTCATCAGCGACGCGTTCGCCGGACTGGTTGGCGGGTTGGGCTTTGCTGCCTCGGGAAACATCGGCGAAGAGGTCGCAGTCTTCGAACCCACGCACGGCTCGGCGCCGAAGTATGCTGAGCTTGATCCGCCGATCGTGAACCCGATTGCGATGATCCTGTCGGCGGCAATGATGCTCGATCATCTCGGTGAAACGGACAAAGCCGATCTGGTACGTAAGGCAATTGCCGCCGTCGTCGAGGAAGGCGAAGTTCGCACCTATGACATGATGCGGTTGACGGGCGGAGCCAAAGCCCTCGCTCTCGCAGCGTCGACGACCGAGTTGACCGATGCCATCCTGAACAAACTCGGCGCTCCTGTGGAGAAAGCATATGCCAGCAGCAGTCGCAGCTAGCTTGCGCCGCGGAGAGGCGGGACGTGCGGGAGGGGATGTGCGTTCCGACCTGCGTGTGACCTTCGAAGAACGAAGCGCAGACGGCATCGAAGTTGAGTTGCAATCGCGCGTCGATCAGTACTACGGCGAGGCGATACGCGCGCAGGCGACGGATGTCCTGCACGCCCTGGGTATTTCCCATGCCCGAGTGCGGATCGTAGATGAAGGCGCGCTGCCGTTTGTCATCGATGCGCGTCTAGAGGCTGCGGTACTGCGCGCCGGCATCACGCCGACGATGGCGGCACTGCCGGACGCCGCTCCGCTGCCTCGCCCGTCTGCTCGCGATCGTTTACGGCGGTCGCGCCTGTATTTGCCCGGCAACGAGCCAAAGTACTTTATCAATGCCGGCCTGCATGAGCCCGATGGCGTCATCCTGGACCTTGAAGACTCGGTCCACCACGCTGAGAAAGACGCTGCGCGACTGCTGGTACGCAATGCACTGAGAACGGTCGATTTCGGGCGGTGCGAGCGCATGGTGCGAATCAACCCGTTCCCACTGGGTCGCCGCGACTTGGAAGAGATCGTGCCGCAGCAACCAGACCTCATCCTGATTCCGAAGGTAGAGCACGCAGAACAAGTACGTGAAGTGGACGCGCTGATTGCCCTCGTTCAGGGGCATGTCGGTGCGATCCGCCCGATATGGCTGATGCCTATCGTGGAGACTGCCCTGGGCGTCGAGAACGTGTACGCCATCGCACACGCCTCCGAGCGCAACGCCGCGATCACTATAGGGCTTGAGGATTACACCGCCGACTTGGGCGTGGTGAAAACCGCAACCGGAGCCGAGTCGCTGTACGCGAGGATGCGACTGGTCAATGCGGCGAAAGCGGCGGGGCTACAAGCCATCGATTCGGTCTATGGCGATGTGGCTGATGCTGAAGGACTGAGGCGCTGGGGAGAAGCCTCGCGCGCCATGGGATTCGAAGGTATGGGATGCGTACACCCCCAACAGATCAGAGTCATTCATCAAGCGTTTGCGCCGTCACGAGCTGAGATTGAGAAGGCGCTCAAAATTGCCGCAGCTTTCGAAGAAGCGCAATCGCGTGGCCTGGGGGTGGTGAGCGTGGGATCAAAGATGATCGATCCGCCTGTCGTCCATCGCGCGCTGAAGCTGGTGGAGCGCGCACGGCAGATGGGGCTCGTGCCGGATACATCCCCGACCGGAGCAGAGCAATGAAGTCAGTGGTCGAGACCGAACTTGTAACCAATGCTATAGGCCGTCGCGTTCCCACGGTTGTGAATGGCCGCGAGCAGACGCCGTACGTGGGCATTGAGGGCCGAGTGCCGAGCGGGCCCAAGGCAGGACCGCCGATCCGACGCAGCAGCGATTATCCCGCGAGCGGCGACAAACGAGTGCCTGACCTGGAAACGGCACTACGCCTCTGCGGACTGCGCGATGGCATGACCATCAGCAGCCATCATCATTTGCGCAATGGCGACCGTGTCGCGTTGACGGCGCTGCAAACCGCCGCCGGCATGGGCGTCAAAGACCTGGTGTGGTTCCCCAGCGCCTCGTTTCCGTGTCATGAGCCGGTGATCGACCTGATGAAGTCCGGTGCGGTGCATCACGTCGAAGGCAGCATGAACGGTCCGCTGGGCGAGTTCTGTTCGCACGGCAACATGCGCGGGCTCGGCGTATTGCGCTCACATGGCGGACGCTGGCAGGCAATTCAGGATGGCGAAGTTCATATCGACATCGCGGTGATCGCCGCTCCCACGGCGGACTACTTCGGAAACGCGGATGGATCGCACGGGCCTTCGGCTTGCGGCTCGCTGGGCTTCGCGTTAGCTGATTCGATCTATGCGGATCGCGTCATCGTCGTCACCGACAACCTGGTTCCGTTCCCATGCGTACCGTGGCAGATCCAGGGCAATAACGTTGATTACGTGGTCGAGGTGGCATCGATCGGCGATCCGGAAAAGATCGTCAGCGGCACGACGCAGATTACGCGCAGTCCTGACCGCCTGCGCATTGCCGAATTGATTGCGCGCTTCCTGCGCGATGCCGGCATCATGCGCAACGGGTTCTCGTTCCAGGCGGGAGCGGGCGGCATTGCGCTGGCCTTCGTCGACTATCTCGCGCGCATGATGCGCGAAGACAACGTGAAAGCCAGCTTCGTGCGCGGCGGCTCGACCAAGTATCTGGTCGAACTGCTGAACGAAGGTCTTATCGGCTACATCCTCGACGGGCAGACTTTCGATTTGGATGGCGTTCGATCAATTGCGAGCAATCCACGGCATGTGGCCACGTCTCCCTTTACCTCGTACAACTTCGACGGCAAGGGCAACTTCGCCTCGATGGTCGACGCCTGTGTTCTGGGCGCGACTGAAGTTGATGTCCACTTCAATGCCAACGTGGTCACCCACTCCGACGGCCGTTTGCTGCACGGCATCGGCGGATGGCAAAACTGCTTGTATAGCGGCTGCACGATCCTGGCGGTGCCCTCGTTCCGCGATCGCATCCCGGTGATTGTCGATGAGGTCACAACGGTGGTTGGCCCCGGAGAACTGGTTGACGTGGTTGCGACCGAGCGCGGCATCGCAATTAATCCGCGCCGACAGGATCTGCTCGATGCGGTGAAAGGCAAGGGATTGCCGATTCGTCCGATCGAGGAGATCAAAGCCGAGGTCGAGAGAATCTGCGGCGGCAAACCGGCCAAGCCGCATCTGGGCGATCGCCCGGTAGCGGTGGTGAAGTGGGTGGACGGGACAGTGATCGATACGGTGTGGGAAGTGCTTGCGAGAAATCGATATTTAGCAACATCCGGCGGTGGAGAGTAGATAGCCCCTAGCTCCGACTGAAGCGAACAGCGCCTTCCAAACGGAATGACGAGAGATTCTGCTGGCCCGGCTAAGAGCCGGCATCCAGCAGGCGCTCGACCGCCGCTTGCAGCTCTTCGAGAGGTTTGTCGGGACTGGGCGCAGGTTGCAGGTGTCCCTGGCGATCAACGAGGAATGTCGCTGGGTAGC
Organism: uncultured Acidobacteriaceae bacterium; assembly: GCA_963791965.1. Classification (GTDB taxonomy): domain Bacteria; phylum Acidobacteriota; class Terriglobia; order Terriglobales; family Acidobacteriaceae; genus CAVVDY01. The sequence goes on along the minus strand of CAWBUK010000006.1, from coordinate 835,652 downwards.
GCGCAATGTCGCGATATAGCTTGGGAACCTCGCCGCTCAGAGTAAGCAGCGGGTACGTGACCGGCACGATTTGCCGGAATTGCCGTTGCACATCGGCGTCTTCGTCGGAGATGCCGAATACCACCAGACCTCGGTCTTTGTCCTGTTGATACAGGCGCTCCAGCGCGGGCATCTCTGCCCGGCATGGCGCGCACCAAGTGGCCCAGATGTTGACCACGACTACCTGTCCTTTATGGTCGGCCAATCGTTGACGATTCCCATCAATGTCGAGGGTACTGAAGTCGGGTGCCGGAACGCCGCTCATTGCCATGTTCCGTTGCTGCTTCCAGCGCGAGGTGCCGTCGCCGATCGGCTTCCAGAGCAGCAAGAGGGAAAGAGCCGCAACGATCAGACCTATCCTGACGATCCAGCGACCACTTGGGCTCGCGCGTTCAGTAGTGCGTGATTGGCGTCGCTTCTCAGATCTGGAGGTTGCATCTGGCGTGCGTTGCTGTCGCCAGCTTATCCAGGCCAGCAACAGCGTCGCGAAAAAGGGCAGCGCCATAGCGAGCCCAGACATGGCAAGACGGAATAGCCAGTCCTGCTCGCGATTCGTGCTGGCGCGGGTGAGCGTCGCGTAGGTGAGCGAGTAGAGCCACCGCGCCAGGACGGGTGACAGCAGACCGACAACCAGCACCAAGTATTGCAACAGCTTGATCAATTGGGCGCGCCTCGGAGACAGACCTTCAATATAGAGACGACGCAGCAGCCTCGCAACCAGAGTCAATCGCGGTGACCCATCCGCAACTTTAGCCGACCTTACGCGGGCCGCTGGGGATTGACCCTCTGTATCTAATGAGACGCTTGCGCATCTGATTGGGTAAACGAGGAGACGTTTCTCATGTTGACGCGCCTGAGTCGTGCGCTGTTTGCGCTAGCCATAACCACCTCAATGCTGGCCTGTTCGGCCAAAGGACAGCCCAAGGGACCAATTCCAGCGCCCAAGGTAGACGCTAAACTCGCGGCCAGCGCAGGTAAAGAAACGGCAGTCTTTGCCGGCGGCTGTTTCTGGGGAACGCAGTCGGTTTTCGAGCGTGTGAAAGGGGTCTTGAAAACGACGGCAGGATACTCCGGCGGCTCTGCGGCAACCGCAACCTACAGCCAGGTCACGACCGAAACCACCGGACACGCAGAATCTGTTGAGGTGGTATACGACCCTTCGAAAATAACTTACGGGCAATTGCTGCGAATTTTCTTCTCCGTCGTCCACGATCCCACGCAGCTCAACCGCCAGGGACCCGACGTAGGAACTTCGTATCGCTCGGCAATTTTCTACACTAGTGACGAGCAAAAGCGGATCGCGACCGACTACATCCAGCAACTAGACGCAGCTAAAGCATTCCCGGCTCCGATCGTTACCCAGGTGACACCTCTGAAGGGCTTCTATCGGGCAGAGGACTATCACCAGGACTATGCGCTGCATAACCCCGACAGCTCTTACATCCAGATCTGCGATTTGCCGAAGATCAAGCTCTTGCAAGAGGAGTTTCCCGACCTCTTCGTCGACTACAAAGGGAAGTAGAATCAGGAATAGCTCGCGGTCATCTGAACAGACGCTTAACCGTCTGACGCAGCCAGCGAGTGCGCTCCTCTTGTGACCATTTCATCCTTTACACTCGCAGCAACTCTGCCTAACATACTTGCCGTCAGCAAAACATTCGCATGTAGTTGCGCGCCTGGCTGGGTGATGCCTTGGGGGAGAGCTATCAATCGATACGCAGGGGATCCGTTTTGCTTTCGCGCCGCACCAGGCAGGAGCGGCGCGGCGGAAGCGGCTGGCGGTCATTTAAGAGCTGAACCCGGCGCTATCTCTGCCGAGACGGAAGGTCGCTCGCGCCACCGTGGTCTGGGGCGTACAGGTCACCGGCGTTTTTCCCTACTGCTCGTCTTCATATTCTCGACTCTGGGCGCGGCGTTTTCCGAAACTCAGCCCAATTCCGACTTGCCCGTTCTCAGCGTTGATGACGCGGTTAAGATCGCCCTGGCAGACAACCGCACGCTGAAAATCGTTTCTCTGAATCTGGATGTTCACAAAGAGAAGCTGGCGGCGGATAAAACTCGTCGCCTGCCATCGTTCAACACCTATGCGTTTGGCTCGGAGCTGCTGAGTCCCATCTCGTACTTCATACCCGAAGGACAATTCGGTTGCTGTTATCCCGGTATCGGCCCGATTCCCGCACAGAACACCTACCTGACCACGCCTTCTAAGCCGACGGCCACTGTTCTGGCCACAGCATCACAACCGCTGTTGCAGCTCTACAGAATTAACCTGTATCTTCGCGGACAACGGCTCTCAGTGGAGCAGGCCGAACAGCAACTACGCGAGCAGAAAGACACGGTTGTCGACCAGGTGCGGCAGGCGTTCTACAAAGTTGTTCAGATTCAGAATCAGATCGAGTCAACCCAGGCCAGCATTAAGCAATATGAAGAGTTGGAGCGCATTACCGTGCAGTACGTTTCGGAACAAGTAGCGCTCCAGTCAGACAGCCTCGAAGTAAAGACCAAGCTGGCGCAGGAGCAGCTTTCTCTGCTGAAGTTGCAGAACAAACAGCAGACGGCGAAGGAAACCTTGAATGACCTGCTAGGGCGAGACATCAATATCCAGTTCAGCACCGCGGCGGTAGCGCCGGTCTCTGCCGATGAAATGGACCTGGCGTCAGCTCAGGCGAAGGCACTGGAAAACAACCCCAAGATGAAAGAAGGGGAGATCACGGTGAAGCAAGCCGACAACGCGCGCGCGCTGGCGAAATCTGAGTACCTGCCCGACCTCAGCTTTTCCATCCAGTACACCTCGCCAATCGGCTACAGCTTCGTTCCCACCAACATCGCCAATGCAGGGTTTGAATTCCGCTGGGAGCCGTTTGAGTGGGGCCGGCGCAAGCACGAGGTCAACGAGAAGACGATTAACGTCGAGCAGAGCAAGCTGGAGTTGCAAAACACCAAGTCGAAAATCCTGATCAACGTAGGCGACCAGTTTCGTGCACTGAAGGAAGCACGTACCGCCGTGTTGGTGGCACAGGTGGCGCAGACCTCGTCCCGCGAGAAATTACGCGAGGTCACCTGGCAGTACGGCCAGCAAACCAAACTCCTGCGCGATGTGTTGCAGCAACAGGCTTCAGTTGATAAAGCCAACTCCGATTACGACGATGCGCTGGCTGAGTTCTGGAGCGCGCGGGCAAGTTTCGAGAAAGCGATCGGTGAAGAATGATGCATCCCAAATCGCGGCGTCCCAACTGCACCTTCTTACTTTTGATCGCTGGTATCGCAGGAGTGTTATCCGCTGGCGGATGCCGGCAAGCCGATTCCTCGGAGAAGCCGCTAACTCCTGTACGACTGGGTGTGGTGGAGTCGATTCCTGCTACCGGGGCCAACACGTATTCCGCCAATATCCAGCCCTATCAGGAGGTCGACCTTGCCTTTAAGTCCAATGGCTATCTGGTAAGTATTCGGCAGATAAAGGACGCAAATGGCAGGATGCGCAACATCGATCAGGGCGACTGGGTTACGAAGGGAACAGTTCTCGCAACCGTTTCTCAGGCTGACTACAAAGACAAATTGCAGCAGGCGACGGCACAGCTTGCGCGCGCTCAAGCAAATTACGATCGTGCCAAGCTGTCATTCGATCGCATGTCCGTCCTGTACAAGAACGGAGCTGCCACAGTGTCGGACTATGACAACGCGCAGGCCCAGATGCTGGATACCAAAGCGTCGATCGATAGTTCTAAGGCGAGCATCAGCGAGGCGCAGACTGCGCTCGACTACTGCGAACTGAGATCTCCCTTTGATGGCTGGATCGTAAAGCGAAATGTCGACGAAGGCCAGTTGGTCGGCCCCGCGACAAACGGCTTCAGCATCTCCGATGTGCGCTCCGTGAAAGCGGTGTTTGGCGTTCCTGATACTGCCATGGAACACATACGCCTGGGTAGCCCCGAAACGGTCACCACGGACGCCGTTGCTGGCGATTTCGCCGGACATGTGACCTCGGTATCCCCTTCGGCTGATCCGAAAAGCCGCGTGTACTCGGTGGAGGTCAGTATTCCGAATGGCGACAACCGGCTAAAGGCGGGCATGATCGCCTCAATCACCATCCGCTCGGGCAGCGAAAACAAGCAGGTGAATGTCGTCTCGCTGGCTGCGGTGGTGCGCAGCTTGAAGCGGCAGAATGGCTTCGCCGTATTCGTTCCGGATGGAGCCGGCGACCCGGTGCGAGTTCATACTCAGGAAGTTGAGCTGGGTGGTACGTATGGCAACACCATCGCCGTGGAGCAAGGGCTGAAGCCGGGCGATCGGGTAGTCACATACGGCGCCACTTTAATTAAAGATGGAGAGACTGTTCGCGTAATTCAATAACACCAGCTGACTCATGGCACACGTTCACAAGTCGGACGCGGAATACATCGCCTCAACCCACAACGTCGCACGGTTCTTTACCGAGCATCGGCAGGTGTGCTCAATTCTATTGCTGGCGACGTTCGTATGGGGCTGGTATGGCTACCACCACATGCCGAAGCGGAAGGACCCCGACATTCCGGTGCGTGTGGCTTCGGCGCAGTGCAACTGGCCCGGCGCTACTGCCGAACAAGTCGAGCAACTGGTCACGCGTCCTATAGAGCAGGCGATCGCGCTGAACAGCACGATCAAGTCTCCTACGCCGTCCGATTTCGGCATCCGCTCCATCAGCTTCCCCGGACAGGCAGTGGTTTATGTGCAGTTGGCTGACACGGTGAACGACAAGAAAGTGCAGTTCGCCGACATCAACCTCAAGCTACAACAACTCAACAACAAGCTTCCCCGAGGCGCGGGGCCCATTCAGTTCAATAGCAACTTCGGAGACACAGCAGCGCTCATGCTGACAGTGGCAAGTCCAGTTGCGACAGCGACGGAAATAGCGCTTCGCGCTCGAGTGGTTCGCGGCGCCATCGAGAAGGTTCGCGCCGAAGAAGGCCACGCCTCTCCGCAACCGCGCCTCAGCATCATCTATGCATTTCCCATGGCAGTATCGCCGAGCCTGGTGCGACAGTCGTTCCAGCAATTGGTGCGAGCCGGTGCGGCCGAGGGCGGACTGCGCGACGTACATTTCTTTGAGGCGCCCGGTTTCGTCGGCGCGGACGTAAATACGCCATTGGACAGCGCCGGGCTTCGCGCTCTGGGCAAGAAGTTGATGGATGAGTATGTCCATCGCGACGAGCTGCCGCCTGACGCGTGGCAATCTACGGTGATCGGCGATCCGTCGGAAGCCGAGGCCAAGCTGACGGAAATCGCCGGCGCGAAATATTCTTACCGCCAGCTCGATGACTTCACCGACCTCATCCAACGCACTTTGCAGGGAGTGCCTGAGGTCTCGCAAGTCACCCGCTCCGGAGTTCTACAGGAGCAAATCTATCTCGATTATTCGCAGCAGCGGCTGGCGCAATATGGCTACGATCCGTCCAAGCTCAAAGACATACTGAACGCGCAGAACATTACGCTGCCCGCAGGCACCTTGGAAGTCGGTTCCAAGAACATTGATATCAATCCCTCAGGCCTGTTCCCGGATGCGCAGGCCATTGGCAATGTCATTATTGGCGTTTCCACCTCCAACAGCCCGGTTTATCTTCGCGACCTGGTGGACATTTCGCGTTCCTACCAGAGCCCTCCAACGTTGCTCAACTTCATGACCTGGCGTGATCCGGACGGTCGATGGGTTCGCAGCCGCGCCATCACCCTGGCCATCAACATGCGTTCCGGCCAGCAGATCGAACTCTTTGGACAGCACATCAACGCTGCCTTAGACAATGTCAAGGCCTACCTGCCCGACGACGTGGTGATGGTGCACACTTCCGACCAAGTCGTCCAGGTGAAGGAAAACATTGACCTCTTCATGGATGCCCTCTACGAGGCCATCGTTCTGGTTGTCCTGGTCTCGCTCATCGGATTTTGGGAGTGGCGTTCTGCTTTACTGATGGCCATCTCCATCCCGATTACCTTGGCCATGACGTTCGGCATGATTTATCTGCTGGGCATCGACATCCAGCAGGTATCGGTGGCCTCATTGATCATTGCGCTCGGGTTGCTGGTGGATGATCCGGTAGTCGCCGGCGATGCCATCAAACGAGGCCTTGCCGAAGGTGAGGGGCGCGACGTCGCCGCTTGGCTGGGCCCGACCAAGCTTGCCACCGCCATCATGTATGCCACGCTCACCAACATTGTGGCCTACCTTCCATTCCTGCTGATTACCGGCACCACGGGAGAATTCATCTACAGTCTTCCGGTAGTCATGACCTGTGCTCTGCTGGCCTCGCGTCTGGCGTCGATGACTTTCATTCCGCTGCTGGGGTACTTCATCATGCGCCCTGAAAAGACGCCCGAGCGGCCGATTGAAGAGCGCCGGACCAAGGGTTTTACCGGTCTCTATGCTCGGACCGCCAGATTCGCGATTGATCATCGCTGGGTGGTTGCAATCGCGTCGCTGTTATTCCTGGTTGCGGGCGGGCTCTTATTTTCGCAGCTGCAGACTTCGTTCTTTCCCGACGACGTGCAGTACTGGTCCTACGTCGATGTGTGGCTGCCGAATGATGTGAATTTCGAAGCCACCGCGCAGGCGGCGCAGCAGGTTGAAGCGATCATTCGCCAGCAGGCGGCGGAGTGGGGCAAGAAGCATCCTGACAAGAACGGTAAGCCGGCCGAAATACTCAAGTACGTCACCACCTGGGTTGGCGGCGGCAGCCCGCGATTCTGGTTCTCACTGTCGCCTCAGGCTCAACAGCTCAACTACGCAGAGGTTCTGGTTCAGCTCACGGACAAGGACATTACTCCGAAATTTGTCGACCAGGTACAGCCCATACTCAGTGCGTCTCTGCCCGGAGTGCGCGCCGATTACCGGCAGTTGCAAACTAATCCACTCAACTATCCGATTGACATTCGAATTGCCAGCCTCGCCGACGTGACCACCAAGGACAGTTCGGAAAATATCCATGCCCTCAGGTTGATTGCGCGCCAGGTGGAAGACATTCTTGATAGCTCACCGTGGTCGCGAAGAATAAGGAACGAGTGGCAAAACGAGAGCTCCCAAGTCACGCTGAGTATTAATCCAGAACGGGCCAATCTTGCGGGAATCACCAATAATGACGTTGCCAACTCAGCTACCGGCGCCTTGAGTGGCGTGCCCGTGACCACGCTGCAGGATGGCGATCGCAACATACCCGTAGTCGCTCGCCTTCGTATGGACGAGCGGGCCCGCCTGTCGGACATCCAAAATCTTTACGTCTATGGCGAGCAGAGCAAGACCAAAATTCCCCTGGTGCAGATCTCCAACCTGAACACAACTCTGCAAACGGAACGCATCATCCGTCTTGACCACTTCCGATCGATGTCCATTTACGCCTTCCCGGCGCCGGGTCACCTGGCATCGGAAATCACCAAAACCACACTGCCCAAACTGAAAGAACTGGAACAGCGCATGCCTTCCGGTTATGGCATACGCATTGGCGGTGAATACGACAAGCAGCAGGAGGGCTTCAAGAACCTGACCGTCGTGCTGGCCATATCAGTCTTCGCAATCTACCTGGCTTTGCTCTTTCAGTTCAACAACGCCATCAAACCGTTCCTGGTCTTCGCCGCTGCTCCTTACGGAGTCGTAGGTGCAATTTTCGGCCTCTGGGTTATGAAGACGTCCTTCGGATTCATGGCCTTCCTTGGGATCGCCAGCCTGATTGGAGTCATCGTCAGCCACGTCATCGTCCTGTTCGACTTCATTGAGGAGATGCATGCCCGTGGCGAGCCCTTCGAGCAAGCCGTGATTGATGCGGGCATCATTCGCCTTCGCCCGGTGCTGATTACCGTTGCGGCAACCGTACTGGCGCTATTCCCGCTCGCCATGCACGGCGGTCCGCTATGGCAGCCCTTGTGTTATGCACAGATCGGCGGACTGACGGTCGCGACGTTCGTCACCTTGCTAATGGTGCCCGTGCTCTACTCCATCAGCGTGCTTGATCTGAAAATACTGACCTGGGAAGAGAAAAAGAAAGAAAAGGGCCAGACCTCAGGGACAGGGCTTCCGGCCACACAAACCGCGCACGGAGACTGAGATCGCCGCTAGCCCCTGACTTGAATCTTCGAGAACGACAGAATGGCTCGTCCCGCAGTGGGCTGGCCGAAGCTCGTAGCCGGACGGAACGTTGTGAAAATCAGCACGTTCTTGAGTTCGGTCGGCAACGACTTCATGTTGTCGGGGCCGGAGAGAACTCGATAATCCTGCACGCGGCCATTAGCGTCCACATAAGCCTCAACCACAACATCGTCGGCATTCGACAATCCTGTTGCCAGCTCAAAGGGAGCGAAGCGCAATTCCGGCGGCGTGTAGAACGCTGTCGGAACATCGTTTGCCGCGGACAGCTGTCCCGGGTAGTACAGGAAGCTGATGAGCAATCCGAAGATGATGATGGTTGTGACCAGGCCCGCTGTGGCGGGAACCATCACGGCGTTGAATGCGTTCTGCCAGCGGATCCGCAGCGACTCCCAGCGCGGGCGACGTGTGTTTGCCAGCTCCTGAGACAGCGCCACCCGTACCCGCAGTGCCACTTCCGGAGGGGCCGGCTTGCGGCCCAGCGAGCCCACCAGCTTTTGCATCTGGCGTGCGCTCTCGTATTTCGCAGAACACTCCCCACAACGCGCCAGATGCTCGCTGATCTGCGCCATCTGGCTGCGGGTAACAGCGCCGTCCAGATACGACGACATTTGCCGTTGCACTACCGAGCATTTCATGGCAACACCTCGGCTTCCTGCCCTCCCACCGCGCTTTGTCTGGGTAGCTTACGCCTCCGCGCTTCCCGACTTAGTCCGAATGCAGGCATGTACCGCTCCAGCCGCTTGCGCAACGCGTCACGGCCCCGCACCAGGCGAGACTTCACCGTTCCTAAAGACGTTTTCATCACATCTGCGATCTGCTCGTAAGACAAGTCTTCAATATCGCGAAGAATGACAGTCGTGCGATATGGCTCCGGCAAGGCGCGCAATTCTTCTTCCACCCGTGACTTCAGTTCTTCGTCATAAACGTTGTCCAACGGAGATTTACTCTCGTCGATCAAGAAATCCTTGATGCCCAGGGTGTATTCGTCACTGTTCTGGAGCGAAGGTTCGATCGAGGTTTCTTTCAACTTATGCCGAAAGTGCCACCGGCGATGATTGGACGCCTCATGCAGAGCTATGCGGTAGATCCACGTTTTCAGACTTGAATCGGCGTTAAAGCGCTTGATGCCCCGGAAGACCTTGATGAAAACCTCTTGCGTAGTGTCGGCAGCGTCAGCGGGATCGTCCAGCATGCGGTACACAAGGCTGTAGACCGGCTGGGTATACCGTGCGATCAGCCACTCGAAGGCCGTTTCTGATCCGGCCTGTAACTCGGCCACGATCGCGGCTTCTTCGGTGCGGACCCCCATCGCACTAGCGAGGTTGCTCAATGTGGTAACTCCCGCCATGATCACACGGCGTCAACCTCATGATAATGAGTTCACGAATCGGTAACAACTCCGTACCGATCCGCTATTGACGATCCTCCTTCGAAACCGCTGCCCCCGGGGCGCCACACAGCGCCGAATAGAGAGGGGCCACACAAATAGACTCCGGTGGAACAGAATTTGTTCCCAAAAGTGGAAAACCTGCTCTCCACCGCCTTAACTGTTTATGAACTCCGGTTAACGAGGCTTCAAATCAGGGTCTATGTCCTTGCGTTTAGCTACTCTGCTGAGTTATAAGAGCGCAGCGCTGCAGACTGGAGAAGTCATGCCCTTACCCAGACGGGTTTGGTATCTGGCTATTTTTTTGTTTTTTGCACTTTCAAGACTGACTCACGCCGCCGACTTTGCCGCCATCGATCCTTCCGAGCTACAGATCAAAGACCTACCTGAGCAGCCGGGAGCAGCCGCTTTCGTGCTTGCCCGCGACGAAGTCGACGACGATCTCAAGCACTCACACTACGTCTATGCCCGTATCAAAATTCTGAACGAAGCTGGCCGCAAGTATGGGGATGTGGAAATCCCCTATTTCATCTTTAAGGACGTCGAGATCGGTATTACCGATGTCCAGGGCCGCACCATTCATAGTGACGGTACGGTCGTCGAGTTCAAAGGAAAGCCTTTCGACAAAACGGTCATCAAGCACAAGGGTGTCAAGCAGCAGGTCAAATCGTTTTCGCTGCCCGATGTTCAGGTAGGAAGCGTCCTGGAATATCGCTATACCCTGGACTATCACTCTCATACCTTGCTTCCGCCGGACTGGGTGATACAGGGCGATCTGTTCCAGCGCAAGGCGCACTTCCGGTTCGTGGCCTACATGGATATGGTCCAAACGACACACGAGAATGTCCGGGCCGGAGTGGCTTACACCTGGAAGCTTCCCAAGGGAAACAGCGTCAAGGTATCGCAGGGTCATGTGTACGACCTTGAGATGACGAACATCCCTGCTTTTGTGGAAGAGGAGCACATGCCTCCCAGCGAGCCGTTCAGGTATTCGGTTCGCTTCTACTACGGCGCCGGCAGGGATGCGAACCAGTACTGGTCAGAGGAAAGCAAGTACTGGAAGGCCGCGACCGAGAAATTCATTGGCAAGCGGGGCGGAGTCGCCGAGGCCGTTGCGAAGGTGACGACACCTGCCGACATTCCTGAGCAGAAGGCGAAGAAAATTTACACCTATGTTTCCGGCCTTACCAATCTGAGCTACCAGCCCAGTCTCAGCAATCAGGAAATGAAAGCGCTCGATTACAAGGAGCGCGGCGCGGAAGATATCCTCCGACAGCAGGCCGGAACCAGGAACGAACTCACCATGCTGTTCATTGCGATGGCGCGCGCAGCCGGGTTGCAGGCGTTTCCCATGTGGGTGACAAATCGTAGTTCGGGGATCTTCGAGAAGAACTATTTGAGTACAGATCAGCTCGATACCTACCTCGCTGTCGTCACTCTCGACGGCAAAGACGTATTTCTCGATCCGGGAACAAAGTTTTGTCCATACGGTCTTTTGTACTGGCCGCACAGCGACACCGAGGGTCTGCGCGAGACCCCCGGCGGCATCGTCATTGGACAGACTCCCATGCCCGCCTACACCGGTGCCATCACCAAGCGTGTGGCTCGCTTAACCCTCACCGAGGACGGAAAACTGGAAGGCGTGGTTGCCGTTGCCAACTTCGGGCAGGAAGCGATCGCGCGCCGCCAGCAAGGCTCCAAAACAGACGATGCCGGCCGCACCAAAATGCTGGAAGACGAAGTCAAAGGATGGCTTCCTGCGAATGCTGAGGTCAGCGTGGTTCAGCAACCTGATTGGACGGCTGTAGAAGGACCGTTTCTGGTGAACTACAAGATTTCGACCCCGATTCTCGCCGCCGGCGGAAAGCGGGTATTGCTTCCTACGAACATCTTTGAGTTCAACCGTCCAGCTATGTTCACGCTGGCCGACCGCCAATACCCTGTGTATTTGGACTATCCCAGCCGCGAGATTGACGATATTCGGATCAAACTGCCTGATACCCTTCAGGTAGAGAACCTGCCTGCCGGCCAAAATGAAAACGTAGGCTATGCGCTTTACAGCGTCGATCGCAAACAAGATAAGAACGAACTCGTGATCACGCGTGACTTTGCGATCAATACTTTCGTGTTTCAGCCGCCTGACTACAAAAACCTTAAAAGCTTCTACGACAAGATGAAAGAAGGCGACCAGCAACAGGCGATGCTGAAGCAGGTGGCACATGTGGCGCAGAATTAGGGTTGTAGCGCGCGCTGTTCTCTGGTTTGCAGCGTTCGGACTGTTCCTGAACGTTTTCGCGGTCGCAGGTTTTGCCAGTGCTCCCGACTGGATGCAGCAAGCGGCTGCCAAACCCCAGGAGAAGTATCCTGCCGAAACCAATGCCGTAGTCCTGCTGGACGAAACGTCGATGGCAGTGACCGGCCCTGGACAGGCGGAGGTGACCTATCGCCGCGTTGTCAGGATTCTTCGTCCGCAGGGCAGGCAACACGCGACCTTTGGAGTCTATCTTTCCGGCAGCGAAAAGTTGCTGTCGCTGCACGCCTGGAGCACCGATTCGTCCGGCCGGCAATACGAACTCAAAGAAAAGGAATTTGCCGACTACAGCCCGTTCTACGGGGAGATGTACAGCGATGTGCATTATCGAGTCGCCGAGGCCCCGGCCGGAAACCCGGGAAGCGTGGTTGCCTTCGAGTATTCGGTGAAACGCCGGCTGTGGATGGACAAGTGGTCGTGGTACTTCCAGGAAGATATCCCGGTCGACGAGGCACGCTTTACGGTACAACTGCCCAACGGCTGGGAATACAAAGACAGCTGGGCGAATCATGCTCCGGAGAAGGCTTCGCAGGCGGGGCCGAATCGCTGGCAATGGCAATGCCGGAGTGTGGCGGGCATTCCGGATGAGAAGCACAGTCCTCATCCCGCTGCCCTTGCCGGGCACATGGAAATTGCCTTCTTCGAGCCGACAGGGCGAGTCAATCTGGCCTCGTGGGCAGCGATCGGCGACTGGTATTCCACTCTCACCTCGGGCCGCCGCGACGCGAGTCCTGAACTGTCAGCCAAGGCGCACGAACTGACCTCTTCGGCGGCCACATTTGATGCGAAGCTCCGAGCGCTGACCGGTTTTCTGCAAAGCAACGTTCGTTATGTAGCCATTGAGATTGGCATCGGCGGATATCAGCCGCATCCCGCGTCCGAGGTCTACCGGATGCGCTATGGCGACTGCAAAGACAAGGCCACACTCTTGAGCGCAATGCTGAAGAGCATGGGAGTCGACTCGGACTACGTTCTGGTCAACACACATCACGGTGTCATTCAGCCGGATGTACCCTCGACGGGATTCAATCACGCAATCCTTGCGATAGCTCTGCCGCCGGACATCCCTGCCGATCAGTACCGCAGTGTGGTGAAGACCAAGGCTGGCACGCGATATCTTGTCTTCGACCCCACGGATGAGTACACGCCCGTCGGCGAACTGAGGACCGCTTTACAGGGCAGTTATGCGCTGCTGGTGACGTCTGCAGGAGGCGAACTGATCAGGCTTCCCATGCTGTCTCCCGAAAGCAACCGGATGGATCGGGAAGGGAAGTTCACCCTGCAAGCCGATGGCTCGATTACCGGCAGCATTACAGAGCGTTTCAGCGGCACCCATGCCTCGCGCCAGCGAAGCATGTTAGTGAGCGAAAACGAAAGCGAGCGACTCAAGAACTTCGATCAAAACCTGGGGGAATCGATAAAGAACGCCAGTGTGAAACAGTTGAGTTTTGGCGATTTGAGTGAGCGGCAAAAAGAGCTTGTGGTTGAATATCAGGTCAGTGCCAGTGGATACGCCCAACGAAGCGGGCCATTGATCTTGGTCCGTACCCGGGTCCTCGGCGAAAAGGGACTTAACCTCGACTGGGCAAAGCGCAAGCTTCCCGTGCAGCTCTCAGGGCCGACCAGCGAGAAGGACACGTTCGAGGTGCAGCTGCCACCCGGATATACCGTCGATGAGCTTCCCGATGCGACCACCATCGATGTTGGATTTGCCAGCTACACAAGCAAGATCGAAACCGTAGGCACGACCATTCGTTATTCACGCGAATACCGCGTGACGGAGCCGCTTGTTGGTACCGATAAGCTGGCTGACCTTCATAAGCTGGAAAACGCTATCTACAACGACGAATCAGCCGCGGCGGTGCTCAAGAAGTCACCATGAGGGAAGCGTTAAAGTTGGCAGCCAACCTCGGTCTGTCATTGCGGGCTGGAACTTGTAGCACCGCTGTTCGCGTCGGTCTTCTTGGCTTTCGTCTTGTGGCTGGTTGAACCCTTTTTGGCGGGCTCCGTGTCATCCACAACTACCTTCTTCGGAGGAGCCGCGTTCGCCTGGGTCTGCAGGGTTTTCACTTGCGTTCGAAGCTGCTCGAGCTGCGACTGGGTAGACCCGGCCAATTGCTCCAGAGCATCGCCCAGGTTGCGGCGGATGGTGTCAAGGCTATCGAGCTGTTGAGCCAGCGCTTCATAGTCGCCTTTAGGGCCAAACGCACCGGCTGACTCAGCCAGCGAACTCATCACATCGTACAAGGCATTGACGTTGCGATAGACCTTGAACTCTGCTTCCATATCCTGGGGAGCCGAGCGCAGGCTGGCTATCATTCCCGGAAGAGCCGAGTTCAAGTTTCGCTGAATCGATTCGGCGTTGGCCTCCGCCTGCCGCTTTGAGTTGCCGTCCGCTTTCCATTTCTCAATCTTTAACTGAGAGATGATCCCGTTCAAAGCAGAGCTGACGGTCTGCAGCCGATCGAGTTCGGGAAGCACCGATGAGCTTGAATAACTTCCCGCAGCTTGTTGCCCAGCTGGGCTTGGCGGAGTGGCAGGCGCTGCCGCCAGCGCTTGCGCCAGCATAGCGATGGAAGCCGAGAGCAGGACCCCCAAAAGAGCAGGAAATCGCATTGAGTTCCTCCGGGCCAGAGTTGGTTTCGTACGGGCGGAAGCGGCAGGTATGCTCACGAAGATAATTCGATGCCGATGTCGGCGCAAGGGACGTGCCGTCACTGAAATGACGCGCGAAAGCCATTCCACTTGGCTATTGGCTGTCGTCGAGGTTTGACTCATCCCTCCGGGTGCGAGAGAATACCTATGGCGTGTTGTTCAGCGCCATCCTTCCTTATAGTGGGCCTGTGGCGCAGCTGGGAGCGCGCTTCCATGGCATGGAAGAGGTCGTCGGTTCGATCCCGACCAGGTCCACCAAATACCTTGCGGATGCATTGCGTCTACATTTTGCGCAGCAGCAAGACCCAAGAATTTTATATTGGATGCACATCTCGCCTCAGCGAGCGTTTGGCCGAGCATGAACGTGGCCAGACCACCTCGACGCGCGGCCGAGGTCCGTGGACGCTGATATATCAGGAACAGTTTGAGACCCTCTCGGACGCACGCAAGCGTGAGCGCCAGTTGAAGAATTGGAAATCACAGCGATCCATCTTGAAATTGATAGAAGCTGCAGGAGCGTGAGCGCGTCCCGGCCTGCCGGGAAGGTCGTCGGTTCGATCCCGACCAGGTCCACCAAATACCTTGCGGATGCATTGCGTCTACATTTTGCGCAGCAGCAAGACCCAAGAATTTTATATTGGATGCACATCTCGCCTCAGCGAGCGTTTGGCCGAGCATGAACGTGGCCAGACTACCTCGACGCGCGGCCGAGGTCCGTGGACGCTGATATATCAGGAACAGTTTGAGACCCTCTCGGACGCACGCAAGCGTGAGCGCCAGTTGAAGAATTGGAAATCACAGCGATCCATCTTGGAATTGATAGAAGCTGCAGGAGCGTGAGCGCGTCCCGGCCTGCCGGGAAGGTCGTCGGTTCGATCCCGACCAGGTCCACCAAATACCTTGCGGATGCATTGCGTCTATATTTTGCGCAGCAGCAAGACCCAAGAATTTTATATTGGATGCACCTCTCGCCTCAGCGAGCGTTTGGCCGAGCATGAACGTGGCCAGACCACGTCGACGCGCGGCCGAGGTCCGTGGACGCTGATATATCAGGAACAGTTTGAGACCCTCTCGGACGCACGCAAGCGTGAGCGCCAGTTGAAGAATTGGAAATCACAGCGATCCATCTTGGAATTGATAGAAGCTGCAGGAGCGTGAGCGCGTCCCGGCCCGGCGGGAAGGTCGTCGGTTCGATCCCGACCAGGTCCACCAAATACTTCAGAGCTGCAGCCACGGTGGGCCCTCGGTTGCGGCCAAATTCTTGTTCCTGTGCGCAATACGCCCACCAAAGTGTCTTCCCGACGGGCACGCCCGGTGCGATAGTACTTTGCAGCCGCTCCGGATTCGCAAGCAGCCACGAGAATCGGAGTGCACCATTTCCATCCGAGATAACCAAGAGGGCATAGGAGCGTCTATGAGCGACTTCCACAAGAATTTTCTACAACACATTTTCCAGCGCTTCTTCGACGATGGAGTGGGAACCGGAGATGTCGCGGGATCTCACTTCGATATCGAAGCCTTCGGCGAAAAAATGGCATTAGCGAAAAGCGCCAACATCGATGCGATGGACTTCCTCGAGAAATGTCATGACCGCGATGGCAAGTCGGTAAAGGAGTGCCTCGCCGCATTCGATCAGGTGGTAGCAAACCTTCCACCTAAGAAGTAGATAAGCCCGTCCGACGTTTGATCAGGCTGGTCGCGCTTCCTGCCTTTCTCCCGAAGCCATAGCCGAAACGGCAGTAGCGTGGAAAGGAGCCACGTCATGTGCTCAAGATTTCTTCTAGCGGTGGCCGTGCTGCTGGCGACCGCGATCGCGGCCGTAGGGCAGAACAGCGTCGAATATGGGAGGCTGCCGATCGTTCCGCCAAAGGTCTCGAATCCCGCTTCGAAGTTGGCGTCACGAGTCGGCGATCAGAGTAGCGGTCACAAAACGACCAACGTGGTCGACGTACCCAGCCAAGACAGCAAAGCGACCGCTCAGGATAAAAATACGGGAGCAGTGCATCAGACAGCAGCAACCCCGAAGCCCGCAGCCATCTTCATTTTGTCCAACGGCGAGCGCTTAGAGTCTGACAACTACATCCTCAGTCACGACTCAGTGCAACTCATGCAAAATGGCGTGCCGCGGACGATTCGGATGAGTGCGATCAATATGCAAGCGACCATGGCCGCCAACAAACAACGGGGGATCGACTTGAAAGTGCCGGCCGACAAATCTCAGATGGTTTTGTCGTTCTAGCCTGGCGATGCCGATAGGCACCAATCTCCAACCTTCGTCGGCCTCGAAATTATTTCAGGGCACACTCCGGATGGCTTGCCATTTCGGCGCGGAGTTTCGACAGGTCGAAAGTGCTTCTGATCGTTTGTCCCGTCAGGAATGGACTGAAGTCTATGGAAACCATCCCCGCATCGAGCAACATTTTGATGAACTGTACGCGCTCTGGTTCCTGCTTGCCGAAATAAGCGAAGGTTACGGTGTCCCCATAGTTGACCCAGGTGGTCACGTGCTTGGCTCCGCCCATGCTCACCGTGAAGCTCACCTGTTGGCCTTCAGGCTTATCTTCAATTACGGCGCCGCCGGGGGCGAACGTTATTACGTGGCCAGCCTTTTTTGCCTTCAGGGCGCACTCTACGCTCAGCACAGGTGTTTTCTTCTCGCCTGACATCAGGTCGTAGGATTTCTGGGCGTTGACGCTCAGGATCACCGCGCTCTTGCTCGTACTAACCTCGACCTCCTGCGCGACGCAAACCCCGGCAAGCCCCAGCAGCACGACGAACGCAAGTGTTTTCAAATGGAATTCTCCCCCGTCAACCTACGCTGTCATTGCATGGCATGCGGCGTAGCTTTGCCTCTCCTCATTACAACGTCGGAGGAGCGGCTAGGCAACCGCAAAAGTGTGCCCGTCTACAGCCTGCTACTGCTTGAGCCAACCCGGAATTCGCCTGCTCCATCACATCCGCGACACGGCCTAAAGATTCTCCAGCGCTTGGCCGAAGTTAATCGCGGGCGTAAGGAAGCGGCGTTTGGCCACGGAGGCGGGTTCGACACATGCTGGTAGTGAAAGTGATGCTTTTCGCGATGCTGCTGGGCGTGCCTGCCATGGCCCTTCACGAGTGCGGACACATTGCAGCCGCACATCTTTGTGGTGTGAAGGTGAAGAAAGTGGGAATCTCGTGGATTGGGCCATTCGTCTTGCGCGAGTCGGGTCCGCGATGGGCTAACGTGTTGATCTCGTTTTCCGGCCCGTTGGTTAATCTGCTGCTGGCATCCGCATTGTGGAGCGCCACGCCAAGTTTCGCGCAGATCAATTTGTTTGTCGGCATCGGCAGCCTGATTCCATTACCCAAGTCCGATGGTAAACGTATTCTGACCCTAGTCCGCTCCGCAGTCGAAGACTGGAACTGGGGCTACTCAGGCCGCGTTCCGAGGACGTCTCAACCGCAGGCCAATGTAAGAGTGGGTATACGCGGCTCACTGTAACGTAATCGCTCGTTGCTCCAGGAAACCACCAACCTTGAGTTTGCCTGTCTGCACCTGCACCTTACGCTCATAGGTTCCGAAATCCTTTTTGCGTAGGATGACGGTGTGCTCTCCCGGAGGCACAGCTGCGGAATACGGAGTTCGCCCTATGTAATTGCCATCGAGATAGATGTCGGCCCCGGCGGGGCTCGACCAAACTTCCAGAGTGGGCGGCGCCGGCGCCGGTTTGGGCTGCACCGGTGCTGGACCGGGTGCCGGCGCGGCGGAGGCGTTCGCCGCAGGCGATTGCGGTGTTGTTTGATCGACGTCGCAATTGACGTAGTAGACCGAAAGCGCGGCCGTGTTGGGTGTCTGCCTGACAGGTTGCGCCGTGTCGCCGTTGATGGCTGAAACAATGTTTTCCAGGAGCTTATCTCGTGTGAACCACCCGCCTGACGGGACGTAGCGCGCTATCACATGACCTTCCTGGTTATAGGCGCGAGCGTATAACGACTTTGGTTTGTCATCGCGTCCTAAATCCAAAGTGCTGGTCGTGGTCGGCGGAGTCACGCCAACGTACGCGTAGCTCCAGGTTCCGCCATAACTGCTGATTGCCGCGGTATTCCCCGATGCCGGCGTTGTACTGGTGTAGGTATGCGGAGTAGGCACGAGACCCTCGAACATCTGTTCGGAGGACGACAGGACAACAACATAGTTGTTCAGCGCTGAAGATGGTATCTGCGAGAAGCATATGTCGGAGTAAGTATGCTGCTTCTGCTTACCGGTAATCCATTTGGACGCAAACTTGGGGACATCGGGAACCGGCTGGCCACCCTCAGCCACAGCAAAAGAAATGTTCTTTTTGCAAGCTTCTTGAGGCGTGGTTGCAGGGGTTTGAGCCTGCACAAACAGGGCCGTAAATATCAACAGAATCGATACTGCTAAAGTTTTCATTTTGAATGGGCTGATTATAGACCATGCTCCTGTGCGCCCCACAGAGTACTCGCAACCTTCGGTTACGTCATGGCAAGAACACGCTGACGACCTGCAAGCAAGAGGACACAGCGAAGATAGGAACGCGGCCTCGCGGCGAACACGGCTAAGGTATGCGGCAGTCTGTGCCTGCTAATTGTAGCCGGTGACCTTGGGCTGCGAGCTCTCCTCGTCCGAGTCCTCGGAAACGAAATAGGCGTCGACGGCGGCGAGCAAAGAGTCGCTGTCGAGAATGGGCTCTCGGTTCGCATAACGGGCTGACCAGCGAATCTGGTTCACGATATCGCGTGGATGGCAGGCGCGTAACGGCTCGCCAATCTCTTTGATGATGGTGATCAGTTCATCCACCATCTCCTGCTTGTACTCCATGCTCCATTCATCGCAAACCTGGCGAAAGATGTTATGGAAACGTGCCGGAGGCACCACACCCACCTTGATCTTGGTTTGGATCCTTCGCAGGAACGCCGGATCTGCTAACGCCGAAGGATCCAGGTTGGTGGCGAAGACTACAAACAGCTCGAAGGGAATCTCGACTTTTCTGCCGCCCGCCAGTGTAAGAAAATCGATGCCGCGATCGAGCGGAACAACCCAGCGGTTCAGTAGCTCATCTGGACGAAGGCGCTGGCGTCCGAAATCATCGATGATTAATACACCGTTATTGGCCTTCATCTGTACTGGAGCGGTATAAAACTTCGTAATCGGGTTCAGTTGCAATTCCAGCATTTCAAAGGTGAGCTCCCCTCCAACCAATACGGTTGGACGGTGGCAGAGCACCCATCGCTTATCTGTGTCCGAGGGAAGCGGCTCATCAACCTTTGAATGAAGATGGGCGTCATACACAGTAATAATTTGTCCATCCATCTGCACTGCAAAAGGAATCCACACTCGATTGTCAGAAAAGACTCTAGGGATCGCCGTAGCGATCGCCGTCTTTCCCGTGCCGGAAGGTCCGTACAGAAAGATGGAAGCGCCGGAATTAAGCGCTGTCCCTAGCTTAGTGCGCGTTATTTCATCGAGCACAAGATGGGAAAAGGCACGGTGAATGTCTTGCGGCAATACACCCAGATTCCGAACGCTCTGGCGACGAATCTGATCCACATAGTCCGCTAAAGACACCGGCGCCGCACCGACGTAATGGTTCACGGCTAGAAGTTCCAGCGCGCGCGACCTGCCTTGTGAAGTAAGTCCGATCTGCGGCGCATTTTTTACCATTCCGGTGACTTCAGTGAGTTGTTCTGAGCGTAACCGGCGAAATAGATCGTCCACGACGTGGTACGAGAGACACATGATGGATGCCAACTCCACCATTGTTGGCGGAGCCATTACATGCATGGTCTTAAGAATCAACTCCTCCAGCAATGGCCTGCGTACACCAAGTTCGGATACGGATTCAGGAGCTTTCATGACATCAAAACAAGGTTCGACTTCGACGGTGAGTGGCTGCATATGCTCTCCGGACAGATTCTACGCGCAAGCATACACCTTCGGTAACCGTAGCGACACCATCAGAAGTAACCAATCATGAGTAACCTTCCTCCGGCATTTAAGTCTTACACGACCATTAAAGTGCCTCACCTAGAACCGTAGTCTTGCCGCCTAAATGGGGCAGTTTCTCACTGCTTACGAGCCATAGACTTCGACGATAGCTCTGGTTATGCTGACTTCAACCCAGGCAAGTATTTGACATCTTGTGGCAGGTCACTATGTTGGATCGTATCCTCGTTTCTGTACCGTTTTTGCGGAGAAGGTCCCAGGACTCTTCTAATCAAAACATAAGAGTCAATCCGGTTCCGGCCCTCACAGAGTTTCTCAAGGTCACCGCTGCATGGCGGCTGAACGACTATGAGGCTAGACAGCTGTTTGCAATCTCACGCGCGGTTCATCGCCAATTGAAGAAAGGCCGCCACACGACCATTGCTCGTGACCAGAGTGCCCGGATTTCCCTCCTGACGGAAGTCTACAAAGGCTTGCACGTACTCTATGGCAGCAGACAGGCCGACGCATGGATCCGGCTACCCAATACGAATCCCATTTTTGGAGGGGATCCGCCCCTGGACTACATGTTGCAAGGCGGGACCAGCGCGGTTGCCAGAGTCCGGGACTTTGTCGGTTGCTGGTCCGGCTACTCATCGCGGAAGTGAGAACCCATAGGCCGGGATTTTTCCTGAGAATTTGGACCACCCCACCGCGGGTTCCTTAGCAGGCCGTGACTACCCTTTTTTACTGATTAGAAAAGATAACCAACCACTCTACTCGACATATCACTTAAGTGGGATTACCCTCTGTCGGAAATTGTTGCATTTCCGATGCACTCACCCTACACTTAGGTCGTGTTCTGAGCTCCTGTCCTGGAGGATGCCAGAATTTAAGCAAGAGTGGAGTTACGAAAGGAACAGGTATGCCATCGCCTTTTTCGTCTGCGTTAGGAAGACTTGATGAGAGTCTGCAGAACATCCGTAGCCAACTCGATCAGCTTGGAGCCGCATTGGAAGTCAATAGCGAACAGCTGAACAATATGTTGGCCGACGCATGGGTGCATGGAGAGGCCCTGCGTGATCTGATTCGCGCCGAGCGTCCTGATGTGAAGTGGGCGGATCGCGAATCGTTGGGGCAGGTGGTGCAGAATCTGGAAGCTGCAATTCAGCGCAACCAGGAGAGACGCGCAAAGTTGCTGGGCCTTGCCGCCGAACTTGAAGTTGGAGCTGTGAAACATCGTTTCCAGGCTCGTAGCACAGAACTGAACAATCTGCGCTTGCAAGCCATCAACGAATTGCGAGCTGAAGCTTCTGTACAAGAGCAGGAGAAAGAACTGCCCGGTCCGGGCGCCAGCGAATGGCTGGACTGGGTGTGCAATCTGCAGGATGACAAGGACGCCTCTGCTCTTACCGATTTACGGAAGGACTTCCCGGCCTTGGAACATTTTGCTGGTGAAATGGAACTTGCTTACTGGGTGCCAGGAGAAGTTCCGCAAAATGGATCGGCTAATGGCTCTGCGGGTTCGAACGGTTCGGCAGAGCAGAATGCAGGATCTGCATACGGTGTCGCACCAGTTGCGGTTGTGGCTGCCGGGGACAAGTTGCCTCCGGTAACAGCTTCCCGTTGGCAGTCGACCGCTGCGATGACCGGCAATGAGTACATGCAATCGAAGGCGTAGTTTGGGTGAACACAACTCAAAGGCGGTCTTTCGGCTAACCCTCGTAGCGCGAATTCCGCCAGGAGTCTAACCAGGCTTTCCCGATAGAAATCAGGAACGCCCGGAGATCAACTACAAGCGACTCCCTCAGTCACTAGAAACGATCGCCAATTGCAGAGTTTCAACGCTAAAGAGTTTGTAGTTTACATAAATCGCTCTCTTGATGAATTTCCGATTCATGTCACAATTGCGCTGCTGGGAGAGCATAAGTCGGCGAGCATTGCTGTACTTCCATTGCAAGCATGGAAGTGCCGGCGACATGACTTTGATTTAGGAGCTAAAGCATGAGTTCCTTGTGGCATTTTACCCGTGAATCTCTCGACCAGACGTTGTCCGTTCTTCAGGAGAACCTGGGCAATCTAAAGGCTGCAAAACCTGTCGATACTGCTCAGCTCATTCAAAACTTTGAATCTGCTGCGGAATCTGCTCGGAATTTGCGCTCGCTCGTTTCTTCGGAACTACCCGACGCATCGTGGCAGACCCGCGATGAACTGGAAGTCCTGCTCGAAACCATTGAGAAAAACCGTGAGATCAAGGCGCGCCGGTCTCGGTTACTCGAGCTCGCCTCCGGCTTGGAACGTGGCAGCGTCGTGCATCGGCGCGCAGCTCGCGTCGAACAGGTCAATGAACTCCGCGACAAGGCAGTCAGGGAGCTGCAAAGCTTGGCAGCCAGGGATGAGATACCGCCATCGTTGCCCGGCCCCGACCCAGATCAGTGGGTGTCGTGGGCTTCTAACCTGCAAGAGCCTGAGGATACTGATTCGCTTAAGACTTTGCGCAGCTCGTTCGCGCAGCTCGACGCTTTCGTCGCTCACCTTGAGCCCGAAATGTGGCGGGTTGAAGCACCAACTACGATTTAGGAGGTTGCTATGAGTTCAACATCGCAGGATACCCGTGCCTCCTTGGACGATTCTCTGGTACTGCCTTTTGATACCTGGGGAAAGCTCAAAGCCGCCAGATCTGGCGATCTCAAGGAAGTCATCGCTCAGATTAAGGCTGCCGCGGATGCTGCCGAAAAGCTGCGTTCCTTTGTCTTGTCGGAGCGGCCGGGTGCGTCGTGGCAGAATCGGCAGGAACTCGATGCGCTTCTCGAAAAGATAGATAAAGATATTCAAGTTCGGACCATGCGGTCTCATCTGCTCGACCTCGCGGCCGAGTTAGAACGCGGAACTGTCACGCATCGCCGCGCAGCTCGCGTACAACAAGTGAGCCAATTCAGAAATGCGGCGATTAAAGAGCTACGCACTAAGGCTGGAGCCAAGGGCGCCCCGCCCTCGCTTCCAGGGCCGGTAGCGGACCACTGGGTTGATTGGGCCTGCGCACTCGAAGAGCCCGGCGACACCAGGTCGCTCGAGATATTGCGAAGCTCATTTCCGGCTCTGGACTCTTTCGTCTCTCATCTTGAGGCGGGCATGTGGCAGGTTGAAGCTGTACCTGAGGCCACTGTACCGAAAACCGAGAAGGCGAGGTTCGACAACGTTCAAAAAGACTTGCGCGAACGTTTGCGGAGTCTCGCAGCCGAGTTAAAGTACGGAAGCATCGTTCATCACCGCGCAGTTCGGGTCAACCAGCTCAATCAACTTCGCGATGAAGCGGTGAGGGAACTCAAGGGCCAGGCTGATGCCAAAGGCATGCCCGCCCCGTTGCCTGGTCCTTCGGTGGATCAATGGATCGAATGGGCCTACAGCTTGAGAGAGCCAGAGGATACCGAGGCGGTCGAGAGCATTCGCAATGGTTTCCCAAAACTCGACGACTTCGTTGCACACCTTGAGCCCAACATGTGGGTTCCGGGCGCGCCAGATGCTATCGCGGCAGCCGAGAGCATGGAGGAGGCGGCACCTTCGAAGTCTTCCAACGCTTCGGCGTCAACCAGTCAGACCTCCACCTCGAAGTCGGCGGTCACTGTCACGCCGTCTGCTCCTGCCCCCTTGCAGATGCCACCCCTTTTGGTCGACGAAGATGAGGAAGACAATTCGTTTGGTGACTGGCTGCGCGAGAAGAAGTCGTCGGTTGGCCGCCACCAGGGTCGAAAGAAACCAGAGTCAGCCGAGAAGGCCGCCGAGCCCAGGAAAGCTTCGGGTACGGAATCACGCTCGGCAATCAACGTCCCCACCAATCTCAAGGGCAAACATACGGCAATCGTCGCCGGAGCCGCGATAGCAGTCCTGGTGGTTGCCACGTTAGGAACCATGGGCTGGCGTTCGCATCGTAATCGGATGGCGAACAATGTAGTAAGTGCCGCAGCCCCCACCGTTCCTGACCAGAGTGCAAATGCCGGTACCGTCCTCCCCATCAGTGGCCAGGGAATCGAGGTCACGCAGGGCAGCATGGCGCCCAAAGACTCCAGCGTGGTTCCAGCCGCACAAGCTGCGAACGCGAATTTGCCGGTGGACAACTCCAAGTCGAAACAAAAAGAAACCGCTGCTACTCCGACCGAGCCCACAAAGAAGACCGCTCAGTTGGATGAGGGTGAGCTTCGCACACCCACTGCCATACCAAAGGCCGGCAACGGATCAGCGCAAGTTGGATCGGATAGCGCGCCTGAACTGGCTCTCGCGAATCCTTCCAATCGCATGCTTTCCAACGTGGTCTCGGCTCCGGTCGCCAAGCCGCAGTTTAGCGCTCAGAAATCAACCCCGTCCTCACAGGTCACGCAGGGACTGTTGTTGCAGAGCGTAAAGCCGGTGTACCCGCTGCAGGCTCAGCAGGCGCACGTGGAAGGAACCGTCGTCTTGAGCGCTGTGATTGGAAAAGATGGCAAGGTGGAAAATGTGAAAGTGGTAAGCGGCCATCCCATGCTTACGCAGGCGGCCGTGGATGCGGTCAAACGGTGGCGCTACAAGCCCTATTACTTGAATGGAGAGCCGGTTCAAGCTGAAACCGAAATCAAGGTCAAGTTCGCTCCGCCACAGTAACCGGCAGCGACTGATTCTGATCTGGCGCGCTACAGCTTTATCCTCTACCGCCGGGAGCAGTGTATTCCGACCAGACTCCTACGAACTGGCGTACCTTTATCAGTCCGTCTACCCCTTGCTTGAGCATGTACTTCAAGGGATCCGTTCCCTCGAAAAGCGGATTCGAATTCGGGCGGTGGATCCATCGATCTCCACGTCTGACTCCGTACAGCACAGTCAGACCCTTGGAGATCGCAATCAGGAGAGAAATTCTGGTCAACTTCTCCGGTGAAAGTGGGACGTGTTTTCCTTCCCTGATCTGACGGAGTACCGGCCGGGAAATCCCTAGAAGCTGTCGCGCTTGTCCATCGTCCAGTCGCCACGCATTAACCACTCTCATGAAATCGTGAGCGGCGGACTTGTCTGTGTGTTTCTTCTCGACCCTGACCGACCGATGGACAACCGGTCCGGGCTCAGTCTGGGAGACTACCCAGCTGGCAGTGTCTCGAGCCTCGTCCGCGCGGGGCCGGTCACGCCTCTAACCGCGATTCATGCTTCGGTGTTGTTAGAAGCGTGATCGTCGGATCCGGCTCGACCGACAGATCCTCCTGCGACGGCTGACCCTCTCCTGACGATTTCGCATGAAGCACCTTTTCAACCTTGGTGACCATGTCGCGGGCGAGACGGTCATGGTCTGCCGTTTGCGTAGTCACTTGTCCATGGGCGGGTGCAGTCGGCGGCTCCAGCGCCGGTTCTTGGCTTGCGTCTTCCTCCTCTTCGAAACAGACGTCTGTTACTTGATTTTCTCCGGATACCCAATGCCGCTCGTCCATTTCGGCGATGAAGTCTTCCAGGGCAGGGAAGTCTCGGCGCAAGATTTCCAGGACAGCGGCATCGGCATTCTCCTGCAGCCCGCGCGCCCAATGCAGCCACTTGTCGGCCGGTGGGCCGGGCAGCACCTCTTCCAGCAGCGGAGCGGTTGCCAACTCAAGCAATTCTCTGACAGCATGAAGTCGCAGTTCGTTCAGTGCTTCAGCACGGCGCAGGCGATGGTGTTCGACCCGGCCGGCAAGCAGTTCCGTAGCCAGGCCCAGTAGCTGCAAGCGGCGTAGCTGAGTGCGTCGCAGAGTCTTGAGCTCATCGATGAGCGGATCAAGACTCCCGTAAATTACTTTGCTAACCCTGGGACGCTGAAGGCTGATCAGATTGCTCAGTACCGACGCTTGCTCGTAAGCCTCCAGCAGGCTGCGGTGCAACTGCTCGGTGTCCGGTTGGTCACCAGCGCGCAGACATTCGCTCTGGGTTCGGATCGTCTGCAGGCTATCGTCAAGCCTGGTCAATGCGGAAGAAAAGGGCGACGACATACGGCTGCTTCTCACAGTATCCGTTTGCTCGTCGGGCATGAAACACGTCAACATCCAGCTTCAGGTGTTGACTGCCGGCTTAAGCAACCGGGAGTTTCTTAGCCAGTCGCAGGAACAAACCGGACCATCCGAAAGAGGCTCAAGGCCACTGCTGCGCTGCTGCCCATTGCTTGCTCCCGATCACTGCGCCCGTTCTGTGCCCGCATATAAACCAGATAGACGCTAGAGAAGCAAACCTATCTTGGCTTCATGCTTTCAAAAATTACTGACAAGTCATTACAAAGTTACTAATTTTTCATATATTCGCACGCTGGCTTAGTTCTTGCAATGATTTGAATTGAGGCGATAGGTGTCAGCCGAGGCGCCCCCCTGGGTCAGTCGGGTCTAGCCCGACATTCCGACCTTGTGGTTCTGGGGTTTTCAGACCGCCCTGTTCCGGTGAGATCGATTGCTCCGGCGCATCGGATGCGGCCGCAGAACTTCCTGCCACAAGCGTATTCTGTTTTCACCGAGGGTGGCCGCGGACAAGACATGTCGAATGCCTGCCCTCCAGGGGCCATGCGAGAGCAAACGAAACGCAACACGCTGTGGATCGCGGTCTTCGTCATTCTCACTGCCTCGCTGACCGTACCATTCTTTCTGCTACGCGAACCGCCGCTGCTGGACTACCCGAACCACCTTGCGCGCACCTTCATCCTCTGTCATATTCACGATTCACACTTCACCTTCTCGCAGTATTATCAGGCCGACTGGAAGCCGTATCCCTACATCCTCTGGGACGCTTTAGCGGTGGGCTTGCAGCAGTTCCTGCCGGTTGAAATGGCAGGCAAGGTTCTCCTCATCACCAATACGGCCCTCCTGCCGATCGCGGTGGCGTGGTTTCTCTGGCAGGCGAATCGCTCCGAAATCAAGCTTGCATTGCTCGCCTGTGCGCTTTCGTACTACACCCTCTTCTTGTGGGGATTCACTGCCTACCAGCTGGGCGTGAGCTTTTGCTTTCTTATGCTGGGAACCTGGCTTTGGTACAGCCGGAGGCCTTCGGCGTGGCGAGCGGCCGTATTCGCAGCCATCAGCCTCGCGACATTTCTGGCGCACTTGCTCGGCTTCGCCGCGGCGGCGTTCATCCTGGTGCTGTACGAACTCACCGCCTTTAACTGGCGAGGACTGGTCAGGCTTGCCTGCTTTCTCGCTCCGCTGTCCCTGCTGTTCGTGTGGGCCCATCCAGGTCTATCAGGGCACAGCTCTGTCGTCATCCGGCCTGTCTTGGAGAAGTTCGTCGTCCTGAAGACCGTTCCCACCATGGGTTACGACACCACCCTGAGCAATGTTTTCCTTGCTGGGCTTGTGCTCTGTCTTTTAACGGCTATCGTGCGCAATCCCGAGCTACGCGTAAATTGGCGTTGGTTGGTGGTATCCGTGGGCCTGCTCCTGATATTCCTGGTGCTTCCGAATGGCTGGGGAGAGAGCTACGACATTGACGTCAGACTGGTGCCGCCACTTTGTCTGCTTAGCCTCGTCGTGCTTCGCGTGGGCCGTCGCGCAACTTGGATCGCGATTCTTGCCATTGCACTGGTTGCGGTACGAGTGCTCGATGTCACGAGAGGCTTTGAATCCGAGTCCATCAAAAGCACCGCTATGAACGACGCCATCGACCATCTTCCAGCGGGTGCCATAATCTTTCCCCTCGTCGACACATGCAAAGATGACGATCCGCTCGATGACTTCTACATTCACTATTGGGCGTACGCGGTTATACGGCGGGGCGCGATCTCAACTTATCTGTTCGATGTTCCCGGACAGACCCCTATGAGGATTACCTACGACGCATATACGCCACTCGCCTATTGGGATCATTGTTACGACGCCGAACCCGACTGGAAGCTAGTTGCGAGAGATTACGACTATATCTGGAGCTATGGCGACAATCGATACCAGGGTGGTATCGAAGCGTACGCAAAAAAAACCTTCGCCAGCGGCCCCGTTATTTTGTATCGACTCGAGAAGCGCTGAACAAAAGCCGCGCATGATATTTCCGGGTTGGATCAATCATGCGCGCCAGTATTAGTCGCCGGCCATACGTTCTTCCTGAACTTCATCCAGCGTGCGTTCCTCGACCTCTGAGCGCACATGGGAAGTCATTGCAAATATTCCTTCCATGCTTTGATACATGCGCTGAAATCGGCGGCTGAGTTCCGTGGGCTCAGGCCTTACCGTCGGTCGTACTGAAAGCATCCGGTCGAGTTCGCTTAGCAAGCCTGCGCTTACCGCCAGTCGCGTGTCACTTGCTCGAATACCGTCAAGCAGCGCGTTCTGGCTGTAGTCGGTTGGGTGTCGTCCCAGTAGAGCTTGCAGCATGACTACGCCAAGAGAGAAAACGTCCGAGGCGCAGGACAGTCCCTTCGTAGCACGAGCTTGCTCGGGAGAGAAGTAGCCGCGGGTGCCGAATGGCTCACGGGCAGCCGGGGTATTGTCTTGTGCCAGGTATCGCGCGGCCCCCAGATCGATGAGAACGGCGCCACCCGCATCCCGAAGCATGATGTTCGATGGCTTGATGTCGCCATGAACGATACGCCGCTCCCATATTTCCGCGATCGCCGCCGCCACATCACGACCTATCGCCAGCACTTCATGTTCTTCCAGTCGTCCGATTCTCAAATGCCGGCTGAGCGTCTGCCCCTCGATGAACTCCCATGCGACGTAACGCGTCCGTCTCCCGGCCACTTCGCAAGAGCCGTTTTCAACCAGTCGCGCCAACGCCGGATGAGAGATCGTCTCCATCGCGGCGACCTCGCGCTGGGCGCGAATGTCCTGGGTGTGATAGAGGTGTAATTTCAGCGCTACCACATCATTTGCTGGGGTACCGTCTAATCGTAAAATCCGGGTCGCTCGGAAAACTGCTCCTTGACCGCCGACGGCAATTTGTGGACCCACGACGAAGCGACTGTCCAATGCAGCTTCTATCGCTGCAGGCGCAAACTGTACAGGCATATTGTCTGTAAGCGATGCTACTTGCTTACATGCCCCTTTCCACAGGGTTTTGGGAGTTGCTTAGAATATAGCGCTTTTTCGAAACAATCAGACCGGTAATTACGCTGCAGAAAGAGGAAAAACACCCGAAAAGATACTAGCGTCGTTCTAATGGCCGGATGATGCTATCAGCATGAATTAATGTGTAGCATCAAGAGGTAGCCCCGCCGCCCGATAGTGCTATAGTGCTATCGACTCGCAACCCTGGCAACCATAGGATGAAATCGTTTTCGTTGCCGTCATTCATCGACAGCGCATTACGATCGATGATGTTGTCTTGTCTCAATTCATGAAAGTCGCCGTCGTAATCGCCGCATACGATGAAGCGGAAAATATCGGACCGCTCACGAAACGTCTCATTCAGACGCTCGACTCCCTGCCCGGCACATCATGGAAACTGCTTTACGTCATTGAAGGAACGGACGGGACGGTTGACATCGCTCGTCAGTACGCTGCTGAGAGAACTGAAATCGAAGTTCTTTACCGCGAGCAACCGAGCGGGCTGGGACGCGCCTTTCGACGCGGGTTTGATGCCGTCCCGGCTGACACCGATTTTGTCGTCACCTTGGATGCTGATCTCAATCATCAGCCGGAAGAAATTCCTCGCTTGCTGACCCACCAGCGCGAGAGCGATGCCGATATCGTAGTTGGTTCGCGCCGCCTGGAGGAGAGTTCGGAACATGGCACCCCTGCATGGAAGCGCGCCATCAGCCATGCTGGCAATCGTTGCATGCACATGTTCATGGGTGTGCAGACTGCCGACCTCAGTTCCGGCTTCCGGATCTACAAGGCGCAAGCGCTCCGCCAGATTGCATTTGAAAGTCCCGGATTCGCCTTTCTGCCGGAAATTCTCATCATCGGGTCAGCTCGCGGCATGAAGATCGTCGAGGCTCCCATTTGCTTCGTATTTCGCAAGGCAGGCGAGTCAAAACTGCGGATCGGGCAAACCGGCGTCGGCTATCTGCGGCTGTTCTACACTTACTTTCGCTCAAAACTTCAGCCATCCGCATCATCCGCCGAATGGGCTCGGAGAGAGAAAGCCCCGAAGGCTCGGAGCAGAGAATAGCGTTCGTTATCAGCCTCCCACACCCCGCAGCCAATCTGTTCCAGACACCTTAAGCCTTCGATTGGGACTGCCCGCGTTCGAGGTTCCGAAAGAGATTCCTTTTCACGTGAGCGCCCATCAGGACTATGATGGGATTAATCAGGTTGAGGAATACTTCTCGAGGTGTTCGGCCGAGGACAAATTGCCTCAAAGCGCGTCCAGCCTTGAAGCAAGTTCATGTCCGTTGACAACCGCCTCTTGATCGATACACTGAAGAACGTTTTCTCGACTTGCTAAGAAAAATCGGAAGCTCTGAATGTCGTCACCACTGCTATCCGCCCTGGCAAAACTCGACGATAGTGTCCGCCTTCTCGAGCGACACTTGGACTGCCTTGATGCAGGGTTAGATGTTTCCCGTGAGCAATTCATCCTGAGCGTCTCGGATGCGCGCCAAAACGCTGACACAGTCCGTGAACAGCTCTTTTCCCGCCGGCCTGATATCGACTGGGCCGACCGTCAGTCTCTGGAAAACCTCATTCGCGATTTGGAAGCTGCTGAGGCTGGACGCAAAGAACTAAGCCTCACCAAATTGTTGGAGCTTGCGGAAGAGCTGAATGCGGGCACCATCACCCACCGCCTCAAAAGCCGTGTCACCGCCCTCGAAGGCGCTCGCGGATTGGCGGTCCAAGAGCTTCTGACCGAAGCCGCGAACGATGAGCCGAAAGACCTTCCCGGTCCGCATGCCTCTGCCTGGATGCGCTGGGCTTTTGGGTTGCAGGACAACGCGCACGCAGAAGAGTTAGCCAGTTTGGAGAGAGATTTCCCGGCTCTTGTTGTCTTCGTTTGCGACATGGAAGAGAGCTACTGGCAGCCTCGCGAGTCCTCACAAGACGTACCGCGACGGGTTGTCGTCGCTGAGATTCCGTCGGTGCCGCAGAAGTACACCGAACGGCCATCTGCGCCGCTCGCAGAATCGGCGCCTGCATTTGCTGCCAGATATGGTCACCTGTCCGCCGCCAAGGCGGGACAGGTTGAAATAGCTCCACCAACGAAAGGCGTTTCGGTGGCTGCCACGCACGTTCCCGAAATCGCGGCGCCCGAACCTCCGCTGCCAATCGCTACTGCTTCGCCTTCAAAGCCAGCGCAGCTATCGCCACCGGCCGCCGCTGCGCCTGCTCAGCCGGTCAATGGCTCAGCACTCCATGATCCATCACCATCCGCCGCGGCTCCCGCGAGACGCGCGGACTGGCAGCCTGCGGAGCTCAAACCGATCATCTTCCCGCCTTTCTCGCTGGACGATGAAGACACAGTTGAAGACGAGCGCAGAGGCTTCCGGCTCAACAGACCTGTCCTCATTACCATCGGGGCAATTGCGGCAATTGTCTTGGTGATGGTCGTGATTTCTGCCGTCAGTGGCAACGTAATGGCCAAGCGCAGCAGTTCCGCTCCACCGGTTACGGCCAGCGATTCGGCAAAGGGAACCCTCGCTGCCGCTCTGGCCGCTCCAGTGTCGGACATCGAGCTTGTGGGACAGATTGAACAGCGCCTCAAGGTTGTAGCGGGCGCCTCCATCTACGTAACCGTCCAGCACGGAACTGCCATTCTGGAGGGCCAGGTTCCTTCCGAAGAGGCATTGTCGCAGGCTGAGGAGCTAACCTTGCAGTCGAGCCAAATTAAAGTGGTTCGCGATCGGCTGCAGGTGGCAAAATCCGGTGCCGTTGGTTCGACGAATCGCCCCGCCAAATCCAACCCCACCAGTTCTCAGTAGCCCACGCTGAGCCTTCAGCGCAGTTTGGGTTCCCAGGCGCCCGAGAGATCGCTGCGACTGAACCCTACGGAGACTTTCTCGTCATTCGCATAGCGATAGAGAGCAGCGACGAAAACGCCTCGTGCGGCGGAGTTGATGACTCCCAGCAGCAGCCAGTAGATCACCATCACCGCAGCGCCCATCAACATCGCAACCGGACCGAACCGCGCTCCCATCATGGGCAGCAGTGCCGCTGGCATCGCGAGCAGGGAAAAGAGCAGCCCGAAGCTGAAGCCGCCGGCTACTTCCGTTCCCCACGTCTTGCGAAAGATGTGTGCCGACTTAGATAACGCCTCCACCGGCCCCATATCTTCGGCAGCCAGCAGAGGGATCACGAAGAAGCTGGCCAGCGTCCATGCAACCCCGATCATCCTGATGACAAACCGCGCTAGGAATTTCAGCCGGCGCTCCAGCATCTGCAGCAACATTCCGACTGTCGCCGACAGCAGCGCCCACTGAACGATGCTCCACTTGCGTTCCCATGCGAGTTGTAAGCCATCGCTCAGCGTGGCCTGCCCTCCGGCTAGGCGATTGGATGCAATGCTTACCAGCGCTACATTGAAGTAGATGGTGATGCTATAGGTCACGCAGTAGAAGAGGAACAAGAACGGCGCCATCTGCTGCCACAGCAGCTTCTGCTGCGCGGGATCATGCGGAAAAGGGCCAGGCGGCATCACGATAAGCAGGCCGCTACCGAAGATAGTTATGGTCGCTGCCAGGCAGAAGATGGCAGACAAAACCGGCAGCCACAGCATTTCCTTATCGGATTTCAACACTGCCAGGCTTTGTCCCAGAAGCTCCCAACTACGGAAGATTGTTCCCATAGAGTTTCCCGGCCTATCCAAGACCAGGAATATTGTAGGCTGCTGTAGTCAGCTCACGGCGAAATCTTTAGTAACTACCAGCCCCACACCAAGGTATAAAGCGCCGGAAGATTTAAGTCCCTAAACCCAATCGCCGCGCTCAAGCCTCAGCCGCATCCGCGCTCTCGCCCTTGTGAAGGAAGTATGCGTCAACTGCGGCCAGCAACGCGTCCCGGTCAAGGCAGGGCTCCATCCGCTTGTAGCGCGCCTTCCAGCAGATGCGGTTCACCAGGTCTTGCGGCTGGCACGCACGCAACGGCTCGTTGAGTTCCTTCCGGATGATCTGAATCAGCTCGTTGATGAGCTCTCCACCGGCTTCCAGTCCGCAGGTGCCGCATACCGCATGGAAGATCGCATGGAACTGCTCCTCGGTAATAGCTCCTACTTTGATCTTGGTCTGGATTCTTCGCAGAAATGCTTCGTCGCCCAGCGCCGAGGGTTCCAGATTCGTCGCAAACACCACGCATGGCTCAAACGGTATCTCGATCTTTTTACCCGCCCGCCATAGTGAGGAAGTCGATGCCGCGGTCGAGTGGAACCACCCACCGATTCAGCAGTTCTTCCGGACGCATTCGCTGCCGCCCGAAGTCATCGATGATCAGCACACCATTGTTCGCTTTCATCTGCACCGGAGCCGCGTAGATCCTGGTTGCGGGATTGAACTGGAGCTCCAGCATCTCGAGGGTAAGTTCGCCCCCCACCAGCACCGTGGGACGATGACAGAAGACCCAACGCTGATCGCAGCTTTGCGCGGCGGGATCATCGATCTTCTTATGCACGTCAGGGTCATAGACGCAGATAATTTGGCCCTCAACCTCCACCGCGTATGGAATCCACACCCGATCGACGGCGAGTACCTGCGCCAGCGCTGATGCAATCGTGGTCTTCCCCGTACCGCTGGGACCGTACAAGAAAATCGACGTACCGGAGTTCAGCGCCGTTCCCAGCTTCTCCAGCATCTCGGACTCAAGCACCAGATGGCCAAAAGCGCGCTCGACCGATGGCTCATCGACATCCAGATGGCGTACGCTCTGGTTGCGAACCTGCTGCTTGTAATGTTCCAGCGCAACCGGAGCCGGTCCCGTGTACTGGTTCACCACCATCAATTCTGTCGCTCGCGTTCTGCCTTGCGAAGTGATGGCGATCTGCGGAATGTTTCCCGTCATTCCCGTGAGTTCGCAAAGCCTCTCCGCCCGCATCCGGCGAAGCAACTCGTTGACCACAGTGAAGGGAAGCCGGATCTGCGTCGCCAACTCGCGCAACGAGAACGGTCCGGAAAGATACAAGTGTTTCAAAGCAAGATCTTCGAGCAGCGAATGGCGCACTCCAGTCTCAGCCACCGAGTCTGGAACGCTCTCCGGTCCCAGCCAATACTCGTTGGCGCGCTGCTTCTTCTCCATCGAGCCCTGCACGGCAACAGATCCCGAACTGTTGAGCGTGTTGCGTCGGACTCCGCTTCCGTGTGCGGCCGAAGAATCCGTGCGCGCCGCGACAGATCCGGACGAATGCAGAAAGCTCTTGCCGCTTCGTGACGCAGCGACCGATCCGGACGTGTGCAGCGGACTCTTTCCCGACGATGTCGATGGGACCGATCCGGAACTATGCAACGGGCTCTTCACCGAAGGTGAAGATTTCAGCCCCGTGCGGTTTGCGGCAACAGATCCGGAACTATACAGTGGGTTCCGCCGTCCTTGATCGTCCATTGGTGCCTCCATTGATGCTACTGTTTCCCCACTC
Source organism: uncultured Acidobacteriaceae bacterium (assembly GCA_963791965.1). Classification (GTDB taxonomy): domain Bacteria; phylum Acidobacteriota; class Terriglobia; order Terriglobales; family Acidobacteriaceae; genus CAVVDY01. Next base: position 800,770 of record CAWBUK010000006.1, on the reverse strand, counting down.
GATCACAGCTATTGCAGCTGCCTGGTTTCCCTGGCAGCCGAAACCTTCACCGTTCGTTCTCGCGCAATTCGCGTATCACCTGTGCCAGCTCTTCCACGCCCCGCAGAAATGGCTGCCAGCGTGGATCCGCGCGAAACGGTTCAAGCGCCGGATCTATTGCAACCAAAGCGAGCATCGCAAAACCGGAGTCGCGCGTCCGCTCCAGTTCGGCGAAACCATCATCCAGATCGCCTAATGCTCCATGAATCGCAGCTGCGTAATATGCGCTCTCCGAAGGGCCGGCAGGTTCGAATTGCGAAACGATCTCAAGCGCCCGTGCGCGCTCTCCTGCGAGTGCGTTCACGTACGCCAACATCAGCTCCCAGGTTTGAGCGGGCTCCTGATTCAGAATTTCTTCCATCTGTTCCTTCGCTTCGGCAAAACTTCCCAAGCGGGCAAGCAGAATCGCATGCGTTGCGCGGGCCAGGTGAAAACTCGGATTCAGGTCGAGCGTGCGTTGCAACTGCGCGTCTGCTTCGTCCCACCGTCCCTGGTAGTACAAAAGCAGCCCGTAACAGTAGTTAATCGGAGCCATCAGCGGATCGATGGCACAACCCTCATGTGCATGTTCCACAGCTTCATCGACCCGATTGCAGGCCGCCAGCGTCAGCGCGTATGCGTAGCGTGCAATCGCCGACTCAGAATTCAGCTCCACTGATCTCTCTGCCTGCCACATCGCTTCCGCCAGATTGAAATCACAGAACAGCTCACCGAGCGACCACGCGGCATGCGCCTCCGAGAGCGTCTGGTCCAGCTCAATCGCCTGCCGGGCAGAAGCCCTCGCCTCGCTCAACGTCTGCGCAACATCCACTCTGCTCACCACCGGCAGCATCGCCTGGGCGATTGCCATGCACGCGTACGCAGGAGCGAAGGTCTTATCCACGGCGATGGTTTGGCGGTAGAGTTCAATCCCGCGCTGCAAGGCTTCGGCTGTCCACTGGATGGTGTTCTCGTTGGCGCTGACGAATAGTTCCTCGGCCGACGTGTGATTGTTCGCCGAGCGGGCCGGTGAACCCTTCGGCGTAGCTTTTCTGTTCCCGCTCGAAGAAGGCGCCCGCAATCGCTCGCCGACTTGCCGGGCTATCTCCTCGTGAATCTCCCCGGCTTCGTTCGTCGTGCAGCTAAACTGCGAACCCCAAAGCTGCGTGTCCTTCGCTACATCGATGACCTCCGCTCGAATGGAGAGCATGTCACCGCGCGCGCTTACTCGGCCGGTAAGAACTGCGCGGACCGAGAGTTCACGGCCCACCGCATATGGATCATCAGTGTGTTCGCGATACTTAAACGCCTTACTGCGCGGCACCACACGAAGCTTGGGTAGATGGGAAACCCCGTCAAGCACGCCTTCGGCGATTACGTCGCACAAGTGGTCGAGCTCCGGATCGCCGCTGGCATTCACAAACGGCAGTACCGCCAGGGAATCGATAAGCTTGCCTGCCTTGCGAGCGGTATTTGCTGCAGCCGGCGCCCCTTTTACGGAGTGGCCATCGCGCAGCCGCCGCAGATCGGATAACAGTTCGGCGGCGGTCTGGTATCGCAGCCGGCAGTCCTTCTGCAGCAGCTTGCTCACCATGTTGCAAAACGCCGCCGGCAGGGCCGAGTTGAAATGGGAAGCCGGAACCGGCTCGCGGTTCAGAATCGCATCAAACGTCAGCGCAGTCGTCGACCCGGAGAAGGGCAGAACGCCCGTCCCCATTTCATACAACACGATTCCCAATGAGAAGAGATCGCTTCTGGCATCCAGTTTGTGGCCACGGGCCTGTTCCGGCGACATGTAGGCAATCGTCCCCACCGTCTGGCCCGAGGTCGTCAGGTGCTGCTTGGGAGCGACCTCAGCGACCGGAACTCCGTCCGCTGCGGTAATCCCAGCAGCAGTAACCGCCGCAGTTGCGGCGATTGCAGCAGGTGGCTCTTCCACTTTCGCTAAACCGAAATCCAAAACCTTGGCTTCGCCTCGAATGGTCAGAAACACGTTTGCCGGCTTGATATCGCGATGGACGATGCCTTTCCGGTGGGCTGCGTCGAGTGCGTCCGTGATCTGAATAGCGATACGTATCAGTTCGGCATTGGGAACTTGCCCTTCAGCAATTCGCTCGCGCAGGGTCTGGCCCTCGAGCAACTCCATGGTGATGAAGTGGAATCCTTCCGCTTCATCAATCTCGTGAATCGTGCAGATGTTCGGATGATTGAGCGACGACGCGGAACGCGCCTCGCGCACCAGTCGCTCCACCATTTGCGGATCGCTGGCTACTTCCGGCGGCAGCGTCTTGAGTGCTACCTCTCGTCCCAGGCGCGTATCTTGGGCTCGGTATACTACACCCATACCGCCGGAGCCGAGCTTATCCAGCACGCGGTAGTGAGAGATTGTCGTTCCGAGCATTGCCTACCAAGTCGAGCCTAAAGTGCGGGGGAGATTGTGAGACTATAGCACTGCTAACATCAGGAAAGACATGAGAAGAAGGTTTCCCATCATTGTAGAGCGCCCATAATTTCCAACACTCATTCAATCGGGCCACTATCGTGTTCTAACTCTGCCAATTCACCCCTTTCGGGTTGATTTCGCTGCACCGGAACTACCCGCATGTGCTATTAAGATTTCGCTCTAAAGTGCCTTGCGATTTTCCGGGCTCCTTCAGACAATGAAGGAACGCTGCGCAAGGTACCCGCACACCGGCGCAATCCTCCCGAACCGAAATCATCGCAGAGGACGACACGGCCATCATGAAGCTGGATCGAGAAAATACGCCCATCCTTATTCTGTGTCTCTTGCAGGCGGCGGACCTGATTTCTACTCGGATGGCGCTCAAGGTGCCCGGGGTGTTGGAACTTAATCCTTTGGTGCGTGAGTTGGGGTTGTGGCAGTCGAAGCTGACAGTGCTTGTGCTGATCGTGATCCTTGCCTACTGGGTAAAACGGACGGGGCGTGTGCGGGCAGTCTGGTTGGTTTGCGCCGTCTATAGTCTGATTGTCGCCTCCAACATGCTGCTATTCGTCAACCGCACCGGCTTTTAGAGCGCCGGATCGATACCTGATTGCTCGTCAGCTACGCGCGCTTACACTTGCGCTGTCTCTTGTCGCTTTTAGCCGCGGCCGGAAAGCATAGAAATACCAGCGCAGGTACGATGGCAGCCATTTCCACAGTCGAAATCGCGACTCGCCCGGCAGTTCGATCGGTCCACGTCGACGCAACCTCGGCAATGCCGTATCCATTTAGAAACGCTTTAACCGTGATTTCCAGGTTGAGCTCGAAGCCGTGCTCGCTTTCGAGCACCATCGACTTCAACATTTCAGCATCGTAGAGCTTGAAAGCATTCGTCGCGTCATGCGTAGGAATTCCACGCACATAGTGAAGACTCACCCCCGCCGCGCGCGACATTGTCTTCTTCACCAGCGGCCCGCCTACGATTCGCCCACCTGGCATGTATCGGCTTCCGACCACGACATCGTAACCGTCACGGTACAGCTCCAGCATTCTCGGCAATACGCTCAAGTCGTCCGACAAGTCTGCCATCAGAACCAGCACCGGTCCGCTTTCCACCTGCTGAAATCCACTACGAATCGCTCCGACAACGCCGCGCCCAACCGTGTTCTTTAGCAGGTGTAGTCGCTTCTCACCTTGCTCCTGTATATGGCGCGCCACCGGAACCGTATTGTCTTCGTCGAAGTCGTACACGACGAAAGCGCGGAAATCAGCATCGACAACCGATAGTTCCTGCCAGAGCCGCCCAAAATTGGCGCCCTCGTTGTAAACCGGAATCACAATAGTCAGCGGAAGAAGAGCGCGCTCAGAGAGGGCAGTACTCGGGCGAATGCCGTTGGGGTTTGGCATTGGTAATCAGATCGTTCCTATTTCGACCTGCTGGGCGACCCACGGAATGACTTCGTCCAAAATTTCGTTCAGCCCAGTCTTAGCCTCGAAGCCTAACAACCGCCGCGCCTTACTCACATCGGGCGATCGTTCCTGCACATCGTAGGGAAACGGCGGATCGCTCACATAACGAAACGGCTCAGAGGAGCCGCGAATCTTGTGCCAGATCACTTCCGCCAATTCCAGAACTGTCGTGCGTTCGGCAGTCGAAAGGTTGAAGTCCTCATTCAGCGCAGCCGCTGATTCAACGCAGATCCGGACACCCTGTGCCAAGTCCCCGCCGTAGGTGTAATGGCGAACTTGCTGACCAGACCCCAGGATGTGCAACGGATCCTGTCCCTTGAGAATCTTCTGCACCAGATCGGGCACCACATGCGACATCGCGAGCTTTACGTTTCCGCTCTGAATGTTGCGATCCTGAAGCGCCCGTTTCTCCCCAATTCCAACGCAGTTGAACGGCCGCACAATCGTGTAAGGCAGCTTATGCTGCTCAAATGCTCCCTGAGCGAAATATTCCGTCGCCAGCTTCTGAAAGCCGTAGGTCGAACTGGGAGGCGGACACCGTCGCTGCGCTCCCTCGGGGGTTGGGTACTCGGAAGTGTTTTCAAACACCATGCTCGACGACATCACCGTGATTTTCTTTAGCTTCCGATTCTGATTGCCCCACACTGCCGCATCGAACGCCGCGGCAGTTATGCGCTCGTTCTCGGCCAACAGGTCGTAGGCAAGCTCGTGGAAGTACGAGATTCCACCGATCATTGCTGCGGCTGCTACGAAATGATCACAATCGTCCAGCAGTCGTTTCAGCAGCTCGACATCTTTCGCATCGCCTTCAACAAATCGATACGCCGGATGCCCATCGTACGACTTTGGCGCCGGCCCATACTTGCTGAAGTTGTCGAGCCCTACCACTTCGTAGCCAGCCTGGAGAAGCTCTTCGACCAGATAGCCGTTGATAAATCCAGCCGAACCTGTGACCAGTATTTTCATGGGTAAGCCTAGCTTACGTTAGCCGCCGACAAAACTGGGTTCCGCTCCGTTTCCGCTGCCTTGCCCCAAACTCCCCAGATGTCGATAACCGTTTTCGAGCTTGGAATCTGGAGCTGCTGATAGCACTTGTGCGGCGCGCCAAGAATAACGATGTCGGCGCGGCTCAGCGCTTCCTCCAGCGTCACTAATGTTGCGTCCTGCACATAAGGATCGGTGCACAAGACATCGGCTGCCTCCAACGAAAGCAGCTTTTTAAGTTTGTAGCTGAGACTCTCTCGGCTGTCGTCCGACTCCGCCTTGAATGCCATGCCCAGGATCGCGACCACCTTGCCTGCCAGCCCCTGCGTGCGTAGCTGATTTAGCAGGAAATTCGGCAACCCTTCATTGATCAGCATCGCCGCATGACCCATAAAGAAGTTATTGCCAGCGAATGCCGCCAGTTGCAAAGTGTCCTTGAGCAGACACGGACCAGCCGCAAATCCTGGCCGAGCGAAGCTGCGCATGCGCGGATACTCTCTCGTCACCGCATCGTGAATGCGCTGGAAATCTAGCCCGTAGCTGCTCGCCAGCATGTAGAACTGGTTGGACGCGGCGAAATTCAGATACCGCCAGCTATTGGTAAACAGCTTTGCCAGCTCGGCTTCCAGCGGATCAAGATCAATAATCGTAGGAGCTATGCGCAGGAACAGCTCGCGAGCCCGTCTCCGCGCTTCGTCCTCGAACGCCGAAACAATTTGCGGCAGCTCACGCAGTTCGTGAATCGCATGCCCCTCGGCTATACGCTCGGGGCAGAATGCCAGGTGAATCCTGTGTCCCGTGCTTACCAGGCGGTCGTAAACCAGCCGGGTGACGCCTGGGTAGACAGTGCTGCGAAGCACCAGCAGGGCGTCATCGCGCATCGCTGCCAGAGTTTGATCCACGCTGCGATACAGCGCGTGCACCATGGGATTCAGGTGCTCATCAACCGGCGTGCCGACCACGGTGATGACGACTTCAGCGTCGGCCAGGCACGCGGTGTCGGTAGTTGCGGCCAGCGATTTGCCGATAACGCCGCGCAGCAGTCCCTCAGCCCCCTCTTCCAGAAAAGGCATCCGGCCCTGATTGATGGTTTCTACCTTGCCGGCATCAATGTCGAGCAGCGTGACGTGCGCGCCGCCGTAGGCGGCCAGCACAATTCCCAGCGGTAAGCCGACATGACCGCAGCCGCCGACGATGACAATGCGATGGTCGATGTCACTCATAAATCCAAGCCTCCCGTCGGGCGCAAAATGGACATTTCCACTGGCAGAAATCGCGTCTGCCTGGCCTAGCAACCAGCTATGGGCGCTGGAATCAACTTGTTACGAGGGCTAACTTACTTTACACCCCTGCTGTCTTCGGTTCCACCAATTAGGCTAGCCGACGATCTGGAGCAAAAATTTCTACGAGCGAACCATTAAGATTACTGGGAGTGCTGGAGCCGATTCAGCTTGAAATGTAAAACTTTGGTGCCATCACCCATAAATTAACTCCAAGACCTTGATAAAACATAGCTTATATCGATTTTCTATTCCGGCGCCAGTCCTGGAATAAGTTTTTTGGCCATGAGTCATCCCACTAACAGGGAAGCTGCCGGGCCGACCCTGGTGCTATCCCATCCCGTCTTAAGTGCTCTGGAATCTTGAGGATAATCGCGCTAGCCTTAGCTCATGAGACCCTCAGCTCGACGCTCCTCCTCATCAGGAGCTTTTTTCGGATTGGCATTTCTAGTCGTCATACTGTTGCCGATCGCGCTCTACAAATTTCTCGGTGGAATCGTCGCTCCCGACATGTCGGACTCGATTATTCAATGGATTCAGAGCTTTGCGGCAGGACTATCGTCTTCGATGGTTGGCGGAGTGAAAGATGCGCTCATGGGAGTGGTTTTGCTGGCGGCGGCGATTTATCTGAGTTGCCTGCTACATTCGGTTATGAGAGGCGGCAAATCCCAGGTTCGCAACGCGAAATCACGCAGAATTGCCTGAAAAAAGGCTGGTAAAGCTTACTTCCAACCGAAAATAGCGTAAGCGAAAATAGCGCAGCCGAACACTACGTACGGCATCTCCCACATTCTAAAGCCACGAATATCGACGGCGAAGGCGGCGGCGATGATGCCGATGGTAATGAATCCGCCGACCCAAACTCCCCTGGTTAGCCGCATAGTTATCTTGTAGCCTAGCACCGAGATCAGCAGGAGCGTGAGGCACGTTCTGGTAATCGCTGAGGTGACTATAGTTACGAGATTTTCGAATTATTAGTCTTGACCAACCAGTAACAACTGACCAGAATTGAGACCATGGCGTCGACTGCACTGTTGGCGGTGATGGCAAGCGCCCTGTTTTCCGCTTTGGGGAGCAGTTGGACGCACTTAAATGCGCCCATTTCTGCGTTAAATGCGCCCAAATTGACCTTGTTTTCACTGTTTGCGCTTCAATTGAATGACCTGGATACCGGCCTGGGAAATGAACTATGGTTCATAGTGATCATCGCGGTGGTCGCCGCGGGGGCGTATATGGTCTATCGCGGGCCGAAACACATGTAGTTTTCAGGTGCATTTAACAGCAAAAAAGGCCGGATCAGGTTCAGAAACATGCAAAACCGGAGCACTTTACTAGCACTTAAAGAAGTTATAGCTGGGGAAACCAGATGATTGACCGGGACATTTTTGAAGAGCTGTTTGTGCTGGAGCTGGCGAACAACCACCTGGGAAAAGTAGAGCGCGGGCAAAAAATCATCAGCACATTTGCGCAGGTGGTGCGCTTCAATAATGTGCGGGCCGCGATCAAGCTACAGTTTCGCGACGTGGGTCAGTTCATCCACAAAGATTTTTTAGATTCCTCGGAAATCCGCTACATCAAGAAAACGCGCGACACACAACTTTCGGACGAAGGATACGCAACGCTGGTGAAAGCGATCCGGCAGGCATCGTGCCTTCCGATGGCTACGCCGTTCGACGAGAAGTCGGTTGACCTGTGCTGCGAACTTGGCATTCCGATCCTGAAGATCGCCAGCTCCGACCTGAACGACTGGTTCCTGATCGAGCGCATCGCGAAGACGAAGAAGCCGGTGATCGTTTCCACCGGGGGCAGCTCGGTGAAGGACATCGACGACCTGGTCACGTTTTTCCAGAACCGCCACATTCCCATCGCGATCAATCATTGTGTTTCGATCTATCCGTCGGAGGACCGCGAGCTGGAGATGAACCAGATTGATTTTCTCCGCAATCGCTATCCAACGCTTACCGTGGGATTCTCGACGCACGAGCATGCCGACTGGTCGGCATCGATGATGATTGCGTACGCCAAGGGCGCGCGTACCTTCGAGCGGCACATCGATATTGAGGAAGACGGAATCAAGCCGTCGCCCTACTGTTCGACGCCGCAGCAAGTTGATATGTGGTTCAAGGCATTTCATAAGGCGAAGGAAATGTGCGGCGCGCCGGGAACGCAGAAGCGCATGCCGCCGGCAGAAGGAAATCGAATATCTCGATTCGCTGGTTCGCGGGGTTTACGCGCGCCGCGATCTTCCCGAGGGACATGTGCTGCGCGATCAGGATGTCTACCTGGCTATCCCGCTGTTGCAGGGACAAATCTCGTGCCGCGAATTCATGCGCGGCGAGGTGCTGATGACGGCGGTGGGCAAAGATGGAGCGGTAATGATCGACGACATCGAGAGCCCCTACTCCAGCATTCCGTCGCTGCGCGATTTGATTTACCGCCGGGGATTACCGCCACAGAGCAAGCGGGCCACGGGATCTTCCTCGTGAGTGCGCCGAGCTTGTCTGGGACTGTGTCGCGCGAGGTTGAAGAACCGAAGAAGCTCGTGCGCGCGGCCGATTTCATCTTCCAGAGACTGAGTGCGAAGTATGGCGTCCGGGATATTTTCCTGATTACCGGTGGCGGCGCCATGCACCTGAACGACGCCATCGGCCGCAACGAAAGCCTTCGTTATATCTGCTGCCATCATGAGCAGGCCTGCGCCATGGCCGCAGAGGTTTATGCGCGGGTGAAGGGATCGCTTGGCGTAATCCAGGTCACGACCGGGCCGGGGGCGGTCAATACGCTTACCGGAGTTCTGGGGGCGTGGCTCGATTCCATTCCGGTGCTGATTATCTCGGGACAGGTGCGACGCGAGGTGATGGCCTCGGCCGGGCTGCGGCAACTGGGCGACCAGGAAGCCGACGTCATCAGCATGGTGCGCCCCATCACTAAATACGCGGCGCTGATTGATGATCCCGCGGACGTGCAATACCACCTCGACCAGGCGATAGCGATGGCAACCAGCGGCCGGCCCGGTCCGGTGTGGCTGGATATTCCGCTGGATGTGCAAGGCGCGCTGATTGATCCCGAGCAACAGCGGACGTGGGAGCCTGACCCCGAGCCGGTGTTGCGCGACGAGCAGCGGTCGGCGATCGAAGAGGTTGCGCAGCGGCTGCGAGCAGCCGAGCGTCCGGTGCTGTTTGTGGGGCATGGCATTCGACTGGCGAACGGTGCCGCCGAGCTGCTGGAGATGGCGGACCGGCTGAGAATCCCGGTAGTCACATCCTTATTAGGGATGGATTTGCTGCCCACCGATCATGCTTATGCTTTCGGGCGGGTGGGAAGTATCGGGCAGCGGTCGGCGAACTTCATCGTGCAGAATTCCGATTTCCTGCTTACGCTCGGCACCCGGCTGAACCTGCGCATGGTGACGTTCAACTACCGGGCCTTTGCCCGCGCCGCTTACAAGGTCATGGTCGATGTTGATGCGGCAGAGCTGGCGAAGAAGACGGTGAAGCCCGACCTGGCGCTGGCGCTGGATGCCAAGGTTTTTCTACGCGCGCTGGGAGAGATGATTCCTGAGCCGCTGGCGGAGCGGGCTCCGTGGATGGAGTATTGCCGCCGCATACGGGCTCGATATCCCAATGTGCCGCAAGAGCAGAATCCGGATTACGTACACTCGCATGTATTTGTCGATCGGCTTTCCGACTTCCTGCCGGAAGATGCGGTGGTGGTAAGCGGCGACGGCCTGGCATCGGAGGCGACGTACCACGCGTATCGGGTGAAGCGCGGCCAGCGGGTGATTCTGAATTCGGGCTGCGCTGCCATGGGCTTTGATCTGCCGGCGGCGGTGGGCGCGTCGACGGCAATGCGGGGCACTCCGGTCGTGTGCCTGGCGGGGGATGGCAGCATCATGCTCAACCTTCAGGAATTGCAGACCATCCGGCACAATGGTTTTCCGGTAAAGATTTTTCTGTTTGAGAACGGCGGATATCTTTCGATCCGGCGCACGCAGGAGACGTATTTTGGCAGCAAGTACGTAGGCTCGGGGCCGTCGAGCGGGGTGAGTTCGCCGGACTTTGCGGCGGTAGCGGCGGCTTTCGGTTTGCCTTGTTTCAGCGCGCAGACCAATGGCGAGCTCGACCAGATGATTGCCGAGGTGCTGAAGGTGGAAGGCCCGGCGATGGGGATTCTGCACCTCGATCCTTCGGAGCCGCTGATTCCGAAGCTGGTCTCGCGGCGTCTGCCTGACGGCACAATGGTTTCGCCGCCGCTGGAAGATATGTGGCCGTTCCTCGACCGCGAAGAGTTTGCGGAGAACATGTTGATTGAGCCGGTGAGCGAAGCGCCAATGAACGAGCAATCTGTTCTGGCATCCACCGACCGTTGCCATACGGCAGGGCAATTGGAGTTTACGTCGAACACCATTGCGCCTCTTCATGCGGACTGTCCGCAGCACCGCGTGAGATTTGCTGAGTGCATGGGTTCTCCTCCGTTCGATAGGCAGGTGTTCACCATTTGGCAATGCCAAACCTGCGGTCTGGGATTCACGGATCCCGTTCCTACCCCGGAGACCGCGCATCTTCTATACGAGACTCGTGAGTCCAACGATTTTCAACCTGGGGACACAGGAATTGTTGCGCGACTCAAGCAGCTATCAGCGTCTGCGCGACGTGCGGAGTGTTTGCCGTGGGTTGAGTTTTCCACAGCACGCCAAGATGCTGGACTTCAGTTGCGGCAATGGAGCCTTTGCCCAAGCGTTGCAGTCTGCATACCCGGACGCGGAGGTTTACCCGGTTCGGACACGCGACCTCGACCCGCCGCAGGGCATGACCCGTCGCTATCTCGCTAACTCGGGTTTGAATGAGCACGCAGGCAGCTTCGAATTCATCTTGTGCCGACATGTGCTGGAGCACACCATGATCTCGTGGGGCTCGTCGCGTTTCTTCGTACTTTGCTTTCTCTGCGAGGCTGTTCTCCTAATCGATGTGCCCTGTTAGAAACGCCGCTTGCTCGGGTTTTTGGCACAACACTGGGACGGATACTACGCACCGTTTCACCCTCTTCACTTCACAGCGGCCTCGTTAGCTGCGGTCGTACGAGCCAGTGGTCTCGTGGTAATCAGAGAGGGAGGCGCGGAGATGCCGAAGATTGGCCGTAGCCTGCGCAACGTTCTCGGCAGCGAATACAATTCGGGATTATTCGCTGTTGGTGCGCTTCTACAACCGTGCCAGTTTGTATAGGGGCGATCAGCCGCAAACCTGTGTGTTTGCGCATTTGGGCTGCCAAGGGATGACTCAGAGCGTCGTAAACCTCACCCGCCACATCCCGCCGGGCCAGTTCGGGCGCTACCTGCTGGTAGGGGCGTGGAACACGTTGTTTGGCTACGGATCGTTTGCGTTCTTCACCGCCATCCTCAGCCGCACCATTCCGTACAGCTATGTCGCGGCGGTTATCATTTCGAGCCTGCTGAATATTTCGGTCTCGTACCTGGGCTACAAGTTTTTCGTGTTCAAGACCAAGGGCAACTACTTGCGGGAATGGATTCGGTGCGTGGGGGTTTACAGCGGAGGCATTCTGATAGGGGTGGTGAGTTTGCCGGTGCTGGTGATGCTCATCCGGCACAACACACGCTTTGATAACGAGGCTCCGTACATTGCGGGCGCGATTCTTACCGCGTGTACGGTGGTCTACAGCTTTCTGGGACATAAGAAGTTTTCCTTCCGGCCGGCTGCCTGATGCGAATACTGATCACTGGCGGCGCAGGCTTTATCGGCAAGAACCTGGCGGAGCAGTTGGCGGCGGAGTACCAGGTGGTTGCGCCGTCGTCGGCTGAACTCGACCTGATGAAGGAAGGCGAGGTCCGCGAATACCTGGCGGCGCAGCGCTTTGATGTGGTGGTACATTCGGCGACCACGCGGTCGAACCGCCGGATCGGCTCGCGGGCAGACCTGCTCGACCGCAATTGCCGGATGTTCTTCAACCTGGTGCGCAACCAGGGGCAGTTTGGAAAGATGATTCATTTCGGCTCGGGCGCTGAGTATGAGCGGGAGCAGCTTCCGGCGCGGGTGAGGGAAGACTACTTCGATACGCCGGGTGCCGGCGGATGCCTACGGATTTTCCAAATACATTTGCGCCAAGTACATCGAGCGCTCAGAGCGGCTGGTCGATTTGCGATTGTTCGGAGTCTTCGGGCGGTACGAAGACTACACGGTGCGCTTCATCTCGAATGCGTGCTGCCGGGTACTGAAAGGATTACCTATTGTTCTGCGGCAGGATGTCGTGTTTGATTACCTGTACACCAGCGACCTGGCGAAGCTGACGCGATGGTTTATCGAGAATGATGCGCAGCACAAGGCCTACAACGTATGCAGCGGGCGTGGGATTGCACTGACGGAGCTGGCGCAAATTGTGGCCGAGGTGTCGGGACGCAATCCGCAGATTTCGGTGCAGCGTGACGGGTTGGGAGGCGAGTACACGGGCGACAACTCGCGGCTGCTGGCTGAGGTAGGGGAATATCAGTTCTGCGATATGCGTGAGGCGATCGGCGAGCTCTACGGCTGGTATGAAGCGAATCAGGATTCGGTGAATGCTGCGGAGTTGAGTTTCGATTGTTGAGGACAGCTATTGATGCAGCTACAGAGCCTGAAATCTTACATCGTATCTTTAGGCCCGGATAGTGCGGTCATGCGGGCGGCGTTGCGAGCGTATGGGCGGGTAAAGGGTTTCGATATTCACTTCTCGGATACCGGTATTTCTCTTAAAAAGCACAATCGCGACATGGTGCTCAGTAGGAGCCAGTATGTTCAAGTGCCGCTCATGATGGAGTGCCACGAGCTGTACTTCGATACGATTGTGTCTCTCCAAGCATCGAATCAGGAAGTTCTGGACTTCTCGAAAGGGTGACCACACCTACAAGAAAAACGGATTGTCGTTTTTCTTTCCATCGGTTCCCGAGGATGACGTCATGGACGCATATACATTCTGGTACACACCGGGACCGGGTGATATCGTTTGGGATGCGGGAACCTACGCCGGAGCGACCACGTGTTTTCTCTCGCAGATGGTCGGCGCATCCGGGAAGGTCTGTGCGTTTGAACCAGATGAACTTAACTATTGCTATCTGCTACGGAACCTTGAGCTTCACTGTGTTCACAATGTGACTCCGCTGCAATATGCGCTCGATGGCACTAGTGGCGATGTTTTCTTCCAAGTGGACGGGACGATGGCGGCCGGAATACGAGACTATATTGTTTACTCTGGCGACGGAGTGTCTAAGACGGTTCCCACATTGAGTCTCCCTGATGCGTGTGCAAAGCTTGGGCACGTGCCGAAGTACATAAAGATGGACATCGAAGGGGCGCAGAAGTAGCCGTGATAAGTGGCGCAACGGAGTTTTCCTGAAGAGCAACGGTATCAACTTCGCCATTGAGAGTTGTCATCGCATTGGTGGAGAGTATACGTACAAGGCTTTAGAACGGCTCTTCGCTTCCATTGGCTACAAGGTTGATCGTCAAACAAATTTGGCCAGATGTTTACATGGGCTTGTCCTAAATAGACTGTTATATATCATTGCGGAATTCCAGATGAAGACACTCAGCGTCTTTTGACGGCCTGTTACAACGAGGAAGGCAATGTTCGCGAGTTGTATGAGCGGGTGCGGGCGGCGGTGGCTGGGGCGGGGGATTACAGCTACGAGCACGTGTTCATCGACAACGCCTCGACCGACAACACGCTGGCGGAGTTGAAGGCGATTGCGGCGGAAGACAGGAACGTGAAGGTCATCCGCAATACGCGGAACTTTGGGCACATACGGTCGCCCATGCATGGGCTGAACCAGACGACAGGCGATGCGGTGATTGGGATTGTGGCGGATTTGCAGGACCCTCCGGAGCTGATTGGGGAGATGATTCGCAAGTGGGAGGAGGGCTATCCGGTGGTGATCTGCGTGAAGCAGACCAGCGGAGAGTCGGGCGTGATGTTCTGGATCCGCAAACGGTATTACCGCATGGTGAACCGGCTGTCGGGAGTGGAGACCTACGAAAACTACACGGGATTTGGGCTGTACGACCGGAAGGTGGTTGAGGTCATCAAGAGTTTTGACGATCCGTATCCGTACTTCCGGGGGCTGATCGCGGAGGCGGGATTCAGGCACTACGACATTCCGTATCATCAGCCGGCGCGCAAGCGGGGCATCACCAAAAACAATTTCTATTCGCTGTACGACATGGCGATGCTGGCCATTACCAACCTGTCAAAGGTGCCGCTGCGCATGGTCACTTTTTCCGGATTTGCGGGCGCGCTGGTGTGCGTGCTGGTGTCGCTGGTGTACCTCATTTATAAGCTCGCGTTCTGGAACCGCTTTTCGGTAGGCGTGGCTCCGCTGGTGATTGGCGTGTTCTTCTTTCTGTCGCTGCAGATGCTGTTTATCGGCATCATCGGCGAATATATTGGGACGATTCATACGCTGGTGCAGAAGCGTCCGCTGGTGGTGGAAGATGAGCGCATCAACTTTGAATATGGGCCGGGAAAGCCGCTGACGGAGAACGCGGCGAAGAGCAGCGTCAGCGCACGGATGAGTTGACGGCGTTGAGTTGCGCGTAACAGATAGCGCGGCGAAAAGCGGGGTCAGGGCGTGACGGGAGTGGGAGTGTCGAGGCGGGCGCAGTAGGCGGAGATCTGGTCGAGAGATTTCTGGCGGGCGTTGCCATCGGCGAGGAAGTGACGGTACCAGTCGGCGGTGAGCGGCAGGCTGTCGGTGAGGCGGAGTGCGGGAGCCCATCCCAGGTGCTCAGCGGCCTTGCTCCAGTCAAGCTGAAGGGTTTGCGCCTCGTGCGGATGGTCGGCGGCATCGTGCTGCCAGGTGACGGGGGATCCCCAGGCGGAGGCGAAGTTTTCTACCAGCGCGCAGACGGGGAGAGCGTCGTCGGGATAAGGACCGAAGTTCCAGGCGCCGGCGAAGGGAGAGCCTTGCTGGTAGAGGTGCTGGGCGAGAAGCAGGTATCCGCGCAAGGGGTCGAGAACGTACTGCCAGGGGCGCACCGCCTGGGGATTGCGAAGCCTGACTGGCCGGTGCTCGGCGAAGGCCTTGACCATGTCGGGAATGAGACGGTCGGGGGCCCAGTCGCCTCCGCCAATGACGTTGCCGGCGCGGGCGGAGGCAAGGGCGACGGGCGGCGTGCCGGCGGTGAAGAATGAGTTGCGAAAGGCGTTGACGATGAGCTCGGCGCAGGCCTTGCTGTTGCTGTAGGGGTCGTGGCCTCCGAGAGGATCGGATTCGCGGTAGGGCTGGCGGCGGTCCTGATTTTCGTAGCACTTGTCGCTGGTGATGACTACGACGGCGCGCACCGATGGGGTGTCGCGAACCGCCTGCAAAAGATGCGCGGTGCCCATCGCGTTGGTGTGGTAGGTGAGGATGGGATCCTGATAGGAGACGCGCACCAGCGATTGCGCCGCCATGTGAATCACGATCTCTGGCTGGCTGGATTGCAGCGCGTGCGTCAGCTGCGAGAGATCGCCGATATCGCCGGTGATGGATTGCATTCCGTCGGCGACGGACGCGGCTTCGAAGAGGCTGGGAGAGGTGGGCGGAGCAAGGGCGTATCCGGTGAGCTCGGCGCCCAGCGTTTGCAGCCACAACGATAGCCAGCTTCCTTTGAATCCGGTATGGCCGGTGAGGAAGATTCGCTTGCCGCGCCAGAACATGGTCACCAGACCTTCCAGGGGGCGTTGCCGGTGGACCAGAGATTCTCCAGCAGGTTGCGGTCGGGAAGGGTGTCCATGTGCTGCCAGAAGCCGTGATGCTGGAAGGCGAAGACCTCGCCCTCGCGGGAGAGGCGCTCGAGGGGCTCGTGCTCCCATATGGTGTCGTCGCCCTCGATGTAGTCGGCGATGCGCGGGGAGAGGACGAAGAATCCGCCGTTGACCCAGCGGCCATCACCCTTGGGCTTTTCGCGGAAGCTGGTGATCTGGCCGTGGTCGTTGAGTTCCAGCGAGCCGAACCTGCCGCTGGGTTGAACCGCGGTAATGGTAGCTGCCTTGCCATGGCGGCGATGGAAGTCGACGACGTGGTTGATGTCGATGTCGGAGACGCCGTCGCCGTAGGTGAAGCAGAAACTTTCCTCGTGCTTGCACGTAAGGAATGATGCGCTTCAGGCGTCCGCCAGTCATGGTGTCGGCGCCGGTATCGATGAGGGTGACGCGCCACGGCTCGCAGTCGCTGCGATGGGTCTCAATGCGATTGGATTGCAAGTCGATGGTGACGTCGGTGGAGTGCAGCAGGTAGTTGGCGAAGTATTCCTTGATGAGATAGCCCTTGTATCCCAGGCAGATGATGAAGTCGTTGATGCCGTAGTGGGAGTAGATCTTCAGGATGTGCCAGAGGATGGGCTTGCCGCCAATCTCGATCATCGGCTTGGGGCGAGTCGAAGTTTCTTCGCCGAGGCGGCTGCCCAGACCTCCTGCCAGAATGACGGCCTTCATGAGACCTCCGAGTGGGCGCTGAGTGAGGCTTTGCGAGCTTGAATGAATTGCGAGAAAACCTGAATGACGCGGTCGAGCATGGGATGTGACAGGCCGGGATAGACGCCTATCCAAAACACGTTGCGCATGGCGTAGTCGGTATTCTTCAGGTCGCCAACGACGCGGTAGTTTACGTCCCGATAAGCGGGTTGGCGCGTGAGATTGCCGCCGAAGAGCAGACGAGTGGCGATGTGCTTGCGTCTCCAACGCCTGCACCAGATCGTTGCGAGTGAAAGGTGCGTCCTCGCGTACGCCGATGGGGAATCCGAACCAACTGGGATCGGCATCGGGCGTAGCCTCGGGCAACATGAGGACGTCTGCGAACGGCTTTAATCCGGCATGCAGATAGCGAAAGTTGCTCTTGCGGGTTGCGATGAAAGCGGGCAGGCGATCCAGTTGCGACAGGCCAAGCGCGGCTTGCATGTCGGTCATCTTTAAGTTGTAGCCTACGTGCGAGTAGGTGTACTTGTGATCGTAGCCGTAGGGAAGGTCACCGAGCTCCCACTGAAAACGTTTGCCGCAGGTATTTTCTTTGCCGGGCTCGCACCAGCAATCCCGGCCCCAGTCGCGGAAGGAGTCCACCAGCGATTGCAGCAGCGGGGAGTTGGTCATCACGGCTCCGCCTTCCCCGGTGGTGATGTGGTGCGCGGGATAAAAGCTGACCGTGGCGATGTCTCCGAAGGTGCCGGCCAGGCGGCCCTTGTAGGTTGAGCCCAGCGCGTCGCAGCAGTCTTCGATAAACCAGAGGTTGTGCTGGGTGGCGAAATCGGCTACTGCATCCAGATCGCAGAGGTTGCCCAAGGTATGCGCGAACATAATGGCCCGGGTACGCTCGCTGAGCGCGTTTGCCAGTTGCGAGATGTCGAGCTGAAGCGTGGGCAAGGCGATGTCGACAAACACCGGAACGCACTGCGACTGAACGATGGGGTTGACGGTGGTGGGGAATCCTGCGGCCAGGGTGATTACCTCATCTCCGGGTCGTAAGCGCCGGTTGCCCAGCTTGGGCGAGGTCAGGGCGGAAAGAGCCAGGAGGTTAGCCGAGGAGCCTGAGTTGACCAGCGAGCAGCCGCGCACGCCAAAGAATTGCGCCAGCCGCCGCTCGAACTGTTGGGCGAATCTACCAGTGGTGAGCCAGCAATCGAGCGCCGCGTCGACCATGTTTCTAAGGTCTTTTTCGTTTAGAACGCGGCCCGCTACGGGAACCGGGGATTCTTCTGTCGCGGGCGCGGCAGGGAACTGCTCGCTGTAGTATTCCTCCGCGAGCTGAAGTATCTGTTCCCGCAACTGCGCCGCGCGGCTGGTCATGGTAGCGATTCTATTACACAGCGTTTTGTAGCAATGGCAATAATCTTTGCCTCACTCGAAAGTAGTAGAGCTGGCGACGAGCAATGGTTGGTCAAATAACTTTCGAACCCGATAGACGTTCTATAGAATGCTCTCAATTCACATTGGAATGAAGTCCCAGTCCATGCATCCTTCGGGTCCGGCGGTCGTAGAAACAGCCCCTGGCATTGAGTCTTCAGCTGTGAAACCTTCAACGCCCAAGCTATCTACCCCGTGGGTTGCGATCACGCTCATTCTGTTGTGCCTTTTCCTGTTGAGATTGCCAACCGCGCTCATTCCACATGAGCTGAACGTCGATGAGAGCCAGATTCTGGCCGATGCCATGCGGTTTGTGGCTCACCCGGTGCCGTGGAAGGCGGTGGACGAAGGTTCATCCGGGCCACTGACCTATTCTTTGGTTTCGCTTTTTGTGGTGCTGGGGTTTAAACCCGGCTACATCTTCATCCATCTTTTGGCCAGCGTCGTCGTTTGCCTGCAAGTACTCGTCGCATTCCTGACGCTGCGGCGGTTTGGTTCCGACAAGGCAGCAATTCTGGCTGCGGCGCTGCTGGGCTTTTTGTATGGCTTTTACACCAACCCACTCTATTTGCACTATGCCACCGAGCTATTGCCGAGCCTGCTGCTCATGTTTGGCTTCTATGTTTTCGTTGCGCTGCTGCGCGACGCTCCGGAGCGGGGAAGCGGCGGTCGGTTATGGCTGTTATGGTTTGGCGGATTGGCCTTAGGTGCCGCGCCGTGGTGCAAGCTCCAGGCGGGACCGGTGTCTGCCGCAATCTGTTTTCTGGTGACCGCGACCGTCTTCGCGGGCCCGCGGGCCCGCTGGTTGAAGCCATCCCAGAGAGCAGCGCAATTCGCGGTATTTGCCGTGGGAAGCTTTCTTCCCAGCTGCGCAATCCTGATTTATTTGTCGGCCACAGGAGCGGTATCAGACTTCTGGTTCTCGTATATCGGCGGGAATCTTGCTTACGCCGGTAAGTCGGTGTCCAGCAACCTGGTTTCGAATTTCATAACCTTGGTGCTGGCTACCCCGGTTCACCTGTTGCTGGCGGTGGCGATTCTGGGCCTGGTGCTGCTCAATTCGTTTGGGTCAGAAGGCGAGTTTGGTAGCCGGATCAGGGAGCACAAATGGTTTTACGGTGGTGTGCTGGTATATCTGGGTGCTGGCATGTATTCGGCGTGCCGGGTAACGTATTTGTGGCCCAAACACGCAATGTTTTTTCTGGCTCCGCTGGCCTATCTGGCTGCGCTGTTTGGCGTTGGCGGACTGGCCGCTTTCCAACAGTACCGGCGCGATACGAAAGCTGAGAGTCTAAGTAGATTTGTGCTTCCCGCCATAACGTTGTGCCTGACTGCGGCACTCTTTCTGGCCTACGGATTCAAGTACGCAAAGATGGTCTACGTGATCGGCCAATCGAGCTATTTGAAGCCACATGTCGTGACCCGCCCGGCGAATGTGATTACCCGGCTGAGAATGTTCAATGCGCCGCTGGAATGGTCGATCGCCAATTCCAACGACAGGATGTTTGCGGTTGTCCGCGAAATAGAAGAGACACACAAAATCCGTAGCCTGGCGATATGGGGCTGGGCGCCGGGATTGTATGTGCTGGCGGGAATGCCTCCGGTCACGCGTTACGCGGTGTTTGCGTCGGGCAGCGGCCGCGCAGGCAATGTGGTTGATCCGGCGCTGGACTTCTATAAAAAGGACCTGACGGCAACTCCTCCTGACCTGTTCATCGACGCGGTGGCGCGAGGTGCGGTGATGTGGCCGTGGACTGAAGAGGACGGCTACGATTCTGATCCAGGGCTGCGGAAGTTCATTGACGACAACTATGAACTAGTCGATCAGTTACGGCTGGAAGCAGGAGCCAAGCCTGTGAGGTTCTTTGTTCGGCGCGGAACGAATGAGAGTGGTCACTAGCGTACCTTCCCCCTCCGGCATCATTCCTACCGAACGACTACCCGGCGGCACCCGCCACCTCAACGTCGGCACAGGCAATAGGCGCATCAAGCGGCGCTGGCACTGGCCTGAGCACCAACCTGGCGAGGATATAGACCAGGTAGGTGACTGCCAGGCCGCCAATCACGTCGATCGCGTAATGCCATCCGGTGGTCATGGTCGATATACAAATGGCGGTTCCGAAGGCGAATGCCGGCCAGCGAAGCCAGCGCAGGTTCCACAAGGCGATCACCGACAAGACAGCCAGGATCACATGGAACGACGGGAAGGCCACTACGCCAGCCTTGGCGTCAGAAGGTAATGGCATGCCCGCCTTTAGCAGGGTTAGGAATTTCACTACTTCTGCCTGTGATCTGGTTGGAGCAAAGCCCTCGACCGTCCAGGGGCCGGCAGCCGGCCACAATGCGAAGAGCGCGGCGGTAACGCATGGCGGCGAAGACAACTGCAAGTACATAGCGCTGCGAATCCAACGCCCGTCCAATGAATGGTGGCGCTAGAAGAGCGGCCAGGATGAGTGCGGGCAGCAAGAAGTAGGTGATCGTCAGGGCATGCTTGAGCGCAGGGAACTGCGACATGAAGCGCACAACGCTTACGGTATGGAAGTGGAGGCCAGCGTCGATTCGTGCGAGTCCACTGTCTACGAGGGGATAGGGGCTTCGGCCTGCCAGCGGAATGAGGAACGAGATGGCGGGGACGGCTACCTGGGCCCAGACCGCCAACTGGCAAACATCTTTTAACTTTGTCATGCCGCGCCAGCGACAGTACCAGTAGGCGGCCAGGAGTATCCAGAAGCCTATGGAACCCAGGGTTACCCCGATCAAAATTCGCAGGGTCTCCGCGGTATCCAGGTGAAGCAGGTGCGTGAGGATGATATCCGCCGCAAGCAGCGGGACCAGGGTAGCCGCCATGGCAATGTTGAATCGGCGGCTTTCGGCATCGTTAGTCGGCAAAGGCATACTCAGCAGAGGCATATCAGTTCTGCCCTCCGCCTGCGGGCGCGGTAACGCCGGAATTACGTTCGAACAGCACCGCCACCGGATCGGAGTAAATGGTTCGCCAGTCCGCGGAATGTTTTAAAAGGTAGGTCAGCGCCGACGCCGGAGGCACGAGAACATAGTCAATTTTGTGTTTGTTGAGGATTTCAAACGAACTATCGGCCGCGGTAGCGTGGATGAAATCCTTGAACACGCCGTTGTACACGAAAATGTCTGCCCGCCCATCAATGAATGGCTTGAACTGAGGCGTGTTCCATTCCATGTAACCGCCCCAGGCATATTGATTGAAAATTCTCCCGTCGAGTTTGTGTTCCTGCATGAACGCCAAGGCATTCACCGGAAACATTTCGTTAACTTTCTGCTGGAGCTGCGCCTGGGTAGGAAAGAAAAATATAAGCGCGCCGACTATGCATGCGATGATGGCGGCGTTCAGCCATGGTTTATCGAGCTCGGCCTCGTAAGGAGGGAATAGCTGAAGGCGCGGCGCCAGGATAGGCATAATCACCAGTCCGGCGAAAAAGAAAAACCGCGCATGCGACAGCGCCGCCCACAGAGCGAAGCCGGCGAGGAGCACATCCTGCAGCCTCCAGCGCTTTGACGAAAGCAGTGGAAGCGCGAGCAGAAGAAAGATGAGAGCGAGAGCGACCTTGCCGTTCCAGGCGCCGAAGTTGACGGGCTGCCACTCTTCGAGGGACTCCACCACTCCGTTATGACGGAAGAGGAGGTCGTATGGGTACAAGACCAGTTTGTAGCCGAAGGGATTCACGAACAGCGCCGCGAACGAGGCAGCGCCTGCCAGCAACAAGGATTTCAACTGTGCGGAGTTCCACCGTTGCGCAACTACTAATCCCCATTCGCCTTGTACCAGGCCGGAGGCGATGACGATGGCGAGTACAGCCCCGCCAAATACCCATGATCCATGCAGATTGATCCAGATCGCAAACAGCGGCGGTAACATCCAAAGGCCTTTGCCGGTACGGGAAAAGCGGTCGAGAATCAGCAGCAGGCCTTCCATACACAGCCAGCCGAACAGTAGGGTTCTGGGCGCGAGTGATACACCTGCCAGACAGATTGCGCCCAGGGTGGCAACCACGGCGTCTTTGCAGTCGGCGCCGGCGCGCCAGCAGCGGTAATAGACGCCAATAAAAATCAGGGTGACCACGGTGGAATAAATCAGCAAAACGCCTTGCAGCCCCATGGCCTTGAATGCGAGGTAATAGGGAACCTCGGCCAGCCACTCGAAGCTGGTCCAGGGTGCGCCGGCGGAGGTGAAGGTGTAGGTGTCGACCGGGGTGAAGGAGTGAAGTTGCAGTAGATTGCGCGCATTCCGCATGTGCCACCACATGTCGGGCTCGGCAATACCCTTGGCGCAGAAGATGAAGATGACGGCGACGAGCAGCGTCATGCCCATGACCGGGAAAGAAAAGATCTGCGCCAAGCGGCCAGATGGAGCCGGACTGCGGGCCGGTACAGCGGGTGCTAATTGCGGTTCAGACGTTTTGAGCAATGCTCCTCGCTTGAGTGCTTCAGCGTTTGAGGGTACTTGCACGCCTGGCTATTTATTTGTTCCTATCCGTTCGAACAGTATCGCAACTTTATCCTGGTGTACTAACGCCCATGATGGCGAGTGTTCCAGGAGATAAGCCAAGGGGCGTCCTGGCTCGAGCAAAGCATAGTCGATGTGGTACTTGTCTAATATTTCGAGTGGTTGCCGCATTAAGGCGGCGCGAAAATAATCGTCGAACACGCCATTGTAGACGAAGATATCGGCGCGACCGTCGATGAAAGGCTTTAATTCGGGAGCCTGCCACTCTATGTAGCCTCCCCAGACGTACTGGTTGAAGAGCCTTCCATGCATGTTCTGCTGCTGCATGAAGCGAAGCGCCGCTGTGGGATAGCTGTCGTCGATTTGCTGCTGAAGTTTCGTGGTTGAGGGAAACAAGAATATGAGCGAAGCCGCAATTGCTGCCATGATCGCGGCATTGAGCCAGGGCTTATCGAGGTCGGGATCGTAGGGAGGAAATAACTTCAGATGCGGCGCCAGGATCGGAGGAATGACGAGGCCGGCGAAGAATAAAAGTCGGACGTGGGACAGTCCTACCCATAATGCGAATGCCGTGAGTAGTACGTCTTGCAGGCGCCAGTGACGGCGGGAAAACAGGACTGCCAGCAGCAAAGCGAAGACAAGAAACAGCGCCAGTTTGCCATTGCCGGTGCTGAAGTTTACCGATTGCCATTCCTCGACGAATTGCATGTTGGCGGGCTGGCGAAACAGGAAATCGAAGGGATATAAGACCAGCTTATATCCGAAGGGATTGACAAAAAGCGCGGCCAGCGAAGCGGCTAATGCGAGGAGAAGGTTTCTCAACTGGCTGCGGGTCCAGCGAGTTGCGACGATCAGGCCCCATTGCCCTTCGAATAGTCCGCAGGCAATCACCAGTAGTAAGACGACGATTCCAAAGATCCACGAAGGGTGCAGATTGACCCACAGGGCGAACACGATTGGGAGCAGCCAGAGACCCTTTCCTGTTCGGCGAAAGCGCTCGAGCAGCAGCAACAGCGCTACCATGCAGAGCCACCCGAACAACAAGACACGCGGTCCAATGGAGATGACGCCCAGAAAAATGGCCAACAAGGTGGCAAGAACCGCGTCTTTGCAGTCGGCTCCGTAGAGGCAGCAGAGGTAGTAGACTCCCGCGAAAATAAGTACCGCAAGCAGGATGGAAACTAGCAGAACACCTTGCAGACTCCACATCTTGAATGCCAGGTAGTAAGGGACTTCCGACAACCATTCAAAATTCAGCCACGGTAGGCCCGCTGCGGTAAACGAATAGGTGTCGGCGCGCGAGAAGGAGTGGTGCTCAACCAGATTCTGGGCGTTGCGCAGGTGCCACCAGAGGTCAGGCTCGGCAAATTGTTTGACACAGAATCCGAAGACCACCGCCGACAGCAACCCAAGGCACATCATGGGGAAGGAGAAAACGCTGCGTGCGAGGTCGGCACTGCGAAACGTAGTGGCAGGCGTCGCCCGTGATGCTGCGGAAATAGTAGGCATGACGTCGAATGTGCGTGCAAGGAACGGGAACGCCGAAAGTATACCGCACGCGCATTACCCTATAGCACGAGTTCTGACCAGACGATAGACTGGATGCCGTCAAGGGAAGTGGCAGGGCGCCGGCCGATTTTGCAACAAGACGAGTGATTTGTAGAGCCGTGTAGAATGTTGCCGGCTGAGAGTTCGAGGAAGAAGTTTCGGGCTGGACACACGCCGTTTATTTGGAGCGACACGCTGTCCGAGCGTTGAACAGATGAGACTTACTAGCGATATCGCTCAATCCGAACGCACCAAAGGGACGAAGTCCATCGGCACCTGGTTCGGCGAGCACCAGGCAGACGTTTCGAAGGTGCTATTCCTGTGTGCGGGTTTATACGGAATAGTCTCTGTTAGATTGTATCCCCCGCAATTTGGACCGCCCGTCGAGATAGTAACGCTGGCCATGAATATTGCCGCCCATGGCAGCATCTCCAATCCCTTTTGGGTTTTGCCAACCGGTCCGACTGCTGTCATTCCCCCGCTATACCCCCTGATGCTCGGGGGCCTCATAAAACTCTTCCATAACCTGAATCTTGTGTATCTCACGGCGATGGTGGGAAGCATACTGGCGAATGCCGCCACCGCTGCTTTGCTCCCGCGACTTTCGTTTCTGTTTTACAGGACGTTCCTTCCCGGGGTAGTTGCGTCACTACTGTGGATTCCGGCCATGCCGATAATACCGAGTTACGACGTCAGCTTCACAATCTTGGGAATAGTCGTCTTCTGTTTAACAGTGTCGGCATCGATTGCCAGAAACGACAGTTTTTTAGCGAGCGTCAGTGGCGTCGTGGCCGGGTTGGTTTATTTGTTCAATCCTGCGACGGTCCTCGTACTGGTTCCGTGGATAGCGTTCGTTTGCTGGCGGGGTAGTGTGCGAGGCGGGCTTCGCCTCAAGATCGCCACAATCACATTCGCAGTATTGTTGATCTTCGTGGTGGGGTGGGGATGGCGTAACTACATCCGTCTAGGGGTTTTTGGGGCACGCACAGCACTGGGCATGACGCTGTATGCCTCCGATAACGATTGTGCTCAGGTTGATATATTTCGGGACCAGCTTTACGGATGCTATGACACGCATCATCCAAACACCAGCTTAGAAGAGGCGACTTTGCTTCGCGACCTGGGAGAGGTGAAGTATGATCAGAAGCGCATTGCCGACGTTAAGCAGTGGGTCTATCTTCATCCGCAAAAGTTCGCCAGCCTTACGGCCAAGCGAGTGGTCGCTTTCTGGTTTCCCGTCACCATGCCGTCGCCTGCAGAAGTGTTGAGGGCACGGGGAGCGGTGCCCGATATCATCAAGGGCTGGATCGCTCACCGTAACCAGGTTGCCTATGCAATACGCGTCATCACGGCGCTGTCGTTGCCGGGCTTGCTTCTCATGCTTTACCGGCGTGAACCGGTTGCGCTCTATGTGATTACGGTACTGGGTATTTATCCCCTCGTGTATTACGTTGTGATATCGGATGTCCGGTTTCGATATCCGGTGCTCTGGTTGTCCCTGTTGCCGGCGGGTTACTTTGTAAGTTGGATCCTGCAGTTGGCCAATGGCGCTTGGCTGCGGCGGAATGTCGAGCCCTCTTCCCCCGCATAGCATAGATTCAGTCGACAACAATAGAGGCTGGTGGACGGCACATTCAGGATCTTCGACAAGACTCAGCATGAGCCGGTGGTCATATCCCTATGGTCGAAGTTGCAGGTTCCGAAGATCAGGGCAGAGCTTCTAGCGGCCAGTTGAGTCGCTCCGCCAAGTTAGCTGCGGTTCCGGTATTCCTCGCCCAGCTCGCCTTTTTCATCTACGTTGGGCTGCATCGGCTCGTCCAATGGTGATGAAGGCTTTTATCTGATGGCGGCGCGGCTGGTGCGAGCACAAGAAGCTTTATCGCGACTTCTTCTTTTTGCAAATGCCGTTGTACCCTACGTGTATGCGCTATGGATGAAGTTACCGCGTGATCCTGGTTTTCCGCGCGTGTCTTAGCCGCATTGTTCTCGGCGCTGCTGGGAACGCTGATTTATGCCCACGTGTGCCGCCTGACCCGCAGTACTGTAGCAGGCCGCCGGCGCCGGTCGTCTTTCGCTCTACCACACTGATCTTTAGTTATTTTCTGCTGGTCACCCCTCATTCGCTTGCCGGACTGCTGGTCTTCTCCGCTTATCTGGTGGTCAGCAGAGTTCCGTCGGTGTCCAACCAAACTTTGGCCTTCGGCGGGCTGTTGTTCGGACTGAGTGTTGATACGCGGTCGTACCTGGTGATGATTGGTCCACTGTTGGTCTGGTGGATCTGGCACTGTTCCGAACGCCGGGTCTGGTTGCGTTCTACCGTATCGTTCGCCGTGGGCTTCGCGGTGGCGATGCTGCTTCCCCTGTATTTATTTTTGCTGTCGCCGGGCGGGTTCTTTTTCGGCAACCTGGGATACCACTCCTTGCGTTCCGGCTCCGGCCTGGTTGGGTTATGGCAGCAGAAGCTGTTCACGGTATTGCAAGCTCTCATTGGTGGGCCGCCGGGCAACGGGATTCAGGCCAGTCTTTTGTTGGCCATCAGCTTTGCATTTATGTTTTCCATCGCGCAGAAGAAATATGTTCCGAGATTTGCGTTCTTGATTGCGATTGCCATCGGGGTGATTTCTCTTTTGCCGACGCCGGTCTATCCGCAATATTTCGCCTATTGCTTCCCATTTCTGATTGTCGCCACGGTATGCCTGGTACACGACCTGCTGGCTGAACTCGAGTCGCGCTCGGCCAGGCTGATCGGGGCAGTCGGTACTATCGCTTTGCTGGTGATTTATCTGATCGCGCCGGTGAATGACTTTCATCGCTACCTGGTCACGGGCGAAGGTATACCGGGGCTCGAGCGCGTCAAAGACAAGGAAGATTGGCGGGTGGAGCGCATTCTGGAGGTATCGCGCGCGATTAACGGTCTTACGCGTCCCGGCGAGACAGTGATTAGTCTGTGGCCGGGGTATCTTTTCCAGACCCATACAGTGCCTTTGCCCAGCATGGAAAGCGATTTCAGCTTGCCCGTCGCAGCCAGGGTAAGCCCGGAGCGCAGGCGTCCTTATCACCTTCTAACCGCCGCTGAACTCGACGATGCGATCGCAAATCACCGCACCCGAATAGTTGTGCTCGGCAACGAGAACCGCCTGATGCAGGAAGACGCTAAGGATTCGGTCGTGAGCACCCTGCGATCCAATGGGTATGAACTGGCCACCTCGATCGGGGACACCGAAATTTATCAGTGGCGCGGGGGAGAGTAATACGGGTGAAGCGACGTTACAATTCAGGCGCAGGCAAGGTTTCATCCGGTGAAGTAAGACTCCAAACAGTGATCAATGAGGTTGATGTGTGGAGGAGCCCGGGAATCGACAGCGAACGGGCGAGGTTCAATGCTGTCATGTCAGCCATCGTATGCCTGATGGTATTTGTCAATGTGCTGTTTGCGTACTTGTTTCATTACGGCGGGGAGCTTCGAAACATTCTGTACGCGCCTCTCGCCGTCGGCTTTATATGTGCTTGCACAACGCCCGCTCTGCTCGTCTGCTGGGAGTGGAAACGGAAGTGGTTCCCAATGTCGCTCGACATTAGCCTCATCAGTGCCTGGAGTACAGCCGTATGGGTCTTCGGATCCCAGATGGTACAGATTGCTGCCCGCGCCCCATTTCCGCTCGTAGATAAGAAGCTGGCGCACATGGATAGCTATCTCATTCAAACTGCCACAATTGTGCATTGGGTTGAGTACTCCCCGTGGGGATACAAGGCTTCCATGACCGCTTATCGACTACTGCCTGCCATGGCGGTGCTTGCATTATTTATTCCGATCTTAACTTCTCGCCCTGATATATCACGACGTTACGTTGTGAGCGTGAGCCTCTCAATTGTCCTCATGCTCGTGATTTTCGCTTTCCGTCCCGCCGTCGGGCCCTGGGCCACCGAAGACTTTGTCGCAACGAAGGCCCAGGTTTCGGTGGGCCAATATCTTAACGGCAATCAAGGCGGGAACTGCCAGTGGAATGGAAGAACAAGGCGACATCGTAGCTTTTCCATCCTTTCATGTAATTCTCGCGGTGCTGGCGGCGCTGGCACTTCGCAATGTTGACTGGGCTGAGATATTTCGTGGTTGTCGACTGCGGCCGGCATCTGCTTTTCGACCGCCGCAACAGGATGGCATTATGTGGTTGACATCGGATCAGGAGTTGGAGTTTGGCCGGATCTGTCATTATTTAGCTATAGTGCTTTTAGGACAAAGACACAGCCGGAACGGTTGGGTTCCCCGAGTCCGGCCGACGGAGCAGATTACGACGTAAGAGCTCACAACCGGGAGCAGTGACCTCTTGGAACTTATTTCGCGAGAGATAGTCGCGATGCAAAATGCCGTGAAGCTCATTGCATTGTGCGACCTCTGCGAGCCCATCGACGCCAATCGTGGGTCATTCTTCGTGACGACTAGTAAGCAGGCGCGGAGCCACATTACGAGCATGCGATTTGCTGGCGATGGCGGACCTAAGCCTGCTCTATCGACCTTGCCGAAGGCTGACGAGGAACTCAAGCCATCGCCAGATGCTCGTGCCAATGCCAGAGTCCGAGAGTACCGCCAGAGCAGGGGCGATTTATTCAAGATATAAAGCCGTTCATCATCGCCTGGGTTTGTTATCTGGCCGTGACTGTGGCAATCGGCCTGTTGATTCTTCCTGCAGATACCTTCGCCCGCGCTGGACTTTCATTGGCTTTTATGCTGCCGTGGGCTTTCTGGCTCGGTACGCATCCGACGCAACTCTACGATATCCCACAGCAGATTCTTGCCCAGCTCGGGCCAGCTCAAGCGGCGGATTGGCACCGGTCTACCCACTCTAGCAAGCGCTGCTGCTCGTCGCCATTCTAGCGTTCGCTCCATACCGCTTGGCAAGTATCTGTTGTTTCTGCTGTTCTATGCGGCCCTTTTCAGTTCGCTGTTTTCTGTTAGCCCGGCCTGCATTTTCGTGCGTGATCGATCCTTCTCAGCCGCGTCCCAGCCTCATGTTTTTTCTATTCATTCCGATGTTCGTTGCGATACTCGATGGCCAGGGTTTCGATCCGCGTGATAGCTTCTGTGCTGCGCGGTGTGGAACCAGATGCAGTCGCGGCAAAGGCTTCAATGCCGTATTACTTCTGGCCCTTAATGCTGTTCAAGTTGCAGATCGCCTTCATCGCGTTTTCGGTGTGTCACTTAGCCTTTTCCGGGTTACGGTGAATCACCCGCTAGCGTTCGCCGTGGGCTCGGCGCATGTTCGGGCTGGATTGGCTCGTCGGCTATGGTGGCGGTGTATCCTGAGTACGTTGTTCGTCGTAGCTGCGCGGGTTCGCAGGCATTTGTCCAAAGCGTTTTTACACAGCAGCCTAATACGAGATCAGTCTGTCACGGCGCACGCTTGCAACAGCTACGTTACACCAGCAGGAATGCCAAGCTAATTCCGCGGACTGGTTTACGCCACCGGAGGAAGCTACATGCCACATTTCTGGCAAGTGGCTACGCTGCTGGCTGCTTCTCTCATCGTGGCACTGTGGGTAGCCCAGTTGATGCGAAAACAGAACGATTTCACAGTCCTTGCGCTTGCAATTGTCGGTGCTCTACTGCTCAAGCTACCAGCTGAATTTCTACGCCTCCCACCGCTACTGCTACCGCTCGCGCTGCTGGCGGAGAGCGGTGGAAGCATTTTTCCGTAGTAGCGGCATCCTGTTTCGTCTTTCCAGTACTCCTAGTTTCGTTCGCATTGCAGGCGGCATTTCTTATGGCAATCCCTCTGCTCGTACTGCTGCTACTCGTTGCTCAAGAGCACATTTTGTGCGTCGAGTAAATTGTTGTTTGGGATGCTCGATCATGCTCGCCGGCGTAAGATAACTGAGTTGTGCCTGAGCCATGGAGACGCTTTTCGTCCAGAAAATTTATAGAGTGATAAACACGCGCAGTTAAAAAGCAAAACCGAAAGTCCGCCCAGAAAAGACCAAAATGTCCGACGGGTTCCGAAAGTCACCTCGCAAATGGCACCAAAGTCATATATTTATCGCCTTCAACATACGACTTAAGCCGTATGCCTAGATGGAACAAATTTTTTTCTTGAGTTATTGGTTCGAGTGCGAATAAAGTAGAAATCAATCTCCCCGGCCCGGACGTGCCCGTTGTGCACCCTCCTTTTTGTGGTAGCAGCCCAAATTGAAAGACAGAAAGGAAGATGCTCAGATGGTTAACTTACTTACCAACCTCCTCAAAGAGGAGTCCGGCCAGGATACGCTGGAGTATGTCTTCATCGGCTTGGTTGTTGCGTTGGGGGCCATCGCGGGCATGAGCTCGTTGGCGCACTCGATCAACAAGGAGTTCACGACGCTCGCTGGCGATCTCACATAGAGCTTCTGTTTGTTATAAGGGGGGCTGCATTGAGAATTTCAGATGCACCTCCCATCTCGAATGTTCCCATCGCAATTCGGTTGATCAAGCCGGAGCAAAATAGTCCGGAAGTGTAGAAAGCCGAGACAATGGCTGGGTGCTTTACTCCTCCCGTTAAGATGTGCTATAGCTTCGCAGATTGTGCCATCCTGAAATTGTCTAGTTTAAAACGGGGCCGGGGCCGGCGCGGTGCGCAGGCTTGGGTAAATACGAGTAGGGTGTTTAGTAGGAAAGTGGATTCCGCTAAGATGCTAGTTGAGGTTCCAAAGGTCACCACCAGGCGGCACTAAGGTAGGTATTTGTAGGTTTCATAACGGCACTTACGACGTAAGTTGGATTAATTGCTATATTTTCCGCTTGAATTGTTTGGCCCATTATGGATACATTGAGACGCGGGCCAGTCACGGATATATCACTAGTGTTTTTCCTATTTCGTGACCGGTCGGCAAATCAACGCAGTGAGAGGGAGATACTCACATGATCAACATTTTGAAGAACCTGCTCAAGGAAGAATCTGGCCAGGATACGCTTGAGTACGTATTCATCGGCTTGGTTGTTGCCCTGGGCGCATCGCAGGCATGAGCAAGCTGGCCTCCTCAATCAACAAGGAGTTCACGACGCTCGCAGGCGACCTGACCTAACTCGTCTAACCGGGGAAGCGGGCTTTACCTGCGGGAGTATCAGCAAGAAGTGCTCCTGCAAGTTGTAGGACGAGAAAGAAAGGCTTGGGCATGGTGCTGCGGGTCGATCGTGAGCTCGTAGTCCTGCTTCCCGTTTTTTTTGTTGCAGTATTTTGTGATGCGCCATGGATCAGCTTACCCTCCTGGTTTTACTAGCGCTGATGCTGGCCATCGCGGCCGCCGTTTGGGACGTGCGGCAGCATCGAATACCCAATTGGCTAACCCTCCCAGGTGTTGTGGCGGGTATGGTGCTGCGTAGTGCGCTTCTTGGATGGAAGGGGTTGGGTAGTGCAGTCGCGGGTTGTTTCCTGGGCGGCGGCATTCTGCTTCTCTTCTATTTGATACGGGCTATGGGCGCCGGTGACGTGAAGTTAATGGCAGCCATCGGCAGTCTTGTCGGACCGAGCCAAACTATGAATATAGTTTTGGCAACCGCGGTTTCCGGGGGAATCGTAGGGATTGTATACGCCCTTTACCACCGCCGCATGTGGTCCACCGTCAAGAATGTGGCCTCCATTCTAAAATTTCACGCCTGGGCCGGGGCGCAGCCGCATCCGGAATTTAATCTCGACAACCCGGAAGTGTTACGTGTGCCGTATGGTTTGGCGATAGCGCTGGGAACGTCATACGTGTTTCTGACTATCTGGTGGAGGTGATTTACGAGGAATCGTAGATTAGGTCTTGCTCTAATCATGGCGCTGGCGGTTTCGCTGATTATTTCGTTCTTTCTATACAACCGCATTAAACGCCAATACGCGATGAATTCGCGCCCCGTCCAGCTGGTGGCAGCCGCCAAGGCGCTGGAGGCTGGGAGTGTAATTCAGGCCGGCGACTTGATACAGATCGAATGGCCGGTGAATTTCCCGCTGGAAGGGTCTTTTAATAAACCGCAAGATGTAATCGGCAGGGTAGCGGTACTACCGATCTCTGCCAAGGAGCCGATTCGCGAGACTTCTTTGGCGTCCCCGGGGGCTGTCGGGTTGACCACCAAGATTCCCGAGGGGATGCGCGCGGTCGCAGTGGAGACAAACGATGTGACCAATGTGGCGGGCTTTCTCTATCCCGGCGCTCACGTCGATGTCCTGGTGACCTTTCAGCCCGACACGGGAAGAGGTGCGGGTCAGGAGTGGATGACGTCAACGGTGTTGCAGAACGTGGAAGTGCTGAGCACCGGGGAGAGAGTGGCTCCCGATCCTTCTGGTAAACCGCAGAAGGTGCGCCAGGTGACCATGCTGTTGAGCCCGGAAGACTCGCAAAAATTGGTGCTGGCAAGCACGCAGGGCAATATCCGGCTCATCCTGCGTAATGGCGCCGATAAGGAGCAGGCAGATCATCGCCCGGTCGTCTTCAAGGACTTTGAGATTACGTCGGTGCCAAAGCCGGCTGCTGTGGTTGCGCGCAAGTCTGCGCCGGCAGCAGCCAAGCCGAAGCCCGCTTATGAAGTCGAAGTTTATGACGGCACCAAGAAGAATGTGCAGAAATTCTAGCGACGAGTGAAGCAGCTCCAAGGAGCAATCATGGGAACAATGGGGCAGAGCAAGAAAGAGCTGGTGTGGCAATCTGGACTGATCCTGCTGTTACTGAGCGCACTGTTATTTGTGGCGGTCTCTACCGCCGCAGCCCAGCAGGGATCCACTTCGCCGGACGCCGCTCCCACATCCTCAACGCAGCAGACTCCTCCCGAGGCTCCGCCTGCGAACGCTCGACAGGGCGGCGGGGGTGCGGAAACCGTGCATATCGTCGTAGGCCATTCCTTGATTGTCAATACGCCTTCGCGAGTCAAGCGAGTGCTGACCGGCAATCCCGAGGTTATTGAATCGGTAGTGACCTCTCCGGAAGAGTTGATAGTCACGGCTAAGAAGCCTGGCAGCAGCAGCCTGGTGTTGTGGAGCACAGACGGACGAGTTCGCGCTTTAGACGTTTATGCTGACTTAGACATCGCTTCGTTGCGCGCCAGCTTCGACCAGTCCTTCCCCCGCGCCAATGTGGAGGTACAGGCCGAGGGCAGCAAGGTAGTCCTGACCGGCACGGTTCCAACAAAGGAAGTAATTGAGCAAGTGGTGAAGATGGCGACCAACTTCTCGCCTGAAGTGGTGAACGGACTCCGGGTGGCGTTGGTTACTCACGAAAAGCAGGTGATGCTTAAAGTGCGGTTTGCCGAGGCCGACCGTAACAAGCTGAGTCAGTTTGGTATCAATCTGTTCAGTACGGGTCTGGGAAATACTATCGGCACCATCGGCACGCAGCAGTTTAGCCCGCTATCGCTTACGCAGGCGGCCGGTTCGAACCGATGGAAGTACGCTGGGCATTTCGGACCTTCTGAACATTTTCCTGTTTAATCCACAGATCAACCTGGGCGCCACCATCAGGCTGCTGCAGCAGAAGCAGGTTCTCCAGATATTGGCCGAACCGAACCTGATGGCGTACAGCGGACAGCCTGCACATTTCCTGGCGGGCGGCGAGTTTCCGTATCCGGTGGTGCAGAGCGTGGGGACGATTGGTTCCTCGGGAGCAATTTCGGTCGTATTCAAGCCCTACGGCGTGAAATTGGAATTCATCGCTACCGTCCTGGACGACGGTACGCTGCGGCTCAAGGTGGCCCCGGAGGTGAGTTCGCTCGACTATTCGAACGCGATCACCCTTTCCGGTTTCACTATGCCCGCCCTGCAGGTTCGGCGAGCTGAAACCGAAATTGAACTAAAGGATGGACAGAGCTTCGGGATCGCCGGCTTGCTGGACGAGCGCACGACGGTGCAGCTGAGCAAGGTGCCCGGAATTGCGGATATTCCGATCCTGGGAGAGCTCTTCAAGTCACGCAGCATAAGCAAGACGAATTCGGAGCTGATCGTTCTGGTGACTCCGACGATTGTTGATCCAATCCATGGAGATATGCCGGAAACGCCGCCGGTGAACCAGCCGATACACAATTTAAATAACAGCGAATTTGACAAGGGACTTCCGACTCCCAATACGGCCCCAGAATCGAAGTGAGCGATGAATAACAGCCCGACCGACATTAAAAGTTCGCGAAGCTCTGAGCGGCGTACCGGGATCTTGTGTGTAGGTCTTGACCCTAATTCGAAAGAGAACCTGGAATTCCTGATTACCCAGTCGGCAGGGGTCCATGTGCTCGACGATGTCGATCAGTACGTTACACCGCGGGAAGTGATGCGGCTGCTGGAGCCGTTTCGCCACAAAATCTGCATCATCGACTTCGATGAGGGCGAGCAAAGTCTTCGGATCACCCGGGCCTTGCGTGACGGTGGGGACTCCAGCCTGACGCTCTTTGCCGTTTCGAGCGACAGCAATCCCGATCAGATCATCACCGCCATGCGTTGTGGTTGTTCGGAATACCTGCTAAAGCCGTTTCAGCCTGACCAGGTATTGGAGGCCTTAGCGCACGTTGAGGCGCGCCGCCAGGGTAGTTTGCCGGGCCAGAAAGGCCGGGTCATCACCCTGATGGGCACCAAGGGCGGGACCGGCGTCACCTCCCTCGCCCTGCATTTAGCGTTGGCCTTGGTGCGCAGGCATCAGCAGAAGGTGTTGCTGATCGACCATCATCCGGCGCTCGGTGACGTGGCGCTGTGCCTGGGACTGAATCGCCATCAGTACAGTTTTTATGAGTTGGTCCACAACATGGATCGCCTGGATGTGGACTTGCTGCAGGGATTCCTGATACAGCACCCGAGTGGATTGGATGTGTTGGACTCGCCGCAGGCTATCCAGTCGTATGGTGAAACTCCACCGGATGCGATTGAGCATACGCTGGCTTTTCTGGCGGAGAATTACCAGTACATTGTGGTGGATACTCCTTCCGGACTTAGCGAAGACACCGCTGCCGCGATTCGTCAGTCCGACCGCTTGGAGCTGATTATTACTCCTGAACTTCCGGCCATTCAGAATGCCATTCGCATTATTGAATACCTGACAGGACTGCACTACCCCAGCGAGAGCATTGACATAGTTTTGAATCGGGCGTCCAGAAAGAACGCCCTCACGGAGCGTGATGTGGAGGGTTCGATCCATCGCGAAATTGCCGTCAGGGTGCCGAATAACTACTCGCAGATTGTGACCGCGATTAACGCCGGAATGCCGCTTGACATGGATCGCCGATCGGATCTGCCGTTAATCTTTGATCAGTGGGCCGACCTGGTGGTTGGGCATGAGGCTGTGGTATCCCCGAGTTCTCCCACCACTAGTAAGAGTTCGCGCAGCAAGTTGTTCACTCTATTCGGGTCATAAAGTTTAGGAAGCAAGATGACGACGAAGTCGACCAAGACCTTCGGCACCGATATGCGAGTAGGTACGGGAACGTGGGGTACCTCGCGCAGTGTTGGTGTTTCCGCCAAGACCTATCAGGACCTCAAAACCACGCTCCATCGCGAGTTGTTGGGAGTCCTCGATCTGGAAAAAGTAACTGCGCTGGACGACGTGAAGGCGCGGGCCCAGGTGCAAGAGGTCATCTACGACCTGATCGGGAAGCAAGACACGCCGCTAAGTACGATTGAGAAAGAACGTCTGGCGCGTGAGGTTGCTCACGAAGTCTTTGGTTTGGGTCCGCTCGAGCCGTTGCTGCAAGATGCGACGGTAAACGACATCCTGGTAAATACCTATCGCAGTGTTTACGTGGAACGGGCCGGCATATTGGAGAAGACGAACGTTGTTTTCAAAGACAATGCCCATCTCAGTCACATTATCGACAAGATTGTGTCGGATGTAGGACGGCGGGTGGATGAGTCATCGCCGATGTGCGATGCCCGGCTAAGGGATGGATCTCGCGTCAATGTGATCATCCCGCCGCTGGCGGTAGACGGGCCAATCCTTTCTATACGGCGTTTTGGCAAAATTCCAATTGGCACCCAGCAACTGTTGGCCAATCGCACCGTCACGGCGCCGATTTTCGAAGCGCTGAAAGCGGCGGTTCGTTCCAAGCTCAACATACTCATCTCCGGCGGCACCGGTGCCGGCAAGACCACGCTTTTGAACGTGCTGAGCGGCTACATCTCAGAAGCAGAGCGCATTGTGACCATCGAAGACTCAGCCGAACTTCAGTTGCAGCAGGAGCACGTTGTGCGGCTGGAGTGTCGTCCTCCTAACGTGGAAGGCAAAGGAGCAGTACGGCAGCGCGAGTTAGTCATCAATGCTTTGCGTATGCGGCCAGATCGAATCGTTGTCGGCGAGGTTCGCGGCGAGGAAGCGCTCGATATGATGCAGGCCATGAACACGGGACACGATGGATCGTTGACCACGATTCACGCCAATAGTCCCCGCGACGCAGTTGCGCGACTAGAAACCATGGCCTTGATGTCTAACCTTAATCTGCCGGAGAAGGCCCTGCGCCAGCAGATCGCGTCGGCGATCGCGCTGGTGGTTCAGATCTCCAGGTTGAGCGACGGCACTCGGCGCATTACTTACGTTACCGAAATTACTGGCATGAGCGGCGACGTGGTCGCCATGCAGGATATTTTTGTCTTCGAAAAACTGGGTATCGATGTTAACGGTCACGTCATGGGACGTTTCAAAGCGACGGGCGTTTCGCCCAAGTTCCTTGAAAGGATCAAACGAGCCGGCATTAACCTGCCGCAGAACATTTTTGAACACTCGTTTGAAGTGTAGGGCGGAGTCGAAACATGCCGATGTTGACGGTATTTCTAATCCTCCTGGTGGCGGTGTTTGCCACCA
The DNA here is from genome assembly GCA_963791965.1 of uncultured Acidobacteriaceae bacterium. Lineage (GTDB taxonomy): Bacteria > Acidobacteriota > Terriglobia > Terriglobales > Acidobacteriaceae > CAVVDY01. The sequence continues at coordinate 763,911 of CAWBUK010000006.1, read as the reverse complement.
TCGCCTATTTCACCGAGCCTTCGGAAGCCGATAAGCGGATTGTCGAGCGGCTTGGTGCTCTGGACAGGCGGCAGGGAGACGACGGTGAAAATACCGAGATTATAAGGCGAGTCACCTACAGCCGTGTCGCGTGGATTGACCACTATCTTCGCGCCAGCACCTTTGCGTTGCGGCTGCAACTGCTGCTTGAGCAGGCGAAGGTGACATGGACGGTTGGCCGATTCGCTTTCTTTACTGCCATCATGGTGGCGGCCGGCGCCCTAATTGGAAATTGGTGGATATCTCCGGGTTTCACAGGGTGGCTTCTGGGACTGGTGGCGGGCTTGTTGCCACTGGGTTTTGTCCTCTATAAGCGGGCTGCCCGCTTCCGGAAGTTCAATGCTCTGTTGCCGGAGGCCGTGGATTTGATCGCCCGTTCTCTCCGTGCCGGCCATTCGCTCCCCAGTGCTCTGGTAGCAGTCTCCGAAGAGATCCAGGATCCGCTGGGCCCGGAATTCCGGCGCTGCGCGGAAGAAATGAGTTTCGGACTGCCGTTCCGCGATTCGTTGATGCACCTGTTTCGGAGATTTCCCATACAGGATTTACAGTTTCTCGTATCTGCAATTCTTCTACAGCGCGAGACCGGCGGAAATCTTGCGGAACTGCTCGACAAGACGGCTGCCGTGCTGCGAGGGCGAATTCATCTGCAGCAGAAGGTAAGGGTACACACGGCCCAGGGCCGGCTGACAGGCTCAATTTTGCTGGCCATCCCATTTGTTGCCTTCGTGATGATGAACATAGTGAGTCCGGGTTGGACACGGCCGCTGTTTGAAACCGACCTTGGCAAGAAAATGATGTACTACACGTTGGGAAGCATGGCTGTTGGAGCTTACATAATTCGGCGCATTATTCGCGTCGACTACTGATATGACTGCACTACTGCTTTCACTCTTTGTGGCTCTCGCTCTGTTCGCCTTGGCGGCGCTGGTCATTACGGCCGTTGTGGGTGGCAAGTCGCCCGTCGAAAGCCGGTTGGCGGCGATACAAGGCCGGCCTGGATTCGCTGATGATACCGAATACGAAGAGCTGGGGGCGCAGGATATTTTTGCATTGGCTACCCGGCCACTCGCCCCGTTTCGCGACTGGTTGCGCTCGCGCGATGAACAACTTGGGTACCGCCTCAGTGTTGCCGGCTTTCGTAAACCAGAAGACGCCGATACATTTCTGAGTGCGAAGCTGCTGGGACCAGTTGTCGGGATTGTCGCCGCCACCTTTACCGGGTCAGACAACTTCTTTCTGTATGCATTGATACTGGGCGTGTTGGGCTTTTTCCTCCCTGATCTGTACTTGTTTTGGAGGGCGGGGAAACGCAATCAAAGAATTTGGAAGGCTCTACCCGATGCTCTGGACCTGATGGTCATCTGTATGGAAGCAGGGTTGGGAATTGATCAGGCAGTGCTGAAGATAGCCACTGAGATCCAACCCGTCTATCCGGAGATGAGCGAAGAGTTGTTCATCATCAGCCGGGAGCAGCGCGCCGGAAAACCGCGCCTGGATGCCTGGCGGAGCATGGCAGACCGTGTCGATGTCGATGCCATCCGGCAGTTTGTCGCCATGCTGGTCCAGACTGATAGGTTGGGCACGCCAATCGCCCAGGCCCTGGGTACTTTTGCCGATGGGCTGCGTTCGCAACGTATGCTCAGGGCCGAAGAAAATGCGGCTAAGACTTCGATTAAGCTATTGTTTCCGTTGATCGGCTTTATCTTTCCTGCCCTGTTTGTGGTATTGCTCGGACCTGCAATGATCAGGATGATGAAGACGTTTGAGGATATGCAAAGGTAAACATTCAGGAGGTTAATGTTAATGGAAAGTGTAACTATGATCCGCGTCGTCGCCGGTGTACTGGCTGTGGTCCTCATCTTCATCATGGTCGCACGGCGGAAGAAGATGGCCGCATCGAGACGGGTGAACCCCCGGAAGTAGATGTCGACGTCAACTGCCACAATTGCGGTAACGAATATCACAAGGAATAGTGTGCTCGGCGATCGGGTCGCGGTCGCCGAGACCAGCCTCAGCAGGATGATCGGGCTGCTGCGAACGTCTGGCCTCGCGCCTGGTGAAGGATTGCTGATATATCCGTCACAATCCATACATACGGTGGCCATGCGGTTTCCAATCGATGTGATCTTCGCGGACCGTGACTGGCGAGTGGTTCATCTGCACTCGCGACTGGTTCCCTATCGCATGACGAGGCTCCACTGGAGAGCCCGATGCGCTATAGAGTTACCGGCGGGAGTAATTGCAGAGAGTTCAACCCGCGTTGGTGATCAGTTGTCGATTACGGAAGCTTCGTAGTCAGGCGGGACTCCTGCTGTGGAGAGAGGTCACTCGGCTTACACGTTCCGGTTCGGTCGAGCAATCGACTGTAAAGGAACGCAGTGTACGCTCGTATTCGCCGGGCATACCAGTAAGACACGGCCCAACTCAGGGCGAAGTCATAGGTTGACTAAAGCTGACTTGTCCATATTGTAGTTATTATAGAAATGGTAATACATAGTGAGTGGCCAGGGTTGTTAGATTGCTAAGGTCTTAGTCTGCGACCAGTGGACAAATTTAGTGTCCGATTACAAGCTTTTTGTGCGATAATCGTAGTCTCCTTTCGTAATGTGGTTGTAAGACGTCGGGCTCGGCTGATACATGTCCAGAGATAGTCTCTAGGCTCTCTGATAGTAGGAGGGTACAGTGAAAAGAAAAGTTGCAGCTTTCCGTAACGGGGACGCAGGCTCCTCGCTGCTGGAGTTTGTCTTTGCTGGCGCTGTATTTTTCACGATGCTGATTGCCATCTTCGACTTCTCCTACCTTTTTCTGTACAAGATGGAGCTGCAGAACGCGGTGCGACAGGCCGGAAGATATGCCATCACCGGACAGGCGTTGCCTAGTATGAACCGCTACAGTTCGATTCTGCAGACGGTTTCTAATCTGTCCCAAGGGCTGGGCAACAGCAGCAACACCACGGTGTGCAGCAACACAGGTGGGTGTGGCAATGCCGGCGGCCCGGGCGATGTCGTGACTGTCACTGTCACCTACGACTATCGTTTCCACACCCCGCTGGTAAGCAGGCTCTTCACCAATGGGAAATACACCATCAAGGTGAGCAGTAGTTTCAAGAACGAAGCATTTCCTCCCGACGAATCGTAAGGAGACGATCACCATGAACCAAGGACAGAAATCAAGGTTCGCAGGAGATTCGGGTCAGGCTCTTCTTGAGGTCGCACTTTCCGCCTCCGTATTGTTCCTGTTGTTGTTTGGCACCATCGATGTGTCACGCGCTTTCTACTATCAGCAGGAAATGAAGACACTCACGGCGGAAGGCTCAAGCCTGGCCTCGCGCGGCGATGGAACCCAGCTCGCTCTGGTCGCGACGACGGTTGCTAACGATGCAGGTACAAACCTGAACTTTACGAATAAAGGCTGCATCTTTGTCACCGCGGTTACCAATACCGGGGCGACCAAGAATCCGTTGCAGATAAACACCAACGGCCAGGCTTCTACAGGGTCGTGCACCGGGATCACCAGCAAGGTGGGCTGCGCGCCGCCCTCCGCGGGTTGTGGGAACGCAACTCTCCCTAGCGAGGCGGTAGCTGCATTGCAAACTAACCAATCTTTATATGTAACGGAGATCTACTACAGCTATGCTCCGGTCACCCCGTTTGCCGGTGGCAAGCTTCTGCCCAAACAGCTGTATGACGCGGCCTACTACTGAGGAGGGAAGCCATGCGCCTCTTGAAAGATAATCGAGGACAGGTTCTGTTAGTCGTCGCCCTCATGATGTCGATTTTAGTGTTGGCGGCTGCTTTAGCGGTAGACAGCGGCAATGCTTTTGTTACCAAGGCGCGCATTACCAAGGCGGTGGATGCGGCATGCCTTTCCGGTATGAAAGCCCTTTCGCAAGGACAGGGTACAGCCAGTACGCTGGCCACCCACATGTTCAACGCCAACTTTGGCGCCGGTGCGCCGACGCCGAGCATTACGTTTCCTAAGGACGCGTATGGTAACCAGCAGGTCCGGGTTTCTGCTTCCACCACCGTGCCCACCACGCTCGGCAAGTTGCGATTTCCGTTTTGGACAGTAGCCGACACGGCGGTTGCCACCCGAGGCAACCTGGTGATGGCGCTGGTACTGGATAACACAGGTTCGTTGAATAGCAACAGTGGAGCTGCTGCGGTACAGAACGCTGTTCCGATATTCATCAACGGCTTCGACGACGACCTTGACAAAGTCGCCTTGATAACCTTCGGCAAAACAGTCGGCAGCTCCGTTTACACAGCGTCCACGGTCAACTTCGCGATGGCGCAGCCGTTCAGAGCAACGGTCAATTCTGATGTGGGCGCTCTTAAGCCAGGCGGAGGAACCTTTGGCACGGGTGGAACTTATGTCGCCGGGTATGGACCTCCCATACCGCTGGCTGATAACGAGATCAAGAGTGTGCCTATCGTGAGCGGCCAGAACACGGTTCGAGTGATGGTGTATTTTACCGATGGTCTGGTCAACGCAGTTCAGGATACATTCAAGTGTTATACGACTAGCACCGCTTACACCAATGTACTGGTGAATTATGGCGGGTACGACACTGGTAGTACTGTTCACACCTTCCAGGCTACCGATGGTGCCGACTGGTGCGGTTCTGACAACTGTACCAAGAGCGGAAATATCGGAATCGCCTACAAGGCTACGGCGAGTTCTACCAGCAATCTGTGTCAGAACCCGTACAACACGTACGTATACAACTTCCACTCGCAACAGACTGGGTTGCAGACCCCGATCAGCCGCGCCAACGTCCAGACAGAAGCGCAGTACCGTGCACTTACGTCGGCCAACGCCATGCGAGCGGAAACTCCCGGAGTCTACGTTTTCACCATCGGACTGGGAATCAGCATGGACACCCCGACCCAGACATTCCTGAAGCAGCTTGCGAACGATCCGGGCAGTCCAACCTTCAACTCCAGTCTTCCCGTCGGCCAGTTCTTCTATGTCAAGGATTGCTCAGGCACGAACCAAGCGCTTTGCACCAGCGAGTTGACCACAGCGTTTCAGATCATACAGTCCAAGATCCTGTTGCGCTTGACGGAGTAAAGAGAATCAATCGGAGAAACTAAAAGCCCCCTGGAGACAGAGGGCTTTGCTTTTGCACGGGATCGCTCCGGGCTTAGGCAGTTTTCCTTTGCGGTGCAGAGATGTCTCGCAGCCGCTGCTGCAATCTCTGCCGGAGCGCTTCGTCCATTTCTTCAGGCTGGTCCTGCTTTGCTTTCCAGGCAGCACGTACTGCGATGGCAACCGCCAGCACTGCGACCATGACGGCGAGACTCAACAGGAGCACCCAAAACTGGGTCACAAAATCAACGAGGGTCATATAGGTAGCCTTTCCACCACTTTTCCAAAAGCAGGGCGCCTGTCTTCAGAATCTTGGGAAATTATTATCAGAGTAGGGCTTATTTGTCTCTTTGTCCACGCCACGGAAGTCAATTTATAACTTGGAGCTTAGCGCCATCTCGTGGCTCGTCTTAGCACCACTTTCCGGTCAGTCAATGCAATGTGCGCCAATCTGCGGAGTGAAGAGACCCCGATTCGTCAGGGGGAGTTGCCTGTACCTGCTAACGAGGGCGGTGTGGCAGCCGAACACGAACAGGAGTATCCTCGTGCTGAGAGGCAGTATGAAATCGGTCATTCGTTTGTCGCTGCTTGTCCTTGCTCTGACCAGCATCTCCGCTTGGGCGCAAAGGGCAGCCGCACCGCACGGTTTGACCGGCGGTGGCAGCTTCGCACCAGTTCCTACTTCTTCAGCGACCGCGGTCCATTCGGGTAGACGGCCGGTCGGCCCCGCACGTCCGGGCTGGTGTAACCGGGGCAATTGCTATGGGAATCGCGGCGAATGGGGAAGTTACTGGCCTGGAAATTATTGGGGCTATTCCCCATACTCGGTTGGAGGCTTGGATCCCTATTGGGAACTTGGCGAACCGTCGCAATCACAGCCGTCTTCCTCGCAGCAACCCTCGGTGATCGTGCTGCGTGAACCGGAACAGAAGGCAGCATCTGCGGCCCCTGCATCTCCAAAAGTAATCGAGGTACCGCAGGAGAAGACCGCACAAGGCAAGCAGGTTTCGCCCTCCGGTCCCGTGCCGGCGGCTGTTTTCATTCTTACCGACGGCCAGCGGGTCGAGGCGCGAAGCTATCTATTGACGCAAGACAGTCTCCAGGTGCGGCACGGACGCGGTCAGCAGACCATTCCGTTGAATCAGGTCAACCTGGAGGCGACGATCGCGGCAAACCATGCGCGCGGGATTGAGTTGCAAATTCCAGATAGTAAGAATCAGCTCACGCTAGGCTTCTAGTCAGAGTCTCTCCCACGCCGCATTCTCTTAGGCCGACTTCCGCTCTGCGCCCGCTGTACCATTGGGTTCGACATGCCCTGAGCCGCTCTTTTTATGGTATCGACGAGGTCGGAATCGCAGTAGAGGGGATTGGATTCGACGGTATTGCGAATGATGGTATCGCCGCCGAAGGAACGTCCTTCGAAGGTATTGGAGACGACGGGACCTGAAGCGACGGTATATCCGCGGACGGAATAAGAGTCTGCGGGATGGCAAAGGTGGGGATGGTAAACGTGGGAATCGGCGAACCTGAGACACCGTTGGGCGAGAAAACATTACTCCCGTAGGGATAATCCCCGTAAGAGGAGCCGGTACCGCCAGCAGCGGATGCTGTAGTAGCCGCAGTGTTTCCGGGGCCGGTGGCGGACGTTTGAGTCTGATTCGAAGCAGTAGTGCTTGGGTTGACCACTGCTGGAGCGGTGGTGCTCGTTGCCGCCGTTGACGATGGAGTAGTTTGCCCAGCTGCCGCTTGGTCCGTCGAAGGCGTTTGCTGCGCTGAACCTGCGCAAGCCAGAGCCAGTATTAGAGCTGCAAGCACCGATTTCATAGTCCTCCTGCCTGCCACCCTATCTAAACCTGGAAAGGCTCTCGGACCCCGATTTGCTCAAAACCAGGCGTCTTTAAGCGTAAAGCGTGACTTTATCATACGCTTCCTGACGAATTTTCCAAGATACTTAGTCCGCTTTACCGCCGCAATACTGAGAGGATATTGCTGTAGTCGTCGGTCCAGAGGTGGAATTTCGGGTCGGCGTGTAGCTCTCTAGAGTGGGCTCCCGCCGGCAAACCGGGGGGAGCGCCAACAATGATCCAAGTGTTCTTACATTCGGCAGGTTCAGTCGTGCGAACCAGCAACGCGCTCTTTCCCACTTCTTGCGCCGCGCGAGCGATTGCCGGACTTAAGTCCAGATTGCCATTCGTGACATGGAACGCCAGCACGCTCTCGGGCCCGCGCAGGTGACGTAAGTAGAGATTGAATGCCTCAGCCGTGAGCAGATGCAGCGGGACGGCGTCGCCGCTGAAGGCGTCGACGGCAAGCACATCGAACTGTTGCACATCGCCAGCGGCCGCCTCTCGCTCCATAGAAATACGTGCGTCACCGGGAACCACATCAATTGTTGCCCGGCTTTCATTTACATAACTAAAAAATTCTGTGGACAGACCCGACATTTCGATGACTTGCGGATTGATCTCGTAGAACCGAACATAATCGCCGGGGCGTCCGTAGCCGGCGATCGTACCCACTCCCAAGCCCACCACGCCGATCCGCAGAGGCTGTCCCTTTGCCGACTGCTGGGCAATGGCTTGTCCTATGCCGCTCTGCGGTGCGTAGTAGCAGCTCGGCGTTGTGCGCTCCGTCGCTGAGAGGAATTGAATCCCGTGAATGATCTTTCCATGAAACAGTCGTCGTGAATGGAGCTTGGGATTGTTGATATCTGAATCCACGACCCTCAAGGTTCCGTAGAAATTGCGTGAGGTGGCCAGCGCATCGTGCATCGTCAGCACCGCGGGGTAGGCCAGAATGGTAGCCAAAGCTAATGCACTAAAACCTACGCTGAATCGCGCGCGGGTGTTGCCGCCGTTTGCTTCAAGCGAATGTTGATCACCCGTCAGGATGAACGCCACGAATGCCAGGGTGATGATAGAGACCACGGCAAGACTGGTGTAGCTCTGATTTTGTTGCGAGGTTCCCAGCCCAACGAATACAAGCAGCGCACTGAAAGCCAGCAACCATGGGCGTGGCTGGTAGACCCATGATGAAGTGTCTTGCAGCAATATCACAAGCAACAGGATGCACGACGTCCAAACGCTAACCTGAAATTCCCAGAAACCCTTGAAGAGCACAGGCGCCAAAAGGCTCACAAAGACTCCGCCAAGCGCGCCCCCCGCAGCCACCATCAAGTAAAAAGTTGCTAGATGGGACGCGGCAGGTTTCAGCCGGATCAACTCACCGTGGCAAACCATGCAAGCTGCAAAAAGCCCGAAACAATAGAACGGGATCTGTAGCTTCAGGGAAAGAGTCGGATGGTAAAGAGCGAAGACGATCAAAAGAGTACCGACGCCAAGTCCGGCGGACCAGAAGCTACGTGAGTACCAGCGCTCGGAATCGAAGCACAAGATGAAGGAAAGCAGATAAAGGGAGAGAGGCAGCACCCACAGTAGCGGGATTACCGCCACATCCTGGCAGATCTGATTCGTAGTGGCCAACAGCATGGATGATCCGCACGCGGCGAGCAGCGTCCATATAAGTCCGCGACGCCAACTGGGACGGTCATTGTTCGGCAGCGTGGCCACCGCAGACCAAACGCCGCTCGTACCATGTCGCGCTTTGGCGAAAGCCGCCGCCACCAAGGCGCACGATACGGCGAACAAAGCAAAACCAATAAACCAAACGACCGCCTGATGCCGCAGGGAGAGAGCAGGCTCGAAGAAAAATGGATAGGTCAGCAATCCCAGAAGGGATCCCGTATTCGACAGGGCGTACCAGCGATAAGGTTGGCGATTGTAGTTGCGCCCGAACCACGTCTGAAGCAGCGATGCGGTTGTTGAAAGCGTGAAATAGGGAAGAGCGACGCTGGCCAGTAACACGGTGACGATCTGCACGACCGGATTTCCACCCGGCTCCGGTTTCCAGGTTGACGCCGGCAGAAAAGGAGAGTGCCACGTAAAGAATCGCCAACCTAGAAGACCAACCGCGACACCCAACACGCAAATGTGCAGAAGCGCCTGACTGGTTGGCTTGAGCTGAAAGCTTACCGCGTATGCATATCCATAGCCCAGCAGGAGAAGCACCTGGAATACCAGCATGCAGGTGGTGAATACAGATGGGGCGCCTCCGAACCACGGCAGAACGTATTTACAAATAATTAGCTGTACTTGAAAAAGCAGGAAGGCACTGCTGAAGAAGGTTAAACCGTAAAAGGCCAGATCAAGTTTGGTCGGTATCGCGGACTTAGTTTGCAGGGCAGTTTGCCCGGTGGCGGTCGCCTCAGAACCAGGCGTTTCTGTGCCCTGCGGGTGTGCGCTGCTGAGCGGACTTTGCCTATCGCGGATAGTCAAATTCTTGGTCGTTTCAGCTAAGCCGGAACAATCCTTTTTAACACATCGACTTCGCACCGGGGCGGGATTCTTAAGGTGGGCAGGCTTGTCTTACTAGTGCCTTATTAGCAATGGTTGTTGGCACTCAGGCCAGAGATTCCAGGATGGAGAGCGTCAAGTACCATGCACCGTCATTCCAGGGCGTTGCTCTACGAAGGAAATCCAAGTATGTCCATGGCGAGCACCTGAGCGTGCGCTGTTCAACCGGTCACTCAGTGCCATTCCTCTCTTCGCAGTCTTGCCTTTCGGAGGTGTTGAGTTGTCCCAACGCGAAACCGATCAGAAAGAAGCGGAGGTCGACTGTATCGCACCAGGGATAGCTGTCTAAGAGCTGCTCCATGTGAGAACGGATCACCTCCGGCTCGGGGAGCGCCGTTAGCACGCCTTGTGATATTTCCAGCTGACTAAGACAGCGCCCTCTTGGATCTGAGGCCGACTGGCTCCTCACATGTCCGCGAAAGCTGCGCAACGACTCGCGCAGGATGCGCGCACAATTTAATAAGTATCTTGGCTGATGAATTAGCCGGCGCCGAGCTACGGAAGGCCTGTCCGCCAGCGCAACGCGAAGGTTTCCTGTCGCCATACCACAGTCTTTCCTGCCCGCGGGTAGCACAACACCTTCAATACGCCTGGAGAGATGGAATCAAGTTTGCGCTCTTTGGACTCCAAGTCAACAGCACAAGCTCTTAGACCACCAAATGAAGTTCCAATCTGGGAATGTTTCGCTGAGGCAGCCAAGGCGGGAAGCGACACAGAAAAGGAAAGGCGAATCGCATTCAACCGTTATTAGCACGGCCAAAGGCCAACTCAGCCCAAGCTGAGGGCTGCGGTGAGACCGTTTCGCCATCCCTTTTCCGCAGGCTTCTGTCAGCGGCAACAATTGAGCGATCCGCCCCGATTCATGAAAACCAGGGAATCCAGTATCAGCGGCCTGCGCCTAGCTTTGTTTCAGGGGCGTCGCTCTTTTCCGAAGAGCCCAGGAGTCCAAAGACCGCCACGCCGCCTTTTGTTGCCAGATACACTTTTCCATTCACGATCATGGGCGTGACGAACTTTGTTGCTAACCCATACTGATCACGCGATCCCGCTGTGTTGCTGTTGTACAGTTCCTTGCTCAGGTCGCGCGCGTCAAAAGCGTATAGAACGCCCGGGTTGGTTTTGTCATAGGCGTTCGCCCAGACAATGCCATTGGTGAAGCCATTGGCCGAGATACTGGGAGTCGTGCCGCGAGCCTGAAATACAAAATTGCTTTTGCTGCTGGGAGTGGTGGAAATGTATCCCTTCGAGAACCGGTACGATATGACCGATCCATATTCGGGACCATAGTAGATCGTGTTGTTGAAAACCGCCGGGGTCGAAAAAATACCGTAGTTTACAGCGGCGTCCAACTCCTGGTAGATCCCGTGATTGTTGATGGGATTCCACTTACCCATAGAGTAGCGGTTAACAACATAGATGTTGGTATCTTTTCCGGCCGCGATGGCAACCGGCACCGGCGGTTGCTGGGGACTGGCCGACGGGATGTCGACCACGACCGGTCCACCCGAACCAAAATCCAGGTCCTGGCCGGATTCATAAATGGTGTTATACATCGTGAAGTAATCGACAACCTTCATCGGGGTCTCACCCGATATCTTCACAAGTGCATTTCCATAATCGCCGTTGACCGGGTTTCCCTGGCTATCGAGAGTGACGTCAAATGTGCCGTTACCCACCAGCATGTAAACGTTGCCGTCGCTGTCTGCCGCAGGCCCCCCGGCTGACTGCCAGATCGCCCCTTGTCCCCCATTCGGAGTGACGTCGATAACGGAGAGTTGCTGCAGGCTCCAGGCGTCGTATTGCATCAACCAGCCGGTATAGGGTTCTTCATCGCAATGCGACGAGAAAGCGATGTAGATCTTGTGATTCAGCTCCAGTAGTGCCGCTCGTTGCAGGTACTGAGCTGGGTCGAAGATAACGTTGCCGCCCTGGCTGCCCTCGCCGGTCCCGGGATATTTCCCGGTAATCTCAACCGGCCCGCCAAGCCATTCCGCGCCAGTCGTAAGGTCGAGAGCATGGAGGCGCTGATGGGAGCCATTGTTGTGGTCCTGCGACGAGGTCACTACATAGATCAACCCGTGCTGCCCGGTATTGCGATCGATAACCGGAGTGCCGGTGATGCCAATGATTGGACTGACCAATCCGCAATTTGGATCCATGCTGGGGACTTCATTTGCCGCCAGCGCCGAGGTCCTCCAGAGTTGCGCGCCGGTATCCGCATCAAAAGCGTAGACGCTGTCGTTTTCCGTCACCACGTACAGCACGTTATGAACTGTGCCATTCACCGGGAGACTCGAAACGAAGAGAGGCTCCGCATATACCTGGCCGTCGGTGGCGAGGAAATTGACTTTGCCGAAGGTGGCAGAGTTCACGTTGGCAGGCGTGAGCGTGGTTTCCTGCGCATTCAGTCCTGTTCGCTGATTATTGTTGTGAAAGGTGAGGACGTTCAGAGGGGTCAGAGGCACCGGCGGCGCCTGAGCGCTAAGGGTGGCCAGACACAAACAAACTAGCACGACATTGCAGAGAACGACCGTAGCTGCTCGCATATCTTAACCTGCACATTGAATTCTTGGGATTCCGGCGGACGTGCTATTGTGTGCTGCTTAAGTGATGCATGTCAACGACGTCCGACATCAGAATCTAACTTTCGAAATATATTAGGTGATATTCAAATGCGGTGGTCGGTTTTAGACTACAGGTAACGATTTGGACAACGAGGGAAGGACCTGACTGGCGCTCAAATCGTACGCGGAGACATTCGACTTCTTGAGAAAGGTCACTGCTGACTGTTTGGGTCCCGGCAGACTGCCTCAAGTTAAGGCAACCTACCGGGCCAAAGCATAGATTGAATCGAGTAATTCTTCCTGGCTTGGGTGGTCCAAATTACCGCGCGGCCTCGGGCTCAGAGCTTGATTGAGGAAGATGGAATGCGTACAGCTTGCCGTCGCGGGATCCGACGTACACCATGCCGTTGAACACCGCCGGTGACGAATCAACTTCATCTCCCGTGGCGTAATTCCACAGGAGTGCTCCCGTGCTTGCGTTGAGCGCGTACAGATTATTGTCGGCGGAACCAACGAAAACCACCCCGTTGGCCACGGTGGGCGACGACAGAACATAGCTGAGCGTCGCGTACTGCCAGACGAGCGCTCCGGTAGTGGCATTCAGGGCATAAACATTACCATCGACCGACCCGATGTACACCATGCCGTTGGCCACCGCGGGCGAAGACCATATTTGATTGCCAGTCGGATAGCTCCACTTCTGGGCGCCCGTAGAGGCGTCGAAAGCATAAATGTTATTGTCCCGCCCACCGATATACACGGTACCGTTGATAACCGTCGGGGACGAGTAGAAAGACAACCCGTTTCCTGCTGTCCACTTGTTCAGTCCCGAGCGTGTGTCTACCGCGCACAAACCGGGAGGGCACACGACGTAAACCGTCTGGAACGATACCGCCGGTGACGACTCGGAAACGATTCCTCCGGTCCAGTACTGCCATATGAGTGCCCCGGTTTTGGCATTCAGTTCGTATAATCGCCCGTCTGAAGAGAGAACGTAGAGAACGCCGTTGCCCACTGTCGGGGCAGCGTAGACCTGATTCAGCGTCGCAAAGGTCCACAGGAGTGCTCCCGTGGCGGCATTCAAGGCGTATAGGTTATGGTCGTCCGACCCTACATACACGATGCCGTTGGCCACCGCCGGTGAGGAATGCACCAGTCCGCCTGTGGTGTACTGCCATTGCAAGGCTCCCGTGCTGGCGTTCAGGGCGTACACGTTCTGGTCGTCGGAACCGGTGTACACCACCCCGTTCATGACCGTCGGCGATGCGACAAAAATCGGCGCGCCGGTCGTGTAGTGCCAGGCAGGTACCAGGCGGCCCACATTGGAAGGGCCCAGAATGTACTCATAAATGTTGTTTCCGGTGTGGCAGGGGTCAAAACGATATTGCGCTTCCCATTGAAATAACGCAGGTGTGGTCGAGTCGCAGATATTGGGCGGCGGAAGATTTCTTGCGTGTACGACGCTCGCCCCTGCGATTAGTACCAGTGCAAGACAGCAGATGATGGTCGAAATTTTCATATCTTGGTCCTTACCCATCGAACAGCAGGCGCTATTGTGTCGTTGCGAAACTCAATGTGCCGGCCAGATTGTTGGTAGGGTCGACAGCTGAAAATGCGAAATTACTCGCGGCGTCGGTCCCACCTACCCCGAAATAATAGAGAGTGTTGGGGCTAAGACCTGAGACGGTGCAAGTGTTGATCCACAAGTTGTCCATGCCGGTGTAGACACTAGGCCCGCAATCCGTCTCGGTATTGATGTTATTCGGGTCCGTGCCGACCTTCACCAGCGTGCTCACCGCCTGCTCGTAGGTGTACCAGGTTATCGTCGCACCGTTGCGTAAGATGGGCCCGGCAGTAGGCTTCGCCGGATTTGCACCCGATGGATACGGTCCGATTACATCCGGATAAGGATCGGCGAGCTGATTATGCGTCGGCAGAACGTAAGAATCGGTGCCGGCGAGTGTGCCACTGCGCCATCCGACATAGTTGGAAAAGTCCTGAAACAGCTGGTTGTAGCTCTTGGAACTACCCTGCCATCCATCGAGAAATGCCTTCGCAAATAACATGTCTGCGGCGTCCCAGCATTTAACGCCGGCCGTGGGCAATTGGCAGGAGTCGCCATAAACTGCGCCCAGCCATGCATAAGCTGGCGATACCAGGTTGTTCAATCCGCCTTGGTCGTACTTGCAATCGCCGTTCTGGAAAATCGAACAATTATAGGGAATCGTATAGGGTTCATACGGGAAGACAGCGTCGTTCCCCAGCAGATTGACCTGCGTGACATAAAACCAGTCCATGAGTTTCATCAACTCAACGGGAATACGCGCGTCAGATTGAACGTTCATGTAGTTCTGCACGGCGTACGTATTGATCAGTGTCATCGCCCAAAGACCCACATTGTAATTGGGTGCGCTATAGCAACACTTGTAATGGTTAGCGCCCTCCAGCGGGTTGTAATTGGTTGCTTCGGCGATTGTCTGGATGAGTAGGTCGAGTCTTGCCTTGAGCTCATTCGTGGGTTGTACGCCTGTCTCCAACCAGTTCGCTAGCAGCACATTTATGTTGTAGGGGAGGGCTCTGACTGTTCCGGTCTGATTAACGTAATAAGTGTAAACAAAGTTTTCATCCATAAAGCCGGTGGTCAGGATGTTGGCCGCAAAACGCAAGTTGGATTTAGCGTTAAGACCCGAACAGGTCTGCCCCCCATTGCAGTTCTCGTTCAGAACGTCGCCCTGGCGCACATAGTCCATGTACATCCCCCAGGGAAATATGTTCCATTCGGCTGTCCCTTGCCACTTGGCAACATTCACTGCCCAGTTTAGATACTGCATTCCGACGAGCTCAGAGCACTGCGTCCAGTAGTTCGTATTCCCAGCGTTGGTCCAGCTCGTGCCCCAGTCCAGTGTCTGCCCTCCGGGAATGGGATTAAACGACGGCGGGTTTGCACCTGAGTTGCCCGGCGAGATATTGACCTGGGTGAAGCCATTGGCCACGATCAGGTCGCCCGGATTATAAGCGTGATTAGGCTGCCATTGATCCCCGGTAACGCCGTCAAATCGCTCGGCTGTCTCCTTGAAGACGCGGTTTCCGTCATAGGTGTAGATGTCCCATGGATCATTGTTCGAGGACAGTACGTTGAAATCCGCATTAAGGTAGGTACCTTGGCTGTTGGCCGTCTTCAAGTTCTCACAGCTTTGTGGTCCCCACTTGGCCGCATTAAAGATCGCCCGATTCCAATTCGGAATAGGAGGGAAGTTCGTAGGAGCAGTCACCTTAAACTGTGGAGGCGGCATGACCGTGAAATTGTAGGTCAGCTTTAGCGGCTCCGTTATCGGGATAGTTTGGTTGTTGCTGTAATCGATCATCTGGAAAATCAGCCGCAGGGTATGGCCGAGATTCGAAGGACCGAGCCGGGATTGCCGTGTTTGTCCGGTGCCACTGGTAACGATCCTGGCTTCCATCGCGGGCTCGCCGAAATAATTGGCCCAGCAGACATAATCACCTTGAAACGGCAGATTCTGAAGGAGAAATACAGGATAATTATTGGTTGATGAATTGGTATATTCTTTGTTGCTGTCGCACAGCATGGTCAAGGTTATGCCTGTGTTGCCACAAACGGTTCCCAATCCGTTACCGGGCAGGCACGAGATACCATCGATGCTGGCCTCGGTAACCACCATTGCCTGCTGCTGACTTATAGCGCCGGAATTCTGGATGAGACTGATGCCAACGTTGATTCCGGACCCCTGATATACGTAGCTCGGCCCAAATGCAAACGCTGAAAATGCCATTGGACCAGTTGTGGAGTCCACGGTCGTAAAGCTTGCGCTATCGGTCGGCCATGGCGCAGAGCTCCATTTAGTGTCGATCCTGGCGCATGGTTGTCCGCCGACTGGGTCCGTGCAGCTTGCAACCGAGTAGTAATACAGGGTGCTGGGCTGCAGGTTCTTCACCACCACACAGTGATGAGTGGTCAGCGTCGCATCATAGACCTGGCGTGAGAAATCAGTGTTTTCGCCGATCATTACCAGCGAGTCACTCTGATTCGTAGTATTCCAGCAGACCTGCGCCCAATTTATGTTGTTGGAATAAGGATTGGTGACATTGATGTTCGTTGGCTGATCGTTGCCTGCGCCCGCCACGGCGAATTGAGCCGCCAAAATCAGAAGTATAGTTGCGAAAATCGTGTGGCGCATAACGCCTCCAGTACCCATCCTTGATCGAGATTGTCTGTTGCCCCTATAAAATGCTGGTAAATGCTTGCTTTCGGGGATTCGCCCGTTGTGTGGGTCATAGCATAAGAGTCGCATTGCGCTAAGCACCTCATGGTGGAAGGCCCTTTTTAGTGCGTGGAGACTGCGGCTAAACCTCAGCCTCACGCTCCCGGATGGTTCGGAAGCGGAAAATCTCCTCGCGCTGCTGACGCAAGCAGCAACGACCGCGGGAACGGTCGATGTTTCCTGCCTAGCTCGCACCACGCTCAACGAACCTGTGGACATTGTGGACCGCTACACCGTACAGCTTCCGTCGGCACGACCTGGGTGGTTCGCTTTGGGCGAATGGGTCACCACGTAGACAATCGCGTCGTTCGGCTAGCCTTAGAAAGTAACAACTATTCCTATAACTTTTGTTACACATCTGGATAACTGGAGTCAACGAATTCCAGCACGCATTTCCACCCGAAGGTAACCTAATATGCGGCACTTAACGGTTACTTATAGAAACGACTTTAAGACTGAAACAGGCACAGCCTATAAGTATTTGGGTGTTTTGCTTAGCGAGCGAGTACAGGTTCGTTGTTTGTGTAGAGGGGGAGAGGGGAAACTCCCGAGGCTTGTCGTGACACTAGTCATCGAGTCGTATTCTTTGGCTGCCCTGAGTTCGTAGGCGAAGTTTTACAAAGATCCAAAGGTTTTATCGAAAAAGCGAAGTCATCGGTCGTGATGCTCCAGAAATTGCGGTCGGAGTAGTCGCGGCAAAGCTGCGCGTCCCGTTCTGCCCCTTTCGAGCGTGCCCACAGAATCTTCTGCGACTCAAAATCCGCCGAGTTATGTACCAGTTCATCTCCAGGATAGTGCTTGTCAAGGTCGTAGGTAACGAGCACCAGTTGGCGTCCTGGTTCGTTCTTGAGGCGCTCGACAACTGCTTGACGCGCGTCCGGAAAGTGTGGACGCTCCGGCGCCGTGGCGTAGCTGGATCGTGTCAGCGACGTAAATGCCACTGTCAACACGACCCCAATTGCGAATGCTTGTCCACCGCGTCCTTCGACCTCCCACAGATAGCGCAAGCCCTCGGCGATGAAGAGATAGACGACGATCGTCGCCGGAGCATAGTAGTGCATCTGAGTCCAATTGCAGGCCGCAACAGCAATGAATGTAGTGAGCGCAGAAAAAACGGCAAGGCGCAGCCGACGCTCTCTCAGGCAAACCACGAATCCCAGCAGCAGGGGAAGCGACATCGCCGGCCCCACATAGAAGAACCAGTTGCGGCTCCATCGCCGTAATTCAACCCTGGCGAGTCCGGATAGTGTCACTGGTTCCAGGTATCCATGCTCCTGCGCTTCCACCTGGTAATACTTGGCAAATACCGGGTCGCTGGATACAAAGTTGGTTGGCCGTTTCTGTCCGATAAGGAACGGCAGTGGCGCATAAACTCTCTCGTTTTGCAGGCGCGGCATCAGCAAAGGGTCGCCTGTAGTTCGAAAGTTGTAGTAGGCCATGAAACCTATGCCGATAGCTCCCATCAGCAGTACTGGTACGAGAACTGGCACAGCGATACGCCCACCGAGTATCCGCGACGAAAACAGGTTGTAGAAGAAATAAACCAGCAGCGGGATCGAAAATGCGAAACCTTCATAGGGACGAGAATTCGCCAGCAGTAACAGTCCTAAAGCGAAGGCCATTGCGGAGCCTACCCGATACCGCTCCGTCCTGTTTTGTGCGAACATCCGCACCGCCCCGCCTAGCGCGAGCGCGCCGCCGAGCGCCGGTATCGACCCTCCCCAATAGGAATTTGCCCAGTAACTGAACAGTGCAAAGCGAAATACTGCCAGCAATCCGCCGATAAATGCCCATTGCGGAGCCATAAAGGCTTGCAATGCCCAGCAAATCGCGCCACAAAAGAGTGCCGTGCTCAGGTAAACGCCAATCCACGGCTGATGAAAAAGAACTTGTCCCAGCGCCAGGAATAGGCCCTGTCCCACAGGATATTTGGAGTGATAGGTAGGCGATAAGGTAACGTGAAGCGTTTCAAACGACTGCCACTCCGGAGGGGTTGCATTGGCCAGGCGGTGATGAGCGAATGTATCGGCCATCAAAAGATAGCTAAATTCATCATTTATTCGAGGCGCCGGAACTCCGACGAATGGCAGCAGGACCGCTCGACTAACCAGGGCCAGCGCGATCACAACCAAAGTCGGTCGCCATCTGCCGGCAAAAAGCCATTTAGGCCATCGAATCCAGTCGAGTCGCCGCAAATAGGGAAGAACAAGGAACGCGACCGCAAAGATCGCGGCCAGGGTAACTATCTCAATCCCTATTAGCCGCAGCCCATTGATCGGTTCGGAGTTCATAGTTCAGACAAAGTGTTGAGAGAAGACCGCCTGGCGCACATCTAGCTCATTGCAACAGTCTGACTATAGTGATCGAGACTCTTAGCCCGCAACCATCAATCCCTGATGAGGATGTGGAGCGCCGCAGGTTTCCGCGCCGCATGGTCACCCTCGCTCACGCCAACTTCTTGCGAATGGCAAAATATAGGACAGGAACCTCGCCAAGCAGCAGCACCACCACCGATGGCTCGGGCGTAGCGGTGGTCAGGCTGCCCGCGCCCGTGCCGTCGCTGCAGCCTTCGTTATGGAAGCACTCCATCTGGATAATTCCAGTCGAATACCAATCGTTATTCCAGAGACCCTGAAAATCTACCGAAAGCTCACTTTCGGCACGGTATGTTCCGCAATGACCGGTACAAAAATGGCTGCTGAAGGTGCCTTGCAGAAGGCTCGAGTCTAGATAGTAAGTTCCCGAAGAGTCGCCAAATACTGAGACTTCCGCGGCAACACTGCCCGGTCCGAAGCGTCCACTTATCTCGGTCTCACATTCCCCATTCGCGCAGGACTCGTTCTGCTGGTAGTTAGTTATCGCGGCGTCGAACGACACATCCAGGATTACGATGCTCCCCCAGGGAGCACATTGGCCCTCGCACGTTCCTTCAGCGTTGCCCGAGATTGTCGTCGAATCGTATTGAAAGGATCCGGTGTTGTAGAAACCAAAGCTGTCGGCCCGCGCCTCGGGAACAATGGCGACTAAGCCCAGAAATCCCACCAGCAGCGAGAGTATTAGCCTGGATGAAGTCATCTCTCCTCCGTGCCGTCAACGCCTTCTGGTGCCAGCTCCGAGCTGAGGAACTGAAAGGCTGCTCCAGTCTACGGTCGAATCAGGAGCCAGTCATCTGTTTACGCAGGGCTTCGCTCTTAGCCCAGGCTTCCCAGTGCTCATATTGCCGAGATCGCGATCTGCGCATGGGAGGCCGCTGTCTCACGATCGCCCCGGCTCTGATAGAACAGGGCAGCGCGCTCATGAACCAACGCCACATCATGGTCAAATCCGCTCGCCTCGGCCGATGCCACCGCTTTTTGGTATGCCTCAGCCGCCTCAGAACTGGCGTAGGCAGCCAACAGCTCGGCGCGGATCAGATCGTATTTGTGCGCGAAATTCGCGGGGTTCGTTGTCGCCCACGCCTGAAACAGCTCCATCAGGTCGCGCGTGCTTTGCAGCAGGGTCTCGCGTTCCGCTCCGCTTACCTCTTGTGCCCGTGCGACCGAGGCCAGCCCGCGATAGAACAAGTACTCCCATTCGCCAACCTGCCCTTGGAACGCCGGCAAAATGGGTAAGGCTTGCGCTGCATAGCGCAGGGCGCCTTCGTAGTCTCCGTAGTAATAGTGCAGGCGCATCTTGGCGGTGCAGTAGTAGCCGATCTGGTTGTAATTGGAGGTGCCGCAAATTGAGGCGACATCGCGTTCTTCCTGAAACCGCTCGTCGCTAAGACTCAGCCGATGTTCGGTGCGGCCCAGCAAAGCCAGCGCCAGTTGCCGCTCCAGCAAACAGTGAAACGCCGCCACTCGCACCCGTCCGCCAATTTGCGAGATCTGCCGTTCCGCCTCCGCCACGACCTGCTGCAACGGAGCACCGCTGAAATTCAGGTACATCACGTGGGCTGCGGCGTTGAAGCATCCGTAAAGGACGTCGTTCTCCTGAAGCCCCACGCGCGCTCCGTCACGAGCAAGTTCGGGATTGTGCTTCAGCGGGTTGACCCAGTGATTGATAAACCAGGCGTGCAAAAATGCGACCGGCGCGCTCACCCGGCCGTACATCTTGCGGTCGATCTCCATGGCTAAATTGCTGAACGCGTACGCTGCCTGACTATCGCGCGTGATCCCTCGCAGCACCGCCGCATACATGGCAATCACCTTGGGAGCGTCGCTGCCCAGGCCGTACTCTAGTGTGAGCGTGAAACATTTCAGCGTACTCAGGGCAAAAAGTTCGAAGCGATGGCTGATGTGAGCTGCCGGGCCGATCAGCATCAGGATGCCGATAATGCGCGCAACCCGCTCATCAGTCAGCGCGGGCAGGTCGTGCAATTCCGCGGGCGACCGCCCAGCCATGAGCTCGCCAATCTTTTGCATCTCGACGCCGATGGCGTGTCCCTGTTCCTCACGCGACGACGGTAAGTTAACTCCCAGTTGCCGCGCGGCCTCGACCGCGAGAGCGACTGCCTTCTCGGGGTTTCCAGTTGCAAGCCGCTGTGCAGCGCTCAGCAGCAGATAATGCGCAGCCTTTTCGGGAATCCCAGCTTCCTTCCACAACATCGCCTGCGCCTGCACCCGGTCGGGAGCAGCGCCGTACACCAACTCCATCGCCGTAGCCACCCGGAGGCTCAGGTCGCGCCGCAGGCTGGGGCCGATCTCGGCCAGCACAGCTTCACGAATCTTGTCGTGGGTGAAGCGCCACTGATAACCGTAGCCTTCGAGAATGGCATTTTCGCCGCAGGCCAGCAGCAGGGAGTCGAGATGCACCTCGGGAGCCGAGGCACGGAACACTTCCACATCGACCTCACGCCCGATGATCGCCGCGATACGAAGTGATTCGCGTACCCACTCCGGCAAACGATCCAGGCGATGGCGGACGTAATCCTTCATTCCGCCGGAGAAGACATGCTCGGGAAGTTTCTCTGGCGAGACGTTATCCAGTCGCCCGGAAATCTCCGCCAGCTCGCGGACCACCTCTACCAGGAAGAAGGCATTGCCTTCGGTCTCGCGCTGCAGGAAATCCACGATGGAAGCATTGCTGCCGAGTTCCGGTCCCAGCATTGAGGCGGCGATGTCGCGGATCTCACGTTCACCGAAACGCTTCATGTACAAGGCGTGGGTTCCCGGACATTCAATGGCGAACTGTGGACGCTCGTCGTCGCGGAAGGAAGCGATGATCAGCAGTCGCAATTCGCCTACCTTCTCAATCAGCTTCTGCATGATCTTGAGGCTGTCTCCCACAATGTGGCAATCCTCAACCTCAAACAGGATCGGAGCTTCGCAGCGCTGCAACAGGCTGAGAATGGTGGCCGTCAGCTGCTCCTGGAATAATTGCGGATCAATCACCGTGTCAGGAACCGCGCGCCCCAACACTCGCTCAATCTCAGGAACGACGATCTTGATGGTGCCGGCCTCTTCGTCCGTGACCTCCACCATAAGAGCCAGGCGTACCAGGGCATTTCGGAAGATCGAGTACGGCGCCTGGTTTTCTTCTGCCCGGCCGGTCAGGGCGATCATCCCTCGTACCAGCGCTCGTGAGCGGACTTCGTCGAGTAGTCGCGACTTGCCAACGCCGCTTTCACCGCCGATCAGCCACGCACTCCCGCGACCTCGAACGGCATCATCCAGAGCCGTCGTGAGCAACGCCAGCTCCGATTTGCGTCCTACCAGAGGCGCGGCCTTTAGATAGCTTTCGCGGTGAGCCAGCGTTTCTGCCGGAACTTCACAACCAGCCGCTTCCGCAAAGGCCTTGATGACTTGGTTTGCATCGCTGAACTGCCGCTGTTGTGGATCGGGCGCAAGCAGCGTACGCACCAGCTCGCCCAGTTGCCCCAAGGTGTTGAGCGGCTGCAGGTCAGGACGTTGCTCGAACTTGGCGCGCCCCTTCACCAGCGGAATATCGGTCAGGATCTCGTAGGCGATTCCTCCGAGGGCGTAGAAATCGCTCGCCGGAGTAGGGCGTTTGCCGGCCAGTATTTCCGGTGCGATGAATCCCGCCGTACCAACTACCTCATGCTCAGGCAAACCGGAGACGCCGAAATCCAGCACCGTCACCTGCCCTCCGGTTACGAGCACGTTCGACGGCTTGAGATCGCGGTGAATGACGCCGTGGCGGTGCAGATACGAGAGCGCCTGTAGCACCTGGAAGAGCAGCCCGAGTTTGCCTTCGACGGTGAGGTTGTGCGCAGCCCGGGTGATGCTCTGCGACTCGGAAAGCAGCTTCATGGTGAAGAACGGCAGGCCGCCCGATTGGAAGCCGTAGTCCAGCACGCTGACGATATTCGGGTGTCGCAACGACGAGAGCACCCGAAACTCTGACGCCAGGGCAAGCTGTACCACGCGAGCCTTTTCGCTGGTGTCGCCCGAGCGTGGACCCCGTTGCGAAGTAGCCGTCTCAAGGTCGGCGGTTGAGTCGGAGGGACCGGCCAAGCTGAAATCCGTTGTGTCGGTCGCTTCCGCTCCCTCGCGCTGATCATCGCTCGCTGTGGGCCTTACAGGTGTTGGATCAGGCAGGGCCGAAGGCATCTGCAGCGCGCGCTTGAGGGCGACGATCTCGTCATTCAACCGGTCGCGGGAACGGTATACCTCGCCCATGCCTCCGACGCCGAGCCGCTCCAGTAGCTCGTAGCGACCGCCTATCAGGTCAGTAGGCAAAAATGGTTTAGCGTAGGACAAAGCGCGCCCCTAGAAAGTAGCACAGCCGCGAAAAGGGCCACCATATATTCGCCGGTCCCCGGCTGCGCTGATTCCGGCTCCGTGGATTCGTCGCCCTCCGCGCTTTCAGCATAGCCATTCGGGCGGCAGTTTCCGCGTTTTCATCCAGATTACGCTGCAACAGAAGCGCGTTGGCATGCATGTCTGGCGACAAGGCAAAGAGCACCAGGTTATTTTGGCTGATTGGCTGATTGGCTACGGACCATGCGAGGTTCACCGGAATATTTGCGATGGTCATGTTAGCAAAGTTGGCGATCGTCTGGATCATTTGCGCGGGCTGAAGTTGTGTCTGCCACATCTCGAACAACACCGTGGAAGCCTGATGTGCGATGAGCGTCCAGGTCTTGGGTGCGATATTGTGGCGCGCCAGCAGTGCTGTTACAGCAGTGGGCGCAAGGCCCCCGCCGAACTGCCCGAAGCCCTTCATGCCATTCGCCGTGATCTGGAAGAACGGCTCGCTCCACAATGCCTGGTGCCCATCTTTCGGCGGAGCCTGCTCGTATTTGTCCCCCTGCATGAACATGGAGCCGAAGAAGCTGGTGTCGGTGACGGTGTTCTGGTCCACGACTTGCCACAATGTGGGATCAGACGACAGGCCCACGACGGCAGCTCCTGCGCCATCGGCTGCGCTCACCGATTGCAGCGTGTGGTAGTCAACGTGTTGCGTCCAGTTTCCCCCGATGACCACCAGGATGTTCTTTGCCCGCCCCGCCTTAATGAGCGCGTCGGCGAAGAGCAATCCCGCGTTGAAGTTCGAGAATTCGTTATTCAGCGGGACCACATACGTGCTCTGCGGCAGGCCGAGCATCTGGTGCAGGTGATTCAACTCGTTCGGAGTCGCCCACGGGCTTACCGACGCGTATCCCAACAGCATATCGATGTCCGAGACCTGAAGGCTCGCCGTCGCCAGCGCATTCATCGCCGCGGGTACCATCATGGTCATCAAGTCTTCACCGGGGCCAAGCACCACCCGTGTGTTGTATCCCTGAAAAGGATTAGATATGCCCGGATTCTTCTGTAAATACTCGCGAATCCAGTCGAAAATGGGATCGTCGTTAGAGCGCAGGTTCGGCGGCACAGAGTAGCCGAGGCCCAGGATGCGAGGCTGTAGATTGGGCATGATTTGTCCTTTCACTGAGACGGCTACGTTGCGACCTCTGCTTCGCCTTGGCTAGGCAGATCTTTCCACCCAATCTTGATCTTTCCCTTGGAAGCGGGCGGTGCCGGCGGCTTAGGATTGGCCGTAATCCACGACGGCTTCTTCAGTCCGAGATGATTCTGCAACACGATTTCTGCCGTCTGTAGCGCGCCTTCC
This sequence comes from uncultured Acidobacteriaceae bacterium, assembly GCA_963791965.1. Classification (GTDB taxonomy): domain Bacteria; phylum Acidobacteriota; class Terriglobia; order Terriglobales; family Acidobacteriaceae; genus CAVVDY01. The sequence goes on along the minus strand of CAWBUK010000006.1, from coordinate 739,470 downwards.
ACCCAGGTCTGGTTCGTCGAGTAAGCCTCGCCGCAGATGTAAGCAGGGAAGTCCTTCACCGGTTGCGTGATCTGGTGCAGCACCTCCCACGACTTGTAGCCGCGATTCCAGAAGTGCACTCCGCCGCCATAGGGATCGACCGACCAATCCATATAGGCCGCGTCAATCGGATGCGGCGCGTACTGGATGTTGTGCATGCGTTTGATCTGGCGGTGCATCTCCATCACCATCTCGTACGGAGCGCGATGCTCGTTCCAGTTGTCGCGCAGCCGGCGTGTGTACTCATCCTTTGGTGCAGCCTCAAGGTTCGCCAGCGGCACCGCGTCAAACATGCGCACACCCGGCGCCAACTTGCGGAAGTGCTCCACCGCGCCACGCGTGTGCATCGCCGGAGTCTCGGCTCCGCTCAATCCTTCCCAGAAGTCAACGTTGGTGGCGTCGTTATAAGCCATCAGCAAGGCATTGCCTTGCGAAGCAGGGGTGGCGGCCGCAGGGTCGATGGGCCAGTAATAAAGCTGGCGCACAGGGGTATCGGTGAGCGACCTCCCCTGTCGGACGTCTACCGCCTGCCACCACGGATATTCGTAAGCCAGGAACAGCTTGTACAGCGGGATCGGCCGTACCGAACCGATCAAATGATGCACGTGCGCCGCGTGCTGTGGTCCGAACACCGGCCCAACCCGATCCAGCAACTCGAGCGACCGCCGCGGCATGGCCAGGATGATGGCGCTCGCGGTGACGGATTCGCGTTTGCCGCGGAAGTGCAACTCGACTCCAGTGCTGCCGTCTGACAATGTGGTACTTTCAAAACCGGAAACCCATTCCCCCTGAATCACCTCTCCGCCGGCCTTCTTGAATCTCTTCTCCAGCTCCCACGGAACCGTGTCGTATCCCTGGTTAAAGAGGTAATAGTGAACCCCGGGCGTGAAGTTGAAATATTCGCAAATCAGATCTACCGCGTTGGCATTCGATCCCAGGCAGTCATAACCGACCAGCGCACGGGCCACCTGGTATGCGTCCGGCGACAAGGCGCGCGCCAGCAGATTCCAGAAACCGTGTTGATACACCGGCGTGCCGTCGACCACGGCCGTGCGCAGAAACTTCTCCAGCTCCTCAGGACTGAGATTATTCACCTGTGGAAGAAGCTTCGAAATTCCCCAGCCGATCAAGCCGCTGGGATCGTTCTTCAGGATGTACTGCTCCTCGCCCCAGTCCAGCAGGTAAGGCATCGCAGCCGGATCCTGGTTCTGCGAAAAGCGCATCTGCTGGCCGCGCAGGTACATGATGTTGTCGGGCTGGTCCACCACCTGCTCATAGCGCGGCAGCTTCAATTCGTTTTCCACCAGGCTACGCACCAAGGTCTGCGTAGACACGTAACGCATGCCGCCGATCTCGCACGTCGTGCTGTCAGGGAAGCCCGGGGGCCGAGCCGATAGCAGGCGTCCGCCGATGCGGTCTGTGCCCTCGAACACCGCGACCTTCAGCTTGCCGTTCTTGCCCGCAAGCTTCTTCAACTGCGGAGATTCACCAGGATTGGCCGTCAGTAGCCGCCATCCGGAATAAACACCCGAAACTCCGCCGCCAACGATGGCGACGTCATAGTGGGTTGAGTCTTTCGAAGATTTGCCTTTGCTCATTTCGCTAACTCGCTTTCCTTGGGACTCGCCTACTGCGCCGGCGGTTTCGGCGGAAAATACGGATCGATGCTGCTCTGGTTGATCTTCGCCACGATTACCTGCGGGCGGCCCTTATTGTCCGCCGCATCAATGACCTTGGGCATGAGCTCCTGCAACTGTTGCGGGCTGTCGATGCGATAGGCATCGGCTCCCAAACCTTGCGCGAACTTGACCAGGTCGGGCGTGCCGAGACGGTACAGGCTGTTCCACACGTCGTTAGGATCGGGATACAGAAATTCCATGCCCTGGCTCACCATGTGCAAATCGGCATCATCCAGCACGATCCAGATGGCTCCCACATTGTGCGCCTGCGCCGTGGAAATCTCCGCCCCGTGCATCATGAACGCGCCGTCGCCGACGAAGGCGACGCAGGTCTTTTCAGGCGCTCCCATTTTCGCGCCGATCACGGCACCCACGGCGAAGCCCATCGGCCCCATCGCCAGCGAGCTGTGTACCTCTTGCGGCGCGTTGGTCTCGTAATAGTGAATGCCCCATCCCACGCAGTTGCCGGCATCGAGGAAGATCAGCGAATCGTTCGGCAGCGTCGCCTTCAACACGCGACAAATAGCCGCCGGCTCGATCGGCGAAGCAGTCGAATCGTACTGTGCCTGGCTGTAATACGGAGAACTCTTCTTGATGCTCGCAACCTCGGCCACGCGCGCCTGCACGTCGGCCGCATTCGGCGGAAACTTCGCCATCAACGCCGGATCGCCCATCTGCCGGATGAATCCTCCCACGTCGCCCACCACTCCTTGCGTCACAGCAAACGAGCGGCCAATGGCATGCTGATCCAGATCAACCTGGATGAACGGCCCGTTGTTCGCCGGTACCAGCATAGGATTGAAGTTGTTGCAGGAGAGACCGCGCAGGCTGGTGCCCAGCACCAGCACTCCGTCATAGGGCGTGCCCGTCTGCTGCATCCACATTGGCCCCCATGTGTTGCTGGCAAAGCCGTACACCCGCAGCGACAGCGAATGGCCCTCAGGGAACACGCCTTTGCCGTCAGGCGTGGTCATCACCGGGATGCCGTAGCGTTCCGCAAACATAACCAGTCGATCTAGGATATTTCGATCGCGCAGCGCGTCGCGGCAACCGCTGCCCAGGAAGATCAGCGGACGCTTGCAAGCCGTGAGCTGCTGTACCGCCTGCACTACGGCGTCGTGATCCGCTCCGGCTCGGTGTCGCACGATAATTTGCCGGGCTGTTGGGAATGCAAGATCGGCGATGGAGCCGGCAGCATGGGAACGTTGTTGGGTAACGCAATATGTGCCATGCCGCGAGGAATGGTCATCGCATCGCGCAGCGCCTGCTCGATCAGCGTCTGCGCTTCGCTGGGATCGCTGATCTCCGCGCTATAAACCGAGGCTGCCGAGTAAATCGCCTGAATGTCCAGATCGGTATCGACGCCCTCCTGAAGCGCGCCCTTGCCGAAAAACTGCTCCGCCACTTCGCCGGTGATAACCAGCACGCCGCTGCCATCATTTTGCGCTGTCATCGCGCCGGTCAGCGCATTCGTCGCGCCCGGGCCCGACGTCACCATCACCACTCCAAGCGTGCCCGTCGCCCGAAAATAGCCGTCGGCAATGTAGGCTGCGCCTGTTTCGTGCCGACACACAACGTATTCGAAGTTCTTGCGCTGCTTCATGAACTCGACCAGCAGTTCAGCCACTCCGCCGCCCGGGATGCCAAAGACCTTGGTCACTCCCTCGCGACCGAGATAAAGCAGCAAAAGTTGTGAGACGTTGAGACCGGAATACGAAGTGACGTACGGAGGTAAGGCCATTTTCGTCTAGTTCCTTTTTGTCGGACTATCGGGACTCGGAGCCTGGCACATCAGCGGGAGTGACAGTTGTCTTCCGGGAGGACAATCTGCCTTTCAGGAATTTGCATGTTGGGTCAGGTTTGCAAGTTGTATTACAGTTTTCGACTTACCTGCAATAGCGCGAAAGTGACGAACCCTCTCGTTTGCCTATAACGAGGTCGCTGGAAATTCCGCCGCCGTTAACGCGCTCGGTACTTGTCCGTCCTCACCGTTGCTCAAAATTCCGCCACCACCTATGATTCGGCTGAATGCCGATGGTAACGAAACCCGTAACTGACCCCGCTCCGACCTCCGCTGTCCAGAGTTCAACCCAAGTCTATGCCGTGCATGGCGCCGACCCCGAAGTCCAAGCCTACGGCATGGCGAAATACTCGCGTTCAGCGCTGTCGTTGCGCGAATCGCTGGCCGAATTGAACGAGCAGAAGGCCGAAAAGTTCCTCAACACCTTCTACTTCCAGTACGGACACCGCAGCATAGCCGACCTGGCGCACCTCGCCTTTGCCATCGAGCGCCTGTCGATTCTCGCCGCCACCATCCTGGTCGACGAGCCTCGCTGGGACGGGCAGGAGCGCTCTACGCGCTACCAGGACTTTAAGAAGAGCGGGTATTACGTTCCCGATTTTGCCGGCGACGCCGAAGCCGAGGCGCTGTATCGCAGCACCGCCGATAACCTCTTCGCGGAATACCAGTACTTCTCCGACGCGATGTTCGAGTATCTGCGCGACCGCACTCCCAAGCCTGAGGAGATGAAGCAGGACGCCTACGAGCGCACCCTGCGCGCGCGTGCCTTCGATCTTTCGCGCTACCTGTTGCCGATGGCGACCAATACGTCGCTGGGACAGATCGTCAGCGCGCGAACGCTGGAAAACCAGGTCTCGCGCCTGTTGGCAGACCCGCATGCTGAGGTACGGCGATTGGGCGAGCTACTGAAGCAGGCGGCGCGCGAAGGCGCTTACAACGTGAACCAGCCGGTGGCTGAAGGCTTGCTGGAAGAGATTCGCGAGCACGCACCCCAGCTTGCCGGTCGAGCTGAGCAGGTACTTCTGCGTGAGGTCCATGTCGCTCCCACGTTAATGAAATACGCCGAGCCCAGCGCCTATGAGCTGGAGAGCCGGCGTGAACTGAGCGGGGCCGCTGCTGAGCTGCTCGGGCGTTTGCCGATTGACCCCGCTCCGATAGTCGATTTGCTGGAAGATGAGCCGCTCGAGATCGAGCTCGCCACTACGCTCCTCTACCAGTACGACCACCATTCCTATCGGCAGATTCGCGGCGTGGTTGAGGGTATGAGCGGCAAGCATCGCAACGAAATCATCGCCCTGGGCATGAAGCATCGCGGACGCTTCGACGAAGTCGCGCGTGCCTTCCAGTCAGGTCAGCGCCTCCGTTTCGACATCCTCATGGACATCGGCGGTTTCCGCGATATGCACCGCCATCGCCGCTGCGTGCAGATCATGCAGGACTACACCCCGCGCCACGGCTACGACATGCCACAGGAGATCGAGCGGGCCGGACTAGCCTCGCGTTACGCGCAGCTCATGGACCGCACGTGGGAAGCAGTCGCGCAGCTGGCGGGAAGGGAAGTCCCCGAAGCCGACGAACCCGCCGCAGGCGGGCAGTATCTGATCCCGCTGGCTTTCCGCAAACGCACGCTGTTCAAAATGGATTTCGCTGAGGCCCTCTACATCAGCGAACTGCGCTCCGGCCCCGCCGGCCACTTCTCCTATCGCAACGTTGCGTATGCGATGTACGAAGCCGTCGCTCGGCGTTATCCCGCACCTGGCGCAGTACTTCCGCGTGACGGATGTCAATGAGCCGGTGGATTTGCTGAAGCGGTAGTTGGGTAATGGGTTTGGCGGCCAGGATTGCGGCTCACGCGAGCAAGTCTTCAATCTTCACCGGCAGTTCCCGCACTCGGACACCAGTTGCATGGTGCACCGCACCAGTGATGGCCGCAGCGATACCTGCCAGCCCGATCTCGCCAATGCCGCGGGCTCCAAGCTCGTTGATCTCCTTGTCGGGATAGTCGAGGAAGTGCACGTCGATTGAGGGTGCGTCGGCATTCACTGCAACCAAGTAATCAGCGAGGCTGCTGTTGATTGGCGCGCCGTTTTGGGGATCGTATTCCGTTGCCTCCAGCAGCGCCATGCCCAATCCCATCACAACTGCTCCCTGAATCTGATTGCGGCCAGCCAGCGGATTGATGATTTTGCCGGCATCGATCACGCTGACCACTCGACTGACGCGCAGACGTGCAATCTCCGGCTGCCACGTGACTTCGACGAAATGACAGCCGAAGGATTGGGTCGAGAACTTCGGCTCAGGGTTCCCGAACGTTGCTGGAGACTGGCCGTTGCCAGTAACCATGCGGAGGTTGGCGCGTCGCAGCAGGTCGTCGAACTGCACGCTGTTGGCAGATCCTTCTGCCTTAAGGAACAAAGCGCCGTTCGCGAAGCTCAGATGTTCGGGTTTGTGACCCACGAATGGAGATCCTGGCGTGATAACAGCAATCGTTTTGAGCGACTCGATCGCCTGGTCAGCTGCGCCGAATACCGCGTTCACCAACGAGGCTGTAGCCATCGAGCCGCCCGAGATCGGACCTTCGGGAAATGCAGTGTCGCCGAGCGCTGCTTCCACTTTGTCGAGTGGAACGCCCGTTCTCGCCGAGGCGAGCTGCGCGAGGTTCGTGTAGGTGCCGGTGCCGATGTCTTGCGTCGCGCTTGCCACGCGGCATGAGCCGTCGTCGCGAAGCTGAATGTAAGCCGCGGCGGGAAATCGAGCCGCGACCCATGAGCATCCAGCCACTCCCCAGCCAAGTGTCAGGCCGTCGCGTTTCATCGAGCCGACCGCGGGATTGCGCTTCGACCAGCCGAATTTTTCTGCGCCCACTTGCAAGCATTCGAGCATGTGCCGCGACGAAAATGGAAGTCCCTGGCCCTCATCGATCTTCGGTTCGTTGAGGATGCGAAGTTGCACGGGGTCCATACCCAATTCATGGGCCAATTCGTTCATCGCGGATTCGATCGCATACAGCCCGGGCACTCGACCAGGACCGCGCATATCGGCTCCGCTGCCAATGTTTCGCTGGGTGCGGCCAAAGGTCACCCGTAGATTGGGCACACTGTACGCGAAGGGCGTGCCCTCGCCGCAGCCTTCATGATGGGCATCGAGCATCGACCGCGTGTAAACGTAATCCTGCTGCAGCGAAAGCAGCTTCCCTTCCTTGGTTGCGCCCAGGCGCACGCGCTGCTGCGTTCGCGGCCGATGCCCGACGGCGTGGAACATCATCTTGCGAGCCAGCACCAGTCTTACTGGCGCGCCCACTTGCCGCGCAGCTGCTGCCGCCAGCGGACATAGCGTCCATGGCCACAGCTTGCTCCCAAACCCCGAGCCGACGAATTTCGTAATCACGCGAACGTTTTCAACCGGCAGACCGAACATCTGGGCCAGCACACCCCGCAGGTTAACCACTCCTTGCGAGGACTCATACAAGGTCAGAGTTGGGCCCTCCCAGACCGCCGTGGTGGAGTGTGGCTCCATCGGGTTGTGAGTCTCAAATGGCGTGACGTAAGTGTGGTCAACCTTGACCGGTGCACTGGCAAAAGCAGCGTCGGGATCACCGCGCTCACTTTCCGTACGCTTCACAGGCCCAAAGGTCGTCATCACCTCGTCGGGCTCGTCGTCGGCTGTCAGCGGCAGTTCGACGTTCGACTCTTCGGCAGCATAGGTTGCAGCGACCGCATCGGCAGCGGCTTTGGCGGTCTCAAACGTCTCCGCCACGGCGAGCGCAATGTACTGGCCGTAGTAGCGAATGACGTCGTCTTCAAAAGGCGGACGGCGCTCTTCGCAGATGCCCGAGAAGCCCGGCCCCGGGATGGAGCGGGAAATCTTGCCGATATTGCCGCGGTGCAGGATCGCGCGCACACCGGGCATCTTCTCAGCCGCGCCAGTGTCGAGCTTGGTGATCTTTCCCTTGGCGATCGTCGCACCGACCGGCACCGCATACAGCATCCCGGGAAAGTGAAAGTCGGAGGTGTACTGTGCAACTCCGGTGACTTTTTGGGGCCCGTCGACCCGAACCGTGTCGCGCCCGATAGGTGATGTTTGCTGTGTCATCGGCATGATCGTCCTCCGCCGGCTGGATCAGCCGTTCGCCGCCGTTTGCAGCGTGTGCGTAAGGCAGCGCTTCGCAAGCTCAATTTTGAATTTGTTTTCGCTCTGCGGCCTGGCATCGCGCAGAGCGGCTTCGGCGGCCCGGCGGAAACTCTCGGCATTCGCGGGCTTACCCGCAAGCAACTTTTCCGCTTCCGGCGAGCGCCAAGGCTTGGTTCCAACTCCACCTAAGGCGGTCCGGATGTAACTGACATTTTCACCGTCAACCTTCATCACCACCGCGGCTGAGGCGAGAGCGAATTCGTAGGACGCGCGATCCCGCAACTTCAAATAAACCTGTTTGCTTCCCGCGATCGGTGGCGGCAGCGTGACATGGGTGATTAGGTCGCCCGGTTCAAGCACCGTCTCTAGCTCTGGCGTGTCGCAGGGCAGAAGGTGGAAATCGCCGATCGGAATGGCGCGTGTCCCCTTCGGTCCCTCCACGTGGATGACGGCCTCCAGTGCTGCCATTGCCACGCACATATCCGACGGATTGGTAGCGATGCAATGATCGCTGGTTCCGAGAATCGCGAGCGTGCGATTGCTGCCGGTGATTGCGGAGCAGCCGCTTCCTGGCTCGCGCTTGTTGCAGGGCATCGCCGTGTCGCGGAAGTAGACGCACCGCGTTCTCTGCACCAGATTACCGGCGGTTGTCGCCATGTTGCGGATCTGCCCCGACGCACCGGAAAGGATCGCCTGGGATAGCACAGCATAATCGCGCTGCACTCTCGGGTAATTCGCCAGATCGGAATTGCGAACCGTTGCTCCGATCTTCAGGCCGCCGTCGGACATTTCTTCGATATTGGCGAACGGGAGGCGATTAATGTCGAGCACGCGGGTGGGAGTCTCGACGTTCAGCTTCATCAGATCGACGAGCGTCGTGCCGCCTCCCAGGAAGCGAACGTCTGCGCCCTGCTGCGCGGTTTTCGACTGTGCTGCCGCGTTGATCGCTGCTGCCGGGTCGGCAGGCCGGATAAATTCAAATGTATGCATCGAGGATCTCCGTTCGCCTTATTTGCGTTCGCGAACTTGCTGGATCGCTGCCACGATGTTGGCGTAGGCCCCGCAGCGGCAGATATTGCCGCTCATCAGTTCCTTCACCGCTGTGTCGTCCGCACCGCATGGCTCATCGAGCAGCGCCACTGCCGACATGATCTGGCCGGAAGTGCAATAGCCGCACTGATAAGCGTCACAGGCAAGAAATGCTGCCTGCATGGGATGCATTGCCTCCGGCGTGCCTAGACCTTCCAGAGTGGTGATTTCTTTCCCATCGTGTGCCAGGGCGAGACTGAGGCAGGAGAGCACCCGTCTGCCATTTACATGTATGGTGCACGCGCCGCACTGCCCGTGATCGCAGCCCTTCTTCGTTCCCGTCAATTCCACTGTTTCGCGAATGCAATCCAGCAGCGTCGTTCGTGGATCGATGCGGAGCGAGTGTTCTTTACCGTTGATGCGCAATGTAATTGGGACTGCAATCGCGTCGGCAGAATTCTCCGCTCTTCCAGCCGCCGTGCTCACTGTCGGATCGAAGGTGGTTGCCATGACTCCTCCTAAGCGGTTCGACCGTTATACGCCTAGCGGCGGTTTCTTCTCAAGAGCGCGGTCCCGATGGGCAGACTTCCCGGCCGGTGTTGACGTTGACGAGCGCGAATCTGCCCGCAGCAGTATGGTCACCCGTTCCGCGGATCGTCTTTCGGGTCCAGATATTCGAGGCCTAGCGGCCCAATGGCCGTCACCTGCGTAATGTATTCGCCGGACTTGGCCCAGTGGAAATGGTGGGTATCGCCGGGCAGCACGAGTACCGCGCCAGGCGGATATGCTTGCAACTTATTGGCGTCGAACTGATCACCCAGCCCAATGTAGAAGACACCGGAAATGACGGTATAGACCCGGTCCTCGGAGTGCCTATGCGGCATCAGTTTCACATCGTGAGGGACGTGAACCCGGATCGTGTAAGGGCCTTCCTTCGAGGGTTCACCTACAACAACGGCGAGGCGCACTGAGGGCGGGAACGCCGGAAAAGGTTTCCACTCAATATCCTCGGGCAACGTCGCCTTGAAACTGGCTTCGCCTGGCTGATGCGATCGAATGCTTTTGGCCACTGAAACCTCCCCGAGCCATGCTCAGCGGTACATTTTACCCTTGATGCTCAAAGCTGCGCCCGGCTCAAAAACGATTCAGCACCAGACACGACCCGTGACGTTCAAGCACTCCGGAACGCAGCACCGGAAGCTCGTCCGGGCCCCCGCGAAGCGCCGCACTACCTGTTCCCATTTTGGAACCATCTACCACCTTCGTAACCCCTGCTCCGCATTTTCCTCGCACAGATCAGTTCAGCGACTCGTAGGATGTATTTCAGACTTGCGATAGACAAGTGCCGAAGATCTAGGAACGCGTCGCGGTTCTGTGTCACTCAACCAAAGACGTATTTCATAGGCCAGTAAGTCGTTTGATATGTATTAAGTACGAGTAAGTCTAGCTAAATCAATCATTTGCGACACAAAACATGTCTAAACTATTGAAAACAGGGTATCGCGAAATTGAATTATTCGTGATGTTGCTCACATTTCGATTCGCGCAGACAGAAAGTTCCTGTCCGAACACAGGTTACTTTCGTTATCCCTCCCCTGTGGAATTTCGCTATTTGTTCGCTCTTTACCGGATGTATACTTTGCTGTCAGCTAGCATATGCGCCTCCCCAAATCGCCCAATAATGGCGGCGCCTACCACTAATACCGCACTACATATTTCCCAATTCGTTCGTTGATCTAATCTCAGCGCAACGAGGCGGCCAAGGAGCAGCCTTAATGGCAGACGAGAAAACAGAAAAAGCCCGGGCAATTGAATTGGCAATGTCGGGCATTGAGAAGCAGTTTGGCAAGGGCTCCATCATGCGGCTGGGGAGCAAGGAAGCGGTCGTCCCCATTGCCGTGATCTCCACCGGGTCGATTTCCTTCGACGCGGCGCTGGGCGTCGGCGGAGTGCCGCGCGGACGCGTGATCGAGGTCTTTGGGCCGGAATCCTCCGGCAAGACCACCATCGCGCTGCAGATTATTGCCGAGGCGCAGAAGGCGGGCGGCATGGCGGCGTTCGTCGATGCCGAGCACGCCCTCGACCCCAATTACGCGAAGAAACTGGGCGTGGATGTCGACAATCTTCTCGTCTCGCAGCCCGATTACGGCGAGCAGGCGCTGGAAATCGCCGAAGCGCTGGTACGTTCGAACGCCATCGATGTGCTGGTGGTCGATTCCGTGGCCGCGCTGGTTCCCAAGGCCGAACTCGATGGCGAGATGGGCGACAGCCACATGGGCCTGCAGGCCCGCCTGATGTCCCAGGCGCTGCGCAAGCTCACCGGAATCGTGTCGAAGTCGCGCACCTGCCTCATCTTCATCAACCAGATTCGCGAGAAGATCGGCGTCATGTTCGGCAATCCTGAAACCACGACGGGCGGCCGCGCGCTGAAATTCTACTCCTCGGTGCGCATCGATATCCGCCGCATCGCCGCCATCAAAGACGGCGACGTGGTGACCGGATCGCGCACCAAGGTCAAAGTGGTGAAGAACAAGGTGGCGGCGCCCTTCCGCGAAGCCGAGTTCGACATCATGTATGGCGAAGGCATCTCGCGCGAAGGCGACCTGCTCGACTTGGCGGTGAACAACAACATCGTCGAGAAGTCCGGCTCATGGTTCAGCTACAAGACCGAGCGCATCGGGCAGGGCCGCGAGAACGCGCGCCAGTTCCTGAAGGACAATCCCGACATCAAGGCGAGACTTGAGACCGAAGTTCGCAAGGCGTTGGGACTGATCCCCACAGGCGAGAAGCCGAACGGAGCAACCGCAGAATTCGAAGCTCCTCCTGTGCTCGCAGCCGCCGCACACTCTTCGGCCAAGACGCCGCCGGCAAGGAAATAGGCCCAAAAATCAGCCACGGATTTTCACGGATAAGCGCGGATCGGAGTGATGGAGATTAAAACCCTCAGCTGATCCGCGTACATCCGTGAAATCCGTGGCTTGCTTCAATCCTGAAAGACGATCTCGCCGCCGACAATCGTCGCTACTACTTTGCCGGTGAAGCTCCAGCCATCGAAGGGCGTATTGCGCGACTTTGACTTTGACTGCGACGCATCGAAGCTCCACTTCTTTTTAGGATCGAATAGCGTCACATCGGCGTGCGCGCCGGCCGTCAACGTGCCGCGTCCCTCGAGTCCAAAGATCTTCGCGGGATTCGCCGACAGCAGTTCAACGATGCGCCACAACGGCAGTTTGAAGTAGTGGTGCAGAACCGTAATAGTGAGGGGCAACGCCGTTTCCAGCCCCGTGATACCGAAGGCTGCACGCTCGAACTCCACCTGTTTTTCGTGAAACGCGTGCGGTGCGTGATCGGTGGCAATAGCGTCGATGGTTCCATCGGTAATGCCTTCGATCAACGCTCGTCGATCGGCGACTGCTCGCAGCGGCGGATTCATCTTGTAGTGGGTGTCGAACTCGCCGACATTGTCGTCAACCAGCGTGAAGTGATGCGGCGTGACTTCCGCCGTCACTCGTATGCCTTGGGCCTTTGCTCGGCGTACAGCACTCAGCGCTTCAAACGTCGAGAGATGAGCTACATGCAGATGAGCCTTCAACTCGCCTGCCAGGCGAATGTCACGCTCGACCACACTTGACTCTGCCGTGTTGGGCATGCCGCGCAAGCCCAGGCGGAACGATGTAGAGCCATAGTTCATCGAGCAGCCTGACGTCTGGTGCGTGTCCTCGGCGTGCTGCACCACGGGAACGCCCAATTTAGCGGCCGATGCGAGCGCGTCATGCATAACCGGATCATCGAGGATCGGCTTGCCATCGTCGGAGAAGGCCACGGCTCCGGCCTTCTTCAGCGCAGCAAAGTCCGTGATGTCGACCCCCATGCTGCCGACGGTCGCCGCGGCGATAGGGAAGACGTTGACGACGGCGCCACGCTCGGGATCCTGCATCCAGCGTGTGATCTCCGGCGAATCGTTGACTGGCACGGTATTGGGCATGGCACAAACGGACGTGAATCCGCCTGCCGCAGCCGCAGCGGTGCCGGTCGCAATCGTCTCTTTGTGCTGTTGACCGGGTTCGCGCAGATGCACGTGAAGGTCGATGAATCCAGGAGCGACGATGAGTCCCTTCGCCTTTAGAACTTCGACCCCGCTGCGATTCAGTTTGCCGGGCTCTCCAACTTCCGCGACCCGTCCATCGCGCAGCAAAATGTCCAACGCGCGATCAAGACCGCTCGCGGGATCGATGATCTCGCCGCCGGTAATCAATAGCTCCTGCATCTCTATCGCCCCTTCCCGAGCGCAGTCGCCAGAATAGCCATGCGCATCTTCACTCCGTTTGCGACCTGCTGGTGAATGCAGGACTGAGGGCCGTCGGCCACTTCGCTGGTAAGCTCCATACCGCGAATGATGGGGCCGGGATGCAGCAGGATCGCGTCGCGCTTTGCCAGTCGCATGCGGCGGGCGTCAACCTGATAGCGAGCGATGTATTCGTCGATGCTGATCTGCCGGCCGGCGAGCCGTTCCTTTTGTATGCGGAGCGACATCACGACATCGGCGCCGTAGATGGCGGCATCAAGGTTGTGACATGCGATGACGCCGGGTGCGATGTTGGCTGAGACGTCGGGGACCAGGTCGGGTGGGCCGCAGAAGATAACCTCGGCGCCCATGCGCGACAGAAGGTGTGCGTTCGACCGGGCCACGCGGCTGTGGAAGACGTCTCCGACAATGACTACGCGCAAGCCTTTGAAACTCTTCTTGTGATTGGCGATGGTCAAGGCGTCGAGCAGCCCCTGCGAAGGATGCTGATGCAATCCGTCGCCGGCATTGATCACCGGCACGGGGCAGAAACGAGACAACAGGTACGGCGCGCCGCTGTTGGGATGCCGCATGACGATCGCGTCGGCGCCCAGGGCGGTGATGGTCCAGCCGGTATCGACGAGTGACTCGCCCTTTTCGATGCTGGACGAGGTCGCCGTTATCAGCGTGGTGGTTGCGCCGAGCGCCTTTGCCGCAAATTCAAATGAGGTGCGAGTGCGGGTCGAGGCCTCATAGAAGAGCAAGACCACTCGTTTGCCACGGAGCAGCTGTGGCGCCTTCCGCGGATCCATGCGCTGCGCCAGCTTGAGATAGGAATTTATTTGTGCGGGAGTAAGTTGGTCGGTACCAAGTAAGGAACGATCTCGCCGGTTCATTGCCCTGGGGGAATCCGCTCTACCAAGAGCACTTTTTCCGTGCCATCGGTTTCTTGCAGTTTTACCTCAACAATTTCGTCTTGGGTAGTCTCGATTTTTCGGCCGACAAATCCGGCCTCGATGGGCAGTTCGCGATGGCCGCGATCGATCAGCGCGCAAAGTTGAATGCGGCGTGGACGGCCATGATCGAATAGAGCGTCCAGCGCAGCGCGGATGGTTCGGCCGGTATAGAGCACGTCGTCAACCAGGATGATGTTCTTGTCCTGAATGTCGTACTCCATGTCGCTCTTGCGGTATTCCGGGCGATGCCCCACCGTTGAGAGATCGTCGCGATACAACGTGATATCGAGAGTGCCCACAGGCACTTCTGTTTTCTCAATTCGGCCCAGCAGTTTCGCCAGCCGATTCGCCAGCGGGACGCCGCGGCGTTTGATGCCAACCAGCCCGAGATTCTGAACCCCGTTATTTTTCTCGACGATCTCGTGCGCCAAGCGGACCAGCGTGCGGTCGATCTCGGACGCCGACATGATCTGAGATTTTTCGCGGAGGTTCTGAGGACGCGCGGCAGGTTTATTCATCCGCTCTGAATCATACGAGAAGGAGCAAAGCGCGGGCAACTTGACCCCATGGAGTTGATTAGGTTAAGAGGAGAAAGGGTAGTCACGGATTTCGGGCTCCTTACGGATCACAGGAGTTGAGAGGTCAAGAGCCTGCTCTACTGCAACCCGCGCCGGCGCGCCGAAACCGAGGCTCTCAACGCTCCTCCCGCGGCCGAGAAAAGGACGAAAATTACGGCGATGAATGCCATCACCCAGAGAAAGAAGGTGGCCATGCCGTCAGGAGTGCCTAGCTTTGCGATGAATTGGTGGATGATTTCCGCGGTCTTGGGATCGGGGGCCTTTGCCATCGAAGCCTGTAGCTGCTCTTCCATCATTTGGCGAAGTTGATTACCTTCGGTGGCGAACAGGACCGCGCTCAAGATGGCGGTGATGGCAAACGCGAACAAGCCGGCCAGAGCACCAATGCGCATTCCCATGCCTGGCCTGACAACAGCCGACGGCACCCTGCGCTGGTATATCGAAACCGACAGACCTCCGGCGATCAGCAGCCAGAGCAAAGATCCTAGAGCCAGGAAGGGAAGGGATGACAGCAAAGCAGCGCCGACACCTGCCAGCAGAGCGCCTTGCCAAACGTGGTTCCACTGGATGGGTTCGCGAGGTACGAACGATGCTCGCGGAGGTCCCCAGGGAGAGACGCCGCTGGGGGGCGGAGACGGGGGCAGTTCTTCCGACGGAGGTGCAAAGCTCGTTTCCGTCTCGGTTTCCGGAAGCTCTACGCGGATTTGAGGAGCGCCGCAGTGCGGACAGAAAGGAATGCCCTCCTCGACGGCCGCTTGGCATTTGTAACAGGCGTGTTCCACCGAAGTGACGTTAGCAGTCGCGGTGCTAAATCTGCAAGGTGCGCAGGATTAGCCGGCGATTATCGTCCCGCGACTGCGCGAACGACCTCCGGCACGACCACCCGTACGATCTCCGGAACCACCAGAGACGCCATCCATGCAGCATAGACGCCGACCGGGGCAGCCAGCATCAGCCACGGCCAGTTTCGCTCCAGAAACGTACGTGAGGTCGCTACCGCAACGGGCCTCATATATCGCCTTCCTTGCCGTGGATCTGCACCAGCACGGTTCCGAAGCGCGTGCCCGAGCCATCAGGCTCGATGGCGACGATGTGCTGATTCTTTTGGGTGCCGACCTTCAACTCCCAACCGTCTCCGTGCGAATCCTTGCAGGTCAGCTTGTCATCCTGATCGCCACTCATGTGCACATCGCCACCGTCGCTGCTGTGTCCCTTGCAGACCAGGACGTCGCCAAACTGCTTCAGCTTGTCTTCGTAAAAAGTCTTAACTTTTTCCTGTGAGTCGGGCGTGACGTATTCCGCGGCAATTACCTTCAGCCCGAAGCCGAAGCCGCCGATATTCACATTGGCGCGATGCTTGTCGCCATCTTTATCGGCCTCGCGCGGCTTGGCGCCCGGATACACTGGTATGCCGTTATCCGTGGCCTGCGTACTGGTATCGACCTTCAGATTTGCGATCGGCGTCTGGATGTCGACCTTCTGCTTCTCTTTGTCTTTGTCGCTCACCTGTATGGAGCAGGCCGCCAACAACCAGACTGCGGCTAGTGCAAGCACCACTGAGAACAGTTTGAATCGTTTCATTCGCCCCCCTGAGAGGTCACTGATGGGATTTTAACCGTGCACCGAGGCCACAGACATCTATTGATACGCATGAGGGAGCCGATTCGTTCCCGGCAAGCTCAGGCGCTCGCCTGTTCACCGTGACCGCTAGTCCGAACGATATCAAGACCCTGGGCAATGACTGTCTCATCGCCGCCGAATCCGGCAAGCCAGGTTACGTCAAGCTCGCGCCGGAACCAGGTGATCTGGCGCTTGGCATAGTTGCGGTGCCCCTGCTGAGTCAGCGCAACTGCCTCAGCCAGCGAGAGTTCGCCGGCCGAGGTAGGCCGCTGCTTGCTTGTATCCCAACGAGGTGAACGGGGTAGATCCGTAGAGGTGAGGGTACTTGTCCAATAGGCGCTTCGTCTCCTCGATCAATCCGTGGTCGAACATCGCACTAGCACGAGCATTAATGCGCCCATAGAGCTGGTCGCGATCAGGGTTGAGTCCCAGCCGCAGGATGCGGTAGCCGCTGAGTGGGTCGCGGCCTCGTTGTTCCCAGAGAGCACTCATCGGCTGGCGAGCGGCAAGGCACACCTCGATGGCGCGAATCAGCTTGGCTGTGTCGTTGGGGTGGATCTGTGCGGCGGAAGAGGGATCCAGCCGCGAGAGTATGCGATGCAGATATGGCGATCCGAACAGAGTGGCCTTCTCACGAAGCCGATCACGCAGCTCTTCCGACCGTTGCGGGCCAGGAAAAAGCCCCTCCAGCAGCGCCCGCAGATACAGACCGGTTCCACCAACGACGATCGGCAGCCTGCCGCGACTAGAGATTGTGTTGATGGCCTCTCGTCCCTGACGGGCGTATTCGCCGGCGGTGAAGGTTTCGCCGGGCTCTGCGACGTCGAGCAGATGATGCGGAACAAGGCCGCGCTCCGCCTGAGTCGGTTTCGCTGTTCCGATCTCGAATTCGCGGTAGACGGCGACCGAATCGCAACTCACGATTTCCCCGCCGAATTGTTGGGCCAGTTGGATTGCGAGTGAACTCTTCCCGGAAGCAGTGGGTCCGAGAATGACGAGCAGGAGCGGCTTAGATGCGGGGACGGCGACCATTGCTCAACGTGCGCCCCAGGGGATGGTCTTACCAAAACGGAGGAACGCAAGCGCCAGAATGAAGAGCACCAGCAGCATCAAGCCGACCAGCTTCTGACGCTCCCGAAGCCGCTGGCGGGCGGCTATGGCAGCTTCTGGGTCGTCAGGTTGGATTTGTATCGGCGCAGTCATGCAGGGCCATTGTAGCGCCGCGTCAGGTTACATCCACAAAGCCGTTACATTTCGTAAACAAAGTAGACGCATCAAATTCAAGCGTGCGGGTTCAAATAAGATATGAAGTCGAAGAAATGCGAACTTTGCTCGGAAGACGATGCGGCTCCTGATGGAGGACTGTGTACCGCTTGCCGCGAAGCCGTCGTTCGCTTGCTGGTAATCCAGGAGCAGGAACGCGGCACCCACGACGGAGCCGACCAGATTGAGGAAGTAGTTGTGTACCCTGAACGGACGATTAACACGCGTAAAGCCGGTTCTTAGAATGTGTCGTATAGGTGGAGCCCAATGAGCGAACTTGTTCAGAGTCCTGTCGCCACCCGACCGAAGATGGATGGTTACGGAGTTCCGCAGTCGAGCGAAGGGACCCTGCCTTGGCAGTGGGCATTGGAGCGTTTCTCGCGCTCACACAACTACTGGCTGACGACGGTGCGACCTGACGGCCAACCACACGCCATGCCGGTGTGGGGCGTCTGGATCGACGGCGCCTGGTACTTCTCGACCAGCCTGACGTCACGCAAGGGGCGCAACCTGGAGCACAACCCGAAATGCGTGGTGTGCAATGAGAATGCCGAGGAGGCTGTGATTCTGGAAGCCACGGCGCAGCGGCTGAACGACGACGAGATTCCAAAGCAGGCGTTCATTGAGTACAAGGCGAAGTACAGCTGGGACCTCGATCCCAAGCGTGGGCCGGTGTGGAGGGTAAAGCCTACGACGGCCTTCGCCATGCCGGAGAACGACTTTCCGGATCGCGTGACCAAGTGGGTGTTCGCTTAGAAACTCCAGCCCAGTCGCGGCATTCCGATATAATTCAGCTACCAAACCCACGGTAGGGGAAGATGTCGGAAGGTATAGCAGCCCAAACCGCCACTGAACCGGGGCTGCACGAAGCGCCAACACTAAACTACGAGCTGGAGCCCCGGGGTCGAGTATTCCGCCGCAATCTTGCGGACGTGATTCTGCGGCGCGAGCCCCCGCCGTTGGAACTCACCTCTGAGCCGGGCCCGGTTCCCCCTGACATCTTCGTCGACAACAGTGTGAACTGGTGGGGCATAGCTGAATCCTACGGCGGCCACATTGCGTTCATCGCAATCGTCTACTTCGTTTCGCTCTCGTTTTACCAGCGGCCGGTACAGTTGCAGTCTCCCTTTCACAACACCGAAGTTTCCTACTACCCGGTGAGCGAATATCTGCCGCCGATTAACACCGGCCAGAAGGGCGCAACAAAACCTCGCAAGGGCGAACCGAAGCTGGCCAAGCAGGAGATTCTCTCGGTTCCTCCGAATCCGGATAATCGGGAACAGACCATCGTTACGCCGCCGCAGGTAAAACTGAATAGGACCGTGGCGGTGCCGAATATCGTTGCGTGGACTCCGGTGCCCTCGACGCAGCCGATCGCGGCAAGTTCCCAGTCGGTGTCGCAGTTGAAGATTCCGCAGTTTCAGCAGCAGGTGGTTGAGCCGACCGCCGACCTGTCGGGATTGAAGCCCAAGCTGCTGGTTCCGCCGGAGCTTCGCCCCACGGTGGTTGAGCCGCGCGCCGACATCTCGCAGCTGAAGACGGCAAGTAAGCTTCCCAACATTGCGCAGCCAGCAGCAGTCGAACCCTCGGTATCGGCTGATGCACTGAAGCTCAAAGCCGGCCAACTCAACATGGCGCAGTTGCAGCCGCAGGTAGAGGCACCGAAGCTTCCGGTTCCGGCGCAGGTTGCCGGCAATTCGGGTCAGGCGGCAGCGGCCACGGGCAAGGCAGGCGCGCCGCCGCAACCCAGCATGCAGGGCTTGTCGAACTCGCGCGGCCAGGGACAGCTGATCGCGCTGGGAGTGAACCCGGCGGACGTGCGCGGTCCGGTCGAGATGCCAGCGGGAAATCGCAGCGGAGAATTTCATGCGTCGCCGGGCGGAAAGGCTGACGCGCCGGGCACTCCGAACGTGAAAGGCGATGCCACCTCGACGGCCAATGGAGCGGGCGGCGCGCAAGGGAAGGGCAACGGCTCCGGAAGCGGCAGCACGGGCTTGCCGACTGGCATCAGCGTGGGAAGTCCGCCGCCGGGTGCCGCGACCTCTGCTGTCGCAGGAACGCCAAAGCCGGATGCCAAGCTGGAGGAGCAGAAGCGCATCATTGCGGCCGCAATGCGCCCATCTATTCCGAGCGCTACGCAGCGGCCGGTTGCACCGCCCGAGCCACCGGCGAACATCGACTCCGACAGCATCGAGGCGCGTGTCTTCGGCAGGAAGCAGTATTACTCGCTGGTGCTGAATACGCCGAACCTCAGTTCGCGAGCCGGGAGCTGGGTCATTCACTTCGCCGAGCTGAAGGAAAGCGACAACAAGAGCAAGCCGACTGCTCCGGTGGCGCTGAATGAAGTCGACCCGGCGTACACGGCCGACGCTATGCGCGACCGTATCGAAGGAACCGTGACCCTTTACGCGGTCATCCGGCCTGACGGTAGCGTGACCGACATCAAAGTCTTGAACAGCCTGGATGATCGCCTCGATTCAAGTGCGATGCGCGCACTTTCGCGCTGGCACTTCCGTCCGGGAACCAAGAACGGCGAAGCCATCGCGCTGGAAGCCGTAGTGCAGATTCCATTCCGGATGAAGAAGTACTGAGAGACAGTTGTCAGTGGCCGGTTGTCAGTTGTCAGTTGAACTCCTCAGAGGCCGCGCCACGCGAATGATGTATCCAAGGCTGTAGGCGAAAGACGCGTAGAACGGCAGTGTCACAGTGAACTGCTCCGGACAATAACGAAGAAAACAAGGACCGAAGAAATGCTGCCATGCTGTCTCTGCTACCAGAGTCGAGTAGGGCTTCCAGCTAAGCAGGCGTATTAACAGCACCGCTGATGGAACGACCCAGGCCCATCTTGCGAGGTACGGTACCGCCAATCGCGGCGCAACGAAGCCCCCAAGTAGTAGCGCAGCGCCAAGCTGTAAGGGGAAAGGACGATGTACCAATGTCCACTGAATCAGCTGCACATCGGCATTGCGCGACGCAGCGCTCGAAATCAGCACAAGGAAAGTCGCCACGATAGCCCCAAGCAGCATGGAGCCGAGAACTGCAGTCAGACAATGCAGTGAGTAGCCCGTAAGGGTTGGTAGGAGGCGACTACCCGAATGCTGTTGTGTGGCACCGTGCATAGCTAACTGATCGATAGCCGAATGTACCCGACCGAGTAGCCTCCGATTGACCACTCGGCTGTTTTGACTGACAACTGACCACTGACAACCGACAACTGCTTTACTCCGCTCCGCTGGCCTTTCGTGGCTTCTCGAACTCGTCGCCGGGCTGCCAGCCAACTTCGCTCTTCTGCGTCGCGGCTTCCCATCCCAGGGCGAATCCGAAGCGGGCCATCACTGCGTCACCGGCGAAGTCCATCGAAGGATGATATTCATCGCTGGGATGGTGATAGTCGTTCTTGACGAACTCCTTCGCCTTCTGCTCTCCCCAGGCGCGGTCGTGTCCTTTGAATAGCTCGCCTTCGCCAATGGAGAACGCCGGCACTCCGACGCGCGCCAGGCTGAAGTGATCGGAGCGGTAGTAATGTCCGGCGTTGGGAACAGGATCGGGCACGATGGTCAGCCCAAATTCTTTCGCCATCTTCTGCACTTCGGGATAGAACGTAGTGCGTTCCGCTCCATTAACCTGAACCTCTTCCGGCACGCCCCACGGCGGGAGATCGTCATAGTTGAGATCGAGCGAGATCTGCTTCGCTGGAATCGGCGGGTGCTTGCCAAAGTATTCCGAGCCCGCGTAGACCCTGCTCCTCGGCGGTCACCGACGTAAAGTAAACCGAGCGCGGAGGCGCCTGCTTCGCCAGGCTGTAGGCGCGCGCAATTTCCAGCAGGATGCCGACGCCGGTCGCATTGTCTTGCGCGCCGTTGTAGATGTTGTCGCCGGGCATGCCGGGCACGATTCCCAGGTGGTCGTAATGTGCGCTGAACAGCACGGCCTGATCTTTGAGTTGCGAATTCGAACCGGGCAGCACGGCAACTACGTTGTTTGAATCGAACGGGCGCACCGTGCTCACGATGTGGGCCTTCAAGGACGCCGGAAGCTGCTCGGCCTTGAAGCCAGGCTTTTGCGCGGCGGCCATCATCTCGTCAAGATTCATGCCGCAGTCGTGTGCCAGCTTCTGCGCCACATCGAACTGAATCCATGACGCGACCTTCAGCTTGGGAGCAGGATCGTTACGCAGGTACGAGCGCTCGCCACCCCACGAGTTGCGCACTACCTCCCAGCCATAGCTTGCCATGTCAGTCTTATGGATGAGGATGACTCCCGCTGCCCCCTTGCGCGCGGCCTCTTCGTATTTGTAGGCCCAACGGCCGTAATAGGTGAGGGCCTTGCCCTTGAAGAAGTTGGGATCGGTAGAAGGCGGCTCATTCACCATCATGAGCAGCACTTTGCCTTTTACATCGACGCCGGCGTAGTCGTTCCACTTGTACTCGGGAGCGTCGATGCCATAACCAATCCAGACGAGGGGCGCATCGATTGTGGTGTCGGTCTTGCCGGTCTCGTCCATCGCAACGTAGTCGGTGCGATTGGTGAGGTTCAGCGGCGCACCTTTCTTTGGAACCAGCGAAAACGTTGTTCCGTCGTCGGCCGTCTTGATGCCGACCATCGGTACCTTTTGCATGTAAGAGCCGTTGTCGCCCGCTGGTTTAAGTCCGTAGAGCGAAAACTCAGTCGCGATGTATTCGGCGGCAATATCGCCTCCGCGTTGGCCGGTGCCGCGACCCTCAAGCAGGTCGCTGGCCAGGAACTTCACGTGCGCCCGGATACGCTCGGGATCGATCGACGCCATCGCTTGCTGCGCCTCCGCGGGCAGGGAAGCGATCTTGGGAGGCGTGGTCGGAGTGCTGACGGGCTGAGTATTGGTAGAACTCTGGGCGAGCACGATGATCGCGACAGCGGAAAGAACGAACGTCAAAATAAGCAACCTGCGCATCGATGGGGTCCTCTGAATCGTTTGGTTGAGTAGGGACAAAGCAGCTATTTTACGGCAGCCGGCGGGCAGCGATCCGGCTATGTCCGATAATGCTCGAGATCAAAAAAATACTTTTGCGAATCTTTGTTTTCATCGGTTTAAGCGACATTTCTCGCCTAAAATCTTGATTCCAGGCAAGTTACAGGCAAAATCTTGAAAGCATTAGACTTACTGCACTGTTTGTTCGCCAAATGATCGCCCTTGCGGGTCGCGACGCACCCTTTGTGCGGGAAGTTGAGATTCGCAAGAATCGATGTTGCGCTGCCCGAATTACGGGCCAGCGGGGCACAACCAACCCACAATAGTTTAAAGCTTTCGGGAAGATGAAAAAAGCAGAACGGGGCGCATCGATGTTACGAAGGTAACCGACATCTTGTGATGCCATTCATCACAGGCAGGCTTGGCCTGGCACCCTCGTTAGTTTGATCTACGATGCGATTCGGGTAGGCACGCGCTTCGGGAGAGTCGATGACTACCTACTCCTCTTTCAACATGATCCGCTCGATCTTTGTTGCCCGACCGGTTTGCGCATCGCAGTCGATAAGACTGGCGCACAAGCGCACGTCATCCGACGCAGCTTCAAAGCGTCCCGGCATGTTGGTCAAGAATCGCTGCAGGATCATCTCTTTCTGCACGCCGATCACACCGTCGTAAGGACCGGTCATGCCCACGTCAGTCTGATACGCCGTGCCTTTGGGCAACACGTGCTCGTCGGCAGTGGGAATATGGGTATGAGTGCCGAGGACTGCTGTGACGCGGCCTTCGAGGTACCAGCCCAGAGCGATCTTCTCTGAGGTCGCTTCGGCATGAATATCAACCAGAATATTCCTGGCAGTGATCCGGCTGAGCAGATCGTCGGCCACGCGAAACGGGTCATCGTTGTTGGTCATGAAGACGCGGCCCTGAAGATTGATGACGGCGTAGTCAAAGCCGCTGCGGGTGCGTCCCTGGTACCAGCCAAAGCCGGGAGCGCCCTCAGGGTAATTCGCAGGACGAAGCACGCGACGCGCCAACGAAGCCTCGTTCCCATTCGCCGAATTCATGTAGTCGATAATCTCGCGCTTGTCCCAGACGTGATTGCCTGTGGTGATGACATCGATGCCCAGTTCGAACAACTCTTCGGCGATCTGAGGAGTGATACCGAAGCCGCCGGCGGCGTTTTCGCCGTTCGCAATGGTCAGATCGACACCGTATTGCTTCCGCAACTCGGGTAGTCGCTCGTGGACGATGTTGCGCCCTGGGCGGGCATAGATGTCTCCAACGAAGAGGATGCGCAAGACTGGTGTACTCCTTGGCCGCGGGGAAATTCGATGGTAGCACGTGTGATTTAGTGTCGCGTGGCAAGCCATGCTCCGCGTCAGGGCACGTCTTCACAGGCTGCTGAAAAACTCGAAAGCACGGGTCGCTCGTGGACTAAAGTGAGTGCGTGAGAGCCTGTGCCGTCGCTACGCGACTCGTGGGCTTTTCCCACTCCGACCCAGCACTCCGCCCGCCGCGGCGGGCTGCGTGCTGGGCTGTCATGTTGGTCGCCCCCAAGTGGGGCTCAGATTGCGGGTTGTTCCACCGACATTGGCAAAGCCGAGTTCTCACACAGACTCTAAAGTCCGCTCGCGAGATCGACAAACAGACCACTCGTTCGGCGCAGCTCAAGCTGCGCCCCTTCAAAACCGCATTGCAACCGGCTTTTTCAGCAGCCGGTTCAGACGTGTCGAGAAGATTCTGCTACTGCTCCAGCTCAGCCGTACGCAGGAAATCGTAATTGCCGGCGGGATTCAACTCGATGCCGTGGACTCGCCTGGTGTGCACGATAACGTTGTCGTAGTACCAGAGGTTGATGTAGGGAAGGTCTTCCGCAATGATCTGCTGAATCTCATCGAATAGCTTCTTGCGTTGCTGCTGATCGAGCGTGGCATGCGACTGTTCAATCAGTTCGTCAACCCTGGGATTGGAGTAGAAAGTACGGTTGGCGCGCTTGGGCGCGAAGCTTTTGGTCGCGAATACATACTCGAAGATGTCGGGGTCGAGATTGCCGCCCACCCAGCGCAGCGAATGCATTTGATACGCACCCTTGGTGATATCGGAATAAAACGTCGCGAACTCGAAAGTGTGAATGTCGAGTGCGATTCCGACTTCTCGCAACTGCTGCTGAAGCACCGCGGCCAGCAGTCGCGTTGACTCTTCGGTCGAGGTCTTCATCGCAAGATGAAAGCGCACGCCATTTTTCTCCGGATACCCGGCTTCATCGAGCAGCTTGCGGGCAAGCACAGGATCGAAAGCGTACTTGGCCACGTCGGCATCGTAGGCCCAGTGCTGCGGCGGCAATATGCTGTAAGCGGGACGCGCCTGGTCGCGCCACAGATAGTGGATGATGGGCGCAACATCGATCGAATGCGCCAGCGCGCGCCGCACTCGCACGTCCTTCAATATGGGATCGCGCAAGTTCAGCGCTAGATAAGCGTAGATGGTTCCCGGGCCACGCAAGATTTGCAGGCCGTCATCTTTTTGCAAGACCAGCACGGTGTCGGGAGTGAGGCCGTTGCTGACCACGTCGGCGCTGCGCTTGCGCAACTCCAGCGCGCGTGTTGTGGCGTCGGGAATTACGCGAAACTCCACCCGCTCAAGCTTGGCAGGAGCTGGCCCAGTAATTGGGATTGCGCTCGATCACAACGTTCTTGTCCTGTTGAGCGCTGACGAAGCGAAACGGGCCGGAGCCAATCGGATTACGGTTGAAGTCTTCGCCGCTGCCATACGGTACGATGCCGATCGCGCCGTCGGATACGTTCCACAACAACGACGCCATGGGTTCTTTCAGGTGGAAGACCACGGTGTAGTCGTTGGGCGCGTCAAGGTGATCGACCGCGGTAAAGGTGCTGGATTTAGAGCTGCGGAGCTTGCCGTTCAGCAGGGAATCGAAGGTCCACTTCACGTCGCGAGCGGTGAGCAAGTTTCCGTTGTGGAAATGCACGTTGCGGTGCAGGTGAAAGATGTAAGTCTGCGGGTCGGGGGTTTCCCAGCTATCGGCCAGCCATGGCTGTAGCTGAAAGTGTTCGTCGCGGCGTACCAGCGAATCGAAGAGCAAGTCGTCAATGCGTTCGGATTGCGCATCGACCCCAACCCGCGGATCGAGGTTCGTCGGGCTGCTCTCGATGATCATCACCAGGGTGTTGGGATGAGGCTTATGCGAGCAGGAGGTTGCGAGCGTCAAGGCGACGACCACTAGAAGCAGCTCGGTTAGGATAGGGGTCCTTCGACTGCGGCGGCCAAAAACAGGCCGCCTCCGCTCAGGATGACAGTCGCTTAACTCCCTTCGCCCGAAGCTATGCATAGCTGATCTTGCCCAGAATGGCCGGTCGCTTCGCTCCCGTTGCCGAAGGAACATTGGATGGCTGCCGGTACCATGTCTCATACGCGAGCAAAGCGAAGGCGACCGCTTCCTTTGCTTGCGAGGGGAGGCCCAAGTCGTCGGAAGTGCGCAGCTTGACGCTCAGCTCCGAAAGTTCCGTCTCGATCATGCGCATGAGGGTCGCGTTTTTCGTGCCTCCACCGGAGGCGATGAATTCGCGGAAGCCATTTTGTCCGGGCGACCTTCGCGAGGGGCAACACGAATTTCCTTATCGCGTCGCCGATGGAACGCGCGGTTAGCGCCGTCGCAGTAGCAATGACGTCGTGCTTATCGTTCCGCCCGCACAGGTGAAGGAATCTGGCAACAAACTCACGGCCAAACTGCTCGCGGCCGGCAGTTTTGGGCGGTCGCTGATGAAAGAACCGCTCGCGCAGAAGTGCCTTCAGGACTGAATCGATCGGCTTCCCCTTGGCTGCGAGCTTGCCTCCGCGATCGAAGGCCGCGCCGAACAACTCCTTCGCGACCGCATCGACGACCATATTTCCGGGGCCGGTATCGAAGGCGATTACATCTTGAGATTAGGCTCCCGCCGGAATTGCCGTGAGATTGGCGATGCCTCCGATGTTCTGCACGATACGTCCGATGCGAGCGTGACGAAACAAAACGTAGTCGAGATACGGCACCAGCGGCGCGCCCTTGCCTCCTGCGGCCATGTCGGCAGGGCGAAAGTCAGAGACCACCGGCACTCCTACCTTGGCGGCGACCACCGCGCCTTCGCCGATCTGCCATGTGCAGGCAATCTTCCGGCCGAGGAAGGCGGCAGGCTCGCCCTGGTGATAAATGGTCTGGCCGTGGCAGCCAACGAGTTCGCACTGAGACCGAACTTACGTTGTGTAGCGGCCACTGCGTCCGCATACAGCTCACCCAGCAGGAAATTCAGCCGCGAGAGATCGGCGACGCTGGCGCTTGCATTCATAATGTCGAGAACAGCTCGGCGTACTTTCGGTCGGTACGCGACATGGTGGTGCGCCAACAGGTCAACGCGAGAGCGAATACCGCGACCCTCAATTCGGACCAATGCGACATCAATTCCGTCCGCCGAAGTTCCGCTCATGACGCCGGCGACGATCAATGACACGCCTCTGGGGCTGAAGCCCCGCGCATTGGTAGCAGCGACGCGGCACGCCTGAAGGCGTGCCCCTTCAAACCGGCGGCGTGCTCCTTCAAATCGACACCGTTCCGCTTCAAACCGGCGGCGTGCTCCTTTAAATCGGCGACGATCAATGCGAAGCCTCGGTCGTCAGTCGCACCTCTTCCGTGAACTCCCAAATGCGGCGACAGAGTTTGTCGATTGTCCTCGGAGTTGGACGCGGCGGGGTGCGAGTGAGCAACGAGCGCGATTTTTTCTTGAACTCAAGTACGCGCCTGGATTGTTTGGCGATCAGTTTGGCAAAGTCCCGGTCGGTCTCGGCCAGTTTGTAAACGCTCTCGAAGGCAAGCCAGACGTGCTCTTCCTTGTGGCACACCAGCATGAGGTCGCTGCCTGCCTGCAGCGTTTGGATGGCGGCGTCTCCGATGGGCGCGGCGGCGAGCACACCACCCATCTCGAGGTCGTCGGAGACAATCAGGCCTTTGAAGCCGATCTTCTTTCGCAGGATGTCCTTCATCCAGACCTTCGAGAGCGAGGCTGGAAGTGTGTCATCCGTCACCGCGGGATAGGAAGCGTGCGCGACCATCACCATGGGCAAATCTTTATGCAGCTTGCGGTAGGGAAGCAGGTCTTGCTTCCACAGGTCCTTCTTCTTTTTGGCTATGGATGGCAAATGAAAGTGGCTGTCGAGCGTGCCTTCGCCAAGCCCGGGAAAATGCTTGCCGCAGCCGATTACGCCGGCGTCGCGCAGGCCACGCAGGAACTGACGCGCGTAGCGAATGGTCTGTTTCGGATTGTCAGAAACGGTTCGCGAACCGAGCACCGTCTTTGAAGCCTCGAAGCGTAGGTCAAGGCATGGCGCAAAGTCGGTATTGAAGCCGACGGCGCAAACTTCGTCACCGATGAGTCGGCCATGCTTGCGAAACAGTTTGACCGAGCCGGTCGCTGCGACCTCAGCAACGGATGGAACTGGAGCAATGGCGTCGCGCAGGCGATCAACCGTGCCCCCTTCCATATCGACGCAAAGAAACATGGGCGTGGCGACAACTTGTTGCGAATGCCGCAACAGCGCGTGTACCTGGGGCGCTTCTTCGATATTGCGCTTGAACAGGATGACGCCGCCGGGATTGAGTGTACCCAGCATGGAGCGCAGCCGGGCCGAGACATCCGTCCCATCAAAGCCCATGATGAGCAACTGACCAACCTGCCGCCGAAGATCGAGAGCGTTACGAGAGGGCATGGGTTGTGTGAAGCAGTGAATACGAAGTTTATCGCGAACTGAGGGCTCTTCGTAGTACTGAGCGGATACTAGACGGGTAACCGCGGCTCTTCGATGTCGGCGCTTGAGGATGCAGGCCGTTTGTCAGATTCGTCCGGGATGGTATCGCCCTCGCCGGGCGCCAGAAACAGATTCTGCTCGATCCCATGCTGGCGGGTATAGAGGTCGAAATAACGTCCGCCGAGTTCGAATAGCTGCTGATGGGTGCCCCGTTCGACGATCTCACCGCCCTCGACGACCAGGATCTGGTCTGCCCTGCGGATGGTCGACAGCCGGTGAGCAATGACGAACGTCGTGCGGCCCTGCATAAGGTAGGAGAGCCCGTGCTGGATGAGTGCTTCCGACTCGGAGTCGAGGCTGGACGTCGCTTCGTCAAGGATAAGAATGCGCGGATTGGCCAGAATGGCGCGCGCGATGGAGACGCGCTGACGCTGGCCTCCGGAGAGCTTTACGCCTCGCTCGCCGATGATGGTGTCGTACTTCAGTTCAAACTTCTCGGCAAACTCGTCGACACGGGCGATGGTGCAGGCACGCAATATCTCTTCGTCGGTCGCGTCGGGTTTGGAGAATGCCACGTTCTCGCGAATAGTGCCGTCGAAGAGGAAAGAATCCTGCAACACCATGCCAAGCTGCGTGCGGTAGGAATCCAGCCGGACTGTCGAAAGGTCGATGCCATCCACCAGAACCTGGCCTGAGTTTGGCTTGTGGAAGGCCGCGATAAGGCCGATGATGGTCGATTTTCCTGACCCGGACGAGCCCACTAACGCTGTTACTGTGCCCGGATTCGCGCGAAACGAAACGTTGTGCAGCACGGTCTTCTTCGCCTCATAGGCGAACGTCACATCGTCGAAAGCAACAGCGCCCTGGATTGAAGGCAGCGTGATGGTGCGCTCGGGGTCTTCGTTTTCCGGCGTCTCGCTCAGCACCTCGCGCGTGCGCTCGAGGCCGGCGATGGCTTCTGTGATTTGGGTACCTATGCCGACCACCTGAAACAGCGGCGCTGCCAGGTAGCCGAGAAACATGGTGTAAGTGAAGAATCCGCCAAGGGTCAGCTTTCCGGCGAGAATCTGGCGGGTGCCCATGAACATCACGATGGCGCCGATAAGTCCCATCAGCATCGACGAAGACAGGCTCATGACCGAGGTCGCGGTGAGCGTCTT
Organism: uncultured Acidobacteriaceae bacterium; assembly: GCA_963791965.1. Taxonomy (GTDB): domain Bacteria; phylum Acidobacteriota; class Terriglobia; order Terriglobales; family Acidobacteriaceae; genus CAVVDY01. The sequence continues at coordinate 710,188 of CAWBUK010000006.1, read as the reverse complement.
AAAGACGTTTTGCAGCAGGCGCTCGACTCCCAGGCTGAACACTTCGTGTTCGCGATCCTCGGCGTGGTAGCCCTTCACTACGCGGACTCCGCCTAACGATTCGGTCAATCGGCCTGTGACTTCGGCGTTGATCTTGCCGCGCTCGCGAAAGATGGGGCGGATGGTGCGAAATGCCTTGCGTAGCCCGACTCCGAAGATGAGAAGGAAGCCGAAGGCGATGCCGGTCATCACCGGGCTGATGCGGATAAGCACGACGAAGGCGATAATCGCGGTCAGCAAGCCGCCTACGAAATCCACCAGTCCGGTGCCGATCAGGTTGCGGACGCCCTCCACGTCGCTCATGATGCGCGAGACCAGCACGCCCGTCTTGTTAGCGTCGTAGTAGGAGACGGAAAGCCATCCAACGTGCTCCTGCACCCGGCGGCGAAGCTCGGTGATCAGTCGCTGCGCAGCTTTCGACAGCGTCTGGGTCAAGGCGAAGGAGGTCAGACCTTGAATGATGGTGGCGCCCAGAACGATCCCCACCAGCGGGTAAAGCAAATGCAAGTGCCGCTTGCCGATGACGTCATCCACCAGATATTTCGTTGAGGCGGGGAGCACCAGCCCAGAGACCCGGTTGATCACCATCAGGCAAAGACCCAGCCCCAGCAGCGCCCGGCGAGGACGAATCAGAAGCCATATTTCGGGAAGGGCCTTGAAAACCGGGGTCTTCGGCGTCGCGTCTTTTATAGTTTTTTCAGGCATTCAACTCTGCATTGGATTCGCGTAGTGTTCGCTGGGGTGCGGAAACCGGCATCCGGACCGGCAATAGCGAACTGCGACCATCGTTCGCTCTGTGACACCTTTGGGGGATTCGCAAAAGCCTCTCCAAAGGAGCACATAACATAAAGGGCTGAGGATCTGAGTCAATTATTACCTATACCGAATCCATTAGGGTGTAACATCCTAGGTAATCGACGGAGGAAATTGTGGGGTCACCTTACGGCTTCGAGCTGGTAGAGAACTGTCTTATCTGCAAGCTTCGCAGCGACAGTTTCTTTTGCTCGCTTCCTAAGCCGTCGTTAGAAGCGTTCGATCACATGAAGTACACCGCCTCGTATCCGGCGGGTGCGGTCCTTTTTGTAGAGGGCCAGGCGCCGCGCGGAATCTACATGCTTTGCAAAGGCCGGGTGAAGATGTCGACCACCTCCGCCGAAGGCAAGACGCTCATCCTGAAAATTGCGCAGCCCGGAGAAGTTCTGGGAATGCACGCCACGGTGTCCGGCACTCCTTACGAAATCACAGCTGAAACCGGACAACCCTGCCAATTGAACTTCATTAAACGCGACGACTTCCTGCGCTTCCTGCAGGACCACGGTGATGCCTGCCTGAAGGCGGCCCAGCACCTGAGTAAAGACTGTCAAAGCGCGTATCAGCAGATTCGCAGCCTGGGACTCTCGCATTCGGCGCCGGAACGTCTGGCGCGTCTTCTGCTCGAATGGACGGCAACCAGTACCGACAAGAGCGAGCCCAAGGTAAAGCTGGCGCTTACCCACGAAGAGATCGCGCAGATCATCGGTACATCGCGAGAAACCGTTACTCGCGTGCTGGCCGATTTCCGCAAGCGTCAGATCGCCGTTCTGAAAGGCTCTACTCTCACCATTCGTAACAAGGCCGTTCTGGAAAGACTTGTAGGCGCGTAAAAAATTCGCCTGCCATCCCCTCACAAGCAGTCACCTTACGACAAATTCTGCCATTCTGCTTCTCGGCTACTGACTCGACAACTCTGAGTTACAACCTGCTCTGCTTGATCAGCCTCTCTCATGGTGTGGCGTTTGTACGCCTAAGACATCGGAAGGAAGGGAACCCATGAGTAAGGTCCTCATCGTGGACAAGAGCATCGATCGCAAGAAACGCATTGCAGCTTTGAAAGAGCGGGGATTGTCGGTATTTCCGGCATTGCAACTCGCCGAAGCCCGCAGCCGCTGTAAACCGGGCGCATATGACCTCATCATCGTGAACGCACAGGATGAGCCGGAGACGGCCAGTGCATTCTGCGACGAGTTACGCGCGAGAACTCCCGCGCAAGCTGTGTTGCTGGCCACTTCGAACGGCTCTGTGCCGCCCGGCAAAGAATATGTGGCGCAGGACGATCCTGACGTTCTGGCCGAGCGGGCCGCGACTTTGCTTGATCACTCTTCCAGCCGGGAAGCGAGAGATCGGGAGCCGCTTCCTGCACGAGCTAGTGCCTAACGAGGCCTGAGCTTTGGGACAGACACGCTGCTCGCTCGGGGCCGCCAGAGCTTGGTAGCTAAGTTGGGCGGGAGCGCAACTCTTCCATCACCGACGTGATGAGCTCCTTCGCGTCGGTGATACCTTTCATCACTACCTGAATGTCCATCGCCGGCTTGCCAGGCTGGCGGGAGCTCTGGCAATAAACGCCGTGCTGTCCCACCATGGTCAGTGCGTCGGTCAGGGTGTCGAGGGCAACGGCCAGACGGCCGCGCGGTTTGCCCATCATGAATTCGTAGTGCTCCAGCTCGGCACGCTTCTCGTCCAGAACGCTCATCGCTCGATTGTAGTCGCGCTCCACTCCTCGGCCGACTATTAAGCAGCACACTAGCTCAAGGGTTCCGTCGCTGCATGGAGTCTTGAAACCGCAACTTTACTGCAACGCGCTATTTACAAGTAATGCCGTCGCTTTGGACGAAATACAACGAAAGTGGGTGTCAAGTAGAGGTCAACCTGTAGAAAATCCTTGGCCCACGGTGTCTCTCAGGTATGATGGACTGACCCCGGAAAGAAAATAGAGAGAGAACAGACCTCATTGATGAGAGCCTCACCACTGGTGCGTTTCAGCCAAACCCTCCTCACACTAGTGCTTCTCGGTTCGGCCACGGCGTTCGCATGCGAACAAATTCCGGCCGGCGAGACGATCTGGATACGCCTTACCGCGCCGGTATCGACGTACAACGCAAAGGTAGGCGACCTGGTTCAGGGCGTGGTAACGCAGGATCTCATGTGCGGTGATGAGACGGTGGTTCCCATCGGCGCCTCGGTATCGGGGACGGTGCAGATGGTGCACAAGGTCGGGCTTGGGGTGCGGCACGAGACGGCTACCTTGAAGTTTTCCTTCCAGCTGATAGCAGTGTCGTCTGACGAGTCACTGCCGATTATGGCGTCGGTAGCAGCCATCGACAACGCCCGCGAGCAGGTGTCGAACGGTGTTGTCCACGGTATCCGGAGCACTAACACGTTGCAGGGAACTATCACCAGCCGCTTGAAGTATCTGCCGGCTTTGAATCCCTATCCGGATCTGGGACTGCTGCTATTCAAAGCGACCTTCCCGGTTTTTCCTGAGCCGGAAATCTATTTCCCCGCGGGCACTGACGTTCAGCTGAAGCTGGAATCGCCGCTAGTCAACCCGCCGGGTACGCTGGTTGTAGCTGGCAGTGAAAGCCTCGATGCGCTCAACCCTACGGAGCTGCGTTCCCTGGTTGCGGGGGTGCCTTTGCGGTCGACCACCGAGAAGTCAATCGTCCACAAAAACATCCAGGCCGACATTGTGAACCTGGCGTTTATCGGAACTGCGGAGCAGCTTCAGGCGGCGTTCCAGCACGCGGGTTGGCAGCAGGCCGATCCCATCAATCGCCATAGCATCGCGCAGAATGTCTACGCCTTCTTGAAAAACAGCGCCTACTCGCACGCGCCGATGCGTCCCTTTTATCTCGAAGGCGCGGCTCCCGACATGAACTGGGAGAAGAGCCTGAACACCTACGCGCAGCGCGACCACCTGCGGGTTTGGGAGCTGTCAAGCACCGCCGTCACTGGCCCGGTCTACGTAGCCACTGCCACGCATGACAAGAGCGCGGGCGTTTCGTTCAAGCGCCGTCAGTTCGTACACCACATCGACTCCAACATCGATGCTGAGCGCAGCAAGATTATTCGCGACCTTCGCGCCGCAGGATGCGTGCGGGCGGTGTACCTGGTGCCACGCAGCGACGTCGCTGCGGCTGGAGTGAACTCCATCGGCGATCCGGTTACCACCGACAGCTCCATGGCCGTGGTCCAGTTGCAGGACTGTCACGCGGCGGTTCCAGAGCTTGCCGATGTCCCCGAATCGGCCCCCTTTAAGCCCGGCAGCGCAGTTTTTCGCTACCTGCGTCGCGACGTGCTTACGGTACGCAGTGACATGCTGCGGGCCAACATCATTTACGCCACCTTCGATGTACTGCGCATGGGATTCCGCGCATGGAAGCACCGCGGCAGCGCCACTGTAGCTGCGACGCCCGACGCCAAGCCTGCTCAGGCCCCGGTTGAGTCGGTGACCCGCGAAGCTGCGGTTGCAGCGCCCTAGGCAGTTCCTGAAGAATCCTCTTCCTGATGTGCTGCGCCAGTGCCCAGAAGTGCGGGCCGGCCGCGAAACAAGTACATTCCAGCCAGCGTCCCGAGGGAGTAGGCCACGGCGCGAATAAAGGGAATGGTTGTAAGGAAGAACTCTCTGCAAATGGCCGGGTCAAGGCTCTCAGCGCAGGCTAATCCTGAGAGGTGATTCCATGCGCCGCCCCGCTGCACTAGGGCCAGGGCGATGAGAGCGAACCAGACAGCCGGCAAGGTCCACACCCACAGGGCACCGCGCCACTTCCACGTGCGATACATCACTAACCCTATGACGCCGGCGCACAGGATGCTCAATATCCACTCTTTCTGAACCACCCCGAGGCCGGTGCGGGGACGATGGAGCCTTCCGATCTCCAGCGTCAACATGGCGGTAATGAACAGCGCGGTCAGCAAGTGCCCGAGATACAACCCAGCCCAGCGAAGAGCTCTCATATCGCAATCAAGCCTTTTGTCGGTTGAATTCTATCGCCGTGCTCGCTGAAGCACGCGTTACTCTCAAGGAACCCCGCATCACATTAGCTTCCGGTTCGCGTCAAAACCTTATAATGCGAAGGAAGGCTGATCGACACGAATGAATTTTTCCTGCTGTTTGCTTGCCTACGCCCTTGGCGGCGAAATCACAAGCCTCATTGGAACCAGTGGCCTGGTCGCGAAAGCCGTCCTGCTTATCCTGCTGGTTTTCAGTGTGATGTCATGGGCCATCATCTTCGCCAAATGGGGATTGTTCCGACGGGCGCGAACGCAAAGTAACCGCTTTGTGCGCGCATTCCGCAAGTCGCAGCGCATCCAGGACATCTCCACCGTAGCGGAGCAGTTCAAGCCCAGTCCGCTGGTGGCGGTGTTCGAGGGAGCGTACAACGAGCTGCGCAAGCAAGCGCCTATGCCCTTGCGTATGCCCGCGGTGCAGCGCGCGACCCAGATCGCATCCTCGGAAGAGCTCACCCACCTGGAGAGCCACCTGCCATGGCTGGCCACCACGGGAGCGGTCACCCCGTTTATCGGCCTGTTCGGCACAGTGTGGGGCATCATTGACGCTTTCCACGGGTTGGGAACCGCGGGTGCTGCGACTTTGCGTGCCGTCGCGCCTGGCATTTCCGAAGCGCTTATCACCACAGCTGCCGGTCTGTTCGCCGCGATTCCGGCCGTGATTGCCTACAACATGTTCATGCAGCACATTCGCGAATTTGGGGCGCGCATGGACGACTTCGGCCTGGAACTGCTGAACGAGATCGAGCGTGCGCAGGCAGGCACCGCGCGGCCAATGCCTGAACCGGTGGAGCGGCGCTAATGGCTTTCACTAACGGACAAGGCCGAACTCAGTCCTCGCTGGCCGACATCAACATGACTCCGTTCGTTGATGTTGTGCTGGTGCTGCTGATCATTTTTATGGTGACCGCGCCGGTGTTGCAGTCAGGCATCGAGGTGCAGGTGCCGCGCACTCGCACCGTCAAGCAGATCAGCGAAGAGCGGCTGGTGATCAGCATCAACCGCGAGCAGCAGGTCTTCCTCAACAACGATCCGGTGAACATCAACCAGATTGCCGCCAAGATCCACGAGAAGATTCGCGACCCGCAGGGACAGGCGATTTACGTTCGCGCTGACGAGAACGTGCCCTTCGGTGCGTTCGCAACCGTCATGGACGCGGTGAAGAGTTCAGGCATCACCAACGTGAGCATCGTAACTCAGCCCCTGGAAGGCAATGGCAGCCGACGCTGACATTTTCAATGGCGATACCAGCCTGCGCTCACCGCTGATCGGCTCCTGCGTGCTGCACGCGGGCATTGTGGCCCTGGCCCTGTTTGGATACCTGATTCCTAACGGCCGTGGCGAGAGTTGGGGAGGCACAGAGGGTGGCGGTGGCGCAATGAGTGCCACGTTGGTGACCAGCGTTCCGTTGCCGGCGCAGCAGGCGCCCACCGAAAACGTGTTGGCCAACGAATCGAAAGGGCTCTCGCAATCACAACCCAAGGAAGAGCCCAAAGCTGAGCAGCCGGAAGCGATTCCCATTCCTGAGAAGGACGCGAAGAAGAAGAACCAGAAACGAGAGTCGGTCCAGAAAAAGGAGCCGCCAAAGCAAGTCGCCAAGGCGCAGGAAGATAATCAGATTCCTTACGGACAGGGCGGGCCGGTCAGCGGTCCCTACGGTTCGTTTACGTCGGGTGCTACCAAGGGCGGATTCGGCTTCCAAGGTGGAAGTGGCGATTTCGGCAGCCGCTTTGCGTATTACGTCGACATCGTGCGGCGAAAAGTATCGGAAAACTGGCTGAAATATGAAATAGACCCGCGAATTAACGATGCACGGCGGGTATACATATATTTTGATATCACTCGTTCGGGACAACCGGTGAACATCCGCGTCGAACAAACGAGTGGCATTCCTACACTCGATCAGTCGGCAGTACGCGCGTTGCAGCGCATCGACACCTTTGGCCCATTGCCGTCGGGCTATAACGGAAATTCTGTATCAGTGGAATTCTGGTTTGATTATCGGAGATGATGTGGACCTCTTGCAGAGGGCGCTTCCTTCGATGTTTGTCATCACGACCGAAGGGAGGGATCTGCTCTCGCTGGCAGCGCAAAGAGCGTTTCCCGTCGGCCAGCAACAGATCCCTCGCTTCGCTCATGATGACAAAAGAAAAAGCCGTGACAAAGCAAAACATGGATTCTGAATGAAACGATTGCTGGCCATCATCTTTCTCCTGTTCTCCGCCGTCGCAGGTTTCAGCGCTCCCGCTCCCCAGGACTGGATTCGCACCGGCACCGGTCTCGGCGTCGAGAAGATTCGTCTCGCTGTTCCCGATTTTAAGGTGACGACGAATGATCCGGTCTCCCAGGGTTTTGCCATAACGTTCAACAACACTCTGTGGAAAGACCTGCAGGCCGCGGGCATCTTCGACATTGTAGGGAAGAGCTTCTACCCCATGGCTCCTCCGGGCGCGCCGTCAGACGTTCGCCTGAACGATTGGGACCAGCCGCCACCGAACGCCAACATGCTGGCATTCGGCAACCTCGCCGTGCAGGGCGGATTCCTGAACGTCCAGGGCTGGCTCTACGATGTGAAGAACGCGCAAGCGCCGCAGGTGCTGGGCAAGCAATACCGCGAAGAAGCTAATGACGCGAATGCTCGGGTGATCGCGCATCGCTTTGCCGACGAGATTATCTTTCGTTTAGGCGGAGGCATTCCCGGTATCGCAGAGACCAAGATCTATTTCATCAGCAGCCGTTCGGGCCACAAAGAAGTCTGGCAGATGGACTACGACGGGGAAAATCAGAAGCAGATCACGCACAACGGGTCCATTGCGTTGTCGCCTCACGTCTCGCCCGATGGAACGCGTATCGCCTATGCGGGCGTGGGCAAAGACGGCTGGCAGATCGAGATGTGGTCCCTGGATTTGGGCCGCAACGTCAGCTTCCCGCGCTTCCATGGCACCAACCAGTCGCCGGCGTGGTCGTCGGACGGCAAGACCCTGGCGTTCTCGTCATCGTGGAGTGGACACTCCGATCTGTACTCCATCGATAGCAGCGGCGGCACGCCACGTCGCCTCACTAACGACAAAGGGCCGGACGTATCGCCCACGTGGAATCCAAAGACCAACGCGCAGATTGCATTCGTCAGCGGTCGCACCGGCCTGCCGCAGATTTACACCATGGCCTCGGACGGAACCAACGTGGTGCGCGTTTCCGATCAGGGCTATGCCGTATCTCCGTCGTGGTCGCCTAACGGACAATTTCTGGTATTTGCCTGGATTCGTCATTATGGACCGGGCGCGCCGGGCGCCAGCGACATCTATCTCATGGACGTCGCCAGTCATCAGTGGGTGCAGTTGACCCACGATGGCGGACGCAATGACTTTCCCTCGTGGGCTCCCGATGGCAGGCACATTGTCTATCAGTCGAATCGTACTGGCCGCACCCAGCTGTTCATGATGCTGGCCGATGGGACACAAAACAAGCAGTTGACCTCCAGCGGCGAGAACACGCAGCCGAACTGGGGAAATAAATAGGAGGAAGAGAAGTGCAGCAGAACAAGTTGAAGTGGTTGGGTCTCACCTTGGCGTTGGTGGCCGCACTCATGGTTAGCGCATGCGCAAAGAAGCCGGTCGCGAAGGCGCCACCTCCGCCGCCACCTCCTATGCCTGCACCCACCGCCACCCTGACGGCGAATCCGAACACGGTCAACCCAGGGCAGGCATCGACGCTGAGCTGGAATACCACCAACGCGAGCGACGTCTCGATCGATGGCATAGGTAAGGTCGGATCCGGCGGTTCTACCCAGGTCGTGCCCAGCCAGTCGACCACGTATCGCCTGGTCGCCAAGGGTGATGGTGGTACGCAGGAAGCAACTGCTCGTATCACGGTGAACCCGCCGCCGGAGCCTGCTGCTCCGCCGTCGAATGCGGGCGACGCGCAGCTCTTCCAGCAGAGCATAAAAGACGTGTTCTTCGATTACGACAGCTACGACGTCACGGGGAATTACACTCAGGTACTGCAGCAGGACGCTCGCTTCCTGCAACAGCATCCCAATATGAGCTTTACCATTGAAGGGCATTGCGACGAGCGCGGCTCAACCGAGTACAACCTGGCCTTGGGCGACAATCGCGCCGTTGCGGTGAAGAATGCTCTGGTGTCGATGGGTGTGGCGGCCAGCCGTATCAAGACCATCAGCTATGGCAAAGAAAAGCCGTTCTGTAGCGAGAGCAACGAGGCGTGCTGGCAGCAGAACCGCCGTGCCCACTTCGTGTACGGTCAGTAGAGCTTAATGAGGATTCCAATGGTTCGTCAAAAACACGTATTGCTTTCACTGGCTGCGGTGCTGTTTCTCGCCGCGGCCAGTCCGGCTTTCGCCGTCAGCAAAGAAATAATTCAGCTGCAAACCCAGGTACAGACTCTCTCTGACCAGGTTGCGCGACTGCAACAGAGCATGGACCAGAGCATGGGGGTAATGAAAAACCTGGTTGAGCAGAGTGCCGACAGCGTCAACAAGATGAGTGTGACGGTCAACAATCTGCAGCAGAAGCTCGCCTCCGATTCCGGCGAGAACTCGCAGAAGGTGGACCAGGTTTCCAGCCAGGTGCAGGCCCTGCACGACAGCGTGGACGAGCTGAAGTCGCGCCTCGCCAAGGTCAGCAAGCAACTGGATGACATGCAGAACAACGGCCAGAATCTGGTTGCCGGCCAGCCGGTGCCGGGAGGTGCGGTTGCGGCGCCAGGGGCGGGCACAGGGGCGCCAGCAGCCTCCGCCGCGCCACCGCCAGATGTTCTGTACAACAACGCGTTGCGCGACTATAACGCTGGCAAATATGACCTTTCCTCGCAAGAGTTCAACGATTACTTGAAGTATTACGGCAGTACCGAGCTGGCAGGAAACGCCCAGTTCTATCTCGCCGACATCGAGTATCGCCAAGGCAATTTCGACGCGGCGGTCAAAGACTACGACAAGGTGCTGGAGCAGTATCCCAGCGGCCAGAAAGCTGCTGCAGCTCAGCTCAAGAAGGGGTATGCGTTGCTGGAACTCGGCCAGCGTGACGCCGGTGTGCGCGAGTTGAACAGCCTGATCCAGCGCTATCCGAGGTCTATCGAGGCCTCGCAAGCGCGCGATCGGCTGCGGCGTTTGGGAGTTACGGGCGGAACCACAACGAAATCACACTGAATGGGTAGTGCGGCGCTTCAGCGCCGCGTATAGGTCGCAGAGATTGGGTCCACTGGATTTACGTGGGCTACAGGCTCGCACTCCTCGCCCGAATCTGGGCGAGTTCACGCTCGCTTCTGCTTGGGGCGTGCAGCGGTCTTTCGCTTCGCTTTAGCGGGACGGGCTTCGACCGGCTTTGGCTTTGCCATGACCTTCTGCCGTTCCCGAGCAGCGGCCGTACGCCGTGGCGGTTTGGCTGACACCTGAGCTGTCGGATCGACATCGGCCAGCGCTTCGATGGGCGGTAGCTTCTGCTTCAACTTGAGAACCGGCTCGAAGAGATCGCCATACTGCTTCACCCGTTCCAGCACCTGCGTGGAGTCGAACACCAGCAGGCTCGGATCTTTCTTCTCCAGGCAGTCCTCGACTTCTTCCCACGTGACTGGAGTTGAAACCGTCGGCCGCTCCTTGGCGCGTAGCGAGTACACGCAGATGGTCGTCTTGTGATCGTCGTTCTGGCTCCAGTCGACCAGGATCTTGCCCACCCGCAGGTTCTTCTTCATGTCGGAGACGACGAGTTCGCGGTGCTGCCGCTCCAGCAGTCGCGCCAACTCGTGGGCGAAGGGCTTGGTATCGTCGTAGGTCACCGGCGTGTTGAGCGGAACATAAATCTGCAGCCCCTTCGACCCTGAGGTCTTGGCAAAGCTCTCCAGCCCCAGTTGCGAAAAGACGCCGCGTACCCATAGTCCGACCTGGCAGCATTGCACCATGTTGGCCGGCTCGCCCGGATCCAGATCGAACACGATGAACGTCGGCCGAAGAATTTCCTTGCCCAACGACAGGCTGGTGTGGAGTTCGAGGTCCGCCAGGTTCGCCGCCCACACTAATGTCGGCAGGTTCTGTGCCAGGCAATAGTTCATCATCTTGTTGTTGCCGGCGCTCCACACCGGAGCCACCTCTACCCACTCCGGCCGATGCTCCGGACAGTTTTTCTCGTAGAAAAACATCCCGTTCACGCCATTGGGATAGCGCTTCAACGTCAGTGGGCGGCCCTTCAGGTGTGGCAGCAAGACGGGCGAGATACGGACGAAATAGTCGATCACCTGCCCCTTGGTGAATCCCACAGCGGGGTAGAGAACCTTTTCCAGATTGGAAAGCTTCAGCCGCTTACCCTGAATATCGACTACCGTTTCACTCGCCATGCGCGCCGTCCATTACCCAGAGATGCAGATTTGCCCCTGAAAGTATGCAGTGATAAGTACGATTCTCCAAGCCGCTTTTCAGTGTCGGCACTAATCGGGTAGTCCGCCTCGTACGTTTTTTGTTGCGGTGAATCGCAACACAAGCACCCTATATCGCCATCCAAGTGTAGGCCGTGGGCACAGAACAACCGTTACCGGTCAGCACCTCGATTGAGCCAGACTTTCCTCCGGAGCAGCGCTCGCTATTCTGCGACGTGCTTCGTCACATGAATTTTGCCGCGGTTCCTTACGTGGTATCAGGCGCTTTCGCTCTGCAACAGCATACCGGTATTTGGCGGAACACCAAGGACCTCGATCTCTTTCTCCCCGCGGACGCCGTTCCGCAGGCGCTTCAGCACCTGAAGGAACAGGGCTTCGAAACCGAAATTCGCGACCCCGTCTGGCTGGCCAAGGCCCACCGAGACGGCTACTTCGTCGACCTGATCACCGGCATGAGCAACGCCATCATCACCGTCGATCAGTCGTGGATCGATCGCGGCTCGGCCGCCGAAGTGCTGGGCGTGCCAACCCGGGTACTGGCGCCCGAGGAGTTGATTGCCTCCAAGTTGTTCGTAAATTTCCGCGAGCGTTTCGATGGCGCTGACGTGGTGCACATCATTTTCGGCACCAGGGGCCAACTGGACTGGCAGCGTCTACGGCAACTGGTGGGCGAGCACTGGGAAATACTGCTCTGGGAACTGGTGTTGTTCCACTACATTTATCCGGCAAAGGGCCATTACATTCCTCGCGAAGTATGGGAAGACCTGCTGGCGCGCTTGCGTCGGGATTTGGCGCATCCCAACGGCAGTGCGTCTTTTCGAGGCAGTTTGCTTGACGAGAAGATGTTCGCCATCGACGTGCAGGAATGGGGGATGGAAGACCTGCTGCAACGCAGTCGCGAGCGGCGAGAGTCGGAGATCACTGCAATATCTGAGGCAAACATCGTAGAGAACGTAGAAACCGACGAGACAGAAACCGAAGCATGAGAATTGCCGCAGTCGCCGACTTGCACTTCACGCCGCAGAACTACGATCGCATTCGCGACCAGATGAACCGTGTGCGCGACGATGCCGACCTGCTCGTTCTCGCTGGCGATCTCACCAACTACGGCCGCCCGCAGGAGATGGAATCGCTGATGAACGCCCTGGTGCGTCTGCGTATCCCCATCGTCGCCGTGCTGGGCAATCACGATTACGAGAGCAACTGCGTGCCTGAGCTGATGAAGATCATGACCGACGAAGGTATCAAGGTCCTCGACGGCACCGCGTACGAGCGCGATGGCGTAGGCTTTGCCGGCACGAAGGGCTTCCTCGGCGGCTTCGGGCGCGGCGCCCTGACCGCCTTTGGTGAGCCCGAGATCAAAACATTTGTGCAGGCATCGATCGACGAGACGCTGAAGCTCGAACGCGCACTGTCCCAGCTCCGTACTCCCAAGCGCGTCGTCGTCATTCACTACGCACCGGTTGCCGATACGGTGAAAGGCGAGCCGGTCGAGATCTATCCCTACCTCGGCAGCTCACGGTTGATGGAGGTCATCGACCGCCATGGCGCCGATATTGTGTTCCACGGCCACGCTCACGGCGGTACGGCCGACGGCAAGACCACAGCCGGCACCCCCGTACATAACGTCGCGATGGCGCTAGTACAGGCCCAAAATGGCGGTAAGCCGTATCGCGTGTTTGACATCTAGGTTCTGACGACGCACTAGTAAGAGATTGCCGGCACTCGTTTACAATCATCGCGAGGCACGCTCCCATGCCGCTCATGCGCTTTGACCTCATCCAAGGACGCACTCCGGAACAAGTAAAGACGCTGTTGGACGCAGCGCACCGTGCGATGGTGCGGGCGTTTGGAGTGCCAGAGCGCGATCGCTATCAAATCGTCCACGAGCACCCGCCCGGGCACATGGTCATTGAGGACACGGGACTCGACATTCCGCGAACCAGCAATGTGGTTGTGGTGACGGTCAACAGCCGGCCACGAAGCACCGAGGCGAAGCGAGCGCTTTACGCAGAGCTTTGCCGCGAGTTGAAAGACTGCTGTGGCATCGAGCCCAGCGATGTCATGGTCAACATCGTTACGAATAGCGACGAAGACTGGAGCTTTGGCTTCGGACGCGCCCAGTTTCTGACCGGCGAACTGTAGCCGCTCTGGCGGTGGTCAGTTCGGTTGTCATTCCGAGAGAGCCTCTTTTGCGAAGCGAGGAATCTGGGCGTGTCGATTCGCGCCGGCGCGCGAAAGGCACGCAACCGCATTCAAACTGACCCGCCACCAGCCGCTCGCCTTTGTTTGACTTACCCGTCCTAATCTAAGTAGCTTTGACTGCAAGGTGATCTTCGCTTTCCCTTACATGGAGGTACGATGATCCGCTGGCTTTCATCCCAGCGAGCGCCCTTCGGCTGCGCTCAGGGCAGGCTAAACCGCCGCTCGTTGACGACCACCGCTTGGCCCATGCTCGCCACTCTGCTGTTGCTGGCTGTTTCGCTCCCCGTCTTCGCCCAGGACCTGGCGTCGTTCGAAAAGAACGTGACGGTCAAGACGCTGCCCAATGGCCTGACCGTCGTGCTTTATCGCCGGCCCGAGGCTCCCGTGTTTTCGTTCTTCACGCTCGTCGATGCCGGTTCGGCGCAGGACCCGCTGCACATGACGGGCCTGGCGCACATGATGGAGCACATGGCCTTCAAGGGCACGCCCGATATCGGGACCACCGACTACGCCAAGGAAAAAGTCGCGCTTCAGAAGGTCGAAGAGACCTACGCCGCCTATGAGGCCGAGCGGGTGAAGCGAGTAGGGCAGGATCCGCAAAAACTGAAGCAACTGAAGGACGCCTGGCAGGCTGCGATTAAAGATGCCGACCAATACGTCATCAAGAACCAGTTCGGCGAAATCGTCGAGAGCCACGGCGGAGTCGGCCTGAACGCTTTCACCAGCTACGACGAAACTGGATACATGTACTCCCTGCCGTCGAATCAGCTTGAGTTGTGGGCCGCTCTGGAATCAGATCGCTTCAAAGATCCCGTCATGCGCGAGTTCTATAAAGAGCGCAACGTTGTGATGGAAGAGCGTCGCATGCGCACAGACAGCCGTCCCACCGGGCGCCTGGTCGAGCAGTTCCTGGGGACGGCCTTCATGGCTAATCCCTATCACCGTCCGACGATTGGCTACGCCTCCGATCTGCAATCGTTCTCAGCCACCGACGCGCAGCAGTTCTTTCACAAGAACTACGTCCCCAGCAACATGGTTATCGGTTTGGTGGGCGATCTGGATCCCGCCAAGGCGATGCCGATTGTCGAAGAGTACTTCGGCCAGCTGCCCACCGCTCCCAAGCCGCAGGAGCTGACCACGACAGAGCCGCCGCAGAATTCTATGCGCCAGGTGAACCTTCAGGACCCATCCCAGCCCTTCTATCTTGAGGGATATCACCGGCCCAACTATCTCGATCCTGACGACGCCGTTTACGACGCCATCACTGACCTGATGTCCAACGGCCGCGTATCGCGCCTCTATCGCGCGCTGGTTCGCGACCAAAAAATCGCAGCCTATGCCGCCGGTTTCTCCGGACTGCCGGGCACCAAGTACGCTCACCTGTTTGCCTTCTACGGCATTCCGCTGCCCGGTCATACTAACGACGAGTTGCGCGACGCAATACACAAGCAGATCGATCTGCTGAAGACCACCGACATCACCGACGAAGAGCTGGCGATGTTCAAGACGCGCTCCAAGGCCGACCTCATCCGCAGCCTGTCGAGCAACGAGGGCCTGGCACAGGCGCTGGCCACCTACCAAACGCGCTACGGCGACTGGCGGGAGTTGTTCCGCTATCTCGATCGCGTCGACAAGGTGACTAAGGCCGATGTTCGCCGCGTCGCCAACCAGGTGTTTACCGATACCAATCGCACCACTGGCGAAATCCTGACTGCGCAGCAGGCGTCTCCAGAGCATCCGGCAAGCGCGCCAGCCGCACCAACGCAATCTCCTAATCCGAAGGGAGCGCAATAATGCAGAACCGCAAACTGTATCGGCTGCTGTGGTTGTGCTGCTTCGCGATGCTGGCGGTTTCGATTGGCGCCGCGCAGGTAAAGGAGTGGAACCAGATTCAGCCGCCGCCGCTTCCGGCGTTCCAGCCGCAAGAGCCGACCCGCATTCAGTTGGCGAACGGCATGGTGATCTTCCTTCAGCCCGACCACGAGCTGCCGCTGATTTCGGCAAGCGCGGAGATTCGTGGAGGCTCTATCTACGCGCCTGCCAACAAGGCTGGGCTGGTTTCCGTCTACGGCGACGTGTGGCGCACCGGAGGCACCAAGACCAAAACCGGCGACCAGATGGACGATTTTCTGGAGGCACGCGCCGCCAAGATTGAAACCTCCGGCGGCTCCGAGTCGACCTCCATCGGCCTCGACTGCCTGAAGGGCGATTTCGACGCGGTATTCGCCTTATACCTCGACTTGCTGCACAATCCTGAGTTTCGCCAGGACAAGCTCGAACTCACCAAGCAACAGATGTATGCCGCGATCTCGCGCCGCAACGACAGTGTTGATTCAATCGTCAGCCGCGAGAGCGCCATCCTCGGTTACGGCAAAGACAATCCTTACGCGCGCGTCCCCCAGTACGCCACTGTAGCCGCGATTACCCGCGATGACCTGGTGAACTGGCACCAGCAGTACACACAGCCCAACAACATCATCTTCGGCATCACCGGCGACTTCGATCCCAAGCAGATGGAGGCGAAGCTGCGCCAGGCCTTTGAGTCGTGGCCCAAAGGACCTGCGGCGAAGCAGCCTGACATCAAGTTCACCGACCCCAAGGCCGGCTATTACCTGGTGAAAAAGTCAGACGTAAACCAAAGCAGCATCAACCTGATCAGCCTGGGCATCAAGCGCGACAACCCCGACTACTTCGCCGTGTCGGTGATGAACGAAATCTTTGGCGGCGGATTTTCTTCGCGGCTGTTCAACAACGTTCGCGCTGCGCAAGGCTTGGCCTACAACGTCGGAGGCGGAGTCGGCGCCAGCTTCGGCCGCCCTGGCCTGACCGATGTCGAGATGGAGACCAAGAGCGCAAGTACGGTCGAGGGCATTGAGGCGCTGTACAAAGAAATTGATGACATGCGCAGCAACGCCTCGACTCCTGAGGAGCTGAAGCGCGCCAAGGATCAAATCCTGAACTCGTTCATCTTCCGCTTCGACAGTCCCGACAAAGTGCTGCACGAAAAAATGCTCTATGAGTTCTACCACTACCCGCTCGACTTCCTCGAGATGTACCGCTCACAGGTAGAGAAGGTCACTGCCGACGACGTAAGCCGCGTCGCCAAGAAATATCTGCACAAAGAGAATCTGGCCGTGCTGGTGGTGGGCAATGCCGAAGAGTTCGGCACGCCTTTGTCTAAGCTGGGCAAGGTGCAGAACGTGGACATCACCATTCCACCGCCGCCAGCCAGTCTGATGGGCGAAGCCGGAGGGCCGGGAGAAAAATAAGAAGAGGGTGTGATCTGCTTGCAATCGGCCCACACCCAAGTCTCCTCCTCCTGAAAAACCTTTTCGTTGGCGGGTGCGCCAGTCAAGCCCCTTTTTGGCTTGAGTGGGAAACTGCGATGGAACTACGCCGACGCATGCGCGTGATGATGTTTCGCTGAGCTCTTCTTCGCAACCACCGCATGAACTTTTTTCTGGTGATGCGCGGGAGCGGCCTTTTGAGGCTGCACGTCCGATCCGTCGAAGTGGTCAGGAGCAATTTCCTGCTGCGAGTACGCGAGCTTCCAGGAAAACGAAACTGCTATCAGTGCCATTGCCATCACAATCTTTCTCAGTGAATTCATCTCTCACCTCCGTACGCTGAGGTAGAGCACGGCTGCGTCCAAATTGGAAGGAAACCGGGCAGAGGCTGAGGATTTCTGGCATCGCAGGTGTAACCCTGCGGAAGCTAAGCATTTATGTGGGCCTCATGCTGAGGGGTGGGACGGGTGATCCAGGCGCTTGGCGCAGCTCAAAGTGGGTTGAGCTATCGAAGTGGATAGCGCCGATTATCCGGTTAGAGATTCAGCGCAGCTGACCAGCGCTCATGAGGCAGCTCCGGTCACGATCAATGCGTGGCGCGTGCGATGGCTAACTCCATGTCCTGCACACCAACTACGTTGCTGATGGATGTTTCGTCGAGGCGATGCTTCGCGCGCAACGCCTCGCGATTCTCGCGCTCTTTCCGCTCCTCCTCGGAATAGAAGCGTGCCTTCTCAAACTCGTGGTTTGCAATCGCTGCCTCCATGCGATGGACAATGAACCGGATCCGCTTTTGTACTTCGTGCATCTCCTCCGGAGGATGCGCCTGCCGCAACTTCACTATCGTCCCGGCTGCGTCCATGACGTCGATAGCGTTTGCTGGGTAGCCGCTGGCATATCGAGCGGCACATTGTAGGGCTTCGTCGGTATACGAAACCGAGTGATATTTCTCGTACTCTGCCTTCTGGCTCTGCAATACTTGCAGGACTTCCTCCTCACTCAGAGGAGACACTTTACCGTTCGGCAACATCCGGCAAACCAGGGAACTCGCTGGAGCACCGCCTGGTAATCCGCAGCACTTGCTTCCGTGATGACCTGCACCTCACCCCGCGACAAAGCTGGCCGCAGGATGTTTACCGCATCCAGCGACCCTCCCGCTTCTATGCCCACCAAGGTTGTCAGTTCGCGGACGAAGAGAATCGGATTATGCGACTCTGAAAGTTCTTTAACCAATGCGTTGATACGCGTGGCGAACTGTGCAGGGTTAGCGCCGGCGGCCATACGGCCGAGATCGAGCGCAAGAATGCCCTTTTCGGCCAGGAAGGGAGGAGCATCGCCACCCGCAACCAACAGCGCCAGTCCTTCGACAATCGCGGTTTTGCCGACCCCAGCTTCACCGATCAGCACCACGCTGTTCCTGTTCCGACCAGCGAGGGCCTGAAGCACAAGGTCTAATTCGTCTGCCCGGCCAACCAGCGAGTCGAGTTCGCCTTCTGAGGCAGCCCGCGTCAGGTCGGAGGAGAACTGCTCCAGCATTGTCGATCCGCGTTCGGAAGCGTATGACGTCGTCTGCCTCTGGAGCATGGGCAAGTTCTTCCCGCATGGCAGAGAGACGAATGCCACGCTCGTTCAATATCTCGGCTGCGAAGCACTTTTCTTCGCGCAACATGCCCAGCAAGAGGTGCTCCGTCCCAATGTGCTTGTGCGACAGTCGCTCTGCCTCTTCTGCGGCATAGGCCAGTACGCGTTTGCCCTCGTTGCTCAAAGGCAAGTCGACGGAAGTCGACACTTTTTCCTGAATCGTGGTATGCCCTTCGATTTGCTTACGGATGGCCTCGACCGAAGCGTTTGAGCGGAGGATTCGGCTTGTGAGCGGCTTGTCTTCGCGAAGCAGGCCGAGCAGCATGTGCTCCGTCTCGATATACGGGGAGCCAAACTGGCTGGCTTCGTAGCGCGCGAAGAAGATAACGCGCCTGGCTTTTTCTGTGTAGCGTTCGAACATTGCTAGCCCCTTGGCCTGCGGGTAGCCTTTAGACGCCTGAGCAGTGCAAGTGTACCCATAAACGGCGTATCGTGTTGAATTCCTCTTCATCGAAGCCGCTATGTCGCGCTACGGCCGGGAAGCAGGAAGCGATTGTCCTCCCAGCCTTTCCCAGCGACCTAACGGTTTGAATTTGCGGCTTGACGGACCAGTCATCCCGCGCTATCGTAGGCGAACAAAAGGCGAAGATGTGAGCTCCCCCGTGTACCCGCTCATTGAGATCGAAGCAGCTTGAAAACGCCGCTCAGGAAAAGCCCGAATTGGTCGGAATCGCCAAGCTTGCGGCCCTCGGAGCGTCGTTGCGGCAGGGCCACTTTGTCGAATATTTCTCGCTGCCCTCGCGCGGCCTGCTGAATCGCTGTGTCTCCAACCGGCGCATGCCGTTTACCTGGACCGTCAATCCTTATCGTGGCTGCGAGTTCGCCTGCAAATACTGCTACGCGCGATACACCCACGAGTTTATGGAGATGCGCGACGGCGTCGACTTTGAGCGCAAGATCTACGTCAAGCAACAGGCGGCGTGGCTGCTGCGGCAGGACCTGAAGAAGGTCAAGCGCGGTGAAGAGATCGCCATTGGTACGGCGACCGATCCGTATCAGCCTGCGGAGAAGCGCTTCGAGGTAACGCGTGCGATTTTGGAGGAGCTGGCGCAGCACCGCGGCTTGGAACTCGGCATCATCACTAAGTCGGACCTGGTGACGCGCGACATCGAGGTCTTGCGTCGCATCGCCGAGCACAACCAGCTCTTCGTCAACCTCACGATTACAACGCTCGATACCAAGCTGGCCCGCATCCTGGAGCCACGCGCGCCGCGTCCGATCTCCGTTTGAGGGCGATCAAGGAGTTGAGCCTCGCGGGAATCAAGACCGGCGTGAGTTGTGCCCCGGTGATCCCGGGTATCACGGACTCTCCCGCAGCACTAGATGCAATCGTCAAAGCGACGAAAGAAGCTGGCGGGAGATATATCTTCGGTAATCCGCTGTTCTTGAAACCGTGCTCGGCAGCGATCTTTCTACCGTTCCTGGAGAAGGAGTTTCCTGCACTGGCAGAAGACTATCGCAAGCGTTATGCCGACAAAGCATTCGTCGGCAAAATCTATGCGAAGCGCATCTCTGACCTCATGGCGACCCTGCGCAAAAAGCACGGCATCACGCGCGAGATAACCGATCGCACAGCGGTCTCCATGCAGAACAAGCCGCAGGAGCAGCAGATGGCGCTGTTTGGAACGTGACTTACTCGAACATCCGCATAAGTCCGCGCGCAGGCAGATCAGGAACAAGAAATCGCTGCGCCTCACCGGTCGACGCTGCCAGCGCTTCTGCCGCGCCATAGCCGCTTCGGACTGCGCCTTCCATGGTCGAGGGCCAGCCAGTCGCGGTCCAGTCGCCGGCCAGAAATAGTCGCGGCCACGGACTCGTATGCGACGGACGATAGGCGTCGCTGCCGGGTACCGGCGAGAACGTCGCGTGTATTTCCTTGATGACGGTCGCCTTCAACAGCTTGGCGTCGCGCACAGCAGGGAAGTACTCTGCCAATTCGCGCACCGCCAGGTCGATGATCTCCCCACGCGGCTTCTCCACCAGCGACTTCGACGCGCTGACCACCAGCTCGATGTAGCTGCCGTTCTGTTCCGAATCGCGTCGGTTGGCCAGGATCTTCGACTTCTGGAACATCCACTGGATGGTTCGTTCCAGCAACACCGCATGCTCCAGCGGCGTCACCTCGCGGTCGAACCACAGATGAATGCCAGTGATCGGCGCGGTGCCGAAGAAGTGAGTCTGTTCGCGCAGCGGTTCCAACTCGGGCGTATCGGGCAGCAGCTTCTCGAGCACGTTGAACGGAGTCGCCAACACCGCGTAGTCAGCGTGAACCTCTTCGCCTCCTACTCGCAGCATTACGCCCTCGCCATTTGCGGCAATCGACTCGACCGGCGCGCGCAGATGAACCTTCCCGCCATGTCCCGCAATGTAGTCGCCAGCTTCGCCATACAGTTGCGACAGCGGCACCGCGGGTAACCCCATGCGTCCCGCCTCCGCCGACTTCAAAAACGAATCGCGAAACACCAGCGCCGCATAACGCACCGACACATGGTCGAGATCTTCGTTCAACGCGCTGATCAGCACCGGCGCCCAGAAGCGATCGATGGACTGCCGTGTCTGTCCATGATGGCGAAGCCAAGTCAGGAAATCCTGTCCGTCATCCGGCGGCAGCCCAGGCATCAGCGACAGCAGCGCACGAGCAGATCGCCAGCTTGTCGCGAAATCGAGCACAGCTGGAAGCCAGAAACGCCGGCCCGGTATGCATCGGGGCCGGCAAGAAGCTCGGCTTCAGTACCGACGGCCGCCCGCCGGGAAGCATGAACGTAATCTCGTCGTACCAGCGGATTTGGTCTTCAACCCCAAGGCGGCGATAGAAGTCGATGAGGTTGGTGCAGCAGCCGAGCAGCACGTGCTGGCAGTTGTCCACCACTTCGCCGGTTCCGGGATGCTCGTACGACGACGCGCGCCCACCGAGATACGGACGCCGCTCGAACAGCTCACCTTGTATCCGGCGTTGGCCAGCGCGCAGCCGGCAGATATGCCCGCCAAGGCCGCCGCCAATGACTGCGACCGTTGGCCGCTGCTGATTCAGGCGTTGAACTCATGTGAGGCGGCGAACGAATCCTTTCGCCAGCACACCGATCTTCTCCGCGGTGCTGAGCCGCACTCGTTCGGAAAAGACGTCATAGTCACGTTGCGCGATGCGCTCCAGCAGGCGGCGGTAGATCTCCACCAGCGTCCACAGCGCCGGCTGGCTGTCTTCATCGATCAGCGGAAGCAGTTGCTCGGCTGCGCGATAGTATTCGCGGGCGCGCTCGGCTTCCATATGCCAGCAGTGGCCGCATCACTCCGCTGCGCTCCCGCTGGCCAGTCCTCGCGCGTTGATCCGAACTGCGCAGGTCTTCCTGCGGCAGATAGATCCGCGCCCATCTCCGCGTCTTCCTTCACGTCGCGCAAAATGTTGGTCAGCTGGAAGGCAACGCCCATGCGCTCCGCCAGCGTCTCGGCTCGCGGATCGCGATATCCAAAAATGCGAATGCACACCAGGCCCACGACGGACGCCACGTGATAGCAGTAATCGTAAAGCTCGATCGAAGGATCTGTATGATTGCCAGCGTGCGGCAGCTTGCCGATTCGACCGCTCTGCACGTCCATCATCCGTGCCGTGCACCAGCTTGTCCAGCAGTTCGATGGGCATGCCGAAGCGCTTCTGCGAATCGCGCAACGCCAAAAACACCGGATCGTCGGTCGGCTGCCTTCCAGCGACCACGCGAAGGGCATCGCATCCACTGCCGTCAGCTTCTGCCGCCGCTCGGCCAGGCGGGAGCCAGGATCGTCGCAGATGTCGTCGGCGTGTCGCATGAAGGCATACACCGCACAGATGCGCATTGCGTTTGCGCGCCGGCAGCACCAGGAATCCGTAATAGAAATTTTTGGCGGCCGAGCGCGCGACGTGACGGCAAACGCCGTACGCTGCCCGCAATTGCAGCGGGCGCTGTTGCTCACGGCAGTGCTCATCGCAGCGGCTCCGGCCAGCTGCCGCCAGGCCAGCCACAGGCGAGCTTGCGGGCTTTGAAATCGCGGGGCCGCTGCGCGCAGCACGTCATAGCCCTGCCGCTCGATCGCGTTCAGGATCGCCTGCCCGCCGCGGGTGAACAGCTCGATGATCGAGCGCCAGCTCGCGATCGACCTTCCCGGCCAGCGGAATCCCCGGGCGAAACCATTCGCGCGCCCGCTCGACTTCATACCGCATCAGCGTCACGAAACTGCGGCGTCGCTTGGCGCTCGGCGATGTCGCTCTTCGCTGACGCCAAACCTGCGCATGTCTCTCCAGCGGAAGATAGATGCGGCCCTTGCCGTAATCGACCGCGACATCCTGCCAGAAGTTCGCCAGTTGCAGCGCGGTGCAGGTGTAATCGGAAAGCTGCTGGCGCTTCAGCATCGCGATATCCACACAGATACAGCACCAGATGTCCCACCGGATTCGCCGAGTTATGGCAATATCCCAGCACATCGTCGAAGCTCTCGTAGCGGGTGATCGTCTGGTCCTGCCGGAAGGCAGTCAGCAGATCCGAAAACTCGTGCTGCGGAATCTCGAACTCCCGCACCGTTTCGCGCCAGCGCGACGAATACCGGATGCCGCGGTCTCGCCCGCAGTCAGCACGTGCTTCCAGCTCGTGCTTCCCACTCATCCAGCAGCAGCAGCGACTGCCTGCGTGTCGCCGACTTCATCGCCCAGATCATCGGATATGCGGCAGTAGGCGTAAATGTTGTAGAAATGCTGGTGCAGACGCCTGGGAAGGAACCAGGTGACAACCGAGAAATTCTCGTAATGCGAGCGCGCCAGCCGGCGCGCAATATTCGCTGCGCCTCCTCCAGCGACGGAGCCTGCTCCGGAATCGCATATTCCGGCGGCAGAGCGCGCCAGCCCGCAGCGGTAGAAATTTCCGGGTTGTAGGCCAGGTCTGACATGTAGTCGTTTCGCGCGGGTGCTGCCGGCAAGCTGGCCGAAATGCAGTCCCTCGCGCCGCGGCGAGCTCGGGATGACAAACGAGTGGCCATCTGACGGCTGGCCGGAAGGCCAGTTCCACTGTCACTGCCCGGGAATAATTGCCGTCTTGATCTCGCCGGTTCGGTTCAACATATGCCG
Source organism: uncultured Acidobacteriaceae bacterium (assembly GCA_963791965.1). Classification (GTDB taxonomy): domain Bacteria; phylum Acidobacteriota; class Terriglobia; order Terriglobales; family Acidobacteriaceae; genus CAVVDY01. The sequence continues at coordinate 686,716 of CAWBUK010000006.1, read as the reverse complement.
CAACACCTGCTGCAGCCGCGACAGCGGCGCCTCGCCCGTGATGTAGTCGGTGCCCTTGATCTTGCGTTCCGTGATCAGCGCAAACGCCCGGCGCACCGTTTCCGGCGTATGGTGGAAAGTCGCCTTCAGCGTGATCTCGTAATAGTGCAGCCGCTGCGTGTCGAGCTGCGACCTTGGTCCCGCTGGCGCATCCGCCGAAGAAGTTTACCGTTCCGCCCTTGCGCACCATGTCGATCGCCCATTCCCATGCTTGCGGACGGCCCACGGATTCGACCACCACGTCGGATCCGCGGCCATCCGGAGTCAGCCGCGCGAACCGCCTCCACCGGATCGGCAACTTCGGTAATCTGCACCATTTCATCAGCGCCGTGCGCCGCGCGGCTTCCACCTGCTCATCCCGCTTGACCACGGCAATCACGTTGCAGCCGATCGATCTTCGCCACCTGGATGAACATCAAGCCAATCGGCCCGGCGCCAATGACCGCCACCGTATCGCCGATCTCCATCTTGGTTTCGTGCAGCCCGCGCAGCACGCACGCCAGCGGCTCGATCATCGCCGCTTCTTCGAAGCTGACGTGCTTGGGCATCGCCAGCACATTGCTCTCAACGATGCGCCGCGGAATGCGAATGTATTCCGCATAGGCGCCGTTGTTGAACAGCAGATCTTCGCAGAGATTTTCCTGGTGCTTGGAGCAGTAGAAGCACTGGCCGCAAGGCGCTGAATTCAGCGCGACCACCCGCTGCCCTTCTTGAATCCCCTCACGTTGGGGCCGATTTCCTCGATCACGCCTGCCAGCTCGTGTCCAAACAGCGCGGGAGGCACGATCATGCGGGCGTGATAGCCGCGCTGATAGACCTTGAGATCGGTGCCGCAGGTCAAGGCCACTTGCACCTTGATGAGTACCTCCCCTTCCCCAGCGTAGGGATCGGCACCCTCTCAATTTTGACGTCCTCTTTACCGTAGAGGACGGCGGCGGTCATCTGTCCATTCACTCTGCTAGTCCTTCCATGTGCTACCCGGCTGGATCACGATCTTCATCGAGGCCGGCTGTGGATGGGCAGCCAAATGCAAAGCCTGTACCGCCTCCGGCAAGCGGAAAGCGATGGCTGATTAGCCGCTCCATCTCCATCTCTCCGCCTAAGACGAACTGCGCAGACTCGCTCTTGCAGGTCGACCGAGGCACTATAAGAACCCATGAGACTCTTCTCATCAACGCAAACCGCAGCCGGATCGATGGTGGCTTCCCCATGCTGCGTCTGCGCAAATAACAGAACTCGTCCACCAGGACGAGTCGCATCCATGGCCGGTCGGATCAAACCGTTACCTGCCACGGCCAGAATTACGGCATCGGCCCCGCGTCCCTCGGTCAGGTCCTTCACGGTCTTGACCGTGTCTTGACTCGAGGCGTCGATATTCTCTACTAACCCGAATGCCTTAGCTATTGTATGCCTCTGCGGAAATAAATCGGAAGTAATCACTCGTGCGCCACGCCGCCGCGCCAGAACCGCCAGAATGATGCCAATCGGGCCTTGGCCGATGACCAGAACGGTCTCTCCGGGCCGTAACCCCATTGTTTGCACACCCTTCATGCAGGTGTTAACCGGCTCGATGAACGACGCTTGCTCAAACGAGACGCCATCCGGAATTCGCACCACGCCGCCGCGCTCGACAATCCAGTCCATTACCCGGACGTACTCGGAAAATCCGCCCCCGCTCGGCTCATAACCGGCGGTGACCCCGACTTTCTTGTAGGTGGGGCACTGGGCGAAGACCTTGTGCTGACAGTAGTAGCAGTCACGGCACGGGATGTGATGGAACACCATCACCCGCTCGCCCACCGCGTAGCCTTCTACTCCACCGCCCACGGCGGCAATTACGCCGGTGGTTTCATGGCCGAAAATGCGTGGCGCCGAATGTGAGCCAGTCGAGATTTTCTTAAGGTCGGTGCCGCAAATGCCGCAGGTATGTACCCGGACCAGAAGTTCGCCCGCCCCGATCTGGGGAACCGGCACTTCCTCCAGCCGAACGTCGTCGACGCCGTGATACACCACCGCCCGCATGGTGCTGGGGACTGCTTCCTGAATTCCTGGACTCCGCAATTGTGTAGCTGTCGACATAATCTCCCGACCGAAGATGATGCTACCTGCTCAAACTTGTCGCTGATGCGTACTGCTGAATTAGATGTTCCAGGGCTGCTGACAGGTTCTTAGAAGCGCGGCGGCCATTTACCGCCAGGCGAACCGTCGGCACCCACCATTTTGGCCGAACAGCCACATGTCCCGCAAAGGCCAGAGCCCGCATTTGGCCCTCAGGAGTTACAAACCCGCTCACGGGCGGCATCGGGAACGCCAATTCGTCGGAAATGGCCTTCACCGCCACAAAGGGAATCCCATGCTGCTTCGCCACCCAAGCTACTGCGGCTGCTTCCATATCCACCGCCGATGCCGAGTAGCTTGCCGCCAGCCGCTTCTTGCCTTTGACTCCGGCCACGCGCAGCGCCGTCACCAAAACGGCATCGCCTGTCCCGTTGTGGTAGCGCTCGCCGGTTGCCTCGTCCACCACTTCGCGAGCACGTACGAGATCTCCCGGCCGTAGCGATGGCGTCAGCGCGCCGGCCAACCCCGCAGAAACCAATATCGCCGGTCCCGCCTCGCGTACCACCAACTCCGCCGCCCGGATGGCAGCGCTCCTGCCGATTCCGCCGATCGCCACCAGCGCTGACCGCAGCTCGTATAGCTCGACGCCCTCAACTGTTCGCTTCTTCGCCTGCCGCGCAATAGCGGAGCCAATTCGCTACGCATGGCCGCAACAATTGCGACCGGCTTAGACATATCCATTGGCCTGGAACCAATCCACCGCCCGCCGTAGCGCGTCGTCCACAGGTCCCGCTCTCCATCCCAACTCGCGTTCGGCTTTCGCACTGCTCACGAACATTTTCTTGCGGCCCATGCGCACCGCGTCCAGCGTCACCCGCGGCTCGCGACGCCTCAGCTTGCCGGTGATGAGCGTATCCACCGCTCCCGTTACATAGGCCACCGCGTAGGGTAGCTCAATCTTCGGCGAAGGCAGCCCTGTAATCGCCGCCAGCTTGTCGAGGATCTGTTTCAGCGTCAGGTTCTCGCCGCCGAGAATGTAGCGCTCACCCGGCTTGGCTTTCTCCAGCGCCACCAGGTGTCCCTCGGCGCAATCCTTCACGTCGAGCAGGTTCAACCCCGTGTCCACATAAGCAGGGAATTTGCGCTTCAGGAAATCGACGATGATTCTCCCCGTCGGAGTCGGCTTGATATCGCGCTCACCAATCGGCGTCGTCGGGTTGACCATCACCACGTCCTGCCCACCCCGTGCTGCCTCCAGCACCAGTTGCTCGGCCATGAACTTGCTGCGCTTGTAGTCGCTGATCATGTTCGACAAGCTGACCGGAGTCGCCTCGTCGGTCATGTGGCCATTGTTTCCGAAGCCCATGGTGGCTACGCTGCTGGTGTACACCACTCGGCGGATGCCGGCTTCTCTGGCCGCGCTCAGCACGTTGCGCGTGCCTTCCACGTTCGAGTCGTACAGTTCCTGGCCATTGACCGCCCACAAGCGATAGTCAGCGGCAACATGAAACACGACGCTACAGCCTGACATGCCTCGCTTCAGCGACTCCGCATCGCGCAGATCGCCGACCACATGCTCCGCGTTCAGGTCAGCAATGTTATCGAGCCGGCTTGAGGCGCGTACCAGCAGGCGCAAGTCCGCGCCACGACTCAGCAGAGCGCGCGCTACGTGGCTTCCCAGGAAGCCGGTTGTGCCTGTCACAAAAGCTTTCATCGTTATCAGTAGCGATCGATTGTTGCAGACCGCCGACCTTCAGTGCAGGCAGACGAATCGATCTGCCATCCAGAGAGCTGACGTTTCGAGCTTTGTATCAGGGCACGGCTTCAGCAGTGCCGAACCGCATGCGTAGTTTGTCATAGCGAGGGAGCTTCAGCTCCCGAGCGACCCGCTCTTTCAATACCGCGCTTGCTATTTCCTACAAAACACCGTGCTCTGGTACGCCGGCAATATCGTCTCTACCTCGCTGAATCCCGCCTCGCGACAAACCTGCTCCATCCACGCTTTGTCGTAGGCCACGGCCGCCTCCGGATATTGCTCGCTCTCCACGTACGCTGCATCCCGGCGATATTCGAAACTCCACCGCCCGCCCAGCAATTTCAAGGTACGCAAGTCGTCCATGCAGAAGAACGTCATCGCCATAGTTCCGCCCGGACGCAGGACCCGCGCCGACTCCTTCACATATGCCCGCAGTTCGTTTTCCAGGAGGTGCGAGAACAGCGATTGTGACATCACCAAATCGATCGAGCCGTCCTCGCAACCCTCAAGTACGGGTAAATCGGTGCCCTGGGTTCGCGTCCCTCTTTTGGACGCTAACCTGGGCGGAGCAGGATTGTACACAGCGCTGTAGCCATCGATCGCTCGAAAGCTGAAGTGTTCGGGATCGAAGTTCTGCTGGCACCAGCGAACCATGTCAGCATCCACATCGAAGCCGAAATATTGCCCCTGAAAACCTTCACCCATGTACTGAAAATCTCGCAACGTCACCGCGCTCTTGCCGCATCCGCTGCCGATATCAACGATGCGCGAATTCAGGTTCGTCCAGCCCTGCGCGAACGCGTACATCCAGAAGTTCACTCCGTGCGTCAGGTAAAAAAAATACGGAGACACCACGTCGTTGCATCCCGTGCGGCTGATATACCGCAAAGGAGGGAAGCGCCGCCTCATGACCAGCCGGCAAGCCGCTCCAATTGTCCAATCATTGATTACTGAGAGCGGATAAAACCAGGCTGAGCGCGACAAGACCGCCGTCGAAGGTACCAGCTTCCGCAACCAACGCCTGGAGACTATCGGAGTGTCCATCGCTTGTGCTGGTTGCGCAACTCCTGCAATGCAAATTTATGCGGTAAGTCTTGGGCGCTGCCGACTTCCTACCGCCGGTGTTGATCAGGCGAGCCGCCCGGCAAGCGAGATGCTCTGAGCTGATCCTCCATCACCGCTGCCGATGCCTTGGCATACGTGCTCAAGGCAATCAGCGGGAAGTACTGCCGATACATGTAGTACTCCAGATAGAACACGCGCGGAAATCCTGTGCCGGTGTACCACTGCTCATCCCACGACCCGTCGCGCCGCTGTGTCTTCAACAGATAGGCGATGCCCTGCTGCACGCAATCGCTGCGCAGATCGTTGGCCGCCAGCAGACCCATGATAGCCCACGCTGTCTGCGATGCCGTGCTCGGTCCCACGCCCTTCGTGTTCGGATCGTCGTACGAGTCGCAGCTCTCTCCCCATCCCCCGTCGGGATTCTGCACCATGCGCAGCCACTCCGCCGCCTGCTGCACCATCGGCTCGTGATTATCGACGCCAACCGCTTCCAGGCCTCGCAAAACCAGCGCCGTGCCATAGATGTAGTTCACGCCCCAGCGCCCGAACCATGAGCCATCGGGTTCCTGCTCTCTCTGGATGAACTCAATTGCCCGCTGCACCGGCCTGTCTTTCAGCGAATAGCCATAGGTCGCAAGACATTCCAGCACGCGTCCCGTAATGTCCACCGTCGGCGGATCGAGCATGGCGTTGTGATCGGCGAACGGAATCTGCTGGAACACCATGCGGTCGTTGTCTTTGTCGAACGACGCCCAGCCGCCGTTCTTGCACTGCATCGACAGCACCCAGTCAATCGCGCGCTGCACCGATTTGTCCTGGTAGGCTTCGTTGCTGGTCTTAACCTTGCTCAGCGCCAGCATCACCATCGCGCTGTCGTCCACGTCGGGATAAAACTCGTTGTTGAACTCGAAGTACCATCCCGCTGGCGCAGCCTTAGGATTCTTCACGCACCAATCGCCCTTGCGCGTGACCTGCTTTTGCAGCATCCATTCGCTGGGCTTCACCAGGCGCGCATCGGTGGGCGACACTCCGCTGTCGCCGAGCGCGAAGATGGCGTAAGCCGTGTCCCACACCGGGGACTTGCACGGCTGCATGCGGAAGGTGGTCTCTTCCTCGATGCCGAGCTTCTCAAACTCGTCCATGGCGCGAATCACCTGCGGATCATCCAGCGAATATCCCAGGCAGCGCAGGGCAATAATCGAGTTCATGATGCCGGGATAAATCGCACCCAGCCCATCGCTCATCTCCAGGCGCTCCAGCATCCAGCGTTCAGCCTTCTTCAGCGCCTGCGAGCGTAGCGGACGAATGTGTACTCGCTCAAAGAAGTGCACCAGGCGATCGAGCACCAGGAAGAAATTCCGCCAGCTCACCAGCTTCTTCGACCACTTCAGCCGAAGATTATTTTTCCTGCCACCGACAAACAGTTCGTCGATGTTATGTTCATCAGCAATCTTCTTGAACGGCTTTTTGGCGTACGCGATCGAAAGCGGAACCAGGATGGCGCGCGACCACGAAGAAATTTCGTAGATGTTGAACCAGAACCAGTTGGGGAAGAGCACGATCTCCGGCGGAATCGCCGGCACCGCGTCGTAATCGTATTGGCCGAGGAAGCAGAGATAAATCTTGGTGAAGGTATTGACCTCGGTCACTCCGCCCAGCGCCAGAATGCATTCCCGCGCCTTCGCCATCGCGGGATGGTCAGGCGAATACCCCGCCATCTTCAGTGCGAAATACGCCTTCACCGAGGCGCTGATGTTGGACGGCCCGCCATTGTAAATAGGGAAGCCGCCGTCTTCATTCTGCCGGGTCAGGATCTCGTTGGCGCACTTCTCGGTGCGCACCGGATCTTCCGTCCCCAGCAGCCGATGCAGCAGGATGTAGTCCGAGACCAGCGTCGAGTCGGCGCCCAGTTCGCCGCACCAGTAGCCGTCTTCAGGCACTTGCTGCGAGAACAGGTACTTGCGTGAGGCATCGACAGCTGCCGCTACACGCGCTTTGATGTCATCTATTTTGCCGAAACGCATCTCGGCAGGATTCGGGGGTATTGCGTCTGCCATTGCGTCTTTTATTCAGCCAGCGCCGGAGCAGCGCCTATCGCTTCTATGATCTCGGGCGGCAGGCCGAAGCGAACATGTTCCGGCATTACTTCCACTTCTCTCAAATCGGTAAAACCCTGTTCCTGCAGATAAGTCACGGCTTCCTGTACCAGAATCTCAGGTGCCGAGGCTCCCGCCGTCAGACCAACTGTTTTCACGCCCTTCAGCCACTCGGGCTGAATTGAGCGGAAGTTCTCGATCAGGTACGACTTCGCCCCCAGGTTACACGCCACTTCCACCAGTCGGTTCGAATTCGAGCTGTTATCCGAGCCCACGACTAGCAATAGGTCACATTCGGCAGCTACTTCCTTCACCGCCGTCTGGCGGTTCTCGGTGGCATAACAAATATCCTGCGCGTGCGGCCCCTTGATCTTGGGAAACTTGCGGCGCAAGGCTTCGATGACATGCGTAGTCTCGTCCAGGCTCAGGGTGGTCTGCGTCAGATAAGCGACTCGCTCAGGATCGGGAACGTCCAGGTTGTCGACCTCCTCGGGCAAGTCCACGACCTGCGTGACCAGCGGAGCTTCGCCCAGCGTGCCGATAACCTCATCGTGATCGCGATGGCCGATCAGGATCAGCGAATAACCTTCGCGGGCAAACTTCACCGCCTCGACGTGAACCTTTGTCACCAGCGGGCAGGTCGCGTCGATGACCCGCAGCTCGCGCAGCTTGCTGGACTCACGAACTTCCGGAGCCACGCCGTGTGCGCTGTAAATCACGCGCTCGCCGGCCGGCACCTCTTCCACGCTATCGACAAAAATCGCGCCCTTGGCCGAGAGCTCGTCCACCACATAGCGGTTGTGAACGATTTCCTTGCGCACGTAAATCGGCGCGCCAAAGGTCTCCAAGGCAATCCGTACAATATCGATGGCGCGAACCACGCCCGCGCAGAAGCCACGGGGCTTCAGCAGAAGTAAAGTCTTTGCTTCGCTTTGAATCATGAACTCCCTAAATTAGGATGCGCCAGGCGAACTAAGGCCATCCTCACTGTAAAGTCTATTTTATCAGTCCCCGAAGCCGGAACCGAACCCGCCGGAGCTGCGGAATCCAGCGTTATACCCCCTGATTTGAGCAGTTAACGGAGAGCCCGGATTCATTCAATTGCCAGTCTCGGGTGTCATCCGGATCCACAAGTCATTCCAAGCGGACCAGAAGCCGAGGCGACCTGCAGCTTCTTCAATTCACCGAGACTATCGCGGTAGGCACGAAGCGGAACGGTCAGCAAACCAGCTGAGAGCTGACGGCTGACAGCTGACGGCTTGTCCCTCTCGGTTTGCGCCCGCTCGCCTCCCTCCGTTATCGTTGACCTTCCTTACGTACCGGAATCATCATGAGCGACAAACTGTCTCAGCCTATCTTCGAGAGCAAAATTAAAACCGGCTCACCGCGTTTCGAGCACAACCTTCATGCCATGGCTGAGCTGGTCACCAGCCTGCGCAACGAGGAAGAGATCATCCACGAAGGCGGCGGCGAAAAGGCCATCGAGTCGCAGCACAAAAAAGGACGCCTCACCGCCCGCGAGCGCATCGCGCTGCTCATCGATCCCGGCACCGAGTTCTTTGAGCTCGGCACCTATGTCGCCTGGGGCATGTACGAAGAATGGGGAGGCGCGCCGTCCGCCGGTGTCGTCACCGGCCTCGCCCGCGTACACGGACGCATCGTGATGCTCATCGTGAATGACGCGACGGTGAAGGCCGGCGCGTTTTTCCCCATGACGGCGAAGAAGGTCATCCGCGCCCAGAACATCGCCATCGACAATCACATTCCCACGATCTACCTGGTCGACTCGGCAGGAGTTTTTTTGCCCTTACAGGAAGACGTTTTTCCCGATACCGACGACTTCGGCCGCGTGTTTCGCAACAATGCAGTGATGTCGGCGATGGGCATTCCGCAGATCGCCGCCATCATGGGCATGTGTGTCGCCGGCGGCGGATACCTTCCTGTCATGTGCGACCACGTCTTGATGACCGAAGGCAGCGGACTGTTCCTCGCCGGCCCCGCCCTGGTACAGGCCGCCATTGGAGCCAAGTACACCGCCGAAGAGTTGGGCGGCGCCAAGATGCACTCCGAGATCAGCGGCACCGTCGACTATCGCGAGCCCGATGACGAATCGTGTATCGCCCGCATCCGCTCGCTGGTCGACAAAATGGGCAATCGCCAGCTCGGCATATTCGATCGTAAAGAAGCGCATCCGCCGCGCTACGACGCAGGAGAGATTTACGGCATCTTCGACGCCGACGGCGCCAAGCAATACGACATGAAGGAGATCATTGCCCGCATCGTCGACGACAGCCACTTCGACGAGTATCGTCCTGAATACGGCGAGACTGTCATCTGCGGATTTGCGCGCATCGGCGGCTACGCCGTCGGCATCGTGGCCAACCAGAAGACGCATGTGCACCAGACCGATCGTTCGGGCAATAAGCGTACCGAGTTCGGCGGCGTTATCTATACCGAGTCGGCCGAGAAGGCCGCGCGCTTCATCATGGATTGCAACCAGAACATCGTGCCGCTGCTTTTTCTTCACGATGTCAACGGATTCATGGTCGGCCGTGACGCCGAGTGGAGCGGCATCATCCGCGCCGGGGCGAAGATGGTCAACGCCGTGTCAAATTCCGTGGTTCCGAAAATCGCTGTTATCATCGGCGGCTCCTTCGGAGCAGGGCATTACGCCATGTGCGGCAAGGCTTACGATCCCCGCTTCATGTTTGCCTGGCCAACGGCAAAGTACGCCGTGATGGGTGGAGCGGCGGCCGCCAACACACTGGTTGAGATCAAGATCAAGCAACTGGAGCGCGGCGGCAAGAAGCTGAGCGACGAAGACAAGAAGCAGCTCTTCGACGAAGTGAAAGCCACCTACGACCAGCAGATGGACCCGCGCTACGGTGCCGCTCGCCTGTGGATCGATCAGATTATCGATCCCGTCGAGACTCGCGATGCCATCATCACCGCGCTCGACGCGGCATCGCTGAATCCCGAGCTGCCAAGGTTTAGTGTAGGAGTGTTGCAAACGTAGCTGTCAGCCGTCAGCTGTCATTTAGGAGTAGGGTGTCAGGTTTCAGGCATCAGGTCTCAGGCGTCAGAGAAGACGGACAGTCAGGCAGTTGCCGAATGTGGTCGAGCGACGCGGCAAAGGGCGCAACAGTTAAGTCTTCAGCCCGAAGGGCGAAATTTGTTCGAGCCGTGGGCGTCAGCCCGCGGTGCCCGTTTTTGATTTGTCATCACGAGGGAGCTTCAGCTCCCGAGGGATCTGCTCTTTGTGTCGTTCTTGATATATCTTTGCCTGACACCTGAGACCTGACGCCTGATACCTAACCTGAAAGCTGATAGCTTCTTTCCATGTTCGTTGACGAAACAAAAATTCGAGTCAAGGCCGGCGACGGTGGTAATGGCTGCATGGCCTTCCGCCGTGAGAAGTTCGTGCCTCGCGGAGGTCCCTCCGGCGGCGACGGTGGCCGCGGCGGCAACGTCATCATGGAATCCAGCGAGCGCCACAATACGCTGGTCCATTTCCGCTTCAACCCTGAATACAAAGCCGAGCGCGGACGCCACGGCGAAGGCTCCAACAAAACTGGTCGCGAAGGCGACGATGTTGTGCTGAGCGTCCCGGTCGGCACTGTTGTCTACGACGAGCTCACCGGCGAGCTGGTTCACGATTTCTCGAGCCCCGATGACCGTGTCGTCATCGCGAAAGGTGGCCGCGGTGGGCGCGGCAATGCGCGCTTCGCCACCTCGGTCCATCAGGCTCCACGCGAACACGAACAAGGCTTTCCCGGCGAAGAACGCGCGTTGCGGCTCGAGCTCAAGCTGCTGGCCGATGTCGGCCTGGTGGGATATCCCAACGCCGGCAAGAGCACGTTAATCTCGCGCATCTCGGCGGCGCGCCCCAAAATCGCCGACTATCCCTTCACCACCTTGCAACCGAATCTTGGTGTGGTCGCGGTGGGCGACATGCCCGGTGAACGCAGCTTTGTTGTCGCCGATATTCCTGGCTTGATCGAAGGAGCCAGCGACGGCGCCGGACTGGGAACGCAGTTCCTGCGCCACATCGAACGCACTCGCCTGCTGGCTCACCTGGTTGATGTGTCCGATTCCAGCGGCCGTCCTGATCCCGTCGTAGACTTCGAGGTCATCACCCGCGAGCTGGCGAACTTCGGCGAAGGACTCGACGCGAAGCCCACGCTTGTCGTCGCAACCAAGCTCGACGTCGCGAACCCCGACAAGCTCGCCAAGTTGAAGCGTTACGCCAAGCGCAAGAAACTCGGCTTCTACGCCATCTCTGCCGTAACCGGCGAAGGCATCGACGACCTCAAGTTCGCCATGGCCGATCGCGTGGAAGAAATAAAGAAGCAACTAGCAACTAGCGAGTAGCAGCGAGCCAGCAGCCAGTAAAAAATCCTGAGCTGTGGGTGCCTCATTCGGGCCGTTTTGCCCGGGTGGGGCTTTTTCTTCGTCACAAGACCGCATGCTTTTCCTGCGGCACGTTCTGGCCTAAAGCCAAGAGCTAAGAGCCAACAGCCCCCTACAGATACACCAGCTTGATCTTCAACTCCAACCTACCGCCTGCATACTGAAACGCCGCAGCTTCAAACTTTGGCGGCCCCATATGGCCCTTGGCGTCGTTGGAAGCGCCGACTCCCTCTTTCGGCATGCCGATGAAGTTGGTATCCATCTCGCCATTGGAATTCTCGTCGTGAAACACCGATACTGCATACCGCCCCGGCGCAATACCTGTGAATTCACAAACAGCCGAGCCGTTGCTGATCGCCGAATGTGTATGCGCCACGGCGTTTTCCACCTTGCCGGGGAAGCCGCTTCCGGAAGCAAACAGCGCGCAGGAAACCTGTCCCTTGTCATTACGCGCACCACTAATTTCAACGCGTATGACATTGCCTGGTGTTAAGGGCTGTTGGTTGGGCGTCGCAGCCAGCGGCGGTGCCACGCTCAAGAGGATCGCAACAGTTGCGCAATAGGCGAGCTTCATAGTGTGGATGGGCACTGTCTCATTATCGATGATTACCTGCGGTCACTGGCTCGCCGAATTCCCATCGGCGCGTCGCCGGCATTGCCTTCCGTGGCTCTAACTCTAATCCCTAGCAAAACTTACACTTGCCAACGGGGCAGGAATTTGAGAGTATCCCCTCCAAGCCGCCTTAGAGCCGTAACGGGGCGATGTGGAAGGGGCGAACGGCATGACCAAGGCAGATTTGATCGATGAAGTATCGCGGCTGGCGGAGCTCACCCGTAGGGACAGCGAGGTCATCGTCGAGACCATCTTTGAGAGCGTAGTGCGCTCACTACGCGCCGGCGACAAGATTGAGATACGCGGCTTCGGCAGCTTCCGCACCCGTCAGCGCAAGCCTCGCGTCGGACGCAATCCCAAAACCGGCGACCGGGTCGAAGTTCCCGCCAAGAAAATCCCTTACTTCAAACCCAGCAAAGAATTGAAGGACCTGGTCAACACGTCCCACGAACAGCCCATGGCCCAGGCCGCCCCGGTTCCGGAAGGCACGGCGTAGGGATAAGGCAGTCAATCCCACGATTCTTTGCGTTCTTGGCAGTCGGAAATCGAGAGCGATCCCATAGTCGGTTTGTATCGGAGATCGTTTTGTATCAGGGCACGGCTTTCACAGGCTGCTGAAAACCCGTTTAATGCGGTTTTGAAGGGGCGCAGCTTTAGCTGCGCCGAACAAGTGCCTTGTTTTCGATCTCGCGAGCGGACTTGGTCCGCGAGCTATCCGTGCTTGCGAGTTTTTCAGCAGCCTGTTCAGCCGGAAACTGCGATGCTCGCAATACCGACCCTGCGATAGTTCTCTTGCCGTGCCGCTCCTTACTGTGCGGGCGCCGGCGCCGGTTGCTGCGTCGGCGTTCCGAAGTTCACCTTGGGAGCCGTACGCGCACCTTCGTCGGTCTTGAAGTACGCATCGTCACGGGTAAATCCTGAAAGGCTGGCCACGATGTTGTTGGGGAACAGTCCGATATACGTGTTGTACGCCTGTACCGTCTCGTTGTAGCGGCGGCGCTCGACGGCGATGCGGTTCTCGGTTCCTGCTAACTCGTCCTGCAAGCGCAGGAAGTTCTCATTCGAGCGTAGCTGCGGATAATTCTCAACCACCACCAGCAACCGTCCCAACGCGCCGTCGAGCTGTCCGTTGGCCGCAATCTTGTCGGCCGGACTCTTGGCGCCAATGAGGGCGGCGCGTGCTGCTGCAATGTCTCCGAAGACTTTCTGCTCCTGCCCGGCAATGCCTTTCACTGTCTCGACCAGGTTGGGGATGAGATCGGCGCGCCGTTGCAGCACCACATCCACCTGCGACCATTGCGAGTTCACAGTCTCTTTCAGCGTAACCATCTGGTTGCGATGGCCAACGTAGATGCTGCCAATCCACACCAGCAGGACAACGACGATGAGAAGTACGATCAGGCCTGTTTTCATTTGCAATCACTCTCCTGTCAGGAAGTCGGCTGCCACTTCTTCTTGGGGACCCGTACATCCAACTCGTGTGCTACCCGGCCGATTGCCGTCAGGTAGGCATGGTACAGCTCCAGCACGCTGCGCGGTTGGTTAGGATCGTTGCGCAACTCCAGTATCGAACGCAGTGGCTGATAATCGAAGCCGAACACTTCGCCTGCCTGTTCCAGCAACTTCGCCTTGGCATGTGGAGTATCTTCGCCCAACGCGATCAGAGCATGCCGGAACAACGTCGTCACACTACTGATGGATTTCGCCAGTACCGCGCGCAACTCGTCGGTCTTGTCCGGAGCCAGCAGCAAGTGCTGCCGCAGCCGTAACAACGTTGTGCGCAGCTCGTGCTCCACTTCCACGCGATGCAGGTTCATCGGCACATCGATCGCCATGACTACGTCTTCGCCGGCCAGCGTGCGATGCGTTGTTTTGATATCGAGCAACTCTATTGCAAAGACATCGGCGGATTCCTGCAATTCCTGACGCGTCATGATCATCGGCGGGTGCAGCTTTTCTTCGTGCGTCCACCAGGTGATGACGGGCGAGACGGCGTGCAGCGCACTCGCGTTCAGCTGCTGCATCACCAACAGCAAATTCACGTCAGAATACGTCTCGTGAAAATCCTCACGCGCCGCCGAACCGTAGAGCACCACGGAGACGAGGTTCTCTCCGCAAGCCGACTGCAGGCGTTGCACTAACTGCTGGAGTTTGTCGTCTGGTTTCTTCATGGTTTATCTTGTCTCGCCGCACATTCGGCTGACGAAAACGCGGTTATGGGGCATGAAAAACGGCCTTTTGACGGCGCTTGCGTCTCAAAATCACGATTTTTATCCATTCCTCCAGGGAATGGATGTCTGCTGATCCATCACTTTAAGTCATGCATGGCAGAGCTGAAGCCTTGCAAAACTGCCGCAAAGCGGCGCATTTCCACGCAAAAACCGTGCCTTTGGCGACATCCTCGGGCATCTGGGCTTCCTAATCTACAGATTTGGAGCCTCCCAGCCGTGCTTTTGGGTGGACTAGAGGCTCGACCTGTGGCAACTGACCAACCAAGTCACTGTTCTACCAGCTTCCTCCGGCGCCGCCGCCGCCACTCATTCCGCCTCCGAAGCCGCCAAATCCCCCGCCGCCACCGAATCCCCCGAAGCCGCCCGAGCTGCCGCCAAAACCGCCACCGCGTCCCCAGCCGCCGCCCATGCCAGGCATGAAGATGACCGGAGGTACACCCATGCCGCGACTGCGTAATCCTGACCCCGGTCCGCCGCCACCGCCACGGCGTATCAGCGCGCGAATGATCTGGAACACGATAAAGATGCCGAGAAAGATCAGCCACCACGGAATGTTGCTGGTGCCGCGGGCCGGCGCGCGCGCGCGATCGGGAACGCCGGTGAGCTGCACGCCTTTATCAGCGGCAATGAGTTGCGCGATCTGCGTCATCGCACTCAGGATCGCCGCACTGTAATCGTTGGCGCGCAGGCTCGGCACCATGGAGCGGCCAATGTCGCCGGCGCGCGCATCGTTGATTACCGGCTCCAGGCCATAGCCAACTTCAAACTTGTATTGGCGGTCCTTGGGCGACACCAGCAGCAACACGCCTTCGTCGTTCTTCTTCGGGCCGACACCGAGATGCTTGTACAAATCGGCTGCGTATTGATCTCGATCCTCGCCCTCCAGTGAGTTGACGGTCACCACCGCCATCTGCGCTCCGGTCTTTTGCTGGAGCTCAGTCGCCATCGCCGAGATTTTCGCCTTCGCTTCCGGCTGAATGACATTTGCAAGATCAATGACATAGCCGGTCGGCTGAATGTCGTTGACCTTCTCAGCAAATCCAAAAGGGAAGACGCTGCACAGGAATACTGCCAGGAGAACGAATTGGGGGCGCAATCGCACGATGTTAGTCGGGAATATGAGAGTTCACACTAACGCTAGAGGGGGAGGGCGGGTGTGTCAAATGAATCGCCGAAGGTCGGCGCGAGCTTGGGGAGACTAGTGCGTCGCTAGAAGTACAAAAGGCCCCAAGAGCCTGTGCCTTGGAGCCCATGCTTACACTTTCACACTAGGCGAGCAGCTGCCGGGCGCTAAGCGCGCTTCCGCTCCTGGTCGTGAACGTTATGCTCGGGCTGCTGGCTCTTCTTCTGCTGGTCCTGCTGCTGCTGGCCGGTCTGCTGCTGACCACCCTGCTGCTGCTGGTTGGGATCGTTCTTGTCCTTGTCCCAGTTCTGCTGCGGTGACTTTCCCTGATTCGGATTCATGTTGTCCTGGTTCTGTTTATTCGTATCCATATAGGTTAAAGGCTCCTTGTAGTTAGTCGGATGGCATCGGAAAAAGCGGAGATGTATCGCGAAGGGGCCTTTTACAGGTACTTGGGACAGCTCTCGAAGCAGAGCACGCAAAGCCGCAGCTCTCGCCAGCGCAGGCTATCGTGAAGTTGTCAGTTGTCGGTTGTCGAGTTGTCAGGAAGAAGTTGCCGGGTGTCCGTGGTGGCGGTCAGATGTCAGTGCGGCGCCGTCCCGATCGACATTGGTAAATAAGGTTATGGCGAGAGGTCGAGGGTTGGTCGTTGTCAGAGGACGAAGTCGCGAGCACCTGAAGAGAGTTCTGCCGTTCCTGACGAGACTCGAGATCTATGTTGGCGTACCCGGCGCTGATAACGCCGGGCTAAGCTCTGATGCGCCTACGGCGCGGGTGTGTGACTTGTTGCGCGAAGTTAGTTGTTGGAGTTGGGGTCGCTGGGGTTGCGCTTCAAGGTCGGACGTCCATCGTCGGACGGGGACTGCGATCCGGAAGCGCTGTCAGTCGAACTGGCCGACCCGGTAGAGTTCGAACCGGTCTGACTGGGGGTGCTCGAACCCGAGTCGCTGGGATTGCGCTTCAGGGTCGGACGACCGTCGTCCTGCGGATCCTGACCATTCGGGCTATCAGTTGGCGAGTTCGAGGTCTGCTGGCGGCGCAGGGTTGGCCGGTCGGCATTGCTCTTATCGTTCTGCACCTTGTGCTTGTTTTCGATGGAAGCCAGGCGGGCCTTCACCTGCTGAAATTCAGAGGTATCTACGACGTATTCCGGCCGCGGAGGCAGCACGGTTTTCATCTCTTTTTCCGCAGCCGCCACGCGGTCAGGCGTCATGGGATGCGAAGAGAACGCCTTGGCCAGGGTTCCTGGTTTCTTCTTTTCCTGGGCTTCGATCTTCTCAAAAAACGAGATAAACGACTGCGGATCGTAGCCCGTCTTGTACATGTATTCCATACCCAGGAAGTCGGCCTCGCTCTCGAAGTTGCGGGAGAACTTCATGAAGGTCAGGGGCACTCCGATACTCAGCGCCGCCTGCGTGCCTTCGTAAACCGCCCATCCTCCGGGAACGAAAATCAGCGGAATGCTGGCCAGCTGTACGATGTTGCCGCGGGTCTGCTCGCGCGCTACGTGGCAGGCGGCAACGTGCGCGATCTCGTGCGCCATTACGCCGGCCAGTTCGGCTTCATTGTCAGCCGCCATAATCAATCCCGAGTTGACATAGAAGAAGCCGCCGGGAAGCGCGAAAGCATTGATCTCGTCGGTGTCGATGACCTTGATGGTGAACGGGACCTTTGAATCTGAATTGCGAACGATGTTCTGGCCAACACGGTTGACGTACTCGGTGACCACCGGATCGTTGATCAGCTTGGCGCTGTGCTCAACCTGCTGCGAGAAGTCGCGGCCCATCGCAACCTGTTTGTCGAGCGAGTACCAGTTGCCCACGCCCTTGTTGCAGCCGACGTTGCGGTTGCCGATGGCGTCCAGGTTGTCCATGGTCGAAGGATTGGGGGCGTGCTTATCGTTCTTTACGTCGGGAGCGTAGGTGCCATCGCTGGAGTCGCTGGCCGTCGGGGCGGAGGAGGTGCTGGATGAGGTACTGCTGGAATTGCCGCCGCTCTGCGGGGTTGTGCCCTGGGGAACCGTGGTCGGCGTGCTGGTGGTGCTGCTGGGACCCGAACCCGGAGACGGCGTAGGCGTACCCGGCGAGGTTGGATACTGACTCCCGCCGGGGTACTGACTGCCCGAAGGAGATTGCGTTCCATTCGGATACTGCGACCCGCCATACTGGGCGACGGCATTCATGCCGCACAGCGCGAGCGCCAGAACCGTACCGAGAGCAAAGCGAAATGAAGACATTGCCGTATACCTTTGCGGAGTCACTGCACACCTGTGCGGCGGGGCACTCCTGCATCCGCACCTATTATCAACCCTGCACCGGAGAAAGTGTTGCAGGAAAGAACTCGTTGTCTCAACCCTGCTTCAAAGACGTTCGGCTGACAGTAAGGTTAGATGTCCTGTTTGGTGTTCCGCTTCCGGCTGGCGGAGGTTCCGTCATGAAGAGTTCGCGGCGGTGGCCTCCGTTTCGGGTTCAGCTTCACTTGTTGCCGGCTTTGGGGAGGGAAGGGGCCGCAGCTGTCGGATCGTTCGTTGCACCAGGAAGATGGCCAGGAACACCAGGAGCAACTTCCATGCGTTCTGCCAGTGCAGCCAGTCGCCGAGCTCGAAGCGCCACAGCGCTATGTAGCCCATTCCGAGGACGAACCAACTGGCGTTGTTACCGATGATTTTCCTGAACCGCGGATCGGTTCGACCACGGTGATAAATCAGCGCTTCCAGCCACAGGCTGAAGCGCAAGCCGACAGCGCAGGTGATAGGCAGCAAGAGCTTTAGGCTAAGCAGCTGGGTGCGGTTCACGGCTTGAGAGTATCTATTTGCGCTACCAGCGTCCACCGGAAAGCATCTTCTCCAATGGTAGACTTGAGAACAGCACCTTATGGCTGAAATTAAGCGCAGAAAGACTTACACCACCGTGATCGGCAACGTTCGCGTCGGCAGCGATGCACCAATTGTGGTGCAGTCGATGACGAACACCGATACCGCCGATATCGATAACACCATCCGCCAGTGTGCCGCGCTGGCCCGTGCCGGTTCCGAGCTGGTGCGCGTCACCGTGAACAACGACGCTGCGGCGGCGGCCGTGCCTCACATCGTCGATGGCCTGGACAAGATCGGCTTGCCTGTGCCCATCATCGGCGACTTCCACTACAACGGCCATATTCTGCTGAAGAAGTACCCCGAGTGCGCCCGGACGCTGGCCAAGTACCGCATCAATCCGGGCAACGTGTCGATCGGGAAGAAGGACGACAACAACTTCCTGGCCATGATCGAAGTGGCCAATGAGAACAATAAACCGGTGCGCATTGGGGTGAACTGGGGTTCGCTCGACTCGGCGCTGCTCACCCGGCTGATGGACGAGAATTCGAAGCTTGATGAGCCGAAAGACGCGCGCGACGTCACCATGGAAGCCATGGTGCAATCGGCATTGCGCTCGGCTGAGATCGCCGTGAACTACGGCATGCGCAAGGACCAGATCATCCTCAGCGCTAAAGTCAGCGGAGTGCAGGACCTGATCGATGTCTATCGCGAGCTGGCGCGCCGCTGCGAGTATCCGCTCCACCTCGGATTGACGGAAGCCGGCATGGGGTCGAAGGGAATCGTCAGCAGTACCGCGGCTTTGGGTGTGTTGTTGCAGGAAGGCATTGGCGATACCATTCGGGTTTCGCTGACGCCTGCTCCGAATGGCGACCGCACGGAAGAAGTTCAGGTCGCGCAGCAGATTTTGCAATCCATGCAGATTCGCAGCTTCACCCCGCAGGTCACTGCCTGCCCGGGCTGCGGCCGCACTACTTCAACCTTCTTCCAGGAGATGGCGGAGCAGATTCAAAGCTACCTGCGCGAGCAGATGCCGGTGTGGAAGACCACTCACCTGGGCGTCGAGGAGATGAAGGTCGCGGTG
Source organism: uncultured Acidobacteriaceae bacterium (assembly GCA_963791965.1). Taxonomy (GTDB): domain Bacteria; phylum Acidobacteriota; class Terriglobia; order Terriglobales; family Acidobacteriaceae; genus CAVVDY01. The sequence continues at coordinate 667,429 of CAWBUK010000006.1, read as the reverse complement.
ATGGGTTGCGTGGTCAACGGCCCTGGCGAGTCAAAGCACTCTAACCTGGGAATCTCGCTGCCGGGCACGTTCGAGGAGCCCAAGGCGCCGGTGTACGTCGATGGCCGCCTCATGCTGACGCTCAAGGGCGATCACATCGTCGCCGAGTTCATCAAGATTCTCGACGATTATGTGGATTCGCATTACGCGAAGAGCGATAAGCCGCAGCTGACGACGATTTCGTAAGAGCGCGGATTCCCACAGTTGCAAGCGGGACGACTAGCGGGTACCCCATCCTTTCCCATCGTTTGGGAAAGGGTGGGAGTTAATACTGTTCACGCTGCCGGTTTTCCAGAACGATCTTCCTTCTTCCGACCCTAGACCACATGGGAACGAGTCGACGCCTCGATCTTCTTCACCCCACCCTTTTTCCAACGGATGGAAAAAGAATGGGGCACCCGAACAGACTGATTTCGCGCCGAACCGGCGTCTTTTGCGGTGTCACCTCCCGCCGCGGCGGGCTCGGGATGACAGCTCCGAAGGTCCACGGGGATGTTAGGCCGGGGGTACTGGAATCACGAGCCCTGCGGTGCCTTGAGCGAGGTGAGCCGTGCCAGCGCCCACTTTGCGTGTTCCGCCACGTTCGTGTCCTCGTCTTGAGCCAGCTTCTCGAGGGCTGGGACAAAACGACTGTCTCCGCTGTTGCCCATCGCAATGGCGACATTGCGGCCCAAGCCGGCGTATTTGGCGCGCTTGATAGGGGAGCCGCGGAATACCTCACGGAACTGGTCGAGCGAGAGGCTGGCGAGCCATTCCAGGTCGGGGTTAACTAGTTGGGTTCTGGGGGTGAATTCGGGGGTTTTGGCCACCGGAGCTGCCCGATTCCAGGGACAAACGTCCTGGCAGACGTCACAGCCATAAACCTGGCGGCCTATTCCTTCGCGCAATTCTTCTGGAACGGCCCCCCGTTTTTCGATGGTGAGGTACGAAATGCACTTCGTGGCATCGAGCTGATACGGAGCAGGGAAGGCGTTGGTGGGGCAGGCGTCGAGGCAGCGGGTACAGGAGCCGCAGCGGTCGGTGGCGGGAAGGTCGGGCGTCAGCTGCAGGGAAGTGAGTATGACGCCCAGAAACAGCCATGAACCCAGCCGCTCATTCAGCACGCAGGTGTTCTTGCCGATCCAGCCAATGCCGGCGTATTGGGCGAAGATGCGCTCGATCACCGGTCCGGTATCGACGTAGCACCAGGTGCGCGGCTTGTCATTTTCAATGCCTTGCTGCGCGACCAAGTCGATCAGTTTGGCTTCAAGGGAGCGTAACTTCTCCAGCAGAACGTCGTGATAATCGCGCTCCGTCCAGGCGTAGCGCGAGATCCAGCCTTGGGAGGTGGAGCCGGCGTGGGTCGAGTATGGGGCATCGGCGTTGTAGTTGAGCGCGCACACTATGACAGAACGTGCCCAGGGCGCAGCGTTTGCGAGCGACGCCCGTTTGAGGTCTCCGGCATCGTTACGAGCTTCGAGATAGCGCATCTCGCCGCCGTATCCTGAGCTGAGCCAGCTGGAGAAGAAGCGATGCTCGGGGGTGTCAGCAACTCCGGCGACGCCTGCGAGGTCGAAGCCCTCGTCGAGCGCGAGACGCTTGAGGTCGGCCGAGAGTTGTGCGGAGAGGTAGGGCAAGGCAAGTCGATTATAAGTTCGGCACGGCGAGCCGCGGTTGAAGTGGCACGCCTTCAGGCGCGCCGTGTGCAGTGGATCGCACTCGGCTGGAGCCGCTGAGGGGATCGTCGTCATGCGCTGAGAATGCGAGCTCCCGCAGAGGCTAAAGGCCGCATTCAGATCTCCATCCTCGGCGCGGCTGAAGCCGCGCCCCTTCAAACCAGCTCCCACGGGTACAATGTTGAAAATACATCGTCTAACATTTGCCGCAATCTAATGAGTTGAGTCAGGAGAGACTTAAAGAATGCCTCAGTTGATGAGAACTTCGAATCCCGCGCTGAGCGGCGACGCCTTCCGGACAACCGGTGTCAGCACGCTGGGCGAAGGGATGACGATCGCAGGTGCCGTGAACAAGACCGGCATCCTGTTGCTTTTGTGTGTTGCCAGTGCGGCCTGGGTGTGGAACCGCTTCTTCGCCGCAAGCTCAATGGAACAGGCGACGGCCGCCATGGCTCCGCTGGTTATGATCGGAGCGATCGGCGGATTGATTGTTGCCTTCGCTACCATCTTCAAGAAGGAATGGGCTCCCATCACGGCGCCGATCTACGCGCTGCTGGAAGGCCTGGTGCTGGGCGGGGTCTCAGCCCTGTTTGAGACGCGCTTTCATGGCTTGGCGATTCAGGCAGTCGCGCTGACATTTGGAACGCTGGTAGTGATGCTGATTGCCTATCGTTCTGGCCTGATCAAGGTCACGGATAAGCTGCGCCTGGGCATTGTCGCTGCCACCGGCGGCATCATGGTGTTCTACCTGATCCAGTTTGTACTGGGGTTCTTCGGCTTTCGCTTTGCCGCGGTGAACGGCTCGGGGCCGATTGGCATTGTCTTCAGCCTGGTGGTGGTTGGAGTAGCGGCGCTCAACCTGGTGCTGGATTTCGACCTGATCGAGCAGGGCGCGCGCTGGAATGCTCCCAAGTACATGGAGTGGTATAGCGCGTTTGCGCTGCTGGTAACGCTGGTGTGGCTGTATCTCGAGATGCTGCGCCTGCTGGCGAAATTCAGGGAGCGGTAACAACCTGGTCGCGCCGCGTCTGTCGAAAAAGATGGTTGCGGCGCGACGTAGTACGTTCCTGGGGTTAGGTCGTCTTAACTTCTGCTGTGACTCTCAAAAATAATCCCTTCGTCTCGGCGCCGGCAGCCCTCGTCCTAACAGCAATCGGCTTCTACTTCGGAACGGGATTACATCCGCTGTGGTGGCTGACCTGGCTGGCGGCAATTCCGGTGTTACTGGTTGCGCCGCGGCTCTCCATCGTCGGGGCGTTCCTCGTGGGATTTATCGCGTGGGGCGCCGGCTTCATGAATCAATGGAGTTTCTTTCGTAACGCCATTGGAATTCCCGTCCCCACAATCCTTCTCTACATCGGGTTGTCGGCGCTGGGGTTCGGACTGGCGGTATTGGCATATCGCGCATTTGTGCGCATCGGCGCAGTATGGCGCGCGGCGCTGATTGTTCCCAGCCTCTGGGTGCTTGTCGAGTTCATTAACTCGCGAACGTCAATCCATAGCACCTCCGGCAACCTTGCCTATAGCCAGATGAACTTTTTGCCCATCCTTCAGATTGCGTCGCTGACGGGGATATGGGGGATCAGCTTTTGCATCTTCCTGTTCGCGGCGACGGCGAGCATCCTGCTCGGACGATACGGCCCAGCTTTTGGACGACGCTGGCTGGGAATCGCGGTGGGAGTGGTGCTGGTGGCAGTGCTGGGATTTGGGCTGTGGCGGATGACGTCGGCTCCAACGGCTCCAGAGGTGAAGGTTGCGCTCATCAGCTCAGACCAACACCAGGACCCGGTGGCGCAGAAGCATGACGACACCCTGCGGCTGATGAGCGACTACGTCACGCAGGCGCGAAGTGCCGCGGCGCAGGGCGCGAAGGTGATCGTGATCCCGGAAAAAATTGCGGTGGTTACGCCGGCGGACATCGAAGACGTCGACCACCTGATGCAAGCGGCGGCCGATCAGATGGGAGCGCAAATCGTGATTGGGGTGATCCATGTCACGCCTGACACGAAGCTAAATGAAGCGCGCATTTATACCCCTAATGCGGAGGTCGTCACCTACGAGAAGCACCACATGCTGCCGCCCTTCGAGTCGAACCTCAGGCCGGGTACGCGCTTAACGGAGTGGCAGGAACGTTCAGGAACGTGGGGAGCGGCCATTTGCAAGGACATGGACTTCCCCAAGATGGGCCGCGATTACGGCCAGGATGGCGTGGGGCTGCTGCTGGTGCCGGCCTGGGACTTTGTTCAGGACGGCTGGCTACACGGGCGGATGGCGATTCTGCGCGGGGTGGAGAGTGGCTTCAGTATGGCCCGCTCGGCTAAAGATGGCATTCTCACGGTGAGTGATGACCGGGGAAGGGTGCTGGCACAGAAGGCTTCTGACGCAGCGCCTTTCGCAACCCTGGTGGCAGAGGTCCCAGTGCGTAACGACGCGACATTTTATGCGCGCAAAGGTGATTGGTTCGCGTGGGCGAATGCGGGATTGTTTATCATCCTGATGCTGAGCCGCTGGATCGCGCCGGGTACTTCCTCCGGTGGTTGGTAACGGCGAGTTTGGCTGGGAGATAAAGAGGGCGGCACGTCTCCGCGCCGCCGCACCAGCTGATTTGATCAACTCTACTGGCAGCTTTCGCTGACCATTTTCACGTTGGTCACTTTGAGGTCAGCATGCTGATTGCTGCCGGCCTCGGCTTTTTCGGCGGACTCGACTTTGGTCTCGTGCGATTTCGAGCCCTCCATCGTGCTGCCGCTGACGGTGACCTTGTGCCCGACGTGGGCGGCCAGGCCGCTGCCCATCAATTCCCAAGTCTTACCGTTCTCGTCGGTCAGGTAGTAGCCGCCGTGCTCCTGCCCTTTCTGCAGGCATCCGGTGGCACTCATTTCTTGTCCGCTCATCGATGAGCCATTCTGGCCCATGTTAGAGCCGCTTTGGCCGAACATCGCCAACGGAAGCAAAGTGAGAGAGAGCGCGAAGGCGCATCGTAAAAGTATTTTGCCCATAGTTCCTCCGTTTGCCCGAAAGGGCCGACGTTGGGATAGATGCGCGCACCTAAACTACTGATGTCGTACATGTGCTGGGTAAGACAGATTTGCTAGATTTTGCTAGAACCTGCGGTCAATCCAGGCTGCTGGTCGGCACCGTACTTCTACCGCCACTCCTGTAACGAACTGGGTTTTCGAGTATCTAACAGGACAGGATGTGAAGCGGTTGGAGAACCGGATATGTTGATTAAGAAAGTGTCTGACATTGTTTCCTCGGAGATAACCCCACACAGTTTGTACATGAACCGCCGAGCGTTTCTCGTTGGCGCCGGGGCGGTGGCAGGAGCATCGGTGCTGGGGGTGAAGCTGTCAGGCCTGCTGTCGCCCGAAGAGACGGTTCTCGCCAACGCGAAGCTCAGCTACAAGGCAGGCCCGTACGGCACCAGTGAGAAGCAGACGCCCTTCAACGACATTACGAATTACAACAACTACTATGAGTTCTCAACCGACAAATACGAGCCCGCGAAGCTGGCGGCCAACTTCAATCCGACGCCGTGGTCGGTCAAAGTCGAGGGGCTGGTCAATAAGCCGAAGACGTTCGACATCGACACCCTAATGAAGATGCAGTTGGAAGAACGCGTCTATCGCATGCGCTGCGTCGAGGGCTGGTCGATGGTGATTCCGTGGATCGGCTTCCCGCTGAAATCGCTGCTCGACCAGGTGGAGCCGAACTCGAAAGCCAAGTACGTGCAGTTCACTACGCTGGAAGATCCGAAGCGATTTCCGGGGCAGCGGCGCGAAATTCTGGACTGGCCGTACGTGGAGGGACTGCGGCTGGATGAAGCGAATAATCCGCTGACCATTCTGGCAGTCGGACTCTATGGACAGACCTTGCCGAACCAGGATGGAGCTCCCATTCGCCTGGTGGTGCCGTGGAAGTACGGCTTTAAAGGCATCAAGGCCATCGTGAACATCAAGCTGGTGGAGCAGCAACCGACGACCGCCTGGATGAAAGCTGGCCCGGATGAGTATGGCTTTTACGCTAACGTGAATCCGAAGGTGGATCATCCGCGCTGGAGTCAGGCCAAGGAGCGTCGCATTGGTGAGTTCTTCAAGCGCGATACGCTGATGTTCAACGGTTATGGCGATCAGGTCGCGTATATGTACAAGGGCATGGACCTGAAAAAGAATTTCTGAGCACGAGTGGTGCGGGCCCAGGCCGCACAGGGCGATGCTCGTTTGAGGGACGAAGAAGAGCAGATCCCTCGTCGGACTAAAGTCCTCCTCGTGATGACAAGGACAAGGAGGCCTTTCGCAGACTGCTTGTAAGTTTCGAATAGATGAAACCTAAGTTCCTCAAACCCGTCGTCTTTATCGCTTGCTTGCTGCCGCTGGCTCGCCTTGCGTGGAAGGCGTTAGGCCCGGGACTAGGGGCTAATCCCATCCAGGTGATTACGTTCTCTACCGGCACCTGGACGCTGGTGTTTCTGCTGGCAACGTTGTCGATCACTCCGCTGCGCAAGCTGACGAAGCTGTATTGGCTCATTCAATATCGCCGGATGCTCGGTCTGTTCGCGTTCTTTTACGGCTGCCTGCACTTCACGACCTACATCTGGCTCGATCAGTTTTTCGATCTGCACAGCGTTTACAAAGACATTTACAAGCGGCCATTTATCACCGTGGGTTTCACCGCATTTGTACTGATGATTCCGCTGGCGGCGACCTCGACCAAGTGGGCCATTCGCAAGCTGGGCAAGCGCTGGCAGATGCTGCACCGGCTCATCTACGCGGTCGCGATCGCCGGCGTGATTCACTTCCTGTGGGCGGTGAAGCTGGACAAACGGGTGCCGGAAATCTACGGGGCGATTCTCGGAGGGCTGCTGCTGTATAGGCTGGTGGTGTGGTCTCGCGGCCGGATGACAATTTCAAAATCCAGTACATCTCGCAGTCAATTACCTGCGCGACCGATAATTATCGAGGAACGCTAGCGCGAAATTCCGAAAAATTGTCTGGCAGTCGACGATGCCCGCTGGGTATTATCGTACAGATCGGGGTCAGGGGCCTCTCGGCGCTAGCACATGCAGACGCGCAACTTCCGCAATCTTCTCCGCAGAACACTTTTTCTTCCCCTGATTGTCCTTGTTTTCCTCGCAGTCACGCTGGTAGTTGAGGTCTTGTCGCTGACCTCAAACCTGGCTTGGGTTGACCACTCCGATCACGTGATTGATAACTCACGGCAGGCCATGCGCTTGATGGTGGAGATGGAATCGAGCGTGCGAGGGTATGAGCTGACCCGTGACCCAAAATTTATAGACAGTTTTCAGGACGCGAAAGCGCAGTTGCCGGGCCAGATAGATCGTCTGCAGCAGCTCACGGCCGACAATCAACTTCAGCAAAACCGGCTGAAGGAAATTGCCGATCTCGACAACGCATGGATTGACTGGGCTGAGCAGGAGATTGCCCGGCACGCGAAGTCGCCCCCCAGCGATGACGAACTGCTGGACGGGGTCCGCCTGATTCAGAAGATTCGCGACCAACAAAAGAAGGTGACGACCGAGGAAGAGCGACTGCTGCATGAGCGCTCGCACCGGGCGAGGATACTGGGACGGGTGGTACTGGTCAGCGCGGTGGGCCTGATATTGCTGGTGGGAACTTTGCTGCTCACCGTGACCCGCAAAGAGCTGCACTCGCTGACCCAGACGTACGAGCAGCATCTGCAGGCGGAAGCGGAGCAGACACGACAATTGCAGGAGAGCCGCGAGTTCTTCCGCATTACCTTGAATAGTCTGGCCGATGGGGTGCTGACTACTGACGCCAAAGAGAGGATCACATTTATCAATCCCGTCGGGTTAAAGCTGACGGGTTGGGATAACGCGAGCGACGTGCGGTGGCGGCCAGTTTATGAAGTACTTCGGCTGTTCGACGAAACCACGCGGGTCGAACTACGCAAACCGCTGCAGACGTTGCTACGTTCCGGAGATGTGACAGGGGCTCCGCGTGAGCTGGTGATGCTGGATCGCAAAGATGAGGAGTTTCCGGTCGAGGTGAACGCGGCGCCAATTATGAATGAGGCGGGCGGGCTGGTGGGTACGATGATCGTGTTTCGCGATATCAGCCAGCGCCGCCAGACGGAGCAGACGCTTCGCGCAACTGAACGGCTCAACCAGGCAGGCCGTCTGTCGGCGACGATCGCGCACGAGATTCGCAATCCGCTCGACACCGTGACCAACCTCATCTACCTGCTGCAGCACGACAGCAATTCGGGAATGATGGCACGGCAATACCTCGACATGGCGAGCGAGGAGCTTTCGCGCATAACCCAGATCACGGGACAGTTACTGACGTTTCATCGCGAGGCACGGCACCCAATCGACGTGAGCATCGGGGAAGTATTGGAGAGCGTATTGACGGTGTATGCTCCCCAGATTCGCAAGAGCAACATCACGGTGGAGAAGCGCTTCCGAAGCAGCGCTGCGATTCGCGGCTTCCCGGGCGAGCTGCGGCAGGTGTTCTCGAACCTGGTGGGAAATGCGATTGAAGCGATGCCGCACGGTGGACGACTGGTATTGAGCGTGCGCGAGGGCAGCCGGGCGGACGACCCAGCGCGCAAAGGGATCCGCGCCACCATCATCGACAGCGGCCAAGGCATACCCATGGGAGTGAAGCGCAATCTGTTTGCGCCGTTCTACACCACCAAAGGTGAGAAGGGAACGGGCCTGGGGCTCTGGGTTAGCCGGGGCATCGTCGAAAAACACGAGGGAACGATTCACGTCATCAGCAGCGTGCGCGAGGGACGTAGCGGCACCGCGTTTACTGTGTTCCTGCCTTTCCGCCAGGTGGAAGGGAAGCTGGATGCTACGCGCGTAGCGCCCGGTATCTTCGCGTAGAACTCGCGGCTCACAGGCTGGCGCTTCGTTGTTTCCCGTTTTAGTTCTGCTTGGTTTATTTTTTCCGAACTGCCAGACTGCCTCTTGACTGCTTCTATATTTCTAGTATTCTCGAAATATGAAGACGGGAGCCGGGAAAGCCACTGAGGACGTGACGCGATACGCGGACATGTTCTCCGCCATGGGTACAGAAGCGCGGCTGCGAATCATGCAGCTGCTGCTGTCGGCGCATCCTGACGGACTTGTCGTGGGCGAGATCCAGGAAGAGCTGGAGATTCCCAACTCGACACTTTCTCACCATCTGGACAAATTGCGCGGCGAGAACCTGGTCGAGGTCAAGCGCGAAAGCACTTTTCTGCGCTACACCGCCAACACCGAAGCACTGCGCGAGCTGTTGCAATTCCTTTACGCCGAATGCTGTACGCGGAACAAGGCAGTAAAACCGAAGACCATCCTCCAGGTGTGCGAATAGGAGACCATCATGAGCACGACCGACGTTAAAGAAGTAGTGAAAGAGAAATACGGACAGGCAGCTTTGCGGGTAAGCAGCGGCGGAAGCAGTTGTTGCGGGGCCACAGCGGCGAAGTCGAACTGTTGCGACCCGATCACTTCCAATCTCTACGACGTTTCGCAGATCAAGCAGATTCCGGAAGCAGCGCTTATGGCTTCGCTGGGCTGCGGGAATCCGACAGCGCTGGCGAAGTTGGAGGCGGGCGAGATTGTTCTCGATCTCGGTTCTGGCGGCGGGATTGACGTTTTGTTGTCGGCGCGGCGGGTAGGGCCAACTGGTAAAGCATACGGGCTGGACATGACGGACGAGATGCTGGCGCTGGCCAACGAGAACAAGCGGAAGTCCGGCATGGAGAATGTGGAGTTTCTGCGGGGCGAGATAGAGAACATACCACTGCCCGACAACTCGGTGGACGTGATTATCTCGAACTGCGTCATCAACCTGTCGGCCGATAAGGACAAGGTGCTGCGCGAGGCGTTTCGGGTGCTGAAGCCCGGAGGGCGACTGGCGGTTTCTGATGTTGTGACGCGCGGAGAAATCGACCCGGAGATCCGCAAGAACATTTTGCTGTGGGTGGGGTGCATCGCAGGCGCGCTGGACGAGAAGGAATATCAGCGACAAGTTGGTGGCGGCTGGTTTCGAGCAGGTCTCGATGGAAACCACTCGGGTTTATAAAACAGAAGAAGCGCGAGAGATGCTGACCGCCGAAGGACTCGACGTGGATGCTATTGCCGCTGAAGCCGATGGCAAATTCATGAGCGCGTTCGTGCGAGCGGTGAAACCTGGCGGCGCGGGCAAGGCTTGTTGTGGTCCAACCTGCTGCAACTAGACGAATAGAGGCTGCAAATGCAACGACACTATAACGTGCTGTTTCTCTGCACGGGAAATTCGGCGCGGTCGATCATGGCCGAAGCGATTCTGAACTACAAGGGGCGGCCAAATTTTACCGCCTACAGTGCAGGCAGCCACCCGTCGGGAACGGTGAGGCCGGAGGCGCTGCGGCAACTCGAGTCGGCTCACATCGCTACGACGAGCTCGCGCAGCAAGTCGTGGGAGGAGTTCGCGCGTCCGGACGCGCCGCAGCTCGACTTCGTCATCACGGTGTGCGACAACGCGGCTAACGAAGTCTGTCCGGTGTGGCCGGGGCAGCCCATCTCGGCGCATTGGGGCGTACCTGATCCGGCGGCGGTTGAAGGTAGCACTGCCGACAAGGAGCGTGCCTTTCGAGAAGCCTTTTTCATGCTCGAGCGCAGAATCAGCCTGTTCCTGTGTCTACCGCTGGCCAGCCTCGACAATCTCGCGCTTAAGAGAGAGCTGGACAACATCGGGCAAACTTCGAGCAACGTGACGCAGTAGCCGAGTGCAAACGCAGCAGGATATTTAGAAAACGCCGATGAAGAACACAAGCCGTCTCAGTTTCCTAGATCGTTATCTTACCGCGTGGATATTCGCGGCGATGGTGTTTGGTGTCGCACTGGGATGGCGGGTGCCGACCGTCGTACCGTTTCTCAATCGCTTCAGCATCGGCACAACCTCGATTCCGATCGCGATTGGATTGATCGTGATGATGTATCCGCCGTTCACCAAGGTGCGATACGAGGAGCTGCACGAGGTATTTCGCAACAAGAAAGTGCTGGGGCTGTCGCTGCTGCAAAACTGGGTGGTTGGCCCCATCCTGATGTTTGTGCTGGCCGTGGTATTTCTGCGTGGCTATCCCGAGTACATGGCGGGACTGATCATGATTGGGCTGGCGCGCTGCATCGCCATGGTGATCGTGTGGAACGAACTGGCGAAAGGCGATACGGAATACGCCGCCGGACTGGTCGCCTTCAATTCGCTGTTCCAGGTTTTCTTTTACTCGCTTTATGCCTGGATATTCATCACCGTGTTGCCCGCTCGTCTAGGCCTCAGGAGTTCTGTGGTTGATGTATCGATCGCAGAGATCGCCAAGAGCGTCTTCATCTACCTTGGCATTCCGTTTCTTGCGGGCTTTTTGACGCGCGTGTTGCTGGTCCGGGCGAAGGGGATTGAGTGGTACAACCACAGCTTTGTTCCGCGGGTAAGTCCACTCACGCTGATCGCGCTGCTGTTCACCATCGTGGTCATGTTTTCGCTCAAAGGCCAGTACATCGTGCGGCTGCCACTCGACGTGGTGCGAATCGCGGTGCCGCTGCTGATCTATTTCGTGGTGATGTTCCTGGTGTCGTTTTATATGGGACGCAAGCTGGGGGCGGATTATTCGAAGACCACGACGCTGGCGTTCACGGCGGCCTCGAATAACTTTGAGCTGGCGATTGCGGTGGCAGTGTCGGTGTTCGGGATCAATTCAGGTGCGGCATTTGCGGCCGTTATCGGGCCGCTGGTGGAAGTTCCGGTGATGATCGCGCTGGTGAATGTGGCGTTCTATTTTCAGCGCAGATACTTTGGGCAGCCGGGAATCACCGGGGAGATCTCTGCTGTCTCGTAAATCGGTGTGCCTTGTAGCAGGGCACGCCTTTCAGGCGTGCCGAACCGGATGTGGAAAATATCTGGACTTGCAGCCGCTGCAAAACAGCCGGCAGGGGCTGAAGCCCCAAGATAATTATCTGGCCGCTACGGCACGGCTAAAAGCCGTGCCCTGATACAAACCATGGAACAGTGTGTGATGGCTGCGTAGCTTGCATCCAGGCAATTCACTTGGCGAGTTCCAGACGGTTGTACTTCTTCAGTACCTGTTGTAGCTCTTGGTGCGGGATCGCGTTGACGGTGTGATCGTTGATGCCGGTCATGGTTTCGGCGGCAATCATCGCGTTAATCACGGCTTCTTCGACACATTGGACAGTCGCGAGGAACAGCGGCTCCATTTCGTCATTCGGCAACATTGCAACTTGCTTCACGCCTTTAGGGCCCCACGCCCCCGGGTTTGCGGTAGAGAACGCGATGAAGATGTCGCCGGAGCCGTTGCCGGAGTAGCTGCCGTCGCGTCCCAGGCCGAGCGGCACGCGGCGCGCAATGCGCTTGAGCTGTTGCGGCAGCAGGGGTGCATCGGTGGCGACGACCACGATGATCGAGCCCTGATCCTTTTCGCGAATAATCCCCGGCGGCAACTCGCGGCCCACGGGAATACCGGCAATACGCAGCTGCTCCTGCTTGCCGTAATTGCATTGCACCAAGACGCCTATGGTGTAGCCGCCGTGTTCGACATCGAGCTTGCGCGATGCGGTGCCGGTGCCGCCTTTGAATCCGTTGCAGATCATGCCGGTACCGCCGCCGACATTGCCTTCGGCGACTGGGCCGCCGCTTGCAGTGTCAATGGCGTGGAAGGCGTGCTCCGGCTTCACATGAAAGCCGTTGATGTCGTTGAGGTATCCATCATAGGTTTCGGCAACCACCGGCAGGCCCCACCAAACCTGGTCGACCAGTTCAGGAGAATGCTGTACCCGCCACTGGATAACGGCATCGCGCACGACGCCAACGCTGTGGGTGTTGGTGATCATCACGGGCCCTTCGAGAAAGCCGGACTCCTCCACCCAAGTTGTGCCGGTCATCTCGCCGTTGCCGTTGAGCGAATACCAGCCGGCAAACACCGGATCGCCAAAGGCATTCTTGCCGCGGGGAAGCACAGCCGTCACGCCGGTTCGCACCGGACCTTCGCCGACCTTTAGCTTTCCTGAGCCGGAGATCAATGTCGTGTAGCCGACCTCGACGCCGTGAACGTCGGTAATGGCGTTGAGCTGGCCGGGAGTGCCATCGAAAGGAATGCCCAAGTCGCGGGCGCGAGGCTTCGCTTGCGCGGTGGCGGAGGGAGTGAGCGTCATGGTCATAGCGATTATCGCCAGAAGGATGGCCGCGTGGGTAGTGGGGTGAGCGGTCATGAGAGGGAAGTGTATCAACTCACGAAAATACCGGGGCATGAGGTGCAAACTGCAGGTCCCTCGGCTGCGCTCGGGATGACACCCGGAATCGCCACCGTGCCCGCCTGTGATAACACGGGAGTGCAGACGTCATGCCGTAGTAGACATCGCTCAGGCGGTGACGATGAGGGCCTGGCAAGGCTGCTTGCCGACGCGGCGGTAGGTATGAGGCACGCTGGGATCGAAGTAGATAGAGTCGCCTGCGTCGAGTTCGAAATCATCGAGCCCAAGCTTCAGTCCCAGCTTGCCTTTGGTTACATGGAGAAACTCCGAGCCGGCATGCTGATGCGGCTTCAGTTTCTCCGGGCTGACGGCCTCGAAATCCGCCAGGTAGGCGTTGGTGCGCCGCTCGTTACACTTAAAGTCGAGGCTCTCGAAATGGTAAGCAATGTCGGCGATTCCTGGGCGTTCGGGCAGGCGGATGCGGTCGTCCTTGCGGACGATGGAGGCGACATGACGCTTTCGTTCGTCAGTAAAGAAATAGTCCAACCCAACGCTGAAGACCATGGCGATGCGCAGCAGGGTGGGGAGTGTGGGATGGAGTTTGTCGCGTTCAAGCTTAGAGAGCAGGGCGGGGGAGAGGCCGGTGTGCTTGCCCAGTTCGACCAGTCCCATGCTTTTCTTGAGGCGAAGCGCGCGTAATTTCGGCCCGATTTGATAAGGGCGAAGGCCATCTTCGATGGTTTTATTGACCACGGATTCCTCTCTTTTCACTGGGCGAAAAATAAGCGGCAGTAATTTGCGTGATATGCATAAAAGCTGACGGTTATTGCGCCTTTCTCCGCATAGTTAAATAAGTTGTCAGTATAGTCAAGTTCGTAGCAAACGTTTCACTGTTCGCTACACAGACCGCCAAAGTTGGGCGCAAGGATCGCGCGGTCTGCAGCGATGGCTGGCTTGGGGGAGTTGGCCATCGCTACTTTTTGGGTTATTAGGGCTAAAGCCCTGCCGTCTTGGCGAAGGCGTGGACGCTGGCCTGAAGGTCAGCTCTACCCGTGAAGGCCAGCTCGGCCTTTGTATTAGACTCACGCCATGCCACGAGATCCGGTGGAACTGGAAGTCTTCAAGCACCTGTTTCACGCCATCGCCGAGGAAATGGGAGCGGCGCTACGCCGCACCGCTTTTTCTCCCAACATCAAGGAACGCCGCGATTATTCCTGTGCCGTATTTAACGGCGAGGGCGAAGTACTGGCTATGGGCGATCACATGCCGGTACACCTGGGCTCGATGCCCATGTCGGTCACGGCGGCGATTACGCAACTCGAGCTCGCACCAGGCGACGTTGCCATGCTGAATGATCCGTTTCGCGGCGGAACGCATTTGCCCGACATCACGGTGGTCGCTCCCGTGTTCGTCGGTCAGGCGGCCAAACGCAGCCGGACGAAATCGCGACCTGCTTTCTACGTTGCAGCGCGGGCGCATCATGCGGATGTGGGCGGCACCTACGCGGGATCGATGGGGCCCTGCCGCGATATCTACCAGGAAGGCTTCAGGATTCCGCCGGTAAAGCTGGTGCGGGGCGGCGAGATGGATCAAGACGTTCTCGCGCTTCTGCTGAACAACGTACGTACTCCCGAGGAGCGCGAAGGCGATTTGCGGGCGCAGCTCGCAGCCTGTCATACCGGAGCCACGCGGCTGCACGAACTTTGTGAGCGGTACACGCTGAAGCGGGTCCACGCGGCCGGCCGGGACTTGCTGCACTATTCCGAGGAGATGATGCGCGCGTTCCTGCGGGAACTCCCCCGAGGAAGCTACGCAGCGGAAGACTTTCTCGATGACGATGGCATGGGGTCGGGACCGATCCGCATAGCTGTGCGCATCGCGTTTCCTCAGCAGGGAAGGCGCTCGTCGAACAGTCATGGTCCGGCTGCCGTTATCGACTTCACGGGAAGTTCGCCGCAGGTAGAAGGCAGCATCAACGCGGTGGAAGCGATCACGTATTCCGCATGCTTCTACGTGTTTCGCAGTTTGCAGCATGAGGATGTTCCGGCCACCGCAGGACTGATGCGCCCGATTCGACTCATCGCTCCCGCAGGCACGATCGTTAATGCGGTCAGCCCAGCTGCGGTAGCCGGCGGAAATGTCGAGACGTCGCAAAGAATCGTCGATGTGCTGCTGAAGGCGCTGGCGCAGGTGCTGCCGGAGCGGATTGCCGCAGCTTCGTCGGGCACCATGAACAACCTGACCATCGGCGGGATGGACGATCGTTTGGCGGCGCCGGTTCCGTTTGCCTACTATGAAACGATCGCCGGCGGATCAGGAGCGAGCGTTGCTCATGACGGGGCTTCCGGGATCCACACCCACATGACCAACTCGCTGAACACACCAGCCGAAGCGCTTGAGTACGCCTACCCATTCCGTATTACTCAGTACGGTCTGCGGCCCGACAGCGGCGGTGAAGGGGAACATCGCGGGGGAGACGGGATCATCCGCGAGATCGAAGTTCTGACCGACGCCACCGTGACGGTTCTAGCCGATCGCCGACAGCTTCGTCCTTATGGGCTTGCGGGAGGCAGCGAGGGGCAGCCGGGACAGACGAGCGTCGTGCGACAGGACGGCTCCCTCGAGTTGCTGGCAAGCAAGTCGAGCGCGCGCCTGCGAAAGGGAGAACGAGTACGGATCGAAAGCCCGGGCGGCGGAGGATGGGGCGGGTCGAACCTCAGGTAAACACATGAAGTAGGGTAGTTTCCCTAGTTCTCAACGGTAAGCGTACCCAGTACGAAAAACTGCTTGCGTTCATTTGACTTTCATTGAAGCGTGCTCAACAATAAGCGGCAGTTATACGAGCGGTAAGTGATTGCCCTTACCTTTATTTCCCCGCCGCCCCCGACTGGCAGGCCGACAGGACCGAATTAAATGGCAAGAATTCTTTGCGTAGACGATGAGCCCAACATCGTCACTTTGAAATGCACTATTCTAGAAGCCGCCGGCCATGAGGCAACGCCTTCAACTTCGGCGGAAGACGCCATCCATAAGCTCGAGAACAACTCCTACGACGCGGTGGTGACCGACTGGCGCCTGGGCGACGCCAATGGACGTTCCGTTCTACAGGCGGCCAAAACCAATTCGACGATGCCCGTGGTCGTGGTCTCAGGCTATGTGTCGGAGGCTTTCCAAGCTCCCGAGCCGCTGGCTGATCTTTACCTGGAAAAGCCGATCAATCCGGAAGAGCTGGTGACTATCGTCAACGAGCTGTTGAAGATCGGTGACAAGATGCAAGAGGAACGCGCAGCTGCGGGGAATCCGGCTGGAGCGCAGGGATCACGGCTCAATCCAAGCAGGCCGACCCGAGCCGAGTAGATCAGGGTATCAGCAGCCAGCCCGAGCGAGTTGCATTTGAAATAGCCGGCTAGTTCAAGAGGGCTGGCGGCTGTTTCGGCTCGTCCTCAAAGGCCGGTATTTCAGTACGCTTTCGGCGGCGCGATTCAGGCTCAAGCTGCACCGCAGCCGTGGCTTGGGCCAGCGTTCGATGATGCAGCACAAAGAGCGCCAATTCCAGGCGGTCAGACACTCCGGTTTTGTCAAAGATGTTGCGGAGCGCGTTTTTCACCACCTGTTCCGAGGTGTAGAGCTGCATGGCGATGTCGCGGTTCTTGAATCCGCGCACCACCGCCGCCATGATGCGTATTTCCTTGTCGGAAAGGCGATCTTTTACCCGCGTGCCCACGATGTCGTGGTGAGAGTCGCCAGTGATGTTGCCGTGCGGTTGAATGTAGGTCTCACCGCGGGCCACTCGACGCACGGTGTCGACCATGCAAGCGCCCGGCACAGAGCGGTAAACCACACCCTTCACGCCGGCTTCATTGAACTGGGACGCGGGCTCACTGATCTCAGCCAGAATGATGACGGCCACGGAATGTTGACGAGCAATGGCAGCTATTTCGGCGATGTTCCCCGTAAAACCGGTGGAGAGCAGAAGCACTTCGGTGCGAAGCTTCTCCAGGCAGACCATCAACTGTTGCATGGATGCCGGCTGCCCGACGATTCGAAGATCGTCTTCGACGGCCAGAATCTTTGCGATACCTGCACGAAAAATCGCCTGATGATCGGCGATCACAACGTTAATCACGGATGCTCCCGGAATGGAGCGTCAGCGAAAGCGGCGAACTATTCCCGCCCGCAGCGTCGACGAGTGGCTGCTAACTGCGGCGGGCTCCCCCACCTTAGCTCCAACGAACTGGTCTACCTTAGCCCCAATTGACCATCAAACATATAGCACTTACGTATCAAAATAGGTGCAAAAGTAGATTCTGCCCAGGAGTCATGGCGAAATCCTGCCGGAAGATATTCCCGGCAGGCATCAGGCTGCAGCTGCGCCCAAGAGCTTAGTCGCGGGTAAAAACGCCGGCGATCGAGTGTCCCAAGAGTAGTCCGACGATAGCTGCCGCCGCAGTTGCCGGAGCCGCATACTGGCGGATATAGCGTTTGAGGTCGAGCTTTTCGCGAACGACCTCGGTCACCGAGGAACGCAGTTCGCTGACCGAGTTGTGGAGCCGCCGCCGCTGCTCTGACGCGCGCTGCTCGAGGATCTCTGCGGGAAGGTTGCTGCTGCTGCTCATATCTGGGTCCTCGCTTCCGACTGTAACCAGACCTCATCCTGCCTCAACACGCGTATTGTCCGCTCGGGAACCAGCTTGGCCTGTTTGAGCTTTGCCCAGCCGCCGGCGGCCAGCATGCCACCCAGAAAGGCGTAAGCGGCGGTGACAATGAGGAAGGCCCAAACCCAGCCCCAGGGCGTGCCAAACGCCAGCGCTATTACGGTCACCAGGAATCCGGTGAACAGAATCCACGACATCAGCAACAGCACCGCGCCGCCGATCAGGGCGGGCACAGCGGCTTTCATCGCCGACAGCTTCTCCCGCATCTCCACACGGAGAATGGAGAGCCGGGTTGCAACAAAGTCCTTGAGTTCGGCCTTGAGATCGTTCACGACCTCAGGGAGCGATTTGGTATATCCGTTAGCCATTTCTGCTCGACCTCCAGATTCGCAGTCCTGCACCTATGACGAACGCCGTTCCTGCGACAACCACGAGGAATCGGGCAGGGTCCTCTTCTTGCATCCGCGAGACGGCTCGTTGGGTATGGTTCCACTGCGCCGTTACGCGGCGACTGGCAACATCGAGCCGCCCTCGGGCGACGGAACGTATGTCCTGCCAGCGCGCGGCAGCTTGCTCTTCTAGCTGTGCCGTCCTGAGCCGCGCCGAGTGGGCCCAGTCTGACAAGGTTTCGGTGGTGTCGCGACCAATGTTCTCGGCACGCTGCGCGGCGGTGTCCATCATGTCGAGCATGGCAGCCGAGGCTTCCGCGCGCGTGGTGTTACCCGCTCGGCGCAGGCGTGAGGTGGCCTGGCCGACGCGCTGCGGGAAACGGAGAACGCCGCCAACCGCGGAGCCCACCGTCCGTCCAAAACTTTCGGCCCGGGTCGGCGGTAGCTGGCCGTAGATGCCGCTCGTCGGAAGACGGGCTTCCGTCGCAAGCGGCCGCTGAAAATTCTGTGGCTCGGTGCTGACATCTTCGCGCTCCGCGCCCTGCGGATACTGCGGGTCTTTCAGAGGAGCATCGTTTCGGGAAGCTTCCGGCATCTCGACACCTTTCTGGTTCAAAGGTATGGATGCGCCGCGGTGGCCGCGACAGTTTGCTCAGGCAGAGTGGCTGGCGCCGGTATCGTCGCTGGGGCGAGGAACTACGCTGTGCCGGTAGCCGCGTGGTCAACACGGCGAGCTTTGCTGCGCGATATCATGAAGCTATCTTGCTCAGTCAGCCTGTACTCTCCCGAACCTACTCCCGTCCGAACTGGGCTGAGGTTTCGCTGTCGGCATTGCGCCACAATTTTCAAGCACTACAGCAACATGTCGGGCCCGAAGTGACCATCTGCTCGGTGGTGAAATGCGATGCTTACGGCCATGGCTACGCGGAATGTGCACGCGCATTACAGGACGAAGGTGGGCGCTGGTTCGGGGTGACGTCGACGGATGAAGGCGTGGCGCTTCGGGAGAGCGGAATCACGGGACGAGTGCTGATCATGGTGGGAGTGTGGCGCGGAGAAGAAGAAGACGCGCTGCACTATTCGTTGACCCCGGCGATTTCGCGGATCGATGAACTGGATGCTATTGCTCGTGCAGCACGTAAGCTGCGGCTCTCGGGTCCGGTAGCGGTGCATTTGAAGATTGATACGGGTATGTCACGGCTGGGATTGCCGCAGGCGGAGTTGGAGAAGTTTGTGGCTGCGTTAGCGCGGGTGCCGGAGATTGAGTTGGAGGGTGTGTTCAGTCACCTGGCGTCGTCGGAGGTGGTGGATGATGCCGACACCAGGAAGCAGATTCGAGCGCTTTGAGCAGGCGCTGCAGACGCTGGCGCAACACGGGTTGAAGCCGCCGATTCGGCACCTGGCCAACAGCAGCGCTGCTATTGCGCGTCCAGAAACGCGGCATAACTTTGTGCGTCCGGGGCTGGCGATTTACGGATACCAGTTGCCGCCGGTGAATCACGATGGAAGCTCGGCGGCGAGTGCGTTGACGCGATTGGATCTGCATCCGGTATTGCAATGGAAGACGCGCGTGATTTCGTTGCGCGATGTTCCGGCTGGACAGCCACTCGGCTATGGCGGAACCTACGTGACGTCGGCACCTGCGCGAATTGCGGTGATCGCTGCTGGATATGGCGACGGATACTCGCGTAAGAACTCGTATCCGCGGAACGGGAAGACGTCGGCGGAATCGAGCAACGGAAATGCGCGTGACCGCAGCAGCGTATTGGTTCGCGGACGTAGAGCGCCGGTGCTGGGCCGCATCTCGATGGATACGACCATCGTTGATGTGTCGCACATTCCTGGTTGCGAGATTGGCGACGAAGTGATGCTCATCGGCCGCAGCGGAGGGGAAGAGATCACGGCCTGGGACCTGGCTCGCTGGTCGGAGACCTTGCCGTATGAGGTGCTGTGCAATTTGTCGGAGCGGGTGCTGCGGCGGTATGTGTGAGTGGACCGCTTTTCGCCCTTAGCTGTTCGCCTTGGCCAAAGCTCTTCTGTCATTCTGAGCGAACCGAAGAACCTGCTGTTTGTTGACACCACGCAGCCGCTATCGTGTTTTAGGTATTCGCAGCCAAAGATACAGACCAGAACCAAGCATCGAAGCCAACATGGCTGCCCAAAGCAGCAAGGGTAAGAATCTCGCAACCACATAGAAATCGTAAGGGTGGGGCAAGACCAGGACTTGTTTAAACGGTAGGTCAACTACCCAGAAGTCTCCCTGCTTCATAGACGCAAAGTTGCTGTACAGAGCGGTTCTGAGACACAAAGCAAACGCCCCAATCGCGACCAGCGCCGCTACGCGAAGGCGAGACGATGTCTCACTGCGTGGCGCCAGACGGCAACAAATAACAACTAGTACCAGAGCCGCTGCACACATAATACTGACCGGAAGCAGGTCACCCCGCTCAGCTGCCCTGCTCAGAATAGATGTCGTAAACACTGCCACGCTAAGGAGCAGGGGAATTCGACCAGATCCAAGAGAGGAGAGCACAGGCCCCCACTTGACCAATACTCCACTGAGTAAGAGAAGCAAAGACGCCGACCAGACTAGAGGCAAGCCGTCGCTCAGTGGCAGACTCCCAAGCAAGAAGAGGAGGGTCGCCAAAGTCGTGATAATTGGTGAGATCCGCCTCTGATTTCGCTCCACGGTCACAGTTCCAAGTAGTATTTCCCAACCTGCGCCAACTGTCGAGAAATCGTTTTGTCGCAACCGATGGCGGGAGAGTTCACACATCTGCCGTCCCAAAGAGGGACTCGGGCGTATTTTCTACGCTTTCCCACCGCTGAAGCGGTGGGCTTTCTTATACTGCGCCCGAGGCGCAGAGCCAGACTATTGCCGCGTGTTACGATTCCTCATCCCGAGCTGAACCGAAGGAATCGTGCATGAAATTCTTAGCCGCAATCCTATTGGCGTTCACCGCTGCATTCGCGATCGCGCAAGCTCCCGCACCTGCTGCCGGACCTACGCAAGAGCAACAGGTCATGCAGTACTTCGTCGGCAACTGGAGTCTGCAAGGAACGCAGAAAATCAGCCCGACTTCTCCTGCCCGCCGAATTCAGCGGCACGGAGCAGAGCGCCTGGACACAGGGCGGCTATTTTGTCGAGACCCACACCGACGTTCACGGGCCGCTAGGCGACGTTCGCAGCACGCGGGTCATGGAGTACAACCCCAAGAGTCACCTGTATCTGTACAACGTGTACAACAGCCTGGGTGAGCACATCGTCGCACTGGGCCATCTCAAGGGCAGTGTGTGGACGTGGAAGGCCGAAGAGAAGTTGAACGGAGTGATCGTGCCGTCGCGCTACACCTTCAACTTTGTGTCGAAAGATTCGTACACGTTCAAGCAGGAGGTGCAGCCCTCCGCCGGCGGCGCCTGGGTGACCGTGATGCAAGGCACAGCCACGCGAACGCAGTAAAACCGCTATTCGCCGCTCGCTTAAGTCTTCACGGCGACATCGCGCGCCATCTCGCTGTACTGCAAACGATGTCGCGGGCGCAGTAAGTTTCGGCCAGTGAAGAAACTGCAGATCCCTCGTCGTGCTCGGGATGACACCGCCGGAAAATCGAGCTGCGCTCGGGACGGCACGCGAGAAAGTTCAGCTGTGCTCGGGATGACACGTCGGGGAAGTACTAAACGTTCGCCGCCCTTTTAGACCTTTGCCGCCATGGTTGAGCGCTCCAGCATCGGAGCGCCGCTGGGGATGATGGTGAGCATGTCGGTCTGCACCTTGTCCCACTGCTGAATCAGGAAGCCCTTCTGCTCGAAGACCTCGCGAATCGACATCGAATCCCAGCCTACGACTTCTTCGAGAATCGGGATCAGGATCGCCAGTGCGTTTTCGCTCAAGATGGAGCGCTTGGCGATGGGTGCCAGGTACTTGTTCTCCGACACGGCGATGGTGAATCCGTCGCGACGGTTAATGTGCAACATGACGTGAATGTCAGAGCTGCCGTCGCCGACATAGATGATGCGGTCGGATCCGGTTTTCAGCTGTTCGAGAAGCTGATCGATGACCGCCACCTTGCCGTATCCGGCGGTGACCTGCACGATGCGCTCGATCTCGCCTTCTTCGTTGTACTCAAACTCGGTGCCGTAGATGTGGTCGGCGGGGATGATGCCATCCAGCGCCGAGCGAATGATCTCCACCGGGCCGGCGGAAATCACATAGAAGTCGAAGTGAAATCCCTCGACGTCGTTCGACAGAAAGGAATACAGCGCGTCGATGTTCGGCTTCAGCCGCACCCGCTTGCCGGCTTCGTAGAGATGCTCGCGCCGCACCTTGGTGCGAAACTCGGGATCGTGCAGCAACAGATAGGCGAGTTCGCCGCCCTGCTGTACCAGGTTCAACTTGGCCATGCCTTGGATCTTGCGCTCGAACTCGGACTCGGGAATGCCCAGTAAATCGCTCAGGACATAGCCCGAATCGTTGAAACTCAGGGTCTGGTCAAAGTCGCTGGCCAGGATATAACGCTTGGTCTGGAACTGTGCTTCGTTAGGGATCATGGCAAACTTTTCGTACTCTTTTTGACTTCGCGTGCTCAAGATGGACCTTCCTATGGTTATGAAAAATATGACTTCTGTGACTAAACTCCCAGAAAAGATTATGTAGTGATTAGATAGCCGGCAGGTGTTGGAAGATGATGAATTGCGATTGATTGTTTCGATGCTCGCCATGGTTTTTGGTTATGCATGGAAGTTGCTTTAGATGAGCAGCTTACGAGTGAGTGTTAATCTTTGATGAAGCGAACACAGGGCGAATCAGTTCCACGTATTCATCTCGGCGAGTGCGGTATTCAAATATCTGCTCGTCGTCTGATATATTTCTGTGCCTACAGGGATTTACCCAGATCAGGACTCCGGCTATGAAGATCCTCTCCCTCAGCACCGATGAAGAGCTGAACCGCCACCGACAGTTTGCCTTGCACTATGCCGGGCACAGCGCGGCCATGATCAACAGCGAAAAGGAAGCTATTGCTGCGGCAGGAGCCAGGGAAGAGTACGACGTTGTGCTCCTGTGCCATAAGCTGCCGGCCGCCACCGCGCGACAGGTGGTTCGCTTGCTGCGCCAGAACGCCTCGCCCGCGAAAATTGTCTACATTGCTCATGTCTATGGCGAGTGGCCGGAAGTGGAGGCCGATCGCTACATAGTCGGCGCCGACGGTCCCGAGGCCCTGAACCGGGTTGTGGATGAAGTTGTGACTACCGCGGCGTGATGCCACTGCGGGGCGCAATTCAATGCCTAGGACACGCGCACGGATCAAAATTGAGGAGCCGTCTTGGGCAGGTCTGCCGAGCTGATGCCCTCGCACAGTGCGTCGTCGACCGTCAGGTTTCCCTGGGTATCGAGCGTGATCCTCCAAATACTGTCGTAGTTGCTGCCCTGCCAGTTGGGCGCTGTCTGCCCGCCATGATAGGTGGAGAGCAATGCGTTCACCGTGGGTGGAATGTGATCGTGTTCCCAGGCCACCAGCAAGGTCTGGTTGGAGAAGGCGCCTCCGGTGAAAAAGAAGTTGCTGGCACTGGTAGCCAGGTCAGGAGCGTTCTGATCGAAGACTGCGAAGCTGGTAACCAGATCAAAGGGCAAGTTGTTGGCGATTGCGTAGGGTTCAACCGTCAACGCCGGCCGGACGTAGGAGGAGGCCGCACCACCTATCGTTTCGGAATCGCCGATCGCGGGATCGATCGAGTAAATCTTGTCCGGCTTGATCTTGCCCTGTAAAGCGTTGGGAAGATATAGGGCGCGCCATTGTCCGGCGGCGATATAGTTGCCATCGTCGAAGTAGGGTTGCGGATGCGCTTCGGCATGGCGGATCATGTACACCGTTTCGTTGACATTGGCGCCCGCAGGAATAACGGCGGTGCCCACGCCTCCGGTCACCTGGTAGTTGAATGTCTGAGTGCACGGCGCGGCGACAATTTTCCCGGCTGGAAGCACAGGATAGTCGTCGGATGGGCTCAGATTAGCGTTGTAAGTCACCAGTCGGGCTTTTCCCGGCGTGCCGATCGCCAGCGCGTAAACATAGTTTGATCCTGCATACTTTTCCGGGAGCAGCAGGTTGTAGCCCTCGCTCTGGTTGATGTTAGCCAGCATTGTACTGATCGTCTCCCACGGGGCGGAGAAGACGTAGAACCCGGGGGTCTTATCCTGGAGGATGCTGCGGAGGAGTGCTTCGTTGTCGCCCTGCTGGTCGTTGAAGTCGAGACCCTGACACGCCGGACAGAGCGGCAGCTGCGGCACCACTGTTTGTGGTACCGATCCGGCGGTGTAGGACGCAAAAAGGGAATAGCTGTTCGCCGAGACCGCCGGGAATGCCTGCGGCGTCTGCGTGGTCTGGTTCAGCATAGCGAACTGCTGCACGGTCTCGAGCGCCACCATATCGGGATAGGCGTTCGTCGTCTGCGGGTGCGTCAAGGGCTCAAGGGCGTAGATGCTGGTGACGTTCTGGCCGCCCAGCAGCTGCTGCTGTAGAAACGTACCCATCGCCAACACCCGTCGCAAACCGCGATTGGTGAGGTTGGCAGTACCCGGGTTTATGTCTCCCAGCTCCTGGTAGGCGATGTCCTCGCTCACTACGAAGATCAGATTCACATCGCTCGCGTTCAGTGGGGCCGGAGCCGGGGGTTCGACCGGGGAAGAGCTGCCGCATCCGGCGAGCAATTGCAATACGACAATCGTGATTAAAAGAAGAGTGAGTCTCGGCAGGGGGCCCATACAAGTTTGTCCTCGCGCTTATTGGACAATGGCGACGACATGGCTTGCAGTGACCAGGGTCGGGAGTTGGGCGAAAAAAACCGATGCTGATGCGGAATCAGGAACGCTCCCGGATTGGGAAGGGTGCGAGCAAGACGCCTCCAGCGACGGTGGAATCGGGTGCTGCTTGGTTGCATCGCGAGTAGTGGGATTACCCGACCAGTAATGCAGTGCACAAAATTTTCATCTGGCCAAAGCGTTTATCGGCATCCAATGTGTGCTATATATATGCACAAGTTTCGGTGCTCCCACTTTGTGGGAGCCGTGAGATGGCATACGATCCTCGGGGGTGAGAGCAATGATGGCAACGGTGGCAGTTCTGGGAGTGATACTCGTCAGCTTTCTTGTGGGCAGCTTGACCAGCTCGGTTGAGACCGAGCAGGCCCTGCCGCACCGCTTCTAGCCTCGGGCACGGCGGCACACGACCGCCCCCCTTTGACGGCGTCGACTCTGCAACTTCACTCAAGCGGTCGGAATCAGAGCTGCTAATCTACTATGGCTGCGGCGGGCAGAGGCTTGCGGCGGCGCGAGTATACCTTTCATGACCCATGCGTGGCACGACATCTCTCCCGGCGATCAGCTGCCGCAGGAGTTTCAGGCGGTGATCGAGATTCCTTCCGGCTCGAGCGTGAAGTATGAACTCGACAAGCAAAGCGGCCTGATCAAGCTCGACCGCGTGCTGTATTCGGCGGTGTACTATCCGGCGAATTACGGCTTTATCCCGCAGACGCTTGCCGAAGACGACGATCCACTCGACGTGCTGGTGTTCTGCCAGGAGGCCGTGGTGCCTCTGACGCTCATTCATGCGCGCGCCATTGGGCTGATGACGATGATCGATGCCGGCAAGAAGGATCACAAGATCATCGCCGTCGCTACGCAGGATCCGGAGTTCAACTCCTATCGCGAAGCCAGCGAAATGCCGGAGCACCGACTGTCGATGATGCGACGGTTCTTCCTCGACTACAAGCAACTGGAAGGCAAGGCGGTTGAAGTCGATGCCTTCCTGCCGGCAGAGGCAGCGTTCCCCATCATCGAAGACGCGCTGCATCGCTATAGCCAGCAGCGGCGTAAGGGATTTGGGAAGGGGCACTAGTTCAGGAGTGCCTGCTGGCCCATTTTGAAAGTCCCCACCCCGCCAGACGATGGCGGAATCGGGCTCCCGGCAACTCACAACAGCAATCTACAAAATCGCGTCTTCCGGAACCACAGGTAGACCCGAGACCGCCCGCACTTGCGGAGAGACGTCGTAAGTAACCGTCGTCACCTCCGGGCAGCGCCTGCAGGCCGCGCTGCCTTCCTGCGAATACCAACGGCAATCCTTGCGAATGATGCAAGGAGGCAGAGTGTCGACGACCACAGGCAGAATCTGCACCACCCTCGTCGCCAATTGACAATCAGTGCCGTCAAAATGCGGACATTTATGCTCTGCACAAGTGGCCGCGAGACGGAACACTTCGGTCGCTTTTAACGGTGCTGCCATGGCCAACACTTCAGGCGTGGCAGGCAGGATCTCCGATAGGTACTGCAACACGGGAGTAGGGCCATCGCTTTGCACCACTCCCAAGATCCTGCACCCGTCCATACCGGGCTGCGCGCTAGGACACAGCTTGCTCATGGACAGCCTCCTACTCCATAAGTAAGAAGTTCTCGGGCGCCGGGAACCCGATAGTCAGGTGACCCCCGACTGAGATCACCGCTCCCTCTGCTGGGCCGCGGCCGGCTGCGCTAAGGACGTCCTGATTCGCCGCTGAGACATGCTGAGCGACGTCCGTCGCAAACGACTGCAGCTCGGGAATGGTCGCGTTGCGCAGAATGCCATCAGGAACCGGGAAACCGCGGATGAGATACGAGACGCTGATACCTTTTGCCGCCTCGAATTTGAACTTAGGATGCTTCTCGGATGCCGCCTTTACGGCGTTGTTTACCGACTCGGTAAACTTCTTCAGGGAAATCGAAACTGCACGGGCCATGTTTCCTCCTATTAATGAGCTACGAGAGGGCCTTTATCTGGAGTTCCCTGCGGGGTAGGGCAAGGATGCTAGCTCACATTGCAGTGGATTTCAACAAGTTTGTGGCGAATCTCAGTAAGGTGAGAGTGAACAAAAATCCCCACCCCACCAGACGATGGCGGAATGGGGCCCCCGCACACACGCACCTCTACTCCTGCACCGGTGTGCCCGCCAGCTTGTCTTTGTAAACCACGCCGCCCTTCATCACGAAACCTACTGACTGCAATACGCTGACGTCGGACAGCGGATCGCCCTCGACCGCGATGATATCGGCGTACTTGCCGGCCTCGATGGTGCCGACATCTGTGCTGCGGCCCACCAGGTCGGCGGAGTTCTGAGTGGCGGTGCGGATGGCCTGCGCCGGCGTCATGCCGTACTTCACCATGGTGACAAACTGCTTGGCGTTATCGCCGTGGGGATAAACGCCGGCGTCGGTGCCGAACGCCATCTTAACGCCAGCCTGGACCGCCTTCTGGAATGTCTCGCGCTGCTTCTGGCCGACCATCTTTTCTTTCGCGACATTCTCCGGTTCCAGCCCGAATTTGATCGCGTTGCCCATCAGGTAGTCGTCATTGTAGATATCCATGTCGAAGTACGTGCCGTGCTCCTTGGCCAGGCGGATATCCTCGTCATCTGCGAGGCTGGCGTGCTCGATGGAGTCGATTCCCGCCAAGATCGAGTCATGAATACTTTTTGTCCCGTGCGCGTGAGCGGCAATCTTGCGTCCCGCCTTGTGAGCTTCGTCGGCAGCGACCTTCAGTTCCTCGAAGGAGAACTGCTCTGCGCCGGGACTGTCTCCTTTGGAGAGCACGCCTCCGGAGGCGAGAATCTTTATGACGTCGACACCGTACTTCACCTGCGCGCGAACGACATGGCGCACCTGGTCGGGGCCATCGGCGATCTGGTAATTGCGCTCGGCGGGAAAGAGAGTGACGGTGGTTTCGGGAGAAAAGTTATTCAGGTCGCCGTGGCCTCCGGTAATGGAGATGCCGGGCCCGCTGGCCACCACGCGAGGACCAATGATGTATCCCGAGTTGATGGTGTCGCGCAGGTCGACCGCCATGAAGGGCCCGGAGCCCACATCCCGCACCGTGGTGAAGCCCGCCAGCAGGGTAGTGCGAGCATTCTTTTCCGCCGCAAATGCCTGGGTGTAGGGCGTGCTCTTGAAGTGGTTGATGGGGTTGTACTGGTCGGCGCGGAAACCCAAGTGAGTGTGGCAGTCGATCAAGCCCGGAAGCACAGTAGCTTTCGAAAGGTCGATGACTTTGGCCCCGTTGGGGATTTGCGTGGAAGCCGCAGGCTGCACCGACTGAATGCGCTCGCCCTCGACGACGATTACAACATTCTCGCGATAGGTGTCGTTGGTGGAGTCAAAGAGACGCCCGGCGCGGATGTAGGTTGTCGCCTGGGCGGCGCTTTTGGAAGGGGCCGACGGCTGGGCAGCACACAGCGTTGCAGCGGCGAGCAGCATGGCGCAGAGATATGTTGGTTTCAATTGCGAAACTCCTGATCGGGAATGAAGGTTTCGGTGCGGACATTGTAGCTGGTGAGCCAGAAATCCCCACCCCGGCAAAGGAACGCCGGAATGGGGCACCCAGTGTCCGAACTCGTGCTTACAGCTTGGCCCGCAGCATGTTGATGACGTCGTCGGCGGTGATCACGCCGGTCAGCGCGCCGTCGTCATCAATTACTGGAAGAGTAAGAAGGTTGTATTTGTCGAACATTTCCGCCACCTCTTTCTCGTTGGCGCCGGGGTGGATGGTGGGCATGAAGCGCGTGCTGAGCAGCATGAGCGGGGTGTCTGCCGGAGCCAGCACGATCTTCGCCAGGGGCACGGAACCCAACAGCTTTTCCTTGTCGCCAACGATGTAAATGGTGCTCATGCTTTCCAGTCCGCCCTCGAACATGCGCAGCATCTCGATGGCGTCGGCGACCTTCGCGCCCGGCTTCAGCGCCATGTACTCGGTGGTCATGCGCCCGGCCGCCGTGTTCTCGTTGAAGGCCATCAGCTCGGCGACTTCGGCGCGCTCCGCCGGCTGCATCTCGGTGAGAATTTCCTGCGTCTCCTCCGGAGGCATATCGGCGAGCACATCGGCGGCGGCGTCGGGATCCATCTCCTCGACAATGTCGGCGGCACGGTCGGAGTCGAGGGAGCTGAGAATCGAAACCTGCATTCTGGGATCGATCTCTTCCAGGGTCTGGGCGGCGACTTCTTCGTCGAGAGTTTCGAAGATGGCTTCGCGCTCGGCAGGGGCCAGTTCCTCGACAATATCTGCGATGTCGGCAGGATGGAGAGTCGCCAGACGATCGAGCGAAATCTTCAGTTTGACCCGTCGCGCCGGATCGGTCTCGATGAGATCGACGAATTCCCACGGGATCATGCGCGGCGGAACTTTGGAAAGCAGCGCATGCAGCGGAGCCGCCGGCACAATGCCTTTCAGCAGCCGACGGATGGCGCCCCGCGCCCCGACATCCACCGCGGCCAGCTTGAGAATGACGTGCTCGTGGCCGACTTCCTCGTGAATGTCGATATCGTTGACGCGCACGACCTTGCGTCCGTGAACATCGATGATTTGCTGGTCGAGTAGATCGCGGCCCAGCAAAAGCAGGCCTTCGGCATTGCCATAGGGAGACCACTCGGTGGCCAGGGTGCCGATGCGAATTCCGCCGTTGATGGAACTGATCGCCTTGGGAGCCAGCAGCCGATCGCCGAAACGCGTCTTGACCACTACGCCCGAGATGCTGGCTGCGTCTTCCTGGGGAGAGATGGCAACCTCGCGCACTTTGCCTGCCGATGCGCCGGAACGGTCATAAACCGTCGCGCCCAACAGTTCGGAAAGTGCGATCGAAGGCATCGATTTCAATATATGCGATGCGTTCGGATTGCTGAGGGAAAAAGCGTCGGAAGGCATCAGGTTTCAGGTCTCGGGTTCAGATTGGGCACGGGGGTAGTCAGGTAACAGCGTGGGCGGGCGGGGCATCTCGAGCCCGCGGCGGCGGAACCTCTGATTGTTCGCCGGCGGACTGACGTCCAGCTCGGGATGACACCTCGCCGCTTTGCACAGTATTTGCGCAGCTGCGAGACTAATAGATATGCCCCTTTTCACCTGCCAGGCGGTGTTGTTCGATCTGGATGGCGTGCTGGTTGACTCAACTCCCTGCGTTACGCGGGTGTGGTCACAATGGGCGTCACATCACCGGCTCAATCCAGAGCACGTGGTGCACGTTGCGCATGGCCAGAAGGCGATTGAGACGGTCCGTACGGTCGCGCCGCAGCTCGATGCCGAGCACGAGTTTCGCATCATCGAGCAAATGGAACTGGAGGACACCGACGGGTTGCGTCTGCTGCCGGGGGCGAAGGAGTTGCTGAGCGCCCTTCCGCCGGAGCGATACACGATCGTCACCTCCGGCACGCGAAGGCTGGCGACCAAGCGGCTTCAGACGGTCGGCCTGCCTGTCCCACCGAAGATGATTTCTGCCGATGAGGTGGCTAAGGGGAAGCCCGATCCTGAGCCTTACCTGGCAGGCGCTGCCGCCGTTGGCTTTCCAGCCGGCGAATGCCTGGTCTTTGAAGACGCGCCTTCGGGAATACGCTCGGCGCAGGCGGCAGGCGCCGCAACAATCGGGGTGTCCACCACTTACAACGCCGGGGAGATCGCATTTGCCGGACTGGTTGTCCCGTCGCTCGCGGTGGTTCGAACCCGCGGAACAGATGAGCAAGGCCAGCTTCGACTCCAGATCGCAGACATTCACTGACATCCCGCTATTCACGAATTGCTTCTAATCCTATGCACCGCCTCGTCCCGCCCGAGCCCGCACGGGCACCCGTTGGGACGCCCCGACGGTAGTTCCCCAACGAGGTAAGGATTCATGCCGAAATTTGTAAGCGATGTGCAAGAGATTCGCGCCCGCGCGGAGCAAAAAATCGACGAAGGCGCAGTTACCGATACCTACGAAGGCGACGTAGAGCAGACAATTTCGATTCTGAATGAAGCGCTGGCAACGGAGATTGTGTGCGTGCTTCGCTATATGCACCATTACTTCATGGCGACTGGCGTTCACGGCATGGCGGTGCGTGATGAGTTCAAGGAACACGCCGACGCGGAACGCGAGCACGCCGACGAAATTGCCGAGCGCATTCAACAACTCGGCGGCAAGCCCGACTTCAATCCGGCGTCGCTCTTACAGCGCTCGGTGTCGCAATACGTTGAGGGCGAAACGCTGGCAGACATGATCCGCGAAGATTTGGTCGCCGAGCGTATCGTAATCGAGGTCTATCAAAAGATGATCCGGCATTTCGCTGATCATGATCCCACCACTCGCGTGATGATCGAACATATCCTGAGCGAGGAAGAGGAGCATGCCAGCGATCTTTCCGATCTGCTGTTCATCGCCGACCCGCGTAGCGGAGAGACCGAGGGTGAAGATCCGGGTACACATCCGCTCGACCTGCATCCGCGGGACGAGAAATCGCGCCAGCAGAGCAGCCAATCAGGGTCGAACAAAGCTGTGCCAAGCGGAAAGCGCGAGTCGGCCAGCGTCGGGAGGCAGCAGGCGCCGGCGGGCACTCCGAAAAAGGCCCTGGGCGCCGACGTGAGCCGCCAGTCGCAGCACGATCCCAACGCCAAGGGGCATCACCCTGAGGTCAAGTGGGGCGAAGGCAATATCGAAACTCGCAATCCCGGCAACGAGGGCGAGCGCGACCTTGAGGGCGACGGTCCTATGATTACCAATCAGGGCGACAAAGGCCAGACCCGCGTGGTGAAGGGACGAGAGCGGCAGCAGACTTCAGGCCGTGGCAGCGCAACTCAACCTGAGCATCAGCCGGGCGCCACCGGACGGCCAATGAACCGGCGAGCGCCAGGGGAAGGCGGTAGTCTCGACACCGGCAACCCGGGTTCAATGAGCGGAACTAACAAGTCGTCGAAGCTGACCAACAAGGGAAGCCGAAAGAACCGCGCAGCATAGGCAATTTGGAGAGATGGGGCCGACGCTCCATCTCTCCGCTTGCAACTTACCTGCATCCGTCCTACCATTGCGCGCCATGGAGGCATGTCATGCCTGTAAGCGGCCCCATGCGCAAGCGCCTGCTGATTCTGGCCACCATTGCTTTGGTAATGCCTTCTGCCCTGGGGCAGGCCCAGCCGCAATACGATGCTGCCACCGAGACCACGCTCAAGGGAACAGTGGACGAGATGAAACTGGATCCGCCAACGGGCGGGAAGCCGATCGCCTACCTGGTCGTCAAGAAAGGCGAGGAGAAGACGCAGGTGTTTCTTTGTCCGAAAAGTTTCCTGGATGAGATGGGAGTAACGTTTGCCCCAGGCGACAGCGTCGAGGTCACCGGCTCCAAGGTCAAGCAGAACGGGGCTGACCTGATCCTGGCCCGCGAAGTGATAAAAAGCGGAGACTCATTAACGCTACGCTTTAAGGATGGCAAACCGGCATGGTGAGACGAATCGTGCTGTCGGTTAGGGAGTGCCGAACGCCGTACGCTGTCCTTCTCGGCTCGGGCGCTCGGGCGCAGATGCACTCAGTAGCGCATTGGTGGTGCGCAGGTACTTATGCGGATTCACCGGGGTATCGTTGATGCGCACTTCGTAATGCAGGTGCGGTCCTGTGCTGCGGCCGCTCAATCCCACATACCCGATGACCTGGCCGCGGTGTACGGTGTCGCCGTCGGCAACGGCAAATCCAGACAGATGACCGTAGCGGGTGACGATCCCGTTGCCGTGATCGATCTCAATCATCCGGCCGTAGCCGGGATGCATGTCGGCATAGGTGACAGTGCCATCGGCAGGGGCGATTACCGGCTGGCCATAAGAGCATGAGATGTCGATGCCGGAGTGGAATGCGCCTTCACCGTTGAACGGATCCGTACGCTCGCCGAAGGAACTGGTAATGGGTCCTGTAACCGGCCACAAGGTTGGAGCAGCGGCCATGCGCGCCCATTCGCTGAGCGTTGCTGTGTGGGTCAGTCCCAGGCCAAGCGCGGTGGTCGCGGTGCCGGTCAGGGCCGAGCTACGTAGCGCGTAAAGCTGATCGATGGTGTATTTCACCTGCTCCGGCTGCATTGGCTTGTCGGTCTCAGCCATGAGCTTGGGATTAGGTTTGAGTCCGTAGATGACAGAGACTTCGTTGGCCAGAGAGCCTAGCGAAGCCACCTGCACGTCTTTCTCGTGGGAGACATTCTCCAGCTGTTTGTACTGCGTCTGCAGGGCCTTCTTCTCGGAACGGAGCTCGTTGAAGCGGGCTACCTTCCATACCATGCGCACGTAAGACCCCGCCATGCCGGTGATGGTAAACATGCCTAACAGGGCACCGGCCATGAATACGTATAAGTAATGAATTGGAATGGGAATCTTTCGCAGCTGACCTTCAGCATCACGGGCTACGAAAAGTATGTAAAACCGTTTACGCAAACTTAATATCCTCAGCCAAAATCTTTCGGCCCAGAAAGCTGCCGTTACCAATTTATGTGTCGCTATGAAGGACCGATTGTCACTTTGAGCCCAAGCGAACCGCGAGGCTGACGGTTCTTACCCAGACCGCTGGAAAAAACCCTTCTCTGTGGGCGCCCCGGTTGGTAATGATCACGAAGTTCAAACCCTACCAGCCGCCACAAACCTATGTCAATGACGCGTGAACAGCCAACTGTGACGTATGGCACAAGCCTCCTTATAAATGAACACGTTAGGCACCGTACCTGTAGGACGCTAAAGCTGCATGGGGCGCTGTCTGGGGGTGCAAATTCATTTCTGAAGTGACCTTAGGACAACAAGGCTACGTTCGCCTGCCTCTGGGATATCTACTTATCCCCCGGGGGTTAGCAGCCGATAAAGGAGGTGCCAACCTGGTTGTGCGGGAGGACACCGGTGCGCTTTGCAGCTCGGCAGCCCATATTCACGCGAAACATGGGCTTGTTCGGATACGAAATACTCTTCCGCTCGGGCTTCGAATCGGTTGCCCGGTTCCAGGATTCTGACCAGGCCAGCTTTGCCACTCTCGACAGCTCCATTCTCTGGGGCCTCGACCAGCTTTGCGGCGACAAGGTGGCGCTCATCAACTGCACGCGCTCGATCCTGACCAATCGAGTCATCGAACTGTTGCCCCCGTCGCGTACCGTGATCGAGATTTTGGAAGACGTCTCGCCGGATAAGGAAGTCTTGGAGGCCTGCCGTGCTTTGAAGGAGAAGGGATACCAGATTGCTTTGGACGATGTTTGTTCCATCAGCGCGGTGGAACCCTATCTGGGGCTTGCCGACATCGTAAAAGTAGACTTCCGGCAGACGGATGAGTCTCAACAACGGGTGCTGGCGCATGAGATCCGCAGGCACGGTCTGGTGGTGCTGGCGGAAAAGGTGGAAGACAAGAACGAGCACGACCGGGCCATGGAAATGGGCTACGAGCTGTTCCAGGGCTTCTTCTTTCAAAAGCCGGAGATCGTGCAGCGGAAGAACATTTGCGCTTCGCACATGAATTGCACCCGCCTGTTGAGCGCAGTGCAGCAGCATGAACTGGAACGGGACGAGGTTGCCAGACTGATTCACTCCGAGCCATCGCTGACTCTGCGCCTGCTGCGTTACCTCAATTCTTTCGCCTTTGCTTTCCGCTTCGAGGTCACCTCCATACGGCATGCCCTGGAGCTGCTGGGAGAAGACGAGATTCGGAAATGGGTGCTGGTATGCGCGGTCACGGAAAACTGTGTCCATAAGCCGCCGGAAGTGGTGCTGTGGGCGCTGGCTCGTGCACGGTTCTGCGAGCTGCTGGCCGACGATGTTGGCGACTCACTGCGCGGCGCGTTCTGGATGGGGATGACGTCAGCCTTTCCGGTGCTGCTGGACATGCCACTCGCCAGTGTGCTCGACCAGTTGCCCATTCCTCAGGCCATCAAGCTGGCCCTTCGCGGCGAGGCCGGTATTTATCACGACGTCTTGGATCTGTTGCGATGGTATGAACGTGGAGAATGGCAAGGCTGCGCAGCGGTGGCACACCGCATTGGGCTGACTGAGTCCAGAGCCTCGTTCCTATATATGAATTCGCTGGAATGGGCACGACAGGTGACGAGCGATAATGCCAGCCCCCTGGAGAATCTGGTGAGAGGCGGGACGTTTGCGGCGTACCACCCACCAGCGCTTGCTGCGGTGGCGGCGGCCGCGGAGGCTTCGGGGGGAGCCGCCTCGGCCCAGGACGGTTCGGCGCCCACATGCAAAGCTTTATTTCCGTTATAGTGAGCCCGGATATCCTCGAACTGTGCCACTCATAGAAGCGAAGCTGATTGCGAAGATACGGCGCGCGGCCGGAGGCTCGATCTCCGGCCACGGCATCGGCGATGACTGCGCGGTCGTCGACTTGCCGAAGGGCCATGAAGCTCTGGTCACGACCGACTTCAGCATTGAAAATGTTCACTTCCGTCGGGAGTGGCATCCGCCGGACTCTGTCGGCTGGCGCTGTCTGGCTCGCGGCCTGAGCGACATCGCCGCCATGGGAGGCGAGCCACGCGCGGCGTTTTTGTCGCTGGCACTGCCGAAAGATGCTGACCAGTTGTGGGTTGAGGAGTTCCTGTGGGGACTGCTGCAACTTGCTGAAGACAGCGGAGTGTTCCTGGCTGGAGGAGACACGGCGCAGTCACCTGCCGGCATACTGGCCGACATCGTTGTGCTCGGCTCTGTTCCCAAAGGCAAAGCCGTGCTTCGTTCGGGCGCAAAGGTCGGGGATTTCGTTTATGTCACCGGGTTGCTTGGCCGTGCGGCCATCACGCTGCAGCTACTGCAAAGCGGGGAGAGGCTGCGCGCCACGCGAGCGCATCGACGGCACTTCTATCCTGAGCCGCGGATCGAACTTGGCCGCTACTTGCGTGAGGAGAAGATTGCCACCGCGATGATCGATACCAGCGACGGGCTGTCGATAGATCTGGGACACATTTGCGAGGAGAGCGGCGTAGGTGCGGTGATTTATGCCGAGTCGATACCTCGCCTCCCGGGAAAGAGGGGCTTGCATGCTGCTCTGCACGGGGGCGAGGATTACGAACTGCTGTTCACGGCTGGCCCCAAAAAACGTATCCCTGAGTTGGTGAAGGGTATACCCGTCACCCGCATCGGCGAGATCGTTACCGGGGACGCGATTCGCGTTGGCAACGCACACGGCAAGACGAAGCTGCTGGAGCCTGAGGGGTGGCAGCACTTCCGCTGAGAGGCTGCTTCAGCACCGAGGCACGGAGAGCGCCGAGGAACATGCAGCTCCTCAAGTAGGGTTTCTCTCTCCGTACCTCCGTATAAATAGACTTTGCTCACGTCACAAGCCCCTGTGACGTTCCCCTCTCAGGCCCGGCGCGGCTCATAGTTATAATCCCCCCTTATGAACCTCGAACAGAAGTTGGCAGAGCTGAAGCGTCGTGACTCGCTGGCGGAAGCCGGCGGCGGAGAAGAGCGCCGTGCGCGCGAGCACAAACTGGGCAAGATGTCAGCCCGCGAACGCGTCGAGTTCCTGCTCGATGAGGGCACCTTCGAAGAAACCGACAAGCTGGTCACCCATCGCTGCACCGACTTCGGCATGCAAGAACAGGTGATCTATGGGGACGGCTTTATTACCGGCTACGGCCGCATCGAAGGGCGCCTGGTGTTCGTCTTTGCGCAGGACTTCACTGTCCTCGGCGGTTCACTTTCGGAAACCAACGCGGCCAAGATCGTCAAGATTATGGACACAGCTATGCGTGTCGGCGCTCCGGTGATCGGGTTGAACGACTCGGGTGGAGCGCGCATTCAGGAAGGTGTGAAGTCGCTCGCGGGCTACGCCGATATTTTCCTGCGTAATACCCTGGCGTCGGGCGTGGTGCCGCAATTTTCGGCCATCATGGGGCCATGCGCGGGCGGCGCGGTCTACTCGCCGGCGATCACCGATTTCATCCTAATGGTCGACCATACGTCGTACATGTTTATTACCGGCCCTGACGTCATCAAGGCAGTCACGCATGAAGAAGTGACGAAAGACGAACTCGGCGGCGCCATGACGCACAACCAGAAGTCCGGCGTGGCGCACTTCCTGGCGCACGACGATGCCGAGTGCCTCAGCATGATTCGCGAGCTATTCAGCTTCGTGCCGTCGAACAATCTTGAAGATCCGCCGCGGCGTCCGTGTACCGATCCGATCGATCGCGCCGATGAAGAGCTCGACACGCTAGTTCCCTCCGAGTCGAACCTGCCGTATGACATCAAGGATGTGATCCACCGTGTTGTCGACGATGGCTACTTCTTCGAGGTGCAGGAGTATTACGCCCGGAACATTGTCATCGGCTTTGCCCGCCTCAATGGAAAACCGGTCGGCATCGTCGCGAATCAGCCGGCATTTCTCGCCGGCGTGCTGGACATCAGCGCCAGCATTAAGGGAGCTCGCTTTGTTCGCTTCTGCGACTGCTTCAACATTCCGTTGATTACCTTCGAGGATGTGCCCGGCTTCCTGCCCGGCATTCAGCAGGAGTACGGCGGGATCATCGTGCATGGCGCGAAGCTGCTGTACGCGTTTTCTGAGGCGACAGTGCCGAAGATTACCGTCATCACCCGCAAGGCTTACGGCGGCGCATATTGCGTTATGGCATCAAAGCACATTCGCACCGACGTGAACTACGCGTGGCCGACCGCCGAGATCGCCGTTATGGGGCCCGAGGGCGCGGTGAACATCGTCTACAAGCGTGAGCTGGAGAAGTCAGACAACCCCGATACCGCGCGCGCCGAGAAGATCGAAGAGTTCCGCGATCGCTTCGCTAATCCCTATGTCGCCGCCGAGCGCGGATACCTCGACGCCGTGATTCGCCCGCGCGACACGCGCAGAAAGCTGATCCAGGCGCTCGACATGCTGGAAAACAAGCGCGACAAAAACCCGCCAAAGAAGCATGGGAATATACCGCTGTAGTGTGAGCAACTAGCGAACAGTGGTCAGTCCCGACTGGGAAGCAATTCCGTTTTACCCCTTCGGCCGCGGATATTTCGCGATCACTACCGTCCCAATCCCGCCCCTGAGGACGGAACTCGCCTTTCACCTCTGCCCAGTTAGGTTTGCACGCGCGCACCACGTCCTCCAGCACGCGATTGACGATGTTCTCCTGGAAAATTCCCAGATTGCGGTAGCAGGTGAGGTATTCCTTCAGTGACTTCAGCTCCAGGCAATCGCGGTTGGGCATGTAGCGGATCCACAGCGTGCCGAAGTCGGGCAGACCGGTCTTGGGGCAGACCGAGGTGAACTCGGGAATGTCGATGACGATTTCGTAGTTGGGAAACTGATTCGGCCAGGTTTCAATCGCAGGAAACTTGGCGTCGCAGGCCGGACTCGGCGTGCTCCGGCGTGTAGCGGGGACTCTTTGCCATGGGGATATTGTAGCTGTGACCGTGAGAGTAGCACGGTATCAGGCGTCAGGATCAGGTGTCAGTCGAACGCCGTAACCTTTCGAAATTGTCATCACGAGGCCTTCTTTTGGCCGAGGGACCTGGTCTCACTGACGTCACCACGGTCTCTCAGGCGGTTGTGGCGCTGCAAACAAGAACAGATCCCTCGACCGCCGCGGCGGTCTCGTGATGACAAACCAAAACGGATAACGGATAGCGGAAAACTGGTTGCCGCCGGCTGGCTCGGAGCTGGCGGCCGGCAGCTTGCATTCACTAACACCCGACAACTGACTACTGACAACGTCCTCACGCTGCCGGTTCGGCCTCATCCGCTGTAGTTGCCGGATGAGGGTACACCTTTGCCGGTGGAGGCTGCTTCAGCGCCAGCTTGCCATCGCCACGCTCCTGGATAATCTCGGAGTTGAGCTCGGCTCCCACCAGCACTGCGAAGCTTGACCAGTACATCCACAGCAACAGGGCAATGCCTCCGCCCAGCACGCCGTAAGTTTTGTTGAGATTGGCGATGTGATGCACATACAAACTGAGAAGCGTGGAGAGCAGAATCCAGCCAAGCACCGCCAGCACAGCTCCGGGCAGCGTGTCGCGGAAGCGCTGCCTGAGGTTAGGGCCTAGAAAGTAGAGTCCCTCGACCGCCAGGACGACGAAAGCGACGGCGACGATATAGCGCAGGTAGGGCCACGCCATGGCGAACGCCCAACTGAAGCCCAGGTGCGATGCCAGGTACGATCCGAATTGCGGCCCCACGATCATCGCCGAGAAAGCAACCAGGATCAGCGTGCCGACCTCAAACGTCAGCTCTAACGCCAGCAGGCGCGTCTTCCAAATGGGCCGCGTTTCCGGGATGTCGTAGGCAACATTCAGCGCTTCAATCATGTTGGCGAAGCCCCCGGAAGCGCTCCACAGCGTACCCAGCAAGCCGAAAGAGAGCAGCGCGCCCCGGTTAGGGGTGATGATCTCGGCAACGACTTTGCGCACTAGTCCCATGCTCTCCGGCGGCATGACGCGCGACAACGTGCCCACCATGGTGTTAAACAGATTGGGAATAGGCAAGTACGCGATGATGGCTGCCAGTCCAATCAGAGCAGGGAAGAAGGCCATCACGAAGTAATAGGAGAGAGCGGCGGCGAAGGCGAGGGTGTGGTTCCGATTGATGTCCTGCGCAGAACGGACAACGACCATTCTCCACTGACTGAGGCGCATGAGGGCTCCGAGGCTCAACCTGGCAATCGACGTTCTTTGCATTGGGATGGCAGAACAGACGCTGGGGTGTGCCCGGCCTGAGTCGTCTAAGCGATGAGGTCATCAAACAGTAAGAGTCTGGCTAACCCGTACAAAACCATCAGTCAATGCAGGTGTCAGGGTACCGGCTTGTGTACTCCCGATGCGACTTGCGGATTCTCTAAACCATCGCATCCCTAAGCTATACTCGTAGGTTCGAACTGCAATGGCGGCAGCAACTGAAAGAGGTCGCACCCGACTGAACGGCAAACTGACCTGGATCATCCTTATTGGCTTGATCCTGGCGGTGGTTTTGCTTGCTGCCTTCATTTCTTTGCGCCGGGCGCGGGTGGCGATTCGCGTCGGTAAGGCGGAGATAGCCACCATTACCGCCAACATTTCAACCAACGGTAAAATCGAGCCGATTACTAACTTTGAGGCCCACGCTCCCGCCGCCACCACCGTAAGCCGGGTGGATGTTCAGCAGGGCGACTGGGTCAAAGCGGGGCAGCTGCTGGTGCAGTTGCAGGATGCTGATGCCCGGGCGCAGGCGGCACGTGCCGAGGCGCAGTTGCGAGGCGCTCAGGCAGACTTGAACGCCGTAACCCACGGCGGTACTCAGGAAGAACTTTTGACCAACCGCAACGCGTTGAACAAGGCGCAGGCTGACCTTGCGGCGGCCGAGCGCAATCTGGCTGCCATGCAACGGCTGCTGCAAACGGGAGCCGCTTCCCAGGCCGAAGTGGACGCGGCCCGCAGCCAGGTCAAGGCCTCAGAGGCCAGCGTTCATTTGCTGCAGCAGAAGCTTAAGGATCGCTACTCCGCTTCGGAGATTGGCCATGTCGAGGCGCAGCAGTCCGAGGCGCAGGCTTCTCTGGCCGCGGCCGACACCTTGCTTCGCAATTCGAACATCAGCGCACCCTTTGCCGGTATGGTTTATTCGCTTCCGGTGAAGCAGGGAACGTTCGTTGCCGCGGGAGACCTGCTGGTTCAACTCGCCGATCTCCACAAGGTAAGGGTGAGAGCTTTCGTTGACGAGCCGGAAATCGGCCGCTTGCGCAAAGGGCAGGCGGTGGAAGTTACCTGGGATGCCTTGCCGGGCCGAGTCTGGAAGGGCGAGGTGGAAACCCTGCCGACGGTGATCGTGCAGCGCAATACGCGCAATGTGGGCGAGGTTACCTGCATTGTCGACAACTCGGATTTGCGGCTGCTGCCGAATACCAACGTAACTGTGGCCGTCATCGTCGAGCGCCAGCAGAATGTGCTGACGGTCCCGCGCGAATCTATCCACCAAGACTCGGTAGGGCGGTACGTGTTTGAAGTAGTCGGAGGAGAGCTGAAGCGGCGCGATGTGCAGACCGGGGTTTCTGATCTCACTCGGGTTGAGATAACCAGCGGGTTGTCGGATCATGCCGTCGTAGCGCTAGGCGCCATCAACTCACAGTCGCTTGCGGCTGAGATGCCCATAAAGGTTGTAAATCAATGAGGGTTGTTGTATCCAAGGTCGCTGTTTTTGTTTCCCTGGTGCTAGGGCTGGGCCTGATCGCGGTCGGCGCTCCGGCGGCCATCGATTCGCTGGCACTGTTGTCTGCGGGGCAGATGAACGACTTTCTCGCCACCTTGATGAACCGTAATGACGCCGAATCGTATAACCTGCGCTCGCGTGCCTACTATGCAACCGAGCAATGGGACGACTCCATCCAGAATGGCGAGCGCGCGGTAGGCCTGCAAGGCAACGACTCGCAATATCATCTCTGGCTGGGCCGCGCCTACGGACAAAAAGCTGCTGAGATTGGCAATCCGCTAACCGCGGCATCGCTGGCTCGCAAGGCGAAGGCCGAGTTCGAGCGCGCGGTAGAGCTGAATCCCCGGAACGTCTCGGCACGCTCCGACCTCTCGGAGTATTACATTCAAGCCCCGGCAATTATGGGCGGAGGGCTGGCCAAGGCGAAGAGCCAGGCATCGGAGTTACAGAATCTGGATCCGGCTGCGGCTGACTGGGTGCGCGCCGTGGCAGCAGAGAAGGAAAAGAAATACAGCGACGCGGAAAGCAGTCTGAAAGCGGCGATCGCCACCGCGCAAAATCCGGCCCAGTACTGGATCACACTAGCTTCGTTTTATCGGCAACGCGGCCGCCTTGACGAAATGCAGAGCGCGATTCAATCGGCGCTGGCTCAGGGCAATCGTCCTGCTATCACTTACTACGACGCAGCCGATCAGCTATTGCAGGCGGGGCGCAATTTTCCGGCGGCAACGCAATACGTGAAAACGTACCTGTCATCGGGAGCATTGGTAGAAGACGCACCGGCGTTCCGGGCGCACTATTTGCTGGGTCAGATTTACGAAAAGAGTGGCGACAAGGCGAAAGCCTCGGCCGAATACCAGGCCTCGCTCTCTCTTGCATCGGGCTTCGGCCGTGCCAGGAAGGCCCTCGATCAACTGCACTAGAAGCAGCCGTTCCGCTTGCGCTGGTGGAACTCGACAAGAGATGTCGCGTAAACCTGTACACCGCAAATACAGTTCGCTGTTCGGCGGCGGCCGCATACTGGCGCTCGGCGCCTGCCTCCTGGCATGCACCATCGCAGGAGCTCAGGCATCAGCGGATGCCGCTGCAAGCTCTGCGGCGACTACAGGGCCAATTACCTTCCGCCAGGCCGTCGAACTCGCTCTCCAGCACAGCGGCATCATGGGAATCGCCGCCGTCAACCAATGGCGCTCGCAGAAAGCGTATCTCGAGGCGCGCGATCATTACCTGCCGCAGCTCACCGTCGGTTCGGGCTTGGGCTACTCCTACGGCTTCCCGCTGACACTGGAAGGCTCGGCGCCTTCGGTGGTGAATTTCACTTCCACGCAATCGTTGTTCAATCTCTCGCTGAAGCAGTTCATCAAGGCCGCCAAGATCCAGTGGAAGGCTGAAACCTTCAACGTTCAGGACAAAAAGGAAGCGGTCATTCTCGATGTTGCACTCAGCTATGAACAACTGGAGAGTGTCGCCGGCAAGATCGTGGCGCTTAACCAGGCGCATGATGCAGCCGCGAAGGCGGTTTTCATCTCGCAGCAGCGCCTGAACGAAGGAGTTGACAGTCAGCTCGACTTGACGAAGAGTCAGCTGGTCGAGGCCCGCATCCGGTTGCGCATCACCGACGCGGAAGGGCAGCAGGATGTG
This sequence comes from uncultured Acidobacteriaceae bacterium, assembly GCA_963791965.1. Lineage (GTDB taxonomy): Bacteria > Acidobacteriota > Terriglobia > Terriglobales > Acidobacteriaceae > CAVVDY01. The sequence goes on along the minus strand of CAWBUK010000006.1, from coordinate 624,888 downwards.
CTTCGCGAACACCTGTCGAAGCTTGTAGGCCTACCAGCCTCGGAGATTGCCGTTGTGCCCGGCAGTGTTCCTGAGTTGCCCCTGATCTCGCAGCAGGATGATTATTCTGCGCGTGCGGTAGCCAACAGTCCCATAGTGCACCTGGCGGAGCAAAAGGCAGTTGCTGCCGATGCCAATGCCAAGGGCGAGCACCGCGCCTTGTTGCCTTTCGCGGATCTCGCCAGCCAATACGCGTACCTCGCGAAGTTCAATAACTACGATTTGTATTTCCTGCGCTACTCCGCCAACAACCTGGCAGCAGGATTGAACGTAAAGTTTCCGTTCCTGAATAACGTGCAGAAGGACCACGCGAAACAGGCTGATGCCGACGCCATCATCGCGCACAAGCAGGCCGACCTCACCAAGAACCAGGTCGGCGAGGACGCGCTCAAGCTGCAGCGCTCGATTCGTCAGCTGGAGGCGGCGCGCGACGTAGCCAAGCTGGATTGGCAGGTTTCGCAGGGAGAGTTAGACGCGATCGGACCGCGAATGCAAACCGGACAAGCGAACCTCCGCGATCAGCAGAATGCAGAACTGGAGGCCAATGATAAGCATGCCGCATATCTGGATGCCGAATTTGAGCTCGCCCGGGCTGAACTTCAGCTCTTGCGAATTACCGGTGAGCTGGAGAATTGGGCCATTCCGACCCCGTAAATCGCCATTCACTGATAGTCCGGTAACTTAGTGATTCACAAGGTACTTGGATAGCATCCAACTCGAAGTTAATAAAGTACAATGATAAAGATGCCATTGAAGACACTGTTTTTGAACCCTCCCTCTTTTGAGAATTACGACGGGGGCGCCAGTTCGCGCTGGCCCGCCACTCGTGAGATCGAGTCCTACTGGTACCCGGTGTGGCTGGCTTATCCCGCCGGAATGCTGGAGGGTTCACGCTTGCTGGATGCTCCCCCGCACCACGTCAGTTCGGAAGAGACCATCCGCATCGGCAAGGATTACGAATTTCTGGTGTTGTTTACCAGCACACCGGGCTGGCAGGGCGATATCCGTCTCGCCGCCGCGATGAAAGAAGCTAACCCCAAGCTGAAGGTCTGCTTCGTTGGCCCGCCGGTAACCACCGCGCCGGAGAAGTCACTGCGCGAAGGAACCGCCATCGACTTCATCGTTCGTCGCGAGTTTGACTTCGCGACCGTGGAGTTCGCCAACGGCAAGCCTTTGAACGAGATTCTCGGCGCCTCGTACCTGGATGCCAGCGGGAAAGTAGTGCACAACCCTGACCGTCCCGCAATCGCCGATCTCGATGTGCTACCGGACGTAGTCGACGTCTACAAGCGCGACCTTGACGTCACGAAGTACAACGTTCCGTTTCTTCTCTACCCGTACGTCGCGCTGTACTCAACGCGCGGCTGTCCGGCGCAGTGTACGTTTTGCCTGTGGCCGCAGACGCTCAGTGGCCATCCGTGGCGCAAGCGCTCCAGCGATGCCGTGGCGAGCGAGATGGCAAAGGCCAAAAAACTTTGGCCGAACGTAAGAGAATTTTTCTTCGACGACGACACCTTCAACATCCAGAAGGCACGCACCATCGAACTGTGCGCCAAGTTGAAGCCGCTGGGAATCACCTGGTCGTGTACTTCGCGCGTCACTACCGACTACGAAACTTTGAAAGCGATGAAGGAAGCAGGCTGCCGATTGCTCATCGTCGGCTACGAGTCGGGCGATCAGCAAATCCTGAAGAACATTAAGAAGGGTGCAACCGTTGAGCGTGCACGCCAGTTCACCAAGGATTGCCACAAATTGGGCCTCAAGGTGCACGGCGACTTTATTCTTGGCTTGCCCGGTGAAACCAAGGAGACCATACGCGCCACCATCGACTTTGCTAAAGAGCTCGATGTTGAAACCATTCAAGTCTCTGTCGCTCACGCTTACCCTGGTACAGAGTTTTACGACTACGCCAAATCGAACGGCTTCATCGTGAATGAAGGCTCCCAGATGGTGGACGAAGGCGGACATCAGTTGGCCATGATCGAGTATCCCGGCCTGCCGCGCGACTACGTCATGGAGATGGTCCACCGCTTCTATGACGAGTATTACTTCCGTCCCCAGGCGATCTTCCGAATCGTGAAGAAGGCGGTGTTCAACAATGTTGAGCGTAAGCGCCTTTATACCGAAGCCAGGGCCTTCCTGAAGCTGCGCGCTGCACGGAACCGTGCGGTGAAAGAAGCGCGGGTGAATCACCAGGGACCGCTGGCACCGACCGCACCACCGCAGCCCGAAGCCACCAAGCCGGAGAGCGAGTTGGTCGTCCTCTGAGGCGGTAGTGAGTTTCCGCCGATATCTGATCCTGATTGCTGTAGCCGTCTTCGCCGCCAGCGGAGACGTGTGCCTGGCGCGCGGCATGCGCGATTTCGGAGCCGTCAGCCTGGCCAACGTTGGCGGGTTACTGACGGCTCTGCTTAATCCGTGGATCATCGTCGGCATCCTGCTGCTCATCTGTTTCTTCGCCAGCTACCTAACGGCCCTCTCCTGGGCTGACCTCACCTACGTTCTTCCTGCCACGGCAATCAGCTACGCGATGATGGCCCTGCTGGCGCAACTCGTACTGCACGAGCACGTCACCACGCGCCACTGGATCGGCATCGCGCTGGTCACGCTGGGCGTGGGAGTAGTTGCTGCCGGGCCAGTCAGAACCAAGCGCGGTTCGGGCAGGGAAGAGCTCTCCGCTGGAGACGAGCAGTGAGCGCCGCCGCGACGTGGGGCGGAGTGGCTGCGATTGTGATTTCGGCAACGGCCGGCGATGTTCTGCAGGCCTCTGCCATGCGACAGATCGGCGACCTTGGCCTCGTTCGTCAGTCGCACGGTCTTGCCGAAGTCATCCGCCGCGTGGTCACGAATCCACGCTTCATGATTGGCATGATCTTCATGACACTTGGCTTTTTCAGCCTGTTGATCACGCTGTCCTGGGCCGATGTCAGCGTGGTTGGCCCAGCGTCGGCTTCGCTGACCTTTGTCGCCAATGCCATTGCCGCGCACGTCTTCCTGCACGAAGAAGTATGCCGTCGCCGCTGGACCGCAGCGTTATTTGTCGCCGCGGGCGTGGCCCTGCTGGCGAGTTAGGGAAGGGTCGCAGCTCCAGCTACGCCGCCACCTCGTTCCCTCATGATTCTCCATTTGATTTTGTCCCTCCGTCCGGCTTTTCAGCGCATCCAAGCGGAAGCATGTCTCTCGCAAACGATCGCTGCAAAAACACTGCTCTGACGCCGGCTATCATCGCGCTTTGTCTCATCCTGCTTTCTACCCATCTTGTCGCGCAGAATCCGACTGAAACCATCACGATTGATGCCACCGCAGCGGGAACGGCTTTTCCGCATTTCTGGGAGCAGGCGTTCGGTTCGGGGCGGATGGCGCTTGCTTTGCGTGCGCGTTATCAGAGCGATCTACGCGACGTGAAACAAGCCACGGGCGTCCGCTATGTGCGCGGGCACGCGATTTTTCACGATGAACTCGGCGTTTACAGCGAAGACAAGCAGGGCAAGCCGATCTACAACTTCACTTATGTCGATCAGATTTACGACGCGTTGCTCGCGCAGGGCGTACGACCGATCGTCGAGATTAGCTTCATGCCGCAGCAGCTTGCCTCGGATCCCGCCGCGATTCACCCGTTCTGGTACAAGCAGAATGTTTCGCCTCCCAAGGACTATGCGAAATGGGACGATCTGATCCGTCATTTTGCGCTGAATTTGATTGAGCGCTACGGCATTGCGGAGGTTTCGCAGTGGTATTTCGAGGTGTGGAACGAGCCAAATATCGATTTTTGGGCTGGAAATCCCAAACAAGCGACCTATTTTGAGCTGTATGATCACACCGCCCGCGACCTGAAATCCGTCTCACCCTCCCTGAAGGTGGGGGGCCCTGCCACCGCCGCAGCCGACTGGATTGAGCCCTTTTTAGCGCATTTAACGCAAAATAACGTGCCAATCGACTTCGTTTCGACGCACGGATATGCGGACGACACCGTAAAAAACCTATTTCACACTGACGAACAAATCCCCATGAACCAGCGCGTCTGTCGCGCAATTCGCAAGGTGCGCGATCAGATCAACAAATCCGCCGGCCCACATCTGCCGCTGTTTTGGACGGAATGGAACGTGCCGTCCTACGCCGATCTCAACGCGCGCGACACCATCTACGTTGGGCCGGCGCTCGCCTCTGACATCGTGCAGTGCGACGGGTTGGTTGACATTCTGTCGTACTGGACCTTCGACGACGTCTTCGAGGAGACTGGGGTGCCGCGTGATCCGTTTCACGGCGGCTTCGGCCTGATCACGGACGACGGCATCAAGAAGCCTTCGTTTTACGATTACGAGCTATTACATCGCCTTGGTGACGAACGGCTGGCCAATCCCGCCGAGAACGTGCTGGTCACTCGCAAGCCTGATCAATCGCTGGCGATCGCCGTCTGGAACCTGGTCGAGCCTGACCAGAAGGGAATGCCGCGCCACCTTCGGCTGGAGTTTCGAAACATCCGTCCTGATGCAACGGTACTGATTCGCCGCGTCGATGAGACACACAGCAATAGCCTCGCCGCTTACCGCGCTATGGGCAGCCCGCAGTATCCCACGCAGTCGCAGATCGAACAGCTCAACCGCGAAAACGCGCTTGCACCTGCCGAACTTAAGGCTCTGCACAACGGAGCGATGGAGTTGGACTTGCCTGCGAATGCGCTGCTGCTAGTTGAGCTTCGGAAGTATTGATTACCGGCAAAAGCCGATGCATTACAGGTTGTCTGGTTCTGAGGGCCATGCTCGCGGCCCGAAACATCCCGCCAGCTACTCTGTGCTTCAATAGATACGTGAAAGCCACCGTACTACTCTGTGTGAGCCTGGTGCTGTTGACCGCCTGCTCTTCTTCTAAACCTGCGGAGTCTCCGTCCGCTTCTTCGTCAGCCGCCAAGAAAGCTGAAGCCAAGCAGCCTCAGTATGAGACTGGCCGCACCGCATTTCAGAAGATGTACCTGGCAGCACGCCTGTGGGCGCCCGACATCAAGCCCTTTCGACTGCAATCGCAGTACACCCCCGACGCACCCACCAGTGAAGGCAAGGCTGGTTTGTGGCGAGCGTCGTTTGCTTCGCCTGCGAAGCGGGCAATGAAAATGTTTATCTGGTCGGGACTGGTTGGTCCCGACGCGCCGGAGCAGGGAGTCAGCTTCACTGCAGAAGATTCGTGGAGTCCGACGAACACGGCGACGCAGATGTTCGACATTGCTTTTGTCAAAATCGACAGCGATCAGGCGTTCGAAGTCGCGCAGAAGCACGGCGGGGATAAGCTGCTCAAGAAAAATGCGAAGCAGCCCATCATCTTCATGCTCGATTGGGATGCGCGCAAGAACACCTTGTTCTGGCACGTGATCTACGGCACGAGCATGGACGACGCGCAACTTCGCATTGCGGTCAACGCCACCAGTGGCGAGTTCGATCGAGTAGAAAAATAAGGAAGCATGGCCCTTCGCGCGTCAGCGCAAATCGGCATGCCTGTATCGCTCACTCGCACAGGAAGCTCGCTCGGGACAATCGAGGGCGGCTCTATCCTTTACTCGGCTTCCAGAGCTCCCAGACGGGAACGCCCTTGTTGTCGCGCAGTACCATCGTACTGTTACCAAACACGACCTCACGGGCGATAATCTGATCTCCAGCATCCGTCACTTTCGCGCCGGTTACTTCGATGACATCTCCGACTTTGACCCAGCACTCGATCTCTTTCAGGTAATCCTTCGGTGCTAGTTGTACGCTGATGACTTTCTCGTTGACCTTAACGGTCAGAACCGTCGGATCCCCGGCACCCGCGCCCTCGACCACCTGCGTTACCGTCCCTTTTAGCTTCGTTTCCTTGGTAACGTCGTATTTCGGGCCGTTTTTTGCGCCCTGGGCAGATGCGCCTATGGTTGTCAGGAAGAGTAACAGTGAGAGTGCCAGAACATTCGACCACGATCGAAGACCCATAGTCGGTACCTCCTTCCGGCCTGTACATGCCTGAACGCCGGTTTTGCGGGCTAGAGCGGTGACTTTCGCCCAAGCTCAGCGCTAACGGCGTAAGGCACTGTAACAATTTAGCTTAGCCCTGCTAGCCCGCTCCGACTGTGAGCCGCATCACCGCAATGGGTGATTGCGAAGGGGGCGCATAAGTACGATAGTGCTTGCTTAACCCACTTTAGTGTGCATAATCATGGGAGGAAAGCCTAAGTCTCTGGATTATCCCCGCAGGACTTGGGAACCCGCAGCACCGGTCCCGCGCCGCTCGTCCGAGTCGGGCTGGTTCGCCGCAAACCGATCTGGTTAGACCGGATAGGACGGCGAGTCGTACTGCAGTTGCGGTTCTCCGAAAGGGCAGCATTTATGGAAGACCGACTCACAGTTAGCATTGTCGTGGCCGACGATCACACTATCTTTCGCGACGGATTACGTCGCCTGCTGGAATCTGAACCTGAACTGAAGGTTGTAGGCGAAGCGGCCGACGGCGATGAAGCCGTTGCCCGCACCCGCGAGCTTAAGCCCGACATCCTCCTGCTTGACCTGGCCATGCCGCGCAAGCCGGGAATGGAGGCCATGCGTGAGCTGGCAGCCGAGCCCAACGGCGGCATCCCAACCAAAATCATTGTCCTGACCGCAGCCATCGAGCGCATTCAGATTGTGCAGTCGCTTCAGTTCGGCGCCCGTGGCGTCGTCATGAAAGAAGCGGCGACGCAGTTGCTGATGAAAGCGATTCGCGCCGTAATGGCGGGCGAATACTGGGTAGGCCGCGAAGCGGTCGGCGATATCGTCGACTTTATGCGCAACAGCTCCTCTGGCGATAAGCCGCAGAAGAATTACGGCCTCACCAAGCGCGAGATGGATATCCTGGTGAGCATCGTCACGGGCTTAAGCAACAAAGAAATTGCGCGCCGCTTTGCCTTGAGCGAAGACACGGTGAAGCATCACCTGACCAACATCTTCGACAAGGTGGGCGTGAACAGCCGTCTCGAACTCGCGCTGTTCGCCATCAACAATCGCCTGACCGAAGCAGCCGGCGCGGGCGGCTAGTAAAAGGCGCAGCCGGGGCTGCCCCGTTCACCTCACCTCACTTATCTTCGTTACACCCGCGAGCGGCCATGGTTCGCTAGGACCTGTTTTGCCATCGGCGGGGCGACGCTATCGAGGCGCATCAGCACTGATGGTGATGATCTTTAACTCGCCGTTCGCCTGCTCAGCAAACCAAATCTTGCATCCTGGGCGCCGCGAAAACATTTCGTGTTGACGCGGTGAGGCCCCGGAAGTTTTGCGTCGATTGCGAAGCTGTCTATCGGTTCTTGGGGTTACTTGTGTAATGGCGATTTATCGCCACCTAACGAGAATCTGCTAAAAGAGCTGCTCGTGTTAGGCGCGAGTGACCCCGGCTGCGGCGGTGATACAAATATGCAAGAACCAGTCCGGCGCAGCCCAGACCGACGGCTACGAGCATGTATCGCTCCGTATTCGCCCCAATAGCGAAAGCTAGCACCCAGAACAGCAGCGCAGTCCTATCAACCAAGTTCAGCCTGTATCCTCTCCGAAATCGAATACTCGCAACCACGGTAATCACCATCAACCCAGCCATTATCAGCGCGACTGAGCGAGGCACCGATACTAATGGATGGTTTAACAGATGGCCCGTGGACGCCATCAGTAGAGCGTTCAGGACGCAACACACCATCCATCCAGCGAAGTACTTGGCCCAACGCCCGACAAACAATGCAATCAAGCAGAATGAGGCAACAGCTATGAGCAATGCAGCGGGCTTGGACGAGATGCGAGAAGACTGAATGCCGAAAAACGCAATCCCAATCCCGCCAACTAAGAACCCGACAAGCGTCGCACCGAGAAGGATGCTGCCAGCTATTACGAATCCATTCTTGATGTGGCGTCGCCGTTTTTTCCACTCTGGCGAACGCGGCTTGCCGAACAACGCATATGCCCCGGCCCACAGGAGAGCAAACGTTAATGCTCCGAGAATTAACAGGGCAATAGTGGCTGTATTCATGGCTGATTTCCGTTAACAGGCATTATCACAAGTAATCCTACGCCAGCCGATTAGTGCCATGCGGATTTGTCGACAACCATCGTGCGTTCGAATCGCAATGGTGGCGCCTGCCATCTAGCCAGCAGGGTCTTTCATGGTGGTGGAGTGTCGGCCTCGACGGCCAGAGTTACGGGTGAAAATTGAATTGGGTCGTGATTCGGGCCGATACGGGGGCTCGCCAGCCAAAGTGGCCGGTTCGAATTTCCACCTCACAAGGGCGCGCGTTGCGGCCTGATCCAGCTCTGGACTGATTCCGCTTTTAACTTTCGCATCAAGTACCCGACCGTCCCTACCTGCGATCAACCAAAAGACGGTCGTGCCCGCGGGATGCGCTGCAGGCCGGGCTAAACTGATCCGCCCGACAGGGCTGGTAATTCTCTGGATAGAGGTTACGCGCAACCCGCCAGTCACGGTTGCCCGAGCCGTTACCATTATTTACAGTCCTGCTCCGCAACTGGCTCCTAATCAGACACATATCTTGGGGTTCCGAGTGCGACAATGCTCCATTTTTTGGGTTTATGCGTCTATACGAACAGGAGCAAAAGATGCCCAGGAAATACCTTATCGGCAGCGTTGGAGCCCTCATGCTGGCGCTGCTCGTGTTCGCCGGATGCAGCCAGAAGCTGGTGCGCACCGATGCCCAGGTAGCCAGTGATGTTCAGAACAAGATTTACCGTGATGCTGCCGTGCAGAGCCGCGACATCACGGTGCAGGCGAGCAACGGAATGGTCACGCTGGAGGGAAATATAACGAGTGATGCCGAACGTAGCGCTGCGTCCAATGACGCCGCCGCAGTGATGGGCGTCAAGACCGTGGTTAACAATCTCCAGGTTCAGCAAGCGCAAGCAACGCCGCCTCCAGCAGTGGAGCGGCCCGCCACCCCTGCAGTTCAGCCAATGCCTGAGCCGAAGCGGGTGGCCACCAAGTCGGCAAGCAGCAGGCACGCGAAGCATGGCGCGAAGAACACAGACAATGACGATGAGCCCGTGCTGGCTCGCAGCGGTTCTACCGGCACGGAGCAGATGACGCAGCCCGCACCGGTCGTAGCGCAGACGCCTCCACCACCACCTCCGCCGCAGAAGGTAACGATTCCCGCGGGAACACAGCTGACCGTCCGGCTGAACGAGCCGCTTGACTCGGAGAAGAACCAGGTGGGCGACCAGTTCCATGGCAGCCTGGGTTCGCCCATCGTGATCGACGATCAGACGGTGATCCCGATCGGCACCGATGTCACCGGCCGCGTGGCAGCGGTACAGAGCGCTGGACGCTTTGCCGGCAGTTCGTTGCTGACGCTCGAACTCACCAGCCTCTCGATCAATGGCAGGACGTACAACGTCCAGAGCAATCAGTGGTCGCGCCAGGGTAAGGGCGAAGGCAAGAACACCGCCGTGAAGGCCGGAGGCGGTGCGGTGCTGGGTACCGTCATCGGTGCCCTTGCCGGGGGAGGCCGAGGTGCTGCTATTGGCGCGGCGGCCGGTGGCGCAGCCGGCACCGGCGTGGCTGCGACGAAGAAGGGCGAGCAGATCAAGCTGGCTCCGGAATCGACCCTGAATTTCCAGTTGACCAGCGCGCTTACCGTCACGCCGCAAGGTACGAGCGACCGCAACGCAGGCCGCAGCCCAATGGGAGACTGAGCTAAAATTCAAAGGGCGCGGTCACAACCTGACTGCGCCTTTTTAGCTTCTACATAAAGGGGAGAGTAGAACCGCTCCCACTCAGATAATGCCTAAAATTACGGCTCTCCTGCACACCCACAATGATGCTTTGCGACTTGGACGCGCTCTGGACTCGTTGCGTCCCTGCGACGAAGTGTTAATCATCGACGACAGTTCTGACGATGACACTACCCGGGTTGCTCACGAAAACGGCGCCTCGGTTAAGAATTCCATTCCCGGTGTTTCTCATGGTGCCTATGCCATGGACGCCAGCCACGACTGGATCTTCTGCCTGCTGCCCAACGAGGCACTCTCAGAAGAGCTGGAGGCCTCGCTGCTGGAGTGGAAGGGACAGGAACCTGAGGAGACGCTTACCTGCTGCAAGGTGCAGGTGCGTGAGCAGAACGGCAGCGGATGGCATCCACTGGATGCGGAGGTGCGCCTCATCAATCGCAAACTGTTGAACTGGGTGGGAGACCTTCCATTCAGCCAGCACTGCGATATAACCTTGAGAGGAGATTTGCTTCGCTTCAATAATCCCTGACGCAAACTCGCAAGGATCGAGTGGACCTTTTTCTGGCATGCCTGCTGGCCGTCGTAGGATTGGTCTTTGGCAGCTTCCTTAACGTCTGCATCAGCCGCATTCCGCGTGATCAATCCATAGTCTCTCCCCGCTCCCGCTGTCCTGGCTGCGGCGCTCCCATTCGCTGGTATCGCAACATTCCCATCATCAGCTTCGTAGGGTTGAAGGGCCGCTGCTCCGATTGCCAAGAGCCTATCTCTCTTCGCTACCCTGCGGTTGAGCTGCTTACCGCTGTCTTATTTGTCGGCTGCTTTCTCAAGTTCGGCTGGGGATTGGCTTTACTAAGATTCTGCGTTTTCTCGTTTTTGCTCGTCGGCTTGATCTTCATGGACGCAGAAACGGGTCTGCTGCCGGCAGAATTCACTTACCCCGGCATCGCTCTGGGACTGGTGTTCGCCTGGCTGGTGCCCAGCGACAGCAGTGGCATAAGATTTCTGGCTGGATTCCTGGGAATCGACATAGCACTGAATGTTCGTCAGGCTTCTCTTGCGGACGCCGTGGTCGCGATGCTCTTCGGCGCAGCGTTCTTTTATTCCATATGGGCGCTGTACTACCTGGTTCGTAAGCGCCACGGACTCGGCTTTGGAGATATCGCCCTCATCGCGATGTGTGGTGCGTTCCTGGGACTCAAGCTGACGCTGTTCGTGCTGTTCGCAGCACCGATTCTGGCCACGATCTATGGCGTCGCCTGGATGGCATGGAACGCGACGCGCAGTAAGCCATCCGCTGACCAGCCTACGCTCAGTATGGCCGACATGCTGCAAGTGGCAGAAATTCCTTTCGGCGTATTCCTTGGGACGTGCGCATTGCTGGCGGTGTTCTGGGGAGAGCACGCGTGGCGCATCTATCTGGCGTGGGCAAAGCTCGGATAAGGGTGCTGCTAGGCCGATACCTTCATCTCGTACCCAGTGGCGCGGCGCGCCGTGATTTGCCGGAAATGATGTTCGGAGTGCACCCAGTGAAAACGGCGCCATTCTTCTGCTATCAACGGTCCCAGCCTTGGATGGTCAAGAATCCTGGTTCTCCTGCCAAACCGGCGCTCGGCATCGTTTAGAGTCGTATTCATCGCTACCAGGGCGTCGTTGAACGCGCGTAGGTTGTCGCCGGGCAGCCCCAGTTGAGGAGTTACTTGTTGAGTTGCCTTCAGTCCAGTGGGAATTCGACCCAGGCGGAGCACATAGAAACGGCCAGCCCGATCGCGCCACGTGGCTTCGCGACAGAAGGGTTCGCCAGCCTGCATGGTTCTCAGCAGGCCTTTCGTAGTCGCCGTAAAGGCCAACAGAAGATGCTCCAAAATGCATGAAGCAGACCACTGCCCGTTGCGCGAATAGTGCCAGTCTTCCGGCAAAAAATCGCGCGTCAGCCTCTCCGCTTCGGAGCGGACCTTTTCCAAATGTGGAGACAAAACGCCCCCTTGGATTTTGAGCGCAAATACTGAGGGATCTCGGTGTTGCACGTATTATGCATCACGCGGCCGGGTTTTTATCAACGACATTTTCCGCCAGTGACCACTTTGCGACAGTCTGCAGATCAGCGATGAAAAGCTGCATTTCCCGGTGACGGGCCTCGTCATCCGGAGCCCGCAAAATCGATGACGGGTGGACAGTCGCCATGACCGTTATCCCTTTGCGGAACGGCAGCAGTTGCCCGCGCTGCTGTGTCACGCGAAAGCCGCGCCCCAACAAAGATTGCGCCGCAGTTGCCCCCAGGCATACCACGACCTGTGGCTTGACCACCTCAATCTCGGCGTCAAGCCAGGGGCGGCAGGCAGCGATCTCCACCGTGTTTGGCTTTTTGTGGATGCGACGTTTGCCACGCGGCTCCCATTTGAAGTGCTTCACGGCATTGGTGACATAGGTCTGCTTGCGATCGATGCCCGCCTCGATCAGCGCCTTATCGAGTAGCGCTCCTGCGGGCCCAACGAACGGCTTGCCTTCCAGATCCTCCTTGTCGCCCGGTTGCTCACCGACAAACATCACTTTGGCACGACGCGCACCTTGACCAAAAACAGTCTGCGTACCGCGCAGCCACAGATCGCAGGCCTTACAGTGTTTGGCCGCTTCCTGCAGCTGTACAAGAGTAGGACGCGTCGGGATAAGTTCACTGGCCGAGCTTTGCGGCTGCATCTTTCGCGGCATAACAGAAACGATGCGGAGTTCGGAAACGGAGTTGTGAAAGGTGCTTCCCATCTAAAATTCTGAGGCCTGCTTCCAAGCCGACAGCGGCTGAGTCGAGTGCCCCTTCAGGTGCCACATCACACCTTGTATATTGGCAAGACTGTTCAGCGACGCATCATCGTATGCCACAAGATTCTCAGACCAGAACCTCTCTCTCACGCGATCTCGGCGCCAGCCACGCGACTGCAGTCGTCATCGGCACCATCATCGGCAGCGGAATCTTCCTGGTTCCCGCCGAGATGATGCAGGCGGTCGGCTCCGCACGATTGGTCTATCTGGTGTGGATTATCGGCGGACTGCTCTCCATGTTCGGGGCCATGACCTACGCCGAACTCGGAGCCATGAAGCCGCAAGCTGGCGGCGAATACATCTACATTCGCGATGCTTATGGTCCGTTGCCCGGCGTTCCTCTACGCCTGGACCTGGTTCGCCATCGCCAAGCCTGCTTCGGTCGCGACTACGACGACAGGACTGGTTCGCATCCTCGGTACTTTTAGTGCGCTGTCGTTCCTCAATCAGGCCGCGATCGTCACGCCACTTGCCATCACTTACGGTCAACTGGTTGCCATGCTCGCCGCGGCGCTTATCACCGGACTGAACTATCTCGGGGTGAAGAAAGCCGGCGAATTCCAGCTCTTCTTCACCTTGCTGAAGATCGCGATGATCGTGGCTATCGCCGTTCTGTGCTTCACCGCGTCGAGCGGGACATGGCGCAACTTTGCCAGTGAGTTCACCGGCGCAACCGGAGGCGTTGCAGGCTTCTTTGCCGCGCTGGTTGCCGCGCTGTGGGCTTATGACGGATGGAACGACCTCAACATGGTAAGCGGGGAAGTGCGTCATCCGGAGCGCAACATTCCCATCGGACTGATTCTCGGCGTCAGCGTCGTCGCGCTGCTTTACATGCTGACCAACGCGGCTGTGCAATACGTTCTGCCTGCATCGGTGGTCGCAGCGTCGGAGCGTCCTGCATCGCTGGCTACTGCGATTGCGGTCGGAGCGTGGGGAGCGGGAATCGTTTCGGCGGGAATGGCGCTGTCGATGCTTGTCAGCCTGAATGGAACCATCATGAGCGGAGCGCGCGTGCCTTACGCGATGGCTCGCGATGGTTATTTCTTCAAAGCACTGGCTGATGTGAATCCGCGATTTCACACGCCGTCGGTGGCGCTTGGCGTACAGCTTTTGTTGTCGATCTTTCTGCTGTTATTCGCGGGGAACTTTCGTCAACTGTTTTCGCTGGCGATTTTCGCCGAATGGCTCTTTTACATGATCGCTGCCAGCACAGTTTTCGTGTTGCGCAAGAAAGAACCTAACCTGCCGCGCCCGTATCACACCTGGGGATATCCGGTGGTTCCGGCACTCTTCGTGCTTGCCGCTGCCGTGCTGCTCTACTTCACGTTTACTCAGAACCTGCGCAACTCAGTCTGGGGGTGCGTCGTCATCCTCGCCGGCGTCCCGATCTTCTGGTATTTCGCACGACAGAAAGCGAAGGTACACTCCTAATGATGAGGTTCTCCGAGCTGCCGCATTTGACTGACAATGTCACGCATCTCCGCCTTAGTCTCTTCGTCCAAATTGCCCCAATCTTCAGGTCCTCCTCCAACGTACATGGTCCGCTGCCACAAATCTCGCAAGCCCGGATTGCTCGGATTCAGATGTTCATAATCGTCAACATCCCAGCCACGCTGCCAACCGTTCAAGAGACCCTCTGCAGCGTCCGCCACCTGTTGCGGAGTTGGATCCTTGCTGGTGATGTGCGCAACAACAAAAACCGCGACTCCGACGAGGATGAACGCGAAAAGCCAATTTGCACGCGGATAGAGAACGAGTGCAACAAGAGGCGCCAGCACCGACACTAGACAACCAGAGCCGAAGATGATGCGCTTCACCTGCATATGACTAATTGCTAGTTGCTAGTTGCTAGTTGCTAGATGCTAGTTACTTGACTCAGCGCCTCTCGCGCCGCCGCGATCGTCTCCTCAATATCCTGCTTTGTATGCGCCGCGCTCATGAATGCCGCCTCGAATTGCGACGGAGGCAGCCACACTCCAGCATTCAGCATGGCGTTGTGGAACCGACCGAAGCGAGCTGTATCGCAAGTCGCCGCGCTCTCCCAATCTGTGACCTGTTTATCAGTAAAGAAAAAGGTAAACATTGAGCCAACACGATTCGCCGTCATCGGAATGCCAGCTTCGCGTGCCGCCTGCAACACGCCCGCGACCAACGCCGCCGAATTTTCGTCAAGCTGCTTGTACAGCCGCTCGCGACTATCACGCAGCTCACACAACGTGGTAATTCCCGCTGCCATAGCCAGCGGATTCCCGCTCAACGTGCCCGCCTGATACACCGGCCCAACCGGGGCGACCATGTCCATGATCTTCGCTGCGCCGCCGTAAGCGCCCACCGGCAGTCCGCCGCCGATGATTTTTCCCATCGTGACCAGGTCGGCTTTCACGCCGTACAGCTCCGACGCTCCGCCAAACGCCACGCGAAAACCCGTCATCACCTCATCCAAAATCAGCAACGCGCCTTCGCGCTCGGTGATGGCGCGCAAACCTTCCAGGTAGCCGTCACGCGGAGGCACGCATCCCATGTTGCCCACCACCGGCTCGACGATGACGCACGCAATCTTGCCGGCAAACTTCTGGAACGCCTGCTCCACCGCGCCGAGATCGTTGTAGGGAAGCGCCAGCGTGAACTCCACAAACTCTTCCGGTACGCCTGCCGAGCCGGGAATGCCCAGCGTAGCGACGCCCGAGCCCGCCTTCACCAGCAGCGCGTCCGAGTGGCCGTGGTAGCAGCCCTCAAACTTCACCACGAACTTGCGCTTGGTGTACGCGCGCGCCAGGCGAATGGCCGACATGGTCGCTTCCGTGCCCGAGCTGACGAAACGCACCTTCTCCACCGCGGGAAACGCCTCGACCACCAGCGCCGCCAGTTCGGCTTCGGTCGGGGTGGACGCGCCAAAGCTGGTGCCATTCCGCGCCGCCGCGACGATCGCCTCAATCACTTCAGGTGGCGCGTGGCCCAGGATGAGCGGTCCCCACGAGCCGACATAGTCGAGGTAGCGATTGCCGTCGGCGTCATACACATAAGCGCCTTCGCCGCGGACGAGGAACGGCGGATCGCCGCCGACCGACTTGAACGCCCGCACCGGCGAATCCACTCCGCCAGGAATGAGTCGCTCAGCTTTCTTTTGCAGCTCGCGTGATTTGTCGAGAATGAGTGCCATGCTTCGAGTCTAGCAAGCGACGCGCTTGCGGATTTGTGAGGGAAATCACAAGCGAGCTATCAGATGTCAGCCGTCAGCTACCAGCTGCGAGCCGCCAGCTTCCAGCTTCCAGCTCCCAGCTCCCAGCCAAACCCGCCGTGTCATTAGCCTTGGCTTTCAGGTTTTGTTAGTTGCTAATTGCCAGTTGCTTCTCCTCTTCGTCCCGCACACTTACCACCGGCTTGCGCACGGGCATAAGAATGTTCTGGCTGATGGCGGGACGCTGCGGTATCACTTTGGCGCGCTCGTCGTCGGCATCCAGGTTGTGGTTCATGCGGTATTGGAAGATGGCGCATTTCGCCTGTAGATACTGCTCCTCGGTGAGATCAATCGGCATATCGAAATCTTCGTCCCGCAGCTTGATCGGCCGCTGGTGGCGGGGAGCGCGTGCCGACTCGCTGCTGCCGTCTTCCGCGGGAGCCTGGTCGCTGGGCTGTTCCTGCGAGCTAACCACAGCCGCGCTGTCTTCGTCTTCTTCGGGCAAATCCTCGACCCGCAAGCTGGCGGTCTCGGCCTGGTCGAGCTCGTAGTCGTGCTCAAAGCTGTCATAACGATTGCAGATGGCGCTGTCGGAGTCGGCCTCGGCTTCTTTTTGCATGTTGCGCAAGTTTGCACTGGCGGTCTGCAACGAATACAGCACCAGGCCGGCGGTCTTGCGGTCGAGCGTGCCTTTCAGCAGCGCATCGGTCACCTGCACCAGCGCGAGTTGGATGGAGGCAGCATCTTCCAGCAGCGGCAACTCGATAGGCGGGGCCTGCAGACCGTGGTCGAAATAACGCTTCTGGCGCAGTCGCCGTCCGATATCGATGATGTGGAAGAAACAGTAATTCCGGCCGCGCAGGGCAGGCGATCCGCAGAAATGGCCATTGGCTTTTACGTGTTCACAGTGGCGGGTCATGGTATGAGTGCTCCTTGGATGAATTGGGGATTGGGGTATCAGGCCTCAGGTGTCGGAGAGAGCCGCCAGCGAAAGGAGCCGCCAGCCGCGAGCTTCCAGCCGGAGATAGCTGCCAGCTGCCAGCCGCCAGCTGTCGGGTGGGAGCCCTCGGATTTATCCGAGGGAACAGGGGCCTCACTTCGATTGCGGGCTTCAGCCCCGGCGCTAAAGCGCGTTTCATAAAACGTCGGTTTCCCCCGCATGAATGCGGGGGCTCCCACCGGGTCGGAGGTGACTGTTGCTTGGGCACCCCCCTCCCCCTGGTAGCTCGTAAAATCTTGATTCCATTGGGCTGGCGAAAAACTTTCCCGGTAAAATCTTGAGTGCCGTAGGAGTTGCTGGCAAAATATTGAAAAGACGGCACTTGCGTGCGACTTTTGCCTTTGGCTCTTGGCTTTTTGCCAGAAGCTGGCGACTGGCAGCTCTTGGTTGTTGGGTGAAGTTTGCAGCGGAAGGATCTTTGGGTAGAGAGGGACGGTTGAACCGGGAAGGAATAAGCCAAAAGCTAAAAGCCGTGGCCGCTTTTCTCACACCATCCCCTTTCCCCAATACTTGTTGTGAGTTTATGAAATCGCGCAACCGATTGCGGTGAGCCGAGGGCACGTTGATGTGTGACGAAGGGAAATTAGAAGTGGTGTGAGTTCAGCAACTTAGCAATTGTGGTGTGGGGAAAATAGTTTGCGCGGATGTACGACACGTAGGTGCCTATTCGCTTTTTGCGGCTCGCCGGTTTTCAAGAACCGGATTTTCGGATGGACGGTTTCCACGCCACCCACCGGGATTGATTATGAGGCTGTTTATCAGATCGAGCTGATCGTCCGCGGCTAACAACTCGTCGCTGCTCCGCAGCTACCTATGGCGTTCCTCAGGCGGACTCGGGAGTTTTGTTCGCCGGTTTTCGTCTCAGCCTTGAAAGGCTCCGCTTTCCCTGCCGTCCCCGCTGGGGACTGCGGGAATTGGGTGAGGCACTCCGCAAATCCATACAGCAGAGTATCTGCGCCACCGGCGGCAACGCCTCGATAATCTCTGACGCGAGTTTCGATGTTGGGCGTGCACCCCACATTCACGACCCGCGAATTTGTGGAACGATAACACTCATTCAGATCGAGTATTCGGCGTGAACTCCGCGACTCCCACTCATTCCAAAATAAGTGACAGGTGGGGTGCCTGGCCGGGGTCTGGGGGCGGATTGCCTTCCGAGCCGCCGAGCATCACCTTGGGGGATAACAGAGCGTACACGAGCCAGATCGATGCGGCCGCAAGATAGCCTGCCGAATTGATCGCCGTCAGCGTCGAGCGGTGAAGCACGGTTTGGAGCGATATAAGCGTCGCAACCGTCAGGTGCACATAAGAAAAAAGTGCAAATCCGGCAACGATGCCAACGGGAAGCTCCCGCCAGGAGAATCCGAGGCGCTTGCGAGTTACGAGGATGAAGATTCCCATCGCACACACCGCGACCCTCACGTAGCGATCAGCCATCAAAATGAGAGAGGGTGATCAGGTCGAGATGGGTAGTCGATTTCGGTGGGTCCATTACTGCCTGGACGATGAACAAGGCTCCGACCGTCAAAGCGAGTGCCGCCACCAGCTTTCGCCACAGTTCGAACGGACGCCGCGCCTGACGGATTACTTCGTATAGAACCGCGATGGTAAGTGGGATGGAAGCAACGACCGGTTACCCAATATCCGAAATAGTAAACGTAAGGCCAGTTGTCTCTTGCAAGCGTCAGAAACAGCCCCGACAGCAGGTTGAACATAACGTAAGCGGTGAAGGCGGGATATCGCCCCAGCCATCCGCGCGCGAATAGCGCAACCAGGACGCCTGTCTGAATGAACTGCGCTGCGAACCACAAGATCTGAGTTGAAAGGTTCATTACTTTATGTCCAAGAGCATAGTCCAAGTTCCGGTGGTGAGCGAGCGTTTTTGCGCGATGAGGGCGGCTGGCCCGGCTTAGTGCAAAAGACATTCGCGGCGTTCAAATGTGTGGGAACGAGAACGGGTAACAGATCGAACAACCGGGAAGTAAACCTCGTGCCCCCCATCCAGAATCAGGAATGAGCATTTCCCAGCACTTTCCTCTTCGGCTACAGGTTGTTTCGTCCTGCGCACTGGGAGAAGGTGTCAGGCATCAGGTGTCAGGTGTCAGAAAGACGAGAGCCATCGGCCGTCAGAAAAAGAAAGCTCTCAGCCATCAGCTATCAGCCGTCAGCTAAAGCTAAGACCAAAGCTAAGACCAAAGAGCCAAAAGTCAAAGGCGAACTGCAGGTCCCTCGCCCGCCGCAGCGAGCTCGGGATGACACGGGAAAGAACAGATCCCTCGGCCAAAAGATGGCCTTCGTGATGACAAATCGGGAAGGGTGTCAGGTGTCAGAAAGAAAGCTCTCAGCCATCAGCTATCAGCCGTCAGCTAAAGCTAAGACCAAAGCTAAGACCTAAGAGCCAAAAGTCAAAGGCGAACTGCAGGTCCCTCGCCCGCCGCGGCGGACTCGGGATGACACATCACGAGGGAGCGGTGCGGCACGGCTGAAGCCGTGCCCTGATACGAGGCGCCTTAATGCACAGCTGAAGACTCTTGTTTCCCAGCCCTCCCTGTCAGGTGCCCGACACATTTGGGGAAGTCGATTACGCAACATCGCAACTGGCGAACGTAATGCTAGAATGGCTGACCCCCAGGTGAACAAGTTGTTTTCGGGCCCAGCAGTGCAGTGCACTCTTCTCAGGGAGGCAACATGCGCGTATACACCAGTGTGTTTTCCGTAGTCCTATTGGCGGCGGCGATGGCGAGTCTGGCCTCGGCGTCGGAGACCAACGTTGGCAACACCAAAGACGCGTGCGACAAGAGCAATCCGGTCAAGTTGGAAAGCAGTACCGGGCCCGTGTCGATCGGGGCGAATTCGACCAAGTCGGTTAGCTTGCCGGCGCGCACCACCGAAATCTTCTGGTACTGCGGAGGAAGCCGCGAGCGCAGCGCCAACGACAAAGAGTTCAACAACGTGAAGATTTCACGTGCCGCGAATGGCGCGATGCAGTGGACGTTTTTCCTGATCGAAGGGGAAAACACGCTGATTCCGCTGGTGCGGGTGGGCGACAGCCGCGATGCCTGCGATGGCTCGCAGCCTGTGACCTTCAACGCGAAGACCGAGCAGGTGACGGTGAAGGCCGGCCAAATCGTGCTCGAAGAGCTGCCGATGATGTCGGGTGACATGAGTTGGCAATGCGGCAAGAGCAACGAACGGGTGGCCAATCCGAATGCCTTCGACGTGATTCAGGCCGAGCGCGCCGGCAATGGAGCCATTCAGTGGGTGTTCTATCGCACGCTCACCGATCACGATGACAGCACCGGCAACTATATTGACCTGCTGCCGGGCGATCTGGTGTTGCAGTTGGCGGGGACGAGCACTACGGTGTCACAGCCCGGCTTCCTCAAGCAACAACTCGACACGCTCTGGGCTAGCCAGCGCGGTCAGTTTCAAGCCAAGATGCTGGCCAAGCTGAAGAAGGAGAAATCATTCACCGTGCAGAGCCTTACCCTGGCGGACGCTTCGAAGTCGGAGGTACGCATTGGCGACGATAAGGACGATGTGCTGGTGAAATACGTGGTCCACGAAAATGAGTTGCTGGCCAAATCGACCGCCAACCTTCGCGCCGTGTTTGATCTGGAACTGGTGCTGGTGCTGCCGCGGCAACAGACCATGCCTCTGCAGGCGAAGCGGGCGACGGCGTTTGCGCACCACTTCGAGATTCACGCGGCCAGCGCCGGCGACGCCATATTGGCAGCGTTCGCGAAGTCCAGAATTCACGCGGTGGAGACCGACACGGATAGTTCGACGCAAGATGTGAAGAAGGATGTCAACGCGGCGCTGGCGAGCGTGTCGGTCAATCTGGGAGCGCCGTCGGGAACGAAGGTCGCACTGCAGCAGACTAACGGCACGGTGCAGGCCTGCGTGCAATTGAAGGCGGGGGCGAAGTGTAACTTCCCGGCGGTATCGCGTGTGGTTGCTCCGAACCGCAAGACGCTGGACACCTCGCACGATCAGTGCAGCGAGGCGAAGCTATGGATGTGGGACTACCAGAAGGGCGGATTTGTAGCCATCGCCAAGGGTGGCAGTGCCGAGATCGAGGTCGACAACCAGCGCTTCGAGTGGTTCTGCGGCGGCGACAGTCAACCCGACACGGTGAATGGTAGCGAATGGGCGACTGGTCCGGAGGGAACGTACTTCGTTCATGTGCAGCGCGACGCTACGGGACGAAATATCGACTGGTCGTTTCAATCGTGGCACTAGGAAAATGCTGACGGCGGGGAGGAAAAGATCCCTCGCCCGCCGTTGACGGTCTGTGGTGACAAGACCTAGTGAGTCGGCAACGCGCCGTTCACGAAATTGGTGTAATCCTTATGCATTTTGTCGTGGGCGGTCTGGTCGAGATACACCATGTGTCCTGACGCGTAATAGGTGAACGAAATGTTCTTGTGCAGATCGGGCGTCACGTTGAGCTGGTTCATGGTGTACTGCGCGGCCAGGAACGGCGTTGCCATGTCGTAGTCGCCCTCCATGACCAGGACCTTGAGATAGGGATCCTTGATCATGGCCGAGCGCAGGGCGCTGGCTACGTCGGCGTATCCCATCTCGAAACCGCCGCCGGGAAAGTTCGGGTTGGGACGGGCCCAATTCCAGGTGAAGACTCCGGGGCCGAGTTCGCGCGCCGACGTGTAGTAGGGCATGTCAACCTTATAGTCGAGCTCGCGGCGAATGTAGTCGTTGAAGACAGCGGTGAATGGCCCTTGCGTGGCGGCCGAGGTGGGATCGAAGCGTCCGTTCTCGAGGGGGCCGTTGGGAGCAGGGCTGGTGTAGCGGCCATCGAGGCGGCCAACGACCTTTTGCTGGTCGGCGAGCAGCCACTGCATGAAGGTGCGAACGTCGATGCGCATGTTGGCCATCTGGACGACGTTGCGCGGCAGTCCGGTGTACTCGGCAACCTTGTCGATCATGGCGGAGCGCTCCTCAGGGGAGAGCGCGTCGCCCTTGTTCAGCGCCGGCCAGTACTGGTTCATGGCGAAGTCGCTGGCATCCTGGCGGGTCTTGTTCATGTCTCCGGAAAGATTGGCCGGCAGCTTGTGGTGATAGCCGGCGATCATGGTCATGGTGGGCAGGATGAGCGGGTAAGGAACGTCGTTGGTGGGAGCGAATTCGAGACTTTCGAAATTCAGCACCATCGAAAGCAGGCAGATGCCGTTGAAGTTGATGCCCTTGTCGGCGAGGTATCCGGCGACGCCCGCGGAGCGCGTGGTGCCATAGCTTTCGCCCAGCAGGTAAAGCGGCGACGACCAGCGTTCATTGCGCGAGATGTACATGCGGATGAATTCGCCGAAGGACTCGATGTCGCCCTGTAATCCCCAAAACTTGTGCGCCTGCTGCATGTCGGCAGGACGGCTATAGCCGGTGCCGATGGCATCGATCATCACGATGTCGGTGGCGTCGAGCGGCGTGTACTGATTGTCGTGCAGGCGGTAGGGCGGCTCGGGCATCCAGCCTTCGGGCTGAAGTACGACGGTGCGTGGGCCGAGCGCTCCCATGTGCAGCCAGATGGAGGCGGAGCCCGGGCCTCCGTTGTAGGAGAAGGTCAGGGGACGCTTGGCGGGGTCGGCGCCATCGAGAGTGTAGGCGACGAAGAACATCTCGGCATCGATCTTGCCGGTGGTGTCCTTGATGGGCATGCGGCCCGCAGTGGCGGTGTAATGCAGAGTGCGTCCATTGAGGGTGATGGTGTGATGGGTCTGGACGGGCGCGACCTCTTTCATGTCCCACTTGTAGCCGGCGGCTGAGCCTCCGCCGGTGTGCTCGGCTTCAGGCGCAGCGGCGGCGGCTTCGCGATGCTGCTGCTCCTGCTCATGACTGGGAGCTTGCGGCGGCGGCGTTTGCGGCGGAGCTTCGGTGGCGGGTTGCTGCGTGGTGGTGTTGGACTTGCTGGCGTGGGTCCGGGGCGCTTCGGGCTGCTGGGCCACGGCTGCGGCTGACAGGATGATGGCCAACGATGCCACGACAGGGAAGGCGGTCTTCATGATTGTGAGTTCCTCGAAGGATGCGGTTGGAGTGCGATGAAGTGGAGCGTTCGGCGCTGCTGCGCAAGAAGCATTGCGGTTCCCGATCATAAAGGATGGCGAATGTTAAAGGGAAATGAAGGGCTTAGATTTCAACGGTTTTGCACAATAGCGGCTGGTAATTAGTAAAACCAAACCGAGGCTTGAGCTTTCACCCCGTCGAAGGGAAGCGGGATTAGACGCCCGGCAAGCTCGGCCACGGAGCGAGTCCCACCCCGGCAAAAGATGGCGGAATGGGGCACCCACAATTATCAGTTCACGGCGAGAACACTGCTCGCAGGAAGGTCTCCGCCAGATCACTGATGCCGGAAACACTCTGCTCGCTGGGGCCGGCGACGTTCAGGGTTTGCGATGCTGTGGATGTTGATCCATTCGCGGACGCGACGGGCGTCGGAAAAATCGGCGGGATCGGCGACGAAGAGCGGCTTGCTGCTTCGGGTGGCGTATTCGGCAGTAAAGCGGGTACCAGGATCGGCGGCGGCGAGCGGTCCGAGGCAGAGCACGAGGGTACCGTCGGAGTCGCGGACGTTCCATTCGGTGCGCTGCGAGCGCGGGATGTCGGGTGCGTCGGGGCTGCGGTCGTCGGGAGTTTCAGTGAGAGGAAAGTCGCTGGGGATGACGCCATCGGCAGAAATACGGCCGGGCGGGCACCAACCTCCGATGGCGATGCCGAGCGAGCGGGCAACACGGAGGGCGGCCTGGTCGACGCCGGTCTGGCCTCCGGAGATGACGCGAGTGAGCATGAAGCAAGAATAGCTCTTGGCTCCTAGCTTTTGGCACTTAGCCAGAGTCAGAGATGAAACGTCGTACCCCAGGGGAGAAGCGTGACAGGCTAACACCGAAAAGCCGAGAGCTAAAAAAACGCCGGCATCAGGAGGTGGTGCCGGCTAGGAGGAAACGTGATGCTCTGTTTTTACTGTTCGAGCGGGATGGTGTGCGTGCCATGGATCCGCTCGCCCTTGCTAATGGAGAAGCTGTGCGATCTTCTCCATCAATATGTCGATGCTTAGATTGTGGGTCGGGTTGCGATTTTCGAGAGCTGGATCCGGACAGCTGGGAGCTCTGCAAGCGAACGTATGCGGATGCCGGGACGAACGATTGTCGCCAGACCGTGCAACGGTTTTGAGGGCTAAGGGTAAGATGACACTGGCCGGATTTGTTGTTAGGCTCGGGAGTCACCTTCGCACATGCCATTAGAACGTCTACAGAAGATCATTGCTGCTGCCGGAATCGCTTCGCGCCGCAAAGCCGAAGAGCTCATCACGGGCGGCTTGGTGTCGGTCAACGGGAAAATTGTTACCGAGCTGGGCACGAAAGCCGATGTCACGACCGACCGCATCAAGGTTGGCGGAAAAGCGCTACAGGGTCCGGAGCGCCACGTTTACCTGCTGCTGCACAAGCCCAAGGGATACGTCACTACGGTGACCGATCCGGAGAAACGTCCAACCGTAATGGACCTGGTGCGGGTTGTGGGCGCGCGACTTTACCCTGTAGGCCGCCTGGACTACCTGAGTGAAGGCCTGCTACTGCTGACCAACGATGGCGAACTGGCGCAGAAGTTGACGCACGCGTCCTCGCACGTGCCGAAGACGTACCTGGTGAAAATCAGCGGTAAGCCGACGGAAGACGAGATCACGAAGCTGCGCGGCGGAGTATTTCTACCCGCCGAGACCAAGCCGTTGAAGACCCGCGAAGGAACCGAGCAGCGGCGACGCTCGCAGGCAGTGCGGACGGGGCCGGTTCAGATTGAGTTGCTGCGCGACGCGGCCAATCCGTGGTATGAGATCACGCTGATCGAAGGTCGCAACCGGCAGATCCGGCGAATGTTCGAGCAGATTGACCATCATGTCGAGAAAATCAAGCGGGTTCGCTATGGGCCGCTGCAACTCGACGTCGAAGTGGGGCAATTCCGGCATCTAACCGGTAGTGAGGTTGCGCAACTCAAGGCAGCCACCAAGGCGTCGAATTCGGGTCGTAAACCGCAGGCCGTGGCGGCGCAGTTGACGGCGAGTGGTGGACGCGATAAAGAAGGTGGACGGGCGTCCAAGAAAGCAGAGAGCCGGCAGTCCGCACCCCGCCAAAAGAAGGCGGAATGGGGTACCCGGCAAGCGCGGCCGCTGAACGAGCTCCCACCCCGCCAAAAAAAGGCGGAATGGGGCACCCGGCAAGCGCGGCCACTGAACGAGCTCCCACCCCGCCAAAAGAAGGCGGAATGGGGCACCCGGCAAGCGCGGCCACTGAACGAGCTCCCACCCCGCCAAAAGAAGGCGGAATGGGGCACCCGGCAAGCGCGGCCACTGAACGAGCTCCCACCCCGCCAAAAGAAGGCGGAATGGGGCACCCGGCAAGCGCGGCCACTGAACGAGTCCGCACCCCGCCAAAAAAAGGCGGAATGGGGCACCCGGCAAGCGCGGCCACTGAACGAGCTCCCACCCCGCCAAAAGAAGGCGGAATGGGGCACCCGCAAATCAGTTGTCAGTGGCCAGTCGTCAGTTGTCAGTCGGAGTCGTGAGCCCGCCAAGGGAAGGCGGAGTGGGGCACCCGGCAAGCGCAAGCGCCACGGTTAGGGAGTTCCGATTCAGCCGCAGGGGCTAAAGCCCCGGTGTTTTTTGGGGCAGTTGTCGGACGGTCTGAAGGCCGTCCCCTTCATGAATCGAAGTTTCCTTGGCGCCGGTTTCCTCGCATCATCGAAGTGAGAAGTGCAAGGGGAAGAATGACAAAATTCAAATCGCTGGTGCCAGCGCACCTGGATGCGCTGCCCAGCTATAAGCCGGGCAAACCCGTCCGGCAGGCAGAACTGGAGAGTGGTGTGAGCTGCATCAAGATGGCATCGAACGAGAATCCTTTCGGGCCATCGCCACTCGCGATTGAAGCCATGCGGCGCGCCGCAGCCGATATCCACGTGTATCCCGACAACGACTTGATCGAGTTGCGGGGAGCCTTGGCCGGGATCAATAACGTGCAGGCGGACCAGGTGATGGTGACCTCGGGCTCGACGTCGTTTCTCGACCTGATTGCGCGCACGCTGTTGGGACCCGGACTGAATGCCGTAACCAGCAAACATTCATTCATCGTTTATCCGCTGGTGACGCGGGCGACCGGAGCGCGATTGATCGAGGTACCGACGCGAAATCATCACTTTGATCTCGAGGCGATTGCCGACGCGGTTGATAGCAATACCCGCGTGGTTTACCTGTCGAATCCCAACAACCCGACGGGCACGCTGCTGGAGGCGGCTGAGATTGATCGCTTCCTGGACCGCATGCCCGAGCACGTGGTGACCGTGCTGGACGAGGCCTACTACGATTACGCCAACCATTTCGCCGCGGAGCGCGGAGTGGACTACTCGCACGCACTCGATTATGTGCGCGAGGGGCGGCGAGTGGTGGTGTTGCGCACCTTTTCAAAGGCGCACGGTCTGGCCGGGTTGCGCGTGGGGTATGGCTTTGGACCAGCCGAGTTGCTGGGCTATATCCATCACTTGAAGCCGCCGTTCATGGTTTCAGCGCTGGGAGAGGCGGCAGCCCTGGCGGCGCTGGCGGATGGTAAACACGTGGCGAAATCGGTGCGCTCGAACGCGACGGAGGCCGAGCGTTTGCGCCGCGAATTGACGGCGATGGGAGTATCCGTGGTGCCTACGTGGGCAAACTTTATGTTCTGCGAGATCGGCGACGAGGCTGCGGCAATGTGCCGCCAGCTTCAGGATGCAGGCATCATCGTGAGGCACATGGCAGGAGACTGGAATGCGCATCATGCGTTTCGGGTTACGGTGGGAACGCCGGAGCATAACGACAAGTTTCTGCAGGCGATGAAGAAGGTAATGTCAAAGGTGCCGGCGTGAGAGGAAGCAGCCAGTAATTAGCAGGTTGCACGTAGCAGTTGGCACTTAGCAAAATCTCGCGACGCGCGTTCAGTAATGCGCCCTGACCACAAACCACAACAAAGCAGCTGAAGTTATCAACACAGCCCCAAACACAAGAGCAAAGGTACTTTTCCTCGGGGCTGCCTTCCATCCCAGAACAATCATGACGACGGATGCCGCGAGTGCCGTCAAAATGAGAGCAGGCCTGAGTGATGGCATGAAATGCTGGCCGCCCCAGGCGCAAGCTACGAGTATGCCAAGCAAGGTTCTGAATACGCCGGGTTCGGTCAGTGTTCACACCCGAAGTGTAAACCGGCGGGACACTCCTTCAGGGTAAACTCCGGTCACGCAAGTGCGGAAGGACCACTCTATCCGCACGTGGAGCGACTTGCCCTGATGTAGAATTCCAGCCATTGGGGATGGCTTTCCGATCATGAGTACAAGCATGCCGATAGCCGGCAGGCGGCACGCGCTACGCCTGCGAGTCTTGCTGTGCCCGCGGCAGGGGAAGAGAAGCGTCATGCTGCGCTGGTGCGGGTGACGCATTGGATCACGGTGATCGCATTTTTCGCCTTGCTGGTCAGCGGCGGAGAACTTGTGCTGTCTCATCCGCGCTTTTACTGGGGAGAAACCGGCAACGTTAATACCCAGCCGTGGCTCAATCTACATCTGCCGTCGTCGCGAGCGTCGGTGCCTACGGGCTACGGTTATGTGTTGCCCGACCAGAACGGCTGGAGCCGCTATCTGCACTTCGAGGCCGCGTGGTTGCTGGTGGGAACGGGACTGCTTTACGTCTTGTGGGGAGCGTTGACTGGCCACTTTCGGCGGGCGGTTGTGCCGCGCCCAGGAGAGTTGGCGCCGAAGTCGCTGGCGGCGTCGATCATGCAGCACATGAAGTTTGCGAGGCCGTTAGCCGAGGAGGCGTGGTCGTACAACGTGCTGCAGCGACTGGCGTATATGGTCGTAATATTCGTTCTGGTTCCGCTGATGATTTGGAGCGGACTGGCGATGTCATTCGGGTTTACGTCGGCGTTTCCGCTGACGGCGCGGCTGCTCGGCGGCCACCAGACGGCACGATCCTTGCACTTTCTGACGACAATCCTGCTGGTGGGATTTCTGGGGGTTCACGTCATTATGGTCGTGGTGTCGGGATTCCGGAGCAGGATGCGGGCGATGATCACCGGGCGGCGTGGCAGGACCTGAGGCCAGGAGGGAATCATGACCAAGATTTCCCGGCGGCAGTGGATCAAGGGTGGACTTGCGCTGGCGGCGGGCGCCGGTGGAATCGCCGTGGCGGCGAAATTCGCCAAAAGCGCGGGGCTGATTCCGCCCGATGCGGGGATGCGCTTTGGCACGGGTGAAACCCTGACCTACGCTGCACAACGTCTGCTGACTAAACATTCGATGGCTCGTGAATTCTCGCAGGCCGAGGTGTCAAAGAATCCGTTCGCGAACCCGGTGGATCCGCTGGGCCCCGAGTTTGAGCGGCTGCATGCGGGCGACTTCGCCGAGTGGCGGCTGACGGTGGACGGGATGGTCGAGCGGCCGTCCACGTTTTCTCTTGCCGAGCTTCTCAGCTATCCCACAAGCTCGCATGTCACGATGATCGGCTGTGAGGAGGGCTGGACGTATATCGCCGAATGGACAGGTGTTCCGCTGAGCTTCATTCTCGAGCGCGTCGGCACGCAACCCGGAGTTCGCTACGTGGTGTATCGTTCCATCCAGCCCGACTGGTGGGAGAGCATTGACATGGACGACGCGCTGCATCCGCAGACGCTGATCGCTCACCGGATGAACGGGGAGACACTGCCGGTGCCGTTTGGGGGGCCATTGCGCCTGCGTCTACCGCGGCAGCTGGGGTATAAGAGCGTTAAATATTTAACGCGTCTGACCTTGACCGACAACGTGAAACAGTTTGGCAAGGGCATGGGATCGGCGGAGCCGGAGTTTGGATATTCCTGGTATGCGGGCATCTGATATGCGAGGCCAGACCTTCGTTAGAGCAGGAGGGCAGATGAGAGATCAAGAGATTCTTGCGGCCCTGGATTTCCACTGGGCGGCCTCTGATGCCAACGAGTTTGAAGCGGAGCATCGCATCTATCATGACGACGCGGTGCTGGAGTATCCGCAGTCGGGCGAGCGAATCCGCGGTCGACGCAACATACAGATCACACGCACGATCCAACCGAACAAGAAACGCTTCACGGTGCAGCGAATAGTTGGGAGCGGCGATCTGTGGATCACCGAATTCATATTGTCGTATGACGGAAAGCCATCCTACTCGGTGAGCATCATGGAGTTCAGTGGCGACAAGGTGGCGCGCGAGACGCAGTACTTTGGGGATCCCTTCGAGGCGAGTCCAGCGCGGGCTGAGTATGTCGAACGGATGGAGAAGTGAGCGCGAGCGGCAGTGTGTATCGATGTTCCCCCTCGGCGCTCGAAAACTTATTTTGTGCTTTGCATTGTACGAGCCTAAGTGTGGCCAGCGTGGCGAAAGATGGAGAATGCGGTGAGCAGTGCGGTGAGAATCAAGCCAACCAGTATTTGAGGATTGCTCCGCAGAGGAAGCAACACTGCAGTCCATAGCATCAGGAGCAAGAGTACGATGTTTGCGACCACTGATACCACGCGGATGGACTTGGCGACATGGCTGTAAGCTACTCGCAGCAGGTTGAGCGCGCCGATGGTGATTATCAGCAGACCACCGCTGGCGAACCAGACAGCGTCGATGTCGAGGTTGGGGTGCACCTTTCGCGTTAGAGATGCGTGGAGGGCACCGAAAGCTATCAGTATCCAGGCCAGGGCAATGTCGATTCTTCGCAAGTCTTCCCCCGGAACCTCTGTGCGGCTTGCAGATCCAAACCAAATACAGCATAGCGAACAACGCACCACTGGTAGTCCCGTAGTGGCACGCGCGAACAGTTGCAGAACATCATCACACGCCTGCCGGTTCCTCGTCACATACTTGACGGGAGCGCTACCATAGCCTTGACCTCGAGGCTACGAACAAATGACCAGAAAACTCCCCCTGCTTTGCATTTTTCTTTTAAGTATTACTCTCGCCGGCTCCGCCTGTACGGGCATCATGCTGAAAGCAGGCGACGGCACGGTCATTCGCGCGCGCACCATGGAGTTCGGCAGCACGCTGCAGAGTGACATCATCATTGCTCCGCGGGGATATCACTTTGCGGCTGCAGAAGGTGTTCCGGAAGCGCTGCAATGGACCAGCAAGTATGCGTTTGTAGCGACGAATCCGCTCGGTATGCCGTCGGCAGTGGATGGCGTCAACGAGAAGGGACTGTCGGGCGGCATCTTCTATTTTCCGGGATATGCGAGCTTTCCGGCTCCCAGCGCCGAGAAAAAGACGCTCGGCTCATGGGACGTGATTACCTATGCGCTGTCGCAGGCAACTACGGCCGAAGAGGCTGCTGACATCGTGATCAAGGCTGGCGTGTCGTCGTTCAAGGTTTCGCA
This sequence comes from uncultured Acidobacteriaceae bacterium, assembly GCA_963791965.1. Taxonomy (GTDB): domain Bacteria; phylum Acidobacteriota; class Terriglobia; order Terriglobales; family Acidobacteriaceae; genus CAVVDY01. The sequence goes on along the minus strand of CAWBUK010000006.1, from coordinate 594,749 downwards.
GTGGGGCATCACTCCACCCACGCATTACTTCTTTGCCGACTCTACGGGCAAGGCGGTCGTGTTGGAGTTCACCGCCAGCGGCCCGAAAGTTTATCCGAGCCCGCTGGGCGTCATCACCAATGCTCCTGGGTATGACTGGCACATGACCAACCTGGCTAGCTATGTTGGGCTGTCTGACATGCTGCCGGCTCCCGAAAAGGTCGGTAGTTTGGTGGTCAGCGCCTTCGGACAAGGCGCCGGTATGCGCGGCCTGCCGGGCGACTTCACGCCGCCATCGCGGTTCGTACGGGCGGTGGCGTTCTCCACTACGGCGCTGCCCTCGGCCACCGCGCAGGACGCAATACTGACTACGTTTCACTTGCTGAACAATTTCGACATCCCGAAGGGCTCGGTGCGTTCGATGGATAACGGCAAACAGACCTCCGAGTACACGGAGTGGACCAGCGCCTCGGACATGACGCATCGCCGCTTTTATGTGCGCACGTTTCAGGACAGCAACATCCGCATGGTGGACCTGATGCGCGCGAACCTCGACGCAAAGGACATAGTGACCATCAAGCTCAACCAGCAGGAGAAGATCACGGACCTGACGCCGGGGAAGTAGGAGGGCTAGCTGCGCCTTCTCGACTTCTCCATTTGCGTGAAGTCTTCGAGCATCGGCAGGCGAGCGGCGCCATAGAGTCCGGCATCGCTGCCCAGCAGGGCACGGGTAATGATGGTGCTCTGCGCGAAGTCCTTCTGCTCGGGCGAAGTCAGAGCGTAGATTGAGGAGCGAAACTTCATCTCCTTGAACATGGCTGGAGCGAAGGCGTCCCAGGCACTGGCTACGCCGCCTCCGATGACGTACATGGGCAGGTTGAGGGCGTTCACCATGCCGCCGATACCGATGCCCAGCGCGCGGCCAACGGCTTCAAAGATGCGCTTGGCCGCCACGTCTCCCTGCACCGCGAGGTTATAGATGGAGCGCGAGGTGAACTGCGGCGGATCGGCCATCAGGCGTTTCAGTTCGTCGGAGCCTTCGCCGCGCTCGATGGCTTCCCGGGTGGTGCGTACGACGGCGGTTGCCGAGGCATACTGCTCCAGGCAGCCACGGCTGCCGCAGCCGCAGGGATGTCCTTCGATGAAGATGTTGAAGTGTCCCAACTCGGCGGCCATACCGGTCATGCCGTGCCAGAGGCGGCCGTTCAGCAGGATGCCGCCGCCAACTCCTGTGCCTAGCGTGTACATGCACATGTGCTCGACATCGCGGCCGGCGCCGAGCCACTTCTCGCCCATGGCGGCGACGTTGGCGTCGTTTTCGAGGATGACGTGGGTTCCGAGCTGTTGCTCGATGACCTCGCGCACAGGGAAGTTGGTCCAGTCGGCAAGATTGGGCGAGCGCATGACCCGGCCTGTAGCCATGTCGATGAAGCCAGGGACGCCGATGCCGATGCCGGACAGGGTGCCGGCCTCTTTGTACTTGGTGCGCACCTGCTCGATGGCGGCGCACATGTCGTGAATGACAAAGTCGCGACCGCGACTGACCTCGGTGCCGAGCGTCAGCTTCTCCAGCAGCTTGCCGTTATCGTCGACGGCGGCGATGCGCAGGTTGGTTCCACCCAGATCTACTCCGATGGCGAATGTTTGCATGTAGTCCCCTCGGTTAAGTCGTCCCGCTCACTTCTGGCACTTGGGGCAATAATGACTGCTGCGCCCGGCAATAACAATCCGCTTGATGGGAGTCTTACACACCAGGCAAGGCTCGCCTTCGCGGCCGTAAACGCGATGCTGGAGCTGGAAGAAACCTTCTTTCCCATCGGCATCGACATAATCGCTGACCGACGATCCACCCAGCGCGATGGCTTCGTTCAAGACTTCTTTCAGCGCCGCATGCAGCTTGGTCAATTGCTGGCGCGTCAGCGACGAGGCACGCCGTCGGGGGCGAATACCAGCGCGAAACAGTGACTCGTCGGCATAGATGTTGCCCACGCCGCTCAGCAGGGCCTGATTCAGCAGCGCGCTCTTGATGGGCGTCTTGCGCTTGCGAAAGAGTTCGACAAAGCGTTCGAGTTGCGAATTCAGCGGCTCGTCTCCCGGAGCCGCAAAACCAGAGGCTGCCTTGGGATCGAGTTTTACCACCGCCAGTCGGCCAAAGCGTCGCGGATCGACAAAGCGCAGTTCGCGACCAGACTTCAGCTTGAGCACGGCGTGGGTGTGCTTCAGCAACTCGTCCGCGGGCTGCGCCACCTGCATGCGCCCGGTCATGCCGAGATGGACAATCCACTGTCCGTGTGGCTGCGGCTTGTTTTTGCCGTTGCGAGCCGCGCGCTCCAGGTCGAAAACGATGTGCTTGCCCACGCGACGAACTCGGGCTATACGAGAGCGCTCCAGGACGGCGACGATCTCCTTTGCCGGCGACTTGAGGGGTTCAGGCTTTTCGCCCAGCCACACGGATTCGATCACGTCGCCGGAGACGCGCTTGTCCAGCCCGCGAGCGACGGTTTCAACCTCAGGAAGCTCAGGCATAAAGAAGGTAGCCGGGCCGTTTGTTAATTCTCGTTAAACAAAAAGTCATGAGAGATTCATTTGCGGGTTGGGCTGCTATCATGCCGCAATCGACACAATTCCGTCACTTCAATGTAAGAGGATATCAGTGGCTACCTCTCCCAGCACCCCGCGTTTGTTAACGATTGAACATAATGTCTCCGCAGACGGCACACCCACCCTCATATGTAAGGGAAGGATCAATCTGGAGAGCGCCAACGCCTTCCGCAATGAAGTGAAGAGCCTTTCACCTTCTCATAAGACCGTGCTTGCCGATCTCAGTGCGGTGGATGGCGTGGACAGTGCCGGGCTGGGAAGCATTCTGGGCACCTACGTCTCGGCCAAGAACGACGGCTGTGAGCTGGTGCTGGTGAACGTGCACCCGCGCGTGCGCGACCTGTTGAACATCACCAAGCTGACGACGGTGCTAGCGATACAGTAAATTAGATCATCTTTGCCAGCCCAACCCGTCCGACGCGTCGCCCCCCGTGTACGCAGTTGGAGGCGGCGGTCGTCTGGGGCATTCCAGGAGGCGATGGTGCAGAATTTGCTGTACGTCGTAGCGATGTGCCTTTTCATCTGCCAGATGGCGGCAGGACAGACGGCCTTCCAACCGGTGCCGGAGCTCCCTTATCGCGTCGTCCCCAACTTCTTCAAGTTCCCCAAGGGCATGGTGCAGGGCGAGGCTGCCGGGGTTGCTGTCAGCTCCAATGGACACATCTACCTCTTCCAGCGCACCAAGCCCATGCTCACCGAGTACGACGAGAAGGGTGCGTACATTCAAGCCATCGGAGAAGGGGTGTTTGCGCATCCGCACGGATTGCGCATCGATGCCGACGACAACCTGTGGACCACCGATGACGGCAACAACCTGGTGCTCAAGTTGTCGCCGTCGGGACAGGTGTTGCTGGTTCTCGGGCGCATCAATACCGGTGCCGAGGCGGACTGGCTGTTTAACAAGCCGGCCGACGTGGCGTTTGGCAAGAACGGCGAAATCTATGTGGCCGACGGCTACGGAAATTCACGGGTTGTGAAGTTCGATCGCAACGGCAACTACATCAAGTCCTGGGGAAAGTACGGGAAGGGCGATGGCGAGTTTGACCTGCCGCATACTGTAGCGGTGGATAAAGAAGGCCGCGTGTACGTGGGCGATCGCGAGAACCAGCGCATCCAGATCTTCGACGGCGACGGCACTTTCATCAAGCAGTGGAGGGGCATCGGCTATCCCTATGGGCTGGTTATCACCGCCGATCAGCACGTGTGGATGACCGATGGAGGTTACGATCGCGTAGTCGAACTCGATCAGAACGGAAAGATCGTCGGGGCATTTGGCGAACCGGGACACCAGCCCGGACAGATGGCGTGGGCGCACTTCCTGGCCATGACGCCGGACAAAACGATCATTGTTGCCGACGTATTGAATTGGCGTTTCGACGTGTTCGCGCGCGGTGCTGCGACGGGCAAGATGACCAGCTACGTTCCTGCGAAACGCATGTTCTGGGGCTCGGTGCCCAGCTCCGGCTGGTCGACGCGGCAGGCTGACATACCTATGCCCAAATAGGTGTGGCGGGCGCTGCGTAAGAACGGGGAGCAATACCTTTTGCACGAGCCGTGCAGGAGCCTGTAAAATCAATAGTTACACACTCCGTCTTTCCTGAACCTCCCGGAATTCCAGCGCCCGTTCAAGAACAGACAGGTGAGTTGTGTGCGAATCCGAGTAGCGGCTTGCGTTTGGAAGCGAAGCCGCCGCACGTGGAGCAAGCCATTTTGAAACCAGCTAAGACAGCCGTTGTCGTCGGCGCGCAATGGGGCGACGAAGGCAAAGGCAAAATCGTTGACGTTCTCTCCGAGCGCTTCAAGGTCGTCGCGCGCTATTCCGGCGGACACAATGCCGGACACACCGTAACTATTCACGGCCAGAAGTTTATTCTTCAGCTCATCCCGTGCGGCGTGCTGCGCGAAGGCTGTCGAGGCGTCATCGGCAATGGAGTGGTGCTCGATCCCTTCGCCTTCATGCGCGAGGTGGATGCCCTCGCCGCGCAGGGCGTAGATGTTGATGGCAACCTGTTCGTCAGCAACCGGGCGCACGTCATCCTGCCTTATCATCGAATGATTGAGCTGGCGGCGGAGAACGCTCCTGGCCGCGTCAGGATCGGCACAACGTCTCGCGGCATTGGTCCCACCTACGAGGACAAGATGGCGCGCAGCGGTCTGCGCGTACAGGACCTGCTGGACAAGGCGCTGCTGAAGAAGCACATTGAAAATGCCTGCCAGGAGAAGAACACCATCGTGCACGCGCTGTTCAATGCGGAGCCGCTCGATCCTGACAAGATGTACACCGAGTACGCGGAGATTGCCGATCGTGTGGCTCCGTTTGTGGCCGACACCTGTCAGTTGCTGAATAAAGCCATCGCGCATGGCGAGCCGGTGATGTTCGAAGGCGCGCAGGGAACAATGCTCGATATCGATCACGGAACATATCCCTTCGTGACCTCGTCGAGCGCGACCTCGGGAGGCGCTTCAACCGGTACGGGCGTGCCGCCGACCTCGATCAGCACGGTGATTGGCGTGACCAAGGCGTATTGCACGCGTGTAGGAGGTGGGCCATTTCCGACGGAGTTGCACGACGACCTGGGCGAGGCGATTCGCAAGAAGGGCAACGAGTTTGGCGCGGTGACCGGCCGTCCGCGTCGCACCGGGTGGATCGACCTGCCGCTGCTGCGCTACTCCAACATGATTAACGGCACCAGCTGGCTGGTGGTGACCAAGCTCGACGTGCTGGATGAGCTGACGGAGATTCCGGTGTGTGTGGGCTACAAGATTGACGGCCGCAAAACCGAAGAGATTCCGGCGCAGGCTGCCAGCTTCGACAAGATCGAACCGATTTACACCACGATGCCGGGATGGAACACCAGCACCTTCGGCATCGACAGCTACGATAAGCTTCCGCAGAAGGCGAAGGACTACCTGGCGTTCCTGGAGAAGGAAACCGCCGCGCGGATTGGCATCATCTCCACCGGGCCGGACCGTGACCAGACGGCGTTTGATTCCGAATTCGCGCAGGTGCTCGACGACCTGAGCGGTAAGCGATAGGAGGCTGCGTGATTGTATTGGCTGTTATTTGGGTCGCCCGACCCGGCCACGAAGATGAAGTGGCCAATGTTTTTCGCAAGCTGGAAACCGAATCCCGGCGCGAGTCCGGCTGCCTGATGTATATCGTGCATCGGCAGAAAGATCAGCCCGCGCGCTTCTTTATCTACGAACAGTACAAAGATGACGCAGCGTTGCAGGCACATCGCGACTCGCCGCACTTCCAGGAGTACGCGGTGAAGGGGCTGGCGAATATTGCGGATCGGGTGATGGGGGAGCTGTATCTGCCGCTGACTGAATAGATCTCAGACGGCGACTGGGCGCAGTCGAGCGGCGACGGTGGCCGAGTCGAAGGGAGCATCTACCGATGAGATGTCTGTTGCGCTTCGCAAGCGTTGTTTGCCTAACTTACAGCCTCCTCGTATGCGCCCAGTCTAGTCCGCCTCCAGCCGAGCAGAAACATGACTCTGCTCAAGACGCCTTTTCGTCAGCGCGCAACACCGTGCAAGACTTGACACCGCAACAAAAGGAAGCGCTGGAACGACTCGCAAAGCTCCAGAAAAATTTCGGAAGAAGTATGAATAGTCCGGGAGTAGAGCTGTCTCTGAAGGAGATTGGTCGTTCGCGAGCGACGGACCGCACGCTAGTGAAGTATGGGCTCTACGCCACCGGATTTCCGAAAAACCTCACTTATACCCTCCTCCAAGTTCAGCTCGACGGTTCGGTCATAAAGAATCTAGAAGGGGTAACGCTCAACAGCGATGGCCTAGCGATATGTGCGGGGCGCGAAGGTACTTGTCAGGGCGACAAGCCGAACGATCCAATCGATCTGACTGTCTTTGCGGGAAAATCGGAACCCAAACGCTTTGCGCTCATTTCCGACGATGACAGCCATCAGAAGGGCTTTGTGGCTGCCGTGCCATTCCCGAACACCACAACAGATAGCGCGTGCAGGCTGGAATCCATCATCGGAACCCCGAATGGAGAATTGACCTTCGTGCAAGGGAGTGGCTTTCAGGCAAACGAGGAATTGATCGTGGATTCTGAAAGCTATGGCGAGAAACACCATGAAGTTACAAAAGCTGCTGCGGATGGTTCCTATTTTTCCGCTGTGCTGCCTTACGTACTCGGGAAAAAATCTGGAAAAACCGTTTGGGAGGTGAAAGGTCACAGCTGCCATCCGAAGCTCACCTTCACGTGGGGTACGTATCACCTCGAGTAGAACTTCGTAATCCCTACTCCAATGCCCTCTTGATCGCCGCGCGCGCCAGGATGCGGGTGGAGTCGAGCGTCGGCAGCGGCGAACTAGCGTCGTCAACAATAAGTGGGATCTCGGTACAGCCGAGTACCACAGCATCGCAGCCATGATTGCTCATCTTGCCGATTACTTCGCGGAAATAGCTGCGCGATTCATCGGTGAAGATTCCGTTCACCAACTCATCGAAAATAATGTCGTCGATGCGCTTGCGCTCGTCGGTGTTAGGGACAGCGTATTCAATGCCTGCTGCCGTGAGCTTCTGCGGATAAACCGTTCCTTCCATGGTGTACTTGGTGCCCGTCACGCCGAGCTTGCGGAAGCCGCGGCTATTTGCGACCTTCGCAACCTCCTCGACAATGTGCAGCCAGGGCAGGGGAGAGTTCAGGGCGACCAGATCGAAGGCGTGGTGGATGGTGTTATCAGGACAGATCAGGAAATCCGCGCCGCCCGCCTTGAGCTTGTTGGCGGAGGAAAGCATGAGGTTGGCCACACCGCGCCAATCGCCGGCGTAGATAAAGTCCATGTAGTCAGCCAGGCAGTGGGTGTGCATGGAGACTTCGGGATGGCGATGGCGTCCCATGATGGCGGGCGCTTCATCGCAGATGGTGCGATAGCAGAGGGCGGCGCCTTCGGCACTGCAAGCGACGATTCCGATGTGCATGGAAAGAAGGTATCAGGTGTCAGGCATCAGGTTTCAGACAGTGCGTCGCGTTGGTTCAAACCTACTTGATCACCGAAGACGCCCGCCATATCTGATAATTCAGATCTGATACCTGACACCTGAAACCTGACACCCTATGCTTTCTGGAACGCGGCCCGAAAGGAATTCTCCGCCAGCCTCCGCAGCTCGTCATCAGTGAAGCCGAAGACCTGCTGCGCGATCTGATACTCGCGGTTCAACGTGGTGTGAAACATCTCGGGGTCGTCGGTGTTGAGCGTGACCAGCACGCCGGCATCGAAGAGCTTGCGGACGGGATGCTGCTCAAGCGAAGTGCAGCAGCCGGTGAGCACGTTGCTCGAAATACAGACCTCAACGGGAATTTGCTGCTCGGCGAGGTAGCGCACCAGATCCGGGATCGTCGATGGCGTGCAACCCATGACCGATGCGGTCGGCCTTCAACTCGCGCAGCGCTCCCCAGATCGACTCCGGGCCGACCGTCTCGCCGGCATGAACGGTGAGGCGCAAGCCGTTCTCGCGCGCGAGTTGATAGACCTCGCGAAATTGCTCGGGGCCAGCCTTGCGCTCGTCGCCGCCCGAGTCCGATGCCGACCACATTACGGTCTTTGAGGGCGATCGCCTGCTCGACGCACGCGTTCTGGCTTCATCCACGCCGAAATGGCGCACCGCATCGAAGATCCACGCGACTGACACCCCGAAGTCGCGCTCGCCGCGCTCGCGTCCCCGCTCGAGCCCCTCGAACAGGGGAGGGAAGTCGCCTCCGCGCCAGTGCACGACGCCGACTGAGACATAGACCTCGGCATGGCGGACATTCTGTTCGGCCAGCTTCTGCATCATGCGATAGGTGACGAGTTCGTAATCATCGGCCGTTCGTAGACGTTCAGTAACCGCCTTAAATGCAAGCAGAAAGCCGGTAAAGTTCGTGTAATTGTAGAGCTCGCGGGCTTCGGATTCGGTGAAGACGCGTCCACTATCGGCAATGTTGGTGTAGCGGTTGTTCTCGGTGGTGAGCGGCGTGGGATGGCGGCGGCTCAGCTCCGACAATGTGGCAGGGTCGACGGTGCCTTCGAGGTGCAGATGGAGCTCGGCCTTCGGCAGGGAGCGAATGAAGTCGGAGGGCGGGTGGATGGTCATCGGAGATGTGGATTGAGCACCGGTGCAGGGGTGCAGTTGTGCGATTCTATTTCGTCCTTGTCAGCCCGCCGACGGCAGCTTGCAAAGACCATCTATGGCTCACCCGAACTCCCTCTTTGTGGAAAGTCCTTCGAGTACATCGAGGGCTAAAGCCCACACGGATTGTTGGCGGCGCGGACGCTGGCCTTAAGGGCAGCTCTACCCGAGCCAAGACTACCCGCGCCAGCTCTACCTGAGCCACGCCTACCCGAGCCAAGCTTCCTCGACTACCCCTTCGGCGGCGTCGCTCCGCGCTCCTGGGGGCTGAACTCGCTGTGATGGCGGCTGTACAGCGTGTACACCGTCAGCCCGATAATCAGCCAGGCGAAGAAGCGCAGCCAGGTCAGGATCGGCAGTCCAGCCATCAGCAGCACACAGAAGACGACGCTCAGGATGGGCGCGGTGAGGCCGCCGGGTGCGCGGAAGCCGCGACGACGCTCCGGCTGCTTGTAACGCAGAATGATCACGCCGATCGAGACCAGCACGAACGCGAACAGGGTGCCTATGTTCGACAGGTCGGCTAGCGTTCCGATGTCGAGGATGCCTCCGGGTATACCCACCAGGAAGCCAGCAATCCAGGTCGCGGTTGAAGGTGTCCGAAACTTGGGATGGACAAAGCTGAACAGCTTAGGCAGCAGGCCGTCGCGTGACATCGCGAACCACACGCGCGCTTGTCCCAGCTGAAACACCAGCAGTGACGAAATCATGCCCATCAGTGCGCCGAAGAGCACGGCCAGCCGCGTCCAGTGCAGGGTGGCGGAGCCGGTCAGCATGGTGAGCCGCTTCATGCTGTTCACTACGGGGGCGGCGTCATCGACCAGCGTGGACCACTTCACGATTCCGGTAAGCACCACGGCCACGGCAATGTAGAGCACCGTGCAAACCACGAGGGTCGCAATAATGCCGATGGGCAGATCGCGCTGCGGATTCTTCGCTTCTTCGGCGGCGGTCGACACCGAATCGAAACCGATATAGGTGAAGAAGATGATGGAGCCGCCGGTGAGCACCCCCGACCATCCTTCGGGAATGAACGGGTGGTAGTTCGATGGGTGAATGAAATGCGCGCCGACGATGACGAACGCCAGGATGGCCGAGATCTTGAGAATGACCATCACGTTGTTGGCCTCGGCCGATTCGCGGATGCCGCGCACCAACACGACCGTCAGCAGCATGACGATGACGAACGCCGGGATATTGAATCCGAAATGCATTCCCGGAGCGATAGAGAACATTGCCCTTGAAGTCGGTCATTCCGCTGGGAAGGTAGGCGGGCGAAATCCAGCGCAACGGCGGATGCCATCCGAACCAGTCGAACGCGTCAACGACGTGCGCCGCAAAGCCCACGCTCACCGCCATGTTGCTGACGGCGTATTCGAGGATGAGGTCCCAGCCGATGATCCAGGCGATGAGTTCGCCCATGGTGGCGTAGGTGTAGGTATAGGCGCTGCCAGCTATGGGAATCATGGAGGCCAGCTCGGCATAGCAGAGAGCGGTGAAGCCGCAGACGATGGCGACCAGGATGAGCGACAGGGCCAGCGCCGGGCCAGCACCAGGGCGTCCGAGCGTGGCCGAGTGATGAATGATGTAGTCGAGCAGCGGCGCGTTGAGGATGGACGACGTATCGAACTTCTGTCCGGCAATAGCGGTGCCGACGACGGTGAAGATGCCGGAGCCGATGACCGCTCCGATGCCCAGCGCGGTGAGCGACCATGGGCCGAGAGTCTTTTTCAGCCGGTGTTCGGGCTCCTCCGATTCGGAGATCAGCTTGTCGATGGACTTGCAGGCGAACAGTTGGTTCGGCAGATCAGTGCTCCGGAACGTGGGATGAATCAAGATTCAAACAGAAGCAGAGCGTGGGAGCAAGTAGGAGAGGGGGAAACCGCGGAATTGCGCGGATCACGCGGATAGCGCAAAGGCTCCATCACAATGCGTTGTTCTTCCGATCCGCGGGATCCGAGAAAATCTGCGGCTCCATGCTTACTTTTCGTTCTTGTAAACCACTCCGTCCTTCATGACGAACTTGACGTTCTGCAGCGTCGTAACGTCCTGTAGTGGATTGCCGTCCACGGCGATGATGTCGGCGTACTTGCCGGGCTCGAGGGTGCCGATTTTGTCGGAAAGGCCGAGCAGGTCCGCATCGTTGATGGTGGCGGTCTGAATGGCGTGCAGCGGCGACATGCCCAGCTGCACGTAAACGTTGAACTCGTGTGCGTTGAGGCCGTGGGGATAGACGGCCGCGTCGGTGCCGAAACCGATCTTCACGCCAGCATCGAATGCTTTCTTTAGTGTCGTCTTGGAGCTTCGCGACACCATCTCCATCTTCGGTCTCAGGAAGTCCGGCAGGTTACCATGCTCCCGCTGCCAGTCGATGAGGTACAAGGTGGGCACGAGATAGGTGCCGTTCTTCTTCAGGGTGGCGATGGCTTCGTCGTTCATCAGGTGTCCATGCTCGACCGAATCGACGCCGGCATTCGAGGCCCAGATGACGCCTTGTGCACCGTGAGCGTGCGCTGCCACCTTACGACCCAGGCGGTGGGCGTCGGCGACGATAGCCTTCATCTCTGCCTCGGTGAACTGCGCGGCATTGGGATCATCTCCCTTTGAGACGACACCGCCAGTGGCGCAGATTTTAATCAAGTCGGCGCCATACTTAATGACCTCGCGCGTCTTCTGCTGCACGTTCTCCACGCCGTCGGCAACACCCGGGTAGGTTGCATGGTACTCGTAGGGAAGCAAATCGTTATCGCAGTGTCCTCCAGTGATGCTTAATGGCGGACCGCTTACCAGCATACGCGGCCCGGGCACATCGCCTCCGTTGATGGCATCGCGCAACGCGACATCGGCGTAATAGAAGTCGCCGACGTTACGCACCGTGGTGAATCCGGCCTCCAACGTAACCTTGGCATTGTGTGCGCCGATGAGCGCGTGGCGCGGCCCGGATACCCCCAGTTCCTGATATCCAAAGCTGGGGTTCATGGTGAGGTGGGTATGCGCATCGATGAGGCCAGGCAGAACGGTCTTGTCGGAGAGATCGATGAAGGTTGCGTTCTGGCTGTCGCTGCTGGCTAGGGGGCCAACGCTGACAATTTTGCCGTTCTCCACAACGATCGCCTGGTTGGGCAGCATCTTGCCGGTACGAACATCCAAGACGGTTCCAGCGTGGATGACGGCGCGATTGGGAGCAGGCGCGGTGGTTTGGGCAAAGGCAAGCCCGGCGAAGAGGGAAGCACAGAGGATTATCAATGTTGTTCGGAATCTCATCATCAGATCTCCATCAAAACCTCGTCGGCAAACTCAACTGGCAATCTTACGGGGTCTGCCGCCGAGCTTTCCGTTGGCTTGAGAGGCGCGTTTCTTGGCGAGGCTGGTGCGCTTGCCTCCGGCTGCCCCCAGGTTTGACGCCATCCACTTCTTCGATCCCAGAACGCCTTCCAGCAGTGCGGGGACATACAGGTCAGCATCGAGCTTGGGGAAGTGCAGACCTAAACCAGAGGGACTGATCTCAATTGCGCTGAGCTGGCTGACACTGGCGTCCCGCAAGCCCTCGGCCTGTTGAGGGTCGAGCATGAGAGCAAGTCCCGGGCCCAACTCAATTACTACGCGCCCCAGCCGGCGGTCGTAACGCGCGGAGGTTGCAACATGCGTGCGGCTTAGCTGACGGCGAGCTCTTTCAGTAGCAGCGACGAACTCATCTTTCGCCATGAACCTCCTCCCACGCTGCGCAGATGCGACCTTGGAACGGCTTAAGCTGACGGCGAATTTGGGACGCCTGTTTCCGGCTCGCACCGTAGTTTTCCCGTAACACGATGTCGCCGTCAGGACAGTTCACCTCGAAGACCACTCCCACTCCCTTGCCAATCACGTGAACGTGCTCCGGCCGGTGGTCGTTGGGATAAATGACAACCCGGTAACCGGCAAAGCGAACAATTGTCGGCATCAATATTAACCTAAGCGCTTAGGTTATGAAAGAAGTTTCCGTGCCCTGCTCTTACTTGCCCGGCGCCAGCGTCTCCTCAAAGTGGTTGTCAATCAGGTGGAACAAGTGCGTACGGGCCTCTTTGCCGGCGATGCCGTGGGTCTTGCGGGGATAGATCATCAGCTCGAACTGCTTGCCCGAATTGATGAACGCGTTCACCATCTGCACCGTGTTCTGGAAGTGCACGTTGTCGTCACTGGTGCCATGCACTTCAAGCAGATTGCCTTTCAAGTCGGCGGCGAAGTTCACCGGTGAGCTGTTCTTGTAGGCATCAGCGTTGTCTTTCGGCAGGCCCATGTAGCGCTCGGTGTAAATCGAGTCGTACAGGCGCCAATCGGTGACCGGCGCAACCGCGACCCCGGACTTGAACATGTCGCTGTGAGTCATGGCGTATACGGTGAAGTAGCCGCCGTAGCTCCATCCCCAAAAGCCCAGACGATTGCCGTCGATTTCCGGGAACTGCTGTAGCGCCTGTTTGGCGGCCGCAATTTGATCGGCAAGCTCAACCTGGCCGAAGTTGTGGCGCAGCGCCGCGGCGAAGGTTTTGCCCCGGTTCGCCATCCCGCGATTGTCGATGTGCAGCACGGCGAATCCCTGGCGGGCAAGGATGCAGTCAAAGTAGTAGCCGGCGCCTCCCCATGCGTCGCGTACGGTCTGCGCCCCGGGCCCGCCATAGGGATTCAGGATCATGGGGGCTTTGCCGTGGGCCATCATGGGGCCGTCGGTTGGAAGCAGGATTGTGCCCAGCAGCTTTGTGGTGCCATCGGCGGCGGTGAACTCAACCGTCTTCGGCACCGGCAGGTGATACTGCTCGATGTCACGAGCCTTCCAGAACGCGTTGCACTCGCCGTTAACGGTGCAGAACGACATGGTAGGCGGCGTGGTGAGCGAGGAGTAGGTGTCAACGTAATATTTCGCGTTCGCCGGATCGAAGGTTGCCGAATGCGCGCCGTCCTGCCTCGACACGCGGTGGAAGTTCTTGCTGTCCAGATCGACGGCGTAAAGGTTTTCCTGCCGCCAGTCGCCTTGGTTAGCTTTGAAGTAGACCACGTGCTGCTGCTCATCCACGGCGTCGATACTCTCGACATTCCAGTCCCCATGGGTGAGCTGCTGTACCAGCTTGGCCGGGCCGGAGAGCGGATCCTGATTGTCGAATTGATACAGGTAGATGTGGTAATACCCATCGCGCCAGCTGGTCCACAGGTAGCGATCGCCCGAGCGCAGAATATGGAATTCGCCGTCGGCGTGCGACAGGTCGACCCAGGTGTCGCTGCTCTCGCTCATCATGAGTTGCGACTTGCCGCTCTTCACATCGATGAAATACAGGTCGAGGCGGTCCTGCGCACGATTCAGGGCCATGGCCCACACGATGCCGGGACGCACCCAGCCAAAGCGCGGAATATAAACGTTGGAGTCGCCGCCCAGTTCAATGCCGTTGTGTCCTCCGGCAGAGAGCCACTTGACCTTTCCGCCGTCGGAGGAAACCACGCCCAGCCGCACGATGGGATTGGGATCGCCCGCCTGGGGATAGTTTTGCTGGTCGAGGGTCGAGTGCACGGGAATCCAGTCGGTGATGGGATACTCGGGGACGGCCTTCTCGTTCATTTGCAGGAATGCGATCTGCCTCCCGTCAGGCGACCAGAAGTAATTGCTGCGGACGTCGAGCTCTTCTTCGTAGACCCAGTCGACCTCGCCGTTGAGCAGATTCGCGTCGCTGTCGCGAGTCAGAGCGTCTTCGTGGCCAGCGCTCACTTCACGCACATATAAATTGTGCTTGCGCACATAGGCGATGCGGCTGCCGTCGGGCGAGAATTTTGGATCCTCGCTGGGATCGTTGCTCGAAGTCACTTGCACACCCGTGCCGGTGTCGAGGCTGTAAAGCCAGAGCTGGCCCATGGAGTCGAAGAGCAGCTTCCTGGAGTCAGGCGACCAATGATAAGCCGCCACCGAGTACCGTTGAGCCGCTTCCTTCTGACGCTCGTCTTTGATGGCGCTGACGGGAGGAGCGAGCGTCGACAGCTTCTCACGGGCGACCAGCACGGCGGGTTTGGGATGGTTGGCGTCGACGTAATAGAGCGCGCCCTTCTCACCGCTATCGTCGCGCTGCACGAAGGCTACACGCGAGCCGTCGGGCGCCCATTTGACCGACTCCGGAGCACGGCCCAGCAGTCCCCCTTCAGCGTAGATCGCCTCAATGGTGAGTTCGGGAGGGCTCTGGGCTTGAGACGAGTTTGACGGACTCGGGTTCTGGGCTGAAAGCGCAATGGCGAATGGCAAAGCAAAGCAGGCTGCTGCGAAACGAGTATTCACGAGTGCCCCGGTGTAAAGAGGATTACGAAAGGGTCGAGTGTATATCAGCAGCTCAGATTTGTTTACTGGAAGCCCAGGGCCGGTCGCCTGTTATCGCGTGACCTGGTAGATCCGCAGCATCTGGACAATCACCATGAAAATTCCGATGCTGAAGTAAATGGTGCGGAAGGTCTCTGAGTTGGGAACTCGCGGCAAGGGAATGCCGCGCTCGCGAGACGCCAATACCAGCGAATGCTCGCGCTCGAAGATGAAATCGGCAATGGGTCGGTGCAGGGCCGCGATGAGCAGTCCCAAAAACAGCCGGGCGATCTCCAGGGACATGGTGAATTCATGCTAACCGTGGTTCTATCCAGCACTCAATACACTGAATACCTTAATCCGGCGGAAATACTGCGGGACACCACAGAGATAGAGATATGAAGAATCCGCGATCCAGTTAGTTGGGCGGAACGCGCCGGCATGGCTGGCGACACGAGATTTCACGTTCGCGCCTCCGTGCTCTCTGTGCCTTTATGGGGAAGGCCTTTCAGGCTTGCCTGCGTGCTAGAATTCAAGCAGGTTCCCACCATTTCTGATGAATTCTGACCTGGAAAAACTGATCGACCTGCAACAGGTCGACGCTCGAATTGCCGCCCTGCGAGCTGAAGTCGCAGCGCTTCCCAAGCATGTAAAAGAGATCGAAGCCAAGCTGGCGGGCTCGAAAGCCAAAGTCGAGGCCGCGCAGGCGGCGATGAAAGCCGACGAAAGCTCGAAGCGCAAGCACGAGAGCGACATTCAAGACCAGCAGCAGAAGGTCAGCAAGTATCGCGACCAGTCGCTGAACGTGAAGACCAACCACGAATACAAGGCGCTGATGGACGAGATCAAGTTCGCAGAGGAAAAGATTGCCGCCTCCGAGGACAAGATCCTGGAAATCATGGTGTCCGCCGATGCGCGCAAAGAAGGGTTGAAGAAAGCAGAAGGGGAACTGAAGGCCGACACCGCCGAGAACGAAAAAGAGAAAGAAGTAGCGCGTCAGCGAACCGCGGAAGACGAGAAAGAACTGGCTGAACTGAACGGGCACCGAGACCAGTTGCGCAGCGGAGTTTCGGAAGAAGTTCTAAGCCACTACGATCGGGTTCTGAAGCGGCGAGGTTCCGCGCTTTCTGCGGTGCACGAAGACGAGATGTGTTCCGCGTGTCGCGTCATGCTCCGGCCACAGGTCTTTCAGGAAGTAATGAGCAACCAGCAGTTCGTTACCTGCGACTACTGCCACCGCATTTTTTATTACGTTCCTCCGCCACCCAAGCCGGAAGAGGGAACGGAGCCCAAGCCAAACGATGCGCAGGCGCCGCCCGATGCCGAGCAGGGCAGTGCTGTAGGCTCATAAGTCTCTCGCTTTTTACCTCGCGGTGTGACACATTGATTTCGCCTTGAATCTCCACTGAGTCTACGGCCAAAATGAGATCGGTTTTCTTGGCGTTTCTGTTGCTGGCGACTCTCTGCCAGATCGCGATAGCGCAATCCCCTGACTATGCTCAAGAGCTTTCGAACTCGCTGATAAAGCGGGAGGTCGTGCTGCGCCACTACTACACCGATGCAGGTATTACTTTCGATGCCAGCGGCAAGGTGATTTCCGCTGCGACCGAGGGCTTTGGGCCCACCGACGGTCGCATTTACGTAGAGAGCATCGATCTGACCTCTGAGCAGTTGGTGTTGACCGGGAATCGCCCCGTAGACTTCCTCGATCCCGTAAAGAAGAAGTGGGTCATCGCTGACATGCATCGGCCTGTGTCGGTAAACATCCAGTTGCCGACCAACCAACCAGCTCGCGACGCAGTGCCCCAATTGCTGAGCGCGATCTTTCTTACCCAGGCCGAGCTAGCCAACCTACGATGCTCGTCATCGCAAAACAAGCCTTCCGGAGATGAGCAACAGCCGACGCCAAGTCAGGACGTGCCTTCCAAGTCCGCTACCAGCAACACGGTCGCTGAACCTCATCCCCATTGTGCGCGGAACGGCGAGCGCGTCTACAGGATCGGGAAGGGCGTCACTCCGCCAAAAGCAAAGTTCGTCCCCGATCCGGAATATACCGACGCGGCACGCAAAGCGAAGATTTCGGGTACCACCGTCCTGTCGGTCATCGTCACTCCGAACGGCAACCCATCGGCGATTGCCGTGGTGCGCTCGCTGGGAAGCGGCCTCGATCCTAAACTGCTTCCGTATGCTTACCAGCTTGATGAACAAGCAGTAGATGCCGTCTCTAGATGGACATTTGAGCCTGCCCGGCTGGGAAATACTCCGATAGCGACGATTATTAACGTCGAAATAAACTTCAGGCTTTCTCGATGAACGCACCGCAGTGGTAGCTGACTTTTGCGAGCGAACATTGGTGTAGTTTCCTTTTCTCGTTAAAGTGAACTATGACGATCAGGGCATTGAGTTCGACTTCTGTTGTTGCCACCTCCGCTCGCGGCGCGACCCGCGTGCGCGCAGGACACGTTTGGGTGTATCGCTCGGACTTGGCGAAGGATGCCGACGCGCAGCCGGGTTCGCTGGTGCACGTAGTTGACGAGCGCGGACGCAAGCTAGGCTCAGCGCTCTACAGCAGTTCGTCGCAGATCGCTATCCGGATGATCTCGTCGGAGGAGATCAACGAGGGCAGGCTGCCATCACTTATCTCGGAGCGCATCGATGCCGCCGTCAAGTTTCGCAAGCAGGTAGCGCGCGACACCGATTCCTATCGCGTCGTGTTCAGTGAGGCCGACCTGCTACCCGGCCTCATTGTCGACAAGTACAACGACGTGCTGTCGCTGCAGATTCTGACCCAGGCGTTTGATCGCAGCGACCTGCGGGCGGTTGTCGACGAGGCATTAGAGCGACACTTTCCCCAGGCCAGCACTCTGGAACGCGTTGACGCGCGTATTCGTGACTTGGAGCAACTGCCGGCGCGCGAGTCGCAACTACTGCGCGGTGAGCGGTCCAGCACTATCTTCAACGCGAATGGTGTCCGCTTCCATTACGACGGCCTTAGCGGCCAAAAGACCGGAGCGTTCCTCGACCAGCGCGAGAATTACGCTGCTGCTGCGCGCTGGGCGCATGGCCAGGCGCTCGATTGCTTCACCTATCAGGGCGGCTTCGCCCTCCACCTGGCGCGGGTGTGCGAGAGGGTTACAGGGGTCGACATCTCGCGTGCAGCACTGGAAGTCGCGGAACAGAACGAGGCACTCAACCGGGCTGAGCATCGCTGCGGCGAGATTGAGTGGATCGAAGCCAACGCCTTTGATCTGCTGAAGGACTACGCCACCGGCGGTCGCCAGTACGACACCATTGTTCTCGACCCTCCGGCGTTTGCCAAGACCAAACGCGTGGTGCCCACCGCGCTGAAGGGTTATAAGGAGCTGAACCTACGCGCGCTGAAGATGCTGCGCCCCGGTGGAACGCTCGTGACTTGCTCCTGTTCGTTCCACGTCAGCGAGAGCGAGTTCATGGAGATGCTAGGTGCTGCTGCCGCCGACGCCGGACGCCAGGTGCGTGTGCTGGAGAAGCGAGGCGCCGCCGCCGATCATCCTGTGCTGCTGAACGTTCCCGAGACGGCGTACCTGAAGTGCATCATCTGTCGCGTGCTGTAGCGCGCTACGTGCCCTTACACGATGCTTTGCAGCAGGCCTCCCTCCACCCGGATTGCCGCTCCATTCGTCGCCGAGGAAAGTGGACTGGCGAGGAACGTCACCATCGCCGCGATTTCTTTTGCGTCCGCGAAACGCCGCAACAGGGAAGTTGGGCGAGCCGTACGGAAGAACTCGCGCTCTGCCTTGGCGCGCTCTTCCGCCGTCGGATTACCCAGCATCCGCTCCACTCCCTCTGACATGGTCGGACCCACCAGGACGCTGTTCACCGTGACCGCAGTCTCGGCAGTGGTCTCGGCAAGGCCGCGCGCCACTGCGAGTTGAGCGGTCTTGGTCATTCCGTATTGAATTCCATCCGGAGGGATATGTACCGCCGATTCGCTGGAGATGAAGATGATGCGTCCCCAGTTGCGCTGCTTCATACCCGGCAGGTAGTGGCGGCTGAGGCGGACGCCGCTCATCACGTTGATCTCGAAGACGTGCATCCATTCGGCATCGGAAATTTCCTCGAACGGTTTGAAGTCGAAAATTCCCACATTGTTGACCAGGATGTCGACCTCAGGAAAGCGTTTGACGGTCGCGCGTACGCCCTCGGCCGAACCAAGGTCGGCGGCCATGCCCTCCAACATTCCGCGCGCACCGGAGGCTTTGATCTTTGCCATCGCTTCCTGGACCCGCTTCTCGGTCCGTCCGTTGACGATAACGCGAGCGCCCTCGGCGGCCAGTCCCTCAGCGATGGCATAACCGATTCCGGCGGTCGAGCCGCTTACCAGTGCGAGCTTGTCTTCGAGTTGTAAGTTCATGTGCCTTGGATGTCGCGTGCGACCAAGAGTTTCACCCCGGAGCCGGGCACGTTTTCGCCCGTGCCACGCAAGGCTCTGATTCCAAACCAAATCCATTTCTTGACATATCACATATTGCTATATAATAATTGCAATCCGTAATAGTTATCCACTTTATGAAACTGGGCGAAAAACTTCGCTACCTGCGGCTGGTGGAAGGCACGCTACGCGGCCTGGCCGGCGAGATGACGCAGCAGGACCTGGCCCGGGCCATGAAGAAAGAGATTGGGCGCGGGCTGAGCCAGTCCTACCTGTCGCAGATCGAGAGCGGCGTGCGGCCCCATCTGACCAACGACACCCGCATGCTGTTGGCGCGCTTCTTCAAAGTGCATCCGGGATACCTGGTGGACGACCCTGAGGGCTACCACACGGAGCTCACCAGCGATCTGCGAGCCACCGAAGACCGGCTCGACCTGATGCTCATTAACGGGGCAGAGCAGTTCGCCGACGACGCGGAGTTGAGTCAGGCGCTGCTGGGGATTGCGCGCTGTTCCGACACTCGGCGCGCGCTGGTGGTGTTGGGAGCGATTCTGGAAGCTCCGGGATTGCTGGATCGCCTGATGGATGTATTGAAGCCGGAGACGAATGGCGCGAAGGCGCGCAACCATTCGCGCAAGTTGAGCGCCAGGCGCAGCGCGGGAGCAAGCCTATGACATGGGCAATGTTCTATCTGACGTGCTTTCTGTTGGGCGTCACGCTAAGTGTTTTGTCGTTTCTAAGCGGGACCTTCCATCTGCCGCATTTCCATCTGCACGTCCCCCATGTGCATGTGGGAGCTCATGCCGGCGGCGTGCATGGCAGGCGGACATGGCGACAGCATCTCGGTCGTCAACTTTGGGACGTTATGCGCCTTCCTCGCGTGGTTCGGCGGTACCGGATATTTGCTGACACGTTACTCCACGCTGGTGGTCACGGTAGTTGCCACGCTTTCCTTTGTCGCGGGTGTGTTTGGAGCAGCCGTAGTGTTCTGGTTTGTGGCCAAAGTCTTGCTGGCCCACGAGCACGAACTCGATCCGGCGGACTACGACAGAGTGGGAGTGCTGGGGAAGGTGACGAGCTCGATCCGCGCAGGGGGAACCGGGGAGATCGTGTTTTCGCAGGCTGGAACTCGTCACACCTGTGGTGCTCGGAGCGAGAGCGGCGAGGCTTTGCCGAAGGGCACCGAGGTCATCGTGACGCGCTATGAGCGCGGCATCGCGTACGTGCAGCGCTGGGACGAGTTGGCGGGAGAGGCAAAAGCAGCAATTAGCACGACGTAACTGGAGAATCCGATGGTCGATCTTACTGTCGCGGGAGATAAGTTGCTGGTGAATGTTCGTGGAGCCGACAAAGTATGGGCGCTGAAAGGCTCGCTTGAGATCCCGCTGGAACATATAACCGGGATTCGCATGGACCCTGAGGTCGCGAAGGGCTGGTATCACGGCGTGAGATTTCCGGGGACGCACGTTCCAGGCGTGATCACCGCCGGCACGTATTACCAGGACGGCAAGCGAGTGTTCTGGGACGTACACCATCCGGAGCACGCCGTGGTGATTGAGCTTTGCGACGAGATGTACGACCGCCTGATCGTAGAAGTCCCCGATCCCCAGGAAGCGGTCGCGTTGATCGGGAGCGTATCGGGAAATGGCTAGTTGCAGGTTCCTTCCGCCATGGCGGATGAGGGACAAAACAGTTTTGGGTTTCGCTGGTGGTTGATGGCTGACAGCTGACAGCTTCAAAGGAGGCATATGGGTTTGCACATTCCAACCGACGTAGTGGTGATCGTGTGGTCGGTAGTTGCGGCGACGGTGCTCATCATCGCGGTATTCACGCGGTTATACCGCAAAACCGGGCCCAACGAAGCCATGGTGGTCTACGGCATTCGCGGCACCCGCATTATCAAAGGTCACGGCACCATGATTCTGCCCATGGTAGAAAGCTGCCGCGAGCTGTCGCTGGAGCTGATGTCGTTCGACGTCGCTCCGCAGCAGGACCTCTACACTAAGCAGGGCGTCGCGGTGACGGTAGAAGCGGTGGCGCAGATCAAGGTGAAGAGCGATCCCGAATCAATTCTGACGGCGTCGGAGCAGTTTCTGACCAAGACGCCGCCGCAACGCGAGGCGCTGATTCGCCTGGTGATGGAGGGCCATCTGCGTGGCATCATCGGCCAGCTCACGGTGGAAGAGATCGTGAAGCAGCCGGAGATGGTCGCCGATCGCATGCGCTCGACCTGCGCCGACGACATGAACAAGATGGGCCTCGAGGTGATCTCATTCACCATTAAGGAAGTCCGGGACAAGAACGACTACATCAGCAACATGGGTCGGCCGGATGTGGCGCGTATCAAGCGAGACGCTGACGTGGCAACCGCCGAGGCCGAGCGCGATACGGCGATCAAGCGCGCGCTGGCACTACGCGAATCGGCTGTCGCCAAAGCGCAAGCCGATCAGGAACGCGTGGCGGCCGAAACCGCGTCGATGGCCAAGCAGGCGGAGGCGCAGCGCGATCTGGAGGTGAAGAAAGCGACCTATAACGAATTGGTGAAGCGGCAGCAGGCGCAAGCCGACAAGGCATACGAAATCCAGAGCAACATCATGCAGCAGCAGGTCACCACGGAGGCGGTAAAGATTCAGCAGGTCGAAAAGGAGCAGCAGGTCAAGGTGCAGGAAGCGGAAATTCTGCGCCGCGAGAAAGAGCTTATCGCCACTGTGTTGAAGGGCGCAGAGATCGAGCGTCAACGCATTCAGACGCTGGCCGAAGCCGAGCGACAGAAGACCATTGTCGAAGCCGAAGGCCGTGCCAGCGCGATTCGCGCCCAGGGCGAAGCCGAAGCCGAGATCATCTTCAAGAAGGGCGATGCCGAGGCGCGCGCCATGAACGTGAAGGCCGAGGCCTACCAGGAGTACAACCAGGCAGCGGTCGTCGACAAGCTGATCACCGGCTTGCCGGAGGTGGTTAAGGCGCTGGCCAGTCCGCTGGCGAATGTCGACAAGATAACCATCGTGTCGACCGGCAACGGCGATGCCGCCGGCATGAACAAGGTGACGGGCGACCTCACGAAGATTGCAGCTCAGGTGCCGGCGCTGTTTGAGGCGCTCTCGGGAATGCAGATGAGTGAGCTGTTCGGCAAGATCCGGACCATCGGCGAAAAGCCGCCGCGGCCGGACGAGTTGCCACCGGCAGATGAGAAGGGCAAGGCTGCGGGAGCAGGGAGTTAGTGGGTAGTCCACTCAAGCCAAGCGAAGGCTTGAGTGGGGCACCCGGCTCAGGTCGAGATTCGGGTAGAGCTGGCCTTCAGGCCAGCGTCTACGCCGTCGAAAACACGTGGGGCTTCAGCCCTGGGGTAATAACGATTCCACCCAAGCCAAGCGACGGCTTGAGTGGGGCACCCGAGCGAATAGCGAAAGGCGGCAGTTCAATGGCATTACTAGATCGAGTGGCGACTTTAGTACGAGCGAATCTGAATGATCTGATCGACAAAGCAGAGAATCCGGAGAAGATGTTGAAGCAGGTCATCCTCGACATGGAGAACCAGTTCCTGCAGGTCAAAACCCAGGTGGCAATCGCGTTGGCTGACCTGCATCTGCTGGAGAAAAAGAAGAAAGAGAACGCCGAGAAGCATGGAGAATGGATGCGCAAGGCGGAGCTAGCCGTGGCAAAAAGAGATGACGAGTTGGCCCGGGCCGCGCTTGAGCGGGCGTTGAGCTTTGAGCAGATGACGGAGAACTTCGAGCAGCAGATTGCCGATCAGGAAGTGCAGGTCGAATCGCTAAAGGGCGCGCTCAAGCGCCTGGAGCTGAAGCTGGCCGAGGCGCGCAGTAAGGCCGACATGCTGATTGCGCAGCATCGCCGTTCACGCGCCGCACACAAGGCGGCCGATGCTGAGCAGACCCCCACAGGCGAGAACCGTACGTTTGATCGCATGAAGTCAACGGTGGCACGCGAAGAGGCAATCGGCAGGGCCAAGGCCGAACTTCTCGGCGAGGACGTAGAGGCGCGTCTGCACAAGCTGGAGCGCGACGAGAAGATCGACACGCTTCTGCAGGAGCTCAAGCAGCGGAAGCAATTATCGGCGTAGGGGCGGGTAAAGCGGCGGATAGAGCGGCGCTTTAGCGCCGCGTCCGCGCGCGACACTTTGTATCATGCCTCGTATCAGGGCCCGGCTTCAGCCGGGCCAAATGGCCCTTATGATTTGTCATCCTGAGCGGAGCGAAGGACCTGCTTTTGGTCGCGCAGCCACGATTTCTGCCAGGATATAGAAGATTCGACTTCCCGCAGCGGCTGAAGCCGGTTTCTTCTATCAGCGTTAACGGCACGCCTGAAGGTGTGCCCCTTCAAATCGCCGGCATCATCTGCGAAACCGTTGCGAAGTCGTAACCTTCGTCCTTGTATTTGCGGATGATGAACTCTGTCGCTTCCACCGAGTGGCTGCGGTCGGCTCCCATCTTGAGATAGCCGCCATCGTGCAGCAGGATCACATCGCCGCCGCGCATTTGCCGCTCGACATGACCCATGATCCGTGTGGGTGTGGTCGGCTTCCAGTCGTAACAGGTCACGTTCCACATGACAGGAGTGAGTCCGAGCTTGCGGATCACACGTAATGTGATCGGAGTACGCGCGCCGAAGGGTGGGCGCATCAGCGTGCATCGGTATCCCGTCGTGTCGAAGATGATGTTTTGTGTCTGCTCGATCTGCGAGCGCACCTCGGACGGCGAAACAAAAATTAAATTCGGATGGTCCCAGGTGTGAATCCCCAGCTCGTGGCCGCGCGCTACCAGCTCACTCGCGATCTCGGGTTTTTCGGCAACAAACTTTCCGAGCACGAAGAACGTCGCTTTCACCGAGTGGCGATCGAGCACATCCAGTAGCCGCAGCGTCCAGGGATCGTTCGGCCCATCATCATAAGTGAGGGCCAGCTCACGCGAACCGGGCCGCCCCGTAAATGTTCTGCCCCACACCTGCGAGCTCGGCCAGTAGCACTGGAATCCGGCCCAGGTGGCGGCCCCAGCGATTGCGGCTCCGGCGATGATGGCGTTTCGCATCTCTGCCGATTGTAGCTGGCGCGTGCCCGCGAATCTCACCACAGAGTACACCGAGACACGGAGAAGCGAAGACAAATTCAATCGGTAGGCCGTTTGTGCGACTTCCTCCCGACGAGTCGAAGCCGTCCTACCCACCCGAGACGTCGAGACCTATCCTTCTCCGTGCCTCTGTGTCTCTGTGGTGAGTGGTCTTTCACCAGCGGTGGAAATCTCGTCATTGCCACGCGCCCGTTGGAGATTTATTCTGCAAACGGCTGCTCTCCATCACTCATGGCGAACCTGTTTGAACCACCTCGTTACATCGCGATCGAAGGCCCGATACGGGTCGGCAAGACAACGCTGTGCCAGGTGATTGCCGAGACGCTGCACGCGCAACGCGTCAGCGAGCCCGATAACAACCCCTTCCTGAACGCGTTTTACAAAGGCGAGCGCGGCGCAGCCTTCCAGGCGCAGCTGGCGTTTCTTATGGCCCGCTACGAGCAACTGGCCGCGCCCGACTTGAAGCGTCCCGGCAGGATCGTCGTTGCCGATTACATCTTCGAGAAGGACAAACTATTCGCCTGCCTCAACCTCAACGATGCCGAACTGAGCGTCTATAACCGCTACTACGACCTGTTTCGGCAGAATATTCCGACCCCAGATCTCGTGATTTATCTTCAGGCAACACCAGAAGTACTAAAGAAACGCTTGAAGAAGAGAAATGCCCCCGGCGAAAAGGCCATCAGCGACGATTACATGGAAGAAGTCGTAAAAGCTTACGAGCACTTCTTCTTTCACTACACGTCGTCGGACCTGCTGATCGTCAACACCTCTGAAATCGATTTCGTTGAACGCAGCGAAGACCTGCAAGCCTTGTTACGGCGAGTCAGCGAACCGATCCGCGGTACCCAATACTTCCTCCCCTTGGGCGGCGACGAGGGCGCGGCCAGCGGGTAAAGAGACGGGTTGTATCCCGTATGAGAGTGGCAAAGCATGTACGAGCGATACTTTTGGGATTGTCGCTCTGTATGTCTTTTTGCCCCGCTCAGACGACACCCACAACGTCATCTGACAAGACGAGCGTGCCCGGGGCATTTCTGAAGGCTATTCCCCTCCTGCGCGAAAAGACGGCAGTACCGCTTCGCTTGCCGACCCACATACCGAATCTCGAATCGGAAACTGAACTCTACGCTATTGTCACGTCTGCAGACGAGACGGGTTATGCGGTCGTGTTAGGTGCAATCCCGGACTGTCAAGGTCAGCACGTTTGCTCCTACGGAACTTTTATCGGAAGAAGGTCTAGTTCGGTCGCAACACCAGGCGACTATGCTCTCCCCGATAAACCGGGAATTTCAGTCAAACTTCAGCACGGTTTGCAAGGCGTCTTTTATCCGTTTTCGATCGGGGCGTATTGCAGCGACTCTCTGATTACGTGGGTAGAGAGTAGCTACCGCTACCTGATCTACTTGAAATGCGGGAAACAGGCCAACGCAATTAAAGCCGCGAACAGCGCGATTCAAGCAGGATCAGAGAGATGGCGCTAGAGCGGCGACGACGGCGTGGCCGGCGCGTAGCCCAGAAGCTCGACGTACTGTTACTCGCACCAGAGCACCACAGGTTGCCCAGCGTCGCAGATTTCTGGCGACGGTGGCTCTCCTTTCGGCAACACAAACTCGCGCGTGCTTCCTGCATCTATCTCCCCGACATGGGCAGTGCTCATGATTGGAGGTTGATTTGTTGAAAGAAGCCAAGAAATTGAAATCCACCGCGCTGCTTGCCGCAGCCTTCGCCACCGTCTTGACGTTTGCCGCCTGTAACAACAACACGCAGCATCCAGACGTAAAAGACGCTGTGGACACGGCAATGACGCGCCATGATCTGGGTGTGGTGAAAGTTTCTCAGGACCGCGACAAGGGCGTGCTGACCCTGTCCGGCGATGTCGAAACTCCAGACAAGAAGTCAGAGGCCGAGAGCGTGGCCAAGGAAGCCGCGCCGGGTTACACCGTCGCCAACGAAATCGGCATTCGTCCGGTAGGCGTCGAGAGCCAGGCCAAGTCGGTTGATTCGAACCTGGATGACGGCATCGAGAATAACTACAAGGCGGCCATTAAGGCCCATAAGAACCTTGACGACCAGAGCATCCATTACGACGCCAAAAATGGGACGCTGGTGTTGAAGGGCACGGTCAAGACGGCCCAGCAGAAGAAGGAAGCCGCCATGCTGGCCAAGAACACGCCTAACGTGAAAGAAGTCGTGGACGAGCTCGAAGTAAAATCCGACAAGAGCTCAACCAACGAATAACAACGCCGCAGGTGACGAAAACAGGACGGATCTCGCAGAGGTATTCGCGAGATCCTGCGCCTTAACGTCGTGTAGTGGCTACCGCAAGTTGACAGGGAAATCCACGGCCAGCTTCTTCGGCGGATAGCAGGCGTTCTTATCGCAAGCCTGGTAGGCCAGCTCGCCGCCGACGTGGAAGCTTCCGCCCTTGAGAAACGGAGGAGCCTTCACCATGACGTAGATGGTGAAGTCTCCGCTGTAGACGCTCAGCTTCTCGTTGGGGGAGAAGGGAAATGTCTGGTCTTCGCCGGCCGGATATTCGATGCTGACGACGTCCAGCGGCTTGGGTGTTACCAGCTTCAGCGTAGTCGGGATCAGCAAGTTCGAATGGGGTTTGTTGCTGTTGATGTGGAACGGGGAATTCACCCGGAAGTCCAACTCTACGCGGCGAGTCTCGCCCGCGTTCATCTGGACTGGCTGTATAGGCGCAATGATGACCGACGGCTGAACCGTGCCGGGTGCCTGAGCTGCCAGCGAGGCTGCGAGCAATAGAATGCAGAGCGTAATCTTCATTGTGCCGCTGTGCCTATCTTAGCTGGAACGGGCATCACCAAAATCTCCGTCCTTCCGGTCTCCGATTCGAGGGCCTTCTTGACGTCCTTTTCGATTTCTGGCCTGCCGGCTAGCCCCGCGACCTTGCCGACGATCTTACCCTGCCGGTTGATGTAGAACGTGGTCGGCAGATATTCCACATCGCCATATTCTTCGGAAACTTTGTTGGTGCCGAGCAGAACGGGGTAATTCACCCCCATTTCACTGGCGAACTGCGCAATCTTCTGCGGGTCGGTATCGTCCATTGCGACGCCGACGATTGTCAACCCGTCCGGTCCGTACTGCTTCTGCAGATCGACGAACCATGGCATCTCGGTTTTGCAGGGGGCGCACCAGGTTGCCCAGAAATTGAGGATGACAGCTTTGCCCCGAAAATCGGAGAGCTTGACCTTTTGCCCGTCCAGCGAAACCAACTCGAAGTCCGGCGCCTGTAGACCCTGACCATCACCCACCAGGGACGACGCTTCCGGGTGCTTTTGACGCTGGCGGTCTACCCACTTACCGAAGGTAAGCATGCCCATGATAGTGACAGCCAAGACAGCAAATACGAATGCGTTACGTTTCACGTCCACGGCCTTTACAGAGCAAAGCGATTCAAGAACGCCAGATAACCCGACAACAGCTTCAGATTATTCATGAAGATCAATCCACCCACCGCGATCAGCAATACGCCGCTCACCACTTCTACAGTATGCAGATGCCGCCGGAACCTACCGTAGAACGACAAAAAGCGATCTATGCCGAGTGAGGTCAGTAAAAATGGTACGGCAAGGCCCAGTGAATAGATTGCCAGCAGTAATACGCCTTTGACAACTTTGTCCTGCTCGGAAGCGAGCGCCAGAATTGCCGCCAGGATGGGACCGATACACGGCGTCCATCCAAAAGCGAAGGCGAAGCCTACCACGAACGATCCCAGCGCGCTGGAGCTGCCCTTCACGTCGTGGAGCCGCTTGTCGGCATACAACGCCTTAATCTTCAGCAGCCCGGTCAGATGCAGTCCGAAGATGATGATGACGATGCCGGCAATGCGGGCCAGCACGTGGTGATACTCGCGAAAAACCTCACCCAGCCCGGTAGCCGCAGCGCCCAGCACAATAAACACGAAGCTGAAGCCGAGGATGAAAGTGAACGAATGCAGCATCACCGTCCCCAGCACCCGCCGGTCCGATGACTGCAAATCGTCTACACTCGCGCCTGAAATCAGCGAGACGTAGCCCGGGACCAGGGGTAAAACACACGGCGAAAGAAACGAAAGCAGCCCAGCTACGAACGCGGCGAGAGGAAGAGGCAGACTATGCATAGAGACCTAAACTATTCATATTACGAAAAATAACTCGCAGTTGGGCGACCCCCGTCAGTATGACTGACGTTGGTCAATAGCAAAAGGTTACACAAAGGATCCGGATTTCTCCGGCGCGAGCTGCGGCTTCAATCGAATTGCCGGTTTTCGCAAACCAGACCACGTTTCCGATATTACAACTGAATTGCCCGGATTGTGCGGATCGTAACGCACCGACGCCGGTAGCCCGAGGCGGCAGGAATAGAGGTCGATAAACTGCCGCAGGTGAGTAACATCCTGCGAGGCTTCGTAGGTAACACCTGCGACATCGTAGCTGTAAACCAGCAGCGTCATCTGCCGGCTTGTCTCATCGTCTTCAAGTTCCGTTACATCGATGATATTGCCGTCGATGATTCGGCCGCCCAGCGTGAGGTCGGTGCGGCGTTCGTACTCGATCTGCTCGGCTGACTTCTTGCTCTTTCGCGAGAGAATAGCGTATCCCAGCAGGGCGGCGCCTGCTCCAACAACCACCACGGGATAGTAGCGAAGGGAACTCATGTTGCCGCTCGTAGAATAGCGCGAATGGGCTGCGGAAACCTAGTTGATTACAACGCCGCCGGGCTATGCATCCACGACCGGATTTTTTAGATTACCTACCCCTTCGACTGTAACCTCCACCACATCGCCCGCTTGCATAGGGCCCACTCCGGCGGGAGTACCGGTGGCGATTACGTCGCCCGGCTCCAGCGTCATCACCGAGGCAATGTAGCGCACGATCACATCCAGGGGAAAGATGAAGTCGGCCGTAGTACCCGACTGCCGTACCTGGCCATTGAGGCGGGTCTCGATAGGAACACCCTTCCATGGATCCAGACCGCCGACGATCACGGGACCGATGGGGCAGAAGGTGTCGAAGCCCTTGGCGCGGGTCCACTGGCCATCTTTATTTTGCAGATCGCGGGCGGTTACATCGTTCACGCAGGTGTAGCCCAGGATGTAGGAGCGCACGTCCTCGTCCTCGCGCAGGTCGTGGCAGCGCCGACCGATGACGACACCCAGTTCGCCTTCGTGGTCCACACGCTGCGAAAGGCTGTGCGGGCGCCGAATTTCATCTCCATCGCCGATAACGGCAGAGGGCGGCTTTAGGAAAATCAGCGGCGAGGTAGGAATCTCGTGGTTCAGCTCTTTAGCGTGCTCGCGATAGTTGCGGCCAACGCATACGATCTTCGTTGGCTGCGTGGGCGCGAGCAGTCGGGCCTCGCTCAGCGCAAGCTTCGCCGCCTTTGCCGAGTCGAAGTCGCTCAAGCCGGTGGGGAGTGCGTCTAGCGTGCGAGTGATGGTCGAAGCTCCCGCGAGCTCTTCGATCAAGCCATAGCTGACGCGGCCTTCGTGCTCGTAACGACAGATCTTCATTGCTGTAATCCTTTCCCCTGGTCCTTGCCTGGCACTGTTTCTGCAGCGGATTTCGAGCGCTGGCCCTCATTACCTCGCAGATCGACTGCCGAAACCGAGTACTCGTATTTGGTTCCCGGCTTAACTGTCTCGTCGCGGAACGATGGGACCTGCGTCGGCTTCTGGTTGAGCTTCTGCCATTCTGCGCCAGCGGTGCGGCGGAAGACGTTATATCCGGCAACATCGGTTTCGCTGTTCGGCGCCCAGGTCAGATCGACAAAGGGCTTCTGCCCGACGCTGGAGAACACTGCTTGTAGCCCAACCGGCTGTGCCGGAGGATAGATGTCCTTGGTGAACACTTCGATGGCAGGCGAATCGTCCCCCTCGACCGAGGCTTGCCGTCCCGCCGCGTGCACGTCGGTTACAGAAGTGACGCGGTACTCGTATTTCGTCTCCCACTCGAAAGTGCGGTCGAGATACGAGCCGTCTGATGCCGGATCGAGGTCGCTGATTGCGATGTATCCACCTGCGCCTGCCGGTCGCCGTTCGATGCGATAGCGGAAGGTCAGCCCGTCAGGAGGAGTGCCGGCCACGCCTTCAGACCACGACACGGTAACACCGTCGGCTCCGACTTCGGCCGATACCTGGGCCGGCGGCGCAATCGTAGGTGCCAGCGGTATCACGACCTGGTTGGAGAGACCGGCGCTGCGCCCCTTGTCATTCATGATCTCCACCGCGTAGGTGGCGAACCCGGCGGGATCTTTCTCTTCCAGCTGTAAGGGGAGCGTGTCGCTATACGTCATGCGCGACTTCGTCTCGGGATCGCCCTTCTTGCGTTGCGGCCCTTTGGGAGGGGTGACCGAGCCAACCTCGCCGCAACTGCTCATGAGAGTTGTGCCTTCATGCCGGCACACCAGCGTATCCCCCAGATGCTTGAGTTGAACCAGCGTGCGATCAGTGTTCTTGGCGGGCAGCGTCCATTCGAGTCGTACGGTATTGCCCTTGCGGGAGGCGGTCAGGTCCTCAGCCGGGCGAGCCAGATTCAATGACGGCAGTTGTACTGCGCCCGGAGTACCGCATCCGGCACAGCCTACGATACCTGCAAGTGCAACAAGGAAGATGAGAGGACGAAGCCGCATGGAATATAACAGGGTAACAAAAGCGCGCGATGTGAGCGGTGAGGCTTGCCATAGATGACGCCAACAAGCAAACTAAGCGCGTGAGAGCTATTGCCATCATTCCCGCCCGCCTGGCCTCGACGCGGCTGCCGCGCAAGGTGCTGCGCGAGATCAACGGACGTCCCATGCTGGAGCATGTCTACCGAGCCGCCCGCGCCTGCACGGCATTACATGACGTCATCGTAGCCACCGATTCGCACGAAGTCGCCGACCTCTGCCGCAGTCACGGCTGGCACTTTCAAATGACTTCGGCGGCGCATCGCAGCGGCACCGAGCGTGTACATGAGGTGTCGGAGACGCTGCCGGCAGACGTGTACCTAAATGTGCAGGGAGACGAGCCGCTGGCACACGCCGAGCAGATTGACACACTGCTTACCCTGATGCACAACGTCGATGTGCAGGTGGGGACGCTGAAAACGCCCTGTGCCGCGGAAGACCGGAATAATCCCAATGCGGTGAAGGTAGTGACGGATTTAGAGGGAAGGGCACTGTATTTCTCGCGCGCGACCATTCCATTCAACCGCGATGGCGCCGAGGATGTGCGCTACTTCAAGCACCTCGGCTTCTACGCCTACCGCAAGCCCGCGCTGGACGCCTTCGTGAAGTGGCCTGAGTCGGCACTCGAGCGCAGTGAGCGGCTGGAGCAACTGCGCTTCCTCGATCATGGCCTCAATATCTACGTGGCCGAGACGCCCTTCGATACCGTGGGTGTGGACACGGAAGAAGACCTGCGAAGGGTGGAGGAGATCTTGCGGCGGCGCTAGGCCGGCTCCCGACTCCGCACCCACTCTTCCGCTGCGGCAACTCTGCGTCCGATGGAGGGATGCGAATGGAAAAGCCATTCCACAAACTTATTCGGCGTGCGCTCCGCGAGATTCTGGTCAGCCAATTTCTGCATTGCAGTGATGAACGGCCCAATTGCGGGAACGCTTTCCCAGGCATAGCGATCGGCTTCACGCTCGTGCTTGCGCGAGATGGCATTCATGGCGGGCATTAGTAGAAGGCTGAGAACGGTCGCGACAATCAGGATCAGCGGCAGGTTGGCGAAATCGTAAAGGCGGGATTCCAACTCAGGAAACCAGTTGCGCGCCAACACGAAGTGCAGCACCCCATTGGTCAACCAGAAGCCGAAAAACGTGATGACCACCTGCACCAGGATGCCCTTCAGGATGTGCTTGCGAACATGGTGCCCGAGTTCGTGCGCCAGGATAGCTTCGATCTCATCGTCGCTGTAGCCGGCCAGCAGCGTGTCGGCGACGATGATGCGGCGGGTTGCCCCCATTCCCATTAGAGCTGCGTTCGCCTTCGTGGACTTCTCTGACAGATTCCATTCATAGACGCCGCGCACACGCGTCCCCGCTCGTTCGCTGAGGCGGGTGAGGCGGTCGCGCAGGGCATCGTTCTCCAGCGGCTTGAACTTGTAGAAGATGGGGAAGAGCACCACGGGCGCCAGGCGAGCCAGCAACAGGGTGAGCCCGACGAACACGGCCCAGGCAATGATCCACCAGCGCTGCGGCGCGACGCGAATCACCCCGTAGATGATTTCGATGAATATGCCGCCCAGCACCAGTCCCAGCAGCCAGCCCTTGGTTTCGTCCCACAACCACGAGCGCAGCTTCTGGTTCGAGAGATGGTATTGGTGCTCGATGCGGAAGCTGTAGTAGTCCAGTGGCAAGCTGATGAGCTTGAGCAGGATGGAAAACATCAGGACGTACAGAAACACGGCGAGGAAGTAATGCTGGCCCGCGCCGGTGTAAGCCCAGTCGCGCAGCTCCGCCGTCCACCCGGTTACCAGCAGGATCACCAGCACGGCAAAGCCGATAACGGCGTCGGAGATCCCGAGCCACCGCTTAATGCGGTTGTAGCGCCGCACTTCCGGCGTATCGGTCGGTATGGGATGAACCACGGTTGCCATGCGGGTTTCTAAAGTTTAGACGAAATGGACTGGGGTGTGTGCCGGTTCGTGAGACGGAGCTCATGCCAAAGTGGACAAGCGGCATCGCAGGCAGCTTATCAGCTCAGCATTGCCGTCGCTGTAACTTATACGTTACAGTAGACTGGCGATGGAAATCCGCAGGTATGTGAAGGCCAGCATCTCTCATCATGAAGCGATGGTTCAGCAGCTTCGCGAAGATCCGGCGTTTGCTGCCGAGTACCTGCGCGCCGCATTAGAAGATGATGACGAACCTCGAGTGCTGCTGGTAGCGCTCAGACGCGTCGCGGAGGCGCGCGGTGGTATCGCCAAAGTTGCCAAAGCCGCTGGCGTGGAGCGCGAAAGCCTGTATCGGGCGCTCTCCTCCAAAGGTAACCCGCGGCTTTCAACGTTGGCTGCGGTAGCGAAAGCCATGGGACTTAAGCTAACGGTCGAGGCAGCCTGATAAGCCGTGAGTTCCTCGGCCGCCGATCCTCAACTCTGTTGAACGAACGCTTCCGTCTCTTTTAATATCTGCGCCACCAGTTCTGGTGACGATGCCTCGGCGTAGATGCGGAGCAACGGTTCGGTTCCTGACGCGCGCACTAGTACCCAGGCCTGTGCGCCATTGCCATTCGTCGGAGCGTCGAGATAGAACTTCACGCCGTCGAGTGTACCGGCCTCCAGCACCTTGAAGCCCCCCATGCGAGCAGGCTTCTCATTTGCCCTGCGCATGGCGTCATTCTTGATTTTGTCGTCGAGGTGCAGATCGGTACGCCCGTAGTAATGGCGTCCGTACTCCTGTTGTAGATCTTCGACGAGTTGGCCCAGTGTCTTGCCCTCTTCAGCCATGATGTTGGCCAGCAGCAGGGAATTGAGAATGCCGTCACGCTCCGGCAGATGCCGGCGAATGCCGATGCCGCCTGACTCCTCGCCGCCGATGAGAATGTCGCGCTCCAGCATCAGGTCGCAAATATATTTGAATCCGATGCCGCACTCGTGCAGCTTGCGCCCATACCTGGCGGCGATACGGTCGAGCATGCGCGTGGTGTTGTAGGCGCGGACAACTTCTCCCGGCCACTGCTTGCGCTTCAGCAGCCATTCCAGGATCACCGAGTAGCACTTGTGCGAGTCGACGAAGCTGCCATCTTCGGCCGCTGCGCCCAGGCGATCGGCATCGCCATCGACGGCGAGCCCGGCCTGGCAGTGCTCGCGCACCACCGTCTCCTGCAACATCGCGGTGTGCGGAGGAATCGGCTCAGGATTGATGCCAGGAAAAGCTGGATTCACTTCGCCGCGAATTTCGACGTAGTTAATGCCGTGCTCGTCGAAGATGCCTTTCAGCACGCCGCGTCCCGAGCCATACATGGTGTCGATAGCAAACTTGAACCCGGCGCGCTTTATGGCGGCAAGGTCAACGAAATTCTTGATGGCAGCAATGTAAGGCGTCTTGAAGTCGGCCGCGGTAACGCTGCCGCCAGCGCGCTCCAGGCGCGGCGAATCCAGTTCAGATTCGATGGCCTTCATGATCGCTGGCGTGCCCGATCCGCCGTATCCCGCCTTGTACTTCACGCCGTTCCAGTTGAAAGGATTGTGGCTCGACGTAATCATCACGCCGCCGGCGACACCAAGGTTCTTCACCGCGTACGATAGCGCCGGAGTGGGGGTGTAATCGTCGGACAGACGAACGTTGATGCCCGCCGCCGCAAGCGTCTGCCGAGATAGCTTCGGCGAAGTTGCGCGACAGGAAGCGCGTGTCGTAGCCCACCACGAGTCCTTTGCTGACGTCCTCGTGCTTGTGGAGATAGTGCGCAATGGCATTGCCCACGCAGGCGAACATTGTCGAAGGTGTAGTCGTCGGCGATAACCGCCCGCCAACCGTCGGTTCCGAATTTGATCTGCGACATAAAAAAGTAATTAGCAACTAGCAATTAGTAACTAGCAAAAACGTTCACCATCCAACCATCATCCCCGGGCGTCATCCTGCCTTCTTGATTTGTCATCACGAGGTCGCGCAGCGGCCGAGGGATCTGTTCTCGTTCGTACCGCCGCGAAGGTCAGTCCGGCAATCGCATGTGCCCAGCAAACCCCAAACTAACTGCTAATTACTAGTTGCTAATTGCTTCCTAAACCAGCTTCTTCATCTTCTTCTCGTCGAGATACTTCACGATCTTCCCTACGTCCTGCGAATTCTGCCTGGTCGTGATGAGCAAGGCATCGTCGGTTTCGACAACGATCAGATCGTCCACGCCGACGGCCGCGACGAACTTATCGGAGACGATAAAGTTTCCAGCCGCATTCAGCATGTACTTTTCCTTAGCCCCGACTACGTTGCCGCGCGCGTCCTGCGTGTGCTGTCGGTGTTCATACAGTGCCGTCCACGAGCCCAGGTCGTTCCATTCAAAACTCGCCGGAATACAGTAGATGCCCGATTGCCCCTCGCCTTTGGCCGAGCGCGGCTCAGCAATCGCGTAATCGACGCTGATGTTCTCGCACTGCGGATACAGCCGGGCCAGCGTCTTATCGAACTTGCGCGTCCCGTAGCTGGCTGCAATCTCGTCAAGCAGGGCAGCGGTTTTGGGTAGATGTTCGCGCATGGCATCGACCAGGGTCTGCGCGCTCCAGATGAAGATTCCGCCATTCCAAAAGTAATTGCCCGCCTGAACGAATTGCTCTGCAACATCCGCGTTCGGCTTCTCGCGGAAGCGGCGGACGTTCAGCGCGCCATTCTTTGCCTTCCCGCCGGCTTCGATATAGCCGTAGCCGGTTTCCGCACGGGTAGGCCGAATACCAATCACGACGATATTCTCTCCCGCGGCTGCGATCTCTGCGGCACGCTCCAGGTCCTTGCGGAACTTCTTCTCGTCGCTGACGACGTGATCAGAAGGGAACAAACCGAGCACGGCTTTGGGATCTTCGCGCGCGAGCAAAAACGCCGCCAGCCCAATCGCCGGAGCGGTGTTGCGGCCGGCCGGCTCAGCCACCACCTGCTTCTTGTTCAGCTTGCGCAGTTCGCGCAGGATGGGGTCGCGCAGATCGTCGTTGGTAATGATCCAGAAGTTCTTTGCCCCCGCCATGGGCCGCAGCCGATCGAACGTCTCCTCGATCATGCTCTTGTCGCTATTGAGTGGAAGAAGCTGCTTGGCGCGGCGCTTGCGGCTCATCGGCCAGAAGCGCGTACCGCGGCCTCCGGCCAGGATTACAGGATAAAAATTAGGCTTGCCTGATTTGGACAATGTTTTCGAGGTCCTCGATGCTATCAAGCTCTTGGCGCGCTAACGCTCGCCATCGTGGTCTGCGGCTCCGGCAGCGTTTCCGCCGGAATCGACATGCGCATGATCTCCAGGTTCCACTGCGGGCGCACACTATATTTTGGCACGCAGGCAGGAATGACGACAGCATCGCCGCGCGCAAAGCTGACCGGCTCCATGCCTGCGGATTCCAGTACACCCGCGCCGTCCACTGCAACGATGATATGCGGAGAATCCGGCGTCATCTCAGCTGCGAACTCGCTGTTCAATCCCATTCTTTCTACCTGAAAGAATGGCGAGCGCACCAGAAAATGTCGGCCAACTTCCAGGTTCTGCACCACCTTGCCGGCGCTGCTGTTCAGCTTAATGGCGGCCAGACCTTGCTCGATGTGCAGCTCGCGCGGGCGGCCATAATCGTACAGGCGATAGGTTACGTCGGAAGCCTGCTGCGTCTCCAGCAAGGTCAGCCCGGCGCCGATGGTGTGTACCGTGCCTGCCGCGACGTAGAGCATGTCGCCCGGTTGAACCTCGATCCAGTTCAATAACTCTTCGGCCTTTACCGAGCTTATCGCCTGCCGAAGATCTTCCACGGACGCTCCCGGCTTGAGGCCCAAAGCTACCTGAGCTCCCGGTCGGGCGTCGAGTACGTACCAGCACTCGGTCTTGCCGAACGGTTCGCCTACACGACGCGCGGCTTCATCGTCGGGATGTACCTGTACGGAAAGCTTATCGGCGGTGAAGAGAAACTTCACCAGCAACGGGAAGCGGTCTTCATACGGTGCAACCGATCCCACCAGCTCGCGGCCATATTGCTGCGCCAGCTCTCCCAACGTCCGGCCGTTGAACGGGCCATTGGCAACGACGTTCTTCTCCCAGGTGAGCCAGCTCTCGCCGATCGGCTCTTTGACGACCCGGGTATACACGGGACGCAAATCACGCACGCCCCACGGCCGTTCGTCAAAGCTGGGAATCAGGAGTAGTGGATACAAGTCGGGCATGAACTAACCAGTGTACTTAGAGAACGCGCCGATGGGGAGTGTTGCCGGGGAAACAATAAGGTTGCGATCGCAGACCTCTGCGACCAACCCCACCGGTAGCTTTCATCACAGGCTCGTTCTTAGCAAGGGCCTGCGGGCGGGCAGATCTTAGGCCAGAGCTTTCAGCGCTGGGCAGTTACAGATAGCCGCCGCACCAATCTCACAGCCCGGCGAAGAAGTTGCGCATCCGCTCAAGGCCGCGCTCCAGTTGCTGCTCAGCGACGGCGTAGGACATGCGCACGTGCTCCTGGGTGCCGAACGCCTCGCCCGGCACGACGACAACATGTGCCTCGTGCAGCAACTTGCGGGCAGCGTCAGATCCCGAGTTCATGCCACCGCGGCCGAAGTAGTGGCTGACATTGGGGTAGGCGTAGAAAGCGCCGTTGGGTGCCGCGCAGGTCAGGCCGGGAATCGCCCTCAGCCCGGCCACCACCTTGTCGCGCAACTTGATGTACTGGGTGCGCATCTCCTGTAGGCAGTCCTGTGGGCCGGTAAGTGCGGCCACTGCCGCCTTCTGCACAATCGACGTTGGATTCGACGTGCTCTGGCTTTGCAGCTTCTGCATCGCCGCTATCACTGGAGCCGGCCCCAGTGCGTACCCCAGGCGCCATCCAGTCATGGCGTAAGTCTTCGACAGCGAGCCGATAATCAACATCCGCTCTTTGACATCGGTTATCGAGCCTGCCGAGAACAGTCGTCCAGTGAAGTTCAGATAGACATAACACTCATCCGATAC
Source organism: uncultured Acidobacteriaceae bacterium (assembly GCA_963791965.1). Taxonomy (GTDB): domain Bacteria; phylum Acidobacteriota; class Terriglobia; order Terriglobales; family Acidobacteriaceae; genus CAVVDY01. Next base: position 556,613 of record CAWBUK010000006.1, on the reverse strand, counting down.
AACATAGATCCCGCGCTCGTGCGCCAGGCGCAGCACCGACGTCATGTCCTCAGGATTCATCACCGATCCCGATGGATTGTTCGGCGAGTTCAGGATGATCATCTTGGTACGCGGCGTAATTGCGCGTTCAACCATCTCGGCGGTGAGCTGAAAGTCGTGTGCCTCGTCGGTCGGGATCAACACCGGCTCGCCGCCGGCATAGCGGATGATGTCTTTGAACGACACCCAGTAGGGAACCGGCAGGATAACCTCGTCACCGTGGTCGACCAGTACCTGGATGGCGTTGAACAGCGCGTGCTTGCCGCCGACCGACGCGGTGCACTCCTCGCGCGTGTAGTCGGAGGCGAAGTCCGTCGCGTGCCGTTTCACGATGGCATCGCGCAGCTCGGCTATGCCGCCGACGGCGGTGTACTTGGTGAAGTTGTTGTTGATGGCCGCGATAGCAGCTTCTTTGATGTGCTGCGGCGTGTTGAAATACGGCTCGCCGGCTCCCAGGTCAACCAGGTCGACGCCGGTAGCGCGAAGCTTCTCGGCTTCTGCGGAAACGGCCATGGTGGCCGACACTTCAATGCGCTGAATGCGATTGGTAAGCGGCGAGGAGAGCTGCGTAACAGTTGCGGTCATCCCAGGTCCTTTGCTTAGTCAGTTTGTCGCGCTGTTGTACAGCGCATCGCGATCAAAAAAATCCTGGCCACTCAGGCCCCGTTCTTTACCCCGTTCGCTTTCACTTTCTCGCGCAGTTTTTGCTCCACCAACTCGGGCACAAATCCGGTCAGCGGCCCCCCTAAGTGCGCGATCTCACGTACGATGCGTGAGCTCAGGTAGGAATACTTTTCCGCCGGCAGCATGAAGATGGTTTCCACCCGCTGATCGATCTTGCGGTTCATCAGCGCCATCTGCAGCTCGAACTCGTAATCGCTTACCGCGCGAATACCGCGCAGCACAACGTTAGCATTCTTGCGGATGCAGTAACTCACCAGCAGTCCTTCAAAAGTGTCAATGCTGACGTTGCTGCAATCGGCCGTCATGGCTTGCAGCATCTCTTTGCGCTCTTCCAGAGTAAACAGCGTCGTACCTTTTTCGGGATTGCCACCGATGGCAACAATCAACTTGGTGAAAAGCTTGCTGGCCCTTTGTATCAGGTCGAGATGTCCGTTGGTTACCGGATCGAACGAGCCTGGGTAAATAGCGACGATCTGTTTCACGCGCCCTCGGACGTTGTTACGGGTGTCCCGAACCTGCCGTTGACCGGCCCGCTCGGGTACTACAGACGGCGGCTTTGAAATCGTTTGCGATTCTATTCTGAACCCGGGGGAGACGCAACGAGTGTCATAGCGGATGCGCCAGCAACTCGGCCAGCCAGCTCTCAATGGTCAGCCTCATCTCGTCCAGGTGTCCGGCGAAATAGTGGTCACCCGGCACAAACACCAGTTCTTTGGGATCGGCAGCCCTGGCCACAATGCGCTCCAACTCATCGTGCGGCCCAAACTCGTCGTGGTCTCCGCTCAGGAAGAGTTTGGGCTTGTGGCAATCTTCCAGGAAACCAAATGCGTAAGCTCTGCCCTCGGCAGCCACCGGGGTTCCTAACGAAATAATGGCGCGCACGTCGGGGTCTGCACAGGCGACGCGAGTGCCAACGGCTGCTCCGAAAGAAAAGCCGGCGAAGATCACGGGCAATCCGAAGCTGCTCTTCAGCCATGCCAGCGCAGTGCGGACGTCGTCGCGTTCGCCGCGTCCCTCGTCGTGCGTTCCCGCGCTCAGGCCGGTGCCTCGAAAATTGAAACGCAGCACGGGAAAGCCAAAGCTATGCAGCGCCTTCATAGCGTGGAACACGACTTTGTTGTGCATGGTGCCGCCGTAGAGCGGGTGAGGATGACACACCAGCGCCGCATGCGTAGCATCGGCAGCGCCGGCGTTGAGCAGAGCCTCAAGTCTTCCGCGCTGACCCATCGAGAAACAGCGACTGTATCGCTGCATGAGTGGCTGGCAATGTGCTTCTCTCTGCAAATGTGCAGAGCCCTATCTTACTTGTTGTCGTCCGGCGCCTGGCTTGGGCAGGCGGTTGCAGCGGCCGTAGAGGAAGATCACAGCGAAGAAGGCGTAAACCAGAATCGCCCATGCGGCGTGGCCGGTTTGCGTGAAGTAAGGCAGGCCAAAGACGCTGAACAGAATCACCGCTCCCAAAACCATCAGCAGCCAAACCACATCTTTTTTCTGCATCAGGAGTCCTTTCCGGCACCGGGCGCAGCATGCCTGTACTGCACTAAGCATTAGAACGGCGGGGCGCGGCGGGAGGTTTGCCGGGAGTACATTTCTTTACACTGGTCAATGAATGAATGGCAGGATGGGGAGAGCATGATTCGATTTGGGATTGTCGGCTTCGGGCATCACGCCGCCAAACGGCTTATGCCCGGCTTCAGCAACGCGCAACGCTGCCGGGTAACTGCGCTCACGCGGCGCGATGCGCAGCGCGCCCAAGCCTCTGCCCGGGAGTTCGGGATTGCACACGCGTTTACTTCGACCGCCGAGCTTTGCGCCTGTCCTGAGGTCGATGCTGTGTTTGTCGCCTCGCCTGATGCCATGCATCTGGCCGATGTTATGGAGGCGATACGCCATCGCAAGCCGGTGCTGGTGGAGAAGCCGATGGCGATGAACAGCTCCGAAGCGGCTTCCATGGTTAAGGCAGCGCGAGATGCCGGCGTGCTGCTCGGAGTCGCTCACAACATGCGCTTCGAGCACAGTGTGGCGTGGTTTCGTCAGAAGATGAGGCAAGGCGCGATTGGGCAGCCGTTGCTGGCCCGCGCCGCATTCGTTGCACCCATGCTGAGCAGTCCGCGTACCTGGGTGCAAGATCCTAAGCTTGCCACCGGCGGGCCTCTGGCCGATATCGGGGTTCACTGCATCGACACGCTGCGCTATGTGCTCGGCGACGAGGTCGCGAGTGTAAACATGCAGGCGCAATACGATTCACACTCCGTGCTGGAGGCGTCGGCCTCCGGCGTGCTGCGCTTCTCGCGCGGAACGCTGGCGGAACTCGCGGTCTCCGGTCGCGGGGCGTACTACACGCTGCTCGAAATTGCGGGCGAGACCGGGGTATTGTCGGCCGTCAATGCGCTTAATGTCGACCACCCGGTCACGCTCGAGTTACGTCGCGCATTCGACATCGCGGAGCGAACCGAGGTCAGCAACGACGACTCATACACGTTGCAGCTCGACGCGTTCGCCACCGCCGTCGAAGAGGGTAGACCGTTTCTGGTGTCAGCTGAAGACGGACTTCGCAATCAACTGGTGCTGGACGCCGCCTTCCGCAGCATCCAGTCGAATAAAACAGAGATCGTGCCCGCCGCCGACGACGTTTCGCCCTAGTACTCTCCTGCCCCGGCGCCCGCCGGCTTCGACTCGGCGCGCTGCTCGCCCGGACTCGACCCTCGGGTGAATTCCAACGCCGCATTCACCAGCGCGATGTGTGACAAAGCCTGCGGAAAATTGCCGACCTGCCGCTGTGCCTGGGTGTCGTACTCCTCCGATAACAGTCCGACATCGTTGCGCAACGCCAGCAGCCGCTCGAACAGCTCGCGTGCCTCCTTTCGTCGCCCGCACATATTCCAGGCACTCACCAGCCAGAAACTGCATGCGATGAACGATCCTTCTTCGCCCTTCACTCCGTCGTCGAGCTCGTCCGTGTCATAGCGCTGCACCAGGCCATCGCGGATGAGGTGCTTCTCGATCGCTTGATCGTCCCGCGCACGCGCTTGTCTTCGACCGGAAGAAAGCCGACCAACGGCATCAGCAGCAATGACGCGTCCAGGCGTTTGGAACCATAGGTCTGGGTAAAGCTGTTGAGCTGCGAATCGAAACCTTTTTCGCACACCTCACGATGGATGGTTTCGCGCAGCTCACCCCAGCGCTTAAGGTGCCCGTTTTGTCCGCAGCGCTCCGCGTACTTGATGGCGCGATCGACGGCTACCCAGGCCATCACCTTGGAATAGGTGAATTGTTTAGCGCCGCTGCGTACCTCCCAGATACCTTCGTCGGGCTCATGCCAAATTTTCTCCAGATGCTCAGTGAGGCAGTTTTGCAGGTCAAAGTCCGTCTTGCGCGACGGCAAGCCGGCGAGTTCGGCGTGCAACAGGGCATCTGCCACTTCGCCGTAGACATCGAGCTGCAACTGGTTCGACGCAGCATTCCCCACTCGCACCGGCTTCGAGCCTTCGTAGCCCGCCAGCCAGTCCACCTCCCATTCCAGCAGATGGCGCTCGCCGCGAATGCCGTACATAATCTGCACCTGGTCAGGACTGCCGGCCGCGGCGCGCAGCAACCAATCCCGCCAGGCGCCCGCCTCCTCGTAATAGCCGGCGTTCATCAGCGCCAGCAGGGTGAAAGTGGCGTCACGCAACCAGCAGAAGCGGTAGTCCCAGTTGCGTTTGCCGCCCAGCCGCTCGGGCAGCGAAGTGGTTGGGGCCGCGACCATCCCTCCCGTGGGAGCATAGGTCAGCGCTTTCAGGGTGATCAGCGAGCGGCGTACCGCCTCGGTATAATCGCCGTCATAACGCTGCTTCGACTTTTCCGAGGTGATCCTGCTGCTCCAGTCGGTCCAGAAGTCGGTGGTCAATTGCAGTTCGTGTTCCGGCTTGATCGCCCTGGGGAGTTCATCGTAAGAGGGCGCATAGGTGAGGGTGAATGCCATCGACTCACCTTCCGACAGAGTGAACTCACTCACCGTCTTCATGTTCTCGCCGCGTAGCGGGGCATCGGTCCGCAATACGACCATGTCGGGGCCGGAGATGGCGCGCAGGCTTCCGTCATCGAGCCGTTTTACCCACGGGATCGAACGGCCGTAATCGAACCGCAGCACCAGTTCCATACACATCTTCACCTTGCCGCGCACGCCTCGAACGATCCGCACCAAGTCGGAATACTTGCCGCGGATGGGCATAAAGTCGATCAGCAACACCGAACCTTCGCCGTTTTCGAACGTGGTCTCGACGATCAGAGTGCCTTCGCGATATTTGCGGCTGCTCTGGAAACTATTGGTAGGTGCAATACACCAGTGCCCGTTATCCTCAGTCCCCAGCAGAGCGGCCAGGCACGCCGGAGAAGCAAATGTAGGCCAGCAAAGCCAGTCAATCGATCCCTTGTTGCTGACCAGTGCGGCGGTTTCACAATCGCCGATAAGCGCATAATCCTCAATGTGAGCAGGCATTACTGGTATGACGGCAATTCCAGCCTGAACGGTTGGAAGAGGCTCTCAGCAAAGGAGCTATTTCACGGGTTTGGACTCTAACGATTTGACCGCGTCCTGGCAGGCGCTGGCTTCGGTGAGCACTTTGTCGAATGCCTGGTCGGCCCTGAGTTTGGCCAGCATGGGATCATTCAGCAGATTCGAGTAGGCGCAGTAGCTGCGCTCGACGGCGCTCTGGAGCAGCTGCAAGGCTGCCTGGTTCTTGCCGCAGAATCCCAGCCACGCCCCCTGGAAGTACAGTTGTTCGGGATCAAGTTCGTTGCCGGCGTTGGCCTCCAATTCGTGAGCGATGCGGTCCTGATCGCTGGCTGGCCGCAACCCGAGGCACGCCTCAACCAAGTCGCGATGATAACGGGGCGCAGCCGGCATATGTTTCGCAGCTTCTTTCGCTGCGGGAATTTTGCCTTCACGCACCAGCAATGCCGGCGTAGCATATGCAGCCCACTCGGAGCCGGCATCGAGCTGCAGGAAGTCCATGGCACGCTCCGTCTGGCCCAGTTCCATGAAGGTCCAGGCGCAAGACCGGAACATATAGTTGCCAGGATCAAGCGTAAGCGCACGGTCGCACTCCGCCGCTGCCTTTTCCAGCATTCCCGCATAGCGGAAGACGTAACTCAACGCAAAATGCGCCTGCGCGCTGTCAGGACGCTTCTGGAGCAGCGCCTCAGCTGCCTGATAGGCCTTGCCGAGTTCTCCGCGTTCCACTGAATTGGTGATCTGCTGGCCCAGAGCAACCGTCAAGTTGGGATCCAGTTGCAGCGCCTGCGCGTAGGCGTCGTTGGATTGCTGCAACATCTTCTCGCCACCGTCGGAATAGGTTGCGTCAAAGTAGCTGCGCAGACCAAGCTCCTGCCACGCCGGAGCGTACGCGGGATCCATCTGCACCACCTGCTGCAACACCGCCAGCGCATCCTTATTCGCTACGGGATCATGCGGGATCGCCAGGCTGTGGAGGTACAGGTCGTAAGCCTGCGCGTTCTTCGGATGCGAGCCTGCCTCCTCCACCCCTTGTCCGACGCCTAGGATTGGGAGCAGTCCCTGGCGCACCTGAGCCGCTAACCGCGATTGCAGCGCTATAAGGTCCTGGGTGGGAGCAGTAAGCGTCGTCTGCCAGATCAGGCGGTTATCCCGGGCCTGTACGGCCTCCAGGGTCACCACCAGGTTGTCGCCACGTTCTACGAAGTGGCCGGTGACGATGGTGGCAACGTGCAAGGCGCGCGCTGCCTGTTGCGGATCCACATCGCTGCCGGCGTACTTCTGGGTCATCGAGCTGGGACGCACGTCGAGCGCGCGGTTTTGCGACAACGTGTTGCTCAACTCGTCCGCCAGCGCGAAGCGCAGGAAGTCAACACTGATGTCGTTGTTCAGGTTGCGCAACGGGAGCACCGCAATCGTATTTTTGCCCCCCGATGCCCCGGGACGATGCTTCAGGTAATAAGCCGCCACAGGAACCAAAATCGTGAGCAGCAGCGCGATGACTCCCAGCAGCGCGTAAACGTGCCAGCGCCGCGTAGGCTTGGCAAAGGCGTTACTGCGCAGCTTGTAGGGAAGCGCCGGCCGCATTCTGGCGCTGGTGGTCAGTCCAGGCTCGCTTTCTTTTTTTAGCGATTGCAGGTCACCCTTCATCGCCAGCGCATTCTGATAGCGGTGCCCGCAGTCCTTCTCCATCGCGCGCCCAAGAATCCCCTCCAACTCCTCCGACACAGCGGAATTGAATTTGCGCGGGGCGGGCGGCTTCTCATTCAGCAGCGCGTTCATGGAAGTTACCGAGTTGCTCTTCCGGAACGGCTTGTGCCCGGTCGCCATCTCGTAGAGCACCACTCCCAGGGAGAACAGATCGCTGCGCGCATCGAGCTCTTCACCGCGCGCCTGCTCCGGCGACATGTAAACCGTGGTGCCGAAAATCTCGCCCGCAATGGTCAGGTCTTCGAAGCTGTCGCGCCCAAACTCGGGAGAAACCTTGACCAGGCCGAAGTCGAGAATCTTCGCCTGCCCGGACGGAGTGACGAATATGTTTGCCGGTTTGACGTCGCGATGGATGATCCCCTTGGCATGGCACGCAGCCAGCGCGTCAGAAACCTGGATGCCCACGTCGATCACCAGTTCCATGTCCAGCGGCTGGCCATTCATCATGTCGCGAAGGCTACGGCCTTCGAGCTTCTCCATGACGATGTAAGGCTTACCGTCCAGGTCGCCGATATCGTGGATGGTGCAGATGTTGGGGTGATTCAGTTGCGAAGCGATGCGCGCCTCACGCAGGAAGCGCTCCAGGGACTTCTTGTCGTCCAGCAGGTTGTCGGGGATGAACTTCAGCGCAACGCGGCGACCAAGGCGAGTGTCTTCCGCCTCGTAGACGACTCCCATCCCACCGCCACCCAGCTTGCCCAGAACGTGATAGTGGGAAACGGTGTGGCCGACCATGTCGATGGTCCCGATCACGTCGATTTGATGTTAGGCCGTGGTTCTCCTGTGGTCAAACCAAACGCGAGCAAGCGAGGTTGGCAATGCTGCGTCTGTCTCACTTCCGGGGAACTATGCGCCGGGATGCACGAACATCCAGAGCCCCAGTACGAGCACAATACCCGACACCAGCAGGCGGAAGATTCGCTCGGGAATCCAGCCCAGCACTTTCTTCCCGATCAGGGTGCCGGCGATCACTCCCATCGTCGCCGTCAGCATGAGCGGCCATGCCGACATGAGGGCGCGCCATTGGGTCGCAGCGTACACCGGCATGCGAAACACATCGACCAACAGGGCAATCGCAGTTGCGGTCGCCACGAAGGCGTCACGCCGGACATCGAAGCCCAGCAGCGCCGCCGAGCGGATGCCTCCCTGGTTGCCAACCAGCCCTCCAAAGACGCCGGAGAGCGCACCGGCGATCCACGCCGCCTTTTGGCCGAAGCGCATCCGCCTCGCCGCGCCGGTCAAGCCCATCAAGCCGGCGAACACCAGCAGCGCGGCGAGAACATAGCCGAGCCAGGTACTGCGCAGCCAGGCGTGCAGCAGCGCGCCAGTCAGACCTCCGAGGGCGCTGGTAATGCCGAAGCTCCACAGTATGCGTCGATCGACGTGTTGGCGTATGAGCCAGAAGCGCACGGCCGTCCCCATAAAATGCGGGACGGAAACCACCGCCACGGCCAGCTTGGTTCCGAGCCAGGCCGCCAGCAACGGAGTGAGAATGCTGCCGATGCCAAATCCCGAGATGGCGGCAACCGCGCCGGCGGCGACTGCCACCACGGCGGTTATCCAGTGTGCGTTCATCGCAAAGCAGCATCATACCTGCTCGCGAAGCAGCAAGTTGCGCGTGGTAGTATCAACCTTAGCTCGCGATGCATTTTGACCCCGTCGATATTTTCTTTCAGGTTGTAGTGCTGCTGTTCGCCATCAGTGTGCACGAGTCGGCGCATGCATGGATGGCCAACCGCTTAGGCGACCCTACGGCCAAGATGTTGGGGCGGGTTTCGCTCAATCCCATCGTCCACATCGATCCTTTTGGAACCATCCTGGTCCCGGCGCTGTTGATACTGTTCGGGTTTCCACCGTTTGGTTGGGCCAAACCTACGCCCGTAGACTCCAGAAATTTCAAACGCGTCGTGCGTGACGACATTCTCACCGCGGTGGCCGGCCCGGTCAGCAATTTCATAACCGCCTTTGTGTCGGTGATTGTGTTGGCAGCGCTGTTACATGGAACTGCGCGCGGTCTTCCCCAGCATTTCCGGGGAGCCGACATTGGTGGTCCGCTAATAACGCTCTTTTATTACGCGATGTGGATTAACGTCGTGCTGGCCGTCTTCAACCTCATACCGCTGCCACCGCTGGACGGCAGCCATGTGATTCGTCACTTCCTTTCGTACGAATCGCTCAAGGCGTATGACCGCTTCGGCTACTTCGGGCTGATGATCCTCGTGTTCGTGTTGCCGATGGTACACATCGACATCATTGGCATCCTAATATCCCCATTTATGGGGATTTATCAGCAATTATTAAACCTATTCTTGAGACTCTAAATGGCCGATTCCTCCACCCTGAAAAAGGGCCGCATCCTGAGCGGAATGCGACCCACCGGAAAGCTCCACCTCGGCAACTATGTCGGAGCCCTGCGTAACTGGGTCAACCTGCAGGACCAGTACGATTGCTTTTTCTTTATCGCCGACTGGCATGCTCTGACCACCGACTATGCCGATACTCGCATGGTGAAACAGAACTCGCTCGAGGTGATGATCGACTACCTCGCCGCGGTCTCGATCCCGAGCGCAGCGTGTTGTTCATCCAGTCGCACGTACCGCAGCACGCCGAGCTGCACTTGCTCTTCAGCATGATCACTCCGCTGGGATGGCTGGAGCGGGTACCGACCTACAAAGAGCAGCGCGAGAACATCAAGGACAAGGACCTCAGCACCTACGGATTCCTCGGCTATCCGCTGCTGCAGTCGGCTGATATTTTGATCTACCAGGCGGACTTCGTTCCCGTTGGCGAAGACCAGGTGCCGCACGTGGAGCTGACCCGCGAAGTCGCGCGCAGGTTCAATCAGTTTTATCCTCGCAAACTGGGCGAGGGCGACAAGGACCCGAGGCGCGAGGTCGTTTTCCCCGAGCCCAAACCGCTGCTTACTCCTGCTGCGAAACTTCCCGGCACCGACGGCCGCAAGATGTCGAAGTCGTACGGCAACACCATCCTGCTGAGTGAGCCGGAAGCATCCATGCGGGCCAAGCTGAAGACCATGGTGACCGACCCGGCACGAATTCGCCGTACCGATCCAGGTAATCCTGATCTCTGTCCCGTGGGCGACCTGCACAAGATTTTCAGCGACGCCGAGACCATGGCCAAGGTCAACGAAGGTTGTCGCACGGCAGGCATTGGCTGCATCGAGTGCAAGAAGTGGGCCGCCGACAATCTATGGAAGGTGCTGGAGCCAATTCAGGAGCGCCGCGCCAAATACGAAGCCAATCCCAAATTGGCTTGGGACCTGCTGGAAGCGGGATCGGCCAAGGCACGCACTGCCGCCGAGGCTACCATGCGCGAGGTGCGTACAGCCGCGAACTTGTCGTACGAGTACGAAGCTCCCAGCAAAGCCCCCGCAGAAGGGAAGTAGGAAAGGGCTGCTGTTCGCCATTCGCTTTTCGCCAGAAGAGCCCTTGCGTTGGCGTCATCCCTAGTGCGAGCTGAGCCTTCACGTGTGTCATCCCGAGTGAGGACCCTGAGCAGCGCGTAGGGGACGAGCCGAGGGACCCCGCAGTTTGCTGGCGGCGCCGCAAACCCTCTAGCGGGTGTCATCCCTCGGCTCCGCTGCGCTCGGGATGACACACACGTGAGAAGGTGTACGGGATGACGCAAACTGCGGATCCTCGCTGCGCTTCGGGATGACACGACGTCGTCCGCTTACGCCGCCCGGTCAAGCTCGCGCCGCATCTCCATCACTTTGCCGGAGTTGACGGAGCCACGCGACGAAACCTGTTGCCTGGCGCCCGCTCGCGCACCTGATGGCCGATTGATGACGGCTCGCAAGCGCAGCCGCGCCTTGTGCAGTTGCGATTTGGTATTGCCCGTGGTGCAGCCGAAGATCTCGGCAATCTCCTGGTGCTCGTAGCCGTGGATATCGTGCAGGATCAGCATTAGCCGGTATCCCGGCGGCAGGTCTTCAATCGCGCGCTGCAGGGCGACACGATCGGTCGTCATGCTCAAGACGTCGTCCGCTTTGCCATAGAGCGGGCCTTCGAACGAGGCCTCCTCTTCTCCGCCAAAGCCGGGATCGAGCGGAGTTTCGCGAATCGAGCTATTGCGCTTGCGGATAAACATCAACACAGTGTTGACCGCAATGCGATGCATCCATGTGGTAAAGCGGGATTCCTGCCGAAAAGTGCTCAGGCGGCGAAAAGCATGGACAAACGCCTCCTGGGTCAGGTCTTCGGCCAGGTCAGTGTCGTTGACCATGCGATAACACAGATAGAACACGCGGCGGCTGTGGCGTGTGTAAAGCTCTCCGAAACATTCGGAGTCGCCGTTCATGGCGTTGGCTATGAGTTCAGATTCCGGCGCATCGTGCAATGTCGACAAAGTAGCCTCCAGGTCTCTTTGTCGTGCGATGCGGTGTGAGAAAGCAGGCGGAGGTACGACATAACGCGCCGCCGAAAAAAATTTGGGCGCCCATCCAGACACGTTTGCCCGGTCTATTTCTTTTGCTTGCGCACGTTCTTTGCCGACTTCTTCGCCGGCCTCTTCGCGGATTTAGCGCCGGACTTTGCGGGAACCTTCTTCTTGCTTACGGGCTTCAGGGATTTCGCACCCGACGGGGACGCCTCGCTGCCCGGGCCGAACATGATGAGTACCCCTTCCACCTCGCGGTTGTTGTTAAACACGGGTGTGAAGTGCACATCGAAGTCGCCCAGATCTTGCCGGCCCTTCAGCGACTGGTTATGCAGGATGCTGCTCTTGCCTTTCTGCAACACATTACGATAACGGCGTATCAACGCAGCGCGGACTTCGGCCTGCACGGGAAGGCTATCGATACCGACTCCCACAACCGATCCGGTGCCCACTCCAAAAACGCGCTGGGCAGCAGCGTTCCACAACTGGATTGTCTCCGCCCGGTCGACGAGTGCCACCGGCCACGGCATGCTCTTCAGGGTCTCGGCGTAGCGCTGGCTAAGCTGGTGCAACTCCTGGGTGCGGTGTCCCAGCTCCTCGTTCATGGTCTCGAGCTCTTCGTTCAGGGACTGCAACTCTTCGTTGGTAGTCGCCAGTTCCTCGTTGGTGGACTGTAGCTCTTCGTTGGTGGTCTCCAACTCTTCGTTAGTCGATTGCAGCTCTTCATTGGTGGTCTCCAACTCTTCGTTGGTGGATTGCAGTTCCTCGTTGGTAGTCTCCAGTTCTTCATTGGCCGACTGCAACCGTTCGCCGGTGTTTTCCAGCTTCACAATGGTGTCTTGCAGGCGCTCCCGGGCAGTGACATCTTCGGCATAGATAACGATGCCGGCGCGCTTGTCGGCCCCTGCAACTACCGGGCGGAGGACTACATTCAGGACGCGGTCCTCGCCCATGCTGCTGGCGGCGCATTGGAATTGCACCATTTCGCCGGTGCCGCGGCGCAGGGACTCCAGGCGGCCGCTCAACTCGGGACAGCGATACGCAAGCTCTGTATTTTGCAGACGCTTGCCTATCAGCTTGTGATCATTCAGGCCGAAGACCTGTACCAGCGCGTCATTGTGATTCAGGATGACGTCATCGTCACCCAGCACCAGCAATCCCGACTTGACCGTTTCCAGGATGTAGCGCTGATACAGCTGCAAGGACTCCATTTCGTGTTGCGCCAACTCTGTACCTCCCGCCGCAGGTGCCTGCGTACGGCCATCGTTTTGATTGCCTCCCCCAGCGGCGTCGGAAGGAGACTTCTGAAAAACCCTCCACCGGGTGTTGAGAGGCCGAAAAACACCGTAATTTCCGAGCTGCGATTCCGCCTTGCCCAGAAACAACACACCACCCGGTTCCAGTGCATACTGCATGCGCGAGATGACCTGATTCTGGGTGGTCGAATCAAAATATATTAAGACATTGCGGCAGGCCACAAGATTGCAATGCGAAATGGGCGCGTCGCTGAGCATGTTGCTGCGGCCAAAGATGGTCAGGCGCCGGATGTCCCGATTGACGCGCAGAATCGAGCCCCGCCCTGTGAAGTACTTATCCCGTAGCGGCACCGGGACCCGGTGCAAACGTTCCAGCGGGTATTCTCCGCGGCGAGCAATGGTCAGGGCTTCTTCATCGATGTCAGTCGCATAAATCTTAATGTTGTAGTCAGCCAGTGACTCGCCCAGATACTCGGAGAGAAGAATAGCGAGCGAGTACGGTTCTTCTCCCGATGCACAACCCAGGCTCCAGACGCGCAGCGGATCACCCGGCTGCAGTTCACGCAGCGCCAGCGGCAGGCCGTCGTCACGCAAACACTGCCAAGCCTGGGGATCGCGAAAAAACTCGGTGACATTGATCAGAACAGTGTTGAGCAGGTTGACGTTTTCAGCGTCATTCCCGCGCGCCAGCGAAAGATAGTCGCGGAACGTTAAGGCTCCTACCTCTGACATGCGCTTGCGCACGCGGCGCTCGAGGGTGGTGAGCTTGTATCCTCTCAGGTCAGGGCCCGGTTTAATCGCCAGTTCCGCGACCAGTTGCGGTAGGGTCAAGTCGTCGCTCATCCCAAAGATTCCTGCAACGCGCCGGATAGCTCCAACAGCAAGGGAGCGATGTCGTTCAGCGGCAAGATGCGATCCACCATTGAGGCTGAGATTGCAGCGGTGGGCATGGCCGAGAAACGGGCAGTCAGCGGATCCTCCACGATGCCAAATCCGCCGGCCTCCTTAATGACGCGTAAACCTTCCGAGCCGTCCTTGCCGGAGCCGCTCAGCACCACCCCGATCACGCCGGAGCCATAAGTCTTCGACACCGACTCGAAGGTGCGATCGATGGCTGGCCGGCTGAAGTTTACCGCCGGTGTCTCGGAAAGCTTGATGACGCCGCGGTTGACCAGCAGATGCCGGTTGGGCGGCGCCATGTAGACATGCCCGCGAACGATGGTCTCCTCATCTTGAGCGTCTTCGACTTCCAGGCTGGTTTGCCGGCGAAGAATCTCAGCCACGTGGCTGGTGTACTTGGGATGAAGATGCAGCACCACTAGAATGGGGCAGCTAAAGTCGGACGGAAGACCGTGCAGAATGGTGCGAATCGACTCCAGCCCTCCGGCTGAGCCTCCAATGGTTACGACCGAGTAACGTGATGGAACTGCCGGAGTCTCTCTGGCCGTATTCGCGGCTGGAGCTTTCGAAGCATTGCGCACCGGTTCACCCAGCCTCGATTATAAGCACGTATTCCGAACCCCGACGAACAATCAGGTTAGTGATTGAATCGCTATGGGAATCAGGTTTGCGATCACCCCTGTGGCCCGGGAGAAAGCTAGTGGCGCATTACGGCGCTTCCGGTTCCCCTCAAAGGGCGCTACCGTATGGTCTCTATCGGAAAGGACATACGGTGAAGGCGGGGGCGACATCCGATTCTGCTGCGTTTACACGTAAGCTCAGTTCCACCCCTTCAGGCCGTCTGCTCGTCGAGTCCACTTGCGACCTCTGCCACAAATCCACCGTCGCCTCCGCCCAGGATGGTTCCTTACAAAAATGGGAGACAGACCACCAAGTGATGGGGCAGCATCAGCGCGGGGTTCGGGTGCGCTGACACAAAGCTTAGAAAAACGTAGCGCGGCAGCCTGCATTTTCAAGAGGCGGCACTCACTTCCTCATCGCTGCGCTCGCGGGACTGTGCGGGCGGGTTTTCCAGTAGGAATTTTCTAAACACGGCGGCATTCTGATCAGCGGACTGTGCCAACTCGCGGTAACGGTCGGCCAGGGCTCGCAGGCCATTGGCTCGGGATCGCTGCTCCATTCGGCGCGAGAGATCGGCCCGCTCTTCCAATGCGCGCAGTGCAGCCCATACCGCGCGCTCGGCGGCATCGCTCTGGTCCTGAACCATCGATTCGGCGGTGAACGCATGCCCTACGCGGCAGGCATAGCGCAACAGCTTGCCGTCCTGCACCTCCCATAGCGTTCCATGACATTCCGGGCAGGTGTAGGCCGAAGGAGTGCCCTTGGGATCCACCAGATCGTCTTTGCCGTTTCCGCTTCGGTGTGCCAGGGCACTGACGACAGCAGGATCCAGCGGCTCCTTTACCAGTTGGCCCAGCAAGGCAGGAATATCGGCAGCCGCCGCGATGTAGTCGATGCTGGTGGTCGCGATGGCATTTTCCGGCATGCTGGGGACGGCCGCATCCTTCGGATCCTGCACAATGGAGAGACCACCCACACGCTTGATGCTATGCAATCCGGCGCTGCCGTCATCGAGATACCCCGACAACACGACTCCGATCACGCGTGGACCGAACGCCTTCGCGGCGGAGCGGAAAAGCGCGTCGATGGAGGGGCGATGCCGGTTTTCTGTTGGGCCGTGAACCAGCCGCATGTGGTCCGGCTCCAGCACCAGGTGATAGTCCGGCACGCTGATGTACATGTGGCCAGGTTCGATAGCGAGGTCGTTCTCCGCCGCTGTCACCTGCATTTCATGGCTTTGCCGGTTCAACAAGTCGTAGAGCAGGCTGGAACGATGGGGACCAGAGTGCACGACAACGAAGATGGCCGCGTCCATTGCCGGAAACCGACTTGTCATTTGCAACAAGACTTCGACGCCTCCGGCCGATGCGCCAATCACGATGATATCGCGGTGAGAAGGACTGCCTGTTTTTTTGGCTTTGGGCACTTTTCAGCCTCGGCAACTACGGATGATTCCTAGCTTTGGATGCGGGTTTGCCCGGTGTGCGTGTTTCCAATTTGCGGACAATGGCCTTGAGAGCTCATATCGGCATCAGTCAGATAAGGACCGGGTGAGGCAAGAAGGCAATTCGAGCGGCCGAATCACGCGGGGGTAGTCCTGCTGCTGGCTACCCGCAATCGGCCATCAGCGCCGCGGACGACATCGAACGAGCGCGCCCAAGCTTCGCACGGCCACGCCACGGTTGGCTGAGGGCTTTCTGGCGTAGCTTGGATGCGCAAGGGCGGCAGCACGATCAGTTGGCCATGCTTCAGCGAACGGAAGGGCCGGTTACAGTTCGGATTTGCGCAGTGGAAAACCATTTTCTGCTCCGGGAGGGAGGTAAGCCTCTTGACAACCACGTGAGCAGAGATTAACTCTTATCAACACAGGTCAGGGCACGCCACATAGCGTCATCCCTCGACAACACTTCGAGTCATCGTGGAGCTTACTATGCAGGTCGTTTTAGGCTCTTGGAAAGAAATTGCAAACTACCTGGGCAAGGGCGTTCGTACCGTGCAGCGGTGGGAGCGCTGCTCGGGATTGCCGGTGCATCGTCCTTCCGGATCCAGCAAAGGTGTGGTTATCGCATTCCCCGCCGAACTCGACAGGTGGGCCCGCCGCCAGGATGGAAGATTGCAAGTTCCGGACCAGAGCCACATCCTAAAAAATCTGGCGCTTTCCAGTGAACTAATGGCCCAAACCCAAACGCTGCGCAGCACCACACGGGAGCTGATGAAGAGCTGCAGCCAATTCCTGGCCCTGTCTCGCCACCATCGCGAGCAGACGGCGCGGCGCGAAAATGTAGTGTCCTTCAGGGAAAGAGCCGGCTAGCTCCTGCTGCCGGCAGATCAAACTTTAACTGGGCGGTTTTAACCGGGCAGGCACAGTGCTGCCTGCTTCAGTCGCCCGTGCTCTGGGTCGGGCCTCCCAGCCTTGCGGCTACCGAGTTGCTCTTCAACAGACGAGCAATGGCCTCTAGCAGATCGGTTGGCCGGCCAGCGCCTTTCATCAGCATCACATCGACACTTGCCGCGACGCTTTGCGCCAGATCAGGCACTCCCGACAGCATGATGAGCGGAAGCTTGGGCTTTGCCGCCCGTAGTTTCCGTGCCAATTCCTCGCCTGACATCTGTCCGGGAAAGTTGTAGTCGAGTATGACCAGGTCGACCGCAACCTTGTCGGTAATCGCCAGGGCAGTCGGTGGGTCGCTGGCGATGAGGACGTCATAGCCGACAGTGGTCAGGAGCGTCCGCCGCACCTCCAGTGAACTGACACGGTCGTCCACACAAAGAATTCGAGCCGGCGTATTAGGGGACAAGGACACATGAACCTCAAATCCAATTTGCCGGGCTGCTGGCCTTGGCGGCTCGCAAGTTGTTCGGGATAATGCAACTGTTATTCGGTATGACGCTAAGTGGCGCTTCCGAGTTTTCCACCGTGGGCAACCAAATGGGGATTTGTCGGAAAAGTTCGTCTCAGGCGGGGTGGTGCTTTGTAGCGGATTTGTGCTCCAAAAGCCGAAAGGGCTGCTTTGGGCAGCCCTTCGGTGAAGGTGGAGGAGCATTCGCCGTTGCGTTATGAGAGGAGGATTAGGCTCATTGCACTAGCGCCGCGTGCGACGGCGACTGTTTAACGGCGTGCATTACGACTACCTTCTGTTCAAGAATGGACTTGATGTAATCTTCTCCGGCCTGCATCATGTGCACCCACATGCCTTGCGCGCGGCCGTCCTGGTTGAGAAATGCTGCTACCTCGGCAGCACTCATGTGACTTCCGGATTCGGCGGCAAAGTGTTGCAGGTGCGCCAGGGTAATTTCAGCGGTAACTTTTTCGCGCCAGCACTTCTTGGTTAGGTCTTTCATTTCTGCTTCCCGACAGAATTGATTTGTCTTACGGGAATAGAAATACCGCAGTACGCATGGTTGCCCTATACCACTTGTCACGTGCTCCTGTGATGTTCGTCACAACGGCATTGGTACGGCGCGAATCGCGGCTTGATCTGCTAGTTTCGACGTATGGCTGATGCCCGCATTCAATTTCAAGGCCGCTCGATAAGCGCCGTCATCTTCGACTTTGGCGAGGTCCTCTCCTATCCCCCTCCGGCCTCTACGATCGCTGCTATCGCGGAATTGCTGCACGTGACACCAGAGAAATTTCGTGAGTTCTACTACGCGGAACGCCATCCCTACGACAGCGGCAAGATATCGGGGGAGCAGTATTGGCAGGCGGTGGCGCGCGACGCCGGCAGGCAGCTCACGACACAGCAGGTGGAATGGCTGTGCCGTACCGATGTCGAAATGTGGAGCAACCTGAATCCGCAGATGCTGAAGTGGACTGCTGAACTGCGACGTAAAGGAACGCAGATCGCAATGTTGTCGAACATGCACGCTGAGATGTCGAAGCGGGTGAGGGAAGAGTTTACCTGGGCTCGCGACTTCGATTGCGTTGTCTTGTCAGCTGAGCTGGGCTGTGCCAAACCGGAGCCCCAGATCTATCAGCACACACTGGATTGTCTGAAAGCGACGGCGAGTGAGGCGTTGTTCATTGACGACAAGGCACGCAACACGCAGGCCGCCGAGCAACTCGGAATGGCTACGGTCTGCGCCAACTCGCCGGAGTCGATCCGTGAGCTGCTGCAAGAAGGGGGATGGACGGGGCCGCTGCCGTAATAGGGCACAGCTCCGCATTTGCGTTACGCGGGCTTCTAGCTGGTGGGGCGGTGTGCCCCTCCGTTCAGAAGGATTCCTCCGAGTCTTGCCAAGTGCTAATCGCTAATCACTGATTACAAAATCAAATAGATGGAGCGCGCTCCGGTGCGAACTATCAGTAGGTCGGTAATCTCAGTATGGAACATTGGCGCATCTGGTCTCGTGCCCTAATCCGCTTGCATGGCGTTTCGGGCATCTTGCCAGTCGGCTACTTGCCTAGGATGAGCCGCTCGCGTCGCCAACTGCTGTACGCCCTAAATCATCGCAGGGTTAGAGTACAAAGATTGCGCAACTGAGGTATGTGACAGCGGTCACACTTGCTCGGGTAAATCCGAACGAAGGTGGATTACTTTGGTGCCATGGGCGAGTGAGGTTCTCACGCAGACTCTAAAGCCCCTGGAATTTCGAGCGGCTCAACCGCTGGCCTGAAGCCCAGCTCTACCTGACATTCAAAGCGCTACTAGGCCAACTCGGCGGCTTTTTCCTCCGCCTCTTCAATTGCCTTCATCGAGATGTGTTCCCGACGCGCCAGCAGCAGCCCTGCCGGAATGACCGACATGAAGGTCACGGCCCAGATGAGCATTCCGCAGCTCACGGCCAGCTCATGCGGGATACCGAATGCGGCGCTCAACATTCCAATGGTCGCCAATTGCGAGCCGCCACCGACGCCGGGAAGTTGCAGCAGCGAGCCGACCATGCTTGCTCCCATCAGCAGGATCGCCATGGGCAGGGTGGTCTGACTAAGGATGCCGGGATAAGCGTGCATGATGGCGATGTAGGCCAACGCGATCAGCATCCACATGAAGAGGCTGATGCCGATGAGTTGAAGGGCTTCGCCAACTCCCTGAATAGTCTCGAGTCCGACGGCAAAGCCGTGAACCTTGTCGCGCAGGTGATGGGCAAACTTGGGAGCGACTCCGGCAAAGAGCCGGTGCAGAAAGGCGGCAACCGCGTCTCCCGCCTTGCGGATGACTACCATCGCGACCACCAGTCCGAGCACCAGCGCGAACAGCGCGACAGCTCCTTCGCGCAAACCATGGTAGAAGGGAAGCGCCCGCAGGTCGGGGGACAGGAAACTGAGCGCCAGCAGTATGGCGAAGCCTCCCATGTCGAAGATGCGCTCCACCATCCATACCGCCATTTGCGAGGCGAAGGTCAGGTTTTCCTTTTTTGCGATGATGTAAGGCCGCACCACTTCGCCGGCGCGCCCCAGTAACGCCAGCGCGGTGAATCCAATGAACTGCGGCGCCATAAGCCGCGCACTCGTGGTCTTGCACACTGGCTTGAGGAAAATCTTCCAGCGCACTGCCCGCAGGGCGTATGCGGCGTAGGTAAGCACGATACCGGCAAAGATCAGCAACCAATTCACGTGCTCCGTCTGCTGCAAGAAGGTATGCCAGTCGAACGCCTTCCAGGTCCGCACCTGTAAATACACCAGGGCACAGAGCACAGCCAAAACCACGAGCATGATGAGGATGCGTTTTTTGTTCATTAAGGAATCAGGAAATCGATTGGGCGACTTACTTGAGGAGAAACGGAAACGGGCGGAGAGTCAAGTGGAAGGCAGATTCTAACGGTGAAAACCGGTTTACCAGCGTGAGTAAACTGCAGATCCCTCGCTGCGCTTCGGGATGACACACCAGAAGTCTGGATGACACCAGCGAGGAGCAATCCGCCTAGTCGCTACCCGCAGCCGCACTCTTCTTAGTGGTCGCAAGCTGTGCCTGCTTCATCTCCGCCAGCTTCTTGCGGTTGTAATCGCGGATGATGCGCGTTACATATGCCCGCGTCTCGCGATACGGCGGCACGCCCTTGTATTCAGCGACCCGCTGCGGACCTGCGTTGTAAGCCGCCAGCGCCTTGGCGACGTCGTAGTTGAATTGCTGTAGAAGCCGTATCAGGTAACGCACGCCGCCATCGACGTTCTGCGCCGCGTCGAAGCTGTTCTTTACTCCGAGCTGGTTGGCGGTGCCCGGCATTAGCTGCATCAGCCCGCGCGCTCCCTTGGGAGAAACGGCGTTCGCATTACCACCGCTTTCGGCACGGATAACGCTGGCAATGAAGTCGGCGTCGAGACGGCTGCGAAGGCTGACCTCGCGAATCACCTGGTTCAGGTCAACTGGCTTTGCGACGTCAAGCTTGGCGGGCTCGGCAGGCGCAGGTTCAAAGCTCGAGACCTCGGCCGTCGGCACATCGATGTAGCTGGTGCTGTCGGCGCCGGTGTAGAGCCGTGTGACTGTGCCCAAGACTTCGTGACGTTCGTTACGAATGCTGAAGCCGTTGCTCAGGTTTGCGATCTCCGCGGCGTGCAGCGGAGCCATGGCAAACAGCAGCATCGTTATCGGCAAAAGTCTACGCATTCGTAATCGCTGCATTCCTCTCAAGAACCTGTTCGATGGCGGCGGCTACACCGTGCTCATCGCAATGGGCCGTGACCGTCCAGCCGTTCTGCTTCAGCTCCTCAGAAGCATTTTGCATGATGACGGGATGGCCGGCAAAGGTCAACATATCGACGTCGTTGTAGTTATCCCCGATGGCCATGACTTCGCTGCGATCGATGCCGCGATGGTTACACCAGCGTTCCAGGGCATGTCCCTTGGAGCAACCGGCGTTCAGCAGGTCGATGATGCACAGGTTCCGCCAATCGTATTCCGTGCGCAATAACGTAAAGTCCTGGCGAAAGTCGCTGGATTCCAGCCTCTGCAGCATCGATTTACTCAGATCGATGGGGCCGCAGAACATCGCCTGTATCGGATCGGTGATCAGCGCCTTCTCAATTGGACTGATGTACTCGATATAAGGTGAGTTTTTCTCCATCCAGCGCTGAATCACGCCGTAAAGCCGCTGGTTGCTCTCGCAGACAATCGCGCCCGGTCCCTCGCGGTCGAAGGTCACGACCATGTAGTCGTGGTATTCACTCATCAGGCGACTCAGCTTGAGAGCCGTTTGAGCGGCAGAAGGTCTTGATGGAACAACTTGCCGTGGATGGAGCGGGTTACCGCTCCGTTAGAGCTGATGAGGCAGAGGTCGAACCCAAGCTTCTCGGCCACGGGTAAGGCATGCTTATGCCGACGTCCGGTACCCAGCACGATCTCAATGCCAGCCTCATGCGCGCGGCGCAGAGTGGTGCGATTCTCCTCGGAAAGATGGACCTTGGTATCGAGCAGAGTGCCGTCGATATCGATGGCGATGAGCCGAATGGGGCGGGACACGTATCGATTTTACCAGCGCGTCTAGCGAGAGAGGGTCAGTTCAATAGGGATGCGTGCCTTTCGCGCGCCGGCGCGAATCGGCCCACCCAGGTCCCTCGCTCGCAAAAGAGGCTCTCTCGGGATGACAATCAAACTGCCCCACTCTCCCCTCTAGCCATCCGCCGTGACACCCAAGTAAAGTAAAGATGAGAATGGAACTCCGCAAAGATCCCATCACGCGCTCGTGGGTAATTACGGGAGATGAGCATTACGACGCCTCTCAGGATTATGGCTGTCCCTTTTGTCCGGAAGGCGGGCAGCATCTGCAGGTCGTTCAGTTCGTGCCCAGCGCGAATGGCAATCCGTGGGCGGCACGCGCGGTGGTGCATCCGCGGCCTATCTATCGCATTGAAGGCGAGCCCGAGCGCGCCGGCAACGGGCTTTACGACAAGATGCAGGCGGTCGGTGCGCATGAGGTCATTGTCGAGAACACCCGTCACGATCGCCACCTGTGGAACGCCGACGACCGCGAGATCGAAGAGTACCTGGCGCTGTTGGGAAACCGTATCGACGACCTGAAGAAAGATTTGCGCTTTAAGTACGTCACCGTGTTCAAGAATTTCGGAGGACTCTCAGGCCAGCAGTGGGACCACCCTACCACCGAAATTGTCGCCACAACCTTCGTGCCGCGCCGCGTTCTTTACGAACTGCGGGCGGCGCGCGAGCACTATCACGTCAAAGAGCGCTGCGTGTTCTGCGATATTTTGGCGCAGGAGCAGCAACAGAAAATTCGCGTCATTGAAGTGCGCGGCGACTACATAGCTTCCTGTCCTTATGCGCCCCGGGTGCCCTACGAAACCTGGATCGCGCCGCGGATGCATGAAGCTTACTTCGAGCGCATTGCGACGAAATCAGGGGCGCTGCGCGATTTGGCTGCGCTCTTGCGGCGCACGCTGCATCGTATTCGCGCCATTGCCGACGGATTCCACATGGTGCTGCATACGACGCCCAACACGCTGCACCGCTCCGAGACGCTGGGCTTCTGGAAGACGATTGAAGACGACTACCACTGGCACATCGAGATCCTGCCGATTCTCGGGTCGAAGGAGAAGTCGTACACCTTCAAGGAAATTTATTCGTCTCCTGTAACGCCGGAGGCCGCGGCTGCCCGGCTGCGCGAAGCTCCTGCCGAACCGTGATGCGATGACCGTCCGCCGCCTGAAGACGTATACCGCGCAGACCGGGTACGTCTATCAGTACTACTTTGTGGGCCAGCGCGAGGCGCTGGCGTCGGACCCGGAATCACCCGCCACTGAGTACATCTTCGACGTGACCAGCGACCGCAAGACTACTTTTGCGGTGAGCGTCTTTCTGAGCCCTGCGGCGACCGACGCCTGGGCAGCCGCGCGAGGACGAGCTTTAACCCATCCCGAGTGCTACGCTGCGGCGAAGCTGCGCCTGATGCAGGGCTTCGACGACATCATCGACATGCTGCAATCAGGCCGACGGTTGCGCGTAGAAGCGGCAGAAATTTGCGACCTGCTGGACTCGCTCGGAATCGACTAGCATACTGACGAAAGTCGCTCACAGAATAGCGGCGCCATAGTCGAACCTGTATCTCTGGTGGGGCACGTTCCATGTTCGAAGAGCTGAAACCCACATCGCGGATCAATTGGACCAGGGCGCTGGTGCTGTCGTTCGCAGCGCACGGCGTCCTATTGCTGGTGCTGGCGCACAGGCCGGGAGCGGGAGTTGTCCTGCCGCACGAGGTCGCCCTGGGAACGCCCTACTCTTCCGGCAGCGTCGTCTACCTGGCGCCGTTGGGCCGGGAGCGCGCTCACGCCTCCGCTCCGCTGCAGGCGGCCAAGGTTATCGCCCCGAAGCCAGACCCGAGTACGCGTCCCAAACCGGTTGATCGCCAGCGCGAGGAAGCCAGCAAGACCGCCCAGAACGCTCCCGACGTGACGGCCAGCGCAGGATCGGCTTATGGTATCCATGTTCCCGGGACGCCGTACACTGGGCCCGCCATCATGCCCGCTCTGCCGCAGGTCTTCCCGGATCCTGCGATCGCTCGCTCGGAGCTGCCTCCCGGAGTCTCGGGCGACGTGATCGTCGAGGTCACCATCGACGAGCAGGGAAACGTGACTGGCCTGAAGCTGACGCAGGGCATCGGGTTTGGTATCGACGAAAAGGTGCTTGCGGTTCTGCGGCAGTGGCGCTTCCGGCCGGCCACGCGCAACGGCTACAACATCGCCTCGCAGCACCTGGTGCACTTCCACTACCCAGCCTGAGAAAGAGCGGAGTACCGCTCCAGCAGTAACGATCCGAAGAAACGCTACAGCCCTGCCTGGTTTTGGTAGGCGTCCTTCGACTCCTCGCTGCTCTCGTCGCTCAGGATGACAAGGGTATGAGATTATGAACACGGATGAGTGATCCCATACAGCGAGCCGAGGCCCAAGCCCCTGCGCTCAGAACCATGGCGCGCCGCGATGACGAGTCGTCGTTCTCCGTCTTCGTGGGACAGGTGTATGACGGCCCACTGGACCTGCTGCTTGACCTGATCCGCAAGCAGGACATCGATATCTACGACATCCCGATCGCCAAGATCACCGCACAGTATTTGAAGTACGTGGAGAGCATGAAGCAGCTCGACGTGGATGTTGCCGCCGAGTTTATCTACACCGCCTCACTGTTGATCCACATCAAGTCGAAGATGCTGCTGCCGCGCGACCCGGACGCGCCCGCTGGGATGGAAGATCCGCGTACGGAGCTGGTCAATCGCCTGCTTGAGCATGAGCGCTTCAAGACCGCGGCGCAGATGCTTATGCAGAAGCAGCAGATTGAAGAAGCCGTCTGGTCGAATCCCGCGCTGAAAGAGTTTCGCGAAGCCGAGGGGACTGAGCCTGAGCTGGCTGCCGACGTGGTGGACCTGGTAAAGACGTTTCAATCGATACTCGACCGTGCGCGCCGGCGTCCGACCTTTGACGTGGCGGAAGAGAACGTGACAGTGGCGCAGATGATCGACTACATGCGGCGGCGACTGGCCCTGGAAGAGCGGCCGGTGAGGCTGAAGCAATTGCTGCGCAACCTGAATTCGCGCACCTCGCTGGTCTGTGCGTTTCTTGCCATCCTGGAGCTGATACGGTTACAGGCGGTATTGGCGCGGCAGGACAACGTCTTCGGCGAAATTATGCTGAAGAAGCACACGAATTTTGACAGCCTGATGGGCGAGAGCTCGCCGGTGAAGGACGACTGGCTATAGCGGAGAGATGAACACTGCGGGACGCAATCCCGCCACCTACGAATGAGCGTTAAAGCAAAACTTGAAGCCGTCATCTACGCGACCGAGGAACCGGTCACTCTCAATCAACTGGCAGCGCTTCTTAAAGATGCCGCGCTGGAAGAGCTGCGCGCCGAGGAACAGGCACGGCTGGCGCTGAACGAAGTCGTCGGCGAGCCCCACGCTGAAGAGGAGCTCGACGAAGAGACCATCGAGTTCGAAGACGAAGAACCGAGCGAAGTTCCGGCTCAAGCGGAACCGGAAGCTGAAGCACCGGTGGTTGCCCCCGAGCCACCGCCTCTTGACCCCAAGGCCCAGGAGAAAGAAGACCTGCGCCGGGTCAGGGACCGCATCGACATGCTGCTGGAAGAGTTGATGGCGGAATACTCGTCGGCCGATCGCGGCATGGAGATCCGCCAGATTGCCGGCGGCTATCGCATGACCACCAAGCCGGAACATCACGACGTGGTAGTGAGCTTTGCCAAAAGTCTGAAGCCTCCGATTCGCTTGTCGTTGCAGGCGCTGGAAACGCTCTCGGTCATTGCATACAAACAACCGGTGACGGTGCCGGAGATCAGCGAGATTCGCGGTGTCGATTCGTCTGGAGTAATCGCAACCCTGCTCGACCGCAAGCTCGTTACGACTGCCGGACGCAAGCAGGTCATTGGCCGGCCCATCCTATATAAGACGACAAAAGAGTTTCTGCTGCGCTTCGGATTGAACGATGTCAGCGAACTGCCCAGCATGGAGGAGTTCGAAAAGCTGGGCGATCCGCAGAGCGAGTTGTTCGCGGCGCCGGCTGAGCCGCAGGCGATTCCACATCGGAGCACGACACACCCGCGACGGACGAACCCGTCAGCGAAGCCGACCCAGCGCTGGCGAGTCCAGAGAACAGCGTAGCGGCGCAGAGCGAGGACAACCAACCCGAGCGTTTCAATGAAGCCATCGCGCCGGTGGCGGGTATTGACGAACCGGGCGAGCCCTCGCACTAAGACGGCCTTGCGGCGACTCGTGTCGCAAAGCTGCGCCATGAAAGCGATGCGCGCATAGACGCATAGAGAATACTGTTCACACGCTCATTGCCTGTGTTATCGTTTCGCCGAATCTAAGCTGCTGAATTTGCTCGCTCCCCGCGGACAGATTGATGCCCGGAACGATCCCTCTTCCCAGCAACTTGAAGTGGCTCGGATTCAATTCCAAGGAGAAAAGATGAAGCTTCGCTTGCATTTGTGCTTCTGCGCTACTCTCGTTGTGCTCGCGCTGACCCTCACCACCACCTCATGGGCGCAGTGGTCGAGCGACCCGAACCAGAACCTCGCGCTATCCGATATTCCTGATGCCGACCAGGTTCAGCCCAAGGTTATTCCGCTGGCCGACAACGGATTTTTCGTGAGCTGGTTCAACAACAACCCGAATGATCCGCCACCGAACGGATATGACACGTACCTCCAGCGCCTCGATTCGAATGGCTACGAGCAGTTCATGCATGACGGTATTCAAATCGCGAAACTGACGAACAGCTCGACCGAAGACTACGGCCTCGACATCGACAGCCAGGGCAATGCGTTGCTGGCGTTTCTCGACACCCGCGAAAATGCCGATTACCAGCAGGTGACGGTCACCAAGGTCAGCCCCAGTGGCGAACAGTTGTGGGGAGCGAACGGGATTCAACTCACCAGCGGCGATCCCCAGGCCCATCAGCCCAAGGTGACGGGCACCACGGACGGCGGAGTAGTGGTGGCTTACACCGCATACGGACCGAAATATTCGTTCATCGTGGTGCAGAAATTCGATGCCAACGGAAAGTCGCTATGGGCTTCGACCACGCTGCAGAACAACGGCATCATCCTGAGTGAAAACAAGGCTGACTACCAGGTTTCGGACTTGCACGCCTCCGACAACGGCTCGGTCATCGTTTCCTTCAGCCGCGATACCGGGTTCCGCAGCAACCGTTATCTCTACGCCAACAAGTTTTCGGCCTCCGGCAAATTGCTTTGGGGCGCCAGCCACGTCCACGTGTGGGACGGGGGATCGCTCCAGTTGGGCAACTACCCCAGCTTCCTTTCCGACGGCAATGGCGGCGCGATATTTGCCTGGTACAGCAGCAGTCCTGCGCTGGAAGTCCATGTGCAGCACATCAACGCCAACGGGCAGGAAGTTTTCGCGCACAACGGCGTAGTGCCTTCGACCAACGGTGCAACTATCCGTGTATCGCCTTCGGCGGACTACGATGCCGCGACGCAGGAAATATTCGTTTCGTATGAAGAAGAAGATTCCTTGCAGAGCATGAGCGGAGTTTCGGCCCAGAAGTTCGACGCCGCCGGAAACCGGCAGTGGGGCGACACCGGCCTGGTCATCGTTCCCTTGCAGGACAACAACGAAGCTGAGATCTTCGAACGTACCGTGCAGATTGGTGACGGCGCATTCGTCTTCTGGATTGACCAGCAAGTAACTCAGCAAGGCACCATTCAGGGAGTGCGGCTGAACAGCGCGGGGGGAACGGTGTGTGCACAGTTCCCAGTAAGTTCGGTGCTCTCCTCGAAATCACGCCCGTGGACGGCGAAGTCGGCTAACAACAATACGGTAATCGCGTTCGAAGATGGCCGCGATGGAAATTCGAACCTGTATATCCAGAACATCAATCCCGATTGCAGTTTAGGAATTGAGAACGCACACTCGCGCGGCATACGCCTTAAATAAGGCTTTTCCGCTAGCACCGTCTCCCATCCTTGCTCCCCACCGGGCCAGGATGGGAGATTCTTCCTGCAGGCGTCCGCCTATCTATCGTGTTACGCTTTCTCCATCCCTGCTTTACTTCGCCCGATCAGGATTTCGATGAGATTTGTTTGGCTGGCTCTCTGCGGATTGCTATTGTCGTCCGTGCTGTTTGCTGAGTCCACCCGCACCTGGGTGCAAACCAAGTACGACGATTACGAGAAGGGCACGTCCCATGGCGTGGCCATCAACAGCGATGGCAGCCTGACACTGGCTCCAGTCTTTAAAGACATTTTTACCTCGCCCTCTACTTACATTTGGGACGCAGTCGCCGACGCAGAAGGGAATGTTTATGCCGCCGCGGGATCGCCGGCGCGCGTTTATAAGATCACCTCGACAGGGCAGGCCAGCATCATTTTCGCCGCCCAGGAGCTCGAGGTACAGGCTATTGCGATCGCGCCCGATGGCGCCATTTACGCGGCAACATCTCCTGACGGAAAGGTCTACAAAATTGTGCACGGCGGGCCTGCTCCCGGCCGTACGCCGGAGGGAACACATACCACCGCAGAAGTTGCTGCCGCGCAGGAGGGTGGAAAGCCTGGCGCAGGAGGAGAGAAGCCGCGCCCGGCGGTGGCGGTTGACGCTTCTTACAGCGCGAGCGTTTTCTTCGATCCCCATACCAAGTACATCTGGGCGCTGGAACTCGACAAGTCGGGACAGCTTTACGTCGGCACCGGAGATCGCGGCCAGATCTTTCGGGTGAAGCCAACGGGCGATGGTTCAATGTTCTTCCAGAGCGACGAGGCCCAGATCCGCTGTCTCGCTCTCGACAATTCCGGCAACCTGATTGCCGGAACGGCTGGCAGCGGGCTGGTGTATCGCATCTCGCCACAAGGGGAAGCGTTCGTTTTGTATGGCGCCCCCAAGAAGGAGATCACGGCGCTGGCCATCGACGCGCAGGGCGACATTTACGCCGCAGGGGCGGGAGAAAAACGCGGAGCCAGTTCGTCGGGAGCCAGCCCGTCAACAGCGGGAGCAGGCTCTGTTCCAGTGATCACCTTGACGCCGCAAGCAGGCGCGCCGTCACTCAGCGCAGTGCCCTCGATGGCTCCGTTGTCTGCCGCAGCGGTGATGGCAAACCTGGGTGGCTCCGAGGTCTATCGCATTTCTCCCGACGGCTCGCCCCGAACGCTATGGTCGTCGAAAGAAGATCTGGTCTATGCGCTGGCCTTCGATGCTTCAGGACGCCTGCTGGCCGGCACCGGCAACAAAGGTCGAATTTACGCCATCAACGGCCACGAATACACCGACCTGGTGAAAGCCAGCGCCGACCAGGTAATGGCTTTCGCTCGCGCTCCGAAAGGAGCCATGTACGCCGCCACCAGCAATCTGGGAAAGATCTTTCAACTCGGTGCGGGGACTGCCGCGGAAGGCACCTACGAAAGCGATGTGTTCGACGCGCGTATTTTTTCCAAGTGGGGACGCGTCGACGCCCGCGGCACCGGCAAGTTCGAGCTCTACGTTCGCAGCGGTAATGTAGACAATCCCGACCGCAACTGGAGTCCGTGGCAAAAAGTCGATACCTCGAAGGAACTGCCACCGCAGGCACCCTCAGCTCGCTACGTGCAATGGAAGGCGGTTCTACTTCGCAACACACCGGCTTCGACACTTGATTCGGTAACGTTGTTTTACCTGCCCAAGAATGTCGCGCCGGAAGTGGAAGATGTCGTGGTAAACGTCGGCGCGCGGGTGTCTGCGGGAGGACGGGTCGCGGCAACTTCGGACAACAACGGCTCCGACGCGGGCCCCGGAACTGTTCCTGACAAGCACTCAATCGCGGTGAAGTGGAAGGCCCGCGACGCCAACGACGACGATCTGGTGTACTCGGTCTACTATCGCGCCGACGGCGAGACCCGATGGAAACAGCTCCGCGACGGGGTGGAAAGCCGCTACGTCAATCTTGAAGCAGAATTGTTTGCCGACGGCGGTTACACCATCCTGGTGGTAGCCTCCGATGCTCCTTCCCATGCTCCGGAAGATGCCTTGACCGCTCAGGCCACCAGTGCCCGGTTTGAAGTGGACAACACGCCGCCGCATATTGAATCCCTCAATGCCTCGGTGGTGAACAACCAGGTGCATCTCACGTTCCGCGCGGTCGATAGCTTCTCGCCCATTGCGCACGCGGAGTATTCCATCGACGCCGGCGACTGGCAGATCGCGGATCCGGTGGGACAGATTTCCGACTACAAGGTTGAGAACTACGATTTCACCGTTCCGATTCCGGCGAACATCACCGAGCCACCCGAACCGAGTGAAGCAGGGAAGGGAACGCAGGCCAAACGGCAAGTGTCCGAGCACTCTATTGTGGTTCGCGTCTTCGACCGGTTTGACAATGTAGGTGTCGCCAAAACGGTGGTAAGGACCGCAGTGACTGGAACCGCTCAGTAGGCAGCGCGGTTACTCTTCATCATCGTCCGGCATCAGGCTCTCAATCGCCGGCACGAAGTAGTACGCTCCGGAAATGGGATGCGTGTAGAACGTCAGCGCGTCCCGTTGTCCGCCAATTAGGCCGGCCATGCTGTCCAGCATCTTCGAAAGGCGCGTCTGGTCCGCGCTGAAGCCCACGAACATCGTTCCGTGCTCCGTATATTTTCCATACGGCATGTTCCGGCGAAGGATTTTGCCGAACACGTCCTGGTCTGTCTTCGCGGCATGAGCATCCGCCGGCTTGGGATCCAGTTCAATGCTGTCGGGCTTGGTCCTCCCAATCACCAACTCCTGTTTCGCAACCGGCAACGCCTCCCACTTCGTAGCATCATGCGGCCACTTTTGAAGCAGCAGGATGCTGCCACCCGCACCAGGCTGCCCGTCGGGGATAAGCACCACGTCAGGCGCTTCGGTGAGCTTTGGATTCTCTGTGCCGTCGATGAATCCAGTCAGATCATGCTTACCGTGATAAGGCCAGCTGGTGGTCTCATCTGAGATGCGCGCCACCTCGGCGAGTTGATGAACTGCGTCGTGGGTGAAATCGAAGATGTAGTCGTACGCGCTGCTGGTAAACCACAACACCAGGTCGTGCTGCGTGGCCGGCATGGTATAGCCATCCAGGCCGACAATGTTGCGGTTGAATCCCGCGAACTCCGCCGGGATGTCGTCGGCAGCAAGCTTGCGCCACAATTCGGGACGAAAGCCCACCACCAGATTGACGCCGCCTCCGGTGGTGCGGGGCTCGCTGAAACCTTTTACCGCCTCAGCCAGTTCAGTGTGGGTTTTGCCTTCGAGCAAATCGAATTCCAAAAATGCGTGTGCGGGATTGCCTAGCGTGAAAATGCCATATTGAGCGGTTCGCATGAGCGATGTTCTCCGGAAGCATTACTATAAACACCCGGCACGAGCGCGCAAGGCAGCCGATGTTACAATCTCGCCACATTTCCCCGGATCGTGCGACCCAGGTCGCAAACCGGGGACATCCTATCGGAGACCTATGACCACTCCTGCGCCCATTACCGACGTCGGCGGAGAAGTCCCACCTGCGCTCTCGCAAGCTGAGCGCGTGATCGACACCTTCATCGCACCGTCCAAGACATTTACTGATATTCGCCGCAGCGCGAGTTGGTGGCTGCCCTGGCTGCTGGGCGCCCTCGTTGGGCTTGCGCTGGTGGTGGTTGTGGACAAAAAGGTGGGGATGGATAAAGTTGCTGAGAACCAGATTCAGCTTCAGCCACGGCAGGCCGCCAAACTTGACCAGCTACCGCCGGACCAGCGTGCGCAGCAGCTCGAGATTTCCACCAAGATCACGCGGGTTATAGCTTACGGTTTCCCCATCTTCAAGCTGCTACTGATCGCTATTATGGCCACCGTACTGCTGGCCACATTCAAGTTTGGTTTCGGCGCCGAGCTGAAATTCTCGCAGGCGTATGCCATCAGCATGTACGCGTGGCTTCCCGAAATTATCAAGGCCCTGCTTACCATCCTCACGGTAAGCATCAGCGGAGGCGAGAACTTTACCTTTCAAACTTCGCTCGCCAGCAACCTCGGCGTGCTCTTCGATCCCAATAGCTCGCACTTCCTGTATTCCTTGGCATCGTCAATCGACGTGTTTAATATCTGGATACTGGTTCTGACCGGAATCGGATATCAGTGCGTTACCCGCCTCAAACGCAGCACCTGTATGGCCGTCGTGTTTGGCTGGTGGGCTGTGGTGACGCTGGTCGGGGGCGTCCTCAGTAGCTTGTTCGCCTAACGACCGGCCTCCGGCCTTGGCGCTTGGTGGCGTTCGGCCTGCTAAACAGAAGTCTCAATCGGGAGGAACTTGGGTTATACTTCGGCTACTCTGTCTTGTACGCCAGAGTAACTTCGGGGGAGTTCTTCCATTGTTCATAAACCCCCAATCTAATTTTTCTGACGGCCCCGTAGCGTCTATGGAAGCTGGCTTATCGGCCCCTGTCCATTTCTTGTTTTCGGCCCGTATGCCCGTCCCAGATGCCAGGAACCGGCCCCGGGAGGTGTCGCTTGGACCTGGTTTTTATACGCATCATATTTATCCTGGTAGCAGCTGTTTGCAGTTTTGAACTTCAACCGCTTGGACTTTCGGGCTGGCCCGCCGCCGGCGCTGGCGCCATCTGCGGAGCAGCCGTTGTCCTGTTTGAGTTCAGGTTACGCCAGGTCAGCCTGAAGCGGCTGATCGGTGCGGTGATAGGTAGCATCCTTGGTATCGTTGGGGCCTACCTGTTCAGCCTGGTCATTCGCAACAGTGTGCCCAGCGGCCACACCCAGAGCTTTCTGCAACTTTTTATCATGCTGCTGATGGCCTACGTCGGACTCATTGTCGGCGCAGGCAAGGGCGAGTTGCTCAATCTCGCGGCGCTGGGCGGAATCTTCGGTGGCGAGAAGCAGTCCAAACGTAGCTACAAGATTCTTGATACCAGCGTCATCATCGATGGGCGCATCGCCGATATTGCGGAAACCGGTTTTCTCGATGGCACGATTGTGATTCCACAATTCGTGCTGCGCGAACTGCAACTGGTGGCCGACTCCGCCGATTCCATGAAGCGCAATCGTGGCCGCCGCGGGCTCGACATCCTGCAGCGCATTCAGAAAATTGCCACCCTGACGATCCAGATTGTTGAGGATGACTTTCCCGCCGTACGCGAGGTCGATCTCAAGCTGATCGAGTTGGCCAAAGTTTACGAAGGCAAGATCGTCACCAACGACTTCAACCTCAACAAAGTGGCGCAGCTCCAGGGGGTTCAGGTCCTGAACATCAATGAACTGGCCAATTCTCTGAAGCCGATCGTGCTGCCGGGCGAGATCATGCGTGTGTTCATCCTGAAGGAAGGCAAAGAGTACAACCAGGGCGTCGCCTATCTTGACGACGGCACCATGGTCGTGTGCGACAACGCGCGCAAGATGATCGGCAAGAACGTGGACATCTCGGTGACCTCGGTCTTGCAGACGACGGCGGGCAAGATGATCTTTGGAAAATTCGATGAACGCGCAGCCATCGCTCCACCGCGACCGATCGAAGCGCGCCAGGGTATGCCCACCGAGATTCGGCGACCGACACCGATGCCGGCGGTGGTACCCGATACACCGAAGACGGAATAAATCGGCCTTTGGCACTTGGCTAACTGCTGCGGTTGGCCAAGTGCTAAGTGCCAACTGCCAATTGCCACCCGTCTGGTGCTACATTCGTAGTTTCATGCGAAAGCTTCTACTCACCGCAATAACTTCTACCGTCTTACTGCTGCTCCCACTCTTTTCCCAGGCGCAGGATGGCAACGCCGAGGTCACCGGTACGGTTGCCTATCGCGAACGCATGGCGCTTCCGCCGGACGCCGTCATCAACGTGCAACTGCTGGATGCATCTATCGCAGATATCGCGGCACAGACCGTCTCTGACGTGATGATCAATGCCGAGGGCCGCCAGGTTCCGGTGTCGTTCACGCTGACGTACGATCCGGCAAAGATCGTGCCTGGCAATCGCTACTCGGTGCGCGCAACCATTCGCTCTGGCGATGGCATGCTCATGTTCAGCAGCACGCAGGCTTATCCGGTGCTGACCCATGGCGCGCCCTCGAAGGTGAACCTCGTCCTTTACCGGGTGGGACACGGAGCCAAGCCGGCCGCGGCGACGAAGAAGCAAGCGGCCCCTGCTGCTTCGGAAAACACGGCGTCGGACGCGCAACCGGCAACTTCGGAATCTGATGCGCCGGGAACGACTGCGCCTGCGTCTTCGAGCGAGGCTGCTCCAAGCGCCCCACCACCCACTCCTGCCGAGCCCGACAAGCCGGCGACGCAAGCTGAGACGGCGCCCGTGCCGCCTGCAGGCGTGCCGACTGCGAACGAGAAGGAGCCGTCAGCTCCTGCCGAAGCCTCAGCCGCGATGCCCGACTCGAAGGCCGCAGAAGTGCCGCCAGCCACGATGCCCGAAAATAAAACCGAGCCAGCCGCTTCCGCATCCGAAGCCAAGCCCAGCGTGCCTGAGGCGCCATTGCCAGAAGCTCCGTCGGCCAGCAAGGGCATGGCGGCTTCGCCGGCTCCCGGGGATAGCACTGAACCCGGCGCTGATGCCGAGTCGGCCCCGCCAGCGCGAGCGGTCCCCGCTACTGCGCTTGCTCCCCTGGCGAACACACAGTGGAAGCTCCTCCAACTCAACGGGCTGGATGTGGTCATCCCCTCGACCACAGAGGCCGGTGACGCTGGCGTTCAGTCCCGAAGGCCGGCGCATCGCCGGTTCGGCAGGGTGCAACAGCTTTCTGGGAACTTATACGGAAGAGCATGGCGCGCTTCACATGAGTCCCGGCAACATGACCATGATGTCTTGCCCCGACCCGGCGCGCAGCCGGGAAAAGAAATTCATTGCCATGCTCCGTTCGGTGGACGGCTACAAGCTCAACGGCGATTTTCTGGTGCTGACCAGCAACGGAAAAACAGTTGCCAAATTCAAGACCAATCCGCCACTCTGATACGAGGTATAGCAACCGTTTTCATAACGTTCGATGGAGATATCTCATGCGTCTCTATACGTCACTGCTTGGCTTTTTTCTTTTGCTGATACCCAGCTTTCTAAGTTGTCAGAACGCAGTCCCACCCAAAGCGCCACAAGGGCCGCCGACCGTAGCCGAGGCGGAGCAGTTCATCAAGAATGCCGAGCAGCGGCTTAACGATCTCTCGGTGCGGCAAGCCCATGCCTCGTGGGTGCAGTCGAACTTCATCACCTACGACACCGAAATCCTCTCCGCCGAAGCCAACGAAGCTCTCATCGGCGCCACCACCGAACTAGCCAAGCAAACCACGCGCTACGACAACCTGAAGATGCCGGGCGAACTGGCGCGCAAGATGCTTCTGCTGAAGCTGGCGGCGGCAGTACCCGCGCCCGCGCCAAGCGATCCCAGGGAACTGACCGAGATGGCGCGCATCGGAACCGGGCTGGAAGCCGACTACGGGAAAGGGAAGTACTGCCCCACCAGCGGCAAGCACGCGGGGACATGTCTCGACATCACCGCCATCGAGAAGATCATGGCCAACAGCACCGATCCAGACGAGACCAAAGACCTGTGGGTCGGCTGGCACAGCATTTCTCCCCCCATGCGTGACCGCTATGCGCGCTGGGTTGAGCTGGGCAACAAGGCCGCGAAAGAGATGAACTATCCCGACGTGGGAGCCATGTGGCGCGCCGGCTACGACATGCCGCCTGACCAGTTCAGCGCCGAACTCGAGCGGCTGTGGCAGCAGGTGAAGCCGCTGTATGTTTCGTTGCAGGCTTACGTCCGCACCAAACTGGTGGAGAAGTATGGGCCCGACGGCGGTCGATGCCGATGGACGTATTCGCGCCGACCTACTGGGCAATCCCTGGGCGCAGGAGTGGGGCAACATCTTCCCGCTGGTTGCGCCGCCGCAACAGAAGCAGCCCTACGACATTACCGATCTGCTCGAAGCCAAGAAGGTCGATGCCATCGGCATGGTCAAGTACGGTGAAGGCTTCTTCGGATCGCTGGGTTTTGCGCCGCTGCCCAAGACTTTCTGGGAACGCTCACTGTTTACCAAGCCGCAAGATCGTGACGTCGTCTGCCACGCCAGCGCATGGGATGTCGACAACTTCGACGACCTGCGCCTGAAGATGTGCATCCAGGTACGCGGCGAAGACTTCATCACCGTCCATCACGAGCTGGGACATAACTTCTACCAGCGCGCTTACTCGAAGCAGCCGTTCCTGTTCAAGAACGGCGCGAATGACGGATTCCACGAAGCTATCGGCGACTCGATTGCGCTGGCCATCACGCCCGAGTACCTGAACAAGGTTGGGCTGCTGGCGACTATCCCACAGGCCGACGACACCGGATACCTGCTGCGGCAGGCGCTGGATAAAGTCGCGTTCCTGCCGTTCGGTTTGCTCATCGATCAGTGGCGCTGGAAGGTTTTCAGCGGCGAGATCAAGCCTGCCGACTACAACAAATCGTGGTGGCAGATGCGCGAGCAGTACCAGGGCATCTATCCGCCAGTCGCACGCAGCGAGCAGGACTTCGACCCCGGCGCCAAGTATCACGTCGCGGCCAACGTGCCGTACACGCGCTACTTCCTGGCACGCATTCTGCAGTTCCAGTTTTATCGCGCCATGTGCCGAGAAGCTGGGTTCAGTGGACCGCTGTATCGCTGCTCGTTCTATGGCAACAAGGCAGCCGGCGCCAAGCTGAACGCGATGCTTGAGATGGGACAGAGCAAGCCGTGGCCCGACGCGCTGTATGCCCTTACCGGCGAGCGCCAGATGGATGGCAACGCCATGATGGAAT
This sequence comes from uncultured Acidobacteriaceae bacterium, assembly GCA_963791965.1. Classification (GTDB taxonomy): domain Bacteria; phylum Acidobacteriota; class Terriglobia; order Terriglobales; family Acidobacteriaceae; genus CAVVDY01. Next base: position 520,344 of record CAWBUK010000006.1, on the reverse strand, counting down.
ACTTCGCTCCGCTGAAGCAGTGGCTCGACGAGCAAAACAAGGGCAAGCAGGTGGGGTGGAAGTAGGGAAGAAAGTTGTCGGTGGTCAGTGGTCAGTTGTCAGTGAGCCAGCGGCCGTAGGCCGCGACAGGTGAAAGCCCCGTCCTTCAGGACGGGGTAAGTGGCGTAATGGAGGCGGAGTGCCGTAGGCACGACAGCATTTAAGACTTGAGCTCTGTTGCCGTGCGTCCATTATGATGTGTCATCCCCAGCGACGATTCCGCCGCAGGCGGATAAGGAGCCGAGGGACCTGCAGTTTGCCGGCGGCGCCACGGTTCATTGCGCTACGCATAAACTGCAGATCCCTCTGTCGCCAAGGCTAACTCGGGATGACAACTCTAGAGATTTGTCTGACAACCGACAACTGATCACTGACCACTTAAGAAGATATGCCGACACTCATCACCCAACCCACTCGCATCACCGCCGCCGGCAACAAGCCCAAGCTCATCGACGAATACATTGGCCGCGTCAACTCGCAGACCACCTCAACCAGCGTTGCCCATATGCGCTCGCCGTCAGGATGGATCGAAACCGGGCAGACGCCGGAGTTCGAGGAGTTCACCATCGTGCTGCGCGGAACGCTGCACGTAAAGAGTAAAGACGGAGAACTCGACGTGAACGCCGGACAGGCGGTGATCACGCACGCCGGTGAGTGGGTGCAATACTCCACGCCCGGCCCCGACGGCGCGGAGTACATCGCGGTGTGCCTGCCGGCCTTCGACATGAAGACGGTGCATCGTGACGAATAGGCATCTATCGTGAACTACGCCACGATGTTAAATGCTCAGAAGAGCCTGCGCCTAAGTACACTGGCGACTCCAACCAGACCAGTCGCGAGCATGGTCAAGCTGCCCGGCTCGGGGACGTCGGCAATCGTAAGCCGGCTGATCGCGAGGTCCCAATAACCTTCGTTTGGCGGCGGAACCGTCCCATCAGCCTCCACCATTGACATCTCCTTGATCAGCTTGTCGGAGGTTATGCCGAAATATCCGCTGAAGTCATAGGTCCGGGGCAAGGCGAACAGTTCAGTCGTATTGTCGCCGAACGTCACCAGCGTGTACGCCGGGTCGAAGTTGGTGTTAAAGCCAACCTGGAATCCAACGCCGTAAACGCCCGAGGAGTTGCCGATGCTGGTGGAATCGAAAAAGAGATTAAAGCCGCCGTTGCAGCCGGCACAATAGTCATAGTTGCCGAACTGGGTCTTCTCGACAAGGTCGGTGTCAGGGAACGTCGTTGACTGGTAGCGAGTCTCGTTTAGCACACCGGTCATCTGTGCGTCGGACTGCTGAAAGATATAGTTTGGGTTACTAAAGTCGTCGGTGATCTTCGTTCCGGTAGCAACTACAAAGCTGTGCTCATCGGAGTAGGTCATCGTAGAGCCGAGGGCCAGCACCGAACCCGCGACACAAAAGATCGCAATGAGATACGTCTTCATCATCTGGTGACTCCAAGGACAATCGCGAGACCGACAAACTGTAGTGCGGTTCTGGTTATCGGTCAAGCTTAAACAATTTCAACAGCCATGAATCATGCACGCAGGATCGGTTCAGGCAAACGTCATGCCGCCGGTCGTTTTCCTACAGCGTCCGCTTGAACAACGCCGTCGCGATCGTGATCATCACCATCGCCGCTAGGGTCAGATAGAGCAAGTCCATTCGGATGGCCGCAAAGCCTGCGTCCTTCAACAGGACTGCCTTAAACCCATCCACCGCATAGGTAAATGGATCGAAATAGGCGATGGTTTGCAGCCATTTGGGAAAAGCTTTGATGGGATAAATCGCGCCGCTGGGGAAGAACAGCAGCGTATTGAGGATGCCGAAGGTCGCGCGCGGTACCAGCGGATCTTCCACCCGCACCATCATGAGGAACATCATGGTGTTGAACGCGATCGACGTCGTGACCACCAGCAGCAGAATCAGAATGATGTTGCGCGGCTGAAAGGTGGTGCCTAGTCCGGCCAGCAGGGAACCGAGCACGGTAATCACGGTTCCCGCAAGAATAGCTTTGATGGCGCCAGCCACGTTCAGCCCTGCCACCAGTTCAAATTTCGTAATCGGCGTGACCAGGTAGCCTTCATGCACGCCGCGCGCCTTGTCGTCGATGTACAGCATGCCGCCGCCAATCATCACCGAGACAAACATGGCCAGCACGATGGATCCGGGCAGCAGATACTTCATGTACTCGATGTAGGGATACAGTTCGACCGTATCGAGCGTGATCTGCTGCACGATGCGCGACGGATCGACATCAGGATTATTCAGCGCTTTGGTTAAATCGGCGACGAGCCCCTCCAGCGTCGAGCTCATGAAGTTGTCGGTGTTATCGACTATGAGCGCGAGACGGGGATGGTTCTGCTCATACACACGGCGCGAATACTCAGGCGGAATGATGATGGCGCCGTCGAGCCGTCCGGTGCGCACGTCTTCCATCGCCTGCTGATCACTGTCGTAAGGGATGGGACGAAAGGTGTGCGCGTTGGCCCGAATCGCGTTCAGCGACTCCAGCACCTTCACCGACTGAGTGCCGCCGTCCTGATCGACCACGCCGAGGCGTGCATCCTTAATCTTGCCGCCGAAAGCATTCCCCAGGATGACGAGCTGCACCAGCGGAAAAACCATCGACACCAGCATCAGGGTGGGTGAGCGAAAGAACTTGCGCAACTCGCGCTCGATGATCGCGAACATCCGGTTCATGGGTTCATCCCCGGCCGCGGAGGCATCACGAACCCGAGCGCCTTCACCTGCTCATCGCGCAGAGCCCGTCCCGTGTAGTGAACAAATACGTCGTCGAGCGTGGTGTTCTGCACCGAAAGCGACTTCAGCTCGACGCCGGACTTAACCGCCATGGCGACCAGTTCAGTCGTCGTCTTAGAGCCGTTGCTGCTCATGATGCGATAGGAGTCGCTGGCCTGCGATTGCACCGATTTCGCGTCTTCCAAACCTTCCAGCTGCTGTTGCCAGTCGGACGGAGCATGGTTGAACTGTGCCTCGATCACGTTCGATCCGGGCACATTGGCCTTCAACGCCATGGGCGAATCGAGCGCCACCAGCTTGCCGTGATCGACGATGGCGATGCGATCACAGAGACGATCGGCTTCGTCCATGTAATGCGTGGTGATGAGCACGGTGAGGCCGTGACGGTCCTTGATGGTGGTCAACATCTCCCAGACCGCGACGCGCGAAACCGGATCGAGACCGGTCGTCGGCTCATCTAGAAAAAAGATCTTCGGGTTGTGTACCAGCCCGCGCGCAATCTCCAGCCGGCGCCGCATGCCGCCGGAGAGCGTTTTGGTCTGCGCGCCACGCCACTTGGTGAGGTCGACCGTCTCCAGCAGTTCGTCGATGTTGCGCTTGCGCTGCGCCGCCGGAACGTCGTACAGCTTGGCGTAGATGCTGAGGTTCTCTTCGACCGTCAGGTCGATGTCGCTGGTCAGCGCCTGCGGAATCACGCCCATACAGTTGCGGGCATCGTCAGGATCTTTCGCCACGTCGAAGCCGTTGATGAGCGCGCGCCCGGCAGTGATGGGTAGCAGCGTGGTCATCATGCGGATGAGGGTCGATTTGCCGGCGCCGTTGGGACCGAGCAGGCCAAAGATTTCGCCCTGCTTTACCGCAAACGAAATGTCGTCAACCGCGGTGAAGTCGCCATACTTCTTGCTGATGTGATCGACCACGATGGCATCGCCACTGAACGGCGCTTTGGCGTCGGTCTTCGTCTGAGGATGCGTCCAGCTCATCGCGAACTCCGCGCCAGATCTTTCGGCAGCAGCACTTCAGCTGTCATTCCCGGAACCAGCTCACCCTTGGGATTGTCGACCTTGAGCTTCAATCCGATGGTCTTGATGTCGCGCTTGAGCCGGCTGACGTCGCGCTGCGTCGCGTAGTCGCCCTCAACTGCTTTGAAGATGACCGTGCCTTCGATGGGTTTGCCTTGTGGCAGGCGCACCTGGAACTTGTCGCCGACAGCGATAAAGCGGCTTTCAGTTTCGGGAGCCGCCGCGCGCACCCAGGTATCGCCGAAGTCGACGATGGTGACAATCGGCGTGCCCGGATTGACCACCTCGCCCTGGCGCGTCGCGCGAACCGATACCGTCCCGCTCACCGGAGCGTAGATTTTCGTGTAGCCCAGCCGGGTGTCGGCTTCGGCGAGTTGTGCGCGAGCATTGGCGACCTGCGCCTCATTGGCCGCGACGTTGCTGGCAGCCGCGCTCTGCTGATGAATGCGTGCCTTGGCCATGTTGAGGCTGGCCTGCGCGGCATCGACATTCTTCTGCGCGGTATTGACCGCAGCCTGCTGCGCGTTCAATTGTTCTTCCGCACGCACCCGCTCCTGATCGGACGCAACGCCCTGCTCCGCCAGCTTCATAGTACGGTGCGGAGTCGCTCTGAATGCGCGCCAGGTCCGCCTTGGCCTGCGCTAGTGTCGCCTTGCGCCGCTGCTAGCAGCGCCTGCGCGTTTACCACGCCGCTATTAGTCTCGCCCAGGGTTTGCGATTCGGTGGCTTTCAGCGAAGACACCTGCATGTCGTAAGCGTTGATGGTGGCTTCAGCAGCGGCCTTCTGCGCTTCCAGTTCGGCGGAATCGATTTCGGCGATGAGGTCTCCGGCCTTCACCTGCGACCCTTCGTCAACGTAGAGCTTCTCCACCCGGCCGGCGATCTTCGAGCTGACGATTACCTGGTTGGCATCCACGATCCCGATGAGCACCGTGTCGCCGGTGCGGTCGGTGGAGTAAAAGAAGTATCCGGTCGCCAGCAAGACGAGCAGAAGAAGGAAGATGAAGAACTTGCCCTTTTTCACTTGCGCCTCCTGCGCGCTTCGCTACCGGCCGTGCCTGTCATTCCTGTCGCCTTCGCCTCTTCGACCGCCGCCGCGATGTGTGCCGCCAGCTTCAGTCCGGCCCTGCGATCGACAAACAGCGCGGCGGCAATAAAGTCGAGCACCGCGGCGCGCCGCTGCCTGATGGCCTCCGGCGCATAGGGATCCGTCGCTCGAAGCCGGCGTACGACCGGCGAGACGAAGTACGAAACGATGGTTGCCGCCATGGTCGGCGCAAACTGTGCCGGATCGACGTCGCGAAACTCGCCCGCCGTAATGCCTTGCCGCATCACGCCGAGGACGCGAATCGAAATGGGACGAATGTACTGATCCACGATGTGCAACAGGTGAGGGGAATCTTCGCGTCCCACGCTCATTTCGTCGTGAACCAGGCGCGCATAGTGTTGCGATTCAGACACCGAATCGAAGTGGGCCCGCGCGTAAAGCAGGATTCGCTCACCAGGAGTCCTGCCGGAATCGAGAGCGTGATCGATGCGCGTCTGCAAGCGCTGGAAGAATTCGTCGAGTACGGCGGCATGCAGTTCGTCTTTGCTGCGGAAGTAGTAATACAGCAGCGCCTTGTTGACGTGGGCGGCGGCGGCGATGGCGTCCATGCGCGCGCCTGCCAGCCCATGGCCGGCAAACTCAGCCAGGGCAGCGGCGAGAATAGCGCTGCGGCTGGCCTCGCTGTCGCGACCTTTGCTGCGGGGAAGGGCCGTAAGTGTGGAGGCTGCTCTCATTTAACTAACTGGTTAGTTAGATACCAGAGTAGCGGATCGGTCGCACGATTTCAACACGTGAAGCACTACTTCGGCAGGAAGCCCGGCACGCGGGCGCGATATTGGCGGAAGGCTTCGCCGAAACGCTCTTCCAGCTCGGCGTCTTCGCGGCGCATCATCAGGGCCCCGCTGAGCAGATAGAACGCCGCCAGCCCGGCCACCGCCAACGATCCAGTACCCAGCGTCCAGCCAAACAGTTCGCAGAAGTGTCCCAGGTAAATCGGATGGCGCACGCGCGATCGGATGCCGGTGGTGACGAGCTCCTGCGCGTGCCGGGAGGGCTCGAGTTCTGCGAGGCCAACGATTTTTGTGGATTCGAAGCGCTGCCGTCCGGCCTGATACAAGACGGCTCCCATCAGCAGCAAGAGCACAGCCGGTGCCCAAGGCACCCAGCTTATGTAGAGGTGAAGGTGGCGAAAGCGCCATGCGATGGCAAACGCCGCCACGGCATAGGCGAACCACAGCGGCACCAGCGCCGCATAGGCGCGTCGTCCCGCGGTGCGCCAGCGCTTGATCAGCGGATGCACCGTCAGCCAGAACAACGGTATGGTGGCATACACCGAGCCGATGGCCAGTCCGGCAAAGTCGAGCAGGGCATGAAGAGTCATGGACGAAGAGAATTGTAAAGGGTCGGCAATTCCCGCTTCCGCTCACGCGCGCTCGTGGCCAACCTGTCACCTAACCTGGTGACGGCGCTCACGGACAAACCTGAACCCCACAGCTCACTATAAGGCGTGGCAGTATGCATCTCCCACAAAGGAGGTTGCTGCCGTGGTCGCCCTGTCTAATCACGCCTCCGGTTCATCCCATCCCACTTTAAGTGTGACGATTCGTCGGCACTTTGCCGACTCGATGTGCGCCATCGTGTGGCTATGAGGATCGCGTGATTGCACAGCGCGTGCCGGCAAAATCTCTTCGCGTCTGAGATCCACTGTCGCAAAAGGGAGGCACGCAATGCAGCTTTACCTGGCAACCGACGAACTAGACTTAATCGCCAACATCCTGCTGCAGCGGGAGGGCCAGCTGTCGGGTCCTTTGCAGGAAGGTGTCGCGAGTACACAGCCGGGTGTGGAACTCAAGCTCTGCGAGGAGTTGCTCGACCGAGTCTTGGCGCGTGACATGGAGTTCGATTCCGATGAACTGGAACAGCTTGCCGAAATTCTGGCCCGGGAAAAAGAGGTGATCAACAAACTTACAGCCCAGCAGCAAGGTGCGCCACTCAACCCCCTGGTGCAGCGCAAACGTATCAAGCTGGAGCGAGTACTGGAAAAAATCGACGAAGTTTGCGCCATGATATGAGCCCGCCCCCGCGGTGACAATCGCGGCTGGCGATGGCTATTGCGGTGTACATCAGTTCAGAACGCAAGTTGATTTGTGGAGGTGCATCATGCTGATAAGCGCGATACCCACTCTTCTGATCAGGAATATCGTTGTAGCGACAGATTTCACGCCCACCTCCGAATTGGCGCTCGACTATGCCGCCGCGATCGCCAGACACTACTCCTCCAAGATCACGCTGGTACATGCCATGACCGCGCTGGATGAGGCAGAGGCCCGAAGGGTAGAGGCCTCCGACGCGCTGGTAGTGGCCGAAGCTCAATTGCAGGCTGAGGTTGGGCGCTGCGAAGGCATCGAGTGCGACACCCGGTTGGTGAAGGGCACCGCCTTACAGGTGGTGGAGCAGATCCTCGCGCTGGATGACACCGACTTGCTGGTTGTGGGGACGCACGGGAAGAAAGGCCTGCGCCGCTTCCTGGTTGGGTCGATGGCGGAACAGCTCTTCCGTCACGTGCGCTGTCCGGTGCTGGTCATCGGACCCTGGGTGCGCGTATTCGCCGACTGGAAGCCGAAGCGGATTCTTATCGCCACCGATTTGCAATCGGATGAGAGCAAGACCCTGGACTACGCCATCGCCCTTGCCTCCGAACACAACGCCGGGCTTTCGCTCTTGCACGTAACGCCTCCAGCGGCGGCTCCATTCCCGGAAGACACGGAAGTCTTTCTGCGGCCGTACTTCGAATCACGGCTGCGCCGGCTTCTCCCGTATGGGCTGGAGTGGGAGCAACCGGTGGACTTCCGGGTGGAGTTCGGGGGCGATGCGGTTACCGAAACCATCGATCTGCTGAAGGAGCAAGACATCAGCCTGCTGATCTTGAGTGTTCATCCGGGCGAGCCGTGGACGACTCACTTGCATCACGACGCCTATCGCATGGTGGCCGAAGCGCCCTGCCCCGTGCTGGTGGTACAACGGAGATTTTAGGGCAGGGAAGCGTCAAGCGGCGCGATCCATCTGGCGACTCGTACGCGCAGGTTGTCACAACCTGCTGATTGTCGTGGAAGAAGGCAGAGTGGTATTCAGGGATGATGGGCGGAAGGCTAGCCTTACAGCTTGCATTGAAAGTACCGGAGAGCAGTGGAATGCTTGGACTCAGTCACTTCAAGACGAAGCCATCGATGTTCGCCGTTAGATTTGGCTCTGCAGGATTCATCATCGCAGCCATCCTCGCGATCTACGCTTTCAACTTGTCCGGCCACAAAGGAGCTAGTCATAACGATCAGGCTCTGTTTTTCTTTCTGTGTCCTCTTTCAGTCGGAGCCGAGGCTCTGGATAACGCTGGACTGTTGGGTGGTATCTTCGGTTGGCTTTTTATTTCCCTAGGAAATGCCGCGCTCTATGCGGGAGTGGGATTTTTGCTTGGCCTCGCGGCAAACAAATAGCGACCGCCACGAGTGTCTACGTAATCGCCTTTTTTCCGTCACGCCTGCGCCTATAATCTCGCCAGCGCAGGTTCCGTTATGAATGCCGCCGTTCTCCACCAATTCGGGGAGCCTCCTCGATGCGAGCAATTCCCCGAGCCGGTTGCTGGCGAAAACGAAGTCATCGTGCAGGTGCACACCGCTTCCATCAAACCGGTTGACCGGCAGATAGCCAGCGGCTCGCACTATGCCACTCCCGGCCAACTCCCGTTTGTTTGCGGTATTGATGGAGTTGGACACCTCAACGATGGGCAGCGCGTCTTCTTCGCCGGGTGCCGGCCGCCTTACGGTGCGATGGCGCGACAGACGGTGGTGCCGAAAGCATTCACTTTTCCTCTGCCCGCCACGCTAACCGACGAACTCGCTGCCGCTATCCCGAATCCCGGTGTGTCAGCCTGGCTGGCGCTGACCTTCCGCGCGAAATTGGCTGCCGGCGAAAACGTTCTCATCCTGGGCGCAACCGGAGTGACCGGCGGGTTGGCAGTACAAATAGCAAAGCTTCTAGGCGCCGCGCGCGTGGTTGCTGCTGGGCGCAACCAGCAACGTTTGCATTCGCTGGGTCAACTCGGCGCTGATGCGACGATCCGCCTGGACCTTCCTGAGAAAGAGCTTCAAGAAGCCTTTGCGCGGGAAGCCGGTGAATCCGGTTTCCAGGTTGTCATCGACTACGTGTGGGGCCATCCCACCGAAGTGCTGCTTTCCGCAATGACACGCAAGAGCTTTGCGGCGATAAAAGCCGAGACTCGCCTGGTTCAGGTAGGAGAAAGCGCTGGTCCCACGATCTCGTTGCCCGCTGCCGTGCTGCGCAGTACCGCTTTGACGATTCTTGGAACCGCCGGCATTCCGCCCCGCGATGTTCTGACCGATGCCTTGCAACGAGTACTTACCTACGCCTCGAGCGGCAAGCTTCAGGTCGATACCGTGAACGTTCCCCTGGCAGAAATCGCAACCGCATGGGAGCATAACCAATCAGGTCACCGCATGGTAGTGATCCCGTAGCTCAGACACTCATTGATACTCGCAGCGGTTCTAAGTGGTCTCTCATAAGGGCCTACACCTTCTGCTCCCGCAACTTCTTCAGCACCTCGATGCCGCCCTCTGCGATGGGTTCTCCGTGGCCGACACCCACAATGTCGATGTCGTCGGCCATGTCGGACAGCTTGCCAATCGACTTGATGTTTTCTTTCATGTCCATGGTGAGGCCCGGCCAGCCCGCTTCAACATACGGCCAGGTGACCACAACGTCGCCGACGAACAACGCTTTCTTCTGCGGCCAAAAGAACGAGAGACATCCCGGCGTGTGCCCAGGAGAGGCAACGATGGTCAGCGGTCCAATCTGGTCTCCCTCTTTCAGCGCCTGATCGACCAGGCAAGGCTTGTGGCCATCGAAGCCGAGCGCCAGCCCGAACTGGGTGTAGTAAGCCTTTAGCGGACGCTTCGGCCATATCGAAACTCGCGTTGACTTGCGCTGGCCTTCGACAATGCCAATCTCCCACTCATGGGCATAGACGCGAGCGTTGGTGAGTTCCTTCAGCACGGCCATGCCGCCGATGTGCGAGCGGTGAGCGTGGGTGGCGATGATGTTCTTCAGGTCGCTCGGCTTGCGTCCCATGGCCGCGATTTCATCGAGGATGCGATGCGCGTCGGTATCGTACAGGGCGTCAATCAAGGTGATTCCGTCACCGTTATCCAGCAGGAAGGCATGAACATGGCCGCCCATAGTCTGACTTACATAGTGAACGCCGTCGGCTAACTTCACTCGTCACCTCCGTTGGATTGTGGGGCCGCTTACAAGAAAGGAACTTCCGCTTCTGAATATGGTCGGCCATTATGGCACAGAAAGTTGGCCATCACGGCAGAATTGCGGGTTCCTATAACAGCCCGCCGGTGACGAATTCAGTACCGGGTCAATCTCATCCCGGGGTCAGAGCAGGTAACTGCAGCTCTCGATTCCCGACAGCTTTCGGGCAAACTCAGCTCGATTGTCGAGTTCTAACCAACCAGACACGGGGCTTCGCCAGCAAGTGGTGAGGGGCGACCCCTTAGGGAGCAGGGTTTATGACACTGGCGAAGAAGACGTTTTGTATATCCTCAGCGGTACTTCTAGCGGGCGCCATGGGCGTAGCCCAGACCGGCATGAGCGCTCCGCAGGATCAGGACAGCTCAGCGGCCAGCCAGGCTGCTGGCGCGAAGCTGCGGGGATGCCTCAGCGGCTCCGCAGGCAACTACACGCTGACCGACAACAACGGCACCATCTACCACCTTGTAGGCGGCGGAGCGCAGTTAAGCGGCTCTGTCGGACATGAGGTCGAAATTTCGGGAACGCCCGACGCACAACGCTCTGGTGCCACCGATGACGCGGCCAGCAATACGGCAACTTCCTTCCAGGTCACGGGAGCACGCGAGGTCGGCACGGTCTGTGAACATGGTTCGAGCACCGGAACCACCGGCACCCAGTCGCAGCCCATGTCCGAGCGGCCGCCCATGACCGACCATCAGCCCAAGGGCGCCCCCGGTGAAGGCGCTCCTCCGCCGGAACCCCACACCATGGCCATGCTGCAGCAGCCGGGTACGACCGACAGCAGCGGCATGGGTTCTCAATCCAGTAACCCGGCAGCGGCCTCGCCTTCGACCAGTGAGACTCAGACCCAGCAAAACGGCTCGATGGCCAACACTCCGGTGACCAGCCAGACGCCGGCCGAACCTCCGAGCGCGACGGGAACCAATTCGCAACTGGGCAGCGGTACCACCACTCCCAGCGCCGTCAGCACCCAACCGGCGCAGACGGGCACCGTGGCCACGCCCCAAGGGGCAGCAACAACCGGCACTGCCGGTGGCACGACTGCAACCACCGACGTAAACGCGAATTCGGGTGCAACCACCAGTCCGAATACGGCGTCGCCGCAGAATGACCAGAACAAGCCGCTCTACGAGCGCCAGGCGACTGACGTTCCCTGGGCCAGCCATTCTGGTGCAACTACTACGACGACGACCACGAGTCCTGACGGCTCCTCTTCGACTACGACTACCACTACTCCTCAGGCCGAGCCTCATCGCTAAGTTGGGGGACGTTCGACAGCAAGGGCCCGGTGCGCAGCCGGGCTTTTTTCTAGCTTCGGGCGCCCGAGCCCCACTGGTGCCCTCGGATTTGCGTACGAGCACTTGCTGGCGGCTGGGAGCTGGTAGCTGGCAGCTGTTCACCGTGCTACACTGCGGCCATCGTGAGGTGGGGATGAGCTCAATCCGCAAGATGCTGTTCACCGATCTGTTACAGGGCCTGAAAGTCACGTTTCGCAATCAGCATCCCAAGCAGATTTATACCGAGCAATATCCGTTGCAGCGGCCGCAAGTGGCGGAGCGTTTTCGCGGAGCCCCGCGCCTCAACGTCAATCCTGAGACCGACGAATCGCTCTGCATCGCCTGTGATCTGTGCGCCCTCGCGTGTCCCGAGCACCTCATCGTCGTGGGCAGTGAGCGCAATGAGAAGACGCGCCGCAAGGAGCTGACGGAATTCATCTATGACCTGAGCCGCTGCATGTTCTGCGGCTTGTGCGAAGACGCCTGCCCGGTTGACGCGCTGGAACTCACACAGGACTTCGAGATGGCGAACTACGGCCGCGAAGGTCTGATCTGGAATCGCGAGACGCTGGAAAAAGGTCCCGAGCCAAAGCTGTATCACCGATAGAAGAGCTGCCAGCCGCCAGCTACCAGCGAATTCGAGGTAAAGCTATTCGGCGATAGCCTGCGGCTGTCGGCTATCCTTCGTCGGCTATCATGCAAATTGTTGCACGATCCATCAGGTCTGGCTGGCGGCTGGTAGCTGGCAGCTTCTGCATCGAACTTGAGAGCTGCCCTTATATTTTCCGGAACAACATCATGCAGCGAGGAGAAACTTATGGGCCTGTTTGACCAGTTGCAGAACGTCTTGACGCAATATTCCGGCGGCACTACGCCGGGCCCGGAGAGCCCTGGGGAAGTGGAATCGCACTTCAGCCAGGTAGCTGCGGTAGCGCCACAGTCCTCCATCGCTGAAGGACTGGCGGCAGCCTTCCGTTCCGATCAGACACCAGCCTTCGGGCAGATGGTCAGCGGCCTGTTCAGCCAGTCGAGCGGAGAGCAGAAGGCGGGATTATTGAATCAGCTTATGAGTTCCATGCCTCCCGGCGCCATACAGTCACTGTTGGGTTCAGGGGCGGCCGGAGGAGCGCTAGGCAGCCTCCTACAGAGTGGGAGTGCAAATATCAGCCCCGAACAGGCACAGCAGGTGTCTCCCGAATCGGTGCAGCAACTGGCGGCGACCGCCGAAAAGCACGATCCCTCGATTGTCGACACCGCGAGCCAGTTTTATGCGCAACATTCCACGCTGGTAAAGAGTCTGGGTGGCATGGCAATGGCCCTGGCACTTGCGCACATTGCAGAGAAACAGGGACAAGGATAACTTCGCCAAAGACACAGCGGGCACGAAAATCGGGGATCAAAGACCCCCACGATCTTCGTGCCTCTGTGGTGAACCGCTTTCCTGGCTATTCGAAGATCAGGATCGCCGCCGCGATTACCGTCGTCCACAACCCACGCTTGTCGCCCACCGCAGACTGCGTGATGTTCAAAGTGCGAACGATCTTGTTCGACAGGCGATAGATCTGCTTCTTTTCGTCCCACGACTTGTCGGCATCGAAATCGACATCGAGAGTCGTGGCGAGCATCTCGGCAGCAAGCTCTTCGGCATAGTCGCCCGCCACATCATCGGTTTCGCCGAAGGAGTGGTGCTCGCTTAAATAACCGTAGGTGCTGCGATCGGCTGGTATGGCCAGGCCGATACTGGAGGCCACCAGGCGATGCGGCTCGCGGGTCGAGTTCTCCGCCACCACGGCGAACACAACTTCGCCGGGCGAGAGATAAGGAAGTCCCTCTTTACGGGCGATCAGCTTGCAGTTGGGCGGAAAAATCGACGAGACGCGCACCAGGTTCTGGGCGGCAATACCGGCATCGCGCAGTGCGAGCTCGAAAGATGTCAGGCGCTCTTTATGTTTCCCCACCCCCTTGGTGAGGAAAATGCGCTTGGGAACCATATCTTTGGCCAACGTGGATTCTCCGATGGAGATGAAAGTCAATCCGAATTAAAAAACATAACACACAGCAGACGCCGGCGCGAGGGCAAGAGAGTAAAGGATTGTAACAATTCACCCCGTCGCAACCTGTGCTGGACGCACAATCGGCTGCTCGGTCCGAGGTCTGCGCTTCCCAGTACCGGGGTTTACACTGTCCCACACTGTGATACCTGACAATGTGGTATATCCAACTATCCGGCAGCGACCGATTTCAGTGTGACAGCGATATCGATAAAGGCCTGTGCCGCACGGCTCAAGGCTTTGTCTTTGCGGTAAACCAACCCAAGATCGCGCTGAATTTTGGCGTCGGCAATGGTGAGAGCGGCCAGCGCCTTGGCCTGCAGGTCTTCGGCAACGTTGGAATAAGACATGAATCCCACGCCGACATTAGCACCCACGAAGCGCTTCAGCAGTTCGCTCGAGTCGAGTTCCATGGAGACGTTCGGCCGCAGGCTGCGCTCCTGGAACAGCGCGTCCAGCGTGTCACGCGTGCGTCCCGACTTGGGCAGCAGCAGCGGATACTCGCACACATCCGCCAGCGTAGCTTGCTTGTGTCCGGCAAGGTGATGTCCCGGCGCGGTGATCACTACTAGTTCGTCGCGATGGATAGGAACCACGGCCAGCCGTTTGTCCTTGACCGGCATCGACACCACCCCGAAGTCGCAAGAGTTGTCCAGCACGTCTTCTATGGTGCGGCCACGCTCCGATCGTTTCACGCCGACCGCCACTCCTGGATAAGCCTGTTTGAAGTGGGCGAACACCTCCGGCAGTATGTACAGGCACGTGCCTTCATTGGCGGAGACGACTATCTCGCCGCGCGGCACGCGATGCGTCTCAGCCACCGTGGCCAGCATCTGTCGCCGTGCTTCCAGCAGGTCCTCGGCAAATTTCTTGAAAACGCTGCCGGCGGAGGTAAGGGCAACGCGTCCGCCTCCACGGTCCAGCAGCTTGGCGCCGACTTCTTCCTCCAGTGAGCGAATCTGCGACGAGATGGCCGGTTGGGTGCGAAACCGCCGCTCGGCTGCGCGCGAGAAGCTGCTCAGCCGCGCCACTTCGAGAAAGGTTTCCAGTTGATCGAAATCCATAGCGTGTCCGCGCCATTCGCGGCCAAAGGCCCGTGCCAAATTTATCTGTAAACTGCATTGTAATGACCCGACCGGTTTAGGCGGGCAGAAGAAAATTATGGCGACCGAACAGCTCTACATCTTCGCTCGATTTCGAGCCAAGCCGGGTAACCAGGACGCGGTCGAGGCGGCATTACGAGAAGTCGTTCCTCCGACGCGGGCAGAAGCTGGTTGCATGAGCCTCCACACGTTTCGCTCCACACGCGATCCGCAACTTTTCTATCTACACTCCAAGTGGGTGGACGAAGAGGCTTTCGATCATCACGCGAGCCTGTCCCACACTCTGAAGTTCATCGAGACGGTCGGACCGCTGATCGATCACGAATTCGACTTGGCGCGAACCAGGTTGATGGACTGACCTGGTGAAGAACACGTCCGTCGCCTGCCGCGCCGCTCTCAGGATGACAAGTCAGTTCTCAGGCTGGTAGCAGGGAACTCGTAGCTCGCAGCCTCTTTCTGATACCTGAAACCCGACACCTGAAACCCGATCTGCCACCTTCTTCCGCGATATACTAGCCCCTATTGGGGTATTCGTGAGTTCCGATCAGAAAACGTTTTACATCGAGACCTTTGGCTGCCAGATGAACTTCCACGACTCGGAGAAGGTCGTGGGCTCGCTCATCTCGCAGGGTTACCGCCAGGTCCAGAGCGAAGAAGATGCCGATCTCATCTTCTACAACACTTGCTCCATTCGCGATAAGGCCGAGCAGAAGGTCTTCCACCGGCTGAACGACTTCAAGAAGTTGAAGGCTAAGGGCAAGCAATTTGGCGTGCTGGGCTGCGTTGCCCAGCAGGAAGGCGAGAAGATCTTCGAGCGCGCGCCTTACGTCTCGCTCGTGGCCGGCTCCGCGTCCTATCACAATCTTCCCGAGCTGCTGGTGCAGATCGAAGCCGGCGCAACTCGAGTCACTGGACTCGACGACCGCGAAACCGACCAGACCTTTGAGACTGAGTTCACGGCACGCACCAATCCCCATCGCGGATACATCACCATCATCGAAGGCTGCGACAAGTTCTGCGCCTATTGCGTGGTGCCCTATACTCGCGGCAAGGAGCGCAGCCGCACCTCCGACTCAGTGCTGCAGGAAGCACGCCGCATGGCCGATGCCGGCTATACCGATATTCAACTGCTCGGGCAGAACGTGAATTCGTATCGCGATCCGGCAGGGAAGCAGACCTTCGCCGAATTGCTCGCCACTGTCGGCCAGCTCTCGGGCATTCGCCGCGTGCGCTTCACTACGTCGCATCCGCGGGATTTCACCAAAGACATCATCGACGCTATCGACTCAGTGCCTACGCTTTGCGACCACGTACACCTGCCCGTGCAGAGCGGTTCGTCGCGGGTGTTGCAGTCGATGTTCCGCGAGTACACCCGCGAACAATATCTGGAGCGCATCGGCTGGATGAAATCGGCGCGCAATCGCGACATCAGCATCACCACCGACATCATCGTCGGCTTCCCCGGTGAAACCGAAGACGAGTTCCGCGAATCGCTTGCGTTGCTCACCGAGGTCGGGTATGACGGGGTGTTCTCGTTCAAGTATTCGCCCCGGCCGAATACTCCCGCCTTGCAGTACGCCGACTCGATTTCCGAGGCTGAGAAGTCGCGCCGCTTGCAGATTCTTCAGGAGCATCAGCGGGAAATTCAGCGGGTAAGCTACCGCCGGCATCTGGCAAGCGTCCTGGAAGTAATGGTTGAAGGCAAGAACACAGCTCGCGGCCAGTTCATTGGGCGTACGTCGCAAAACAAAACGTTGAACTTCACCTGTGCCGATCAAGCGGAACCTCGAACCGGCGATTACGTGAAGGTTCAGGTGACACAAGCCTTCCCGAACAGCTTGCTGGGCGAGATGGTGTCATAAACAACGAAAGAACCATGGGGAGGGAACCACGATGGAAGTTGAAATGAAAATTCGCGGATTGATGATGGATCCGGTGACCAATATGCCCATCGTGATTCTCAAGGACGCCGGCAGCGACACCGTTCTGCCCATCTGGGTCGGAATGTTTGAAGCCAACGCCATTGCCTTGGAGATCGAGAAGGTCACGACGCCCCGGCCGATGACCCACGACCTGCTGAAGAACCTGCTCATTGGGCTTGAAGCAACGGTTCAGAAAATCGTTGTAACTGAATTACGCGAAGACACTTTCTTTGCCGTGATCTGGCTGGACCGCAGCGGAGAAACCATCAGCGTCGACTCGCGTCCCTCGGACGCGCTGGCGCTCGCCCTGCGCATGGACTGCCCCATCTACGTGGAAGAGGAAGTCCTGAAGACCAGTAAGCTGGCGACCACCGTCAACGACCGGGTGACCAGCGAGGAGCTGCGCAAGTACCTCGAAAATCTGGGCGAGGACGACCTCGGCCGCTACAAAATGTAAGCCCATGCCCGACTCAGCCGAGCAACTACAACGTCTGTATTTAGCTGGATTTGAGCTGCAAACCTTCGAGCGCTACCCGAATACGATCGGTGTCCTGCGCGACGGCTGCATCGCCTTGTTGCGGGCCACTCCGACCGGGCTGAGCATCATCGGCACGCCAGGATGGCGCATGGGCGAAGTGCTAGGGGTTCTGATCGAAAAGGACGGCCGCCAGATCTTTCAGGCCAAGTCAGAGGTGGTGGAAGCTACTCCCGAAAAGCTCGCTAAACTGACCCAATTTCGCGAAGATTTGCAAGGAATGCTCACTGCAACCGCCTAAAACACTCGAAAACGCACCGTGTTTTGAGGGCAATTTTCACCCTCCGGCGTCCAACTGGGCCCGACGCGCTCGGCTCGGGAACTGCGCTTCGAGGCAAATTCAGGCGCTCCCAGACCCCAGTTCGACCGCGATTTTGGTGACTTTAAGCGGGTTTCTCTCGAGTTAGGGTCCAGAAGAGCGCCGCTTAAGCCGGAGTAGCGAAGAAAACGTCAGTTTTCTTGATGGTCAACCGAGGCGCAGCGCGCGAAGTCCAGCCCTTCGCTGTACTTTACATAATATCTGTTATCGGACATTGAATCAGCGATTGGTTTGGGACGTCCCGGGTTTCCGCCCGCTCGATAACTTACATCAGCACCACTTTAGGATGGAACAACGTCCCTGCGACGCGGCTGGCGAGGCAGATTAAGTCGGTCTGGTCGGCGAAGACCTTCACCCACTTGGAGCGTGACATCTCGGGCAGATTCACGCTGCGCCCAGTGCGAATGCGCGCAACGGCTTCCTGATCGGCGGTGACGGACGGTATCTCCGGCAGCACCTTGCGCGGATGGATCAGCAGATCGTTCAGGCGGCCGTCGGCGGCGCACCGTCCAATCTCTTCCAAGGTGTGAGCCTGGGCAATGTCGAACTCTGCGGTCGCAGTCCGACGCAGACGGGCCAGGTGGCCGCCACAGCCCAGCTTCTGTCCCAGCTCGTGGGCCAGGCTGCGAACATAGGTGCCCGATGACACGCGGCAGGAGAAGTCCACCTCGTGGTCCCGCAGCTCGCTCACTTCAAATTCGAAAACCTCAACCTCAACCGCCTTCAACTCTACCGGCTGATTCCGTCGCGCCAGCTTGTAGGCCGGAACGCCCTGAATCTTCTTGGCCGAGAACGGCGGCGGCGTCTGTAACAGCGGTCCGACGAAGCTGCGTACCGTCGCCTGCAACTCCTCAAGTGATACTTCAACTGGCTGCTCCGGTCCGGCGGGCTCGCCATCGGCGTCGTAGGTATCGGTCGCGATGCCCAGGCGGATGGTTCCTTCATACCGTTTGTGCGCGCCGGCGTAAAACTGGCTGAGCCGTGTCATTTTGCCGATGACTAGCGGAAGAACTCCGGTAGCCATGGGATCGAGGGTACCGAGATGACCGATAGAGCGTTCGCCCAGCAGCTTGCGACAACGGGCCACGACATCATGTGAGGTCCAGGCCTGGGGCTTGTCGACGATGATCACACCATTGAGTGCCATGCTTCTGGTATCGTGTACGTTTAGGAAGAATCGGTCAATGCGCAGCTTGTCACGCCCCGTAAGCGACCGCGGTTTATCAGTTCCCTGCCCGCAACGCCGCAGACGAAACGTCTTATGATCCCGTTGAAAGATGACGCGCCGCGCGTCTCCACGCCCTGGGTCACCTACACTCTGATCGCGGCAAATTCGGTGATCTACCTGCTGGAGCGCATCATTCGCTCACACGATCCACTGGCGTTTGAGCGGCTCATGTTCCAGTTTGGAATGGTTCCGGCCAAAATCTGGGTCGTACTGTTCAATCAAGGCTACGTTCCCTTGAGCCTTTTACAGCAGTTTGGCACGCGCTACGTGCCCCCTGCGGCGGCTTTCGTTCCCGTGCTGACGTCCATGTTTCTGCACGGCTCGTGGTTTCACCTGGGCTTCAACATGCTTGCGCTGTGGATCTTCGGCGACAACGTCGAAGACTACGTGGGGCACTTCCGTTATCTCATCCTGTATTTCTTGAGTGGCCTGGCGGCGACAGCACTACACACGTTCTTCAACCTTAACGCTGTGGTGCCAACGGTGGGAGCATCGGGCGCGATCGCCGGAATTATGGGCGCTTACTTTGTGCTGTACCCGCGGGCCAAAGTGCTCACGCTGGTTCCTTTCTTTTTTGTGTTCTTCGTGTGGCTACCGGCATGGATCGTGCTCGGCTATTTCTTCGTTACCCAATTCCTCAGCGGCGCAGCGACCTCTATCGTCTCCAACACCGGCGCCGGTATAGCCTTCTGGGCGCACGTAGGAGGCTTCCTCGGCGGCATGGGCATGGTCAAACTCTTCCCTTCCCGTACGCGGCGGTATTACTACAGTTAGGTGTCAGGTATCAGGCCTCAGGTGTCCGTGGGCTCATTCAGGGGGGCAGAGGATACGCAGATCTTATGGTCCGTGACAAACCAATTTCTGACACCCGATACCGGACCCCTGACGCACGCCCGCAAAAAAACCGGACCGCTATTAAGCGATCCGGCTTTCGATAATCTACAGAGTTGGTTAGAACAGTTTGCGGCGGATACCGCCAGCCAATGCGAGTACGCCGGTACCCATCATGATCAACGTTCCGGGCTCAGGAACCGTACCGATAAGCGTGAACGCCGAGTCGGTGCCCAACTGGCTACGGGAGCCGAAGAAGTCCTGGTATGACACGCCGTTACCTTCTGCTGAGGTTTCCCATCCCCACTGCGGAGGGAAGTTCAGATCGGGAACCACGGAAAGCCAATACTTGACGCCCGCCAGCTCTGAGAAGCTCAAACCGCTGACATCATAGCTGTAGCTCGGGGTGCCATTGTAGTTGCCCAGGAAGGTCTCGTTGCCGGTGCCGGAGACGTGCGTGCTGTACTGCTGGGTTCCAGGCTGCCCGGCATTATCGAAGTAAACGCTGATCGTCCAACCCGTGATGTCGCCCTGCTGGCTGGGGTTAAAGTATCCGCCGGTGAATTGGACTTCATTGATGGTGTAGTTGCTGCCAGTGAGGTTGAAGTCATCGTATGTTGAGGCAAAGTTGCCCAGGCCGCCCGCGTCGTTTTGCGAGGCATTGAGTGCGCCGGTCTGATCGAACGACTGTGTATACAGAGTCGCAGCGAACGCCGGTGCGGAAAGCACAAGGCCGCAAATAGAGGCGAGCAAAAGAGCTTTGCGCACGCCAAAGTTCATGTTTCCTCCTGTGTCAAAGCGGCGCCATCTTGAAAGGCGCACAAAAGTTTTCCAAGCCTGCCAGACACGAGAGCTACCATCTGGCCAGGAACGGGCGCACAAACCCCATGGGCCGTAAGCTTACTTCACTTCCGGCTCAATGTCGAGAAGCACTTCAGTTAACAGTGTATGCAGTACGGATAACCGACAAGATATCAGGGCGCCCTTCGAGACCTGCACAAAAAGAAAAGCCGCTCGGTGGAGCGGCTTTCCGAAGAAACAAACAGGTTGAAATTTAGAGCAGCTTGCGGCGTACGGCGCCAGCCAATCCGAGGACGCCAGTACCCAACATCACCAAGGTTCCAGGCTCAGGGACGCTGGTACCCAGCGTGAAGGCCTGGTCGAACTCGGTCGCGCCGGCCTGACCGAAGTAGTTCTGATAGGCCGCTCCATCACCGCCGGTGCCGGTTGCCCAGCCCCACTGCGCCTGGGCCAAGGACAGGTCGGGAACGACAGAGATCCAGTACGGAATGTTCGACAGCTCCTGGAAGCTGAGGCCGGTAATGTCGTAGGTGTAGATGTTGCCACCGAGGAGGCTTTCTCCGCCATTGCCGGAGACGTGCGCGGTGTGCTGCAGCGAACCAGGCGTACCGGAGCCGCTATCGAAGTAGACGTTGACGGTCCAGCCAGTGATCGAGCCCGCACTGCCTTGCATGTAGCCGCCCGTAAACTGGACGTCGTTGATGTTGTACAGTCCGCCGGGGTTGATGTTCCAGTTGTCGTAGGTTGTGGCGAAGTTGCCCAGGCCACCAGCGTCGTTCTGCGAAGCATACAGATAGCCGTTCCCATCGTACGGTTGGGTATACAGCGTATCGGCGAATGCCGCGGCCGAAAGAACGAGCGCGAAAAGGGTGGCGAGCAAAATTGTTCTGCTACGGCCAAAGTTCATGTTTCCTCCTGTTAGATCAAACCGTCGCCTGACGGTGCACCGGTCAGACGTACGGAAGTTGGGCTGCCGAGTAACACGTCCCGCAGCCCACAAAGTTGGGTGCAGAACACGCACGGGTTGCAAAGTTATCCCATTTTGGGACGCTTGTCGAGTATCTTGACGGTTAAAATTGCTCACTAAAAGCAGTTATCAACTAGATACCAATCGTGCGCACCCGCGAATTACCTGTTCGCGCCAACACTTTTCCATCAAAAACTTGCATTTACTATTGATTCCGTTGAAATTGACAACTTGTCTTTTAGTTACTAATAGACAACCACGCGGCGTCCCCAAACGCTCCTGACGGTTTACATAAAGGTACCAACCAGACGCCCGCCGGATCGACATTCCTTTGAGGCGCAGGAAATTCGCCGTTTTCGCCTGCCGCACTGCCAGAGTGCGATTTTCCAGAGGTTTCACGGCCTGCGCAAGCAGACTTTCATGCCGGTTTCGGGCAATTGCAGAGGCTTTCCTTGACCTTCTCTGGCCAGTCAGCTTAAATCATTGATTCGGTTTAAGGAGCAGCGAATGCGCATCGCCTTTCTCGGTCTCGGAATCATGGGTCGTGCTATGGCCGCCAACCTGGTCAAAGCTGGGCATGAAGTTTGTGTCTGGAATCGTACGGCTCGCCCTGCAGTCGAGGGAGCGAAAACTGCCGTCTCGCCGGCTGACGCGGCCAAAGAGTGCGAGGTGGTGTGGATGTGCGTAGCTGACACAGCCGCCGTCGAGCGCGTTATGTTCGGCTCTGACGGGGTGGAACAGTCACTGCACGAAGGCATGATTGTGGTCGATTCCAGCACCATCTCGCCTTCGGCTACGTCAAAGTTTGCCGAACGCATCGCTGCCAAGGGTGTGCAGTGGGTGGACGCGCCGGTAACCGGCTCGAAAATCGGCGCCGAAAATGGCCAGCTCATCTTCATCGTGGGTGGGACCTCGGAGGCGGTCGAGTTTCTGCAGCCGCTGTTCAAGGCGAATGGGCAAGAGCGTGATCCACATTGGCGGGACTGGTAAAGGGCAGTCTGCCAAAATCTGCATGAATCTACAGATTGCGCTGATTTACGAGGGCTTTGCTGAAGGCATGACGCTGGCGCGCAAACTCGGCGTCGATCCGCAGAAGATGGTCGAACTGATCCAGGCCTCGATGATCAAGTCTGGTGTTACCGATTACAAGATTCCCTTTGTGTTGCGCCACGACTACTCGCCCAACTTCCCGTTGCGCCTTATGCACAAAGACATCCACCTGCTGCTCGATACGGCGAAAGAAGTTAGGGTAAAGCTGCCCGCGTTGGAAACGGTTGACGAGATCTACGAACTCGCCAGCGAAGAAGGCTGGGACAACGAAGACTACGCCGCGACGATCAAGTTGTTGGAAGGCTGGGCGGGAGTGGGAAAGTAAAGCCAGCAACTAGCAATTATCAACTAGTAAGGCTGGGCTCCCCGAGCCTGGCGCGGCGGGGACCTGCGGTTTCATTTCGGTGCACGGCGCACATCAAGAAGCCACCTACTCTTTTTTCGCTGCACGGCAGGTTGCGAGTTCTTGCAGTAGTCCGAACAAGCCGGAATCTTCGTCATCCTCGGTAAGCACACTCAGGGGTGCTGTGATCAGGAGGTGCGGAGCTCTCTTGCGGAATTCCACGTCCAGCAACTCGTGTGAGCGAGCCGCCAGAATACTTTCGAGGATCCCAGTTTCAGTCTGCCAATCCTCCCTGGTGGTAATCACCAAAGAGCCCAGGCTGTAGCAGTTGTCCGAGGAGAACGCAGTGCTCGATGTGGAGCCGCAGCATTTGTGCCGCGCGATGACGAGACCGCTAGACGGCGGGTGCTCCAACTCAGCACGAAAGGTGACCTGCTCGGTTTGTTTGTGCAGGCGAGCTATTAGCCACTGAATTGGCATCTCGCGTGGAGTGAGCTCCACACTCAACCAGCTCTGACGAAATCCCGAAGCAAAGCGAAGCTCAACGTCGAAGCGCGACGCCTTATGCCAGAACGGGCCGGAAGCCACTGCGCGTCCCTTCACTGCTTCCCTGATGCTATGCAAGAGCTTCTCGGCGCGCAGCCGGTTTACTTCGCGCCAGCCCAGGTACCAGCCTATGACTACGACAAGCGCCACCGCTGCGTCAAAAAGAAGCATGCCCCACATGTGCGCTGAGTGAGATGCGCAAGAGTGAGTGGGCAGTTGTCGGTTGTCAGGACAGAGGTTTCAGGTTTTCAGGTGTCAAAAAGAGTCTGGCAGCTACGACCCACGAGCCACAGGTACCAGCCGGAATCTCGCTCGCAACATCTGCCGTCCCTACGGGACTGGCAACTCCTTACCATCGCGTCCCAGCGCTGAAGCGCTGGGCTATCCTCTGCTGTCCCGCTTTGCGGGACGGGAGCTTCGCACTGCGGGCATCCACGCGATTCGAAAGCACCTGGAACTTGGTCCCGATTTATGTCGAAACTCGTACTTTCCTTCTGGCAACCTACACTGACAACTTTCTACGCCCCTCTCGCGGTGTCCACCACATACACCTTGTTCGGATTGCCTGGCTCGATGCCCTGCTTCAGGAAACATGCCTTGATCTGGCGGCGGAGCTCGCGGCTGATCTCGTACTGTTTTCCTGGAAGTGTCTTCACCAGCAGCAGGTACTCAACTTCCTCGCCGTTCACGCGATCGATTCCAGGCACATCCGGTTGGGCAACGATCTGTCCTTTAAACTTGGGATCGGTCGCCACCTCGGTTGCCACTTCCTTCAGCAGCTTGATCACCTTGTCACTGTCAGCCTTGTAGTTGACGGAGATCTTCATCGCCAGCTGGGTCCAGTCGCGCGTGAGATTGCTCACGATGGTGATCTGGCTGCTGGGAACGGTATGCACCGTCCCATCCGCGTCGCGCAGCACGGTGCGGCGCAGCGTCATGATCTCTACTACGCCCTGCACTCCGGCGATCTTGACGGTGTCGCCGAGATCGAACTGGTTCTCTACCAGGATGAAGAATCCGTTGATGAAGTCTTTGACCAGCGTCTGTGCGCCGAAGCCGATGGCCAGACCTGCGATACCTGCGCTGGCCAGCAGCGGCTCAACCTTGATGTTGAGCTGGCTGAGAATCTGCATCACCGCCAGGAAGGCGATGATGAATACGCCAACGCTGTAGATGATGCTGGCTACGGTGCGCAACTGCTGCTTGCGCACGGCAGAAGGCAACACTTGTTTGTCGCCCAGATCAGCCAGGTGCTGGGAGACGACCTTCAGCAGCCGCGTCAGGATGAACGAAACAATGATGATGGCGAGGATGCGCGGCGCCTGGTAACGAAGGAAGTCGAGGCTGTCGGCGCGCCAGTCGTCAAAAATGCGAACCATGTCGTGAGGGGCGAAGGTATCGAACAGTGAGCCGAGGAACGCGGGAAATAGCATTGATGGCGCGATTATAGCAACGTCTACCCGCGTATGACGCGAGTGCTTCAGCCACGCTATGAGGCGACGGACGGTGAATCAAGTTGTTCTCACTATAATCGTAACAATCATGAGATCGTTCGTTACTCTTACTGCCATGCGCAAGCTCTGCGCTGCTGTTTTCTTATTGTTTTTAATGACTGCTGTCCTGGCCGATGCCCAATTCACGCAAGGGCCGCCCACCCCGCAATTTCCGCCTCCGCCGGGCACCGAGCAGCAGCAGCCAAAAACTCCTGCGGAACAGCAGCTCGAGCGCGATGCCGCCAAGCAGCGCAATATTCAGCGCGAGCAAGAGATCAAGCGCGATACCGACAAGTTGCTCCAGTTAGCAACCGAACTGAAGCAGTACGTCGATAAGACCAACGAAAACATCATCTCGCTCGACGTGATCAAGAAGGCCGACCAGATCGAAAAACTGGCCAAGAGCGTTAAAGAAAAGATGAAGCAGTAGAGCAGCAATTAGCAATTAGCAGCCGGCAATTAGTAAGAACTGAACGCCTGGCATCCTGAACGAAGCGCGCCGGAGCGCAACAAGTCGAAGAACGTCGATCGATACTCACAATTCACGTTTCCCCCACAAGAATTAACTTGCCCCTCATTACTACCAGCGGCATACTTCCGTGGCGCAGCGCCCGATCGGTAATTCCATCCGCCAAAGCCCACGCTGCCGGGCTGCACGTCTGCGGACACATCCATCTCAGGAGAAGACCGTGAGGATTCGACCCTTCTTTTGTTTCGTTGTGCTGATCGTTGGCTCACTCGCAAACGCGCAGACACCCGGCCCGTGCGGCAGACCAACCCCTAAGCCGCTGGTCGACTGGCCGCAATTTCGCTTCGATCTCTGCAACACGGGTTTCAATCCCAACGAAACCCTGCTCAGTCCCGCCAGCGTAGGCAATCTGGCTCTGGATTGGAAGTTCACCACGGGCGCCAGTATCTATGACGCGCCCCTGGTTGCCAATGGAAATGTCTATCTCGGCGCGTGGGACAACTATGTTTACGCGCTGAATGCCAATACCGGGCAAATGATCTGGAAGTACTATGTCGGCAACGGCACCGGTGTGCAATATACGCCTGCAGTGGCCAACGGCACGGTCTTTGTCGGCGACAGTTTCGGAACCATATTCGCCCTGAAAGCCACGACGGGAGCTCTCCTCTGGAAGTACCAGATAGATGCGTTTGGCATCAACGCTGCGGTGACGGTGGCGAATGGACTGGTGTATGTCGGCAACGGTTTTGCGGCCGACAACTCTTTGTACGCCTTGAATGCCAATACCGGAGCGCTGGTCTGGAAATTCAAAGTTGGGGGAATGAGTGGCTTCGTTTCTTCACCGGCTGTCGTTAACAACACGCTATACGTCGGTGCGATTGACGGAACCTTCTACGCACTGAATGCAACTACCAGCGCGATTCTCTGGACGTACCAACCGGCGGATTCATCGAGTCGGCGCCGGCGGTGGTCAACGGAATCGTGTACTTCGGCTCCGCCGACGGCAATATGTATGCCTTGAATGCAACCAATGGAGCATTTATCTGGAAGGGCGCTGGCATCGTCGGTTCGCCGGCTGTTGCCAATGGCACGGTCTATGGAGCCACCGGAGATTCGTTGAGCGCTCATGAACGCCACCACCGGAGCACTCCTGTGGCAGTACATGACAGCAAATGAGTTCAGTTCCTCGCCGGCAGTCGCCAATGGCGTGGTTTATGTTGGCTCCTCGGACCACAGCCTGTATGCGCTGGACGCAAGTACGGGAGCCCTCCTGTGGAAGTACACGACTGGCGGCTACATCCCAGGAACACCCGTGATAGTCAATGGCAAGGTGTACGCGTCATCGACGGACTTCAGTCTTTACGCTTTCCATTTGCCGGGCCAGTGACTATCACGGCCAATGAAAAGGCGTGCTCCAGCGCGAGTAAAAGAAAAAGCCCCACCCGGGCAAAACCAGCCCGAATGGGGCACCAGCTCTTCACGAATTACTAATCACTAATTACTAAAGACTAGCTACTTCTTACTTCCCTTCCTTCACGATTCTCATTCCGTAGAACGAGCGATGCACGAAGAAGAACGAGATGGCGAAGAAGATGAGTGCCAGGATGTGGGCAAACCCTTCTCCATTCGTGTGTGTTAGCTGAACTGCGAGTTCCACCGCCAGCAATCCGAACAGGGTGGTGAACTTGATGATCGGATTCATGGCCACCGATGAGGTGTCCTTGTACGGATCGCCCACCGTATCGCCAACGACAGTCGCGTCATGCAGGGGAGTTCCCTTCTGCTTGAGCTCGACTTCGACGATCTTCTTGGCGTTATCCCACGCGCCGCCGGCGTTGGCCATGAACATGGCCTGGTACAAGCCGGAGATCGCGATGGCAATCAGGTAGCCGATGAAGAAGAACGGCTCCACGAAGGCGAAGGACAGGGTGACGAAGAAGACGGCAAGGAAGATGTTGAACATGCCCTTCTGCGCGTACTTGGTGCAGATCTCCACTACCTTCTTGCTGTCTTCGACCGAAGCTTTCTCCACGCCTTCGAGTTTGATGTTCGCCTTGATGAACTCGACCGCGCGATAGGCGCCGGTGGTCACCGCCTGCATCGAAGCGCCGGTGAACCAGTAGATGATAGCGCCGCCGCTGATCAGTCCCAGCACAAAGGGAGCGTGCAGCAGCGACAGCTTGTTGACGTCCTCCGTCAGACCGTGGGTCAGGGCCATGATGATGGAGAAAATCATGGTGGTGGCGCCGACCACGGCAGTTCCGATCAGCACCGGCTTGGCAGTAGCTTTGAAGGTGTTGCCGGCTCCGTCGTTCTCTTCCAGCAAATGCTTGGCACGTTCGAAGTTGACGTCGATCTTGTAATCCCGTTGCAGTTCGCCCTGAATGTTTGGCACCTGCTCAATCAGCGACAACTCATAGACCGATTGCGCGTTATCGGTAACCGGGCCGTAGGAGTCGACCGCGATGGTCACCGGGCCCATGCCCAGGAAGCCGAAGGCCACCAGGCCGAAGGCGAACACCGCCGGAGCCAGCATGATCGGGATGCCCCCGACAATGGCGCCCAAGCCCAGCGTGCTGACGTAATAGCCGATACCCATCAGCGCCACCATGGTGAAGCCCAGGTAGTAGCAGGAGAAGTTGCCGGCCACCAGGCCCGACAGAATGTCGAGTGAAGCGCCGCCCTCTTCCGCCGAGGTCACAACTTCCTTAACGTGTCCCGAGCTGACGGAGGTGAACACCTTCACCAGTTCGGGAATGACTGCGCCCGCCAAAGTTCCGCAAGAGATGATGGTCGCCAGCTTCCACCACTGCGTGGAGTCTCCGCCAAGTTCAGGGATGATCACTTTGGAAACGATGTAGGTGAGCACGATGGAAACGATCGAGGTGAACCAGACCAGCGAGGTAAGCGGCGCCTCGAAGTTCATGTTGTCGGAGTTGCCATAGCGCGCCTTGGCCACCGCTTCATTCAGGAAGTACGCGAAGGTGCTGGAGACCAGCATCATGACGCGCATGACGAAGATCCAAACCAGCAGCTGCACCTGGATCCGGGGATCGCGCACTGCCAGCAGGATGAAGGTGATCAGCGCGACGCCGGTTACGCCATAGGTCTCGAAGCCGTCGGCGCTGGGACCAACCGAGTCGCCGGCGTTGTCACCAGTGCAGTCGGCGATGACGCCCGGGTTGCGCGCATCGTCTTCCTTGATCTTGAAGACGATCTTCATCAGGTCAGAACCGATGTCGGCGATCTTGGTGAAGATGCCGCCGGCAATACGCAGCGCGGCCGCGCCCAGCGACTCGCCGATGGCGAAGCCGATGAAGCACTGGCCGGCGTAGTCCGCTGGAACAAAGAGCAGAATGCACAGCATGATGAGCAGCTCGACCGAGATAAGCATCATGCCGATCGACATGCCCGCCTTCAGCGGAATCGCGTAAATCGGATAGGGCTTGCCGTTCAAGCTGGCAAAAGCGGTACGCGAGTTGGCGAAGGTGTTTACGCGGATGCCGAACCAGGCAACGCCGTAGCTGCCGGCAATTCCGACGACGCTGAACAGCAGGATGATAGGCAGCGTCACCGCGACCGGCTTGCCGGGCACTGGAGACAGCCATCCGAAGTAGGCCAGGATGATGACGGCGATAAAGAGCCAGAGAATCAGGATGAATTTGCCCTGGGTCTGCAGGTAGGTTTTGCAAGTCTCGTAGATCAACTCCGAGATCTCGCGCATGGAACGGTGAACCGGCAGGTTCTTGAGCTGCATGTAAATCGCCATGCCAAACAGCAGTCCGAAGAGGCAGAAGGCGAGACCGATGAGCAACAGGTTATGTCCGTTCATGCCGAGGAAGCTGACGGAAGAAAGATCAGGCAACCGCAGGCTGGCCTCGCCAGCCGCTTCACTGCTGGGCTGGGCAAAGGCTGAGGAGGCATTCAACAACAAAAGCGATACGAGAGCGGCGATGACTGTGGCCGGACGTTGCAGAGGCCGTAGTTGTCGCGTGGCGGCAAGCCAATTTTGCATACAAGTTCTCCGCTGGGCGGCGTGAAGCGCCCACGAGTGAGGATGATTACTGGTTCGCTGGTCCACGATTCCCCGTAGATTAGCGTTCATAAAAGTCAGGTACCACCAGCAGAATGGGCTCGCGCGGTTCCCTCCCCTCAATCGGAAAGTTAAACCTGCGTTGTACCTGCTGGAATCCCGAGAACACGCTTCCACTTCAAGACGGAAGTGTTGAGGTTTGGCCGCGCCGGGAAAAACACCGCTGCTGGGACAGCATTCTGCCCCACTTAAGAGCATATTACAGAGCGGTTTCTTATAACATTTTGGGCTAAAGCGGGTCAATCGCCCGAGGGTCGCAGACGCGATATCGGCATCCTGCCCGATTCGGCACTCGTTCGATTGTCGCGCAATGGCGTCTGCTGTAAATTGCTTCCTTATCTACATTGGAAGCTGTAGCCCTGCGCCCTATGACTGCGAAAGAAAAGATCGAGAGCTGCTGGCGCTCGCCGATATCGAGCTCAACGGGCCCGATGCCTGGGACATCCAGGTACACGACGAGACTTTCTACCAGCGCGCGCTCGGCCATGGCTCGGTCGGAGTCGGCGAATCGTACATGGACGGCTGCTGGGACGTTGCCGACCTGAGCGAGTTTTTCTGCCGGATGCATCGCGCCCAGCTCGCCAGCCACGTCCGCTCCCTTGATGTGCTTTGGCTGAGTGTAAAGAGCGCTCTATTTAATCTGCAGAAGAAATCCAGCGCCACCCAAGTCGCGCGGCAGCACTACGATATCGGCAACGACTTGTACCGCATCATGCTCGACCGGAACATGCAGTACACCTGCGCCTACTGGAAGAACGCTGACAACCTCGAGCAGGCACAGGAGAACAAGCTGCACCTCATATGCCGCAAGTTGCAACTTAAGCCCGGCATGAGAGTGCTGGAGCTGGGCGGAGGCTTCTGCGGCCTGGCACGCTTCATGGCTGGCGAATACGGCTGCGAGGTGGTGACCTACAACATTTCGAAGGAGCAGGTCGCATTTGGGCGCGAATGGTGTGCCGACCTGCCGGTGCGCATCGAGGAAAAAGATTATCGCGACGCGATCAACGAACACGGCCAGTTCGATTGTGTCGCTGCCATCGGCTTGTGCGAGCACATTGGCTACCGTAACTATCGGCCGTTTTTGGAGCTGGTGCACGCCAAGCTGAAGGACTCAGGGCTCTTCCTGCTGCATACCATTGGCGGTAACCGGTCAAAAACTGCGACCGATCCGTGGATCGACAAATACATCTTTCCCAACGGAGTGGTTCCTTCCGTCGCGCAGCTGGGCAGCGCCATGGAAAACCTGCTGGTCATGGAGGACTGGCACAACTTCGGTCCCGACTACGACCAGACGCTGATGGCCTGGTGGAAGAACTTCGAGACGCGTTACTGCACGCTCGACAAGCAGCGCTACGATGCGCGCTTCTTCCGCATGTGGAAGCTGTACCTGATGATGTCAGCGGGCGGATTCAGGTCGCGGCGCATGCAGCTATGGCAGGTGGTGATGAGTAAGGGAGACATAGCCGGCTACGAGCCGGTGCGGTGATTTTCAAGTTGTCGGTGGTCGGTGGTCGGCTGTCAGAAGAAGCTGCTAGGCAATTTAGTTTGTCATCACGAGCGAAGCGAGGGATCTGTTCTCGTTTGCGACGGCACCCTGCGGCCAGTGCCATGTTGATCACACGCCCTACGGACTCTCGCCATTTGGTGCGTCGGCGATTGTCGCCAACGTAGAATGTCTGCACAAAGACACCTCCGGAAACAACTGCTCTCATGGCCTCACCCTCCGCAACAAATACCGACGTGATGGCTTACCAACAACGCCGCGAGAAACTCGTGCGCGAGCTGCGGGAGGGAGCCGGTGCGATATCCATCGGCCTGAACAAAACTACGTCTAACCTGTTTCGCGCGCGGGCTGAGGGCTCCAAACGCCGCATCGATGTTCGTGAATTCAACCATGTTCTATCGGTTGATCCGGCCGCGATGGTCGCCGACGTCGAAGGCATGACCACCTACGAAGACCTGGTCGACGCTACCCTCAAGCACCACGTGCTGCCTACTGTCGTGCCACAGCTCAAGACCATCACGCTCGGCGGAGCGGTGAGCGGCCTGGGTATTGAGTCATCGTCGTTCAAGTACGGGCTGGTACATGAGACGGTCGAAGAAATGGAAATCCTGCTGGCCGACGGCTCGACCGTGGTGTGCTCGCCAGCACAGAACTCTGATCTGTTTTACGGATTTCCAAATTCTTACGGAACGTTAGGTTACGCGCTGAGAATCAAAGTAAAACTGGTACCGGCCAAGAAGTACGTTCGGCTGGTGCATCGCTGCTATAGCGACCTGACGAAATTGATGGCAGAGCTCGCCGCTACCTGCGCGGAACGGCACTTCGACTTTGTCGATGGCGTGGTCTTCAATCGCGGCGAGTCCTACATCACCACGGGCGAGTTCGTGGATTCCGCGCCCTACACCAGCGACTACACCTACCTGAACATCTATTACCGCTCGATTCGCCAGCGCGAACTCGACTACCTGACAACGAAGGACTACATCTGGCGCTGGGACACGGATTGGTTCTGGTGCTCGAAGATCTTTTACGCCCAGAACTCAATCGTTCGCGTGTTGGCGGGACGCCGGTTTCTGAACTCGCGCACCTATCAAAGCATCATGCGGCTGTCGCGCAAGCTGCCGATGAAGCCAAAGAAGGAATCTGTCATTCAGGACGTCGACATTCCCATCGAGCATGCGCCGGAGTTTCTGGATTTCCTGCTGCGCGAAGTGGGCATCCTGCCCATCTGGCTGTGCCCATTCAAGAGCTACGATCCCTCAGCGCATTTCACGCTGTGCCCGGTTGATTCCGACAAGCTGTATGTGAATTTTGGCTTCTGGGACATGCTGCCCAGTGCCGGCGTGGACGGATTCTATAACCGCAAGATCGAGCGCATGGCGCTGCATCTGCGCGGGGTGAAAGGACTGTATTCCAGCTCGTATTACGACCAGGAAACGTTCTGGAATATTTACGACCGGGAGGGCTATCAGGCGTTGAAGGAGAAGTACGATCCGGGCAGCCGTTTTCGAGATTTATACGAGAAGACGGTGTTGAAGATGTGAGTTGGTGGTGCGGACCTTCGGGCCCGCGTCACGATTTGCCGGCAAAGGCCGGCTGGCTCATTCAAGGCAACCCTGTTAAGCGGCGCTGAAGCGCCGCACTACCATGCCGCTACACGTGCCGCCGCTTGATCAACCCTTCCTGCTGCAGAGACTCCTCAATTCCCTCCCACACCCGCGGGCTGGGATTTTCCATGGGGACCAGCAGTTTGGCGGCTTCGGCGATGTATTTGAGATCGGCCACCAGATCGGAGCAAATGTGGCACGTCTCCAGGTGCTGCTGCTGCTCCGGAGTTCCGCCACCGTCGATGATGTATGGCAAAACTTTCTGAAACTCGGCGCAAGTCATTTCTTCTCTCCCACCGGATTCTCCGCGATCGTGCCCTGTGCCGCCGCGTACTGTCCGGTGGCTGGCCCTCTTTGCCCCTTGGCTACTTCGCATGAGTCCCTCATTAATTGAACCTTACCTACGCGCAGCTCTCTCAGCCCGGCTTAATTTCAACAGATCGCGCAGCTTCATGCGGGCCTTATGCAGTTGCGACTTGCTATTACCGATGGAACATCCCATCATCTCGGCAATCTCATTGTGTTCGTATCCCTCAACATCATGCAAGACAAAGATGATGCGATATCCGGGCGGAAGGCTTTCGATAGCGCGCTCCAGGTTGACGCGATCGATGGAGCCGGCGAGCACATTGTCTCGCGCTCCAATGTCTTTCTTCGGTCCGTCTTCCTGCTGCGGTTCCATGGTCTCCTCGAGCGATACCTCTGGAAGCCCTTTCTTACGCAGGTGCATGAGAACTACGTTGACCGCCAGGCGGTGCAACCAGGTCGAGAAAGCCGATTCGCCCCGAAATGTTCCGATCTTGCGATACAGCTGCAAGAACGCTTCTTGTGTGAGGTCTTCCGCCTCGGCGGTGTTGCCAGTCATGCGCAAAGTTAGTGAATACACACGACGCTTGTGCATGCCATACAGCATTTCGAAGCACTCGGCGTCGCCTTCTTTGGCGCGCGCGATGGCCTCAGCCTCGGTAACTCCGGGAGCCACAATTTTCTTTGCCGTCGTCAATTTGTCTGGTCCAAGTTCAAAGCGTTGGATGCAAGGAGAGCTGCTGGCGGTTGCTTGAGGTCGCTACGCCTAGCACTTAGGTGGCACCATAGCAGCGTTTGATCGGAAATGCGAGTAGAGGAAGCTAGACGCGAGCAGACTCATCAAGGCGTCTTGGGGGAGCTGCGCTTAGCTTTCGTCGGCTTCTTTGCGGACTTCTTGAGTCCGTTCTTCCATGCCGCGTCGATCGCGGTCTTGAGCACCGTCTTTGTCGCTTTTGGCAGATTAACGATCGTCGAACCCTTCTCTCCCCATTTCCCTGCTGCGGGCGAGAACACCTGTGGATGATCGTGCAGGAACTCGGCCTGCTGCTCCGGCGTAAGCTGTACCATGCCGTGCGTCTGGTCGGGATAGCCGAGGGTTGCGAAGATCTTTCCGCCCACGCGAAAGTCGGGATGGCCGTGATGCGCTCGCTCCTCGCTGCCCGGGAAGCTGAGTACAAGCTTGCGGAATTCGTTGGCTGTCATGAAGGACCTACTTTTCAAATTAAATTGCTTGCCACGCACGACCGCGCGGGCCTGAGCACTCCAGACGTTGATGCGGTTTTGTATCAGGGCCAGACTTTCAGTCAGGCCAACGGTCGATCGAAAAGTAGACCGGCCTCAGCCCCTGCCAGAGGACCACAGGGCCTAAAGGCCGCTGCTTTTACTGGCATGCGGCACGACTAAAAGTCGTGCCCTGATACAAAGCTTGGAAAACGATCTGACCGAAGCTTTGTCAGTGCGCGGCCGTCTTCATCCGCCGCTCCAGTTCCTCCGGTGACACATCTTCAACGTGGGTTGAGATCCACCACTGATTGCCTTGTGAGTCCTGCACGCCGCCGCTGCGATCGCCGTAAGGGTGAGTCTCCATGGCGCGCACAACTTTGGCTCCCGCATCGACCGCCTTCTGGTACACCGCGTCGCAATCGGGTACGTACAGGCAAAGCATTCCCGGCCGTGTTTTCCACTCGTCACGTGCCTGGCCGATCATGATGATCGAGTCGCCGATCTTTGCTTCAGCGTGTCTGACCTTGCCGTCGTCATCCTTCATGCAGTAGGTGACCTTCGCGTCGAACGCTTGCTCGATGAAATTGATCAGCGCACCCGCATCGTCAACTGTGAGATACGGAACGACGGTATGAAAACCTTCAGGTATCGGTTTAGCTGCCATAATGCTCTCCTCTTTTGCTGGTAAGTCTCCACCCCACTCGGTGGAATTGACTATCATTCTGGCCCTTATCACCAGCCTCGTATTGTAAAAATCTGACCTAATCCAGGACCGGAACGTGGTTGAGGTGAGGGGTGCGATGTTCCAGGTAGGCCGCGGGCGTGATCCCGCAGAAGCCGCGGAAATCATGGCTGAAATGCGATTGGTCGTAATAGCCGCAGCGCAAGGCCAGGTCTGCCCAGTCCACGGCGGCCACGCCGGCCAGCGAGTGAATCACCCGCTGGAAGCGGCGCACCCGCACAAAGCGCTTAGGCGTGAGTCCTACCTCGTCGGCAAATAGCTGATTGAAGTGGCGCTGGCTGTAGCCAATGCGGTCGAGCACCCTGGACAGCGGCTGCGCAATCGCTGAGTGCAAGAATTCTCCGGTGGCGTACTGTACGGCGGGATGCTTCTCTAACGGTTTGGCCGTCTGTGCGAGCAGCCACTGCTCGGCGGCCACGAATTTCTGGCGCGGAGTTGCGCATTCCAGCAGGCGCTCGCGAACACTTCTCACTACTCCGCCGAAGACATCTTCCAGCGCAACGCACTTGTCATTCAGCTCGCTGGCCGGCATTCGTAAGAACGGGAATGCTCCTCCCGGCTTGAACTGAATCCCGAAGGTGGTAACCATGTTCGCTGTATCGGCAACCATATAGGTTGAACGGGCGCCGGCGATTACATCAGGAGCAGCGGTGCACGACAACACACCGTCGGCCGGGAGCTGGCACACGCGATAGTCGCTGAGGTCAAACGCTATGGTCATGCAGCCGTCAGGGAGCAACCGCTCCTGCGCATGGGGCTGTAGATAGCCATCCCAGTACCACATGACCGAGATGAAATCTGACAACGGGGGACTCGGAATGTAATGCGCAGCAAACATGGCTCAGGCAAAGCTGGCGGATATTCTACTGCGATTCCCCGGCCCTTCGCAGCCCTAATGCGCCATGCTGGCGCCGCCGCGCTTGCGCACTTTGACCATGGTGAACGCGACCGGGGCGCACAAGAAACATAGCGCTGCCAGATACCGGAAGTCGTCAACAAACGACCACAATGCCGACTGCCCTTCCAGCATCCGGTTCAGGATTCCCGTCGCCTGATGAGAGGCTGTGACCGGGTCGGTGTATTGCGAAAGGTAGTTGGTGAGCGCCTTCAGCTGGTCCTGAAATATATGGCTGTACTGGGACATGTTATGCGACAACTCGTCGCGATGAGTCTGCTGGTGACGCGCCAGGATCGTGTTGACCACGGAAATGCCAATGCTCCCACCGACGTTGCGCATCAGGTTGTAGAGTCCGCTGGCATTACCGATCTCCTCATTGCGCAAGGTTCCCATGGTCGAGGTCGCCAGGGGAACGAAGATCAGGCTCAGGCACCCTCCACTCAGGATGATTGGCCAGAATAGCGACCATGGTCCGATTTCGAGCGTGGAACGGCCCATCCACAGTGTGCACACCCCCATGCCAATAAAGCCGGCGCACACCAGGTAGCGGTTATCGACTTTGCCGGTGAGGATACCGATGGCGGGCATGAAAAACAGCGAGCCGAGGCCGCGAGGCGCCACCGCGATTCCTGCCGCCAGTGCCGTGTAGCCCAGCAACTCCTGAAAGAACAGTGGTAATAGGGTTATGAGGCCGTAGACGACCCCACCGAAAAGGAAGATGAGCACACACCCCATCAGGAAATTTCGGTTGCGGAAGATGCGTAAATCGACCAGCGGCTTATCGTGGGTCAGCTCGCGCCAGAGGAATGCCACCAGCGCCACCACCAGGATGACAACTCCCCAACGAATCCAAGTCGCGCCGAACCAGTCGTCTTCCTGGCCTTTGTCGAGGATGATCTGCAGTGCGCC
Source organism: uncultured Acidobacteriaceae bacterium (assembly GCA_963791965.1). GTDB lineage: Bacteria > Acidobacteriota > Terriglobia > Terriglobales > Acidobacteriaceae > CAVVDY01. The sequence continues at coordinate 483,931 of CAWBUK010000006.1, read as the reverse complement.
CAACCAAACCGCCAGCATCCCCAAGCCCCAAACGTCGAGCTTTCCGGCCGTGGCGTTCTTGATGTACGGCGGATCTTCGACGAAACGCGCGATCAGCAGGATCGCCAGAATGCCGACGGGAATGTTGATGTAAAACGCCCAGCGCCAGGAATAGTTCTCCGTCAGCCATCCCCCCAGGGTGGGGCCGAGCACCGGAGCAACCACCACGCCGAGCGCGAAGACCGACATGGCCAGGCCGCGCTTTTCCGGCGGGAAGCTCTCCAGCAGAATTGCCTGCGACAACGGTTGCAACGCGCCGCCGCCCGCGCCTTGCAAGGCTCGCGCCAACAGAATCAGGCCCAGGCTGCTCGCCGCTCCGCAGAAGAACGACGAGGCGGTGAAAATCATGATGCAGACAATCAGAAAACGCTTTCGTCCGAACTTGAGCGAGAACCAACTGCTGGCGGGAAGAATGATGGCGTTGGCGACCAGATAGCTGGTCAACACCCAGGTGGCTTCGTCGTTGGTGGCCGAGACGCTGCCGGCGATATAGGGCAGGGCCACCGCCGCAATGGAAGTGTCGAGCACCTCCATAAACGTGGCGAGCATGACCGCGACCGCGATAATCCACGGGTTGGTCTGGGGACGCGAAACAGTGATCGACCCTGCAGTTTCTGCGCTGGCTGCCAAGTCCTCTACCTTGTTGAGTTGCGAAGCATACACGAAGGAGACGACGCGAGCCAAGTTGGAGCAGGCGCGTCCGCAACCCTGAGATGCGGGTTAGATGACGTGCGGCGCGGATTGGAATGTTGGATAACGGGAGGAAGTTACAATTTAACGAGTACCGATGAGTGCCGACGCGGAGCCAAGCGGTCCCTCCCGGCGACTTTTGGCAAACGTGATGACAATCCCACTTGCGGTACATTGAATTCATGCGATTGCATATCAATGGCGATGAGAAAGAGTTTGCCGGCGAGTTGACGCTGGCCGACCTGGTCGCACAGCTCGGCATGAAAGCCGACCGGGTGGCGGTAGAGCTGAATCGCGAGATTGTTTCCCGCGCGCAATGGGATAAGACTTCCCTGCATGACGGCGACCAGTTGGAGATGGTGCACTTTGTCGGCGGAGGATGAGCGGACGGTGAAGCTGTGGCGAGACGGCGGGTCAAGACAATATAAAAGAGTCTGTTACTTTCGCAATTGTGTAATAGTTGGTTGTTTGCGAAATTAATATATTTCTAAGTTTCGCTAGTAAGCATATGTATCGCCGGTCGCCGGAGAAGCGGGGCGCGTAAGACGTTTATTATCAGATAGTTGCCAATTTGGGAAAGAGTTCAGTAGTGGCATGACTGACCGTGAGTCGGCATTGTAAGATTTACATGTCAACTAGGAGAAATGCAACGATTCCTCGCAGGCGATTGAGCAGCAAGGAAATATAAAGTTCCTAAGTAGTAAAGAAATCCGGCCGAAACTGCTACAGTGGAATTAGAGAGTCAGACAGGGATCCCGCCCTATCTGGCTCTTTTTGCGTTTCCAAGGAGAACTTCATGCTGCTAGTTGTGCGATTGATAGCGTGGCCCGTGACGATCGCGATGGTCGTGTTTCGGTCGTACCACAATGCGCTTCAGGCCTTGCCGTTTCCCGGCTGGGCGACGGACGGCCGCGTCCGTTTGCGATGGCATCGATGGCGAGCCAGATCGCCCAAGACGTACCGCAGCACCCGGCACGCCCCGGATACCAGGGGCCTGGGAGGCCGACCGCAAAGGCGCCTCGACGATGGCTGCGACCTTGGCTTTTTTGGGGTGCATTCTCCGGCGAATGGCGAACAGCGGATGGCAACGACCGATCATCGCAACCGAGTGCCGAGGCTGCACGCTATCGATTGCGCGCCATTGCGCGCCTTCGTCGCAGCATTATGAAACCTGCATGAACACTACACGCGGTTTGGTTGACATGCCTCGTAGCGAACAATAAACTCAAATATTTAGACGTTCACGCGCCACGATTTCTGAACGGCCTTCATACATGCCTGATACATACTTTGCGCGCTATATACCGCTGCTGATCCAACTGTGCGTTGCCGGCGGATTGGCTTGCGTAATGGTGACACTCTCCTACTTTGTAGGCCAGCATAAGTACAACAAGGCAAAGATGTCGCAGTACGAATGCGGCATGACGCCCGTCGGCGATGCGCGGCAGCGCTTCTCGGTGAAGTTTTACCTGGTCGCCATGCTGTTCATCCTGTTCGACGTTGAAGCCATCTTCCTCTATCCCTGGGCGATTATTTTCAAAGACCTCAAGATGTTCGGCTTTTGGGAGATGCTGGTGTACATCGGCATCGTGCTCGCCGGGTATTGGTACATCGTGAAGAAGGGCGTCATCGACTGGAACACCTCGTCGAAGGCGGAGAGGATTTGACCATGCCCTGGCCGCCGGCAATCACCGACATTGAACAACTGAAGGACCGTCCCGAGGTGGCCCTGCTGCTCGCCTCTGACACGGTTGCGGTTGAAGGGGTGAAGTACGATCGCGACGAGTTGACGATTTGGGTTGAGCGCACCGGGCTTCGCGATGCCTGCGGCGCGCTGAAAGACGAATCGCAGCTAAGCTACAACTCGCTGATGGATGTGACCTGCGTCGATTGGTATCCCAACAGCCCGCGCTTCGAAGTGGTCTATCACCTGTTCTCAACCTCGACCAAGAAGCGCGTTCGGCTGAAGGTGAAGCTCGCCGACTACGATTCCAGCGTCGATTCGCTGGTGCCGCTGTGGCCGAGCGCCAATTTTTTCGAGCGCGAAGTTTTTGATCTGTTTGGCATCCGCTTCGATGGTCATCCAAATTTGAAGCGCATCATGATGCCGGAGGGATGGGACGGGCATCCGCTCCGCAAGGACTATCCGGTGGAGGGGTATCGCTAATCATGGCTGAGATGCTCGCACGCCCGCCGGTTCTGGATTCGACTGAAGATCGCACCATGCTCATCAACATGGGGCCACAGCACCCGTCGACTCACGGCGTGCTGCGCCTGATGCTGGAGATCGATGGCGAGACCGTCGTTCGCATGCTGCCCGATATCGGGTACCTGCATACCGGAATCGAGAAGACCTGCGAGGCCAAGTTTTATCAGCAAGTGGTTCCGATGACGGACCGCATCGACTATCTCTGCCCCATGACCAACAATCTCGCCTACTGCCTGGCAGTGGAGAAGTTGCTGGGGATGGAGATTCCGCCGCGAGCGCAGTGGATTCGCGTGATGCTCAACGAGTTGACGCGCATCAACTCGCACCTGGTCTGGCTGGGCACGCACGCCATGGACATCGGCGCCATGACCGTGTTCCTGTACTGTTTCCGCGAGCGCGAAGACATTCTGCGTCTGTTCGAAGCGGTTTCCGGACAGCGGATGATGACTTCGTACTTCCGCATTGGCGGCCTGGCGCTGGAGCCGCCGCTGGGGTTCTTCGACAGAGTTAAGAAGTTTATTGACCGCTTCCCTGCTGATATTGACGAGTACGAAGGGCTGCTGACGGGTAATCCTATCTTTGTAAACCGCATTAAGGGCGTCGGGCACATCTCGGCCGAAGATTGCCTCGCGCTGGGCGGCACGGGGCCGACCTTGCGGGCTAGCGGCATCGACGTGGATCTGCGGCGCGACAATCCATATTCCGGATACGAGAATTTCAATTTCAACGTGCCGGTGAGGAACGAAGGTGACGTGTGGGCGCGTTATATGGTGCGGGTGCAGGAACTGCGTGAGTCGCAGAAGATCGTCGTCCAAGCGTTGCAAGGATTGCCCGAAGGCCGCATAAAAGCTGACGCTCCAAAGGTCGTTCTGCCCGACCGCGAGAAGATGAAGACGGAGATGGAAGCCCTCATCTATCACTTTAAGATTGTGACCGAGGGCTTCACGGTTCCGGAAGGCGAGGTTTACCTGCCGATCGAGTCTCCGCGCGGCGAAATGGGCTATTACGTGGTGAGCGATGGAACGGCCAAGCCATATCGCGTGCATATGCGCTCGCCTTCGTTTGCCAATCTGCAGACGCTGGCCAAGATGTGCGAAGGGCGTTTGATTGCCGATGTGGTCGCGGCCATTGGGTCGATCGATATTGTGCTGGGCGACGTGGATAGATAGGGCCGCTTTTGGCTTTCAGCTTTTGGCTTTTAGCCAGAAGGCAGTGCATTACGTTCCGGTCAAGGGCCAATAGCTAAGAGCAATTTATGGCGACAGCAGCACACAGTTCGGCTACCGATTCGCAGCGTGAGTTCTTGCGCCATGCGCTGGCGACGCTGGCTTACCGCGGAGGCAAGGCTTTGCGAGACGCGCCATCGGATTTTGCGTCGTTTCGCGTTGCCGAAGGGTCGCGCACTCCGGGAGAAATTCTGGCGCACCTGGCGGATTTGTTCGACTGGGCGCTATCGATGGCCGAAGGCAATCAGCGCTGGCAGAATTCGGAGCAACTGGCGTGGGAAGATGGAGTCAGGCGGTTCCATGGCGGCTTGCAGGCGTTTGATGATTACCTGGCGTCGAGTGCTCCGTTAGCAGTGAGCGCCGAGTCGTTGTTTCAGGGGCCGGTTGCGGATGCGCTGACGCATATCGGGCAGATTGCGTATTTGAGGCGTGTGGCGGGTGGTCCGATGAAGGGCGAGAACTATTTCAAGGCCGAGATTGTTGCCGGCCGTGTAGGACCCGAGCAGGCATCACCAAAGCGGGAGTTTTGATGAGCGGAATCCCACTCAAGCCAAAAGAAGGCTTGAATGGGGCACCCGGCCAAAGGCCAAGAGCCAACAGCGAAAATGAAATTTTCTGACCAACTCGAAGAGCGTTTCGCCGACATGATTACGCATTATCCGACGAAGCGTGCGGTGCTGGTGCCGATCCTGCTTTACGTTCAGGATGAGCTGGGCGCATTGACGGACGACGCGATTCATGAGGTCGCGCAGCGCGTTGAGCTTTCGGACCTGGAGGTGCGCAACGTCATCAGCTACTACTCGATGATGCGCACGCGTCCCATCGGCAAATACAACCTTCAGGTTTGCACCAACGTGAGCTGCCTGTTGCGCGGGGCGGACAAGCTTTTCGACCATTGCAAAAATAAGCTGGGCGTCGAGAACAAGGGTGACACCCCCGACGGTCTGTTCCATCTGGAAGAGGTCGAGTGTATCGGCGCTTGTTCCTGGGCTCCAGCCATGCAGATCGATTATGACTTTCACGAGAACCTGACGCCCGAAAAGATTGACGAGTTGATCGACGGTATAAAGAAAAAGGAACAGCAGTAGGATGGCCTATTTAGTTTCCCATCCCGATGAAGTAAGGGTCGTCTCCAAGCGCTTTGGCATGGGCGCGGCCAACCTCGACCGCTACCTCGAGCTCGATGGCTACAAGGCGCTGCAAAAAGCGCTGACCATGGAGCAGGACGCCATTATCGGCGAGGTCAAGACGTCGAACCTGCGCGGCCGCGGTGGCGCCGGATTCCCGACCGGGATGAAGTGGTCGTTCGTGCCCAAGCAGTCGGCGAAACCAAAGTATGTGCTGTGCAACGGCGACGAGAGCGAGCCTGGCACCTGTAAAGACCGACTGATCTTCGAGCACGATCCGCACTCCGTCATTGAAGGCGTGATGATCGCGGCCATTGCCATTGGCGCGAAAACCGGCTACATCTACCTGCGCGGCGAGTATCGCTACCTGGTCACCATCATGGAAAAGGCCGTAGCCGACGCTTACGGGCGCGGCTTCATCGGCAAGAACATCTTCGGCTCAGGCCGCGACCTGGATGTTTATGTACACTCCGGCGCCGGAGCGTATGAGGTTGGCGAAGAATCCGCGCTGATGGAATCGCTCGAAGGCAAGCGCGGCGTTCCGCGCATCAAGCCTCCCTTCCCTGCTGTGGTCGGACTTTGGGGCGGACCGACCGTTATCAACAATGTCGAGACGCTGGCGAGTGTTCCGCACATCATGCTCGGCGGCGGGCAATGGTTCGCCGACCTTGGCACTCCCAAGAACGGCGGTACCCACCTGGTCAGCGTGAGCGGCAACGTGGAAAAGCCTGGGGTTTACGAACTTCCGCTGGGTTACAACTTTAAGAAGCTGCTTTATGACGTAGCCGGCGGCATCGAGGGCGGTCGCAAGCTCAAGGCCGTGGTGCCGGGCGGGTCTTCAGTTCCGATTCTTCTGCCCAGCGAGATTGACTACCCGTTCGATTACGACGGCATGGCGAAGGCCGGTTCGATGATGGGCTCGAGCGCCGTCATTGTTCTCGACGAGCGGATGTGCATCGTGAAATTCGCGCTGCGCGTGATCAAGTTTTACCAGCATGAAAGCTGCGGCTGGTGTATTCCGTGCCGCGAAGGTACCGACTGGCTGAAGAAGACGCTGACGCGCTTTCATGCCGGCGGCGGCGTAGCGAAAGACATCGATAACATCAAGTACCTGGCTGACAACATGCTGGGCCGGACGTTCTGTCCGCTAGGAGATGCGGCGGCGATGCCCATCATCTCTTATGTGCAGAAGTTCCGCGAAGAGTTTGAGGCACATTTGGACGGCAAGCCGTGCCCGTTTGAGCATGAACACGAGCCTGCGCTCGTGTAGGAAGCTTTCAGCCGTCAGCTATCAGCTCTCGGCTAGAGAGTGCCGGGAACGGATGGCAACGTTCGAGGAGTTGATGAGCGTAGCGGTTTTGTTGAATCAAGGTTCTTACTGATGGCTGAGAGCTGAGAGCGAGCTGACAGCTTCTAATAGTTGCTTTCTTATGGCTGACGTAAATCTTACTGTCGACGGCAAGAAAATCGCGGTTCCCGCTGGGACGTTGCTGATTGAAGCGTGCAAGAGCACGGGCATTCACGTGCCTTCGTTCTGCTATTACCCCGGCCTTTCGCTGCAAGGCGCTTGCCGCATGTGCCTGGTGGAAATCGAAAAGATGCCCAAGCTGCAGACCGCGTGTACCACCGTGGTCGGCGAAGGCATGGTGGTCTCCACCGAGAACGACAAGATCAAGCAGGCGCGCAAGTCGATGCTCGAGCTGCTGCTGGGCAATCATCCCCTCGACTGCCCGGTATGCGATGCCGGCGGTGAATGCGAACTTCAGGACATGACCTTCACCTACGGCGCAGCCGAGTCGAAGTACATGGAACTGAAGAACCATCGCGAGGAGCAGCAATGGTCACCGGTGGTCTACTTCGATCGCCCGCGCTGCATCCTCTGCTATCGCTGCATTCGCGTTTGCGGCGAGGGCATGGACGTTTGGGCGCTGGGCATCCAGAATCGCGGCTCGAGTTCCATCATCGCGCCTAATAAAGAAGATCATCTGGAGTGCGAAGAGTGCGGCATGTGCATCGACATCTGCCCGGTCGGCGCACTTACTTCCGGCGCGTATCGCTATAAGACTCGTCCGTGGGAGATGAAGCACGTCGGCACCGTCTGCACGCATTGCGGCGACGGCTGCAAAACGACGCTGGGCGTGCGCCGAGCCGATACCGGCATGCAGATTGTCCGCGGCGATAATCGGGACAAGAGCGGCATCAATGGCGACTTCCTGTGCGTGAAGGGACGTTACGCTTTCGACTTCGCACACAACGATGAACGCCTGACCAAGCCGCTGATCAAGCGCGATGGCAAGTTTGTTCCCTCAACCTGGGAGCAGGCGTTCGAACTGATCGCCTCGAAGTTCAAGGACGTCCTGAGCACGGTGGGTCCGACGGCGGTTGGCGTGATCGGATCGAATCGCACTACCAACGAAGAAAATTACCTGCTGCAAAAGTTCGCCCGTCTGGTGTTGGGGACGAACAACATCGATCACCATCGCACGGCCGACTTCCCTGCTTTCGCCTCAGCACTGGCCGGCAAAGAGAATGCCACCGCTTCGATGCGCGAGATCGGCGACGCTCCGGCGATTTTGCTGATCGGCAACAATCCGACGGACCAGCATCCGCTGCTGGCCTGGCAGATTCGCACCAACGTGCGGCTGCACCGCGCCCGAGTGTACGTGGTGAATTCCTATCCGATTAAGCTGCGGCGGCAGGCAACCGCCTTTGCGCAAATCGCGCCCGGCTCCGAGGGCAGCTTGGTGCAGTTCCTCGCAGGCAACGATTCGGCAGCGGACGCGATCACGTCGGCGAATCTCACACGCGAGGCGTTGAACGAGCTTCGCGACAAGATCAAGGGCGAGAAGCCGCTGGTCATCGTATTTGGCTCTGAAGTTCGCGGCGCCGACGTCAAGGCGCTGGTCGACTTCGGCCTGGCACAGGGAGCGAAGTTTGTCTGCCTGGGCGATTACGCCAATTCGCGCGGTGCTGCCGACATGGGTCTCTATCCCGACATGCTGCCGGGATACGCACCGGTGAACTCGAAAACGCTTTATCACGAAGAGTGGCTCGACGAGATTCCGACGGCAGCCGGGCATGAACCTGCTCCAGATGATGGATGCAGCAAAAGCCGGCATCATGAAAGCGCTGTACGTCGTCGGCTCCAATCCTATTGCGCGCTACAACGTTGATCCCTTCGTACTGAACGGCACCTTCACCGTGGTGCAGGACATGTTCCTGACTGAGACGGCTCTGGCCGCCGACGTCGTGCTGCCGGTGGCGAACGCATACGAGAAGTCCGGCACCATGACTAACACCTGCGGCGATCTGCAGATGGTGAAGAAGGCTGGCGAGTTCTCGGGAGTTCGGTCTGACTTCGAATGTATCGTGCGCATCGCGAACACCATGGGTTACGACGTTCGCAAGCTGGTACCGTTCGGCTTGGGCGGCGAAGGCACGCGTGCCGACATGGGTCAGTCGCGGGGAGCGCAGTCGGGCGAGTCCGACCGTCACGCGGTGTGGCTTGCGTCTCACAACCTCGAACCCAAGATGAGTCCGACCGATCCGATTGCGTTGCTCGATGAAATCCAGCGGCTGGTTCCGGGATATGACATCTCGCGGCTGGGCATTTTGGCGGGTCAGGACGAGCACACGCAATTGGTGCAGATTACTGGCGCGACAGCCACCGGGCAGCCGGAGATGATTCTGCCGTCGAACGACACCTTGTTTACTTCGGGAACGCTCGGTCGTTATTCCGCAACGCTGAACACGGTGATGGAGCGGTATCGCACCGAGCCGGCGGATAAAGAGGTTGCAGCGGACTAGAAGAAGTTGTCGGTTGTCAGCTGGTTAGTTGTCAGGTTGGGTATCAGGTATCGGGCAGATGTTCGGTTGAGCTTGAACAGCCCGACCGCGGCGAAAGAAGCCGGAGCGGGCACCCGGCGAAGGCAGGTCGTTCGCTTCGCTCAGAATGACAGCGGTGCAGGGCTTTAGCCGGAAAAACGCAACTGGGAACTCGAAACATTAATCAATGAGCATCGGACTGTTCATCCTCGTTTCGCTGATCAAGGTTGTGATCGCGCTCGCTGTCCTGCTGACTGGGGTAGCCTACACCACGCTGGCGGAACGCAAGGTAGTGGCGCGCATCCAGAATCGCTGGGGACCCTCGCGCGTGGGGCCGTTCGGCATCTGGCAGCCGCTCTGCGACGGCCTGAAGTTTATCTTTAAGGAAGACCTCACACCGCCTTACGCCAACAAACCCTTATATCTTCTAGCACCTGTGCTTTCACTGACCGTTGCCTTGACCTCGATTGCGGTCATTCCTATCGGTCCCTGGGTGACGATCGGGTCGGTGCACACTCCGTTGCAGATCGCTGATGTCAACATCGGCCTGCTGGTGATTCTTGGCCTCACTTCCATCGGCGTCTACGGTATCGCGCTGGCAGGATGGTCTTCGAACAGCAAGTACTCGATGCTAGGCAGCCTACGGGCTTCGGCCCAGATGGTGAGCTACGAGATCGCACTGGGACTGTCGCTCATCGGCGTGCTGATTTACTCCGGCAGCTTCAGTCTGCGCGACATCGTCATGGCGCAGCAAGGCACATTCCTGGGCTTCATTCCGAAGTGGAATATCTTCACTGGTCAGTTCATCGCCTTCTTCATTTATGTCATGGCGGCATACGCGGAGACGAACCGCATTCCGTTCGATCTGGCTGAGGCGGAAACTGAGCTGGTCGCCGGCTATCACACCGAATACAGCTCGATGAAGTTTGCCATGTTCTTCATGGCGGAATACGCCAACATGTTCACTGTCGCCTGCCTGGCAACCGTGCTGTTCCTGGGTGGGTGGTCGGGACCGGTCTTTGGCCCACCGATTTTGCATATTCTGTTGCCCATCTTCTGGTTCGTGGTGAAGGTCATTGCCTTCATGTTTGTATACATCTGGGTTCGAGGCACGTTGCCTCGCTTCCGTTACGACCAGTTGATGGCATTTGGTTGGAAGTTTCTACTGCCCCTGGCGCTGGCCAACATTATTGTGACCAGCCTGGTGGTGGCGTTGAAGTAACGCTCTTCGCTTTTCGCAATTCGCTGATCGCCGGGCTTCAGCAGTGAGGTTCCGGGAGAAGACGAAGGCGAGCGCGAGCAGAGAGCAATAGTTAGCAGTTCACGCAATTCGCGCAATCTTTTCGCCAGCGCCTGTCACACCTCTTCTGGCGAGGAGCGAAAGGCGAATAGCGAAAAGCGGAAACCCATGCTGCATCTTGTACTGTTCTTCATCTTCGCGGCGGTGTGTGTCGGCGGGGCAATTAACCTGCTGGTACAGCGACACCCCATCAACAGCGCTCTGTCGCTGATTGTGGTGATGGGCTCGCTGGCCCTGCTCTACCTGCTGCTGGGCGCCGAGTTTGTGGCCGCCGTGCAGGTCATCGTGTATGCGGGAGCGGTGATGGTGCTGTTTGTCTTCACCATCATGTTGCTCAATGCGGGCGCGGAAGAGCGCACTCCACATGGCAGCCGCGTCGCCACCATGATTGGTGTGCCGGGCCTGATCATCGGGCTGGGAATCGTGGCCGCGGTAGTCAGTCGCATGACCGGACTGGATCGCATCCGCCTCGGCGGGCCGCAGGTGATGGACGGCACGGCCGCGTTTGGCGCACCACAGCCGATCGCGCACCTGCTGTTCCGTGACTTCCTGCTGCCGTTCGAAGTCACGTCGATCCTCATCCTGATTGCGATTATGGGCGCCGTGGTGCTGGCGCGGAGGGAGGAGTAGATGGAGGTTCCTCTTTCTTATTACCTCGTCCTGAGCGCCGTGCTGTTTGCCTGCGGTGTGGCCGGATTTCTGATCAAGCGCAACATCATCACCATCTTCATGTCGATTGAGTTGATGCTCAACGCGGTGAACCTGACGTTTGTCGCCTTCGCTGCACAGCTGAAGCAGCTTGATGGTCAGGTCTTCGTTTTCTTCGTGATGGTGGTAGCGGCGGCGGAAGCGGCCGTCGGGTTGGCAATCATCATTTCTGTCTTCCGCACGCGCGAGACTTTGAATGTCGATCGCGTGAACCTTCTTAAGTTATGAGGTCGCCCAGCGGATGGGGAGCCTTGCGATAAGAGCATGAACTTAAACCTTTGGATTATTCCGCTGTTGCCGCTGGCCGGAGCCGCTATCAACGGGCTGCTGGGCAAGCGCTTCCCTAAGGCGCTGGTGAATACCATTGCGCTGGGATCGACGGCGCTGGCCTTCGGCTACGCGCTGTGGGTGGCGGCCCAGTTCTCCGGACTGCCCGCGGTTCCCTACATCGAGCACCATCAGACGTGGATGTCGTCGGGCAGCTTCTCGGTTGAATACGGATTCTGGCTCGATCAGCTCTCGTTGATCATGCTGCTGATCGTCACCGGCGTAGGGTTCGTGATTCACATCTTCTCGGTCGGCTACATGGCGGAAGAGGGCGGCTACTACCGTTTCTTTGCTTACCTCAACCTGTTCATGTTTTTCATGCTGACGCTCATCCTGGCGAACAGCTACCTGCTGATGTTTGTGGGATGGGAAGGCGTAGGCCTGGCGTCGTACCTGCTCATCGGCTTCTGGTTCCTGAAACCCTCGGCGGCGAATGCCGGCAAGAAAGCGTTCATCACCAACCGCGTGGGCGATTTCGGATTCCTGATCGCACTGTTCCTGCTCATCAAGCACTTCGGGACCTTGCAATATGACGGCGTATTCAAAGCTGTCTCGGGCCTGGGCGTCGAAACCACTACTGGTCTGCTCACCGCGATCGGCCTGCTGATGCTCATGGGAGCCACCGGCAAGTCGGCACAGATTCCGCTCTATGTGTGGCTCCCCGATGCAATGGAAGGTCCCACGCCGGTATCGGCACTGATTCATGCGGCGACGATGGTCACGGCCGGCGTGTACATGGTGTGCCGCTCGCACGCTATTTTTGATCGCGCGCCCAACGCTGCACTCACCGTCGCCGTGATCGGAACCCTGACTGCGATCTTCGCTGCGTCGATCGGCATTGTGCAGCGGGACATCAAGAAAGTCTTGGCGTACTCGACCGTCTCGCAGCTGGGCTACATGTTTATGGGAGCCGGCGTGATGGCGTACGGAGCGGGCATCTTCCACCTGATGACGCACGCCTTCTTCAAAGGCTGCCTGTTCCTGTGTTCGGGCGCAATCATTCACGGGCTGGGCGGCGAGCAGGACATGCGCTTCATGGGCGGCCTACGCAAGTACATGCCGTGGACCTTCTGGTGCATGACCTCGGCGACCTTTGCGATTTCGGGCGCTCCGGGGTTTGCGGCGTTTTTCTCCAAGGACGCGATTCTGGGCGCAACCTTCGCCAGCGGACAGCACGTGCTGTGGCTGATTGGAATCATCGCCGCAGGCATGACCTCGTTCTACATGTTCCGCCTGTGGTTCATGACATTTTTTGGCGAGTATCGCGGGCCTAATCCCGAGACGGCTGGACACGGGCATGACCCGGACACGCAGCATGCCGGGCATACTGGCGCGGTTCACGCTGCCGAAGATAGGCACGCTGCTGGCGGCGGTCACGGCCACGGCGCTCCACACGAGAGTCCATGGGTAATGGTGGTGCCGCTGATTATTCTCGGCATCCTGTCGCTCGTCGGCGGATGGATCGGCGTACCTGCAGCGCTTGGCGGCTCGGACCACTTCCAGCATTTCCTTGATCCGGTCTTCGCGGCGTATGCGCCGGCGGCAGAAGCCCCAACCTCGGCAAACGAAGCCGGAATGGGGCGCCCTGCGTCGGGCGAGCACGAAGATAGGGGCATGGAGCTGGCGCTGATGGGAGTGTCGGTCGGCGTCGCGGTAATCGGCTTCGGCGGCGCCTGGTACCTCTACTACAAGCGCCCTGATCTTCCGCCGAAGATGGCAGAAAGTGCGGGCAGCTTCTATCGCCTGGTGCTCGACAAGTACCGCGTCGACGAGTTGTACGGGGCGGTCATCATTCAACCGCTGATCTGGATTTCCACCAACGTCTTCTGGCGCGGCATCGACGTCGGATTGATCGACCGAGGCGTCGATGAAAGCGCCGCCGGAGCGCAGGACGTCTCCAACGCCATGCGACAGATGCAGTCGGGCAATATCCGTTCTTACGCAGGATGGGTAGCCGCCGGAGCTGCCGCGGTGATCGTATTCATGGTGTGGCGAGGTCTGCGATGAACTTCATCAACGAAAACATCGTCACCATCGTTACCTTCCTGCCGCTGGCAGGCGCGCTGCTGCTTCTGGTCTTCCCGCGCCGCGCCCGCGATATCCGATACTTTGCACTGGGAATTTCGCTGGTCACGCTGCTCGCTTCCCTGCACCTGCCCTGGCATTTCCAGCGCGGGGCCGACGGCTTCCAGTACGAGCAGAATGTACCGTGGATTCCCCACCCCAACATTCACTATCACGTAGGAGTGGACGGCATCTCGCTGTGGCTGGTCGTGCTCACGACCTTCCTCATGCCGCTGTGCGTGCTGATTTCGTGGAAGTCGATTAACGAGCGGGTGAAAGAATTCTTCATCCTGATGCTGGTGCTCGAGACCGCGATGATCGGTGTCTTCGTCGCGCTCGACCTGTTCCTCTTCTACTTCTTCTGGGAAGCCACGCTGATTCCCATGGCCCTGATCATCGGCATGTACGGGCACGGCCGCAGGATTTACGCCGCCGTGAAGTTCTTCCTGTACACCATGATTGCCTCGGTATTCATGCTGGCCGCGGTGCTGTGGCTCTATGCCCACGTCGGCAGCTTCGACTTTATTGAGATTCAGCGGCAAATCGCGCAAGGGGCGATTCCAGGCTTTGCCGGCGCAGCGAAGTGGCTCTTCCTGGGATTCTTCGTTGCCTTCGCGGTGAAGGTGCCGATGTTCCCGCTGCACACCTGGCTGCCCGACGCACACGTAGAGGCTCCGACCGCGGGTTCGGTGCTCCTGGCCGGCGTGCTGCTGAAGATGGGTACCTACGGTCTGCTGCGCTTTAACGTCGGACTTTTCCCCGAGCAGGCCAGGGCGAATCAATCATGGATCATGGCGCTGGCCATCATCGGCATCATTTATGGCGCGCTGGTCGCGATGATCCAGCCCAACATCAAGCGCCTGATTGCCTACACCTCGGTGAGCCATCTTGGGTTTGTAGTGCTGGGCATCTTCAGCTTCACCCAGATGGGCGTAGACGGCGCGGTGTACCAGATGCTGAACCACGGCATTTCAACCGGCGCACTCTTCATGTTGCTTGGCATGATCTACGATCGCCGCCACACCTACGATATTCAGGAGTACGGTGGCCTCACGACGCCGATGCCGATTTACGCCACCTTCTTCACTTTCATCATGCTGTCGTCAGTCGGCCTGCCGCTGTTGAATGGATTCGTGGGCGAGTTCATGATCCTGAGCGGCGCCTTCCAGGCGAAGCAGATCTGGGGGATTCTGGCGGCGACGGGGGTTATCTGGAGCGCCTGCTACCTGCTGTGGATGTATCAGCGTGTGTTCCAGGGCCCGGTGACAAATCCGGCGAATGCCCACTTGCGGGACTTGGATGCGCGCGAGCAGATTTCGCTGTGGCCGCTGGCGGTAGCTGCGCTGGTAATGGGGGTCGCGCCGATGCTGTGGCTGCACTCCATCACTCCATCGGTGGCCGCAGCGCTGAAACAGTTTGAGGCTGCGACCCAGGCTTCGGCTCCGGCAATCACGCATTTATCGAACGCATTCATGACGGTATTCGGACGATGATTCCAACAGTCGACTACATACGGATCCTGCCAGAACTGGTGCTGAGTGTCTTCGGCATCCTGATCATGCTGGTCGATCCGGTACTTCCGCCTAAGAGCGATAAGAAGAAGCTGGGCTTGATCGCCTTGGTGGGCGTGCTCGCCGGGCTGGCGGCCACCTGCCTTCAGGCGCAGAACTATGGCGATGCATTCTTCGGCATGGTGCGGGTCGATGCCTTCAGCGTCTTCTTTCATTTTGTCGTTCTGCTGATTGCGCTTGTCGTTATTCTCACGTCGTTCGATTACCTGAAAGTGCAGCAGATTCATTCCGGCGAATACTACGGCCTCGTCCTGTTCGGCACCGTCGGCATGATGCTGATGTCGTCGGCCATCGAGTTGGTGCTGATCTTTATCGCCCTGGAAATTTCGTCCATTTCGACTTACATCCTCGCGGGATTCCGGCGACGCACGGCCGAGAGCTCAGAAGCGTCGTTGAAGTACTTCCTGCTGGGCTCATTCGCGACCGCGTTTTTCCTATACGGAGTCGCGCTGGTATTTGGCGCCACTGGAACGACGAACGTGTACGGCATCGCGAGGGCGATCCAGACCCAGCCATCGCTGCTGGTTTACCTTGCTGTTGCGCTGATGTTTGTCGGTTTGGGTTTCAAAGTCGCGTCGGCACCGTTCCATGTGTGGACGCCCGACGTCTATGAAGGCTCGCCGGCTCCGGTCGTGGCCCTCATGTCCACTGGCCCGAAGGCTGCGGCGTTTGCCGTACTGTTGAGGGTGCTGTTTGCTACCGGTGCTCCGGGATGGTTCTGGATGGTCTGGGTCTCGGCCGCGCTGTCCATGACGCTGGGCAATATCGGCGCGCTAGTGCAACAGAACATCAAGCGCCTGCTGGCGTACTCGTCGATCGCCCACGCCGGATACTTGCTGGTGGCGTTCGCTGCGGCGAAGCAGACCGGCATCTCAGCGGCGATCTTCTACGCTGCTTCGTACGCAGCAATGAACGTGGGCGCCTTCTCCATCGTGGCTCACCTGTCCGGTCGTGGAGAGCGTTATGTCACGCTCGACGATTATTCCGGGCTCGGCCGGCGCTCGCCGCTGCTGGCGGGCATCCTCACCATCTTCCTGCTGTCGCTGATCGGGATTCCGATCACCGGCGGATTCTTCGCCAAGTTCTACGTCTTCTCCGCCGCACTGCAGGCGAACCTGGTCGGCCTCACCATCATCGGCGTCATCAACAGCGCCATCGCTGCGTACTACTACCTGCGCGTGATCGTCTATATGTACATGCGCGACGAGCGTACGGAAGCGCCGGTCGCGCCCATCCCTACGGGCTTGGGCGTAGGGCTGGCCATCAGCCTGATCGCGACCATCTATCTCGGAGTGCTGCCGGGGCGCGTGCTCGACTACGCCCTCCGCGGAGCCCAGGACCTGCTGAAGTAAATCAGCTCGCCTTGCGCCCGGGTTCGCCGGTGCGCTCGTCGAAAGTCTTGTGGCCGTTGGGACACTCAGGAATCTTGTGCCCTTTCGTTACGTGTACGACGGCCTTGCAGCTTTGGCAGTGAAAATCACCGGTTTCCCGCGCGCTCTCTCCGGCATGTGCAGCCATGATCGCCTCCTTTGCGGCTTGAGACGAGTGGCGCGGTCGCCGGGTTTGCCATGGCAAACACCGTTCCTATCTTGTAATCATTCTTCTCTTTGGCTGTGGTACTCTGCCCAAACTGAATTATGAGCCTGCAAATCATTTATCTCGCACGCCACGGCGAAACGGCATGGACTCTCTCTGGCCAGCACACCGGCCTCACCGATCTTCCTCTCACCGAACACGGCGAGCAGAACGCGATCCATCTGGGCGAGCGCCTGAAAGGTCTCGCCTTCGCGAAGGTGTTTACCAGCCCCCTGCAGCGAGCGCGTCGCACTTGTGAATTGGCGGGATTTGATGCGGTAGCTGAGATTGATCCTGACCTGGTCGAATGGAATTATGGCGATTATGAAGGCCTCACCAGCGCGCAGGTCCACGCCAAAAATCCAGACTGGAAACTGTTTCGCGACGGATGCCCTGGAGGCGAGACCGTCGCGCAGATTGGCGCCCGAGCTGATCGCGTGGTCGCCCGGGTGCGGGCAATTCAAGGTAATGTGCTGTTGTTTTCCAGCGGACACATCCTGCGGGTGCTGGCCTCGCGCTGGTTGGGGCTACCCGCCGTCAGGCGGGCAATATTTCTTGCTCAGCACCGCCGCGCTCAGTCAGTTGGGATATGAGCATGACGTGAGCGAGCCGGTGATTCGTCTGTGGAATGACGACCAGCCACGTTCAGGGGTAGCCGATTCACTCGAAGCACCTAGCCCGACACACGGACCGATTGCTCGCTGCTCACGCACCTACTGTTCTTTCGATTTGTCAGAGTTGTCTGGTTTATCTGCTTGATCGCTGTTGGCGGCCCGCAACTGCAGATCGTTGGCGTTGTATTGCTTGCCGTTGTACACCGCGTGTGCTGTTACCTCGGAACCCACCTTCAGCTTGCTCTTGTCGTCGACCGCCGACTGGTCGAAGTGCAGCTCGTACGTCTGATCGTCACTGCGGTTCTCCACCGCCAGCGTGTTATTGCGCAAATCAATGTTAGTGACAACACCCGAGAAGATATAGGTATCGCCGGGCTTGGCCAGCAGAATCACCTCTTGCGCGACGTCATGTTTGTCTTTTCCGCGAGCGAATTGCACATCGACAAGTGAGCCCGGCTGCAGGTCGCTGCTGTTGGCCGATCCCTTGTACGCGCTGTACTGGGTGCTGCTGCCAATGGCGATCGTTATCGGCTGCGACGACAGCTCGTCGCGCACGGTGACAGTTCCCTTCTCAGGATTGACCCCGGTTACCTGACCGCGTACCTCGGCAACTCCGGTTTCGGTTTCGACCCGAACATTTTTCGCGAACACCCGCGCACCATCGAGCATGGTATCGACGTAAACGCGGTCGCCTTTGCGGATACCGAGGACCGTCGTCTCCGCTCCGTCGCGGTAGATATGCGAGCGCTCGTCAACGAAGACCTTGATCTTTGGTCCACCGCCAAACGGCTGAATGGTTAGCAGATTGCGAATGTGATCGACCCGTGCGGCGGTGCCTCCAATCAGCGTCGGCTTGGTCTTGGGCAGCGCCGGTGGCTCCAGCAGCGGATCGTTAGCGTTGGGGTCACTCGAGTTGGTGTTGAGGACAGTGCGGGGGCCATCAGCCTGCGTGGTGGTGTCGGTTTGCGGAGCAGACCGGTCCGTCTTTGGTTCCGCCGTGTCGGTCTTCGGTGTGCTCGTATCGGTCTGCGGAGTTGTCGTAGCCGATGAGCCGGCCGTGGTTGCACCAACACCGTTCGCTGAGCCTGTCGGCTGCGGCGCCGTGGTGCTTGTGCTCGGACCGGGAACTCCGCTGCCGGACGGCTGCGACGCCTGACCGGCATTGCCGCGAATGGGGCCGGCATCCTGTTGCGCGGTGGCGACGCCGGCCAAAGCCAGTGTCAGCCCGACCGCGAGAAGCAAACTCTTTACTGCGCCTGACGTCATGAACATAAGTTTCCGCAAACAAGATTGTGAGACCGCTCCGAGAGAGAGCTTCCTCAGTCCAGAGTTGGATGCAGTTTGGCGGTGCTCTGCTGTATTGCGCTGCCCGCGACCGCGGCATCTTACGGGCAACCAGGGCGTCGCCCCCAGGCACGCAACTTCAGCAGCACCCGGCAGAGCTGCCAACCATACAGCACTCGTTGCCCATCTAAGGTATTCGAGGCCGTGTTCTCGCGGCGCTCTACTCGGAGTTACTCTGCCCGGAGGCTGAATGTCTGTTGTGCCGACGCAACCGGTTCTGCACGTCAGTTCCATCTCGCGCAAACTTGCCTGCGCGGTACTGGGATGCGCCCTCGCACTACCCGTTGCCGCCAAAGACGTTCGTATCAGCTTGCCCAAGCACAGCAAGCCGACACCGGTGCAGAAGCTAAATCAACAGGGTGTAAAAGCGCTGGAGAAGCACAACTACAAAGAAGCCAAGAAGCTCTTCTACAAGGCATATCTCATCGATCCCGACAACCCCTTCACCTTGAACAACCTGGGCTACATCGCCGAACTGGATGGCCAGGTGGATCGTGCCCAGCGCTACTATGCGCTGGCTGCGTCCCACGCCTCTGACGCCCTGGTTTACAAGTCGACCGAGAAAGCAGCGGTGGGCAAGCCGGTGGAACAGGTCGCCGGGAATGCGGCCGATACCCAGATGCAGATCAATCGGGCCAACGTCTATGCCATGAGCCTGCTGGAGAAAGATCGCGCTCCTGAGGCCGACGTGGCGCTCCAGAAGGCGCTTAAGCTTGATGCCAATAATCCTTTCACGTTGAACAATCTCGGCTATGCCCGCGAGAAAGAGGGAGAACTCGAGGACGCTTACAAGTACTACACCCAGGCGGCGGCACAGCACTCCGACACCCCGATCGTGGTGACCTACGAGAAGTCGTGGCGCGGCAAGGGCATCAGCCAAATCGCCGAAAAGAACGCCGAGAACGTCAAGAAGGTTATGGAGCGCTCGAACGATATTCCGGAGCGCGTCGCACGCCTGAACACCCGCGGAGTCGCGGCCATCAACCGCAACGACTTTAAGCTGGCGCGACAATATTTTGACGAGGCCTACAAGCTCGATCCCAAGAATGCATTCGCCTTGAATAACATGGGCTACCTGGCCGAGGCTGATGGCGATCGCGAGACCGCCGATTTCTATTACGGCAAAGCCAAAGAAGCGGAGCAGTCGAGCAAGCGCGTAGCTTATGCCACCCGTAAGGATGCGGAGGGCGAGAAGCTGGCAACGGTCGCTAACGGCAGCGATGAGTCGGTAAACAAAGCGATGGAAGAGTCCGCCGCGGCACGCCGGATGGAAGGCGGGCCGGTGGTGCTGCACAACCGTGATAACTCGGCAGTCAGCGAGCCGGCGGTTCCACCCAAGCCGGAGACCACGCAGCCCATCCACTCAGTCGAAATTCCTGCGCCAGGAAGTGGCGGACTGCTACAGCCGCTGCCCGAGAGCGAACAGCCCAAGGTCCCTGCTGATAATGGCGCCGGCGCGCCGACGGGACAACCTGCCGCCCAACCGCCTGCGAATCAGCCGCAAGGGCCGGTAGACAATGGCGTGATCATGCCACTGCCGGACAACCAGCAGCCCGGAGCGCAACCGCAGGCACAGCCACAGAACACTCCCCAGCAGAACGCGCAACCGCCCGCGAGTCAGCCGCAGGTACAACCGCAGCAGCCACAACAAGGTCCGGTGCAGAACGGAATCATGATGCCGCTGCCCGACAATCAGCAACCACCCGAAGCCAAGCAGCCGGAGCCGCACTAGGACAGAGCTCAAGTTCAAACCGCAACCCTTGTTCCCCGGGGACACCTTTCTCACCACGTCAGATCTCCGAGAAACTTAGCGCGCGTTCATGGTGGAATGGATTACCGTGTTACGAGGGGCGGAGGAACAAGCCGATGATCGAAGCACGCGCCATCTGGACCGACAAAGAACGCTTCCTGGGGGAGGCGACCAGCGGACACGCCCTGGTCATGGACGCAGGTGATCCCAAGACGGCGAGCACGCCGATGGAGATGGTGCTAATCGCGCTCTGCGGATGCACCTTGAGCGACGTGGTCGGTATTCTGCGCAAGAGGCGTGAGCCGTTTACCTCGCTGGAAGTTCACGCCGAAGCCGAGCGCGCCAGCGACTTTCCCAAGGTCTACACCAGCATCAAGCTGGTCTATCGGGTCGGCGGGAAGGTCTCGCGTGAGGGGATGGAGCGCGCGGTCCAGCTTTCGAAGGAGAAGTACTGCTCGGTCTCGGCCATGCTCGAGAAGACGGCCAAAATGGAGTTTGTCATCGAGTACGACGAAGCGGTAGTGTCCTAGGGCCTCTGTGGCGCAGCCAGCTTAGGCATTTCACTCCTTTTCGAAACTTTTTTCACAAACATGGCGTCTGAGTAGTTAACCGTTTGCCGTACCATGTCCTAACAGGATGTGGGGAGTGGCCGTATGTTTTTGCTCACCAGGCTGGGAGCTACGATCCAGAGTTGCCGGGCCATTCTATGGCTGGCGCAATGGATGGTCCCCAAGCCGCTCCGCCGCGAGTGGTTGGCGATGTGGCGGAGCAAAGTCTGGCACTGGGCCAATTTTCTGGCCGAGTCCGGTCGCCTCGATGGGCGCAATCAGCGCATCCTGATACGAAATTGCTGGGGTGCCTTCGCCGAGGCGTTCTGGATCCGCTACGACCGCGACAGTTTCCTGGTCCGCAAGCGGCGTCTGTTGCGCTCACCCTGGACGTGCCTTGCCGCAGCCTTTCTTGCGATGACCATTTTGCTTCTGGCGGGCGGTTTCGTTCCTCCTCGAACTTCCCTGTTCTCGCATGCCACCTATCAGCCGGACCGTGTGGCCCTAGTCAGTTTCAAGGGCAAGTACGTTCGCATCCGCAGTGAGACGCTTCTGTATCTTGGCTCGGTCTGGAAAGCTACGCCTCTGGCGAAAGAGCAGGCGTTGTACTCGTCGGGGCCAAGCCGTCTTTCCGATGACTGGAGCGAGGTTCCGGTCATTGAATCCCGTGTCGGGCCACAGTTCTTTCAACTGCTGGGAGCCAAGGCTGAGTTGGGACGCCTGCCGCAGCCCTCGGACGGATTCGCCTGCGCCAACTGCGCGGTGCTGAGTCACGACTTCTGGAAGATTCACTTCCGCGGCAAGAACGTGATTGGCCAGGTCATCGAACTGGACGGATATCCGCTGGTGATCATCGGCATCATGCCTCGAAGCTTCGAGTTGCCGGCGTCATCGACCTCCGTCTGGACCGTGCTGGACGACGCTACCCTGCGATTCAGTAACTTCATGAGCCGGGTGGGAGTGGTGGCGCGTCTGGCCGACGGTGCTACCCCAGAGCAGTTGCAGGCGGATCTCATCGACCGCAGCGAGAATGCTGGCTACCGCTTCGTCCAGGCACCGATGGCCACAGTTTCTCTCCAGAGCCAGTCGCGGACGTTGCTGACGACATATATGGCGTTCATGTTGTTGGCCGTGCTCTCTGCCGGGGCGATAGCCTGGTTGTTGCGTGCGGCAGCAGGAGGCTTTGGGCCGGTTTCGCTGCGCGGATGGCAGAACATCCGGTGGTGGGGATTTTTCCTGACCAAATCGGCAGCACTGACAGTCTCGGTTTACGTGTTGGTGTGGCTGATGGTTCACGGCCTGCTTGGCTGGGTCGGCCGCACTGTCTATCCCATGGCCGACGAGGTTGCCTTCTGGACGTTTCTCCCCTTAGCTGTCGCGGTGCTGACGTGGTCGATTGCCGATCAGCAAAAGCGCTGCCGCCGTTGCCTGCGCAAGCTGAGCATGGCCGTCGATGTTGGCCGTCCCGGAAGCGTGCTGTTGAATTTCGCTGGCACGGAGATGGTCTGCGAAGATGGACACGGTCTGCTGTACGTCCCGGAATCTTCATCCAACGCGCTGGAGCGTGACCGCTGGCGAACACTGGACGAGAGCTGGGCTGAACTGTTTCGCGCAGGATAGCTAGTGCCGTTAGTTGCTCAGCGTTGATTTCTGCTGCAGAGAGCGCAATGCCAGCGCACGTTGTATTCCGCTCGATAGATCGGCCACGCTGAATGGCTTATTGAGAAAGATACTTTGGCGGCCAAGAATTGCCCTGCGCATCGCGCTATCCTCGGTGTATCCCGACATGAACAGGAAGCTCAGCTGCGGATCGAGGTTCGTAAGCTGAGTCCACAACTCATGGCCGCTCATGCGCGGCATCACCAAATCCGTCAATACAAGGTCGATCTTGCCGTGGTGCTCATGAAAGCGCTCGATGGCTTCGATTCCGTCGCGCGCTTCCACAACATGGCATCCCAACTGTCGCAGACAATCGCCGAGATTCTGCCGAATCTGCACTTCGTCCTCCACCACCAGAACCGTTTTATCACCGGTCATGACCTGTGATTCGGGAAGCTCGGGCTCGGCCTCAGGTTGTGAGTCCGTGACCGGGAAGTACACCTTGAACGTGGTGCCCCGTCCCGGCTCACTATAGACCCAAATATAGCCACCGCTTTGCTTCACAATTCCGTAAACAATCGACAAGCCCAATCCAGTGCCTTTGCCGAGTTCCTTGGTGGTAAAGAAAGGGTCGAAGATGCGGGGAATCAGCGCGGCGTCAATGCCGGTTCCGCTGTCAGTAACAGCCAGCATCACGTATTTGCCTGGCTGTACGGGATCGTGGGCCCGGGCATAAGCCGCATCCAGGTCAACGTTGCGGGTCTCGATTTCCAACGAGCCGCCGCCGGGCATGGCATCACGCGAGTTAATCGCCAGGTTCATGATGACCTGCGCCAACTGGTCGGGATCAAGCCGAGTATTTCTCAATTGTGCATCCAGATTGGTGACCAATTCTATGTCCTCGCCAATCGTGCGGCGAAGCAAACGCAGCGTGTCGCTTACAATACCATTCAAGTTGATGGTGCGGGCCTGCATCACCTGCTGTCTGCCGAAGGCCAGCAATTGGCGCGTCAGTGAGGCCGCCCGGTCCGAAGCATTCAGGACTTGCAGCAGCGGCTTACTCAGGGGGCTATCGTGAGTAACCTTGCCCAGCATGAGCTCGGTCGATAGCCGAATGACAACCAGAATGTTGTTGAAGTCATGCGCGATGCCGCCGGCCAGCCGTCCCACTGCCTCCAATTTCTGGACCTGCCGGACCTGCTGCTCCAGTTTGCTGTGGTCGGTGATGTCTTCGACGTACACATCCAGCAGATCGGGAGTTTCTCCCGGCTTGCTGCGCAGCACTCCCCACGTTCGGACCCGCAGGGGCGAGCCGTCCTTGCGCAGCAGTGTGGTTTCGAACGCATTCACTTTCTTTCCCCGACGCAGCAGTTCCAACATTCGGTCCCGATCGAGCGGATCGCTATAGAGCTGGGTAGAGAGTTTCAGGGCGAGCGCTTCTCCCCGCGTATAGCCGCCAAGCATCTCGGCCGCTGCGGGATTGAAATCAAGCATGCAGTCCCGGCTCATCGAGCTGCAGCAGATGCCAAAGGGAGCGTTGTCGAACATCGACTTCAACGCTGCCTCGGAACGGAGTACCGCCTGCTCCGCTTCGAAGCTCGCACTGACGTCCTGAACCAATACGAGGTCTCGAAGGGCCCCCGCATGGACGAAGCGGAAGGCATGGATCTCCACCGGGAAATCACTGCCGTCTTTGCGCCGATGCGTCCATGAGCCGCGAGCGCCGTAACCGGAATCCTGCTGCTGCATGAACGACTTGAACCGCGTACGTTCTTCCGGCGGACGAATATCGATCGCCTGGAGCTGGATGAGCTCATCATGGGAATAGCCGTAAAGCTGCTGCGCGGCATCATTCGCATCGGTGATCGCCAACGTGTTGCAATCCAGAACCAGCATTGGGCAGGGATTCGAGCAAAACAGCAAACGTGACTTCTCGTCCGATTGCAGAACGTTCTCAACTTCATGCTTCAGCTGCTCATTGAGTTCTGATAGTGCCTGGTTTGCCGCCTGTAGTTCGCGCGCTCTTGCATTCGAGTTCTGCAGCAGCCACGCCGAGATGACAACCACCAGCCCAACCGCAATTGAGCTCATTGCCGCGGCGTGTGCGAGTACGGCATGTGCGAATACGGCGGCGCCCGCACCCTCAAAGCGTGGATGCACACGCAGATTACCGAAGCCAGCGCCGACCAGGGCGAGCTTCGACGAGAGTGGAAAGATGTAGCCACGGAATTGTTTCAACGACGACAATCGACCCATTCCCGACTCTGCCTATAAGGAAAACCGTGTGGCGTGCATAGTTCCACGGCTGACCTCCCACGCCAGGTGCAGCGCGAAAAGTAAGTCTCTCTAGTCTCAGCTGCCTGCTACCCGCAAGGCTGTGATTTAAGACACAGAAAGGTCGAAAAACAGTCGCATGCTTGCGCTACTTTTGTGGTAGTCGTCAGATTCAGGCGCCCTTCAGCACCAGTTGCTCCGCGGAAGAAAAGGCGTGCGAGCGGATCATCAAAGTACTCAACAGTGAGGTCAGGCCGGACGAAGCCAGAATCATCGCAATAACGACGAACTGATATATCGCAGCATAGAGCGGATCAGCACCGGAAAGCAGCATGCCCGTCATGAGGCCAGGAATCCAAACGATTCCCAGCGAGCGCAGGTTGTCGATAGCAGGAATCAGCGAGGCACTCATGCTCGCCTCGGCATAGCGGTTTACAGTGACCTCGGGCGCGGCGCCCAGCGCCAATGCGGTTTCAATCTCCCCCGCATGGGCCAGCACTTCAGAGCGAAAGCGATTCAACGCCAGGCCATTGGTGTTCATGGCGTTGGCGATAATCATGCTCCCGACTGGAATAAGCGCGGTGATGGCTGTGTCGATGACACCAGCCCAGGTCATGATCGCGGTAACCGAGCCCGCGCCTGCGGCAATGGCCAGCGTGGATACCTTACGCGCGTTCGGAATATTCTTTGCCCGGCGGGCGGAGATGGAGCCTGCCGCCAACAGCATTCCCGTTAGCAGAAACACACTCGACCAGCGCGGTGCTTTCAGAAGAAGTGCCAGCACCGAACCCACAATGACGATCTGCACCAGGCCGCGCACCAGTGCCACAGCGGTGTCGCTTTCCAGATGGATGTTGCGGCGGCGCGCCAGCAGAACAACGGCAATCGCCAGCAACGACGCGATCGCAGCTTGCGCCAAGCCAAGCGAGAGCTGGGTGTGAAAAATTGATCTAAGCACGCAACACCTCCTGCGGCGTTCCCATGTGGACCAGGCGGCCATGCTCCATGGTCCCGACCCGGTCGCAGATTCGACGCGCCTGTTCACGGTCGTGCGTCACCAGGACGAAGGTGCGCGAGGTCGCGGTCGCAAGTTCGCGAATTAACTCTTCCACCCCAAGCTTTGCATCTTCGTCGAGAGCCGAGGTCGGTTCGTCGAGCAACAACATCTCCGGCTGATTCGCCAGCGAGCGTGCCAGCGAAACCCGCTGCTGCTCACCGCCTGAGAGATTCCCGACATCTCTTTGGGCAAAGCCGTCCAGCCCAACCTGGCGCAGCAGTTCATGGATCGTCGCGTCCGGCAGTACCTCGCCACGCTGTTGTGGGCCAAACTGAAGATTCGACGCAACTGTGCCGGGGAATAGGAACGGACGCTGCGTGACCATTCCCAGGCGTCGCCGCAGCTCGCGAGGCGCGATGGTTTTGTAATCGACGCCGTCAAGGTAGACGGTGCCGCTGCTGGGCTCATCCAGCCGATTGAGCAAACGAAGTAAAGAGCTCTTTCCCGAACCGCTCGCGCCCACAATGCCAAGCAGCTCGCCACGCATGATCTCTAATGAGACATCGTCCACGATGGCAACACCGTCTGCCACGCGCCCCAGGTGATCCGTACGAACAATGACGCGCGAGGCTGCCGGCTGCTCGCTGCCGCTCACGGCGTGAGGTGTCCGTAGAAGATCTTGGTTTCGTATTGCAGAACTACAGAGCCATCCTGTTGGTAGGGTATGAACAGTTCCGGAAGTTCGGTCAGCATCGCCTCCGATTTCGGACCTTCGCGGGGCATATACGACGAGGAGAGCAACCGCCCGCGCAGCCCATCCATGTCCAGGCGTTGTTCCGCCGGCAGGCTGAGCAGCTTCACCTCGCAGGGGGCGAAAAATGCGCGCAGCACCTCCAGGTTCGCCACCTGCCGATGTACGACCTGTTTGTAGTCGACAGCATGGCGCTGAAGAAAGCCTTCATAGGCGCGCAGGAACGGTGAGGCGTCGGGGCTTCGGTCGTGCCAGATGAGAACGCACCAACCCTCAGGCTTCAACACGCGAGTAAATTCGGCGCGCGCCAGTTCGCGGCTGAACCAGTGAAAGGCCTGCCCAGACAGGATGAAGTCGACGCGCTGATAGGAAAGTCCAGTGCTTTCGGCGGAACCTTCGCGCATCTCGAAGTTCTTGTAACCTGCGAGAAAGCTCTTGCCGGCCTCTCGCATTTGGCGATTCGGCTCAATCCCGATTACGCTGTTGCCGTTTTGCAAAAAGGGCTCAGAGGAAAAGCCCGTTCCGCAGCCAACATCAGCAATCACGTGGTAGGGCTTAAGGTCGCATACTCTTTCCAGTGCCTCGACCACCTCACGGCCGTAGCGTGGCCTGTACTTGACGTAGTCATCCACGCGATCGGAGAAACGCGTTTTGGGATCGCCAACCGTGTCCGGCATTGGTGTTATCTTACCGTGAACATGGCAGCTTCTCGCACGAAAGACGACCAACCTGCAATGATCTCGGCGATTGCAGCCTTGATCCGCCAGATACCCCGCGGCCGGGTCACCACCTACGGAGCAGTTGCCAAGGCCGCCGGCTATCCACGCAGCGCTCGTTACGTAGCCAGGGTCCTCAACCAGGTCAGGGGCTTGCCTTGGCAAAGGGTACTCGGCTCCGGGGGCAGCATTTCCCTGCCTGGCGAGTTGGGAATGGAGCAGCGCTTCCTGCTGCAGGCCGAAAACGTCAATTTCGCGGGAGAAAGGTGGACATGAAATCCTGCGAGTACCTGTTTCCCAAACGCCCACCAGGCCGCGGCAAGGGCAGCCGGGCTCCCAAAAAGTAGCAGCTCACATCTGAATAATTCTCTACACTGCGCACGACTGCCTGCCTTACAATCGATTGACTGATGATTCATTCACGGGCAATTCGTCTGCTGGGAATCGGTGTATTTGCCTTTTCTTCGATCCTGGCCATGGGCCAGCGGACGGCCATGCATGATCATCATGTTTTCCACAGGGCTCCGACTGCGCCACCAAGTGCGCGGCCCATATCTCCGGCCCCTGGGTCCCGTAGCAATCAAAAAGCGCCCAAGGCAAAGCTCCATTCGGCAGCCTGATATCCGGAGTGTGTGCCCCGATTTAGGTACCGCTCAAGTTACGGGTGACCTTTTTCGCCACTAAACGTCTCATTTGTTGTGACTTAGCTGAAGTTCAACAAGCCGATATCGGTTCCCTTCGTTCGCGTACCCGGTTTTTGGGGTTGAATGCCGTCAAGAATCGGGCTAGTATAAGGGGTTTTTGAACGGGCTCTGAACCCCCCAAGAACATCCCCCCGGAGATAGCGCCTGGTCCGGAGCTGAGTCGTATATGACATGCGCGGAATCAAATCAGGTGATGCGCAGTCGAGCCAGGCATCGTATTAGTAGTTCCAGGTCATCCACAATTTAAATCGCAAGGCAGGTAAACAACTCAACAATGGCAAAGCGACGCGGCAATCCTAACTGGGGCAAGCCGGAACCAATTGGTCCGGTCGTCCCTACCATCACCGAGTTCGAACAGGTAGTGAAGGAATTCAAACTGGCCCCCGACCAATACATTCGTTCGACTCGCCTTCGCGAGTGGGCGCGCAAGAATAAGAACTCCAAGTACATTCCGGAGCCTCTCCTGGAAGCTTGGGGATTCGAGATCGAGTCCACTCTTTAAGCAAAGTCTTCGCTGGAAGGGCTGTCTTCGGACAGCCCCTTTTTCTGCTCCAAAGCGCCCATCGCTGTAGCGCATCCCCCTCCCCCCGGTGCCAAGTTCATCAACAATTGACCTTGACTGCATTGGCAAGTGCTCTATGATATGCGGAAGTTGTCCGAAACATTTTCGGTCAAGGTTGTTTTGGGGAGCAGCAGCTTTGCAAGACTCGTTCACCTCATTCGAAGTCGCACAATTGACCGGCATCACGCTGCGCCAGTTGCAATGGTGGGACGAGCGCAAGATCGTAGTTGCCTCGCGCCAGGGACACCGGCGCATCTATACTCTCGACGATCTGGCAGAGATAGCCATCATTTGTGATTTGCGGCGGCGTGGATTTTCGCTCCAGAAAATCCGGCGCGTGGTGCGATTCCTCCAGAAAGAGCTGGGCCGGCGGCTGGTACAAACCGTACAGGCTGCCGATGAATATCACCTGCTGACGGATGGCCGCCATATTTACCTCGAGGACTCTGCCCGGGGCGTAGTGGATCTCCTGAAAAATTCGCAGCAGCCGATGTTAACCGTGTGCCTGAGCGACACCATCGAACGGGTGTGCGGAGAACTCGGTTTTGGCAAGAAGCGCAACGCGGGCGTGCGTCATCTTACGACTGCAAGCAAAGCGTCTTGAACGTGAATCTGGGTTCGTCCCGCCCAAGGAGGGCACATGATCGGAGAGCTGAGCGTGCTGAATGAGTGGATCCCCGAACAAATGGAACCTGGAACCATCTTCGTGCTGGAAAACGCCGGCGAAATGGGAGAGAAGGAAGACCCGTACTGGGCGGTGCTTGCCTGCCCCAACTGCGGCCAACTCGGACTAGTAACCCGCAAACAGATCGCTGGACTCCTGCCGGTTATCTGCGGCTCCGAGAAATGCTCGGCTCAATTCTTCATCAGGGATGAAGAGATTGTGGCTCGCAAGCCCAGCTAACCCGGCTACGATTTCTTAGGCGCAGCGTCGGCTAGCTGGCCCGGCGCTGTCTGTTTCCGGAGCTGAATGCTCCTTCCTCCTCCAGTACTTCACGAATTGCTGCCTTGAGTTCGCTCCGGCTCCCCTTGTCAAAAGCAACAGCGATTGGCTTGCTCGCTTCTCCAAAATACAAACTGGTATGAGGGAACGGAATCTCGATGCCCAGGCGATCGAATTCCTTCTTGATGCGGCGGTTCATCTCGCGCCCGACCTCCCATTGCTTGATAGGCAGTGTCTTGATTCGGACTTTGACGATAATTGACGAGTCGGCGAACTTATCCACTCCAAGCACTTCCAGCGGTTCCAGGATCGAAGCGCTATACGGCTCCTCCTTCATCATCTGCGCCGCGATTCCTTTCAGCACTTCGGCGACCTGGTCCGTGTCTTCTTTGTAAGCAACGCCAACGTCGAATACGTAGTACGAATATCCGTGCGTCATGTTGGAGAGAGTGGTGATCGCGCCGTTGGGAAACACGTGCACAGTGCCGTCCAGCCCACGCAGGACAATCGTGCGCAAGTTGATTTGCTCGACCAGGCCTCCAGTTCCATTGACAATGGCAACATCGTTGACGCGCACCTGATCCTCAAGCAGCAGGAAAACGCCTGACAACACATCGCGCACCAGATTTTGCGCTCCAAATCCTACTGCCAGACCGACAACGCCCGCCCCAGCAAGAATTGGGCCGATGTCGAATCCCGCTTCTTTCAGGGACATCACAAGCGCGATGGCCCAAACCACGACGGCAACTGTTTTGCGGAACACTCCCCCCAGAGTGGCAGCGCGCTTCTCCAATTCGAGGTTTGACCCCGAACGCGTCATCCGGTGTACGACATGTGTTCGGAGTCTCGGGATTACTCCTTCAACCAAGCGAATAATGACGTATGCCACCGCAAGAATTAGGCAGATCCGTAGAGCGTGTGCTCCCAGAGGATAGATATTTTCCAGAAACCTATCGTGTAACTGCCGCAGGAAATTCATCAATCTCCTTTGTCGTGCTTATTCTTCTCACACAGGTTGGATGACATCTTGGAGGGCTGGGTTCGGTCGCAGCAGCAGCGCGGACGTAAGCGGAATCCGGACGGCGCCAAGTCGCGTGCTCAGCGCGCAGCTGGCACTCAGGTGAGCTGGAGCTGTGAGACGACTCTTGATTTACTTGGAATGGATTCGCTGGGCCGCAGTGACTGGTATTTGCTCCACGATCTCGATGCCGAAGCCCTCGAGACCGGCAACCTTGCGGGGATGATTGGTGAGCAACCGTATTCGCCGCAGGTTGAGATCCGATAAAATCTGCGCGCCAATTCCGATCTCACGCTGCGTGCGTCGCTGACTCTCCGGCAATGTCGGCAGCCTCTGCTCGTGATGAAACTGGATCGTGTACTTGTCGAGCAGCTTCTCCACCGAATAGCCCTTGGAAGTCTGGTGCAGATAGATGAGCGCGCCAGTTCCCTCTTCCGCGATTCTGCGCATCGCTGTATCGATGGTGTTGTGGCACTCGCACCACACGGCGCCAAACACGTCTCCCACCAGGCAATGTGTGTGCATGCGCACCAGCACCGGTTCCGTCCCGGCGCTTTCCACGTCGCCCTTTACCAATGCGATATGCGAGTCACCGTTGATCTCCGACTCGTAGGCGATCATGCGAAACTCGCCATACGCTGTCGGAACCATCGCTTCGGCGAGGCGGCGAACATAACGCTCGTGCGCCATGCGATAGCGAATGAGTTCGGCGACGGTCAACATCTTCAAGCCATGCTCGCGGCAGAACTCACTCAGCTCAGGCACCCTTGCCATGGTGCCATCGTCGTTCATGATCTCGCAGATAACGCCAGCAGGAACAAGTCCTGCGAGCCGCGCTAGATCAACTGAGGCTTCGGTCTGGCCCGCGCGCACCAGCACTCCGCCCTTACGTGCTCGCAGCGGAAAAACGTGTCCCGGCCGCGCGAGATCGTTGGGACGAGTACTCGGATCAATCGCGACTTTGATGGTTTGTGCGCGGTCGTAAACCGAAATGCCGGTAGTGACTCCGTCTTTCGCGTCGATAGACTCGGTAAAGGCGGTGCCGAAATTCGAGGTGTTCTCAGCCGACATCTGGCCCAGGCGAAGGTAGTCGAGCCGTTCCTCGGTCATTGCCAGGCACACCAGTCCGCGACCGTATTTCGCCATGAAGTTGATCGCCTCAGGCGTGACCTTCTCGGCGGCCATGGTCAGATCGCCTTCGTTCTCACGATCTTCATCGTCAATAACGACGATCATGCGCCCGGCGCGGATCTCCTCCAGCGCGGTTTCAACGTTGCAGAATTGTGGTGGCAGAGACATGGATATCAACAACGATTTTAACAGTGCGGACGGGGCGAAGCTTACGCCAGAGGGTTAATCAGCCGGATCAGCCAGTAAGCCAGCATCGCCACCACCGCCGAGGCAGGAATGGTCAGGCCCCAGGCCCACACGATACGCCTGGCGACTCCCCAGCGCACCGCCGAAAGCCGATGAGTGCTGCCCACGCCGACGATGGCGCCCGTAATCGTATGCGTAGTACTCACCGGGATACCGGCCAGCGCAGTGCCAAAAAGCGTAATCGCGCCCGCCGTTTCGGCGCAGAATCCGCCGACCGGTTTCAGCTTGGTGATCTTCGAGCCCATGGTATGGACAATGCGCCATCCGCCGAAATATGTCCCCAGCGCAATGGCCGTGTGGGCGGCAAGGATGATGGGCCAGTGCCAATGTCCCCAGCTTCCGGCGAAATCTTCCCTCTTCATCACGCCTGCCGTGTAGAGTGCACCAGCCACGATGCCCATGGTTTTTTGCGCGTCGTTGCCACCATGTCCCAAGCTGTAGGCAGCGGCCGAAAGAAGCTGAAGTTTGCGAAAAAGCTTGTCGACCTGGCGTGGCGAGCGGCGCTGGAATACCCAGTACACGAGGATCATCATTGCGAAGCCGAGCACAAAACCCATCACCGGAGCTACCACGATGAAGATCAGCGTCTTGGTCCAGCCCGAGGCAATGATGACACCGGGAGCCGCTCTCCATCCATGCACCACGGCGGCGCGCGCCATCGCCGCTCCCGCGTAACCGCCGATGAGCGCGTGCGATGAGGACGTAGGCAGTCCCAAGAGCCAGGTGACGACGTCCCAGAAGATCGCCCCAATCAGGGCACCCAACACTACGTACTGAGTAATAATGTCGAGCCGGATCATCCCTGTACCGATCGTTTTGGCCACGGCGATGCCGAGGAAAAACGCGGCGAGGAAGTTGAAGACGGCGGCCCAGACAACGGCGAGTTTCGGCGAGAGCACCCGGGTCGATACTACCGTGGCGATGCTGTTGGCGGCATCGTGAAACCCGTTGAGAAAATCGAAGACCAGCGCCGTAGAAACAGTAACGATCAGCAGGATCATCCCTGTGTTCACGGCTGTGCGCTCCCCGTCACCGCTGTCCTATTCATGCGTGGCAGACTCAGGCGCTCTTCAAGACAACGGTTTCTAAAACATTGGCGGCATCTTCCGCCTTGTCGGTGGCTTCTTCCAGTATCTCCAGAAGCTCTTTGAGTTTGATCAAAGTGATGGGATCGTAGTCGCCATCGAATAGCCGTCCGATGGCTTCCTGTGTCACCTGGTCCGCTTCGTTCTCCAGGCGGTTGACTTCCACACAGTGGCTCAGCAGCGCGTGATCTTTCTCCAGCAATCTGACCGCCTTGCCTAGCTCCTCCGCCTGGGTCAGGATGATGCCGGCGAGGACCTTGGCCGACGGGCTGGGCTGCGTAATCTTGTAGGTCACCAGACGGCTGCTCGCGCCATAGATGAAGTCGAGTACGTCGTCGAGCGACGATGCCAGCAGATGAATGTCTTCCCGGTCGAAGGGCGTGATGAATGTCTGGTTCAGCTTGATCAGAAGCTGGTGGGTCATCTCGTCGCCGCGATGCTCAATCGCACGGATCCGCTGCGCGACCTCGGGCAACCGCTGATAGTCCCAATCGCTGAGCAAGTCATGCAGCACTTTCGCGCCTTCGATGACGTTGCCGGCGATGTCGGCGAACATATCGAAGAACTTCGTCTCACGTGGAATCAGGCGGGCCATTGGTAAGCTTTCTTATGAGGACACGTATCTATTAAGCCTGGGCCAGCTTAGCCTGTGGTTGCCCCAGGAACGAACGCGGTAAATGTTACAGGGACGTTACAGACCTGTTAAATATGACATGAGGATACACGCGGGTCAACTGCCACAATGAGGGATACCACCGCAACAGCGAGTCCTATACCACGCTGTGGTACACAGCCCAGGGAGATGGACTACGTTCCAGAAATAGCTTCCCCAGCCTTACGATATAAGTTGCGCAACGACCGAACGACCCATCGCAGGCACAGGATAATCAGCACCAGGAGCACCGCCACGATCGCGGCCGCCGCGTAAGGATGTTGGGTCGCAACCCAGGTCAGCGAGATTGCCCCCACATCCTCACCAAAGCTTAGCGCCATATTTGAAAAAGGCTCCGGCGAGGGAGTAACCGCCGCGCGTATCGCCGTCTTTCCGCCATGAGCGGCGAAGGCGATGGCTGCTCCCATCAGGGTACAAAGCAGCTGCATATGCGGCGACAGGTGCGACGTTGCGGCATACGCGACGTAGGCTGCGATGGGAATCCGCACAAAGGTGTGCAACGCATTCCACAGCAGATCAAACATCGGAATTTTGTCGGCGAAAAACTCCAGCACAAACATCGCCAGGCACACGCCGATAATCCACCACGAGCTGACCAGGTGCAGCCCCGATGGCAGCGCTATCACCCCGAAGCGCCCCAGCACTCCTAGCACCCCTACCGTGGCATAGACGTTCAGCCCGGCGGCGAAGCTGGTGCCTGCGATCATGGCGACGGTCTGGTCGGAGTTCAAATGCAACATGCGGCCTTACCTGCCTGGCGGCGACACGCTTGTACCTTGCGTCACTGGCAAGTGTGAGCTTCTTCCTATGCCCCATCGCGCGCCGCACTTCAATATAGGGTATCGAGCACCTGGAGGTCATTGTGGAACCGTTTCGTCATCACATCGTCGTCTGCACCCAGCAAAAAGCCGAGAACGTAACCTGCTGCGCCACTTCCGGGGCCGGGGCAGTGGTTGGCGCTCTCTATGGGGAACTTGCCAGCGCTGGGCTCTCGGACGATGCCATCGTGTCGACTTGCGGCTGTCTTGGACTCTGCGATAGCGGGCCTGTCGTCATCGTTTATCCCGAAGGCACTTGGTACGTGAAGGTCACCCCGGCGGATGTGAAAGAGATTGTCTCGTCGCACATCGCCAAGGGACAACCGGTGTCCCGCTTGCAGCGCAATGACTACGCCTCGATGCGCGCCGAGATTCTTGATCATCGGCAAAAGTACGTTGCCATGGTGAAGGGCAAAGACGCCGCCGGAGTGCTGCCCGACGATTTGTTCGAGATGGTGCGCGCCTTCATGCCCAGCCGCGTGATCCTGAGCGCGCTTGAGTTGGACGTCTTTACCGCTCTGGGTGACGGCTGCGACGCTGAGGAACTGGCGAAGCGAATCTCCACCGATTCGCGCGCGACCGAGTTGCTGCTGAACGCGCTGGTCAGCCTCGGACTGCTTCAAAAAGAAAATGGCACCTTCCGCAACACGACGCCGGCGGCCCGCTTTCTCGCTGAGGGCTCACGCGATAGCGCGCGCCAGGCCCAGCTGCACACGGCCAATATGTGGAAGCGCTGGTCGCATCTGACCGAGTCGGTGAAGACCGGCTCCCCTTCCCCTTCGGTTCGGGACGACGAACACACCAAAACCTTCATTGCTGCGATGGACCACGGCTCACGCGGCCGGGTTCGCGCGATGGTACAGGCGCTCGGCGTCAACGGCACGCGGCACATGCTCGACTTGGGCGGCGGCTCAGGCGCTTACTCCATAGGGTTCGCCAAGGCAGCACCGGAGTTGCATTCGGAAATCATCGACATGCCGGATGTCGTGCCAATCGCGCAGAAGTATATCGCCGATGCCGGTCTTTCCCACCGGATCACGGTTCGTAGCGGCGACATGTTGAGCGTCGATCTTCCACCCCAGAGCTATGACTTTGTGCTGCTCTCGTCCATCTGCCACATGTTCTCGCCCGAAGAGAACCAAGCGTTATTTGCGCGAGCAAGAGCTGCGCTTGCTCCCCAGGGGAGAATCGCAATCGCCGATTTCATTATTGATCCCGACAAGGCTTCGCCCCGCACGGCAGCCCTGTTCGCGTTGAATATGCTGGTGGCGACGCGCGGCGGCGCAAGCTACAGCGAGCCGGAGTATGAAGCATGGCTCAAGGGCGCGGACTTCACCGGGGTGAAGCGGATCCGCATGCCCGGACCCGTCAATTTGATCGTGGCGCAAGCTGGTTAGCGGCGCCGGGCCCGCCTCCACTTTGCTATAATCACGTAGCGGCATCACATGCGCGACCTTAGCTCAGCTGGATAAAGTCCGCCCGCGGCGTAAATCAGCGGTCGGAGGCTTCCGGTGAGCAGTAAGGTCGTGGTCTTCGTATATGCGCGCCCTTAGCTCAGCTGGATAGAGCGTCTGGCTACGAACCAGAAGGTCGGGAGTTCGAATCTCTCAGGGCGCGCCATTCTCTCTCTATTTGCAAGCAGAGCTAGTCGGGAGTTCCCCGCCACGGCGGGTCTCAAAGCGCGCCATCTTCTCTTCCACATGTTTTACGTCTATGTTCTACAGAATCCCACAGGGCACCACTACACCGGTCACACAGCAGACCTAACACAACGTCTTGGCCAACATAAGGACGGCGTCACCAAGTCCACCAAAAATCGCGGACCTTGGACGCCGCTTTATCACGAGGAGCATGCAACTCGCTCGGAAGCTATGCGGCGTGAGAAGTTTCTTAAATCAGGCCGAGACCGCGAGGAGTTAAAGCGCATTCTCGCGAACTCCACTGCAAACTTTCCCTCAGCGGGATAGAGTCGGCCTGCGCCGGAAATCAGTAGGTCGGGAGTTCCCCGCCGCTGTCGTTCTGAATCTATCCTTCCTGGCAACTCTCATTTACGTTCTCCAACACGGCCATCAATCGCCAGTACACGACCAAATCGATTTCTGCTCTCGATATCCATCGGCCACTCTCGATCTTGAGCAACACCGTCCCACTTGCCCGAATCTTCCTGTTAACACAATTGAAATGGGATGGTTCAGTTGAATCGAGTACTCGTATTTTTGTTAGCTGCTTTTCTGTTGTGCTGCATTGAAACCGGTTGTGGAGGCGCAGGCTCCGCTTCGCAAGTGATTCCACCCTCGGATCCAGCTCCACCTCCGCCACCCCCACCGGCACCGACTTACGACGGCATTCCCCATATCGGCCATGTAGCGCTTGTTGTTTTTGAAAACCAGCAAGAGGACATGATTCTTCACAATCCGAACATGCCGTGGTTAACCAACCTTGCGACCCAGAACGCTTATGCCGCGAACTACTTTGCTGACACCCACCCGTCGCTGGGCAACTACTTCATGCTGACGACCGGACAAATCATCACCAATGACCTCAACTTCGGCGGGGTAGTAACCGATGACAACCTGGTGCGCGAATTGGTTAAGGCCGGTAAAACCTGGAAAGCGTACGAAGAGAGTATGCCCGTGCCGGGGTATCTGGGGGACCAGGCCGTGCCCTATGAGAAGACCCACAATCCTGCGGCTTACTTTGCCGATGTTCGTAATGATCCTACGCAGGCCAGCAACATGGTTCCGCTCACCCAATTGCAGTCCGATCTGGCCGCCGGCACTCTGCCCGACTTCATGTTCATCGAGCCCAACCAAATTAACACCATGCACGATTGTCCGGCCGACCATCCCGGCTGTGACAACGACTACAAGCTCCAGGTTGGCGACACCTGGGCGCAGCAGAACCTGGGAGCCCTGCTGGGCAACCCCACGTTTCAGCAGGATGGACTGCTGATCATCACCTGGGACGAATCCTGGGATAGCGACAGCCGAAACGGTGGCGGAGGGGTGCTGACCATTCTCGTCGGCCCCAAGGTCAAAACGCAGTATGTGTCGAACACCTTTTACCAGCATGAATCGACATTGCGGATGATCTGCGACGCGGTCGAGATACCGTGCATGGGAAACGGACTGACCGCCCCGGCCATGACCGAGTTTTTCAATACGCCCTGAAGTTGAGGCCGCGATCCGGGCCGGTTACTTGTGCTTTTTCGACGGAGCCGGCGCGGGCTGCGGAGCTTCGGACGGCGGCTGCTTGGGCGCAGCGAGTTCGACCGGCGATTCACTTACCATCTTGCGAAAGAATGCAAATGGGACGCTTGCGGTGACAACTGCCTCGTTCTTGTCCTGTACGACTTTGAAGCTTTCAAATGTTTTTTTCACGTCGGGATCGGGACCGCCGCCGTCCATTGAAATATCGATGGTGCTGAACAGCGCCAGGAACGCATTCAAGCGCCCAACGAAACCACGCGCCTGGGCCTCATCCTGCGTAATGATCTGAGCCCGCAGGTGGACATCCGTCAGCGGTCGTCCGGAGGCAATCACGACGCTCCCCTTGGGCAGCAGGCTGCCCCAACCGCCAGGTATCAGCAACTCGCCGCGATCCTGCATCGAGACCTGGGCCGGGGTCCGGGCAATGGTCCACACCACGCTCCCCAGTGGTACTCGGCTGTAATAATCACGCACCAGGGCCGGTCCGGGAAAAGGCAGCGCCGATTGCTTATAGCGGTCAATGATGTAGTGAATGAAGTTGGGATCGGCGTTATTGGATGCCGCTGCGGTATCGAATCCCAGCAGAACGACACGCAGTGTACGGCCTTCGAGAGGAATTACATAAATCTCGAAGCCGTCATACTGCTCGACAGTATTCTTTGAAAGCTTCGCCAGGTACTGGCTGACCCGGCTGTGGTCGAACTGGCCCTGCAGGATTTCGGTGTAGCGGGTCTCCTGGTCGTTCGCGCTTCCGTAGTGAATCGCGAAAGCGGCGCGGTTCAAGTCGCGCTCGAAATCGAAGCCGGTCTCGTTCACGAACTGCTGGTATTCCGGATCGCGATCATGCGCGGGCTTTTTTCCCAGTTCGGTCAGCAGTCGAATAGGCTCGAGATTCACATAGAGGACGGCGTCGGAGTCGGGGAGCAGGCGGACGGCATCCGGAGGGGCGTGCCTGCGCAACAGCAGGGCGGCCACAATTGCGCCCGCCAGAACTAACACGACAATGAGTGCAATCCAGAGTTGACGCCTACGGGTGCGCATCGATCAAGTCAGAATCATACGGTAAAAACCTCCCACTGGCGAAGCAGGCGAAAAACAGGTAGACTCTTGATGTTCCGCTATACGTGCCGTTACGGGCACACTCTGCAGAATCCCCAGCCCCAAACAGGCCCCCGGGAGTAGCGAGTTGCGGGTTTCAGGTCGCTTGAAGCGAGCGGCGAATGTCCGGGTGTATACGTCGTTTGCACGTGGGTTGCCGTTGTGTTACCCTCAATGTTTGTGCCCGGTTGGCAGGAAAGTTCTAGGCCAGTCTAAGACGCTTTAGGCGTCGCGGCAGGCCGCAGGCTGGCGTAGCTCAGCTGGTAGAGCATCTGATTTGTAATCAGAGGGTCGGGGGTTCAAATCCCTTCGCCAGCTCCAGGTTGTAACCCTTGAGCGCGCCGTCCGCCGATGGCGGATAGCAGGAGCAAGGCTAGTTAAGACGCGCAGCTTTCCTAGAGAACTGATTCCAACAGCAGCTTCCTTCAATGCGTGAGTTCGCGCGGAAGTGCGAGTACCAGGCTGTTGTCGGGTTGCGCGGAGGTTCTCGGTCGCTGAGCGGCTGAGGTTGGCGGTTCTTTG
Organism: uncultured Acidobacteriaceae bacterium; assembly: GCA_963791965.1. Taxonomy (GTDB): domain Bacteria; phylum Acidobacteriota; class Terriglobia; order Terriglobales; family Acidobacteriaceae; genus CAVVDY01. The sequence continues at coordinate 444,668 of CAWBUK010000006.1, read as the reverse complement.
ACAGCAGGGATAGGCGGTTCCGGGCCCGCGCGTCTGCGGTTAAGCAGATGCTCCATGCGTCAGGGTGGTTTGCTCGGTCGATTGTGCACAGGTGGCCGAGTGGTTAATGGCAGCAGACTGTAAATCTGCCGCTCCTTGCGAGCTACGGAGGTTCGAATCCTCCCCTGTGCACCAGGTTTCTTAATGAAGTTTTGGATAGCGATAGGCGCTTTCGTGGTTTTGGCGGCGTTAGCGGCCATCACCATCGAAGATCAGAAGTTTAAGTTGGCGACCTTGGCGATCTTGGCGATGTTCGCCATCCGCACTCTGGCATGGAGTCGGAAGCAAGACCGAGAGCGCGAAGAGCACCGGGACGAATAGGCGGGAGTAACTCAGTGGTAGAGTCACAGCCTTCCAAGTTGAGGCGTTTGGCAGGCGTTTGAGCCTGCCGCCGAAATCCCGAGCGGAGCCAGGGACCTCGGAAGGCGGCGACGGACGGTTTGAGGTGAGCGGGAGTAACTCAGTGGTAGAGTCACAGCCTTCCAAGCTGTTGGTCGCGGGTTCGATTCCCGTCTCCCGCTCCAGTTTTGCAGGTCTTACAGAGGTTTAGAAGCTGATGTAGCTCAGTTGGTAGAGCACTCCCTTGGTAAGGGAGAGGTCATCGGTTCAATCCCGATCATCAGCTCCAGTTTTTGTTTGGCAAAGGTGGCTCGAATCCATTTGGCGCCTGAAGCGTCAAATACTTACAGCCCCACAACAGAAGTCGTAGGTGGTTTCTCCCGCATTGATGACGAGTTCCTATATGCAATCGGAGCCCAGGGCGGCCTTTCAGCAGGCCGGTCTCAAAGTCGAAAAGCTGGAGGAATTTGAGCAGTTGCAATCCGCTTTGCGGCGGGTCTTTGGTTCGCAGAACGTTGAGCGCTTTCTGCGGCTCTTGCAGCGTAAGGGAGTTCCCATCCGCGATTACGACCGGGTGCTGCGCGAGGGGTTGTTGGACGCAGTCGATCCGGCGGGAGTCAAGGGTGGCAAGGGCGCAAAGCCGCTGTATGAAGCGCTGAGCGTCAGCGACCAGTCACAGATTCGCGAGCTTTATTTGACCGCGCTGGAAGATGTGGATTTATCCCTGCGCGAGAAGTACAGAAAACTTTACCGGTACTACTAGGTGGAATTATGGCGAAAGAGAAATTTGACCGCAGCAAGCCGCACGTAAACGTAGGCACGATCGGACACATCGATCATGGCAAGACGACGTTGACGGCGGCCATCACCAAGGTTCTGTCGAAGCACAACCCGAACATCAAGTTCCGCAGCTTCGATTCGATTGACAACGCGCCGGAAGAGCGCGAGCGCGGTATCACCATTGCCACGGCGCACGTCGAGTATGAGACGGCGAACCGGCACTACGCGCACGTTGACTGTCCCGGCCACGCCGACTACATCAAGAACATGATTACCGGCGCGGCGCAGATGGACGGCGCGATTCTGGTGGTCGCCGCCACCGACGGTCCGATGCCGCAGACCAAAGAGCACGTGCTGCTGGCCCGCCAGGTGGGTGTGCCTTACGTGGTCGTGTTCCTCAACAAGTGCGATGCGGTTGAAGATCCGGAGCTGATCGACCTGGTTGAGATGGAAGTGCGCGAGCTTTTGACCAAGTACAACTTCCCCGGCGACGATCTGCCGGTGGTTCGCGGCTCGGCGCTGGGAGCGCTGAACGGCGAAGCCCAGTGGGAAGCCAAGATCGACGAGCTGATGGAAGCGGTCGACAAGAACGTTCCGCTGCCGGCGCGCGACATCGATAAGCCGTTCCTGATGCCGATCGAAGACATCTTCTCGATTCAGGGACGCGGCACGGTAGTTACCGGCCGTATCGAGCGCGGCAAGGTGAAGGTGGGCGAGGAGTCGGAGATTGTCGGCTTCCGCGATACCCGCAAGACGGTCGTGACCGGCGTGGAAATGTTCAAGAAGCAGCTGGACGAAGGTCTGGCGGGCGACAATGCCGGACTGCTGCTGCGCGGCATTGCGAAAGAAGACGTCGAGCGCGGCATGGTTTTGGCCAAGCCCGGCTCGATTACGCCGCACACCAAGTTCAAGGGCGAAGTTTACGTGTTGTCGAAAGATGAAGGCGGACGTCACACCCCGTTCTTCAAGGGCTATCGTCCGCAGTTCTACTTCCGCACCACCGACGTGACCGGCGTGGCGACGTTGCCGGCTGGAACGGAGATGGTGATGCCGGGCGACAATGTGGCGCTCGAGATTGAGCTGATTACTCCGGTCGCGATGGAGAAAGGTCTGCGCTTCGCTATCCGCGAAGGTGGACGCACCGTCGGCGCCGGCACGATTAGCGAGATCATCGCTTAACTTTTCGGATCCCACTCAAGCCAACGACGCTTGAGTGGGGCACCCGAACGAAGTACGAAGTTTTCGGCGGCGTTAAAACCGCTGATATCCGAGCTTGGACTCGGACAAGGCCTCAAGGTTCCAGACCGGGAGGCAAACGAAATGGAGAAGGCAAATGCCCCGCGAGATTGTCACTTTGCAGTGCGGTGATTGCAAGAATCGCAATTACTCGACCACCAAGAATAAAAAGACCACGACGACCCGGCTGGAGTTCAACAAATTTTGCCGGACGTGTCGGAAGCATACGTCGCACAAGGAAACGAAATAAGCTGGTGGCTGGAAGCTGACAGCTGAACAGGGGCGTAAGCTCAACGGCTAAACTGCCGGTCTCCAAAACCGGACTTGGGGGTTCGAATCCCTCCGCCCCTGCCAGATTTTTGGACGGAAGTAGAAGTAAAGGCGCGAGAGCGCCGGAAACAGGTTATCGGATGGCAAAGGCCGCAACAATGGAACCTGCTCGCGAAGATAAACTGGCCACCATTAAGGCATGGCCGCAGCGCGCCAAGAGTTTTTATAACGACGTGCGCACTGAGATGAAGAAGGTCACCACGCCCAGCCGCAAGGAAGTACAGGGCACGACGACGGTGGTCATCATCACGGTATTCCTGTTTGCAGCTTATTTCTGGGTGATCGATACCGTCATCCAGAAGACGCTCGATCAGGCGCTGCGAAGCCTGTCACATCGGTAAGTGCGGCGGAGATGAAGCGGTACTAATGGCAGACGAAGAGATCAAACCCGAAACCAATAGCGGGGAAGAGCAGCCGTCCAGCGAGTCGGCTACCGCCGCCGCTGTTGCGGAAACGCCGAAGAATCCGAATATGAAGTGGTACATCATCCACACCTATTCGGGCTTTGAGCGCAAAGTGAAAGAGTCCCTGGAGTCGCGCGTGCGCGCCTATCCCGAGCTCGAGCATCGGATTGGCCAGGTGCTGATCCCCACCGAGTCGGTGACCGAAGTGCGTGGCGGCAAGAAGTACACCAGCGAGCGCATGTTCTATCCCGGCTACGTGCTGGTAGAGATGGACATGGATGACAACGTGTGGCACGTGGTGAAATCCACGCCCCGCGTTACCGGCTTTGTGGGAACCGGCCAGCAGCCGACGCCGCTCTCGGAAGACGAGGTACAGCAGATCGTTTACCGCGTCGCCGACAGCAAAGAGAAGCCGAAGCTCAAGGTCAAGTTCGAGAAGAACGAGTCGGTCCGTATCACCGAGGGTCCCTTTGCCAGCTTCACCGGCGTGGTGGACGAGGTGAACGAAGACCGCGAGACATTGAAGGTTATGGTGACCATCTTTGGCCGCTCGACTCCGGTAGAGCTGGAGTTCGGGCAGGTGGAGAAGGTCGTAACCTAAAGTAGTGCGGCGCTTCAGCGCCGCTGGTTAGACGGTGTACCAAAGGGGCTTCAGCCCCAACGAATTTACGGCGGCTAGCCGCCTGGGTGAAGAGAGACAATGGCAAAAAAGATTACAGGCTCGGTGAAGTTGCAGATTGCGGCGGGCAAGGCCACGCCGGCTCCCCCGGTTGGTCCCGCTCTCGGTCAGGCGCAGATCAATATTATGGAGTTCTGCAAGCAGTTCAATGCCAGGACCAGCGCGAAAGAGATGGACGGGCTGATTATCCCGGTGGTGGTCTCGGTCTACAGCGATCGCACGTTCACCTTCATCACCAAGACGCCTCCGGCGGCCATTCTGCTGAAGCGCGCCGCCGCGGTAGCCAAGGGCTCGGGCACACCCAATAAAGACAAGGTTGGCAAGGTCACCGAAAAGCAGGTATTGGAGATCGCCAAACAGAAGATGCCCGACCTGAACGCAGCTTCCGTGGAAGCCGCGGTGAAGAGCATCAAGGGCACCGCCCGCTCCATGGGCATTGAAGTCACGGCGTAAGAGTTTGGTAGAGCTGGCCTTCCGGCCAGCGTAAGCGACTGAATATCTGTAGGGCTTTAGCCCCAAGGCTGGATTCGTCGTAAAGACCACGGCTTCTCAGCAGCAACGGGCAGCGGTGGAAGACAAGGAGTGAAATGAAGAAATCAGGAAAGAACATCGAGAAGGCACGCACCGGGATTGAAGCGCGTCGTACACGCTTCAAGACGCTGTGCCTTTGTTGCAGAAGGTGAAGTTCGCCAAGTTTGACGAGACGGTGGACCTCACGATGCGCCTGGGAGTCGATCCCAAGCACGCCGACCAGATGGTGCGCGGAACGGTAATTCTCCCCCACGGCCTGGGCAAAACGAAGAAGGTTTTGGTCATCGCCACCGGCGAGAAGGTTCGTGAAGCCGAAGCGGCGGGTGCTGACTTTGTGGGCGGCGAAGACATGGTGGAGAAGATCCAGAAAGAAAACTGGACCGACTACGACGCCGTGATCTCCACCCCCGACATGATGAAGTCGGTTGGCCGCCTGGGCAAGGTGCTTGGCCCGCGCGGGTTGATGCCGAATCCCAAGACCGGCACGGTGACCTTCGATGTCGCATCAGCGGTGAGGGAAACCAAGGCCGGCAAGGTTGAGTTCCGTACCGATAAGACGGCGCTGGTTCACGTGCCGGTGGGCAAGATTTCGTTCGCGGCCGACAAGTTGGTCGACAACGCCGCCACCGTCATCACCAGCGTGATCAAGGCGAAGCCATCGGTGGCCAAGGGCAAGTACATCAAGGGTTGCTATCTGAGCTCGACCATGGGCCCGGGCATTGCGATCGATACCGCAGCCATTGAAACAGCGGCAAAGGGTTAACCTGACGCGCAAATCGGCGCGCTCCGGGGACCCGGAACGATCGCCAATAGAGGATTAAGACATGGCCGTTAGCAGAGCAAAAAAGATTGAGCAGGTTGAAAAGCTGACCGTGGACTTACAGGAAGCCAGCCACGCCATCGTAGGCACATTCGCCAAGATGACGGTGGCAAGGACTACGAGCTCCGTAAGGCGGTTCGCGGCGCAGGCGCGAAGTATCGCGTGGTGAAGAACACGCTGGCCGAGCGTGCCGGTAAGGGCAGCAAGGTAGAAGATGCCTTGAAGGGCCTGGCCGGTGTTACTTCGATTGCCTACACCAACGGCGACCCTGTCGCGCTGGCGAAGGCTCTCAGCAAGTACGCGAAGGACAATCCGGAATACACCTTTAAGGCCGGTATCGTGGAAGGCCGCGTCATCGCGATCAAAGATATTGATGCGCTGGCCAGCATGCCGTCCAAGGAAGAACTCTACTCCAAGCTGCTGATGCTGATGAATGCTCCGGCACAGCGCCTGGTCACGGTAATGAATGCCGTGGGACGCGACCTCGCGGTGGTCATCGACCAGGGCGTGAAAGAAAACAAGTTTGCCGGCGGCGAAGCTGCCAGCGCGTAAAAAGTTTGGCGGCGTGAAAGCGCTTCCTGAAGATTTTAGTTATCCGTTGTGAGGGGTGCTCTCACCTGTTGTCTGGCATGTGGGTCGGCACATTGGAAACCTCGAGACGATAACAAAATCAAACACAACGAATAACGAATATTGGAGATACACATGGCGGATCTGCAGCAGTTGGAAGATTCAATCGTAGGCCTGTCGCTTCTGGATGCGGCGGCCCTGGTAAAGAAGTTGGAAGAGCGCCTCGGCGTCTCGGCAGCGGCTGCGGCCCCTGTCATGATGGCGGGCGGAGCCGGTGCGGGCGCTGCGGCTGCGGCCCCGGCGGAAGAGAAGACGGAGTTTGCCGTCGTACTTACCGCTGCCGGCGCAAACAAGATCAACGTGATCAAGGCTGTCCGTGAAGTCACCAGCCTCGGTTTGAAGGAAGCCAAAGACCTGGTCGATGGCGCCCCCAAGACCGTGAAGGAAGGTGTCTCGAAGGAAGAAGCCGAGACCATCAAGAAGAAGTTCACCGACGCGGGCGCAACTGTCGAGGTGAAGTAAGGGTTTTGCCCCGTTCTGCATTGCAAGGATGCTTTACAATTAAACTTCCTCGAAATGTAAGGGACGGGGCGCTTCACTCCGGAGGGCTGACCGGAGTGCTCATGCTGCTGCTGCTTTCCGATTCTCGGAGGCGGCGGCTAACGTACTTCTTCACGTGAGAGCGGCCGTGGAGAGGCGCGATGAGGCCGTGGAAGCTTAGCGATACACAACAGCAGGTATCGCGGAATTCCCGGGCATCGTGGAGCGGACCCAGGCGGGTTCGCGAACACAGCAGGTTAGTGGCAGGCGGCAAGCCTATACTCGAAGCATCAGCTCAGGTGCAAGAGACAGGCAAGCCGAGGACAAGGCCTGAAAATACTGGCGCGGGAAGAAATTCTCATTTCGGCGAGACTAAATAAGCCGAACTCCCGAACTGTTTGGTTACGGGATTGCTCGACGCTTCAAGCGGCGCTTGCGGGGACGTCTGTCTCTGCGGGCGCGCTCGTGTTTTTTACAAAAACCAAGCCGGTTTTTTCAGACTCAACCCACCACCGCGCGACGGTACTGTTCCCTTTCGCGCATACACGGTCCGGCTCCGCCGAGCCTGACCGGAACTGATTTAGGAGCTTTATACATGGCGCAACAGAAGACTGCCAATAGAAATCGGTTCGACTTTTCCAAGATCCCGGCGACCATCCAGATTCCCAACCTCATCGAGGTGCAGAAGCGTTCTTACGACCGCTTCCTACAGATGGATGCGCTGCCGAGCGAGCGGGATGATGCCGGTTTGCAGGCGGTATTTCAGTCCGTATTCCCGATCACGGATTTTCGCAACGTCTCACAACTGGATTTCGTCGAATTCGCGATCGGTAACTGGGAGTGCAAGTGCGGTCACCTCAAGGGGCTGAACCACCTGCGCACCACTTGCCGGAGCTGCGGTTCGACCGTCCGCACCGATCCGTTCCATCTCGGCGATGTGCTCTGCACCAAGTGCGGCACCTACAACGCCAATACACCCGATTTTTGTAACAAGTGCGGCGACCCGGTCGGGTTGCAGCTCAAGTACGACGTGGCCGAGTGCGAAGAGCGTGGCATGACTTACTCCGCTCCGCTGAAGGTCACGATGCGTCTGACCATCTACGACAAGGATCCGGAGACCGGCAACCGCTCCATTCGCGACATGAAGGAGCAGGAAGTCTTCTTCGGCGACATTCCGCTGATGACCACCAACGGCACCTTCATCATTAACGGAACCGAGCGCGTCATCGTCAGCCAGTTGCACCGTTCGCCGGGCGTGTTCTTCGAGACCGCCAACAACCGCACCTATTTCCTGGGCAAGATCATTCCCTACCGCGGTTCGTGGGTTGAGTTCGAGTACGACCAGAAGAACATCCTGTACGTGCGTATCGACCGCAAGCGCAAGTTCCTGGGCACGATTTTCCTGCGTGCGCTGGGCCTGCGTTCGGACGAAGAAATTCTTCGCACCTTCTACACCGTCGACCGTCTGGCGCTGCGCGACAAGAAACTGTACTGGACGCTGGAGCCTGGATCCGACAAGCCGACGAATCTGCTGGGCATGAAGCTGGCGCATCGCATCGCCACCAAGAGCGGCGACGAAATCGCGCACTCCGGCCGCAAGGTAACTGCGGCGGTGATGAAGGAGATCCAGAAGCACAAGATCTCCGAAATCGAAATCGACCTCAGCGACCTGGAAGGCGCATTCGTTGCCGCCGACGTCGTCGACACCAGCACCGGCGAAGTGCTGCTCGAAGCCAACTCCGAGCTCACGGCCGACAAGTTGTCGAAGATGTTGGAAGCCAACGTCGGCGAAGTACACGTCTTCTTCCCCGAGCGCGATGATGTGGGCACGGTCATCAGTGCCACGCTGCGCCGCGATTCGGTGAAGACGCCGCAGGAAGCGCTGATCGAAATCTACCGCAAGCTGCGTCCCGGCGACCCGCCGACCCTCGATACCGCGACCTCGCTCTTCCACGGCATGTTCTTCGATGCCCGGAAGTACGACTTCTCGCGCGTCGGCCGCTTGAAGTTCAACATCAAGCTGTTCGACAAGGAAGACGGGACCAACCTCGAGAACCGCACCCTGGAGCCGGAAGATTTCTACGGAACCATCCGTTACCTGCTCAAGCTGCGCAAGAACATTGGCTCGGTGGACGACATCGATCACCTTGGCAATCGCCGCGTTCGCGCGGTTGGCGAACTCCTGGAGAACCAGTTCCGCATCGGCCTGGTTCGCATGGAGCGCGCCATCAAGGAAAAGATGAGCGTGTACCAGGAAATGTCGACGGCCATGCCGCACGACCTGGTCAACGCCAAGCCGGTCATGGCTGCCATCCGCGAGTTCTTTGGATCTTCGCAGTTGTCGCAGTTCATGGACCAGACCAATCCGCTGTCGGAGATTACCCACAAGCGCCGTCTTTCGGCACTTGGGCCGGGCGGCTTGTCGCGTGAGCGCGCGGGATTCGAAGTCCGCGACGTACACCCGACGCACTACGGCCGTATCTGTCCGATTGAGACGCCGGAAGGCCCGAACATCGGCCTCATCTCGTCGTTGAGCTGCTATGCGCGGATCAACGATTACGGCTTCATCGAGTCGCCGTATCGCAAGGTGAAGAACGGGCGCGTGCTCGACTTCGTCAGCGTGGTCAACGCCGGCGACAGCGACTACCGCGTTGGCGATCACCTGGAGAAGGCCGAGGCCCTGAAGGCCAACGCCGACCTGAAAGACCGCAAGAAGAAGCTGATCGACTACGAGCCGTTCTCGTTCTACCTCTCAGCGTGGGAAGAGGATCGGCACGTCATCGCGCAGGCCAACGCCGAGATCGATGACAAGGGCCGCATCGTTGCGGAACTGGTCAACGCTCGCAAGGCCGGCAACTTCGTACTGGTGAATCGGGAAGAGGTCGACTACATCGACGTCAGCCCCAAGCAGCTGGTATCGGTAGCCGCTTCGCTGGTGCCCTTCCTGGAGCACGACGACGCCAACCGCGCTCTCATGGGCGCGAACATGCAGCGCCAGTCGGTTCCTCTGCTTCGTGCGCAGGCGCCGCTGGTCGGTACCGGAATGGAAGGCGTCACCGCCCGCGATTCCGGAGCCGTGGTGCTGGCACGCCGCAGCGGCATCGTGGATTCAGTCGACTCCGAGCGCATCATCGTGCGCGTCGAAGGCGAGCATCATCCGATGCAGCTTTCGCGCGAGGTGGGCAGCGATATCTATCAGCTCACCAAGTTCAAGCGCTCCAACCAGAACACCTGTATCAACCAGCGTCCCATCGTTAAGAAGGGTATGCGGGTTGCCAAGGGTTCGGTCATTGCTGATGGTCCCTGCACCGACATGGGCGAGTTGGCGCTCGGCCGTAACGTGCTGGTGGCCTTCATGCCATGGCGCGGCTACAACTTTGAGGACGCGATCCTGGTCTCCGAGAAGATGGTGAAAGAGGACTATTACACCTCCGTCCACATCGAGGAGTTCGAGATCGAGTCGCGCGACACCAAGCTGGGTCCGGAAGAAGTTACCCGCGACATTCCCAACGTCAGCGAGTCGGCACTGCGCGATCTCGACGAGAGCGGCGTCATCCGCATCGGCGCGAGCGTGAAGGCCGGCGACATCATGGTGGGCAAGGTCACGCCCAAGGGCGAAACGCAGCTCACTCCGGAAGAGAAGCTGCTGCGCGCCATCTTCGGCGAAAAGGCCGGCGACGTACGCGACGCTTCCCTCACCTGCCCTCCGGGTATCGAAGGCACGGTGGTGGACGTCAAGATCTTCTCCCGCAAGGGTCAGGAGAAGGACGAGCGTGCCAAGGCCATCGAAGCGCAGCAGGTCGAGCGTTTGCAGAAGAACTTGTCGGACGAGATTCGAATCCTCACCGACGAGCGTCTGAAGCGTCTCGAAGCTCTGCTGGGCAACAAGGAAGTGCTGGCTGACCTGCACGACGAGCGCACCAACAAGCGCCTGCTGACCAAGGGCGTCATCCTCGATCGCGAAACCATCGAGCGCATCTCGACGCGCAACCTCAAGCGCATCAAGTTCGCCGACAAGGATCCGCGTATCAACGAACAGATTGACGAAATCGAGGAGATGACGTCGCGCCAGATCGACGTGCTTCGCAAGATCGTCAAGGAAAAAGAAGAGAAGCTGCAGAAGGGCGATGAGCTGCCACCCGGCGTAATCAAGCTGGTGAAGGTTTATATCGCCATGAAGCGCAAGCTGAGCGTCGGCGACAAGATGGCCGGCCGCCACGGAAACAAGGGCGTCATCGCGCGCATCCTGCCGGAAGAGGACATGCCTTACCTCGAAGACGGGACGCCGGTGGAAATCGTTCTGAATCCCCTCGGCGTGCCAAGCCGTATGAATGTGGGCCAGATTCTTGAAACCCACCTCGGCTGGGCCGGATTTGCTCTGGGCCAGAAGGTCAACGAGTTATTGCAGCAGAACTCGAAGGCCGCACAGTTACGCCTCGCTTTCAAGGAGATGTTCAAGAACACGCCGTTCCTGGAAAGCCTGGTCGATCTCGATGACGAAACGATTGAGCGCGTAGCCGACGGCATGAAAGATGGCGTCTTCTTTGGATCGCCGGTATTCGACGGTTCCAAGGAGAGCGAGATCAAGTCGTTGCTGGCGGAAGGTGAGCTGCCCACATCGGGCAAGACCTACCTGTTCGACGGCATGACGGGTGACAAGTTCGAGCAGCCGGTAACGGTCGGCTATATCTACATGCTCAAACTTTCGCACCTGGTCGACGACAAGATCCACGCGCGTTCGATTGGTCCGTACTCGCTGATCACGCAGCAGCCGCTGGGCGGCAAAGCCCAGTTCGGCGGACAGCGTTTCGGCGAAATGGAAGTGTGGGCGCTGGAAGCTTACGGTGCAGCGTACATCCTGCAGGAATTGCTCACCGCGAAGTCCGACGACGTTTATGGCCGCACCAAGATCTACGAGGCCATCGTCAAAGGCGAAGCGGCAATTGAGCCGGGTGTGCCGGAGTCGTTTAACGTTCTGATTCGCGAGTTGCAGTCGCTGTGTCTCGATGTCGAGTTGATCAAGACCCACGAACGCAAGGAGCTTCCCGCTCCCGAGCCGGTAGCCGCCGACTAGCGATCGCGTCTGAGGATCAGGGTAGCTGCCTCGATTGCTCCCGCAAGAGGCAGCACCCGATGAAGATTGAAGCACCGGGAGCCGCGAACGGCTGCGCAAAGCCGTGTCCCCTGCCTTCCGCATAGCGGGACCGCAGGGAAGGAGGACAATTTGTACCGCTCGAGTCCATTCGATTTAGGAAATGCTATCGCCGATTTCGACGCGATCCGTATCAGCCTGGCCTCGCCGGAAAAGATTCGCAGCTGGTCGCACGGCGAAGTCACCAAGCCCGAGACCATCAACTACCGCACCTTCAAGCCGGAACGCGATGGCTTGTTCTGCGCCCGCATCTTTGGGCCGGTCACTGACTGGGAGTGCCTCTGCGGCAAGTACAAGCGCATGAAGCACCGTGGCGTGATCTGCGACAAGTGCGGAGTTGAAGTTACGCTGTCGAAGGTCCGTCGCGAGCGCCTCGGCCACATCGAGCTGGCTTCCCCCTGCTCCCACGTGTGGTTCTTCAAGGGACTGCCCAGCCGTATCGGGCACATCCTCGACATCTCGCTGCGCGAGCTTGAGTCGGTGCTCTACTTCGAGGCCTACGTGGTCGTCGAAGCCGGTGAAGCTCCGGTGAAAGAGCGCGAGGTCATCAAGGACGAAGCCAAGTTCCGCGAGCTCGATCAGCAGTTCCGCGCCACCGGCTTCAAGGCCATGATGGGCGCCGAGGCAATCAAAGAATTGCTGAAGCGGGTTGAGGTCGAGACCATGTCGACCGAGTTGCGCGAAAAAATGCGCACCGAGACCTCGGTTCAGAAACGCCTGAAGTACGCCAAGCGGCTGAAGGTGGTTGAGGCCTTCCGCAAGAGCGGCAACAAGCCGCAGTGGATGATTCTCGACGTGATCCCGGTCATTCCGCCGGAGTTGCGTCCGCTAGTTCCACTCGACGGCGGCCGCTTTGCCACCTCCGATTTGAACGATCTATACCGTCGCGTCATCAACCGCAACAACCGGTTGAAGAAGCTGATGGACCTGCACGCTCCGGAAGTCATTGTCCGCAACGAAAAGCGCATGTTGCAGGAAGCCGTGGACGCGCTGTTCGACAACGGACGCCGTGGTCGCGTGCTGCGTGGCGCCAACAATCGCCCGCTGAAGTCGCTCTCTGACACCCTGAAGGGCAAGCAGGGACGCTTCCGCCAGAACCTGCTCGGTAAGCGCGTGGACTACTCCGGCCGTTCGGTGATCGTAGTCGGTCCCGAGCTCAAGCTGCAGCAGTGCGGTTTGCCGAAGAAGATGGCGCTCGAACTGTTCAAGCCGTTTATCTATCACCGGCTGGAACAGACCGGACATTGCACCACGATCAAGCAGGCCAAGGAGATGGTCGAGCAGCAGGAGCCCATCGTATGGGACATCCTGGAAGAGGTGATTAAAGATCACCCGGTGCTGCTGAACCGCGCTCCTACCCTTCACCGTTTGGGCATTCAGGCCTTCGAGCCGGTGCTGGTGGAAGGCAAGGCGATCAAGATTCACCCGCTGGTCTGCACCGCGTTTAACGCAGACTTCGACGGTGACCAGATGGCCGTGCACATTCCGCTGTCGCCGGAAGCGCAGGTTGAAGCCAGCGTGCTGATGCTGGCCTCGCACAACATCCTGTCGCCCGCGTCGGGCCAGCCGATCACCGTTCCTACCCAGGACATGGTGCTGGGCATTTACTACCTGACCAAAGCGAAACCGGGCGCCAAGGGTGAAGGCCGCGCCTTTGCCAATATCGAGGAAGTACTGATCGCCAAGGAAGCGGGAGAGGTGGAAACGCTCACTCCGATCCGACTGCGCTACACCGGAGAGGTCATGGATCTCACCACGGCGTACGACGATCAGGACGTGACCCACACCGAGCCGACCAACTTCGAGCGGCAGTTCATCTCGACCACGGTGGGTCGCGCCATCATGAACGATCACCTGAAGCGTGGTGCGGCAGACATGCCGTTCATCAACGGCTTGCTCAAGAAGAAGGGCGTTGGCCAGTTGGTGAACTACTGCTACCTGCGCTTCGGCTTGGAAACCACGGTGCGGATGCTCGACGGCATCAAGCAGCTCGGCTTCCAGTACGCAACCAAGGCTGGCCTGTCGATCGGCATCGACGACATGGTCATCCCGCAGAGCAAAGCCGGACTGGTACGCGACGCTGAGCAGCAGGCCATCGCCGTTCAACAGCAGTACCTCGACGGCGCCATCACCAACGGCGAGCGCTACAACAAGGTGGTTGAAATCTGGTCGAAGATCACCGAAGACGTGGCCGACGAGATGTTCGGCGCCATGCAGCAGCGTGACAAGATGGGCGAAATCAACCCTATCTACGTCATGGCTGACTCCGGCGCTCGTGGTTCGAAGCAGCAGATTCGCCAGCTCTCCGGCATGCGTGGACTGATGGCCAAGCCTTCGGGCGAGATCATCGAGACTCCCATCACGGCGAACTTCCGTGAAGGCCTCACCGTGTTGGAGTACTTCATCTCCACCCACGGCGCGCGTAAGGGCTTGGCCGATACCGCTCTCAAGACGGCGGACTCGGGCTACCTCACTCGCCGACTGGTCGACGTGGCTCAGGACGTCATCATCAGCGAATACGATTGCGGAACCGTCGATGGCATCTACGTCACCTCCATCGTGGAGTCGGGCGAGATCATCGAAGCGCTGCGCGACCGTATCGTTGGCCGCGTGTCGCTGGAGAAGATCAAGGACTACGAAGGCAACGTCATCGTCGACGTCAACCAGGAAGTTACGGAAGACCTGTCGGTGGCGGTGCAGGCTGCCGGTATCGAGCGGGTAAAGATTCGCTCGGTGCTCACCTGCGAATCGAAGCGCGGTGTCTGCGTCATGTGCTACGGACGCAACCTGGCTTCGGGCCGACTGGTCGAGTTGGGCGAGGCCACGGGAGTTATCGCGGCGCAGTCCATCGGCGAGCCGGGAACCCAGCTCACCATGCGTACCTTCCACATCGGCGGTACGGCTTCGCGAGTCAGCGAGCAGTCGCGCCTCGATGCCAAGAACAACGGCGCGGTGCGCTTCGTTAACATGGTCACCGTCCGCTCCAAGGAAGGCTCCCTGGTGGTCATGAACCGCAACGGTTCCATCACCGTGGTTGACGAGAAGGGCCGCGAAAAGGAACGCTACGCTGTCGTATACGGCGCTCGCGTGAAGGTCGAAGATGGTCAGCAGGTTTCGCTCGGCGATGTTCTGGTCGAGTGGGATCCGTATACCTTCGCGATCCTTACCGAAATCGGCGGAACTGTGCAGTTCAAGGACCTGCAGGAAGGTCTCACGCTGCACGAAGAAGTCGACGAGGTCACGGGCCTGTCGCGTCACGTGGTCATGGATTCGCCTGATGAAAAACGCCAGCCCGCCATCAGTATTAAGGGCGGCAAGGCGACCAAGCGTTACCTCATGCCTTCCCGCGCTCACTTGATGGTGCAGGATGGCGACGAGGTCACGCCGGGCGATGTGCTGGCCAAGATTCCTCGCGAGACCACCAAGACCAAGGACATCACGGGCGGTCTGCCGCGCGTGGTCGAACTGTTCGAAGCCCGCAAGCCGCGCGAGACCGCTGTCATCAGCGAAATCGATGGCGTGGTCAAGTTCGGCGATGTGGCCAAAGGCCAGCGCAAGATTTACGTGGTGGCCGACAACGGTACCGAAAAGGAATACTCGGTGCCGCGTGGCGTTCACATCAACGTTCAGGAAGGCGAGCGCATTAAGGCCGGCGAGCCGTTGATGGATGGTCCGCTCAACCCGCACGACATTCTTGCCGTGCTGGGTGAGAAAGAGCTGCAGGCTTACCTGGTCAACGAAATCCAGGAAGTCTACCGCTTGCAGGGCGTGAACATCAGCGACAAGCACATCGAAGTCATCGTTCGCCAGATGATGCGTTGGGTGAAGGTGGAAGACGTGGGCGACACGACCTTCCTGCTCGAGCAGCAGGTCGACAAGTTCCGCTTCCGCGAAGAGAACGAGAAGGCGATTGCCAACGGCGGCAAGCCGGCTACCGGCCGTCCGCTGCTGCTGGGTATCACCAAGGCCTCGCTCTCCACCGACTCCTTCATCTCCGCGGCCTCCTTCCAGGAGACCACGCGTGTGCTGACCGAAGCCTCCATCCAGGGCGCGGTCGATCACCTGCGCGGACTCAAGGAGAACGTCATCGTGGGCCGTCTTATCCCCGCGGGAACCGGCATGGAGTACTACCGCAATGTCCGGCTCTCCGAGGAGATGGAGCAGGCCGCATCGAAGGTGCAGGACGAAGTCACGGCCGCGTACGAAGAAGCCGAACGCGCGCTGGAACTACTCCGCAACGAAGGCGAGAACGAACCCGACGAGCTGGTCACCGAGTAAGGCGACGGTTCATCGAAGCTGTAATCTCAAGGCCCGGGGCGAAAGCTCCGGGCTTTTTTGCTATGAAGCCCGTCTTACAACTGAGTTTTGAAAGTGAGTTTGAAACTCAACTTTGTAAATTGGTTTATGAATGGGCACGGCTTCAGCCGTGCCGCCATGGGACGACGAGGTTTCTAGGGCTTTGGCCCCTGACGTCACTCCGGTTCAGCCAAGCTAGTATGTGGTGGAAATCCGGCGCAGGATACCGGAGACGACGATAATGGTTCGTCAACGTGGAGGTCGTAAATGATTCTATAGCTGCCGACCCGTCTGCGCCATGCTGTGGGTTGACCCTTCAGGCGCTGAATGTCGCCGCGAACGGGTCTTCCTGCATTGCAAGCAGGGCAGCTTTAACGTGTTGCTGATCGCTTCCGGGGAGCTTTCGAAACTCTTTTTGTGCCGGTCCGGCGATTCGCAGATTCCAGGTCATTCAAGAACTCGCTTAAGGATAGCGAATCTCCTCGCCTGAGGGCAGCTCGGCCTCGGCGAAGGGCTGCAAGCTCGGCTGTTGTGGGTTGAATCGTGGGGTAACGCGCTCAAAATAGACGCGTAACGCCTCGCGTACGAGCTCCGATCGGGTGCGGGATTCGCGTTTGCGCACCTCCTCGAACTGCCGCAGCAGTTCTGGAGGCAGGGAAATGGTCATGATTTCGGTGGTTCGCATGATTTACTAAGTATTACTTTATACACTAGCCAGAGGTTCGCTTCAATCATGCCTAAGAAACGTCCGTCCCCAAAGAGGCGCTCGGCTGACGAGAAAGCACCCGAGAGTCCCGCCGCATCGAGGCGCGCAAAGGTTTCCTCGCTTATTATGGCGAGCGGCATTTGGGAGGGTGATCTTCGGGCGATGCGCAAGGATCGTGTCTTAACTAAACGCCCCGACACCAACTGACAACTGACCACCGGCAGCTGCCAACTGCTTTTCCATCGCCCCTTCACCCCCAGCCTGTGTAAACTGCTTCTGCGCACACTGATGCTCTCTTTCTTTCAACATCTCCGGCTGGCCTTCTGGCGGTCGTTCGAACACGACGCCTTCGCCATTGCCAAGGCTGCCGCATTTTCGGCAATCCTTACCCTCTTCCCTGCCGTACTGGTGCTGGCATCCATTCTGTCGACCTCGAACACCACCGAGACATTCTTCCGCGAAGTCTATCGTTCCCTGGGCCGCATTCTGCCCGAGGGCACCAGCAGCGCTGTGCTGCAATATTTCTCGGCCAGCAAGCCGGTGAAGATGAAGCTGCTGTTCACCACCTCGATCTTCACTCTTTGGACCGCTTCCGGCGTCATGATTTCCTGGATGGAGGGATTTCGTAAGGCTTACCAGATGCCGAAGACCTGGGGGCTGGTGAAGGAACGGCTGATCGCCCTTCTGCTAGTCGTGCTGGCTGGCCTGCCCATGGCCTTTGCATCGTTCCTGGTGGCCTTTGGAAACCAGATCGAACGTTGGACCATGTTTCACACCGGTCACGAGCTCGGGCCGTACATCCTGGGCCTCTGGACTGCCGTCCGCTGGATTATCTCCGCCCTGACCAGCATCGCGGTCATCGGTCTTGTCTATCACCACGGAGTGCCGCGCACCCAACCCTGGCATCGCGTGCTGCCCGGGTCGGCTTTGGCGACGGTGCTCTGGTTTGTTTCCACCGTGCTGTTCGGCTTTTATCTGCGGCGCTACGCCAACTACGACGTCATCTACGGCTCGGTAGGAGCGGCGATTTCGCTCCTCATCTGGCTGTACCTCGTCTCCATGGTGGTGCTTATCGGGGCCGAGTTCAACGCCTTGCGCTTCCCGCGCTATCTGTTTGGAGCGCACTCCAACATCGATTCGAGCCGGAAAAAAGTTCAGGCATAACGAGACTTTTCGCAGTCAGTCGTCTCACAAAATCGGGAACACACCGCGGTCATGTTCGATTCCTCTTCCATCGCCGACCCGCTCCGCACCCTTACCGCGCAGCGCCGGCGCGCCAAGATCGTTTGCACAATCGGTCCGGCCTCCCACTCGGAAGAGGCGATGCGCGACCTCATCCTTGCCGGCATGGATGTAGCCCGCCTGAATTTCTCCCATGGCACCCATGAGGAGCACCTCGAACGCATCCGGCGGCTGCGCTCGGTAGCCGCCCAACTCGAGAGGCCGCTCTGCCTGCTCCAGGACCTGCAAGGGCCCAAGATTCGAACCGGCAAGCTCAAAGATCATCTTCCAGTTACGCTCACAGCCGGGCAGTCGCTGACCATCACTGCCGACGATGTGCCGGGCACCTCCGAGATCATCTCGACCACCTATCAGTGCCTGGCACAAGATGTGCAACCCGGCGAGCGCATACTCCTGTCGGACGGCAAGATCGAGCTTGTGGTTCGCCAGGTCCGTGGCAGCGAGGTGATCTGCCAGGCGCTGAATGGCGGTCTGCTGGCAGAGAACCAGGGCATCAACCTGCCCGGCACCAATGTCAGTCTTCCCTCCCTGACGGAAAAAGATCTCTCCGACCTTGAGTTCGGAATGAAGTGTGGAATCGACATTGTGGCGGTTTCGTTTGTCCGATCGGCGGCAGACGTGGTTCGGGCCAAGCAGGAGATCGCCCGCTATCGCGACGATGTCGGCGTGATTGCCAAGTTGGAGAAGCCGCAGGCCATCGACGATCTGGACGCCATTCTGCGCGAGGCGCACGGGGTCATGGTGGCGCGAGGCGATCTGGGAGTCGAAGTGGCGCCCGAGAAGGTTCCACCGATCCAGAAATACGTCATTCGGCGCGCACTCGATTTTCGCCGTCCCGTGATCACGGCCACGCAGATGCTCGAATCGATGATCGTGAGTCCGCGCCCTACCCGTGCCGAAGCCAGCGACGTTGCCAACGCAGTATTTGATGGCACCGACGCGGTCATGCTGTCGGGCGAGACCGCCGTGGGCAAGTATCCCCGCGAAACCGTGGAGATGATGGCGCGCATCGTTCGCGAAGCGGAAGCGGCAAATCTTCGTCCGCTCACGCCCGAGCACCAGCATGGCCAGCATCTTTCCATCGCTGAGACCATCTGCGAATCGATGGCGCACGCGGCGCGCGACCTGAACATCCGCGCCATCGCCGTCTTCACAGAGACGGCGAACACGGCACGCATTCTCTCGAAATACCGTCCCGCGTCGGACATTTATGGCTTTACGTTCAGCGAGGCGGTTCACAACCGCATGAACGCGTTGTGGGGAGTAACGCCGGTCCGCTGTCCGGCGGAGCTTACCGTCGAAGCCATGGCACAATTTGCGGAAGATAAACTTCGTGCCTTGGGCGCGCTCTCTCCCGGCGAGGTATTTGGCATGGTTGCCGGGACCCAGCGCGTCGGGGGAGCTACCAATTTTATGCGGCTAATCGCAGTTCAGCCGAAGGTCTAGTGAGGTGGAACGTGGGCGAGGAAATCGTATCGCTGGCAATTATTGAAGCTCTTCCCGGCAAGGAAGAGGAATTGGTTTCGCTGCTGCGTGAACTGTACACCCTGATGCGTTCCAAAGGATACAGCCATGACACCTTGCGTCGCGACACTTCCCGCCCTGACCGCTTCTTCCACACCCGTTACTGGAAGTCGGAGGATACGCGGGCGGAGGCCCAGCACGATCCTGAGGTGCATCGCTACTGGCTGCGCTTGCCGGAGTTATGCAATATACCGGTGATTTACGAGAGCCTGGAAACCGTATTCGAGACCTGAGCCGTCAGTTCACCCAACCGGAGCGCGAGTCCCCATTTTTCTTGTCGCTGCGCGGTGTCTCCGGCGCCTTGTAGTTTCCGTATTCGTCGAAGTGATCGTCGTGGCGATAATCCTCGCGATCATGCTTGCGCATGTAGACTTCGAACTTCCGTGCGGCGCGCCTCCGCTTCCACTTGTAATAGGAGTTGCGCAGCCCGTAATAGCGCTCCGAGGTCGCATAGCCAAAACCTCGACGCGGCACAAACTTCAGGAAAATGTAGCCAAACAGCAGGCCGCCAAGATGCGCCATGTACGCTGTCGATTGCCCAAGCGTGTGCGCCGACGACAGTGCTCCGTAAAGCGCCAGCCCGATGATGCCGATGACGAAGTACTTCGCTTTAATCAGGAACGGCAGTGGAAAGAGCATCACTTCCGAATCGCCATGCAGCATTCCGAACGCCAGCAGCAGGCCGTAGATGCCGCCTGAAGCGCCCACGGTGAGAGTGTGCGGGCTGACTCCCAATATTCCGGTGAACGAAATCAGGACCGTACAAATCGCCGCCCCGACGGCGCAGAAGAAGTAGAACTGCATGAACAGGCCGTAGCCCCAGTCCTGTTCCAACTGCGCGCCGAACATCCACAATGCAAGCATGTTGAACAGCAGATGCAGTATCCCGTAGTGCAGGAAGGCATACGTAACCAACTGCCAGAGCTCGCCGTGAACGACCGCGTATCCTTCGAGGCCCAGGTGATTGTAGAGCCACACCGCAATCTGCGCCGTGCTGTCGATGGCCCGAAACAGGGCGAACAGCAGGAAGATCGCGCAATTGGCAATCAGCAATTGCTTCACCGCGCGGGTGAACGGCGGGAAGCTCAGTCCCATCGGGTTGGCAGTTCGTCGCATTGAAAGTTCTATTTTAGATGCTTCTATGGCCAGACTGCCGATCAAATTGACCACAGAGGCACAGAGACACAGGGACTTCTAAATCTGCTCTGCGCCTCTGTGTCTCTGTGGTTCAAAAGCCTCTTTTATCGCTCCGGGACGGGCACCACCGCCAGGCTGCGATGCCCTTTGGCATCAACCGCGCGCACCGCGAAGATCACATTGTCCTTCGACATCGGCAGCGTCGCTTTGGTCTCGTTACCCACGTCCTTCGCATGCTGCCATTCGCCAGCACTTGTGTCGCGCCAGAGTACCTCATACGATGCAGCCAATCCTCCCGGCGAGGCCTCCCACACCAGGCTGGAATCGTTCTGCAATTCCTTCGTCAGAATCCGCACGTTGGCCGGAGGAGCAGGCGCTGACGCCAATGATGCCAGGGTCGCAGCATTCAGGCGAGCCACATTAGCCACATAATCGTAGTCCACAAATTTCGGCAGGTCGCCGTACTCGACGCCATTCTCAGTTCGGACATTCTGGTGCTGATGGTTGTAGTTCTCGCGAAACTCCGTAAAGCGCACCGCAGCATAACCCTGCTGGTTGAACGATGTCTGGTCGCCTCCTCGCAAGAACCGGTCGGGACGAAATACCACCAACGGCTCGAACGTCTTAGGAGGCAGATATTCCTGCGAGGTCGCAGCAACGTAGCGCGCCAGTTGCCGCGACAAGCTGTCGTTCTCGGCCGCTAGCGCTCGAATCTGCTTGATCTGTTTTTCGTCCGCGTTTGCCGGAATGCCCTCCGAAAAGACGCGCACCACATGCGGATCCTGCATACGTGTCACCCGGCGTCTTATCGCCGCCCACGATGTCGTTGTTCAGCGCCGCTTCGATGGTCCAGCCCTGCGCCTTCGCCATCTTGGCAAAATGTGCGCTGCCGTCGAGGCCCTGCTCTTCCCCGGCAACCGTCAGAAAAATAATCGTCGCCGGAAACTTGTGTTTGCTCAAAACACGCGCACATTCCATGCTCACAGCCGTACCGCTGCCGTCATCGTTTGCACCGGGAGCCTGGCCAGTAGCATCCAGAATGTCAGTGTTGCGCGAATCGTAGTGGCCCGTCACCAGCACAATGCGGCCGGCATTGGCCGGATCGGTTCCGCGCAGCACGGCGTAGACATTGGTAAGCTTTGTGGGCTTGGGAACTCGCGGTCCTGGCTCCTGCGTGAACTCGTCGGTCTTCACTTCCAGGCAGCCGCCGCACTCCTTGGAGTACTGCTCGAACTCGCTCTTGATCCAGTCTGCCGCCGCGGTCGCGCCTTTGCCGATCGAAGCCGGTGCGTCCGACGAAAGAGTCTGCCGGGTGTAGAAGCTGACCAGTTTCACAATGTTCTGCTCGATGCGCCTGGCCGACACATCGCGCAGCGCCGCTGTGATCTGCGGGTCGGCTGTCGCCTTCGGCAACGGGTTTGAGTTACCGGAACTTTGAGCAAACACAGACGGAATCGTCAACATCAAAACTGCGATTCCTGCAAGCACGTATTTTGGATTCTGCATGAAAAGTTGAAACCTCGCGATTTCTTCAACGTCTGTCACTTGACGCTGCTAGCAAGAGATTCTAAATATAAAAGTGCGGATTGCGCTGCGACCCACCGGGTCAGGCCGAAAACGAACGGAGGGCATCATCAAATGGTTATCTGTCCGGAATGTGAAAGTGATCTCGATATTGAAGAAGACGAGGTCGATGAGGGTGAAGTTGTCTCGTGCCCTGAATGCGGCACCGATTTCGAAGTAGTCGCCGTCGAACCTCTGGAGCTGAGCCGCGTCGAAGGAGAGGCCGATGACGACGACAAGGACTCCGATGAGGAGGGGGACTACTGACCCGTGCACCGTCCGATTCAAAGGGTCACAAGGCCGCTCTCCGTCCTGTTCGCGCTTCTCCTGCTGGGTGGTGCGCTGTGCTCCGCACCACTTCAACCTTTACCGCAATCCGATTCGAAGAGCGCCGGCAAAGACTACGCACTGATTTTCGGAACCGTGTGGGGACCTGACTCCCGCCCCATCGCAGGCGTGCCCGTTAAGATTCGGCGAGCCTCGGAAAAGAAGTTTCGCTGGGAGCTGGTTTCAAACCATTCCGGCGAGTTCGCCCAGCGCGTTCCTGTCGGCACCCAGGACTACGTGGTCGAAGCGGACATCAAGACGCCAAAGGGAGCTCCCAAGCCCGAAGTCAAAGTACACATCGACGACAATGAACGGCAGGACGTCGGAATTCACCTGACCGAGCAGCAACTACGAAGTCAATGAGTGTAGATTGAGAACATGAAGAAGTCTCTCGCTCTGGTATTTGTGTCTTTCGCTATGCTGGCTTGTGGCGCCTGGCAATTGCAGATTCCGCTGGGCGGCCAGGGTTCCAGCGACGACTCCGGTAAGAAAACCCGCGTCAACCAGCGGGTTCTAACTGGAACGGTGATGGACAAGAACGACCAGCCCATTGCCAATGCCGTGGTCTATCTGAAGAACGAGAAGACCCTGAACGTGAGGACCTTCTTCGCGCAGAAAGACGGGACCTATCGCTTCCCGCAGTTAGAACGCAACGTCGACTACGAAGTTTATGCCGAACTCGACGGCAAACGCAGCGACACCAAAACGGTAAGCCAGTTCGACGACCGCAACGCTCCCCACATCAATCTGCGAATCAATCTGAATAAGCCGGTCGACGCGCACAAATAAGCTTCGGGTAGTGCAGCTGCGTTCGCTTTAGCGCCGCGTCGTATGCCTCTCTTGTTGTGTCATCCCGAAGGGACGTCAGTCCCTGAGGGATCTGCAGTTCGATCGAGCCACCGGTCAGCCTCCACCAGCAAAATGAAGATCCTTCGTCCGCCACGGCGGACTCAGGATGACACTCGATAATGCTCTCTGTCCGCGTGGCTGAAGCCGCGCCCCTTCGACAAGCAAAACCAAAGGCCGCCATCGCTGGCGGCCCTTGGTGTAGAACGTTGCTGGTTTAGCTGTTTTCGTTGCTGGCGCGCTTCCAGTTCATGAACTCGCCAATCGTGGATCCAGCTCCTGAGGAAGTGCTCGTCGCGGGAGCCTTGTAGGCTTCCACGTCCGCCCGGGTGGCTTCTTCGCCAACCGCTCGGATGCTGAGTCCAACCTTCTTCTCGGCGGGATTCATCTTGATGATCTTGAACTCGAACTCCTGTCCGGGTTCAAGCTTGATCGGCGCTCCATGCGAGTCCACCGCTTCCGAGTTGTGGCACAGACCCTCAACTCCGTCCGCGATTTCCACGAATGCTCCGAAGCTCGCCAGGCGCAGCACCTTGCCGTGAATGACATCGCCCACGCGATGCTGGTCGAAGAATGTCTCCCAGACATCAGGCTGAAGCTGCTTGACGCCCAGGGACAAGCGGCGCTGGTCCGGCTCGATGGCCAGCACAATCGCACGTACCTTGTCGCCCTTCTTCAGCACTTCCGAGGGATGCTTCACGCGCTTGGTCCAGCTCAGGTTGCTGACATGGACCAGGCCGTCGATGCCGTCTTCAATCTCGATGAAAGCTCCGAAGTCGGTAAGGTTGCGGACCTTGCCTTCCACCACGGTGCCCACCGGGAACTTGTCGTGCAGGGTCTCCCACGGATTCGATTCGAGCTGCTTCAGGCCAAGGCTGATGCGGCGCTCGGTAGGATTCACATTCAGCACCACGGCTTCAACCTGATCGCTGACGTTCACCATCTTGGAGGGGTGCTTCATGCGCTTGGACCACGTCATTTCGCTGACATGTACCAGGCCTTCAATTCCCTGCTCCAGTTCGATGAACGCGCCGTAATCGGTGACGCTGATCACGCGCCCGCGAACATGCGCTCCAATGGGATAGCGCTCCGCAGCGTCGAGCCACGGATCGGGCGTCAGCTGCTTGAAGCCAAGCGATACCCGCTGCTTGTCTTTGTCGAACTTCAGCACCTTCACCTGGATCTGGTCGCCCACCTGCACCAGGTCGTGCGGATGCGTCAGGCGTCCCCAGGACATATCGGTGATGTGCAGCAGGCCATCAATGCCGCCCAAATCGACAAACGCCCCGTAGTCGGTGAGATTCTTGACCGCCCCGGTAAGAATCGCGCCTTCCTCAAGGTGGTCCAGCGTCTTGGCGCGCTTCTCCGTCTGCTCTTCTTCCAGCAACTGCTTGCGCGAGACCACGATGTTGCCGCGCTTCTTGTTCAGCTTGATGATGCGAACTTCGATCTCGGTACCCTTCATGCCATCGAGGTTGCGCAATGGACGCAAGTCGACTTGAGAGCCGGGTAGAAATGCGCGGGCGCCCATGATATCGACAGTCAGGCCACCCTTGATACGATCGATGACCCGCACCTTGACCGAGTCCTTGTCGTTATAGGCTTTCTCGATTTCGTCCCAGGCGCGCAGTCGCTGGGCCTTCTGGTGGGAGAGGTTGATGTAGCCCTCTTCCGTGTGGCCCGGTTCGCGCATGACCGCGATCTCGTCGCCGGCATGGACCGTGACGTTGCCCTCGTGGTCGGTGAACTCCGACACGGGAACCACGCCTTCGGACTTGTAGCCGATATCAACCACCACGTATTGCGGCGTGACTTTCAGCACATGACCGGAAACGATCTGTTCGTCATTGAGCGCGGCTTCGGTTTGCGCCTGCTCCTGCTCGAACGATTCCAGTACGCTGGCGAAATCTTCCATGCTGGGCTCCTTCTCTACTTTCTTGGGAGCCACTGGTTCAGCCGGTGTCTGGATTGCGGCGGGAGTCGGCGCAGCTTCCTGGGTTTGGAAGGCGCGCTCCTCCTGCGGTTGTTCAGCCTGGGTTTCAGCTTGGGCATGCTCTGCTGGTTGAGCATTGGCAGCGTGCTGGTCGTGACCCTGATCGGACGCTTGCGCGTCGAAATTTTGCTCGTTTGGCTGGTGTTCGGAGGCAGGGTCCTGAGTTTGCGTGGTCGAGGTTTCAGTCTGGGTGTTATCGAGAGCCATGGGTTGAGTACTTAAGCTACCGCTATTTGAGTAACGATAGGGTGCCTGGATTCAAAACGGACTGCTGGCTTGAGTCTTCGTGGATGATTTCCCGCTTCTGCGAGTCTGGAACAACCCAGCGGCCGGATCCTATGGAGCGGGCCCCGCTTGCCAAGGACTGCTTCGACTATAGCAACCGACCGTAGCAGTGTCAAACCTGTAAACCCAACATTGCCGTAGATTTCGCGTCCCAATTTGGAATATTTATGCACCCTTAACCGAGCCCATAAACTCGGCAGCCTCGACTCGCCAAGCTGACCCATACTTCCTCATCGTCAGCTTGCTCCAGCGCCGCTCAATTTTCCTTCTGTTACCCTGCCTCTGTGGACTACCTTTGGGCTCCCTGGCGCTACGCCTACGTCAGCACCGCTGACCAGGCCCCAGAGTGCGTCTTCTGCCATCTTCAGGCCCTGGGCGACGATGAGCGTGCGCTCATCGTGCATCGCGGACAAAATAACTTTGTCGTGCTGAATGCCTTCCCTTATACCTCTGGACATTCCATGGTCGTTCCCTACCAACACCTCGACCGCATCAGCAAACTTCCCGTGGCAGCACTGTCTGAGATGACTGAGCTCACGCAGCGGCTGGAAGCAGTTCTGTTTGCCGAGTATCACCCCGACGGCGTGAATCTGGGAATGAACATCGGCAAGGCTGCCGGCGCCGGAGTAGCTGGACACGTCCACATGCACGTGCTGCCGCGCTGGATCGCTGACGCCAACTTCATGACCACCGTTGGTGAAACCCGCGTACTGCCTGAGTCTCTCGCTGAAACCTATTCCCGCCTGAAGCGAGCCTTCTAGAAACTCGGCCGATCCGAGACGGCATATCTGTTGCCCTACCGCATCTGAATGACGGTAACCGAACGTTACCCAAACAGGAGCACTCTCTATGGCCCATTACGGAATGCTGCGCGATTACCGCTTCGGCAGCGACGTCGACGATATTCGCGGCGCTTCGCTGTATGGAATTGATGACGAGAAACTCGGCAAAATCGACGACGTGATCTTCGATCACAGCAGCGGCACTATCCGCTATGCCGTAGTCGATTCCGGCGGCTGGCTCAGCAGTAAGAAGTTCCTCGTCCCCGCCGAACGCATTCGTCCTGATGTCAAACATGATGACGATTTCCATGCCGACATGACCAAGAAGCAGATCGAGGCGCTGCCTCGTTACGACGAAGACGGTTTCAAGAACGACGCTGACCAGGACGAAGGTAAATGGTCTGATTACGATGAAGCTATCGCAAGTCGCTCGAGACCACCGGCGACGTGTTGCATCGCGAAGGCAGCACCCACACCATTACTCCCGATCCCAGCCAGATGCCCGCGACCGGTGAAGCTCTCCCAAACGAAGACCGCCTGCAACCCGACCGCATCGCGGCTATCTTCAACGATCCCACTCCCAACGCAAACCGGGGGCGCATGCGGCCCGGCGGGACTGCGGCACGGGCTGAGGACTCCGCGTTGGCAGGCCAATCGGTTCCGGAAGAAATGCCGACCCGCCTGGAGGAAGAAGCACTCGACCGTCGACCCGCGACGGGAGTTACGGGACAAACCTACGACGCGAATCGCAACCGCCGGCTCGGCGATTTTGAAAATCACCTGCGGCGCAATCGCGTGGACATCACCTCAAGTTGCCGGAGCTGCGAGGTCACGAAAGACAAGGTGGCTTAGGCCGCTGCGTTGAAAGGTTGAACCGGAAACGACGACGGGCGCGAGAGATCGCGTCCGTCTTTGTTTTACAAGACTCGTTGGCCAGTGCCGAGCAGGCCTATGAATCGATCATGGAAGCTTCCGGGAAACGCAGCTTGCATTTGGAAAGCGCCCGGTTCAGCAAGTCCTCGATCTCCGTCTCTTCACAATTACGCGCCATCGCCAATTCGCTGGCCAGCAGATAGCGAGCCCGTTCCAGCATTTTTTTCTCGCGGAAACTTAGGGGCTTGGTCTGCGCCAGCAGCAGCAGTCCCTTCAGAACCACCGCGACGTCAATCAGCGACCCGGTCCGCATCTTGTCGGAGTTTTCCTTGAACCGGTACTTCCAGTCAGCGTTGTTCTCGATTTCGCCATCCATCAGGAAATCGAGCACCTTCTGGACTTCCCCGTTGCGGACTACCCGGCGAAGACCGACACTTCCCACATTGTGGAAAGGGACCATCACCTTCAGGCTACTGGCTTTGATTTTCAGGAGATAAAAACGTTCAATTTGAGTGCCGATGGTCCGGCTGCTGATTTGTTCGATTACGCCGACCCCATGGTTCGGGTAGACGACCTTGTCTCCGATACTGAAATTCTGGTTATTCATGAGGGCGTCCGCTCGGAGCGGTGAAACCAGACTATGAAGGGCGTACCGCACGTACAACTTATGTGGTAATTATAACTCCCCTGGAGGAAGCGGTCAATTGTGCCGTTTTGGAGCTTGCTCCCATCGCTTGCCCGCAATGGCTCACCTGTTCTACGGTTTGTAATTATGGAAATCGGATGCTAACATCCGACTTCATCAACGTTGATGCACGGAGGCAATCATGGCTGAAAACGATGGCAGCGGTTTCTTGTGGTTTCTGGCAGGACTGGGTATCGGCGCAGCAGTGGGCATCCTCTATGCTCCGACCGCGGGAGACGAGACCCGGCAGAAGATTCGTGATGCAGCCGAGCAGGGCCGGGACGTGGTGAAAGACCGTGCCCGTCAGGCGCGCGAGCAGGCTGGAACCTGGGTCGATCGTGGTCGCGACTATGTCGCCCAGCAGAAAGATCAATTCAAGTCCGCAGTCGACGCCGGCAAACAGGCATACCGCGAAGCTACGACCGAGCCTGAAGGCTCGTCGGGCCAGTAGTCCTTTGCCTGGCAGCGGGAAGAGCGGTCGCTAAAACTCCGCCTGAGGAGCATCCCATGGACGACAAGCTGACCATTTTCATTGCGGTGACAGCGGCCGCGGTAGTCACCCAAATGCTGATCCTGGCGGTCATCGCAGCCGTCCTGTGGCGTCTGTCCGCTCGCATGCATTCCTTGAGTGAGAACCTCGAGACGCGTGCCCTTCCGGTGCTCCAGGATGCGAAGAAGCTAACCGCCGACGTGCAGAGCTTTCTGCAAACCGCGCGCCCCAAGGTAGATACGCTGCTCGAAAACGCTTCTGTCATCAGTACCACCGCGCGCGAACAGACGCAGAAGGTCGATGCGGTGCTTACGGACTTCATGGACCGTGCCCGTCTGCAGACGATTCGCGTCGACGAGATGCTCACCCGCACCTTGGATCAGGTGGAAGTGACCAAGACAAAAGTCGAGCACACTGTGCTCTCGCCGCTTAAGCATCTCAACGGGGTGCTTCAGGGGATAGGAACCGGGCTTGAGGCTTTATTCCAGAAGTCCGGTCAGCCGAAAAACGGCCGCCACAACGACGAAATGTTTATCTAGCGGCGAGCGTTCGGCGAAGGCAGGCAAAGCGCGGCGTGCGCCTGCGACTGCTCGCGACACGAGTAAGAAACGGCTCGCTCACTATGGCGGGCAAATCGTGACGCACATCTGCTTCACGCTGCGTGCCCCTCAACCGCTCGCGGGCTGATGAACTGCTTTCGCTTCTCTCTGACTGAATTGTTACCCCGCCAAGTCTTCTCTGCTGCCTCTCGCCGGGTTCTTAACAAGTTCTGTAATCGCCGCTTATGAAATCATTCAAATAGGTGGAGCGCGCTCCCTGTGCGAACTATCAGTAGGTCGGTAATCTCAGTATGGAACATTGGCGCATCTGGTCTCGTGCCCTACTCCGCTTGCATGGCGTTTCGGACATCTTGCCAGTCGGCTACTTGCCTAGGATGAGCCGCTCGCGTCGCCAACTGCTGTACGCCTAAATCAATCGCGAACTTAGAGTAAATCTGTTACGCAACTGAGGTATGTGACAGCGGTCACACTGCGTCGGGTTAATCGGAACGAAGGTGGATTACTTTGGTGCTATGCGGAGTAGGGCCCCCCGCCCCACAATTCTCTGCTGTGTCATCCCGAATGGGACGTCAGTCCCTGCGGGATCTGCAGTTTTCGTCGCGCCGCCACTTCAGCCGGCGCAAGCAAAATGCAGATCCTTCGACTGCGTCTCAGGATGACACGGCACGGGCGACCTTCCCCGCTCAGGCGATCCAGGCGCCGCCCACCACCACGTCTCCGTCATAGAAGACGACAGCCTGTCCCGGGGTGATGGCGCGCTGCGGCTGATCGAAGGTGACCCGCACGTCCCCATTCGCAAGCTTCTCGATCATGGCATCGGCGGGCTCGTGGCGATGGCGAATCTTGGCCCTCACCCGCATTGGCTCGCGCAGATCGTCAATCGAAATCCAGTTGGCGCGCTTCCCTGTCAGGACGCTCGAGTACAGCTCGTCACCGCTGCCAACAACGACCTGCCGCTTGTCGCCACGAATTTCCAGCACGTAGACCGGTGAGCCGGTAGCAACACCCAGTCCCTTGCGCTGGCCGACGGTGAAGTTGTGGATGCCGGAGTGGGTGCCGATGACCTCGCCGGTGGTGGTCACCAGCTCACCTGAGGTGTCGGGAATTGCGTCGCCCTGCTCTTCGAGATAGGCGTCGAGAAACTTCTTGTAGTCGCCGCCGGGCACGAAGCAAATCTCCTGCGAGTCCTGCTTCTCGAAGACCCGCAGGCCGACGCGCTTCGCCTCTTCCCTTACCTCGGGCTTGCGCATCTCGCCCAGCGGAAACAGCGTACGGCTCAGCTGCTCCTGGGTAAGGCCGAAGAGGAAATACGTCTGGTCCTTGCTAGTGATCGGCCGGACGCTTCAGCAGCCAGCGGCCCGAACGCTCGTCAAACTCATTGCGCGCGTAATGCCCGGTGGCAAGCACGTCGGCGCCAATCTGACGGGCGGTGATCAGCAGCTGATCGAACTTGAGGTGGTTGTTGCACAAGCTGCACGGAATCGGCGTGCGCCCGGAAAGATACTCCTCGACGAACGGCCGAACCACGTCGGCCTCAAAACGCGACTCCTGATTGACGACGTAGTACGGAATGCCAAGCGTCTCGGACACGCGGCGCGCGTCGTAGACGTCGTCGAGCGAGCAGCAGCGACCAGTGACCGCCTCAGGCATGCCTTCGTGCCCGGCGAGGCGGCGCTGGTTCCAGAGCTGTAGCGTGAGACCGATGACGGTGTAGCCCTGCTCACACAGCAGCGCCGCGACGGTGGATGAATCCACTCCGCCCGACATGGCTACGGCGATGGTGGTGTTGTTAGTCATTAGCAATTAGCAATTAGCAATACAGTCGCGAATGCCCGTTCTATTCGCGTTTCGCATCAGGGGCACCGCCTTATTTAGGGCGACACGCGCTGAGTTCGTCATCTGTCGTCCCTCCGGACCGGGCTCTCTCCCCCGTTTCCGGCGTTGAAACGCCGGGCTAAGCTCTGCTGCGCCTCCGGCGCAGGCTTCTCACATGCATACGCCCGTACGCGCGCAATTCGGCGATCCACATGGCCCACAGCAGCGGCTAAAGCCGCGACACTTGTCGCGTTACAACGGCACGTCTAAAGAGGCTGTTGAAAAGTCCATTGGGAGTACCTCGAGGGCTGAAGCCCTCAAACCGATGCACCGTGCTCGGCACGTCTAAAGACGTGCCCTGATACAAAGCAGCTCCACTGCAAATATACGGCCCGCAACCCGCATCATGTATCGAAGCCTTTGCCAACAAGCCCTAGCTGAGAGCTGACGGCTGAGAGCTGACAGCTTTCTTATACACCGGGCTCAACTCGCGCAGCCGGCCTAGCACCTCGGGCACTAGGTCAATCGCAAAATCGATGTCTTCCGCGGTGTTCTGCTTGCCCAGGCTAAATCGCAGACTCGCTCGCGCACGATCTGCCGAAAGCCCCATGGCCACCAGCACGTGCGAAGGCTCGATCGCTCCCGAGGAACACGCGGCGCCGGTCGAGACCGATAATCCTTTCAGGTCGAGCGCGATCACCATGGCTTCGCCTTCGATGCAGTCGAAGTGAATGTTCGTCGTGTTCGGAACCCGCGGTGCTCCGGCGCTGTTCACTCCAGCCTGATCGATTCGCTCGAGCAGCGCCTGCTCCAGACGATTGCGCAGAGCTGCCATCTTCATCACGCTGCCGTCAACGAATCCGGCCCGCGCAATCTCAGCCGCCTTACCCAGCCCGACAATTCCCGGCAGGTTCTCCGTGCCGGCGCGGCGCGAGCGCTCGTGACGGCCACCATAGAACAGCGGCTGCAACAGTGTTCCCTTCCTCACGTACAGCGCGCCTGCTCCTTGCGGCCCATGCATCTTGTGCCCGGTGATGGTCAACAGGTCGCAGCCAATCTCTTTCACATCCAGCGGAACCTTCCCGGCCGCCTGCACCGCGTCGGTATGAAAGTAGACATCGGCTTCGGTGGCGATCCTGCCGATCTCACTCAGCGGCTGCAGCACGCCGGTTTCGTTGTTGGCGAAGATGATGCTGATAAGCTTCGTCTCCGGCCGTATGGCGCGACGAACATCATCGGGATCGACCAACGCCTGCGCGTCTACCGGCAGATAGGTAACGCTGCAGCCCATCTCTTCCAGGCGCTTGCAGGCGTTCAAGACCGCGTGATGCTCGACCGCCGAGGTGATTACGTGATCGCCGGGCTTCACCAGGCCGAACAGCGCCAGGTTGTCGCCTTCGGTGCCTCCGCTGGTAAAGACCACCTCGGCTGCGCGACAGTTCAGTAACTCGGCAACCTGCTCACGTGCGCGCTCGACCGCCGCCCGTGCCTGCTGCCCCTGCTGATGGATGGACGAGGCATTCCCAAATCCTTCGAAGAAGTAGGGACGCATCGCCTCAAACACTTCGGGCAGAAGCGGGCTGGTAGCGTTGTTGTCGAGATACACCCTGCGCATCTTGCTATGACTCTATTCTAGCTGTCTTGGTTAGATTCCCGGGCTGGCTGGCCCGATTCGGGGTTACATCGCGGTGAAAAGAGCTGGAACGCAATAGGGTTCAGCTCTGCATTTCGCACAGACTAGAATCACGCTGAATAGCGACAAATGACGATTGCTCCATACAATCGATCCTAATCCAATGGCGTAATACAACGCGATTACAATACTTCAATTGCGCGAATAACGATGCCCAACATTGAACCGCAGCAACCGCTCACAGAGGCTCACGTCAGTCAGCCATGCTTCCAGAACGACGAAAGGGCTAGAGATATAGAGGTTACCGGGTGACGCTGGATAAACGCAGCAAGATTTTACTTCGTTAGGTGGTATCAGGATAACGTCCAGCGGCATGTCGAGAAATTGCGCTGTAAGATTCCTCGATTGGACGCAATGACCTCGAAAAATCCTCTTAGCTGTATTTCTCTCCGAGTGCTATTCCGAATAGAATCGCTTTGTCGAATTCGCTTGGCACGCGGGATTCCATGGCGGAAAGTTTCAGACGAGACGTACCAAACCTCAGCCCAGTGTTGCCCCCCAACGCCCAAAATTTATAGTTAAGAGTCTGCTTATCTATTCCCGCAAACGCTCGTCGGACACCCTTCAAACACGAACTCCGGCGACTGGAGCCATCATGAAAAAAGCTGTCCTGCTTCTCTGCACGATCTTCCTATGCCTGCCCAGCTTTGCCGACGAGGGCATGTGGTTGTTCAACGAGTTCCCCAAGGATAAGGTGCAAGCGAAGTACGGCTTTTCGCCTTCGCAGGAGTGGCTCGATCACGTGCGGCTCTCCTCCGCCCGCGCGCCGAACGGTTCCTCGTCTTTCGTCAGCCCCGATGGTCTCATCTTCACCAATCATCACATCGCACAGGGCTGCATCCACGACCTCTCGACCAACGGCAAGGACTACAACAAGAACGGCTTCTATGCCCCGACGCGCGCCGACGAGCCGAAGTGCCCCGGGATGGAGTTCCTGGTCCTGGAAAATATCTCGGACGTGACTGACAAGGTGAACGCCGTGGTGAAGCCAGGGATGAGCGACGCTGACGCCGGAAAAGCCCAGCGCGAGGAAATGTCATCGATCGAGAAGGAGTGCTCGAGCGGAGACATCCGCTGCGACGTCGTGACGCTGTACTCCGGGGCCTTGTACCAGTTGTACAAATACAAAAAGTACGACGACATCCGGCTGGTGTTTGCGCCGGAGTTCGACATCGCCTTCTTCGGTGGTGATCCGGATAACTTCGAATATCCGCGCTACGATCTGGATATTTCGTTCCTCCGCGCCTACGAGAACGATAAGCCGGCAAACACCACCAACTATCTCAAGTGGTCGAAAGACGGAGCGCAGGATGGCGAACTGGTATTCGTATCCGGACATCCCGGACGCACCGGCCGTTTGCTTACCGTGGATCAGCTGGACTTCCTGCGCGACTACCAGTTTCCGATGATGCTGGCGTCGTTCCAGCACCGCATCGAGGTGCTCCAGAAGTTTGGAGCGCAATCCGACGAGAAGTCTCGCGAGGCCGAGGACGCTCTGTTCGGAACGCAGAACTCCTTCAAGGCGATCACCGGCTATGAAGGCGGGTTGAAGAATCCCGACATCATGAACAAGAAGATTGCCGAAGAAAAGGACCTGCACCAGTACGTTAAGGCTGATGCCGGCCGGGAGAAGCAGTTCGGCGATCCCTGGCAGCCGATCTCGCAGGCAGTCGATGTGCAGAAGCAGATTTACAAGCCGCTGTACTACCTCGATGGGCTGGCGGGCTTCCGCGGCACGCTGGCCGATGACGCGCGCACTATCGTGCGGGCAGCCGAGCAGCGGCAGAAGCCAAGCAACCAGCGCATCCGAGGCTACCAGGATTCGGCGCTGCCTACGCTGGAGCAGCAGCTTTTTTCTACCGCCCCGATTTACAAGTCGCTGGAAGAGGTACAACTGGCGGCCAGCCTCTCTGAAATGCAGCAGGTGCTGGGCGCCGACAACGCCGGCGTCAAAACAGCCCTTGCCGGCAAGTCGCCCGAGGAACGTGCCAAGGAAGTCATTGATGGCACCAAGCTGGACGAGGTAGCGGTTCGCAAGCAGCTCTACGAAGGCGGCAAGCAGGCGGTCGATGCCAGCACCGATCCACTCATCGTCATGATGCGGACGATCGAGCCGGATGCTGAAGCGGTACATCAGCGGAACGAAGATGAAGTGGAATCGGTCCTGCGCAAGAACGCGGGCACCATTGCCAAAATCCACTTTGCGCAAGGCGGATTCAGCGTGCCGCCGGATGCGACGTTTTACCTTACGCCTCAGCTATGGCGCGGTGAAAGGCTACGAACAGAATGGTAAGCACATCCCGTGGTTTACGACACTTGGAGGCGCCTACGAGCACGCCGCAGCGCACGGCAATAAAACGCCCTATCAGTTGCCTGAGAGCTGGATGAAAGACAAGTCGTCGCTGAACCTGAAGACGGTTTACGACACAGCTTCCACGCCCGACATCATCGGCGGAAACTCGGGTAGTCCGGTAATCAACAAAGACGCGGAGGTGGTGGGAATCATTTTCGACGGCAACATCCAGTCGCTGACGTGGAATTTTGCCTATGACGATAAACAGGCGCGTGCCGTCGCCACCGACTCGCGAGCCGTGATTGAGACGCTGCGCAAGATTTATCACGCGGACGCGTTGGCGACCGAACTCGCAGGGCCAGCGGATATGGGAGCCTCGAAGGCCAGGAAGCCGAAGTCTAAGCAGAAATAGCTGAGCGGCGGCAGCGCGGCGGCGTTGAGGAAGTTGAGCGCCGCATCGGCTCTCGCCAAAGAGAAAAGGCCGGGATGGCATCTGAGAATCGCCATCCCGGCCTAAATTTTTAGCCTGCGTTCTGACACCGACCTGAAGGTCGGCACTACCCAATTGCCGAGCTAGGCAGCCGTCGCGTTGGACTTCTCGTCCCGTTTATCGTTGTTCACATCAGTGGAGCTTGCGAGATGGATGCCGCT
This sequence comes from uncultured Acidobacteriaceae bacterium, assembly GCA_963791965.1. Classification (GTDB taxonomy): domain Bacteria; phylum Acidobacteriota; class Terriglobia; order Terriglobales; family Acidobacteriaceae; genus CAVVDY01. The sequence goes on along the minus strand of CAWBUK010000006.1, from coordinate 409,487 downwards.
GTCGGCGCGCATCTCACGAAACTTCTTGGGGGTAATTCCCACCAGGCGGCGGAAGACGCTGGTGAAATGGCTCTGCGTCTCAAATCCTACGTTGGTAGCCACTTCGACCAAGGCGGTGTTGCCGTCGCGCAGCAGTTCCTGCGCGCGCTCAACCCGCTGCCGCATCACGTATTGGTGAGGAGTGGTTCCGGTGCTCATCTTGAACAGCTTGGAGAAGTAGTACTGGCTCATGCCTACCACCTGGGACATCTCGGAGACGCTAAGGTCTTTCTCGATGTTCTCCTTCACGTATTCCAGGACGCGCTGCAGGCGGCGGGGCGGCAGGCCACCCACCAGTTCGACAGGCGCCAGTGTGGCTCCCACGTAGGCGTCGACAACCTCTTTCGCGCGCTCCAAGTCAACCGACTGCACCGATAACACCAGGACGTTCATGCCTTCCGACTTAGCGCCGGAGAAGGCAGAAAACGAATCGTTGCAGAGAGCGGCCCTGATACCAGGCACGCGATTGGCAGCCACCGACGCACCAACGCCACGCCCGGTGACGATGATGCCGCGTTCCGCGTCGCGGCGCAGAACAGCCAAAGCTACCTGCTCGGCGTAATCGCCGCGGGATTGAGGTTCGATGGTTGACGTGGGATCGAGCACCTCGTGCCCTGTCGCAGCCAGGTTCGCCGTAAGTTGCTGTTTCAACGCATTGCCAGTTTCATCTGAACCGATCGCGATTCGCACTTTACTTCTCCTCCATGTGCTTAGTTTTGAGGTTTTCGTTGGAGTGGTCTGGACGGCATGGGGCCTGCATTGGTTTCGGCGGCTCGTGTGCCATTCGTTCCACTAAATACGTGTTCATTACATCTGCGCAACGAAGTGTCGCTCCCAGTTCATAAAGCTTTCGCAAGCTCGACTCGCCAGCTTCATCCATGCCGGTCAACCCGGATAGATCGACCACCACCGGACGTCCCGCTGCGAGGCTGGTTTGCTCAGCGAAGGTATTTTCGAGCTCGAGAACCAGAGCTTTCTCAAGTCTTCCCTCGACAAGCAAACGCAACTCGATCGCGTCGTTCTCGACGGTGATCCTCAGCAACTGCCGTCTCCTGAGATGCGCGCTGGCGAAAAACCGTCAAATTTTTATTCAACAGTTAACCCAGCGTTGGATCGACAGTGTCTCTGAGTGCACCTAAACCACCATACGCCGCAATGGCCGCAGGTTTTGGTAAAGAATTGAAAAGATGTCCTTTAAGAATCCAACTCCAAACGGCAGGAAATGTTGTGTCAAAACCTTGGCACTGATTCTGACAGTAAGCGTCAGTTTCTTGACATTCTTGACGCGGATTGGCGGGAAATGCCTAGCTTTTCCATGCGGTAAAGCAGCGTAGTACGTTTGATGCCGAGGCGCGTTGCGGCGCCGTGTGGGCCACCGACGACCCAATTCGCCTGGCGCAAAACGTCGAGGATGCGGGCGCGCTCGATGTCCCGCAAGCTGAGGTTGGCGATAGGTTCAGGGCTGGGAGGGGTTGCGCCGGGGGCGCGAAGCTCCGACGCGGGCGCGATCAACTCTTCCCCCGATGTAAGGATCACGGCCCGTTCGATGAAGTTCTGCAACTCTCGAACATTTCCCGGCCACGGGTATTCGGTGAGAGCTGTCATGGTCTGGGTTGCTATGCGGTCGATGCGCTTGTTCATGCGCCGCGCATACTTGCTGACGAAGTAGCGCACCAGGAGAGGTATGTCCTCTGCGCGTTCCCGCAGGGGCGGGACAGTGATGGGGAAAACGTTGAGCCGGTAGAAGAGATCGCTGCGGAACCTGCCTTCCGTCACCATTTGCTGAAGATCGTGGTTGGTGGCGGCGATAAGGCGAACATCTACGCGTTGGGTGCGCGAACTTCCCAGACGCTCGAATTCCTGCTCCTGAAGTACTCGCAACAATTTAGGCTGAAGCTCACTGGGGATGTCTCCCACCTCGTCAAGGAAAAGACTGCCCTGGTGGGCGAGCTCAAAGCGTCCGATCTTGCGCGAGATGGCGCCGGTGAAAGCTCCCTTCTCATGTCCGAACAACTCGCTTTCGAGGAGGCCGAGCGGGATAGCAGCGCAGTTGATCTTCACGAAAGTCCGGTTATTACGGGTGCTGCGCTCGTGAATGGCGCGCGCAATGAGTTCTTTGCCGGTTCCGGTCTCGCCACAGATAAGGACGGTGGAATCGGTAGGGGCAACGGTTTCGACCTGGTCTAGGACAGCGCGAAGCGCGCTGCTGCCGCCGATGATATCTTCGAAATCCTGCTCGGCGCGAATCTCGTCTTCGAGGTATAACTTCTGCTCGGAAATTTGTTCTTTACTCTCCGACAGAGCGTGGTGCTGGAGGGCGTTGCTAACGGCAATGGCCACCTGCCGGCCGATTTGCATGGCGAAATCCAAATCGCCCGGAGAGAAAGCACGTTCCCGCCGGCTGCTGAGCGAAAGCACTCCCACCGGAGAGCCGTTGCTCTGCAAGGGGACGAGCAACAACGACTTGAATCCTTCGCCTGAGCGAACCCGCAGGGCTCCGGTGTCCTGGCTATACGGCAACAGGCCGCTGCCGACCAACAGACCCTGTCCCGTACGAAAGGCGGCGCCGGCGTTGGTGGCTTCGATCTTGACCAACATATCCTGATGCAAGTAGCCGCGACTGTCGGGATAATCGAGGGCGTGTATGCGCAGTTGGTTGTCGTCTTCCGGCAGCATGAGACTGGCGGAGTCGTATTCGATCACCCTCCGCAGATTTGCGGAGAGAGCGGTAAACAGGGCGCGCAGGTCGAGATTCGAGACCGCGGCGTTGTTCAGTTCCAGTACCAATTGCAGGCGGTCGCGCTCGCGGGTCAACTCACGCTGAAGAGTCGCCGAGCGCTGGCGAAAAAATGCATTCTCCACTGCCAACGCCACTTGAGCAGCGATCAGCCGTGCGAAACTAATCTCATCCTCGTCAAAGCTACCGATTTGGGCCCGCCCAATGGTCAGCGCACCCAAAGGGCCGGTGGGAGTGATCAGCGGCAAAACACAAAATGAACGTACTCGATGCTCCCGTAAAAGCTCGCTGACTTTCTGGAAGCGCTTCTCCTGTTCCAGGTCCTCGCAAATAAACACGTCCTGGCTTCGCCACGCAATGCCGGAGGGAGAATCGTCGATTTCAAAGTCCTGTCCCAGCCATTCCGGGGTCGATTCCGAAGAATGCAGGACGTGCAAACGCATGGTTCCACGGTCCTCATCGTGGAGCACGACGCTGACATAGTGGGAGGGCAGCAGATGGGAGATATGAGGCGAGAGTGAGCTAAACACCTCGCCGAGGTCGCTGTGCGAGGAGATGGTGCGGCACATTTGTTCCAGTGCCGCGAACTTCAGAGCTGTCTTTTCCTGCTCTACCATGAGAGCTCGCAAAGGCAGCTGGAAAACGGGTTGTAGTTCGGCGCGAGCAAGGTTTGCAGAAAGGAGGACACGACGGCTTTGAAAATCATAATAGAGGAGTTGTGACATAACCGGTAACTGCCAATTTCTGCCAAAAGCAGCAAAACGGGGAATGCGATGGAACGGGAACCGGCTCATCTGGGCTCTTCTGTGTGTCGCGATGCTGTTGTAAGCTCTAAAATCGCTGCTTAACTCTCAAGGAGCTGCATTGCAAAAAGCTAACCCCGCACCCGGCGGACCTGGGATTACTCCCAAGTGGACCTTCGGGGCCAAAGATGCAGTGGGAACTGCCTACTCCGTATCGAGCCGGCTTTGGTACACGCTGGCCAATGGGGTGGTCACCGAGGTTTACTTCCCGACTATCGATACTCCACAAATGCGGGATTTGCAGTACCTGGTCTCCGACGGTGAAACCTTCTTTCACGATGAGCGGCGGCACATGGTCAGCAAAACCGAGTGCCGGGAGAGTGCCGCCCTGGGCTTCACGGTGACGAACTCCGACCCGGAGGGGCGATACTCCATAGAGAAGACCATCATCGGTGACCCGCATCTCCCCTGTCTGCTGATTCACACCAAGTTCAACGTGGCGCCGGAGTGGCAGGGCCGGCTGCAGCTCTACGTGCTGTGCGCTCCCCACTTGCAAATCGGCGGCTGGCACAACAATGCGCTGGTGCAACGCGCACGCGGCAGAACTTTTTTGCTCGCCTATCGCGGGGATGCATACCTGACTCTGATGGCCACGGTGCCGATGAAAAAGATGTCGGTCGGCTATGTTGGGGTGAACGACGGCTGGACCGACCTCTCGCACAACTTTCAGATGGACTGGGAGTACACCTCGGCGCTGGATGGCAATGTGGCCATGACGGGACAGTTGGACCTGAGCCGCACCACGGAGTTCAGCCTGGCGGTTGGCTTCGGACATACCAAACACAATTCCGCTTCCACCCTGGCGCAGTCGCTGGCAATTCCTTTTGATCAGGCACTGAAGAGCTTTGAGGAACAGTGGCAACGGACCCGCAAGCGCATGGCGCTGATGGACAAGTTGTCGGCCTGCGACTCGTTCCTGTTTAGCCGCAGCGTGAACCTGCTGTTGGCCAACGAAGACAAGGTGTATCCCGGCGCCATGATTGCCAGTCTCAGCATTCCCTGGGGCGAAGACAAAACCGACGACGATCTGGGCGGATATCACCTGGTGTGGACGCGTGACATGGTGATGCAGGCCACTGCGCTGCTTGCGGTGGGCGACACCGCGACTCCGCTGCGCGCCATGATCTACCTGGCGGTAACGCAGCGAGAAGATGGCGGCTTCTACCAGAATTTCTGGGTTAACGGCGACCCGTACTGGACGGGCATTCAGCTGGATGAAGTGTCGTTTCCGATTATTCTGGCGTGGCGTCTGTGGAAGGCCGACGGGCTGGCAAACTTCGATCCCTACATGACGGTGGTGCGGGCTTGCGGCTACTTGATTAGAGAAGGTCCGGCAACCAAGCAGGAACGCTGGGAGGAGGCCGGAGGCTACTCGCCCTCGACCCTGGCGGCGAATATTGCAGGTCTAATCTGCGCCGCGGAATTTTTCGAAGCGCGTGGTGACAGCCACACTGCCGAATTCGTGCGCACCTATGCCGACTTCCTGGAATCGCATATCGAAAAGTGGACAGTAACCAATCACGGAACGCTGGTTCCCGGAATCACGCGCCACTATATCCGCATCAATCCCGCTATCAGCGCAGAAGGATCCCAAGGCGACGAAGATCCCGACAAAGGTGTGCTGGTGATGGCCAACCAAAAGCCGGGAGATCCGTTTTCGTATCCGGCGAACCAGATTGTGGATGGCGGGTTTCTGGAACTGGTGCGCATGGGCATACGGCGGGCAGATGATCCGTTGATGGTTGATTCGGTGAAGGTGATCGACGCAGTGCTGAAGGTGGACACACCGTCCGGGCCGTGCTGGAAGCGGTACAACCACGACGGCTACGGCCAGCGGGATGATGGTACTTCGTTCGATGGTTGGGGTGTGGGGCGGCCATGGCCGCTGTTGACTCTGGAGCGCGCGGCGTATGAGTTGGCGCTGGGCAATGATCCAGAGCCGCTTTGTCGAACCGTGGAACGCTTTACGTCGGGTGTTGGGTTGATTCCCGAACAGGTCTGGGATGCACCGGATATTCCCGATCAGCACATGTTTTTCGGGCGACCAACCGGCTCCGCGATTCCGCTGATGTGGGCGCATGCCGATTTCGTGAAGATGATGCGCTCAGTTATCGACAAGAGAGTGTTTGATCTGCTCGATCCCGTGGCGAAGCGCTACTGCGACCCTTCGATGAGCGCTTCAGCCAAGCCGCTCCTCGAAGTGTGGAAGATGAATCGCCAGGTGCGCAGCGTTCCCGCCGGAACCCTGCTGCGGATACAGGCGTCATCTCCCTTCAGCCTGCACTGGAGTGCGGATGAGTGGCACACGGCGCACGATACGGGTTCGACGCCTACCTCGCTGGGCATTGAATACGCCGATTTGCAGGTACCTGTAACCCAGAATTCACCGTTGCGGTTTACCTTTTTCTGGCCGCAGGATAACCAGTGGCAGGAACAGAATTATCAGGTGGAAGTCACACCCGCTGAAGAACCGGTAAAAACAAGAAAGGTGGCGTCAGGTGAGTAGCCAGACCGATAGCAAGACCCAAGACAAACAGACCAAGACGCAGGTTGCTCCTGCGCCCGGCCGCGGCCCCATGGAGACGGAGCAGCAGAAACTGGAAGAGCTATGCATCAACACCATCCGAACCTTGGCGATGGATGCAGTGCAAAAGGCCAACAGCGGGCATCCGGGTACGCCGATGGCATTGGCTCCGCTGGCCTTCACCCTGTTTGACCGGCATTTGCGCTTCAACCCGCGCAATCCTCATTGGGCGGGACGCGATCGCTTCATCCTGTCGAACGGGCATGCCTCGATGCTGCTCTACGCCATGCTGCATCTCACCGGCTACGATCTTTCGCTCGACGACCTTAAGCACTTTCGCCAATGGGGATCGAAGACGCCTGGTCATCCCGAGTACGGGCTCACCCCCGGAATCGAAACTACCACCGGCCCGCTGGGACAAGGCTGCGGCAACTCGGTAGGATTCGCGATTGCGCAGAAGTGGCTGGCTTCGCGCTTCGACAAAGAGCTGTTCGATTACCGCATCTACACGTTCTGTGGCGATGGCGATCTGATGGAAGGCGTAAGCAATGAAGCCGCCTCCGTCGCCGGACATCTCGGGCTGAATAATCTCGTCTGGTTTTACGACAACAATCACATCACCATCGAGGGCAGCACATCGCTGGCATTCACCGACGACGTAGCGACACGCTTCCGCGGCTGGAACTGGAATGTAGAACACATCAGCGATGTCAATAACCTCGACCTGGTCGATGTCGCCATCAAGGCTTCCATGCGCGAACCGGCGCGGCCGACGATCGTCATTACCGACACTCATATCGGTTGGGGCTCTCCCAACCGGCAAGACACGCGCGAAGCTCACGGTGAAGCGTTGGGCGTGGAGGAAGTTCGCCTGACCAAGATGGTGTATGGCTGGCCGCCCGACGCACAGTTCCTGGTTCCCGATGAAGCCGCGCAGTACATGGGCAAGGCGGTGGAGCGCGGCGCCAAGTTGGAGGCGGACTGGAACGCGCGCTACAGCGCGTGGGCCAAACAGCATCCTGAGCTCGACAAGACGTGGCAGCACATTCAGAACGGCACGCTGCCCGACGGATGGGACAAAGATATTCCCACCTTCCCTGCTGATCCGAAGGGCATCGCGACGCGGAAGTCGGACTCGACGGTGCTGAACGCGGTGGCGAAAAACGTTCCCTGGCTGCTGGGCGGCTCGGCTGATCTTCATCCTTCGACTTTCACTCTGATCGATGGCGAAGCCGATTTCGAACCCAACAGCTACGGCGGCCGCAACTTCCACTTCGGTATTCGTGAGCACACCATGGGTTCAATCCTGAACGGAATGACGCTTTCGGGCCTGCGCGCCTATGGCTCGACGTTTCTCATCTTCTCCGATTACATGCGGCCGCCGATTCGCCTGGCCGCGCTGATGGATATCCCATGCATCTTCATTTACACGCATGACTCCATCGGCCTGGGTGAAGATGGGCCGACGCATCAGCCGATCGAGCAGCTCATGTCGCTGCGGGCGATACCTCGTCTGTTGGTGTTCCGTCCGGCAGATGCAAACGAAGTGGCTGAAACTTGGCGCACGATCATGCCCATCATGCATCAGCCGGTGCTGATGGCGTTTACGCGGCAGGGGGTTCCGACCTTCGATCGCACGAAGTATGCTTCGGCGGCTGGCGTGGCCAAGGGCGCATACATCATGGCCGACGCCGAGGGCGGCAAACCGGAGTTGATCCTGATGGGTACGGGCTCAGAGGTGCAGCTCTGCGTGGGAGCTTACGAGAAACTCACGGCTGAGGGCGTAAAGGTACGCGTGGTCTCGATGCCCTGCTGGGAGCTGTTCGAAAAGCAATCGCCCGAATACAAAATCCAGGTGTTCCCGCCGGAAGTTCGCGCCCGAGTAGCTGTGGAAGCCGGGACGAGTCTGGGCTGGAAAGAATATGTGGGCAGCGACGGGATTGTTGTAGCGCGCACCGACTTCGGCGCATCTGCTCCTATTAAGGAATTGCTCAAAGAGTTTGGCTTCACGGTGGAAAACGTGATCGCGAAGGCCAAAGAGGTGATGAGCAAAGTCAAAGGTTAGCTTCCCTGAGGCTCTGCCCGGGGAAGCGCAAATATAGGAGAGTGGCTGGTGCGCAGTAATCCCCTGGTAGAGCTTCATACGTATGGACAGAGCCTGTGGCTGGATCAGATTAGCCGGTCGTTGCTGACCACCGGCGAACTCAAACGGCTTATTGATGAAGACGGCCTTCGAGGCATGACCTCGAACCCGACTATCTTTCAAAAAGCGATTGGTAAGGGCGACGATTACGCTGAGGAAATCAAGCAGCTAGTACGCGACGGCGCGTCCGTCTCTGATGTTTACGGCGCAGTCGTGGTCAAAGACATCGGAAACGCAGCGGATATCTTCCGTCCGATGTATGACTCGCTGAACGGCGGCGACGGATTTGTCAGCCTGGAAGTCTCTCCGCTACTCGCCAATGATACTCAGGCGACCGTCAAGGAAGCCAAGCAGCTCTGGTCACGGCTGAATCGGCCCAACGTGATGATCAAAGTCCCGGCAACTCCGTCGGGATTGCCCGCCGTCGAGGAGTTAATCGCGTCGGGGCTGAGCATCAACGTCACGCTGATCTTTGCGGTTGAAGTGTACGAGCAAGTTGCCGAGGCGTATATCCGAGGCTTGGAACGACGCGCTGCCGCCGGCCAGCCGATTGATCGCATCGCTTCGGTAGCCAGCTTCTTCGTCAGCCGAATCGATTCCGCCGTCGACAAACAACTCGAAAAGCTGGCGAGTGAGACCGACGATTCCGCCCGTAAGCAGAAGATCGAGAGCTTGATGGGCAAAGCTGCCATCGCCAACGCGAAGCTGGCCTACGAGTCGTTTGCACAAATCTTCTCTGGCGACCGCTGGCAGAGGCTCAAGCAAAAGGGCGCGAAAGTTCAGCGGCCGTTGTGGGCATCCACGAGCACCAAGAATCCCAAGTATCGCGACACGTTGTATGTTGAAGAGCTGATCGGTCCCGACACGGTGAACACGGTTCCTATGAACACGCTCGAGGACTTCCGCGACCATGGGGTTGTGAAAGCGACGTTACAAAAAGGAATCGACGAAGCCCACAAGGTCTTTGCCGACCTGAAAGAGCTTGGCATCGACATGCAGTCGGTCACGCGCAAGCTTACTGAGGACGGAGTCGCGTCGTTCTCCAAGTCGTTTGATGACCTGATCGAAGTCATCAAGGGGCGCACAGAAGAATTGCGTCGAGCCGCTTAACATTCCATCTAATCGATTTTTGGGCCCACTCCAACTCAGGAGCGTGACACGTGACTACCCTCGTCGAGCCGACCGTCGAACCAGTTAAAACCCAGCGACTGCCGCAGGCGGGCTCGGCGTTGCTGGTTCTATTTGGCGCCACCGGCGATCTCTCGCGCCGCAAGTTGATGCCCGCACTCTACGATCTGGCTTGCATTGGGTGCACCCACAACAACTTCGACGTGCTGGGTATTGGACGCACTCCGCTGACGGACGAGCAATTTCGCGAGCGCATGCATGACGGTACTGCACAATCGTCGGACTCGCGGAATTTCAGCGAGGACACGTGGAAAGACTTCACCTCCCGGCTGCACTACCTGATTGGCGATGCCGACGAACCGGATTTCTATTCCAAGCTGAAAAAAAAGATTGAAGAGCTACAGCAGCAGGGCGCCAGCAAGAACATTCTCTTTTATATTTCGACCTCGGCTTCGCTGGCTCCGCCAATCGTGAAAGGTCTGGGCGAGGCCGGACTGGCTCGCAATGACGAAGGTTGGACGCGCATCGTGCTGGAGAAGCCCTTCGGTCACGATTTGCAGAGTGCCAAAGAGCTAAATGAGATCGTGTCGCATGTCTTCGACGAGGAGGCCGTCTACCGTATCGATCACTACCTCGGCAAAGAGACCGTGCAGAACATCATGGTGTTCCGCTTCGGCAACTCGATGTTCGAGCCCATCTGGAACCGCAACTACATCGATTACGTCGAAATTACCGCTGCCGAAAAGCTCGGGGTCGAAAGCCGTGCCGCGTTCTACGAAGAGACTGGTGCATTGCGCGATATGGTCGCCAACCACATGCTTCAGCTCCTGACGCTCACCGCGATGGAGCCGCCGGTTGCCTTCGATGCGCATTCCGTGCGCGAGCAAAAGGTGCAGGTGCTGCGGGCAATTCGTCCGATGACGGTGGAAGAGGTCGCGCAGCGCACCATTCGCGGCCAATATGGCCCGGGCACGATCGATGGCAAGCAGGTTCCCGGCTATCGCCAGGAGAAGGGGGTCAACCCCAAGTCAAACACTGAGACCTATGCAGCGGTCGAGTTTCACGTCGACAACTGGCGCTGGGCGGGAGTTCCTTTCTATGTTCGGGCCGGCAAACGTTTGTCGAACCATCTCACCGAAATTGCCGTGCACTTCAAACGCACGCCGCAGGCACTGTTCGCCAGCCGCCCTGGGGATGTTCATCACAATGTCATCACCATGCGCATTCAGCCGAACGAAGGCATCGCTATCAACTTCGAAGCCAAGGTTCCGGGTACGCAGATGCGCGCCACTCGCGTGAGCATGGACTTCTCCTACAGCGAGGCCTTCGGCTCCGACACGCCTTCGGCTTACGAGACCCTGCTGCTCGACGCCATGCGCGGGGACGCGACGCTGTTTACGCGACGGGATGAAGTCGAGGCCGAGTGGCAGATCATCACCCCGATCGAAGAGGCATGGGCGCAGCTGCCGCCGCCGAGTTTCCCTAACTACGCTTCCGGAAGCGACGGACCGGAAGAAGCCAACGCCCTGATTCAGCACGACCGCAAGCGTTGGCGGCCGCTGCAACGCGATAGCGATTCAAAGCTCTGATCGACGTCGAAGTCCCTCCCAATACGGGCCCGTGAGGGCCAGACTGGCGCCTTGCTGGTTAATAGCGGCCCGCCTTACGCTCAGTTACTTTCATTGCGACTGAACTCTGCTCGTCAGATTTGCATCCAACAGAGTTGCTCATGCCGGTTCGTCGCAAGTTTCTGGCTTTCGCAATTGTCGCGCTGGTACTGATCGCCATCGCAGCCGTCGGTGTATTGTGGCTCTTGACCGTGCCGGCGCCCCTGGAACGCAGCCTGCAGGCACGTGTCCAGCAGGCGCTCAGCGAGCACTTTCACCGCGACGTTCAACTACAAAACCTTCGCGTGACGCTGATACCAGTATTCCGCGTCAGCGCCGATGCGTTTGTGCTCCCTAATCGCGATGAGGCCAACCAGCCTCCGTTGATCGCCATCAAGCACTTCACGGCTGAAGCCAGCCCTCTGGAATTGTTGCGCAGCCCAATCCACATACATTCGTTGAAGCTCGAAGGGCTGGTCATCACAGTTGCGCCCAAATCCGAGGCGGCCAAGGAGCGCGAGGCCAAGCCAAAGCGGCTTCGCCACCTGGCGAACTTTGTAATCGATCACGTCGACGCGGACGGCACGCTTCTGTACATCCTGTCCAAGAATCCCGAGCGCGATCCCATGGAGTTCGACATCCGCAAGCTTGCTCTCCAAAGCGCGGGCATTGATCAGCCAATGACTTTTCAGGCGGAGCTCACGAATCCGAAGCCTCCCGGCGATATTCACAGCAATGGCAAGTTCGGACCGTGGAACCTGGATGATCCGGCGGCAACGCCCGTCGGAGGCCACTACACTTTCGAGCACGCCGACCTTTCCATCTTCAACGGCATCTCTGGAATGCTTTCGTCCAGCGGCGAGTATACCGGGCAACTAAACAACATCGTGGTCGACGGAACCACCGATGTCCCCGACTTCAAACTGGATAGTGGCGCAACTTCGGTACATCTCATAACGAAGTTTCACGCCATTGTGGACGGCACCAAGGGCGATACCTATCTTCAGCCGGTGAATGCCAGCTTCCTGCATTCGCACGTTATCGCCGCAGGTGAAGTCGCAGGCAAGAAGGGCCAGAAGGGTAAAACCATAAGGCTCGACATCGACGTACACGATTCGCGCATTGAAGACATGCTAGCGCTCGCCACCGATAAAGGAGCCTTAATCACTGGCAGCGTGATGACCAAGGCGAAACTGGTGATTCCGCCGGGGGAGCAGAAGGTCATCCAGAAGATTTCTCTGGCTGGGCGCTTCGCAGTGAACGACGGACACTTCCCCAATCCGGATGTACAAGGCAAGCTCGACTCGCTGAGCCGCCGCGGGCAAGGCAAGCCAGACGCGACCGAGATTCAGAACGTGCCGGCAAACTTCGATGGGGTCTTTAAGCTGGAAAACGCGCGCATGAGTTTCAGCACGCTGAATTTCGATGTACCGGGAGTCCAGGTTCAGATGAAGGGTGCTTATTCGATTGCGCAGCAGGAGCTGGACTTCACCGGCGACGTACGCTTGCAGGCGACAGTATCGCAGACCCAGACGGGCATCAAACACTGGGTGACAGTACCCTTCGATCCACTCTTCAAAAAGAACGGCGCCGGAACCTACCTGCCGATGAACATCCAGGGAACGACCGAACATCCTAAGATTCAGTTGGACTGGAAGAAGGTCCTCTAAGCCATCGATCCGCGTGTCCGTCTCCCGACGGGGTCGGTCAGTGTTAAGATTTTGCCTTCATGGTTACTTTCGTCGTGTTGCGCCTGGTGGCGGTCGTACTGATCGTCGCGGCGAATGCGTTCTTTGTCTCCGCCGAATTCGCCATGGTCAGCCTGCGCGAAACCCAGATCCAGCAACTGGTGACGGCGCGGCGCGTAGGCGCGCGCACGGTTCAAAGGCTGCACCAGCAGCTTGACCAGTTCATCAATGCGGTTCAATTTGGCGTAACGCTTTCCAGCCTGGCCCTGGGTTGGATTGGTGAAGCCGCCATGGCTCGAATCCTGGAGCCGTTCTTCATTAACCTGCCGCACGCGCATTTATACGCGCACGCGATGGCTGTGATCCTCGCCTTCACCCTCATCACTTATATGCACGTCATCCTGGGTGAAGTAGTGCCGAAATCCATCGCCTTGCAGCGGACGGAGCGGGTTGCGCTCGCCGTCGCCGGTCCCATGGATTTCTTCATGCGGATCACCGCACCACTGCTGGCGTTCATGACGGCATCGTCGCACGCCGTGCTGCAAGCTTTTGGCATGCATGCCGTGCGCGAGGCCGGAGTACATTCCCCGGAGGAACTGAAGCTCATCGTCAGTGCCAGCCGCAATCTGGGACTGCTTGCGGCTCCGCAGGAGGAGATGATTCTCCGCGCGCTGGACCTGGAGAACGTTCTGGTACGTGAGGTGATGGTGCCGCGCCGCGACATCTTTTCGCTGTCCGGCGACATGACACTCTACGAAGCGCTCGAGCATGTTGTGGATGGACAGCACTCGCGGGTTCCGGTCTACGACCCGCATCGAGGCCCGGAGCACATCGTGGGCGTACTCTACGCACGCGACCTGATGCGCTGGATGCGCTACCGTTTGTCGCGCACCACCACGGGAAGGATTGTCACGCGCGAAACCAACCTTCGTATCCGGCACATCATGCGCGAAGTGCTGGTGGTTCCCGAAGCGAAGACGCTTCCCGACCTGCTCGAAGAATTTAAGGAGCGCCGACGGCACCTTGCGGTCGTGGTGGACGAGTTCGGCTCAACTGCCGGCGTAATCACCGTCGAAGACATACTGGCGCAGCTGGTCGGGCCCATCGAAGACAAAGCTGAGGGAAGCGAGCCGGTGGCGCTGCTTGGCTCCGCCACCATGGAACTGGACGCCTCTATCAACATTCGCGACCTGGAACTGGATTATCAGTTGATCCTGCCACGTGACGGCGGCTTTGAAACTCTCGCCGGCTTCGTGCTGGCGCAAATGCAGCGCATTCCCAAACTCGGCGACAGTTTTCAATACGATGGACGGCGCTACACTGTGACTGGAATGGACGGGCTACGGGTCGACCGCGTGCGGATAGAGTCAGAGCAGCCGTTGTCGCAAGCCGAGGCTCAGGCGACATCTCCGGCCACCAACTGATGCCACGCTACCTGCTATCGCGCCTGCTCCTGATGCTGCCGGTGGTCTGGCTTGTAGTGTCTGTGGTGTTCCTGTTGATCCACCTGGTGCCGGGCGATCCCATTCAGCAAATGCTGGGAGAGGGCGCAGCAGCCACCGACATCGCTGCGGCTCGACACGCGTATGGGCTGGATGTGCCGCTGAGCCAGCAATACGTGAAGTACTGGGAAGGCTTACTGCACGGCGACATGGGGCGATCGCTGCGCTTCAATCAGAACGTCGGCCACATCATCGGACAGGCTTATCCCTATACTCTACAGCTCACCCTGGCCGCGTTGCTGGTGGCGCTCTGCCTGGCGATTCCAGCCGGAGTTCGTTCGGCGCTGCGGCGCAATCGCTGGGACGATCGTCTGCTCAGCTTTGTTTCCCTGCTCGGGCTCTCTTTTCCGAATTTTGCGCTGGGACCGATCCTGATCTTGCTGTTCGCCATCGACTTGGGATGGCTACCTGTATCGGGTGCAGGCTCTCCGGCGCACCTCATTTTGCCGGCCATAACCATGGGCGGGGCGCTGGCGGCAATCCTCACGCGCATGGTGCGAACTTCGATGCTGGAGGAGCTCTCGCAGGATTACATCCGAACCGCTCGCGCCAAGGGCCTGCCAGAGCGCACGGTGGTCTATCGTCACGCTCTGAGGAACGCGATGATTCCGGTGCTCACAGTCGTGGGACTGCAGTTTGGGGCGATGCTGGCGGGCGCGATCGTGACAGAAACAGTTTTTTCGTGGCCGGGAATCGGGCGGCTCACCATTCAAGCCATATCGAATCGCGATTACTACCTGGTGCAGGGCTGCATCCTGGTGATTGGGCTGACCTACGTGCTGGTCAATTTCCTCACCGATTTGACCTATTCTTTTTTCAACCCGCGGATTCGAGAGTAGCCATGATTTTGCTCGCCAGCAGTATCCAATAGCATTAAACTTGCATCTTCATAGACACAGTAGCAGGAGGATCGGCATGCGGGTTGATGGTTCGAGCAACAGCAGAGGCTCTGATCCAGTTGGCGGACTCAATCGCGCCAAAGCAGGGATCCACGACCTTGAAGGCAAGATGCGCCGCAAAGTTACCTCGGTCGCCAAGCGCATCGCCACTTCGTTTCACCACGAGGACGCGGAAGAGCTGCCGACCCCTAAAGTGCGACAGGGAATCGTCTCCATCAATGGCGAAGATGTCGAGACCATGCGCTGCTGTGGGAGCAAGCACACCCGCTAATCTGGCCGCCGCTGTTAGCCTCTACGAATATCGCTCGGCCATGAATTCGCTTATCTTCTGGTAGGCCGCTTCCAACACATCCTCGGGCGGCAAGAACACAATCCTCATATGCTTTGTTCCCGGCTTCTGGCCGAAGCCGGAGCCATGCACGACCAGCACGTGTTTCTGCTTCAGCAACGCGGTCACAAAGCTGAGATCGTCCTCGGGGATATCCAGCGAGGGGTGAGCATAAAACGCGCCCTTGGGAGCGACCAGGCTGACGCCAGGAGTTCGCTTCGCCCAATCAACCGTCAACTGCGCCCGCCGGCGAAGCTTGTCGTTCATCGCCGCAATGTGATCCTGCGGTCCTTCGAGGGCCGGTTTAATGGCATGCTGGAACGGATGCGGAGCTGAGAGGCGGGCGCGCAGCAGACGATGCACAGCTTCCATGTAGGGGTGAAGCACCTCGCGCGGCCCCGTCGCTACCGCCCATCCGATACGCCAGCCCGGGACCAGGTATGCCTTCGACAGACCGTTGAAAGTCACCATCGGCACATCCTGGGCGAGGGTGGCGATCGAGATGTGCTCGGCGCCGGGCGCATAGATCAGCTTGTCGTAGATTTCGTCGGCAAAGATGAGCAGGTTGTGCTGACGCGCCAGCTCGATGATCTTCTCCAAGGTGCGCCGCGACATGACTGACCCGGTGGGATTGCTGGGATTGATAAGCAGAATCGCCTTGGTGCGCGAATTGATGCGGCGCTCCAAGTCATGCAGGTCGGGCTCCCAACCGTTCGACTCGTCGAGATCATACGCATTGGACTCGGCCCCGAGTTTCGCCAGCACGGCACCATACAGCGGATACTCCGGGCTGGGCGTAAGGACGTTTTCTCCAGGATTGAGCAGCGCGGTGAGGCAGCTATCGATCACTTCCCCGCTGCCGTATCCGACGAAGATGCTCTGAATTTCCTTGAAGCCACATCGCTCAGCCTCATTGCCAATCGCCATGACCGCGGGCTTGATGCCCAGCGACTCACCGTAGCTGTTGTGGCCATCGAGCATCGCCTTATGCACTGCCTCGATCATGTGCGGCGGCGTGTGGAAGTCAAACTTGCACGGATCGCCGATATTCAGGAACAGAATCTGGTGGCCTTCGCGTGCGACCTCGTCAGCCACAACGGCAAGGTCACGAATCGCGTAGCGCACATTCGCCATGCGAGCGGCAGGCGTAACTTGAAATGATTGTTGAACGGGCATGAATGTACCTTACTGGAAGCTCATTGAGGCTCAGGGCTCAGTCTCTATGATTATGAACCATGAGATGGCGACCGAGTAAGCACAAAAAGGCGGCGTCCAACGGGCTAGCCGGGAGGGGACAATCCTGAGAATTATTGCGTCAGCAAACCGTACATGTCGACTTCGTTTTGCGTACCCACAAATACCATTCCATCTGCGACGGTGGGCACAACGAACTTCACTCCCAGACCGGCGGCATCCCGGGTCGCCATCGTATTGGAGGAGTACAGTTCCTTGCTGATGTCATTCGGGTCGAGCGCGTGCAGCACCGCGTTCTTGCCTGTCGCGTAATCCGTGATGATCCACAATATGGCATTGCTGTTGCCGTTGGCTGAAAGCGACGGAGTAGGGCCGCGAGATCCTATTTTGTACGGAAAGGTAGATTTCGCTACGGTATTGAACTGCTGTGTCACCGGATCGAAGCTGTAGGCATATAGCATCTGGCCTCCACCAGCGACATACAAAGTGGAATTCCAAAAGAGCATCGAGCTGAGCCCAAACCCGGCAACGAAAAAGTTCTGCACCGCCTGGCTGTTGTCATTCGCCTGCCATTGGCCCAGGTTATCGCGATCAAGAACGTAGATGCCCCCGACTTTGTCGCGGGTGACAAGCAGGTGGGGATGGGTGCCGCCAGTCTGTTGTGGCAGCAACAACGCTGCGCCGCTCCCAAAGTCAAGGTCTCCATCATCCATGAACTGATAGTTGTACGGGGCAAAGTAATCAACCACGCTGAAGCCGTCGCTGGATGACCAATGCAGCCGGACTAACGAGCTGCGATAGTTGTTCTTCGGGCCAATGAGGTCGCGGTCGGATCCGTTGGCCACGGGGACGTAGAGGTCTCCGTTTTCATCGACTGAGGGCCCGGCGCCACTCATCCAAATGCCGCCCGAATGCGAATAAGGAACTGGAGTCCAGTAGGCAGTGGGCTGCAGCGTGCGCTTATCAAAGGACATCAACCATCCCATGTAGGGCGGAATATCGCAGTGTGAGGCCCACGCGACATAAACCTGATTATTAGCCAGCACCAGCGCAGACCGTTGGTTATTCATGCGGGTGTCGAAGACTGCGGTGCCAGTCGACGCGTAGTCGGCAGGCGGACCGGTAATAACGGTGGGAGACTGGAACTCCTGTCCCGTGCCCAAATCCACGGCGTGCAGTCTCTGATAGAAGGCGGCAGCGCCGTCGACGATTTCCTTCGTCCGCACCACCACGTACACGGTATTGGTCGCCGGATCGACAACCGGAGTGCTGGTGATTCCAATCTCCGGGACGATGTCGTCACACCCGGCGACGTCGTCGGGGGAGAGGGTGCTCACATCCGTACCAGCCGCAAGATAGTCGATGTGCCAGGCCAGCGCCTTGGTGTCCACATCGAACGCATAAAGCTGATCGTGCTGCGTCGCTACGATGAGCAGGTTGGCGATTCTATTCGCCGTCATCACGACGTTGGGAACATATAACGGCTGGGCGTAGACATATCCCTGAACTGAGAAGGCTGCAAGTTTGCCAAAGGTGGAAGGTTGCACATTGGCAGGTGTGAGGCTGGTCTCCGACAGATTCAGGCCGTCGCGCCTGTTGTCGTTCATGTGGGTCAGTACCGATGTTTTACCCACGCGCAATTGCGAGACTTGGCCGTTGCCCTGTGTAACTGAACCGGAGGAACTGGAGCCTCCACAGCCAGTCAAACATGTCAGAAAAAGGCAGCTCGCAGCTATAGCCATAAGCGGACGAGCAGCAAACCACCGAGCGATATCGGTGTTCATGGTTCCAGGGCCTCGGAGAGTCGAGTTTGCAGCGACCCAGTCAGTCAACGGTGGGACAAAGCCCGAAAGGCTTTGGTCAGATTTAGATACCCGACGTTAATTCATTGCGCTGCAATATTTGCCGTAGAGTACACGCCCAGAGCAGGATAGGTCTACTCAAATCCTGTTGACTGAATGACGACAGCGGACGATTGGACCGCGGTGGCCTTCGCCTGAACCTATGCTCAGGTACCGTGCTGTGAGAGGCTGAGAATGTTGCCGTCGGGATCTTTGAACCATGCAACTTTGGTTCCGTCAGGAGCGGTCCAGATTCCGAGTTCGTCCTGCTTCATGTGGTCAGGAAAGCGCTCGAAGACTACGCCGCTGGCCTGAAGTTGGCGGATATCGGCGGTAATGTCGCCTGTCTCCCAGCCCAAGACGGTGAAGGGTTGCGGCTTCACCTCTTTCATCTTGGTGAGCCGCACCTGGTTTCCGTTGGCGTTGACGACGATGGCGAAGCCGTCATCGCTCAGGAACTTCAGCCCAAGCTGGTCGACGTAGAAGCTTTTGGCCCTATCTCCGTCAGTGATGGGCACCAGGGCGACGATTTTGTTGTTCGATAACATTGCAACCTCACCAGTGCCGTCTCTGAAGCGGTTCCCAGCGCTTCCGCGCTGGGCTGGAATTGTCATCAACGGAGCGGCCGATCTTAATTGCCAGCTGCTAGCTGCTGCTTCACTTCCCCATCACCAGCTTGGCGATGGTCATCAGCTGCATGTTCGACGTGCCTTCGTAGATCTTGCCGATCTTCGAATCGCGGAAGTACTTCTCGACCGGATAATCTTTGGTGAAGCCGTAACCGCCGTAAATTTCGACGCAAAGTGAAGCGACGCGTTCCGCCACCTGTGAGCAATACAGCTTGGTCATGGCAGCTTCTTTGACGAAGTTCATCTGCGCGTCTTTCATGCGGGCGCAGTTGTAGAGCAGCATGCGGGCAGCTTCGATCTCGGTCGCCATCTGCGCGATCTGGAACTGGATGCCCTGGAAGTCGGCGATGGCCTTGCCAAACTGCTTACGCTCCTGGGCGTATTTGACCGCATGTCCCCAGGCTCCGCGGGCGAGTCCAACCATCTGGGCGCCGATGCCGATGCGGCCTTCGTTGAGCGTCTCGATGGCAATCTTGTATCCCTTGCCCACTTCGCCCAACACGTTAGCTTTGGGTACGCGGCAGTCTTCGAGAATCAGTTCGCAGGTGCTCGAGGCGCGAATGCCCAGCTTGTCTTCTTTCTTGCCGGCGGTGAAACCGGGGAATGTTTTCTCGACGATGAAAGCGGTAATGCCCTTGTACCCGGCAGAAGGGTCGACGGTTGCGAGCAGAATGAACACGCCTGCCTCTTTGCCGTTGGTGATCCACATCTTCTGCCCGTTGAGGATGTACTCATCGCCCTTGAGTTCGGCGCGGCACTGGAGGGCGAACGCATCGGAACCGGCTCCAGCTTCGCTCAGAGCGTAGGCTCCGACGGTGTCAGCGCACATGCGCGGCAGGTAACGCTTTTTCTGGTCCTCGGTGGTCCAGCGCATGAGGGCGTTATTGACCAGCGTGTTTTGCACGTCAACGACTACGCCTGCGGAGGCGTCCACCGCGGAAAGCTCTTCCACCGCGAGGATAGCTTCGAAGAAGGTGCCGCCGCCGCCGCCATACTGCTCGGGAATTTCGATACCCATCAACCCTAGTTCGAAGAACTGCTTCACCAGAGACGGCTCGAACACGCCCTTCTCATCCATCTCTTTAACATGCGGTTGGACGGCTTCCTGGGCGAACTGGCGTACGGTATCGCGGAATAGAACTTCGTCTTCGGTGAGCGCCACCAGAGGCGCGGGAGCGGAGTGGGAGGTTGCAACGGATGACATGAGAGCGATCCTTGAGGCTGGAGTAGGAAACTTACGATTTTACACCGCCGAGGTGCGGCAACCAGCGGTGAGTAAGACGGTGATTGATTATGTTGATAGGTGCGACAGATAGTGGCGGAATAGTAATGGTTAGAGTAAATGTTGTGCTGCACCCATTTAGGTGCAACCTTGTGGGTACCCCCCTCCCCCTCCCTCTGGCTAAAATCTTGAAAACAATCAGCCGCCGCTAAAGTTTGTCTGCAAAATCATGAGGGCGTGAGACTTACAGGTAAAATATTCCGTAATAAGGACTTAGGTGCGATTTTGCGTGGGTGGAAGGGTTCGGGTGTTTCAGAAGTGGTTAACAGCGAACAACTGGCGTTATGCCGATTGGAGTGCGTTACGCCTCCCCATTAGCGGGTGCGATGTGGCGAGAGACAAATCTCCCTCGCCCTCATGGTTGCTAGTTTACTGAACTTAGCGCAGGAGACCAAGCGACTCTGTCACAGACGTGTGTGATATCGGCCAGGCATTCATCCCAAGCTGCAAGTTAGATCGGAAAGAGGCCGCATGAGCAGTTTCGCTATCCCACCCGCCCCGTTACGACACTCGGAGGTGTGGACATCTTCGACTCCCACCCTTTCCCAAACCATGGGAAAGGATGGGGCACCCACTTTGTTGGTTAGTCGAGGACGTGGAAAGCTGGCCCACCCGCCCCGTTACGACACTCGGAGGTGTGGACATCTTCGACTCCCACCCTTTCCCAAACCATGGGAAAGGATGGGGCACCCGCTTTGTTGGTTAGTCGAGGAAAGGATGAGCCACCCGCCGGAGATGTGAAGGTTCGTGGAATCCCACTCAATCCAAAGGATGGATTGAATGGGGCACCCGGCTGGCCCACCCGCCCCGTTACGACATTCGGAGGTGTGGACATCTTCGACTCCCACCCTTTCCCAAACCATGGGAAAGGATGGGGCACCCACTTTGTTGGTTAGTCGAGGACGAAAAGGGTGGGCCAACGGCCAAGATTCACAGTTTCGAAACCCATAACTGCCTAACGAAGGCAATTATGGGCCACCCCGCCTGATACCTAATACACTGCACTACTCCACGCGGAGCGCCGATACAGGATCGATGCTGGCCGCGCGTCTGGCCGGGATGAATCCCGCAATGGCAGCGAATAAGGCCAGCAGCAGCGCTGCGCCCGATCAGGGCCAGTGGATCATGTCCCTTTACCTCGAAGAGTTGACTGCTGATGAGCCGTCCGGCAACGAGCGACAAGGCAAGGCCGACGACTAGACCAATCGCGACCTGCCGGAATGCGCCGCGCAGCACCATAGCGATGACGTCGCTTCGGTTAGCTCCAACGGCAACGCGAACGCCTATCTCGCGGGTGCGCCGCTCAACTGTGTAGGCAGTGACACCGTACAAGCCGATGGCAGCCAAGGTGAGTGCAAGCAGACCGAACAGCAGGGTAAGTCGGGACATCAGCCGCTCTAAATTGAGTCGTTCCTGCACTTCTTCTTTGAAGGTATCGATACGCAGCAAGGTGGCATCAGGGTCCATGTCGGCGAGAATGTTTCGCACCGTGCTTTCCAGGTTGGGAGGGTTTCCTGCGACATGCAGTTCGATGGTCGACATACGATTGGAGGCCGCCTTCACCAACTCGTCTGTGCTTTTGCGTCTTGCGGCAGACTGAAAATAGGGCAGGAAATAGGTAACGTAGGCGGGGCCATGGGCGTCCTGGTATTTCGCATCTTCTACGACTCCGACGATTTCCCAATCCGAAGGGTGGCTTGTGTCCTGGTTGCCGAAATGCTTGCCGATGGGATCTTCGCCGGGAAAGAATTTCTTGGCGAAGCGTTCGTTGACGACGGCAACGCGGGTGGAGGTTGCGGTGTCCTGCTGGTTGATGGTTCGTCCGCGCAGGAGTCTGGTTCCTACGGTTTCGAAATAGTTGGGGCTTACGCGGAGCCACGAAGAGTAATCGCCATGATCTCCAAAGTTTGGCGTGCGTCCGGGGAGGAAGACAGAACCGCTCCAATTGTCGCCGCCCATGGGACTATACAGGGAGTAGCTTGCGGAGATGACGCCGGGGATGGCAGCCAAGCGGGACTGCAGTTCGCGATAGGTTCCTGGGAGTTGATCCGCCGGAAAGCTTTGAAATGCCTGGCTCACGTGAACCACGTAGCGATGATCGGTTTCGAAGCCAAAATGTTGCTGCTCCAGTTTGCGCAGGCTTTGCGCGAGCAGGATGGCGCCAGCTACCAGCACCAGTGAGAGCGCGGCCTGGCAGACAACCAGCAGCTTTTGCGAGAATGACGCTCCCGGCGCAGCGGTGCGATTACTATCGCGCAAGGCTTCGATGGGGTCGGCGTGAGAAGTGATCCAGGCCGGAGCGGTGCCGAACACAACGCCCGTCAACAGTGACAACAGAAAGGCGAACAGCAAGACTGCGCCCGACGGTTCCGGATCGATGGGAATGTGCTCTGCTCCGCGGAAAGCGGCCGCCAAGATGCTGCGGGTGGCAAGGAAAGCTACGCCGAGTCCGGCCGCTCCGCCGAGAGTGGCCAGCAAGACGCTCTCGGTGACCAACTGTCGGGCCAAGCGCCAGCGCCGTGCTCCCAGCGCGAGCCGGATGGCGATCTGCGCTTTGCGCGCGGTACCACGCGCCAAAAGAAGATTGGCAATGTTGGCACAAGCAATCAGCAGCACCAATCCGGCGGTTGCCGATAACAGGCGAAGCAGCGGCGCAGCGTCACTCTGCAGGCTATTAACGCCGCCGCCTCCGGGCATCATGTAGGTCTTCTGCTTCGAAATCTTGCTGTGATCGTCTTCGCCAATCGTGGTCGCGCCCTGAGGGCTATTGAGCCATTGCTGCAGTTCGAGGTTGATCTTCGCCTGCACCTGCGCGGGAGATACCCCGGGCTTCAGCCGCCCCATGACGTAGAGCCAATGCATTTGCGGCGCTTTGAGAACGTTGACCGCAGGTTCTAGGGCGGGCTCGGCAGCTAAGGGCATCCAAAAATCTGCGGGCGTCGCAGTCAGACGATCGCCAAAGAATTCGGGCGACGCGATTCCGACCACGGTGACAGCCTCGGCATTGAAAGTCAGCGTAGAGCCCACGATAGAAGGGTCAGCAGCAAAGTAGTTCACCCAGGTGCGGTAGCTCATTACCGCCGTGGGCGCTGCATTTTCCTGATCGTCGGATGGAGCCAAGAGGCGGCCAGCCGATGCTTTCAATCCCAGCATCGGGAAATAATTGCCGGTTACAAATTCCACTCGGGCAGCGCGCGAGACCCCGGTATCGCCGGGACGGCGCATGCTTGTCTGGGTGCTTCGACCTTCGAAGGCGGCCACCTGCTCGAACTCCGGCGTCTGCTGCTGGAAGTGCTTGTACAGATCGGTGGAGAACAGATCCCACTCACCTTGCAATCCTCCTGACATACAACAATCGCCAGCCTTAGTGCCCAGGCGATAAAGCGACCCCGGATCTTTGACCGGGAGCGGTTTCAGCACGACAGTGTAAACCAGGGTGAATATCGCGGTGTTGGCGCCGATGCCGAGAGCCAGAGTGAGAATCGCGACCGTGGTAAAACCGGGCGACTTCCGCAACTGCCGCAAGCCGTACGTGAGGTCTTGGAAGAGTGTGCGCACGTGAGTCTCCGCACAACTGAGGTGCAAGTGCCGTGCCAGCGAAGGCCAAACGCAAGTAGTTGTTTACGTTGAAGATTGCGGCAGCTTAGAGCGGGAGGCTGGGCCGGGAATCGTCCACCGTGACAGCGATTGTCCGGCTACGGACGCGCAAGGGCGCGAGAAATGACTCGCAGGGGCTAAGCCATGTCCGTGGCGGATCCGGGTTGGTGAATCCCACTCAATCCAAAGGATGGATTGAGTGCGGCACCCGGCAGGATGTACAGTTTCGAAACCTATAATTGCCAAACGAAGGCAATTATGGGCCACCCGGCCGATATTTTGTTTCGCTACGGCTTAATCATCCACACGACGCCGCAGCCATCACCACAGCCGTTCAAATCGCCACCGGCCGACGCGGTCCCGTAGAGGGTACCGTCGGTGTCGATGGACACGTTGCTTCCGGGAAATCCACCGTCGATACCTCCTGTGAAGTCATGCAGTGAGGTGTACACCCATCCGTTTTGAGTGTTGCTAAGCTTGAAAACGGCACCACCGTTGTACATGCCGCCAAAGTACCTGGTGCCATAGAGGTCGCCCGCTCCATCCATGGTTAGAGTCGCAATTGGACCTAAAGCTCCGGAAAAGCTGTAGAGCAGCTTGAATATCCACGTATCGCCGGAAGGTGAGAGCTCGAAGACGGTCCCACCCCCGCCGGCGCCGTCAGTCTTGGAGGAGCCATACAGGTTGCCGGAGGAATCAAATATCAGTCCGCCGAATGGAAGCTCTCCATCGCTGGCGTCTTGGAAACTATAGAGAACGTGTTCCGTCCACCCTACGCCCACGACGTAGATTAATTCGAAGACGGTACCCAGACCATTTGAGCCGCCCACAACTGTCGTGCCAAACAGATTGCCCTTGTTGTCGAACACAAGCCCAGCTGTAGGATTTGCCCCCGTCAGGACCCGAGAAATTGTAGAGAACACTCTCGGTGTAGCCATTTCCTGAAGGCGTCAGCTCGTAGACGGTACCGTCGCCAGATGTACCTCCTTCCAGCGTGGTGCCGTAGATATTGCCCTGCTGGTCCCAAATGAGGTCTCCGAAGTCAGGGCCTATTCCGTCCGTGCCCGAACCGAAATCATGGAGACTGTTCACCGTCCAATGGCACGCCGCATCCTTACAGGGCCCAACCTGGGGTGTGACCTTGAAAACACCGCCACCGTTGTACGTTCCGCCCGAAAACCCTGTGCCGTAAAGATGGCCGTCTGGTCCGAAGACGGCCCTGGCCACCAGGTTGCCGTAGCGAGGAAACGCAAGGTTGGAGAAGAGCCAATTTTAGGCGCGGATTGCGGCTCGAAGTTTTGGCGTTCCGGAGAGCGACGCCTTCAGTTGTGCGTTTGTCGTTACCACGCGCATTACCTCGCGCGTCATCTGGTCGTCGATCTCTTCGGCATGCTCAATCACCACCGGATATCGCAGGACGAGTTCCAGTCCGGTATCGGTGTACTGCCACTTGGTGCTGGGTTGCGGCTTGGGGAAAGCTGTGTCCATAACGCGCTCAAGCACGGCATGCTGATGGTCGATATCCTTGCGGTATTTCTCAAATACCGCGTTGGCCGCATCGGTCAGGGCGAGTTGAGCGGCAGCCGGATCAATGTCGGGCGAGAGCGTCATTGCGAGCTCGTGCCACGCGTAGGAGGTGCCGGGCAACTGTTTGTAGAGCGGCGTGGCGCCGAACAGCACTGAATTCGAAAACACCACAACGCGGCCGGTGGGATAAAGATCGATGCCGGTGCCGCCAAGTTCCATCAGGTAGAGGCGCACGAGTCCGATTTCGAGAACGTCTCCGGTAACGCCGGAGATGGTGATGCGGTCTCCGGCTTTCACCCCGCGGCGGCCAATCAGCGTAAAGTAGGCAGCCACTGACAGGATTACGGTCTGCAACGCCACCGCGATGCCTGCGGTGATGAATCCGGCCATGGTGGCCAGCGAACTGAACTCGCTGACGAAACCAAACACCACGATCAGCATCATCAGAAAGCCGGAGACAAAGCGGCGCACCAGCAGCAATTGCCTGCGGCGACGCGCATCGTGCACATAGCGCAGGGTGGCCCGCCGCCAAAGCGCCGCGAAGCCAGCCACCAGCGCCAAGGCAAACAGAATCGCGCCAACCCGCATCAGCACGGAACGCAACACCACGCCATAGGCCCGCAGCATGGAGTCGCGCCACTCTTCCAGATTCCCTTTCACCTGGTCGAGCAACACGATTTCCTGCCGTAAAGGAAAGGCAGCGTCGCCGATTTGCTTGAACTGACCGGTGAGAGCTCGCAGATTTTTCTGGGTCTCAGCCATAGAGGCCTGGTCAGATTCGGAACTCGTATCAGCCGTGTTGCGCCCCTGCTGCACCAAGGCCTTCAGTGCCTCGACCAGAGGCTTTTGCAATTGCGCAGCAGAGTCGCGCAGGTGACTGGTCTGCGCGATGAGGGTATCGATCTTATGGATCTCACGGGTCTGGCCCAACAAATAGGCGGTCTGGCCAATCAGGCCGGAGGACTGGGCGCGCGCAACGCTGGCGCTCTGCGCGATGGCACTGGTCGCGTTGGCCGATGCTTTGCCGGCTTCGCCCGCATCGGTGGCGAACACCTCGGGAACCGAGTCTTTCAGGGCAACGATCTTTCCTGCCATTCCAGCTTGGGCACGTTCGTTGGTGGTAACGAAGGTCTGAATCCTTTGAAGCTGTTCCTGCAATGCCTTGTCGAGGGGAATTACGCCCTGCAAGGCATCGCGCTGAGAGGTTAGTTGCTCGCGCTGTCTGCCACGCGCGTGGGCGAGGTCGGCTTCGACCTGGGTCAGCTTCGCCTGATCCTGGTTCAGGCGGTCGGTTGCGGTTTGCAGGGCCTTGGCCAGCCCCGATTGCTGCTGCGCCGGTTCAGGGGACGCTTCCGCCGGAGCGGAAGAAGGTTTGCCGTTGTCCTTGATATCACTTCGTAGCCCGGCGATGGACTGAGCGGCTTGGAAGGCCAGCTGCAACGCTTGCCTCGCCTGGCTGCGGGCATTGGAGAGGTAAAGGATGTCGCTGGGCTGTCCCGCGCCCTGGTCGACGGTGGTCAGTTGCCGGTACCAGCTGATGCCAAGATTCAAATGACCAAGAATTGCGCTCTCGGCAATCTGCGGCGCTTGGGCGAAGAGCACTCCCGCGATAGCGGGTAGCATCGCGCCCAGTAGCCAAAATCCAAGAAGACGCGGAACTCGTAACCTCAATCTGAAACTCTCCCTCATGAATGTGAGCTGTAAGTAGGATGCCGTCCAAGGAAAGCTAGGAGATTTGCGAGGCGCCGCCGCACGAGACTGAGGCCCGGGACTGAATGATCTTAAAGGAAAAGCAGTCTACGCTTCGCGACGGTAGACCAGCTTTAGCTTGTCGGACTCAAGTATGCGCGCAATCTGCTTGCGGGCATGGATCGACCAGGGACCACTGCGGTCGAGCTTGACGTACATGGTCCAATGACGCAGGGCAAGTCGAGGCTCCCGCAGTCGCTCATAAGCCAACGCCAGATTGTAGTGAGCATCAGCGTACGTCGGGGCCAACTGGATGGCCGTCTTGTAGGCAGTCGCGGCATCTACGAAGTGGCCGGTTTCGTCGAGCACGTTGCCGAGATCGAAGTATGCGAGAGCGTAGCGCGGATCGGCAGCGACCGCAGCACGGTAGTGCTTTTCAGCCGCCTCGAAATCCTGGCGGTTGTAGTACAGGGTGCCGAGATTGATATGGGCAGCTGCGTGTGCCGGTTCCAGCTCTAACAGCCGCAGGTAAGTCTGGATGGCTTCGTCGTGATTCGCCGGATTCTCTTCGAGCGAGACACCACGGGCGAACAACTCGTGAACCGAATCGGTGTGCGGTGGAGTCGGTTTGGGCTTGCGAGGGAGCGACGCAGGATCGGTCGAAACCACCGTTCCCGCAGAATCGAACTCCATCACATACTGGCCTGCGACCGGTTCCACGGCGTGACCCTGGTGACGGAAGGCCACTTTCTTGCCGATGAGGAAGGCGCTGGCTTCGAGGAATGGGTTCTCCATACCGGCGACCTGGCGCTGCATGGCCTCGAGTGATTCACGGATGACGGCGGGGCGCACACGTTTGGCGCGCAAATCTCGTATTTGCTTGATTTGCTGCAGGTCTGCGAACGAAAACTTCTCAGCATTCGGAGCTAAACCTGCCTTCTGCCAGCCGGCCAGTTGCCGGGCCGTGACGTGCAGGATTCGCAGTACGTCCGCTCGACCGTAACTCGTGATGGATGGTCGTAAGCGCAATGAGAGCCTAGGAAGATTATCCGGCGGGTAACTTACCAAGTGCAAGTGTAAAACTGGCTACCTCGGTGGAAAACCAAGGCTTAGGAGCATTGCGCTGGGGCTATTTGGCCCGCTTCCGGGCTTTACGACAGCAAAGCAAGCCTTTAAGATGGAAATCAAGCCGACGTAGCTCAGCTGGTAGAGCAGTCGATTCGTAATCGACAGGTCATCGGTTCAAGTCCGATCGTCGGCTCCAGATTTTATGCGGGTTTCAGGCGCGGGCCAGGAGT
The DNA here is from genome assembly GCA_963791965.1 of uncultured Acidobacteriaceae bacterium. Classification (GTDB taxonomy): domain Bacteria; phylum Acidobacteriota; class Terriglobia; order Terriglobales; family Acidobacteriaceae; genus CAVVDY01. The sequence continues at coordinate 381,032 of CAWBUK010000006.1, read as the reverse complement.
TGGAAAATCACACTGTCTCCGCGCTCTACCCTACTTCCCCTCTCCGCTTTTCTCTCTTTAGCTTCGGCAGCACTTGTGATCGCATTCGTGCTGGGGAGCGGCTGGCCGTCTGCACTGTCTCGAAGGAATCATCCTTCCACCGCACCGTTCCCCTTTCTGTTCTCTGGTCCCCGCCGTAGGAGACAGTTCGCTGCCCATATCGGCTCTTTCGCCGAGAATCCGAGTGGAAGGCTATGTAAGCTGCTACAAGCCGAACATTCTAGTTATTGAATTCGGCTTTCATATCCGTGAGTTGCAAGAACTAGTCGATGATCGGTATGTTTGCGGCAAACTGCAGATCGAGTATCAAATTGATGCGCCGATCCAACTGGAAGAACAATGCAGTCTGCTTTCCAGTAAGCACTTTCCGAAACTTCGGAATCCACTCCTGGCGCACGGTTGCAGTTTGCACATCTAAAGCTGCCATCTTTTTGACGAGGGTGTCGGCCTCGGCGTCGGTCATGTTCACGTAGCTGTTGGCGTACTCCTTGACGAGAGCATAACGAGCATCACCCTGCTTGGTAGTTTCTTGGGTATATGCATCGTAGACCGGCCAAAACTTTTCGGCTTCGGCAGGCGTCAGTTTCATATTTTCCGCGACGAGTTGCTTTTTGCTGGAGCGTATATCGGACCGCAGTAACTGTATGTCTTGCTCGCTAGCGGTCGGAGCCGCTGCCGGCGTTTCCGATTTCTGAGCGAACGCCGCGCTCTGAATCGACATGAGTGATGCTCCCATAACAAGGGCTATCGCTAACTTCTTCATTAGTTCCTCCGTTGAATTTGGCTAATCGACGACTTGAAGCCTTGGGTTCCCTTCCGCCAATGGTGGTCGTTCGAAGTGCTGAAGACCTAATTCCAGACCCTGAGCGCCGTCGAGATACTTGCTCTCCGGCAGCATGAGGTGCGGTGCCGCTTCCGGCAACTAGGAAAATCCCTAGTTGCTCCAGGAGCGGGAGCGGCAGTGAAATGTCATCGACCACTATAGTCTTGGTGCAGCAGCCTCGCGCTGACTGCTCCCTCAAACAATTTGTCAGGCAGCAAAACCAACCTCAACCCGGGTTTCTAGTCCCACCCCGCGCTCTTTCCTAATCCGAGGTTCCAATTGTTTACTTGGGCTTTTTCTTCCCGAATACGCCGCCTAAGCCAGTCTTGCCGCCCGTCGTTTGGGAGACAGAGTTCTGTATCGCTCCTTTTGCGGCGCCGGCGGCCATCCCTCCAACGTCAGGAACGAATTTTGGGTCGGAGGTTGTTCCTTCAATTTTGAAAGGCACGTCTCCCTTCTCGCCACCGGCGCCACCCAGAACCGCTCTTTCGGCGCGTGCTTCCGACCTGTTACCTTGCAGGTCGGCCATCATTTGAAAGTTGAGCGCTCCGGATGGACTGACCGTACCGGCGCCGGTCACTACAGCGAGAGAGGGTATGGTGACGTTGATGGCGTCGGCGCGGGTTCCGTCAGAAGCAATGTGGACATTCGAGCTTGCATTTTGGATGACGGTGTCAGGATTCGATGAGGCCTTTCCACTGAAGGCTGATAACGCTCCTAATTTTGCACCCGTATCGAAGCCGGCTAACTTTGTATTCGACATCCGCACAGGGCCGGAGGTCACCAGGTTTGCCAGCGTGCCACTGATTGCCAGGTCGGCCGACAGTGTTCCCCCCTTCAATTTCGACCCGGAAGGAAGTACTACGCCAAGGGCAGGAAGCATCGCTTCCAACTCATCGACCGACATGTCGGGTGCGCTCAGCTTAAGGTTCAATACGTGAGTGTCGCCCTGGGTCTGAAATCCGCCTGTAAGGTGCGCGACGGACTTACCGAGTGTTATATCGCCTTGCGTGATGGTGCCCGCCTCCCGGGCAAGGTCCTGATCGAGGGCGTATTTGACGTTCACCGCTTTCGGGGCCGGCGATCCTTTGGGTGAGAGCTTGAGCTTTTCGCAGGTGATCGTGCCGGTGGCTTTGGCCTGACTGCCATTGGAGTTCAAGGTTCCGTCGAGATCTACGGAGCCGCCAATACCGCTCGCCGCGTCGACGAATCCCGAGGCAGCCACATCCAGATTCTTCACCTTTATAGTGGCGTCGAACGGAGTCTTGGCAGCATCCTGCGGATTGATGGGTCCAGCCTTGCCGTTGAGGTCTGCATTGCCGCCTCCGGGCAGGCCGACAGTTACCTCAAAGGGAAACTGAGAAGTGGAAGAGAAGTCCTTGAGGTCCGCGTTTAGCTTGTCATAGACCTGAGGCTTGGCAGCGGAATTGGCATTACCGACCGCCAGTTTTCCATCTTTAATCTCCAGTTTGCCGATCGAGAGATTTTGCGGCGTTCCCGACTGCGCCTGATCAGGAGATTGGGCTTTGCTGGTTTCGCCGAGGCTGGAAAAATTCCAGGTTCCATTCGGTGCTTTGAGCAACGTAATCTGAGGCTCCTCCAACTCGATTCCGGTGACGTTGAGCTGCTTGGAGAAGATGAGCGGCATCACCTCGACACCGACCTTCAATGACTTCGCTGTAATGAACGGTGACTTGCTGAAGGCTGGATCGTCGGCGATGCTTACGTTCTCCACGCCAACTGTGCCGCTGAGAACCGACAGGCTCAGATCTCCCAATGTCACGGGCCGGCCCAAAGCATTCGTCAGTTCCGACTCGATCTTGGGACGGAAGCTGTTGACATTGATGAAAAGCGGAAGTGCGATAAGGATTACCACGACTGCCACGATCACAATTCCGGCTATCTTCAGATAACGTTTATTCACTTGCATCTGCTTGCTCCTACGTCGCGAAGAGTTTCGAATCGAGCCTGCTAAGCATCTTGCGCAGTTCTGCAACTGAGGCATCGGTGGTCGTTGCCCCGATGTGCGCCATTTCATCGGCCCGAGTGAATTCCGAAATATCAAAAGCCGTGACGTCGGGCGCGAGTACAAAGTCTGCTGGTTGTACTCCAACCGAGTTCATCTTGTAGTTCTGGACCATGGTCTGGCGCATGATCACTTGAATGGTTGACAAGAACCGACCGGTGAACCTGGATCTGATTCCTTCAAAATCTTTCTCCAGCTTCGCCGTCACCGTCGATGCGATGACAAAATTGCATCCCTGGGCTACCAGCACATTGGCGGGAACATTGTTGAGCAGCCCGCCATCCACCAACGCCTTGCCCGACTCAATGATAGGAAGCGATAGGGGAGGAAGATTGATACTTTCCATGACGCCGATTGTCGCATCATTAGCCTCGCGCACGACCACTTCTCCCTGGACGAGATCGACGGAAACCGTGAATGTTGGAAGCATCAATTGCTCCATCCTGGCTCGCCCCATATATTTCCGCAGCATGGAATCGAATTGGCGCCATCTGTACTTGTAAAGCAAATACCAGTAGCCGGCGCCGGGCAGCTGTCGAAAGAACCAGGATGGCTGTAGTTCGGTCTTGAAGCGACCAGCAATGTAGTCGGGGTCGAAGCCTGCCGCGTAAATTGCACCAACCATCGCCCCAGCGCTCGTCCCCGCCAGCATGTCGATGTAGATGCCATGCCGCTCAAGCGATTGAAGCACTCCGAGATGGGCCATACCTCGAGCTGCGCCACCCCCGAGTGCCAAACCGATCTTGACACCCCGCAAGTGATGAACGATCCGTTCAAATCCACACTGCAGCAAAGTGTTTTGGTTTGCTCCCGGAGCATCAAAAGCAAGCTTGAAGTCTCGTTCAGCGAGTTGACGCAGCTCCGGCACATAAGGAGGCACAGGCTCGCTGTTGTCGAGAACCCACACGATCCGGATCTTGTCTCGCCATCTGGGTACGCTCTTCTGCAGGGCTTGGAGCAAAGCTATTGCTCGCGCGCGCATCCTGTGGCCGGACACACCAAAGCACCAGGTCAACGTAGCCCAGGAGCCGCATCATTGCCTCTGGTGAATAGTCGGCGCGCACATCAATCAAAAGCCTGCTGTTCAGAGGCCAGTCTTTAAGAATGTCCTGTTGAATCTGGCCCTCTCCAGCAAGCAATTTGAACGGGATGTCGCCATCCGGCCTCCATTGCTCGACGTCGCCGAACACTGCCGGATATTCGTCTAACTCTCTGAGTCGACGGGCCAAGCGGCCGACCAGTGGTCGGCTCGCCTCGCTGTGGTGAACAATGCCGACGACGGAGGGCTTTGGGAGAGAACGATCTACCATCACATATCGATTGAAAGCGTTCACTGCCAAGCGGAACAGCGCAAGTTGAAAATCGGCATGCTTCGCGGCGAGCTGCAGCACATCCGTCGGCGTCAATTTTATTGCTGTTGCAGGCTCAATCGCTTCGACGTGCAAGAGAGCGCGATCCGTCGAACCTAGCGCAATCAATGCGATAGCACGCCCCGGACCGATAGTGTCGGTCTCAACCGCCTTCCCCAGCGAATCGTGGAGGATTGACTGTACCCGGCCTGTAATTAGGAAGTAGGTATGGGTGATTTCTAAATCGAGTTTAATAACCACTTCACCTATGTGAAACTCTACCCATTCGGCCGCGGCCGCGATCGCGGTTAGCGTTTCTTCGCTTAGCGCCTGTGCCCATTCGAGCCGACGAAGATACACATGAAGTTGCTCAGCAGTGGGGCGAACTTGTTTATCTTCGCTGCGGTTCACCTGATCTCCTCAGAAGTTCAGAATCAAGAAGCTTAGCGCCACAACGATGCTTACGGAAGCTCTACCGCCCAGGCAACAACCTTCCAAGTCGCCTGCTGTTTGGTCCACAACAGCAGAAGAGCGGGTGATTGCTCCTCCCCATAGTTCAATCGGCTGGCGGATAAGTAGTATGTTCCGTACTTTGCATCAATGGGATTCAACTCTGGAGGGTTCCCGGGCTGCCGACGACGTTGGCAAAGAAAGCTATCGCCCTTTTGGTCGGGCACAGCCATGATCGCGTATGCCTTAGAGTTCTCCTGCTGGACTGGTCGCAGAAGCTCATTGGTGGGCTGGAGACTCGACATCATGTCCTCGAGATTCGCACCCGATGGGATTCGCGTGAGCGGCTGTTGCAGGCCAGACTGAATTCTGGCGACGGGCGTCAAGCTCTTCTGGTTTTTGAAGGGCGGGGCCAGACACTGGTAAGAAGTCTGTGACGCAAAGGTCGAAGCCTGGACAACATCCCGCTTCACAATCCAGGCCTGGTAGAACTCCGCGATAGCCTTTACCGCGGCGGCATCACCGGCAATGCTCTGCGGAGCCTCCGCTGAGGGCTCAGCCTTGGCCACAGCTTTCTGGGGCACGATGTCCGTGTCTTTGCCGTCTTCAAGGCGGATGCCAACGATCTTCCAGTAGCCGCCCTCCTGAGTCCAAAGCAACGACATGACTTTGCTGCTGCTGTCTCCCTGCTTTCCACGAAACGCAGTGGCAAAGTACTTGTCTTTAGGGGGCTTGCTCGAACTGCCGTCCGGTGTGGCAACACATTCCTCGTCCGGTACCATGTCGGCAGGCACGCTTACTAGCCGGAATTCCGACGCATAGGCGTTCTTAGCCTCTTTCAGAGATTGCGCCCACTTGTCAGCCGGCTCGAACGCATCAGCAACGGAATTCACTGTTCCCAGGCTCTCGCTAAATTTCTGCATTGCCATCAAGGCCTGCAGCCTAACCATGCCCTGCGGCACAGGATATTTGCTGTTCTGCACCGTTGTCTCCAAGCACGGATAGCTGAGGCGCGAGAAATAGGCAACCGACTTGTTCGGTTGTTTGGCGACAACCCAGCTTTGCAGGAAATCATGGGCGCTCTTGTCGACGCCCTGATCGGCTTTCACCGAGGGACTTAACGGAATATGTCCCAGGCCTTCGGAGACGTTCTCCTTTGCCGGCTTGCCGCCGCTACCAAGCTGTCCAAAAACGTTGCGCCACCAGCCGTTGAGGCCCGACCAGCGGCCGTCATGGCGGTCCAGGTTGTTGCCCGCGCGGACATCGGAGTTGGACGAGGACAAGTGTCCATTGACCAGACCTTTAGGAAAGCCGGAAGCGCGATAGTCGACATCGACGTCAGACAATTTTTGATCGAGCGAAATGGAGAACTGGATGGAAGGAGGCCCGTTCTTCAGTCTGAAACATATAGGAAAGCCCTTGTGATAAACACTGTTGTCGCGATCGCGAACGAACTCCTTGCTTCGACTTAAAACGTCCACTGTATTTGGCTTGAGGTACACATACAGCCGGAACTGACGGTCCCCTCCAACTCCGGATTGCTCTCCCATAACTTCGTCAACCGCGTCAACCAGGTCTATTGCGCGACCCAGGCTCTTGTCTTGCGCATCGGTCATCTTGGCGTTCAGCAGCGCATGGGTTACGGCGTCGAATGTGGTGCGTACCGACAGTCGCGCGTTGTCGTAGGCCTGTTCCGGGATGAGCTCGCTTCCGGTAGTGGCGTTATAACGGCGAATGAAATCGTCTACCAGCTGCCTTTGTTCAGAGCGCAACGAGGCGTAGGACGTGCCGGGCTTAGCAGCCTTCTTCGGAGTCGGTTGTGTTTGAGCAACAACCAAATCGAGTGCGACCAGTAGGAAAAGGATGAGAACGATCAATCGGGCTGTTAGTTTCATGGTGAGCCTTCTGTCATCGGTTTGCCGGCGCTGAGGCTGATCTTGCCGATAGCGGTACAGGTCAGACCAACGGCGACTCGTTCGTGGTCCAATGCGAAGCACGGGATTCGATTGGATCTACCCCGGTTCACGAAGCGGACGGTGGACTTACGTTCTAGAGATCCCGACTCCTGACCGCCTGTAGCTTGCGCTCCGTTGTTGCCAACATCTCTTGCAAGACTTCAACAAAGTTGAGAGGGAATGTCGGAGCTCGAAAGCCGCTCTTTAATCACCTTACGCGACTCAAGCTCCACCCCCTTTCGCCACGCAGGCTCGGTAGCCATCGAACACTGAGTGAACATCGCCATCTCTCTCGGAGTTCTTGGGACAGTCCCATTCGCGTGAAACTCCACCCTGAAAGCTAATCACAACGCTCCGAAGAGCTCAGCGCCGCACGCTCTGCAATCGACATATCTTCTCCAATCGAGATTTCGGACGGCGTTCAGAATGCATCACGAAGCACGAGTATCCAACTCCTTTTCCGGAGTGATTACAATTCAAGGGGCCTCGCCTGCAGCGTCGGGCCCTTTTTTCTTATCGAGGCGCCATGCGCGACGAACTCGGCGAAACGAAGGAACCGGAATTACTTCTGATTCAGATCGTCGTTCTTGTAATACTTCGTGCCTTGCAGGGTCGCCTGGAGGGCGAGACCGTTCTTGGTGATCTGATAGACCCATACCCCCGGGCTCATCTCCTCCGCTCCCGAGTAGGCGCCACCCTTGTCGCCGGCCTTGGCTGCGGCATCGGCCTGCGCCGAGCCCGACCAGCCGGAGTTGAGAAACTGGTTCAGCGCCCCTTCATTCGCGAAAATAAAGATAACCCGGTAATCTTTAACGCCGATGCCCAGCCCGCCCCCGGCAGAAACCATCTTCATGAAGGTTTTCTGCTTCGTCTTCGAGTTAATGGCAATGCCTGCGCCACGTGCCGTGCTCAATACCAGAAGGTTTGTCCCTGTGTTGTTGAACACAGCGTATCCCGCCGACTTCTGGATGGCCGCTTTTGACGGGGGCTGTAACTTGTACAAGTCCTGCAGAGTTTGCGCCGCCATCTTTTCGATCTTCTGGCGGTCTTTTTCGTTATCGTCGGCCGCCGAGGACAAGCTGGCGGCAAGTAGCAACGCTGCGATAATCGAAACAACGGTTCTGAGTCTCATGAGAATGTCGCTCCACTAGTTGGGATAACTCGATTTCGGAAGTCATTAAATGTTGTGACGCGAGAAGGGCCGTGCTTCGGTCGGACTCTTCCCCGGCTACGGCGTGGTGGAACCAACCGTGAACAACCGTCGATCAGAGCCTTGGGCAACCGGTGACGCCGACGACAAGGGTCCCACTCGTTCCCAAACGACGTAGGTGAGTGGGACACCCGGCAGAAGCGGCTAACCTGAAGCCATGCCCGTTCAGCCTTGTATTCCACCTGCTGCCCGCAACACTCGGCTAGCCATGGCAGCAAACATCAACAACAGCCCAACCATTCCGAGCAGCGGCCAACTACTTCCAGTCTTCGGCAACTGCGCCGAAGCCGTTGTCGTGGTTTCCCCAGTACCGCCCGGCGTCGGCGTGGGTTGGCCTTTAGCAACCAACACGGTTGAACCCGGCGGAATTGTGCCAGTCACCTGCCTTTGGCTGGAGACCACATTCTGCGGGGACTCCACAATCTTCGTCGCGGTTACCACCATCCCCTTCCTCAGGGCAAAGACGTCGGTGTCCTGGCCGCCAACGTTGAACTTTGTCCCTTCTGGTACCTGGAACTTCTGGTTCTCTCCGTTTTCCATGCTGAGAATTACCCAGTGGGGTGCTTGTACCGACCAGACTTTCCCGCTGACGGTTTGAATAGTCGTGACCCATTGGGGAGTGGTTGTCGTGACGGTGGTACGCTCGAGTTTCATTCCCGGCTTTAGATCGTGAATGCCAAGCTGCTTGCCGTCCACGGTGACGGTTGCGCTATCAGGAACATGGGGAAAGTGACGGATGCTGCCATCGGCCATCTTCACGAAAAGGTCATTCCCTTCGACGGCAACGACTTCGCCACTTTCAACCTTGACTTCATGGGTAGGTGTTCCGGTTGAGGTTTTTGTCTGAGTTTGTACTTGTGCGCTCATGGAGACTGCAAAAATCACACAAAGGATCGCAGCCATCAACACCAAGCTCTTTCTCAAAATGTTGTTCAATTTCATTTTGTTCTCCTATTCGCGTAAAGCAGAAAAACCTTGGCCTAAAAACGGTGTGAATATGAATTGGAAGTTAGTTAGGTTGGTTAGCGCGGCCGTCGACCCGGGTCTTCGACTGACGTACCAGCGTTTCAGAGGATTTCAAATCGTTCGCATTGGCCAGAGTTGCGTGGACGATGTAACGCGAAGAGGCGCTTCCGACGAAGTAGAATGGGTAACAAGTGACAAGGGTTAGTGAAGGCTTGCTTCGTGGTTCCAGAACAGAGACATCATCGGGTGAGACGATCTGGATTTCGTCTACCCGGTAATGTGAGTTCCCCTCTTGAGACTGGACATCTATCCTGTCCCCTACGTGAATATCTTTGAGCCCACGGAAGAAGCCGTCTCGGTGTCCAGCGATACCGACATTTCCCGATTCGCCGGGAAAGGCAGTCCCGGCAATGTGCCCGACCCCACGATCCAGCGTCAGATCGTCTGTTCCTTCCAGGATCGATACCTGCAACCGAAGCGAAGGAATCTCGATCACTCCCAAGGGCGGTGGGACTTTCACCAGCAGGCTTGCCTGATACTTCTGAATACGCTTTTCCGACCAGAGGCGGAAGTCGGGCAGGCCACTCTGCGATGTAGGCCTCGTTTCGCCTGCTGCTTGAGCGGCTGCCTGCGAAGTCCAGAAGCTTTCCAAGCTGGAACGCGAGTAAACCGCGCTGTAGAACCGGCTGCCGATGTAAACACAAACCAGTAATATCCCGCAGAACAGCAGAGATCTCTCGAGCGCGTTGAAGCCGCGGACAGTGCTATTTCCATGCACGCGACTGAACCTCCCGAACACGTACACTGGTTTCGTCTCAGCTAGGTCTTATAGTCACCGGATATCCTGTAATCAACTAGGGAAATCCCTAGTCCTCAAGGGATGGCCTTATTCATCATCAGACTGCAGTTACTGCCGTCTTCGCATTTGGCGCCGCTGAAGGTTTTGTCGGCTCGACATTGCCGCTCTCGACCCAGGCAAGAAACAACTTGTAGCCTACGGACAACACGATAGCCCCGAGAAATAGGCCGATGAGGCCCATGGCCATGAAGCCTCCGATGACTCCCAGAAACACCACCGCGATGGGAACCGCAGCGCCACGTCCCAGGAGCAGAGGCTTCAGAACGTTGTCCATCAGTCCCACGATGATGCACCAGACGAGAAAAATTACGGCCTTGGTGCCCGATGCGATAGCGAACCCGTAGATCACCGCTGGTATCAGGGCCAACATCCCGACCTGAAGAATCGCAGCCGCAAGGAAGACGACCGACCAGATACCTGCGCCGGGAAGTCCAAAGACGAAGAAGCCAGCCGCCGCGAACACCGTTTGAATAAGGGCGACTCCCAAAACGCCGTTAGTGACGCTGCGAACCGTTGAGCCGACGAGACGTTGGAATTCGGGACCTTGCTCACCAAACAGCCGATTCGCCAGTGATCGCGTCACCTCGTAAGCAGCCTGCGCATTCGCCAGAAGTACGCCGGAGAGCACGATCGAGATCAACAACTGGACGAGGGTTCCAGCAAAACCGGCGGACGCCGCCAGGATTCCCGGGACCGCAGACTTGATTTGAGGTGCAAACTTCATCAGGGTCGCGCTGAGATTGGTGGAGGCAGCGGCCCAAGCCTGGGACAGCGGGCCACCAATCAGAGGCCAGCCCGCGACACTCTCGGGTGGAGGTGGCAGAACGAGGGTTCCGTCTCGCATCCCAGCGACGATAGGCTGGATACCCTGAGCCAGGCTTTGGCCCAGCAGCACCAGCGGTAAGATCAGAACCGCCAGCAGCAGAAGCGTCCACGCCGTAGCCGCAAGTCCCCTCTTACCGTTGAGAACTCGCTCCAACTTTAGAAATGTGGGATACGAAGCTATGGTGATGATGATCGCCCACAGCAGCAGGGGTACAAAGGGCTTCATAATCAGCAGGCAGCCGATGACAAGCAAGGCGGCCAAACCGATCTGTATGGACGATTCGAGGGGTTGGTTTACTTGAATTCTCTTCGTCGCAACAGCTTCCGTCGACATTTTAGCCTCCTCGCACTGCGGTGCCCCTCTCGTAAACCATCATTTGATGGCATCGTGCGCCGATACCGCGAAAGCAGCGGCGTGGACTGCTATCGCGATCACTATTCCAGTGAATGTCAAACCCAACAGGCCGATCAGAATGGCCATCAGCCTCGACATCACCTTGGTTGGTCTCAGGTCGCCATATCCAATGGTGGTTGCGGTGATGAATGACCAGTAAAAGCTGTCGAACTTTCGCCACCCTTCGGCTCTGCCGGCAACTTGTCCGAGCACCGTAATCACCAACGCCAGACTCAGGAGCAACGGCAAAGTCAGCCAGATGCCTACACCAAGCTCCTTCAAGAACGTAAGAGTCAATCCACTCAGTAACAACTCAGGACTTCACATCCATCAGGGTCTCTCGGCGCAGAGGGTTCGGTTCATCGTTCTCCCGCATATTCGTTTCGCACAAAGTTGTACTTCGCGCTGACCTGAATTCTAGGGGCATTGCCTGTGGTGTCGTCCTTATTCACTCGCCAACCGTAAAGGAACTCCCCGCCCACGGTGAGTGAACCAAACGGATTCCAAATCAGGTTGCCCCCCATGTATTGGCCCTGATGGTAGGTCGAAGCAATCTGTCCTTCAGTGTTTTGAACCTGAACGAAGCTATAGATGGCGCTGGAACGTACGCGCATGCTCCAGAAATGCTGTAGAGCTCCGTAGGTCGCGACCACTGGTAACGCCTGGATGTGAGGATTCTGCAAGCTGCTGACGGCAGCATCAATGCCGAGCCCAGACGTGTCGTTGATGTAGCGCTCGATTCCGTTGCCATACGCGCCCTGGTAGACGATCGTATCTTTCCCCCAGAGACGCTCCGCACCGGCGAAGTTGAAGCCCCACCCGAATACGGACTCGTGCCGACCGTCCGACAAGAATGCCGCAACGTTTCGGAAGAGAGCCGACAATTGCACGTGGCCGCGATCCATTTCGCGGCGGATCTTCAAGCTGCCATCGGGTGAAGGGCTGTTTGGCTCTGCACTGAACTCGGGGGTCGTGAAATCTACATCGGAGGTCGGCTTCTCGACCGAGATGCTGAATGTGGTCTTCTTCGCTACCAGCAGGCTGTAGCGGAACTGCGGGTTACGGACGGAGACCATTCCATTGGGTCCCTGGTAATCAAGTTGATCCGGTCCGGCATCGGGATCCATGAAGTTCGAGAAGGTCTGGCCCAGGAGGAAGTTCTTTGCCTGCCCGTAGGCGTGTCGCAGCTTCGGCGTTGTTGAGTTGGTGCCGAAGAAATCCATTTCAAAGAAGAACCGATAACTGTCGCCGGATCTTGAGGGAACCAGGAAGTCCAGGTTCAAGCGGGTGGCCCTGACCGACATCGTGGAATTTGTGTAATTCGCGGGCGCCGGAATTGGAATCGTTGCGGGAATGAAGCTGTCGAGGTTTCCTGCCGGTCGTATATCGTAGATAAAATCCGTTTTAGCGTATCCGCCGATGCGCAAAAGCGTGTTTGTGCCAGGCAGGCGGAAGTAACCTGGGAACCGGGGATCGAGCGGTTCGTTATTTATGCGCGCAGCGGCCATCGGATCTTGTGCAAAGGTGCGATAGGTAGCGGTTACCTGGCTGACCTCCGTTTGTTTCGGAGTCAGTTCGGTTTCGACTTCTGTAATCTCTTGTTTCTGCTCGGCAACGATCGCAGTGTTGATCTCGCTCTTCAAGTCCGCGGGTTCTTGCGGCGCCGGCTCGCCGGAGATACTTCGTAGCTCGCTCTGCACTTCAGCCATTTGGCTTTGCAAGGCATCCAGCTTTTTCTGAAGGGCCTGGATCTGATCAGGGCTCGCGTGCGACGAGCTTTGCGCATAGGCTGCAGGCAAAACAACCGTAAGCAAACCTGTGAGACAGAGGATCGCGACCAGCCTGCCGGATAGATTCATGGAAGTGCCTCCCTCCGCAGAGAACATGAAAGCCGTGCCTGACCTCACCACGTATTGTGTCCAGCGATTCCGGGTACAGAGTGGCGCTCCGCCCTCTTCGGCGCGGAATTCTATGCTTGATGGGCAAACCATAAACCAGCGAGGCTGCTCGGGCGACTAGGGATTTCCCTAGTTGTTCCGTCGTTGCCGCCTGACTAGCCTGTAGGCGAGCTTCAGCCCTATTCGTGCCCGGCACTTTGCCCGTACATCGCCTACGGTCGCACGGGTCTGCGTAACATTCCGGGTTGACGCATCGAAGGAGAAAAGTATGCGGGTCGAACACGATTTATTAGGCAAGAAATCGATTCCCGATGACGCTTACTACGGAGTGCAGTCAGCTCGCGCGATGGAGAACTTCCACATTTCTGGAGTTCCGCTGTCGCAGTATCCCGAACTGATTCGCGCGCTGGCCATGGTAAAGCTTGCTGCGGCACGTGCTAACTACGACTGCAAGCAGTTCAGCAAAGAAATCCTTACCGGAATTGAAAAGGCTTGCCGGGAAATCATGGATGGCAAGCTGCACGAGCAGTTCGCGGTGGACCTCATCCAGGGTGGCGCCGGCACTTCCACCAACATGGCGGCCAATGAGGTCATCGCCAACCGCGCGCTGGAGTTGATGGGCCACAAGAAGGGCGAGTATCAGTATTGTGATCCGCACAACCACGTGAACTGCGCTCAATCCACCAACGACGCCTACCCCACCGCACTCCACGTTGCCGTGTTCCTGATGAATGAAAAGCTGATCGCAGAGCTGCGCAAGCTGGTAGCGGCTTTTCGTAAGAAAGCTACTGAGTTCAGTGAAGTCATCAAGATGGGCCGGACGCAGTTACAGGATGCTGTGCCCATGACGCTCGGGCAGGAGTTCAATGCGTTCGCGGAGAGTCTTGGCGGCGAGATCTTTGCTCTAGAGAGAATTGAAACTATCCTGTATGAAATCAACATGGGTGGCACCGCCATCGGGACCGGCCTGAATGCGCCGGCAGGGTATGCGGAAAGCTGCGCCCGTCATATGGCTGAGGTGACAGGCAAGCCAATCAAGCTGGCTGCCGACTTGGTCGAGGCGACGCAGGATACGCAACCGTTCGTTTTGTACTCGTCGGTGCTGAAAAGCTTGGCCATCAAGCTGTCGAAGATCTGCAATGATCTTCGGCTTCTCGCCTCCGGTCCACGAGCGGGTCTGAGCGAGATCAACCTGCCTGCAATGCAGCCCGGATCAAGCATCATGCCCGGTAAAGTCAATCCCGTGATTCCGGAGGTAGTGAACCAGGTTTGTTTCAAGGCTATCGGCAACGACCTGGCTGTAACACTTGCAGCGGAAGCCGGACAGCTGCAGCTAAATGTGATGGAACCCATCATCGCGTACTGCATCCTCGAATCGCAGACAATGTTCATGAATGCCGCCAGCACCTTGCGCCGTCACTGTATTGACGGCATCACCGCAAACGTGGATATCTGCCGGAGATACGTGGAGCACAGCATCGGCGTGGTAACCGCGCTCAACCCGCTGCTGGGCTATGAGAAATCGACCGAGCTCGCGGCTGAGGCGATGAAGACCGGTAAGGGCATCGTCGAACTCGTGCGGGAACACAAACTTCTCACTGAAGAGCAGATAAAGACAGTTCTGGATCCCAAGGCCATGACCCAGGCTGCTGGTCGATAAGAGAAGGCGGTACCGTGATGATTTGGCTGGAACTGCTCGTTGTTCTGGTGTGCATCTTCGTGGGCGCTCGCATAGGCGGTATCGGCCTGGGCACAGTCGCCGGTATCGGTCTGGTAATTCTCGTATTTGCCTTTGAACTTCACCCGGGCGTGCCTCCACGAACTGTACTGGGGATGATCCTGTGCGTGGTTACCGCTGCGGCGACCATGCAGGCCGCCGGCGGTCTGGACTACCTGGTGGTAGTGGCAGATAAGGCATTGCGAATATGGCCTGCCGGAATCACCATCGTTGCGCCCATCGTTACCTACGTGTTCACGCTGGCCGCCGGGACAGGGCACATTGTTTATGCGCTGCTTCCGGTGATTGCCGAGGTCTCTCGCAGTGCTGGGGTAAGGCCGGAACGTCCACTCTCCATATCGACCATCGCGTCGCAGCAGGCCATCACCGCGTCTCCCATTTCGGCGGCGACAGTCGCGTTGTTAGGACTGCTCGCGCCTGCCGGAATTGGGTTGCACCAGATTCTTCTCATCTCCATACCCGCGACATTTATAGGCAGTCTACTGGGCGCGGTCTCGGTCATGTGGATGGGACCGGAACTGAAAGATGATCCGGAGTATCAAGAGCGTTTGGCTAAAGGCCTGATCGCGCAAGCTGCGACCACCACGGTATTGCAAGGGAAGGCTCTGACACGCGCACGTGGCGCAGTCATCGTGTTTTTGATCGCCGCGTTGCTTGTCGTGGCGCTTGGATTGTTTCCGTCGTTGCGACCAGATTATACGGTGATCATGAATGGCCAGGAAAAAGAACAGCAGCTCGACATGGCCCCCGCCATCATGATCGTCATGTTGGCAGCGGCTGGCGTAATGATGCTGGCATTCAAAGCATCGCCTGCTGCGGCGGTCAAGGGCACCATCATGAACGCTGGCGTTGTTGCCCTCATTTCGATCGCCGGTTTGGGTTGGCTCGGATCGTCCTTCTTCGAGGGCAATCGCTCGCTGATCATCGCCAGCATTTCGGGAGTGGTGCAGGCGCATGCGTGGGTGTTTGCCTTTGGACTGTTTGCACTCTCCATCTTGCTATCGAGTCAGGCAGCGACCGTCGTCACGCTGATGCCGGTCGGGGTAGCGCTGGGATTGGGTGCGCCTGCCATGATCGCTATGTTCCCAGCGGTGAACGGATACTTCTTCCTGCCGACCTACGCGACCTTACTTGCGGCAATCTCGTTCGACCAGACTGGCACCACGAAGATCGGGAAATACGTGCTGAATCACAGCTTCATGCGACCAGGGCTGGTAGCTACGATTTCGTCTGTACTCATAGGCTTCGTGCTGGCGAAGGTCGTTTTGTAGTTTGCGTATTTGTTTGGGCCATAGCCGTTGATCTAGCTGGAGCAAAGGTATGGCGATGACTCTCCCTGCCAAACTTCGAATGTTAGTGATTGTGGTAGCTGTTCTTTTGCTGAACGGCGGCTGCAATCGTTCTCCGCAAACAGTTCGCGCTTCGGTCGGTGACGAATGGCGCGAATTCCTGGGGACCTGGACTGCGGCCGGTAGCCGCGACAGCATTCCATTGGGCGGCGGCAGGCGAGCCTCCATTGCGAAATTGGAGGGCTCGCTGGTGCTGGCCGGAGCTTCACGTCCCGGCGTCGGCTTTCGAGCCGAGGCACTCGTACTCAACGACAGCGCAACTGGCACGATTGGCCGCGCCGTGTGGACCGATGACCGCGGTGATCAAATCTTCAGCGAACTCACGGGCCAGGGCACATCGACCGGCAGCCACATCGCAGGTAAATTCCTGGGCGGCACCGGGCGCTACGCGGGCGCGACGGGCAGCTACGAATTCTCGTGGCGCTTTGTACTGGAGGCTGAGGACGGAACGGTACAGGGCCAGTCGGAGGGGCTGAATGGGCGCATCCGAGTAGGTCCGGCGCAAGCCACTCCCGATGCTGGAGGCCCACGATGAAAGTCAGGGCCGGCTTGTTGATCAAACGTGCTTTGCCTTTTGCTTTGGCGTTTGGGATTTGGTTTTGGCCCGTACCAGCTGGGCTGACCTCCCCTGCATGGCACCTCTTCGCTGTGTTCGTCTCCGCGATCGCGGCCGTTCTGGTTGGCGCATTTCCGCTGTTGACGTCAACCATGATCGCCGTGGCTGCCGTCGTCCTTACCGGCACGATTACACCCGCGAAGGCTTTCGCCGGCTTCGCCAATGCGAGTGTTCTGCTGGTCGTGATCGCGTTCCTTGTGGCGCAGGCAGTCGTCAAGTCAGGCCTTGGCCGCAGGATCAGCCTGTTCATGGTGAGCCGCTTTGGCCGTTCGTCGTTGGGACTCGCCTATAGCGTAGTGCTCACCGATGCTGTAATCGCGCCTGCCTTCCCCAGCAATACCGCACGGGGCGGTGTCCTGTTTCCAATTGTGTTGTCAGTAGCGGAAGGCTCCGGCTCAAAGCCGGACGATCCGGAGGGGCGACGCCTCGGCGGCTATTTGATGTTCTGTACGATGGCGAGCCTGGCTGTGTCGTCCGCCCTGTGGATGACGGCAACCTCGGCGAATCCGATTGGCATACAAGTCGCCCGCCAGTATGGAATACAGCTTGGTTTCGGAAAATGGTTGGTTGCCGCCTGTGTGCCCGCACTGACCGCCATCCTGGCCCTGCCCTGGTTCGTCGCAAAATTGTTTCCGCCGAAGGTGGGCGAAACGCCGGAAGCTCCAGTGGCCGCTCGGCAGGCACTCGCAGCATTGGGACCGTTTTCGCGCGATGAACGCATCACGGCTGTAGCGTTCGGGCTGATGGTGTCGGGCTGGATCTTCGCCGACAAGTTGGGCCTGAATGTCACGAGCGTCGCGTTCCTGGGTCTGGGCATTCTGCTCATGGCGAATGTTCTCACCTTGGAGGACATCGCAACCCAAGGCGAAACCCTGACGACCTTCCTCTGGCTGGCTGTTCTGTTTGCCTTGAGCGGCGAGCTCAACGAACTTGGCTTCATGGGTTACGCAGGCCAAATCCTCGCCAAGCATATGGGAGGCCTCTCCTGGCCCGTGACTTATGTTGGGTTAATCGTGATCTATGTCGCGATCCACTACATGTTCGTCAGCCAGTCGTCACAGGTTCTGGCGCTCTTGGGAGTCTTCCTCGATGTCGGCATCCGAGGCGGTGTTCCCGGGCCGCTCATGGCGTTCGGACTCCTCTTCGCCAGCAGCTACTTTTCCGTGATCACTCCGCAAGGCGGAAGCCAAAACGTGATCTTCGTGGGCAGCGGATACCTGACGCAACGCGAACTGTACCGGCTGGGCCTACTGACAACCCTCTTCTTCCTCGTGGTGTTTCTGGTGATAGGAACTGCTTGGATATTGCTAGTAACAAAGTAAATTCTGGAACCGACTCTGCGACTTCAGCTGCTTCGCCACGTGTTCGAGACTACCGGATCGGAGTCGCTGCACCGCCAAGACTCTCTGGCGCCGACCCAGGTAGGTCCTTGGTAGCCCCGGTTTCATCTGTGGGCATTGCCTCCCCTCCCTCTAAGGCGCATAATTCCCCTGTTGGGACGACTCAAGTCCAATGCACTGTGCATGTCCAGGGAAGCACTTCGGTTCGACACCAGGCTTCTTGAGGCCAGGCGCTCGAAGCTTGCTCTTTCTAGGTGTGCTCGTTCTTATCGGTTTCGCCTCCGCTTCCCATGGTCAGGTGAGAAAAAGCATCCTCATGATCAACATCGTCGGACAGTCCCATCCTGGTCCGATGATTGTGACCAATCTGATCCTTTCGGCGCTTCACTCAGACCCGCGTTTCCACGTCGAGTTCTACTGGGAGAACCTGGATGCCATTTATCACCCCGACGAGTGGCAGGAACAACTCGATGCTGTCGTGCAGCGTTATCGCCACCGTAAACTCGACCTGATTGTGCTGCTGGGGCCGAACGCGATCCAGATCCTTGCGGAGCCGCGGGCGATATTCCCCAATGTCCCGGTGGTGTTCTGTTGCACCGCTCCGGGTCAGATCGACCTTACGAGAGTCGATCATCAATCAACGGGCTCATGGTTTCAATTAGAGCCCGCGAAGTCGGTGGGGGCGGCGCTGGGTCTGCTACCGGAAACTCGCCACATCTTCGTGGTCGCAGGGCAATCCGAATATGACCGAAGCCTCACCGCGCTGGTCAAGGCGGACCTCGCTTCCTATGAGAACAAGCTCGACGTCACCTACCTGACCGACCTGCCGATGGGCGAGTTGCTGGAAAGCTTGAAGCATCTTCCCGACCACTCCATAGTGCTTTATCTCTCCTTCTTTAAGGACGCGCTGGGGCGGGAGTTTCTCAACATCGCCGAGGCTCTCCCCATGATCGCTGGCGCGGCAAATGCTCCGGTCTTTGGCATATCCGACACGCAACTGGGCCACGGCATTGTCGGGGGATTTGTGGTCAGCTTCGAAGAACAGGGCAAAATAGCAAGCCGGGATGCGCTCGAGATTCTAGCGGGGAAGCCGCCGCAAGACATCCCCATCGTGCATGGTCCCAGTCTTTACCTGTTCGACTGGCACCAGTTGCAGCGATGGAAACTAGATGAAGGCAGGCTCCCTGCCGGAAGCACGGTTCTGTTTCGCCCACCGACCTTGTGGGAGCAATATAGGCGAACCTTACCCATTGGCTTGCTGGCTCTTGTGAGTCTGAGCCTGCTGACCATCTATCTCCTTTATGAGCGAAGGCTGCTGGAACTAGCCAGAAGAGAGCAGACGAGGCTGAGCGGCAGGTTGATCAATGCCCAGGAAGAGGAACGTAGCCGGCTCGCCTCCGAATTACACGACGACTTCAGTCAAAGAATGGCAGTTCTGTCGCTCGGACTAGAAACCGCTGCTGACATGATCCCCGCCTCACCAGCGGAGGCGAATCGGCAACTGCAGGAGCTTATGAATTCGGCAGGTGAGATTGGAGCCGACCTCCATACCCTGTCCCACCGTTTGCATTCCTCTACTTTGGAGCGGCTGGGGCTGGCTGCGGGGGTTTCGGCGTTCTGCAAGGAGTTCTCCGCTCAGCAAGGAACCCAAGTTACATTCTCCCACCACGATGTGCCGCGCTCCGTCTCCCCTGATGTGGCTCTGTGCCTGTTTCGAATCGTGCAAGAAGGGCTCCGAAACGTTAAGAAACACAGTGAAGCGACTCACGCGCAAATAAACATCGAGAAACTTGAAAGAGGACTTCACTTGTCGGTCTTGGACGATGGCAGGGGGTTCGACCTGAAAACTGTGTCGGAGGGAGAAGGACTTGGATTGTGGAGCATGAGGGAGCGGGTACGTCTTGTAAGTGGGCGATTCGTGATTTATTCGGAACCATACAAAGGAACTCGGATTGACGTTTGGGCGCCACTGAAGGAGAAGTATGAACCAAGCGGAGTCCAACAAGCAGCTAAGCCTTCAATCGCGTCTCTTGCAGGCTAGGAGAATAAGGCCGATGCTGCGACCTGTGTCCGCGGCAATGAACGCGAGGCACTGAGGAGAAAGGCGACGGATATGGAGTCCCGACCGCAAATCCTGATTGCCGATGACCACGGCGTCTTCGCTGATGGACTCCGCCTTCTATTAGAGAAGCGATACACCGTCGTGGGAACGGTAAGCGACGGACGCGAACTCGTCGACCAAGCTCCGGGTTTGAATCCAGACGTGATAGTCGTAGATGTCGGCATGCCGCTATTGAATGGCCTAGATGCTGCCCAACGAGTACGACAAATATTGCCCACCGTGAAGCTCGTGTTTCTGACGATGCAGGACAACACTAATCTGGCTGCCGCGGCTCTGGAACTGGGCGCGGTAGCTTTTGTTCTCAAGCAGTCCGCCGGGGCAGAGCTACTGATGGCTATCGACCAGGTGCTGCAAGGTAAGTGCTACGTGACACCTAAATTGAGGCCACAAGACTGGGCCGCGCAAAAGGTCAGAGCACGCCAGTACTCCAGCCATCTGACTCCCAGACAACGTGAAATCGTGCAGATGTGCGCAGAGGGACTTGCACAAAAAGAGATTGCCGGGCGTCTGAATCTTAGCGAGAAAACTGTCCAGTTTCACAAGCATCACATCATGGAAACCTTCAACCTGAAGAGCAACGCTGACCTCGTTCTCTTTGCCGTCAAAGAGGGTCTGATCTCCGCGGACCCAAATCCGTTGCGGCAAGCACCATCCAGCTGACGTCTCACACAACGCTTCTCTGTGGGCACGACGCTAGGGATATTCCTAGTTGTCAGGGTACAACCCTGGGCCTAGCATCGGCTTGTTACTGTGCATATGTAGGGGCGACGATTCGTCGTCAATGGACGGCCCATGTCAGAAATTGGGATGACTAATGGCTCAGGGAATCGTCTGAGAATTCTGTTGGCTGACGACCATCCTCTGGTGCTGGAGCGGGTGAAAACACTTCTTGAAACCAAATTTGATGTTGTCGGCGTCGCTCATGACGGACTGGAGATGATCGAAAAGGCGGTACGATTACGTCCGGAAATAATTGTCGCCGACATATCAATGCCGGAATTAGACGGAATTCAAGCAGCTCACCGGCTTCGCAAGATAGGAACTGCTGCATTGATAGTGTTTCTCACCGTCCATGAGAGCCCTGAATTTGTTGAAGCCTGTCAGGCCGCAGGAGCGCTCGGATTTGTCCTGAAGACCAGGATGAAAGCGGACCTAATCCCCGCCATTAACGCTGCACTGGCGGGCCGAAGCTTCGTTTCCTGCCAGCCCCGGGACTAGATATTCCCCTAGTTGTCGCCCATTAAATGCCTTTTTACAGAAACTTTGACCGCTCAGACTCGGAAGTTAGCGAAAGCACCCCCGCTTCCCTCAGGATCTTGCGTATTCAACGGCGGCATAGACTGAGTACTAGCGCGCTAATACGCGTGGTTCGAGAACTCACCGCCCTTCTTTGTATGGGATTGCTGTTGCCGGTAAACGTGGCCGCCAGACTCAACTCCCGCCGGCCGAGCAGGCAGCCTCCAACATTCCTGCTAATCAGCGTGATTCGCTGAAGGAAGACTGCAGCTTGCATCGCCATCCCGCTTGAGGGCCGTGACCCAGCGGGAAAAGGAGGCATCATCCTCTCAGTTGCAGTTCAAATGAGTCAGCGCTTCGGAATCACGACCGCGGCTTGACGGCAATGCGGAGGGCTCGATCCCGGTTCGTGAGCGCTCGACGTCGAATACCTAGTTGGCCCAAAGTTGGCCCAACCTCCGCCAACTTCGGCCGACAACCTCAACAAAATCAACATCACGTTCCCCCACCACGCTGGCCTGATTTTTCACATAACATCTTTGTTATCAATGAACAACTTTGAGCCCGACGACTGATTCGTAATCGACAGGTCATCGGTTCAAGTCCGATCGTCGGCTCCAGATTTTGCGCGGGTTTCAGGCGCGGGCCAGGAGTTGGGGCATCACACTGTGTCCCCGATCTACCCCTCACTTCCCTCTCCGCTTTTCTTTGTTTCACTTCGGCAGCAGTTGTGATCGCATTCGTGCCGGGAGCGGTTGGCCGTCTGCACTGTCTCGAAGGAATCATCATTCCACCTCACCGTTCCCCTTTCTGTTCACTGATTCCCGCCGTAGGAGACAGGCAGTTCGCTGCCCATACCGAACGGCGCTACGATTGGAGTCGCATAGGCGTGCTACTGAGCGGCGCAACGCCGAGCAGCATCTCGACGGTCTTGAGAATACTGGCGGCGTTGTAGAAGGTGTGGTCAACGTATCCCTACTTGATCCAGGGGCTGACTACACAGGCGGTGGAACGCTGAACCTCAACCTGGTCGGGGCCCATCCTGCGCATCGACTTCAATCACGAAGGGGATGGTGTTCTGCCACAGCGGGTCTTGCTGACGATGTCGACCAGTTGGCCAACGCGGTAGTCGTTGTCGGCGACTTCCGCCTGGGGCGTGAAATTGCCCGAACTCAAGCCCTGGGTGGATCGTGCATCACGCGCAGGGTGATGAAGCTGGGAACGCTATTTCCGGTCGGTCTTGCGCGAATATTCGTTCAGCTCACGGCGGAACTCCGATGCGCGGCTCGGCATTTTGCTTGCCCCAAAACCGGGCAGGGGCATGCGCGGGAACTTCCTTCTCAGATCTTGATCTGCGCAAGTTCGCGAGCCTGTCGCGGCCGCGCTGCTACCCTAGCGCGAGCCAGGCGAGAGCGGTACGGGCTTGGCTTCGCCGGCAGCCGCCGAGTGGACTCCCACCCCGTAATACTCAAAGCCCAGCCGCTCCATTTCATCTACGTCGAGCAGATTGCGGCCGTCGAGCACGAGCGGGCGTTGCATCGACTGATGGATGCGGGACCAGTCTAGACTCTTGAACTCCGGCCACTCGGTCGCAATTAACAGCGCTTCGGCATCGCGAGCCAGTTCATAGGGATCAGCGCAATAGTGGATGTCGGGATACACAGCCCGCGTCTTGTCCATCGCCTGCGGATCATAAACGCTGACCTGTACATGCTCCTGAAGCAATTGCCGGATAAGGTCCATGGCAGGCGCGAAGCGGATGTCATCGGTATTCGGCTTGAAGGCCAGCCCGAGGATCCCGATGCGCTTGTTCTTCAGTGTCCACAGCGCGTGAGCTGCCTTAGCGAGAAAAAGCTCGATGCGTTGCTTGTTAATCAGCTCCGCGTCTTTCAGCAGAGAAAGATCCACTCCGGCCTTTTCTCCCAATCGAATAAAAGCCTGCACATCTTTGGGGAGGCAGAACCCTCCAAAACCGAGTCCCGGATTGAGGAAAGCCGGTCCGATTCGCGGATCCAGTCCCATGCCGCGCACAACCTCTTCGACGTCGGCACCCATGCTTTCGCAGATATCGGAAATAAGGTTTGCGTATGAGATTTTCAGTGCCAGAAACGAATTTGAGGCATGCTTGATGAGCTCGGCACTGTTGATACTGGTTACGAGAAGTTCAGGCCGGTCCTTTTGCGGGCAGGCGCCTTTATGTACCGGGCATTGGGCGATTTCCTGCTGAAGGATGGGGCGATAAACCTCGCGTAACTGAGCCTCGGAACTCTGATCGCCTACACCGATAACGACCCGGTCGGGATGAAGGAAGTCGAGCACCGCCGTTCCCTCGCGAAGAAACTCAGGGTTGGAGGCGACGGAGAACTTCCATTCCGAGTTGCGGCTGTAGATCCCTAGCGCACGCGACAGCTTCTGCCCCGTCTGCATGGGAACCGTGCTTTTTTCGACCACCAGCTTTGAGCCGCGCGCCTCGGATGCAATCAAGCGTGCTGTGCCATCAATGGAGCTGAGGTCGGCGTCGCCGTTCGGCAGCGGGGGTGTGCCCACACAGATGAATATGGCGTCTCCGAATCGAACCGCCTCGGCCATGTCGGCTGTGAAGCTAAGACGCTTTTCCTCGACATTACGGGTGACCAGTTCCTGGAGGTTGGGCTCGTAGATGGGCAACGAGCCGTGAAGCAACACGTCAATCTTGCTGCCGTCATTGTCAGTGCAAACGACAGAATGACCTATTTCAGCCAGGCAGGTGCCCGTAACTAAACCGACATATCCGCAGCCTAAAACCGTTATTCGCAAAGTGATCTCTCTTGAACCTAAAATCATAACAGCCTGCGGAGGCAGGTTCTAAACTCCGGGAACGCAGGGCACGGGGCAAGCGGTATAAACTTTCAGAGCGAACGCGCTCGCAATAGTCAGCAGGAGGAGATTTTCGTTGCCCCGGTCCGGAAGTTTGACGCCTACGCGATCCCGAAAAAGAGGTCTTGAGAGCAAGCCACGCACCAGTCCGACTCGGACCCGGACGAGCACGCAACCGGCATGGTCAAGCACCCTGCGGCAAAACGTAGCCACTGCTGCAGCTATTTACTTTTCGGTTTTGCTTGCCTACTGGCCGGCGCTGCGGGGCGGGCTTATCTGGGACGACGATCGCCACTTGACGCGTCCGGCACTGCAGTCGCTGCACGGTCTGTGGCGCATCTGGTTCGACCTGCGCGCCACGCAGCAGTACTACCCGCTGCTGCATAGCGCCTTCTGGCTCGAGCACCAGCTATGGGGCAATGCCGTACTCGGCTATCACCTCGCCAACGTCACGGAACACGCCCTGTCAGCGTTCCTGGTCGTGTTGATCGTGAGGCGTCTGCAGCTGCGCGGAGCCTTGCTGGCAGGTTTCATCTTCGCTCTGCACCCGGTATGCGTGGAATCGGTAGCCTGGATCTCAGAGCAGAAGAGCACGCTATCGGGGGTGTTTTATCTTGCGGCCGCTTTAGCGTACCTGTATTTCGATCGCGACCGGCGCAAACATCAATACTTCCTGGCATTCGGTTTATTCGTGCTGGCGCTGTTCAGCAAAACCGTCACCGCGACGTTGCCTGCAGCTTTGCTGGTGGTCTTGTGGTGGCTACGCGGACGCATCGAGTGGCGACGCGACGTCGTGCCGCTGCTTCCATGGTTTGTGGTGGGCGCGGGTTCCGGCCTGTTTACCGCCTGGGTGGAACGAAACCTGATCGGCGCGAAGGGCGCGGAGTTTGAGTTGACCGCGGCCCAGCACCTCCTGCTGACCGGCCGCCTTTTATGTTTCTATGCGGGCAAGGTGTTATGGCCGGTCAATCTGATGTTCTCGTATCCGCGCTGGCACCTGGATCCGACGGCGTGGTGGCAGTATCTCTATCCGCTGGCTGTGCTTATTGTGCTGGTCGGCTTGGTGGCACTGGCGCGTCGTCCCGGTGCTCCGGTGCAGCGTGGCCCGCTGGCCGGATTTCTGTTCTTTGGCGGAACACTCTTTCCGGTGCTGGGGTTCCTGCACGTCTTTCCCTTTCGATATTCCTACGTCGCCGACCACTTTCAATACCTCGCGATGTTGGGAATCATCGTTCCTGTCGCGTGGCTGCTGTCGCAACGGGTCGCTGTAATTCCAAAGATGGCGAGCGTTACCGTCGCGGTTATACTGCTGGCTGCTCTCGGCGTACTCACCTGGCGACAGGCCAGTCTCTATCGCGACGTTGAAGTCTTGTATCGGGAAACTCTGGTTCGCAATCCCCAAAGTTGGATGACGCACAACAATCTGGGAATCTACCTGGTCGAGAACAAGGGGCGGATGAATGATGCGATGCTCGAGTTTCAGGCCGTGCTGCGGATCAAACCCGACCACGCCAAAGCGCACATGAACCTGGGCAACATCTATTCGCAGATGCCAGACCGGACTGCGGATGCGATTGCCGAATACCACAAATCCCTGGAACTCGATCCGACCTATGTGCCGACCTATCTGAACCTGGCGAACTTGCTGGTGCGAACTCCCGGCGGAGCGCCGGAGGCGGTTACGGTCTTGCAGGCTGCGCTACAACGGTCGCCCAATGAGCCCACCGCGCATGCATTAATGGGGTCTGCGCTCTCCCAGATTCCCGGCCGATTGCCCGATGCAATCAAGGAGTACCAGACTTCACTTTGGCTTCGCCCCGGCGACGCGGAAGCCCACCTGAGACTGGCCGATGCCTTGGCGAGATTTCCCGATCGACGGCAGGACGCGCTAGCTCAGTATCAGATTGTGCTGCAACTTCGGCCCGATTCCCAAGAGGCGCGCCAGGGACTCGCCCGCTTGCAGGCGCTCGGCATCCAAACCGGGCAACCAAGTCGCTAAGGTCGGTTTTGATTCAGGTTTGACTAAGGCCACGGGGAATTATTTCGGCCGCCGCTGCTGCGGCTCTTTGAACCCGTACTTAAAGATGCACCATACCGCCCGGACGCCGTCTTTCCACCCAATCTTCTTGCCTTCTTCATAGGTACGCCCGGCGTAGCTGATTCCCACTTCATAGACGCGCAGGTGGCGACGACCGATCTTTATGGTGACTTCCGGCTCAAACCCGAATCTATTTTCCTCAAGCGGAATGGACTGAATCACATCCCGCCGAAACGCCTTGTAGCAGGTTTCCATGTCGGTGAGATTGAGATCGCTCACCGCATTGCAGGCCAGAGTCAGGAGGCGGTTGCCGACCGAGTGCCAGAAATACAGCACCCGATGGGGCCTTCCTCCCATGAAGCGGGAGCCATAGACCACGTCTGCCTTATCTTCGAATAGGGGCTCGAGGAGAACCACATATTCTGCCGGGTCGTACTCCAAGTCCGCGTCCTGGATCAGAACGACG
Source organism: uncultured Acidobacteriaceae bacterium (assembly GCA_963791965.1). GTDB lineage: Bacteria > Acidobacteriota > Terriglobia > Terriglobales > Acidobacteriaceae > CAVVDY01. The sequence goes on along the minus strand of CAWBUK010000006.1, from coordinate 354,477 downwards.
TCGCCCGCGGCCTCCTGAATGCCGCGGCGTAAGGCAGCTCCCTTGCCCATGTTTTGCGGCTGCAGGAAGACGCGAACCTGCTGGTGTTGCTGCTGCAAGTCCGCTAGAATCTCGCGCGAGCCGTCGGTGGATCCATCGTCCACGCATATCAACTCCATTTCGAGCGGTACCGACAGAATGCGAGCGATCACCTCACGCAACGTGGCACGCTCGTTATAGACCGGGATGATGACGGAAACTTTCATGTAAGTGGCAAGTACCCTTTACTTTGACCCTAAGATTTACGCTAACTGGAATTTCGCACTTTGTACACCGGCTGGCCACCGGTTTCCTACGAGTTACCGTGAGCACCGTCACAGCGCAACACGCCTCCGGCTCCTATAATCGCCGTGGATTCCTACCATGCCAACGAAGACTATTATCGAACCATTTCGCATCAAGAGCGTTGAGCCTATTCGCTGGACCACCCGTGAACAACGGGAAGAACTGCTGCGGGCTGCCCATTACAACCTGTTTCTGCTGCCGGCCGATGATGTCCTCATCGACTTGCTAACCGATTCCGGAACCGGCGCGATGTCGACTCACCAGTGGGCGGGCGTCATGGAAGGCGACGAGAGCTACGCCGGTAGCAAAAGCTTTGACCACTTCCGCGACTCGGTACAGGACATTTTCGGGTACCGGCACGTCATTCCCACGCACCAGGGTCGTGCCGCGGAACGCATCCTGTTTAACGTAATGTGCAAGAAGGGCGACGTGGTTCCCAACAACACGCACTTCGACACCACGCGGGCCAATATCGAGTTTGTGGGGGCCGAGGCCGTCGACCTGGCTTGCCCCGAAGCGCGCGATCCCCAGCACCGTGCTCCGTTCAAGGGCAACATGGACGTCGATGCTCTGGGAGCACTGATCGCGAAGGTCGGTCGTGAACGCATTCCGCTGGTGATGCTGACGGTGACTAACAATTCCGGCGGAGGTCAGCCGGTCTCGATGGCGAACGCTCGCGCAGTAAGCGCTGTTTGTCGCAGCCACGGAATTCCGCTGTACTTCGACGCCTGCCGCTTTGCCGAAAACGCGTACTTCATCAAGCTGCGCGAGGAAGGTTACGCTCGCAAAACGCCGAAGCAGATTGCGCAGGAAATGTTTGCCCTGGGCGACGGCTGCACCATGTCAGCGAAAAAAGATGGCATGGCGAACATCGGCGGATTCCTTTGCACCAACAACGACATCCTGGCGCGCCAGGAACAGGACCTGCTGATTCTTACCGAGGGCTATCCGACGTATGGCGGCCTGGCCGGACGCGATCTCGAAGCCGTTGCCATTGGGGTGCAGGAGTCGCTGCACGAGGACTACCTGCGCTATCGCATCGCCTCAACCGCGTACCTGGGCAATCACATCTCCGAGCACGGGGTGCCGATTGTCGAGCCGCCCGGCGGGCACGCGATCTACCTCGACGCCAAGGCGTTTCTGCGTCACGTCCCGGTTGACCAATTCCCGGGAGTCGCACTGGCGGCCGAACTTTATCTGGAAGGCGGCATCCGGTCGGTCGAAATCGGCAGCCTGATGTTTGCTGGCGCGGCCAAGATGGAGCTGGTGCGGCTGGCGATTCCGCGGCGCGTATACACACAGAGCCATATCGACTACGTGGTGGAGATCATCTTAAAGGTGTTTGCCCGCCGCCATGAGATTCGTGGCATGAAGCTGACCTACGAAGCGCCGTTCCTGCGTCACTTCACCGCGCATCTGGAGCCGGTGGAAGTCGCAGTCGGAGTTGGCGGCGATTAGGGACAGGCTAAGGCAAGCTGCGGATACGGCTGTTACGTCGAGCTTCGCGTCCGCAAGCTCGCACCCCACCATGCCATCGAGAGGATCATCAACACCGCGATCAACCCTTGCGAGCTCACGCAATAAACACACCACACGCCCAAGACGCGTGCCTCGATGTTGCTAAGGTAGAGCGCAAAGCCCATGCCGATGACGGTTGCAATCACCAGCAAGCCGCGACGTCGTGCCAGCGCCAGTAGCGCAATGAGCAAATAACCTGCGATCCCAATCGCCGCGACTGGCACTCCGTGAATAACTGCGTATGGACTATGGTTGACGATGCCGCAGTCCCACTTCTCGTTGATGCTGCACGGCGCGCTATCGGTGCTGTAGTGAACGCGCAACGCCAAATACGAAACCACCATGCCCGCAACAGCCAGAATTGCAAAAATGTAGCGCATTATGAATATTCCAGGTCCATCCAAAAGTATTTTCACCCGCAGTATACGTTCCCGGGCGTCCTCCACGTACATACATCACATCCGAGTGTGATGTAGTACAATCTCGCTACTTTGCGGAAGAGCATCTCTATCTTGATAGTAGTCGCGACCGTGCTGATGGCAGCGGCGCCCCTGCTGGCTCTCGCTCCGCAGACGCTGCCCGCCTGCTGCCGTGCTGGTGGCCAGCACCACTGCGCCGCTGCCATGGATTTTGGTGGCGAAGGCTTCCGGGCAGAAAAACCGGACTGTCCTTACCGGATTCATCCTGCGATTACGCCAGCGCAGTCAGCGTTGCAAGCGCGAAGCGCGATCTTCGCGATTGCTCTCCGCTATGAGAATCTGGTTACGACAGCGCTGACGCTTGTTTCCTCGTTCGAGCAATATTCCGTACCCCAGCGCGGTCCTCCCGTCTCGTAACTCGCAGCTTCTGCTTTTCACTTTTCGAAGATAGTTATGCAGTCAACGTTCCGCTTGTTTTGCCGGGCGGCAACGTCTTCTGCTTTGCGAGTTGACACGGAGAAACCTGCTTGCACAGTAAAACTAATTTCTTGCAGTGTCGCCTGCTGGCGCTGGTATGCCTACTTGTCGCGACAACCCTTCCCTGCTCCGCCACCATCCTGGGGGATGTCCGCGGTGTGGTCCATGATCCCCAGCATCATCCCATCAGCGGAGCGCACACTACCCTCGAATCCACCAACTCTGCTTACAGCCGCACCAGCGAAACCAAGGCCGATGGAGTTTTTGAATTTCCCGGAGTTCCCCTTGGCGAGTACAAGGTGACGGTTGAGGCGCCCGGATTCGCTCCCATGTCACAGGTGCTGATGCTGGGAGCGGGCAGCGCTCCAGTATTGCACTATCAGCTCGCCCTTTCAGGAGCGCATGAGAGTGTCGACGTAACGGCGTCGCCCTCGGACTTGAATCCTGAGTCGCCTCGCCGCGACATCTTCATCGACCAGCAGCAGATTCGAACTTTCGCCGGAGCCGATGCCAGTAACAGTTTCAAAATCATTACCGACTTTGTGCCGGGGTCGTATGTGGTACACGACCAGCTTCATGTGCGCGGAGGCCACCAGGTAACGTGGGCCATCGACGGCGTGGCGGTGCCCAATACCAACATCGCCTCTAACGTCGGGCCGCAATTCAATCCCAAAGACGTGGACTACATGGAAGCGCAGACCGGCAGCTACGGCGCCGAATGGGGCGACCGTACATATGGCGTTTTCAACCTGGCGATGCGCAATGGTTTCGAACGCGACCGCCAGGCCGAACTGATCACCAGCTATGGAAATTACAACCAGACGGACGATCTGTTGAGCTTCGGCGACCACACCGAGAAATTCGCCTACTATGCCAGCCTCAGCGGTAATCGCTCGGACTATGGGCTGGAGACGCCGACGCAATACAACCTGCACAATGAGGCCAATGGCGGCGGGGCTTTCACTTCGCTGCTCTACAATCCCAATCCCAGCGACCAGTTTCGGTTCAGCGGCGCGCTGCGGCTCGACTACTACCAGGTTCCCAACGATCCTGATATGCAAGCGGACGGAATCAACGACCGCGAGCGCGAGCAGGACATCTTTGGGGCACTGACATGGGCGCACACCTACTCGCCCGCGATGATGCTCTCCATTTCGCCCTTCTACCATTTCAATCGCGCTGCATACGAAGGTGGGCCAACCGATATCCCTGCAGCCACCGACAACCGCGCCTCCAACTACGAGGGCGGACAAGCTACCCTGTCGCTGGTCAAGGGCAAGCACAATGCACGCTTCGGGATGTACGCCTTCGCGCAGCAGGACAACACTTACTTCTCCGTGGTGGCGAACGACGGTTCGGGACAGCAGTTGAACCAAACCGTAACTCCCGGTGGCAACATGGAGGCACTGTACGCGGAGGATCAGTACCGCGCGACCTCGTGGCTCACTCTGAGCGGAGGCCTGCGCTACACGCACTTCGCAGGCAACATCACTGAGAACCCGGTCGATCCCCGTGCTGGTGTCGCTATTCGCATTCCCAAGCTCGGCTGGATACTGCGCGGCGCGTTTTCCATGTACTACCAGCCGCCGCCGCTTGATACGGTATCCGGTTCCCTGCTCGACTACACCAATGCGCAGGGACTGAGCTTCTTGCCGCTATATGGCGAACGCGACCAGCAGCAGGAATACGGCCTGACCATCCCGTTTCGCGGCTGGGCAGCCGACCTGACGTATTTCAATACCCTGGCAAAGAACTTCTTCGATCACGACGCCATCGGGAACTCCAACATTTTCCTGCCGCTGACCATCCAGTACGCGCGCATCAAGGGCTTCGAAGTAGCGCTGCGCTCGCCACTGATTGCCCACCGCTATTCGGCGCACGTGGTGTATTCCAACCAGATCGCCGAAGGCGCCGGAGACGTAACCGGTGGCCTGACCGACTTCTCCCCTCCCGACGAAGGCTACTTCTATCTCGATCATGATCAGCGCAACACGCTATCGGCCGGGATCTCCGGCAATCTGCCCTGGCGCGTGTTCGCTTCGCTGGAGTTCAACTACGGGTCGGGGTTCGTGGATGGCGATGGCCCGAATCACCTACCGCCGAATCACACGTTTGATTTTTCGATTGGCAAGAACTTCAGGGAGTCGTTCACCGTGCGCTTCATGAGCACCAACATCGGCAACCAGCAATACCTGCTGGACAACAGCAACACCTTTGGCGGGACCCATTACGCTCCTCCTCAGATGCTTGCCGTTCAAGTAAAGTATCGCTTTAAGTATTAGTGCTCATGCTCATGGTCTGCATGGGAATGGCGATGGGGGTGGGAATGGGTGACGCTGCCATGCGAATGCCTGTGTGCATGCACCAGGTTGGCGCGCAGCAGCAGGTCGAAGTCGCCCAGAATGTCGCGCGTTGCGCCTGAGGCGGCGACCCTTCCCTCCTCCAGCACCACGAGGCGGTCAGCCAACTCGTCAAGAATTTCTAGCTGATGCGTGGCAGTGATGATGGTCTTTGCCGAGCCTTTCCAGTTTTGCAGCAAGTCGATCAGCTGGCTCTGGCTGCGCGGATCGAGCGCGGAAGTGGGTTCATCGAGCAGGATGACTTCAGGATCGAGCACGATGACGGATGCCAACGCGACTCGTTTTTTCTCGCCTCCAGAAAGCCGGTAAGGCGGGCGATCGCGCAGATGATCGATCCGCATAAGCTGCAAGGCCTGTTCAACTCGCTGAACAATCGCCTGCTTCGGCAATCTAAGCTGGATCGGTCCGAAGGCGACTTCATCGAACACCGTCGGATTGAAGAGTTGTACGTCGGGATTTTGGAAGACCAGCGCCACCCTGCGGCGGAACCCCAGCGCGAAATCGTCGGACTGTAGTCGGTCCTCGGTCAGCGCATCGCCGCCAAACGTAACCTGTCCCTGGGAGGCGAAACACAGGCCATCGAAAAGCCTCAACAACGTTGATTTGCCGGAACCGTTGGCACCGACCAATGCGACCGACTCTCCCGCCGCGATCTCCAGTGAAAGACCGCGGAGCGCGGGCACTCGGTCATACTCGAAATGCACGTCGCGGCACTCGAACAATATGCTCAAAGGTTTACCGTCCCAACCATATTGCCAGAACGGCAACTCCCGCGAAGGCGAGAATTCCAACGTAATCGCGCGGTAACAGGTGCGGTTCGGCGAGTGTAACCACCTCGCCGCGGTAGCCCCGGGATTGCATCGCCAAAAAAACTTCCTGGCTTAGGTCGAGGCTCTTGCTCATCAGGACGCCGGCAGTCTGAGCGACCAGGCGCCTCTGATCACCGCCGCGTAAAACCCCGACTCGGCGGCTCTCGCGCGACTCGAACATCTGGGTTGCCGTCTCCGCCAGAAGGAAAATGTAGCGGTAGCTCATCGCCAGCATCATCACGACTTCCTTCGGCATACCGAGCGAGCGCAGCGCGTTCAGCACCTGCGTCCAGGGCGTCGTTAGCACCAGAACTGTGGTGAAGCTTACCGCGGCTTCCACGCGGACAATCAGCATCACGGCGGTGTGCAGTCCCTGGCGTGTGATGGATGGCAAAGCCGACAGTGGCTCGCCCGGGGTTAGGAAAAGCGCCGGCAGTGCAATTACTCCGGTGAAGAACAGCACGGCCAGCCAGACGCGGAGCGCCAGGGTTCGAAGCGTAACCGCTGACGCCAGAGCCAGTATCAGCGCCGCGACAAAGAGCGCCAGCAGCACGGCAATCTTGTGTACGAACACAACCGCGATCACAAGAAGAAACGTCCCCAGAACACGCACGCGAGGATCGAGCGCCTGCATCATGCCCGGTTGTCGCGCTGTTTCTTCACTGATGAGTGCCCGGCTCAAGGCTCGGCTAAGGCTTTTCAAGGTTGAGGTGATCACGTTGGCACGGCTCACGTGACTTGTTCCGGACGAGGATGCGCCCGCAAGCGGTATTGTGCGAAGAGTGCCAGCAGCAAGCAAATTCCCGCCCCAAACATGGCAGAGAGCGCGTATCCCAGCCCACGGCTTTTCACAAACGCCGGAGCGTACGCGGGAAAAGGAGAGGTCCAAACCCTGGCAATGCGGGCCATGCCCGCCGGAGGCGCGGCGGGCGGAAAAGAATTCTGCGATGCTACTGCGATCTGCGCGCGCGAGTCAGGATGAGCGAAATCCTCAGGCGCCCACTCCCCCCATGCTTTGCCGGTCGCAAGAATTCCAATCGGCGTAAGGATTAGCAGCAGCGCGACGCTTATCCAGAGCCGTCGCAACGAAGCCGGAGTGCGGATGCGCGATCCTCCCACGGCTCCGCGTATCCCCGAGGTCGCAGCCAGCAAGGACGGATCCGCTGCTTGCAAATAAGCGACTACTCCGGCAGTGAGAAGCGCCTCGGCAAGTCCGGCAAACGTCAGGTGCCCGATCATCATCGCCGGGATCGCAATCTTCAACGGATACGGCGCATACAGCGGAGCCCCCGCCGCGTCATGAAACAGAGCCGGCTGAATACCCAGTTCCATCGCCGCCATCAGCGCAGCCGCATTGGCCGCCAGGTATCCCGCAATCCCCGCGGCAATAATGCGCCGCCGCGAGTCGATTGCAGCCCGCGCCGCCAACGCACGATAGCAGGCATAGGCCACGAGTGAGCCGACGACTGCCATGTTGAAGCAGTTGGCGCCCAACGTGGTGATGCCTCCGTCTCCGAACAGCAGCGCTTGCAGTCCGATGGCTAGCGACGTCGCGAGCACCGCTCCCGCCGGACCAAGCACAATCGCCGCGATGGTCACGCCAAGCGCATGGCCTGTGGTTCCTCCGGGTAGCGGAAGGTTGAACATCATCACCACGAACGCGAACGCGGCGAATACCGAGATGAGGGGAACGACGCGGGTGAGCAGTACCTGCTTGAGGCGCTTCAGGCTGACGTACCAGGCCGCGGCTGTGGCGCCATAAAGAACGACACAGGTCGATGGGCTCAGGTATCCGTCAGGAATATGCATGCGGGCTTACCCGCAGTTGATTTTAATTGAGAACACGGCGACGACTCAGTCGCTACCTTCAACCACGCGCGCAACCGCCAGCATACCGATAGCTTCAGCCGATGGGTCCTGCAACTTTTGGGTGCGCTGTAGCGCTGCCGTAGGATCGACTTGTGCCGCTGCCTCGCTCACTTCCTGCACCACGGCTGGCGCGCTGGTGCTGAGTGATGAGCGCGACGCCCAGACCTCGTCGAGCGAGGAGAAGGCGATGTCGAAGTAATGGTCAGCCGCCTTGCGATCGCCGGCGGTACCGCTGGCAAATCCACTGGCTGCGGCTTCGCGAGCCCGCATGGAGGGCGGCAGTGCTTCCAGCTCCGAAGTGCGATCGCCGGTCTTCTGCATGGCCTGGAGCACCGAGACATTTTCTTCCTGCGGCGGCGCCAGCACAGCGTCTTTGTCGGCTGTGGCCGCCACTTGTTGTGCCATCACATCCGAGCGCAACAATTCTTCGTAAGCATCTTTTCCCAGGATCGCGTTCAGCGCATCGGTGGTCATATTGACCGCGACCTTGCGCTGGTTACTGTCCGGAAGCTTGCCCATCCACAACAAAAACTTCAACCCGGCAGTTTTCACCGCGTCCTTGTCCATCTCAGGCGCAGCCCGCACGAACATCGCCGCATAATTGGGAGCTTCATCTACGTACTGCACCGCGTCCGCAGGCAGGGAGGCGAACAGGCTGACGAACATCTGGTGCGACCATTGCGACTGCATGCCGCCTAATTCCATCAGGGCAAGGATCGCACGAGCCGCAACGACTCCCTGCTGCATGCCGGCTTCGACCTTCCGCGCCGCAGGCTCGCGCACCTCAGGGCAATTTGTAATCGCACCGATCAGCGATTGCTCAGCGTCGAGCACCGACGCCGGCGGAATCGTTTGCACAAAGCTCTGAGCCGAGGCGCAGTCGACCTGGCCGGCAGCAAGCATCGACACCGCAGGCTTCTGGCCCGACGAAACCAGTTCGGTTTCGATACGTGCTCCCTCCTTGGCGTACTGCTTTGCCATTTTGCTATCGATCGGCGAAACCAGGCTGGTCGCTGCCGAGAGCACCCGCAGCCGGTCTTGCGGATCGGCCTGCGGCAAAGCCACAGCGGACTGAACCACGTCGAGCACAAACTTCTTTCGTCCTGCTTCTTTTGAAGCGGTGGCGGCGGACTGTCCAGGATTTGCTGCGGAGGACTTGCTCCTAGCACTGTTCTCTTTCAATGCCGGCGAGGTAGTTTGAGCTGGTGCCGCCGATACCACGAGGGCAATCAGCAACGGGAGTAAAAGAAAGCGGGGATATCGAACCAACATCTAGCCTAATGCTACGCAGAATCCAGAGCTGGCTCCATGAGTCGAACACCGCAGGACCTTAGTTCTTATGGTCAGCGGCGAAACGTGCCCACCAACTCTGCTTCCGCTAAGATGTGCCCTTTCAATGCCGACTCCAGTTGAGCGCGGGTAGCTCCGGGCGCCAAATCGAGCTTTCTATCGACTGCATAAACACGAAAAAAATAGCGGTGCGCCTTGCCCGGAGGCGGACATGGGCCGTTGTAGCCAACCTCTTGGAAATCGTTTTGCCCCTGGCGAGTTCCATCCGGCAATTGTTCTTGCCTAGTGAAGTTCTCCGCCATGCCGTGCGAAGCCGCAGGAATATTCCACGCTACCCAATGCACCCAGTCGCCTACGGGGGCATCCGGATCGTCTACCACCAGCGCGAACGTCACCGTACCGCTCGGAGCCTCACTCCATTGCAGTGCCGGCGATTGATCAGCCCCATCACATGTGTACTGACGTGGAACCGCCTGACCTGCAGCGAAAGCCGGACTAGTCACCTGAAAACTCATACGCGACGAAGCGGGGTGCGGGGTTTGTCCCTTCGCCGGGAACCCAGCTGCGGCGAATACCACAGCCAATACGATAAAACTTATCGAGCGCACGAAGCCTCCGGTTCCACAATATCGAAGCGGGAACCAGACATCATCTCAAGATTCGCGGATATGGAAAGGAAAAGCAGGGTGGCCGGCCGATGCCAACCACCCCGTGTGAAAGTTACGGCAGGTAATAACGGAACGAGGTGAAGACCATGTTGTTAACAGCCTCAGGCTTGCCGTTGATACCTCTCCAGGTACCACGGGTGATGTAGGAGTACTGCATACCCATCTGCAGTCTCCCTTTGGGGCCGTTGTAAGGCTTGTACCAGAACCCGGCAGTGCCTTCGATGACGGTGCGCGTATCGCCCGTGCAACTCGAGAGCGCTCCAGGACCGTAACCGTTAGCCAATGTCGGCACGGTTTCGGTGCCGCATCCGGAGTTGATGAAATACGGTGCTCCGTATCCCACCGGCTTCCCCTTCAACAGAGTCGACCAGTCCCCTACGTACTCTCCACCGCCATCGAAGTAGAGGTCCCACTTCGGGGCGTGGTAGTCGAGTTCAGCCAAGGCCTGATAGGAGCGCAGCGGATGCAGGTAGCCAGATCCATCGACTGTCGCGTCGGCCAGACCCGAGCTGCCATACCGGCCTACGCCATTGCCGCCCAAGAAGTGCAGTGCGGTTTCAACTTTCTTATGGGCGAAGAGCCAGCGCGCATTGGCGCCAACGCCAAAGCCGTAGGTGTCATTGTTGAATGCTCCGGTGGCGTTGGTCGGCGCGTTGGGGTAAATGCGCTCGCGGAAGAGGGTTCCGACGGCGAACACCTCATAGTGGCCAAATCCCGGCTCAAATGCGAGCTTTCCGACGAAATCTGGTGACAGGTTGGATGAGTAATTAGCAGTTGGATTGTAAAGACCACCACCCGTACCCGGTCCACCGACAAGGAAGTTGGTCGGGTTACCGTGAGCCGTGATGAGTTCCTGTGAGTTTTCGATCGAGAAGCCAGCCCACACCTTGTTGTGGAAGTTCTTGGTTACGCGGAATCCATACTGCCGTGCCCAACTGTAACCGGCGACGTACTGCGCGTCGATCTGCATCGGGTTGGCTTCGGTGCGGTTATCCAGGCCCTTACGGGTTTCTGCCACCAAGCTCCACATCTGGCCGGCGGTAAGCGTCCAGCCACTCTGGAAAGCGGCCTGCGCCCATACCTGCCGCTGGCGCATGGTGTAGCTGTTGCTCTGGTTGTTATTCGAGGTCACGCCGGCTGACAGGAAGTCCATTTCGTAATAGCCGGTTAGGTGTATGGTTCCGGTGTTGCCCTGAACTAACAGAGCCAACCGCGACTGGCGGCCCGAACCATAGAATTCTGTTTGTTGCGCCTGGCCGGCTGCGGAGAACGGAATGCCGCTGAACGGGGTATTGATGTCGCCCAGTGTCGCGCGCTGTCTCCAAACGGTTTCACCCGCCAGGAAGCCGCCAGGTGTAATGGTCACCCCCTTGTAGTGAATCGAGGTCGGATTTTCCAGGTCCCCGATACGCTTCTGGGTTTCGGTAAGAGTATCGACCATGCTCACGTCTTGCGCCTTGAGGTCCTTTACTTCACCCTGCAGCCCGTTGATGTCGCCGCTGTAATCGGTCGCGGCTGGCGGCGGCGGTGGCGTGGGGATGCTCTTGACCTCATTCTGCAACTGCTGAATGGCGGTGTCGCGAGTCGAGATTTGCTGCTGCAGCTGCTTAATCTGTTCCTGCTGAGCAGCTACGGCGTCTTTCAGCTCTTGAATTTCGCTGGGAAATACCGATTTCGCCGATGCCTTATGCTGGGACTTCGGCTTGGTTTGAGCGTCCTGTGTTTGCGCAACGACGCTGCACGTCATGGCGCATGACAGCGCAAGGATCAATGGAACTTTCATTGTCTCTCCTGTGATCAGTGGCAGGATGAACCGCACAAATACACGAATGCCGTTTAGAAACCTAATCAACCGCAGCCCTGACCCAAACGATTTCATCCGAATCGTAGGGCGCGAAAGTTAAGGAAAGTTGAATGGATTGTTAAATTTGTACGAACAGACTAGTTGCGGCTACCCGAACTGCGCTTTAACGGGGTTTTAACATCATTCGTGGCTTTCCGCCGTTATACTGCCATTTTCCCGGTTGTACGATCGCAGCGTATGCTGCGACGTTAGCTACTTAAGGAGATCTACCGTGTTGCAGCGCAAGTGTGCTTACGCCGTGGCTACAACAACCTTGCTTCTAGTTATCATCGTCCTCTCTGCGGGCACAGCTTCAGCTCAGAACATGTTTACGTCGCAGACTCCCGAGTTCTCCCAGAACGTGAAGACGGTTCTCTTCCCTTTCAATGTGTACAGCCAGGTTGAGAATCCAGACGTGCTACAGGCAGACTCCAACTGGTTGAAGCAGCATCCCGACGCCAACTTCTGGATCCAGGGACGGGCGGATAGTCGCGGCGATGTGGTCTACAACCTCGCACTCTCTTATCGTCGCGCGCAGTTCGTGAAGGAACATCTAATCAAGTCTGGGGTCAACAGCTCGCAAATCGGCTTCGCCACGGGTTGGGGCAAGCTTTATCCGGTGTGCTCTGCCCAGGACGATTCTTGCTTGCAGGACAACCGCCGCGCCGACATCGTTCAGCCCGATCACGCGTTATAACTGCGCTTCGCTTACCTGGCTCTCGTTCGGCCTGTGCCGGACGAGGCCAGTAGTTTTCGCTGCTGACGAAAAAGGTGCGCCCGCAATCTCGTGATCTCAACCGGGCGAACGGACTGCAGGAAGATCTACGAGCTTCTAGCGAAGAGCGACCGTCACGTATCCGGTACGATTTCCGTCACGCCACCACTCCACTCGGTTGGTCAAACTCGCTTGGTCATTGTTATAATCAGCAAGTTGCACCCCTTCCAAGCGCATTCGCGCACGTGGCCAGGTAGCTCAGCTGGTAGAGCGCAGCCCTGAAAAGGCTGGCGTCGGCGGTTCGATTCCGTCCCTGGCCACCATTACCTTCAAGCACTTAGCACCCATCGACTCCGCTCTGGACCCAAGTGTGTCCGGCCTACTGCTGCCAGTTCGGCACGCGGCCAGGCGTCCAGGGAACTCCCGCCGCCTCCATATCCTTCTCCAGCTTCGCTAGATCGACATCGATAAGCGTGTGCAGCTTCGCCAGTTGTTGCGTGAACTCTTCTGCTGCGATGTTGTAGGCGGCGATGTGGGTCTGGGTAGGCTTGCCGCTGGAGAAGCGCTCCCCTTCCATGATTCCTTCGACACGATCGTCGATAGAGGCCGGAACATTTTCAGCCCGCTTCTGCAACTCGACGTCGCCGCGCAGAGCGCGCAAGATATCCCGATTCTGCTGCATCAGGCTTTCGGCCACCGGCCCAAGCTGCTGGTCGGCGGCAGGCGTTTCATGCAAAGCCTTTTCGATCGCCGAGAGACGTCCATTCAGATCGTTGGCAGCATTGATCGAGCCGGAGACCGCCCGATAGAGCTTTGCCACCTTGAGGTTGAACTCCTCGCGAGCCGCGCGATCCTGTGGAGTTGCCAAGGAAGCGCCGTCGGCAATCACGTTGAAGGATTGAGCGCCGCCGCCGACTTCGGTAACGTTGTGCTCATCCTTCATGAACAACCGGGCCGAATACCTGCCCGGCAGCACCAGTGGACCAAGCGATCCGGCTGGCGGCAGATCTTCATCTTCCCCAGGCTCAGCGGACGCACTCACGGTTGGCGCAGAGTAGCGCAGATCCCAGGCCACGCGATGAAAGCCCGCGCCAGTCGAACCGTCAACCCGTCGTATCGGTGCGCCAGACTGGTCGTAGACCATGAGGTACAACTCCGGCTTGGGAGCCTCGGCTTCTGCCCGCAGTTCGTCGTCGGTAGGATAGTGGAGCGGTTGATTATTCTTCGCGGCTTCCTTCTCGGCTGCCTGTCGCTTCTCTTTTTGCGTGCGAAGCTTGTCTTTCAGATAGTAGGTAAACACCGTTCCGTATGGCGGATTATCGGCAGTATAGAAAGCATCGCCTTGAAAGCCTTTCTTTGCGCCGCCAAGTGGCAGCCGCTCGATGTACAGCAGGCTGTCTTTAGCCGGGAATAACGTTGCGGTTTGCTGCAACTTATCGGGACTGATCTGACGCAGCGCCGTGATGTCGTCGAGAATGTAAAACCCTCGACCGAAGGTGGCCAGCACCAGATCGCCTTCCCGCGGATGAACGATCATGTCGCGCACCGCGATAGTCGGCAGGCCTCCCTTCATCTGTATCCACTTCTGCCCGCCAGTAATGGAGAAGAAAGCTCCAAACTCAGTACCCGCGAACAACAAATTGGGATTCACCGGATCTTCCGCAAAAGCCAGCACCGGTCCGTTCTCGGGCAGATCGCCGGCAATCGACGTCCAGGTCTTGCCCGCATCGGTGGACCTAAGAAGGTAGGGCGTGAAGTCTTCGTTCTTGTGATTGTCGAATGCCGCGTAGACGGTGTCTCCATTGTGTTTCGATCCGGCCAGGCGGCTGACATACGTCATCTCAGGTACGCCCGGGAACTTCGCGTACTTAGTCCAGTTCGCGCCACCATCCTGAGTCACTTGAATCAGGCCGTCATCCGTACCTACGTACAGCTGGCCTTCTTTCACCGGCGACTCAGCAACAGCCACGATGTTTCCGTAAAACGAGGTCGACTGATTCTTGGCCACCGCATCGGGCCCCCAAACCTTCCCCATCACCGGCAACTTGTTGCGGTCGAGTTGACGCGTCAGATCCGGGCTGACTGCCTTCCAGCTATCGCCACGGTCGTCACTGCGAAACAAGACGTTGCCGCCGAAGTACAGACGCGTATGCGAATGCGGACTGACAATGAGGGGCGAATCCCAGTTCCAGCGCAGCGGCGGGCCACCCTTGGCTTCCTGTGGCTGAATCAGTGTTTGCTCGCCGGTACTCTTGTCGTAACGCACCAACACTCCATACTGCGACTCGGCGTACACCGTGTTGGGATCTTCGGGATCAACCTGCGAGTGGAATCCGTCGCCTCCGGTGGTGACATACCAGTCGGAGTTCATGATCCCGTTGATGTCTCGCGTGCGCGATGGGCCGCACCAGGAGAAGTTGTCCTGCGTTCCGCCGCAGACGTGGTAGAAAGGCGTGGCGTTATCCACCGCGACGTCATAGAACTGCACTGTAGGCAGGTTGGCTTTAAACGCCCAGTTGTCGCCGCGATTGTAGCTCTCCGCAACGCCATCGTCGGAGCCCAGCAGGTAGTAGTCGCTATCGTTGGGGTCGATCCAGATGACGTGGTTGTCCCCGTGGTGGTTCACCTCGTTCATCTTGTGCAAGGTCTTGCCACCGTCGTCGGAAACACGTAACGCAGCGTTCATCACATAAATGCGATCAACATTCTTGGGATCGGCAAACACCTGGCTGTAGTAGAACGCGGTGGAATCGTATTCGTTGCGACGCTCCCAGTTCGCGCCTTTATCTTTAGAACGAAAGACTCCGCCCTTGCCGTTAGCGGCTTCGACCATGGCGTAAATGGTATTCGGATCAGCCGGCGAAATAGCCAGGCCGATGCGCCCAAGATCTTCCGTCGGCAGCCCGGACTTGAGCTTGTTCCACGTGGCTCCTGCATCGGTTGATTTGTAGATAGCACTCTCCGGGCCGCCATCGATCATGGTCCAAACATGGCGGCGCCTTTGATACGCAGCGGCGTAAACAATGTCAGGATTCGATGGATCGATAGCGACATCAGCCATGCCGGTGTTCTCGCTGATATTGAGAACGTTCTTCCAGCTCTTGCCGCCGTCGGTAGTCTTGAACAGACCACGATCTCCTCCCGGCCCCCACAATGGACCTTCCGCCGCCACGTAAACCACGTTGCTATCGCCGGGATCAATGGCGATGCGGCCAATATTGCCCGACTTCTTCAGCCCGGTGTTGGTCCAGTTCTTGCCGCCGTCGTCGGAACGATACACACCATCGCCATAATCGACGCTGCGCTGCGCATTGCCCTCGCCAGTCCCCACCCAAATGACGGACGGATCGTGTGGATCCATCACTACTGCCCCAATGGAAAACGAGCCTTGGTCGTCGAAGACGGGCGTCCACGTGGTGCCATCGTTTTCAGTCTTCCAAACGCCCCCGGAAGCCACACCGACGTAATACTCAGAGCGCTTGTTCGGATTGACCGCAAAGGCAATGACCCGCCCCGAGGCAGCGGCTGGCCCGATCAGCCGAAAATGCAACCCAGCGAAAGTGTCAGCGTTCATTCCGCCCGGCTTCTTCTCGGGAGCTTCTTCCTTCGTCGGAGTAGCGGAGTCGGTTTTCGGCTTATGGGCCGCTTTCGATTTGGAGGAGGGCGGCGGCTCATTCTTCTTGGCGTCAGGCTGATCCGCGGTCTGTGCGAAAGAGGTGAAACAGCCGAAGGAGAGAACAAGAAGTGTGGCAGCAATCAGTTTGCGAGACAGCCTAAAAGGGCTCAAGCGTACTTCCTTATGAGGCACGGGATAGCGGTGTGGTTATGCTGGCCCGAGCCGAAATGGCGAAGCAGTCATTCTATTCCTTTGAGCGCAGTGAAACCCGGCTCGCACGGAGCTTCCGCCGGCCGTCCGTGCCTATCTCGAAAGCTGTACTCAATCGTATTGTGCTGCAGTTCGGCTCGTGGTGCGATTGTTTAGGCCTGGCGGGACGACTTCGACAACTCAGCGCACGCGGGTGGCCCAGCCCAGCATCAGCAGCCCACTGGCGGCGACCCAGCTTCCCGCGACTCGAACTGCAATTCGCGTCCACGCAGGGCGCAGGCTGACGACGAAGGCAGCAACCAGCGCTACGATCACGAAGATCGCAAATACCAATCCCAAAAGAACGACTACGGTGGAGAGCGACTGGCCCATGCCGGTTCCATTCAGGTATCCGTGGTAGACACCCAGCAGCCCGGCGAGCCCAGTGATTGCCCGCAGCGAGAGCTTGGCATCAGCGGCCACCAATCCGCCCAGCAACAGAAACCACGCCGCTCCGATAAACGGGTGCGGACCGGCAATCGTTGCCGCGAGACCAGCGAGAGCGCCCAATAGCCACGCGACCGGAAGAACGAAGATGGCGCGACGCCCGTAATTGGCTCCCCGAAGTCCCGCGAGCAGTGCCAACGCGAACACAGGAATAATGTCTTCCGGGCTCAGCAGGAAGTGCACAAGCCCGTCATAGAAGGGACCCATGCCGGTGGAGTTGAGATGTGCTTCGGCAGGGATCGTCCACATCAGCAGCGTAAACCCGACGAACGCATACAGCGGAACGCGCGACTGGGGAGCGTGCCTCATGCCATCGCCTTCCACAAAAAAAACGCGCCTCCCACAGCCACCAATCCGCCTGCAGCTCGCAGCGCCTTCTGTCCCCACCCCCAGCGGTGCACTGTCCCGATGCCGATTCCTACGGCGTGCAGGCAGCCGGTAGCGATTACAAATCCGACACTATATAAAAGAGCGCTCTGACCAGCCGGAAGCTCCGTCCCGTGCGCGTGTCCGTGAAAGATGGCGAAGAAGCCGACCAGCGCGGCGGCCACTCCGAGCCGCGGCCGATACTCAAACATCACCGCCGCTCCCAACAGTATTGCTGACAGAGCGATTCCATACTCGATGCCCGGAATCGGCACACCCATCAGCCCCAGCATTCCGCCGAAAGCCATCACCATGGGAAACGCCACCGGCAAAAGCCAAATCGCCGGAGCGCCAAGCTGCGCGCCCCATAACCCGACCGCCACCATCGCCAGCACGTGATCCAGTCCGGAGATGGGATGGCGGAAGCCAGTCAGAAATCCTACCGCTTCGCCCTTCTGCGGGTGCGCGAACGCTGGCTGTGCAGAGAGCAACAGGACTATGAAAATCCCCAGATTTCCCCAACCCACCAAATCGTGGGTGCCCCATCCCGGCTTCTTTTGCCGGGGTGGGAGACAAGAGGCTGCTGGGGAGATTTTCATCGTGCGCCTCCCAGAAGAATCCCAACCCGCTGAATCGTCCAGAACGCGCCGAGCGAACCAACCGTGTATCCCGGAAGCGCCTCCGCCCAGCGCGGCCAATGCACCTCAAGAATCTTGAACGAGCGCTCCAGCGCCAGAATCAGCGCGATAAAGCTAAGCTGCCCCAACTCGACTCCAACGTTGAAGCTGACCAGAGCCAGCGGTAACTCGTGGTGCGGAAGCCCAGCGCTGGTCAACGCACTGGCGAATCCAAAACCGTGCAGCAACCCAAACGCGAAAGCGACTACCCAGGGATGCCGAATGGTGAAGCTGGTCTGGCCGCGCCAGGAGCGCACAATCTCCGGCCCCAGAAACAGGATGCTCAACGCAATGGCGGCATTGAGCGGCACTACCGGAACTTCGGCGTATCCCAACGTCGCGATCCCCAGCGTGATGCTGTGAGCAACGGTAAACGCGGTGACCGTCTTTAACAGCATCCACCGGTCTTTCACAATCAGCAGCAGCCCCAGCACAAACAACATATGATCGGCGCCGAACAGAATGTGCCGAATGCCCTGCACAACATAGGTTCCAACCACCCCAATCCAGCTCTGCGAAGCAGCAATCTCGACCCACGGCTGCGAGGCATGTACGATGGTCGTCCACTTACGCCCGTCGAGCATCTCGACCCGAACCAGCACATCCGTGATGGTCGTCTGCAGGCCGGGAAACTCAATACGCTTCCCTGCCAACCCGCCGGGCCCGGCATCGATCCAGTGGCGCTCAATCAGCGAATCGGCCAACTCTTCGACCGTCGGTTGTCGGACGTCTTTCACGCCCTCGGGAAGCTGCAACGCGATAGGAAGCCGCATTCCCGATAACACCGGCGTTCGCCACAAAACCGTAAATTGATTCGGCGCCGTCTCTTTCAGTTCGAGGTAAGCAGGACGCGACTCATGCGCTGAAGCCAAAACTGCGGCCAGCACGACAACGTTCGCAATCAACGTCAGGAACGCTCGACGAAGACTCACAGCGGCCCCTCACCCGATCCCGCCGGCGCCTGCTTCTTAACGGGGGGTTGCGTCCCCGGCGCCTGGGCCGCCTCGCTCGGAGCCCCCGGCAGCATTACTGTGTACTTGCCCCGCATGTCCGCATAAGCCTTCTGCCATGCCGTAGTTTTCTGCTCCGCCAGCCAGGCTGTCTTCACGTCCGGCTCCATCTCTTCGAACGCCGGAATCCTTCCTGGAATCACCGTATCGACAAACACCAGGTGCCAACCGTAACCAGACTCCACCGGCCCCTGCCACGAGCCGGGCTTCAGCTTCTCAATGGCGACGGCGAACTGTGGCCCGAATTCCTTCGCAATTGCGCTGGGTGCGCGGTCACCATAGTAATCCTGGAACATGAAGTTATCGCCCATGGCGGCGGCGACCTTCGAGTCTTCCGGCTGGCCTGAGATTTTCGTCAGCGCCTGTGCGGCATCCTGCTCCGCGTTCTTCCCGCGCTTATCAGGAGAAAAATAGATGTGCCGAAAGCTATACCGGCTCGGCAGAGCGAACTTCTCCTTATTCTTATCGAACCACGCTTTCAGTTCCGCCGTCGAAGGCTCATGCGCCGTCGCTACATCTTCCGAGAGGAACTGCACCTTCTGCGCCATGCGCCGCTTCACGATGGTGTCGTCTTTATCCAGGCCCATGGCCAGCCCTTCACGATAGAGAACCTCTTCCCTGACCTTGTCCTCCACCATGGCCTGAAATTCTTGCGCAGTCGGCGGGCGATGCCATTGCGATTCGAAGTAGCCTTCCATCACCCGCAGGTCGTCCATCGTGATCGCGATCTGCCTGGATGGCTCAATCCCCATCCGCCCGCGATTCATCCAGGAGTAGATTCCGAACAGCACCGCACCAAGCAGCAGAAAGTGCAGCAGTGGCTCGCGTGACCAGCGCCTCAGTGTGGCCCATAAAAAATGCTCAGGTTGCGACTGTGGAGTCGGTTCCTGAGCGTCCGTTTCAACCTCTACCAGACTTCCCTTCATCGACCACAACTCCTACGGCTTCGCCGGCGTGTACCAGATGGGAGAGGTCCACGCACGCTGCTGGACTGTCGCCGCCACATTCGGATTAGGCGGCAGGTTCAGCTTGGCGGCCCAGTAGGTCGACCAGCGCGGCGTGGGAATCTCCAGCACGCGGGCGTAATAAGTAGCGTACGCGTTGGGATCAAACGACGGATCGGTCCACTCGCCGATCAGCTCGGTTGCCCCGATTGAGTTGGCGTACGTTGCAGTCTTGATGTCTACCGTGTTGCCCACGGCCGGAACCTTGCCGGTCTTGGGATCGGGTTTCCGGTCTCCGCTCCACACCACGTCGTAAATGGTTTCCTTGCTCTTGCCGTTCTTGGTCGCAATCTTGATGATCTGTACGCGATCGAGATTGCCGCTTTCGGGATCTTTGATCGCGTGAACCACCAGCGTCGGCGCGACTGCCCCTGCCTGCGGAGTCAGATCGCCACCTTGAGGCACTCCGCCGGCGTAAGCCGCCTTCACCCAGTCGGCCTGCTTCGTCATGTCCTTGGGATAGCTCCACCCGGCGAACATGCGAACCTTGATTCGTGTGCCCGACGTACCGAACGTTTCCTTACGCTTGAACGCCGCAAAGATCGACTCGCGCGTGTTCTCTTCTGCCCACACTCCGGTCAACCCGCCTGAGCTGAGCGCAGTCGGCGGCTCGCCAACAACCGACTTTGTAGCCAGAACCACAGTGCGAGGATCGTTGTCCTGATTGCCGTGGGATCCCGCATAGTTGTTAGGCTCAGTGGATGAAATACCTGAGTGAAAATCGGTGCCGGCTTCTATGCCGTACTTGAAGGGGTTAGCCCCGAGCTTTGCCTGGAGCTCTTGTCCAACTCCGTACGCTTGACGCAAATAACTGCCGCTAGCCGATTTCGCGATACCCGAGCCATCAAGTTTGTATTTCCAGATTTCGAAATTGGCGAACTCATCGGTGGGCGAAAGCGCGGGATCGGTGTCGGACTGTCCCTTGGCCTGAATGATTTCTGCCAGCGGCTCGTTGGCCATACGACGTTCGGCGTACTCACGCGTGAGTGGTTTGCCCGACAGGTCTTTGGTGTCGAACATCAGGCCGTTGCTGACGTTGCCATTATGCGGAACCGCGATCACATCCAGGCCTTGCTTACGCTCCCCTTCCAGGTAGCGCCAGAGGTCTTCCGGATCCACCGACTCGAAGGCGGTGTACGGCACTGCCGGACCTTTCCCGGCAAAGATAACGCAGCGATGCAGGTTCTGCGCCTGCGGCATTGAAGTCCACTCAAATCCCACAAAGGTCGTGAACTTGCCCGGCTTGTAGTACTTGTCGGGGATTGCCGAGTAAGTCTCCCACGCAGCACCAGTCAGCTTGGGATCGTTGAACTCGGGTATGGGCTTGTTAACCATAGTCGAGCCCAGCAGCTTCTGAAATGCCTGGCCGCTTACCTTCGGGTCCGTACTGGTCATAATTTTGTACCACTCGGAGTTGGCGAACGGTCCATTCGCATTGATAGACTGGCGCACCGTTCCCAGGTATTCGGCGTGGTCCGTTACAGCCAGAAAATCAAGCGGCGTATTGCGCTTCCACTGCTTGCCGAAGTATTCCACCGGCTCGCCCATGGCGTACTTAAACGAATCTTCCGGCGTGGTGCGGGTGCCAAACGCAAACGCATCCATGGAGTAGCTGGTATGCAGATGCAAATCGCCAAAGTAGGCATTCTTCAGCGGATTGGCCGCGATCAGCCGATAGTCGGGCTGCGATGCGGCGCTTCCGGCGGCTTCCGGAGCTTTGGCTGCACTCTCTTTGTTGTTGTTACAGCCGACCTGCAACGCAAGAACAAGAGAAAAGACAACGGTCGCGCAGAAGCTTCGTTTCATTGACACGTCCTAACCTTAATGGACTGCATGAGTGAGGGGTTCCTGGATGGTATCAAAAGGCCCCAGACTCCACGTATTCCGCCTAAGTCGTAGGACGCACACCAAAATCGGTGGATCTTTCCCTTCGCCAATCCTTATTCAGCGAGAATCCGGACCACTGCAACCGCGCTACATCTCTTGCCTGACCTTGCTTTCCGCCGTCTGCATCACCTGGCTCGCCATCTTCTCGATTAGCTCTCGCCGGTGCTCTTCCCTCATGGCCTGGAACTTCTTCTGCTGCTCCGGATCCAACAGTGGCGTGACCTTTGAATCAACTTCATCGCTGATTTGTTTTAGCTGTTCCAGCTTCTGCTCCGGTTTCAGGGACTTGTCCTTCTTCAGTGCCTGCAGTTTCGGTAGTTCCTGCTTCAGGAAGGGGACAATCTGCTGTCTCTGCTGTTCGTTTAGCTCCAGCTCAATCGAGAACTGGTTGAGCATGGCGTTAACCGGATTGAGCACGAACTGCGGGCTTGGAATGATCTCGTAGTTTGCATATCCGAATTCGTTGCTGCGAGCGCCGTAATAGGTGTCGCCCAGTTTGTAGATCGTCACCGAAAACGGTTCTTGGGAGATGGTTGTCACTACTTTGCCGCCTTCGATCTTGTACGGGGTGGTAGTTCCCTGATAACCATCACGGACCGGGTTTCCAACCCAGCTGGGAGTCGTCGCGTTCTTGCCGATATGCCAGACGTTGCTCTGGCCTTCGGCAGTGTACGCAACGCTGAAGTGCTCACCGGTCGCGTTGTTGCTGACCCAGAAGGCCTTGCCCACTATCAGCGCCTTCAGTTGGGCGTCGCCCAGTTGGGCCGCGCCCTTTGCCTTCAGGTCGGTCACGGTCATGCCTGCGGGCGCATTCTTGCGCGCTTCGGCGCTCGGGGTGTACCAGATAGGCGAAGACCACGCGCGCTCTTGTCCGGTAAGCGGAACCACGTCCGGCGGCGGCAGGCCGGCTTTAAGCGATTGGATGAGGGTCCAACGCGGAGTCGGAATTTCCAGCACGCGGGCGTAATAGAACGCATGCAGGCTGGGATTGAATTCCGGATCGCTCCAAACCGTCTTGAGTTCGGTTGAGCCAACATCGTTGGTGTAGGTAGCCTTTTCCAGGTCCACCGTGCTCTTGATCGCCGGAACTCGACCCGTCCACTTGTCGGGCTTACGGTCGCCCGACCAAACGACGTCGTAAATCTTTTCGAAGCTCTGGCCGTTCTGCGTCCATCCCTTGATGACCTGAATGCGATCTAGATTGGCAGAACTCGGGTCTTTCACCGCCCAGATGACGAATGTAGGCGCTGTACCCTTACCTCCCTGAGGCATCGCAGCCATGTCGGCGCCCATGGGCACGCCGTTGGTATAGGACTGATGAACCCAATCTTTGGTATCGAAGATGTTCTTGTTGTAGCCCCAGCCGCCGAAGAAGCGCACCTTGATGTGAACGCCGCTGGTACCGAAGGTTTCCTTGCGATACATCGCATCCCAGAGGGACCCGCGCGTATTTTCCTCGGCCCACACCCCGGTAAGTCCGCCCGGATTCTCCAGGCGCACGTCAATCGTGCCAAACGCCATAACCCCGGCCATGCGATGGTCGACGGTTCCGTCGATCTGGGCGTGCCCCCCGTAAAAATTGTCCTGGCGATAAGGGCTGCCAGTGTTGTGGGAGTCGGAGCCGCCTGCCATGCCGAACTTGTACGGGTTGTAGCCACGGACGTCCTGCATGGTGATGCCGTCTTTCAGTGCCTGGCGGGCAAAGCTTCCTTGAATGTGATCGACGCGCCCGACCGTCGGCGGCGCCCCGAGCAGGCCCGTGAACAGCTCATAGTTCGCGAACTCGTCATTGGGCGAGAGAAGGGGATGGGTCTCCGATTGTCCCTTGATCTGCTTGATCTCGACCAGTCGTTCGTTGCGGTCGCGAGCAGATGCATAAGCTGCGTCGATGGGCCTGCC
This sequence comes from uncultured Acidobacteriaceae bacterium, assembly GCA_963791965.1. Lineage (GTDB taxonomy): Bacteria > Acidobacteriota > Terriglobia > Terriglobales > Acidobacteriaceae > CAVVDY01. The sequence continues at coordinate 331,030 of CAWBUK010000006.1, read as the reverse complement.
GAAACTGTCGACGTCGGTGGGATACATCCAGCCGTCGCTAAGGTTGGCGTTATGCGAAATCGCCAGCAACTCGTTACCCGCCTGGCGCTGCGAGTCCATCCACTTCCACAAGTCTTCGGGATGGTAAGAATCCAGAGCGCTGTAGGGCATCGCCGGCACCTTGTCACAATCGCGGAAGAAGATATTGCGGTGCAGGTTTCGGTTGTCAGGGGCGGAGGTGTACTCGTACGAACAGAACGCCGTGAATTTACCCGGATGGTTGTTTTGGTTGGCGATCTTTATGTTTTCTTTCCAGATCGAACCGGCCACCTCGGGGCTCATCAGAGCTTTCACCGGAGCTCCGGCGAGCATATTCACGAGATAGGTGAACACCTTCTGAATGTCTTCCTGGTTGTTAGGATCCTTAAGAATAAGGGGCTGTGCTGCGGGCAACTTACTCGTAGCCGAGCCCGGCGTATTAGCTTCCTTGGTCACGCCGACATATTCCGAGTGGTCGGTCACGCCCATGAAGTCCATTGGCGTATCGATCTTGATGTCATAGCCCAAGGGGTGCTTGATGGTTTGGCCCTGCGCATACTTCAGAGCGTCATCAGGACCGGTGAGGCGGTTACCCATGAGCCACGCATCCACCGACCAACTGGTATGGATATGCTCTTCACCAAAGTAAGCGTTGCGGTCGGGATTTTTCTCGACTCGCTCTTCGTTCGCCGGCGCTTGCGCTCCAGTTTGAGCTACCTGTTGCGGTGCTTGAGACTTATTACAGGAGACCCCAGCCAAAGCGAGCGCGAAGAACAATGCAGTCAAGGTTGCCAGCCGCGCGATGCGCTTGCAGGCTACTTCGGTTCCCGCAGTCATAGTTCCTCCTCAGGGACCGCGTCGCGAGCAAGCCTGGGCGCGTTGCCCACCCGAAACAGGAACAGACGTTGAAATATAACGAAACTCTAAGCGTCGCTGAAATCGAACACAACTGGATAAATTACTAGTTGTCGATACAGGCTGCCCTAGCAGCAACCCATATTGACCGCAGCTACCTCGGGTTTGCCGAAAGCTTCCGTCGGAATCGGCTCGCCGTGCAGTGTAGCCCAGCAGCGGCGTCCCGCCTCGAATAGCACAACAATTACGCCGACAATGAAGATCACCATCAGCAACGAGTCCAGGTAGCCCTGGAACTGTTTCCCCGGCGTATGTGCCAGCGGCCAATAGATGGTCTTGATCGACAGATACCCAGCCGTCAGCGTCGTCACTCCGACAAACACCATGGGCACTGCTGTCACCCACGCGTACTTGGCTTTACCCATGTTCACCATGAAGGTCGTGACCACCGCCAGCGCTATGGTTGCCAGCAACTGGTTCCCCGTACCAAACAGCGGCCACAGCGTCGATATGTTCCCCGTCCAGATCAGGTATCCCCAGGCCAACACGACGACTGCTGATGTAATCAGATTTCCCGGCATCCAGGCAGTATTGGCGAAGGGCTTATGAACCCGGCCCAGCAGCTCATGCATAACGTAGCGCGCGACGCGCGTGCCGGTATCAACCGTGGTCAGGATGAACAGCGCCTCGAACATGATCGCGTAGTGATACCAATAGCTGGTCAGCGTTGCCATGCCCGGCAGACCCTTGAATATCTGCGCCATACCGATGGCCAGTGATACCGCGCCGCCGGTACGACCCGCAAGCTGCTCGCCCACTTCCTTCGAGAACATGTCGAGGTTCACAGTGTGCATGCCCAACTTGGCAAAAACTGCCGGCGTGCTGTTGATCGCGAAGTAGTCGCCCGGAAACATCGACGTCGCGGCTATCAGCGCCAGCACCGCAACCAGGCCTTCGCACATCATGGCTCCGTAGCCGATGAATCGCGCGTCCGTCTCCTGCCACAGCATCTTCGGCGTCGTTCCGGACGACACCAGCGCATGAAATCCTGAAATCGCTCCACACGCAATCGTCACAAACAGGAATGGGAAGAGCTTGCCTTTGATGATCGGCCCGCCGCCATGCACAAACGAGGTCACCATCGGGAACTGAATGTTGGGATGAACAATGAACACGCCGATCACCAGCAGCGCGATGGTTCCCAGCTTCATATACGTCGAGAGGTAGTCGCGCGGCTCAAGCAGGAACCACACCGGCAGCACCGATGCGATAAATCCATACAGCGCCATCAGGATCGTAATCTGATGCCCATTAAACGTGAGCATGGAAGCGTAGGCGGAACCGGCAAACCAGCGCCCGGCAACCACCGCGCCAATCAGCAACACCACGCCCGCAGCACTCGGGCCCGCGATCTTGATCTGTCCCGGCGTGCTCTTGAACATATAGAGGCCCATGCCGATGGCAATGGGGACCGTCCACCCGATAGTGAATACGCCCCATGGACTGTTGGCCAACGCATTCACCACTACCACGCCAAGTCCAGCCAGGGTGACCAGCAGAATGAACAGCAGCGCGATCATCGTGACCAGGCCCGCCCCGTGACCAATCTCGGTACGCGCTACATCGGCCAGCGATTTCCCCTTATGCCGCACCGACGCCACCAGCACCGTGAAGTCGTGCACACACCCCGCGAGAACCGCGCCAATCAAAATCCACAGGAAGCCCGGAGCAAAGCCGAACTGTGCCGCCAGCGTTGGACCTACCAGCGGTCCGGCGCCGGCAATCGCGGCAAAGTGATGTCCGAATAGCACCCACTTTGGCGAAGGAACGTAGTTATGTCCGTCCTCATAGATGTGAGCGGGGGTGGTGCGGCGATCGTCCAGCACCAGCACCTTGGCTGCGATAAACGCGCTGTAATAACGGTATGCCAGCGCAAACACGCAGAGCGTGCCTAACATGATCGGGAAAGTGTTCACGAAAGCCTCCTGCGACTCTCCACACTGCCGATACCGGCTGCCACTTTCCAAAAGCCAAGCTGGTTAGCCACCGGGCCCGGCAAAGATTCCCTTATATATACGCCCCTCGGTCAAATCACACTATGGTTTTTGTAATGCCGTTTCATCTACGTTCACCGACTGTTCAGCCCCGTGCCTTGACTACACGGTATAGCCTTAGAGGAAGTACACACCTCGTTTTGCCGACAAGGAACCACCATGGTGCAGACCGTTATGTTTTCCCTTTTGCTTCTCTCTTTGAACCCAGGACTCCTGGCACAACCGTCAGGCGCATCCGCATTTGCCGGCAAGAGTGACAGCGCCAGTCACGAGGTTGCCGAGATTCAGGGCTGCCTGCAACGTAATCAGGGCTATTACATCCTGGTAGACGCCAACAACGAGTACCAGCGACTGTCAGACAACAAAGCTTTTAAGAGACTCATCGGTCATGAGGTTAGGCTGACCGGCACTCCCGAGATTCGGACCATCGACAACACGCCGGCCGGCGGTGCCTCCAGCGCCATCGAACAACACTTCTTCCGCGTAAAAACAGTTCAGGACGTCACTCCAAATTGCGACGCCTACGTTAAGTAAGGCGCCCGCCCACTTTGGCCGACACCATCCCTGCCGAGTTCTACAAGCGCCGGCGTGAGACACCGCTCCAAGGCATCTCACGCCAAACCGCTTCGACTCGGGACACAGCTTACTAATTCAGGTATTACTAAGCCCCACGACTTCGAGCTAGAAGGTAAAGACTGGGCCAAACTCGGTTCGCCAGTCAGTCGAAGTACAACTTGGCTTCCCTGCGATCAGAGTCGTGCACACCCCTTTGTTGTTCTCGACCGCATAGCTCTGGTACTGGCTCTCTTCGAAGCCAAACTGCACGTACGGATTCAGCTTGTAGAAAAGAGTGAGCCCCTTCAGGTTGCTCTTAATGGGTCCTGCTCCGTTGGCGCCAATGTTCTTCGCCTTTCGGAAGTCAGCAGCGTTGGACGCATCCAAGCCGTACTCAAGGTACGCCTGCCATCCCGCGTTGCGACCTTTGGGATCGGCGTTAAACCAGCGTGATAGCGGCATGCCAACCTGCACAAAACCACCGTAATCGCGCACCGGCTTCTGCGGAGCGTAAACAGCGTGACCATTAGCATTGGTACCGAAGGTGATGGTCGAAGCGCCATCCACAGAGCTTCCCGTTGCCAATCCCGTCAGCCCTCCTGAATAGGTGTAGACCGAGTTGAGCTGATCGCCAAAGAAGAAGCGCATGTCAGCTCCCATGTATCCGCTTGCAACCACCGTGACCCAACGGGTGGGTAGCGAAACGGCTACCTGGTTTCCGTATCCGGGAGTGGTGACATCCACACCGGTCGGGAAAGCGGTTTTGTAAGCCGCCGGTACTGCCGATCCGAGAACTGTCGCCTGCCGATGGCTGTAGAACCCGCTCCAAAGAATCTGAGCTGGCACTACCCCGGGCGCCTTGTCCAGTTGGAATTGAAGTACCGTTCTGCCTTCGTATTCCGGTTCGGCAGAGTCTGCCCCCTGTCGTTCGCCGTAACCGAGCTGATTGCCCAGCCCGTTGACGAAAGTGCAGCTTGTGTTGACGCCCAGTTCTTTGACGTTGCAGGTGACGCTGTCAGCCGGCGTGATTCCATCGCTGGGCATCATGATCGCGAATTCCGGTGTGAACTTGAAATTGCGCGAGCCTCCCAGCTTCTGCACCAGGCCCACTTTGAACTGCGGCGACCGCTCGTAAATGTTGCCCCAATACGCGCCGAAGAACGTGGTTTCAAACAGGTTCATCAGAGCGCTTGAGCCGAAGATCGTCCAGTCTTGGCCGCCTTCGAAGAAGACATCTGTCTTGTCGCTGGCCGCATAGTCGATGCGTCCGTATGCCAGACGTAACTGCAACGCGTTGGAACGAATGCTGGAGACGTTACGGTTGTCGGCGCGGCTGAAGTTGCCTTCGTAATCCGCTTCGATCGCGCCCGTAATGGTCATCTTTCCGTTCATGTCAGGCCATTCGAACCGGCTGCCCATGCGCGTAGCGCGTGCCTTGATGTGGAACTCCGGGTTCTTGTTCGGTCCTGTATCGGAGTTGAGGAATCCCGGCACGATGAAGTCGTCACCGCGTGGATCGCTGCTGTCGTATGCCATCGTAGCCTTGACGAACCCGTAGGGCCGCATCTTCACTGCCCCGAGGGATATTCCTTCAACGCTGCCCTTGGCCGGAGGATCAACCGGCACAACGCGCAATGGCGCGATCGCCGGAATCACCGTCGGACCCTTGGAAGCTTCTTTCGGCTTCGGAGCCGACGACTGACCGCCGCTGGGCGTCGCCATCTGCGCAGTCATGAAGCTATCTCCCGACTGCGTATCGGTCATGGTGTGCTCGCTCGAAGTGGTCGCATATGCGCTCTGCATCGACGACACGTCAGACTCAGTGAGAACACCCTTCTGTTTGAGAATAAGCAACAGTTGCTGCGTCCCGGCTTGCCCCGTGGCAGAGCTGAGACTCGCAGCTTCACTGGTTGTGAGAATGCCTTTGCTGACCAGTAGGTTCAGCAGCACAGCATTCGGAGAGGAAAGGTTTACGCCATTTGGAGCAGGATCTGGCGCAGCGGCTGCCGCCCCGTCCGGTGTAGCCGGACTCCCTGGATCCGCAGCGCTCATAAACGCCGGATTCCAGAGACACAGTAGTGCGAGGAGAAGCGACAACCCTTTCGATCGGAGCAGAGTATTCATTTTGCCTCCCGAGTAAGCATTTTTTGGGCGACAGCATAGCACCTGTCGTCCTCTCAAACAGAGACACCCTTGCCGACTCAGTCTTTGGGGGCCAAATGTATTGGAAAGCCCTGTGCGATCTAGCGGGCAGCGCTCACTGTGCCTTGTGACCTAGGACACAAAGTCAATGGTTATCGAAACCGACGATCAGCTCGCCTGTTTCCGCTAAGTTAAAGGAATGTAAATAAGTTGCGCGGGTGCGGCTGCTTGCAGTCGAAACCTTCAATGCGGTCAGGAATTATTGCTACCACTTCTGTGGGAGAATCTGCCGTAGCTGGCCCTGCTCTCCTCAATCCATTACTATTCCTTGGTGTAGGTTGGCTCTACGTCGAGCCCATCCCAGTCGCACCGCAGCTATGGCAATTATTGTTATTGGCGGACATTCCCGCAGCGTAGGTAAGACCAGCGTGGTTGCCGGTTTGATCGCTGCGCTGCCGGAATTTGCCTGGACCGCCGTGAAGATCACCCAGTATGGTCACGGCATTTGCTCGGCCAACGGCGAGCTTTGTGATTGCGCCACCGACGACCATAGCTGGGCTGTCAGTGACGAGCGCGACCGCTCAGGGGAGAGCGATTCGTCCCGCTTTCTGGTCGCTGGAGCCAAGCGCTCGCTGTGGGTGCGAACGCGCCAGGGCTTCCTCGCCGAGGCCATGCCGCGACTGCGCCAGGAACTGGCAGCAGCCGAAAACACTATCCTCGAGTCTAATAGCGTGATCCGGTTTCTTCGTCCTGACCTCTACCTCACCGTTCTCGATCCCGCTACCCCCGACTTCAAGCTTTCGGCTCAGAATTTTCTCGACCGCGCCGACCTCATTCTCTTGCACCAAAATGCCGAGCCCGCTGCCTGGGCCAACGTTTCTCTCAAACCGGTGCTCGATAAGCCGCACATCCTCATTCGCCCACCGCACTACGTTCCGCCAGAACTGGTCGAGTTCGTTCGCACGCGACTCGCTGCAGTCGGCCAATCCAGGTAATTTGATTTGTCATCCTGAGGCTGCGCAGCGGCCGAAGGATCTGCAGCTCGTACCGTTAAGCCGCCTCCCGATGCCAATTCCTACGCTGCCCGAACCCCCGACCGCTCTTTCCGCTTCGCTTCCGGCTTGTGCTCGCGCCGCTCCATCTGACTGCCACCTTCACATGCCATACACATGAACGTCACGTCCAGCAGCATTCCGGTAAAAGCCGCGAACAACAGCTCGTTCACCCTTGCTGCCACGGAGATCTCTTCCCCGCTCAGCCCCGCTTCCACCAGCCGCGAAACTTCGGTCTCCATCGCAATCGGCAAATCGCGAACCATTCCCCACGCGCTTTCGCCGATCCGGTACTGGCAGTCGGCATACAGCGGCGACGCAGCCAACTCCTTCAGTGCAGCCCAGCATTGCTGGTAAGGACCCGGCCACATTCCCGCCGCCCGATGCTCGTCGGGAATGAACGCCAGGTCAAGCGCTCGTCGGCGTTCCTCCCAAATACGTTGCAGCCCCGTTCCCGCTCCCTCCCAAGACACCAGGTCGGGAGCCTGCATCAGGGAGTTTGGCGCTCCGTTCTCTGCCCCACCGGACGTCGAACCTACCGCTCCATCGAACGCCTGCATCTGTGCCGCTGTAATCAGTACCAGCATCGGGTCGAGGTACTGGTAGTACTCCAGCGCACCCAGCAACGCGCGTAACATCCGAATCCCCGGCAAGGTCCCGCTCTCGCAGCGCCCGCAAATCAGGAATAGCGAAATAGCTTTGCGCGCGCGTGTACGTCTCCGCCGCCAGCCGTTCCCCCATTCGAAAAATGGATCGCGTGTTGAGCGCTGGCCGCAATGCCTGCCAGTGCAACTCCAGGAATTTCGGTACCGCCGCATAGGCCTGATACAAAATCGGTACTGCCGACACTCCGAGGCTGTGGCGAACCTCGTCAAAAATGGCGCGTATGGGAGGCGATGCCTCGGCTTCACTAACCAGCTTCAGCCGGCTCCCTCTTTTCCATGTCATATTGGATTAGACAGAAATTTGCCGAGAGTAGATGTAAGGGAAAGACCGCATTTTTACCTTAGAACCCGCGTAAACACAGGCCTTCCTATACTCTTCACCCCCGCAGGCCGTCCCTCTCTCAATGGCCATGGCTTCGTCCTGCATGCCACTCGGCCCAGCGCCGGATAGAATCTACCTGCCATGCCACCCGAAACCCCCATCCATCCCTTCGAAGTTCTCTTCGATCACGCCGAGCCCAGTCCATTCCACGATCCCGCATTTGCGCCCTATGGCAACTTTGGTTTCCCTCCCCCGCCGCCGGATCGTCCCTGGATTTACACCAACTTCGTTCAATCTCTCGACGGCATCACCAGCCTGCTCGGCGAGTTCGCATCCGGTCAATATATTTCGCAATCGCGCGAAGATCGCTGGCTGATGGACCTGCTCCGAGCGCACGCCGACGGACTGATCATGGGCATGGCCACGCTGCAGGAGGAGAAGCGGCTGCGTGGCCCCGAGAGCCGCGGCATCGCATTTCAGGTAGTCGAACCGGCTATGCAAACTATGCGCGCCCGGCTCGGCAAAAGCCGCGAACGCAACATCTTCGTCACTCGTGCCGAAGATCTCGATCTGTCACAATTCCGTGTTTTCGACGGCGACCTGGTCGACGCGGCAATCGTCACCTCGCCCGCCGGAGGCGAACGCCTTCGCGCCCAAGGCAACCATCCTCACCTCGCCATCGTCACCGCCGGCGAAGCAGAACGCCTCGACATGCCGGCCGCAATCGTCAAGCTTCGTCAGGAACTCGGCATCGGGCATCTGCTGTGCGAAGGTGGCCCTACCCTCTATGGCACCCTCGCCCGCGCCGACCTTATCGACGAGAAGTTCCTCACCATCTCCCCCATCGAGGTAGGACAGGTGGTTCCGCCCGAACAGCTGCGCCTTCCCGCAGAACAGAAGTGCCGTCTTGCTGCGGCCCACCATATTTGGCGGACCAGGTCTAACCAAAGATACGATGAGCCATTGGCAGTGGCTAAGCTGCCGTAGGGCTGGCGATCACCAGTTCAACCGCTATCGCCGCCGCCGCTGAACCGCCGGCCTAAACTACGCCAACGCAATCTGCACCGACTGGCGCGCCGCCGCCGGGTCTACATAAACCCGCGACCTCAACCGGATGAAAATTGTCTCCGAAACAATCCGTCGGTTCAACAGATCGAATTTGCTGCGATACGGCCGATTATCCAGGATGCGCTCAGCCAAATCCCCATCGATCCCAGCAACCTGAAGCAGCTCTTCCCGGCTGCACTTGTTCAAGTCCAGACCTGCCTCGACCTGCCTCGCCGCTTCCGCACGCCGCCAGCTGGCAAACTGCGCCAGTCCGGCCGCCGCCCCAATCCCGGCCAGAAACCACACCAGTTTGTTCATCGAACCTTCCTCTTCTTTGTACTGAACCAACGTAGGATGCGGCCTGCCATCTGGAGTTTGCAGCCTTCGCCCCCCGGCCTCCTGGCGCGAAACTACAACTCTCGATTTTCACGTTCGTATCTCGCAAGTCGCATTAAAATAGGAGTCGGAGCGACATATTGCCAAAGTTTGAAGATTGCCTGCAGCGTCTCGAAGTTATCGTGAACGACTTGGAAAAAGGCGACGTGTCCCTCGACAAAGCACTCCAACTCTTCGATGAAGGCGTCACCCTTTCCAACTCCTGTCGCAAGGAACTGGAAGAAGCTGAAGGCAAAGTCGAGATCCTGCTGAAGCGAAATGGCAAACTTCAGCCCGAACCATTTGAGCCAGCGGCACCCAGTGGCGCCGCCGCAAAGTAGTCAACGCACAGCTCAACGTTTCTAACCGGCGTTTGAAGCCGTCGTCCCTCATCCCCCGGGGAGGTTGCTATGCGTCCCGTGAATGTCGTGCTCGCCCACCATGACCCGTTAACCGCGCGCGTTCTCGCCGAGTCTCTGCGTCCTGAGTTTCGCAAGTTAGTGATTGTCGACACCGCCGCCGCTGCCGAGGCCGAGATCGCTCGCCTGCGCGCCGGCTTTGTTATCGTCGACCTCGAACTGTTCTCGTACGACGATTTACAGAGACTGTGCTCGGAATTTCCCTCAACCATCTTCGCCACCGTTCACCGCTTGGCCGATGAAGCCATGTGGCTCCAGTCGCTCGCCGTCGGCGCTGTCGACTGCTGCCAGTCCAACGACGTGCGCGGCCTGCTGCACGCCTCCGAGCGTTATGCCGGCGCCATTGCTGCCGCCGCCTAACCGCCAATGCGTTGTCGGGCGGGGTGCGCCAATCCGTCGCCGGGTGGAGTACGCCTTCAGGCGTACAGTGAGGTGCATGCAGTGTGTCCCGGCTTTAGCCGCTGAGGTCAATTGCACCCTCTTTGCGGGTGCCCCATCCTTTCGCGCCTTTTGCGAAAGGGTGGGAGCCACGGATTCCCGACCCGCCACTCTTAACAACCTCATCAGTCCAATACCTTCTCCAAGCTCCCCACCCCGCCCCGATTCGCCAACTGTTCATACGTACAACTCTTCGGCTTCTTATCCGGACGCCAGCGCAAGAACTTCGTCCCATGCCGAAACCGCCCGCCCGAGAAATGGTCGTACCGAACCTCGCATACCAGCTTCGGCTCAAGCCGCTCCCACTCCCCCGAACGCTCCGTACTCCACCGGCTCGGTCCGCCCGGAGCATGCCCCGTAAATCCGCTCCCTCCCATGTACGGCTTCAGAATCCCTTTCAACTTCTTGCGTTCATCCGCCGCAAAGCTCGAAGTGAAGCCAACATGGTTGAGCAATCCATTCTCGTCATACAAGCCAAGCAGCAGCGAGCCCACCTCCCCGCCCTTGCTGGCATAGCGAAACCCACCGACCACGCAATCCGCGGTTCGAATGCGCTTGATCTTGCGCATCGCCGTCCGCTCGCCTGAGGCATACGCACAATCAAGCTGTTTCGCAACCACCCCATCGAATCCGCTGGCCGCAAGCTCCGTCAGCCACTTCTGCGCGGTCGAGAAATCCCGCACCGACGGCGACAGCCGAATCTGCTCGGGTGCCCTACTCTGAGTTTCGGGTGCCCCATTCCGCCCGGGTGCCCCACTCCGTTCGGGTGTCCCATTCCGCTCGGGTGCCCCATTCCGCCTTCTTTTGGCGGGGTGGGGATTCTTGAACTCACGAAACAGCTCCTCCAACCTCTCCCGCCTCTCACTCAACGGAAGTTCCACCAGTGACTTCCCCCGTTCATCCATCAGCAGATCGAACACCAGGTACGACGCCGGCGTTTCCTTCGACAGCTTGCGAATCCGGCTCTCCGCCGGATGAATCCGCATCAGCAAATCGTCAAACGCCAACCGCCCGTCCCGCAGGATGACGATCTCGCCATCGAGCACAAACTGTTTCGCCGGTAGTGTGGCCAGCGCCTCCACCATCTCCGGGAAAGTACCGTCCCAGCGGCTGCCCCGCCTTCGACTGCAGCAATACCTCATCGCCTTTGCGAAACGCCAGGCACCGGAAGCCATCCCACTTCGGCTCGTATGCCCAGTTCTCGCCCTTCGGCAATTCAGCCACCGCCTTCGCCTCCATCGGCGGAAACGGCGGCTGAATCGGCAACGCTATAGGCGGAAACTCCTGCTTCAGTTCGTCGGCAGCAAGCGCCCCGTCGGCGATATCAATGTGCTTTTTCGCAGCTGTGCGTCGTCCAGGCATGCCGGTTGGATGCAGATGCCCACATCTAGGGCGTAATTCGCGCGACCGTCGTTATCGAAACAGCCTCCTGATATTCACATCTCGACCTCCGGCGCGCCTCGGGCGCAACACAAGAAAGCCCAGCGCTTCAGCGCTGGGAAGGCACGCAGGTAAAGCTCGAGTGCCCCGGGCACGACATACATTTTCGGATTACGGCACTGCGCGTGATCCCCATCCACTTCCGGCGTGCCAACATCTCGACCTCCGGCGCGCCTCGGACGCAACACAAGAAAGCCCACGCTTCAGCGGTAAGGCAAGGGAGTAAGCCCGAGCGCCCCGAGGCACGACATACATTTTCGGATTACGGCACTGCGCGTGATCCCCATCCACTTCCGCCGTGCCAACATCTCGACCTCCGGCGCGCCTCGGGCGCAACACAAGAAAGCCCAGCGCTTCAGCGCTGGGAAGGCACGCAGGTAAAGCTCGAGTGCCCCGGGCACGACATACATTTTCGGATTACGGCACTGCGCGTGATCCCCATCCACTTCCGCCGTGCCAACATCTCGACCTCCGGCGCGCCTCGGGCGCAACACAAGAAAGCCCAGCGCTTCAGCGCTGGGAAGGCACGGAGGTAAAGCTCGAGTGCCTCGGGCACGACATAACTTTTCGGGTTAAGGTAGCTACGGCTTGATCATCCAGACCACGCCTGAGTTCTGCAACCCGCCTTCACTCGCAGTTCCGTAGAGAGTACCGTCGGCATCGATAGTCACGCCGCCCGTCGGATAGGCTCCGTCATCGCCGTTGAAGTCGTGCAGCGACGTATACACCCAGCTATCTCCTGCTTTCGTCAACTTGAAGACGCTGCCCAGGTTATTTACCCCCTGGCACACCGTGGTGCCGTAGAGATTGCCCACGCTGTCCATGATGAGAGCAGATTGCGGCCCACACCTCGAGAATGGAGAAAAGTTATAGATCACCTGAAATGTCCAGCTACCGCCCGAATATAAAAGCTCGTAGACGACCCCTCCGCCTCCGCTGCCGCCATCCGTGGTCGCGCCATAGAAATTACCCGCAGCATCCCTGACCAGACCAGCAACCGAATTTATCCCCTCGCTCGGGCTACCGAAATCGTGCAGATGGGTTTCCGTCCAGCCCCCGTGATCGAGTTCGAGTTCGAAGACTTCGCCTTGGTGACTTAGACCACCGTCCGACGATGTGCCATAGAGATTCCCGTTGATGTACAGCACACCAGACCAGGGATCGATTCCGTTAAACCTCCCAAAGCTGTGGATGACTTGCTCGGTCCATGGGTTCCCCGGTTTTAACTCGTAGACTGCGCCGTCGGTGGTGTTTCCGCCCGAGCCGCCAATGTTGGTTGTGCCGTAAATATTTCCCGCCAGGTCCCAGGTTAGATCGCCGGTTGGTCCGTCTCCGTCAGGCGCACCCTGGAATTGATAGATCAATTTCTCTTTCCAGAAGCAGGCTAAAGTCTTGCAAATCGACAACGGCGGCGTAAGTGTGAACACAACCCCTTTTTGGAATGCCCCACCGAGCTGAGTCGTGCCGTAGAGATGGCCGTCCGGGCCGAAAAGGACTCTGGCCGAGGGATGCGTTCCACCCGATCCATCAGACGGAAATTCGAAGATTAGACCGTAGGCCCATCCAGAGCCGGCACGGGTCAACTGGTAGACCGTGCCAGGGCCGTATACGTCCCCCATCCCGCCCTCAGCTGTCGTGCCATACAAAATGCCCCCTCGCAATGTCACTCCTACAGCCGGAAGTGCCCCATCTCCGGGACCGCTGAAATTGTGAATCACGCTGTAGGTCTGGGCGTGTGCGTCGGGGCCCGCGATTAGTGCGACCGTGGCGCTCGCCATCAGCAAAGTCAGAGGTAGCAAGGCCTTACACCTGCGCAGGTTTAGGAGTTCTCTCAGGTTCGTCATCGCAGCCCTCCTAGTTTGCCAACTGGAAGTACGGAAAGCAGCGAGATTATGCCAGTCTCTCGAGAGGAGGTCTATCCAAAAGCGAACAAGATCGACACCAGCTCCGGCTAAGGTAACGCCTGATGCAGGCCTTCTAAATCGCTTCATCGACGATGATCCTCCTTTGCCGGATGGCCGTACCCGCCGAACGCAAAAAGAGCCAGATGGCGGGTTGCGCCTGCTGGCTCTACTGTATTAATCATATCAGATTTCGCCGGAAATCTTTACTAGTTTCGCAACTTTATATTTGTCTTACTGTCATACACTTGCCCCGATTTGCATCACCTTCGCGCTATTGACAAGCCTCTTCCCAAATCGGGAATGAAAACTGCTGGTCACTAATCACTAGCTACTAATTACTCTCCCCCGCCAACGCGTGCTCCACCACATGCCCTACCCGCAACACAGTTGCTTCATCGAAGTGCTTGCCCAGCACCTGTAATCCAATCGGCAGCCCGTCGGAGTTGTTGCCGCACGGCACCGACAATCCCGGAATCCCCGCCAGGCTCGCGGTCACGGTGAAGATGTCGGCCAGATACATCGCCAACGGATCGTCCGCTTTTTCGCCCAGCCGGAACGCCGCCGTCGGCGTTGTTGGCGTAACGATGGCATCGACCTTGGCGAATGCCTCGTCGTAGTCGCGCGTGATCAGCGTGCGAACCCTCTGAGCTTTCAGGTAATAGGCGTCGTAGTAGCCGGAACTCAGCGCGTATGTGCCCAGCATGATGCGCCGCTTCACCTCCGGCGCCGAAACCTTCGTCACGCGTCCGCCGATACATCTCCGACAATGTTTTCGCGTCCTTCGCCCGCACGCCGTAGCGTACTCCATCGAAGCGCGCCAGGTTTGCCGAAGCCTCCGCGGTCGCGACCAGGTAGTACGTCGGAATCGCATACGCCGTGTGCTTCAGTGAAATCGGCACGATCTCGCAACCGGCTTCAGCCAGTTTCTGAATGGCCGCCTCGACTGCCGAGCGAACCTCTTCGTCCAGCCCTTCGCCGAAATATTCACTGGGCACGCCAATTTTCAACCCTCCCACCGCATGTCCCACACTGTCGGAGTAGTTAGGCACAGGCACATCGGCCGAGGTCGAATCCATCGGGTCGCGTCCGGCCATCACTTGCAGCAGCAGCGCCGTATCTTTCACGGTTTTGCCGAACGGTCCGATTTTGTCCAGCGACGAAGCAAACGCGATCAACCCATAGCGCGACACGCGCCCGTACGTCGGCATCATTCCAACCACGCCGCAAAACGAAGCCGGCTGGCGAATTGAGCCGCCGGTATCGGTTCCCAGCGACGCCACCGCGGTTCCCGCCGCGACCACCGCCGCCGATCCTCCCGACGATCCGCCGGGAACGCGCGTTCGATCGCGCGGATTACGTACCGGATGGAATCCGGAATTTTCATTCGACGAGCCCATGGCGAACTCATCGCAATTTGTCTTGCCCAAAATGATGGCCCCGGCGTTCTCCAGCCGATCGACTACTGTCGCGTTATACGGAGCGTTGTAGTTGGCAAGAATCTTCGATCCCGCCGTCGTGCGCACGCCCTTGGTGCTGATGACGTCTTTCACCGCAATGGGCACTCCGGCCAGCGGCGGCAATGCTTCGCCGCGTCCCGCGAGTTCATCGATACGCGCCGCCTGCATATAGGCACGCTCTTCGCTCAGCGTCAGGTAAGCGCCAGTATCAGGATCGTCTTTGCGGATTTTTTCGTAAAACGCGTCAACCACCGCCGCGGCGGTGAACTGCTTCTCGGAAATCGCGGTGCGCGTGGATTCGACAGTCAGCAGATTGATGTCCATGGCTAGCGCTCGATCACCTTCGGCACCTTGAAAAATGTACCGTCGGTCTGGGGAGCGTTGCGCATCGCCTGTTCATGCGGCAGTGATGGAATAAGCTCATCCGGCCGCATGGCATACGCAAACGCCTCGCCCGGCTCAACATCGCCCGCATAGCGGGTTGAAACCTGCGCCATCGGTTCGACGCCCGAGGTATCAAGCTCGTTCAGCCGCTCGATGTAGCCCAGAATGGAGTTCAGGTCGCGCAGCATGCGCGCGCGCTCGCCCTCGGTCAATTCGAGGTGCGCCAAGTCAGCGACGTAGCTAACGTCTTTCTCAGAAACCATGAATTGAGTGTAGCGCGAACGGGTATGAAGATTCACCACCGAGGGCACCGAGGACACAGAGAAAATCAGGGTCGGGTTGGTCGCGAAGCTTTTGGACAGTCACAGTTGCCGTGATGTTGAACGGCGCAAAGCCAAAAGCGTTTTCCTCGGTGTCCTCCCGTGGCCTCGGTGGTGAAATTAATCCAGGGGGACGAAGCGGATGCTTTTCACCTGATGACGGCTTACCTGGTTGAGCGCTGCGACGTAGCGGTCCTGAAAACATTGCAGCTGGTTGCGCCAGATTTTGTCGGGCACGCGCACCGCCAGCTCGCCATTGACGCAGCCCAGCGCCGCCGTTCGTTGCGCGACTTTCGAGCCGCACACCAGCGGCCATGCGATCACAGGCGCCTGTTCACCGGCAACCTGCTGCACAGCTTTCCCGTAGATTTTGCTGAGAGTGGCCTTTGCGTGATGCATTGTCGAGAGAGCCGGATAGTAGCATCCGCGATGGCGCACTGCATTCTGTGAATATTGCGGATAACGAGGTGAAAATCATTCACCACCGAGGACACAGAGGTCACAGAGAAAATCGCTTTTGGCTTTTGGCCGTTCAACATTGCGGCAATCGCAAGGGGTTCACCAACGCGGAGAACAAACGGACCCTGATTCCCTCGGTGTCCTCAGTGCCTCCGTGGTGAGCAGTTTTGTAGTTACAACGGAAATTCGCTCGCCACGAAACTCATCGCTTCCTCGCGCGTATTCAGCGAGCCTTCGAGCTGCGCGTCCTCGACCGACGAAAGAATCTCGCGAAACCGCGGGCCCGGCGGATAACCCATCGCAATCAAGTCGTCGCCGGAGAGCAGCAGCTGGGGACGCATCTCCTCTTCGCTGGTATCCATTCGACGCTCGCGGACCATGTTGTACAGCGTCAAGTCGCCATGGCTGCTCATGCAATCGATGCGATGCAAGTCGAGATGCTCGTCGAATTTCGGCAGCCGCATGAAGCGCTTCAGCGTTGACTCTTTCATCTTTCCGGCATCGCCAAAGCGCATATGATTCGCGACCAGCGCGACGATTTGCTCGGTATCTTCGCCCGACATGTGCAGCCGCCGGCAGATTTCCTCTGCCATGCGCACGCCAACTTCGACATGTCCGTCAAAGCGAATGCGATCGGGCGCAACGCGAAACGTCGGCGGTTTTCCCACATCGTGCAGCAGCGCTCCCCACGCCAACGTACGCGGACAATGCGGCCAGAGCTTCTCCAGCAGCAGCATGGTGTGAACGAAGACGTCGCCCTCGGGATGATATTGCGGCGGCTGTTCCACTCCGTGCATGCGATCGATTTCAGGCAGCACGCGAACCAAAAGTCCCGTCTGGTCAAGCAGTTCAAACGCTGCGCGGGCATGGCCTTCCGTCAACATTTTCGTCAGCTCATCGCGAACCCGCTCGCGGCTGACCTGGTTGATTTCTGCCGCTAACTTCTGAATCGCCGCAAACGTTTGCGGCTCAATGATGTAGCCGAATCTCGCGGCGAAGCGCACAGCCCGCAACATGCGCAGTTTGTCTTCGTGGAAACGCAGCTCCGGATCGCCAATGGCGCGCACCACGCGTTGGGCGAGGTCTTCCCTGCCGCCGACGAAGTCGAGCACGCGATCGCCGTCCAGCGGATCCATCAGTAAACCGTTGATAGTAAAGTCGCGCCGCTGCACGTCTTCCTCGGGACGCTTCGAGTACTGCACCTGATCGGGATGGCGGCCATCGGAGTAAATTCCATCGCTGCGAAAGGTCGCAACCTCGACAGCGTGCGGGTGCTCGGGCGGCAAGTGTTCGTAGCGGATTTCCTCCGGAAGTGGCACTAAAACGACACCAAACTGAGCCCCAACTGCGTAGGTTTTGGGGAAAAGGCGCATTACATCGCGGGGGGTTGCGTCGGTTGTGACGTCATAATCGGCAGGATCAAGCCCCAGCACCATGTCACGTACACAGCCTCCGGCGAAGTACGCCTGGAAGCCTTTCTGGCGTAGTTCCCGCACGATACTGGTGGCAAATTCGCGCATTTCCATCCCGATTGTAACGACAGAGGCGGTGTTTGACGGAGTTGCGGGGGGAATTCAGCCTTAGAGGGCGAGCTTCAAAGAAAGCTCCTTCTCCTGATCTCATGAAAATGATGGATGAGCCCCGCGAGTCCGGCTGTCGACCAGCCGAACATGAGCACTCCCAGCATCGCCTCCCACGGGCCCAGAAATCTCCAGGGACGGGCCAGCACCACATCGCCATAACCCACGGTAGTGTAGCTTGACAGCGAGTAGTAGTAAGCCGTTCCGGCATCAGCGAAACAGTGCATATACACGTAGAATTGCGCCCACGCAGCCACCTCAATGGCGTGCAGCAGCAGCAAACCAAGAACAAACCTCACCAGAAGCCACCAGCCTTGCACGAGGGACAGGTGCAGATTCCGGCCAAGATAGCCGGTTACCCAGACGAAGAGCACATAGGAGCCCAGCGAATGAAACAGAACGGTCAATGCCGACAGCAGCAGCGCGATGAATAACAGATGCCACATGTGGTTCTCCAGCCAAATACCTGCTCAACTAGAGTAACTGTTCACCCGATTTGTCCTTGCCGGTGCCTATCGAGGTGGCGAGTTATGGAAAGGCGCGACCGCCAAACGTCGATCACCCACCTGTTGTACTGTAGCTAGACCATGCTCCGCCAGCTGCTCAGAAGGTGCCCTGCCCGATGACCGAGGTCAGGCACGCGCTCTCGCATTGGAACATTGTTGCGGCGTGGGTGATTTTTCTCGCCAGCTACCTGGTCTTCGCGGTTGGCCGCCTACCCTACACGCTGATTGACCGGCCGGCGATGGCGGTGATCGGCGCAGTGGCGATGTTTGTACTCGGCGTACTGACGCCCGGCTCGGCCATCGCCAGCATCGATTTCGCGACCATCGTGCTTTTGTTCTCGATGATGCTCATAGTCGCCAGCCTACATCTGGCCGGCTTTTTTGATCTCATCACGCGGCTGGTCATCGAGCATTTGAAGCCACGGCATCTGCTGCCCGGCGTGATCTTTACCAGCGGGATTCTGTCGGCCTTCCTGGTCAACGATGTGGTCTGCCTGTTCATGGCTCCGCTGCTGCTCGACATCTGCAAACGGATGAAGGTGAATCCGGTTCCCTATCTGCTGGCGCTGGCTACGGCGGCAAACATCGGCTCGGTCGCGACCATCACGGGAAATCCGCAGAACATGCTCATCGGATCGTCTTCGGGAATCGGTTATCGCGACTTTCTGGCGCATCTTGGGCCGGTGGCACTGATCGGACTTTTTATCGATTGGGCAATCCTGCATTGGCTGGCAGTTGGTAAACCCGAGGCGCAACCAGTACAGGCAGACACCCATGAGACAGCAGTGCATCGCGAAGAACACCCGGCCTGGGCGGTCACGGTAACAATCGGAGTGCTGATCGGATTCTTGTTGGGATATCCGCCGCCGCTGGTAGCTGCGATGGGTGGCGCGCTGCTGCTGGTTCGGCGCAGCCGCCAGCCGCGCGAAGTTTATGGTGACGTGGATTGGTCGTTGCTGGTGCTCTTCCTCGGCCTATTCATGATACTGGGCGGAGCGAAGGAGGCTGGCATCACCGGCGAGTTGCTGGGAATCGCGGAAAAGCTAAACCTGCATAACAGCGTCATCTTTTCGGGAATTGTCGTGTTCTTGTCGAACCTGGTAAGCAATGTTCCGGCGGTAATGTTATTGCGCGACCTGATTCCACACTTCCGCGACCCGCACACTTCGTGGTTGCTTCTGGCCATGTCGAGCACGCTCGCCGGCAACCTCACCATTACTGGCTCCGTCGCCAACATCATCGTGGTCGAAAAAGCGCGCGAAGTAACCAGGATCAGCTTTTGGGATTACATGAGAATTGGCATCCCGGTGACAATCCTGACGCTCGCAGTGGGACTGCTGTGGATTAATTACGTCCGCTACTAAGCTTCGTCGCAACCAAAGCCGCCTTCAAAGTTGGCACGTCGCCGATTGTCGCAACCTTAGTTACTGCAACCTTTTAGGCTTCCCGCCACATCTTGATTGAGCAGACACACAGAACGCGAACACACCGAATCCGGGAGTCCACATGGGTCGCGCAATCAGTTTCACCTCCTTTTTTTCTCTTTCCCTGGTAATCATCCTTTGCAATCTGTTCGCACTGGCGCAGGTCAAGCCAAGCTCGCAACCTGTCGCCTATGCGTATGTCGGCAGCAGTGGGCCGGCACAACCCGATACCACCGCCGGAATCATCACGGCCTTTGCGGTTGCGGCTGACGGCTCGGCGCAACCCGTATCTCACACGTTCGGCGGAATCAGTGCGCTGACCGCGGCGTCGGGTTTTGTCTTTGGAGTTGGACAATCGGGCACGACGGTCAACACCTACACTCCGCAGCCTGACGGATCATTACGCGCAACCTCGAGCGTAGACGTTATTCAAAACTATCTTCAGGGCCAGGACGAATACGTCGCCAATCTGAACCCGGACCACAGTGGAAAAATACTCAACATCGGCGCGGTATGGCCAAACAGCGACTTTGTACCGTTTTCCATTGCACCGGATGGGACACTGTCGTACCTGGGAAGGACGATCAGCGGCTGCGGTAAGAGTTCGGCATTGCTGACCTTCTCGCCCGATAATCGTTGGGCGTACGACCAGTGCTGGGGCGACTACAACAAGTATGGGCGGCAATCGAACGGCGTTCTCGACGGCCCCTACGACTTCACCATCAACCAACCACCGTCAATGCTGGGCAGCGGCGCTTGCGATCCGGTGTTTTTCGCATCGTCGTCGCTGGGCTACCTCGCGGTGGTGTGGAATGGAAACAGCTACTTCTGCAGTAGCAGCCAGGGCAATCTGCTGTCTACCTATTCCCTGGATGCCGATGGAAACCCTCAGCTGGTGCCGGGTTCGACGGTGACTCCGCAGATATGGGAGTCGGACATAGCGTTCGACCCCAGCGGCACTTATTTCGCGCTCGCGGGATACGTTGGCAATCAGTCGGCGGGAGCGATTCAGGTTTTCAAGCTGCAACCGGATGGCAAGCCGGTCATGCTCGGCAATGCGATTGTTTTGTCGGGAGTTAAGAACGTCACGTCGGTACGGTGGGACAGCTTCGGCCACCTATTCGCGGTTGCGGGTGGACAGGGCGCGCAATGCGCCGGCATTAACTCGAAGTGTGGCCTGTACATCTTCAATGTGACGGCGCAAGCAGTGAGCGCCGCCGCCGGCTCGCCGCATGTGATGCCGAACCCGCAAAATGTAGCGGTGCTGGCAAACAAATAGGAAAGACCTGCGAAAGGGCAAAGGTTCGGGCCGGGAATGTATACCCGGCCCGTTTTTTGTTGTGCTTGAGAAGAACTAGTGTTTTTCCGGAGGCGGAGCAGCGCCGTGTGGCGCGGCTTGCGGTGGGGGCGCGCCGTGGGCGGACTGCGGCGCTGGCCGGTTCTGTAACTGCTGCTGTTGTTGCTGATGCCGCTCCATCATCTGCTGGGTTTGCTGCTGGTGCTGTTGCTCCATTTGCTGATTTCGCTGAGCGTTGGCGGCTTGTTGCGCCGCCTTCTGATGTTCCTGCTCCTGGCTCTTCTGCAGCTGTTGACGCTCTTGCTGCTGCTGGTTGTAGAGCTTCTCTTGCTGCTGTTGGTACTGCGCGTTCTGCTGTTGCTGATGCTGCTGTTGTTGGTACTGTGCGTTCTGCTGTTGCTGATGCTGTTGTTGGTGCTGAACCTGCTCCGTGTTGGGAGCGGCGGTACGCGGATAGTTGGGGGGCAGATCTTTGGCGTGCGTCGGGCCGTTCGGACGAGGAACCGGCTGATTCCCCGTAGTTGGAGCAGTCGCCCTCGCATTCGTCTCATTCTGGTGACGATTGGCGGGAGGAGAATAGGGCGCACCAGCTTCTTTTGCCGGCACCACGCCGCCCCCGGAGAAAGCCGTCGGCCGCTGGGTCGCCGCAATCGGCGGCTTGCCATGATTCGCCTCGGCCCTTAGCTCGCGATTCGCGCTGGCGGTCTGCACGTGCTGGGTTTGGGCCGCAACTGGTGCAACATGCCGCTCGCGGGCGGCAGCTTCTTCGGCGGAGCTCGGCCTGGCGTCGATCCCGCCGTGGCCACCGTTGTAGCTCACACGGTTATAGTTTGTCTGCTCATGCACATTGGTCACATAAACGTTGTGGATGTTGGTGACATTGATGTTGTTGACGGAACGGTTGTAGTAAAACTGCCCGTGCTCCCAGCGTCCACCTTCATAGCCGTGGCCATAGTAGCCATAGCCGTAGGGGATGCCACCATAAAATCCCAACTTGCGGCCCCCAGTATCCGGGATGAAAAATGTATACGCTGTTGGCCCATCCCCAATATGGCGGAGTCCAGAACAGTCCTGGTTGAGGAGCTAATACCCAGGTACCGGGAACCCAGAAATAATCGCCGAAATTGTTGTCATAGGCCCAATATCCGGGAGTCCAGAGGTATCCGTCGCCGGGACACAGCGGCTGCTGATAGACCGGCAGCGCCGGCGGAGCGAAGGTTACTGAGATGATTTGTGCGGATGATGCCAGACAGGCCAAAAGTATTACCACGGGGAGTAGCAACCAGCGCTTGCTGGGCAGATTCAACATTATGGTTCCTCCTGGAACTCTCGTTCGACTGATGTAGGCTTACCGCTTCCGGGTTGCTGGCCAGCCTGTGCGTTCCAGGTCGAGGAAGTTGCGCCGGCCACTTCCTCTTCTTGTGCTAACCCATTTTTTTAGGATTGTTCTCTACGCGGGAGCGAGCATTTGTGCTTCGCTGGTTGCAACTGCGGGCAACCTTTTAGACGCATGGAAGGTCGCTGGTGCTGAAACAGTTTTATATGGCTGACGTTCGTAGGTGCGGATTGGTGAGGCACGCCCGCTGAATAAAAGGCTTAAGACAAGAATCTCCGTCCAAACCGGTTAGAGAGTGGACGGAGATTTCCTAAAAAACGAGCTCAGTGCGTTTGTGTGCCGCCGCTATTCGACGAACGGCTTCCAGCTTCCGTCCTTGGATTCCTGCAGCACGATGCTCACGTGGGTCGGAGCGGCGCTGTAGAAATTCACGCCGTAGGACTTGATCAGCGTGCCACGGTCCCAAGTGTTAAAACTCTTTACCAGGTCGCCGGAGGCATCGAACTCCTTGCCCAGACGATTCGGCTCCCACTGCCAGGAGTAGCTCACACGCGCCAGGTGCGGCCGGATCATCTCAATCTTGTCGATCGCCAGAAGCTTGCGTTCCGCCAACGGCACCTGGTAAGTGACGGTCTTGTCGGAGTTGGTCGTTTTCTCAACTCCCGGGATGCTGTCGAGCAGCTTTTGGCCGGCCGGCGTCATTTCCGAGGTGATGGAGTTCCAACTCTTCTTTTTCGTCTCCAGGACTCCAGCCTTGGTCAGCAGCGGGTAATGCGGATCGGTCGGCTTCTCGCTGACGTTGGCTACGATAAGTCCGGTGCTGAAGCGGATCTCGGCGGGTCCCTGCGTCTTCAGGATGGCGTGAATCGACTGGGTCGCGACCTCCGGGGTGAGGACAGCTTTCGCGCCCTTAACGAAGTAGAAAATGGTTCCCCCGACCACAAGTACGAGCAGGGCTATGAACACGATGGGAAAGAGGTTCGGCGACTTTCCTTCCATCTCGATTTCAGCAGCAAAGAGTTCGGGCTGCTTGATTTCGGGAGTAACCAACTGAGGTTTGGCATCCTTTGTTTCAGGATCGCTGATGGTTGGCATATGAGCACACCTCCGACTGGCACGGTGCTCGGGTCAGCCGGAGGACCTGCGCAAACCAGGCCAGCGGAATCCTGCGCAACCGTGAACAGATCAAGGTATGAACTTTAGGCACACACCCGCAGTGAGGCGCATCACCTCGGCTTGTGAGAAGTGAACTGGAGGGGCAACACGGGGCGGACCGTGAAAGGGAAAAAATAGATGCGCCGCGGACAAACTGCAGATCCCTCAGCTCCGGTTCGGGATCGGGATGACACAGAGTGCTTCGCGAGGGCACAAGTGCTTCACGATGGCACCAAGTCCTTCGGGATGACACAAAGTTTAAAGATGTACGGAGAGATTACTGGACGAGTTTCTCGAGAATCTGGTGTACGGAGCCGAGACTTCCCGGCCACACCAATGCCGCGATTACCAGACTGCCTGCTACCAGTGCGATATTGCGAGCCACCTGTACCAGCGGAGCTAATGGCTTCTCGGCATACTGCTGCTCGCGCAACAGGCGGTCAACGCGGACGGCGAGGTCTTCGTCCTCAGCTACCAGAGTCGAGTAGAGAGAGGAAAGGAGAAATGCAGGCTGATGATCGACGCCCATTTTGGCGACGGAAACCAATGCCGCTGCCAGCGACAGCGCACGCTGAGAATCGCCTGCTACCGCATGATCGTCGGCGGCCCACTCGGTGTAACGCGCCCACTGCCGCTCGATCTTCTTGAAGCCGGAGACGAACGGAATCGCATCAGGCGCTAACAGACAGAGGAAGCGCTTGAGATTGTCGCGCGATGCCTGGTGTGCCTGTTCGTGACGGAAAGCGGCCTCGCGCTGTTCGAGCGTGAGCTTCGACAGCACGCCACGAGAGACGATGAGCCGGGGCCGAACCAGTCCGGCGACGGCCATGACAGGCGCATCACGTTTCAGTACCAGCACCGGCGAAGCTTCGCCCTCGACCGTGACTTCCTGCCCGTTGCGCTGGCAACTGGACATATAGCGCGAAGTCCGCAGGAGCGAGAATCCAACGCGGAAGGCGGAGAGCATCCAGATGATTAACCCCATCGCGGCTGCACTCAGGCAGGCAAACCCAACCTTCTCGCCGCTGGCGAGCGGCTCAAGCCACAAGTAGCTGGGAATGCAAAAGCCGAGCACCACGAACAGGGTCAGGGCAAAGGGGAACATCCGAAACAGGAAGAGAAACTTTGCGGCAAAGCCAGGCTTGGAGTGTTGCGCTACCCGCAACGCAGCCGGAGCGCCGATCCACACCAATATTGCGGATGCGGCGTGCACGAGGAAGAACGTCGCAAAACACAGGCACAAGAGCCGCAACAGGTATGGCAGGGCCATTTACTTCAAGTCTCCGGTAAGCGCGCGGCGCTTGGACTGGATCTTGGCTTCGAGTTCGTCGAGCAGGTTGGGATCGTGCTCGCCCACGGCGTCGACCAGACAGGACAACAGCAGCTCGCGGGACGGCTGAGTTCCGGAGAGAAAACCGGCCAGCAGGTCGTCGGTGCGCTGACGCTCCCAGCTATCTTTTGACACGTGCGCGGAGTACAGGAAGGCGCGATCGCACTTGGTGCGATCCAGCAGACCCTTTTTGTACAAGCGATCCATGGTGGTCATGACGGTGGTGTAGGCGAGGTCGCGATCCAACTGCTGGACCACGTCACGAACGCTACACGAACCGATCTGCCAGACCACTTGCATGACAGAGAGTTCGAGCGGTCCGAGAGCGAAGGATGGTGACGATTCGGTGTCTTCGGTCCGCCGTTGCGGAAAAATGCTTACCATGAATACTCCAAAGGCTGGAATCTGGTGGATCGAATTCTACATGGCTGCGGGGACAACAGCCAGCCAAAAGCGCGAGCCGGAAGGGGCTTTTTCCCGATTGCAGAACCCGCGTTAATTACTACAGCAGTAGTATTTAACGGCGGCGGTTCCTTCCCCGGATGTGAGGGCTTGCACCCCGTCTCAGCCCTCCCGGACCAGGGAGCATAGAGCCCGAAGCAACGGCGCTCGGGGCTCTTGTTGTTTGAGGATTCCGTCCCAGCTTTCGGCGGATTTAACGCCCATTAACGTGATGTTTATAGCTGCCCTAAGCACCTTCTAGCGATAGCAACTACCCCCTTTTGTGCTAACTGTAGTCAGGCCTGCGAGGTAATCATTACTAAGGTAGTAACAAGCACAA
This sequence comes from uncultured Acidobacteriaceae bacterium, assembly GCA_963791965.1. Lineage (GTDB taxonomy): Bacteria > Acidobacteriota > Terriglobia > Terriglobales > Acidobacteriaceae > CAVVDY01. Next base: position 305,715 of record CAWBUK010000006.1, on the reverse strand, counting down.
AAGCTATGGAAGTCCATAATAGTAGACAAAGTTGGATGCGAAAGTAACTTTCTTATAGCAGTTTGCGAGACTCTCGATTATAGTGTCCGCTGTATCTCAGTTGATTTCTATTTGCTTCCCGAGGTGAGTCGTGCGTGCTCATGGGGTCATTTTGGTGCTTGTGGTAATTGCTGCTCTTGCGGCCTGTGCGGTGCCGGCGAGGGCCGACGGGCTGTATTGCTGGACCTTCGGTCAAAGTTGTGCAACGAACGGAACCATTGTTGCCCAGTCCGACGGTGACATTAAAGGAAACATCTACTACGCTAACGCCAATTTTACGGATTGGGTGCGAATCCTCGATCTCAATCCCGACAATTCCTGGACCAGCAGCTGGATGCTGGACAACCAGCGCGGCATTGGCCAGCCCTCGGTTAACTTTGGGCATGCGCTCAAGAACGACATTCTGGTGGTTCAGATCTGCGATCAGCAGGAACAGCGGAATATGTGTGCTGACAGCAGCAAGAACCAGTACCTGTTCTCCTCCGATCCGAACTACAGCGCGGACGGGAAGAGCCACGCCATGATTCCACTGGATGGCGGCGTCAGCCCTACGGCGGACAAGAATGGTCCAAGGACACAGCTTATATGGCTTGAGGACTTGTCAGACAAAGAGCACACCGACTGGGACTATAACGACTTAGTATTATCGCTGCACAACGTCGATGTTCTCTTCCCGAATGACGGCCCGAATAACGGCGGAACCTCACAGTCCTCGCCGGTTCCGGAGCCGGCCACGATTTCGCTGCTGGCAGGCGGAGTGGCAGCAGGCTTGTTCCGTCGGATGAAGAAGAACTAGCGGCTAACTCGATCCATCCTCGGTTTCTTTGCTATTGGCGGCGCTGCCATTCCCGGTTGCGCCGCCACTTACTTGCAGGGCAACCAATCGCGCCAGCATTACCGCAAGGTACATCTGCCCGCAAAGGGCTTCGCCAACGGCCAGCATACGGGCCGCAGGCGCCTTGGGAATGATGTCTCCATACCCGACCGTGGTCAGCGTGATGAAGCTGAAATAGGTCCACCCGGCTACGGTTGGGGGCGTGCTTCCGTCGGCAGCGAAGGCGTTGGGGTGATCCCGGTCGAAGATTACATAGGCGTGGGCCCAGAGCACTCCCAGAAGCAGGTAGAGCGCTACAGCACCTTGCAGTCGTGAGCCGGAAACCGGGCCTTTGCGAAACACCCGGACGGTGAGCATCAAGATGAGGAAGATTATGGCAACCAGGGTGGCCGGCTCACGAAATCTGGCTATCGCCGGAAACCACCAGCCGCCCCAGCGCACGACCAGTCCCACCATGCCCGCGGTTGCGCCCAGGTAAAAAAGCCAGGTGTGCCCCCAGCCAATGGCAATTCCTGAGATCAGCAGGAGGGAATAACCGACATCTACGTAGAGGCTGAAGTGCCTCTCGACCAAGCTGGTGAGCGGCAGGATAAAAACGAATAGAACCAGCAGTCCGAGAAAAAAGGACAGGTTGGCTCGCGCCTCCCAAGTTTCCTTCACCAGGTGGCGCGCTCCAATGTGGCGGTGCGCATGCTTCGTGGCAGTTTGGGGCATTGCGGAGCAGGATACTGGAAAATCGGGTCACTATCACGTATTTGTTGATCAACAGGCGCTCAAATCTTAATTGTGGCGACTGGGGTGTGGAAGGGTTAAGGCATTTTGTAGCGGTGCTGGTAATTTTTCTAGTTACTCGGCGGGCCTCAAGCTCGTAAGATTAGCTACGAACCCACCTCAATTTGCTACATCTGCGTAGCTACAGGAGAGCATTATGCGTAATGGATTGAAATTCATCAGGCCGGCTGCGCTGTGTATGCTCGCGGCAGCGTTGGTCTTCGGCCTTACGGTTCCCGGATTTGCGCGTGATAAGAACGAGACGATTGACGCGACTGCCTGGGGCGAAAGCACGCAAATGGGCCGTCACTTCGACGTCACAGTGACCGTCTATGACTGGTCCACAGCGGCCGACCGCCAGATCCTGGTCGAAGCTTTTCAGAAGGGACAGAACCAGGGACTGGTAAATGCGCTGACCAAGATGAAAGCCGTGGGGCACATTGCCATCACCGGCACACTGGGATACGACCTCAGCTACATCAAGATGGAGCCGACCTCAACGGGCCGGAAAATCACCTTCGTTACCAATCGGCAGATCAAGTTCGGTGAGGCTTTCGCGGACACGCAGTCGCAAGCCTTTAACCTCTCTGCCGGCCAGATCGACATCAACGATCAGGACAAGACCAAGAGCGGTGGCGTTCTGTATCCCGCGGCTCAGCTGATCATCGACAGCGCAGGCAAGCTGCAGCTCGATCTGCGCGAGAATCCGTGGCGGCTGTCGGACATCATCGACTGGAAGGGCTCGTCGGATAACTAGGGTAGCGTACCGCTTCCCTGCCGCGCAGTTTCCGGGCAGGCGTCGGCCAGGCGTTCCGGATAGTCGAGACACTTGACGCCCCATCCAATCTTCTGGGTTGGATGGGGTTTCTATTTCGGCTGCTGCACGTCGTCAGCTGCGACAATCCGGGAAGATGCGCGGAACTTTTTGTAGTCGCGGTAGGATTGCTCTAAATCCAAATTGACATTCTTCAAGAGCGCCAGCCGTGCATCCACTTTGACCGCCAACTGTTTGGGAAGCCACACCTCATCGTTGACGCGAGTCTGTTCGAGCGTGAAACGCGAACCCTGGTGAAAGCGGGCCAGGAACACGCCCCAGGAAACGGTATCGAGGCACTGCACGTCCATCTTGGCCAGTTGCAGGTCGCCTTGATCGATCCAGACCCGTCCGCGAAAATGCGGCAGGAACTTCGCCTCTTTTGACTGGGGCTGAAACCCGGGACGCGGCTCGGCGTCGATGATCCACGCCGGACGTCCGGCAACCGGCTCGGCGCCAACCAGCGTGAAATCGTAGGCGTCGGCCACTTCCTTGACGAACCTGCGATCATCCTCGCGCTCCTTCTGCTCTTTCCCCTCGCGTTTGCGGCGGTCTGAATCCGACTCGTTCTTGCGCTTGTCGATGATCTTCTGGATCTTCTCTTCTTCCTTCGCTGCGTCCCTGGCGCTGAGCGGCTTGTCGTCTTTCGCGATCAGCCGCTCCACCGGCTCGCCATAAACTTCCAACACCTCGTAGGTCTTGATCTCGGTGGACTTGATCTTCCCTTTACCGTCGAGCGTGTGCATGACCTGGCGCTCGATGTAGGTGTAATCGCGTTGCCGCTTGTCGTTCTCGATGTCCTTGTCGGCCACAATGCGAAACAGCTGCTGCATCTGCGGCTGCGAGAGCTTGCCGTCCCGTCCGGGCGCGAGATCGATGGGCAACGCGTTCGGCGACGCTAACTTATTCGGTGTCGTAGAGTGCGCGGAATTGGGAGAGCGTTGAAACCGGCGCGTGATCCTGCGCGCAGACGAGGGGCGCACCGGCGAGCAGCAGAACAGCGAGAAGCATGGCGCGCACATTCATATTCGGCCTACCCGACAGAAAACCCAGTTCGATGGAAAATGATGCTGTAGTTGCCAAGCATACGGGAGGGCAGGCCGAGTTCCCCACCCACGGCCAGTCGTTCGCCGGGCACCACGAAGCGCCTCATTGACGTTCATGCCAAAGCGATCCTGGAATTTGCGGTTATTTATTGTTTCATAATTGTCAGTCACTGACGGTCTAGACGGCTTATGCTTTCTCGAAGGCTTGGGCGATCCCAGGCAACGACCACCAGATTTGTCGCAAAGGATAACGACATGGCAGGTTCGGCAATCGTCTCGTTGGGCAAGATCAGACCTCGTTTTCTCGAAGGTCTGGCTCAGGCGGAGATCAATATGATCGTTTCCGCCGCGAAACAGCGCCGCTATATGGCAAATTCTGTGATCGTGAATCAGGAAGAACAGGCCGAACGCCTCTTTCTGCTAATCAGCGGACGTGCCCGCTATTTCTACATGACGCCCGACGGCCGCAAGACCATTCTGATGAGGATCACGCCCGGGGAAATGTTCGGAGGCTCAGCGCTGCTGTGCAACTCTTCCCAATATCTGGTCAGCACTGAGGCCACTGCGCCGATCTCCGTACTGGTATGGGATCGCGCCACCATTCTGCAACTAGTTGCGAAGTATCCCCGTCTGGCCAACAATGCGCTGTTAATTATGTTTGACTATCTCGTGGCCTATCGAGGAATCCATATATCCATGACCTGTCACTCCGCGCAAGAACGGCTGGCCAATGTGCTGGCTAACCTGGCGCAAGGCATTGGGGAAAAAGTATCGGACGGAGTGGAACTCGATGTGCGTAATGAGGAATTGGCTAACGAAGCTAATGTCACAGCCTTCACCGCCAGCCGCATCATAGGTGAATGGCAGCGACAAGGCATCGTGCGCAAGACTCGTGGTAAGATCCTTCTGCGCTCGGCGGAGCGGCTTCTACAGCATCAAGATCTGCTCGATTAGTCCTTCCTTCCTCTCTTTCACCTCATTGCGCGCGCACAACCATGAACATGTGCTTGCACAGCGACGTGGGGGATCTTTTCCTTCATGCTTGTTCCTAGAGTAAGTCCTAGTGGACTTGCATGAGAGGTTAAAGAAATGAGCAAACGAATCGTACTATTGTTAGCCATCTTAACTGTTAGTCTGGCCGCGAGTGCCACGACAGTAGATATCCAATTCAACGCACCAGTGGGCGGCGATTACTATGGCGAACCTGCCTATCCTTACGACGCAACCGTGAACGGACAGAGCCAATGGTTGATGTGTGTCAGCTACAACGAGCACATCACCAATGGTGAGACTTGGCAGGCGACGGTTGAGTCGATTGTTGGGACGCAGGACCAGGAGCTGGCGTGGCTCTTCCTGCAAGCTGAGCAGAGCAGCGACTTCGGCGTGAAGGCCGATATCAACGCGGCTGCCTGGTATCTGAACGAAGGCACGCCCCAACTCGATGAAGCGGCGCAGTTCTGGTACAACCAGGCCATCAGCCAGAGCTTCACGGATGGCGAATTCCAAGGCGTCGTGAAGTATGTACCGGTCGATGGTACGCAGTCGTGGCAAGGCGAAATGCCGCAGGAAATGTTTGGAGATGCTCCTGTGCCCGAGCCCAGCACGCTCATGATGCTTGGCACTGGCGCGCTCGGAGTGGCTGGCATCGTACGGCGCAAGTTCAAGGCTTAAGCAGCAACTTTAGCTAAACGCCCCCCGCCATCTTCGCGGGTTCCCGAAAGCCGGACCCGGGCAAGCAGTTTGCTCATCCAGTCCATAGTCGGATGACCCATCCAGCCTTACATGGTTGGATGGGTTTTTTGTTGTGCCGAAGGGCACGAGCAACCGCGAGACTATCGTCTTGCTGACCGCGTAGTGATTGAGAACAAAGATGATGGCACCCACCGTCCTCCCCTGTGGGAGAGGACACGTGAGTGCCAATGGTGGCCAGCAACTCCAGCTCTACTTGTGCTTAAAACCAGCCAAGCCGCAGGAGCCGGAGTACAGATAATCGAAAGCCAACAACGGCCGTCGCCCAGTGTTCACGAAAATGGTGCTGTCGTTGATCCATTGGGAATAGGTTGGGGCCGGGCCGACCGGCAGGTCGGGCGGTTGAACTGCACTGTAGGTATAGCTCATTGCCCACTGGTTGTTGGTCCCGGCTTGAATCGTCATCTGGACGCCATCGGGTACCTTGTTGTTGGAGTCAAACGATCCCGCTGGCCATTGACTGCTTGGGGCATCCATGAACATCTCGCTGATACCGACATCCAGCAGCAGATTGCCACAGAATTGCGGAGCGCCCGACAGACTGGGGAAGCCGTAGCAACCGGGCACGGCATTCCAATCGCCGATGTCCGTGCTATTGGGATCAAGAGTGACCATATTGAATCCGGTGGAGTTGTCCGCGCTAATGCCCAGGGTCACTCCGTCGGTGGAGAGAATGTAACCGCCGCTGATGTCTGCGCCATTGTTGGCGTCGGTCAGCTGCAGAAAGGCGTTCTCGGCGGGCGAAGTGAACAGGCTGCCGGTATTTGCGTTGCCGCGGTCAAATCCCACGCCCAGATAATGCAGGCTGGGGGGGCCCATAATGTGGCATTTGTCATAGCCTGCGTGGCAGTGGACGCCGTCGACGGCCAGCACCAGAATCGGATTGGTCTGCACGTAACTCCCGTCCTTCAGTTTCAGGCTGATGGGCGCGAGGTAGTAATTGCCGGTGAATACGTAGCCGCTGCTGTCATAGAACTGCTGTCCCGGAGCGCCCGGCCCATGGACATTGGAGTCCATAACGAGATTGGACTTGGTCACGATGGTTCCCAGCGAGCCGGTGTCGATAGTAAAGGTCTTGAAATCCGAACCTGACGGATTGTTTGCTCCTACCACCGCCTGGACCTGGATCTCATGGGGAACGGTGGAGGTTACGTTGAGAGGATAGGTCTGGGTTCCAAAATTACAGGTGGGCCGGTTGGCGTGCACGAACAATGTGGTTCCCAGGGATGCGCCGCCGCTGGTCGCATCATTCTGCCAGGCGGCAATTTCCATGTTATTGGGAAAAGTCCCACCGTTGTAAGTGAACGTGATGGCCGATGTTGAGGTGAGCGTGCTCTCGGTTGGGGTTATAACGCCCGCGGGAACGCCATACACATTGACGTGCAGGGGATGGTCGTTGCTGGGTGCAACGATCTTGCCAGTCGAGTCGTAGACGGTCATGTTGACGGTGACCTGACCAGCATTGTTCAGCGAGATGGTACCCGGGGCAAATAGAATCTGGCCTGCGTTGATCGACTTAGGACCACCCGGGGTCATTTCGTGGTGCGAGCGGGTGGCTGCGCTGAGTGATGGCACGCATAGCGCCGCGGGTAGTAGCAGAGTTAGCCAGAGCAGTGACCTGCGGCGAACTGCTTTGGCCGGAGGTGGGTGCAGTCTTTCAAACGTAGTGGCATTGTCAAACATCCTATGCGTCTCCTGATGGTGTATTTTGCGTTGCCCCAAAAAAATGCCACCCTTGTCCGGGGGACCGATCCTCACGAGGAAGCGCAGGGGATCGTGCCTTGGACACGGATTGGAATTGATTAGGGGTTTCCTGTCGTACCCTTTAATACCCACCCAGACCGCTATAGGAGATGTCGCACTATGATGTGTTTAGCCGCTACTGTCAAATGACTTTAGTTGTAGGGTCTGGTGACCCTCAGAAACAACCGTAGGTCAAACTAACGCTTTCTCCACTGACTGTATTGGCGACCGAGCCAGATATGCTGAGCGGACCGTCGGCAACTCGGAAATTATCTGCAGCGCGAGCGGGCCGTGATTACGTGGCGTGCTATCGCCATTCCACCCTGGCAGTCACTATCCGGAAAAGATGCGCAGTAAATTAACATCCCTCTCAACGCTGCATAGCTCTAATTAAACCAACCTGAAGCTCTATACCAAGAGTTGGGGGACAACTAGTTTTCTTCAGCAAACAGCTACGGCGTGTGCGGCCCGGTTCGAATCGCAAATAGCGCGACATTTGTTTAGTCGCGAAGATCAAATACACCTCACGTTGGAAATATTCAAAGGAGCAATCATGGCAACGACAACCGTCGGAGTAGCAACCATGAAGTCAGCGCAGATTTCCAAACCCGGCGCAGCATTTGAGATTGTCGAGCGCGAGATTCCCAAGCCCGGGCGCAGCAAGTGCGCATCAAGGTGCAGGCCTGCGGCGTTTGCCACAGCGACGTACTCACCAAAGAGGGGTTGATGCCGATTGAGTATCCCCGGGTGCCGGGACATGAAGTGGTCGGCGTGATCGATGAGTTGGGAACTGGGGTTTCGGGATGGACAAAGGGACAGCGCGTGGGTGTGGGATGGCACGGCGGACATGACGGAACCTGTGCTCAATGTCGCCGCGGAGATTTCATTCACTGCGTCAATGAGAAGATCGCCGGCATAAGTTATGACGGCGGATATGCGCAGTACATGATCGCTCCCATGGAAGCGCTGGTGACAGTGCCCGACGGTCTGAAGGATGCCGAAGCCGCTCCTTTGCTGTGCGCCGGTATCACTACCTTCAATGCCCTGCGCCACGCGGCGCTATGCCTCCGGACCTGGTCGCGGTGCAGGGGATCGGCGGGTTGGGCCATCTTGGGATTCAGTTTGCCAATAAATGTGGATACAAAGTAGCCGCCATCGGGCGTGGGCCGGAGAATGCCGAGCTTGCCAAAAAACTCGGCGCGCATGTGTACATCGACAGCCAGGCAACAAACGCAGCGCAGGAGTTGCAGAAGCTGGGTGGTGCGAAAGTGATCCTGGCGACGGCTCCGAGTGGGAAGGCCATGGCGGAACTGGTCGACGGTCTGGGTCCGAATGGCAGGTTGATGGTGATCGGCGCGTCGTTTGATCCCATCGCGGTACTTCCGCCGCAGCTGATCTTTGGAAGCAAGACGATTGAAGGCTGGGCGTCGGGTATAGCGACCGATTCGGAAGACACATTGCGCTTCGCTGAATTGACGGGAGTGCGTCCCATGATTGAAACCTATCCGCTGGAAAAAGCGGGCGAAGCCTACGACCGCATGATGAGCGGCAAGGCACAGTTCCGGGTGGTGCTGACGATGTAATGTTACGGCAACGAGGGGGCATCTCATGAATCGGTTTGCCTTGTATCAGGGCATGCCTTCAGGCGTGCCGAACGCGGCGTAGAGCATGTCTGGCTTTAGCCCCTTGCGCAGTCCAGCGACCCAGGGCTAAAGCCCGATTGAACTACTTGCCCGCTACGGCCCCGCTGAAGCCGGGCCCTGATACGAAGCGTTGGCTCGGCTAGTGCTGCAGTCCGGCGGGAAGGAATAAGCCATGCGCAACCCAACTTACTATCGTTCGATAAAAGTAGATGGGCTCTCCATCTTCTATCGCGAGGCGGGGCCGAAAGATGCTCCGACGCTACTGCTGCTGCACGGCTTCCCTTCCTCGTCGCGCATGTTTGAGCCGCTGTTTGCGCGGCTCTCGGACAGCTACCACCTGATCGCGCCAGACTATCCCGGCTTTGGACACAGCGACTGGCCCGACCCAAAGCAGTTCGATTACACTTTCGACCATATCGCCGAGGTGATGAGCGACTTCACGCAAGCGCTTGGCTTATCACACTACACACTCTATATGCAGGACTACGGCGGGCCGGTGGGCTTTCGCATGATACTGGCGCATCCGGAACGTGCACAGGGGCTCATCATTCAGGATGCGGTCGCTCATAACGAAGGCCTGGGTGCGAACTGGGTGAAGCGCCGGGCATTCTGGGCCGATCGCACTGCGAACGAAACAGAACTGCGCAAGAACCTGATGTCGCTGCAAGTGACCAAAACGCGCCATGTTGGCGACGATCCGAACGTTGAGCTGTACGATCCTGATCTGTGGACCGACGAAGACGCCTTCCTCAACAAGCCGGGGCAGGTGGAGATCCAGAGCGATCTGTTCTACGACTACCGGACCAACGTGACGAACTATCCCAAATGGCAGACGTGGATGCAAAAGAACCAGCCGAAACTACTCGTCATCTGGGGCAAGCATGAAGCGTCGTTCGAAAACGGCGAGCCGGAACGCTATCGCAAGGACGTGCCCAACGCGCACGTACACGTTGTCGAAGGCGGACACTTCGCACTTGATACGGCTGCTGATGAAATTGCGGTGCTGGTCGATGAGTTCATGAAGTCTCAGAAGTAGGGCCACGGAATCATTTCCACGGCGACACGACGCCGCGGAGAGAAAGAACGAAGGAGCACTTATGGCAACTGCATCTGCGACAACCCGTCCACCTTTGCCTCCCTTCACCGGCGAGAGTGCGATCCAAAAAGTCCGCCTGGCCGAAGATGCATGGAATAGCCGCGATCCCGGGAAGGTATCGTTGGCGTACGCAGTCGATTCGCGCTGGCGCAACCGCTCGGAGTTCGTAGACGGACGCGAACAGATCGTCGCCTTCCTCACCCGCAAATGGAGTAAAGAACTCGATTACCGTCTCATCAAGGAGCTTTGGGCGTTTACCGGTAACCGCATCGCCGTGCGCTTCGCCTATGAGTGGCATGACGATTCGGGTCACTGGTATCGGTCGTATGGGAATGAGAATTGGGAATTCAACGATGATGGCTTGATGGCGGTGCGCCATGCATCGATCAACGACCTGCCGATCAGTGAAGAGGAACGAAAGTATCATTGGCCGCTGGGCCGCCGTCCGGACGACCATGCAGGACTAAGCGATCTCGGCCTGTAGTACTAAGGCATCTCTATCTTCTCAACCGCTAAAGTAGCTAACAAACTGTCCATTTAAGTGGTATTGACCTTAAGGCAATTGAAGGCTAATGTTGCGCTCACGTTACTTCGTTAAAAGAAAGAAGATTTACGAACCCTACAAGAGCCTTGGGCTGTCCTCTCCTCCTGAACCCAAGGCTTTCTTTTCGTTCGAAATAGAGAGGCATGCCGGGCACAAACGTATCGAGGGTGTAGCTGCAACATGAGCAGCGCCGTTCATACGCCATGCCAGGAACACGGCAGTTGCTCTCTTAATTGTGCGTCTTGAAGGATTCTTCGGGGTCCCGCCAGCAGCGCTTCCAAAAGACATCGTCAGACAAGTGCCCTGCCCTCCACTGCTGGAGGTTTGCCAAGCTGGTGGCCGCCATACCGCCATCCTGGGAATCGAAGATCACCACCACTCCGGCTAAATCTGTGGTGTCGCTGGAGGCACCCGTATCAGCCTTGCGAAAGACTGACTTGGCCATGACCCACTTGGATTCGGAACCAAACTGGTCGGTGTTCAAGGGCTGGACCCAGATAATCTTCACTTTCTTACCGTCTAATGTCTGCCACTTGCCGGGGAACAATCCAACTTCTTCTTTAGTTTGCCGAACTGGATCTTTGTCGACTTGCTCACTTTGCTGGACCGAGAGGCTGACCGTGGCTGCTCCGGGCAAATCCACATAATCCCGTCGTAACCAGCCGCGGGAAATGCCGGAGATCTTCACATGTACCCAGCCCTCCATCCCATCTTCATCCAGAACTTCGAATTCATCTTCTGCCGTGGCCCGGAATAGTATCTGGGATCCCTCTAACGGTTGCGCCATCACCGGAGTATTCACGCTCTTTACAACTGCCAGATTTGTCGGACGAGCCTGGTTGTGAAGTATCTCCTCCAGATTTGCTGCTTCCTGCATCAGTGCCGAAGCGCGTGCGCTAACTGGACCTGAGTTGGTGGCGGCCAACGGTTTTGGGGCGACGGAGGGAGCGGTTGTCCAGCGTGGAGGGTGGAAGGCCGAGTCCGGGGTGGCGGATGGAGTGTCGGGTAAGGCGACAGGCGCGGGGCGGGAGGCGGCGGCAACGGTCGAGCGATCGCCGGCGGATGCTGGATTCAACTTGTCGGCGAGGGCGTCAAGCAGATCGGATTCGAGGCGTCCACTGGATTTCAGAACCTTATAGCTGGAGGTTGCGGCAGATGCGCCTGCGTACCAGGCAGTGATCTTCACGTCCACGTGCACCACAGTTTCTGCCGGACTGGGGTTCTGAATACGCAATGCGTACTCATAGTAGCCGCGCTGGTACTTGTCCAACGAGTGCTCTCCGCCGTCAGCAAAGCCCGCAAGCGTAGGCAGTTTTCCTCCCGGATAGAACTGAATGTCGTGCAGCGCCTTCTGAACCTCCGCCTTAGTTGCGTGGAATTTTCGTTCCACCGGTGGGGTTTGCGCGGCCAGCTCCGCCGCGAGCAGGCACCAGCTAACCAGAATGGCGCCAAAGCAGACGAACGCATGGCTGGTCCGGTTGAAGGTGGGGCTCACGGGAGGGACTCCAATTGGCTGTGATGAATCCAACCGCGATGACCGTCCTTGGTTTCGACGCCGTACCAGTAGGGAGTCAGCACGACGATGACGACTTCGGTCTGAGCCGGCAGCGACGAGATGGAAGCTGCACTTTCGAAGGGTGCAGATTTCAAGGAAGCGCCCGCGTCTTTAACCCGCAAAAAAACCTGGCGCCGTAACGACTCGATCTGCTCTTGCAGTTGCTTCACGCTTGCGCCGTTAGAGACGGGGGCGTCATTAGCCGATCCCGGAGGAGGCGGCAATGCGAGAGGTTCCACTGTTGCCTGAGCCGGCTGGCTCCCCGCCGGCGCGGGGGCGGCGGCGACCTGAGGCTGGTTTCGGCTGGCCTGAATATTCCTGAGATGGGTTTGAATAGCGGCGAACTCACTGGACTCGACGGTTCCGGTGGAGATGTGCCTGACGTTGCGAGCGTCGACGAATACTGCGTCAATTCGCAGAATAGCCGCGTCTTGACTCTCCTCCTGAACTACGTAGCGGACGGAGATGGTGCCGATGTCCTCGCTGTCTTTAAAGAATCGCGGCGACAGTATCCTGTCCGCAACTTTGTAATAGGCCTTTCCGGGTCCTTTCCAAACTCCGAAGACACGAGCAGCGCCGGCGCTGTGGGCTCCGTAGAGAATCCTTTCTTTGTCGTAGGAGTAGGTTCCGTGGATGATCTGGTCTTGCGTCACCTGCTGTACGGCCTTGACCACATCCGCTTCCGGAGATTCCACCCGCAGCACCAGAGTGTTGGCTTCGTCGGTCCAGGCTTTGGGCGAAGCTTGGACGGAAATCACCAGCAGCAAGACGAAAAACAAACGCAGAAGAAGTGCCACCATTCGTGGCTGGCAGGCAGCCTTCGTCTTGGCGGGCTGAATGGGCATTCTTAGCGATGATTGGAGCAACAGCAAGCATAGATATCTCGAAGGCCCAACGTTGTCAAGCAGACAATGGGTAGCACACTCGCCTTTGCTGTTTGTAAAAAACTTGTCACAGCGTAGTCAATTAATTGTCAAAAAAATACGTTGCAGAACACCTACTGCCAGTATAGTATTCCGCCAACTTGGGGTGGCCCCGTTTCTCCATTCAGAGATAAGCAGTCTTGTGAGCGAGGTATTCGCTATGCAGATCAGCTTTAAGAGGGTTCCGGGTGGTAAGCAGTCTCTCTTCGGTCCAGCGTGCGCAAGCTTAACCAGCGCCCTGACACTAATGGTTTTCCTGCTGATGTTTTTCGGGAATCCCACACCCGGCAGAGCAATTCCAGCTTTTGCGCGTAAATACGGACTGCCTTGCTCGGCGTGCCATGAAGCGTGGCCGATGCTGAACACCTTCGGGCAGACCTTCAAGGACAACGGCTACCAGTTGATGAATGATCGCGATTCGCCGATCTGGCAGAATCCGTCGTACTGGCCGTCAACCTTGCGCGTGACGCCAAACTGGAATTATGAAAGCACGAACAAGGTGGCCATCGATCAGCCGGACGGTACTCAGGTTGAAAAGAACCTCTCGGTGAACGGCTTCGATCTCAGTGGCATGGATTTTCTGACTGGCGGCACGTTGTACAAGAACATCTCCTTCCTCCTGGTGCCATCGATGGACAACACCGGAGCGTGGGGGCTGGAGAGCGCGAACGTCAGGATCGACAACATCGGCCACAGCTCCTGGGCCAACTTCAAATTCGGCAAGTTTGAACTGGACAACCTCATCTCAGAGAAGCGCATTCTAACGCTGTCGAACAACGGCGGGTATTATGTGCTCTATCACTTCATCCCGGCGGGGGATAGCAACGTCGTTGCCCAGATGGGCGACAACCAGCTGGGCATGGAGATCAGCGGACACTCGCTGGATGATCGAACCCGCTATTCGGTAGCCTTGCTCAGCTCCAACGATGGCACGCCCAACCTGCCGTCAAAGAATGCATACAGCACTTTCATCACGGCCAGCCATGCATTCGATGCCGGCTACGAGGGAGGAGTGGACCGGGTCGGCGGGTATCTCTTCCTCGGCAACGGGCCGACCTACCCAATAACATCTTTTGGAACTCCCCTGACGTTCGCGGGTAACAAGCCTTTTAATCGTGAAGGCGCATTCGCCCTTCTTTATGCGAAGAAGTTGGACTTCCAGCTGTTTTACCAGCATGGCTGGGACAGCGCTTACTTCGGCACCTCTACCGCAGCCAATGCGCCACTTCCGCCAGGAGCGCGAGCGCCTTCGTGGAACGGAGGTTTCATCGAAGCGCACTACGTTTTCAATCCGCAGATGATCCTCATCCAAAGGGACGAGTTCGTGCGGATGTCGCAGCAGGCGCTACCTACTACTCCTGGCAATACCGGCAACACCAATGCGTATACCTTTGGATTCCGGTACTACCCATTCATGTTCAGTCGAGCTGGCATGGCCTATCACGCAGAGTATTCGTTGGTACAGGGTAAAGGCCTTTCTCCTCTGACCTTCACGCAGTTAAATAGCGCGAGTGTTTTCCTGGGCATTGACTTCGACTTCTGAGGAGCAACCGATGCACATACAAACTGTAAGGCGCTACTTGATACCGAGCATCGTGATGGTGATGGTCCTCGGGATTGCGGGTTGGTCGCAGCAGACGGAATATAGCGAGAAGCAGCGGCTCAACATGGAAAGCCATGTCGGCACCATGACGGGTCATGCCACCATCGGCGCGTCAAGCTATAAACGCTTTTGTATCGGTTGCCACGGAGAGCTTGGCGACGGGAACGGCGAGAATGCGCAGTGGATCGATCCCAAGCCGCGCAATTTCACTATCGCGATTTTTCGCTGCCGCTCAACACCCACCGGGACCTTGCCTACCGATACCGATCTGTACGACACCATCGGACGCGGGATGCTCAATTCGAATATGCCGCACTGGCTGCCTCTGACCGATCAGGATCGAGTGAATCTCGTCGCCTACGTGAAGCATTTCTCACCGCGCTGGCAGACGGAGAAGCCGGGCACTCCGATTGTCATTCCGCCGGAACCACCGGTAACCGCGGAAAAGATCAAGGAAGGGAGAGTTCTCTTCCAGAAGCTCGAGTGCTGGAAGTGTCATGGTGTGACCGGCCGGGGCAACGGACCTTCCGCCCCCACCCTGACCGATGACGAAAACCGTCCTATTTTGCCCTTCAACTTCCACGATTCGCAGCGGTTCAAATGCGGTTCTACCGACCAGGCCATGTACAAAGACTTCATGACCGGGTTGGATGGCTCGCCGATGCCGTCGTTCTCTGACAACGTGAAGCCCGACGAGGCATGGGCGCTGGTGATGTATTTGCGCACCCTGCAACCCGAGGACACCAAAGAAAAGCAGATAGCCAAGCAGCTTGGGCTGACCCCTATTAATCCTCGGGAGCCGCTGCCCAGCACCGATTCGGCGCCGGAGACGCCTGCCGCGCCGGCAAAGGAGCCGTCCCAGTCAACGCCAGCCAATCCGCCGGCGCCCTCGCCGAAACCCGACAACAATGGAACCAGGTAAACGAAGGAACCAGGAGACCACTCGATGAAAGTGCACTTGAAAGTTGCGGCAATGTTGGCCATGTTGTTGGTGATTGCGACCGCTGTTCTTATGCTGGGGCCCAACGTAACAGCGGCCACGAACGGCAAGATTACCGGAACCGTGAAGCTGGACGGCCCGGCTCCCCACATGAAGGGGATCGATATGTCGAAGGACCCGTTCTGCGTGAAGGCGCATGAGAACAATCCAGCCCACCTGGAGCTGGTCGTGGTAGGCAAAGATGGTGGACTGGCGAACGTCGTTCTCTATATCTCTCAAGGTTTGCAACCGGGTACTGCGAGCCAGAAACCATCGTCCGAACCCGTATTCGATCAGAAGGGGTGCATGTACACCCCGCATGTGATTGCCATGGATGTAGGGCAGCAATACAAGGTGACCACCAGCGACAACACTGCACATAACATTCATCCCGAGCCCGATCCCATGACCGGCAACATCCCATGGAACCGGTCGCAGCCGCCGGGTGCGCCGCCGATCGTTCAGAGCTGGAAGGCAGAGGAAATCGCTATCCCGGTGAAGTGCAATATTCACCCCTGGATGCACGGCTACCACGTGGTGGTGAAAGGACCCTACGCGGTTACCGACGACAGTGGTACGTTCACTCTCGAAAACATACCTCCTGGAAGCTATACGGTGACCTCGTGGCAGGAAACCTATGGGACCCAGTCGCAGAAGGTGACGGTGGCAGCAGGACAATCGGCGGCCGCGAACTTTACCTACAAAGCGAAATAGCAGCTGGGCTGAGTTCGTGAATAACCGAGCTCCGCGAAATGAGGGTGTTGAACTACTGAGGCGCCATGGCGAAATTCTTTGCGCTGACCATCATCGTGATTGCAATCGCTTCGGCGGTTCCCATCGTGTTACATACCTGGGAGCCGCCGGTTGATATTTCGACCCATGGCCCACTGATTGACGCGCAGATGTCGGAAACCATGGTGGAGGCAGGTATTTGCTTTCTGGCGGCACAACTGGTTCTGGCATTCTTCATCTGGCGCTTCTCCAATCGCCCCAAGAGTGAAAAGATCAAGAGCTTCCCGGGCGGAGCGCGTGCGCTAGTTATCGCCGCGGTCGTGGTGGTGGGCGTTGAGGTGCTGGCGCTCGGAATTTTCGGGACCAAGGCGTGGGCCAGCATCTACTTCACCCCGCCGTCTGCCAACGCTCTGCCGATACAAGTACAGGCCGGCCAGTTCGCCTTCTACTTCCGCTATCCCGGGCCGGATGGGAAGTTCGGTCCACTGCACCCGGAGATGATCAACGAGGCAACGGAAAACTTCTTTGGTCTCGATACAACCCACGATCAAGACTCGAAGGATGACATCGTTGCCGCGGAAATGGCGGTGCCGGTAAACCGTGAGATCCATCTGCTGATGCATTCCAAGGATGTCGGGCATTCTTTCTTTGTGCGTGAGTTGCGCATCCAGCAGGATTTTGTGCCTGGTCTGGACTTGTCCGTCCATTTCACCCCAACCAAGATCGGGCGATACGAAATCCTGTGCACGCAACTTTGCGGTCTGGGTCACTACAACATGAAGGCCTATCTCGAAGTCAAATCGCAGGAGGATTTCGATCAATGGCTGAAGCAGCAGGCGGCATTGCAGTAAAGGTCAAGCCGCTCCCGTAAGACGGGAGAGACTGAGGGACACCCCATGCACGATATGTCTGCACCAGCTGTTCATCATCACGCTGCGCCGACGGGTTTTATTCGGAAATACGTCTTCAGCCTCGACCATAAAGTGATTGGCGAGCAGTACTACGCGCTGGCGCTGGTGGCGGTCTACATCGGGCTGGTGCTGTCCTGGATCATGCGAATTCACCTGGCGTGGCCGGGATTCGCAATTCCGGGGGTTCAGTACCTGTCCAAGACCGGCGCGCCTGGGGGCGTGCTCACCCCCGAGTATTACCTGCAGCTGATGACCATGCACGGCACCGTCATGGTCTTTTTTGTGCTGACCACGGCTCCCTTCGCGGGTTTCGGCAACTACTTCCTTCCCATCCAGGTAGGTGCTGAAGACATGCCGTTTCCGCACCTCAACATGATGTCTTTCTGGGTGACCCTCGTCGCGTTCCTGGTGGCGATAGCGGCCTTCTTCGTACCCCAGGGGCCGCCACTATCGGGATGGACAGCGTACGCTCCGTTGAGCGCGCTTGGCCAGATTGCCGGCCCCGGACAGGGAACCGGCCAGGTGTTATGGGCGGTATCGATTGCCATCTTCTGCGTAGGACAGTTGCTGGGGTCGTTGAATTTCATCTCCACCACTCTCGACATGCGTTGTAAGGGCATGGGTCTGATGCGCATGCCGCTCACGGTCTGGGCCTGGTTTATTACCTCCTGCATTGGCCTGACGGCGTTCGCGGTGTTGATGCCGGCCTGCATCCTGTTGATCATGGACCACGTTGCCGGCACCAGTTTCTTTGTTCCTTCCGGCCTGGTGGTGAATGATCAGTTACAGACCCATTCCGGTGGATCGACTCTGCTGTGGCAACACCTCTTCTGGTTCTTCGGCCATCCGGAAGTCTATATTGCGATCGTTCCCGCGGTAGGCGTCGTCTCCCACGTGTTGATCACCAACATGCGCCGTCCATTGCTGAGCGCGCGGGTTGTCATCTATTCGATGATCTCCATCGCGTTTCTCAGCTACATGGTTTACGGCCATCACATGTTTGTGAGCGGCATGAACCCTTTTTCGTCGATTGCATTTTCCTTCCCCACCCTGGTGATCACGATACCTGCCACGATCATTGTGCTGATCTGGATCGGGAGTCTCTACGGTTCGAAGCTGCGCATCAACACGGCTTCGCTGTTTGCTCTGGGGTTCATTTCCATGTTCGTCAGCGGCGGCATCAGCGGATTTTTCCTTGCCCAACCCTCGCTTGACGTCATGCTCCATGCTACCTATTTCGTGGTCGGACACTTCCACCTGGTGATGGCGGTCGCTGCACTGTTTGGAATCTTTGCCGGAACCTACTTCTGGTTCTCCAAGGTGACCGGCAGAATGATGAATGAGACCCTGGGCAGGATCCACTTCTGGGTTACCTTTGTCGGCGCGTACTGCATTTTTATGCCATTTCATTACCTGGGGATGGCGGGCAATGTGCGCCGGTATCAGGCTTTCGTCGACGATTTCATGGGGCCGTTGATGCCGGTGCACAAGTTCATAACCATCGCCGCGCTGATCACCGGCGCCGCGCAAATTGTTTTTCTCTACAACCTGATCCACAGCCGCTTCTGGGGAAAACCGGCGCCGCAGAATCCTTGGGAGGGCACTTCTCTGGAGTGGTCAATCCCCTCGCCGCCGCCGTTCGACAACTTTGGTGGCAAGATTCCCGTCGTCTATCACGACCCGTACCAATACGGAGTAGAGGCCGACGGTAAGGATTACCTGATGCAGGATTCGCCCCAACAGGCAGATTTAGCGCGTGACGAAAAGTAACAACCGGCAACACTAAGGGTCCATTGAATCATGGCAACTACGGTCCACGAACCACCAGTTATACAGTCCCGTCCGACTCTGTCGCAGGGTGGCGGAGGATACAGTCCGAAGCCTCCGGCCTGGGACATGACGGCGCTTGCGGAGAGTTCGCCAGCGTCCAGAACCGGGATCTGGGTAGCCATGGCGGGGATCAGCATGACCTTCGTGGCGATCACCAGCGCGATGGTCGTCCGCCAGGGGGCCTCCCTGGACTGGCGGCATTTCACCTTGCCATGGGTACTGTACGTTGACACCTTCCTCCTGCTGGTGAGCAGTTGCACCCTGCAAGTGGCTCGCAAACGGGTAGGGCTCTTCGCCCGGGGAGTCGAGGCGCGACGCTCGGTTCCGTTGTTCTGGCTGTGGCTCACCCTGGGGCTAGGATTTTTGTTCGTAGGCGGCCAATACGTGGCCTGGCTGCAACTGAAGGCGCAGGGCTGGTACCTGGCGACGAATCCTAGCAGTTCGTTCTTTTACTTGTTCACGGCTCTGCATGCCCTCCATGTGCTCGGAGGCTTGGCGGGGTTGATGCTGGTGATGTGGCGGTTCAGCAGGCCGGTTCCGACGTTGCGCCTGAGCACCCTGACCACAGTCGTTTACTACTGGCATTTCGTCGATGTGCTTTGGATATACCTGCTGTTGTTGCTATGGGCGCGCATTTGAAATCCCGAGGAGAAGAGGTTTCATGAGCCAAATCGGCACGACCATCGGAGCCCATTCCACTGTGCTGGAGAGATCGTCGCCATTTGCCATGCCGACGAAGAAGCTCGCCGTTTGGCTGTTCATTGTTGCCGATGGCGCAACCTTTGCGGGATGCCTGGTCGCTTATGGGTTTCTCCGCAACGGATCGCCCAACTGGCCCACGCCGTTCCAGTTCTCTCCTACGGTAGTAAATGCGATGGCGATGACATTCATCCTGATCAGCAGCAGCTTGACCATGCTGCTGTCGGTGCGAAGCGCTAAAGCGGGCGACAAGCCGACGGCGATTCGATGGATGCTGATTACCGCTGCCGCGGGCCTGCTTTTCGCGCTCCTCCACATCCGCGAGTGGTTGGCAATGATCCATGAGGGTGTTCGGTTATCGCATAATCCCTGGGGAGAACCGTTGTTTGGCGCCGCGTTCTTTACGATTACCGGATTGCACCTGCTGCACGTGGCAGGCGGCATTATTGTGTTGCTGATTGTGGCCGCTCGCTACAGGGGCATCCACTCGGACGCTGACGACGTGGAGGTCGCCGGTCTTTACTGGCACTTTGTCGACCTGGTCTGGATGTTCGTCGTACCGTTCGTTTATCTGTTAAACGTCGCCAAGTAACACCAGTCTCAGAGGACGTGCAATGAGCGTTACAACCGCAAAAAGTGGCGAGACCGTTGACTACTCCGGAAGCTTCGGGAAGATCCTGATCATCTATGCCTGCATTCTAGCGCTGGCGGCGTTGCAGTTCGTGATCGCCTATCAGCATTGGAGTGTCAGGACAACGTTTTTCCGCATGCTCCTGATCGCGCTGTTGGAAGCTGGTCTAGCCGTGACATTTTTCATGCATCTGGGATCCGAAGACAAGAAGTTCACCTTCAGCATTGCGCTGGTGGTTATTTTCGTATTGATTTCCATGCAATTCAGCTGGTCGGATAGCTTCCGATTGCTGCGCGGCGTTCCCGGAGCAAACTATAGCGCGGGGCCAAAGTGATGAAACAAGGTACTGCTCATTTCGGGCGAGGTTTGTGGCTGGCTATATCCTTGTTGGCTGTCGCGGTCTTGTTTTTCCCCCATGCCGTCTACGCTCAAAGCTGTTCCCTGTGCTATACCCAGGCGGCCGCCTCGACACAACGTTTTATACAGGCGCTGCGGAGTGGAATCCTGATTCTCGTTCTTCCTCCCATGGCGCTTTCGATCGCAGTCACTTGCATCGCTTACAAGCGGCGTAATGACTTTTATCAGCAGTGACAGGATGGCACCAGGGCCTAGTCGGAATTCCGCGGATTCTGTCTCTCAGTTGAAGGTGAGCGCTCTATCGCAGGAGGTGTCGCTTGGAAACTGCCATTGGGGTATTTTCTACTCGGGATCGCGCAGAAGAAGCGGTGCAGGAACTGCTGACGGCGAATGTTCCGCCTGATTCCATTGTGCTCCTCAGTCGATCGGGGGAGGGCGCCGCACAAGCCGGCAATGAAACGGGAGCCACGGTCGGCGGCTTCATGGGTGTGGCGACGGGTATGTCCGCGGGAGTGGGCGCAGCTCTACTGATGGCCGTGCCGGGAATTGGGCAAGTGTTCGCACTCGGCTTCGGTGCGGCCGCGCTACTTGGATTGGCCGGTGCCGAAGCGGGTTCGGCGATCGGGAAGTCTGCGGCCGATAGCGACGTGCAGCCTGTCTTGGAGGAGAAAAGCTCCGAGGAAATCGACTTCTTCCGTAAAGTGTTGGCCGCGGGCCGAAGCCTGGTAGTGGTTAAGAGTAAGTCGCCTGAGATGGGGAAGATAGCGCACGAGATTCTCACTCGCCGAGGCGCGAATGCAGAAGAAGGGTTTCGTCAAGATGCAGACGGCAACCAGCAACTTCGTTAATGTCGTGATTAGTTGAGGTGCGGGAAAGAGTTACTGCCGCCAGCAATTTGTTATCGGCTGAATCTGAGCGTAACGGGGTCCGGTAAACCGAGAAAAATGGCGATCGCAAAGACAATCCCGCAGGCACTTACAAAGCACGGTCTCATTAGCAGACTTCGGGACTACTGTACTCTGACCAAGCCCGAAGTAAACCTGCTGATCCTGATGACCACCTCGTCGGGATACTATCTGGGGTCTCGTGGTCCCTTTCATGTCATTGGTCTCATCAATACGTTGCTGGGAACGCTATTAGTGGCCAGCGGCACCGCAACCCTGAATCAGTGGATGGAACGGGTTTGGGACGGTCAGATGCGTAGAACCGCATCGAGACCATTACCTTCTGGCAGAATAAGCAGTCGCGAGGCGCTGGTTTTCGGGATCTTGGTAAGTGTGGTGGGAGGAGTTTATCTCGCCATCACGGTGAATGGTTTATCAGCTTTTCTGGCGATCTCGACGCTGCTGTCATACCTGCTGGTCTATACGCCCCTCAAACGGAAGACACCTTTGTGCACTTTGCTGGGCGCAATTCCCGGAGCTATGCCGACCCTCATCGGATGGGCGGGAGCCTCCGCGACCCTTAATGGGCAAGCCTGGTTTTTGTTTGCCATTCTCTTTCTTTGGCAGTTCCCACACTTCCTGGCCATCGCCTTGATGTACCGCGAAGACTACGACCGCGCGGGCTACAGGATGCTACCTCGGTTCGATCTGGATTCCCGTTTCACTCGCGCGGAGATGATTGGCTTCTCGATCGCCTTGATAGCAGTCACAATGCTGCCGCTGGTAGACCGAAGCGGACCGGTCTATTTCGGCGGCATGTTCCTCGCCGGAGCGTTCCTGCTCTATCACGTCGCTAAGCTGGGAAGCTCCACTTCAAGAAAATTGGCCAGCGGAGTGCTTCACGCGTCGGTGATTTATCTGCCAATCGTGCTCGGCTTGATGATCGCGTGTAAGCGCTAAATTTATGGTCTGAATTCCGACCATAACAAGAGCCCGAGAGAGCTCGCCTTGCAGACTTCACAGGACCCGGTTTCGATGTGGTTCCGGTTCTCATTCCGCGATCAAATCCCTCTCCGATTGACTTCGATAGCTGTCACCGCGATCGCAGCTTGCCTGCTGCCAGCAACGCTGGCGTTTGCTGGGGTTTCAGCACCTGACCAGCCTGTACGGCATCATGGCCGCATTCAGCGCCTGCCCCTTACCAAGTTTTACGATGATCCCCACCCTCTATCTCCCGGCAAGCCTGGAGAACTGATTCGCTCCGAGCCTGCGGATGACTACGCCTTAGCGGCAGACTTTTCTGCGTTCCGCATTCTGTATCATTCGCGCGCCGCAGACGGACGGGACGTAGCTGCGTCTGGCGTCGTCCTGGTGCCCGATGGAAAGCCTCCCGCCGGAGGCTGGCCGGTCATCGCCTGGGCCCACGGTTTTAGCGATGCAGCCCGCCAATGTGCCCCTTCGCTGTTCAGAAACTTGTACTACGGACCGTTGCTTTCCATGTATGTCAACCTTGGCTATGCCGTGGTTGCGACGGATTACACGGGACTGGGAACTGACTTCCGAAGCGCCGTGATGGATGTCCCCTCCAACGCGACCGACGTCATCGATTCAATTCCTGCAGCGCACGCCGCGGTACCGCAACTTGGTGCAAAATGGATCGCCATCGGCCCTTCGCTTGGAGCCAATGTTGCAATCGGCGTGGCCGAAATGGAAGGCAGATCTCGTGATCCTAACTACCTTGGCAGCATAGCCATCTCCGGAGTCACCAACTTGAAGGCCGCCTACCGGCCGCCGGCAAAAGGACAATCCCTGCGGATGTTCGCGTTATTGGCCTACGCCATCAAGACCGTATATCCGGATTTCGACATAAGCGACATGCTGACGGAAAAAGCGGTTCCTCTGTATCGCCAAGTTAATGAAAGCTGTGGCAGCTTAAGTAATAGCTCCCAGCTTGCTGTGAGTGAAATGCTGCAGGGGAAGTGGGAGACCAACAAGTTCGTTGAGGAATTTTTTGGCAGAAACAGCCTCGGTCAGAAGCCGGCCTACGCTCCACTACTGGTGATCACGGACGACGGAGACCCTGCCCTGCCGCCGTGGATGACGGAGCAGGTTGTTGCTGACATGTGCAAGCAGGGCGACTCCGTTCAACTCGACAAATTTTCAGACCCACAGCCTGGCCTGGTCGTAGGAGACTCCGTTCGCGATCAGATGGCTTGGATTCAGGCGCGGTTTGCCGGCCGGCCCGCTTCAAACAACTGCCATTGAGAACCGCCGAGGTGGGCGGATCGGCGAGGCGGGGGACTTTCCTGATCAATCGATTCCCGGCGTCGCCTTTAATAGCAGCCGTCGGCCACCTTCTTCAGTTTCGACACCGTCAGAGTAGGAGGCTGTTGTGACAAGACATTATTTCTCGACGGGTCGGGGGGCGTTTCAGAGACCGTTCCTGTCGCCTGTACCATCCGGGCGTTATAGCGCTTGAATAGAGCGGAATCGCCCTCCAGCAGATAAAGGGTATCGTTGGAAGTGCCCAGAGTGTAGTGGCCGTCGTATCCGGTGAGGCAGCCCACGATCGTTTTCGGCGTACTGCTCGGCGGCGTGCTTGGTTTCGATGCCGAGCCGTCTTGCCCTTGGGCCGATGCCGTCATCGCAGCCGACAAAACAAACATCACTATGGTCACGAAGATTCTTGCTCCATCAGCCGCTCGCATCCGGGGGGCTCCCGTTCCTGGCGTCTGCCTACGGGCGTCCGACTCACAACAAGTGCTGACTCTTGTCAACAACGTGCACGATGGCTTCGTCATCTGGAATTTCCCCTTGGCCTCCGAAACGGCAACCAGTTTACACCCACTTCGCCTGTAATCGCCCTCCGTTTACTTCGCGAAGTACTCAACAATGTATATAACTCCTGGGCAGCAGAGATATCCCGAACAACAGACACCGACCAAAGCAGTGACGATGCAACACAGTTCGCGTCATTGTGACCCGCCAACCGTGTAGCTCTCTGACGTTACGAACAGAACTTAATCCTGGGCGGAGTTAGGAGGAATTCCTTAGCTGGCCGAATGGTTCTCCAGATACGGCTTTCCTACCGTGAGCGTTGTCTCAGACCTTGGGATTATTTCGGCCGACCCAGCCAGGAGTATTGCCAAGCCACTTGCAGGTTAGTGTAGTCGCCGCCAAAGCGGCTATAGGTTCCGCCGCTGAGCGCGACTTTAATCGATTGGTGGGTCGCGTAGGGGATGGAGATGGTTCCCCCTAGACGAGAGCTGCCTTGGCTGGTTTTGGGATTCGGTATGCCGTAGATGGACGCGATGCCGCCCCACCAGTAGTTCCCATCAAGCGACGCCCAGCCATGGAGCCTGCTCTTCCCCAGCAGCCGCTTGAAGTCATAGCTGAGGTGTCCTTCGAAGCTTCCGATAGGCGCCTGGGTCTGCGACACAGGATAAGGGATGTTATAGAACTGTGGATTGGTGGTATAGAACCAGGCGCCGCCATAGGCGTCAATCACCCAGCTCTTAGCAAAGCGCTGGGAATAGCCAATCTCGGGCTTGAACGCCCAGCGATTGATGCCCCAGTTGATGAGCTTATGCGGATCATACTGGCCGGTAGGAGCAACTACTTTCAAGCTGGCGCCCAGGATCCGCTTCTGCTTCCATTTCACAAACTGCGGCACCTCCATGGCGCGGCCGCCGAGCAGGTTGATGGAGAGCCGGAAGGAAAGATCTGCCAGTCCGGAACGATAGATGGATTGGCGGTCGCCTTCCTTTACATCACCGCTAAAGGTACCGACGGCGTATGGAAGCGAGCCGGTGATGTTGGCCGAGCGTCCGAAAAAGTTCAGCGAATGATAGAGGCTGAACACGGGAACGCTGTAGGTTCCGGTGGCATTGCTGATGGGAACAACATTGTTGAAGTCGAGGCCGCCGGTATAAAACGACCAGGTGAGGGTAACGGCGTTGGAGTGGACGGGAGTGATGAGGTAGGCGCGCGGAGCCAGATCCTGAGCGGAAGAGGAGACCGTGAGTGCTGTGGCAAGCGCCGCGAGAAGGAACGCGCAAGTCTTCACAGCGCGATGAGATTTTCCCCACGATATGGCAATGGGGTTAGGTCTCGTCTGGTTCGTCCTCTGAGATAAGCGAAACTTGCCCATTCGGGGCGCTACCCGCGTCGAGCGCGCGGGATTGCTAGGCTCCCTTCGGGTATTCCTTGAACATCTTGGCAATCGCGCCATTCACTTCGTCAACCAGTTTCTGTGGGTCGTGGGAAGAAACACTTTCCTGAGCCATGGCCCGCCACGCCAGCTTCCTGGTCTTGGCATCAATCAGGTCCACGACCAGTGTTCCTTTGTGGACCATTACGGACGTATTGCCATAGAAGCCGATGAAGGCGGGTCCATTCATGCCCGGATCAAAAGGCGGAATGCCTCCGGTGCCGGCATAGATAGGATCGTTTGAGTACATGGTCATGTCCTGATCAACCGAGCCGTAGATCTGGATGATGAGGTCGGGATTGGACGTAACCTTCTGCAATCCGCGCCCCTGCAATTCCTGGTCGATGGCCCCGACAATGTCGGCGGCCAGCATGGGATGAGCGACCGCGCCGTGCTCCGCCCAGGCGTAGGTCTTGTACTGCGCAGCGTTGAAGCCCTTGGCGTAGGCGACGGAGATTTTGTCGCGCGCCGAGGCGGCCAGCGACATTAGCAGGATGATCGTGACGACCGCCAAGAAACGGAACGTGGTGGACATGCGATTGGTACGGCTCATGGTTGTATAGACCCTTCGCCTCGCCGGCTTAGTCCGCTCGGCATGGCAACAGCGAGCATGAAACGGCGCAGCTGACGCTGCGCCCCTTCAAGGCAAAAACGCTTTAACTAGCTCTTCGGCCACTGCTTGAACATCTTTTGCACGGCCTTGTTGACCATTTCCTGGTTCTTGTTGCCGTTATTGTTGAGCGTGTCCTGCGCGATGCCACGCCAGATCAGCGCTTTGTCTTTCAGGTCGTACAGGCTGACCACCATGGTGGCTTCGACGTTCTGCTGCGGAGTAATACTACCCATGCCGCCGCCGATGCCGCGCATGCCCCAGGCATTGTAGGAAGTCTGCTCACGCTCGCCGCCGCTGGCAGTGAGGATGAGGTCAGGGTTCTGCGACTCTTCGACCTTTTGGAAACCTTTGGCCGCCATCGCGCTCTCGATATCCTGCTGAGCCACCTGGGCAAGAATCGAATTCTGAATCTGGTTCTTGTTGTTCCCGCCCCAGGCGTAGGTGTGATAGCTGCCAAACGAGGCGTTGTGGTTGTAGTTCACCGAAACCTGCT
This sequence comes from uncultured Acidobacteriaceae bacterium, assembly GCA_963791965.1. Lineage (GTDB taxonomy): Bacteria > Acidobacteriota > Terriglobia > Terriglobales > Acidobacteriaceae > CAVVDY01. Next base: position 279,015 of record CAWBUK010000006.1, on the reverse strand, counting down.
GGGCCAGGGCAGAACCTGCCAGCAGGCCTAACACAGTGACCAGTATCAGGGCCTTGACTTTCATTTGCTATTCTCCCTTTTTCTGCCTATAGGTTTCGAGCGACAGTTCAATATATTGGAAACTATTGAGGCAGCACGATAGCTTCCGTCTGACTGTTACCGCACATACCGTAGGTCGCGCCGGAGTAGCATGCGCCTACGGAATACTTGAAGCAGCCCGGGCGCTCGGCGGACACAGTCACGTCGTTCTTGCCGCCACCGATGATGGTGTCGTTGGGATCGAACGGCGAGGTCGGCCCGAAGTCGATAACGAAGCCGGTGTTCTTGTTGGTGGAGTGCCAGACTACCTTGGTGCCCGCCCTAACGCAGAACAGGGCATTCTTTTTCGGATTGGAGGTGGCGGCCGTAGCTGTAGCAGAGCCGCCGTCTTTGTTGACGTTTACTTGGCACGGGTTCGAAGCCGAGCCGCAGGTGTTCGCGGCATTACACAGCGTTTCGGGCTTCGGCTCGGAACAGGCGTACTTATCTTTCTTCTGCGCCATTGCCTGGCCGGCCAGAACGAAGAGACTGATCAGAGAAACTACAATCAACCGCCGAGACTTCATAGTGCACCTCGTAGATAGAGTCACATTTTTGTAAATCTGGTGAAACCACCCTGAACTACCTCAGGGGCTAAAGCCCACACGTATTTTCAACGGCATGGACGCTGGCCTGAAGGCCAGCTCTACCCGAAATTCGCCTTTTCCCGCAGCCTGTCAGGCCCTGCCCTTCAAATCTGACGCCTGACAGAACGTGTATGGGGCCTGGTTCGGCATCAGCGCCGGAAACCACCGCCGCCACCGCGAGCGAAACCTCCGCCTCCTCCGCCGCCACCCCAGTGATCGCCGCCGCCGCCCCATCCGCCGGAGCCGCCATGGCTGGCCCAACCGCTGCCTCCACTATGGCTTCCCCAACCGTCGCTACCGCCGTACCCGGAGTGCTGCGCCTGGTCGTAATGCTGGCTTGAAGCGTCGCCCTGGGCGCGGCTCTGGGCCTCCTGATTGACATCGCCCCATCCGCCCGAAGCTTTTGCATTGTTGTAATCGGTGGTGCCCTGGGGATGTGCCTGCTCTGCGCTCTGCTGCGTCGGCTTCTGTACGTTGTTCCAGCTTCCGTTGTTGTAGCTCTGCCAGCCGGAGCCAGTGTTCTTATAGACATTGCCATCGTGCGCTGCATACATGTCGCCGCTGGAAGACTTGGCTGCTGCGCTGTTGCCGTACTTGGTGCTGGTTGCGGCCGCTTCCCCGCCCTTGTTGTTGTAAGCCGTGGCTTCCGTGCCGTTCGCGGTGGTCTGGTGCTGGGTATAGGTTGTAGTACCGTTCTTGCTATAAACAGAATTACCCCAAGAGCCATAGGCGTTGGAGCTTTGATGAGTTTGCCCGTAAGCGCCAGTGTAGGGGTTATAAGCCTGCGCCGCGGCGGTCGATCCCCAGGGGCCTGAAGCTGTCGCTCCGCGGGCATAGGTTCCGGTGTAGGGATTGTAGGAAGCGCCGTAGTGTGCCTGACCACCGTAAGGTCCGTAGGCCGACGCACCGTATCCATAGGCTCCGGTGTAAGGGTTGTAAACCGGATGGTATCCCCAGGTTGCCGCGTAGGGATAGTAGACGGGATAGGCTCCATACCAGCCCACATATGGCGGATAGTAGTATCCGGTTCCGTCACAGACAATCGCGCCCACCGCCATCCCGGCGATGAAAGTTCCCATGTACCCAGAAGTGTAGCTGGCCTGCACATAGCCGTCAGGCAACGTGTTCTGCGTCACGTAGGTCACGTTATAGACGGGCGAACTCGCAGGGATGGTATAGATCTCCGCCGGTACGGATGTCGCCGTCTGCCATGGACCATTTGGAGTGTTCGACATAAACCACACACCGTTGAGGCACAGATAGTACACGCTGCCCACCTGGATCACGCGGTTCGGTGTGTTGGTGGCGTACGACATTGTGGTACCGGTAATGGACGTGAACTGCGGCGTGCCGTTATAGCTGACCTTCACCTGTTGCGCCGCGGTCTTGGGATCGAGAACCGCAGTGGTGGGAACCTGCGCCATCAGCACAGCGTCTTCCGCTTGCGGAGTTCCGGGAACCGACGCCAGCACACCGCCCATGGGGCTGGAAGGCGGGATCTTCTGGAAGTCGGCAGGCAGGCTGTTGGTGGCGAAGGTCCACGGTCCCATCGCGCTCTGCGATGAGAACCAACGACCGGAACTCAGGTAGTAATAAGTACTGGTCGGCAGGTACTTGAAGACCGGGCTGGCGGTGTTGCTGGCAGATTCCAGTTGCGTTCCGGTGATGGCTTCCCACTCGGGCTGTCCCTGAAAGACGATGATTTCAGCTTGAGTGCTGCTGTAGAACACCACCGGACTGCTGGGCTCAACTGGCGCCGGGATATAAGCCTTCAGGTCCTGATAGTTGGGGCTGGCTGCCACTTTGGAGAAGTCGGAAGGAAGCTTGGTAGTTCCAGCCCAGTTCCCGCTCAGGCTTTTCGACGTCATCCATCCCTTGCCGTTGAACAGGTAGTAGTCCGAGCCCTGCTGGAAGAGAGGCCAATTGGCGTTGACGATGGCTTTGACCTTTCCACCGACGGGAGCGGCGATAGGGTTGCCGTTTACCAGAAGAATGATGGCCGGCTTGAAGCTGATAAAGATGGTCGGCGGGGTATTGCTGACCTCGGTGACGTGCGCCGGCGCGGTCTTCTTCTTCAGGCTGGCGGTCAAGCGCTCGATGGAGATGGTCATGTTGGCGGACGGATTGAGGAATGTCCGGACCAAGCCTTCGAGTTGGGTGGAATTGGTATTCGGCGCTGGGAAGTAAACACTGGTGATGGTCGGGCTGTAGAGATAGACCGTGTGCTGGTCCATGTCAACCGTGGTCTGCAGGGTGAATGTCACTACGCCCACGGCCTTTTTGCCGCCGGTTGGAGTCAACGAAAACGCCGAGCGCGCGTCCACCACAGAGTAGTTCTGCCAGTTATCGACCTGTGGTTGATAGAGCACGAGGGTTCCGCCGGAATTGCTGAAGGAGCGCGGCCACCCGGTTTGCTGAGCAACCGCAAAGCCGCTCAAACCGATTGCAAGCGTTAAAAGCAGAACGAAACTGACGATGGCGGTACGGGAAAGTATTCGATTCATGATGAGTAACCACGTGCAACTGAGCCGGAATCTCTCCGGAAAAGGTATCGCAAATGACGGCGCTCAGGAACTAGTAAAAGTCATGATGCCGCGTGTGAAAACATCCAAGCCGATCAAGACAGTACATTTGCCGTCAGTCGAGCTACTTTTGACGGGACGGTTAGCGGCGCCTTGCTAGAACATCCAGACGTTCAGCAACGAGCGGCAAGACCTAAGACCTAGTTGGGATATCAAGTTACGTTACCCCACAACCGCTTCAGCCGTCATTAAAAATTGAGACTCAGGATAGCCAGGTTGGCACCTAGGTGCCACAAAACAAGAAGGGCCTGTCCACTTGCGAACAGGCCCTTCTGTTTCTTAGCTTCAACAACTGCGCACCGGCCAGCGACTATTGGTTCGGAGCGGCAGCAGCTTTCGACTTCTTGCCCTTCTTCGCGGGAGCCGCCGCGTTGCGGGACTGCGGTTGCACCTGGCTCTCGTCAACCACCACACCTTCTTCCAGTTGTCCGCCGCACAGATTGCCTTCGGGAACAAAGTAGAAGTGAGCGGCCTTGCCCTTGTTGGCGCCGGCGCGCGGCTGAATGCGGCTGGCGTCTAGCTTGGTCGGACCGTCGGTCGTCAGGTAGTACTTGACGTTGACCGAGCGCTGCGAACCAAGCGTCTGTTCGTTGACTACTTCTTCCTGGTCGGTGTAGCCAACGATGTTCAGCTTGCCGTTCGGCATCTGCTGCAAGCGCAATGAGATTTTGTCGAGCACGTCTTTGCAGTCGTTATCGACACGCCACGGCTTCTTGGGGTTCTTTTCAAAGGTACACTCGCCCCAATCCTCGATCATGGTGCACTTGGCGGCAGCCTGAGGCACGCTCACCTGGGCGGTACAGGTACCGCTGAGGTTGGCGCGGGCGTCGGTAGTCGTGCCCGTCACCGTGATGGTGCTCCCGGCATCGGCATTGGTGGCAGTCACCGTGACCGAGGTGCCGCTGCCGCTCATTTGGCCACCCGAGTTGGTCCAGCTATAGGTCAGAGGCCAGCCCTGGGGATCGGTGGCGGTCATGGTGATGGTCGATGGCTGGTTGATGGCAATCGTGCTGGGATTGGCCGAGCAACTTGCCTGCGGAGGCTGCGGCTGCTTCACCGTGAAGCTGGCCGAGCAACTCGCTACGTTGTTCTTCTTTTCCTTGGCGTCGGTGGCGGTTCCGGTAACGCTGTACGAACCCGGCGCCATGCCGGTGGTGTCAACATGGCCGGTCGTCCCGGTGCTGGCAACCTTGGCGCCATTGCTGCTCCAGTTGTAGGTAATGGTGTGCTTGGGATTGAAGTTCTGGGTGGCGATCGTCGAGGTCACCGGCTCGCCAGCCCAAACCTCAGACGGCGAGGCTGAGCAGCTGGCCGCGGGCGGCACCGGAGGCTTGCCACCGAAGTTGAAGTACATCCCGGCCAGAGCGCCGCTCTGGGCGACGTCATAGACGTATTGGTGAGCGCTGCGGTAGTCAACGTCGAGGTAGCGCCAGCCCAGGCCCAAGCCGAGCTTCGGAGTGAAATCGTACATTAACAATCCGACGGCCTGATAGTCGAGACTCGCTCCGCCGGCACCGGCATCGCCCGAAGCAACGATGGAAGCTTTCTCGCCGAGTGGGATTATGAAGCGCGCTCCACCCAGGCCATCGACCCAGCTCTTAGAGCGGGTCTGGTTCAGGCCGGAGGGCTCAAGCGCAAGGTTCTGGCTGGTATACCAGTAACGAATGCCTCCCAAGGCGTCGATCTTGAGGTGTTCTCCATCCAGAATTCTGTATCCCACCTTCGGTGTGAAGATGGATTCCGTGATGTGGAGATTGGCCGAGGTCTGGCCGAAATCGTTATACGGAATCACCCGGTCATCACCGAGCTTGACCCAGAAGAAGTCGAGGGGCATGACGAAACGTCCCTTCTGGGCGTCGACCGCGATAGGAATAACGCCTTTCAGGTAGTGAAAGATGTCACTGAAGGGAGCGTGAACTCCGACGTTGTGGTCGAGAGCTCCCACGGTTCCGTGCATTCCCGGGAACCAGCCATAGATCGACATCTTGAATTTCCAGGAGTCATCGGCCGAAGCTGGCTGCCGAAGGAGCGTCTGGAAGAGGAGCGGATGGCGCGGGATCAGCGCTTGCAGCTGGGCTAGCGGCGGCATCGGGGTTGGCGGCGCTCAAAGCGGCCGGGCCCTGCGCGATCGCAGCTCCGCACAAAATGGTCAGGGTCGCAAACAGAAGGAACAACCACAAGAGGCGACAGGAATTCATCTGATTTCTCCCTTGCTCAAACGTGAGCTTTCGCACACACTCGTGCCTTCCGCTGTCCTGCAAAAAGACAAAAAGTAGAGTACGCTTGCGTAGATTTTAGAGAAACGTTCATCCCTCTGGCACTAGCAGAAATGCGAGGTTTCGCTTCGGTTTCTCTAGTAATAACGGGGACTCTAAAGTGTTAACACTCTATCATGGGCCGCTTCGACTATTTAGGGCGAAGAAAAGCGCCAGGACGTAACTTCCGTCGCGGCCTGACGCCGATTGTCGCAATCTGCCACTACCTACATTAATTTTTGGTAGTTTGAATTTTGCTCATTGATGACCAACTGTTTCTGCTCTCCGTTGATCGTCATCGACGTCACGTGGTTGGTGCCGTCAGGTAACTGTGCAAACTGCGCCGAGATCATAACCTTATCGCTGGGATCATTCAGGTAAGAGTTGATCTGCACGCTGACCGGTGCTTTGGTCTGCTCGCTGATGGTAAAGGTAACCTGATCGTTAGGCTTCACGAAACTCTTGATGACCAATTGCAGCGTGCCGCCACCGGGAACCAGCGAGACGTTGCCCTGTTGCTTGGCCTGCATCAGACGATCGGGATCGGGCGTGGTGTACTGCTTGGCCAGGGCGCCGATGGACTGGCCATACTCTTTGTATTCGTCGGTCTTCTTTTCGACGACGTGCTGTTTCAAACGGCCTTCACGTCCGCCACCGGACTGCGCTTTCTGATCGCCGATCTCGGTCTTCTGCTGCTGGCCGTTCACCATGCGCACCTGGTAGGTCTTGGTGTCTTTCACGCTGCCCTTGATGCTGATGCTTTCGGTTTCGGTCCAGCCGTACTGCGCCAGTTGCTGCTTGTTCTTGGCCATGTTCTGCTTGATGGCCATCAACTTCTGTTCCACCTGGGGATTCTGCGCCACAGCCACGGTGGCAGCCAACGCGAGCACAGCAACGGTAAGATTTCTAAGCCTCATAGTCTCTCCTTGAAAAATTTTCATTTTGACGCGGCTACTTCTGCTTTTTCGTCCTTCAATGCCAGCTTGTACGCGATGTAGTACTTGTAAACGTTGCCAACATAGGTGACGGTTTCCTGCCCAATATCCTTGGCAACTAATAGCTCGACATTGCCAAACCATTTATTGGGATCGAGTCCTTGCTGCTGAGCCTGTGCGCGGAGGCGGGCAATCCGGTTGGGCCCGGCGTTGTAGCTGGCGAACACCATTAACGTTTTGTTCACCTGATCGATGTTGGGATCGTTGAAGTATTGGTCTTCGATATTGCGCAACATCTTGACCCCAGCTTCGATGTTTCCCCGGGCGACCTGCACGTCCTTCACGTTGATGGGATTGGCGGCCGCATATTTGGGAATCACCTGCATAATGCCCACCGCGCCGCTGGGATTGCGTGCACTCTGGTTGAGCAGCGATTCCTGATAGCCCTGCGCCATCATCATCAGATAGTCGAAGCCGTACTGGCTTGAGTATTCCTTGAACATCGCGCTCATCGCCTCGAACTTCTTCATCTCCTCCGGCGAGGTGGAGTTCTTGACCCACTTGGTGTTTTGCAGGTAACGGCGGACCAGAGTGTTGCCGAACGATGTACCTACCGCTCGCGGAGGAATGAATTCATCGAGCATCGCCTTCAGTTGCGGATTGTCTTTTCGCAACGCCCAGGCGGTCTCGTCGCCGCTGGCAATGACCGGTTCAGGATGGACGGTGAGGTTAGGTAGTACCTGGGTCCAGAGCTTGGCGCGAGAATCGGTTGTGACCGTAGCCGGAATCAACCCACCATTCACCATCTGGAGCAGGTCATCATCGAGCAGGTCACTGTCGGCAGCTGTGATCTTGATGGGCGGCTTGCCTTCCTGCTTGAGCTTCTCGTTCAACTGCTGCAGCCGCTGGTAACTCACCGACAGTTGGTTGACATAGATCTCTTTGCCGGACAAGTCCTCGACCGTGGTCACGTTGCCAAAGCTGGGTCCGCTGACGACCACCTGCTTCAAGTCCTCCTGCAGGGGAACGGTGAAGGCAACCCGCTGCTCGCGCTCGGGTGTGACGATGAGGCCATAAGCGATGAAATCGCCGACGCCACGATGCAGCGCCTCTTCCACCTGGTCCGGACGCAAGGGAACGAACGTGACCTTCACCGGGAACTTGCCGGTCTTGTACTTGTCGTTTACGTATTTTTCCAGCTCGCGCAGGGTCTCATACATCGCCCCCATCGGATGACCGTTGCTGTAGAAGAACCCGATCGGGTTGATGACCACCAGTGCCCGGATATAGCGCCGCTTCATCATGGCATCGAGGTCGTCGGTGTGGATGCCATAGGGCGAAGGCAAGACCATGTTCGCCGCAACTGGCGCAGCTGGCGCCGCCACCGGGGTGCTCGCCGGAGCCGATTGCGCCGCCTGCTGGGTTAAGGTCGGTCCCGAATTTTGAGGCTGCGCTTCTTTCTTGCTACACCCGGCTAATAGCAAAAATGCCAGACCTAGCAGACAGAACAATCCTCTGGTCGAGTTCTGGTTCGTCTTCATGTCTGTGTAGTTTCTCATGCGCGTCCGGGCTTCAACGGCTCTCCGCGGGCAATGCGGCGGCAGATGTCCTGCGCGTCCTGGTCGATGTGGTTCCAGAACTTCAGCAAGCCACTGCACAGGTAGTTCAATCCCGCTTCACCGTCAGGAGTCCGGATCAGCCGGTTCTTAGGACATTCGCCATTACAGGCGAAAAGATACTTACATTCGCGGCACATCTTCGGAAGGGTATTGAACTTGTCGAAGCCAAACTTCTGCTGCTCCTGCGAAAACACCAGTCGCGAGCTTGATGTCTCCATGATGTTGCCGAGCTTGTATTCGGGGTAGACATAGTGATCGCAGGAATACAGGCTGCCATCGTGCTCCAAAGCGACGCCTTTGCCGCAGAATTCGTTATAAATGCAGAGCTGCGATTCCTTGCCCATCCATTGGGCCACCGCGGTTTCGAATAAGTTAACGAATACTTTGCCGATGTCGCGGCGATACCACTCGTCCCATACTTTGCAGAGAAAGTAGCCCCAATCGTCAGGATCAATCGACCAGTCGGTTACGACCGAGTCAGGAGCGCCGGGATGCGCCGCCGCTGAGTCAAAGACCGGCAGGCTGGCCTGGTCCCACATCTGCGGAGCGACGTTGCGAAACACTTTGGGCTCAAGCCCCGGAATGAACTGCATCTGCCGCGGGCGAACCTCGTTCTTTAAGAAGCGATACACATCCAGCGGCTTCTTCGCATTCTTTCGATTGATGACGCTGAGCGAGTTGAACGGCACCCCATAGCGGTGCAGCATCTGCGAAGCAGCGAAGACTTTGTTGAACGTTGGCTTACCGTCTTTGGTCACGCGATAGGCATCGTGCAGCTCTTCCGGGCCGTCGATGCTCAACCCCACCAGAAACCTATTGCGCTTCAGGAACGCGCCCCAGTCATCATTGAGCAGCGTGCCGTTGGTTTGCAGGTCGTTCTCGATGCGCTGGCCCGGCTTCTTGTACTTCTGCTCAAGCTCGACGACCTTCTCGAAAAATTCCAGCCCGAGCAACGTTGGCTCGCCTCCCTGCCAGGAAAAAACCACCTCGTCGCGGTCCTGGCCTTCGATGTATTGCCGGATATGTGTCTCGAGAATCTCGTCGGTGATCTGGAACTTGCTGTGGCTGCCCAGCAACTCTTCCTTGTGCAGGTAAAAGCAATAAGTGCAATCAATGTTACAAATGGCTCCGACCGGCTTGATCATCGCGTGATACGAGCGGGTGGATCCCGGCGCACGGGGAGCGGGCGACAGATCGCCGATCTGCACAAGTTGGTTCATGACCGCCATCTAGATTGCAACCTTATGTTGGGGTATTTCAATATGCAAAAGTTGAGGGGTTGCGCTCCAGTATGCCTTTTTTACCTACCTGGCGTCAGAGAAAAGTGCCCAACGCGCTTGCCCGCTATCTTTAGGGCTCAAAAATTACAAGACATTCACACTCCCCTAGCTCATAAGTCGTATTCGGATAAGTGCCTGTAATAAGTAGAATTTGGTGACAAACGACCCCCAGGAGAGACCACCAGAACACCGGGCAGGCAGGGGTGTGACTGTGGCAAAACATAAATGAGTGTGACCGCCGTACCCGCCAGGGAAATCAGTCCGGAGTCAGATGAGCGCTTTCGCTTTGAGACGCTGATCGCGGACCTGTCGTCCCGATTCGTAAACCTTGCCGCCGAAAAAGTAGACCACGAGATTCAAGACACCCAGCGCGCTATCTGTGAGTGTCTGGGCCTGGACCATTCGTCGCTATGGCAAGCCTCCCAGGAAACGATCCTTCGGAATTGGTGCTCACCCATTTCTACCGCGATCCCAGAGCTGCCACCGCCACCGGCGGACGGCATGACAGGCCACGAATACTTCCCATGGTCGACGGCGAAGTTGATGGCGAAGGAAATCGTCTACCTGGCCGATGTCGAAGATGCGCCTGCGGAAGCATCCGCTGACCTGCAAGTCTGGCGCCAGTTCGGGCTTCAATCCACCCTTGGCATACCCCTTTCTTTGGGTGACGGTCCGGTGTTCGGCGTACTCAGCTTCGACGCCACGCATGTAGCGCGAATCGTAACCCCACACATGCAGAAGCGGCTGCAACTCATCGCCCAGATCTTTGCCAACGCGCTGGAACGGAAGCGGGCTGAACAGAGACTGCGTGAGAGTGAAGCACGGTTAAGCCTGGCCGCGGTTTCGGCGCAGGCAGGCCTGTGGACCCTGGAGCCGGAGAGCGGGCAGATCTGGGCAACGCCTTTTACCCGCGCGCTCTTTGGCCTGGCCGTGGAAGCAGAGCTTGATCTGGCAACCGTCATGGCCCTGGTACATCCCGACGATCGCGAAAAGGTGCAGCACGCGATCGGCGAAGCCATGCGCACCGGGGTAGATTCGTCGGTGGATTACCGTATTCAGGGTCCCGACGGAGAGCTGAGATGGATCTCATCGCGTGGGCGCCGAGAGGACGGAGTGGAGGGGCAGCCAGATCGCCTGATGGGCGTGACGACCGACATCACGCAATCCAAGCGCAACGAGCGAGAACTGGCGGAGTTACGCGAGCGGCTGCAGGCGGAGAGCGACTACCTGAAAGAAGAGATCCTGGTGCGCGACCGCTTTGACGAGATGGTGGGACAAAGCGCGGCCATCCGGAAAGTTTTTCAGCAGATCGAACTGGTCGCTCCCACTGATTCCATGGTGCTCATCATGGGCGAGACCGGAACCGGCAAGGAACTGGTGGCGAGGGCGATCCATAGCCTGAGCCGACGCAAAGATCGCGTCATGGTGAAGATTGACTGCTCTTCCCTGCCCGCGAGCCTGATCGAGGCGGAGCTGTTTGGCCGCGAGAAAGGCGCCTACACCGGCGCACTTACCAAGCAGGCTGGCCGCTTCGAACTGGCCAATGGCTCGACGCTGTTTCTTGATGAGATCGGCGAACTGCCACTGGAGCTACAAGCCAAGCTCCTGCGCGTGGTGCAGGATGGCGAGTTCGAGCGGCTAGGCAGCCCCAAGACGCTGCGCGTCGATGTCCGAGTGATAGCGGCGACCAATCGCAATTTGGCGGAAAGAGTAAAGGACGGTTCGTTTCGCCAGGACCTGTACTACCGCCTGAATGTATTTCCTGTCCATGTCCCGCCGCTGCGCGATCGCAGCGAAGACATTCCACTGCTGACCTGGGCCTTCGTCAAGGAGTTCGAACGCAAGATGGGCAAGAAGATCGAGTCTATTCCCAAGAAGACCATGGAGGGTCTCCAGAGCTACGGCTGGCCAGGGAATGTTCGCGAACTGAAGAACGAGATTGAACGCGCATTGATCGTGACCTCAGGCAGCCAGCTCAATCTACAAGTGCCTCAGGCGGTCGATAACTTGTCGGTATCAACCCTGAAAGGAATGGAGCAGCGACACATCGTCGCGGTTCTGGAAAAGACGAACTGGCGGGTCAAAGGTCCTGGCGGAGCGGCCGAACTTCTGGGCATGAAGCCAACTACTTTGTACGCGACCATGCAGCGGCTGGGGATCCAGTCGTGGCGCCAAAGGTACGACACGCGGACCTAAGTACGACATATCGTGCGGCTGGGTTGATTCCCTCCCCCTCGACCCAAGCTTCAAGAGCCCGTAAGTGCTTGCTAAGCAATGTCATCCGCGAACCAGGTGTACGGTCGGCCATAAGGCATCAGCCATGCAATCGTATTCGTGGTTTTCAGCCAACATTGAGACCAGAAGAAGGACGGGTTGTTAATGATCATAGCGGCCCTGGAGTTAGTGCCCCGAGCCGACAAACGAGAGGCGTTGCTGGAGATCCTCCGTTCGGTGGAAACCCGCGTTCGGACCAAGCCGGAGTGCATGGGATGTGGCGTTTACGAAGCTGCGGACGGCACTTCGCGCGTGTTGTATGAGGAGCAATGGAGATCAGCCAAAGATTTGCACGCGCATATTCAGTCTGGTCTGTATCTGCGCATTTTGAATGCAATGGAACTGGCCAGCGAACAGCCTTGCATCAGTTTTCACGAAGTGTCTCATACCAACTCGCTGAAGTTGGTGGAGGAGTTGAGGAGTAGTCGCAGTCCGAACTAGCCGCAACAAATTTAATACTTTGGGTTTAATTGGAGTTGAATCTCCCCGATCCATTGAATCCAAAGTCATAGGCAAGACAGAAGCGTGCTCACTATAACGCGACTGTGACGAACCATGCATGGAAGACGGCAAAAACACGTGCATATATCGAAAGGTCAGTGAATGTCACGTAAGACACGACTGGTAATAGCGGATCAGCAAAGACTGTTCGCGGAAGCCTGCAAGCAAATTCTCGAACCGGAGTTTGAAGTAGTCGCAATCGCCAACGATGGGCGTTCACTGGCACAGTCGACGGTGGAAATGCACGCCGATGCAGTGATTCTCGATGTTGCCCTGCCCCTGCTCAACGGACTGGATGCTGCCGAGCAGGTAATCCGCAAACTGCCATCCATCAAGATCATGTTTACCACGGCGAATGCGGACCCGGAAGTTGCCGCCGAGGCGTTTCGTCGCGGAGCCTCGGCCTACGTGCTGAAGCAATCAGGAACCGAGGAGTATTTGGCGGCAATTCGCAAAATCATGCGCGGCGATTCCTATCTGTCGTCGCTGATCGCGCGGGAGACCATCGAGTACCTGCTGCATAAGCCGAAGCGCGAGAGCCAGCGGCGAATCACGCGCCGCCAATCGGAGATTCTGCAGCTGCTGGCGGAAGGCAAGTCGATGAAGGTAGTAGCCGACATCCTCGACATTTCGCCGGGAACGGTCGCTTTCCACAAGTACGACATGATGGAGCGGCTGCGCATCGAGACCAACGCAGAACTGCTGCAGTACGCCATGCGCAATAACATGAGCCCGGTCGAACGCGACTGGACCGTTCTGGATGCCAGTGGAACCAGTTCGTCCTTCACCGTCCACGAGGGTGGGGTAGCTCAGCGCCAGAGAGTGGCGGAACGAGCGCGGGCCGGCCAGTAGACGGTAGAACCTAGCCCAAATTGGATCTCGTCAGCGCCCGAAGGAGATTTTCGTTCCGCGACTCCCGGTTCACACGTCCTCCTTGTCCGCCCGCAACATCCCCCCCCGGGTCGGGCCGGAGCGACTGCATTCTCCCAAGTCACAAATTTCCTGTAATGTTTCGGCGCGCTGCCGCGTTTATTTAGAGTCGAGGAAGTCGAATGCGTTCGCGCGCCACACAACGAGCGGAGCCGAACCACCGAATAAACCAGAACACAAGGAGAACCACTCCTATGCACGACCGGCTCTTTAGGCACACAGAAGCGCACAAGCTGGAAGATCCTGAACGTTTGAAATGGCTGCCGCCCGCGGAAATACTGAGCTACTTGAAGCTGCTGCCGGGGATGAAAGTCGCAGACATCGGTGCCGGAACCGGCTTTTTCAGTATCCCGATGGCACGCGCGGTGGGCGATGTGGGCCAAGTATTTGCTGCTGATCTACAGCCGGAGATGCTGGAATTGCTGTGCCAGAAACTGTCGCAGCCCGATGCGCCGGCCAATATCACCTTGCTGCAAGGAGAAGCCTCCACGATTCCTTTGCCTGATCGCACAGCGGACCTGGCGTTTTACGCCAACATCTGGCACGAAGTCGAACATCACGATGCCGCATTCGCAGAAGCTCTGCGATTTTCTGTGGCTGGTGGCAAGATCGCGATCCTGGACTGGAGAGATGATTGTGTCCCACCTCCCGGGCCGCCGCAGGACCATCGGATCTCCGAGGGAGCCGTGATTGCCTTTTTGAGAACGAAGGGCTGCCAAGGCGTGACCTCGCGGCGCGTGGGACAGTACGCCTACCTGGTGACAGCGCAACTGACACCCGCTTCATGAACTGCCGCAGAGTGCGGGGCGTCACAGAAAGTAAATCCTGTAACGAATACACTGCAGCTGCGTTTATCCAATAGGTAGTTAGTCGCGGGGACGGCGCACGGCTCGCCTAAGCAGCAGTCCCGGCGGCGCGAAGCAATGATCGACAAACTGACCAGGCGCGATTTTGTAAAGCTTACCTCGCTTGCCGCCGCGCTTGGTGCGAGTTCGAAGCAGGCAAACGCTGCACAAAATCCTACCGGATTGTTCGATGGACAGCGGGTTGAGCGGATCGCCACCAACTGCGAGATGTGCTTCTGGCGCTGCGGTGCGGTGGCCGAAGTCGCCAACGGCAAGCTGCTGCGGGTAACCGGAAATCCCGACCATCCACTCACCAAGGGCCGCCTGTGCGCGCGTGGCAATGCTGGCCCCGAACTTCTCTACGATCCCGACCGGCTGAAGTATCCACAGGTGCGAACCGGCGCGCGCGGAGAAGGCAAGTTTCAGCGCACCAGTTGGGAGCAAGCGCTTGACCTGTTTGCGCAGCGCCTGACTGGGTTGAAAGAAAAGTATGGGCCGGAGAGTGTGGCCTTCTTCCCGCACGGAGTAGCTTCGGGATTTTTCAGCACTTTGATGAAGGCCTATGGCACGCCTAACAGTGCCGAGCCCGCGTTCGCGCAGTGCCGCGGTCCGCGCGAAGTGGCTTACGCGCTTACCTTCGGCGAAGGTCTGGGATCACCAGAACCGGTTGACCTGGAAGAATCCAAGCTCATCGTGCTGATCGGTTCGCATATCGGCGAGAACGTTTTCACCTCGCAGGTGACCGCGTTTGCCGAAGGCCTCTCTAAAGGCGCCAAGCTGATTGTGGTCGATCCGCGATTCTCCACCGCAGCCGCCAAGGCCGACTACTGGCTGCCGATTCGGCCGGGCACCGACACTGCCCTGCTGCTGGCGTGGATCAACGTGTTGATCTCCGAAGGCATTTACGACAAGCCCTACATCGAGAAATATGCCAGCGGATTCCCCGAGCTTGCGGCACATGTTCGCGAGTTCACACCGGAGTGGGCTGAACCGATTACGGAGATTCCAGCGAGCACCATTCGCGAAACTGCGCGCGCCATGGGCGATGCCAAGCCTGCGGTAGCGCTACATCCCGGGCGTCACGTTACCTGGTACGGCAACGACACGCAACGCGAACGGGCGATGGCGATCCTTACGGCACTCAATGGCAGCTGGGGACGCAAGGGTGGCATCTTTCTGCCGACTCATATCAAGCCCGGCAAGTTTGTGCTGCCGCCATTCCCTGAAAGCAAGCGCGGCCGCGCCGACGGAGCCGGAACCAGATTCCCGTTGGCTTCTGAAGAACAGGGACTAACCAACGGCTTGATCGACGCTACGCTCAGCGGCAAGCCGTATCCGATCAAGGCCTGGGTGGTTTACGGGCAGAACGTCCTCGAGAGCATTCCGCAGCAGGAGAAGACCCTGAAGGCGATCGAGCAACTTGAGTTCATGGCCGTCATCGACATCATGCCGATGAACCAGGTGAACTATGCCGACCTGGTTTTGCCGGAAGCCACCTACCTCGAGCGCTTCGACGCACCCGCGATAGTGAGTTCGGCCAAACAGCCCTACATCGCGATCCGCCAGCCTGCAGTCGATCCCATGTACGACACCAAGCCGGGATGGTGGATCACTAAGCAGATGGCCAAGCGCCTTGGTCTCGAATCATATTTTCCCTGGGAGACGCCGGAGCAATACCTGTCCACGGTGATTCAGCCGCTCGGCGTTGACGCATCCGTGTTGAAGGTGCGCGGCGCTGTGGCGTTCCAGGGGCGTCCGTATATCGAAGATCGCATTCCGGAAGATGGCCCCCTGTTCCCTACCGAGAGCGGCAAGATCGAGCTGTACTCGCCCATGCTGAAGGAGCTGGGATTCGATCCGCTGCCGCGCTACACGGCACCATCCGATATTCCGGTTGGCTATCTCCGATTGATCTACGGGCGCT
This sequence comes from uncultured Acidobacteriaceae bacterium, assembly GCA_963791965.1. Classification (GTDB taxonomy): domain Bacteria; phylum Acidobacteriota; class Terriglobia; order Terriglobales; family Acidobacteriaceae; genus CAVVDY01. The sequence continues at coordinate 263,205 of CAWBUK010000006.1, read as the reverse complement.
CTCCGGTGCACTCGTTCGCGCGCACACAGAACAATGCGCGGCTCGATTCGCTGATGGCGGAGAACGAAGTTTGGGTGAACACCCAGACGGCGAAGAACATGGGTTTTCGCGAAGCGCAACGCGTGGTGCTGGAAAACCAGCAGGGAGCGACGAGCTTGCCGCTGCTGATCCGGCTCACCGAAGGCATCCGGCTCGACTGCGCCTACATGGTGCACGGCTTCGGACATGAATCGCCCAAACTGCAACGGGCGTATCACAAGGGCGCCTCTGACACGCAGCTGATGACCCATGTTGAAGTCGATCCCATCATGGGCGGCACCGGCATGCGGGTGAACTTCGTCCGCATACTGCAGGAGAGTGCGTGATGGCCCGCTACGCCATGGTGATCGACCTCGACAAGTGCGTGGGCTGCCAGGCGTGCTCGGTCGCGTGCAGCGAGGAGTGGGAAGTCCCCATCGGCGCAGCGCGCACGCATATCCGGTCCACCGGCATCGTGGGCACGTTTCCGCGACTGATGTCTGTGTTTCACGTGGCGCAGTGCAACCAGTGCGATCATCCGCCATGCGTTCTGCCCTGCCCCACGGGCGCAACCTCCCAGACAGAGAACGGCATAGTGAAGGTCGACCACGGCTTATGCATCGGCTGCGGCTATTGCGTCGAGGCCTGCCCGTACGACGCGCGATACATCAACGAGCGCACCAAGCAGGTCGATAAGTGCGACTTCTGTTCCAGCCGGGTAGAGCGGGGACTGCAACCCGCCTGTGTGACGACCTGCACCGCACATGCGAAGTATTTCGGCGACCTCGAAGACACCGGCAGCTTCGTCTTCAACGCGGTTTACGAGAAGCACGCTCGCAGGATCGAGAACTCCCTGGCGGCACCGGGGCCGAACGTGTACTACCTTGGTAAGCCTGCACACATCGAGTTGGTACAGACAACATTCGGGCCGAGGGCGTCGCGCCTCATTCGTCCGGTAGAGGTCTGGAAGAAGCTGGTGAAACCCCTGGTGCTGGCCGCGGTCGGAGCGACTTTCGTCGGACAGGCGATTGCCTTCTTCAACCAGCTCCACACCGGCGAGAAGAATTTCGATGAGTAGGCGCAGATGAATACTTCCACAATGTCGCAGCTCCCCACACATCTGACAGAGTCGGAGATCGACGCCCTTTCGCAGCGGCAGATCAAGAAGCACCACGTCGCCATCATCCTGCTGCACTGGTTCAATGCCATCACCTGGATGCTGGAGCTCGCGACCGGCGCGGCGCTGATCAGCTCGCCGTACTTCCGCTTTGCGCCGCTATGGTACGTGCGCATCATGGAGGGCTTCTTCGGATCGCGCGCCAACCTGCTGCACTTCCACATCGCGCTGGGGCTGCTGTGGACCACCATCTTTCTCGTCTACGGCACCTTCGGATTTCGAACCTACCTGCGCAAAGAAGTGGTGCAGAAGGAAATCGGCCTCGACTGGGACGACATTGAGTGGCTCTTCGTGCGGGTGAGTAATATCCTGCGCGGCCGCAACCACCGGCTGCCGCCGCAAGGCTCCTACAACGCCGGGCAGAAGATGTTCGCCATCCTGGTGTACATGATGCTTCCCGTGGTGATGGTCACCGGCGTCATCATGAGCTTCCACCTCGTCAGCACCACGGTGGTGGCTTGGGCTGTGGTCATTCATTTCCTCGCCGTGGGTATGGTCGTGTCGGGCCTGATGATTCACGTGTACATGGGCGCGGTCTTCCCCGAAGAGAAGCCGGCGTTTTTCTCCATGATCACCGGCACGGTGAATGAGTTGTTTGCCTATCGCCATCACCACAAGTGGTGGAAGGAGATGGCCATGGAAAGAGCCTCAGTCGAGCACGCGATGGCATCAGGCGTGGCCGAACCCGCGGTTCTGCGCGAAATGCCGACGACAAGCGGCGGCGCAACGAAGCTGGCTGACGCGCGCCCTGCGAACCCATGAGTATTGGCCGCCCTACGTCGCAGGTTTCGGACTCGGTCTAACCTTGCTCGCGTCCTTCGTCATCATGGGACAAGGCCTGGGAGCCTCCAGCGTGTTTACCCGCCTGGGCGTCTGGGGACTCGACAAGCTCGCTCCTAACTTCGTCGCCGGCAGTCCCTACTGGAGCAACTACATTGGCGACGGGCAATCCCCGCTGTTCGACTTCATTGTCTTCGAGGTCGTCGGCGTGGCCCTCGGAGGGTTCGTCTCCGGCTGGCTTTCCCATAGGTTGAAGATCAGTGTCGACAAGGGGCCTCGCATTTCCAAGTCCACGCGCTACGCTTTCGCGTTGGGTGGAGGCATACTCGCCGGCTTCGGCGCCCGATTTGGCCCGCGGATGCACCAGCGGCCTGGCGCTCTCCGGCGGCGCCGTGCTGTCGGTCGGAGCCTTCGTCTTCATGATGAGCGTGTTTGCTGCCGGCTTTATCGGCGCCTACCTGTTGCGGAGGAACTGGCTATGAACGCCCCTTATGTCGACGGGCTTTCCCCATTCAGCTTTGTGCTGCTGAGCCTCGTCATCGGCTTCTTCTTCGGATTTTTCCTGGAGCGGGCAGGCTTCTCCAGTGCGAAAAAGCTGACCGACCAGTTCTACTTTAAGGATTTCTCTGTCCTGAAGGTGATGTTCACCGCCATCATCGTCGCAATGCTGGGCATCGCTTACCTCTCATTCCTGGGCTGGCTCAATTTCGGGCAGGTCTACGTGCCGGGCACCTTCCTGTGGCCGCAATTGTTCGGCGGATTGCTGTTAGGCGGCGGCTTCATCCTGGGTGGATACTGTCCCGGTACCTCGGTGGTCGCCGCTGCGATCGGTAAGATCGACGGACTGCTGTTCGTGCTCGGAGTCGCCATCGGAACCTTTGGCTTTGGCTTTGTCGTCCCGGGTATCAAGAGCTTCTACCTCTCCGGCGCGCTTGGTCCCTTGACGATTCCGCAGTGGCTGAATATCAACGCCGGAGTCGCAGCCCTCCTGGTTACGTTAGCGGCGGTTGGCGCCTTCTGGGCAGCTGAGAAGAGTGAAGGCCCCTGGCGCCTGTTCAAGAAAACCTACGGCAAGGGCCTTGAAGGAGACGTGCGGCAATGAGATTCAACATTACAGTCACGGGGAAGATGCTGGCAGCTGCGGGGCTCGTGCTGTTTGCCATTGTTCTCGCAGTGGCCGCCTCGATGGCGCACGGCGGAGGAGCCGGGCCGGTCGACAGCGCGGCCATCATGCAGGGCATTATTGAGGAGAAGGACCACGTCACCCCGGTTGAACTGGCGCAGTGGATCATCGAGAAGCGCACCGATTACCAGCTCATCGATCTTCGCCAACCCTGGCAGTATGACGATTACCACATCCCTACTGCCGTCAATGTGCCTCTGTCGCAGTTCTTCCAGGAAAGCAATCTCAAGGAATTGGATCGCAGCAAGAAGATTGTCGTCTACGGACTTGGCGCGGGCCATGCTGCCGAGACGCAACTGCTATTACAGATGAAGGGCTACACCGCATACTCGGTGCGCGAAGGCATCTCGGCGTGGTGGGACCTGGTGATGACGCCCGTCAGCTTGCGCTCCGAATCCGCCAGCCCTGAGGGATACCAGCAGGCAAAGCAACTGCGCGACTACTTCTTCGGTAGCTCACAGCCGGGTCCCAAACCGACGGCAGCGCCCACGACGAATACGCCAATCGTGCCGCCCGACAAGCTTGAGCAAAAGCAGCGCGCAAAATCAGAAGAAGCTGAAGACCGGCAAGGGATGTTCGTAGCACAAATCACTAAACTGACCAAGGCGTCTTGGCACTCTCACGCTGCTCCTTTAACCTAGGAACATGCGTGGTGATGTTGAACAAGCTTTGCAACTTATAAAGTCTGACCAGCCTACTTCCGTCGATCAGGCGCTCGGGTTATTACAGAACACGGTTTATTCGTTCAGCATGAAGGTGTGTGGACATCCGCAGGACGCGGAAGACACCATGCAGGATGTGCTGCTGAAGTCTCTGCCCTACCTGCCTAAGTTCGAGAACGCCCAGGCGCTGTCGGTGTGGCTCTACAAGGTCGCCCGCAATCGCTGCATCACTAACCGGCGCGGCCAGAAGTTCTCGCCCACGGTAAACCTTTCGCTCGACGACCTAATGCCCGATGGCCGCGAGTTGAGCGAATTAATGGATAGTCACCTGCCCAGTCCTGAGTCGGAGGTACTGAAGAACGAAGCCTCCGACCGGCTGCACCAGGGGGTGTTGAAGATTCCGCCACCCTACCGCTTCGTGCTGGTGCTGCATGACATGGAAGGACTCAGCACCGCCGAAGTCGCCAAAGTCACGGGATTGCAGGAAGGGACAGTCCGGGTGCGGCTGCATCGCGCACGGCTGATGCTGCGGCGCGAAATGTCAGGCACAGGCCGCTCCACTTCTGTCCACAAGCAGCGGGACAAACAACCCAAGCCAAAGCACTGCCGCGATCTGTTCGCTGCGCTCTCGGATTACCTCGACGGCATTATCGATGAAGCCGTCTGCGAAGAGATGCAGATACATTTGTCCGACTGCAAACCGTGCGAGGCTTTCATGGCTAACCTGGAAAGTGTAGTAAAGCGCTGCCAGTCGCTCGATGTGAAGTGCCCTCCGGAAAAGGCGACTGTGATGCGGCAGGAGTTGCTGAAGAGCTACGAACAGGCGAGGCAGAATCTGCTCAAGCGCGCACCGGCTCGCAAAGCCGTGGCTGCCGGCCGCGCGCATAACTAATAAAGTTGAACCGGTCTCTGTAACGAAACTGTCCCCGGTCGCGTTTATTCCGTGGAGGGACGGTTCCAGTCTTATGCCTCTGTACGACTACCTTTGTTATGCCTGCGGCAATACGTTTGAGAAGTTGCGCCGCATGTCGGACGACGATCGCGAAGTCCGCTGCCCCGCTTGCGGCTCCGAGCGCATCGAACGGATGCTTTCCACTTTCTCCACGGGTGGATGTGGAGCTTCCGGTTCGAGCCGTTTCCGTTGAGGAGTGTGAAACGCGACCGGTCTGGTCGCGACAAGTTCAGCTGGCGTCGCGAATAATGCGGCAGGCTTCGATATCGAACGTGACTTCCCCGATAGCCAGTCGCGTCTGATCGCGCAACTCTTCCACAAACTTCAGAAAGCGCTCTACGTCCGAGAAGTTGCTGACCAGGCCCAGCGACACGCGCAACGCTCCTGCGCTCTTGTGGCCGCGGTGCTGCATCAGGCGCATGAAGCTCATCAGATTAACTTTGTCGCCCAGCGTGAGCGCTGCAAGCATGTCGTCTTCAGTCAGGCCTTCGGCGACCTCACCCACGCCGGGATTGCAGAAGCATCCGCTGCGCAAAGAGATGCCTTGCTTTCCTGCCAACTCTTCCACCCGTCGATAGTCCAGCAGATGGCCGTGCGGATCATAGAGGTTGAGCGTGATGGTGCCGCCTCTGGCTTCGGTCGTAGTGGGTCCGTAGATACGAACCATGGGATGACCGTTGCTGTGCCGAAGGGCCAGCAGTTTCTCCAGCATCCAACCTGTAAGACAGCGAACCCGCTGCGCGACCAGTTCCACGCCGATCAGTTCAAGATGGCGCAATCCAATTTCTACCGCGGGTATGCCAAGGTAATTCAACGTACCGTCCTCGAAAGCAGCCTCGCCCTTCGACAGGACATGCGCCTTGGCCTGCACCGACGCAAAATCCACGGTACCGCCAGCAAACCATGGCCGTTTCAACTCGGCGAAGGTGGACTTGCGGATCAGCAAAGCGCCAACGCCGGTGGGATAGCCGAACATTTTATAAAACGAGATGGCTACAAAATCCGGCTGCACCGCCGAGAGATCCAGCGGATTGGTTGGCACAAAGGCCGCGGCGTCGAGTAGCACCCGCCATCCCTTCGCTTGCGCCTCTGCTACCACACCGAGCGGGTGCTTCACGCCGGAGAAGTTCGACTGTGCCGGAAACGCAAACAGGTTCTCGCACCCGGGGTCGCCCTGCTCAAGAAGCGCCGCTAACCTCACGTGGTCGAGACGAAGATCTGGACTGAGCAGCGGCGCATACGAAATCGCAGCTCCTTTCGCCCGCGCGAATTCGCGAATGCCGTTGACCGAGTTGTGATTATCGAATGTGAGTAACAACCGGCCGCCGGCAGCGAAAGGAAACGACTCGCCCACCAGTTTCAGGGCGCCCGAGGCATTGGCGGTAAACACAAGGATGTAATCTGCCGAACTGGTTCCGAAATATTTCAGTACGGCCTTGCGAGTGCGCTCAACGTGATCGGTCGTTGCAGAGGAGGTCGGGTTAGTGGAGTGGGGATTACCAAAAACGCATGAGCGCAGCATGGCGAGGTGCTGAACCAACTGCGACTCGGCATAAAGAGAGCCACCGGTGTAGTCGAGGTACACCTGTCCCTGGTCGTCGAGCCGGCGGTATTCGACGGCGCGCAATCGATCGATCTTCCCGGTTGCAGCGTATTCGGGATACTGGCTTAGGAATTGGTTAAATGCAGCCGGGCTTGCCGTTTTCTCTTCGACGGCATTCGTCATACGACAATCTTAAGATTCGCGTGGCGTAATGTCACAGCGAATAAGCGTCTTGTACTCCCGAATCGATTCCACTTTGAAACCAAACCTCCTGCTTACGAGACAGCAGAGTCCAAACTCGTCGGAACGATAGGGAATGGAGCGACGCGAAAGAGTTTTATCGAATTTTGGCGTCCCCGACGGGATTCGAACCCGTGTTATCGCCGTGAAAGGGCGGTGTCCTAGGCCGGGCTAGACGACGGGGACGCTTGCGGGCGGGACTAACTCAATTCGTGATGGTAACAGCGTAGTTGAAGCAGTGTCAAAAGCAGTAGTTCGATTCCTGCTGCCGCAATTCGACGTGGTGAGGGTGAACCGGCAACTCAATCACAGCACTCACCAACAACCGCGCCGTGACGATTCCTACTCCCGCTTTGATACCGCGGAGCGCAATCCTCAAATTGCGATGCAATTCTTTACAAATCAGAGTAGTCCATCTACTCGACTCTGCCGCTGACTTCCTGTTATCGTGCATTTTCGCTCATCGTACGTTAACAATGAGCGCGCATCTCTCGAGCAGTTTCCCGGAGGTAACTACGTTGCGAGCGACCGCAGTCGCCCTTCTCGTCGCACTTTCCTTTGCGCCCTCTCTGGCGCAGCAGTCTGATTCACAGCCCAGCCAGCAACCTGCGCAGTCTCGCGAGCCGACGCACGCGCAGGTGCAGAAGCCCGCTCCGAATGCGGCCGCCAAGGCCGCCGAAGCCCAGCAGGAAGGGGCCGAGTACAAAGGTCCGTGGAAGGGTTTGCAGTATCGGCTTGTGGGCCCGTATCGCGGCGGACGCGTTCCCACCGTGTCGGGTGTCGTCGGTCAGTCGGACGTGTATTACATGGGTGCTGCGGCAGGCGGCGTGTGGAAGACGACTGACGGCGGCCTGACCTGGAAGCCGCTTACCGACAAGACCAAAGGCATGTCGCCATCAATCGGCGCGATTGCTGTTTCTGAGTCGGACCCCAACGTCATTTATGTCGGAACCGGCGAATCCTGCATTCGCGGCAACATTGTCAGCGGTAACGGAGTTTATAAATCGATTGACGCCGGCCAGACCTGGAACTTCATCGGCCTGCCGGATACGCACGCCATCGGAAGCATCATCGTCAACCCGAAGAATCCTGACGTAGCATTCGTCGCAGCACTAGGCCATCCCTTTGGCGACAACGAAGAGCGCGGCATCTTCCGCACTACGGACGGCGGCAAAACCTGGCAGAAGGTGCTTTACAAAGATGCCAAGACCGGCGGCATCGATATCACGTTCGATCCCAGCAACGCCAACATTATTTATGCCGCTCTCTGGCAAACACGTCGCACCCCGTGGAGCATGGACAGCGGCGGCCCGGGCAGCGGTTTGTACAAATCCATTGACGGTGGAGCCACATGGAAGCAGCTCACCGGAAAAGGCATGCCCGACGGTCCCCTAGGCCGCATCGGGGTGACGGTATCGGCGAATCCTAATCGCATCTGGGCGGTTATCGAAGCCGCAAAGGGCGGCATCTATCGTTCGGATGACGGCGGCGAAACCTGGCACCTGATGACGGACGACCATCGCTTCCGCCAGCGTGCCTGGTATTACTCGCACATCTTTGCCGATCCCAAATCGCCGGACTCGGTTTACATCCTTAATACAGCGGTTTATCGCTCGAACGATGGCGGCAAGACGTTCGCTCGCCTGCGCGTACCGCACGGCGACAATCACGCGCTGTGGATCGATCCCAACAATCCCAACCGCCTGATCAACGGCAACGATGGCGGCGCGACGGTCTCCACCGATCACGGTGAAAACTGGACCACCATCTACAACCAGCCGACGGCGCAGTTCTATCACGTCACCAGCGACAACCGCTTCCCCTACTACATCTACGGCGCGCAGCAGGACAACTCCACTGTCGCTATCGCCAGCGCCGGACTCGATGGCAGCATTGATACTCGTGATTGGTACGACGTAGGCGGCGGCGAAAGCGGATACATTGCCCCTGAACCTAACGATCCAAACGTCGTGTATGCCGGCTCCTATGGCGGCGAGGTCTCGCGCTACGATCACCGCACGCATCAGACGCAGGCGGTGAACCCGTGGCCGATCAATCCCATTGGCTGGGGTGCGGCTGATCTCAAGCATCGCTTCCAGTGGACCGAGCCTATCGTCTTCTCGCCGCACGATCCCAAAACGCTGTATTACGCCGGCGAAGTTCTGTTCAAGACTACCGATGGCGGCATGAGCTGGACCATCATCAGCCCCGACCTCACGCGCAACGACAAGGCGAAGCAGGCAGCGTCGGGCGGCCCGATCACTAAAGACAACACTGGCGTCGAGGTGTACGACACCATCTTCTCTGTCGTCGAATCGCCGGCGCAGAAGGACTTGATCTGGGCTGGTTCCGACGACGGACTGGTGCACATCACCCGCGATGGCGGCCAGCACTGGGAGAACGTTACCCCCAAGGCCATGCCCGACTGGGGCACGGTGAGCATGATTGAGGCGCCCCTCAGCGATGCGGGCACGGCTTACATGGCGGTCGAGCGGCACAAGATGGACGACTTTACGCCGTACGTTTTTAAGACCACCGACTTTGGTAAGACCTGGACCACGCTGGTCAACGGCATTCCCGCGGACGATTACGTACACGCGGTGCGCGTCGATCCCAAGCGCCCAGGCCTGCTCTTCGCCGGAACCGAGAAGGGCGTTTACATTTCGTTCAACGACGGCGGCAAGTGGGAACCGCTGCAGCTGAACTTGCCGATGGCGCCGGTCAATGACCTCATCGTGAAGAATGACGATTTGGTAGTTGCGACGCACGGTCGTGCCTTCTGGATCCTTGACGACATCGGTCCGCTGCGGCAGTACAGCGATTCCATTCCGCAGCAGCAGGCGCACCTCTTCACTCCCTCGACAACCAACGAAACCATCTTCCATCCTTCGTTCTTCGGAGGCCAGGGTGCGGTCGGCAAAAACCCTCCGGGCGGAGCCGTCATTTATTACTGGCTGAAAGATTCGCTGAAGAAGCCTGACCACAAGGCTGGTGCAAGTGAACCGGAGGCGGCTGCCACTGAGGCGCACGAAGCCGAAGCCAAACCCGATGGCGACAAAGATGCCGCAGGCAAGAAGGAGCCTCCAAAGATTACGCTGGAGATTCTGGACTCCTCCGGCAATGTCATTCGCAAGTATCCCAAGAAAGAAACCGAGGGCATCGCCGATGAAGAGGACGATTTCTTCAGCCGCGGCGGTGGCGGAGGTGCATTGCCCGTCGAAGCCGGCCTGAATCGTTTCGTGTGGGACCAGCGCTACGAAGGCGCTACGGCAGTACCGAAGGCTCCGCTTTGGGGAGGCAGTACCGATGGCCCCGAAGCGCTGCCCGGGTTTTACCAGGTACGGCTCACCGTGCTTGGCCAGTCGTACACCGCTCCGCTAGCGATCGTGCCTGATCCACGACTCAGCGTTACCCAGGCTGACCTGCAAAAGCGCTTCGATCTGCTGATGAAGATTCGCGACCAGGTCACCAAGACCGATGACACCATCATCGAGATCCGCCAGGTTCGCGACCAGATCAACGCGCTGAACAAGCGACTGGGCGATGATCCCAACGGCAAACCGATTGTCGATGCGGGCAAGGCGCTCGATAAAAAGATGACGCCCATCGAAGAGGCGCTCATTCAGACCAAGGCCAAGAGCGGTCAGGACGTGTTGAACTTCCCTGTCCGCCTGAATAACGACCTGGTTGCGCTGAGCGGTGTAGTGGGCAGCGCCGAAACTGCGCCGACGCAGCAATCGTACGAGGTGTTCGATCTGCTGAGTCAGCGGCTGAGCGAACAGCTTGCCAAGTGGAACCAGGTTGTCTCGACCGACATCCCGGCCTACAACAGTCTGGTGAAGCAGCAGGAGATTCCGGCGGTGAAAGTGAAGGTACCGGAGGGCGGGCAGTAGGTCCGATCAGGAATCGGGTAGAGCCGACCTTCAGGTCGGCCTCCAAGTCATGTCTAATCAACTCCCGCAGCAGTGGACACGCCCGTGGCCACTGCTGCGGGAGTCTTTTTAGGGTGCTGCGGGACACGACGCTGAAGCGCCGCTCCTACCAACGTCCGATAATGCGCAAACATTGAAAAAAACTATTTGCGATGCCCTGTTTTCAACACTTTAGGCAACATTTCTACTCTAAAATCTTGAGCCCGTGAGACTTACAGGCAAAATCTAGATATCAAAGAACTTATAGTCGTGCTGAGCAACTCGATCTGATGACTTCTTGCCCCGCCCAGATGGAGCTAAACCAACCGCTCTGTTACACCCTTGGGTGTCGGCATACGAGTTTATGAATTGGCGAACTGAGTTGCACGGGAAAAGTGACGAGCAGAGGTTACGAAGGTGGTGGGTAATTCTCAAAATGGGAATACACGGTCTCGAAATCAGCCGTGGGCGCCGTTGCTTGGCGATTTGGTGGGTAGCCGACATGTCTCGATTTAGCAGTTTCGAAGGCGCAGATTTCAGCCCCCACGTTTCCCGACCGAGGGAAATTGGGCCGCCCATTCTGCTGTAAGTCGACGGAAAGCAGGTTCTTCGGTCGCCGCGGCGGACTCAGAATGACAGGATGGATTAGGAAGCTTGTCGGCACGGCTGAAGCCGTGCCCTGATACAAAACGCAGATCTCTTACGCTGCCCGCATCTCTTACGCCGCGCGCATCTCCTCTTCCACTTCGGTTTTGGCGCGGCGCGATGATATCGACGTGAGAATGGTTTTGAAGATCACGTACAGCACCGGAATGAAGAACAGGTTCAGCACCGTCGAGAACAACATCCCGCCGACGATGGCCGTTCCCACCGAGTGCCGTCCAATCTGCCCGGCGCCGGTTGCAAAGTAAAGCGGCAACACGCCCAGGATGAACGCGAACGACGTCATCAGGATGGGGCGCAAGCGGAGTTCGGCGCCTTCAATGGCGGCCTCGGTGATCGATCTTCCCTGCTCCAGCAACTGCTCGGCGAACTCGACAATCAGAATCGAATTCTTCGCCGACAGACCAATCAGCATCACCAGCCCAATCTGCACGTAGACATCGTTCACCAGTCCGCGCATTGAGATGAACAGCAGCGCTCCCAGCACCGCCATGGGCACCGCCAGCAGAATGATGAACGGCAGCGCGAAGCTTTCGTATTGCGCCGAGAGCGTCAGGTAGACGACCAATAATCCCAAGGAGAAGATGATGACCGCCTTCCCGCTCGATTCCACCTCTTCCAGCGCCAGCCCCGACCAGCTATACGACATGCCTTGCAGCATGTGCTGCTTGGCCAGTTCCTGCATCGCTTCCAGACCCTGGCCTGAGCTGTAGCCCGGGGCCGGAGCGCCGTCGATTTCCGCCGAGCGGAACAGGTTGAAGTGGTTGATCACCTGCGGCCCGGAGGTGTCCGTCACCTGCGCACCATGTTGCCCAGCGGAACGAGCGCATTCGTATTGGAGCGCACGTAGTATGCGCGCAGGTCGCTGCCACGCATACGGAACGGCTCATCGGCTTGCGCGTACACGCGGTACGAACGATTGTTGAAATCGAAATCGTTGACGTACTCCGACCCCATGTAGACGCTCAATGCCTGCCGTATCTGGTCCAGCGGAACGCCGATGGCCTTTGCCTTATCGCGGTCGATCTGCACCAGTTGCTGCGGATCATTGGCCGTAAAGCTCTGAAACAGTCCCGGTCAGATCTTTGCGTTGACGGCTCGCCTGCACAATGGCCTGACCCACGTTAGCCAGATCTTGCAGGGTATTGCGGCCCTCGTCCTGAAGCTGAAATTGGAATCCGCCGAAGCTGCCGATGCCCTGAATTGCCGGAGGCTCAAAGGCGACAACGATGGCTCCGGGAATTGCCATCAATTTAGGCGATAATCGTCCGACGATAGCGGCCGCGGAATGCGCTGCGCCTTTGCGCTGATCAATCGGTTTTAGTGGAGCGAACACCAGTCCGTAGTTTGAAGAACTGCCACCCGAGAGTGAGAAGCCTGGCAATTGCGAAGGTGCCGAACACGTCTGGATCGGCCAGCAGCACTTTCTCTGCCTCCTCCGATATCTGAGTCGTGTACGACAGCGATGCACCCTGCGGCGACTGCACCACGACGATGAAATAGTTCTGGTCTTCCTGCGGGACAAACCCGGTCGGCACGTGCTTGTACATGTAAGCGGTTGCCACAAGTCCTGCCACGAACAGCATAACCATGAGGTAGCGGATGCGCAGGGTGCGCCGGATCATTGCGCCATACGCCAGTACCCATGCCGTGAATTACGCGATCCACACCGTGCGCGAACCCGCGATATCCGCGTTTTACCCAGCCAATGCCGGTCCAGTCCAGCACGTTGTACTTGTACTCCTCGCCCTTCAGCAGGATGGCTGCCAACGCCGGTGACAGGGTCAGAGCGTTGAACATTGAGATCGCAATCGCGAAGGCGATGGTCAGCGAGAACTGTTTGTAAACGATTCCCGTGGTGCCGGGGAAGAATGACACCGGCACGAATACCGAGATCAGTACCAGCGAGGTTGCCACCACCGCACTGGCAACTTCCTTCATGGCCACAGAAGTCGCGGTACGCGCATCGGTATTGTCGTCGCTGATGTGACGCTGCACGTTCTCGATGACGACGATGGCGTCGTCGACTACCAGGCCTGTGGCCAGCGTAATTCCAAACAGGGTCAGGGAGTTGATGGAGAAATCGAAGGCCTTGATGAATGCAAAAGTCCCGATCAAAGACACCGGGATCGTGATCGCCGGAATGATGGTTGCGCGCCAGTCGAGCAGGAACACAAAAATAACTGCGATAACGATGACGATAGCTTCTTCCAGCGTAGTTACGACTTCGCGGATCGAGTCGCCAACCACCGTCGTGGTATCGAAAGCGATGACGTACTTGATGCCCGGCGGAAACGATTTTGCCAAATCGGCGAGGGCGGCCTTCGCCGCCTTGTCCACGGCCAGCGCGTTGGCGTCCGATAGCTGCTGCACACCAATACCGATGGCCGGATGGCCGCTGTACTGCAGGTTAGTGTCGTAGCTTTCGGAGCCAATTTCCGCCCGCCCGACGTCCTTCACCAGCACCAGTCCCTTGGGCGACTGTTTCAGGATGACGTTTTCAAATTCTTCCGGCGAAGAAAGCCGGCCCACAACGCGCAGCGTGATCTGGAAGTCCTGCTTCGGATCAGCCGGCGGCCTGCCCAACTGGCCTGCCGGAATCTCTACGTTCTGCTCTTGCAGCGCTGAAACCACATCGGCTGCGGTGAATCCCCGTTGCGCCAGCTTGTAGGGATCGAGCCAGATGCGCATCGCATACTTACGCTCGCCGAAGATGGATAACGTCGCCGACACCAGGAATTCGCTTCAGGGCATCCTTCACGTACACGTCAACGTAGTTCGAGATGTACTGGTTGGAGAGGCTCCCGTCGGGCGAATAGAAACCTGCCGCGAAAACATAGTTCGGGTTCGCCTTGGTAATGGTGATGCCCGTGTTCTTGATTTCCTGCGGCAGCCGGCCGGTCGCTGTCGCGACGCGGTTCTGCACGTCGACGGCGGCGATATTCAGGTCGTAGCCGGTGCGGAACACGACGTTGATGTTGCTGGTCCCGTCATTCGAGCTGGTCGAGGTGATGTAGTGCATGCCCTCGACGCCGTTGATCTGCTGCTCCAGCGGAATGGTGACCGCCGATTCCACCACCTGCGCGTTCGCGCCTACGTAGTTGCACGTGACCGTGACCTGCGGCGGCGCCAGCGAAGGATACAGCGAAATAGGCAGCGTCGGTATGCACACCGCACCTGCGACGACGATCAGCAAGGCGCAGACGGTCGCAAATACCGGTCTCTTAATAAAGAAATCAACCACTGGATTCCTATGGGCCGCGCGCGGCGCGGCAATTTAGCTCATGGGTTGAATCGGGGTCCCATCGTTCAGGAACTGGATTCCCGAGATAATCACTTGATCGCCAGACTGCAAGCCTCCGGTAACCGCGTAGTTGTTTCCGATGGTCGCACCCAGGTCCACAGCCCGCTGCTTGGCCACATGACCATTGCCGCTGGCCACCGCGACGTAAACGAAAGACTGTCCGCCGATACGCGTTACAGCCAGCACTGGTACCGTCGGCGCCGGAGCCGTGCTCCACACTACACGCGCCTTCACCAGCTGCGCATTGCGGAAGCGGTCCAGCGAGGCATGGATCGGGGCCTTCACCAGAATGCCTTGCAGGGCGTTATCCACTTGCGGCGCGATGAAGTAGATGCTGGTGCTCTCGATCAGCTCTCCCGTGCTGCTGACAATCTGCACCGGCAAGCCCATACGTATGCTGCCGGCAAGATCAGTCGGGATGTAAACGTAGGCTTCCAGATCTTTGTTCTCGTCTACCGTGGTCAGCAAGGTGGTCGAGGAAACATAATCGCCAAGCCGCACCGGAATGTCGCCCACAACCCCGCTGAATGGAGCCCGTAGGTTGTAGTACGCCAGCTGCTGCTGTTGCGAAACCGTGGCCGCCTTTGCTGCTTCCCATGCCGCCTTGGAATTCTCAAAATTCTGTACTGCCTGCTCGTAAGTCTGCCTGCTGGCAACCTGCGCCTCATAGAGGCCCTTCTGTCGCTCCAGCTCGCTCTGGTTGTACTGGTAGGTGGCCTTCAGCTGCGCTTCGGTACTGCGCTGCTGGTTCACCACCGCTTCCTGTTTAAGCGGATCGATGGTCATCAACAACTGCCCGGCACTTACCTTGTCACCCGACTTCACCAGGATCTTCGTGATGGTGCCATCAACCTGCGGCTGGATGTTGGCGGAGCGTCGCGACTTGATGGTGGCGACGTATTCGCTCGTCTGCGGAACCGGCTCCAGGGTCACCGCCTGTACCTTCACCGGCATCGCCTGCGGCGCCGGAGCCTGCTTGGCCTGCGTCCGGTTGCAACCCGCGGTCAAAAGTACGGAGCCGAACAATACTGTACCCAAGAGTACAAATGTAAATTTTTGCCAATACCCCACAGTCAAACCTCAGTTGTTGAGCAGATGCTGAAAGGTGCTAATCGGCTTCAGAGTTTCTCGGTTGCTCTCGAGTTTCTGCGAAGCACCCCAGTGGATGGTGTTACGGTAGTTTAGCAGATCGAAAAGTGTTGCTTATTAATGCTGGTAACAGAACTTCGACTCGCAATCATAGTAACTGCGCGTTATCCTCGTCGGTAAGACGGCCGCACGAGAGATTAGCGTGCCTTGCACTCTCATAGGTAGGGAATGGCGACGCGAACAACTAAGAAGAGACAGAATTCACCGACAGCTCCGAGCAAGACGAGCGCTGGCAAGGTTCGCCTGGCGATCAGTGCCTCGCTGGTGCTTCTACTCCTGCTAGCGGCTGCGTGGATGTTGCGGCGCAAGCCGCAGGAAGTTGTGAGCGCCGGCCCACCGTCGGCTAACGCCAAACCCGTCGCTGAAAACTCGCCGGAGCCATCGCCCGCAAGCGCTCCTGAAGCCAAGTCCCTGTTTGGACCCACGGTCGTGAATAAGGCCGCTCCTCCGCTTGCCACTCCAGCCGGCATGGTTTGGATTCCCGGCGGAGAATTTTCCATGGGCGCCAACGATCCGCCCGACATGGACGAAGTCGGCATGAAGGCGACCCAGGACGCGCGCCCCATTCATCGCGTCTACGTTGACGGCTTCTTCATGGATAAGACCGACGTCACCAACGCAGAGTTCGCAAAGTTTGTGAAAGCCACCGGATACATCACCATCGCGGAACGCAAGCCTCGGCCCGAAGACTTTCCCGGAGCCCCGCCGGAGAATCTCGTGGCCGGCTCGGTCGTGTTTTCTCCGCCTAATCACCCGGTGCCACTCAACGATCACTTCCAATGGTGGAGCTACGTTGCCGGCGCGAACTGGCGGCATCCGCTCGGCCCAGGCAGCGACATCAAGGGCAAAGACAATTACCCAGTTGTGCACATCGCGTATCCCGACGCCGAAGCCTATGCCAAGTGGGCCGGCAAGCGCCTGCCCACCGAAGCGGAGTGGGAGTTCGCCGCGCGCGGCGGTCTCGCCGGGAAGCCATTCGTGTGGGGCGATTCGTTTCGCCCCGCTGGAAAATGGATGGCCAACACTCATCAGGGCCACTTCCCTGACAAAGATTCGGGGGCCGATGGCTATACCGGCCTTGCTCCGGTCGCGAAATTTCCAGCGAACGGATACGGCCTTTACGACATGGCAGGAAATGTCTGGCAGTGGACCAGTGACTGGTATCGTCCTGACTACTATCAGCAGCTAGCCGCGGCGGGCTCAGTCGCCCGTAATCCGAAGGGCCCCGCTTCACCTTTCGATCCCGACGAGCCCACCGAAAAGAAGAAAACCCATCGCGGAGGCTCCTTCCTCTGCACCGACCAATACTGCTCGCGCTACATTGTCGGCACCCGGGGCAAAGGCGAAGTCACCACCGGAACCAATCACCTCGGCTTCCGCTGCGTGAAAGATATGAAGGGGACCAGCTAGCCGGCACTCCAAATATCCTCGTTGAAAACACTGGCGTAAATTGGCGCACTCGCTTGGCTACCAACATACTGCGTCCTACATCGCAACATATAAGGCCACTGCTCAGCGGTAATGCACGTTTAGTTAAGCGTTATGGCAAAGCGGGAAAATTACTAGTGCGACGCTACTTCGATATGACAATTCAAGAGAGTTCGGCAGGTTGCAGTCCATTTCTCATCTCTGATCCGTGTGCCGCGCTTCGTCGTGCCACGCGTGCAGTAACCCACTTATACGATCTGGTACTCGCTCCCACCGGCCTGAAATGCACGCAGTTCGTTCTATTGAACGCCATCTGCGAAGCGGGTGAGATTGCACAATGGCGTCTGGCAGAACAATACGCAGTTGGGGAGGATACGCTCTCTCGCCGATTGGGAGTGCTGCGAAAGGCTGGCCTCATCGCATTTCGGGTTGGACAGGAGCACCGGGGGGAGAAACTGTATCGGCTCACTGATCTGGGTGTCGAAAAATTCATGGAGGCCCTCCCGACCTGGGAGCGCGCGCAGGCACGGCTGCAAACAGTAATGGGATCTGAAGAATGGGACCAACTCCTGAAACTTGCCGGAGATGTGGCTATGCAGGCGCGAAGGGCGGAGACGATTCGTATCGTCAACACGGTTCCAGGCAAAGCTTTCACAGCATCGGCTGCTGCGGGACAGAGCGCAGTCTTCGGTCAACTGGGTTCCGAATAGCACTCTGTTGTGGGAGGCATTATGCGAGGTTTCCGTTTAATCATGCTGGAGGTCGCCGTCGGGCTGAGTGTCAGCCTATTCGCTCTGCAAGCGCAGACGCAGAATCGGCAAGACAACTCTCAGCAGCATCCGCAGACTCCCGACAAAACCATCCCTGGCCCGAATCCAAGTAGCGAAAAGCCTTCTTCCAACAATGCGGTGAACCGCCCAGATGGAGCTGATAAAGCATTCCTCAAGAGGGCAGCAATTGGGGACACGGCGGAGGTCCAACTCGGGCAGATGGCGGAACAAAAGGCTTCAGACCCGAAAGTGAAGGCTTTTGGTCAACGCATGGTCAAGGACCACTCGCAAAACGACGATCTCCTCAAGAGCCTGGCTCAGGAACAGCACACCGCCTTGCCCACCGAGCTGGATCCCGAGCATCAGAATGCAAAGGACGCACTCTCCAAGAAGAGCGGCAGTCAATTCGACCAGGATTATATGAAGCTGATGCTGCACGAGCATCAGAAGACGGTTGCGATGTTCAAACACGAGGCCCAGACCAGCCAGGACCAAACCGTCAAAACATTTGCCCAGCAGTCGCTGCCTACCCTGGAGTCGCACCTGCAGGAAGCGCAGCAGATTGAATCGCAGCTCAACGCCGGCAAGTAGCGCGGCCTGACAGTCACCGCCTGGGATAGAGTCCGTCCCGGCGGGGCGCACTCTCAAGCTCAGCAACTAACTGAGCCTCCTATCCTTATGCTACCTCGCGGGTTGCTGCTGCAACCCCGGCTTCGTACATCTGTCCTACTTCAGGGTACATCTCGATACCCATTGCGATGTAGGTCGGAGTGATATGAGCACAGCCGTCCAGGAGCGCCTCGTAGAACTTTGGGAAACGCCCAAGACTTTGCATGGCTTTCTCGGAACGGTGGACCACAAGGAACTGGGCAAGCGCTACATCGCCACCGCCATGACGTTCCTGGTGATAGGCGGCATTGAAGCCCTAATCCTGCGGCTGCAACTGTGGAGGGCCCAGGGTAATCTGCTGACGCCGGAGATGTACAACCAGGTCTTCACGATGCACGCCATCACGATGATCTTCTGGTACGCTTCGCCGATTCTCTCCGGCTTCGCGATTTTCCTTATTCCGCTCATGATCGGCGCGCGCGATTTGGCCTTTCCGCGCTTCAACGCCTTTACCTACTGGGCCTACCTGCTTTCCGGAGTTTTAATTTACATCGCTCCCATCATGGGCCAGGCTCCCAATGCGGGCTGGTTTGCCTACGTGCCTTACACCACTCGGAACTACTCGCCCGCCTATGGGATGGACTTCTATAACCTGGCGCTGATCCTGCTGACCATCTCGACCAGTGGCGGCGCGATCAACTTCATCGTCACCATTTTGCGGCTGCGTGCGCCCGGCATGAGCATCAGCAAGATGCCCTTGTTCATGTACAGCACAGGAACCACCGCGATCATCACCATTCTGTCGCTGCCTGCGCTGACGGCGTGCAACATTCTGCTGGAGCTCGATCGCCGCTGGTACACGCACTTTTTCGATGTCATGCACGGCGGCAGCCCGCTGCTGTGGCAACAGCTCTTCTGGTTCTTTGGCCATCCCTGGGTATACATCGTATTTCTACCCGCTACCGGCATGATTTCCATGATGGTTCCGGTGTTCTCGAGGCGGCCGATCGTGGGCTATGCGTATATCGCCGCCTCAACGGTGCTCACCGGCCTGGTGGGATTCGGGGTATGGGTGCACCACATGTTCACCACCGGCATCGGCCATCTTGGCATGAGCTTCTTCAGCGCGGCGAGCATGACTATCTCGATCTTCACCATCGTGCAGGTTTTTGCCTGGGTGGCAACCATGTGGCTGGGGCGTCCGGTGATGACCGCGGCCATGCACTACGTCGTCGGCTTCATCGCTCTAATCGTGGTCGGCGGACTAAGTGGAGTGGCGACCGCCGTCATTCCCCTGGACTGGCAGATCAACGACACCTACTGGGTGGTCTCCCACATTCACTATGTGCTGGTCGGAGCCAATCTGTTCCCGGTGCTCGCAGCCATTTACTACTGGGGGCCGAAGATGACCGGGCGCATGCTGAACGAGCGCTGGGGGAAGATCAGCTTCTGGGTGACCTTTATCGGATTTCAACTGGCCTTCTTCACCATGCACATCCTGGGGGTCGAGGGTATGCCGCGCCGCGTTTACACCTATCCACGCGGGTTGGGATGGGAATACCTGAACCAGATCATCACCGTGGGCGCATTCATCGTTGCGGTAGGCATTCTGATCACCATCGTGAACTTCTTCTGGAGTAAGAATCACGGCCCGCTGGCCGGCAAGGATCCCTGGCACGCCGATTCGTTGGAATGGTCAACCGATTCGCCGCCTGCGCCGTACGGTTCGATCCACATCCCAACCGTTATTTCGCGTCACCCCCTTTGGGATGACCACGAGGAGGAAGCAGACCCTAAAGGCGAACGCATCCTGGATGAGGGCCGCTTGACCATGATTACCACGCCTCTTGACGCGCAACCAGTCGCCCTGGCGCGAATTGCCAAAGACACAATTAAGCCTCTGCTGGTGGCGCTGGGGCTGTTCGTGATCTGCGGCGCGCTGGCCTTTCGCATGATGTGGGTGGTTTGGCCGACGGTGGTATATACGCTGGTCGTGCTCGCGCTATGGCTGCGGCCGAATCCGGAAACGGAGAACGCATGAGCACCGTCGTCTTCCAACCGGGCCAGCACCGCGTGAGCGACCACGCCGGACCTCAGGTGCAACTGCTGGACCTGGATCGCGGGACCTGGGGCATCGTGCTTTTCATCATCACCGAAGCAATGCTCTTCGTGATGCTGTTTGTCGCCTATTTTTACATAACCAAAATTCACGACTGGACTACGCAAGAGCCGCCGAAGCTCCACTACTCGCTTCCTATGCTGGCGGTGTTGCTCATCAGCAGCGGTGTCTTGTATTGGGGTGAGCAGCAGGTTAAGAAAGAGCGCAAAGGAGCGGGTCGAGCAGCCTTGGTGGGAACAATCCTGCTGGGCTTTTTCTTTCTCTTCCTCACCTATTTGGAAGATGTCGAACACCTAAAGAGCCTCACCCCGCGCAGCAATGCTTATGGATCGATTTTCTACACCATTGTCAGTTTGCACGGAGTGCACGTGGTGGTGGGGCTGATGATGCTGTGCTGGGTGTTGTTTCTAAGCAGATGGGAGCCGGCGCAATACTCCCCGCATCGGCCGTACCACAATGCGGCGATGTACTGGCATTTCGTGGATACGGTCTGGTTTTTTGTGGTGGTGATTTTGTACGTCATACCGCACCTGCGGAACATGGTATGAGCGAGCAAGTAGAAACACAGGCGCGAGAAAGCATATCCCCGCAGCGGCTATGGTTCGGTTTTACCGGCAGCATCGTCGCTTGGGTGCTGGCAGGGCTGCTCAATGTGGTGCTGGCCTGGGAAGCCTGCGTCAGCGACAACAGCGGAGGGTTCTTCTTTACCCAAACCGGGGTGCGAGTTGTGCTGGGCATAATCACGTTCGCTATGCTCGCGCTTTCCATTGCCGCAGGGGTTATCTCATTTCAAAACTGGCGCCGGTTGTCGCGGCAAGACGATTTCGTCGAAGCCGAGGGGCGAGGGCGGCAGGAGTTCATGGCGATTTTCGGCGTTTTCGTCAGCGCGTGTCTCGGGATTGGAATTGTATGGTTCGTCATTCCCATTTACGTGGTTCGCTTCTGCGTGAGGGCCCACTGATGCTGCCAGATCCCTTCAGTTTCAAGGTTCGTCTGCTGCTAGTGCTGGGAGTGGCTGTGTCAGCGTGCTGGCTGCCAGCCTGTCGCGGTGGAAATTCGCACGATGTGTATGCGGTTTATACCGGCGGCAACTGGCAGGCAGGCAAAGAACTGATCGTGAAGTATCGCTGTGGTGCGTGTCACACCATCCCAGGTGTTTACGACGCCAATGGGACGGTAGGTCCTCCGCTGATCTGGTTTGCCCGGCGCACCTACATCGGCGGAGAACTGCCTAACAACCCGCAGAACCTGGTGCGTTGGCTGCTGAATCCCAAAGAGGTCGAGCCCGGAACTGCCATGCCGAATCTGGGGCTCTCAGAGCAGGACGCTCGCGATGTGGCTGCTTACCTTTACACGCTGAAGTAAGGAGGGTTGATGAAGCGGCGCTATAAGAGGGGTTGGTTGCTGGTCTCCGTCGTAATTGGTCTGGCGTGCTCCGCCTGGTGCGCCCCGCAGAACGGAAACAACAAGAGCAACAACGGTGAAACAACAGTTCCCGGGCAAAGCAAAAACGTCCGGCTGGTAAGTGCTGTGCCGAATGGTGAATGGCCGCTGCCGGCAGGCGATTACGCTAACACCCGCTATAGCCCTCTCAGCGAGATCAACACCACAAACGTAAAGAACCTCAAGGTAGTCGGGGTCATGCAGGACGGGATTCCTCACGGCCACGAAGGCCAGCCGCTGGTGGTGAACAACACCTTGTTCATGGTGACTCCGTATCCCAACGATCTCATCGCATTTGACCTGACGAAGTCCGGTTTCCCGATGAAGTGGAAATACGAGCCGCGGCCCAATCCGCAGTCGCAGGGGGTCGCGTGTTGCGACGTGGTGAACCGTGGCGCGAGCTACGCCGATGGCAAGATTTTCTACGTTGCACTGGATAACACCGCTATCGCTGTCGACGCGAACACAGGCAAGGAGGTCTGGCGCACCTCGGTCGGCGATATCCATCTCGGCGAAACCACCACCATGGCACCGCTGGTGGTGAAGAACGTAATGCTGATTGGCGATAGCGGTGGAGAGTTAGGGGTACGCGGAAAAGTAACGGCACTGGACATCAAGACCGGCAAGGTGGTCTGGCGTGCCTACAACACCGGCCCGGATAAGGACGTCCTGATCGGCTCCGATTTTCATCCGTTTTATTCCAAGGACCAGGGCACGGATCTCGGGGTGAAGACCTGGCCACCGGACGCGTGGAAGATCGGCGGCGCAACGGTGTGGGGCTGGATCTCCTACGACCCGGAATCAGACCTGGTCTACTACAGCACCGGCAACCCCGGACCATGGAATCCAGATATGCGCCCCGGCGACAACAAGTGGTCGATCACGCTTTGGGCGCGGAACCCGGAGACCGGCCAAGCTAAGTGGGCGTACCAGATGCTGCCCCATGATGCGTGGGACTACGACGAGATCATGGAGAACATCGTGGTGGACATGGTGTGGCAGGGCAAGATGCGCAAGCTCCTGCTGCACCCGGGCCGCAACGGCTACATGATGGTGATCGATCGCGAAACCGGAGAGCTGCTGTCGGCCACGCCTTTTCAGCCGCTGAACTGGTCGCACGGCTATGATCTCAAAACCGGGCTGCCCAATGTCGATCCGACTAAGGTGACGCACACTGGGATCTACGCTCGTGGCGTCTGCCCTTCCTCAACCGGCGGCAAGGAATTTGTCCCCTCAGCTTTCTCGCCGGTGACCGGCTATCTCTACATTCCTGCGCACAACACCTGCATGGACCACGGAAGCATCCAGGCGAACTACATCGCGGGTACGCCGTATCTGGGCTCCAGCACCACGATGTATCCCGGACCAGGCGGCTACCAGGGAGAACTCGTCGCCTGGGATGTAGCCAATGCCAAACCGGTCTGGGGAATCAAGGACCTCGAGCTGCCGGTTTACAGCGGTGTATTGGCTACCGGCGGCGGACTGGTCTTCTACGGAACCATGGAGGGTGACTTCCGCGCGGTAGATGCAAAGAGCGGAGCTGTGCTGTGGGACTTCAAAACCGGCTCGGGAATTGTGGGAGATCCCATCACCTTCAAGGGCCCCGATGGGCGGCAGTACGTCGCGGTTTATTCCGGGGTCGGAGGATGGATGGGAGCGGTCGCATTTCCATCGGTCTCTATCAGTGACCCGTATGCCGCGCTGGGTGTGACCGGCGCAATGAAGGCAATCAAGAAGCTTAGCCCGCCAGGAGATTCGCTCTATGTCTTTGCCCTGTAGATTCGCGGGTACCGTCGCGATGCTTGTAGCTGCGCTTATGGCAAGCTGGGCAGCTACGCCATTGCGAGTGTGCTCCGATCCGAATGATCTGCCCTTCTCCAACATGCAGAAGCAAGGCTTTGAAAACAAGCTTGCCGAAATGGTCGGGGATGAACTGCAGCGCCCGGTTGAATTTGCCTGGTGGCCGCCGCGCGCGCGATTCAAGGAGAAGTGGCTGAAGGCGAACCGATGCGACCTGGTGATGGGCACCACGGCGGCTTCCGATGACCTGCTTACCACGCAGCCCTATTACCGCTCCAGCTATGTGTTCGTCTCGCGCCGCGACCGCAACATACAAGTCGCTTCGCTGAGGGATGCATCGCTCAGGAGCTATCGCATCGGAGCCCACATAATAGGCGACGACGGCGAGACCGTACCGCCGGCTCAGGAGATGGCGCAACACGGATTGGTGAACAACATCGTCGGATACAGCCTGTACGGCGACCCGCTGTCGCAGAACCCGTCAGCCGACATCATCACGGCCGTGGCAAATGGAGACCTGGACCTGGCGGTAGCCTGGGGTCCGCTGGCCGGCTATTTTGCCAGGTCATCTGCCGTGCCGCTACAGATCACGCCGATATGCCAGCCGCCGCAAGCATCGGCGATTCCCGTTGCCTTCAACATTTCCATGGGGGTGACGGCCGGGAATACCGGATTGCGCGACCAACTCGATGATTTCATCCAGGCTCACCAAAAAGACATTCGCGCGCTTCTACTCAGCTACGGAGTGCCGCTGATTGACGCTGAGAACGCCGCGACTTCGGGTTCGCGCTCAGACTGCGTGGGCGAGGATACGGGGGTACAGGCGAGGAGCCGCTGAGGTGCGAAGAATGCGAAATTGGTTTGGACTAATTGCCGCCTCGTTGCTGGTTCTCACTTTTGGCGGCTGCAAGCAACAATCGGTTGCAGTCGCTCCCATGGGAACGCCGGCGCCGGTGCGGGTTGCCGTCGGACCGATACCAGGGCCGGGGAACCAGTACACAAATATGCCCGCGAATCCGTATGAGAACGATCAGGTCGCTATGGTCGAGGGCCGCCGTTTATTCATCTGGTTCAACTGCTACGGCTGTCACGGAGGCCATGGTGGAGGTGGCATGGGACCCAGTCTCCGCGATCCGGTGTGGTTATACGGCGGCGCTCCTGCGCAAATCTTCTCATCCATCGCTGAGGGCCGCGCAAAGGGCATGCCGGCTTGGGGCACCAAAATCCCACAAGATCAGATTTGGAAGTTGGTGACTTATATCCAGACATTAGAGACGTCGCAGGAGGTCGATCCACCGCTGGTTCCTCCGGAACCGGAAATCAAGAAGTCGCCCCAGTTGGCCAAAGAAACCGCCGAAGCGAGCCGCTGATATGCGTAAAGCCCTCTTCGCCGCAGTGTTGTTGCTGGTCGCTACCTCGTGCGGTCCGCCGCAGTCCATCCTTCATCCCGGAGGTCCCGCAGCTCACAACCTGTCCACCATCGGCTGGGTGGTTTTCATCCTGCTGGGCGGCATTGCGTTCATCATGTGGCTGCTACTGCTCTGGACGGTGGTACGCCGGCGGGGAACGCTGCAAGAACACGAGCCCTACGACGAGGGCGGGGGACAGAGCTGGATTTTCGTTGGAGGCCTGTTGATCCCACTGTTCGTTCTTTGCGGCATCTTTGTATTCGCCATGGAACGGATGACCGACTTTCCGCTGAATCACGCCGACGTCAACCCGCAGATTCAGATCATCGGCCACCAGTTCTGGTGGGAGGTGCATTACCTGGACGGCCCAGTCAATGAGCATTTCGTCACCGCCAACGAGATTCACATTCCCGTCGGCAAGCCGGTAGATCTGCTGCTCGAGAGCGCGGATGTGATTCATTCTTTCTGGGTCCCGGGGCTGCATGGCAAGATGCAGCTCATTCCCGGCCGCCAAAACTATCTGCGTATCCAGGCTAGCGAAGCCCGGGAGTTCCCCGGCCAATGCACCCAATTCTGCGGCGAACAACACGCGCACATGCGACTGCTGGTCGTCGCCCAGAGCCCAGCGGAGTACGCCTTATGGCGGCAGAACCAGCTGAAAGCCGCTGCCGAGCCGCAGACCGAGGACTCGATGCATGGCCGCGATGTATTCAACGACGGCCCATGCGCCCTCTGCCACACTGTGCGAGGTACAGTAGCCAACGGCAAAGTCGCGCCCGACTTGACTCACATCGCCAGTCGGAAATACATCGGAGCCAACAGTTTTATCAATGACAAGGCCGACATGGGAGGATGGATTACCCACGCGCAGTCGATGAAACCGGGCTGCATGATGCCGAACTTGACCTTCTTCGACGGCCGCGACCTTCGCGCCCTTATCGATTACCTGGAAGATCTGAAGTGAGTTATGGGAGTTACTCCGGCACCGCAGCCCTCAGGAGGCAAGCGAATGAAAATCGTCCCTAGATCGCGGTATTTTTCCCTCTTTGTCGCAGTCACGGTCGGGCTTATCGCCATCGGAATGGCGCAAGCTCAGCAACCATCAGGCTGCAAGTCGCTGCCCGATCACGACGCTTTACGCAGCGCTCTTCAGGCGGCACAAAAAGGCGATACGCAGGCCAATGGTGGGTTGGGCAACCAGGAGTGGGGCGTCATCGTAGATCGCAACGGCATCGTGTGCGCCATTGCCTACAGCGGAGAAAACGCGAGCCAGGAGTGGCCGGGCAGCCGAATGATCGCCGCCGACAAGGCGAATACCGCGAACGGATTCAGCGGCCCTGATTTCGCACTCTCCACCGCAAACGTGTATTGGCCGTCGCAACCGGGCCAGAGCCTGTACGGCATCATCACCAGCCAGCCACCGAACCCGCAGGCAGCATTCGGTGATCCTGCCACCTTCGGCACACCCAATGATCCAATGGTTGGCAAACCCATCGGCGGAGTCATCGTCTTCGGTGGCGGCCTCGCACTCTATAGCGCTAAGGGAAAGATCGTTGGCGGCCTGGGCTTGAGCGGGGATACGTCGTGCGCCGATCACGTCAAGGCCTGGAAGGTGCGGCATCAGCTTGGTCTCGATGCTGTGCCTTATGGCGTCTCTCCCAGCCATGACGACAATATGATCCAGGACATCAGCAACGGGCAAAGTGGCAGCGGATACGGTCATCCAAAGTGCAAGCCGCCTTCGCCCATGCTTCAGGACCTTCCCAAGAAGTATCCGTTGAAGCGCTAATTAACGATCAGAAATTTCAGCCATCGACAATTAGCGATCAAAAGACAACTGAATGGGCACCGTTGCGCAAACTTTGACCGTAAGAAGCCGGACCTCCACGCTTCTTCGCGACTATGCTGAGCTTTTCAAAGCGCGGGTGACCGCATTGATTGTCGTCACCGCGGCTTGCGGGTCTTACTTTGCCGCTGCACAGTCCGGTGATCGATGGATCTCCCCCGCCATGCTCGCTTCCCTGCTGGGAATCGGAATGGTCGCCGCGGGAACGGCCGGCTTCAACGAGATCATGGAACGCGAGCTCGATGCCAGGATGCGGCGCACCAGCCTGCGCCCCCTGGTTACCGGCCGCATGTCGGTCTGGCAGGCAGCGATGGCTTCCGGGACAATGCTGTTGGTCGGCGCGCTTTACCTTGCTTTCGCCTGCAACTGGTTTACTGCACTTCTAACCCTGCTGACCTCCGCACTGTACTTGGGAGCCTACACGCCGATGAAGACGGTCGGCCCTTCCTGCACTGCAATTGGCGCCATATCAGGCGCCATGCCGCCGGTGCTCGGCTGGGTTGCGATTCGCGGGCGTCTCGATTGGGAAGCCTTCGTGCTTTTCTCGATCATGTTCTTCTGGCAATTCCCCCACTTCGATTCCATCGCCCTGCTTTACCGGGAGGATTACGAGCGCGCCGGCATTCGCATGTTGCCGGTCATCGACCACCAAGGAAAAGCTACTCCGCGCGAAATCGTCACCTATTCTTTTGTGCTCATACCGGTCAGCATGCTTCCCACGCTGGCAGGCATGGCGGGATGGTTCTACTGCGTGGCAGCAGTGATGCTGGGGATTGCTTTCTCCTGGTATGGCCTGCGCATATGGCTGATGCGAGACCAACGGCAGGCAAAACAACTGGCCCGCGGATTGCTGCGGGCTAGTGTTCTGTATTTACCCGCGCTATTCGCCCTGATGATGATTGATTCCATTTCCTGAGAGTCATGCTTCGGGCGTCTGTTTAGCATCGACACCCGGTACCTCACCCGAGGCCAAAGCTCGGCGACGCGTCCTTGCGCAGAGCCAGTACACAATGACTCCGACGAGCAGAGGCAAGGTTATGGCGAGCAGCCGAAGAACTCTGCGGATGGTCACCACGGAGCTTGAGGTGGCCACGGCGATAACGTCATCGCCGCCCGCGAAGAATAGGATCAGCAGGAAGCTTAGAACGGTACATCCCAGGGCGGTGTTGAACGGTTGCTGATACGGAAGTTTCAGTACGTTGTGTGGGCGATTGTCCCAGGAGATGAACTTATCGAGGAAGGGATACGCGTACAGGAGCCCAAAAATCAGCAAGGGAAGCAGCACCGCCGGAAAGAAAACGTTTGGCACCAGATAATGCCCCAGGTGCAGTTTGTAAGCTGGGTTCAGCCGCATGGCCCCCTCAATCCAGCCGAGATACCAATCAGGCTGTGCAAACGGCGTGGAGGCAGTCGGGTCAAACGGCCCGTACACCCAAACCGGATCGATCTGCACCAGGCCGCCCAGGCCCGCGATCAATCCAAGAATCATGAAGAACAGCCCGATAGATTTCGCAGCATAGGTGGGGTAGAGACGCGAGCCGACGATCGTAGTGTCGGTGCGGCGTGGGCCGGGATAGTTGGTGTGCATCTGCCGCCATATCAGGCCGAGGTGCAGTGCCAGCAGCAATGCAATCAGCGCGGGTATGAAAAAGATGTGCAGACTGTAAAAACGAGGCAGCGTGGCGGGCGAGGGTACGGTGCTGCCGAACAGCAGAAATGCCGCCCAACTGCCGATCACTGGGATCGACAGCACGATGGAGTAGCCGACTCTTAACCCTAGTCCGGACAAAAGGTCGCCGGGCAGCGAGTATCCGAAGAAGCCGTTGGCCAGCGCCAGAAGTGCGAGCGTCAGGCCGATCAGCCAATTGAGCTCGCGCGGCCGGCGATACGCCGCAGTGAAGAAGATGCGCATGGCGTGAATGACAATAGCCGCCAAAAATAACAACGCTGCCCAGTGATGCATCTGCCGGATAAGCAAACCTGCTTTTACATCGAAGCTGATGTGCAGCACCGATATGTAGGCGTCCGACATCTTCAGGCCATCGAGCGCCTTGTAGGAGCCGTGATAGACCTGCTCAGTGGAGCTGTCATGGAAAAACAGCATCAGGAAGACGCCGGTGAGCACCAGGATGATGAAGCAATACAGGGCGATCTCGCCCAGCATGAAAGACCAGTGATCGGGGAAGACATGGTTGAGTACGCGACGCAGAGACTTCGCGCCTCCGACACGCCGGTCCAGCCAACGGCCAACCATGCGGCCGAGCCCTTCGATCATGCCGGCATCCCCCAGAATCCCGGTCCCGGAGGCGTGCTGAAACCGCCGTCCGCGCGCAGTATTCCATCCGCATCGATGGAAAGCGGCACCTGCGGAAGCGCCCGTGCAGCTGGTCCGCCGGTGGGTTCGGCGCCTTTCAACACATCAAAGCTCGACTGATGACAAGGACACAACAGCAAGTGTGTTTCCTTCTGGTAGAGCCCGACCGGGCATCCGGCATGGGTACAGATGCGCGAATACGCGATGTACCCGATGGGAGCCCAGTCCGCACGTTCCCTGGGCATCCGCAAGAACTGCTCATTCACCCGAACCAGGACGGTTTGCGCTTTCTCGTCCCCAATGCTGTCCTCCGGGAAGACGAGCATGGTGCTGCCGGGTTGAAGCGCATTAACCGATACCGGCGTGCCATCCGCGGTCATCAGCCGCTGCCCGGCCTTCCAGATGGTGTCGTACAGCGAAGGCCCGGGAGGCGCCCCCAGGGAACGAAACAAGGACAATGCTGATGCTGCGAACACTCCCGCGAACCCGGCACTGATCCAGGTCAGCAGGCTGCGACGCTTCACATCGTGCTTACCCTGATCGAAGTCGGCCAGCACCCGTTGACGCGCCGCTGGACTCGATTCCATGGGCTCGCGGGCCTCTGTGGCTTCTTTGTGCCGCATCAGCAAACGGGCCCATACGATCAGCGAAAACCCAAGCCCTCCGCAACTCAATGCGAGGGTTTCGCCCAACAGCACAACATTGCTGGCGTCGGTCCAGTAGACGTAAACGAATCCAATGCCCGAGGCAATGCCGACCATAGACGCGCAGGTGACAAGAAACGTCCCCCATCGCTCACGCGCTTGTGTATCCACATTCTGTAGCCGATCCGTGCTGCGTTCCGTTGTACGGAGATCGACGGGTGCCGGCGCACCTCCCGGCTTCGCCTTGCCGATCTCGTCAGTGCGCTTCCCCAGAGGTCTCAAGAGAAACCTGGCAAGCCACTGACCGATTTCTAGTGCTGCGGCAATCAGCAGCGCAGGCATTGCCCCAATTCGTTTGTCCTGTTCGCTCAACCCTTTCCTCCCCATTCAATCCAAACCGTGATACCCACTAAGCTGAACAGGATCATCCATGCCGCAAACCCTTCTGCCACCGGACCAAACCAGTTCATCGCGGTAGCGCTAGGCGCCGGTGGCTGCTGCACAAATTCGATGTATTTCACGATCGAGTTCAGTTGCTTGTCATTGAGGACCGAGGGCGGAAACGCCGGCATCGGGCCCGGCCCCCAACGTATGGCTCCCGCCACAATCGCCGCCGACTTGCCGGTCAGCGCGGGCGCGTTGATGCCGGTGAATACCAGCGCGCCTCCCCGGACCGCGGACTGATGGCAGGGCGCACAGTACTGTCGGAAAAGCTTGCCGCCTTCGCTCAAGTCGCCTCCGCCGAGGGGAATGACGGCGAGATTTTGCGTAACATAGTTGGCCACTGCTCGCATCTCGGGAATCGAAAGTATGTAGGCGAATCGTGGCATATGGCTGGGACCGACTTCCATGGCCGCCATCACATCGCCGGGAGTGTGTAGCGCCTGAATGTTTGGCCCTCCGATGCCAACCACCCCGGAGACACCCTCGCCCTTCTGCCCGTGACACTTGGCGCACCTCTCCAGAAAGATCGCCGGTCCATTGGGAGGAGCAACTTCAGCCTGATCCGTTTGCGCCGCTTGGGTTGTACTTGGGGCGGGAGCCTGAGGAAAGGCGAGTGTGGGCGTGAGGCAAATCAGCAGCAATAGCCGGGGCGCAAATTGGTCGAGCATTAGCAGTGAGACACTCGTGTACTCGGCTACGATGCCACGCCCATCATGCTTGTTGCGCTTGCAGCACGAACTCTGCCTCGCCGCTGTGTTGCTGCAGCAAGTGCACCGCCTCGTTCCGGTTGGTCCAGGGTTCTCGTTGCTATTGCTGAGAGCGAGACGCGAGGCCCGACACACGATGGATATCGCAAGATGTGGAACCGGGGATATTGAACCAACTCTGACCGGTAAAGGCGAGAATTACGCCCTCGTAGAAATGCAACAGATGCTGAACGACGAACGGGCGAAGAACGTTTCTGACCACCGCCACGCTCCATCACGTGAAGCACTTGTTCAGCGGTATTTTTCGATGCGCGATTCGGATCAGATCGAGCCGGCAGCGGTTCGCCAGCGATACGCAACGAGATTGCAGCGAATGCAAAAGCTCCTCTCCCATCACCTCCTCGGCAGGCGAGCGGCCGCGCCAGTGTTGCGCAAGAATGAACATGAACCTAATTCCTGCAATTCAGCTTTCGGCGAGGGTGGCTTGCCGATCTCATCGGTTCGCAGGGAGCGGCGCCAATCTTCACCGGGAAACGGTGTCTCTCAACTTCTCAACTCCCGTTCGGCGGATGTCGCCGTGAGCGCGCGATGCAGCATATCTCAATTGCCAATGCCAAGGTCCGTGAAGGGAGTTTGACCCGGCGCCCAGGCGCGGTTGGGGGCCTCCGTGATTGCACAGATTATGGTGCAGTGCGGTTAAGAGTAAATTGGGAGTAAGCACTTTTCCTAGGTCAGGTCTCTTGCGGCAGGAATGCGGGAAACCCGCGTAAATACTGGGGAAGAAATGGTAGGCACGAGGAGACTCGAACTCCTGACCTCTACCGTGTCAAGGTAGCGCTCTAACCAACTGAGCTACGCGCCTGTATCGCAGGTCGTTCTACGGAAGCATTCCTATTCTAGCCGCGACACTTGTTGCAGGCAAGCGCAGGCGGACCGCTCATCGCAACGGTTGCCACTTTTCCCGCCGTGCCGGAGCGACATACTCCCAGTCGCGGTGCTTGCGGGAGCTCCACTGAAATGCTCCTTTGCGCAGCCTCAGCATCGGCTTTTCGCGGTCAGCGGAAAAAATCACGCTCACCACATCAAAGCGGCATGTCGGATTCTGCTCGCCGGGCAGGCGGCGCAGATAACTGCGCGCGACCGAGCGAATGTGCGAGCGTTTCGCGGCATCGACCGCGGCTTCCGGCGGCAACATGCCCTCGCCCACGCGCGTTTTCACTTCGATGAAGCAAAGCACTTCCCCATCCCACCCAATGAGATCGATCTCGCCGCGGTTCTGCGGCACACGAAAATTGGTTGCAACAATTCGGTACCCCAAACCGCGCAGGAAGAGATACGCCGCGGTTTCTCCCTGGCTTCCAGTTCGCAAATGCTTCGTTCGCCGCCGCGGAAGCATGCCCTGCAGCTGTTGCAGACTTCGGGTGAGGATTTTGAGAAGCCACGTCATCGGCCAGAACCATAACTAATGTATCTGCCCCAAATCCGGCTTCCCGTGACGGCGGTCACCGTGCCCCGTGCACAGCCGGGTTCAACGGTTTGCTAATCGGGGAAGCAAACGGCACAATCGAATTGCGACAAACGGTGCTCCCATTGAACAGGTCTACCTCACGCTCGGTTTCGACCCGCATTCAGGAGAGCCGCATCAGGAATCAGTTCTGGACCGCGCCCAACCAGCTCACGCTGCTACGCCTGGTCTTCATTCCCTTCGTCATCATCAACGTCTTCGATGGCAACTGGGGCTGGGCGCTGGGCCTGCTGATCGTCGCCGGCCTCAGCGACGGACTCGATGGCCTGCTCGCCCGCGTGCTCAATCAGCAGACGATGCTTGGCGAGTATCTCGACCCCATCGCCGATAAGCTGCTGCTCAGCTCGCTGTTTCTCGTGCTGTCGTTCGTCCGCAAGATTCCCTGGAAGTACACCATCATCGTCTTCAGCCGCGACCTGATCATCGTGTCTACCTGCGTGGTGCTGTACGCAACCGTTGGCATGCGCGACTTTCGTCCCAGCATCTTCGGCAAAACCAGCACCTTCTGCCAGATTGCGACGGTGTTCTTCGTCGTGCTGGCACAAGTCGCCACGCAGCCGTGGGTGGTGATGGCCGAGCGCTTCTTCCTCTACGCAACGTTCGTCTTCACCAGCATTTCCGGCATTCACTACGTGCTTCGCACCGGATACCGCTTACGACACTTCCAGCCATCCGCACCGCCGGTGCACGACGCAAGCTGACTCGCGCATGACGGCAGCCTCCAATCAACGCCTGAAGGTGATCCTCGCATTCGCGCTGGTCTACGTGTTCTGGGGCTCCACCTACCTGGCTATCGGCATCGCCGACGACGAGCACCTGCCGCCGTTCGTGATGTGCGCCATCCGGTTCCTGATTGCCGGGCCACTCATGATGGCCGCCTGCGCTTTGATGGGACGCAAGATTCGCGTCACGCGAGAGCAAGCCGCCAGGCTCGCAATTATCGGCTGCCTGTTGCTGGTGTTAGGCAACGGCGGTCTCGCCTGGGCCGAGCAGTACGTGCCCACCGGATTCGCCGCGCTCATCATCGCCGTCACTCCCATCTGGTTTGTTCTGCTGGAGGCGTTTGCCTTCCGCGGCGATCGCCTGTCCCGTCGGGGAGTGGCCGGCGTGTTGCTGGGAATCTGCGGCATCGCCGTGCTGTTCTGGCCCAAGTTCGAGTATCGCGAAACCCTCGGCATCATGCAGCTGGTGTGTGCAACCACGCTGCTGTTCTCGTCATTCAGCTGGGCGTTTGGATCGGTGCTGTCACGCAAGTGGCAAATGACGGTCGATCCCTTCGTGGCCACGGCGTACGAGATGATCTTCGCCGGATTCGGGCACATCGTTCTCTCGCTCGTCACCGGCCAGTACAAGCATGCCGTACTTACCCATCGCGCGCTGATGGCGGTGCTGTACCTGGTGATCTTCGGCTCCTGGGTGGGCTACAGCGCCTACGTCTGGCTGCTAAAACACGTGCCCACGCCAAAGGTCGCAACCTACGCGTACGTGAATCCCATCGTCGCGGTATTTCTCGGCTGGCTGATTCTGCACGAGGGCATTGATGTTTACATCGCGATCGGATCGGCGGTGATCGTAGTAGCCGTCGCGCTGGTCACCACCGCGCAGGTCCATTCCCGATCGCAAGAGGAAGAGGCGGCCAGCTACGCGCCAGAAGTAGAGTCGGGATAGGCATGATTACGGGCCGCTACGCGGTTTCGGGTAGTGCGGGCCTTTAGGCCCGCGAACACGTGGCATTTTGTAATATCTGGGTGGCATCCTGCTGCCGGCAGCAGGATGCCACCCTCCGAACATACATAGCCACGCTTACGCGGCGCTGAAGCGCCGCACTACCCGACGGCTACCCGGGCCTGACGTCCCCGCTTTATCACTTCCCTGCTCCCGCGGCCTGCGCCTCCGCCTTAAACCCGGCCAACTCCATGGCGTGTTTGGCCTGCGGGTTCTTCATGAAATGCTCCCAGATAAAACCGTTGCGGTGGTTCTCCACCATCATCATGGTGATGCCCTGGTCGATACCGATTACATCGAGGTCGGTCCATCCGCTACGGGGATTGAAGGCGTCAACGAAGCCATATGCCTTCCACGCCTGCGCGCCGTGCGTCGTATAGAGGTTCTTCAGGCAGGCGATAGTTTCGTCGGGAAGAAACGGGACCGAGCCTCCGGCCGCGCACGGCACAATTGTCCCATCGATGCGGCCAATCTCCGGCGGTCCTCCCCACGCCTGGTAGCCGATGCGCGAGTCTGACGCTGTGATACCCCATGCATTTTCGTTGTAGTCAGGCCAGCGCCAACGCAAGCTCTGGCAAAAAAGCTTATGCGTGTAAGTCGCAATTGCAGAGTTGCGAAAGTAGTCCGCGTATTGATCGCGCTGCCCGCGGAAATCGAACCAGGCGTGCGAATACTGGTGTACGAACAGCGGATCGGTACTGCCGATCCAGCTATAGCCGGCGTACTGCATGGTAGGCCTCGTAAAGGCGTCCCAGGAACTGGCTGGAACGTTCCACAGCGGCGCAGCCATGGCCAGCAGATACATCATCATCAGCTCGCAGTAGCGGTCCCAGCGCGCGCCGATGAACTTGTATTCCGGCGTCCAGCCCATGGCGAAGGTTTCGCCCCCGTTAAGCATCCACCGCCAATTCACCCGGCGGTAGATGGTGGCAGCCAGCCGCGAGATTTGCGGGCTATGGAAGTAGGCGGCGGCAGTCAGCATCCCGCAGAGCAGGATCGTCGTATCAATCGGCGAGACCTCACACAGGCGCACCCGCTTGCCGGTATTGATGTCGAGGAAGTGATAGTAGAAGCCGTTCACCTGCTCGGCATGATTTATCAGATGATTCAGCGTGGTGACCACGCGGGCGCCGATCTGGTGCTTAGGCATGTAGCCGCGAGAATGCCCGATCGCGAGTGCCGCAAGACCAAATCCCGTGGCGGCGATGCTGCCGGCGGTACGCTTGTCCGGCTCGCCGCTGGCCAGAGCGCGATCGCGTACCAGTCCCGTATGCGGACTGGCTTCGTTCCAGAAATAGAGGAACGCTCGATACACGATCTCTTCCAGGAACTCGTCGTCGGTGAGCGGAGGATTCGGCAGCTCGCCCGGTATCGCCGTGGTCACACCCGGCAACGATTGCGCGAACAGCCCCGAACGCATCAGGGGATACGTCGCCGCGCTCCTGGCCAGCAGGAGTAATGCGTCGCGCCGGGTCACGCGGCGGTCCCTGATTTGCTATGGATGATTAAGAGCACCAGGCCAGCGGCTAAAACTTCATCTATTATTCCACGGCATTTAAGGCATCCATTGCTCAATACCGTTTCATAGATTCGGTAAACGGACGCTCCCGTTGCACGCCGCGATCGGCCTCTCGGACCACTATGTCCGATAATGTGAAACCGCGAAAAAATCAATTTTGTGGATCTCTGTTTTCAACGGTTTAGCACACATTTCGCTCCTAAAATCCTGAGCCCGTGCGACTTACAGGCAAAATCCAGATATCAAAGAACTTACGCGACACCATTTTGGAGCCCCTGAGGCCAAGCAGTCGCAAATACCAGTGCACCTTTTGGTGCTCTCGACCGAAGTGTATGGATTGCTCTAGTGTATGAGTCGCTGACTTGACCCGCACGGAAAAAGCAGGGCGCAGAGGTTACGAAGGTGGCAGGAATTCCCAAATTGGGAATCAGCCCAAATAATGGAGGGAGAGGGCTCCGGCCCTTCGAAGCCCGCGAACCCTCCCCCAGGGTGGAACTCTGGTCTGTGCTCGGGTGAGCACTCCCAAGATTTGGCTAACGCCGAATTCTTCGGCGAATACCTGCCAGTGCAGCTAACCCCAGGCCGGTAAAACTTGATGGCCACGCGGTCGCGCCGGCCGCGATGATTCCGCTGCCAACCATTGACAGCGTTCCCGGTTCCGGCACCTCGCCGCAACTGCCGGTATTAACACTGTTGGTATCCATGGTGACGGCACCATTCAGGCCGATGGCCCGGCCGCAGTTGATGTCCGCGCCGGTATTGAGCGTCACGCTCTGCTCCGCGATAATGCTGCCAAAAAAATCAGTGCTTGTGCCCAGGGTCGCAGAGCTTCCAACCTGCCAGTAAACCTGGTCATTCATCCCGGGATTGATGATGTTCACCATGGAGGCGCTGGCGGTGGTGAGCGTGCTCCCAATCTGGAAGACAATCGTTTGGTTGCTCATGCCTTGGAAGTCGAGGTTGAGCGTTCCCGTCATCTGGGCTGACGATGCGAAGAAGTAGACGCCGCTGCTAAGGGTTAGTCCGCCGAGATCTTGACCAGTCAAGTTTTGTGTACTGGATAGACCGGCGAGGTAGTTGTATCCAGAGAGCGCGTCAGCCTGCGCCTGCATAGCGACTGCATCATTGTTGTGGATGGTGCCGAGCACGATGCCGGGCGGAAATCCGGTGATCGATGTTCCGGGCCAGACCCCGAGGTCCTGATACACCGTGCTGAAACCGGTGTTGGTGACCGCAGAGGCACCGAGAATGCCAAAAGCGTCTGCACTTCCGAGAAAGTCGGCGTGGGCGCTCAGGGCCAGGAAAAGAACAACCAGTGGACAGACGACGCGGAGCAGTTTCATTAACTACCTCAGGCATCCTTCCATTCAGGTTGCCGCTGGAAGGTGCTAAGGTCGGCCCGCGGATAGTAGCACCTTTGTCAAGCGTCAAGATACGACAAACGCACCTTAGTACTAAAGGGGTGTGAGCACCTTTGTGGAGTAACGAGCGATGGCTCGCCATGCCCGGACCTTACGAAGGTGGTGAAAATATCCCGAAAGGGGATTTGAAGCCGCAGCTATGAGCCTCCCGGCTACTTCGCTGCTGCCGATTCCAGCCGCAGCAGATCTTCAAGCCGGGAGAGGCGCTGCTGTACCGACGCATTCTGCATTTGCAGTTGCTGCTTCAGCTGTCCGATCTGTTGCCGTTGCTCGGCGATCTGCTGCCGCTGTTTTTCCAGGGTCGTGCTCTGTTCTTCAGCACGCCGATACTGTTTCTGCACTTCGTTGAGCAACATGGATGTCAGGTACTGGTAGCGCACGCTGTACGGCTTTCCCTCGCTGTCATAGGCGACCAGCCCGGGATAAACATCCGCAACTTCCTCCGCGATCAAGCCATATTGCAGGATTCGCGGACCCTTGTCGTACTCGGCTTTATAGAAAAAGGTGACTGGCCGTAACTTGAGCAGACCGCTACTGGCATCGCCCATGTCCCGCACCTGCTCCTTGAAGCGGAGCGAGGAGACGGTAGTGCCCAGTTGGCCGCTGTTGGTCACATACACGGGGATACCCGTTCCCCCGACTGAGGCGTTGAAAATTCCGCCAATGAAGGTCTGGGTTTCCGAGCCACCGGCGGTGCCAATCCGGATGGTGAAACTCTCATCACTGGGCGCCACGCCGGCTCCAATGTAGGTGTCGTAAGAGCCCTGCATAGTGTTGCGGCCGGCATCGAAGCCGAGGAAAGTATTGCCATCTCCGTTCGCGGTGATCAGACCTGCTCCGCCTCCGATCATGGTATTGAAGTTGCCTAATTCCTCACGGCCAGCGGAGACTCCGACGAAGGTATTGTTCATGCCTTCCCGGGACAAGGCTCCAGCCGCGTTTCCAACGAAGGTGTTGGCCTGGCCAGTAGAGTTAATCGTACCGGCAAAAGCTCCGACGAAGGTGTTGCCTTGAGCGACGACTGGTTGGTCGTTGGCCCCGGCACCGTCTCCCACAAACAGATCGGCGGCCGCCTGGGGGCCAATACTCATTACGTTTACGCCTCCAATCTGATAGCTGGTCGCGCCATTGAGTACCTTCGCAGCTAGTGTTCCGCCTGCCGTCCCGTTGCCATCGATGCTGAAGCTGGCATTGGCTTGCTGGTAATTGCCTAATCCGGTGGTGTTCTGAATGAAACAGAGTGCGGTTACGCAATTATTTGCCGCAGGGAAAACTTCCTGGGCTGAGCACAAAGAAAGGCATACGAGGACAAAAAAGGTGGCGGCGGTGAGGCGCATAAGGCACTCCTTTCAGGTTGAGAAGTGTGATGAAGTGAGTGAAAGGTTGGCGTGTGGGGGCCCTGCGGTGAATCGGAAAGGGAGTTTGACACTGCCATCGCTCGACTGTCAATGCCGGGCGTGGACAATGCCGCACGATTTTGCGTGGCGCTACGCGATTACTCCATGGCTTCGAGAGCGGTCATGGTTTCGATACCGTTCCATAGATTCTGCAAGCGTATGTTCTCGTTGCTGGAGTGTTGATTGTTGTCGTAATTAGCGATGGGAACAGTAATGGTGTGCACATCGAGCGTCTTCTCGATTACGTCCAGCGGAACGCTGCCTCCCATGGTGGGCAGCTTCACGACGGGGCCGCGCGCACTTTCGACAGCGGCGATGACTTCCTGCGCGATGGGCAGGTCCATTGGCGTGCGTACGGCGTTGTAGCCATCATCGAGTTGCACGAATGCGACGTAGGGATGGGAGAGCAGCGTTTGCTTGTCGGGCGGTGCGTTGGTAATGAAGTATCCCTGCGAGGTGATGTAGTCGACCACGCGCTGCTGCTGCGTACGCCAGTCGAGCCCTTTCACCAGGCGCATATCGATATCGACCGTCGCTGCAGAGGGGATCACGTTGGTGTGTTGCGCTCCGACGTGTGCCGACGCGAAGCCATCGATGTTCAGCGAAGGTTGGTTTAACAGTTCCACAAGCGTTTTACCATCGCCGTCGGTATGGCCGAGGGCGAATTCTTTCTCCAGCATCGGACCGTTGTTTGGCGCTTCGGCTACTGCCTGCTTCTCCAGCGCGGTGAGCGGTGTGATGCCGTCGTAGAAGTGCGGGATGAGCACGTGGCCGCTCTTGTCTTTCATGCCAGCCAGCAATTGCGCCAACATCATCGCCGGGTTGGGAGCCCAGTTTCCGTAGTGTCCGCTGTGCAGTCCGCGATTCGGGCCGTAAACAGTGATCGCCAGGTGGGTAACGCCACGCGCGCCAAAGACTACGGTCTGGCGTCCGCTTTGATCGACCGGGCCATCGCAGATGAGCCAGATGTCGCCGCCCAACTCGTCTTTATATTTAGCGAGAACCGCGCCGAGATTGGTGGATCCAGCTTCCTCTTCCCCTTCCCAGACAAACCGCAGGTTGGCCTTGGGCTTGATGTTCGCCGCTTGCAAGGCATCCAGCGCGGTGAGCTGCGCGATGATGGCTGCTTTGTCGTCCGAAGCTGAGCGAGCATAGATGCGCGGCTCGCCATTCACCATTTTCGTCACCGGCGTGAACGGGGCTTTCGTCTCCCAATCCTCAGGAGTTACCGGCTGACCGTCGTAATGGGCATAAAAGACGATGGTGTGCTTGGCTCCGGGCGTCTTAAGTTCACCAAAAACCACTGGATTCGCCCCGGAAGCTTCCAAAAGGCGCGCGGAAACGTGCCTTTTTTCGAGCGCCTGAACCAAGGTTTCGGCGTTGAGGCGAATATTCGCCTTGTCGCTGGCGACGTTGGGAATCGCCAAAAGCGAGGTGAATTCCTGCAAGATCTGCTGCTCGTTAGCCGTTCGATATCGATCAGCAGCGGTTTTAGGGGTGGTCTGGGCAGATATAAGCGACGAAAGCAGAAGAATTGGGGCGAAAGAACAACCAGGCGCCGTCGAGTCATGCGGAAGAATATACGCCGAGCGCAATGTTTCTCTCGCGGGTTCAGGTTAGTGTCGAGGCGCGGTCAATTCGATCTGTGCCGTGGCGTTCGCTTCGCCGATTAACAAAGAACCGGGAATGGTGTCGAGTTCTTTACGTTGGGATTCGCTGAAGCTTACGTTCCATCCATAGAGAAGCGCTTCGAGACGGTATGTGCCGGGCTTGAGTTCCGGGTGAATGATCCCGCGGGGAAACTGAAATACGAAGGCGCCCGAGAAGGACTCTTGCGGCTTCAGCAGTACAGCGTCTTTTTTCAGCCACTCCGAGATGGCTAACGTGCCGCAATCCCTGGCGCCGAGCCCACCGCCGGTGAAGCCAGGTTCGTGGTGCTTGCCGGAGCTGTCCTCCAGAAGCGCCCAGAGGTGGAGCAGGCCGCTGCAGGCCGAATCCCATTGCGAGCGAGGAACGAAGAGCGGCCCGTTGCCGACGTTCTTGATGGTGTAAGAAATGACGATTTGCTGGCCAATTTCGTACTGCTTTCGCTCAGTTTTGATGGAGAAGACCACGTCGTTGGCGTGCGCGAAAGGGTCTTGGGCCGAAGCTCCCTCCAGCAATATAGAAATGGCGGCGATGCAGCAGAGAATTAAACCTGCCCGCCATGGCAATTTCGGATGGGACTTCATTATGTTTATAGAATCCGAGACATCAACAATTGTTCCAGCCTGCTGCCCCCCCGGCCTGATTTAGCTCCACGAAGGCTACTTCGCGGTTCACGGCCTTGTCCAATCCTCAATCTTCAGCCGCTTAATGCGATGGAAGCTGCGGTCGCTGGTCACCAGCGTAGCTCCGGCAGAGAGTGCCTGAGCTGCGATCATCAGGTCCATGTTGCCCATGGGAGCACCCGCAGCTTCGATCTCAGCGCGGATGTCGCCATAGTGCCCGGCAGCAGACGAATCCCAGGGCAGGATGTCGACTCGGAGCAGGAATTCTTCGACCGCGACTCTAAGATTCTTCGCGTCCGGTCGTCGCGCTAACCCAAAGCGTAACTCGGCTTCCGTGACTACCGAAACGGAGACGGCTTCCATCGGTATTCTGGCGAGATGTTGGCGCACGCGAGGCGGGTTCCCTTTCAGGATGTAACTTACGGTGTTCGTGTCCAGCAGATAACGTGCCGGCATCAGAAGAGGTCACGTTTCTGTGGTGGAGCCTGGTCGCGGTCGCTGAGGAAATCTTCGGGTATGTCAATGTTCTTTAGCAGCTCAAAAAAGTCCTGCCACGACTCTGGACGCAGTGACAGAATGACATCCCCGGTACGCGGATCACGGCGAACATACACTTCGGAGCCTTCGAAGCGATACTCGGCAGGCAAGCGCACTGCCTGGCTGCGCCCATTGCGAAAGAGCTTTGCAGTTTGAGGCATCGTTCTCCCTCGTTCACTTGGTATATACCAATGATATACGACACAGAGTGCAGCTGCAAGCCGGATTTACGGCCTTGGCGGGTGGGCAACAATTGCCTTCGCTTGGCAGTTTATGGGATGGCACAGCAGTTTCTCAGTGCGAGACGGTTGCGAGTGAAGATCGTTGGCCCCCACATTTCCCGAAAGATGAAAAATGTCGGCATCTTGCATGGTGCGGCGCACGCCATCATCTTACTATTTATGCCGCCTTCTTCTCCTTCTTGTCCTTCTCCAGGGCTGCAACGGCGCCTTTGCGATCCTTGTGCTGCTTCTCGTACTTTTCGACTTTGTCGATTTGCTTCGGCGAGAGCTTCTTCGCCTTCTCTTCTACCTGGCGGATATTGAGGTGGCGATAGTGGTCGATGGGCAAATTGCGATCCGGACTCTCGCCTTCCTTCTCCTGCTGCTTGTCGCCTTTGGTCTCGCCATACTCGGCCCGCTGCTTGTTGACGATGCGAGCGGCGACTTCGGTTTCGCGTCCCTTGTAGCGGCCTGACTTCTTGAACTTGTCTTTCAGCTCTTCGTACTCATGTTCGCGCTTGGCGTTGGCTCCGCGTGGCATAGCGTGTTTTCACTCCTTTCACTCCTTGGCGTGGTTATTAATGATGGTGACGATAACCAATGCCCTACGGTTGTCTTGTCTGGTTCAGTAATGTTTGACGACTGGCCCATGCGTTGCTACACTGAATAGGTTCTGCGAGTTCTGCGGAGCCACACTGTAGGTGTGGCAGGATGTGAACGTAACGATCCTGTATAATCATTCAGGATTTCCTCGCTGAAACGAGCCTGCGCTACCGTTGGACTTTCCACGGGTATGCAGGCCGAGGCAACGAAACGGAGTGCCTTCGTGAGCTTCAATCCGCTGCGCCGTCAAGGCTGCGGTGGAACGACCTCGGCGCCACCGTCGTTCGCTTGACCAGATCGGAACCAAGTCCTCGCTGCAGGTGTGTGCGAGGAGTATGGGCAGACTGAGTTCTGTCCAGTCCCAATGTGGGATTCGTTGTGCGTGAGCGCATGCATGCGCTTTGGTAGCGCACAGTTCGCCGCGAGGCGAAATGCAGATCCCTCGGCGGCTGAAGCCGCCTCGGGATGACACCTAATAAAGGTAGCGTTTGCGGCGTGGCTGAAGCCACGCCCCTTCGAAGGCGTGGTGAAGATCGCGCCAGGATTCAAGGAGCTGGAAAGAGTGCCTACATTCAATCAATTGGTGCGCAAGGGCCGGTCGGCGCCGAAGTATAAGACGGCGAGTCCAGCCCTTCAGTCCTGCCCGCAACGTCGCGGGGTTTGCACCCGCGTCTATACCCAGACGCCTAAGAAGCCGAATTCGGCGCTGCGCAAAGTCGCACGCGTGCGGCTTACCAACGGCATCGAGGTGACGACCTACATTCCCGGCGTCGGCCACAACCTGCAGGAGCACTCGATTGTGCTCATTCGCGGCGGCCGTGTGAAAGACCTGCCGGGCGTGCGCTATCACGTGGTGCGGGGAACGCTGGACTCGGTTGGCGTAGCCGGCCGTAAGCAGAGCCGCTCGAAATACGGCGCCAAGAGGCCTAAGGCCTAAGCGGGGCTGAAGCCCCTTGTTTTTGAGAGACAGTTTTATGGACGACCTGAAGGTCGTCCCCTTCGAGGGCGCCAAGCGCCCCAAGGCTTAACGAGGATTTATGCCGAGAAAAGGACATATCGCCAAGCGCGAGACCCTGAGCGACCCGGTGTACGGATCGCAGCTGGTCAACAAGTTTGTGAATTCCATGATGTGGGACGGCAAGAAGTCCACCGCCCAGGGCATCTTCTACAAGGCGATGAAGAAGCTGGAAGAGCGTGGCGGCGACGAGGCCATCAAGCTGTTCAAGAAGGCGGTCGAGAACGCCAAGCCGGTGCTGGAAGTGAAGACCCGCCGTGTAGGCGGCGCCAACTACCAGGTTCCGGTGGAAGTCAATGCCGACCGTCGCACCTCGCTGGCGATCCGCTGGATTCTGACTTACAGCCGCGGCCGTGGCGAGAAGAGCATGATCGAGAAGCTGAGCAACGAATTGCTGGACGCGGCCAACAACCGCGGTGCGTCGATCAAGAAGAAGGAAGACGTCCACCGCATGGCCGAAGC
Organism: uncultured Acidobacteriaceae bacterium; assembly: GCA_963791965.1. Taxonomy (GTDB): domain Bacteria; phylum Acidobacteriota; class Terriglobia; order Terriglobales; family Acidobacteriaceae; genus CAVVDY01. Next base: position 219,395 of record CAWBUK010000006.1, on the reverse strand, counting down.
CAACAAGGCGTTCGCGCACTATCGCTGGTAGGAAACTGCAGGTCCCTCACCCGCCGCGGCGGCTTCGGGATGACAAAGATATAAGAGCTTAGCGGCGCACCTAAAGGCGCGCCCCTTCTAAAGCAGAAGAGATTGACGGCGCGCATGAAAGTGCGGCCCTTCAGGAAAACGGATAAAGATTGTGCCCAGACAAGTTCCATTAGAGCGTTGCAGAAACATCGGCATCATGGCCCACATCGATGCCGGCAAGACCACCACGACGGAGCGCATCCTGTTCTATACGGGACGCACGCACCGTATTGGTGAAGTCCATGAGGGCACCGCGACGATGGATTGGATGGCGCAGGAGCAGGAGCGCGGCATCACCATCACGTCGGCGGCGACGACCTGCTTTTGGAAAGATATTCGCATCAACATCATCGACACCCCCGGCCACGTAGACTTCACCGCCGAGGTGGAACGTTCGCTGCGCGTACTCGACGGCGCCTGCGCTGTGTTTGATGCCGTTCATGGGGTCGAGCCGCAGTCGGAAACAGTATGGCGCCAAGCCGATAAATACGGCGTTCCGCGCATTTGCTTCATCAACAAGATCGACAAGATGGGTGCCGACTTCGAGCATGCCATCGATACCATCCGCAAGCGCCTGAATGCCAAGCCGGTCGCGATTCAGCTGCCCATCGGGCAGGAAGATAAGTTCAAGGGCGTCATCGATCTGCTCACGATGAAAGCTATCGTCTGGAAAGACGAGACGATGGGCGCCGAGTATCACGTCGAAGAGATTCCGGAAGAGCTGAAGAAGAAGGCTGCGGCGTATCACCAGATCCTGGTCGAGACCGTAGTCGAGAACGACGATCAAGACGAGTTGATGCACAAGTACATCGAGGGCGAGACCATCGGCGAGGCGGAACTGAAAGCCGCCCTGCGTCGCGCCACCCTCAAGATGAAGCTGTTCCCGGTAATCTGTGGAACCGCTTTCAAGAACAAGGGTGTGCAGCCGCTGCTCGATGCGGTCATCGATTACCTGCCTTCCCCGAAAGACGTTCCTCCTGTGAAGGGAATCAATCCTGAGACCGGTGCGGAAGAAGAGCGTCCGGTGGATGACAAGGCCCCGTTCGCGGCCCTGGCCTTCAAGATTATGACCGACCCATTCGTCGGCCAGCTGACTTTCATCCGGGTGTACTCGGGTTCGCTGAAGACCGGCGACAGCGTCTATAACAGCGGCCGCAAGCGCACTGAGCGCATTGGCCGACTGTTGCAGATGCACGCCAACAAGCGGGAAGAGATCAGCGAAATCTACGCCGGCGACATCTGCGCCTGTGTGGGACTTAAGAACATCACGACCGGCGACACCATCTGCAACGACGATCACCCCATCGTTCTTGAGTCCATCGAATTCCCTGCCCCGGTTATTGCGGTTGCGGTTGAGCCCAAGACCAAGGCCGACCAGGAAAAGATGGGCGTCGCGTTGGGCAAGTTGGCGCAGGAAGATCCGACCTTCAAAGTCAGCACCGACCCGGACAGCGGCCAAACCATTATTGAAGGTATGGGCGAGCTGCACCTGGAGATCATCGTTGACCGCATGATGCGCGAGTTCAACGTGCAGGCCAACGTCGGCAAGCCGCAGGTGGCGTATCGCGAGACCATCCGCAAGGCGTCGCAGGCGGAGGGCAAATACATTCGCCAGACCGGCGGCAGCGGCCAGTATGGACACGTGCGCATCCGGCTGGAACCGAACGAGCCGGGCAAAGGCTACGAGTTCATCAACGACGTCGTGGGCGGCGTGATTCCCAAGGAATTCATCAAGCCGGTGGATCAGGGTATCAAGGAAGCGCTTGAGGGCGGCGTGCTGGCCGGCTACGAGATGGTCGATGTCAAGGCCACGCTTTACGACGGCAGCTATCACGATGTGGATTCCAACGAAATGGCGTTCAAGATTGCCGGATCGATGGCGTTCAAGGAAGCGGCGCGCAAAGCCAGCCCGGTACTGCTGGAGCCGGTGATGTCGGTCGAAGTGGTTGTGCCCGAGGAGTACATGGGCACCATCATCGGCGACCTGAGCAGCCGCCGCGGACGCATTGAAGCGCTCGATCATCGCGCGGGTTCGCAGGTGATCAAGGCGATGGTTCCGCTGGCCGAGATGTTTGGATACGCGACCAATATGCGTTCCAGCACCCAGGGCCGCGCGACCTTCAGCATGCACTTCGCGCACTATGAAGAGGCGCCGCGCGCGGTAGCAGAAGAGATTATTGCGAAGGTGCAGGGGAAAAGTCCTGCGGGAACGAAGTAACTGGCCGGTTGATAACGACTGGTCGGAACTAACTTGAGTTTGGGAAGTTTTATAAAGATACGGAGCTCTTATGGCGAAAGAGAAATTTGACCGCAGCAAGCCGCACGTAAACGTAGGCACGATCGGACACATCGATCATGGCAAGACGACGTTGACGGCGGCCATCACCAAGGTTCTGTCGAAGCACAACCCGAACATCAAGTTCCGCAGCTTCGATTCGATTGACAACGCGCCGGAAGAGCGCGAGCGCGGTATCACCATTGCCACGGCGCACGTCGAGTATGAGACGGCGAACCGGCACTACGCGCACGTTGACTGTCCGGGCCACGCCGACTACATCAAGAACATGATTACCGGCGCGGCGCAGATGGACGGCGCGATTCTGGTGGTTGCCGCCACCGACGGTCCGATGCCGCAGACCAAAGAGCACGTGCTGCTGGCTCGCCAGGTGGGTGTGCCTTACGTAGTCGTGTTCCTCAACAAGTGCGATGCCGTTGAAGATCCGGAGCTGATCGACCTGGTTGAGATGGAAGTGCGCGAGCTTTTGACCAAGTACAACTTCCCCGGCGACGATCTGCCGGTGGTTCGCGGCTCGGCCCTGGGAGCGCTGAACGGCGAGGCCCAGTGGGAAGCCAAGATTGACGAGCTGATGGAAGCGGTGGACAAGAACGTTCCGCTGCCGGCACGCGACATCGATAAGCCGTTCCTGATGCCGATCGAAGACATCTTCTCGATTCAGGGACGCGGCACGGTGGTAACGGGCCGTATCGAGCGTGGCAAGGTGAAGGTGGGCGAGGAGTCGGAGATTGTCGGCTTCCGCGATACCCGCAAGACGGTTGTGACCGGCGTGGAAATGTTCAAGAAGCAGCTGGACGAAGGTCTGGCGGGCGACAATGCCGGACTGCTATTGCGCGGCATTGCCAAGGAAGACGTCGAGCGTGGCATGGTTTTGGCCAAGCCGGGCTCGATTACGCCGCACACCAAGTTCAAGGGCGAAGTTTACGTGTTGTCGAAGGATGAAGGTGGACGTCACACCCCGTTCTTCAAGGGCTATCGTCCGCAGTTCTACTTCCGCACCACCGACGTGACCGGCGTGGCGACGTTGCCTGCTGGAACGGAGATGGTGATGCCGGGCGACAATGTGGCGCTCGAGATTGAGCTGATTACTCCGGTCGCGATGGAGAAAGGTCTGCGCTTCGCTATCCGCGAAGGTGGACGCACCGTCGGCGCCGGAACGATTAGCGAGATCATCGCTTAGAAGTTAACTACCCCACCCCGGCAAAAGATGCCGGAATGGGGCACCCCGGGTTGTGGGATCCCACTCAAGCCAACGACGCTTGAGTGGGGCACCCGAACAATAACGGCGGCAAGAGCCGCAGGGCAGATGGCGGAGACGCTAACCAGCCCCAGCAAAGATCTTTGAGAGAAAACTAACGTGATTGGCAAAGAAAGAATACGTATCCGGCTGAAAGCGTATGACTACCGCGTGCTCGACCAGTCCACCGGCGAGATCGTGGACACGGCGCGGCGTACCGGGGCGCAGATTGCTGGCCCCATACCGCTACCCACGGTGAAGAACAAGTACACCGTGCTGCGCTCCCCGCACGTGGACAAGAAGTCGCGCGAACAGTTTGAGATCCGCACCCATAAGCGCCTGCTCGATATCCTCGAGCCCACGCAACAGACGGTCGATGCTCTGATGAAGCTAGAGCTTCCCGCCGGCGTGGACGTGGAGATCAAGGCGTTCGGGAAAGAGCATAAATAGCTGTCAGCCATCAGCTCTCAGCCGTCAGCAAGAACGGCGGGCCGTAGCCGCAAAGGCTGCGAGAGAGAGATTAGGCGGGCAGTGCCGAAGAACAAGCTGACGGCTGATAGCTGACAGCTAAGAACAAAGCTTTCGTGGCGCGAGCCCTCGGTTCAAGAAAACCGAAATCCAGGAAGCAGAGTTAAGAGGACAACATGGCAGTCAACGGAATTTTAGGTAAGAAGATCGGAATGACGCAGCTGTTCGATGACAAGGGCGATGTTCGCCCGGTCACCGTACTGCAGGCGGGCCCTTGCGTAGTCACACAGCGTAAGACTGCCACCAAGGACGGCTACGATGCCGCCCAGATCGGCCTGGTCGAGTTCGTGAAGGAATCGCGCATGACCAAGCCTGCACTGGGACACTTCAAGAAGAACAATCTGCCTCCGATGCGGTTCCTGAAGGAAGTCGGGATCGTGGTAGACGGTACGAACGAAGCTGGCGACGGGGTCAAGGTCGGTGACAAAGTTCTGGTCGACTTGTTCGACGGCGAGAAGTTTGTGGATGTCATTGCGACCAGCAAAGGACGCGGTTTCGCAGGCGTAGTAAAGCGCCACAAGTTTGCCGGCGGCGCAGCGTCGCACGGATCGATGTTCCAGATCACCGGTTCCATCGGCTCCTCGGCGTTTCCGTCGCGCGTGTTCAAAGGCATGCGCATGGCGGGACACATGGGCGTGGATCGCAAGACGATCCGCAACCTGCGGGTGCTGGGCGTCGATCGCGACGAGAACCTGCTGGTAGTGGAAGGCGCAGTACCCGGCCCGAAAGACGGTTATGTGGTAATCAACCGGGCGAAGAAGCCACCCAGAGAGCGTCGTGGATTCGGCGGCTCGGGTACGGTCGATCCGTTGAAGGCTTCGAAGCGCCAGGCGGCGAAGAAGAAGTAATAAATAAATTGTCGGTTAGTCAATTAGCAACAACCGAAAATGGCTGAGTCGACAATGGCGGTAAAGAGATTGTGTGCTGGTCTTTATCTGACAACCGAAACTGACCACTGAGCAACTGGAAAAAGATATGGCGACGATTGATGTACTAAATCTCGGTGGCGAAAAGGTAGGCACGTTTGAGTTGGCCGATGAAGTTTTCGGCGCAGTCAACGAAGACCTGCTCTGGGAAGCGGTAAAGCATTACCGCGCCGGGCAGCGTGCCGGAACCCACGCCACGAAGACGCGCGGATTGGTCAGCGGCGCGGGCAAGAAGCTGTGGAAACAGAAGGGCACGGGACGGGCGCGTATCGCGTCGATCCGTTCCCCACTCTGGCGCCATGGTGGCACGGTCCACGGACCGAAGCCCCGCTCTTATGATTACTCCTTCCCTCGCAAGAAGTTGTTGGGCGCGCTGCGCTCGGCGCTGGCGGCGAAGCTACAGGACGGAAACCTGGTGGTGGTCGACAGCTTCGAGCTGAAGGAAACCAAGACCAAGTCTTTCCGTGCCGCGCTCAATAAGCTGAATGCCAAGGGCAAGACGCTGCTGGTGGAAAGCGGCGCCGCCAACGAGAACCTGCACTTGAGCTCGCGCAACCTGAAAGGTGTGGAGCTGGTGTCGGGTAACCAGGTGCATCCTTATCACCTGCTGCGCTACCAGAGCGCTGTGTTTTCGCGGCCTGCGCTGGAGAAGCTGCAGGAATCGCTGAAGGCCTCGGCGCCCCGGCGTAAAGCGGAGGTGGCGTAATGAAATCGGCCTATCAGACGATTCGCAAGCCGGTTATCACGGAAAAGGGTCTGGGCGTAAAGGAAACCGAGGGCACGCTGGTGTTCCAGGTTGCGGTAAACGCGTCCAAGAACGAGATCAAGCAGGCGGTGCAGAGCATTTTCAAGGTGAAGGTGGACTCGCGTCCGCACCGCCAACTTTGTGGGCAAGGAGCGCCGCCGGGGGAAGTTCACCGGCTATCGCCCCGACTGGAAGAAGGCGTACGTGAAGTTGAAGGCGGGCGAGAAGATGCCCGAGTACGCAGAGAACCTCTAGGAACGAGTAATTAGTAATTAGCAACTAGCAATTAGCTAAAGGCCAAAAGCCCAGAGCTAAGAGCCAAAAGCAGAGCAAATATGGCAATCAAGACATACAGACCGGTTACTCCGACGCGTCGGTTCACTACTTCGACCGTCAACGACGATCTGACGACCAACCGGCCGTACAAGCCGCTGACCGAACCTAAGAAGCGCACCAATGGACGCCGCAATTCCGGCGACCTGACGATCTGGCATCGCGGCGGCGGTCACAAGCGTAAACTGCGCATCATCGATTTCAAGCGCGACAAGTTCGGCATTCCCGCGACGGTCGCGTCCATCGAATACGATCCGAACCGCTCGGCGCGTATTGCGCTGCTGAACTACGCCGACGGCGAGAAGCGTTACATCGTGTGTCCGGTTGAGCTCAAGGTTGGTTCGAAGATCGTGAGCGGGCCGGAAGCCGACATCCTGGTAGGCAATGCCCTGCCCTTGCGCAACATTCCTCCCGGCACCACGGTGCACAACATCGAGCTGAAGCCGGGCAAGGGTGCGCAGATGGCGCGCTCGGCCGGAGCCCAGGCGCAGCTGGTGGCCAAAGAGGGCGATTACGCTCTGCTGAAGCTGCCTTCGGGCGAGACCCGCAAGGTGCTGGTGGATTGCATGGCGACGATTGGCCAGGTGGGCAATACCGATCATGAAAACGTTGCCATCGGCAAGGCCGGTCGCACGCGCTGGCTGGGCATTCGTCCCACCAACCGTGGCGTGGTCATGAACCCGGTCGACCATCCGCATGGCGGTGGCGAGGGCAAGACCAGCGGCGGACGTCATCCGGTGACCCCGTGGGGCCAGCCGACACGCGGCTACAAGACGCGCAACAACAAGCGGACCGATAAGTTCATCGTGAACCGCAACAAGAAGAAGTAGGACTGAAACGATATGGCACGTTCGACAAAAAAAGGTCCGTTCATCGATTCGTACCTGGTGGCCAAGATTGAGGACATGAATGCGCGCAACGAGAAGAAGGTTGTGCGTACCTGGTCGCGCCGCTCAACCGTGATCCCTGAAATGGTGGGACACACGCTGGCGGTACATAACGGCAAGAAGTTCATTCCGGTGTACGTCAGCGAAAACATGGTCGGCCACAAGCTGGGCGAGTTCAGCATGACGCGCACCTTCAAAGGCCACTCGGTGAAAGCAGCGACGGAAACGTCAGCCAAGCCGGCGCCGCGAGGTTAAGGAGACGACATGGAATTCACCGCCAAACTGAATTACGTGCGCGTCTCGCCGCAGAAGGCCCGCCTGGTGCTGGACCTGATCAAGGGACGCCGCGTGGAAGAAGCACTGGACACGCTGACTTTCGCCAAGCAGGGTATCGCACCGGCGATGTACAAGCTGCTGCGCTCGGCGCTGGAGAACGCGAATTATCTCAGCGCGGAGAAGAACCTGGACGTGGATATCGATCGCCTGTACGTGAAGAGCGCGATCGCCAACGAAGGTCCGCGCATGAAGCGTATCCGCCCGGCTCCGATGGGTCGTGCCTATCGCTACCAGCGACGCATCTCGCACCTGGAGATCGTGCTGGCGGAGAAGGCTTCGGGTAACGGCAAGGGCGCGCTGGCGACGACGGTCGGCGACGAGAAGTCGGCGGCTCCGAAGAAGTCGGCGAAGAAGGCTGCGGCCAAAAAGCCGGCGGCGAAGAAGTCGGCGGCGAAGAAAGCTCCGGCCAAGAAATTTGCCGGCAAGAAGTCGGCGAAGAAGTAAGCTCCCTGGCGGACTGAAGTCCGCTTGTGGATAACCGAAATGAAGGTAACGGCACGGCTAAAGCCATGCCCCTTCAAAACAGAGCGGCGCGACTAAAGTCGTGCCCCTTCGAGAAGAAGCGAAACTATGGGACAGAAAGTCCATCCATACGGATTCCGGCTGGGCGTGACCAAGCCGTGGCGTTCGCGCTGGTTCGTCGAGCGTGACTACGACAAACTGCTGCTGGAAGACGTGAAGCTGAAGGCGGAACTGAAGGACAAGCTCAAGTCGGCGGGCGTCAGCTCGATCGAGATCGAGCGTCCAGGCAACAAGCTGCGCATCATCATCCGCACCGCGCGTCCGGGCATCATCATCGGCCGCAAGGGCGCTGAGATCGACAAGCTGAAGCAGGAGATCCAGAAGCGCACCAATCGCGACGTGTATGTCGACATCCAGGAAGTGCACAAGCCTGAGCTTGACGCGCAGCTGGTAGCCGAGAACATTGCGCTGCAACTGGAAAAGCGTGTCGGCTTCCGCCGTGCCATGCGTAAGGCGGTGGATTCGGCGCTGCGCTTCGGCTGCAAAGGCATCAAGGTTCGCGTCAGCGGACGCTTGAACGGCAATGAAATCGCGCGCTCGGAATGGTATCTGCAGGGTCGCCTGCCGCTGCACACGCTGCGTGCCGACATTGATTACGGGTTCGCGGAAGCACATACCACGTACGGCATCATCGGCGTGAAGTGCTGGGTGTACAAGGGCGAGATTTATCGCGAGAAGCGTCGCGAACCGCAGGCTGCAGGCGGCGGAGCGTTCTAGAAGCAGTTGTCGGTTGGTCGGTGGCCAGTTGTCAGTTGGCCCCGACCGAGACTGACGGCTGATTACGAGACTGACAACTGATATCTGACAACTGAGAACTTCCTATGTTGATGCCAAAGAAAGTTAAGTACCGCAAGCAGCAGCGCGGTCGTATGTGCGGCAAGGCATGGCGCGGCGGTGAACTGTCGTTCGGCGACTTCGGCCTGAAGGTGATGGAGCCGGGTTGGATTACCGACCGGCAGATCGAAGCCAGCCGTGTGGCCATGACGCGTTTCGTAAAGCGTGGCGGCAAGATCTGGATCCGTCTCTTCCCCGATAAGCCGGTCACCAAGAAGCCGGCCGAAACCCGTATGGGTAAAGGCAAGGGCGCTCCCGATCACTGGGTCGCCGTGGTCCGTCCGGGCAAGATCCTGTTTGAGATGGAAGGGGTCTCGAAGGCGGATGCTGCCGAGGCGATGCGCCTGGCCTCGCACAAGCTGGGCCTGCGTACCAAGTTCGTGGCGCGCGAAGACTTGCAGTAGAAAAAGTTGTCAGTTGCCGGTTGTCAGTTGTCAGAAAGACACGACAGGATGAGCGGCGATTGGCGAAACGTAGAGCGGGACAGTCGAAGGTGGCAGTTTTACTGACAACCGACAACTGACAACCGACAACTGGACTCAAGAATGAATATTGAAAAGATTCGTAACCTGACCGACACCGAACTGACGCACCAGCAGCGCGAGCTGGCGGACCAGCTTTTCAAGCTGAAGTTCCAGCTCAACATGGGCCAGACGGAGAGCCTGAAGAAGATTCGCGAGATGCGTAAAGACATTGCGCGCATCAATGACTGTGGCCCGCGAGAAGCAGCTGGCCGGCGGCAAAGGCGCGGTCCAGGCCAAGCCGGTGGCGGCGGAAGCCAAGCCGGTGAAATCGAAAGCAAAGAAGCCGGTAGCGGCGAAGAAAGCGGCCAAGAAGAAGACGGCTGCAACGGAGAAGAAGTAAGCCATGGCCGAGACGACCGCAACTGAAACCAAGAAAGTAAGCCACCGCAAGACGCTGATCGGCGAAGTGGTATCGACCAAGATGGCTAAGACCATCGTGGTAGAAGTCCGCCGCCAGAAGGCACACCCGTTCTACAAGCGCGTAGTCGCCCGCAGCAAGAAGTTCTATGCGCACGACGAGGACAGCACTGCCCGGCTTGGCGACTTCGTGCAGATTGAAGAATCGCGTCCGCTCTCCAAGCTGAAGCGCTGGACGTTGAAGAACGTGGTGCAGCGCTCGGCGATGGTTGCGGGCGAGGTCAAGGCTCCGGTGGAGCCGACGGTATAGTTCCCCACCCTGTCGCCAAATGAAGGCGACAGAATGGGGCACCCGTAGCGGCTCCGGGACGATAAGGGAGAGATTGTTATGGCAGTGATGATGAGAAGCATGCTCGATGTCGCCGACAACTCCGGCGCGCGCAAGCTGCAGATGATTCTGCCGCTGGGCGGCTCGACCGGACTGGTGGCTGGACTGGGCGATGTGATTACCGCTGCGGTCAAGGAAGCTTCGCCCGATGGGACGGCGAAAAAGGGCACGGTGGTGAAGGCCGTGATCGTGCGTACGCGCAAAGAGCATCGCCGTCGCGACGGCACCTACATCCGCTTCGATCAGAATGCGGCAGTGCTGATCAACGACGCCGGCGAACCGGTAGGCACGCGCGTGTTTGGTCCGGTAGCTCGTGAGCTGCGCGAGAAGCGGTTTCTGAAGATTGTTTCGCTGGCGCCGGAAGTGCTGTAGAGCGGCACCTGGCACCTGGTATTTGGCCGAAAGCATAAGAGCCAATAGCCAAAGGCGAAATTTAGCTGAGAGCTGACGCTGAGAACTGATAGTGGACAGCTAGAGAGTTTGAGAGACACATGGACAGAACACATACGATTGTAGATATCCGCCGTAACGACAACGTGCGGGTGATTACGGGACGCGACAAGGGCAAGGAAGGCCGCGTGCTGCGCGTGATTCCGCGCGAGGGCAAGGTGCTGGTCGAGCACGTCATGATGGTAAAGAAGAACGTCCGGCCGAATCCGCAGCGCAACGTGAAGGGCGGAATCGCCGAGCAGGAAAGCCCGATTTCCATCAGCAACGTGATGCTGGTGTGCAACTCGTGCAAGCGTCCGGTGCGCCTGGCTCACGAAAAACGCGGCGACCGTCATGTGCGGGTATGCAAGAACTGCAACAACACGCTGGAGAAGTAGCAGCACTTGGCAATTAGCACTTGGCCAAGGCTGCCGACGAAAACGGGTTGGCCAAATGCTAAGTACTAAAGGCTAATCGCTAAATTGAATACCTCACGAAACGGCGCGAATCCGAGACCGTGAGAAAGGTAGAAGCAGAGAATGGCAGACGAAAAGAAACAGAAAGCGGCGGGCGACAAGAAGCCACAGGGCGACAAGAAGCCGCAGCAGCAGAGCAAGAAGGCCAAAGGCGAGCAGGTCGAAGCTGCTGGCGAACAGCGCGACGGCAAACCAGCACGGCCGAAGGCAAATAACGCGAGACCGCGCGACTGCGCGACCGCTATTACAACGATGTTCGTCCGGCGCTGATGAAGGAGCTGGGGCTGGAAAATCCGATGGCCGCTCCCAAGCTGGAAAAAATCGTGGTCAACATGGGTGTGGGCGAAGCCACGCAGAACGCCAAGGTCATCGACCCGGCAGCTTGGGAAGTCGCCCAGATTACCGGCCAGAAGCCGATTGTCACCAAGGCGCAGCAAGTCGATCGCAGCATTTAAGGTTCGCGAAGGAATGCCTATTGGCGTGATGGTGACACTGCGCGGCGATCGCATGTACGAGTTCTTCGATCGCCTGGTGAACATTGCCCTGCCCCGCGTGCGTGACTTCCGCGGAGTGCCGACCAAGTCGTTCGATGGTCGCGGCAACTTCACGCTGGGTGTGCGCGATCAGTTGATCTTCCCGGAGATCGATTACTCGAAGGTTGAGAAGATGAAGGGCATGAACATCACGATTGTGACCACGGCAGGCAGCGACGATCAGGCACGCGCCTTGCTGAAGCACATGGGAATGCCGTTCAGGACACAACAGTAGCTAGTAATTAGTGACTAGCAACGCAAAGCGAAGACTTAACGGCAAGCGGAAGCAAGCTAGAAGCTGACGCCAAGAGCTGACGAGCTAACAAAGGAAACAATGGCCAGAACATCACATATAGCCAAGTCGAACAAGAAGCCCAAGTTCTCGACCGCGCAGCATAACCGCTGCAAGATTTGCGGACGTCCGCGCGCGTACTATCGCAAGTTTGGCCTATGCCGCTTGTGCTTCCGCGCGCTGGCGTTGAAGGGCGAGATTCCTGGGGTTTCCAAGAGTTCCTGGTAGTTGCAGCTCCCTCGGGCCTAAAGGCCCTCGGGATAATTGAAAAAGGGCTGGTCGGCACGACTAAAGTCGTGCCCTGATACAAAGCTCACAGGCATCAGCAGCCTTAGCAATAGCTGAGTGTAGACCGTCGCGGCTGGTTCTTCTCACCACCCCAAAGGGGCCCCGGGCATTTATTCCGGACGGAGAAGCGAACGGGCGACGTAATTAGGAGATATTGAGCATGAGCTTGACCGATCCGGTCGCAGACTTCCTGACGCGGGTGCGCAACGGGATCAGTGCCCGCCATCAGAAGGTGGACGTCCCGTCTTCCAAGCTGAAGGTGGAGATGGCCCGCATTCTGAAGGAAGAGGGATACATCGCAAACTTCAAGGCGACCGAAGAAGAAGGCCGCAAGCTGCTGCGCGTGTATCTGAAGTACGACGGCAGCAACACTTCACCGATATCGCAACTGAAGCGCATCTCGCGTCCGGGCTGCCGGGTTTACGTCGGCCATGGCGAGATCCCGCGCGTGTTGGGCGGACTGGGTATCAACATCCTGACCACGCCCAAGGGCGTGATGACCGGGCCGTCAGGCACGCAAAGAAGGCGTGGGCGGAGAAATCCTGTGCGAGATTTACTAGAGCCGCCAGCCACCAGCTATCAGCTGCCAGCTAAGACTGGCGATGCTGAAGTGATGGCGAAGCGAAAGACTTAGAAGATACGAATTAGCTGAGAGCCGGCGGCCGGTGGCTGGCAGCTTAAGTGAGAGACAACAATGTCGAGAATTGGAAAAAAGCCGATCCCGCTGCCCAAAGGCGTGACTTACGCCGTTGAGGGCAACACCGTTCAGGTAAAGGGACCCAAGGGCGAAGTCGTTACCCATTTGCCGGGTGGCGTGACGTTCGAGCAGAACGATGGCACGCTGGTAGTTACCCGCGAAGACGATTCCAAGGCGGCGATCCATGGACTGGTTCGCGCGCTGGTCAACAACGCGGTCGAAGGCGTGACCAAGGGCTGGACGAAGGACCTGGACATCGTCGGCATCGGCTATCGCGCCGAACTGAAGGGCAAGGGCATGGTGGTTTTCACCCTTGGCTATTCGCACCCGATCGAGTATCCGCTGCCCGCGGGCATCGAGGTGACGATCGATCCCAAGCTGACGCACCTGACGGTCAGCGGCATCGACCGGCAGAAGGTGGGATATGTCGCGGCCGAAATGCGCTCCCTGCGTCCGCCCGATCCGTACAAGAACAAAGGCGTGCGCTACACCAGTGAGAGCTGAAGAAGAAGGTCGGCAAGACCGGCGCGAAATAAGTTGGCTAGTCGGCAGCGCGCGGTGCGCCAGCTGGCGGTTAAAGATCTCGAACGGAAGGTGCGCAGACTCAGGCGGCTCGACGTCCTCTCCCCGGTTCAGAAACCCGGGACAAGGACGATAGAAGACGATGATCAGGAAGACTTCAAAAGATCAAACGCGGCAGAAGATTCACAGCCGCATTCGCAAGACGCTTGCCGGTACCACGGAGCGGCCGCGGCTGAACATTTACCGCTCGGTGAACCATATTTATGCCCAAGTCATCGACGACGCCAAGGGCGAGACCATTGTCGCGGCCGCTTCGATTGAGAAGGGCAAGGCGGCAAGGGCAAGAAGCAGTGACCGGCGGCAATGTGGCGGCGGCCAAGCAAGTGGGCAAGATGATTGCCGAGCGGGCGCAAGGCAGAACGGCATCAAGAAGGTTGTGTTCGATCGTGGCGGCTACCTGTATCACGGCCGGGTGAAGGCCCTGGCCGATGCGGCACGTGAAGCAGGTTTGGAATTTTAGACAGGGCTGTTGGCTTCGGCTATTAGCTCTTGGCCAGAGTCGAGACGCAAGCAGGAGCCCAACGTTGAACAGAGTAAGAGCCAAAAGCTAACGAGCTAAAGGTCCGAAAGCCAGAGCGAAGCGAGAAGAAATGCCAACAGTAAAGAAAAAGCTCGATGCCGGTCAGTTCCAACCTGAAGGACCAGGTGGTCTCGCATCAACCGCGTCACCAAAGTCGTCAAGGGCGGCAAGAACATGTCGTTCGCAGCGTTGGTGGTAGTGGGGATCCCGGCTCCGGTGTGGTTGGCTATGGTTCCGGCAAAGCGAAGGAAGTTCCGCAGGCCATCCGCAAGGGCATTGAGTCGGCGAAGAAGAACCTGCTGCGCGTCGTCCTGACCCAAACCACGATTCCCCACCAGGTGCTGGGCCGCTATGGCTCCGGCATGGTGCTGCTCAAGCCGGCTCCGGAAGGAACCGGGGTTATCGCCGGCGGCGCGGTGCGCGCGGTCATGACTTCGGCCGGGGTGCAGAACGTGCTGACCAAATCCATTGGCACGACCAATCCGCACAACGTGATCAAGGCCACGTTCGATGCGCTCGCCAAATTGCGCGATCGCAAAGAAGTTGCCGCCGCACGCGGCAAGTCCGTCGAGGAGCTGTAATCATGGCGCGCATACGGAAAAAGACCGAAGCAAAGCCGGCAGCGTCGGGCGCGAAGATCCAGTTGAAGTGGGTGCGTTCGGCGATTCAGGCGCCGGTAAAGCAGAAGCTGGTCATCAAGGGCCTGGGCTTCACCCGTCTGAACCAGGTAGTGGTGCGGGAAGACACGCCGTCGATCCGCGGCATGGTGGCCAAAGTGCCGCACTTGGTTGCGATAATCAGCAACTAGCAAGTATTGGCTATTGGCTCCTGGCTTTTGGCAAGAGTCAAGAACCGCAGCTGCCGACTACGAGTTAGAGACTGAGGCGCTAAAGCCAAAGGCTGAAGGCCCAGAGCGAAGAGCGATTATGAATTTGAGCAATCTGCGGGCTCCCCGCAAAGCGAACGAGAATAAGAAGCGCGTCGGCCGCGGTATGGGGTCGGGCATGGGCAAGACCTCAACCCGCGGGCACAAGGGACAGGGATCGCGCAGCGGTTCCAGCATGATGCGCGGCTTTGAAGGCGGCCAGATGCCGCTTGCATCGCCGCTTGCCAAAGCGCGGCTTCACCAACATCTTCAAGAACGAGTACGAGGTGGTGAACCTCGACCGGCTGGCGGAGCTGGGGGCGAAGGAGATCACTCCCGAGACGTTGCGCAAGGCGGGCGTGGTCAGCCGCAAGAGGTCGCTGGTCAAGGTGCTGGGCTCGGGCGAGTTGTCGGGCGCGCTGACGGTGCATGCCCACAAGTTTTCCAAGTCGGCCCAGGAGAAGATCGAGAAGGCCGGCGGAACAATAAAGCTGTTGTCGGTTGTCAAGTGGTCCGTTGTCAGAAAATAAGAAGTGAGTTGCAGGTCCAGCGCCTGGGTGACTAGCACCGACGCACGCGAGTAAGATGAATGAAATCGGCCGGAAGCGGATGGCTGATTTTTGGCTTGTGGGTTCTAGCTGACGGCTGTTTTCCTGAGGGTTTTTTGTAATGCTTGAGAAGTTAAGCAACATCTTTCGCGTTCCCGATTTGCGCAAGCGCCTGCTGTTCACGCTAGGCATGCTGGCGGTTTACCGGCTGGGCGGACACATCCCCACGCCCGGCATCAATACCGACAAACTGGCGTCATTCTTCGACCAGCAGCGCGGAACCGTTCTTGGCTTCATCGACCTGTTCAGCGGCGGCCAGATGCGCCGGCTCACGATCTTCGCCCTGGGCATCATGCCTTACATCACGGCATCGATCATCCTGCAGTTGATGACGGTGGTGTACGAACCGCTGGCCAAGCTGCAAAAAGAAGGCGAACTGGGACGCAAGAAGATCACCCAGTGGACGCGCTACCTGACGCTGGTGTTGAGCGTGGTGCAGTCGCTGGGTATTGCCATTACTCTGCAGCGCCAAGGCGACTTCGTGCGCAATCCCGGACCGGGATTTGTCCTGATGACGATGCTGACGCTTACCACGGGCAGCGTCTTCATCATGTGGCTGGGCGAGCAGATTACGGATCGCGGCGTGGGCAACGGCATGTCGCTGCTGATCTTTGCCGGCATCGTGGTCGGCCTGCCGCGCGGCGTCGCCGACCTGTGGGACAAGGTCCAGAACCAGGCATGGGGCGCGTTTACCGTGCCTGCCATCCTGCTGCTGGTAGCAATCATGATCGCGGTGGTTGCGTTCATTGTGTTTGTGGAACGCAGCGAACGCCGAATACCTGTGCAATATGCCAAGCGCGTCGTGGGACGCAAGGTACTGGGCGGCCAGTCGACGCACCTGCCGTTGCGCGTGAACTCCGGCGGCGTGATGCCGGTCATCTTCGCATCTTCGGTGCTGACGTTGCCGCAAACGCTGGGACAGTTCTTCAAGGACAATCGCTACATCAAGCCGATGTTCGATGCCCTGCGTTGGGGCGAACCGCTATACACGTTGCTGTACGCTGTGGGCATTATTTTCTTCGCGTACTTCTATGTGTCCATCGTGTTCAACCCAACCGAGGTTGCCGACAATATGCGTAAGTACGGCGGCTTCATACCGGGTATTCGTCCGGGCGCGAGAACGGCAAATTACATCAACGAGATTCTGACCCGCATTACGCTGGTGGGCGCGCTGTACCTGATCCTGATTTCGATCATTCCGGAATGGATGATTGCCGGTCTGCACCTCAACCACCTGTGGCTGGTCGGCGGGTTCTTTGAAAAGCTGCCCACCTGGGTCACCAACGGTTTGAATGTGAACTTCTATTTTGGCGGCACTTCCCTGCTGATCGTGGTCGGCGTGGCCATGGACACGGTGAACCAGATCGAGTCGCAGTTGGTGATGCGCCATTACGACGGATTCACTTCACGCAGCGGTCGCGTACGCGGACGCAGGGCGACGTGGTAGAGAAGTTGTCAGTTGTCGGTGGTCAGTTGTCAGATAAAGCAAGAAGTTTCAGTTGCTGACAACTGCGAGCAGCTTTTACTGCCAACCGGTAACTGGCCACTTGACAACCGGTTTTTCACGGAGCTACCGGGAGGCTCCGGCCCGCGACGCGGGCAGAAAGAGCTGTTGTTCGGCTGACGGGGTCGAACATGACTGCACCCACATCCGCCGTGAGCTCTATGGCGAACGAGCGCATTGTAGGTCCGATAATTCTGTTGGGAGCGCCGGGGGCCGGTAAGGGTACCCAGGCCAAGCTGATCTCCAAGACGTTTGGGATCCCGCAGATTTCTACCGGAGACCTGCTGCGCGACAACGTGGCGCGAGCCACGCCGCTGGGGATTACCGCCAAGTCCATCATGGGGACCGGCGCGCTGGTTCCCGATCAGTTGGTGTTGGACATGGTAACGGGCCGCCTGCGTGAGGCCGATTGTGAACGCGGTTTTATCCTGGATGGATTTCCGCGGACGGTGCCGCAGGCTGAGTGGCTGGACAGTTTTTTGGATAAGGAGCGGGAAGGCAAGGATGCGGCGTGTAGGGCCGCCTGTGCACCGCCTGTGGTAATTCAGTTGCAGGTAGATTATGGTAAACTACTTGAGCGGATTGCCGGGCGTCGTTCTTGTCCCACCTGTGGACGGATCTACAACGTCTACCTCCAGCCTCCAAAAGTTGAAGGCATTTGTGACGTCGAAGGCGCGACTTTGATTTGTCGCCCCGACGACAGGGAAGATGTTGTCAAAGAGCGGCTGAAAACCTATGAGCGCCAGACACTTCCCCTGGTTGACTATTACAAGTCCCGGGGCCGTTTGGTGGTTGTGGATGGGGATCAGCCGGTCGAAGAAGTGATGCGGCAGGCATTTAGTGCTATTGAGCATGTCAATCGTTTGTAAGTCGCCAA
The DNA here is from genome assembly GCA_963791965.1 of uncultured Acidobacteriaceae bacterium. Taxonomy (GTDB): domain Bacteria; phylum Acidobacteriota; class Terriglobia; order Terriglobales; family Acidobacteriaceae; genus CAVVDY01. The sequence continues at coordinate 201,742 of CAWBUK010000006.1, read as the reverse complement.
CGGAAATCGAGAAGATGCGCCGCAGCGGACGAATCGTCCGTCAGGTTCTCGAAGCAGTGAAGCAAGAGGTTGCTCCGGGAAAAACCACGATGGACCTGGAGCGGTTGGCCGAGCGCAAGATCAAGGAACTGGGCGCCAAGCCGGCATTTAAGGGATATTACGACTACCCTTGCGTGCTGTGCACGTCGGTGAATGACGAAATCGTTCATGGCATTCCTTCGGAACGGAAGGTGCTGAAGAAGGGCGATATCGTCTCCATCGATTGTGGTGTGGTGCTGGATGGGTTTTACGGCGATTCGGCGATTACGGTGCCGGTCGGGGACGAAGTCACCCCCGAGCTGCAGAAGCTGCTGGAAGTTACGCGCGAGTCGCTGGAGCACGGCATTAAGGCAGCGCAGATTGGCAACACGGTTGGCGATGTTGGAGCCGCGGTGCAGCAGGTAGTCGAAGCCAACGGCTTTAGCGTAGTACGCGAGTTTGTAGGACACGGTATCGGCACCAAGTTGCATGAGGATCCGCAGGTACCGAACTACGGCACTCCGGGACACGGCGCGCGGTTGCGCGATGGCATGGTCCTGGCGATTGAGCCGATGGTAAATGCCGGGCGTCCTGAGACGCGCCTGCTGAACGATAAGTGGACGGCGGTGACCGAAGATGGCAGCTACAGCGCGCACTTCGAGCATTGCGTGGCAGTAACAAAGAATGGCCCCGTCGTATTGACGGAGTAGCTGGTCACTGAAATCTGACACTGAGGGCTAAGGACTACTTTGGGGTTGAATGAGTAAGGAAGACGCGATTGAAGTAATGGCGGTGGTGATTGAACCGCTGCCCAATGCCATGTTCAAGGTTGAACTGGAGAATAAGCACCAGGTTCTGGCGCATGTCTCCGGCAAGATGCGCAAGAATTTTATCCGTATTCTTCCCGGCGACCGGGTCGCAGTAGAGCTTTCGCCCTACGACCTTACCCGCGGACGAATTGTTTACCGCTATAAATAAAGTTGTCCGTAGTAGGTTATCCGTTGTCAGTGAAGAACGCCTGACACGGGAACTGACAAGCGGCAGCTGATAACAGACGACTGAGGTTTTCATGAAGGTTCGGGCATCGGTTAAGAAAATTTGTGACAAGTGCAAGGTGATCCGCCGGCACGGCGTGGTGCGCGTGATCTGCGAGAACGCTAAGCACAAACAGAGGCAGGGATAATGGCACGTATTGCAGGCGTGGATCTTCCGCGCAATAAGCACGTCAAGATCGCGCTGACCTACATCTACGGCATCGGCGACTCGCGCTCGGTCAAGATTCTTGGCACGGCCAGCGTGGAACCGAACAAGAAGGTCAGCGATCTGAGCGAAGACGAAGTTAACCGCATCCGCCAGGCTATCGAGCAGGAAGGCGGCGTGGAAGGCGATCTGCGTAAAGACGTCTCCATGCACATCAAGCGGCTGATCGAAATCGGTTCCTATCGCGGGTACCGCCATCGCCGCAGTCTGCCGGTTCGGGGACAGCGTACCCACACCAACGCCCGCACCCGCAAGGGACCGCGCAAGGGCACGGTAGCCAATAAGAAGAAAGCGGCGGGAAAGACATAAACCATGGCTAAAGCAGGCGGCTCCGCAGCAGCGGAAAAAAAGGGCAAGTCGAAGAAGTTCAAGAAGAAGGAGCGCAAGCACATCCCGCACGGGCTGGTGCATGTACAGGCTTCTTTCAACAACACCATCGTCACCATCTCTGACCCGAACGGCAACACCGTGTCGTGGAAGAGCTCTGGTTCGCTGGGTTTCCGTGGTTCGCGTAAGGGTACGCCGTTTGCGGCACAGCAGGCCGCAGCGAACGCCGCCAACATGGCGCGCGATCACGGCATGCGCAGCGTGGACGTACGGGTAAGCGGTCCGGGCTCGGGACGCGAGTCGGCAGTGCGCGCTTTAGCCGCCTCCGGTCTCGACGTTCGCTCCATAAAAGACGTCACGCCGGTTCCGCATAACGGCTGCCGTCCGCCGAAAAGACGCCGCGTCTAACGACGCGACAAGTTGTCAGTTGTCGGTGCTCAGTTGTCAGGATGAAACTGGAAACTGAATTAACTGACAACTGACTACCGGCAACTGACAACTGTTCTTCGATCGGGAAGAAAGGACGCCAAGTCCCGTAAACCGATCCATAACCCGACGGGCTGCCAGGCCCGCCGACAGGAGAGAAACTTGGCACGTTACAAAGACGCAGTATGCCGCCTTTGCCGCCGTGAAGGCATGAAGTTGTTCCTCAAAGGCGCAAAGTGCTTCACCGACAAGTGTCCGATTGAAAAGCGCAACTTCGCGCCCGGCCAGCACGGCAAAGATCGCAAGGCCAAGATCGTAGGCTACGGACTTCAGCTTCGCGAGAAGCAGAAGGCCAAGCGCATGTACTTTACCCAGGAAGGCCAGTTCCGTAACTACTTTGAGCGCGCTGCGACATCTAAAGGTGTAACCGGCGAATTACTGTTGCAGCAACTCGAGCGCCGCCTTGACAACGTCGTCTACCGCCTGGGCTTTGGCGTGGCGCGGCGGCAGGCACGCCAGCTGGTTCGTCACGGCCACATCGCGGTGAATGGACGCAAGGTCGACATTCCTTCGTTCCAGGTGCATGTTGGCGATCAGATCGAAGTGCGCGAGAACAGCAAGAAGCTCACGGTTCTGGAAATCGCAAAGGATTTCGCCAGCCATCAGGCACCGCCCAATTGGCTGGAAGTCGATCGCGACGGCTACAAGGGCCGGGTACTGGCGCTGCCGAAGCGTGAAGACATCAACCTGCCCATCAACGAGCAGTTGATCGTCGAACTTTATAGCAAGTAACAACCAGCGGCGCCCACACGGGTGCCGCGCAACCGTTCGCGCCAGATCAGCCGTCCGCACGGCGGACGAGCAGCATGGCCGGAGAGAAGGAGCACGGAATGCTTTGGAAGGGATTTCAGAAGCCGAAACGGCTTGCCACTGACACCGAATCGTTGACCGACAAGTACGGTCACTTCTGGGCTCAGCCGTTTGAACGCGGTTTCGGTACTACCATCGGCAACGCGCTGCGCCGCGTGTTGCTGTCCTCGATCGAGGGCGCCGCGGTCACCGCGGTGAAGATTGAAGGCGTATTGCATGAGTTCCAGTCGATCCCTGGAGTCGTCGAGGATGCGACTGACATCATCCTCAACCTGAAACAGATTCCCTTCCGCCTGAACGGCGATGCGCCGAAAGCAATTTACCTGCGCGCCGATCAGCCGGGCGTGGTCACCTCGGGCATGATCGAGGCCGACGCCGACGTGGAAGTGCTCGACAAAGACGTTTACGTCGCAACCATCAGCGAGGGCGGCAAGCTCGATATGGAGATGCGCCTCAAGAAGGGACGCGGCTACGTTGCAGCCGACAAGAACTTCGATGAGGACCTCGGCCTGGGATTCATCCCCATCGACTCGGTGCACTCGCCGGTGCGCAAGTGCAACTACTCGGTGGAAGCAGCGCGTCTGGGTCAGATCACCGACTACGACAAGCTGTCGATTGAAGTGTGGACCAACGGTTCAGTGACGCCGGGCGATGCCCTGGGGCTCGCGGCGAAGCTGCTGAAGGACCACATGAACATCTTCATCAACTTCGAGGAAGAGCACGAGGCGATGACCGGCGGCGACGATCGCAAGCCGGAGCGGGTGAACGAAAATCTCAATCGCTCGGTCGAAGAGCTTGAGCTTTCGGTGCGCAGCTATAACTGCCTGAAGAACGCGAACATTCAGACCATCGGCGAACTGGTGCAAAAGTCGGAAGCCGAGATGCTGAAGACCAAGAACTTTGGCCGCAAGTCGCTCAACGAGATCAAGGAAATCTTGTCTTCAATGGGCTTGAGCTTGGGCATGAAGATCGACGAGCACGGCAATGCGGTTCCGGGCAGCGGGGGTATTACTTCCTCTACCCTGCCCTCCAGCCTGACGTATGGCGGCGGGAACGAGCCGGGATTTTAGGTAGCAATTAGCAGCTCGCAGTTAGTCATTAGCTAAGTGCGGGTTGTGAACATCGCGGGTAAGAGCTTTGTATCAGGACACGACTTCAGTCGTGCCGAGCGAGGCTCCCCATAATTCCTCCGAGCGGGCTTGACCCGCGAGGCGAGCACTTTCGAAGGACACGGACATGCGTCATTTAAGAGCAGGATGGAAGTTAGGACGGAACACGTCGCACCGGCGCGCGCTGCTGCGCAATCTGGTGACTTCGCTCATCGTGGAAGAGCGCATCGAGACCACGCTTACCAAGGCCAAAGCCATGCGCCCGCACGTCGAGAAGATGATTACCCTCGGCAAGCGCGGCGATGTTGCGGCGCGTCGCCAGGCTGCGGCGTACCTGATGACGCGGGACGCTGTCGATAAGCTGTTCGACAAGATCTCTCCGCGTTATGGCGACCGCCAGGGCGGCTACCTGCGCATCATCCACGGCGGATTTCGTAAAGGTGATGGCGGCGACATTGCCTTTGTCGAATTACTGGGCAGCGAGGCAACGCTCGACGAGAAGCGCCAGAAGCGCGCCGAAGTTCGTGCCAAGCGTGCCGAAGAGAATCGCAAGGCCATGGAAGCGGCGCAGGCCGAAGCCGGGGCCGGCGACACCGGAGCGGCTGGAGAAGCCAACTCCGAGAAGTAACTTCGGTTTAACTCGACTCAAGGACGCACCCGGCGACGGGTGCGTTTTTTTTGTTGTGTGCTTGGGGTTCGACGGTGGGATTTGCTTGATTTTCTATCTGCTGCGGTCGTAAGTCACGGTCGACCTTAGCTTTGTTCTCGCCCGATCGTTGTAGTAGGAAATTTTCATTTCAGAGCCATCCGCAGACACTTCGATTCGCCAGAAATGCTCTTGGTGGCGACCGAATATTACGTCGTTGTCGTATAACTGGTTGCTTCCCTCGATCCCATTATTGACGGTGCCACAAGAAACTGAGCCAGCCGGAATCTTGTGGATATTGCCGTCACATAGGTAAGACCATTGAGCTTCAACTTGATCTTCTGAGCTGAGGTGGTAGTGCGGGTCCGACGGTTGTTCGTACGGCCCTCGTCTGGTTGAGATCGCCAAGTACAGTCCTTCCAGAGTGATGGTGTCGACGAAATACTTCGGCCAATTAGATTCGATTTCCTTGCCTTTTGGAAATGTCACCTTGAGCGGATTCAGTACCCAAACGCCGACAAATTTATTCTGAGGTGCCGGAGACGGCGGGGAAGTTTGCGCGGTCCCAGATGACAAAACGGTCAGAAGAACAAGAATTACAACCATGATTCGCATTTTGAAGGCTGCGCGGCTTCTCTGATTATACGCATCCTAAACGGGAGTTCGCAGTTTGATAACAGTATCTGAGCCGCGAAGAGGCGGCTGCGATTTGAGCCCCGGGCGCAAGCCCGGGGTGGTCGGCCCGTCGGGAAACCTAAGGCCGTGCATCGGCCTAGTCGAGTAAGTACTCCGGATCGTATTTCACGCCAGCGCGCTCCAGCATCATTTTGTACTCATCCTCGAAACTTTGCTTTCGATGATGTTCCTCTTGCTGGTCAATGTATCTCACGACGGATGAGATTGCAGATGGGCTTACACTTATCGCTCCATAGCCATCCTGCCAGGAGAAGACCCGGTTCCATTTGCGAATCCTGAGCGACGAATTGCATTTCATCTCACGTAAAACTTCGGAGACGGTGCGGGTTGACGGAATTGAAATGAGCAGGTGAACGTGATTGGCGGTTCCACCGACCGCCGCAAGATTGAGTCTCGACATGCGCGCGACTTCGCGCAGGGTTACCCAAACTCTCGCGGGCTCTGGGATGAGAGGCAGGCGCCGTTTCGTACTGAAGACACAATGCGTGTAATTGACGTTGTAGGTGTGTGCCATTGGGAATGGGCCGCTACGCGGCATGACCTTCAAATCTTTGCGTCCACCCCAGGCTCGCGCCTGGGGCTCAAATCGCAGTCGCTGCTACGCAGCGCAAAGTAGCTACTGCATCCGTTCCTATTTATGCTGTCAGTTTGGGTCGCAATACGCAGTGATATCTAACACGGAGCACCGTGACACCATTGGCGGCTGAGTCCGTGGCCACGAAAGGCACAGCCAACTGGTTCACTTGCCGTAATTCGTCACCCACGCCGGCGGCTCGGGCTCGAGTTTGCCGTTCACCTTCATCCCGCGCTGCCTGGCCCAGCGATAGCCCCACATCGGTCCGGCGTTGGTGATGTAGGAATCCGGCTGGTTGTAAATTGGGTCCGACTCGGCCTCGGCGAGTGACACGAACCGATAGCCCTTCTTTTCAAACAGGGTGAGCACCTCGTCGAGCATCAAGGCGTTCAACTGGTTGTCGTGCAGCAGCATGATCTCCGGCGGTTCGTATCCCAGCACCCGTAGGTTCAGCGCCGCGTAGTAGTCGATCTCGGCGCTGGTGTAGGCCAGATACTCGGCGCGAAGCCTTGCAATGCCGGCTTCGTCGTGCTTCGCCAGCATCTTGTTGTAGGCCCAGGCGAATTCCCAGTCTGTGTTGTCCATGGTGCAGGGCGCCAGCCGATAACCGCGCTTCGCGATAAATCCTGCGATCGCGTCGTGCTTCTCTTTGGTGTCGCCAGTGTGGTTGTAAGGAAAGCGCAGGAACTCCAGCTTCTTGCCCGCCGTCTTCATCAGCGGAGCGATGGTCGCCTCGCCGCGAACGATTTCGTTTTCAATCTGCTCCACCGAGAGATCGTCAGCGTCTTTGTGGGCATACAGGTGATTCCCCAAATCGAAGCTGCCGGCGGTCCACGCCTTCAGGATGGTAGTTCCCTCCTCTGCCCCAAGCTGCTCAACCTTGAGCTGATTGACGAATCCTGTCACCGGTGCCTTGTGCCGTGCCAGGCCCGCGAGAATCTTCTGATTGACCTGCTCCGCCTCTTTGACGTCATCCCGTGTCAGCTTGTGTGTGTTGTCGTACCACTGATACGGAAGGTCATCGATGGTGATGGCAACCGTCTTGCTTTGCGCCCATGCGCCAGCCGCAAGAGCGAACATCCACAACAGCGACACTGAAACAGCGCGCAGAAACATGCGGTGATTGTAAGCTGGAGTGTGCGGCGTTTGTTACACTGCACTTTATTCCAGCGTAATTTACCCTGAGGTTATGATGGCTAATCCTACTCAGCAACCCTCGATCAACCTGACCACTACGAGCGATTATCGCGAAAGCTATGCCAACAGCGTGCAGGTGCGCGTGAATGTCTGGGACTTCTTCCTGGTCTTCGGAACATTGCAGCAGCAAGACGAGTCGCGCGTCGAGGTCCGCAATTTTCAGGGAATCTATTTCAGCCCGCAGCAGGCGAAGGCGCTTTACACCATCCTGCAACAGAACCTGGTGAACTACGAGAACACCTTCGGCGAAATCAAACTCGAGCCGCACCTGGGTCAGCCCGGCGCGCCGGTACACTGATTCGATGGGCGACGACTAACCGATGCGCAAGAGCAGATCTCTCGGGGGCTAGCGCCCACTCGTGATGACAAAAACGGAAGGCATACCTTCATCCAAAGCCTTCGATGCAATTCGCCGCTACGTCTCTGCCTTTGCCTTAATCTTCACGGCTTTGTTCCTGGCGCATGCGCCGTTGCTGCGCCTTCCCTACTTCTGGGATGAAGCCGGATACTTTATCCCTGCCGCGCGCGACCTGCTGCTCACCGGCTCGCTGATTCCGCAGTCAACGCTTTCTAACGCGCATCCGCCGCTGCTGATGCTGTGGCTGGCGTTCTGGTGGAAATTCAGCGGCTTCACCCCGGCAGTGACGCGATTCGCCATGCTGCTGGTGGCGTCGTTTGCGCTGCTTGGATTGTGGCGGCTCGCGCGGACGGTCGCCAACGCACAGGTTGCGGTCGCGACCGTAATCTGCACCGCGCTGTACCCTGTGTTCTTCGCGCAAAGTTCCCTGGCTCACCTCGATATGCTGGCTGCCGCCCTCACGCTCTGGGGATTGGCGATGTATGTCGAGCGCCGGACAGCAGCCGCTGTGGCGTTTTTCGCGCTCGCAGGGGTTGCGAAAGAGACAGCGCTGATCACACCGCTCGCCCTGTGCGCCTGGGAATTACTTTGCCCGCTGCTGAGAACCCGTACGGCTGCGGGTACTCGCTGTGTATGCGAGTAGGCAAGCCGGTTCGCGCTTTGGTCTGGCTGTTGTGCGCGGTTCCTCTGGTGTGTTGGCTGGCTTATCACAAGCACGCGACGGGATACGTCTTCGGCAATCCGGAATACCTGCGCTACAACGCGACGGCTACGCTTAGTCCTCTGCGGGTGGTGTTGGCGATGCTCATCCGGCTGTGGCATTTGCTGGGATACCTCAACCTTTTCGTGCTCACCCTGGGCGCAGCCAGCGCGATGTTCCTGGCTCCGTTGCTTGAGCGGGATGGCAGCGTGCGCCCGCGCATCGCCATCAACGTGCAACTGGTCTTCGCGGTCATAATCCTCGGCTATTTCGTCGCGTTCTCCGTGGTGGGCGGGGCAATGCTGGCGCGATACCTGCTTCCGGTTTATCCTCTCGTGATTTTGATCTGCGTCTCGACTTTGCGGCGGCGAGTTCGGCACTGGACGTGGTGGATCGTTGCGGCGTGTGCGCTATTCGTCTTAAATTTGTACATTCCACCGCCATATCGCATTGCCCCGGAAGACACGCTGCTGTATCGCGACTATGTGATGGAACACAAGGTCGCTGCCGAAATGCTCACGGAACGCTTCCCCAACAAACGCATTCTGACCGCCTGGCCAGCCTCGGACGAGCTTACCCGTCCCTATCTTGGCTACGTTAAGCAGCCACTGAATGTCGTGCGCATCGAGACTTTCTCCGATCTCGAAATGCTGCGCGCGTCGCACGCGACTGATCAGTTCGATGTTGTATTGCTGTTCTCGACCAAGTGGGAGCCGCCGCACCCGCTGCTCGCGTCCCTGCCGTTCGGGCGCGCCTTGCACGAGCGCTTCTTCGACTATCACGAGGACATGGATCCGCAACGCGCAGCGGCCATGCTAGGCGGACGCGTACTGGATTATGAGAACCGCAACAACGAGTGGATCGCCGTCATCGCCATCGAGCACGTCGAGAATGCAGCAATCCGATAGAGATAACTGCCGGATGGGGAGAGAAAAGCTTTCACCACCGAGGTCACAGAGGACACCGAAAGGATAAGTCCGTAGAATTTCCATTTTTGGTGCTCTCCGCGTGCCCGGTGGTGAATATCCTTCTTGCCTTGCCAGCGACGAGGACGTCCAGCACACTGATTCTGTGGACTTCGTCATTCGACCCTATCGCGCCGCCGACTTCGAGCGGCTGTGGCAAATCGATCAGGCGTGCTTCGCGCCCGGCATCGCCTACTCGCAGATGGAGCTCTCGGGTTTCATCACGCGGCGTAACGCCGTCACGCTGGTGGCGGAGGCGGCAGCGACGGATCAGCACGGGGTACACCAGGCGGGCCGGTCTTCGTCGAGCGAGGAACTTCAAGACCCCCATCCCGGCAAACGAAGCCGGAATGGGGCACCCGGGACGCACTCGTCAGGCGATGACGACGCAATCGCTGGTTTTGCCATCGCGCAGCCTTACAAGAAGCACGGCCGCATTCTTACCCTCGACGTGCTTCCGCAGGCGCGGCGCTCGGGGCTGGGCTCAACTCTCCTGCTGGAATGTGAAGCACGTTTGCGCCAGCGCGGTTGCGCTGAGGTTTACCTGGAAACGGCCGTCGACAACGGGGCCGCACTCAAGCTGTATCACAAGCTGGGATACCGCATACTGCGCACCCTGCCCGGCTACTATCAGGCCACCGGACTCGACGCCTTTCTCATGGGCAAAGAGTTGCAGGCCGCGTGCTAGAATCGCGCTTCGCTGATGCGAAAGTCTGTCACCAAAACGAACGCTCCGGCGCGCAAGGGCACCGCCGATCCCCTCTGGATCGCGGTCGATTCCGGCGGCACTTTTACCGACTGCGTTTGGCGCGAAGGCACACAGCTCCGCATTCTCAAAGTTTTCTCCACCGCGGGCGACCGCTCGCAAGCCATCTCAGAAGCAGTGGTGAAGACCGGACACACTGGGCCGGTCGTCTTGCTGCACGGAACGACGGTGGGCACCAACGCTCTGCTGGAACGCAAAGGTGCGCGGGTAGCCTTTGTCACTACTGCAGGTTTCGAAGACACCATCGAAATCGGCCGCCAGAACCGTCCGAAACTTTACGATCTCCTCTTCGAACGCGTTCCTCCGCTGGTGGAGCGCAACATGCGTTTCGGCGTCAATGAGCGTGTCAGCTACACCGGTGAGGTTCTTCGGGCTCCCGATCGCAGTGAGCTGGCGCGAGTGGCGGCCGATGTTCGACTTGCCGGAGCGGAATCGATCGCTCTCTCTACGCTGTTCTCATTTGCCAATCCGGTAAACGAGCAGGCCATTACAAAGGTTCTCGAGGAGCTGGCGCTGCCACTGTCGGTATCGCACGAGATTCTTCCCGAGTTCCGCGAGTACGAGCGCGCCAGCACCGTGGTGATCAACGCTTACCTGCAACCGCTAATGCAGCACTACCTTTACAGTCTGCGAACTCGTATCGCCGAACATACCTCGAAGCGCTCGCGCATCTTCATCATGCAGTCGAGCGGAGGCACCACCGCGCTGGAATCCGCTGTACATGAGCCGGTGCGCACGGTGCTCTCGGGTCCTGCCGGCGGAATCGTCGGTGCGACCGTGATGGCAAGGCGCAGCGGTTTCGGCGACATCGTCACCTTCGACATGGGAGGCACATCGACCGACGTCGCGCTGGTGCGCGGCGATCCGCAGCCCACCAACGAAGCCGAAGTCGCTGGCTTCCCGGTGCGCGTTCCCGTGCTCGACATTCACACCGTTGGAGCGGGTGGCGGCTCACTGGCACACTTCGATGCCGGGGGCGCCCTGCGTGTCGGACCCGAATCTGCCGGCGCCGATCCCGGGCCCATTTGCTACGGACGCGGGACACGTCCCACTGTGACGGACGCCAACCTGCTGTTGGGCCGCCTGCAGTCCGACCGTTTCCTGGGTGGAGAATTCGCCCTGGATCTGGAGCGCGCACGCCAGCTCACCACCGAATGGCTCGCGGCACAAGGCTCACAGCTGAGCCTGCGGCGCTTCGCCGAAGGTGTGGTCCGGGTGGTAAACGCCAACATGGAACGGGCGCTGCGTGTGGTCTCGATTGAACGTGGCCACGATCCGCGCGAATTTGCGCTGGTAGCGTTTGGCGGTGCAGGAGGGCTGCACGCCTGCGAGTTAGCCGCGGGTCTCGGGATTCGTACGGTGATTGTGCCGGCACTGCCGGGCGGGCTCTCGGCCTATGGCATCCTGAGCAGCGACATCATCAAGGATTATTCACGAACGGTGGTGTGGAAGATCGAAGCTGCGCTTCCCGAGCGCAAGCTGCGTGCTGAATTGGCGGCCATGGAGAAGAAAGCGGCGGCGGACTTCCGCCATGAAGGATGGAAGGGTGATTTGCTATTTGAGCCCAACGCCGACCTTCGCTACGCAGGCCAAGGCTTCGAGCTAAGCCTGCCGGTGCGGTCTGACCTGGTAAGTAAATTTCACGCCGAGCATCACCGGCGCTATGGCTACAGCCATGCAGACCGCAAAATCGAGATTGTCACTATTCGTCTACGCGCCCGCATGAAGTCTCCGATGGCGCGCGGCGGTCGCGACAAACTTGCGCCAATTGGCTCGACGCTAAAAGCTGAGAAGCGCCCCGTGATTTTTGCTTCACGTGAGGTGTCCACTGCCATCGTCGACCGCAATTCGTTAAAGGTCGGCGTTCGTCTGCGTGGTCCAGCCATCGTCACGGAGTACAGCGCCACGACGGTTGTGCCGCCGGGCGCAAACTTTCATATCGATAAGGCCGCCAACCTGGTAGTTGAACTTGCGCGGGTCACAAAGCGAAAGGGCGCCAGCTAGGCGCCCTAGAGCGGAGCGGATGAACTCGGTTTAAGCTACGTCACGGTCCTTGCGATCACGGTCGTCTGCATCGCGGTGGGTGTCGTCTGCGGCATCGCGGACGGCGTCCTTGGCTTTACCCCAGGCATTTTCCACTTTGCCCTTCACCTGCTGGGCTGCGCCTTCTGTCTGGGTCTCGGTGTCACCTGTCCACTCGCCTACCTGGCGCTTAACGCGGCCGGCGACGTCGTCGGCTTTTCCTTTAATACGATCGCTATCCATTCGGTTAACCTCCCTGGGTTCGTTCGGGCTGCGACGGCTCTGGAACACGGTTGTTTACGTTGTCCGAGCCGCGCAACCCTTTGTTAAACGGCTGTCCTTCGGCCCGAGATCAACTGGAATACCAGCGCGATTACCGCGAGCACGAGCAGGATGTGAATGAAGCCTCCCAGTGTATAGCTGGTTACTACTCCGAGTAGCCACAACACCAGAAGCACTACGAAAAGTGTCCAAAGCATGTCTCACCCCAAAAGAAATCGTTAGGCTTGCTGCTCCTACGAACACTTACTTGGAAGCAGGTCACGCCCCGGATGGTTGGATAGAATAAAAAATCGATTAGGGGAAAGAACGTAACTCTTGAGGCAACCCGAAGCTCTCGGCTGCCACACTGGTTTGCTATTCTCGACGCAAGATGAAGGTTGCCATCCAGGGAGAGCTGGGCTCGTTCAGTCACGAAGCGGCAATGCAGTTTGAGCCGCGCGCCAAAGTCGTGCCCTGCACGCGTTGCAGCGACGTATTCGATGCGCTCGAGGCCGGCACCGTGCAGGCAGCGGCTATCGCGATTGAAAATTCGCTGGCTGGATCGGTCGCAGAAAACTACGACCTGCTTTTGAACCGCGAAGCATTCATCTATCGCGAACTGCTGCTGCGCATCCGGCACAATCTCATCGCGATGCCGGGAACTAAGCTCAGCGACGTGAGCCGAGTATTCTCTCACCCTGTCGCACTGGAGCAGTGCCGAAAGCTGTTTCGCTCGCACCCTGCGATGAAAGCGATCCCCTTCTACGACACCGCCGGCAGCTTGCGGCACATTGTTGCCGAACAACTTGACGATGCCGCGGCCATTGCACCCCGACGGGCGGCTGCCGAATATGGCGGAAAGATTCTGCTGGCGGACATCCAGGACGACCGCCAGAACTTCACCCGCTTTCTCCTCATCAGCAAGCGGCCCAAGAAAGTACCGGCAGCCAACAAGATTTCGCTGGGATTTGCGCTTCAGAACCTTCCGGGAGCGCTGTTCAAGGCGCTGAGCGTTTTCGCTCTGCGCGACATCAGCCTTTCGAAGATTGAATCGCGGCCTATCGTCGGACGCCCATGGGAATATGTCTTTTTCGCCGACATCAATCGCAGCCACGATGAAGCGGCACAAAACGCAATCCGCCATCTGGGGGAGATCGGCGAATTCGTCAAGGTGCTGGGAATTTATCCGGCGGCCAAGCAGCCGAAGCCGGACGCAACGCTATCCAGCAGGACAAGGCTAAAATAGCTGCTGTTCTGGAGGAATGGCGACTTGATACGAGTTGAGATCCCGGCCCACCTGCGAACCCTCGCCAACGTGAATGGAGAGATAACGCTCGACGTCGTTGAGCCGGTTACGCAGCGTTCAATTCTTGATGCGCTGGAAGCACGGTATCCCATGCTGTGCGGGACGATCCGCGACCACACTACAAAGCAGCGCCGCGCCTTCCTGCGGTTTTTCGCCTGCGCCGAAGACCTCTCGCATGAACCACCCGACGCTCCGTTGCCCGAGGCGGTGGCCACCGGGAAAGAGCCGTTTCTAATTATTGGGGCGATCGCGGGCGGCTAGAACAGAGTTGGCGATCACCGCCTGACCTAGCGCAATGCCACCGTCATTGGGTGGGACTTTGGAGTGCAGGAAAACCTCGAAGCCGTTTTGCCGTAAGCCTCGCACGGCACGTTCTAGCAGAAACATATTCTGGAAGGTTCCTCCGCTCAGGCATACGCGATTGAGACCATCGCGTTGGCGAATGTTGGCGCATACATCGACGATGAGCTTCGCAATTGTGTTGTGAAATGCAGCTGCAATATCGCTGCCCGGTACTGCTCGCGAAAGATCGCGAACGATGGCGTCGATCATGGGGCGCATGTCAAGTTGCGCGACATCGGCCTCGCCAATCACGTAGGGATAGACGCGCTCGACTGCCGGATCGGCGATCATCTCCAGTTCGATTGCCGCCTGGCCTTCGAAGGTCACCTCGTGGCGTAGTCCCACAATGGAGGACACGGCATCGAACAACCGTCCGCAGGAGGACGTGTCGAAGCAGTTGAGGCGTCGAGCCAGCATGGTATCGACGATGGCCATGTTCGAAGGCGAAACCTGCGCACCAAAGTTGAAAGATGCGCCTGCCCCGAACGTATCCCGCAGGTAGCTCATGGCCATGCGCCAGGGCTGGCGGACGGCGGCATCTCCTCCCGGCAGAGGAACGTAGCGCAAATGCGCACGCCGCTCGAAACCTGCATAATCGGCAACCAGGAATTCCCCGCCCCAGATCTTTCCGTCAATGCCGTATCCGGTGCCATCGAAGGCCACGCCGACGACCTTCCCTGAAAGATGGTTCTCTGCCATGCAGCTGGCGATGTGGGCGTGATGATGCTGCACCGCGATCTTCGGCTCCAGCGAAAGCCGCTGGGCGAACAGCGTGCTCATGTACTGGGGATGAAGATCGTGGGCCACGGCGCGCGGCTCGACGCGAAATAGTTTCTTCAGATTGGCGAGCGTCTCCTCGAAGAAGCCCAGGGTCTCGAAGTTTTCCAGGTCGCCGATGTGCTGGCTGAGGATGGCATAGCGGCCTTTCGTCAGACAGAACGTGTTCTTCAGCTCGGCGCCGCAGGCTAGAATCTCGTGCAACTCGATTCCGAGATCGACCGGATGCGGAACATAACCTCGCGAGCGGCGCAGCACGCGCTCCTGCTGCTCGAAGACGCGCGCCACGGAATCGTCGGCGCGCATATAGATATCGCGATTGTGAAAGACAAACCAGTCGGCGACTTCACGCAGACGCTCCCAGGCCTCTTCATTGGAGGTCACAATCGGCTCTTCGCTAATGTTGCCGCTGGTCATTACGAACGCGCGAAACTGCGACGGCTCATCCGGCGAGTCGCTAAACAGCAGATAGTGCAGCGGCGTGTACGGCAGCATCACTCCGATGCTGTTGTTGCCCGGCGCTATGGCAGTCGGCAATGCTCGCGCCGTCGCGCCGTCGAAGGACGACGATCGGCCGCCGCGAACTCACCAACGAGCCGCGCTCCTCTGGTGTCACCTCGCAGAAGGTCTCGATGGCTGCGAGGTCGCGCGACATGAGCGCAAATGGCTTGTCGCTGCGGCGCTTGCGAGCGCGCAAGGTACGAACGGCGTCATCATTCTCCGCGTCGCACGCCAGCAGGAATCCGCCCAATCCCTTGACCGCGACTATCTTCCCTTCCCGCAGCAACTCGCGCATGTGGCGCAGGATCGCGCTGGTGTTCGCCGCCGCGAAATCTTCGGGCTGGGGGAAGCTACCATCGCTCGCCACCAAAGTCAGCGCCGGCCCGCACTCGGCACACGCATTCGGCTGGGCATGGAAGCGCCGGTTGGAGGGGTCCTCATATTCCGCCTGGCATAAGGGGCACATGCGGAACTTTGCCATGGTGGTGGTTGGGCGATCGTAAGGGATGTCCTGAATGATGGTGTAGCGCGGCCCGCAGTTAGTGCAGTTGGTAAATGGATATCCGTAGCGCCGGTTGCCCGGATCACCGAAGTCGTGCCAGCAATCGTCGCAGGTAGCCACGTCGGGGGAGACCAGCACGAATTCTCCCGGCTCGGCCTCACTGTGACGGATGACGAAATCGCTATCCCCTGCCGGCGTGAGGTCAGCGACCGAAAATTCTTCAATCTGCGCCAACGGCGGAGGGCTGTTCCGCAGCGTCACGATAAAACGCGACACTGCCGCCTCGCCGCCTTCGATCTCGATGGTTACCCCGGCGGAGGAATTCAGGACGTATCCCGCCAGTCCAAGCTGCCGTGCCAGGTTGTAGACGAACGGCCGAAACCCAACTCCTTGAACGATGCCACGTACGCGAATACGTTTGCGAGTGAGCGCGGAAGGGGAAGAGTCCTGCATGGTTTGCATCTCAGAGGCCCAAGTCTTCGATCTCAGAAAGCCCCAGTCAAGGAAGCTGTTTATAGCATACGGCTGGCTTTCCCGTCGGCTGCGCCGGCCAGCTTGGGAGGCCAAGGATTTTCTACTATAGGAAAGCTTGACTCCGCGTCTAGAATTGCAGGCAGCCATTAGTAAAAAACCCAGTAGCTATTTACCCTTCTATGAGTTAAAAGGGTTTATTCCTTTCGTTCTAGTACTGAGCTTAGGGCCGGCATCGGCTGGCAGGCAGGAGCGTAGTTATGTGTATTTTCGGGAACGTTGGCCAGGCGAGGCCGGCGAATGCATCTCCTTGGTTGGCTGCGAATCGCAGTAAACTCGCGCACCGCCAATCCTTCAGGAAGCTTGCGCTGTTTCTGCCCGCGGTTCTGCTGGCACTTCTGCTGACGGCGTGTGATGAGAAGAAAGAGGCTCCCAAGCCCATGCCGCCCGAGGTTCTGGTTGCCGACGTGGTACAGCAGGACGTACCCATCTACGAGCAATGGGTCTCCACGCTGAACGGCCCGATCAACGCCGACATCACGCCTAAAGTCCAGGGCTACCTGCTCAAGCAGAACTACACAAACGGCAGCTTTGTGAAGAAGGGTCAACTGCTGTTCGAGATCGACCCACGTCAGTACGAAGCTGCGTTGGACAAGGCAAAAGCCGATGTCGCACGCGCGCAAGCCACGCTCGATAAGTACACCGCCGACGTGCAGCGCGATACCCCGCTGGCTGCACAGAATGCCATTCCGCAGAAACAACTGGACACCGATACGGCCAACCAGGCTGCCTCCAAGGCTGAACTGGTTGCCAATCGCGCCGCTCAGCAGAACGCCGAGCTGAACCTGGCATGGACAAAGGTATATTCGCCGGTCGACGGCATCGCCGGAGTTTCTAATTCGCAGGTAGGCGACCTGGTGGGAACTGCTACCAAGATGGTGACCGTGTCACAGACCGATCCCATCTGGGCGTACTTCAACATCAGCGAAAGCGACTACCTGGCGAACGCCGCCAATATCTCCAAGGTCTTGCAAAGCGGCAAGATATCCACCACGGTGAAAGTGGAGTACATCCAGGCCAACAACGAGCCTTATCCCTACACCGGCAACATCATCTTCGTGAATCGCCAGATCACCGCCGGCACCGGCACCATTCAGCTTGCCGCAGCTTTTCCGAACAAAGATGCGCTGCTGCGTCCCGGCGGCTTCGGCCAAGTCCGGATCAAAACCAAGAACAATCCCAACGCGCTGCTGGTTCCTCAGCCCGCAGTGATTGAAGTGCAGACCGACTACCAGGTGGCTGTGCTCAATCCCGAGGGTCGAGCGGTTTTCCGCCCCGTTAAGGTAGGCGACCGAGTCGGCACGAACTGGATCATTACCGAAGGACTGCAGCCGGGCGAGAAAGTAATCGTTGAAGGTTTCCAGAAGGTACAGCAGGCGGCTGCCGCGAATCCTGAGTTCGCCAAACAAGGTGTTCCCGTGATGGCCAAGCCCTACACGCCGCCCACGATCGCGCCCGCCGGGGCCCCGGGGAGCAACTAACCATGTCGAAGTTCTTTATCAACCGGCCCATCGTTGCCATTGTTATTTCTATCCTGATGGTGCTGGTCGGCGTGGTCGCGATTCTCGGACTACCGACGGCGCAGTTTCCCAATATTGCCGACCCCATGATCCAGGTGAAGGCGACGTATCCCGGCGCCGACGCCACCACCATCGCCGAGTCGGTCGCTACTCCAATCGAGCAGCAGATGTCGGGCGTCAGCGGCATGAACTACATGTACTCGCTGAGCGCCAGCTCCGGCGGCGGCATGACGCTGTATGTCGATTTCCAACTTGGCACCGATATCAATACCGACCAGATTCTGGCGCAGATGCGCAGCGGCCAGGCGAACTCGCAGTTGCCCTCCGAGGTCACGCAGCAAGGCGTCATCGTCCAGCCCGGAACCACCGCGCCGTTCCTGCTGCTCGATCTGTATTCGCCGAACGGAAGTTACGACAACATCTTCCTGGCCAACTACGCCACCATCAACCTGCAATACGCATTGACCCGCATACAGGGTGTGTCGCAGGTGCAGATCTTCGGCGCCGGCCCCTATGCCATGCGCATCTGGGTGAATCCCGATACGCTGGCCAACCTTGGCGTCACCGTCTCCGACATCACCAATGCGGTGAAGGCTCAAAACAAGGTCAATCCTGGAGGCCAGATTGGCGGCCAACCCGTACCGGAGGGGCAGCAGTTCACCTATAACGTCCGCGCTCCGGGACGCCTGCCCACGGCCGCCGACTTCGAACAGATCGTGGTGCGCGCCAATCCCGACGGTTCCATCCTGCGGCTGAAAGATGTCGCGCGAGTGCAGATGGGCTCGCAGTACTACTCATTTCAGGCCCGCTTAGGTCTGGCGCCGGAAGAAGGAAAAGCGGTTACACCGGCCCAGCCGGCCGCCTTGATTGCGCTTTATCTAACCCCGGGAAGCAACGCGCTACAGACTCGTGACAACGTGCTCAAGATGATGGCGGAGGCCAATCAGAGATTTCCCCAGGGCTTGGCTTATGACGTCGCCATGGATACGACGCTGGCGGTCAGCGAAGGCATCAAGGAAATCTACAAAACGCTGGGTGAGGCGCTGGTACTCGTCATCATCGTGGTGTTCATCTTCCTGCAAGGCTGGCGCGCCACGCTGATTCCGCTGCTGGCGGTGCCGGTTTCGCTGATTGGAACCTTCGTCGTCTTCCCCATGCTGGGTTTTTCCATCAACACGCTGTCGCTCTTTGGATTGGTGTTGGCCATCGGACTCGTGGTGGACGATGCCATCGTTGTGGTGGAGGCGGTCGAGCACCATATCGAAGGAGGCATGACGCCGCACGATGCGACGGTGCGGGCCATGGAAGAGGTCTCTGGACCTGTCATTGCTATCGCACTGATCCTGGCGGCGGTGTTTGTTCCGACGGCGTTCGTCCCCGGTATTACCGGACAGCTCTACAAGCAGTTCGCCGTCACCATTGCGATCTCGGTGCTGTTCTCGGCGTTTAACGCGCTCACCCTCAGCCCGGCTCTGGCCGCCATGCTTCTGCGCCCGAAGAAAGAATCGCGTGGTCCGCTGGGCATATTCTTCCGCTGGTTCAACAAAGTATTCGGTCACGCCACCGATGGCTACGTAACCGGATGCAAGCACCTGATCCACAAGGCCGGTTTCGCCTTCCTGTTGCTGGGACTTATCGTGCTGGGCGTGGCGTTCTTTGGCAAGCGCATCCCGCAAGCCTTCTTGCCCGACGAAGATCAGGGCTATCTGTATGCCGGACTACAACTGCCCGATGCCTCGTCGCTGCAGCGCTCCTCCGAAGCCGCGCGAGCGGTGGAAACGGCAATCATGCAGACGCCGGGAGTGTCGAAGGTCAGCTCAGTCATGGGCTACAGCATGCTCAGCGGCGTGAATGCGACCTACAGCTCTTTCTTCTTCGTGTCGCTCAAACCATGGGAGGAACGCAAGACTCCAGAGACCAGCTACAACGGAGTCAAGGCTCACCTGCAACAAGTGCTGTCGCGGGTTCCAGGTGGCATCGCCTTCTCCTTCCCACCGCCAGCCATTCCGGGCGTGGGAACCTCCGGCGGCGCGACCTTCATCCTTGAAGATCGTTCCGGCGGGAGCATCGATTTTCTGGCCAAAAACACGCAAGTCTTTATGGCTGAAGCCCGCAAGCGTCCGGAGCTAGCCGGGGTAATGACCACGGCACTGTTCGGCGTTCCCCAGGTGGGAGTCAATGTCGACAACGCTAAAGCCATGACGCAGCAAATTCCTCTGGATGCCCTGTACCAAACCGTGCAGACATTCATGGGCGGCTCGCTGGTGAACTACTTCAACCGCTTCGGATTGCAGTGGCAGGTATACGTGCAGGCCGACGGCGACTTCCGCACCAATGCCAGTAACCTGGGCAAGTTTTACGTCCGCAACGTCAACAACCAGATGGTTCCGCTCAGCACCTTGACTACGACGTATCCGCGTAGCGGTGCCGAGTTCGTCATGCGCTACAACCTGTTCAACTGCGTGCAGATCAATGCTTCGGCTGCACCGGGATATAGTTCGGCGCAGGTGATCGCTGCGCTGGAGGACGTGTTCAAGAAAACCATGCCGGCGCAAATGGGTTATGACTGGAGCGGCATGTCGTACCAAGAGGTGAAGGCTGCACAGGGCGTCAGTCCGGCGACCATCTTCGGCCTGGCATTCTTCGTGGTCTTCCTCATCATGGCAGCGCAGTACGAAAGCTGGACGCTGCCCTTCAGCGTACTGCTGGGCGTGCCCATCGCAATCTTCGGAGCTTTCGTCGCGCTCTACGCCCGCGGCCTGGAAAACAATGTCTATGCGCAGATCGGACTGGTCATGCTGATCGGGCTTTCGGCGAAGAACGCAATTCTCATTGTGGAATTCGCCAAGGCGGAATATGACAAAGGCACTCCCCTGATGGAAGCCTCTCTCATCGGCGCACGTCTGCGACTCCGACCCATCCTGATGACCGCCTTCGCCTTCATCCTGGGTTGCGTGCCGCTGTGGACCGCCACCGGCGCTGGCGCCATCTCCCGGCAGGTGCTGGGAACCTGCGTCATCGGAGGAATGTTGGCCGCAACCATACTCGCGATTTTCTTCATCCCGGTCAGCTTCGACGTGGTCGAGCGCTTCGGCCACTGGATAGGCGGCGGCGAGAAACGGCCTGACGCACCGCCTGCCGCAGCGACGGCGGAAGGAGCGGCCCATGATTAGGCTCAAGACAATCCTTGCAATAATGGCGGCCCTCTCCCTTTGCGCCTGCAAGGTCGGTCCCAACTACGAGCGGCCCAAGCTGGACGTACCAGGCGATTACCGCGGTGTAGCGCCGGAAGCGCAGCAGCAGCCTCCGACGGAGCCACTGCCCGCAACTTCGGCGACTCCTTCCGCCCAAGCACAGCCCGGAACTCCGCCCGTTCCCGCGCCTCCGCCTGCGATGGAGAACAAAGCCGAGCAGCAACCCGTCGCCACTCCCGCAGAACCTTCGCATGCGCAGGCCGCTCAACCTGCGAATCCTATTGAAGCGTTTGGCGCCTTGCCCTGGTCCTCCGTCTTCCAGGACGAAGTTTTACAAGGCTTGCTCAAGGAAGCGCTCACCAACAACTACGACCTGCGCATTGCGGCCACTCGTGTGTTGCAGGCGAATGCCAACCTTGGCATCGTGCGCGCCAACCAGTTCCCTACCCTGAATGGCACCGGTTCCGCCAACTACGGCAAGGACGAGGTCCAATTCAACAGCAACCCTAACGCTCAGGGATTCGGATCGCTTGGGCTCAGCCTTAATTACGTCACCGACTTCTGGGGACAATATCGTCGCGCCACCGAGTCAGCCCGCGCTACCCTGCTGGCGACCAAGTATGCCCAGGAAGTAGTGCAGACCTCGCTGATTAATTCCGTGGTCACCAACTACTACTTGTTGTTGCAGTACGACGACCAGCTCGAGTACTCGCGCAAGACGGTCGCGGCCGACGACGAAATCTATAAGCTCAACAACATCAAGTTCAAAGGCGGCGATGCGGCCATCACCGATGTCTACCAGGCGCAGGTCATCCTGCAGCAGGCCGAGGCCGGCGTCATCCAATATCAGCAGCTTGCGGAGCAGGCTGAAAATAACCTGAGCATCTTGCTGGGACGAAATCCCGGGCCCGTCAGGCGCGGACTGAACCTGGTGAATCAGCCGGTGTTACCCGAGCTACCCGAGGGTCTGCCCTCCGACCTGTTGAAGCGGCGTCCTGACATCCGCCAGGCGGAGGAGAACCTGGTCGCGGCCAACGCCAATGTGGGCGTGGCTAAGGCCCTCTTCTTCCCGCAGTTCTCGATTACCGGGGCCCTGGGCACCCAGAGTCTCAGTCTTACCAACTTCCTGAGCGGACCGAGTCTGTTCTGGGGGGTGGGCGGGAATGTGCTGCAGCCCATCTTTCAGGGTGGCCGCATCCGCAGCAACTACAAGTTGGCCTGGGCCCAGCGCGATCAGGCTGAGTTGCAATACAAACAAACCGTGCAACAGGCGTTTGGCGAGGTTTCCAACAACCTGGTCGGCTATGCACAGGCGCGCAAGTACCGCATGAAGCTACAGGAGCAGACCAAGACCTACGAGGAACTGGTGCGGCTGTCGAACGTCCGCTACCTGGGCGGCTACACGGCGTTCCTGGAAGTGCAATACAACGAGCAGCAGTACTTCCAGTCGGCGCTGTTGCTCTCATCAGCCTGGTATCAGGAGCTGCAATACTACGCCGCGCTCTATCAGGCGCTGGGTGGGGGCTGGCAGGTACAGTAGGTGGAAGCACCACGCTTTAGCGTGGTGAATAAGCTCTTCATCAGGAATCGGGGGCTTTAGCCCAGGCGCCTGTTCAACGCCCTCCACGGCTAAAGCCAAACCACCAGGCCGTCGCGCTTCACTGGCCTGAAGGCCAGTTCTTCCCCAATTCTCTAAACTTTCGCTCCCACCGCTTGCGGCAAGAACTTCGCGAAGTGCTCCGCCTTGATCTGCTGGGCCGCAACCGCCTGCCCGACGCGGCTCAGTTCGTTCACATACTGCACTGAATCCAGCGCCTGCACATGCTTCGGATCGACGTCGGTCAGCCCCAGGCTGTCCAATCCCGCGCGCGTCAATTCGGCGTTGTAGCGCATGTAGGTGAACAGCTTGTCCTGGACCGGCCCGTGCTTACCGATCATGTCGCCAATCTCGCGATCGAGCTGCGGCCCCGAAAGGCACTCACCAAAGGCACGGCACAGGAAGTCCTGCTCGTTGAGCGCAGCAAACATCAGCGCCGATGGAATCGACGAGGCGTTGTACAGCAGGTTCATCTCGTCGGGCTGAAGGTTTGCGTTAGCCTGCGGACTGGTTCCCGTCCCCACCGATACGATCAGCATTTTATCGGTTCCGGTTGGCCAATTCAGGTTGTAAGGCTCGACCGTCGCCATCAGGAACAACTGGAACGCCGGATTGTTGTACATAGTGACGCCGCCATCGACAAACAGAAACTTCGCCTCGCCCACGTCCACCAGCTCCGGCGGGAAATACGTGGGCGCCGCTGTACTGGCGCGAACCAGCTGCCACAGCGGCATATTGAGATTTGAGGGCGTGTAGTTGTTGTACTTCGCTGCCGGATTGTTGCACAGCGGCCAGTGCGAATCGGTGCTGGCGTTCCGCATTACGATCATCAGCAGGGTGCGCAGATCGTCCGAGCCCAAGGCAGTGGTTGCTCCCAGAACGTCGCGCAATTGTTGCGCAAGTGCTTCATCCTTGTACTTGTTGCGGAAGCGTTCCAGTACGCCCGCCCGGGTAAACATGGCAGGACCGCTGGTGAGATAAAACTTTTTGATGTCGTCTACCGCCATACCTCGTGCAATGCAGGTGGCGATGATGGCTCCGGTACTAGTCCCGGCAACGTAATCAAAGAAATCTGCCAGCACCAGGTTGGGATCGCCCAACTTGTCGCGCAGCATTTTCTCCAAGGCTCCCATGACTTCCAGGCTGAGGATGCCGCGTATTCCGCCGCCATCGCAGGTGAGCAGCTTCTTGGTGGGTGCAGGCGCCAATTTATCGCGGAAGGTTTTACCGGGCATAATTCCTCCTGGAAGCAATTCGTAAACGAGCTTCACTACGGCAGGAAGTATAACCCGGTCTGCGGCCGGCAAAGCGCAATTTCCCAAGATAGCTCGAGCGCCAGCAGCAGCGGGCGTTTCTAAGCTCCTGCCTTCGCGCTCTCAGTGTGCACGGCGTGCGGCTTAATTCCCCAAATCTTCTCGCAATACTCGCGAATCGACCGGTCGGACGAGAACTTACCCATGCGCGCGGCGTTCAGGATCGACATCCGCGTCCAGCGCTCCTGATCGCGAAACGCCTCGCCAACTTTCTCCTGGCAATCGACGTAGGCCTGGTAATCGGGCAGCAGCATGTATTCGTCCTTGTTGAGCAGCGAATCGAAGATGGGACGGAAAAGCTCGTGGTCTCCCGCCGAGAACTCGCCCGAAACCAGTTGGTCCAGCACTTGGCGCAGGTACGGATTGGCCTCGTAGTAGCTACGCGGCTGGTAGCCGCTCGACCTGATCTGGCGAACCTGCTCCACGGTAAGCCCAAACAGGAAAAAGTTGTCGGCTCCTACCTCTTCCCGGATCTCCACGTTTGCCCCGTCCAGCGTGCCGATGGTCAGCGCTCCATTCATCGAGAACTTCATGTTGCCGGTGCCGGAAGCTTCGTAGCCGGCAGTCGATATCTGCTCCGACAAATCGGCAGCAGGATAAATCGAAAGCCCGCTCTTCACATTGAAATCGGGGAAGAAGACCACGCGCAGCCGTTCGCGTACCGCCGGGTCGGCATCGATGGTGGCCGCAACCGAGTTGATGAGCTTGATGATCAGCTTGGCCATGATGTATCCCGGAGCCGCCTTGGCTCCGAAGATGACGGTGCGCGGGGTAACGACTGTGCTCGGATCCTTCTTGAGGCGGTTATAGAGCGTGATGACGTGGAAGATGTTCAGCAGTTGCCGCTTGTACTCGTGCAGCCGCTTTACCATAACGTCAAACATGGTGTCGGGATTGATGCCCTGCCCGGTGCGTTGCTGCACCAGTCCCGCCAGCGTCACCTTGCGGGCGTGCTTCACCTCGCGCCATTGCCGGCGGAACCCGGCATCCTCGGCCAGCGGCTCCAACTTGCGCAACTCATTTTCGTCGGTGAGCCATCCTCCACCGATGGTTTTGGTGATGAGCGCCGAGAGCTCAGGATTGGCCACCGCGAGCCACATACGCGGTGTCACCCCGTTCGTAATGTTGAAGAAGCGTTCGGGATAGAGCTCGTAGAAATCGTGCAGCGTAGTCTTCTTCAGCAGCTCGGAATGCAGCTCGGCAACGCCGTTCACCGCATGGCTGCCCACCGTCGCCAGGTTCGCCATGCGCACATACTTTTCACCATGCTCGTCGATCAGCGATAGGCGCGCGAGTTTCTGGTCGTCGCCGCCCACCTGCGGTCTCACCTCGTCGAGGAAGCGGCGGTTGATTTCATAGATGATTTCGATATGCCGGGGCAGCACGCTGGCAAACAGTGGCAGCGGCCACTTTTCCAGCGCCTCGGGCAGCAGCGTGTGATTGGTATAAGCCAGTGATTTGCGCGTGATGTCCCACGCCTGCTCCCACCCCATCTCGTGCTCGTCCATCAGCAGTCGCATCAGCTCGGCCACGGCGATTGAAGGATGGGTGTCATTCAGCTGGATGGCGAATCCCTCATGAAACTTCTCGAGGGTGAGCCCACGAATCAGGTGGATACGAATCATGTCCTGTAGCGAACACGAGGTGAAGAAGTACTGCTGCGCCAGCCGCAGACGCTTGCCAGCCTCCGGCTCATCGTTGGGGTAGAGCACCTTGCTGATCGTCTCCGACGCCATTTTCTCCTGCACCGCGTCGTAGTAGTCGCCCTTATTGAAGGCCTGCAGGTCGAACGATTCCACCGCGTGCGAGACCCAGAGCCGCAGGAAATTCGTGACCTTGGTGTCGTAGCCGCCGATAGGAATGTCATGCGCCACGCCCTTCACCATGTTGGCCGGCGTCCAGCGCACGCGAAATTGCGCCGTGTCCGTCGTGATACTGCTCGGTATGCCCGCCGAAGCCGACCAGGTAGTTGCGTTCCGGGCGGGGAATTTCCCACGGCGTGCCCAGCTGCAGCCACTTGTCTGTCTTCTCTACCTGCCAGCCATCGCGGATTTCCTGGCGGAACAACCCAAATTCATAGCGAATACCGTATCCGACGGCGGGCACCTCTTCGGTGGTCATCGACTCCATATAGCAGGCCGCCAGCCTGCCCAGGCCGCCATTGCCCAGCCCGGGCTCGGGTTCCACCGCCTCAATCTCGTCCAGGCTGATGCCTAACTCTGCCAGCGCCGACTTGGCCTGCTCGCGAATGTCGCCCAGGTCCACCAGGTTGATACCAAGCTGCGGCCCGATAAGAAACTCGGCCGACAGATACGCCACCATCTTTCGCTGCTCGTTGCGATAGCGCCCGAAAGACACAATCCAGTCGTGCATCATGCGATCGCGGATGGCATAGGCAGTGGCCATGAACCAGTCGTATTTGGTCGCCAGATCGGGGATCCGCCCTTGACGGTAGTACAGATCGTCAAGGATGGACTGCTTAAGTTCGGCGACGGTGAGTCGGTTCTTGGCGAATGTCTTCAGAGGCTGGCATTACTTTTACTCCTGTTATCGTCTATCGTCACATACCATACGGAGCTTACCTGTCATAGCACGCCTGGCGCCTCCGCCGACCTATCCGCAACCAGAATTTAACAATCCCGTTTAGAGGTTGAAAGGCCCCGCGAGACCCTGATACCTTCGACGATTAGGCTTCGAGGTGGTTATGAAACCGACACAAGCATTGCACGATCTTGGCCAGAGTCTCTGGCTCGACAATATTACCCGCGACATCCTGAACAACGGCACACTAAAACGCTATATCGACGAGCTTTCGGTGACCGGGCTCACGTCCAACCCTACGATTTTCGACCAGGCCATCAAGAAGAGCGCGTCCTACGATGCAGCCATCAGTGAAGATCTGAGCCAAGGCAAATCGGGCGAGGCGCTGTTCTTCGACCTGGCGCTCGACGACCTCACCCGTGCGGCCGACCTGTTCCGTGCGGTACATGACAAAACCAAGGGTGTCGACGGATGGGTTTCGCTGGAGGTCTCTCCTCTGCTGGCTTACGACACGGCCACGACCCTCGCCGCTGCCAAAGACCTGCACGCTCGCGCAGCGCGCCCCAACCTGTTCATCAAGATCCCAGGAACTCCGGAAGGCTTGCCCGCCATCGAAGAAGCCATCTTTGCCGGCGTATCGGTAAACGTTACGCTGCTGTTTTCCCGCGAGCAGTATGTGGCGGCGGCCCAGGCTTATCTGCGCGGCATCCAGCGTCGCATCGCTGCTGGCCTCGACACCAAAGTAGGTTCAGTGGCGTCGTTGTTCATCAGCCGCTGGGACGTCGCGGTCGCCAGCAAGGTTCCCGAGAACCTGAAAGATAAGCTGGGCATCGCCATCGCCCAGCGCTCGTACAAGGCGTATCGCGATCTGCTGGCCTCGGCTGACTGGAAGGCTATCGTCGCCAAAGGCTTTAACCCGCAACGGTTGCTGCTGGCCAGCACGGGAACCAAAGATCCCAAGGCTTCCGACATCCTGTACATCAAGTCGCTGGCCGCTCCTGATACGGTCAACACCATGCCCGAAGGCACGCTGCTGGCCTTTGCCGATCATGGCGAGATTGACGGCGTGATGCCGGTCGATGGCGGCGATTGCGAGCAGGTGCTGGCTGATTTCGGCAAGGCCGGAATCGACATCGATGCCCTGGCCGCGCAGCTCCAAAAAGAGGGCGCCGAATCCTTTGTAAAATCGTGGAACGACTTGATGGAAGTCATCGCTTCCAAGAGCGCCACACTAACCGCAAAAGCGTAGTCCGGAGGCAGCACGATGAACGTTCTGGTCGTGGATGTCGGCGGTACCCACGTCAAGATTCTTGTGACCGGCGAGACTACTCCGCGTAAATTCGTCTCCGGCCCCAAACTGACGGCGAAAGACATGGTCGCCGGGGTGAAGAAGCTGGCCGACGGCTGGAACTACGATGCCGTCTCCATCGGCTACCCCGCGCCGGTTATCCATGGCCGCCCTGTCCACGACCCGTTCAACCTTGGCCCCGGTTGGGTAGGGTTCAACTTTGCCAAGGCGTTTGGCAAGCCCGTAAGGATGATCAACGATGCCGCCATGCAGGCCCTGGGCAGTTACGAAAAGGGCAGCATGTTGTTTCTGGGTCTGGGCACGGGACTGGGTTCGGCCATGGTCGTCGATGGCCGCATCGAGCCCATGGAACTGGCGCACCTTCCCTATCGCAAAAAGACTTACGAAGACTACGTTGGTCTGCGTGCCCTGAAGCGCTACGGCAAAAAGCAATGGCGCAAGTACGTTGCCGAAGTGGTGGAGAAGCTGGTCTCCGCGCTCGAGCCCGATGAGATCGCCATCGGCGGCGGAAATGCCAAGCTGCTGAAGAAGCTACCTCCGCACTCGCATATGGTGCCCAATACCAACGCGTTTGTCGGCGGCTTCCGGCTCTGGGAAGATGCCAACATTAGCGCCATGAACTATGACACCGCGACTCCGCCCGAGAAACCGCGGGCCGGCGCGGCAACCAAGAAATCGGCCAAGAGCAAAGGAGCAGCAGCGTAATGGCAGCAAGCGTGAAGCCGATTCCCGAACCGGCGGCCTGGCAGGACCTGGCGCGGCACTATGAACAGGTACGCGGTCTGCAACTGAAGCAGCTGTTCGCCGACGATCCGAAGCGCGGAGAACGCTTTACTCTCCAGGCCGCCGGAATTTTCCTCGACTACTCCAAGAACCGCATCACCGACCAAACCATAAAGCTCTTGTTGCAGCTTGCGGAACAAGCCGGCTTGCGCGAGCGCATCGACGCCATGTTTCGCGGCGACAAGATCAACATCACCGAGAATCGCGCTGTGCTGCACGTGGCTCTGCGCGCGCCCGCGGGACGAGAAAATCTTCGTCGACGGCAAGGACGTTGTTCCCGAGGTTCACGCCGTGCTCGATAAGATGGCGGCCTTCTGCGATCGCGTGCGCAGCGGTGACTGGAAAGGCCACACCGGCAAGGCGATCAGGAACGTCATCAACATCGGCATCGGCGGCTCGGACCTGGGCCCGGTCATGGCCTACGAGGCGCTGAAGCACTACAGCCGCCGCGACATGACCTTCCGCTTTGTCTCGAACGTGGATGGCACCGACTTCGCCGAAGCAGTCCAGGACCTGAAGGCCGACGAAACCCTGTTCATCATCTCATCGAAGACGTTCACTACGCTGGAGACCATGACCAACGCGCACACCGCGCGCGATTGGGCGTTGCAGAGCCTGGGCGACGAGAAAGCTATCGCGAAACACTTTGTCGCGGTCTCGACTAATGCTGAGGGCGTCTCCAAGTTCGGTATCGACACCGCCAACATGTTCGGCTTCTGGGATTGGGTCGGCGGCCGCTACTCCATGGATTCCGCCATCGGGCTTTCCACCATGATGGCCATCGGGCCCGACGGCTTCCGCGAGATGCTGAACGGCTTCCATCAGATCGATGAGCACTTCCGCACTGCGCCCTTCGACCAGAATCTGCCCGTCCTGATGGGACTGCTGTCCGTCTGGTACAACGACTTCTTCGGCGCGCAGACGGTCGCCGTGCTGCCTTACGAGCAGTATCTGAAGCGCTTCCCTGCTTACCTCCAGCAGTTGACGATGGAAAGCAACGGCAAGCATGTGCGGCTGGACGGCACACCCGTTACCCACGACACCGGCCCCATCTATTGGGGCGAGCCGGGGACCAACGGGCAGCACTCGTTCTATCAGTTGATTCACCAGGGAACACGGCTCATCCCGTGCGACTTCATCGGTTTTTATCGCACCCTGAACACGCTCGGGCGCCACCATGACATTCTGATGTCCAACGTCTTCGCCCAGGCGGAAGCGCTGGCCTTCGGCAAGACTGCCGAGCAGGTGAAGGCTGAGGGCACACCCGATTGGCTGGTGCCGCATCGCGTCTTTGAAGGCAATCGCCCGTCAAACGTGATCATGGTTGACCTGCTGACGCCGGAGACGCTCGGCAAGCTGGTTGCGCTCTATGAGCACTCGGTGTTCACGCAGGGAACGATGTGGGGCATCGATTCGTTCGATCAGTGGGGCGTGGAGCTGGGCAAGGTGCTGGCGCAGCGGATTATTCCTGAGCTGGAAAATCCGCAGGAGCCCGAGCTCAAGCACGATAGCTCGACCAATAATTTGATCAAGCTGTATCGGGCGAACAAGGCGTAGGTGCCAGGTTTCAGGCGTCAGGTGTCAGATAGGGCTGTGCATTGGAGAGCCGTCGATTTGGGCAACGCCCCGAGCCCGTAGGGCGACCAGCATGACAGCCCAGCATGCAGGTCGCCGCGGCGACCGGAATGCTGGGTGGCGACGTCGTAACAGAGTTCTGAGTCCCTCGGGGACGACACAACAGCAGAGTCCGCCGCGGCGCACTCGGGATGACGAATTTAGAAGAGCCAACGGCACGACTGAACCCGTGCCCCTTCAAAACGCTATTGATATTGGGAGGAACAAATCATGCAACTCGGAATGGTAGGTCTTGGGCGCATGGGCGCCAACATGGTGCGCCGCCTGATGAAGAACGGCCACCAATGCGTCGTTTGACGATGTCACGCCGAAATCGGTCACAGAACTCGCAGGCGAAGGCGCGACCGGCTCATCATCGTTCCAGGATTTCGTCAGCAAGCTCAGCAAGCCGCGCGCCATCTGGCTGATGATTCCCGCCGCCGTGGTCGACCAGACTATTGCCGAGATCGTTCCTCACCTGGAAGCCGGCGACATCCTGATCGATGGCGGCAACTCGTATTACATCGACGACATTCGCCGCTCCAAAGAACTCGAGCCCAAAGGCATCAAGTATGTCGACGTTGGTACCAGCGGCGGCGTGTGGGGACTGGAGCGCGGCTACTGCATGATGATCGGCGGCCCCAACGACGCCGTGCAGCATCTCGATCCCATCTTCAAGACCATCGCTCCCGGCAAAGGCAACATCGACCGCACCCCCGGCCGCGAAAAGATGGGCGGCACCGCCGAAGACGGCTACCTGCACTGCGGTCCCAGCGGCGGCGGCCACTTCGTTAAGATGGTGCACAACGGAATCGAGTACGGCATCATGGCCGCCTATGCTGAAGGCCTGAACATCCTCAAGAACGCCGACGTGGGCAAGCACAAGCACGAGATCGACGCTGAAACCACGCCGCTGCGCGATCCCGAGCACTACCAGTACGAGTTCAATTTGCCCGATGTCGCCGAAGTGTGGCGGCGCGGTAGCGTCATCTCCTCGTGGCTGCTCGACCTCACGGCGTCGGCCTTGGCGGGCGATCCGCAGCTTGCGAAGTTCGCAGGCCGTGTTTCCGATTCCGGTGAAGGCCGCTGGACCACCAAGGCCGCCATCGATGAAGCGGTTCCGGCACACGTGCTCACCGCCGCGCTGTACGAGCGTTTCAGTTCGCGCGGACGAGGCCGACTTCGCCGACAAGCTGCTCTCGGCCATGCGTTACGAGTTTGGCGGACATCTGGAAAAAGCGAAGGGCGCATAGCGAGGACCCATGGAACCCGTTCATTCTGACGCACTGGTATTCTTCGGCGCGACCGGCGATCTTGCCTACAAGCAGATATTTCCCGGCGCTGCAAGCCATGGTGAAGCACGGCCACCTCAATGTGCCGGTCATCGGCGTCGCCAAGGCTGGCTGGAACCTCGATCAGCTCAAAGCGCGCGCCAAGGACAGCATCGAGAAGCACGGCGGAGTCGATCCCACAGCGTGGGACAAGCTGAGCAGCCTTCTGCAGTACATCGATGGCGACTATGGCAGCGACGCGACCTTCCAGACGCTTCGCAAACAGCTGGGCAACGCGCAGCATCCCGCGCATTACCTGGCGATTCCTCCTATGCTGTTCGAGCAAGTGGTCGAGCAGTTGATGAAGTCGGGCTGCGCTAAAGGCGCTCGCGTCATCATCGAGAAGCCGTTTGGCCACGATCTCGCCTCGGCGCAGGAGCTGAACGGTATCCTGCTGCGCGCCTTCAACGAGAGCAACATCTTCCGCATCGACCATTACCTGGGCAAGGCGCCGGTGCGCAACGTCGTGACCTTCCGCTTCGCCAACGCTTTCATGGAGCCGTTCTGGAACCGCAATTACATCGACAGCGTCCAGATCACCATGGCGGAAGACTTCGGCGTGCAGGGCCGCGGTAAGTTCTACGACGAGACCGGCGCCATCCGTGATGTCATCCAGAATCACATGTTCCAGGTGATGTGCAATATCGCCATGGAGCCGCCGGTGAAAACCGACAGCGAATCGGTGCGCGACGAAAAGGTGAAAGTGCTCAAGGCGATTCCGCCGATCTCGGTCGCTAACCTGGTTCGCGGACAGTTCAAGGGTTACTTGCAGGAACCCGGCGTAAACCCCAATTCTAAAGTGGAAACCTTTGGGGCGCTGAAGCTGGAAATCGACTCCTGGCGGTGGAAGGGTGTGCCGTTTTATATCCGCGCAGGCAAGAATTTGCCGGTGACCTGCATGGAAGTAGTGGCGCGCTTCCGCAAGCCGCCGACGCCGTTCCGCGATACCGACCTTCCTCCCGATTACCTGCGCTTCCGCGTCAGTCCTCAGATCACCATCGCCATGGGCATGACGGTGGTTGCGCCCGGTGCAGATCTCCCCAACACATCGGCGGAGATGATCGCCAGCCGTATCCCCGGCAACAAGGACGTGCAGCCTTACGAGCGCCTGCTGGGCGATGCCATGGACGGCGATGCCACCGAGTTCGCGCGCCAGGACTACGTCGAAGAAGCGTGGCGCATCGTAGATCCCATGTTGAAAGCCGATACGCCGGTGTACACCTACGACCCGGGAACCTGGGGGCCAGCCGAAGTGGCGAAGATCAGTCCGGCCGACGGCGGCTGGCAAAATCCGACTGCGTCAGTTGAGGAGAACAACAGCTTCGCGACATCGGCCAAGTAGAAAGGGACTTCCATGCAGGTTGAAATCTTCGCCAATCTTGAAGCCGTTTCCAAACGTGCCGCAGCTATCGTGGCCGCAGATGCGCGCGAATCCGTCGCTGCCCGAGGCAGCTTTAACGTCGCGTTCAGCGGCGGACATGGTCCCTGGGTGATGATGCGAGACCTGGCTAACGAAGACGTTCCCTGGGACAAGGTGCAGGTCTTCCAGATCGATGAGCGCATCGCTCCTGCCGGCGATCCTGACCGCAACTTCACGCATATTCGCGAAAGCCTGGTGGCGCACGTGCCGCTGGAGCCCGAGCAAATCCATCCCATGCCGGTTGAGCTTCCTGATCTCGAAGCCGCCGCCCGGGCAGTACGCGCAAACCCTGCGCCAATACTGCGGATCAATACCGGTGCTCGATCTCGCTCACCTGGGGTTGGGTCCCGATGGCCACACCGCTTCGCTGGTTCCGAACGATCCGGTGCTGAACGTCACGGATCGCGACGTCGCCATAACCGGCGTTTACGAGGGACGCCAGCGTATGACGCTCACCTATCCCATGATCAACCGCTCGCGCAAGATTCTGTGGCTGGTAACGGGCGCGGACAAAGTGGACGCGCTAAAGAAACTGCGCGCCGCCGATCCTTCCATCCCTGGAGGGCGCATTGCGCAGGAAAACGCGCTGTTACTGGCGGAACAGGCGTCGGTGGGCTAGACGCACGTTAATGGCGCGCCCCTTCACGTAACCTCAGTAGCCCCGCTCCAACTCGTCCAGCATCCCTTCCATCTCGGCCAGCGCATGCTGGTTGCGGGTTCGCCGCGCGCACTCGATGCCGTGGAGCAGCATGTCGCGCGCTTCGTCTTTACGTTCGGCGCGGGCCAGCGTCTGCGCGGACATGAAGTAGCCATTGGTGTAATCAGGGTGAGCCTCGAGTAGTAGCTTGAAGTGCCCTAGCGCTTCATCGGTTTCGCCGCCGCCGGAATACTCCAGCCCCAACGCATATCGTGCGAACGCATCATTCGGATTTTGCTCGAGAATTTCCTTCAGCGCCGCGACGCGGCTTTCATCGGCCATGAGTGCTGTCTCCACCATCAAACGGGCATACTACAGGAGCGTGGCCGCAGACTCAACTTGAGAACTGCCGGCCCGAGCAGCACGTTGGCGTGCTGTAGCGGGTCAGTTCAGGTGTCGTCCCGAAAGCGCGTCAGTTGCGCGTGACGGATCTGGGCGGCCCGAGTCGCGCCGGTGCGCGAAAGGCCCGCATCGTTATTCAAACTGACCCGCTACTGCACGTTACAGCCGCTCCCATTCATCAGTACAATGTGTTTTACCTTTGCATCTGGAGAGCTTGTGGCCTGCCCCTTCTTCATGCCTGAACAGCGCCTTGCTGGCGACTGGCCGTTCCCGCAGCGGCTGCCGCTGGGCGCAGGTTGGAGCGGAAGCTGTAGTGCGATGGCGGGCGATCTGCGTCCCACCGAGCAAGAGCTTACGACCGGTTGCAACCTGGGATATGCCAAGCATTGTTCGCACCTTCCGCAGCAACGTCAGGCCGATGCCGTGCGCTTCTCGAAGGGCGACGAGCACGATGGCTTGGTACACATACGCTTTGCCTTCGAGCGCGATTATTTGCCCGCAGAACACGGCGAGTTGATTTACCAGACGGCAACACGTCGCTGGCAAACGACGCATGACAATGCATGCCTCGTGCGTATGGCCGAGTGCTATGTCGAAGCGCAGATGGCGCGGCGGTGTAATTCAGATCGAAACAGCTAAGCAAGGAAACTCATGGAAACTACCAACGACGGAAAACTCATTCCACGGCCAGTCAGCGACTCGAAGTCCGAGATGATTGAATTAGTGCTGCCCAATGACACCAATCCCCTCGGAGCCCTGCTGGGCGGGCGGCTAATGCACTGGATCGATCTGGCTGGCGCGCTGGCAGCGCATCGTCACTCGCACTCTTACGCAGTCACCGCTTCGATGGATCACATCGATTTCCTGGTGCCGGTCCATGTCGGCGACATGGTGGTGCTGCAATCGTCGGTCAACCGCGTCTTTCGCACCTCCATGGAAGTAGGCGTAAAGGTGCTGGTCGAAAACTACATTTCGCAATCACGCCAGAAGGTCGCCCGGGCTTACCTGACGTTCGTCGCGGTCGATCGCCATGGGCGTCGTCTGCCGGTGGCGCCGGTCATTCCTGAAACCGAAGATGAGAAGCGCCGCTACGAAGGTGCGCTTCGCCGCCGCGAGGCATCGAAGCACGAGCGTGAACATCGAACGGCCGCCAAGGCGGAGTAGGTAAAGCCAATGTCGATTTACGAAGAGATTGTCGCCCGCGAACAGAAATACCTTCTCAATACCTATGCCCGTTATCCCGTAGCCATGGCGCGCGGCAAGGGCGTGTACCTGTGGGACGTCGATGGCAAGCGCTATCTGGATTTCCTCTCCGGGTTAGGCGTCAATGCGCTCGGGCACGCGCATCCGCGCATTGTGAAAACCATTCGCGAGCAGGCAGCGAAGGTCATTCACCTCTCCAACCTCTACTACAACGAGTACCAAGGCGTGCTGGCCGAGAAGCTTTGCCAGAAGTCCGGCCTCGACCGCGCCTTCTTCACCAACAGCGGCACTGAGGCCATCGAAGGCGCGCTCAAGTTAGTACGCGCAGCCGGACACGCTACCGGTGGTCCTGAGAAGTCCACTGTGATCACGCTCGACAATTCTTTCCACGGCCGCACCATGGGTGCCTTGGCACTCACCGGACAACCAAAGTACCGGCACGGTTTTGAGCCCATGCTGGAAGGTGCGCGATTCGTTCCTCGGAACGACGTCGAGGCTTTACGCGCAGCCATGGACGATACCGTTTGCGGCATCATCGTCGAACCTATCCAGGGCGAAGGGGGAATCCAGGTTTCATCGCCCGAGTTTCTTCAGGCCTGTCGCGAGGCCGCCGATCAGCACAACGCCGCGCTCATCTTCGACGAAATCCAATGTGGCATGGGACGCACCGGCCGCCTGTTCGCCTTCGAGCATTTCGGGGTGAAGCCTGACGTAGTCTGCATTGCCAAGCCCATGGCGGCGGGCTTCCCCATGGGAGCGTTCCTGACCAACGACAAATTCGCCCAGCACATCACGCCGGGCAAGCATGGCACCACGTTTGGAGGCGGTCCGCTGGCTTGCCGGTTGGGGCTGGAATACCTGGCGATTGTCGAAGAAGAAAATCTGCTGCAACAGGTGCAACGGGTGGGTGCCTACTTCACCAGCAAGTTGCAGGAACTGGTCGGCAAGTTCGCGATCGCCACCGAAGCACGCGGCGTAGGCTCAATTCAGGCCTTGCAGCTCAACATCCCGGGCGAGCCGATTTTGCACGGAACCCTGGCTGACGGGCTGCTGATTAATGTGACGCAGGGTAATGTCCTGCGCTTCCTCACACCATTTCTTCTCGAAGAAAAGCATGTGGACGCGGGAGTGCGCATCCTGAAGCGTCAACTGGCAGCTGCACAGAAGACGGCCAAGCAAGCGGCGAAAAATCCGTCGGCCGCCGCAACCGCGTAATCCCAGCCTCGCTATGGGGCAGGGGCTGCCGCAGCCTGGGCATCGCGCTGCTGTTTGATCAACGCTTGCAGACTCTGTGCCATAGAAACGATCAGGCTGGCGTTGATGGGCTCAGTGACAGCCGCGATCTGGCGAATCGTGTCGGACAGCTGTTTCTGCAGCGCCTTGATCTGATCGGGGCTGCTTGCCTGCAATATTCCGGTGATCAAGTCGCGCATCTTCTGCTCAGCCGGTGGATAGATCTCGCCCATCCTTTGCAGATCTGCGATATCCATGAACTGGGCCCACGTCGCCGGCCGATCGAGTCCCGCCCGCAAAGCATCGCGCCGCGCCAGGTCAAGTTCACGGCGAAGCTCATATGCATCTGACTGCGCCTGGTCCGGCGCCGCCATCACAATGTTGTACCAGGCAAACTTGCTCGTCCTCTCCAGGAACATGAAGCGGTAGCGGCAGATGATTTCCAGGCCTTTCAGCACCTGCGTCGTGTCCTCATTGCCATAGGTCTCCGGATCGAGACTCTGTACCACAAAGAGTTCGAAACGAATCCGGTCGTCGTAATACGTAGTCACCCTGGTCAGGATCAAGCGATAGCTGGTGGGATGCCCGCCTGCCAGCGCGCTCGGCAAGACCAGCACCTGGCTGTTGTCGATGCTCCCCTGCAAATAGGAGAGAATGATACTGCTAAGCGCGTCGCTCCAGATGCGCTGATACGGCCCCGGAAGATTGCCGAATGCGTCCCACGTGATCTCCTGGTTGGGCAGCCCGGCAATGTCTGGCGCGCCGGTTGTCGCGGGAATCAGCTTGGATTCCGGCGGAAGTTGCGTTGCGTCTCTGCCTAGCAGGCCCGGCAGCTCAACCGTGACTTGCTGCTGTACTTTGCGCTCTGTAGCGACCGTTCCCTTCAGCGAACGAAAAACTTCCTGGCGGATTTTGCGGGCAGCCTCGACCGGGTCGGGCCGACTCTGCATTCGTTCCCAGCCGGCGGCCTTGCGGTAATCGTCAGAGGTGTCCTGCAAATCCTGGATGAACTTGCATATAGGATGGTCCGGCCCGATCACGTCTTGCGCGGCAAACTGGTCGTACTCAAGCTGGAGAAGAGTGTGCGGTATGCCCAGGTCTACGCCCTGGTAGGAAGACACCACTTCAGGCGGCGTTCCCAGATAGAGCGGTATCAGCCGCTTCTTCTGATAGGTGCTGTCGTCATCGGGCTGCGATCGGAGGCCGCTCAGGCCTTCCCAGAAACCGATCTCCCATCCCGTGTATCCCTTGTTCAGGCCGGTAAAAACAATGATCAGGATGTCGGATTCCTGGAGCCGGTCCTGCAACTGCGCTCGGAAGTCCTTGCCCAGCTCCATGAACCACTTGTCGAGGTTGATTTGCGGAAAGTCTCCCAGGGCATTTTTCAGGCATCCGCCGACGGTACACGCCAAGTTGAGGTCCTCGGATGCGTGGCTGATGAAAATACGAAGCCTTCTTGGCGTCACCGAAGCCGCAGCAGAACCACTCGCCCCCACAGTTCCCTCCTCCAACCCAAGTTGCAGCGAACTGTAACACAGTTTTGGCTTTTGGATAAAAAAGGGGGCCTTAAATCGTTACTTTTAGCGTTTGGCTTCTGCGGCAGGGCGCGCCTTCAGGGCCTGCCCTGAGTGGAGCCGAAGGCTGCCGTCATGAACTCCTACTTGCGTGTCATCCCGAGCAACGAGTCCGCCGCGGGCGGATGAGGAGTCGAGGGACCTGCAGTTTGTGTCGCCCCTGAAGGAACTCGGATGAACTAGATCACTACCCAGGATTGCAGCCCGCCCTGATGAACTGAGAGCTGATGGCTGAGAGCTGATGGCTGACAGTTGACGGCTGCCCAGCTACTTCCCCACCCTCTCCGCGATCCACTGCGCGCATTCGCGGGTGCCCATGCTCCCGCCAACATCCACGGTTGTCTTCCGCTCGCGAACAGCCTCGATGACAGCAGCTTCGATCTTCATCGCCTCCGTATTCATTCCCAAATGCGACAGCATCATCGCCCCAGTGAGGATCGACCCCATCGGGTTCGCCATGTTCTTGCCCGCAATCGGCGGAGCGGAACCATGTACCGGCTCAAACATCGAGGTACGTCCGGGATGAATATTCCCGCTCGCAGCCATGCCCAGCCCTCCCTGTAGCGCCGCAGCGAGATCGGTGATGATGTCGCCGAACATGTTGTTGGTCACGATCACATCCAGCGATTGCGGCTCGCGCACCATCTGCAGGCATAGCGCGTCGACGTACATGTGCTGTCCCACAATGTCAGAGTATTCGCCCGCCACCTGCTTGAACACCCTCTGCCACAATCCTCCGGCGTGCGTCATCACGTTGGACTTGTCGGCCATCAGGACTTTCTTGCGGCCATTCGCACGCGCATATTCAAACGCATAACGGATCACCCGCTCCACGCCTTTACGTGTGTTGATGTCTTCCTGGGTCGCGATCTCGTCTGCCGTGCCGAACTTGAAGTTGCCGCCCATCCCGGCGTAAACGCCTTCAGTGTTCTCGCGGATAACGGTGAATTTCACGTCATCGACGCCGGCGTTCTTCAGCGGACAAAGCGACTCATCCAGCAGCCGCACCGGACGCACGTTGGCGTACAGATCCATCTGGAAGCGCATGCCCAGCAGGATCTCTTTGGCATGGACATTCGAGGGCACCCGCGGGTCGCCCAGCGCTCCCACAAAAATCGCGTCGAAGTCGCGGGCCAGCATCTCGAATCCGCCGGCGGGCATGGTCGTGCCGTCGAGCAAGTAGCGGTCGGCGCCCCAGTCGAAGTGGGTAAATTCCAAGGCTGCGCCTGAAGCGCGCAGCACATCCAAAGCGTTAGGAATGACTTCCTTGCCTATGCCGTCTCCGGGAACGACGGCGATGCGTTTTTTATTTGTGGACATAGCGACAGACGACGATATCAGAAGCGAAAGGCTTTTCACCACGGAGGTCACGGAGTACACGGAGGACATGGGGATTCGGAACGCAGTTCTCCGTGACCTCGGTGTCCTCCGTGGTGAAGCCCTACTCTATCTTTCCCCGTTATAATCAAAGGTTCGGTATGGCAGTGCTCACATTACAAGAGAAGCTGACGGCCGCAGGCGCACGGCTCACGTCTTATCGCGGAGCCGAGACTGCCGCGTCGTTCGGCGATACCGCTGGCGAGTTTCGTGCGCTGCTCGAAGGCGCAGCGGTTTTCGACTCGAGTTGGCAGGCCAAGCTGGTGCTCAGCGGCGAAGACCGCGTACGCTGGCTCAACGGCATGGTCACCAACAACATTCGCGACCTCGGGCTCAACCACGGCAACTACAGCTTTGTACTCAATCCCCAGGGCCGCAACCTGGGCGATCTGACGGCTTACAACCGCGGCGACTATGTCCTCGTCACCACCGACCACGAACAGGCGCCGAAGCTGAAAGAGCTTTTCGATCGCTACATCATCATGGATGACGTCGAGGTCGAGGACATCAGCGACAAGCTCGCGGCCGTCGGCATTGCCGGACCGAATGCGGCACAGGTACTAAACGCAGCCGGCATCGACGTCGCCGCGCTAGCTCCCGGTGACGTGACTGACCCGGTGTGGCAGGGCGTGGGGCTCTCCGTCGCTCGCAGCGTTGTGCCACAGATGGATGGCTACGAGATTTGGTCAACGGCTGAGAACCTTGACCGCCTCTGGGATGCACTCGTCGCCGCGGGAGCCAAGCCGGTGGGCAGCGAAGCGCTCGAGTTGTATCGCATCGCTCGCGGTGTTCCGCGCTACGGCATCGATCTGCGCGAACGCGACCTGCCGCAGGAAACCGGCCAGCAGCACGTGCTCAACTTCGCCAAGGGCTGCTACGTTGGCCAGGAGATTGTCGAGCGCATTCGATCGCGCGGCAATGTGCATCGAATCTTCGTTGGCTTGGAAGTGCACGGCGATGTCCCGGCGGCAGCCGCTGTCATCCTTGCCGACGGAAAACCGGTTGGCGAGGTCACTAGCGCCGCGCGCCTTCCCTTCCCCACAGGCGAGAAAACACTCGCTCTGGGATACATCCGGCGCGAGTTCGCCGAACCGGGAACAGAAGTGAAAATCGGCGAGCAGACGGCCGTGGTAAGCGTGCCGCCGTTCAAGTAATTATTGATTAGTCATTATCCGTTAGCACTTAGCATTTAGCATTTGACATGAACGACCGCCACGCCAGAAATCATGCCAAGCGCCAAAAGCCAACAGTCAAAGGTCAGCAGCTTCTTTAAAACCTATGCCCGATAAAGAGAAAAAATCCGAATTCGTTGTTACCGACCGCCGTCTCTTCAGCTCCGAAGGCGAGCTGCGGCCAGACGTAGTCGAAGCCGAAGAGCAACGCGAGGAGCGCGAGCAGCAAACGCGCGAATCCCAGATGCGCGCCAACGAAGAGCGCAGTGCGCCGCATGAGCCCAACCCTTCCGAGGCGATACAGGAACCCGAAGCTGCCCAAGCGGCAGACTACCCCGCCCCGCCGACCACGGACGAGCAGCACGCCTCGGCCGAGGCTTACAAGAAATCCACCGGCCACATTGACGACGAGATTCGCAAGGAGCTCGACAAGCACGGCCAGGGGCATCGCGCGCAGGACTTCGAGATGAATTTCGAGAAGTTCATCGCCTCGCTCTACATGAGCGCGCTGATGCAGATGGGCATGGCGGCTCCCGAAGGCGGACAGCCCCGGGTTGATCTGATGGGCGCGCGCCAGACCATCGACATCGTTGGCCTGCTGCAGGAGAAGACCAAGGGCAACCTGACCTCGAAAGAAGAAACCATGTTGCAGAACGTGCTCTATGAACTGCGCATGGCTTACCTGGAGATGACCAATCTCATCGCCAAAGCTCCGCCGCCGGGCAAGGGAGGCAACGGCGAGCCGCGATGAAGGCGACTCTCACCGTGCTGGGCAGCGGCACGTCCATGGGCGTGCCCACCATCGGGTGCGACTGCGCCGTCTGTACGTCAGACGATCCGCATGACCGGCGCACTCGTCCGTCGATCATGGTGCAGTGGGATGACCATACCGTCCTCATCGACACCACGCCCGATTTTCGCGAGCAGGCCATTCGCGAGCACATCAGGAAAATCGACGCGATTCTCTACACTCATGGCCATGCCGATCACATTCTCGGACTCGATGACGTGCGCCCCTTAAGCTTTCGTCGCACCACCGGCGGCAGCAAGATTCCGCTATTCGCCGCCGAGAACACTGCCCAGGTCCTGCAGCATGTTTTTCGTTACATCTTCCAGGGAGACTACAAGTACGGTGGACTGGCGCAGGTTGAACTGAAGCCACTTGACGGCCCTATCGAAATCGCGAGCGCGACCTTCACTCCGCTCACCGTCAATCACGGCGACTATCCCATCGAGGCGTACCGCTTTGGTTCGGCAGCCTATCTGACAGACTTCAGCTCAGTGCCCGAAGAAACCATGCGTCAACTCGAAGGACTCGACATCTTGTTCCTCGACGCTCTGCGCCATCATCCGCATCCCACGCACTCCAGTGTTTCGCAATCGCTTGAGATTGTGGAGCGGCTAAAACCGAAGCGCGCGTTCTTTACCCACATCTCGCACGATCTGCCGCACCAGGAGACCAACGCCTCGCTGCCTTCCAACGTCCGCCTGTCGCACGACGGGCTGAAACTCGAATTCGAACTCTAGCGAGGCCCGTCGATCATGCAAGTCTTTCGTAGCCTCGATGAAGTTCCCGCCGACTTCGGCCCTGCCGTAGTGAGCGTCGGCAATTTTGACGGAGTGCATCTTGCCCATCAGCAGGTGGTGAGCCACATGGCCGAGCGCGCGCATGCCATCGGAGGCAAGGCGGTCGTGGTGACCTTTGAGCCGCATCCCTTGCGCATCCTGCGGCCCGACGTTGCGCCCAGACTGCTGGCCCCGCTGCCCGTCAAGCTCAAGCTGCTGGAGCAGACCAAGGTAGATGCCGTGCTCGCTTTGCCCTTCACCCGCGATTTGTCGATGATGTCGGCCCACGACTTCGCCAAAGATGTATTGGCCCGCACACTGCACGCACGTGAAGTACACGAAGGCTACAACTTCCACTTCGGACACAAGGCTCAGGGCAACATAAACACCCTGGGAGCGCTGGGGCAGGAACTAGGCTTTGATGTGAAGATTTATCCTGAACAGCTTCTGCGCGGGCATCATGTTTCGAGCAGCGAGATTCGCAAGCTAGTCGCGGAGGGCAGGGTTGACCGGGCGCGCGCGCTGCTGGGACGCCCCTTCAGCATTGTCTCCAATCCGGGTCGCGGCCGCGGCTATGGAACTCAGTACACCGTCCCCACCGTAAATCTCGCGCGCTACGATGAACTTGTACCGGGCAATGGCGTGTACATCACCCAGATACGCATCAACGGCGAATGTTTCAACGCGGTGACCAACGTTGGCGTGCGTCCCACCTTTGGCCCCGACTCCTTTGCCATCGAAAGCCACTTGCTGAACTTCCATCCCATCGAACTGCTTGCGCAGACCGAGGTCGAGCTGATGTTTCTCAAACGACTGCGCGATGAGAAGAAGTTCGAAACCGTGGAAGCGCTAAAAGAGCAGATCGGTAAAGACGTCGAGCGCGCGAACCGGTTTTTCCGGCTGACGGCTAGCTTCGAGCATCGAGTCCCGAGCAGCTAGCGTCAGCCTTCTTTGGGTTGTCATCACGAGGCGCTGCGGCGACCGAGGGACCTTCTCTTTGCTCGCTCCACCAACACTCTCCATAGCAGTTGGATAGAAACGGCAGTCTCCTGACGCAACTCGCAAGAAGGACCACTGAGCGGTTTTCCTCAATCTAGTTACTAATTACTTCTTCTTCACCCCACCGGCGAATCGCGATGCACGACCTTCACCGGATAACCCGCCTTCGCCAGCTGTTTCTTCACATCCTCGGCGATCATCACTGAGCGATGCTTGCCGCCGGTACAGCCAAAGGCAATCGTGAGGTAGCTCTTCCCTTCTGCCACGTAATGCGGCAGCAGATAAATCAGCAGCTCCGAGATGCGCTTAATGAATTCCTTCGTCTGCG
Organism: uncultured Acidobacteriaceae bacterium; assembly: GCA_963791965.1. Taxonomy (GTDB): domain Bacteria; phylum Acidobacteriota; class Terriglobia; order Terriglobales; family Acidobacteriaceae; genus CAVVDY01. Next base: position 158,475 of record CAWBUK010000006.1, on the reverse strand, counting down.
GAAACGAGCGAATGTATTTGGCCACCTTGGGATGACGGCCGGTGAAGGGACGGAACTCGGGAATGAAGTGCGGGTTGGGAAGGAAGCGCACGTCGAAAACCAGGTCAGCATCGTCGGGTACGCCCTGGCGAAATCCGAAGCTGACGCACGAGATGAGCAGGTTGTGGTCGCGATTGCCGGCGCCGAAGCGTTCGTTAATAAACGACCGCAGCTCATGTACGTTGAACTTCGTTGTATCGACGACTACGTCGGCAGAAGCGCGCACCGGCTTCAGACGCTCGCGCTCGGAATGTAGAGACGACTTCACCGACTTCTGCCGGCCCAGCGGATGCGGGCGCCGCGTCTCGCTGTAACGGCGCACCAGCGCGTCATCTTTGGCTTCGAGATACAGAACGGTGGTGCGCAGTGAGCGCTTAATCGAACGCAACACCTCGGGCAGCTTGTCGAGCCGCGCGCCCTCGCGAATGTCGACGACCAGGGCGGCGCGATCGATTTCCAACGTGTCGCGCACCAGCTCAGCAAAATTTTCGATTAACCCAACCGGCAGATTGTCGACCGCGTAATAGCCCAGGTCTTCGAATGCCTTCAGCGCCGAAGCCTTGCCGGCTCCGCTCATGCCGGTGATGATCACCAGCTCGCGCTGATTCTGCGCCCGGGCGCCGTTGCGAGTAGTGCGCCCCGCCGGTGAACGGGGTTTGCCAGGCACGGACTTCGCGGCGCGTTTGGCAGGCATCAATGGCACACCTAGATTGCTGCAAGACTAGCAGAATCTGCGGAGGAGAGTCAGCGCCTTTGGGCGACGCCGACGGAGCCGACCTCGCGGCGGCACAAGGTTCTCGAACCGAGGGGCGGGACTCAGGAGGAGCTCCTTTAGACCTAGCCGCCGGGCATATTCGTTGCTTTCGTCGTCACGCCAACCCCTGGTTCTACGTACCTCGGACAAATGCAAACTGTCCACCGTGGAGGTGGACAAAGTATACGCCCGTGCCCACTGCCAAATTGCTGCTCTGCTTTATTTGCCCTTAAACTGCGCGGCCCTCTTCTCCAGGAACGCCTTCGTGCCTTCGTTCTTGTCTTCGGTCGCGCAGACTACCCCGAACAGCGTCGCTTCGAGATACAGGCCTTCTGCCAGCGGCAGATCCAGTCCGTGGTTCACCGCTTCCATGGCGTACTGAATCGCCAGCGGAGCGTTGGCGATGATCTTCGCCGCGATGGCTTCGGCACGTGGAATCAGCTCAGCGGCGGGAACAACTTCGTTCACCAGGCCAATGCGATGCGCCTCCTGCGCCGAGATCATCTCGCCCGTGAGCACCAACTGCATCGCGATGCCTTTGCCCACCAGGCGCGACAAGCCGCTGCGTTCCGCCGTAGCCGGGAATGAGGCCCAGCTTCACCTCGGGCTGGCCGAGTTTGGCGTTCTCGCTGGCCAGTCGCATGGTGCAGGCCATCGCCAGCTCGCATCCGCCGCCGAGAGCGAATCCGTTGATGCAGGCGATGGTCGGCTTGCCCAGGTTCTCGATCGCGTCGATGATGGCCTGCCCTTTGTGGGTGTACTCCTTGGCCGAAACCGGATTGTGTTGCGACAGCTCGCCAATGTCGGCGCCGGCGACGAAAGCCTTCTCGCCCGAACCGGTGAGGATAACGACGCGAACTTCAGCATCGTCCTTGACGGAGGCAAATGCCTCACGCAGCTCTTCCATAACGGCCATGTTCAGCGCGTTGAGCACCTTTGGCCGGTTGAGGGTGATGTAGGCAATCTGGTTTTTCTTTTCGAAAATAAGGTTTTGAAAGTCGGTCATGAGTTCCTCGGAAAAATAGCTCTCAGTCGTCAGCTATCAGCTCTCACTAATAATTGCCCGAAATCAGCACGAAAGTGACAAACATCTTGAGATCGATTACGTAGGAGACAGTGAGTAACCAATCCGAATTTAGCGTTTAAATTCGTTTTAAGCAGCCGCGCTTACTTGGAGGCATCTGAACCTGCCAAACCATGTACAGCACGCTCCCAGGTCAATTCTGCGCGATTGCCAGCCATCGCAGGATGGCCAGAGATGCTCATTTCTGACTGGCTCGCTCGTTCGTGGCTCTAAGGTGCTATAAAACCGACAAAATTCCCACGTTGGAACGCGTCCGTTACGGCGACTCTAGTTCCCCGCTACTCAACGTCGACGGCCGGGTACGACTCAACATACTGCTCGCCCTTACCGCCGACGTACGTAACCGTGCGCCCCTTGAAGTCGACATCATAGCTAACCACTCCGGCTCGCCACGACGCCAGCAGGAATTCCAGAAACGTAGTGTTTCCCGCCTGATCTGTTCGTAAAGCTTTGATCAGCGCTTCGCAATCGAAAGCCGGCACATCTGTCATCTCCGATATGAGCGGCGGCCCCACCGTTACGACCGGGCCATCGTCGGTAACATAAATACTCTGGCACGCGGGCAGGGTCCAGATATTGCGCGACACTCCAGCTCGCCGAAGCGTGTCAGCCAAATACGGAAAGCCACCGACCTTGGGCCGGCCGGCCATCGCCTTCTTTTGCGCAGCCTGCAGGTTTTCAGTGGCCTTGCTCATCGCTTGATGGTCGCCCCTCGCTACACGAATTTTCCCCGGCAGGCGGATCGTTACGATATCGGCTGCCCCTTTACTGATCGGGCTTCAACTTCTTGGAATTCGGCACATCCGGCCAGCACTTCTTCCACTCAGCCTCGATGACCTTTTCCGGATACTTCTTCAATATCGCGCCGCTCTCCGCTTCAACCAAGTAACCCTCACTGTAGCCTAGGTCTGGGCCGCAGTCCCCGGTTTCGTACACCTGGGGCATCAGCAACAGCGCTTGCGAGCCCTGCTCCCAACGCACCGCGTGCATGATGTTGCCGCGAGACTTGCAATAGTGTTGCTTTGCAAACTCTTCGGCAACTGTTTCGGGTCCTCGAAGTTCTTGTAGCCCGTTACTGGTTACAGCATAAGCAACAACTTGTCCACCGATGGCATTCCCACTTGTTTCAACAAAGAATGCACGCGAATCGGACGACCACTTAATTTCAGTATTGACTGGATCGTCAGGCAGCGAAATTTCTCCCACGACCTTACCTGCCGATTCAACTCTCAACTTCCAATTCTGTAGCAATTCAATTCGCTTACTATGATCGGGAGACCAGAGCGACCGCTGAACCTCGAAATCTTTCAGACCGTAATAATGAGGCTTGCACGACGGCTGCTCCGCTGAAACGGAAATACAAAACCAGAAAACACCGACGAATACTCCACGCCAAAGACCATGCAGTCTCGTGGAACTACACAAACTTTCCCGGCACCGGATTATTCGGGTCGGCGTAGTCATAGAATCCCTTCCCCGATTTACGGCCGTACCAGCCAGCCAGCACCAGGCGTCGCAGCAGAGCGGGCGAAGCGAAGCGCCGCTCCTTGAATTCGTCGTACATCACCTCAGTGATGTAGTACGTCGTATCGAGGCCGACGAAGTCGAGCAACGTGAACGGCCCCATCGGATAGCCGCATCCTAGCTTCATGGCTTCGTCGATGTCTGTGATGGAGCCCACACCTTCTTCGTACGCGCGAATGGCGTCGAGCAGGTACGGCACCAGCAGCCGGTTGACGATGAATCCCGTCTTGTCGCTGGTGCGCACCGGAACCTTGCCCAGCTTCTTGCCGAATTCGACTGCCGCGTCGAACACCTCGGGTGTAGTGGCGATGGTCTTCACCACTTCGACCAGCTTCATCATCGGAACCGGATTAAAGAAATGCAGCCCAATGAAGCGCTCCGGGCGCTTGGTTGCGGTCATCAGCTCCGTGACGGAAATCGACGACGTGTTAGTCGCGAAGATCGCATCCTTCTTTACGATCTGATCGAGCTCCGCGTAGGTCTTACGCTTCAGGTCGACATTTTCGATGATTGCCTCGACCACGATGTCGCAGTCGGCGAGGTCCTGCATCTTGAGCGTGCCCTTCAGGTGCGACTGCGCTTCGGTCTTCTGCTCGGGAGTCATCCCGCCTTTCGCCGGGCCGCGCTCGACTAAACGTGTCAGCGACTTCTCAATCCCGGCAAAACCTTTGTCGAGAAACTTCTGTTCCTGCTCCAGCACGGTCACGTCGCAACCTGCCATGGCAGCAACCTGCGCGATGCCCGAGCCCATTAATCCACAACCTAGTACGCCAACTTTTTTGATTTCCATGGTTCCTCAAAGTAACTGGCAATTAGTGATTAGCAATTAGCATTAGCGATTAGCAACATTAGATTTGTCATCACGAGGTCGCCGCGGCGACCGACGGATCTGCTCTTGTTCGCACCCGAAATCGCTCGACAGCGCGGCGGGCGCCCACTCAACCCTTCGTGTGGAGAACGGGATAAACGAACCGTCGCTCTTCCCTATCTCCCGCCCGCAGCTGAATCTGCCGCCTTGAACGGATGCTGAACCACCAGCCGTTCCTTGTCAGCGGCAGTCATCGCCTCAGCAACCAGGGTGTTCTGAAACACCGCAATCTGCCAGCCTTCGCCGATTCGCTGCACCATCATGGTTGGCCGCGCCTTGATGTGACGCTCGACGCCGTTATCGAAGAATGTCATCTCTCCGAGCACGAACACCACTGCAACATCAGCGCCAGCCGGCCGTATCTTCTCGACCGCATACTTGACGACGCTGCCTTTGTAGATCGTGTCCCAGATCATGCGATGGCCGTTCTCCACCGCAGCGCGCCCGGTAAAGTGCACGCCGAGAATATGAATGAAGTCCACGTCCTCAGCGAACAAGCCCGCCCAGGTAACGCTATCAGCCGAGTTCCAGGCAGCTTCCAACTTCGCCACGATGTCGCGCAATGCCTGCTCGTGCTTCGAGTTCATGTTCGTCTTTCCTTTCGTGCTCGAACATAACCGCCGACCAGTTCGGCGGGAACCATCAATACTAGCGCCGACACGGGAGACCACGAAACGCCCTTGGCGATCATAGACAAAATGGCCATCGCCGCCATAATGACAGCAACGATCACGGCGACCAGCATGTCGCTTCGGCAAGCGATCATGGTGCCCCAATACCCGGCGAACAATGCAAAGAAAACGCCCACTAAGATGGCCGCGATCTCAAAGCCCATCACCGTGGGCGCGTGCGGATCCTGATGGGTCACCCGAAACAGCAGGAACACCGGTACGGCAAACAAAAGGTATCCGAGAATGACGCCGGAAATCGTTCGCATAGGGCTTTTTGCGCGTTAGCAGGCCAAAACTTCGCCGTATCTCATGGGAATGCCGGTTGCGATGCATTCCTTAAAGTCATGGATCCAGATTCATCCATCACTTTGAGTCATGGTAGAAAATGCTCTTTAGACGTCAAAAATGGCATCATTAAACGCAATTCCAGGCCCTTCCGCCTTCCCGAACCGCCGAACTTGACGGTTAGTTGGCAGCCTCCACAATCACCGCGATTCCCTGCCCGCCGCCGATACAGGCGGTCGACAATCCATACCTCGCGTTGCGGCGACGCAGCTCGTAGAGCAGCGTAATCAGCAACCGCGTTCCGGTGGCGCCCAGGGGATGGCCAAGCGCAATGGCTCCGCCGTTGACGTTGAGCTTCTCAGGATTGATATCTAGTTCTTTCATTACAGCAAGCGCCTGCGCGGCGAAGGCTTCGTTGAGTTCGATCAGGTCGATGTCGTCGAGCTTGAGTCCAGCTTTCTGCAATGCAATCTTCGTCGCCGGAACCGGGCCCGAGCCCATGATTTTGGGATCGACACCGGCGATGCCCCAGCTCACGATGCGGCCCAGCGGCTTGAGCCCACGTTTTTGCGCTTCGTCGAGCGGCATGACGACCACCGCAGCTCCACCATCGACAATGCCACTGGCATTACCGGCGGTGACGGTTCCGCTCTTGCCGAACGATGGTTTCAACTTTGCTAAACCTTCCATCGTCGTCTCCGGACGGCGATGGTCGTCTTCGCTGAACATCTCGCCGGTGGGCTCGCCTTTGCGGTTGCGCAGCGCGACCGGCGTAATTTCTTCCTGCAGCCGTCCGGCTTTGTAGGCATCGTCAGCACATTTCTGCGAATGCAGCGCGAATTCGTCCTGGGCCTGGCGCGTGATTCCCTGCTGCTCGGCGTACAGTTCGGCGGTGTTGGCCATGTAAAGTCCGCAATAGCTGTCGAGCAGCGCGACCATGAGCGAATCTTCCAACTTGCCTTCGCCCAGGCCGACGCCCCAGCGCATGCCGCGAATGACGTGCGGCGCCTGCGACATGGATTCCATGCCGCCGGCCAGCGCGATCTTCGATTCGCCAAGCTGAATCATCTGCGCCGCCGATACGACCGATTGCATGCCTGAGCCGCAAAGGCGGTTCACGGTTAGTGCAGGCGTTTCGATGGGAATGCCAGCTTTCAGCGCTACATGGCGCGCGCCGTAAATGGAGTCTCCCGAAGTCTGCTGGGCGTTGCCGATAACGACGTGGTCGATCTCGCCCGGCTCTACGCCGGATCGCAGCATGGCCTCTTTGGCGGCGATAGCGCCGAGGTCCATAGCGGTGAAATCGCGAAGTTTGCCGCAATAGCGGCCCATGGGTGTACGGGAACCGTTGACAATTGCAATATCTGGAAGTGAATTCGACATAAATTTACACGATAAACCGGGGCTACAAAGGCAGAAAGTCGAGTTTACCAGCGGCGAGAGAGGAGCGGCAAATTTGGAAAATTGGCGGCGAATTCAGCCAGATCTCCGCAGATAGCGGGGGCGGTTAATGACGAATTTATGCGAAAGAGTGCGCATCAGCGCTGAATTGGGTGCGATCTGCGGCTTTTCTGATACGTTCCGGGGTGAATCCGCGGTTGAGGTTTTTATCGCATTTGCTGCGGCATCGATTGCATCCGTTCCCGCCTTCTCTGCCAGTCTTCTGTGTTGAAAATCTTTGGTCCCACCTCGATGAGGCGCGGCAGCATCTGGAAGACCGAGACCGGAGTCCAGCGCACGCCCTCGCGAGTACGGAAGCCGCGGCGGTTGAGTTCGTCGGCGATTGACGAGTACGGACCATCCTGGATGGTCAGCTCCATCATGGCGACCAGCACCTCGCGCTCGTGGGCATCGTCCTCAAGGTGGGCGCAGTCACCGGAGACTTTCAGTCCAAACGGCACTTCGGCGTCAGGTTGGGCAGCAGCTGCGACGTCGGCACGCTCGCGCTCCCATTCGACGGCGACCAGCCTCCAGCCTTGGGCTGCCCGGGTTTCCACCTCAGCTTGATTCAGGGCCCCGGAGATTGATTCGCGAACACGTTCGATCATCACCCCACCTCGCCAGGAACGGATGTCTGTTGAGGTGTGTTGCAGTTGGCGTACCAGTTGATCGGACACTAAGTAGCTGGTCCGCCGAGGCTTATTTCGGCACCACTTCAACGTTTCGTTCAGAGGACGGTTCGGCTGTTCAGAAACGAACGGTGGACACGCTGTCCCCACGGGCGGCCAGAAGCCTAGTTGTGAGTCAAATCCCGATTCATCGTTAACAACTGTGGACCGCTTTGTACCGTCCCGCTACGGCCGCGGACAAATGTGGTTCAGCGTCGAAGTCAGATGCCGCTTGGGCAAAGATCAGGCCGAGTAGCACTCAATCATGCCGCTCGACGAATGCCCGTCCTGTATTAAGACAAAATCCTGAAGACCATCTACGGTTCGATTCCACCTTGATTTAGTACGAACGCATCATAGAGCCAGAATTGATGCCCCGCGACACTCGCGACCATGCCATTCGAAGGCAAAGTTGGAGGCCAGTTTTGAAATCGAAGTCCATCCTGCAAATCGCAATTTTCCTGCTGCTGGCATTGACCCTATGCGCAGCGCAGGTTCCGCGCAGCAAACATGTAGTGGTTGTCGTAGAAGAGAACCACGGTTACAGCTCTGTAATCGGCAACTCTGCTATGCCGTATTTGAATTCACTGGCCAAGCAATACGGCTTGGCGACGCAGTACTACGCCAATACCCATCCCTCCATTGGCAATTACTTCATGATGACGGCCGGGGAGATCATCACCAATAACGATGGCTACGGCGGGACCGTCACTGCCGACAACCTGGTTCGGCATCTCCTGAACGCTGGGCTGACCTGGAAGTCCTACGCCGAGGGCCTGCCTTATGTTGGCTATACAGGAGGTGATACGGGTCTCTATATCCGCCATCACAATCCCTTCACGTATTTTTCGGATGTGCAGGGTAGTCAGGTTCAGAAGCAGAATCTGGTGCCTTTTACGCGCTTCGCACAAGACTTAAACAACCAGGCACTGGCCGACATTTCCTTCGTCATTCCGAACCGCGATGACGATGCGCATGACGGCTCATTGCAGCAGGCCGATGCCTGGTTGCAGAAGAACATTGCTCCTCTACTGCGAAACGGCGCTTTTCAGCAGGACGGAATTCTAATCATCGTCTTTGACGAAGCCGCGAGCAGTGACCAACAGCATGGTGGCGGACACGTTGCTGCCGTGGTGGTTGGTCCCAAGGTAATTCCTGGCGGGCGCTCGTCCACGCTTCACCAGCATCAAAGCCTGCTGCGCACGATTGGAGAGGCGGTCGGTCTCAGCGGCTTTCCCGGAGCCGCAGAATCCTCCAATGACATGGCTGAACTGTTCCGGAATTCTGTCGGGTATGGAGTGTTCGTGTCCTCTCCGCTCAACAATTCGCACGACAGCAATCCAGTCCATTTCGTAGCCACAGCCAAATCGAATTATCCAATCGTCGCGATGGCAATCTACGTAGACAACGGTTTGTATTGGAAACAGAACGTGTCGTCGATCAACACTTACCTGACTCTTCCGACGGGGAGCCACTACGTGGTTGTGCAGGCATGGGACCAGCAACGGAAGGTGTACAAAACCGGCCTGAACATCACGGTGCCTTGAGCCTTACAGCTTTCCAAGCGGATAGGTAAAGGAAAACATTCGCTTGCAACCAGGAACCCGCTGCGATCCAGCCGGGGAGTATCCTGGCGCGTCTTACCGGCCTTCCGTATTGGGCTATTGCGTCCGGTCGCTAAGGAATTTGCCCCAGTACACGCGCGCGGCTCCGAAGGTTTCGGAGCAGGAGCAGCAATACCAGTCGGCGCTGTCGGGACGAATGACGATGCCTTCCAGCATGTAGCCGTCGCGCACGGGATGAGTGTGCTTCATGCCGGCGAATTCGTCGATCTTGCGCACTTCGCTGTTGCGATTGCAGCGTGGACAGGTGGGCGTCTCAATATGCTTCATGGCCGGATCCCGGGTGAGCAAGCAAGGTCACTGGCGCTCACACCAACGTGCTCTCCATTGTAGCCGCCAAACTTCGTGCAAAGATGACAGCGGGTAGAAAAATCTTTCGCCCATTCAGGTGGATTCGCCCATATCAGGACGTGGGACAGATTCGAAACCAGAGCCGAGGTGCGACGAAGCGCCGCGAACCTTACAATTGAAAGCTTATGGTCCGATCGATCGTCTTTCCTCGTGTGCTGGGCAAATCGCTGGATGACCTTCAGCCAGCCCTCGCACTTCTGCAGGCGCTGGGCTTTGCCGGCGGCAATGAATGGCATGAAGGCGGAAGCCACGGCATTGAGATGCTGGCTCCGCGTGGCGGCTTCGAACTGATTGCAGCAGCCGACACCCCGAGCGTCGATGCGATGGTAGAGGTCGCGGATGCGGACTTGGCGTACAGGATTGTAAAGTCTCTCTCTCCCACCCTTTCCCAAACGATGGGAAAGGATGGGGCACCCGCAGATTGTGCAGAGTTCTGATCCCACCGCTTTCGCGCAAGAAGGATGCCCGGGTGACGATTCGGAAAGAGATTGGCGACACGTCCTACGGTGCGCGGTTGTTTGAAATCGAGGTCAGCGGAATTCGCATCGGGTTCATCACCTACGCTAAGAAGGCTGAGGCTCGGGGAATCGAGGGAGCACTGGACGCCAAGGGCAAGCGCTTCGCCATCGTGATCGCGCGGTTCAATTCGTTCATCACTGAGCGCCTGCTGGATGGGGCGCTGCTGGCGCTTCGCCAGTGTGGCGCCGATCCTAAGGACATCAACATCGTGCATGTCCCAGGATCGTTCGAGGTCCCGGCTGCGGCGCGTCAGTTGGCAGAAAGCAAAAAGTACAGCGCGATTATCTGCCTGGGCTGCCTGTTGCGCGGAGGAACCCTGCACTACGAAGTCATTGCCAACGAAGTTACGCGCGGGGTCGGACAATCGGCGCAGGATACGGGCGTGCCGCACGGGTTTGGGGTGCTGACCTGCGACACCCTGGAGCAGGCGATCGACCGCGCGGGGTTGAAATCGGGCAACAAAGGTTACGAGGCAGCGCTGGCCGCGGTAGAGATGGCTTGCCTGCGCGAGAAAGTTACGGTAGGCGCAACCGCCGCCGTGAAGGGCGCACAATGACCAAGGCCGGTACCCGTCGCAAATCACGCGAACTCGCATTGCAGATGCTGTTTCAACTCGACATGGCGCAGCAGACTCCTGACCATGTTCGCGGCACGTTCTGGAACGAACGCAAGGACCTGGATGACAAAGTGCGCGGCTTTGCCGACGAGCTTTTTGCCATCGCCTCCGAGCGCGAAAAAGAGATCGACGAAATCATCGAGCGCAATGCCGAGCACTGGCGCATGGAGCGCATGGCGGTGGTCGACCGTAATGTGCTGCGGGTGGGGGTTGCCGAGTTCATCGGCTTCCCTGATACCCCGCGCCCCGTCATCATCAACGAAGCGCTGGAAATTGGCCGCCGCTTTTCGACGCCCGAGTCGGTGCAGTTCATCAACGGCGTGCTGGACAGCGTAGCGCGCGAGTTGGGAGAAAGCGAGAAGAAGTAGCCGCCGCAAATCACCTCGCGTTAGGGCTTGCGCTCCCCGCTGAAGAGGCTGCGGAAAAAAGCCTTTGGCCAGTTCCTCAGGTCCCAAATATCTTTCCATCGCATACCTGCTGGTCGCCCTCCCCGGGCTTCCGATTCCCGGTCATTCCACCTCCATTGGCAGCGTTAGGTCATTAATTTTCAGGGCCCACACAACCCCACGGCTATGCAGACGCAACTCGCTTGTGAGCTTCTGAATCATAGATTCAGTTTCCATTGTCGAGAGCCAGCCACGATCGACGCATGCACGTGATCCAACAAATTCGCGCGACGCTCGGTGTTCGCCAAATGGTGGGTGGGGTCCATTTCTATGTTCCGGTTGCGAGTAGTTTTAGCTTTTCTGGCCATTCTTGCTTTGTCGATTGCCGTCGGATGCGGCGCTGGTTCTAACAACTCCGGAGATAACGGGGGCGGTGGCGGAGATAACAACAACCCTCCGCCGCCAACCGTAGCAATCGCGATCTCGCCCACCTCAGCTACTCTGGCTGCCGGTGCGACACAACAATTTCAAGCTACCGTAACCGGTTCGACCAATACCGCGGCGACCTGGCAAGTGAACGGTGTAACCGGTGGCAGCACTGACACGGGGACCATCTCGACCGCCGGCCTGTATACCGCTCCTTCCCCGAGCCAGCCGCTGCAAGTAACAGTGACGGCGGTAGCGTCGGCGGATACGAGCAAGACGGCCAATGCCGCGGTGACCGTGAACGCTGTTCCTCCTCCCCCACCTCCGCCGCCTCCTCCTCCGCCGCCGGTGCCAGTGGTATCGAGCTTTACGGTGTCTCCGGTCCTGGCGGCTCCCGGCGAATTCGTGAACTTCGCGTGGGCCACGGCCAATGCGACGGCGTTCAGCGTTACGCCGAACATCGCGCAGGACGACCAGACCCTTCCGTTGCAGTCGACCGCCTACAGCTACAACACAACGGGACTTGGGAAGACGACCACCTTCACGGCGACAGCGAGTTCCGGCTCAACCATGTCGGCTCCGGTCAGCACAACCTTGACCATCGTTCCCGTGACCTTGAGCGCGTCGTCTACGACGATCATGGCGGGACAATCGGTGACGCTCAGCTTCAGCGGACCCAACAACAACAGCACGGGGTGGATGCTGAATGTCAGCGGCAGCAATCCCATTCCACTCGCGCCCGCGTGCGCCGGCACCACTTGCACGGGCACCTACGATACGGGGCCGCTGGGCAGCACCACGACCTTCTCTGTTTCCATCACCGGACCACCTCCTACGGGCGGCCAGGCATATTCGCAAAAAGTAGTGGTCACGGTCGAGCAGCCGACTACCTTGACCTTCACGGCACAGCCGCAAAACATCCAGAAGGGCGACGCAGTTACGCTGTCTTGGACTTCGACGAATGCCTCCTCGATAACCATCGATCAAGGTGTGGGACCGGTACAGCCGGTGGACATGGGTTCGTACTGCTGCGTACATCCCACGCAGACGACTACCTATACGGCGACCGCGACGTCGATTTACCCCGGTGCGCCTCCAGTGACGGCGACGGCTACGGTGACGGTGAGTACAGGCGGGATCTCCAACCTGAACCACATCATCTTCATGCTGCAGGAGAACCGCGCTTTCGATAACTACTTCGGCCAGCTCGCCACTTATCGCGTGAACCATACTCCGCCGATAAAGGGCGCGCAGATGAGCGACGTGAACGACCTTCACACGCTGCCGCAGAACTACCAGATATGCAATTCCAAGAATCAGTGCTTCGGTCCGTTCCATGCCAGAACGGAGTGCATTGAGAACCTGTCTCCCTCGTGGGACGAGACTCATTACGACATGGACCTGGTGGGCAACGATTGGCTGAACCTGACCGACACGTCGGTGTACAAGATGGACCGTTTCCTGGATACCACGTTGTCGGGAGGCAGCGGGGACAAGTACGATGCGACCCACTCGCGACCGCTGGGCTACTACGACCAGACGGACCTGCCGTACTACTACGAACTGGCCACGCAGTTCACGACCGACGATGAGTGGCGTTCTCCTATTGCAGCGAACACGGTGCCGAACCGCATGTATCTGTTCTCTGCGACCTCGTACGGACATGCCTTCCCGCCGACCAATCACGACGACCCGGCATGGCAACGGCCGACCATCTTCCGCGCCTTGACCGACGCGGGCATTTCCTGGCGCTATTATTACCAGGACAATAGCGTGTTCCTGGCGAACTGGGCGGACTGGAACGATCCGCAAATCCAGGCGAATGTTCGCAACATTCAGGAGTACTACAACATTCTCGCCGATCCGAATGCGGACAAACTGTTGCCGCAGGTAGTGTTCATCGAGCGCGCCAGTGCGACCGGGCTGGATGAGCATCCGGAGAACAACGTGCAGAAGGGTGCACAGGTCGTCACCAACATCATCAATGCCCTGCTCACCAGCACGGCTTGGCCGGATTCGGCGTTCATCCTTAGTTACGACGAAGGGGGCGGGCTGTTCGATCACGTAGGGCCGATCCTGGTTACGCCACCGGATGATATGACGCCTCAGGACCTGGGCAAGAACGATACCAAGGGGCTGTTCAACGTCAGCGGGTTCCGGGTACCGGTGGTGGTGATTTCGCCGTGGGTAAAACCACAAACTGTGATCCACCTGAAGACCGATTACACGTCGATTCTGAAGCTGATCGAGGACCGCTTCAATGTGCCGGCTCTCACCCAGCGGGATGCGACCACGCAAGACATGGCCGATCCCGACACTGGCTTCTTCGACTTTAGTGCGCCGCACCTGTTGACGCCTCCGCCACTGCCGACACAGCCGACAGACGGGGTGTGCAACTACCAGTTGGAGAGTCATCCGTAAATTCGGTGGATGTTCAACTGCCCAGCACTCTTCTCGTCCGCGTCGAGCGGACTTGGAGGGTGCTGGGTTCTTCCATTTGCAGATTGGTAAAATCTGGCCGTTAAGTTCCGGTGTGTTCCGCTGCACATATTTCGGTGCAAGTGGCGGGGTACCCCCCTCCCCCACGCGATCTCTAAAATCTTGAAAACAATGAGCCGCTTCAAAAGTTTGCCTGCAAAATCTTGAGCGCGTGAGACTTAGAGGCAAAATATTACGAAATAAGGACTTATGTGAGATTTTGTGGGGGTGGAAGAGTGGGAGTATTTCAGAAGTAGTTAACAGCGGACAACTGGCGTTATAACGATTGGAACGCGTCACGCCTCCCCATCGAGTGGGCGCGATGTGGCGAGAGACAAATTTCCCTCGTCCTCATGGTTGCTAGTTTACGAAACCAGAGTGTAACTACCAAGCGAGTTTGTCACAGGTGTGTGTGATATGGGACATGGTCGACTCCCACCCTTTCCCAAACCATGGGAAAGGATGGGGCACCCACTTTGTTGGTTAGTCGAGGACGGAAAAGGGTGGGGCCCATGCCAGGATGTAGAGTTTCGAAACCCGCCGAAGCTGTACAAGGTCCATCGAACGAGGGATGTGAAGGTCCGTGAATCCCACTCAATCCAAAGGAAGGATTGAGTGGGGCACCCGAGCACGGAAATGCGCCGCATTATTTGGGCAGTACAGTTACCAAATCCGGAGCGACGGGATTGCTGTTGGCGTCCTTCAGTCCGGGCCCGATTTGCTGAGCATCGGAATGGGTGGCCAAATCGATGCGATGCACGTAGCCATCGATGGTACCGACGTAGAGTTCCGAGCTGTCGAGGGTAAGGCCGCCGCTGAGGGCAATGGTGCCGCCCTGGAGCGCGACAGAATTCGGCGTGTGAGCATTGAGATCGAAGACGAGGACCGAGCTGGTATCGGTAATAACCCAGGCATGCGAGCTGTCGAAGCTCACGATGAATTGCTTCGGGTTGAAGCTTCCTGCACCGAGATCGTAGCTGGCAAGGGTGCTGCTGGCGACGGTTGGGCAGGAGCCGCTGGGCTGCGGGGTGGTGATGATATCGATTTGCGGCACATCGAGGGCAACCGCACCTGTTCCGTTGGGTAAGCGGCCGATGAACGTCGGATTGTTGGCCGGCAAAGTTTGCAGGTCGCTCTGATTGCAGGTGGAGCGGACATCGATGGAGTGCCCGGCGCTGCTGGTGATGAATGCCAGCGAGCCCTGGGCCAGGACATCAACACCGTTAGGCGTCGCGCTCAAATTGGTAGTTGTAATGGGGACATTATTGCCCTGCCGCACCAATGCCTGACCGATCAGCGACAGCGACCACTGATCATCGGGGGTCATGGTTCCTGCAGTTGCCGCGCCCACGGCGGTGGCCACTTTTAATCCCAGAGTGGTGTTGTAGAGGTAGGTCGCATTGCTTCCGGAATCGGAAACCAGCAGCAATGAGCCATCTGGCGATACGCCGAGTACCTTGCCATTGAAGCCTAAGGCACTCACCGCGGCGGTGACAGTGCTGTACACCATGGCACCGGCATCGGAGCCAAGATAGACGTGCGCGCCGTCAGCGCTGGCAACGATCGAGTTGGGATAGTTGGGCAGCGTTATGGCGGCGCCGACAACATTGGTCACCACGGGGATGGGAACCATGGACAACGACTTGGTGCTGGCCACGTACACGGTATCCGGACTTTGGCCGGCGATGGTCGCAGTCGCCACATTGTAGGAATACTGCGGCGGAAGGCTGGCGTTGCAGTTGGGTGCAATGCAAGTGGCAGTAATCGAGGCTGTTCCCGGACCTGCACCGGCTATGGAAGCCGAGGCAGCGCTCCCGATAATGCTGGCGGCGCCGGGTTCGGAGGTGGTCCAGTTGAGGGTGGGCTGGATGCTGACGCCTTTGCTGTCCAGGACATCGGCAACGAGGTTCTGAGTCTGCCCGCCGGTAAGAGTGAAGTTGGTATTCGAACTAGTGGCGTCATGCACCAGGATGGACGCCGCCGGGCACACAATAAACGGACTTCCTACACTGTTGACGCCGGCAACACTGGCAAACAATGAGGTCGCTCCCGGGTTTTGCGCCTGCAAACCGGTGGCGGCGTTGAGTGCAGTGATCACGCTGGCGGTGCCGGTACAGGTGGCGGTCCCGTTGCTGAGGGTGGCGGTGGTGGGCGCCTGGTTCGCGCCATATCCTTGATTGGTGATGGTAAGTTGGGTCCCGCTGGCAATGATATTGGAGCCGGTCAGGGTGACAGTACCGGTTGCATTTATGACGGGATCGACTCCGACTGTGGTCAGCAATTGGGTGATCACCGTCGCAGTGCCGCTACAGGTGGCTGTACCGTTGTTAAAGGTGGCCGAGGTGGGAGCCGTGGTACCGCCTCCGGTTCCCCCACTGGTGATGTTAAGTTGGGTTCCTGGGGCGATCGAGTTGGTGTCGGTCAGTGTCACCTGAGCGGTGGCATTGGTTATGCCGTTGAAGTTGGAGAGGAAACAGGTCTGTCCCGCTGACCCGATAACGCTTCCCCCTGAAACATAGGTTGGACTCTTCGACTGCTGATCGTAAGTGGGATTGATACCGGTTCCGCCGCCCACGCTGAAGTCGGTGAGATTACAGGTTTGTCCCTTGGTACCGGTGATGGTGCCGCCGCCAAGATAAGTCGGGCTGTTGGTGCTGGCTGAATAGTTGGGATCGATACCAGCAGCGCTGGACACTACAATTCCATTGGCAGAGCCGTAGATGAATGGACCTACAGTGGGTGTAATGTCGCAAGGCGCGGTAGTCGAGCAGCCCGGCGCCGAAGTGTTGTAAGCAGAAGCGACTGGATTCAGCACGGTTCCCATGCTGTCGCACCCGGTGGTCGGCTGAATCACCACGCGGTCGACCTGCTGATGCACGTAGACGGTGGCAGTAGCCGACGCGTTGCCGGACTTGACGGTGATGGTGGCCTGGCCGTCGCCGGTGGGCGCGCACACGATGTTGCTGGAGTCGAACTGTCCGCCACAGACCAGTCCGGCGGCCGACACCGAGGCCAAGGCCGAGTTGCTGCTGCTATACGTGTAGTCAACGGCAATCACGTTACCGGCTCCATCGCGCGCGGTGACGCTGAGGGAGGAAACTTGACCCTCATTCAGACTTAGGGTCGAGGGAGCTAGAGAAATGGAAGCGGCGGTCGGGGTCTTCACCGCTGAGCTGCCACAACCCGCAATTAAAATCGCCAAAGACAGAGATAAAAATGCAGCTACCCACTGAGCTGCTGAAAACTGCCGCATGCACCCTCCCCGCCCAGCAACCAGCCGGCGGACCAGTTCGAATCATCCGTAGAAATCAGTAGAAGAAGACTTCAGTGTAGAAGTAACACCAATTTTCAGCAAATTGTGCGCCAAAGGAGCGGCACAAATGCCACTCCCGCGGTTCAGTGGGAGCTGTTCACCATTGCCAGGCGCTTGGCAATGATGGAGTAGGCGGCGGAATTGAAGGCCATTCCGATGTGGGTACCGCGAACCTCGAAGTCCTGCCCCTTTTTTTCGGTCATGCAGTAGCGCCAGTCGACGACGCCGTCATGGCGAGTGTAGATCGCAGTCTGCAGGATGGAGTTGGGAACCTTGCGCTGCAAGGAGTCGACGAAATTGCAGGTGCAACGCGCGGTATAGCAGTGTGGCAGCACCGCGTCGCCATGCTCCTGCAAAATGCGGATGCGCACGGCCTCGGCGGCGTGAAGCACATTGCGATGCGTCACCGTGCCCTGGATGGGCGCGGCCAGCGTGATCAGCGAAGCAATGTCCTTGGGCCGAGAGCCGGCAACCGAGCGCGCGATCACTCCTCCCAGGCTGTGACCGATCAAGTGAATTTTGCGTCCGGTCTCATCAAGGGCGCGCGCGATGGTTTCGCTCAGGCGGCGCTGGATGAGCAGGTTGGGGCAATCGGCGTTGATCCCGATGCCGGAAAAATAAGCACGGTACCCGATGCGGGCCAGCCATCCACGGAGTTCGTTCAGATAAAGATCGGTGCCGAGGAAGCCGGGAATGATGACTACGCCGGAGCCGTCGCCCCGAGGTACGCCAAAGCCGTAATAGACGGGAGAGGCATGCAGTAGAACCACCTCAGCTCCGAAGAGGGCTTCTCTCCATAGCGACACGTTGGCAGCAGGCTGAAGCTGGTGTTTAGGGTTGCGAGACTTGGATGTCGGAGCCGGTGTTGCCGTTTCTGCGCGCAATGTTGTCCTGAGTTAGAGCCGGTAGCACGTTACGGCGAAGTGCCGTCCAGCCTAATAACTTCCGCCGCGGAATTATACTGCGTCGCCCGGCGCACTACATTAGAGGAATTTTGCCGGGTCTTAGTTGGCTTCGGGCTTTCTCCTTTTCTTGGCTGCTTTTTTAGCGGGCACGGGACTCTTGAGGCGGGCTTCCAGCTCCGCCACGCGCCGGCGGAGCATCTCCAGTTCGGTTTCTTCTGCCGGTTTGGGCGGCGACGCTGCACCCAGGAACTTCTTCATCATCTCTACCGGCGACAGGATGGCGGATTGCACTTCGCCCAGGCGGTTCTGTACCGCGCTTTGCACCGATTGATAGGTATCGAAGGCGGACTTCAAGTACCACATGACGAACTCCTGGCGCACTTCGTCGGAGGCAACGATGAGCTGGCGCAGCAACTCGAGTGGCAAGCCGGTCGGCTTATCGCGCGCATCTTCAGTGATGATCTGGGTGAGGGTGACGCGGGTCAGGTCCTGCCCGGTTTTGGCGTCAACGATCTGAACCTGCTTGCCTTCGCGTACCAGGGCGGCGATGTCGTCGAGATTCACGTAGCGGCTGGCGGCAGTGTTATACAGGCGGCGATTGCCGTAGCGCTTGATGACCACGGTGGCAGCTTTCATGCAACTCCTTCCTGTTGCGGTGCACACAAATCAAATTAAATATTGACACAAATCCCCAAGAATCCTATAGTAAAGCCAATGCTGCAATGCAGCAATTTGAGAGGTTCTAATATGCCAACTAATGTAAAGACCGAGACTCCACGCGAGTCATCGTTTATGTCCATCATGGCGGGTTGGGCGGAACAGGGTGTGCAGAGCATCTTCGCAACGCAGCGTATTCTTCTGGACCTGGCAATGCGCCAGAACGAAAACGTAATGCGGGCAGTGCGCGACCAGCTCAGCGACCCGGATTACTGTCCGGCCGCAATTCTGAGCGAAGCCGCCGGAGACGGCATCACCAACTTCATCGAGGGACAGAAGCTGCTTCTCGACCTGGGCAAGCAACAGCACCAGATCCTGATGGAAGGGATCAAAGAGCGGGTGGGTGGCTGGCCGGCAGCACATGCCATGACCAGCTTACTGCAGCGCAGCGTTGAGACCTTCCTCCATATGCAGCAGGAGTTCCTGCATATCGCAGGCAAGGGGACGCATGGCTGGGTGGAGTCGGTGAAAGATGGCAAACCTTACGAGTACGACTACCTGGTGACCATGGCCCGCGAAGGCCTGGAAAACTTCATGAAGACGCAGAAGCGCTTCCTGGATGTGCTGTCCGAGGAAACTGCCAAGACCAAGGGCAAGGGCGAAGAGCCGATGCGGAAGGCGAAGAAGACGGAATTGGCGGAGCTGGCGCGGCAGGCGACCGACTCGTTCATCGAGGCGCAGAAGAGCCTGCTCGAACTGGCCGGCAAACAGGTAAATGCGAACGTGAAGCACGCCGGCAAAGCAGCGAACCTGCTGCGGCCGTTCCCGTTTGTCCCGGTTGCCGAGATGACGCGGGAGGGCGTGAAGAGCTACGTCGACGCGCAGAAGGCGCTGATGAACACGGTGGTGAAGCCGGCGGTGGAACACAAGACTAAGCCGGCGCAGCGCAAGAAGCCGAGAACGCGGCCCAAGGCGATGGCAACCATCGCCTGACACGAATGCGAGAAGGGCAGGCTTGCAGCCAGGCGGGCGGGACATCTGGCAGCTCGGCAGCGAAATAACCGCTACTGGAGCTGGCTTCTCCCCGCGCGCGCAACCTCTTCCAGTGTGCGCAGCTGAGCAGTGCCCTTCTCGTTCTCTGGTTCTAAAGATGGTGGATCGCGACCAGACCA
The DNA here is from genome assembly GCA_963791965.1 of uncultured Acidobacteriaceae bacterium. Lineage (GTDB taxonomy): Bacteria > Acidobacteriota > Terriglobia > Terriglobales > Acidobacteriaceae > CAVVDY01. Next base: position 138,697 of record CAWBUK010000006.1, on the reverse strand, counting down.
TGGGTAGGGGCGGTCGGCGCCAGAGATAGTATTTTCTTCCTGGCTGGGAACCGAAGGCTCGAAGCTATACAGCCCAGCTGTGCCTTCAATCGGCGGTGGTGCACGCCTTCAGAAGGTTGCGAACAACTCAAAAGCACGGGACGCTCGCGACACGAAACGTAAAGGCATTTCCGCACGACCAAGGTCGTGCCCTGACGCGAACCGTCAGAAAGTCCAGTTTTTCAGCTGAAGCGGTGCTCCATCCGCAAACCATTTTCAGAAGCTCGGCCACCCACCATGCCACGCAACGTAGCCAAAATTCAGCTCAGCCCGGAGACGCTTAAGGGCTTCGAGGAATACATCCGCGAGGCTGAGGCAGCGATGGAAGCGACGTTGCCGGACGATGAAAGATTCCTGTGGTGCAAAGGCGAAACGAGTCGGGCGCAGCAGGTTCGCGACGGCCAGATCGTAGCGGAGTTCTGGGGGGGCAGCGGGCCGGCGAAAGTGCCAGGCGGATTGATTCATGATTGGGTGGGGGCCGTTTTCACTCCGGGCACGACGGTGGAGGCGACACTGGCACTGGTGCAGGACTATGACCACCACCAGGACATCTACAAGCCGGGGGTGCTGATTTCGAAGTTGATGCGGCATCGGGGCAATGATTTCGAAATCTACATGCGATTGCTGAAGAAGAAGATCCTGACCGTAGTGCTGGATACCGACCATGATGTGCAATACCGATGCCTCGACGGCACGCGCTGGCTGTGCCGCTCGTATACGACGCGGATAGCTGAAGTTGAGGATGCGGGAACTCCGAAAGAGCAGGTCTTCCCTCGCGATACCGGCTATGGATTCCTGTGGCGACTGTATTCCTACTGGAGATTTCAAGAGCGCGACGACGGCGTGTATATCGAGTGCCGCGCAGTATCGTTGAGCCGCGACATACCCCTGGGACTGGGGTGGATCATCGAGCCGATAGTGCAGAAGCTTCCCCGCGAATCGTTGATTTACACGCTGGATTGCACACGCCAGGCGTTGGTTGCACGGTTAACGTAAAGAGCAATCGACAGCTGAGCCATCATCCGGAAGGTCTGTCATGGCTGGGCCGGATTGCGGGCTGGGCCCGGCCTGTCGTGACGTTACTCACATTCGAATGTGACCTGCGCTCTTGGATATCACCGCCGGCCAGTGTTGTAGTAGTAACGTCATACATTTGCATTCGGCCGCAGGTGCGGTAGCGGCGCGGGTCGGCGTTAGAGACCCAACTCGGAAGCAAAATCATCCGGCTGAAGAGCGTTAGGTTCTGGGCTGGAGGGAGTTGGTTCCGGCCAGGAAGCATCTCTTAATGGAAGGCCTATTCCATCGGGCGCTTCGGTTCTAATACGCAAGAGCTGCATGCATTAAGAACGCGCGTGCTTCTGGCAGGGAGCAAGTCCCTCGGCTGATTGCGAGGGGCAGTAATGATTGCTAGTGAAACGGCGCAGCGGGTCCAGACCCCACTGCCAACGGAAGAACTTAACCAAGAACGAATCGCCTATCTGGAAAAGCTGGTCCATCAGGCCAGGCTTGCCTCAGCTGCCTTCACCCAGTACAGCCAGGACGATGTTGATCGCATTGTGAAGGCGATGGTGCTGGCCGGACTGGCGCAGGCGCAGTATCTCGCCCGCCTGGCGGTCGAAGAAACCAAGCTCGGGGTGCTCGAAGACAAGGTCATCAAGAACATGGTGGCCACGGAGTTTGTCTATAACTATGTGCGCGACAAGCGCACGGTCGGCGTTATTCGTGAAATTCCCGAGCGCAACCTGCTGGAGATCGCCGAACCCATCGGGGTCATTTTCTCGTTGCTGCCGATTACGAATCCCACCTCCACCGCACTTTTCAAGTGCATCATGGCGATTAAGACACGGAACGCAGCGATCTTCAGCCCGCACCCGCGTGCCTGGCACTGCTGCTCAGAGACGGTGCGGATCATGTACGAAGCGGCGGTGAAGCATGGCGCGCCGGAAGGCGTGTTCTCGTGCCTGGAATCGCACACCCTGGTGGACAACGATTACCTGATGCACCATCGCGATATCGGCCTGATTGACGCCACGGGTGGGCCGAGCGCAGTCAAAGCGGCTTACAGTTCCGGCAAACCGGCGCTGGGCGTCGGAGCGGGCAACACGCCCGTCTATCTGGAAAAGTCAGCGGACCTGAAGAGTGCGGTTGTCGACATCATCGTCTCCAAGACGTTCGACAACGGAACCATCTGTGCGTCGGAACAGACGGTAGTCATAGACGACGAAATCTATGATCGCACACTGAAGGTGTTCGCCGATCTGGGTGCGCACATCTGCAATGAAAAGGAAGTGGAACTGCTGGGGCGCACGGTCATCGACCCGCAGACCGGATTCATGCAGGCGATGGCGGTAGGACAAAAGGCTACCAACATCGCGCGCTTCGTCGGGCTGACGGTTAAGCCCGGGACGAAGCTCTTGATCGCGCCGATCCAGGGCGTAGGCCGGGAGCATCCGCTGTCGGTGGAGAAGCTGTTCCCTGTCTTGGCGGTGTATCGCGCGAAGTCGGTCGATGAGGCGCTGCGAACCTGCATGGACGTGATCCACGCGGGAGGGCTGGGACATACCGCGGTCGTTTTCTCGCGCAACGAAGAAGTCATTCGGAAGTTTGGCGAAGTCATCAACGCGGGACGGATCATCGTGAATTCGCCGGGCTCGATTGGCGCGCTGGGAGCAGTTTACAACGACCTGGTTCCGACCTTTTCCTTTGGATGCGGCACGGGCGGCGGCAACAGCACGACGGACAACGTCAACGTATTTCATTACCTCAACATCAAGCGCCTGGCCCGAAGGACCCAAAACCACATGTGGTTCCGCGTTCCCAACCAGATCTACTTCAACATGAAGGCTATTGAGAACGTGCGCCAGTTCCCGTCGCGCACCACCATCATCGTCACCAACGCGCAGTTGGAGAAGATCGGACACGTCGATGTGGTCCGGCGCTACATGCCTCCGGAGACACACGTGCATGTGCTGGTGATTCCCGATGCCGAACCCGACGTGAAAGTCATCATGCACGGGGTAGAGGCGCTCAACTTCTATAAGGCGGACCAGATTATCGCGCTCGGAGGCGGGTCGGTGATCGACGCTGCCAAGATCATGAAGCTGCTATACGTTTCCCCCGACGCTGATCTGGAAGAGCTGGCTGCGCCGTTCCTCGACTTGCGCAAGCGGGTGGTGCAATACCCTGTGCCGACGAATGGTCCGGCCCGGCTCATCGCGGTTGCTACTACCAGCGGCACCGGCAGCGAAGTCACTCCGTTTGCGGTGATGACTGATAAGGAGCATGGGCGCAAGGTAACGTTGGCCGACTATTCGCTCAGCCCGGATGTGGCGATTGTCGATCCGCAGTTTGTGATGTCGATGCCGAAGGGTTTGACCGCCGATACCGGTATCGATTGCCTGACCCATGCGCTGGAAGCTGCGGTTTCGAACTACGCCTCGCCGTATACCGATTCCAATGCCATGCAGGCAATTCGGCTGGCGTTCAAGTACTTGCCCATCGCGTATGAGCATCCTGGCGATGAAGAGGCACGCTCGATGATGCACAACGCCGCCTGCATCGCAGCGATGGCGTTTGCCAACGCGTCGGTGGGAGTCAATCACGCACTGGCCCATGCGTTTGGCGCGCGCTTTCACGTGGCCCATGGTCGGGCCAACGCGCTGATGCTGCCGTACGTCATCGCTTACAACGCCGCCGTCCCTGCCAAGTTCATGGCATCGCCCTACACGCAGGGTTATGTGGCACATAACAAATACGCCACCATCGCGGACCTGCTTGGGCTGGGCGGCGAAACGGTGGAAGAAAAGGTGCGGAAGCTGATTGCAGCAGTGGAAGAGCTGCTCGACCGGCTGGGATTCCCGCGCTCAATCGCGGAGTTGGGGATCAGCGAAGAGGAGTTTGAGAAGGCATTGCCGGAGCTGACGGCGATCGCGTTTGAAGATCCGTCGTGGCGATCGAATCCTCGCATGCCGCTGATGAAGGAGTTGGTCGAACTGTTCCGCAAGGCGTACCACGGGCGAGGCTCGGCACAGATGGTCAGCACGCCCGCGTAGTTGAGGTGGTGGTTATGGAGATGACAGTATCGTTTCGCTGAAGCTCAATGGAGCCGATTTGGTCGAGGCATTGCAAGCTGCCGGACAGAAGCTGGAAAGCATGCATGGAGACATGATTTTGGACTTCTCATCGGTATGCCGCGTCACGCCAGCCGCGCTGAGCGCGATGTCAGATTTTGTCGACACAGCTGACGAAAGGTCGGTGAACATCATATTGCGCGGCGTGAACGTTGATGTTTACCGAGTGCTCAAGCTGGCGAGGCTGGCACAGCGATTCTCCCTGGTGAGCTGATAGTTATGACCCAAGTACGCAAACGGAAAGCGGTAAAGCAGACCCCACCGCCACAGCCGCAACCGGTCGATCGGCTTTCCTGGGGCGATACGATTTTTCTCAACCTGGAACGCGAAGGCATGCCGATGAACGTGGCCAGCGTCTGCATTTTTGAAGGCGAGCTGGCGTTCAAAGATTTCTTCCGCTTCATCGAGTCGCGGCTGCCCCTGGTTCCGCGTTATCTGAAGCGCGTGGTCCAGCCACCGTTCGGGCTTGGGCTTCCCACCTGGGAATTCGACCCCGACTTCGACCTGAATCGCCACGTAACGGAAGTCACGCTGAAGCATGGCAGCGAGACGGAACTCAAAGCGTTTGCGTCAAAGCTATTCAGCAAGCTCATGGACCGGCAGCACCCGTTGTGGGATATGACGCTGGTGCCTGGCCTGAAAGGCGGAAAAACCGCTGTCGTGATCCGCATGCACCACTGCCTGACCGATGGGGTGGCGGGCGTGGGCATGATGAATGCATTTTTCAATCCCGACGCCCAGGAGCCACCCGCGACCTCGCTCAACACGGCTACGGCTCCGCGTCCGACTGATGCTTTGGCCTCACTGACCACGGGACTGGTGGAGACGTACTCGGAATTTGTGAAACGAATCCTTTCCGGCATGAACGATGCGCTGACCATGGTGCAGCGCGCGACGGCAAATGGCGGTGTGTCTTCGAACGGGCATGCCATTCCGGCAGATGACTTTTCGCGCCTGCTGCCGGAGATCACTGCACTGACGGAGAGGCTGCGCTTCAACGTGGTGTGTCACGGCCCACAGAAGTTTGCCTGGACCGAAATCTCGCTGGCGGAAGTGAAAATCATCAAAGCGAAGTTTGGAGCCAGCGTAAACGACGTAATCCTGACGCTGGTGACGGCGGCGATCCGCCGCTACCTCGAAGCGCATGGCGACGCTGTCGAAGGACGCCTGCTGCGCATGATGGTTCCGGTCAACACTCGCGGCAATACCGGCGCGGAGGATCTGGGAAACGACATCTCGCTGATTCCTGTGACCGTGCCGCTCGACATCCGCGATGCGAAGGAGTTGCTGGAGGCGGTGCATCGCAGAAGCGAGTTTCTGAAGCGAGCGCATGCAGCAGAGCTGGTCGGGTTGACCGGAGGACTGGTCGGGCTCTTTCCCAACAGCCTGCAGGCACTGGCCGGGCCCATCCTGAGCCAGTTGCCGATTACGCCGTTCAACCTGGTGTGCACTAACGTACCGGGCCCGCAGTTCCCGCTTTACCTGTTGGGACAGAAAATGACGCGCTGGTATCCGTACGTTCCCATCGGCGGCGAGATGGCAGTCAACTGCGCCATCCTTAGCTATGACGGAATGATGTACTTCGGGTTTAGCGGGAACGTTCACGCTGCTCCCGATCTGCGCCGGCTGGAAGGTTTCGTGACAGAGAGCTTCGCCGAGCTACGCGAAGCGGCGGGCATCCGGACGCCGCGAAAGCAGACTGTTCGCCGCAAGAAAACCCCGACCAAGAAACATACGAAGGCAAACACAAAACTTGCGCAGCCGGTAAACGGGTCGTCTTCCAAGGCAGTCAACGTGGTTGTCCACCGCAACGAGACGAAAGCAGTGCAAGCCGCAACGGTCGAAGAGAAGACGGTTGTGCCGCAGTTGACCACGCAGTAGCGGAATGTGGTCGGCGCGCCTAAACCGGTAGCGGGTGGCAGTGCGCTTAGCAAGACGAGCGTTACATGTTTGCGCAAATTCACTTTCAGGGCCCCGGGGGGTATCGCATTCGCAGCGCCACAGAGGCAGCTCAAACCGCGGCTGCGGTTTCGGCACGCCGATGGTTGAAAGGACCGCGACGGCCAACCTGGAATTGGTGGGTCGAGGTCGCTACCGAACTGCTGAACCGGCAACTTAAGGCTGCGTTCGGTATGAGCGACCCGATGGAGGCGCGGACCTTCCTGAATTCGATGGTGGTTCGCTCGCCGGCGCTATCGGAGGTGACCATCACGCCGGTTTCGCAAGAGAACTTCAAAGGAAGCTGGTTCGCGAGCAATCGCGCTCTGCCGCAAATCACCATGCTCTACCTTCATGGTGGCGGCTACAGTTTTTATCCCAAGTCGTACGAAAACTTCATTGCGCTGATCACGCTGGCCGCGAAGTCGAAAACGCTGGCACTCGACTACCGGCTGGCGCCGGAGCATCGCTTCCCTACCCAACTTGAGGACGCGCTCAACGCTTATCGCTGGCTGCTCGACAGCGGCGCCGCGAGCGACAACCTGGTGGTTGCCGGGGATTCGGCGGGCGGCAATCTGACACTGGCATTGCTGCTTCGGGCGCGTGAACTGCAACTGCCGCTGCCGGCACTCGCGGTTGCGCTCTCCCCGGCCACCAGTTTCACCATCCAGCCAGCAAGTGAAGCTTGCGACTGGATCGAGCCGATGATGCTTGAGCACTGGCGTGATTGGTTCTGCGATGCTGCGGACTTTGCCAATCCGCTGGTCTCGCCGGTGCTGGCAGACTTGCGCGGCCTTCCGCCGATCTACCTGCAGGCGGGGCGCTGCGAGCTGCTGTTCGACGGGATTCAAGCGTTTGCCGACATCGCAAAGAACCAGGGAGCAGACGTCACCCTGGACATTTGGGATGACATGAACCACGACTTTCAAATGTTCGGACCCGACGCTCCGCAGAGCGCCGAGGCATTGCGGCGAATCGGAGAGGTGCTCAGCGAGCGGGTTCATCATCAGAAAGTGGTTCGACACCCGGTGTCCCAGGAATGTCCATGAGCGCGGCCGGTGCTTTCGATTATGACTTCATCGTCATCGGGTCTGGATTTGGCGGCAGCGTCTCGGCGCTTCGACTTGCCGAGAAGGGATATCGCGTCGCTGTGATGGAGATGGGCCGGCGCTGGACGGCGGAGAACCTGCCGCGCACCAGTTGGTCGATCCATCGCTGGTTCTGGCGGCCGAGACTCGGGCTGCGCGGCTTCTTCAATATGCGATTCTTCCGCCACGTCACCATCCTGCATGGCTGCGCCGTGGGCGGTGGCTCCATCACCTACGCCAGCACCCTGCTGCGCTCTCCGGACAAAGTGTGGGACATGGGTTCGTGGGCGGGGCTCGCCGACTGGAAGGCGGAAATGCCGCAGCACTTTGACACTGCGTCGCGAATGTTGGGCATCATCGAGAATCGCATTCTCGGACCAGCCGATCATCTCCTGCAAAAGACCGCCGAGGCCAGCGGCTGTGGCCACACTTTCTATCGCACGCATGTCGGCATCTTTCAGTCCGTTGCTGGGAAAACCACGTTGGAGACTTATCCGGATCCCTTCTTTGGCGGCGAAGGCCCTGAGCGCAGCACGTGCAATGCGTGCGGCGGCTGCATGATGGGCTGTAAACACGGTGCGAAGAACACACTTGACCTGAATTATCTGTACCTCGCGGAAAAGCGTGGAGTACAGGTTTTCTCTGAAACCAAGGTGGTTGATGTGAAGCCGCTGGGTGCGACCTCTGACGGCAGCGCGGGATACGAAGTTCACACGGTAAAGTCCACCGCGTTCGTTCGCCGGCAGTGGGGGCGCTTCACTTGTCGCGGCGTGGTGTTCGCTGCCTCATCGCTGGGCACCATGGAATTGCTTTTCCAGCTTCGCGACAAGGGCTCGCTGCCTGAAGTAAGCCGGCGACTGGGAAAGTATGTGCGCACCAACTCCGAGTCGCTCATTGGGGTGCGGGTTACAGGTTGCGACGACGACTTGTCGAAGGGCATTGCCATCGGTTCCGGCGTTTACATTGACGAAGAGACACACATCGAGGCGGTGCGCTACCCGAACGGCTCTGACGCGATGAGCCTGCTGGCAACGCTTCTGACGGATGGCCGTCCGGGCACACAACGCATTGCACTTTGGCTGAGAAACGTCATTGGTTCCGCCCTGCGTCATCCCATCACAACCACGCGAGTGTTTTGGCCACGGGGATGGGCGCGCGAGAGCGTGATTTTGCTTTGCATGCAGGCCCTGGAAGGCCATATCGAGATGAAATGGGAGCGGCCATGGTTCTGGCCATTTCGCAAGTTTCTGGTCAGCCGCGGAGCGAAGGTGCCGACCTACATCCCGCGGGCGAACGCATTTGCCCGAAAGGTTGCCGAAGTGTCGGGCGGGACTTCGATGAGCACGCTGCCAGAGATACTCTTCAACGTTCCGGCGACAGCGCACTGCATCGGAGGATGCGTGATGGCCGGATCGGCGGAAGGCGGAGTGGTTGACGCTCGCCATCGCGTCTTCGGCTACCGGAACATGTACATCTGCGACGGGTCGGTAGTGTCGGCGAACCTGGGGGTGAATCCCAGTCTCACCATCACAGCCCTGGCCGAGCGGGCAATGAGTTTTATTCCGCCGGCAAGCAGCGCGACATGGGACGACACCGCTGGCCAATTCGAGAATGCCGGCGCGAAGCAAAAGATTCAGCACTGATGGCGAGCGCTTCGCCAGTCGGTGCACACCATAAAGGAGAGGTTCACGATGCGAAAGCTTCCGGCCGTGGAAAACGCCCGCGCCATCATGGCAGAAGGAATGGAGTGGGGAGCATTCCGATGGATGACCGAAAAGAAACGCGTGCGCACGAAGGCCGATGAAGCCAGGGCTGCCCTGGATGAACTGGAGAAGAAGGTCAAATCCACTTGGAGAGACGACCTTAAGACTGCTTACAACCACCTACTGTCAGAAAACGGCAGTGGCAAACGTACCCGAAAGAACGGCGCGGCAGGCAAGAAAGCAAAGTCAGCAAACATCGGTGAGCCCGTGATGGACGCCGTGAAGCGGGTGATGGAAGCAGATGATGAAGCCTACGACGCTCATGAGACTGCAGAAGAAACCTTTGCCGAAGCCGAAAAACGCATGAGCACGAACCTGGCTCGTGAAGGTGCGCGCAAAGCCCTTGCTGCTTACGACCTGCACGAAGCCGCCATTCGACTGGCGGAAACGCTGGCAAAAACCAATTGAAGATCGGTCGAAAGAGCGAGCGCGCCCACTCGCTCGTGACGCACGACAGAGCTGATTCGGTCTACGGACTAGATGGAAATTGTCAGCTCTGCTTTGGGATACGCTCGGAGCGTCGAGACTTATTCACAGTTGCTAAATAATCAACCCGCTTTCCGACAGGATGGAACAGCGGTTATGTTCTAAAATTCAGCTTCTTACCTGAATACCTTTGCGTGCTTCGTCGGCATCGGAAGGAATTAGATCGGGCCCTGGACATCTGAAGTTCCGAAATGACGACTGAGGCCAACGCGCCCAACGCTGTTGGCAAAGCAAAGGATTTTCCTAAATCAAGACTATTTACCAGGAGGTGTGTCGTGGTACGTGTTCGTCTATCTGTCGCATGCCTGTTTTTGGTATTGAGCGTTTTCCCTACGGGGAGTTTTGCAACATCAATCAAGTCGGCTGGGGTTGCAATTGACCTGTCGCCGAGCGTCAGCAGCCCACAGTACCTCGGCACGAGCGTGAAGTGGACAGCCACGGTGCACAGCCCGTTCTTAGGACATACTTACGACTATCAATTCGCCATAACATTCAACAACCAGTACCAGATTGTCCGGGATTTCGGGCCATCCAACACATTCACCTGGGTACCGTATTCGGTCGAGGGGAACTATCGAGTGGTAGTGACGGTGCGGGATATCACGGAGCAGCCCTACACGACTTACCCATCGATTTCAGAGCCTTACGTGATGCTGCCCTGGGTGACAGCGCCTGGCGCATCGGCAGTACATCCAACGTCGCACCCGCTGGTGGCGTTGTTCAGTGGCCCTCCATGTCAGACAGGCCATAGCCTGCTGGTGCGATTTCATGCAGTGAATTCCAATGTCTCAAGCACCACCAACTCTGTAGCGTGCTCGCAGAGCAGCGCGAACTTTTACGTCGCAGGAATGTTGCCTTCTACGCAATACCTGATGCATTGGGAGGAGTATGGGCCCAATCTCATCAATTCGGGCGCCGACCTGCCGTTCCGTACCGGAGCGTTGGACTCGAATTACCCGAAGCCTACATTCACAGTGAATGTTCCTCCGACCCAGTACGACGCCGACTTTCCCGTAGTGTATTGGGAGTTTTTCCCGGCTGGCGGACCGACTACGTATTGGCCCACCGCAACCGATGTAGCCGGTAACGTGCTCTGGTACTACCCGGGACCGATGTTCATAGCTCGCCGCGAGGTGGGTGGCAACTTCTTTACCTTCCCTGACGATTCGACGTTCAGGGAATACGACATGGCCGGCAACGCCACTCTGGAAACCAATATTGAAATTGTGAACGAGCAGTTAGTGAGAAAGGGCTACCCCACTCTCAATGACTTCAACGAGCATGAAGCTCGCCGGCTGCCCAACGGAGACATGCTCTTGCTGGGCTCACGCGACGTTGTCTCCACCGATCACCAGGGAGGCACACAGCAGAATCCCGTGGACATCATCGGAGACATGATCCTGGTGCTGGATCACAACATGCAAGTGGTGTGGGCCTGGGATTCGTTCGCGCACGATAATCTGGATCGGGTGGCCACGATGAACGACCAGTGCTTGCAAGGCCAGGGCGGCTGTCCCAAGTTCAACAAGAACTTCGCCGTCGCCAACGATTGGCTGCACAGTAACGCGGTTCAATTGCTCGACGATGGGAATCTGCTGCTGTCAGAGCGCAGCCAGGATTACGTCATCAAGGTGAAATACCAGAACGGCCAGGGAGATGGCAGTATTCTTTGGCGGATGGGACCCTACGGCGACATCACGCTGTTGAACCCATCGCAAAATAAGAGTTGCGGAGATCCAAATGTCTTTTCCTGGTTTACTCATCAACACGATGCGGCATACCAGGGTAACGTTATAAAGACCCAGCTTGGAATCCACGTGATGACTGTTTTCGATGACGGCAACCTGCGGAACTCACAGTGCGATGGGGGCCAGAATAGCCGTGGGATGCTGTTCCTGGTGGACGAGGGGAGGAAAACCGCATCACTCGTAACGTTGGCTGACTTGGGCGAGTTTTCCGGGGCCCTGGGGAGCGGCGATGTGTTAGAGCGTTCGGATGGCCTGTTCGCCAGCTATGGCAATGGGTTCATCAACATGGACGAGGCACAGTCTACGGAAGTCGATCTGCAGGGAAACATCATTTACCAGATACAGGCAAACACTGTTTCCTACCGGACGTACAGAATGACAAATCTCTACACGCCGACGCTGCCATAGCATTGTGCGTGGGTAGTTGGTTGAAGCGTATGGGGCCGACCGAATGGTTGGCCCTCCGCTTTTACAAACCCGATGCACCTGGCAGGCGAGGCCGGTGATTACTGCGGCATCTTCTCCTTCCATCCCTTCTTTAGCAGCCAGACATTGGCCGGGTATGCTGTGGCCCAGCCGATTATCATGGCGATCTGCATCATGAACCAGAAGACCGCCATGTTGGGGTGGATGCGGTGCGGTTCGGGAAAAAACAGGAAGCGGGTGAGGGCCATCCAAACGAACATCCCGAGTTCGAATGCAGTGATGGAGATGGTGTCCGCGCGCATAGCGGCGACGATCCCCTGCCCGGGTGACAATCCGCGCATGGGAACGATGGTGAAGTACTGAAAGAAAATACCGAGAGCATAGGCAAGTGCAAAATCGACTACCAATTTGGTGGCAAACTCCGAGCCGCCGACCAACGTGATCGCCGCACCGCCGATGGCGAAGAGCCCAGCCTCTCCCGCGATATCACCCAGGGTGCATCCCGCTCCGCAATGAAACACCGCCGTGCTGACTTGTTCCCAGGTGGGACTGGCTTGTTTCATCTTTTTCTTTTGCGCTTCGTCCGGCTGCCGCGCGTGCTTTGTGCTGATTGGTCGCATTCGGTAGTAGAGCCAGACCGACACCGGACCGAAATACAACCCGGTGATCGGCCATACGGCGTTCATGATCCACATTTTTTGGGGATGTGAAATGACATCCACCAGGATGACGACTGTGCAACCGAAGCAGAGCGCGAGGTAACACCACGCGATGACATGCAGCCATTCGGGATACGCAGACATAAGAGAATTGATGCAATTGCGTCATGGATATGTGGCTGTGCCCGTTATCCCGGTTGGGCAGTTGAAGCGAAGATCCAGTAACGCGACATTGCGGCCCCGAATAAGGGTTCGCTCGACAGTATTGGCAGCCTGCGTCTCAGGGCCTAAAACAGAATCTGAGCGGACAGAGGGAATCTCATGGACTATCGCAAGAAATTCATTGTCGAGCCGGGCAGCAAAGTTAAGCTCGCACATGTTGATCCCGGTTACACGGGAAAACATATTTCCGAGAAGCAGGCGCAGACCGAGATCGAAAAGTATCGCGGCGAGCTCACAACGCAACAGTTGCTGTTGTACTCGGAAAAGCAACACTCCTTGCTGATCGTCTTGCAGGCGCTCGACGGCGGCGGCAAAGACGGGACCGTCAATCATGTGATGAGCGCCATGAACCCGCAGGGTACAACCGTCACCGCCTTCAAAGGTCCAACCGCGTTGGAACTGGAGCACGACTTTCTCTGGCGGGTGCATCCTCACGCTCCGGCCAAGGGGTCGGTGGCTATCTTTAACCGGTCTCATTATGAAGACGTCCTGGTGGTGCGGGTGCATAGGCTGGCTCCGAAAGACGTGTGGTCGCACCGGTATGAGCTAATCAACGACTTCGAAACGCTTCTCTACACGCAGAACAATACGCACATCATCAAGTTCTTCCTTCACATCAGCAAAGAGGAACAGCTGGAGCGCTTCAAGCAGCGACTCGACGATCCCGCCCGGAACTGGAAGATCAGCGAGAGCGACTACAAAGATCGCGAACTGTGGGATGACTACATGGAGGCGTTCGAGGCTGTGTTCGCGAAGACCAGCACGAAACACGCGCCGTGGTACATCATCCCGTCGAATCACAAGTGGTTTCGCAACCTCGCGGTCTCGCAGATCGTCGCCGAAACCATGAAAGATATGGAGATGAAGCTGCCCGAGCCGACGGTCGATCTTGAGGTGATTCGTCAGGAATATCACCAGGCCGCACGTGAGGAGGCCGGCAAGGGCCGCGAAAAGAGAAAGAGCAAGGACAAGAAACGCGAGAAGAAGTAGTCTGTTCCCGGCATGAAAAGTAATGCAGACGGGAACGCCGCCGCATCCCGATGGGGATTGCTGCAGGGAGTTTTGCCCATCGAGCGACGCAGGGCCTTGAGGGACGCGCTCGCTGGGTTTCAGCTGGCGGCGATGAATATCCCGCAGGCGCTGGGCTACACCAAGATTGCCGGAATGCCGGTTGTGACCGGCTTCTACACGCTCCTGTTGCCCCTGGTGGCGTTCGCTGTCTTTGGATCCTCTCGATTCCTGGTGGTCGCCGCCGATTCTGCCACCGCTGCGATTCTCGCGGGCGGACTTTCTCGCATGGCGCCTATCGCCAGCCCGCATTACGTGGCGCTTGCCAGTACCGTGGCGTTGCTGACGGCGGTTTTCCTCCTGCTGGCGCGGATCCTCAAGTTAGGATTTCTCGCCGACTTTCTCTCGCAGACCGTACTGGTCGGATTTCTGACTGGCGTAGGTTTTCAGGTTGGTATCGCCGTCTTGGGGGAGATGCTCGGCCTGGACATTCAGTCACGGCGTACGGTTCTGCAATTTGTGGAAGTGGTTCGCGGGCTGGGCCAGACCCATCTGCTGACGGCGGCGATATCTCTGGTCGTCGTGTTAGTGGTCTTTGGTTGTGCGCGTTTCCTCCCGAAGGTCCCGGGGCCACTGATTGCGGTGGTAGGAATGATAGCGGCGAGCCGATACCTGGACTTTGCCGGACGCGGCGTGAATGTTGTCGGTTCAGTTGCCGGAGGGCTGCCGCATCTCGGACTACCCGACATCCATGCGTCCGAGATCCTTCCCCCTGCTGACGATATCGGGCTCGTGCTTCGTGATGATCGTCGCCCAGAGCGCCGCGACTGCGCGCTTCTACGCCGCGCGTTATCAGCAGCACCTCGATGAGAACAGCGACCTGGTGGGATTATCGGCTGCCAATGCAGCAGCGGCTCTGAGCGGTACTTTTGTAGTGAATGGCAGTCCGACTCAAACCGCGATGGTCGAGAGTTCCGGAGGCAGCAGCCAACTGGCACAGATATCGACTGCCATTGTTGTCGCCATTGTTCTATTGTTTCTAACCTATCCGCTGCAATATCTACCGCGATGCGTGCTCGGGTCGATTGTCTTCTTTATTGCAGTACGCCTCATCGATTTACGCGGACTGAAAGACATTCGGCGGGAGAGCCCCGGCGAGTTCGGACTAGCTATTGTCACTGCGGCGATCGTGATTCTGGTCGGCGTGGAACAAGGCATCGTTCTGGCGATGATACTTTCTTTGCTGCGCGTGGTTCGGCACAGCTACGAGCCGCACACCGGCGTGCTGGTGGCGACGCCCACAGTGCTATGGCGCCTGGTGCCACCCGAGGAAGGAGCCATGACCGAGCCGGGACTGGCGATCTATCGTTTTGGAGCATCGCTGTTCTACGCCAATGCCAGCCGATTTTCAGAAGACATCCTTCGTATCGTTGGCAGTGCACCTTCCAAGGTTCATTGGCTGGTGGTAGACGCCGAAGCGATTGCCAATCTCGACTACACGGCTGCACGCTTGGTGCGGCAACTGGAGGCTGAGCTGTCGCGACTCGGAGTGCGCTTAGCATTGGCGCGCGTGGACAATTCCCTGCACTCGGACCTGGTTCGTCATCAATTGATGGACGATATCGGCGAGGAGTTTATCTTCCCCGCATACACGACGCATTGGCAGCTTTCGCGGACCTAGAACGCTCCGGCAGCGAGACGCACAATGCCGGGCAAACACGCTGCCAACGGATCTCAAGTGAGCAGAGGAAAGATAGCAATAAAGCTACCTTCCCTTAAAAGGCGTAGCGAATGGCCAGCGTGGTTTCATTGGCGTGGAAGTTGCGCGGCGCGGTAGGGCCGACGAACGAGGCCTCGCCGTAATTCTGGTAGTTCCATCCGCCGCGGAAGCTCATGTTGCGATAGAAGGTGTATGTTGCCGCGGAGGACAAGTTCGCGAATAGCCTTCTTTTGACCTGAACTCCTCAAAACGCATACCGCAAGGCCAGGGTCGTGTTGTTGGCGTGGAAGTAGCGGGGAGCGGTTGGTCCAACGAACGACCCTTCACCGTACTGGTAGTAATTCCAGCCGCCCTTGAAGCTTACGTTCTTGTACAGCTTGACGTCCACTGTGGCCAGTGGTGTCTGATAAGTCGAGGCCAGCGGGCCAAGCGGCAACAGGGCGTTGAAGTCGGTCGTGTTGCCCTGGTTATCCACGATGCTGTACCCCACGCGCATGGTGACTCGCTCTACCGGAGTCAATGTGAATGCGAAGTATCCATACTGGGTGTGCGTCTGGTAGAGGCCATAGGTTTGCAGCAGTGAGCTGTCGCCGGCGCAGGCGGTCGAGCCGGGCGGAGGCGTGCTGTCCTGGAAGCAGAGGAACAGGTTCTGCTGGATGGCGTCGAAGTTGTAGGCCAGGTCGAACCCCCACTTGTTGTTGGGCATGATGGTTGCATTCACCATCGTGGTGTAATTGTGCTGGCCGAGGTTGATGCCAGGAGTGTTGTTGCTCGCCTTCTGATAGTTGAAATTGCCTCCCAGCATCAGCCACGGACGCGGAGCATAGCGAGACGTTTCCGCGGAAGTTGAAGAAGTTGCAGCGGATCGGTGCGGTAGATCCAGTTATCGGCCGCCGCCATATTCAGCGTCGACGTCGGCGTGCAGGCGCTCCCTTGCGATACCACGCGCCCAGCACGCCGGTGTAGCGGTTGAGCTGTGTCGGTTCCGCTCAGCGGATCTGTCCAACGGAGTAAGCACGCCGGTGAACGTGCAACTGCCATCTGGGTTTCAGCGGCTGTCCTGCGCATTCGCCGCGGTTGGGATTGTTGGGATAGTAGATGTCCCCGAGCGCCGCTTCGTAGCTGTCGCCGGGCTGAATGTCGAGTTGTGTCCAGTTGAATCCGCGCGCGCACGCCGAAGCTGCGCGTGATGTCGTACTGCACCTGGAAATCGTTCGCGTACGACAACTGCCCCAGCAGGTTGGCATACAGGTCGTTGATGATGTCGGCAGGCGAACCCGACGCGTGGGTCAGTATGCTCCCCGGGAAGGACGCCACAGGCGTCAGCAGCGAAGCGGTGGTCGGCGCAGCAGGAAAAAGGCTATTTTCGAAGTCGAGAAAGTCGCCCGCCACACTGAAGTTGCGGAAGCGGAAGGCCTCTACCAGTCGCAGACGGTCGCTGATGTGAATAGTGGCGGAGACATCGGCCGATGAAGAATTCCACTTCGCGCTCGAGCTGCTGCCGGCGGTGTTGTAACCCAACAATCCTGTGCGACTGCTCAAGCCGTTGAAGATCGCCGTCAGCGGCGTGTTCATTTGCGCGTGGCTGTACTGCCACTGGCCGTTGAAGTCGAGCCACTTCAATGACGACGAGCGCATGTTGAGCTGCTCGGTAGGAATGAAGGTGTGCTCGTGCTGATACAGGCTGTAGTTGAAGTAGCCGTTGCACGACGGGTTGGCAATCCCGTTCTTCAATGGCGCCGAGCATGGGCTGCCGCCGTTGAACCATGGCAGCCCGAAGCTGACGAAACTCCCGTTCGACAGCGGCCAGGAGTTGTACGGGTTCAGGGAGTAGGTTGTCCCGCCGGTGTAATACTGCAAAAGCTGCGTATAGCTGATCGTCGTTTTCTCGTTCGCGCGCCAGTCGGCGCCGAAGCGGAAGCCGTTCAACTGTTGTTCCAGTCTCTGGTAAAGCAGCGCTTCCGTTCCCTCGTGGACGCTGCTGAAAGCAGGCCCGATGAATGCGATTGCGGTTGTAGCCGGCGCGAAACGACAGCTTGTGCATCGGCAGCACGACGAGATCGAAGTTGTAGAGATTCTGCCGGTCGAAGTAGCTGTGCGGCGAAAACAGAACCGGCACCGAGGGGTTGCCGGCGGGCGGAGCTGGATTCAGCGGATTCGCTAACAGGTCGTAGTCGAAATAGTTCTGCATGTGCTGGTAGCTGCCCTGAGAAGTTGTACCAGCGATATTTCGCGATCCGCAGCCGTGCCGCCTGCTCGGGATCGCCACCCCATCCAAAGCTCGATGAGGGTGAGTGTGTCAAAGATTTCTTCGTGGTCCTTGGCCTGCATAGTCAGCGACTGCTCGAGGATGCGCGCCCCACTTTGATAGTTCACCAGGGTGTCGTACATCGCCGTGCTTCCCGTGGTGTCGTTGATGCGCCCGCCAAACTCGATGGACTGCGTCACCTGGAAGCCGCCAATGTCCTTACCTTCCTGCCGCATCCGACGGCGACCGGAGCAGGCGGCGGGCCGATGGAGCCTGCGCGAAACTTAGGGTCTGCCAACAGCAAAGCCCGGCCACTGCGAGGCCGAGCCATACGATGCGATCTTTGAATCGTTGGGAATCGCATAAGTGTCCTCTTAGCGGAAGAACACCGGACTGAAGTTAGAACCATGGATCTGCGTGTGGCACGTTGTACACGCCTGGTACTTGGCTGACTGATCGTGGTTCGGTCCGATCGGGCCTGCCCGGCTGCCCCGTTCATGTTGGGCGTGTGGCACCGCAGGCAGAGGAAATTAACGTTGTTCACCTGCAACAACCGCGGATTGGTCGAGCCATGAGGCGTGTGGCAGGACATGCATCCCTCGTCAGTCTTGACTGGGGCATGCTCGAAGACGAACGGCCCCATGGTGTCGGTGTGGCACTTGGTGCAGACCGCGAACTGCCCGGCGGCCGACCGCACCTGCCTCCCCGCTCGCGTCCCGTGCGGGTTGTGGCAATCACTGCATTGAATCAGTCCCACGTCCACGCGATGGCGATACGGCCGGGAAAACTGCGCCTTCTTGCCGCGTGGCAGCCGAAGCAAAGCTCGGTCTGCGACTTCACGAGCATGAAGTTCACGTCGGTGGATTTATGCGGGCTGTGGCAGCTAGTGCAGCTTACGCCGTTGGCCAGGTGTTCGGACTTCGAGAAGTTCTGCGTCTCCATGCTGGCCTGGTGGCACTTGAGTGCAGATGGCGGCGGTCTGCGCAGGGTTCAGCGTCTCGAAGCGGATGATCTTTGTCTTGTCGCCTCCGCCATCAATGTGTGCCTGCCCCGGGCCGTGACATCCCTGGCAGCCATGCTGGTCGCCCGACAACAGCGCGCGATGGGGAGTACTGGCGAAGTGTTTCTCCCACAGCTCCGAATGGCACGCCTGACATGCGTCGTCGCTGGCATAGGCAGAATCGACAGTCTTGGCGGAGGTATCAGCGGCTGGTTTTGCTTTCGGTTCATCCGCTGCATTCAGAATATGAGTGCTAAGAAGTAGCAGCAGAAGCACTGCCGCAAGGCCCATCGTCCGGATCGAGATCTTCATGATGTCTCTTCCTGAATCGCTGCTGACGATGGCGCCGAATGGCACGCGAACCAAGAGCCCTCAGGCCGCCGCCCCACGGTTGCGGACAATCTTATCGTCATTTGCAGACCAGTCAAGCTACTTCTTGAGTATGGGGATATCCTTTGCCAAGACCGCCATCGGGGTTTCGGCCTGCATCCTACTATCGTCTTCGCGGGCACGGAGCTTTATTGAAATAAAGTAGCGCTTACAATTGCCTCTGCAGATATCGACTCCAACAACGAGTGTCCGCGCTTGCTTCGATTCGAAAACCTGATAGTGCTGGTGGGATGGCATGCCGTTGGAGACGTTCCATGAACTCCACGTCACCAAGGTCGGAGTTTCCCGGCAGCACGCAGCCGCTCGCAAGCCAGCACAACTGGTTGAAACATTTTCTGCAACGGCTCTTTGTCGGAAAGGACGGAGCGCCCGGCTCCGAGCAGGAGCGGACTTATCCCTGGTACGTCGTGCTCTGGCTCACCGGAGTCGATTACTTCTCGACCCTCGGCTACCAGCCAGGACTCGCCTTACTGGCCGCCGGGGCGCTTTCGCTGCCGGCAACCGCTGTGCTCGCGGCTGTAACTTTGTTCGGGGCGGTTCCGACCTATATGGCGGTGGCACGCCGCTCGTATGCAGGGCAAGGCTCCATCGCACTGCTGGAGCATCTTCTCTCCGGATGGAAGAGCAAGATCTTTGTTCTGGTGCTGATCGGATTCGCTGCCACTGACTTCGTCATCACCATGACCCTGTCGGCAGCCGATGCCGCCATCCACGCGATTGCCAATCCTTATCTGCATCCTTTGGTCGGCAACTCGCAAATGGGCGTCACGCTGAGCCTGCTGGGGTTGCTCGCGTTTATTTTTTGGCTGGGGTTCAACGAGGCAATAGGTTTCGCACGATATATTGCTATACCTTTCCTGTTGCTGAACCTGGTAGTTATCGTGCGCGGTCTCTGGGAAATTGCCCAGCATCCGGAACTGGTTCACCAATGGAAGTTTCACCTGCACCAGCGAGGCGATTGGACAGCCATCCTTTTCTTCTCCGTTCTAACCTTCCCCAAGCTGGCTCTCGGCTTGAGCGGCTTCGAGACCGGCGTAGCCGTGATGCCACTCGTTTCTGGCAACGGCGACGACAATTCCGATCCGGTTCCTCGCGGTCGCATACGCAATACTCACAAGCTGCTGGTAACGGCTGCTCTCATTATGAGCGGCATGCTCCTGCTGTCGAGTTTCGTTACGAGCCTGCTGATCTCCGAATCTGAATATCGAGCCGGAGGAGCGGTGGCGGCAAGGGCAGTCTCGTACCTTGCACATCGCCTGCTGGGGAACGTTTTCGGTTCGGTGTTCGATCTCTCGACCATCGTGATTCTCTGGTTCGCGGGTGCATCGGCGATGGCGGGCCTGATTAACCTGATTCCCCGCTATCTTCCTCGCTTCGGCATGGCTCCGGACTGGGTTGCTTATCGCCGTCCCCTGGTGCTGGTGTTGCTTGCCATCAACGTCATCATCACCTTGGCTTTTCGAGCCAGCGTGGAAGCGCAGAGTGGCGCATACGCGACCGGCGTGCTGGTGCTGATGCTGTCCAGTGCGGTCGCCGTCACCCTAAGCAGCTTCAAAGAAGGTGGACTGCGGCGTCCGCTTAAGTGGCTTGCCGGGTGCTATTTCTTCGTGGTCAGCCTGGTGTTCCTGTACACCCTGGGAGCCAACATCATCGAGCGCACGGACGGCATACTCATCGGCAGCTGCTTCATCCTGGTGCTGCTGGTTGCCAGTGCTGTCAGCCGTTACGTGCGCGCCAGAGAGATACGCATCTCCGATTTCTCCTTCGTCGACTCGGAATCGGAGGAGATATGGAAGACCATCGCCGGTGGCAAGGTTAACCTTATTCCTGACAGCGAAACAACGCCGGAAGCTCGCGATGCTTTAGCCAGTAAGGTGCTTTCCTACTTCAAAATCGAGGGTCCGCTGGCGTTTCTTCACGTATACCTGTTGGACAATCGGAGCGAATTTATGGCGCGCATCCGGATAAAGGCACGGAAGGAAAAAGATCGTTTCGTCATCGAGGTGTACGGAGCAGTTGCTATCGCAAACACCATTGCGTTCGTAAGCGAACTACTTCAGCCGATCTCCATCGTCGTTGGCCTGACCAACCGGAACCTCATGAAGCAGTCGCTTGCGTATATGTTCTTCGGCGAAGGCGAAACCGGCCTGATGCTCTATTCCATCCTGTTGCGGCAGTGGGAGGGCGCCGGAAATCAAGCCACACATCCGCGCATCCTTATGATTAGCGATCAGTGAGACAAGGCCGGGCTGCCGGTCAGATGCCTGTCAGGTCCGAGCAAGACATGCACCACTTACCGGCAACGCACTTCGCACGCGCTACTCCGGCTTGACGACTAGCAGTTCAAAGGTGCCGGGAATCATTGGCGGCCGGCGATCATTCGGGCCTTTTTCGCCAAACTGTGCCGTCACCAGGTAAATCGCGTTGGTATCGGTATCGAGTGCCATGGTGCGTGCGCCGCGTGCGGTCTGTACCGTCTGCTTCACCGAGTATTTGTCGGGTCCGTCCTCGTGGATGACCGGCAGGGTTCCTTCCCCACAGGACATGAATATTTCCTGCGTCTTGGGATTAAAGCGGCCCGCATCGACACCGGCTCCGATGGGAACTGTTGTGAGCACTTTGCCCGAGGCGGCGTCGGTCACTGCCATCACCTTATTACCGCAGCCGGAGAATAGCCGGGCGTGGGCAGTATCTAATGCAAGCGCGCTGGGTTCTTCACATCCGGTGAGAGGCCAGTGCGCGATCGCCGTATTGCTCTTGACATCAATCACCGCAATCTCGCCCTTGTCTTCAATGTTGACGAATAGTTTGCCCTTGCCATCGCTGGCGGGAAATTCCGGCTTGCCGCCCAGCGGAATCGTCGCCAGAACCTTCCCGGTCGCCGCATCCAATACCGTCGAGTCCTGACTCTTGGCGTTGAAGGTGAAGACGTGCTTGGAGAATGGCTCAAAAAGAATCGCATCGGGGCGCCCGCCAACTTTGACCTTGTCTGTGACCTTCAGCGTTTTCAGATCGAAGATGGCGACGGAGTCATCTCCGCCATTGCTGACGAAGCCTTTGCCGAGTTCGGGCGCCAGTGCAACTCCGTGAATGCCGTTGAGGTCGGGGATGTCGGCAATTGGTTTCAAGGTGTTGGTATCGACAACCATCACGTGCGTGCCGCGGGTGATGAACAGGCGATGTGCGCCGTGCTCGTAGGTCAGGTAGTCCCATCCGCCATCACCGCCAAGCTTCACGGTATCGGCGAGTTTGTACTGCTTCTGGGCAAGAGCGGGTAGCGACAACAACAGTCCCGCGACGAGTAACAGGATCAGATTGCGTTTCATCGGTGTTCTCCTTCTAGTTCGCTTCGGATGATGCGCTGCGATCGTGACTGAGATAGTAGTGAACTGCCGGGGTGATGATTAACGACAGCACCATGGAAACCGTTATGCCGCCAATCACAGCGATGGCGAGCGGTTGCAGCATTTGGGAGCCAGCGCCCAGCGCGAAGGCCAGCGGCAACATGCCTGCCACTGCGGCGAGCGCGGTCATCATGATGGGCCGCAGGCGCCGGCGGCCGGCTTGAATCATGGCTTCTTCGGCTGCCAGCCCTTCCCCGCGGAAGCGCTGGTCGGCATCGAGCAGCAGGATTCCGTTCTTGGCCACGATGCCGATGACCATAATCAGTCCCATGAACGATGCGATGTTGAACTCGGTGCCGGTAAGCAGCAGCGCGAGAAACACTCCGGAAGTCGACAGCAACGCCGATGCCAAGATCGCCACGGGTGCGGCCAGCGTACGGAATTCGAAGAGCAGAACGACGAATACGAGCAGCGTTGCCAGCACCAGGACGAGCAAGAGGTCGTGGAACGACTGCTGCTGCTCTTCGTAGGTTCCGCTATATACCACGCGGATGGAAGACGGCACGTGCAGGTCGTTCACTGCCTTCTGTACCGCCTTGATGGCGCTGCCAAGGTCGCGCCCTTCTAAACGCGCAGTGACTGTAACGTCGCGCTGCAGGTTCTCGCGGCGGATTTCAGTCTGGCCCGGAAGCTCCGTCACGGTCGCCAGCGTGCCGAGTGTCGCGGTGTGCCCGGATGTACTGTTCAGCAGCGTGTTGCTCATTGCCTGCAACGTACTGCGGTTCGCATCGGGATAACGCACGCGAATGGTGAAAGCTTTGTCTTGGGTAATGACCGGGGTGGCTGCCGGTTCGCCTTCGAGGATGGCGGAGGCATCGACAGCGACTTCCTCGGGCGTAAAGCCGGCGCGCGACGCCACTACGGGGTCGACGTTGAACACCGTTGCCGGATTGCTGACGGTGTTGTCGATGCCATTGAGAATGTCGACCACACCGTCGATCTTGCCGATGGCCTCGGCGATCTTGGGCGCCCACTCTCGCAACGATGCTGCATCGGGGGAGAACAATTTGATCTGCACCGGCTCGGGGGCATTCGACAGGTCGCCGATCATGTCTTGCAGCACCTGGACGAATTCGACCTCGATTCCCGGCTCTTGTTTGGCGATCTGCGCGCGCAGGTCGGCCATAACTTCGTCGACGCTGCGACTGCGCTTATTCTTCAGCTTCACCGCGATGTCGCCACGGTTCGCTTCCGTTACCGCAGCCAGTCCCAACTCAAGACCAGTTCGTCGCGAATAGCTTTGGACTTCGGGCGTTTGCGCCAGCATTGCCTCGATGTGATTTACCATCCGATTCGTTTCCTCGAGGGAAGAACCGGGCGGGCTCAGGTAATCAAGCACAAAGCCACCTTCATCCATCGCCGGAAGCAGGTCGGTGCCCAGAGTCCGATAGCAAACGAAAGACGCGGCGATAAGTACCACTGCGAAGACTCCCATCCACAGCGGGCGCTCCAAGGCAAAGCGTAGAGCTTTTTCGTAGAAGTCCACAATCTTGCGAAAGCGTGGCCCAAGCGACGCTTCTTCGGCAGCCAGCAGGCGTTCGCGCTCGCTAAGTCCCTCGATGCGGGGCTCAACTCCGGCGGATTTGCGATGGATGAAATATTGGCTGAGCGTCGGTGTCCAACTAAGCGCCAGGCCGAGAGAGGCAATCAGCGAGGCGGCAACCGTGATGGCCAGCGCTCGAAAGAAGACTCCAGTCACACCGGTGGTGGCTATCAGCGGAACGAAAACGACGATCGGGGTGATGGTCGAGCCGATCAGCGGAACCGTGATTTCACGCAAGGCACTTTGAATCGCTTCCAGCCTGTCCTGTCCGGCGTCGCGATGCAGCGAGACGTTCTCGACCACGACAATAGCGTCGTCGATCACCAGCCCGACGGCGGCAGCCAGTCCTCCAAGCGTCATGAGGTTGAAGCTCTCATTCAGCAGCTTCAAGGCGATGAACGTCACCAGCACCGTTACTGGAATCACCAGCGCCGCAACCAGCGATGTTCCCCAGTCGCGCAGAAACAGCACCATGATGAGCGACGCCAGCACCAGGCCAATGAGAATGGCGTCACGCACGCTCTTGATGGACTCGGTCACGATCTGCGACTGGTCGTAGAAGGGCTCCAGTTTTATGCCGGGCGGCAGCGACTGCTGGATGCGCTGCACCTCGGCGTGCACTTCATCAGCAACGGCGACCGTGTTGCTGTCGGGCTGGCGTGAGATGTTCAGCAAAATCGCAGGCTTCTGATTGGCGGTAACGATGGTGTACACCGGCTTGACGCCCGGCTGGACGGATGCGATGTCCTGAATGTGTATCGGCACTCCCGCCGGTGTGGACTTCACGACGATGTTGCCGATCTGCTGCGGGTCGCGCACCTGGGCATCGACCAGCCCGAGATAGAGCTGATGATTCTGCGGCAACAGGCCGGGGGAGTCGATGAGGTTGGTACGACGCACCGAATCCAGAATGTCGGTGACGGTTACGTTGCTCGCCAGCAGCTTTACCGGGTCAGGGGTGATGTGGAACTCGGGCTCCTGGCCGCCCTGCACCACGACGCTGGCTACGCCATCGAGCCGGTTGAGCCGCGGCTTTAAATCGTAGGTCGCCATCGTCCAAAGATCGGTCTGAGGAACGGTGTCGGAAGTGAGGCTGTAGCCGATGATGGGAAAGCTGGCAAAGGTCAGGCGATGGGTCTGGATGACCGCGCCTGCGGGCAGCGTGGTGCGAATCTGCGATAGCGCAGCGTCGACCAGTTGCAACGTGGTCACCATATTGACGTGCCAGTCGAAGAACAGGTCAATCTCGGCTGACCCGCGGCTGGTGATGGAGCGAACCTGTTGCAGTCCGGGGACGCTGTTGACCGATTCTTCGATCGGTCGCGTAATGGTGACCATCATCTGGTCGATGGGCATTACACCGTTGTCAACACCGACCAGGACGCGCGGAAAGTCGGTGGTCGGGAACACCGAGATAGGGATGTTGAACGCCAGGTAGATGCCCGCTCCCGACAGAATAAGGATGAGAAAAACAATGGACTTCGAGTAACGTGCGAACCAATAGCTGTCGTCGTCGGGAGTTCGCGTGCGCAGGCGCTCGAGGATGGAAGGCTCACTCATGCGGCGGTCAGTCCTTGCCCTCGGCGGTACCTGAGGTCGCATTGGGCTGCGACTTTTCCGCTGCGGCTTCCGCGATCTTCACCTTGGTATTGTCGGGAAGCGCATACGCCCCGTTGGTGACGATCGTCTCGCCTCCTGCCAGTCCCTTGGTGATCTGAACTTTGTCTGCTTCGCGAACGCCCGTTTCCACCGCCACCTGGTGTGCCGTACCATCACGAACCAGCATCACCATGTCGCCGCCATCCGGCGTTTTCACCACCGCTGAGACGGGGATGACGATAGCGTCTGGCAGGGTCTGGGCAATCGCCTCAATGCGAACCGAAGTTCCCGGTCGTAGGCTGCCGTCAGGATTCGGAGCGTCGATCCAGACCTCGACTGTGGTGCTGTTAGGATCGAGCGCCGGACTGATGAGCGCGACTTTGCCACTGGCCTTTACCTCTCCGGGAGCCACAATCGTAGCCGCATCGCCAACCTTCAAGGCGGCCGCCTGCTCCTGCGGGATGTGGGCTTTGGCAATTACTGAAGAGGTGTCCATCACCGTGATCAGCGGAGTTCCGGGTGCAGGAGTTTCGCCCGGATACAGCGGCCGGTCGGTGACAACTCCGTCGATCGGGCTGCGAATCTCGGTGTACGAAAGCTGCGCGGCAGCGTTTTCATACTTGCCCTGCGCCGAGACAAGCTGCCCCTTCGCCGCTTCCAGTTGATCTTTCTTGCCTGACTTTTGAAGCGCTGCCAAGTGCTGCTGGGCCAGCTCATATTGCGACTTGGCCTGGGCCAGCGCTACTGCCGCCGCGTCGAGATCTTTGCGCGGCATCGCCCCTTCTTTATATAGAACCTGGCGGCTGTCGTAGACCTTCTGCTGTGCGTCGTAAGCTTCTTTCGAAGTTTTCAGGTCGTACTCGGCTTTCTGCCAGTCTTCGGGCAGCGTGGAGGAGGTTGCGATTCCATAGTTCGCCTGCGCCTGCTGATAGGCGCCCTGGTTGTCGACAGCCGATGCCGCCAAGTCGCGGTTTTCCAATACCGCCAGCAGCTCTCCTTTGTGTACGCGGCTGCCGCGGTTGACGTAGAAGGTTTTCACCGGTGCGACGACTTTCGGCGTAATCGCCGACTGGTTGCGCGGGAAAAGAATCGCTTCGGCGCGAATGATCTGCTGTATCTCGCCGCGCTCCGCCTTGGCCACTTGCACCGTCACGACCGGTTGCGGGTTCTCCTCTTTCTTCGAACATGACGTCAGTAGCAGTGCGCTGCCAAGCAGGACTAACAGCAACCAAGTGCCATGGCGTTTTGTACGAGGTTTCATCAGAAGGGCCCCGTCAGAGTTTGTAGAGCAGCCAAGGCCACGCGGTATCGGGTTTCGCCGTCGGCCAGGTTGTTGCGCGCGGTCGACAACGTATTCTGCGCATCAACCACCTCCAGCGCGGTGGCTTCTCCTGCCTGATAGCGCAGCGTGGTCAGGTGAAGACTTTCGGCGGCCAGTTCGGCGGTCTGGTGCAGCAGATCAAGATGTGCGCGTGCAGTTTCGGCTTCGGCGTAGAACTGCTGCAGGTCGGCGATAGCCTGGCGCTGAGCGGCGCTCAGTTCGACCTTGGCCAGATTACGTTGCAGCTGCGCCTGGCGAACTCTGCTCTGGGTCGCGCCCCAATTCCACACTGGGATGTTCAGGGTCGCTGCCGCGGCATAGCCCAGGTTGCGAGCACCGTCGCGGTTATACACGGCGAATTGGTTAGCATCGATTCCGTAGAACATATCCACCGCCAGAGAGGGCAGGTATCCGGCCCACGCGAGTGAGACCTCTTTGTTGGCAACTCCTAAGGCAGCATAGGCGGCTTTCAGCTCCGGATTATTCTTCTCCGCCAACTGCTGAATGCCTGCTATAGGCGGCAACGGCGGCGGGGTGCTGAGGTCGCTCACCAGTGTGAAGTCCTGAAAGAAGTTGGGAAACACAAGCACCGCCAGCGTGAGCCTCGCGCTTTTCTCGGCCAGCTTCGCCTCGTCGCGCGCGCGCAACAGATCATCCGCCTGAATCTGCGCCTTGATGACGTCGGAGTGTGCGACTTCCCCTCCCTGCTCGAGCTTCTGCGTATTGTTTAGGAAACGCTGTCCTTCTTCGAAGAGCTGCTGCGCTGTTGCCGTCCGATTTTGCGCAGCGATGTATCCGTAGAACGATTGGACCACCGTCACCACCAGGCCGCGCGCTGCAATCTCGTGACGCGCTTGCGCCAGTGCCAGTGCTGCGGCAGAGCGTTGGTAGTTGGCAAGCTCCGCCGGGCCGATAGCCTCATGCGCGATGCCCTGGCTCAGGTACTCATGCACGCCGTTGTTGGCGATGAACACTCCTGACGCGGTCCGATTGCCCTGGGTGTAGATGAAACTGTTCGCGTAGTTCACTCCCGGCAGCAGTCCGGCCCGGGTTTGCAACCTGTCTTCGCGAGCCAGTCCGAGTTCAGTCACCGCAGCTTGAAATTGAGGGCTGTTAGCCTTAGCGCGCGAGAGGGCGTCAGCCAACGTTAGTGAGACGGTACCCACCGCAGGATTTCCAGTTGTTTGCGCAGAAGGTGCAGCCTGCGCCAGCAAGGCGGGCACCACGCATATGCAGCTGACGAATGCGAAAACGAACCGCAGAAGCAAAGACACCAAGCCCTCGCACACAACGTCTTCCCATTAGTCTGACGGGAGGAACCTTAACCAAACCTTAAGGTCACGTAAGATGCGTTCAGCTCTGCTTTGGGATGGAAACAATCATGCGCGTGCCTACTCCGACTTCGCTCTTCGGAACAATCGATCCACCATAGGCTTCGATCACGGCTTTCGAGATGGACAGGCCCAGCCCGTATCCACCGGTATCGCGAGAGCGGGAGACATCTCCTCGATGGAAGCGCTCGAAGATACGCGGCAGTTCATCCGGCGGAATGCCGGGACCGCTGTCGGCGATCTCTACAATGGCATGTTGCGGGTCGGAAGCCACACGCACCTGGACTGTAGAATTCCGCGCTGTGAAACGCACGGCGTTCTCCAGTAAGTTCGTCCAGACCAGTTCCAGGTCTTCGGAATCAGCGCGCAGCGAAACCGGACCATTGCTGCTGACACGGATCTCGATTCCATGCTGTCGCGCCAGTGGAGTTACCGAATCAACGGCAGCTTCGCATGTGGTCCGCAGATCGACTTCAGCCAAATCGCGCCGCAGGCTTCCGGCAGCCCACTGTTCGGCGCGCGCCAGCCGCAGCATGGAATGCAGTAGCTTCTCCAGCCGCGCCATGTCGTCCAAACACTGCTCCAGCCCTGCGCGATATTCCTCCGAAGAGCGCGGCCGCTGCAGCAACGATTGCAACGTGGACTTCAGAATCGCCACCGGCGTTTTCAACTCATGCGCGGCATTGGCGAGAAACTCGCGCTGTTGGGCGAAGGCACGACGCAACCCATCGAGCATCGAGGTCATTGCCTGAGTGAGCGGCAGCAACTCGCGCGTCGCCATGGCTTCGGCGCTCGGATTGAGATCCCAGTTCGACGTGGAGATGAGAGCGGCATTGGAGGCTAAATCATCCAGCGGACGTAGACCTCGCCGCAGTCCCCAAAGCGCAAGCGGCACGGTGATGCATAGCAACAGAATGCATCCGCCAGCGATGTAGAGCCGCAGGCGAGCGACCGTCCTGTTTACTGGACTCAGAGGTGAGGCGTAGGTGACGGTAAGGAAGTCATTGGCCGGGGTGTCTGCTTCACGATCGAGCACGGGAACTCGGCTCAGGCAAAGCGCGCGGTAGCCTTCACCGTTCCAGTAAAAATTCGTATAGGTGGGATGAAGCGCAGATTGCAGCGCAACATTGGGCCAACCTGTGGAGCGCGCTATCAGCTTCCCGTTCTGATCGAAAACCTGGTACAGATCGGCGTTGCGATGTTCGAACGGAGGCGGCAGCATGTCTCCCTGAAATTCCAGGGTGGGGTGCTCGTCTTCCGAATAGTGCACCAGCGCAGCGATGCTCATCGCACGACCACGCAACTCGGTGTCGAAGGCAGCCAGCAACTGCCGATGGGTGAAATATAGAGCTACGAAGAAGAGACCGGTTGCCAGCAACAGTTGCGAAACGACAACTGCGGCAATCAGCCGCTGCGCAATGGAAGGCGTCTTCATGATCACGCGCGCAGCATGTATCCCTGCCCCCGCAGGGTGTGAATCAACTTGGTGTCGCCGTGCTCGAGTTTGCGCCGCAGTCCTGAAATGTAAACCTCGATCACGTTGCTGAAACGTTCCCAGTTGAAATCGTACAGATGTTCCAGCAACTCGGTCTTCGATACCACGGCACCGGGGCGATGTGCCAGATACTCCAGCACACGATACTCCATCGCGGTCAGAGAGATGGGCTGGCCGGCGCGTCGCACCGTAAGGTCGGCCGTGCTGATCTCGAGATCGGCTACCTTGAGCACCGCGGCACTCTGACCCTTGCCGCGCCGGATCAGCGCCTTGGAGCGCGCCATCAGTTCACCCAAATCGAACGGTTTGCAGACGTAATCGTCAGCCCCCGCATTCAGCAGTGCCACCACGGATTCCTTTTCGTCGCGCGCGGTGAGAATGAGTACTGGGAATTGAGCGGCACGCGAGCGCAAACGCGTAAGCAGCGTCAGACCGTCGATCTTAGGGATCATTAAATCGAGAATAAGCAGGTCATAGGGATTGTTCTCGGCCATGTGCAGGCCGTCTTCGCCATTGAAGCAGCAGTCAACGGCGTATCCCGCACTTTCGCGCAAGCTGCGGGCAATGTTCTCCGCCAGCCGCCGTTCGTCTTCTACGATCAAGACTCGCATAGATTAAGCCTGATTGTAGGCCAATGTAGCGAGAATCCAGGACGGAGCTGGGCGAGGAGTAGCGCGATCTCGCTTGCCTGTATGTCTAACCTGCGCGGCGCTGGGCGCTTAGCGTGTCAGCTTTGCGCAATTCCGGAAACATCCAAGCCCATACAGCAACCACGAGCAGCGTGCCGGCGCCGCCAAGAATGACGGCAGGTACAGCCCCCAGCCACTGCGCCGTAATGCCCGATTCAAATTGCCCGAACTCGTTCGACGCGCCAATAAAGATGGAGTTCACCGCACTGACGCGCCCGCGCATCTCGTCTGGCGTTGCCAATTGCACCAGCGTGCCGCGCACAATCACACTGACCATATCCGCAGCCCCAACCAGCAAGAGCGAGATTACCGATACGATCAAATTGTGTGACAAGCCGAATGCTATGGTGAACGCGCCGAAACCGGCCACACACCACAGCATGGTGGCACCAGCTTGACGGCGCAATGGCCGATTCGCCAGCAGCAATGCCGTTAACAGAGCGCCCACACCAGGGGCACTCCGCAGAATTCCCAGTCCCCACGGACCGGTGCGCAAGATTTCTTTGGCATAGACCGGCAACAGCGCCACCGCTCCACCAAGTAGAACGGCGAACAGATCCAGAGAAATGGAACCGAGAATGAGCTTGTGCTGCCAAATGTAGCGAAAGCCTGCCAAGACGGTGTTCAAGCTGACGGGCTCGCGTTTATTCGAGGACGGCCGAAGCTGGATCTTGGAAACCGCGAACACCGAGATGATCGCCGCAATAACAGAAGATAGATAAACTGCCGCAGGTCCGCGGAATGCAGCGTATACCAGGCCGCCCACGGCGGGTCCGACAATCGTCGCGGTTTGAAAGACGGTTGAGGACCAGGCGACGGCCGCGGGAAAATGCTCTTCCGGAACCAGCAACGGTACCAGCGACTGTCCCGCTGCCCCGTTAAACGCTCTGGCTACTCCGACGATCACTAGCGCGCCGTAGATTGCATGAACCGACGGATGGCCCCGACGGGTTAGCCACAGCAGTATCGCCGACGCCACCCCCAGCAGCACGTAACAGATGGCGACAATGTTGCGCCGGTTGAAGCGGTCCGCCGCGTGGCCGGCCGCCAGAAACAGCAGCAGCACCGGCGTGAATTGCACCAGCCCGACCAGTCCGAGATCAAGCGGACGCCGGGTAATCTCGTAGATCTGCCAGCCCACAGCTACCGATTGCATTTCGCTCGCCATTACGGTGAACAGGCGTGCGAGTTGATACCGTCGAAAGTCGGGATACTGAAATGCTGCTCGTGCGTTCGACGGCGGCTTCTCTAGAGAGCCCATTGCTTTACTTTGCCACAGCCGTCTGACTTGCGAGTTTCTCCACCCGCTCAGACCTGATTCTTGCATTTATCTCTAACGCGCTACGGCCGCCCAATTCTCGGGAAACCTCTCCGTCGTCGCAAAGATCATGCCGGGACGCTCTGCTGCTGATATCTGAGTGAGTGCCACCTTTCCGCCCGACGACCTGACCCGTTACTTGCCTCTGCCGCCGCTCCATTACGCGAGTTAGAGAAACCGCCGTTGCTCAAACAAACGGTAGTATCCCCTGCTCGGTCTGCGCTCTTTTTAGATTGAACGCGTATGGAACTATCGGGGCTGGGCAAAACATTAGTTGGCCGTCGCGTACCCAGAATGGATCACCTGCTGCCAATTGTCATACCTGTCACTTGGGCAAGTTCGTCCGAAGCTTCCACAGGATCTGGCGGAACATTCCGATGATAGTTTCCGAGTCAGGTTCGGTCAGCTTCATGCCAAGCAGCAGGCGGCGAAGCTGTTCTTGCGAGGTCGCAGCTGCCGCTTCGGAGTAATAGCCGGAGCACTCCAGAGTTTCGTGAATGACCTCGGCCAGCCGCAACAGACTCTCCATCTTCGCCGCAGGATCGGCAGTAACTATGGCTTCGGATTCAGCGGCTGCCGAAGTCTCACCCCAGGTTCGGGCCAGTTCGTAGAGCACCACGACGACTGACTGTGCGAGATTCATGGAAGAAGATTGCCGGGTTGTGGGAATGCGCATCAGCCAATTGCAGTGGCTCATGTCATGGTTGGCGAGACCGCGTTTTTCGGATCCAAACAGCAGTGCGACTTTCCCATTGCGTGCCGCGGCGACAATCTGGGGAGCTGCTTTAGGGAGCGTGATGAGCGGGAGGCTTACATTCCGGTTGGTAGCTGCGGTGGTCCCGACGACCAGTGTGCAATCCGCGACAGCCTCAGCCACGCTCTGGCACACCTCGGCGCTAGCAAGAAGTTCGCTGGCTCCGACGGCTGAGCGGGCTTCGCGAAACGCCAGGTCATACGGCGAGACGAGCCGCAGTTGCGAATGGCCGAAGTTCGCCATCGCTCGTGCTACCGCTCCGATATTCAGCGGATTACGGGTGCGCACCAGGACGATGCACAAATTTTGGTTGAAGCTGAAATCGGCGGCAGACATAACTTGCACCTGGAATCCATACCGGATTCATGCAAGAAGTCTAAAATGACGGCTACTCAATTGTCTGCGCTGTATCAACGTGGTTCGCGCGCTCAAGGAACTAGAAGAATCTGGCGGAGAGGGGGGGATTCGAACCCCCGATACAGCTTTTGACCGTATAACGGTTTAGCAAACCGCCGCCTTCAGCCACTCGGCCACCTCTCCGCGACGAGAAGGCGCTACGCCCTCTCGAATCGGAAGCAATTCATCATAACCCGTTCGTGCGTACTATGTCACGGCACGCGCGCAGTATTCGCTAAATCCGAGCCTGACACACGACTCACCGTAAGCTACTCGCCTGTCCTCGCAGCCGCATCAGGCCCGAGCGGGCTCCTGCTTCGCCGCCGTCATGAAGTCCAACGCGCGCGAGATATAGGCCTTGAGATCGCGGCGATGCACCACCGCATCCAGCATGCCGTGCTGCAACAGGAACTCGCTGCGCTGGAAACCTTCCGGCAGCTTCTGCCGAATCGTCTGCTCGATCACGCGTGGCCCGGCGAAACCTATCAGGGCGCCAGGCTCGGCAATGTTCAGGTCTCCAAGCATCGCAAACGACGCAGTGACGCCACCGGTTGTAGGATCCGTGAGCAAAGAAATGTAGGGCACGCCGGCATCATCCATGCGGGCCAGCGCGGATGAGATTTTCGCCAGCTGCATCAGGCTGACCACCCCTTCCATCATGCGAGCCCCGCCAGAAGCAGAAACAACGATAAGCGGCAAACGCTGCTCAGTGGCGCGTTCAATAGCACGGGTCAGGACTTCGCCCACCACCGCCCCCATGGAGCCACCAATGAATGAATACTCCATCGCACTGACCAATACCGGCTTGCCATCGAGTTTGCCGCGCGCGTTGATGATGGCGTCATTCAGCCCGGTTTCGCTGCGTGCGCGCCGCAGGCGGTCGGCATAGGGCTTCAGGTCGGTAAACTTTAAGGGATCGGTCGAGACCAGGTTGTCGTCGTCAACCTCATAACGTCCGTCATCCAGCAACTGCGAGAGTCGGGTTCGCGCATCGATACGAAAATGCCGGTCACACTTGGGGCAGACGTTCAGATTCTGGTCGAGATCTTTCTTCCAAATGATCTGCCGACACTGGTCACACTTGACCCACAAGCCTTCAGTCTTGACCTTCTTCTCGCCCGAGGTGTCGAGCTCGGCGCTTTCTCGCTTAAACCATGCCATAGGTGAGTATTCAGTGTAGCCGACAGGCGAAAGCTTGTCGCGTAACGCGTGCGACGGATGCTTGGGTCAGGAAAACCGCAGGCTGAGCCGAAGCAGCCTACGTCTCGTTTTTTCCGGGCGCTACCAGCTGCGGAGGTACAGCCCGCGGCGCAGCCGGCGTAATCGGCAACGAGATATCGATTTGTAATCCGTGCGGAACCACGTTCTGTGCGGCGATGGTTCCACCGTGCACCAATACGGCATTGCGCACAATGGCCAATCCCAGGCCCATACCACCAGTTGCTACACCGCGTGAATTGTCCACACGATAAAACGGTTTGAACAGCAGAGGCAACGATTCCTCCGGTACGCCCGGACCATCATCGCGCACCGATAGCAACGCCGTGCCGTTGTCGCGCCGCAAGCTGACATCTATCTTGCCTCCCGCCCCGGAATAGAAGATGGCATTGCGCACAATGTTTTCTACCGTGCTCCGTAACAAACCCGAATCGCCACTCAATTCAATGTCCGGACTACCGGGAAACCGAATGTCAACATCCACTGCCGTAGCCTCGAAACGCGCATCCTCCAGCACATCCTCCACTATCTCGCGCAAATCGACCTGCTCAAACTTGGGCTTGTGTTGGCCGCCCTCGAGCCGCGCCACGATGAGGATTTTCTCCAGCATCGAGTCCAACTGAATGGTGTCCTGCTCGATGCGATCAAGCATCTCGCGACGTTCGCGGGCGTCGGCGCCTCGCGCCAGCGTCAATGCCAGCCGGATACGCGCGATCGGCGAGCGCAGTTCATGCGATACGCCGCTCAGCAGACTACGCTCGCTCTGAATCAGCTTGCGCAGCTCATCTGCCATCGAATCGAAATCGCGCACCAGTTCGGCGATTTCATCACGGCGATTCCCGATATAGTGACTTACCCGAATGTCTAGATTGCCGCGCGCCAACTCATTCGTAGCCGTCCGTAGCCGCTCAATCGGCTTGCTCAAGTAATGTGCAATGAGCAAGCACAGGAAGGCGGACACAATCGTACCCAGCTTCAATGTCCAAAGAATGTCGCCCGGCACGCGCTCCGAAAGCGGTGGCGGAACAAACTCCGCCACCAGCAGATATTCAGCCTGCGGCGTGTTGATCCGGTTCACCACGATGGACGAATCTTCCAGCCGCATGGCCCCGCCGCTTTGCAAAGCCTGCCTGGCATGTGCCGGAAGATCGCCAGGCGCCGTTCGGCTGCCTAGTTCCCTGCCTTCACCATCGAGCAGCCAGTATGAAGCTCTGTTTTGGATCGATATCGAATTCAGGAAGCCATCGAGTGCCGGTGCACCGCCGTGTTCGAAATCGAGTGCCGCGTCAAGGCCGAGTTGTGGCATCGCCTGCCGCGAAGACTGGGTCCACCACGGTCGCTCCGAGTGCAGCCGAACGTGAAGACGCAAGTAAAGCGCGCCAAGAAGCAATGCCTGCGCCACCCAGAAAGGCAGGAATATCTTCCAGAACAGACGCCGGTTCATGCCCGGCTCCGCTCGGCCGTGGCCGCCGCCATAAAATATCCAATACCGCGAATAGGGCGAATCAAATCATCGCTGCCCGCAAAGCTCCCCAGCTTCTTGCGTAGCCGGCTGACGTGAACATCGACGCTGCGGTCGAACGGATTCAACGGACGACCTAGTGCGACTTCGGCAATTTGCTCGCGGGTAACCACATTTCCCGCATGGCGCAGCAGCAGCTCCAGGACATTAAACTCCACCGATGTCAGGTCCACCGTCTGCCCGCCACAGGTAACCGTGCGAGTCGCCATCGACATCTCGATATCGCCTTGGCGCAGGATTTCGTCCCCTTCCGGGCGCGGCTGTACCGGAAGCGCCCTCCTGGGTACGCCGCAGAATGGCGCGGATGCGGGCGACCAGCTCGCGCGGGTCAAAGGGCTTGGCGAGATAGTCGTCTGCGCCTATTTCGAGCCCTAGAATCCGGTCAACCGCTTCGCCACGGGCGGTGAGCAGCAGCACCGGCACTCCCGACTGCTGTCGCAATGATTTGAGCAGCTCGAACCCCGAGCCGCCCGGCAACATCACATCCAGGATGATGATTTCGTGGTCCCCGGTAAGTGCAGCCTTCAGACCGTCGCCATGATCGTAGGCGGTGTCTACCGTGAAGCCCTCTGCTTCCAGAAAACGCTTCAACAGGTTTACCAGACCGTGGTCGTCGTCAACGATAAGCAGGCGCTTCATATTTTTCATTGTGCCTTTTCCAGGAGCTGCTGGTGGTGAAGAAGTGTTTCGAGCTGTACGATTACTCTTCACAAAACTTTACCTTCCTTCACCCTCTCTTAACGGCTCTAAGGTTCGCTATTCCGGTCTAATAGGTACTGGCGTATGGATGCAGGAATCCATGTCAAAGGCTTAACGCAATAATATTGATAGAACGGGGTTTGCTTCCAGTGCCGTATGCGCCGCCAGTCAAGTGCCCCCACCTCGCTGGAAGTCGTGAACCTTTAGGAGGAAAGTTGAAGCGTCGCGGAATAATCGCATTGGCGATAGCCATTCTCATATGTGCAGTCCTGGCCGGCTGCCAGAAAGGAAACAGCGCCAGCACTACCAAGGGCGCGCGGGGAGCTGGCGGTCCACAGGCCGTCCCCGTGGGAGTAGCTACCGTTAAGGAGCGTGACTTCCCTGTTTATCTGACTGGGCTCGGTTCGGTACAGGCCTTCAACACCGTTTCCTTGAAGAGCCGGGTTGACGGGCAGATCATGCAGGTCAATTTTAAGGAGGGCCAGGAAGTTCACAAAGGCGAGCTGCTTATCGTCATCGACGAGCGCCCCTACCAGGTGGCGTTGGCAACCGCGCAAGCCAACCTGCAACGCGACGAAGCACAACTGGCGAACGCGAAGGCCCAGTATGAGCGCAGCAAGGCCCTGTACGAAGGCGGCGTCATTGCCAAGCAGGACCTGGACACGTTGCAGGCCTCATTCGGGCAGTTTGAAGGAACTATCGCCGCTGATAAAGCTGCGATAGACAACGCGAAGCTCAACCTCACCTACTGCCGTATCACTTCGCCGATCGATGGCCGAGTCGGCTTGCGCCAGGTCGATCCTGGCAACTACATCACCGCAGCGTCCGGCACACCAATGCTCGTGATCACCCAGCTGCATCCCATCGCCGTGATCTTCACCCTGCCGGAAGACCAGTTGCAGTCGGTGCTTCAGCAGATGCGCAAAGGATCAATGCAAGTCGACGTTTACGGACGTGACGATCAGACAAAACTCTCAGCCGGAAAATTGCTCACTATCGACAACCAGATCGATGCCACAACCGGAACCGCAAAGCTGAAAGCCATCTTCGAAAATCCCGAGAACACGCTTTGGCCCAACGAGTTTGTCAACGTCCACTTGCTGTTGGAAACGCGCAAAGACGCGATAACCGCTCCCGCTGCCGCGGTGCAGCGCGGCCCCCAGGGTACCTTCACCTACCTCGTCGATCAGGACAACACCGTCAAGATGCAGCCCGTGCAAGTCGCTCTTACCCAGGGCAACACGGTAGTCATTGCTTCCGGATTGCAAGCCGGCGACCGCGTTGTCACCGATGGCCAGGAAAAGTTGCAGGCAGGCAGTAAGGTCACTCCGCAAACCCCGCAGCAGCAAGGCGGGCAATCGCGCAACGCACAGGTCGCCGGGGAAGCAGGCTCACAGTCATGAGTATTTCTCGGCCATTCATTCTCCGGCCGATTGCGACCTCGTTGCTGATGGCTGGTTTGCTGCTGGTGGGCATTGTTGCCTACCGGCAGTTACCTATTTCTGCGTTGCCGCAGGTCGACTACCCGACCATTCAGATTGTCACCTTCTATCCCGGAGCCAGTCCCGACGTCACGGCATCTTCGATTACCGCACCCTTGGAGCGGCAATGCGGGCAGTTGCCCGGCCTGAGTCAGATGACTTCCAGCAGCGCATTCGGCGCCTCGGTCATCACCTTGCAGTTCAACCTCGACGAGAATATCGACGTAGCCGAGCAGGAAGTGCAGGCGGCCATCAATGCTGCGCAGCTGTTTCTGCCCACCGACTTGCCGGCCCCGCCGATCTACAGCAAAGTCAATCCTGCTGACGCGCCCATCCTGACCCTGGCCCTTACCTCTGACTCGATGCCGCTGCCCAAGGTCGAAGACTTGGCCGACACCACATTTGCCCAGAAGATATCTCAGCTTCCCGGCGTGGGACTGGTCAGCATCAGCGGCGGTCAGAAGCCAGCCGTCCGCATTCAGGCAAATCCCACGGCCCTGGCCTCCTACGGACTCAGCCTTGAGCAATTACGAACTGTCATCGGGCAGGTGAACGTCAATCAGGCCAAGGGCCAGCTCCAGAACAACCGGCTGGCGTACACCATCGGCGCCAACGATCAGCTCTTCGATCCCAAGCAATACGCCGACACCATCATCGCCTACAAGAATGGCGCTCCGGTACGCGTTTCCGATGTTGCGAATGTCATAGAAGGCCCTGAGAACGCGAATCAGGCGGCGTGGATGAATACCACTCCGGCCGTCATCATCAACATCCAGCGGCAGCCGGGCGCAAACATTATCAAGGTTGTCGACAGCATCAAGCTGCGCCTGAAACAGCTTCAGGCAAACCTGCCGAGTTCGGTGAAGATCACGGTGCTCACCGACCGCACCAACACCATTCGCGCCAGCGTCAAAGACGTTCAGTTTGAGATGTTGCTGACCATCGTGCTGGTGGTGATGGTGATTTTCGTTTTCCTGCGGACCGTCTCCGCCACCATCATTCCCAGTGTCGCCGTGCCGCTCTCGCTGGTTGGCACCTTCGGAGTGATGTACCTGCTGGGCTATTCACTCGACAATCTCTCGCTGATGGCGCTCACCATTTCGACCGGCTTCGTGGTCGACGATGCCATCGTGATGATCGAGAACATCGAGCGCTTCATCGAAGAGGGCCACACCCCGCTCGAAGCGGCGCTGCAAGGCTCGGCTCAAATCGGCTTCACCATCGTTTCGCTGACAGTTTCACTGATCGCAGTGCTCATCCCGCTGCTGTTCATGGGCGACATCGTCGGCCGCTTGTTCCGCGAGTTCGCAGTCACCCTGGCCGTGACGATTCTGATTTCAGCACTCATCTCGCTGACCCTTACGCCGATGATGTGCGCCCTGCTTTTACGCCAGCGCGACCAGGCAAAGCACGGACGCTTCTACGACTGGTCCGAAAATGCGTTCAACAAAACCATCGCGTTCTATGGCCGCACCGTGCAATTCGTTCTGAAGCACCAGACCATCACACTGCTGGTCACGATCGGGACCCTTGTCGCCACCATCTGGCTGTACATCGTCGTGCCCAAGGGCTTCTTCCCGGTGCAGGATACCGGCGTTATCACCGGCATTACCGATGCCCGCGAAAGCATCTCGTTTGCCGCCATGTCCCAGCGCCAGCAGGCCCTCGCCGCCGCCATCCTGAAAGACAAGGACGTCGAGAGCCTCTCCTCATTCATCGGTGTAGACGGCACCAACACGACCCCGAACAGCGGCCGTATTCAGATCAATCTCAAGTCGCGCGACGAGCGCGATGACGATGTAACCACCATCATCAAGCGTTTGCAGCAGGAGGTTGCCGGCGTCGAGGGCATCACTCTCTACATGCAGCCGGTGCAGGACTTGACCGTAGAAGACCGCGTCAGCCGCACCCAATATCAGTTCAGCCTTGAGGACGCTGATCCCAAGGAGCTCGGCGTCTGGACCGCCAAGCTGGTGGAAAAGCTGAAGACACTTCCCCAGTTGCGCGATGTCGCCACCGACCAGCAAAACCAGGCTGCGGAGGCGCGTCTGGTCATCGACCGCGATACCGCGTCACGCTTGGGCATCAGCGCTTCGGCCATCGACAACACGCTCTATGACGCTTTCGGCCAGCGCCTGATCTCCATCATGTACACCCAACTCAATCAGTATCACGTGGTGTTAGAGGTCGATCCCCAATATCGCGATGATCCAGACGCGCTGAAGGACATTTACGTGCCCGGCGCCAACGGCCAGGTACCGTTGAGCGCTATCGCCCACTTCGAGACCACCTCCGGCTCGTTGTCGCTGAATCACCAGGGCCAGTTCCCTGCCGTGACCGTCTCATTTAACCTCGGCAACGACTATTCGCTGGGCGAGGCCGTAACCGCAATCAACAACGCGGAGCACGAGATCGGATTGCCGCCGAGTATTCAGAGTGCCTTCCAGGGCACCGCCCGCTCCTTCGAGGCTTCGCTGGCCAACGAAGGCTGGCTGATCCTGGCCGCCATCGTCACCGTGTATATCGTGCTGGGCGTTCTGTACGAGAGCTACATCCATCCCATCACCATTCTGTCGACCCTGCCCTCCGCTGGTGTCGGAGCGATCATCGCGCTCCAGATCTTCCGCATGGACTTGGGAGTCATGGCCCTCATCGGCATCATCCTGCTCATCGGCATCGTGAAGAAGAACGCCATCATGATGATCGACTTCGCGCTGCAAGCCGAGCGCGACGAGGGCAAGAAGCCAGTGGACGCCATCTACGAAGCCTGCCTGCTGCGCTTCCGGCCCATCATGATGACCACGCTCGCCGCTTTGTTCGGCGCGGTCCCTCTCGCCCTCGGCAGCGGCACCGGATCGGAGCTGCGGCGTCCCCTGGGTGTAACCATCATCGGCGGCCTGCTGGTCAGCCAGATGTTGACGCTCTACACCACGCCGGTCGTCTACCTATGGTTCGACCGCCTGGGTGAAGCTTTCCGCCGCATGCGTGCGCCAAAACCTGCAGAAGCGCTCGGGGACTGAGATGAACATCTCCAAGCCGGCCATTGAACGCCCGATTGCAACCACCCTGCTGACCCTTGCGTTGCTGCTGGCCGGCGCACTGGCGTACATGCAGCTTCCGGTATCCCCGCTGCCGCAAATCGATTTCCCGGTGATCTCCGTGGGAGCATCGCTGCCCGGCGCAAGTCCTGAAACCATGGCCTCTTCCGTGGCAACTCCGCTGGAACGCCAGTTCGGCCGCATCGCCGGAATCAACCAGATGACTTCCAGCAGTCAGCTTGGTTCCACCGGCATCACCATGCAGTTCGACCTGAACCGCAACATCGATGCCGCAGCCCGCGATGTGCAGGCCGCCATCAACGCC
The DNA here is from genome assembly GCA_963791965.1 of uncultured Acidobacteriaceae bacterium. GTDB lineage: Bacteria > Acidobacteriota > Terriglobia > Terriglobales > Acidobacteriaceae > CAVVDY01. Next base: position 97,699 of record CAWBUK010000006.1, on the reverse strand, counting down.
GCCCGCAGCTATCTGCCGGCTGACCTTCCCAGCAATCCGACCTATCGCAAGATCAATCCTGCCGACTCGCCGGTCATCATCCTGGTATTGACCTCCGACGCGATGCGGAAGGACCAGATGTACGACGCCGCTGATTCCATCATGGGACAGAAGCTCTCCCAGATTAATGGCGTGGGACAGGTGTTCGTATGGGGTTCGTCGCAGCCCGCAGTGCGCATTGATGCCAATCCCAATCTGCTCAACAAGCTCAACATCGGTCTGGAGGCGGTGCGCACCGCAGTCGCCGCTCAGAACGCAAACCAGGCTGTCGGCATGCTTCAGGACAGCGACAAGAGTTGGATCGTCTATACCAACGACCAGCTTAAGAAGGCGAAGCAGTATCAGAATCTGGTGGTCGCGTACCGTAACGGCGCGCCCGTCCGCCTCATCCGACGTGGCCACCGTCAGCGACTCGTACTCCAACATCTACAACGCCGGCAGCTTCAACGGGAAGCCCAGCGTGCTGGTGGTGGTCTTCCGTCAGCCCGGAGCCAACATCATCGCCACGGCCGACCGCGTCATTGAGGCGCTGCCCTTCCTTCAGGCATCGCTGCCTGCGTCCATCAAGCTGGAAGTAGGACTGGACCGCACCATCACCACGCGTGCCTCGGTCATCGATGTCGAGCGCACCCTCATCATCTCGGTCATCCTGGTCGTGCTGGTGGTATTTGTTTTCTTGCGCGAGGTACGCGCCACCTTAATTCCCAGTGTCGCCGTTCCCTTGGCCATCGTCGGCACCTTCGGCGTGATGTACCTGTGCGGCTACTCGCTCAACAATCTGTCCCTGATGGCGCTCACCATCTGCACCGGCTTCGTCGTTGATGACGCGATTGTGGTGCTGGAAAACATCATGCGCCACGTGGAAGCCGGTATGGCTCCCTACGAAGCGGCGCTGCTGGGAGCGCGCGAGATCGGCTTCACCGTTGTCTCCATGAGCACCTCGCTCATCGCGGTGTTCATTCCGATTCTGCTGATGAGCGGCATCGTCGGCCGTCTTTTCCACGAGTTTGCCGTGACCTTGAGCGCGGCCATCGCGGTATCGCTGGTGGTCTCGCTTACCACAACGCCTATGCTGTGCGCCCGCTTCCTGAAGGCCCATGATCCCGGCAAGCACGGGGCGTTGTACCGGGCCAGCGAGCGCGGCTTCCTGTGGCTGAACCGCACCTACAAGGTCACCCTGGGCTGGGTGCTGCGCCATCAGCGACTGGTGATGGCGATTACCATCCTCACCGTTTTCGCCAACGTGTGGCTGTACGTCATCGTCCCCAAAGGCTTCTTTCCCCAGCAGGACACTGGACGTCTGGGCGGCATGATCATGGGCGACCAGGATGTGTCCTTCGACGCCATGGAGCAAAAGACCAGGCAGCTCATCAGCATTGTGCAGAAAGATCCGGCAGTGCAGAACGTGCTCGCCTCGGTCGGCGGAGGCGGAGCTCAGAACCAGGCCCGCATGTTCGTCATCCTGAAGCCGCTGAATGAGCGTAAGGGCGTGACCGCTGACATGGTGATTAACCGCCTGCGGCCAAAACTCTCTCACGTTCCCGGCGCGACCCTCTATTTGCAATCGGTACAGGACCTGCAAATCGGCGGACGCATGTCGAACGCCCAATACCAATACACCTTGTCCGGCGAGAACCTTGAGGAGCTATACGAGTGGGCGCCGAAGCTCACTCAAAAACTGCGCGGCATCCCGATGCTCAAGGACGTCAACAGCGACCAGCAGGTCAGCGGCCTCGAGCAGAACGTCATCATCGATCGCGATACCGCAGCCCGGCTGGGCATTACGCCATCGCAAATCGACAACGTTCTCTATGACGCCTTCGGGCAGCGTGAGATTTCCACCATCTATCAGACGCTCAACCAATATCACGTCGTACTGGAAGTCGACCCGCAGTACCAGATGACGCCGTCTGCGCTGGAAAGCGTTTATGTCATCACCTCGACCGGCGCACAAGTGCCGCTGTCGGCATTCGCGCATTTTGGAACCGCGGCTACCTCGCTGACCGTCAACCACCAGGGACAATTTCCGGCGGTGACAGTTTCGTTCAACCTCGCTCCCGGAGCCTCTCTTGGCGCGGCGACTCGCATCATCGAGCAAACCGAGATACAAATGCGGATGCCTGCCACCATTCACGGCAGCTTCCAGGGCACGGCCGCGGCCTTCCAGGATTCGTTATCGTCCGAGCCGCTACTCATCCTTACCGCACTGATTGCCGTCTACATCGTGCTCGGCATTTTGTACGAGAGCTACATCCATCCCATCACCATTCTGTCGACACTGCCCTCCGCCGGAACCGGAGCGTTGCTTGCCCTGCTGATTTTCCGCATGGAACTCAACGTCATCTCCCTGATCGGAATCATCCTGCTGATCGGCATCGTGAAGAAGAACGCCATCATGATGATCGACTTCGCGCTGCAAGTGGAACGCGAGGGCAGGACCGCCTCCGAAGCAATCTATGAAGCGGCACTGCTGCGCTTCCGTCCCATCATGATGACTACCGCAGCCGCCATGTTCGGAGCGCTGCCCATGGCGATTGGTCACGGCATGGGTTCGGAATTACGCCGCCCGCTGGGCGTCAGCATCGTCGGCGGCCTCATCGTCAGCCAGATGCTGACCTTGTACACCACCCCCGTCGTCTACATTTATCTTGATCGCTTCCAGGCATGGCTACTTAGCCACGTTCCATGGCGCAAGAAGAAGGCCGTCAAGGAAGAAACTCCGGTGTTTGCGGATTGAGCCCCGGTGTGGGTTGCTGACACCATGATTCTGAAGCGCGCGGTTTCAGCGGCGCCGCAACCTTGATTCTGAAGGGGCGCGGCTTCAGCCGCGCCGCAACAGGCCGCATGAAAGTTGGGCTTTTAGCCCCTGAGGGAACGCCTTGTCCGTCGGATGGCGCAGGTTCCCCACTTCTGAAAAATGCGTCAGAATATACGCAACCGCAAATGACTATCTCGCCTGGCGAAAATCCCGGCACCACAGAGCAGTCCCAAACCCGCTGGATCGGTAGCGACTCCATTCTGTTTGCCACCGCCCATCGCCCCTGGCCTGCTCCCATGACTCCCTGGGTGATGGCCCAGCGCTGGAACGACCTGCTCTTCCTGCATTACCCAGTCGCTCCCGAACTTCTGCGACCACTCGTTCCTGAGGCGTTGACGCTCGACACCTACGATGGCCGCGCGTGGCTTTCCGTCGTGCCCTTCTGGATGGACCATGTTCGCGCCCACGGCTCGCCTCCCATGCCGTTTGTCTCCCAGTTCCCCGAGCTCAACGTGCGAACCTACGTGACCTACGCCGGAAAGCCCGGCGTCTATTTCTTCAGCCTCGATGCCGGTAGCTTGTCAGCCGTGTGGGGAGCACGCGTCTTCTATCGCCTGCCTTATTGGAAAGCGTCGATGAAGGTGAAGGGCAAGGGCAAGCCGCAGATCGAGTATCGTTCCAAGCGCGAGCATGGCCCCAAGCCCGCGAACTTTCGCGCCAAGTACCGGCCAACCTCGCCCGCGACTTCGGCAATCCCCGGATCAATCGAGTATTTTCTCAGCGAGCGTTATTGCCTCTACTCCACCAACGGCAAACGCGTCTATCGTGCCGACATCCATCACCTGCCGTGGTCCTTGCAGGAGACAGCGTACGAAATCGAGGAGAACACGATGGCCTCCGCCGCCGGCATCCAACTGCCTTCGAAGCCGGAGCTGGCAAACTTCTCGCGCGAACTAAAGGTACTGGTCTGGGCGCCGGAACGGCTGGTCTGAGGGCGAGCGGCTCATCTTCTGTCAACAGCCAACAATGCGGGTGCCCCATCCTTTCCCTTCGGTTGGGAAAGGGTGGGAGTCCACAATTGTTCACCTTAACCACGGGGGGACCTACATCCCTTACGACGCCGGATCTCCCCCTCCGCAATGTTGTCGCAAAACCTGTAAAAACAAAAGGGGCCGGATTTCTCCGTGCCCCTGTGTCTCTGTGGTTCAAAAGATGCTTTACGCGTTAATCGCCATCCCGAACACCGCATTCGCGCCATCCAGCATTGCCTCTGACAATGTGGGATGCGCGTGAATCGTATTCGCCAGCTCCTCGGCGGTCATCTCCATCTCCAGCGCAACCACCGACTCTGCGATCATCTCCGTCGCCATGGGCCCGATGATGTGTACCCCCAGAATTTCGCCGTATTTCGTGTCTTCGACGATCTTCACGAAGCCTTCGTGCGCCCCCACAATGCTGGCCCGCGAGTTGGCGGTGAACGGGAACTTCCCGACCTTCACGTCGTAACCGGCTTCTTTGGCCTTGGCTTCGGTCAGGCCGACGCTGCCGATTTCCGGATGGCAATACGTCGCGCCGGGAATGCGCAGCTTGTTGATCGGCTTCGCCGGCTTGCCCGCGATATGCGTGACGGCGACGATGCCTTCCATCGCGCCTGAATGCGCCAGTTGCGGATATCCCGCAACGATGTCGCCTACCGCATAAATCCCGGGCTCGGCCGTACGCATGTACTGGTCTACTTCAACGAAGCCTCGTTCGACTTTGATCTTCGTCTTCTCGATCCCGACGTTCTCGGTGCGCGGAGCGCGGCCGATGGCGATGAGCACCTTCTCGGCTTCGAGTACCTGCTGCTTGCCATCGGCGGTGAACGTAACCTTCACTCCCTGCTTCGTCTTCTCGACCTTCTCCACCTTGGCGTTCACGAAGCCGTTGATGCCGCGCTTGCGATACACCCGCATCAGCTCCTTCGAGATCTCTTCGTCCTCAACCGGAACATACCGCGGCAGCATCTCGAGAATTGTCACCTCGGCGCCAAACGACCGGTAGATGCTGGCGAACTCTACGCCCACTGCTCCCGAGCCAATCACAACCAGCGATTTGGGAATCGTCTTCAGGCTCAGCACTTCGATGTTGGTCAGGATCTGCTCATCCGCCTCCATTCCAGGCAGCATGCGCGCTACGGACCCAGTGGACAGAAGCAGTTTCTTCGCCTGCACCTGCGATTTGCCGTTCTTCCCTTCCACATCCACCGTATGAATGCCGTCTTTCGCCGGGCCGGTCAGCTTGCCGTAGCCCTCGATGACGGTGACCTTGTTCTTCTTCATCAGGAACTGCAAGCCCTTGGCGTGCTTGTCGATGATGCCCTGCTTGCGCTTCTGGATCGCGTCCCAGTTCAGCGTGACGCCGGCCGTGTTCTCCAGACCCAGCTCGGAGCCTTCCTTCACGTGGTCGTAAACCTCGGCATTGAACAGCAGGGCCTTGGTCGGAATGCAGCCCACGTGCAAACAGGTGCCGCCAAGAACAGAGTCCTTCTCGATGAGGGCAGTCTTCAGGCCCAGTTGACCAGCGCGAATGGCGGCGGTATATCCGGCAGGGCCGCTGCCGATGATAGCTACGTCATAAATGATGTCAGGCAATCGAATGCTCCGCTTTACAGAATGAATTTTCGGGGTCTGTACAAACAGATGATTGTAAATGAGGAAAGTAGCAAGACACCCGCCATTCGCTCTTCGCCGTTCGCCAGAAGGCGGACTACCCGCGAAGCTGCCACCGGGCAATGTCAATCCGTGGCCAGCGTAGCAGGCAAACGGTATTGCTTGGCTGCCGCATCTGCGCCGTAGGCGCAACATAGGTTAGCCCGCCGTTTCAACGGCGGGTAACGGGCGCCAAGAATGTCAGAGTGCCGTAGGCACGACACGAACGTCGATCGGTGGCGTGTGTCACGGAATGGGCCAACGACTGTTGTTAACGTAAGAACCATGCCCCACACCTACACCTCCTCGTTATTTCATTGCGTTTTCAGCACCAAACAACGCATGAACCTCATCCGCGACCCGCAAGCCTTGTGGCGCTATATTGCGGGCATTGGTAAAGCTAAGAACATTGTCGTTGTTGGGGCTGGTGGGACAGCGAACCACGTGCACCTCCTTATTGATTTACATCCCATGACTCCGCTGGCGAAAGCCATGCAGGAAATCAAGGGCAACAGTTCCCGTTGGATGAACCAAGCGCAGTGTTCATTCGCTTGGCAGGAAGGATACGCTGGGCTGAGCGTGAGCCAATCGCAACGCGGCGCGGTATTGGGGTATATCGCGAATCAGGCCGAACACCATCGCAAGAGATCGTTCGAGGAGGAGTTTGTGGCCTTGTTGGAGAAATGCGGCATTCAGTACGATCCGAAATACGTATTCGGGTGAGTGCCGTGCCTACGAGACTTGGCGTTTCGACTCCCGCTTTCCCGCCGTTGAAACGGCGGGCTAACCGCATGACACGCCTACGGCGCTGGCACCCACCCTACGATGTTGCAGGCGAACAGCGGCTCTTGAGACTTTTTCTCCCCCTCATCCGTATACCCGGATAGCATGGTTGCCACCGCCTTCAGTGCGCTGCTTTCAATGGAGACCGAAGAGGCCCGCATAGCTCGTGGTTTGCGCCATCGCGATCCTGACCTGCTCGATTCCCTCATCGCGCAGTATCAGCATCGCCTGCTGCGGTATTTGGTCCACCTCACCGGCAACCGCACCACCGCTGAAGACCTTTTCCAGGAAACCTGGATGCGCGTGCTGGAGAAAGGCCACCTCTACGACGGCAAGAGCCGGTTCGTGACCTGGCTGCTCACCATCGCCCACAACGTCGCCATCGACCACCTGCGCCGCCGCTCCCCCGCCAGCCTCGACGAAATGCAAGAGGCGGAAGACGGAGCGCCGTTCGAAATACCGGACGCGCGGCCCTCTCCCTTCGAGCAGGCGGCCGCCAGCCAGGAGAGCGCCCGCCTTGAAGCAGCACTGCAACAATTGCCGGCTATCTTCAGGGAAGTATTGACCCTTCGCATCCACGAACAGATGAAGCTGGAAGAGATCGCAAAGCTGATCCACATCCCCGTGGCAACGGTGAAGACGCGCCTGTACCGCGGCGTAATGGCGCTTCGCCCGGCGTTGAAAGGAGACGCGCAATGACCAATTCCGATCATGAACGCGCCCGCGAACTCGTGCTGCTGCGCGACGTGGAAGGAATCAGCGACAGCGAAGCCGCGTGGCTCGCGTCGCATCTGGAAGGCTGCGCCGAATGCTCCGCCTTTGCCGCGGAACTTGAGTTTGCCGGGCTTGCACTGCACAGCCTGCCGGTGACCGCTCCGGTTGCTCTGGTGAGTGCGACGCAAATGCGCGTGCGCCAGCGCGCCGCCGAGCTTCGCGACCAGCAGGCCCGCAACTTCCTGATTGGGATCTCGTTTTCTCTGGGCTTGCTGTGGTCCGCAGGTTCAGCCTTCGTCGGATTCAGGCTGAGCGGCTGGCTGGCCGACAAGATTCACGTCGCGCCGCTGATCATCGCAGCCGGCTTTGTCGTTTTCTGGCTGGCTCCGGCGGCTGCGATCGCCATAGGCCTTCTAGTTCACCATCCACTTTCACATTCCGCTCAGACCGACTGGCAGGCGGCACGCTTTAAGGAAGATTTGCTATGAGTGAAAACAAATCAACATTTCGAAATGAATTATCCATCATCCCTGAATTTGGCTGGTTCCTGGCATTTGCGCTGGGAATCTGCGGCGCCATCGGCCTCTTCTTCGCGGCAACGCACGAACGGGGCATGCATCACTCGCCTGTCCCGCGGCTGATGGTTCCGGTGCTGGTGATGCTGGGCACTGCGATTGTCATCTGCTGGGTACTGCTGCTGACTTATGTCAATCGCGATGCCAAGCGGCGCGGCATGAGTCCGACGCTGTGGACGCTGATCTGTCTGTTCGTGCCGAACCTTATCGGATTCATTCTGTATTTCTTGCTACGCAAGCCGCTGCCGACGCAATGCCCGGGCTGCGGCTTTACGGTTAACGAATCGTTTCGCTTCTGTCCGCGCTGCCACTACGCGCTGGCTCCGGTGTGCGCAAGCTGCGGTCGGCCCATCAAGAATGACTACGTCTGCTGCCCCTACTGCGGACAGTCAACGTCGTCGGCCGGAACTCCAGCGGCTCCCAGCCCGGCGTAGGGGAAATGTCCCGATAACCGGCTCTAAACGGAAGAGAAAAACGCCTGATTCGCACTGAAACGCCGATTTTCGCGCTTATTTCGGCCTGAACTGCGGCCCGCCAGCACGGTTTTTTAGGCGTGATCGTGAAATTCGGGGTCAGACCTCAGGGGTGCTCGAGGGCAGAAATCGCGTTTCCGCCGGCTAAAAACCGGGTGCTTCTTGAGCGAAATAAGGACGTTTCAGGTCGAAACAGTGCAAATTTGGTGATTTTCCTGCACCGCATAGCGCGTTTTATCGGGATCTATGGCGTTTTTATCAGCCGACGATTTCTTCAAAGCGCATAGGGTCGGGACGAACTCGAACCGGAGGAGGTTCGATGAGTGCGAGCTGCTGCTGGGTGTAGCGGATGCGGTGAATGACAGTGATGGTGCTAAGCACAGCGATAATCCACAGCACCGGACCCATGCGATTGAACAGCGCTCCGATGATGATCAACACGATGCGCTCGGGGCGCTCCATAAATCCGACTTTGCAACTGGGGATGAGCGACTCGGCGCGCGCGCGTGCATAACTCACCAGCACCGAGCTGACCATGACGAACGCGGCGAGCACAACGTAGAGAAAGCGATTCGCGCGCGCGTAGTACACCACCAGGCCAAAGAAGAGCGCGACGTCGCTATAGCGGTCGATGACGGAATCGAAGAATCCGCCGAACTGGGTTACCTGGTTGGTAGCGCGGGCGACGCGACCGTCAACCATGTCGAAGATGCCGGCTCCGATGATCACCAGCCCGGCGTACAGGAACAGGCGGCCCTGGTTTTCGGCATTGGCAAAACCGAACAGCAACGCTGCGCCGACATTGATCAGCAACCCGATGAAGGTAAGGGCATTGGGCGAAATGCGAGTCAGCGCGAGGCCATGGACAATTTTGTACAGCAGCCACTTACACGATCGTCCCACCGCGCTGGTCCACGTCATAACCGCTAGGCCTCGTCGTGGATGGTAGCAAGCTTCAGCACTTCCAGCTCGCGCTTTCCCGTCGGGGTAACTACTTCGCTCACGTCTCCAACCTTCTTGCCCATGAGCGCACGCCCAATCGGCGAAGAGGTGGAGATCAACCCCTTGGTTACGTCAGCTTCTTCGCTGGTAACCAGCTTGTACTCAATTTCTTCGTTCTTTGTAGAATCGAATACCACGAGGGTTGAGCCGATGGCGGCGCGATCTTTGGGGATGTTCGCCATGTTGACCATCGACAGGTCGCCCATGCGCTTTTTGAGCTGGCCCAAGCGGGCGCGAACGAATTCCTGCCGCTGCTTGGCCATGTGATACTCGGCGTTTTCGCTGAGGTCTCCCATGGCAACGGCCTTCTTCAATTCTTTCGGTAATTCGTGGTTCAGCTCGTGCTCCAGGACTTGAATCTCCTGTTCGAGCTTTCTCTTAATATGTTCAGTCATACTTCAATCGTTGCGCCGAGCCCTGGCTTCAGCTTACAAGCGCATCCCGAGATTATAGCGCGATGTAAAAGCCTGAACCGCTTATGATTCAGGCGCCGCCACTCAACCCCGGCTTGGCGCGGCTCGGTAGTCACCGGCAAACTCACCGCTTACTTCTGAGAGTACCCCTTCTTCAGCAAGGCGATCTGGCCAGCATGATAGATGTGATGCTCAATGACACCAACCAGTTCGTAGCGGAAGGTCCGCTCTCCCCCCGGTGTGTTTTCGTCGAGCCTGGTGGCGTCGAGCTGCGATATCGCTTGCCTGAACTCACGATTTGAGGTGCGGAAACGCTCCAGAGTTTTCTGCCACTCGGCCTCGTCCGGAGCCGGAGTAGCAGGAAAGTTTCCCGGCTTCCTCGGGAGTGACTGGCCCAGACAGACGGCGAGCGGCGATACGCTCCCAGAATTCCATGTGCATCACCAACTGCCAGATGGTGTGCGTCCCGGGAATAAATTCTGTGGCGGCGCACTGGGCATCGATGCCCTCCAGGATCGTCCACACGGGATAGCCGTACCAGGCGTCTCCACTCAGCGTCTGCTCATATCGCTGAACAATTCGCTCGATTTCGTTCATTGGAAAGCCTCCTTAATACCTAACCATCATAATCAATTTTGACAGTTATACAAGCGTGGGCGACGGGTAGACTTGAAATCGCCGGTGAGTAGATGTTTTCGTCGGGCGGAACGTTTTCGACGCGACACTGCCCCTCCGCGAAGCGGAGGGCACAATGTAGCCGCGCATGGAGCCGAAGGAGGAATGCTGGGTAACATCGTCACAACGATTCCGAGTCGCGGAGGGACGAAGCGGTCTAGAATTGTGAGTGTAATCGCCTGTTAGCGACAGTGATCCCAGGCAGCTGTATTCAGCGGTGATTGAGAGACGTGGGAAGACTTAGCAGTGCAGGGTTCCGTCTCCCCTCAGGCCGCGAGTGTAGTAGAGGGCGCGGGAGTTGATTCCGCGCCCAAGGTTTGTTTCGCAAAATACTTGACTATTTCTTGCTGGGCATAACGAGTGTATTTGGCTGCAGGCTCCAGTCGGGCGTCAGCCGAGCCGGGTCGGGACGCGGCGGCGGGCTGAACTTCTCCGACATTTGCTGGTCGGGCAGACCAAAGGCGTAGAGGTACACCCACGGTCGCAGATATACACCATGCCGTTCACCACCGCCGGCGAAGACGTGATGACAGCATTCGCTGTGAACTGCCAGAGGAGCGCGCCTGTGCTGGCATCCAAGGCGTACACGTCGTTCCCTTGGCCGCCGGCATAGACAACGCCATTGGCTACCGCTGGAAGAACAATGCCAAAGCCGCCCGCGCTAGCGTAAGTCCACAGCAGCACACCCGTGCTGGCATTCAGGGCGTACAGGTTACCAGTGCCGCCTTCGACATACACCATGCCGTTTGCCACCGCTGGGGAGACACCAGATACGCCATACCCGGTTGCGTATTTCCAGATGAGCGCTCCTGTATTCGCATTTAGCGCGTAAAAGATGCCGTCATTCCCCATAGAGTAGACTGACGCCATCGCTCACGGCTGGCGAGCCGTAAACTCTGGTACTGTGTACCCGCGAAGCGCCACAAGAAACCGCCTGTGACCGCGTTCAAAGCGTACAAGTAGCCGTCGTCCGTGCCAACGTAAACCACACCATTGGCCACCGTCGGTGCGTCGTCGATACCGAAATGGCACGCCGTCTCGTAGGTCCACAGTAGCGTGCCGGTGTCGGCATTCAGCGCATCGACATTGCAGCTCGAAACAGCGTAGACCACGCCGTTGGCCACTGTCGGCGAATTAGTGAATTTTCGGCGCGCTTCCATAGAAGAGCGCCCGAGGTGGCATTCAGGGCGTAAACATATCCACTATCAGAACCGAAATAAGCCACTCCGTTGACCACAGCCGGCGCCGCAATACGAACCTTGAGCTAGATACGACCAGAGTGGGGCTCCGGTATTGGCATTCAGAGCATGGAAGGCTGGGGAGAAATCCTCTACATAGAGCACACCGTCGGCCACCACCGGTAGTGTCCTACGCCTTTGGCCTCCGCCCAACGTAATGTCAGGTTTCCGACATTGTCGGGACTCAGGACGTTCTCGTACGGGTTCAGACCCGTGTGATCTGGCCCAAAGTGAAACTGCGGCCAATCGGTCCTGACGGTGAACGCTACCTGCGACTGTAGCTGAGTAATCCGTTCCACGGCGGTGATCGTGTGTGTACCTGGGACCGCGTCTTTGGGTATCTGGATCGTGGCTCCGCCTTGCCGAATGGTCGGCGCCTTCAGCGCCAATCCAAAGCTTCCATTGCTATCGGTGACCACGAGTCCGACGTCGGTGCTGTCGAAGTAGAGGTCGATGGTAGCGTTGGGATCGAATCCGTTGCCCACAACTTCTGCTTGGCTCGTGGGCGGTCCAACTTGGGGCGAAACATAAACGTGCGGCGACGCTGCCACGGCCAGGTTGGGGAATAGGCAAAGAGAAAGAAAGACGACTAACAACGTGGTTAGAAGTTGCATCGCGCCCTTCGCCGGAAGGCGAACGGAGTTCAACCGTTGCGATGCACTGAGGAGATAACGACCGAACCGCATCATGCACCTCCAAGTGCCGGGGTGCTCAAGGTTGCGGGCGCTGCCTGGGTTAGGTTGAGAAAGCGCCTTCGTCTCAAAAGTGCGGGACGGGGTTGAGTGACTTCAAGGCAGAATTCTTGCGACGGAATCTTACCACCTGATCGAATGGAAACGGGGTTTATTTCAAGAGAATCGTGAATTATCCCCAAAATGGAAAGGCTAAGAATCAGTAAGGTCAGTGAATAGCAGCGAAAACAAGGTGTATGTGGCGTGCGTCTTCGATGCTACTGACTTTTGATGTGGGCGAGCCGACGAGTAGCAAAGGCAATGACAAGTTGGTTGAGGTGGAACTCGTTCAATCTGGGGAAGGCTGCCTGTAGCCATAGTTGTCGTTATATCGCCATTGCACTCATTGGGGATGGTGGGACAATGAGTGTAATCGCCTGATTACAACACTAATCACAGACGCTCACTTCGTGATTGCGTTATCTTGCTGAAACAGCGTGGTTGGCCTATGAGTTTGTCCAAATACGTCCTGAACCTCCTTGCTGCTACGATTCTGCCTCCCGTGCTGGCGGTGGTGGCAGTTATGGCGTGCTCCGTTCTCACAGACACGCTTCACATTGGCGTGGCTGCTACCACCTATGAGCGAATCGGAGCAACCCCGCCGTTCGTCCTTCAAATCCTTTTCGGTTTGTCGCTGGGCTTTCTCTTAAGCAAGAGGATTGGCCATGTGAAATCGGCGCGATGGGTCTGGCTGATTCCGGCTGCGTGGATGCTAGTCGGAATTGCCACTTGGCACCCATTCACGGTTTCAAGTCTCTCGCGTTGGGAGTACTTTTTCAGCAGCCAGTTGGTTCCAACTAGCTCCATCGCCCTCGCGGTCTCCTTGGGTCACCGATCAATTCACGCATACCGTGCCATTGTTTACGTCAGTTGCCTATTCAGTGGGAGTTTTTCTTGAGAGTCGTTGGTTGGGGGAGAGTGCGGGATTAGTGGCCCCCAGCCAGCGATAAATCGCCTTATCACAACTGGCTGGTAGACGGCACACGCGAGAGAAGCAGAATGTGGAGACAGTTGCTGGCGTGCGTCATTCTCGTATTCTTGGCGGGACTCGGAGTCGCACCATGCGCTTTATCCCGACCGTTTTATGAAGCCTTGGCAATCGAGGCGGCGAATTGCTGACCGAATCGAATCGCTTCGGGATTCGGCTCGTCGGTCTAGTGATGGCAGCAGGTGCCCTTTATGTCCTCTACAGCATTAGTCGCCACTAGCAGCCTGATTGCACTCAACTGGCGAAACATCCCCATAGCACTCATTTGACCCGTCATGCCGTCCCCGGGGGACTTCGCTCATTGCTAGCTCCCCTACCCAGCCTTGAAAGGCTGGGCTTCTTGTGCCATCCCCGCGGGACTCGAGCTCCTTGTAAGCTCTCCTACCCAGCATTGAAATGCTGGGCTAAGATCTCGCTGTCCCTGGCGGGACGGGTCTTTTGCTGGTCGCAATGCATCGCGATGAAGCGGGGCAGGTACCGCATTTGGCGGGCTAGGATGGACCGGTTATCGAGCGTTGGCTTGGGCTGGAAGCGCTTAGGCTTAACCCAGTAGCCGTTTCGTGTTACGATTTCTTGATCACGGATCAGCTTTCGTTTAAGGCGCACATCCGACAGGGTTTCCCCGGCATCGAAGAAGCCGGGACCGAGGTAGGAATGTTGGTAGCTTGCCTTAGTCGGAGTACATACTTATAATCCCGCTTTCTGCGCCCCGGTGTTCCTGCGAAATCAGTTAGCGTTACCGCGACCAGTTGGTCGTCTCTGTGCAGTTGCGCAGGCCAGAAAGTACGCGCCGCAAAAACGGCGCAAATTGGGTTTAAGTCGTCATCTGTTCCTATGATCGAAGGAGCCACGCGAATGAAGAAGTTTCTGCTCGTAATGTTGCTGATTGGGGCTGCCACGGGATTCGTACAGCAAGCATCCAGCCAGGCTGCCGCCCCGGCGACGCAAAAGAAAGAAATCAAGGACCCCGCAGAGTACAACGCGTACGTCAATGCTATTCAGCAGCATGACCCGGCCGCCAAGGCGCAGGCTCTGGAAGCGTTTATTCAGACCTATCCGAACAGTGTGATGAAGATTGACGCCGCCGAACAGTTGATGGCGGCGTATCAGCAGGCCGGCAACGCGCAGAAGATGCTGGATGCGGCCAACAAGATCCTGCAGATGGACCCGAACAACGTTCGCGCTCTGGCCATCCTCACCTACACCTATCGAGCCACCATCACCGCGCAGAACCTGCAGCAGAATCTCCCGCTGATTCAGAAATATGCCACGCAAGGCGAACAGGCGCTGCCCAACATGCCCAAGCCGGATGGCATGAGCGATGCCGACTTCACCAAGCTGCACAACGAACTGGGCGCCATTTTCGAAGGCGGCCTGGGATTCGCGGCACTGCAGGCCAAAGACTATGCCAACGCCTCCAAGGATTTTAGCCAGGCCGTGGCGCACGAGAGCCAAGCCAACATCGCGGATATCTATCCGCTGGCGCAGGCTGACCTGGAAGCGAAGCCGGTGAACCCGGAAGGCTTCTGGTTCATCATCAAAGCGGCCAATCTGGCGCAGGGTGAGGGCAAGCAGCAGATCCTCGACTACGGACGCAAGAAGTACATTCGCTATCACGGCTCCGAACAGGGCTGGCCGGAACTGGTGAACGACGCCACGAGCAATGCCAGTGTCATGCCGCCGCAGGGCTTCACCGTTGCCGCCGCTCCGCCGCCGCCGTCTCCTGCGGAACAGGCAGCCGACCTGGTAAAGAGCAAGGACCCGAAGAAGATGAGCTTCGCGGAGTGGCAGCTGGTGCTTTCTTCGGGCAACCAGACCGCCGCCGACACGGTCTGGAACACGATCAAAGACAAGGCAGTGAAACTTGGCGCCAGTGTGATCAGTGCCAGCGCCAGCAGCCTGCAGCTTGCGGGAAGCGAAGACGATATCGATGCCAAGAAGGCCGATATCACGGTAAGCATGGCCAAGCCGCTTCCGGCCAAACTGGTTCCCCAGCCTGGAGCCCAGATTTTCTTCCAGGGAACGGTTTCCAGCTACACGCCTAATCCGTTCATGCTGACCTTCACGGATGGCGTTCTGCTGGACAAGAACGGCAATCCGGTCTCGACGACGGCGCCGGCGCACCACACCACGACTACGCACAAGAAATCGCAGTAACGCTGCGAACGGCAAACTCAAACGGGAGCGCAAGCTCCCGTTTTTTATTGGGGCGAGTTGTCAGTGGTCAAGAAGAAATATCAGTGGCCCTTGAGGCGTATTCCGCGCATTTTTTCAACCGCAGGACGCTGGATGAAGTGTGTATATGACAGCCTGAGCTGTCCGTTGAAGCAGCCTCGGAATTTCCACTCACCTTTCCGACCATAAATGGCGGGGCTATCTTCTGTCGTCCCTAACGGGACTCTGGGGGGTTGTTGGGCGTGTTCCCGGCGCTTAAAGCGCCGGGCTAAGCTGACTCGCGCCTAGCGGCGCAGCTCGGGCCAGCACTACGGCGCAGGTTTGTGCCGGCAACCGAAGTATCCCGGCGCTAAAGCGCCGGGCTAAGCTCTACTGCGCCTAGCGGCGCAGCTTTATGCCAGCAACCAAAGTCTGTGCCGCCCCTCTAGAACTCGGGCAGAGTTCTCACGTACAGGGGCTGAAGCCCGAATGTAATTTCAATGCTTAGACGCTGGCCTGAAGGCCAGCTCTACCCGTTTTTCAAGGGCATGAACGCTGGCCTGACGGCCAGCTCTACCATCAAGGACCACGAGGAGCGTGGCCCTGAGAGAGAGAAATTGGTCCCGTTTGGTGCGTACAAGCTAGCGAGCGGCGCGCTTATCGATTCCGTAGGAGCGCGTGCTACGGGGCGGACGGCGGGTGACGCCGCGCAAGGTTTTGATGTCTAGACCTAATTCAGCAACGGTGCGGCTGAGAGTATTGCGATGCATTCCCAGTTGGCGGGCGGTCTTGCACTGATTTCCCTTATTTTCTTGCAGCACGGTAAGTATGAATTTCTTTTTGAATTCGCGAACTGCTTCGTTATACAGAATCCCGCTCCTGTACATCTGCATGATCAGAGCTTCCAGTTGATCTTTCACAAAGCCTCTCTCATAAACCGTTCCAACTGTTATTAGTGCGTCTGGTTGGGGCCGCGTCTGGACGCGTCCGCAACGTTATCTTGTACCTTCGACATGCTCGGGAACCGACCGCAGCAGGTTCCAGCCGTCGTGAAAACGCTGTCGCAGCTCGGCCGGAGCTGCCCATATCAATGCCCTGCCCGACACCAGCAGGAAAGGCGCTATGCGCGAATCCTGCAGGTACGGTGAGGTCGGACTGAACGAAGCCAGGGCCATTACAACTACGGTGCAAACTGCGATGCCCCGAATAGCTCCGAACAGGGCGCCTAAAAAACGATCAAACCACCGCAAACCGACGCCGTGAACCGCCCAGCGCGCCAGTCGTCCGGCGACGCCGCCGAGCAGCGTAAACGCGAGAAACACGGTCAGGAAGCCGGCGATATCCGCAACCCACGCCGAGTTCACGTACCGCATGTACCAGACGGCCAGCCGGGGATACTCCCATGCCGCCACCAGATATCCGATGACGGCTCCGGCTAAAGCAAACAGCTCATAGAAGAAGCCCTGGGCCGCCGCCGTCAGGATGGAGATCAGCAGAACAAAAACGATTCCCCAATCCAGAATGGCGAGACCCGCTAGCATTGTGCGGTTCTAAACAGGTAATGGCCGCCCTGTAAGCTGCGTGTAAGCTTCGATGTACTTCTCGCTTGTCTTCTGTGCCACCTCCGGCGGAAGTCCCGGCGCCGGCGGTTGCTTGTTCCACTTGATGGATTCCAGGTAGTCGCGAACGTACTGCTTGTCGAAAGACTCCTGCGCGCCACCGGGCTGATATTTGTCGGCCGGCCAGAAGCGCGAGGAATCAGGAGTCAATACTTCATCGGCCAGGACCAGACCTTGCGGGGTCTGGCCAAACTCAAACTTGGTATCGGCGATGATGATGCCTTTGGTCTCGGCATAATCGCGCGCCGAGGTGTAGACCTTCAGGCTCAGGTCGCGCAACTGTTCGCTCAGCTCGGCGCCGGCAATCTTCACCATGTCGTCGAACGAGATGTTCTCGTCGTGGCCGGTAACGGCCTTGGTGGAGGGCGTGAAGATCGGCTGGGGCAACTTGTCTGACTCGCGGAGGCCGGCCGGAAGCTTAATGCCGCAGACTGCACCGGTGCTCTTGTATTCCTTCCAGCCGGAGCCGGAGAGATAGCCGCGCACCACGCATTCGATATTGACCATGTTGGCGCGCACTACCAGCATGGAGCGGCCGCGAAGCTGGTCAGCATATTGCTGCAGCTCAGCCGGATACTTGCTGACGTCGGCGGTCACCTCGTGATTGGCGACGATGCCTTTGAGGAAATCGAACCAGAACAGCGAAAGCTGGGTCAGGACTCTTCCCTTTTGCGGGATGCCGGTCGCCAGCACGTAATCGAACGCCGAAATGCGATCGGTGGCGACGAACAGCAGGTGCTCAGTGTCGACTTTATAGATGTCGCGCACCTTGCCACTGGCGTAAAGAGTGAGATCGGGGAAGTCGGTTTGGAGGAGTACGTTATTCGTTATCTGAGACTGTGTCACGTCTTGTTTTCTCAACCTGTCGCGGAGTAAGTAGGCGGTATTGTATTTGCTCGGAGAGCTTTGTCAACGATTGTACGACGGTTGGCGCAAACTTCTTTCTTTCGCCCGGAAGAAAAAAAGTTTGACAGCCCTCGCTGGCGGCCTCAATCGGGACTTACCGGCTCGAACCGTTCCTAGTCGTCGCCCTCAGGCTGAATTTCCAAGGGCAAGCGGTGCGACCCAACGACCTGTCCGCGGCGATCAATCCGCTGCGCTGCGCCGAACGTTGTGCGCGTCCTGCACATAACTGATATCCGGATCACCCAGCACGCCAGCTTTCTTCATCGCGGCTTTCAGATCATCCGAACCCAGAAATCGGCGCGCATGCTCAACGCTATCCCAATCTGAGAACACCGTCAGTTCGCGGGGATCATCCACCGAATGAAAGACACGACTGCCGGTCTCACCTGCGGCCATGCGGCCGTTCAGATGCGAATCGTACACCTGCTTCCACTGCCCGTAATCCGCAACCTTGTGCCGGATAATTACGTGGACCATCAAGACCTCCAATACGAACGCTTAACCACGATACGCAATTGTCCAGCGATTGTGAACTCCCGATTGAACCCTTTTCTGTGACCTTCCGCACAAGTGGATGTTCAGCGCTTTTTCGACAGGCTGGGGAATGGTGAAAGCTTCGCGTGAGCACTGCGTTATACTGCAAAATTCAGGAGATTTTGCCATTTTCCCGCGACTGATTATCCGCAGCTCTGACATTCATGCCGCCGGCTGTTTTGCGCTGGAGCCGATCAAAAAAGGTACGCGCCTGCTGGAATACGAGGGCGAACGCATTACCAAAGAGGAAGGCGACGTGCGCTATGAAGGTCGCCCGTTCACCTACCTGTTTGGCATCGGCAGGGGCGACATCGTCATTGATGGACATGGCATGGCGATGTTCGTGAACCACTCCTGCGACCCCAATTGCGAGACCGACGAGATCGGCGGACGGGTGTACATCACCTCGATCAAGAACATCAAGGCGGGCGAGGAGCTGGTCTACGATTACTGGCTCTACGACGGCGACGATGAGGCTACGTGCTACTGCGGCAGCAAGAAATGTCGTGGCAGCATGTATTCGCCTGCCGAGCTTAAGAAGCAGAAGGCGCGCGCGGCGCGGAAGCAGAAGCAGATGAAGAAAGCGGCGAAGCGGCAGGTGCGGGCCAAAGGCCGCGGCGCGAATGGGCGATCCAAGGCGAACGGCGGCGCTTAAGCTTAGTGCTTTAGGGGCGAGCGCCTATCCACAGGCGCGCGCCGTATAATCAAACTTTCCTTCCATGAGCTACCAGGTTCTTGCCCGCAAATACCGGCCACAAAAATTCTCCGAAGTCATCGGGCAGGACCACGTCACGCGCACTTTGCAGAACGCCATCGAGCAGGGGCGCATCGCGCACGGCTACATCTTTAGCGGACATCGCGGCATTGGCAAGACGACGATCGCACGCATTCTGGCGATGGCGTTGAATTGCCAGTCGCAGGACCATCCGGTTGCAGAGCCCTGCGGGGTGTGCGATTCGTGTCGCGAGATTCGCGCCGGAAACGCGGTGGATGTGATTGAGATCGATGCCGCCACCAATCGCGGCATTGACGAGATCCGCGAACTACGTGACGCCGCGCGCTATCGGCCGGCGCGCGACCGCTACAAGATATGGATCCTCGATGAAGCCCACCAGATTACCGACGCCGCCTTCAACGCGCTGCTGAAGACTCTGGAAGAGCCGCCGGGTCACGTAGTTTTCATGATGGCCACGACGCAGCCGGAGGACATCCCGCAGACCATTCGCTCGCGCTGCCAGCACTTCAGCTTTCACGCGGTGCGCTTCGACGAGATCGTCCAGCAACTGCGGGACATCGCAGGGCAGGAAGGCGTACAGGCCGACGATGCTGCGTTGTCGATGCTGGCCGAGGTGGGCGACGGCTCGATGCGCGACGCGCTCAGCATCATGGACCAGGCGATTGCCTGCTGCGGAACCACGCTCAGCGCCGATGTGGTGCGGGGGCTGGTGGGCACGGTCTCGTCCGACACTCTGGAAAACGTGATGAATGCGGTCGCGGCGAACAATAGTCCTGATGTGCTGCGCATTGTCGACAAGCTGCTGGTAGAGGGACAGAGTGCACAGCACTTTGCGCGGCAGTTGGTGCGCTTCCTGCGCAACGTCCTAGTGGCGAAAGTGGCGGGAAGCGATACGCACGTCCTACAGATTTCCACCGACGAGCGGGAGCGAGTGGCGCGCGTGGCGGAGGCGTTCAGCGAAGAAGAGCTCGCCCGATTCCTGCAAATCATGCTGCGCACGCACAATGATCTGAGCTACAAACAGGAGCAGCGCTTCCATCTGGAGCTTGGCCTGCTGAAGCTGGTACATGCGCAACGCCTGCTTCCGCTGGAAGAGCTGTTGAGCGGCGAGCCGGTGAAGACTGGTGCGGGAGCTACGCCGTCTCGCGGAGGCTCGGCTTCCCTGCCCGCATCGCGACCTGCGCCGCCGGCTGCGCGACCAACGCCAGCGCCTTCACGGGCGACGAGCACGCCTGCGTCCGAGGTGGCGAGCCCCAGGACCACGGCGGCCTCCCCGTTTGGCAAGCCGTCGCCGTTCGAGTCGGACCGCAGCCGCAAGTCGGAGATGAAGAGCGAGGTATCGCAAGCGGCGCCGGCAATGGCGGTCGGCACGGCTACAGCGGTAGCGGTCGAGGAAGCACCGGTACCGGTCGCTTCTGAGCAGGAAGTTTCGCTCGACGTTCTGCGGGGCGCGGTGCTTGACGCGCTGGAGAGTTCTGGCCAGCAGATGCTGGCGCACAACCTGGAGCAGGGCGAATGGGCCATGCGTGGCGCAGAAGTGACGGTAAAGGTCGGGCTCTCGCAAATCATGATTGACGTCGCTCTCGGCGACGCTCCCAAGCGCGTGATTCAGAGTGCGATGGCGAAGGCCACCGGCAAGCCGCTGCGCTTCAAGATGGAAAGCGGTGGTGCGGGGTTCACCGCAAAATCTGCCGCACCGCGCCCGGCCAATGGAAGCGGCAATGGAGCCAGCGCGCGTAGCCGAGCCATGTCCGACCCGGTGGTAAAACAGATGCAGGAGACGTTTGGCGCCGAGATCCGCACCGTCATCGATCTGAAAGATCGCAGTTAAGAGGAAGAATCTATGGACAATTTCAATTTGCAGGACATGCTGGCGCAGGCCCGCGAGCAGGCCGGCAAGCTGCAGGAGAAGATGCAGCAGATCGTGGTCGATGCATCGTCCGGTGGCGGCAGCGTGACGGTGAAGATGAACGGGCAGAAGCATCTGCTCAGCGTGGTCATCGAGTCCGAGGTGGTGAAGTCCGGCGACGTCGAGATGTTGCAGGACCTGGTGATCGCCGCAGTGAATCAGGCGTCGCAGAAGGTTGATGACGCGATGAAGTCGAGTCTGGGTGGAATGTTCGGCGGCATGCTGCCGGGAATGTAAGGAGCCTGCTTTGTCACGTTTCGCCGAGCCTATGGCTCGACTGATTGAAGAACTGAAGAAGCTGCCCGGAGTGGGCAGCAAGACCGCGCAACGTTTCGCCTTTTACATCCTGCGCTCCAGCGATGAAGACGCTGAACTGCTCGCTGACGCGGTCCGCCAAGTGAAGGCTAGTCTGCATCTCTGCACCGTCTGCAACAACATTACGGACGTCGAGCCTTGCGTGTATTGCAGCAGCCCAACGCGCAACCAGCGCCTGGTGTGCGTGGTCGAGGAGCCCACCAACATCGCCGCCATCGAGAAGATTCGCAACTACAACGGGGTGTATCACGTGCTGCACGGCGCGCTCTCACCTTTGCACGGCGTAGGGCCGGAGCAGCTGCGCATCGCCAACCTTGAGCGGCGAGTGCAATCGGGCGGCCTCGACGAGCTTATCCTTGCGACCAACCCTACGGTCGAGGGCGAAGCTACCGCGACGTACCTCTCGCGCATGTTTCGCGGCTCAGGCGTGAAGGTCACGCGCATCGCCACCGGAGTTCCCGCCGGCAGCGACATTGAGTACGCCGACGAGGTGACGATGCAGAAGGCCATGGAAGGCCGTCGAGAGCTCTAGCCGGCGGCTCACCCAACACTGACATCCTGCAAGCCTGAATTGGGGTACACTTCCCCTGCAAAACTGAACCACAGGAGTACACCATGGCCTCGACTTCGCAGGCTCTCAGCGACTGGTTTCGACTCGCTCCCTCTCCCCGGCCGTTGCAAGGCGGCGATCAGTGGCACGTGTTTTTGTCGTATCGCTCGGTCGATCGTGCCTGGACCATGAACCTTTACGACGTTCTGACCCAGCACGGCTACAAGACGTATATCGACCAGTGTGCGCTGCCTCCGGGAAGCGAGCTGACGGCGCGTCTCCAAGATGCGCTGCAGACCAGCCAGTCGGGAGTGTTGATATGGTCGCGGGCGACCAGCGACTCCGCCTGGGTGACGAAGGAATACAGCACGCTGGATCGCATGGCGACCATGAAGGCCGGGTTTTACTTTGTCCCGGTTCGCCTCGACAACTCGGAGCTGCCGGCGTTCGTCGCCAATCGCGTTTATCTCGACTTCAGCTCTTACCCCGATGGGCCTAACGGAAGTGACCTGATGCGACTGCTGCATGGCATCGCGGGGCAGCCCTTGAGCCGCGAAGCTGCTGATTTTGCTCTGCATCTGGATCAGGATGCCAAGCAGGCAGTTGACGACGTGAATGCGGCGATCTTCAACCGCGACCCCGACGCCCTGCTCGACCTGTTCAAGGCGGGCGGCCTTCCCTGGCAGACTTCTTCGGCGCTGGCCTGCAAGACGGCAGAGGGACTGATCAAGCTGAAGCGCAACGACGACGCCATCACAATGCTGGCGCAAGTCGAACAGCAGTTTCCGCGGGCGATTCGCCCGCAGCAGTTACATGCGCTGGCCCTGGCGCGGCGGGGAGCGGGTGACGACCTGAAGCAAGCACAACGTACCCTGGGCCGGCTGTATCAGGACGGACAGCGCGACCCGGAAACCCTGGGTATCTACGCGCGTACCTGGATGGATCGCTACGGCAAATCCAAAGATCCTTCCGACCTGCAACAGTCGCGCGATCTGTATGCCGAGGCCTTCCAGCGAGCGCCTGACGACTACTACACCGGGATTAACGCAGCCGCGAAGAGCGTACTGCTGGGCACTCCCGACGATGTTGCTCTCGGCGCGAAGCTGGCGGACCAGGTGCAGAAGATCGTCGGAACCGACCCTGTCCAAGGCGACTACTGGAAGACTGCGACTGTCGGAGAGGTCTTTCCTGCTGATGAAAAACTACGCCGACGCGGCGCGGCTGTACAAGGCTGCAGTGGCGATGGCGCGGGCCGAGGTAGGCTCGCACGAGTCAACCTGGAAGCAGGCCTGCCTGGAGATGAAGCAGCTTAACCCCACGGCAGATGAGCGGGCGCTAGTGCGCGCGGCCTTTGCGCATTTGCCGGACTGCGATCAGTTGATCGGGGCGTAAACAAAACCACAGAGGCACGGAGGCACAGAGAATTGACAAATCAGTTCTGAATCTTAGATCTCCGTGTCTCTGTGCCTCTGCCGCTAAAGATTCGGGCGGCGGGGTGTTCCGTCGTGATCGTCTCCAGGCCGTGGCCATGCGGTCCCACTTCGCGCCGATGCAGCAGGAAGGCGAAGGTCAATCCCAGGAATCCAAGAATCGAGAATATCTGCATTCCCAGGCGATAGCCTTGCGGGTTCACGGCGCTGGCACCGGCGTGATCGTTGGCCCAGCCGATGAGTACGTTGAAGCCGAAGAGTCCGATGTTCTGGATCATCGTCATCAGTCCGTAGGCGGTGCCTAACTTTTCCTGTCCCACAATGTAGGCCACCGACGGCCACATCACCGCCGGGATCAACGCGAAAGCGAAGCCCATCATGGCCATGGGGATGTAGAGGCTCACGCTGGTGTAGCCCATCATCAGATAAACCGGGATGAGCAGCACCGAGCCAAACATCATGAGCAGGGCGCGCTTGCCTACGCGGTCAACGAAGAACCCGAACAGCGGCGTGCCGAACATGGTGAACAGCGTGAGCATGCCCAACAGGTTTCCACCAAGTTGGCGGGAAGCGCCGTGGGCGTCCATGAAGAACTTGATGCCGAAGGTTTCGAACGGGAAGATTGCCGAGTAGAAGACAATGCAGAGCGCGACGATATACCAGTACGAGACGCCGAACTTGAAGATGTCTTTCAGAACGACCTTATCGGTCGAGCCCTCACCCAGGGCATAGGTCCGCTCGGAATAAGATTCCAGGATCCAGTACGCAATTGCTCCGATGAAGGAGACTGCCGCGAAGCCGACGGCGATCAGCAACGGCGGGCGCCAGCTCGCATAAGCGCCCTTTGCCCACGTTGGCGACGTCTGGGCCAGCAGGGTTCCGAAGCGCGCCAGCATCAGGTTAATGCCGAAGGCGAAGCTCAGTTCCTTGCCGCGAAACCACTTTGCGACTGCGGTGGTAACAGCGACGATCAGCGACTCCGCGCCGAGTCCGAAGATGAGCCGTCCGGTGGCCATGACATAGAGTTGCGGCGCCATAACGGTCACTACAGATCCGATCAGGCAGATGCTGGCGAACAACATTAAGGCTCGGCGGGTGCCCAGGCGGTCGACGATCAGGCCGCCGATCAGCACCATGATTACGTTGGGAGCGCTGTAAATCCCCTGCAGCAGGCCGATGTTGCTGTCGGAGAAGTGCAGCTGCTTGGAGAGCAGGTCGGCGATCGGCTCAACGCAGTCGTAGACGTAGTAGTTGCCGAAGATCGGAATGCTGACCACGAGCAGCACCAGCCAGCGAAAGAACTTGCTGGGCTCGGGACGAGTGTCAACTATCGCCTGCGCCTCTGCCATTAGAAGGACTCACCTTTCCATGCCAACCTGACTTAATAAGAGGAAAAGAAAAGATAACAGAAGGAGGCAGAAGACCCGTTCGACTCTCAATGTGATATCATGATATCGTTTTCTGGGAAGGTTGAGGCGTATGGCGCAATTGGTGGTTCGCAACCTCGAAGATGAGGTGAAAAATAAGCTGCAGCGGCGCGCCCGGCGGCGCGGTCGAAGCATGGAAGAGGAAGTGCGTGACATCCTGCGGAATGCCGCCAATGAGGAAGCAGGGAGCGGCAATCTGGGTAGCGAGATCTCAGCCCTGTTCCGTGGATTAGGTTGGGATGAAGAGATACCTGAGCTACGCGGATACCAGGTCAAGCCAATCAAGTTCAAGCCGTGATAATCCTGGACAGCAACGTTGTCTCGGAGCTAATGCGTGAAAGCCCGAATCCTCGGGTGCTTAAGTGGCTCGACAGCCAACCAGCCGCCTCCGTATGGACGAATTCCGTCACTGTGTTTGAGGTACGCTTCGGATTGCAAATCATGGCGACCGGCAAGCGCAGAGATCTTCTGATGAATGCTTTGGAAGCTGCCCTCGAAGCTATAGGCGGCAGGGTTGCGCCTTTCGATGACATGGCTGCCACGCGGGCGGCCGAGTTGATGGCTGCGCGGCAAAAGCAAGGCAGGCCCGGCGAACTGCGGGATACCATGATTGCGGGGATAGCGCTTGCGCATCACGCTACCTTGGCAACACGCAACACCGCTCATTTCGAAGACTTATCGGTCCCTGTCGTAAATCCCTGGAACGCTTAACTTCAGTCGCCCTTACGATCCTACAAACCGCGCGTACAAGCTGCGCGCGATTGCCGTATCGGTTGTTCCCTTGATGATGGCGCGCCCATCGGGAAAGAGTGTCATCTCGTAGGGCTCGCGCCAGAACTTGAGCACGAAGTCATTGTGCCGCACGGTGCCATGGGTGCTCAGGCGGCGGGTCATCTCGGCGAAGTCGACTGGGCGCTGCCGTTCGTGAATCTGCACCGAATTGCGTCCACAAAGCGTGATGTGCGGACGCCCTTCGCCGGCCAGGTGCACGAAGTCGCGCTGCTGGCAGGCACGGCAATCCGCACGTGGCCGGGCGGCGCCGATTTCGGCGTGCTCGTTGGACCACACGTCGTACGACAGCAACGTCCGGCGCAGCTTGTCACGAGCGGCCAAGGCTAGCTTCATCGCCTCGGTGGCGGCAATCGAGGCCATCAGATTCACTGCGGAGTTGAGGATTCCCGAGGTGTCGCAGGTCTCTACCAGTCCTCGCGGTGAATCGGGAAAGATACAGGCCAGGCACGCGGTTTCGCCGGGCAGCACGTTCAGGGTCACGCCATAGCTCGCCACTGCCGCGGTATAGATCCACGGGACGCCGGCGCTGATCGCGAAGTCGTTGATCAGGTAGCGGGTCTCGAAGTTGTCGGTGCCGTCGAGCACCATATCCACCGTCGGCGAGCAACTCTTCTGCGTTGTCTGGGGTTAAATCAACCGAGTGTGGCTCCACAACAATCTCGGAGTTGAACGCGCCAATCTTGCGGGCGGCGGCTATGGCTTTGGGCAGACTCTCGGCGGCGTCGGCCTCGTCAAAAAGCACTTGCCGTTGCAGATTGCTGGGCTCGACGTAATCGCGGTCAATCAGCCGCAGATAGCCAATGCCGGCGCGCGCCAACAAGGACGACAACGCCGACCCGGTTGCTCCGCAACCCACGATGGCGACGCGGGCAGCGGCCAGCCGCTTCTGGCCTTCCGCCCCGATGGGCGGAAAAAGGACTTGCCGGGAGTATCGTTCTGAGGAATCCAACTATCGACCTGCTTTCCGGAACCTGCTTGTTTATTATAGGAACTTCACTTCAGGTTCGACGGGAGCATGGCCATCGACCGCTATCCGGCCAGCCAGGCTATGTGTGATGGCCCCCGGGCACCCATTCTGAACAATGATTGTCTGCACCTGAGGACAACGTGACTTTCATGAAGCCAGTGCCCGCAGCTCAGTTTCGGCTTGCATTGTTGGCGGCCCTGCTGCTGGCTGCCCTGCTGGCGCGAGGACAAACCGCCTGCAGCGCCGGACCAGGCCACGGCTCAGGAAAACTCCAGCTACGACCTGAGTGCGCTTTC
Organism: uncultured Acidobacteriaceae bacterium; assembly: GCA_963791965.1. Lineage (GTDB taxonomy): Bacteria > Acidobacteriota > Terriglobia > Terriglobales > Acidobacteriaceae > CAVVDY01. The sequence continues at coordinate 70,985 of CAWBUK010000006.1, read as the reverse complement.
GCGCTACGAGGGCCGCGTGGTGCGGCAGATCAGCTTCCGCGGCATTACCGGTAGCGATACCACCATGCTGCGAGGGCTGCTGCCCATCCGCGAAAACCAACCCTTGACCCGGGAGGAAGTTCAGCAAAGCCTTCGCACTCTTTATGCCACCGGCCTGTTTGCCACCCTCCAGGTTGAGGCCGACACAATACCAGACGGCATCGCGCTTACCTACGTCGCCAAAGAGAACTACTTCAACGGACAGATACGGGTGCTGGGATTGAAGGACAATGTGCCGCCGCGGCCCAGCGACCTGGTGAATGCGACTCGGCTCGATCTGGGTGAACTGTTCTCTGAAGAGAACGTGCCAAAACGGGTTGCAGCGGATGAAGAAGGTACTGCAGGATTACGGCTACTACGAAGCCGCGGTGAGCTACCAGTTGACGCCCCACGACGAGACCCGTCAGATGGAAATTACCTTCCTGGTAGAGCAGGGGCCAATCGCCCGCGTGGGCAGCGTGACCATTCATGATGACACCGGCATCGATCCGGCCAAAATCCAGAAAATCACCAAGCTGAAGAGCGGCAAGAAGGTGAGCAACGACCATCTGTCGCGCGCCATGGAGCGGCTGCGCAATTATTACCAGAAAAACCAACATCTCGAAGCCCAGGTACGCCTCGCCGGCCGCGATTATCACGAAGACACCAACACTCTGGATTACAACTTCAGCGTCGACGAGGGCTCCAGGGTAGTTATCACCGCCGCGGGTGGAAAGATCAGCCAGCGTGAGATGAAGAAGCTGATCCCGGTGTACCAGGAGAATACGGTCGACGAAGACCTGCTGAACGAAGGGCGGCGCAATCTTCGCAACTACCTGCAGACCAAAGGCTACTTCGACGCGACGGTTGAGGTGGCGCGCAAGGAAGATCCCGAGCACGACCTGGTCAACATCGTTTACGCCATCGATCCGGGCCAGCGCCAGAAACTCGCAACCGTCAAAATTGCCGGCAATCATTATTTCACTACGAGTACCATTCGCGAGCGGATGACCATCACCCCAGCAAGTTGGGTGGATTTGAACGGCCGCTTCAGCCAGAAGATGTTGACCGACGATGTTGCCAGCATCAAGGCGCTGTACTTCAATAACGGATTTATGGCGGTGAAGGTCGAGACGGAACTGGTCAACGATTATGAGGGCAAAAAGGAAGACATCGCCGTCATAATCAACATCGACGAAGGCCCACAGACGCGAGTCGGCACCCTGCAAGTGGTTGGCAACCATAGCTTCGATTCCAGCCTGATCAATTCATTCATCACCAATCTCCCAGGACAGCCTTACAGCGAAGCCAACCTCATCAGCGACCGCGACGCGATCACGCTCTTCTATTACAACAATGGATACCCTGACGTTCAGTTTGAAGCCGTACCCACGCTTGCGACCGGCGATGGATTACGCGAGAACCTGGTGTACAAGATCACCGAGGGCAGCAAAGTAGACGTGGACCGCGTGGTACTCACCGGCCTGGAGTACACGCGTCCTTATATTGTCGACCGGCAGCTGCGCATTCATGATGGCGATCCGCTGAGCCAGGTGGCGATGATCAACTCGCAGCGGCGGCTATACAACCTGGGCATCTTCAACGAGGTGAATACCGCGGTACAGAATCCCGATGGCCAGGTACCGCAGAAAGATGTGCTGTTCGATGTGAGCGAAGCCAAGCGGTGGACCTTCCGCTACGGCGGCGGCATCGAGTTTGCCACCGGCAATCTGCCCAGCACCAGCAATCCTCAGGGCAAGACCGGTGTCAGCCCCAACGGGGTGCTGGAAGTCACGCGTCTGAACATGTTCGGCAAAGACCAGACGCTCACCATGCGCGCCAGGCTGGGCCTGCTGACCCGGCGCGGGCTGATCAGCTATGACGCTCCCCGGCTGTTTCATCGCGAAAACTGGCGGGTCACCTTCAGCGGCTTCTACGACAACACGGCCGACGTTAACACCTTCGCCTCTGAGCGACTGGAGGGCAGCATCCAGGTGGAGCAGCGCTATAGCCGTTTCACCACGCTGCTGTATCGCATGAGCTACGAGAGATTGCGGGTCGACCCCAACAGCCTGGTCATCGATCCCAACCTCATTCCTCTCTATTCGCAGCCGGTTTTCATCGCGATGCCAAGTCTCACTTACATTCGCGATCGACGCGACAACCCCATTCAGTCAACCCGGGGCAGCTACACCGCGTGGGACGTTGGCATCGCGACCAGCGCGTTGGGTTCGCAGTCGAACTTCACCCGCACCCTGCTGGATAACTCCAGCTACTACCCGATCAAGAAGGGCTGGGTCTTAGCGCGCCGCACACAAATCGGAATCGAGCGACCCTACGGCAAGAACTTCTACGGCACCGGCAATCCTGAGACGGCCATTCCTTTACCGGAATTGTTCTTCGCCGGCGGCAGCAATTCATTGCGTGGCTTCTCCATCAACCAGGCCGGCCCGCGCGATCCTGACAGCGGCTACTCCATCGGCGGACAGGGACTATTCGTCAACAACCTTGAGATACGCACCCCGCCGGTGACGCTGCCGGTTATCGGCGGCGGGGTGGGCTTTGTATTTTTCCACGACATGGGAAACGTTTTTAGCAGCGCCAACGAGATTCTCAGCGGAATTGTTCGCTTCCAGCAGCCGTCGCTGGCCAGTTGCGCGCCGCCGAGCAGCACGGTGCCCTGCAATTTCAGCTACAACCCGCAGGCGATCGGAACCGGCGTGCGTTATAACACGCCCATCGGGCCTATTCGGCTGGACGTCTCTTACAACTTTAACCCTACTCGCTATCCCATTCGCGAATTAGGCACAGTCACATCATTGCGGCACTTCAATTTCTTTTTCAGTATTGGACAGACCTTCTAATGCGACGACATATTGCCATTCTGCTCAGCGCTCTCCTTCTCATCGCCATCGCTCCGCTTTCGTTCGCGGGCGAGGTAATCGACGGCGTGGTCGCCACCGTGAACCGCAAGCCGGTCCTGCGCAGCCAGTGGGACGAGGCAGTGCGCTTCGAAGCTTTTATGCACCAGAAGCGGCTGACGGATGTCCCCGAGCAGGAGCGCTTCGCCGCCTTGCAGCGTTTGATCGACCGCGAGCTGCTGGATGAGCAGATGGCGAACGAGAAGGCTTTGCGGCCCTCAGACACGGAAGTACACCAAGACCTGGTCAAACTCCGCGAGAAGTTTCACGCCGAAGGCGACGATGCAAAATGGCAGGCGCTGATGCGGTCCTATGGCATGACCGAGGAAATCATCGCGGTGCATCTTCAAGATGAAGTGCAGGTGATGAACTTCATCGATGTGCAACTGCGGCCCAACGTGCGTATTCAGGATGCCGATGTTCAGGCCTATTACCAGGCCAAGCTGGTTCCCGACTTGAAGGCCAACGGCACACGGCAGATTCCGCTGGACGAAGTCGCTCCCAAAATTCGCGAGCTATTGGTACAGCAGCACATGGACGAGATGCTCGACGCCTGGCTGCATAATCTGCGCCAGCAATCGCATATTCACACCTTCGTCCGGCTACCGACGACGAACGCATCGTTGGGCTCGGCCAAGCTCAGCAGGAGACAACTAAAACGAAGCCGCCGGGACAACACGATATGGAAGAAGCTCCCACGAAGAACCGCTCACGACTCTTGGTGCGCCTGCTGCTGGCCGGGGTTGTCGTCGCTGTTCTCGTCGGAGGGGCTTTCGCCATCGTGCTGTATCTGCAAAGTTCTCAGTTCAACGAACTGGTCCGGCAAAAAGTGGTCACCTCCATTGAGGACACGACCGGCGGGCGAGTCGAACTCGGATCGTTCCACTGGAATCTTCGCGGGCTCGAATTCGAAGCCCACGATCTCACCGTGCACGGGCTGGAGCCCTCAGCCGCTGCGCCCCTGGCGCAGGTCGCAACCGTGCGCGTGCGCGCTCACATCATTTCACTGCTGGAAAAGCGCGTCGCCTTTACCTACCTCGAACTGGATCAACCGCAGATCAACCTGATCGTCGCCGCCGACGGGAAAACCAATCTGCCTGAGCCGAAAGTGAAGGGCACTTCCGATCCGGTGCAAGAGTTGTTTGACCTGGCAATCCGGCGGGCGGAGTTGCGAAACGGCCAGCTGCAAATCAACGACCGTCAGATGCCCCTCGACTTCGCAGCCAACAACATCACCGTGGCAACTAAGTTCGATCGCCGCGACCGTCGTTATGACGGCGCGCTTTCAGTAGGCAAGATAGACGCAAAGTATCAGGACTACCGTGACCTGCCCCTGGCTGTGCAAGCAGAGTTCAGCGTGTGGCCGACGCGTGCACAGATCAAGCAGCTGACACTGCAATCCCAAAATTCCCACGTCCAGCTCAGCGGCACAGTTGACAACTTTCAGAGTCCGGAGACTCATTTCACCTACTCGGCGAAACTCGATCTCCCCCAAGTTGCCGCTATCGCACGCGTGAGCCGGCATCCGCAAAGGCACTGCAACGCTGGATGGCACTGGAAGCTTCGCTCCGGGGCAGTACAAGGTGTCGGGCAAGGCTTCTGCCCTCGACGTCGACGACGCAGCTACCGGCTTACAGCTTCGCAACGCCGCTTTGAGCGCGGATTTCCAAGCCGACAACACAGGATTCAAGCTGAACCATATCGCCGGCCGAATACTGGGTGGGGAGGTTACGGGTAAGGCTGAAGCCAGCAACGGCGCATCCGGTCGCGGCTCCGCCGAACTCAAGCTCTCCGGGGTGTCACTCGCCGAAGCCGCGCGACTACTCTCTAGCCCGACCCTGCAACTTGAAAAGTTGAAGCCTTCCGGCACTCTGGACGGAGAGGCGAAGCTGGCGTGGAAGAGCTCGGTTTCGCGGGCAATAGCGGAGTTCGATCTCCGCATCACTGCCCCAGCACAGGCTGCGGCAGATCAGCTTGCGCTTTCCGGTGTTGCTCGCGGATCCTACGATCTCAATTCCGGTGTGGTTGAGCTGCGTCCGCTCCAGCTCTCTACGGCGGCCACGCAGATCGATGCCTCCGGCAGCATGGGCTCGCGTACCGCCAACCTGAGTACAAGCCTGCAAACTTCGAATCTTGGCGAGATCGACGACATCTTGAATGCGCTGGGGCAGCCTGCGGTTCCAATACAGCTTGCCGGTCAAGCCAGCTTCCACGGCACTATCAGCGGCGACCTTCGCCGGCCTGAGATCGCCGGCCGCCTGCAAGCCAGCCAGTTCTCTTATCTCTACACTCCGGCCTCGACGCCAAATGCCTCGACTGCCCAGCCGCAGAACATTCACATCGACTCGTTCAGTGGCGACGTTTCATACTCTTCCTCGAAGTTTGCGCTCGTTCATTCGGTGATTCAAAGCGCGGCGATGACACTGAACCTCGATGGCTCAGCAGCGCTGGAGGACGGCAATTTCGTTGATGACTCGGCTTTCGAACTGCACACTGTGATACATAACGGCGACCTCGCCGGTATTCAGAAGATGCTTGGCACGGACTACCCACTCGCTGGCGACGTCAACGTAACCCTGCAAGCGTCGGGCACTAAAGCCACGCCGCACGGCCACGGTTCGTTCACTCTCACTAAGGCCACCGTGTACGGACGTCCTGTCAACTCTCTGGCTGGGGACGTTTCCCTGCAAGGACACGATGTAAAGCTCACCAATGCTGTGCTCAAAGCGCCCGGCGGCACCGTTTTTGGCTCAGGAGATTACAACCTCAGCTCACAGCAAATGATCGCTGACCTGCATAGCGAGGACATTGAGCTCTCGCATGTTCCCGAACTGCAGTTAGAACGGTTGAACACAGCGGGAGTAGCAAATTTCAAACTGCATGCATCGGGCACGCCGCAGAACCCTGCCGTCGATGCCCATCTGCGTATCGACAAACTCGTACTCAACCAGGAACACGTAGGCGCTCTGACTCTCGATGCCGTTACTCATGGGCAACAGATGGTCATTACCGGGCGTTCGAATTTCGAGCATGCCATCCTGACCGCAGATGGAACGGTCGAGATGCATGACAACTTGCCCGGCACACTCGACGTGCAGTTCCATGATTTAGATATTGATCCGTTCCTGACCGAAGAGATCAAGGCCCAGCTCACAGCCCACTCCGCCGTTGCGGGCAGCTTGCATGTGGCCGGTCCATTCCGCCTCCCCAAAGAACTGAGTGGCGGACTAAAGATCGACAGCTTCCACGCCGAATTAGCAAAGATCCGGGTGCAGACCGACGGCCCTATCGAAATCGCGCTGGCGAATGGATCGCTCGACATCAAGCGCTTCGCCCTGAGCAGTGCGGATACAGAACTAAAGCTCACCGGGAAGGTGAGGCTTGCCGGCGACCGAGAGCTACAACTACAGGCGAATGGTTCGGTAAACATGGCCCTGCTGCAAGTGCTGAACCCGGATTTGACTTCCACCGGCAAAGCCAATATCGACGTGCAGGTACAGGGCACGATTCCGCAGCCTCTCATCACCGGCAACATCCAGGTGGCAAATGTTTCCGTCTCTGATATTGACCTGCCGGCCGCTCTCTCTGAGCTCAATGGAGACCTTGTCTTCAACCAGAGTCGCCTGGAAATCAAGAAAATGGTTGGCCATGTGGGCGGTGGCACGGTCGAGTTCGCCGGCCATATCGGTTATGCCAATGGGCTGACCTTCAACATAACTTCGACCGGTAACGATATACGGTTCCGCTATTCCGGCCTCAGCGTCACCGCGAATCAGGACCTGAAACTCCAGGGCACGCTCAGGAGCGCCACCATCTCAGGCGATATCACTCTCACGCGCTTCGCGCAGATCCCTTCCGCTGATCTCACGGCTGCCTTCGCTAATACTTCGGCGCCCGTTCCCAATGCCACTTCCCCGCTGAACAGTCTGCACCTCGACGTTCATGTTCGCTCGGTACCCGAACTGACAGTGCAAACCACGCTGGCCAAAATGTCTGCCGATGTCGATTTGCGCCTCAAGGGCACGGCGTTGAATCCGATTTTGCTGGGCCGCGTGAACGTGGCCCAGGGAGACTTCAAGATCAATGGCCAGAAATATTACCTGGAACGAGGCGACCTCACCTTTGCCAATCCGGTGCGGGTCGATCCAGTGTTGGATGTGGAGGCGAAGACACGCGTCCGCGATTTCGATATCACCATCGGCCTGCATGGCACCTTGCAGCGCCTTTCCACAACCTATCGGTCGGATCCCCCGCTCTCCAGCGAAGACATCATTTCGCTGCTGACATTGGGACGGACGCAGCAGGACTACAACCAGGCGACCGGCAGTGGCGGCGCCAACCTTGGCGAAGCGACCGGAAACGCAGTAATCGGCGCGGCCATCAACCAGCTGGTCTCCAACCGTGTTTCCCGTTTATTTGGCGTGAGTGCGATACGAATTAATCCCGCAGCCGGTGGTCCTGACAACAATCCCAACGCACGTCTTACCGTGGAGCAGCAGGTCTCAAGCAGCGTCACCATCACCTACATCACCAACCTGGCACGCTCGGCACAGCAGGTGCTCGAGCTCGAGTACAACGTCACGCGCGATTACACCATCACCGCAATACGCGACGAAAATGGGGTCGTGAGCTTTGACCTGCTGATTCGAAAACGCAGGAAATAACGGTCGCGCGCTGGACTTCATTCCGCAGTACGATTCAAAACGGTGACAGCAAAGTGGCTCAACCCGCAGATTTCTGCAATGGTCGCCGAACAGCGCCATCGCATGGTGCAGGAGCAGTTGCGCGCTCGCGGCATCCGCGATGAGCGCGTGCTGGCAGCCATGTCTAAAGTGCCACGCGAGGAGTTCGCCACAACGGAGAGCCTCACCCAGGCCTATGGCGACTATCCTCTGCCTATTGCCGCAGGACAAACGGTGTCTCAGCCCTACATTGTCGCTTCGATGATCGAGGCGCTGGCGCTACAGCCATCGGACAAGGTCCTCGAGATCGGCACCGGAACCGGATACGAAGCCGCGATCCTGGGGGATCTGGCGGCAGAAGTGTGGACGCTCGAACGCGTTCCCGAACTTGCGTATGAGGCGCGGGCGACTCTCTCGCGCTTGGGCTACGCCAATGTTCACGTGGTGGAACGCGATGGATCGCTGGGCCTGCCCGAACAGGCTCCCTTCCCGAAGATATTGGTGGCCGCCGCAGCGCCGGCCGCTCCTCAGAGTCTGATCGACCAGCTGGCTGAGGGAGGTACACTGGTGGTTCCCGTCGGCAACCGTATCGATCAGCAAATTTACTTGATTCGTAAAATAAATGGCGAGGCCAGCACCACTCGCCGCGAGCTATGTCGCTTCGTACCGCTGGTTGGCCAACAAGGATGGGGATCGTAAGGACAGTCTCTCCGCGATTTGCTTGCGATTGACGTGCCCGGTTAAGTACTAACCTTTTGTGACGTGCGTCACATCCCCCCGTGATTACCATACTGTGTCGGGCAGCCCCGGCCTTTATACTTAGATCACGAGAGCGTGACAGGTTCGGTGGGTACGCTCATTGGGGTATATGCCGCTTATTTGGCTTCGAGTTGCGGTAGCTTTTTACAGCGTCGGCCTGGTCTATTCCATCCTGCTGCTAAGCAAGCGCGGTGACTTGCTGGCCAAGGTGGTGGAACCAGCGGTCGGACTCGGACTCATCTTTCACCTGGTTTCTCTGGTCGAGTCGTTCGCACTCTCCGGCCATTTTTCGCTGGCATCCATTCACAACTCCGAGTCGATCCTGGCGTTCCTGGCGATGGTGGTTTTCTTCGTCTTTTTCGTCGGATACCGCACGGTCTCGCCTGGCGTTGTGATTTTCCCTATCGTGTTTCTTTTGACCCTGACCTCGGCGATTGGCCAGAAGCCCGTGACCTTGACCTCTCCACTGCTGCGCAGTGGATGGGTCTTTGTACATGTCGTGCTTATCTTCACCGGTTACGCAGGGCTCTTTCTCAGCTTCGGCGCCAGCCTGCTGTATATCGTGCAGGAGCGCTCGCTCAAGTCGAAGCGCCAGGCGGCGTTGCTGACCTGGCTGCCGCCGCTGCAAACCATTGACGAGATTTGCTACAACTCGCTGCTCTTCGGGTTTCCGTTCATGACGCTGGGCCTGGCAGCGGGATCGGTCTTGGCCATCGATAAGTACGGGCCGCTATTCTTCTACGACCCGAAGATTCTGTTGTCGTTCGTGATGTGGATTGTCTACTTGCTGTTGCTCTACATGCGCTGGAGTTCGGGATGGCGCGGCCGCCGCGCTGCCCTGCTCGCCACAATCGCTTTCGTAGTGGCGCTTGGCGCATGGGCGGCGAACTATTTCAGCCGGGTGCATAGCTTCCGATCATGAACCTGATCGTCATCGGCGTGAACCACCAGACCGCTCCTGTGGAGGTGCGCGAGCAATTTGCCATCCCGGAAGCGCGGCTGCCGGAAGCGGTAAAGTGCCTGGCAGCGCATCCCGGCGTGGAAGAAGCGATGATCGTCTCGACGTGCAATCGGGTTGAACTGGTGGCGCGCACCACAGACGGCCTGGCTGACATTCGCGATTGCCTGCGGGATTTGTACGGACTCGATCCGGCTCCTTACCGGCAACATTTGTATGAGTATCGCGATCGCGATGCGATCAAGCATGTCTTCCGCGTGGCCTCGAGTCTCGACTCGATGGTGGTAGGCGAGCCGCAAATACTGGGACAGGTGAAGGAAGCCTACGCCATAGCCAGAGCCGTAGGCGCAATCGATTCGCAGCTCGATGCACTTTTGTCGCGCGCATTCGCGGTGGCCAAGCGTGTGCGGACCGAGACCTTGATCGCCACGTCGGCGGTATCGATCGCCTCGGTGGCGGTTGACCTGGCGCAGAAAATCTTTGGCAACCTCGAAGGCAAGAGCGTTTACCTAGTAGGCGCGGGCAAGATGTGCGAGTTGGCGGCGCGACATCTGCTGGCACATGGCGCGAAGAAAATCTACGTTGGCAATCGCACCTTCGAACGCGCTGTCGCCCTCGCCAAAAAGTTCGATGGTGAGGCGATCCCCTTTGAGAAGCTGTATGACACGGTCGATCTGGCTGACATCGTCATCAGTTCCACCGGCGCACCTCATACGATCTTCCGCAAAGAGCATGGCGAAAAGTTTCTGAGCAAGCGGCGTAATCGGCCGATGTTCTTCATTGATATTGCGGTTCCACGCGACGTCGATCCGGATATGAATAAGGTTGATGGCCTGTTCGTGTACGATATCGACGACTTACAACAGGTTGTAAGCTCCCATATCTCAGACCGCAGAGTCGAGGCCGACCGCGCCGAAGCCATCGTAGAAAACGAAGTCGACAAGTTCCTGGCGCGGCTGCAAACCCTCGACGTGGTACCGACCATCGTCTCGCTGCAGGAGCACCTGGAGACGGTTCGCCAAGCCGAAATCGATCGCCTGCGCGGACGGCTGGGCACGCTCACCCCCGAGCAGGAAATGGCAGTCGACGCGCTCACCAAGGGCATCATTAACAAAATCATGCACACGCCCATCACCACGTTGAAGACAGCGGCGCGGGAATCTTCGGAGGCGACAACTGTGATTGATCTGGTACGCAAGCTGTTCAATCTGCGCGAAGTGAAGAAAGCGGCGGCGGCAGGTGATACAAGCGCGCCAGCCAACGATAAAGTCGAGGTGCGACGCTGATGGCTCACCTGCGAATTGGTTCGCGCGGCTCGCAACTGGCGCTCTGGCAAGCCCACCATATCTCCGATCTGCTGCGCGAGCGCGGGCACGAAGTCGAGCTGGAGATCATCAAGACCACGGGCGACAAGATCACCGACGTCGCTCTGGCCAAGGTCGGCACCAAGGGAATGTTCACCAAGGAGATCGAAGAAGCGCTGGCCGAAGGCCGCGTCGATCTCGCCGTCCACAGCTTGAAGGACCTGCCGACAGAACTGCCTCCGGGATTCGAACTGGTGGCGATTACGAAGCGGGTGAATCCGCACGATGTGTTCCTGTCGGTCCATTATGATTCGGTCGACGGGCTGCCCAAGGGCGCGCGCGTGGGCACGAGCAGCCTTCGCCGGCAGGCGCAGTTGAAGGCCTTTCGCCCCGACCTGGATATCCATCCTCTGCGCGGCAACGTAGACACGCGCGTACGCAAGCTGGAAGAAGGCGAGTATGACGCGATCATACTGGCAGCCGCAGGTTTAACGCGACTGGGCAAGACGGAGTTCATTCGCGAGTATCTGCCTGAGAGCTTCATGTGTCCCGCGGCGGGACAAGGCGCGCTGGGAATTGAGATCCGCGACGGCGATGTTGAGATGCGCAAGCATCTTGAGTTCCTGAACGATGCCGACTCGCGCGCGGCGACCATCTGCGAACGGGCATTGCTGAACAAGCTGGGCGGCGGTTGCCAGGTTCCCATCGGCGCTTTCGCGCAGGTAAAGGATGGCGTGTTGCATCTGACCGGAGTTGTCGCACGTCCGGACGGAACGCAGGTTCTGCGCGAAGAGCAACAAGGCACTGATCCTGTAGCTTTGGGCGAGCAGGTGGGCGATGTGCTTCTGCAGCGCGGCGCGACACAGATCCTGGAAGATGTGTACGCGGCGGCAGCGGCTCCGCAACAGCCGTGAGCGCAGAGCTTCCAACAAACCTTCCTCTCGGCGGACTGTCGCGTGCTGGTGTCGCGCGCAAAGAAGCAGGCGGACGCGCTTTCCGGCTTGTTGCGCAGTCTCGGCTGCCAAGTCATTGAGATTCCTTTCATCGAGATTCGCAAACCTAGCTCGTATAAACCGCTCGACACAGCTCTGAAGAATGTCGCCAATTACGACTGGCTGATTCTTACCAGCGTCAACGGCGTGGAAGCCATGTTCGAGCGCATGGCCAAGAAGAAGGTGGATGCTGCGAGCCTCGCACATCTCAAGATCGCTGCGATTGGTCCGGCGACGAAAGCTGCGATCGAGGAACACGGCTTACGCGTGGCGATGACGCCGAAGAAATACATCGCGGAATCTGTCGTCGCGTCGCTGGAGAAGAAAGTCAACGGCAAGCGCGTTCTGCTGGTGCGGGCAAAGATTGCGCGCGATGTGATTCCACGCGAGCTGCACAAAGCCGGAGCGCAGGTGGATGTCATCGAAGCGTATGAAACGGTCACGCCCGAATCTTCGGCTCGGCGCTTGCGCGCGGTGCTCGCCGGAAAACGCAAGCCTCATGCCATCACTTTCACCAGCTCCTCGACAGTTAAGAACTTCGTTGACCTTATCGGCATACGCGGCGCGCGCGCGGTGGTCAAAGCGGGCGTGAATACCGCATCGATCGGGCCTGTCACGTCTGCTACCTTGCGCGAATTCGATCTGCCGGTGAACATCGAAGCCAGGCAATACACCATGCAGGGGCTGGTTGAAGCTATCGTTGCCTCCGCGAAAGTTAAGACAAATGTAGCTGCACGATGAGGCTATTGCTTCCCACCCTTTCCCAAGCGAAGGGAAAGGATGGGGCACCCGCTGATTTCATCTCTTCATTTCTTCGTGAGCGCTCATTCATAAATTGAACATCCGCATCCGGGCGAAGGTACGTGTACCTTCAGGAAGTCGGAGATGAGCTTCATCTCGTCGATCTGGGTTTCGATGCGCGAGAACTGATGTCCTTCGCCCTGATAAATCTTTAGCTGCACCACGCCGCCTTTCTTCTTGATGGCGTCGGCGACCTGCTGGGCTTCGTTGCTGGGATCGCGCACGTCGTTGCCGCCAGCGATCAGCAGAATCGGGGCCTTGATGCGGTCGATGAAGTTGATGGGCGAGCGGTCCTCATAAAGCGCCTTGTTCTCCACCGGATCGCCCATGATGGAAATGTCATAGGCGCGAATCGCCGGGTCTTCGGTCGACAGCTCGGTGAACCAGTTCACGTAAGGCACAATGGACACGCCTGCACCCCACATGTCGGGATATTTGGTGACCGCCATCATGGTCAGGTAGCCGCCGTAGCTGCCGCCCATCGAGACCAGCTTCTTCTTATCGACGAAGCCGCTCTTCAGAATCCATTCGGCCGCATCGACGACATCGGCGAGATCACCGCCTCCTTCGTCACGATAGTTGGCCTTCATGAAATCCTTGCCGTAGCCGGTAGAGCCGCGGAAATTGGGCGCGATGACCAGGTAGCCCTGGTTGACCAGGTATTGAACATTGCGGTTAAACGAGTTGACGAACTGCCCGGTCGGGCCGCCGTGGATGTAAACGACCGCGGGAAACTTGCCGTTGCGCAGGATGTTGTTGGGGATGTAGGCAAAGGCCGAAATCGTCCACTTGCCGTCGCGGCTGGGGAAATGGACGAGATAAGGCTCGACCATGTCGGAGGTGCGCAGGCCGCCGACCACGGCGTGGGTTAGCTGCTCGGTGGCCTTGGTCTTGAGGTCGTAGGACCAGAGGTCGTTCGGCGCCGTCGGGCCGTTGTGGTAGTAGAGCAGCCGGGTGCCGTCAGAAGAGAATCCAGTAGGATTGCCGGCCGGCGAATTCACGCCTGGGGCCAGCGGCAGCATCTGCGTGCTGTGTGCAGCCAGGTTGTAGAGGTAGATATTGGTATTGCCTTCGACGTTGGCGGTCCAGGTCATGCTGCCGCCATCGGGAGAGAACGAACCCGCTTCCACCTCCCATTTGTCGTTGGTCCGCCAGGTAATCTTTTGCGTCGCGATATCGAGCAGACCGGCATTGTTATAGCCGTTCTGCGCATTCGACGCGAGCAGGACGGTCTTGCCGTCGGGCGAGATGTCCGACGCGAAGAAGGTCTGCTCGCCTTGATGCGGCGTGAGATTGGTAGCCTTCAGCGAGGCCAGATCGACCAGGAAGATGCTGCTGTTGCGGTCGCCGGCGTCGGCCTGGGTATAGACGAGGAACTTGCCATCGCGCGAGAAGATGGGGTTGAAGTTGCTCTTATCGGCAGGCGTGTCGTGGGTGATGTGCTTCACGTGACGCGAGGAGAACTCCATCAGGTCGATCTCGTAGCTCGGCGCGCCCTGCGGCTTTTTGACGTAGGCCAGACACTTGCTGTCGGGCGACCAGACGGGCGCGTCTTCGGATGTTTCCTTCGTTGTCGTCAGGTTCTGCACTTCGCCGGTCTTGGGCGAGACAACGAAGATGTCCCACTGCTCATTGCCGTCGTAATCGGAGGCGTAAGCGATCCAGTTGCCGTCGGGAGACCAGGCCGGGTTGGTTTGCCGTTGATCGCTGATGGTCAACTGCGTGGGCCAGCCACCGTTGGCAGGCACGATCCAGATGTTGTTGCGGCCGCTGATGTTGGTGACGAACGCGACCTGCTTGCCATCAGGCGACCAGGTGCTGCCGCCGACGTTGCGGGTGGAGTAGAGCTTGTCGATGGCGAAGTTCTGCATATCGACAACAGTTTGGCTCTTGAGCTTGGTGGGATCGGTGATAGCGGTGGGAGCGGTGGTTTGCGCGGAGGCGGCGCAGGCAAAGACCAGAATCGCCGCGGCACAGACAGCGTAAATCCCACTCAAGCCAAAGGACGGCTTGAACGGGGCACCAGTCCAGAACAGTTTCGAGTTTCGAGTTTCAAGTTTCCGGAGTTCGGCACGACGGAACGAGGCAGCTGGAAAACTCTTCGCCGCGGAAGAAAGAGCAGATCCCTCGCGGCTAAAGCCGCTCGGGATGACAAACGTTGATGGGCTGGGCGGCACGGCTGAAGCCGTGCCCTGATACAAAGCCCAGGGCACAAGCCTCTTTCCGCTACCTGTGAGGGCCGGGCCCTGATACCGAGCGGGAGCAGGAATAGCCTGGAAACGGGAGGGGCTATCGAACTGATAACATTTCGGGCCAAGAACCACTTGCACCGATCTCGGTGCAGCGGAGGGGGTACCCCCTCCCCCCTGCCTACCTGCAAAATCTTGAAAGCATTGAGGCGTTTGCGACGAAGGCGCGCAAAATATTGAGCGCGTGAGGGTTACAGGCAAAATCTTGCATAATAAAGACTTAAGTGTCATTTTTGAGAGCCGGATGGGTTGGATTGTTTGAGAAGTGGTTAACAGAGGCCAACAGAAGTTATGACGAACCAATCGGGTCACACATCCCCGCCACGGGACGAGATTTGGAGAGACACAACTCTCCCTCGTCCTCATTGCAGCCAATTGTATCTGAGTGAACTTGCCCGACCAAGCGAGTTTGTCACAGAGCAGTGTGACGTATCGGCTTCGGAGAATTTTGTGTATAGCCAGTTATTGGATATTGTCTCGTCCGGTGAACAGGTTGCGGAAAAATTGTCCGCAGTGGGAAGAAAAGCAGATCCCTCGCGGCTAAAGCCGCTCGGGATGACAAACAAAATGGCTTAGCGGCACGGCTAAAGCCGTGCCCTGATACAAAGCAGGCGATACGAGAGTTTTTCAGTAGCTGTGAAGCGGACTCATAATTCCCCACTTACGCCGACCCAGCATTTGCTTCCAGTCGATGCAGTCCGAGCAACCGTCTTTGGCGGGCCGGAGCCTGGCGCTGCGCCGACGCAGTTAGCTGGTTTTGGAGCGCTTTGCGATGTACATGGCTTTATCGGCAGCGGCGCGTAGTTCGTCGGAGCCCTGGCCGTGGTCAGGGTACAAGGCGGTACCGATACTGACGTCGGTGGTTATGAGCTTGCCTTCCACGTCGAAGGGTGGCGCGAACGCCGTTTCGAGGGCTGAAACCAGGACCTGAGCTCCGTGCGCATCCGCAACATCGGCAAGGACCGTGAACTCATCACCACCGGTGCGGGCAAGTGTGTCGGAAGCGCGCAACCTTGTTTCTACCCGTCGAACGACTTCCTTCAGCATCAGGTCTCCTACGCGATGACCGAAGGTGTCGTTTACTTGTTTGAAATTGTCGAGGTCCAGGGCAAGAACAGCTACCTTGTGATGCTGCCGGTCAGCGCGAGCCAGGGCCTGTTCAAGCCGGTCTTCGAGAAGCCGCCGATTGGGCACTCCGGTTAATGCGTCGTGAAACGCGAGGTATTCGTTTTCCGCGAGAGCATCCCGCAGCTGCTGCACGAGTTGTTCGCGTTCCTGCTGCGCTCGTCTTATTGAGGTAATGTCCACAGCGGCACAAGTGATGCCAGCCAACGCTCCATGCCGATTGCGCAGCGGTTCCACGGTGAGGTCAAAGTAGTGCTTTTGGTCGCGAAAGGTGACGCTCACTTCGGTGCGGACGGGCTCGCCGCTTCGCAACGCCTCTTGCTTGACCGCCATCAGGCGATCGCCTTCTTCGCCGCCGACGATCTCTGCATCGGTGCGGCCGAGATATTCCTGTTCCGCCCAGTAGAGTACGGGCGCATGAATCCACGTATAGCGTAATTCCAGGTCCTGGTTGAAGACGACGACGGGTGCGTTCTTCAGAGCGACCCGGAAACGTTCTTCGCTCTTTTGCAAAGCATATTCGGCTTGTCTGCGTTCGGTAACGTCGTGGGCCATGCCGCGAACGATAGGGGATATACCCGATCCGGTGCGGAGCGTGTTGTGATACTCCCAGAGCCGGCGGTCTCCGCCCGTGGTCACAAGAATCATCAAGCCTTCGGCGAAGCCCTCTCGCTGAATCCTGACGAGATACTGCTCGAACTCGTCGCGATATTCGGGAGCCAGAATCTCGCGCATCGGCATTTGTAACAGGGCACCGACCTCGTAGCCCAGAAGGCGAGCCGGGAGGGGATTGATGGATAAGAGCCTTCCCGCGAGATCATGGGTGCAGAGCAGATCCTGACTGTGTTCGACCAGGTCGCGGTAGAGGTCTTCACTTTCACGAAGCGTGAGCTCGGCCTGGAGATCCGAGCTGGCTTTGCGGAACAAGGGTTTTTTCGGAACTTCCATTTGTCCACTCCCTTAGACCGGAAGGACGAATGCGCAGACGCTCCTCAGATTTCACCCAGTCAGGTGGGCTCTGTCTTGCGTAACCAAGCTCTTTCGTCTTACCGCTTCCCCGCTCATTACCGAGGTTGGAATGAGGGAGAAAACGTCGTTCTCGACTAGAGTTTCTACGTTATGTCCAGTTCTCCCATCGTACAGATTAGAAAACCGCGAGTCGGTGGGGGGCACCCAGCGACGCTCACCATAATCTCATGAATCTCACGGCTGTTGGGCTATGGCCCAGTAGCTGCTGCGCGCCAAGACGGTCGCGCCTTCAGGGGATCTTACTTTCACGGTCAGCTGGTGCAGTCCGGGATGCGGCTTCGAGGGCTGGAAGCTAAGCATGTATCGACTGTGCAGGTGGTTGGAGAAGTTGTTGATCTGGGCGTCGAAACTCTTCCCCGAAGAAAACATTTCGTACTCGCCTCCGCTCTGGGCGGCTATGGCCTTGGCGGTATTTTTGCGCATGGCCTGGGTGGCCAGCAGCAACGGCGCGAGCAGGTCGGGGCCTTCGTGGACCTCGGTCTGCTCGGGATGAAGATCAGGATTGTTCTTGCCCCGCAGCGTATCCTGCACATTCGATTTCGAGGGCGAGAAAGCCAGGGTATACACCACGGTGTTGCTGTTTCCCATGGCCTTGATCACGTCGTCGATGGTGGCGGAATGACTGCCATGATCGCGGGTTTCGCTGATAAGCAGCAGCACCCGCTTGCGGTCTTTGGGAACTCCTTCGAGCATCTTGATCGCGGTGTTGACGGCGTCGAGCACTGCGGCTCCGCCATCGCCGGGCTGAAGGAGGGATAGCTCGCGACGGATGGCAGTTTCGTCGCCGGTGAAGTCCTCCAAGGGATGTACCTGACTATCGAAGGTGAGGAGCGCGACCTTGCTGCCTGGCTCCTGAAAGACGGGAGCCAGCATTGCTCCCAGACCGCGCATACGGGGCAGCTCAAAGTCGGCGCGGCGTCCGGTTTGAATGGCAACAACCAGCGAAACCGGCTCCGTTTCGGCCGCTTCGTCGAGGCGGACGGACTGCGGCACGCCGTCGTCTTCGATGATGAAATCGGTGGCCTGGAGGCCGTAGACGGTGTCTCCTGCTTTGTCGCGGACCAGCGCCGGAACCAGCACAACATTGGACTGGGTGCGAAACGTGGGCTCTTCCTGCGCAGAGACAAGAAAGCTGGAGGCAAGGATTAGCGTAATGAGGGTGGCGGAACATAGCCTTGGGCGCGGCTTCATCTGCAAGAACTTTACTCGAAACGGCGAACGGTTCCAAAGTCAGCTCTGGTCGTCTGGAGGGCGCGGGGGCGCCGTTGATTGCGGTTTACTGAAGCGGAAGCAGGCCAGCCTGGACGACCAATTCGCGAAACTCGGTTTCCGAGTGCAGCGTTTGTAAGAAGGTACTCTCACGGATTCCGACGATGGAGCTTTCGTTCTGCGCCAACGAAAGGCGCAATTGCTGCAGCGCCGCAGCTTTATCGCCCAGCAGCGCCTCGGAGACGGCTATTTCGTAGGCGGATTCGCGATGTTCGGCGTAACGCTGTTGCTGCAATCGAAGAATGCTGTGCAACATTCCCCGGCATCCGTCGGTGGAGAAGCCTTGATGCGCAACCCGCGCCAGTTCCATCTTGGCGGGGTCTTTGGCCAGGCGAGCCGAGGTCTGGAATTCCTCCAGGAATTTAGGGCAGTTCATTTCCGTGAGGTAGATGCCGCCCAAGTACGCGTGTGGCGATACGAAGTTGGGGTCGGCTTGCTCAACTTCCTGGAGCAACTTCACGGCTTCGTCGCGATGACCGGAAACCGCCAGCACCAGACCACGGTCAGAGCGAATGGAGGATGAGCCAGGATCAAGTTCCTGCGCGCGAGCCAGGTACTCCTGCGCCTGTTTGTCGCGGCCTGCCCAGCACAGGATATTGCCGTACCAGTGAAGCGCCTGCACGTAATTGGGGTTGAGTGCGAGGGCGCGCTCGAACTCTGCGCTGGAAGCTTTAAGGTCTCGCCTACCCCAGAAATCAACGAACCCGAGGCTGGCATGGGCCTCCGCGGAAGAAGGATCCAACTCGATTGCCTTGGACGCGGCGGCGTAGGCCCGAGCGTAAGCGTCGGAGTCTGACATCGACCCGAACTCGCGAAGCAGCAGGTAGGTATCGGCGACTCCGGCATAGGCCTTGGCGTAGTTGGGATCACGCAGGATCGCCTGCGAGAAATAATTCAGGGCCTGGTCAAGGGCGGCGGGGGTCCGCTTGTTCCAGTAGTAGCGGCCTTGCAGGTAAAGCTCTTCGGTCTCTGAGTTTGGGACATGGGCACTGATGGTTGCGCCGGTAGTCGGAGATGCCGGAGCTCTGGTGGAGGGCGTGTGGTGCCATCTTGCCCACAAGCCAGCCGTCAGGAGAGCTAACAAGGCGAACGATCCTGCAACAAGCTTGCCATGGTAACCAGCCAGAGGAAGTTTGGAGCCGGCGAAAATCACTGGGGATTCGGGGACGGTGGTCGGTGGCAAGTCCAGGGGCCGCTGGTCATCTTCAGGGGGCAATTTTTCGGCGACACTCTGGCCGGGGCTTTCCTCCCAGGCTTTCAACTCGGCGGCGTAGGCGTAAACCCTGCCCCTGGCTTTTCCCGGATAGCGATGGACGGGAAGTCCCAGGTTTTCTTCCCAGCGCCGGACGGTGCGCTCGTCACGACCGAAGTAAGCCGCTATTTCTTTCCATGACTGCAGCTTGTCGTCGTGGGATTGATGCTGGCTGCGATCCATGTCCGGTTTTGCCCCGTTTCGACCGCTTACGCCTGTGGCATGAAAGTTGGTCGCGAGCTAGTTTAGCTCAGCCGGGGTCTTGCCGCTCATTTTGTTAAGGAAGCTGGTTGGATTGGTGCAGCTGCAGCCTTCCTGTTGCGCTTTTGCAAGGACTGGCTTTTCGACCGGTGTAACCCGACTACCGAGTAGGGAGTTCGCAAAACAGAGGAGATTCAATGCGTCGCCAAGGTCTGAAGATTGCAATGGTAGTTGGCATTTTGTCGGTCGCTTTACATGCTGCAAACATCAGCTTGCAAAGTGACTTCAGCATTACGAATGGAAATCCAAACGGTAGCTGGAGTTATACGGAAGGCATGATGCCTTCGTCGGGGTCTCTGCTTTCGCTGCAGACGCCGCTGAATAATGGGAATGCGCTATACCCGGCACTGGAGACTGGATATTGGGGGACAGGCAACGACCTGAATACCAATACGCCGTTCCTGTTCAAGGCACTGGTCGACGGCAGTGCGGCGGGCGAAACCAATAATGACTTCCTCACAGGAAATATCGTCGGACACTCACCCAACGCGGGAGACTACCTTTTCGCCACCTGGACCGCTCCTTCCGCCGGTACTCTGGGAGAGCTGTCGGGAATGATCTGGTATGCGCATTCGATGGTAAACCGCTCTAACGACTGGGCCCTGTTCTATAACGATTCTGTCCTGACCTCGGGCACGGTCGCCAACGGTCAGGGCTTGAACAATCCTGATTTGTTCAATGAACAAGGGTTCAGCGTGAATGCGGGGGACACGATATCAATAGCCATCCGCAAGAGCAGTGGACAGGACTTCGGATCGCTTGCGGGGATGGACCTGGATTTCGGGTTCACCGCTACTCCTGAGCCGGGAAGCTTTCTCCTGCTGGGCTCCGGCCTGGCTGGACTGGCAGCCCTGCGGCGCAAGCTGTTCTAGGGCCAAATTCGGAGGTCGGGCTCCGAGTCACTTGGGCCTCCGGAGCTTCAAGTGGCCGGTGTTCCGCGAGGGGAGATAGAAAAGTCCATTCACCGTCGTCGAGTGCGTTTGTCACGCCTCGACGAGTGATGAATGGACCGGTTGGGGGAGGAAGTTTAGTCAGCTATTGCTGACAGGGACCTGCGGTGTCGCCGTCGGCCAAGTGCTGGTCGAAATCGACCGGGAACTTGACGCTCAGCGTGTGAAACTTACCGCCGCCAATTGCGTGGCAAACATAAGCATTCTTGAGCTGCAATACCCAGCCCGTATCACCTATGTTTGCGTAGGACCAGCCGCCCATGGTGCTGCCATCGGCGGAGATCGCGTTTGGCGTCCATAGGGTGGGCAGTCCGAGCAAGTCGCCGCCCATCAGCTTGACGAAGTCGTCAAGGTTGGCGGTGCCGAGCTGTTTGGTCCAGATGAACGGACCGTAGACAAAGTCAAACCACTGATCGCCGCTGAAGCCGACCATGACGCTGCCGTCTTTGCTAAGACCATAGGGACGAGTGACGGAGACTCCACCGGGAATGCCGGAGAAGTATTCCAGATCGCTACCTTCGGTGGCACGACGCCAGCCGCTGCCGTCGTAAGGATATTGCCCCTCGTAGACGGCTCCGGCAAAGGTGGAACCATCGCCGCTGACGGTGAAGGCTTCGTCCACCGGATCACCGTTGACATCAAGGACGGTGTGTG
Source organism: uncultured Acidobacteriaceae bacterium (assembly GCA_963791965.1). Classification (GTDB taxonomy): domain Bacteria; phylum Acidobacteriota; class Terriglobia; order Terriglobales; family Acidobacteriaceae; genus CAVVDY01. The sequence continues at coordinate 49,761 of CAWBUK010000006.1, read as the reverse complement.
GAGTAGCGCCACCGGAAGAGATGTTGGTCCAGAGCGCAGCGTTCCAGCCGCCCCAACCAGCCTGTTCCCAACCCACGGCAGTAGTGCCGTCATTCGAGACCTGATCAATGCGGCTGTTAGCCGGGGAGTGGTCATCCTTCTGGGTTGCGGAAGGTAGAACGGTCATGCCAGTGCCGGGGTTCCAGCGATAGGCGTGATAGTTGGTGCAGGAGTCGTCGGTGTAAACAAAACCGAAGACTGACCCCTCGTTAGCGACAGCGAAGCTGGAAGCGGAGGTGCCATCACAGGTACCGAGCTTAGGCAGCGGCACCCAACCATTACCGGTGTCCCAGCGTGAGGCGCCAATGTCGTAGCCGGTGTTGGGATCAAGCAGGTCGTCGGCGATGAACTGCCCGTTGGCAGAGATAGCGGTCAGGTTGCCGGCGCTGTAGACGTTGGGGATGGTCTTGACGCCGCCTTTGGCGGTCCAGGTAAAGACCTGTCCACCGCGGCCAGTGTTGCCAACTGCGGTGTTGCCATCAGCCGTCATGCCGGTCACCCCCGTGCCGTAGCCGAGGATGTAGAGCATCGGAGTTCCGGGCTTGTGCAACAACTGGACCGGAGCCTTGGTTTCCGAACCGGCAGATGCGGTGATCGTCTTGTACTTGCACGAATCGAACGCACTCACGGCAGATGCAGGACCACTCCAGAAGCGCTCTGGTCCGGGCAGGAACCACTGCGGCGGAGTCGAGTAGCCACCAGCGACTAGAGCGTCGAGGTAGAACACATACTGCGCGCCCGGCTTGAGGCCGTGCATGGTGAAGCTTCCGTCGGGACCCAACAGCCCCTGGGTCCATTCGCCGGAGATAGTGGAGGTCGCTCCGGCATAAGGATCCGACAGGTTGCGGGCGATAACGTTGACGCCCGTCAACTCGGCTCCGGTGGCGTCGGTCACCTTACCGGTAATGCTACCGTATGAGCTCGGCCAACCCGCTCCGGGGTAAAGGTCAGAGAACGACGAGGTGTCGTCCAGGGTGTGAATGTTGGCCTGGGCCAATCCTGTGCCTCCGACGCTGGCATTGATGTAGGGATACATTGTCTCCACATCGGCCTGCGTCAGGTTATTGCTGTAGGGGAGGTTGGCGCAGGTTCCTGGTCCGACATTGTCGTAATAGAAGAAGGCGGCACCGTTGGTCTGGGTGTGCGCCAGGCCGAGTGCGTGGCCGAATTCGTGAGTAGCCGCGCCCTGGAAGTTCTGCGCATTGGGATCCTGAAAGTCGATCGCCGAGCCATTCAGAACGCTCCAGCTCATGGTGATGGTGGTGCCATCGGCATACTGCGGGCTGGATATACCCAGCACGTTCGGTGGGGCGCCGAAGAAGTTCTGCATAATGCTGCCGTCTTCATCGAAAACCACATAGACGCCGTAGCGCGGCTGTCCGCCAATGATGTCGGTGATGTTCGTGCTGTCGATGTTGGGGAGGCCGATGAGCGAAAAATCGCCGATGACACTGGCGCGGAAAGACGAGGTCGGGATGCTGGACCACGAGGTGAAGCCAGTCTCAACCAAGGTCTTGCCGACCACATTGTCGAAGATCACCTGGTTTTGGTTCCAGTCGTAGACCACTCCGAGGTTGCCGAGGTCGTAGTAAACGGGAACGGTTCCGGGGCCGAAGGTGTAAGCGGTGCGCGTATTGGGATCGACGATGAGTGGACCACCGGCGAAGGCGGCACCGCTCAGCATCACGATGGATGCGACCAGAAAAGCGACAACCAGTTTAGTGTTGCGCATAGCGAATGGTCCCTTTCTCCACCCAGTGGTTCTGCACTGCCTGGCGAACCAGCGCGATGAACGCGTTGGCGTTGACCGGGCCGGTGGTGGTCAACAGGGCGCGCTGCTCGTTGGTGCTCAGCGACGCGGAACTGACCTGAACGTTCTTGAAGAGCCCGGCGTTGTTAGCCTGGTTGGTGGCGTTGGACATGGATACTTTGAACTTGCCGTGAAGCAGAGCAGCGGTTGTCTGCAAGCCTGTCCATGCTGCTTTCTTGCGAAGGAAGAGGATGGCGTCCTCACCCTTGGTGTAAGTAGCCCAACCGGCGGGCGTAACCATCAGGTTGGTCTTACCGTTGGCCATCTGGCGCGGCTTCAGCAATCCGAACTGACGGAAGGTGTACTGCTTGCCGACTTCGCCTTTGATAGCGTCGCTGACCTTGAGGGTGACTTCGGTATAAGGTACTCCGTGCTCGTCAATGCCGTCGGTCACGTTGCTGACGGTACCGCGCAGAATGAGTTCCGATTGTTGCAGCAGGTCAACGATATTCGCTTCCCGCTGGAAGGTAGTCGCTGTCGCCACAGTGCCGGCCAGGGTAAGGCCCAGCAATGCTACGACGCAGGCCCATGCGGGACCCGATCGCCTTCTCATGTTCTTTCTCCTTGCAAAACTCGTGGATGTTTGGCCGATTTGACTGCCTGTTAAATCCAGCGTCCGCGCGCGAGGAAACCTGGGGGATTCTTTTGCCGAACGGGACTTTCCCGGGGAGCGCCGGCTACCGATTGGAACGGGGAGGGGCCTTGGCTCCGGAAGAGTGCGTATTTGACAGACAACGTAAGCTTAACAGCGTATAACTTACGTCGTCAATGGTATTATCGGGACGCGAAGAAGGTAAGGCTGATGCCAAGGACACCCGATCCCGGCCTGGAGCAGCGCATCGCTCGTGCGGCTATTCGCCTGATGGACGCAGAGGGCGCAGCGGCCGTTACCATGCGCGCAGTGGCGGCTGCCGCCGGCACTACGACCCCGACCATTTATGAACGGTTCAGCGACCGCCAGCAGCTACTGGACGCGGTAATTGAACGATGGCAGGAAGAGGTAGTGGAGGAACTGCGCAAAGCTAAGTCGGTGGAAGAGATGGCGGAGAGGTTCATCCGGCTATCGTGCAAATATCCGCGGAGGTTCGATCTTACGATTGATACTTTTGGCAGCCGGTTGGCCTCCGGCGCCCCCCAGCCAGGACTTGACCTGCTGCGGGAGCGCCTCGGAGAGGAAACTTCTGCACGCGGCGCCGAGCAGGAAGGCCTGGCATTAGCGATCGCTTCCCTGATGTTTGGGGGGACACGAGGAATGATTGCGGCTGGCCCCAATCATCGGCGTTCCCGCGATTTGAAGACTGCGTGCTTCTCTGCCCTGAAACGACTGCTCAACTCGTACCCAAAGGCGGGCGTTCGCCGCGGCAAGAAGCAGGCGCAGCGCCCGAAGTAGGACACGCCACAGCTATTGCTCTAGCACTAATTCCAATTACCCTCGGACGCTGACGGACCAAGTTGCGGTCTCGCGTGGTATCCGCTGCAGCTAGTTTCAGTCCGCTGCGACTTCTGCCGGGCCGAAGGCGGGCGTGATAACGATCTCGTCGTTTCCGACCTGGTCCAAGTGCAAATCTTTCGTCTCCGGTGAATACAGCAGGCTGATGAAGGTCATGACGGAGCCGATGGTCAGAATGACTGCGGGCGAAAGCCACAGATCCTGGCCTTCGATTTTGGCAATGAAGGGAATCTTATGTGCCCACCACACGTAAATTCCAAACCACGCGCCCAGCAAGGCGCCTGACGAGTAGCCGAAGCCTACGCCGGCAGCGCGCCGCTTGGTGGGGAACCGTTCACACAAGTATGCGGGCACAATTCCCCAAGCCAGCTTCAGCATGCCCGCCATGCAGGTACCCACGACGGCAAGCAGGATATTTCTCTCCAGCGCGGCGTGATAAAGCACGTAATACACCGGCACGCCGAAGATGACCAGAAAGACGCAATACCACTGGGTGAGACGCTTGCGGCCGGTACGGTCGGAAATCCAGCCGTAGAAGTTGTAGCCGAGGAATGACAGAAACAGCGCGAATCCGTAGATGAGGCTGTAGGTAGTGGTGTTAAAGCCCCGGCCATCGAGAGTGAGAATCTTCGGCAGGAACCCGTATACGGAATAATCGGTGAGGAACAGCCCGGTCATAAAGAAGAAGACCTGCAGGAAATCCCAGAGTTGCGGTGGCTTGAAGAGGTTCAGGAAAGGAGCCTTATCAATGTTGCCTTCCGCCTTGGCTTTTTCGAACTCAGGAGACTCGTGCAGGTTGCGCCGAATATAGAGGGCAAAAAATACGGGCACGACGCCGGTCATGAACGCAATACGCCAGCCGTACTGAATCATAGCTGGCTTGCTGATCAGCACTGATATCGCGGCGAACACCAGAGACGCGAGCACATATCCCAGCGGGAAGCCGGATTGGATGAAGCCTCCGATGGCGCCTCGGCGAGTACGCGGGGCATGCTCGATGGCGAAGGTATGTCCTACGGCATACTCACCTCCGAAGAAGCAGCCCATCACGAAACGCAGAACGCAAAAGATCACATACGACCACACACCCAGCTGGGCATAGGTGGGCAGGAAGCCCGCGACCAGAGACATGGCTCCCACGCCGCCAATAGTGAACACCAGCAGGAAGCGACGACCGATTTTATCGGCATAGTGACCGAAGATGGCGGAACCTACCGGTCTGGCCGCCATGGTGATGGCGTAGGTGAACACAATGGTGATGTACTGCCAAGCCGCACTGCCTTTGGGCGAGGCGAATACTTTCACTAATATGGGCGCCATCACCAGCACCATAGCCATGTCGTAGGCATCGAGCATGAAGCCGAGGAACTGCGAGGCCATGGCCATTTTGGTGTCTTTGGGTAGGGGGAGGCTTGAAGACATGAGTGACTCCAGAGACGATCTAGTTTCGCAATTTAACGCTATAGCGATTGTGGGTCGTTGTCGGTGAGGTGGCGGTCACACTAGTGTGTGACGGATAACCACCAGATTGTGATGCGAGACCGTGGCTGCCGAGGATTTCGACGTAACTTGGCGTGCCACGCCGCTTGTTGGACGCCGCTTAGAAGGCATCTTACGAATGGACCACAAAGGCACTTGATGAACCCGACGCGACCAAGAGTATTGTTCGTAGATGACGAAGCCTCGCTCCGGCTCACCATTCCAGCGATTCTTGAGCAACAAGGTTTCGATGTAGTGACGGCTGCCGGTGTTACAGCAGCGCTCGAACTGATTACCAGGCAAACTTTCGATGTGTTGGTTTCGGACCTGAACATGGGAGAAGTGAGCGACGGATTCACCGTGGTGAGCGCCATGAGGAAGCTTCAGCCGAAATGCCGGACACTGATCCTCACCGGGTTTCCTGATTTTCAGGGTGCCCTGGATCGTCTGCTCGGACAAGCCGACGGTTACATCCTGAAACCGGCGCGACCGGACGCCCTGGGCAAACGCATCAGGCAGCAGTTGGAAGAGCCGGACCCCAGTCCGCCGCCTAAGCACAAAAAACTGGCTGAGTTGTTGGTCGAATGCAAACAGAACCTGCTTGACCGCTGGGCGGAAAGCGTCAGGCACGATCCGCTTTTGAACCGGCTGCAACTGTCGAAGGAGGAGCAGTTGGACCGGGTACCTGACGTTCTGGACGAAGTAGTCACAGCCCTCGAGTCTCCGCGTGAGGCGGCCCAGGACTTCGATCAAATGAGAGGGCGGGCCCTCGAAGCTGCGCGGCAACACGGGCTGTTGCGCCAACAACAGGGATTCACCCTGGAACAATTGTTTAAGGAAATCCGGCTACTGCAGTGTTCTCTTTTCGAACTCGCACAGGAGAATCTCCTGGACCTCGACGTGAGCGCCGTCATACCCGATCTCACATTGGCTTCGGACACAATCGAGATCATGGTGGCAACATCGATCCAGGCGTTCGTGGATGCCGAACGACGCCAAGCCGCGGAACCAACCCATTCGATCGTTTAGGAGCGTCTAGGCTTCGCGCAGGGCGCTGGTGATGGGCATGCGCGAGGCGCGGAAAGCCGGCAGCAGTCCCCCGAGAAGCCCCATCATCACAGCGAAGACGATTCCCGTAAGGATGATAGGCGGGGTGATCTGGAAGGCGAATGCCAGTTCGCTGAAGCTCTGCGTATTGCCGGTTCCGGCGGTGAAGCCCTGCATGGGCAAGGCGAGCAGGCAACCCAGTACTCCCCCTACGAACGCAAGGAAGACCGATTCCGTGACAAAAGAAAACAGGATGCTGAAGCGGGAGAAGCCAAGGGCGCGCAGGGTGCCGATCTCGCGGGTGCGCTGCGAAACGATGGCGTACATGGTGTTCATGGCGCCAAAAACAGCGCCGATACCCATCACGATTCCGACGAAGCCAGCGAGGATTTTGAGCACGGTGCCGAGATTGCCGGCCTGGTCTTCGTAGTACTTGCGCTCGGACGCTGCCTGCACCTGCATCTGCGGATTGGCGCGCAGATCTTTATCGAAAGCCGCGATGCTGGCCGGATTGACCATGCGCGCGGTGACAGATTCGCACCCGCCGTTGCGGCGCATCGCGGGAGCCAAGGCGTTGTAGTCCCCCCACATTTCGCTTTCGAACGAGCTGCCGTCGGCGGTAAACAGTCCCACCACTTTCAGATCCTTGTGCTGCACCCGGATAGTGTCGCCGACATTCAAACCTTTCACGCGATCGGAAATCTTCTTGCCCACGATGACCTCGAACAGGCCCGGCTCGAACATTCGTCCTTCAACCATCTTGATGTTGTTGCGGACGTTGAAGGCCATGGGAGTGACACCGCGCAGAGTGATGTTGGCGGGCAGGTTATCGCTCTTCTTCGGCTTGCTGGCAATGATGACGATTTCGCAGGAGGCGAGCGGCGTTCCTTGCGCATCACGCGCGATACGCGGGTCGCTGAGGATGGTCTGCACATTCCCAATAGCGATCCACGAGGTGAGTTCAGAGAGCGAGCCGCGCTGCACGACGATGGCGTTCTTGTCGGAACCGGTGGAACTCAGCGCGATGCGGAAGCCGGCGGACATGGAGGCGATGACCACCACGGCGGCAACCACCATCGCAATACCGAAGATAGCCAGCAGCGTGGTCTTCCACCGTGCGCGCAGATTGCGAAGGTTGTATTTGAGAAGGAGTCCCATGCTACACCTGCCTCAGCGCTTCGGTGATGCGCGCGCGATAAGCGAGAAGGGCGGGGATAAATCCTGCCAGAAGGCCGAGCAGCAACGCGATGCCGAGACCGAAGGAGGCTATTTGTGGCGACAGACCCAGGTGTGGGAAGGCTCGCAGCACATCGCCAATGAACGGCGCATGCACCAGGACGGAGATCATGCCACGCGAGAGCAGGATTCCGATCAGGCCCCCCATTGCGCCAAGCACCAACGCCTCGCTGATGATGAGCGCCATCACCAGTCCGCTGGAAAAACCGAGGGTTTTCAGGACAGCGATCTCCTGACGGCGCTCGCGGACGGCGATGCTCATGGTGTTCGCGGTTACCAGCAGGATGGTGAAAGCGACGGCGAGGCCGATGCCGTTCAGCAGCAGCGCGAGGTTGCCGGCCAGCGCGATGAATCCGGCGCGGAAGGCCTGCTCAGTTTCGGTCTTGGTTGGGTTGTCGCTGTTCTCAAAGTTGTCGTCAATACGCTTGCTGATGACGCCAGCCTGGCTGGAATTCTCGATTAAAGAAGTGAGTGTGCCAATCCCGACCCGTTGTCCCGTGGCCTCATATACATACTTAAAGTTGAGGTACATCGAATCGAGGTTCGTTGCCGGATAGCGCGCCTCGTCGGTGTCATAGATACCGTCGATCACGAATTCGAATGGCTTGCCAATACGGTAGTAGGGGATGAAGCTCTCCAGTTGAACCACGTCGCCTAGCTTCCAGCTGAAGCGCTGGGCCAGCTTGCGACCGATGATTACGCCGCGCAGATCACCCAGCCATTTCTCTTTCTGCTCGGGCGGCAGCATGATTTCGGGATAAATGCGAAGGAATGCTTCGGGCTCAACCGCCAGGTTGGGGAAGAAATTTTTCTGGTCGCGATAAATCCCGCCGAACCAGTTGACGATAACAACGTCTTTAACGCCGGGGATGGCGGCGATCTTCTGCTTGTAGCTCATGGGCAGCAGGTTGGCGATGGATACAGCGTCGCGCGTAACCAGGCGATTGGTGTTGCCGGAGTGGAGGCCGAAGTCTACAGCGGCGATCACGGTGCGCAGTACGCAGAACAAGAAGATGCATATCGCCATCGCCAGCACGGTGCTGGCGGTGCGAAGCCAGCTCTTGCGCAGATGTTTGAGAACCAGGGGAGCGTATTTCATGTCAGGAGTTGAGCACTCCCTTCTCAAGATGACGCTGCACGTGAGCGCGCTCGGCGGCGCGCGGGTCGTGGGTCACCATGACGATGGTCTTGCCGAATTCGCGGTTGAAGGTCTGCATCAGATCGAGGATCTCTTCCGCGCTCTTGGAGTCGAGATCGCCGGTGGGCTCGTCAGCCACCAGTACGCTGGGATCGGTAACGATGGCGCGAGCAATGGCGACACGCTGTTCCTGTCCACCGGAAAGCTGCCGCGGATAGTGCTTGCAGCGATCTTCCAGGCCAACGATGCGAAGCGCGGTCATGGCGCGATCGCGACGCTCCTTGCCGGAGAGCGAGGTGAGCAGCAGAGGAAGCTCGACATTCTCGATGGCGTTCAACACAGGAATGAGGTTGTAGAACTGGAAGATGAAGCCGATATTGCGGCTGCGCCACTTCGCCAGGTCGCCTTCGGAGAGCGGTGTGAGGTCGGTGTTGGCTACGATGACGCGTCCGGAGGTGGCACGATCGATACCGGCTATGAGGTTCAGCAGCGTGGTTTTGCCCGAGCCCGAAGGTCCCATGAGCGCGACAAATTCTCCGACCGGCACCTCGAGGTTGATGCCGTCGAGCACCGTGAGCTGCTGGCTGTCGCGCTGGTAGACCTTGCGAACGTTTTGCACGCTTACGGCGCTGGCCTTGATGGCGACTTCGGGAGTAGTAATTGCGCTCATTGCGGAAAACCTCAGGGGCTAAAGCCCACGAATCAAGGTATTTACACGACTCTGAAATTCGGCCTTTGAACGGCGTGAAGCCGCGCCCCTTCAAATCTGCAGAGCAGTGCTTTCGACGGCCACGAAGTCATGCCCAACGGCGGTCGTCACTAGCTCTTCACTTTCACCACATCGCCGTCTTTCAGATTCTGCGGCGGATTGGTGACCAGCGTCTCTGAGCCCGCCAGGCCGCTGGTGACGATCACCTGTCCGTTTAAATCGTTGCCGGTGATGACAGGGATCATATGCACCTTGCGGTCGTTGATCTCGAAGACGACGGACTTGCCGTCGCGCGAAGTAATCGCGTCTTTCGAAATGGTCACGATGTGTTGCGGAGTAGCGTTGGGCTGCGCATTCTTCTTCGGCTCTTTCTTCGGTTCGAGGAAGGTGACGTTGCAACTCATCTCCGGCTTCAGGTACTTGTCCTTGTTGAGGATGCTCACCTTCACGGTCACCGTGGCTTTAGTGCGATCGGCGGTAGGAATGATCTGGCGCAAACGGCCTTCGTACGGATGATTCGGTATCGCCTGCACAGAAATCGTCGCCGGCTGGTTAGGACTGAGCTGAGCCACGTTCGCTTCGTTGACGTCGACCTCAGCCTCAAGCGAATTCATATCGGCGATGGCGACGATGGCTCCGGACGAAGTTGAAACGTTCACGCCGGGCGGAATGGGCGCCACACTCTCGCCTACTTCCGTCATCTTCTTGATAACGACGCCATCAAATGGCGCGCGAATATTGGTGAACTCCAGCAGCGATTCCTGAACTTTCAGGGTGGCCTCGTCCTGCTCCACCTCGGCCTGGGCGATGCGGACCTTCGCGTCGGCAGCGTCAACGGCATCCTGAGAGACGACTTTGCCGTTAAACAATCCGCGCTGAAGTTTTGCCTGGCGCTGCATCTCGGCGAGGTTAGCTTTGGCGTACTCGATATCGGCCTTGGCCTTGGCAATCGCCGCGACGTAGTCGGCGTCTTCCAAACGAGCGATGACTTCACCGCCACGGACGACGCTTCCCTCTTCCACACGCAACTCGGAGAGACGTCCCTGAATTTTCGAAGAGATGACAGACTGCTTACGCGCTACCAGGTAACCGGACGCGGTGAGGATCGGCGTGCCACCGCCCGGTCCGCCAGTGTTCTGCACGCTGGCCGGGGTGGTTTCGACTTCCACGGCGCTCAATGCGGCGAGAGGATTAGAGCGCAGATAGTAGGCGCCTCCGATAGCGATAACCGCGAGCAGCACGACCAGGCCGACAGTCTTCCCCCAGCGCCGCGGTGGCGGATCGCGGTCGATCCGCAAGGATGCCAACTCTTCTTTCAGGTCGCGCATACCGTTGGGAGGGCTCTCCTGTAGGTGTAGGCCTATAGAATCGCACCATTCCGGAGGCTTTGGAAGCGTCGGCTCGTCGATGGAGACAGGTTTGAGGGCCATGATTTCCTGCCGTTCAAAACATCATCATGCGATACAGGGCGAGCGCGCAGAAGTGCGCAATGTCAGCGCGGGGGCGTGACAATTGTCATGGAGTGACGGGGTGTACCTGTGAGCCGTTCGACGTTGCCGCTGGGGAATTACGGTTTCAGTCGCAAGTTCGGATGGGTGGCAGACCGCTTCGGGGTGTCGTGGCAGATCAACCTGCCGTAACGCGCTAGTCGGGTTTCTTAACTCCGGTCCAGCGGTCGAGCTGGCGTGAGACCTGGTGAGTGATGGACTTGGTGGGCTGGTGTTTGGTGAAGAGATCTTTCAGGTCGGGCCAGAACTCGTTCAGCAAATTGATTTGGGCGGTGGCGCCCAGTCCGGCAAATGTATTTGCCATGGTCGCCTGGAAACTCTCGTCGTAATTGGGCTTATAGCCGTTGGCCAGCGCCGAGGTAAACAGCAGCGTCAGCAAGAGCGAACTGTTGAACACATTGTTACCGCTATCGCTGCGAGTGATAACGGTGCGGCTTACAGCGTAGGCCATGCGATCCAAAATCCTGGTTTGTCCCGAGGGATAGTAGCGCGTGTCCTGATGCAGGATGGTGGGAAACAACCAGCGCCCAAAAAGCGATCCTGCTTCATTCGACAGTAGTTGCGTGCCGTATCGCTTGGTGAAGCCCTGCATACCGCCACCGTAATCGCGATAGGCGCCAGTGGCCTGCAGAATTACCGTGTCGAGGACGGTGCCGAATAACATGTCGGCCGAATAGGTGTGGTGCGCCCAGCCCTCAAATTTTTCCCGTGAAGACAGTGGCGTATACGAGGGCGCGTCGGGCAGGGGTTTGCTGGGAATGAAATTGCGCGCCATCGCCACCATGTGGTCGCGCGTGAATTCGCCCTGCAGGCTGAAGTTGCGCAATGCCAAGCCGCCGCCAGGAGTCTCGGCCAATTCGGCGTCCGGCGCCATCGGCAGTTGGGCACTCGCCGATTGAACGCAACCATCGGAGTTCGTGGATGTCAGGTCACCGATTGAGTCCGACTGTATCCAAGCGTTGCCGTCGCTCACATGCTGTAAAGCGGTAGGGGCTGAAACGTGAGGCGGCTGGAACTCTCGAACCGGGTGGGGATTGGAGGAGCTTTCCGACGACAGGTCGAGAGCAGGCGCAACGAAGGCCACCTGCTGTGCTTGAAGCCAAGTGCAGGAGACCAGGAGGCAAACAGCCCCGATTCTGCCTGTTCCTCTCATAGGGCCCAACGGGAAGTGCTACGCGCATTATGTATGAATGTGTTCTGATGTGAAAGGCTGTTTGTGTAAAGATTCGGAGTGCAAATTTTAAAGAATTAAGGCAAGGCAACACTTTCGTCATAACCCGCTTCAGCCTGACGAGTCACGGAAGGTTACCATTGATTACAAGAGATTGCATTCCACCGGTGGACGGCCTCGGATATTATCGTTCTATGGCACGCCGCTGCTCATTATTGGCCCTTATTGCAGCTTCTTGTTTGCTGCTGCTGCCGGGTTGCAAGTCCCGGCAGAAGCCCCAACCGGTCTCGGTACGGATTTACCACGACCTCGCCTCTCCCAACGGGCCAGCGCTGGACCATCGCATTCTGGATTTTCAAGCCACGAATCCGCGACTCGCGAACGGCGCGGTCATAGAAGTGGGCAGCCTTGCCACCACTCTGCCGTCTGCGCTGAACCATCTGGACGATCCCGGGGTGGACATCGTAATACTCGATTCCCCGATGCAGGCTCTCGACTATCCGTCGCTACAGCCGGAAATGAGCCATGCAGTGGATGTCTGTGCGGCCTTGGAAGCGTGCCCGGCAAACGTTCCGGCGGTAGTACCGTCGAAGCTGTCAGGGGATCGGGCGGAAGCGGCTAACAAGTTTGTGCAGTTCCTGGCAGCGCAAAAGATGCCTGCCCCGGCAGCTCAGCCGGTGGCACCCGAATCGGCACCGCCTCAGGCGCCAGCTGCGAATCCTGCCAAGCCGAGCAACTAAGAGTTCGGATCGCGCCAATACGGATGCGGATCCTCCGAGTCGCGGTGGGAACCACTGGTTGTGGCACGTGGCCCCCACTGACTTGTTGCGCCTACTTAATGGTCTGGACTTCCACGCTCAGCACTGACGGCAGATCGTGCACGATGGCCTTCCAGTTGTCTCCGCCGTCGGGGGAGACGTACACCTGGCCGCCCGTGGTGCCGAAGTAAATTCCGCAATCGTCGAGAGTGTCCACCGACATAGCGTCGCGCAGCACGTTCACGTAGCAGTTCGCCTGCGGCAGGCCCTTGGTAAGCGGCTCCCACTCATTGCCGCCGCTACGGCTGCGAAATACCTGGAGTTTTCCTTCCAGCGGATAGTGCTCGCCATCACTCTTGATCGGCACAACGTAGATCGTCTCCGGCTCGTGGGAGTGAACGTCGATGACGAATCCAAAGTCGGTTGGCAGGTTGCCGCTGACCTCGTGCCAGTTGTCGCCAGCGTTGTCGCTGCGCATCACGTCCCAGTGCTTCTGCATGAAGAGCGTGCCCGGCTTTCTTGGGCTCATGGCAATGTGGTGAACGCAATGCCCGACCTCGGCATCCTGATCCGGCAGAAACTGCGAGCGCAGTCCCTTATTGATCGGCTTCCAGTTCACGCCGCCATCATCACTGCGAAACGCGCCCGCGGCAGAGATGGCGATATACATACGCTTGGGGTCGCTGGGATCAAGAACGATGCTGTGCAGGCACATGCCTCCCGCGCCGGGCTGCCACTTGGGACCGGTGCCGTGTCCGCGCAGTCCGGCCATTTCCTGCCAGGTGGTTGCGCCGTCAGTAGTACGAAAGATGGCGGCGTCTTCGATGCCGGCGTAGGCCACGTCAGGATCGGTGAGCGAGGGCTCGATATGCCACACACGTTTGAACTCCCAGGGATGTTGCGTGCCGTCATAGAACTGGTGCGTGGTTAGCGGCTTGCCGGTTTCGGGCGACGTGTCGTAGACGAATTTGTTGGCCTGCCCTCCTGGGCCGAAGGGACCCATCTCGGGCGCGCCGCCCGGCGTCGACCAGGTTTTGCCGCCGTCGTCGGAGCGCTGAATAATCTGCCCGAACCAGCCGCTGGTCTGCGAGACGTAGAGGCGGTCGGGATTCACCGGCGATCCCTTCATGTGGTAGATCTCCCAGCCGGCGAAGTGGGGGCCGCTGACTTCCCAGTTATCGCGCTTGCCGTCGGAGGTGAGAATGAATGCGCCTTTCTTTGTGCCTACCAGTACGCGAACCTTGCTCATAATTTCTCCTGAAAGTGATTTGTCCGCTGCGAGATGTGAGGTAAAACTTTCAATCGCGAGGCCTGTTGTTTTCTACGACTCAGATAACAGAGGTAGCGTCTTTCGTATCTGAGTGCTTCTCAGATACAGTCCGAGCCACGCCACAATGCCGACATAAACCGGAGATAGAATGTAACCGGCCAGCGGAAGGCCAGCGCGTACATTCGTTGCAACCGCCCCACCCAGGTAGCCGGTCAGTAGCACGGCGCCAAGTACCGACGTTCGAGTAATGGCGTACAAAATCGTGCAGATCAGCAGGACAATTCCGATGGGCACGATAACGCTCTCGGAGTATCCCAATTTAACGGTGCCCTCAACGGCTACCTGGGCGCGTGCGATCTTAAGACCGCAATCAAAGAGCATGAGGACAACCACCAGCGCGCTGAGCATTCGTCCCGTCCAAAGTGCTCCCTTCGAAACTGTTCTAGACTGCATAACCTCTACCCCCTGAGTTCGTTATTTGGCTTTCTTAGCTTTTGCGTCTTTCGCGATTTCCCAGGCGGCTGAAACGGTGGCAGGAATGGCGTTGGGTCTCGCTGTTCCCAGCGGCGTCGCACCTCGGCCAACACTTGCTGGCGATTCCGCGCCATGTGCGCAATCACCTCACAGGGCGCGCCTGTCTGCTCGTGATTCGCTCCCCATATCAGCAACTCCAGGACGACCGGCGCCAGATCGATGCCTTTCTCCGTCAGCCGATAGTTCAGCTTGCGACGGTCCTGCCGATCGGCCTCGACGCTGACGACGCCCGCCTTGCGCAAGCGCTGCAGGCGGCCCGCCAGGACATTGGTCGCAATGCCTTCACCCGACTCCTGGAATTGTTTGAACGAGTGATATCCACGAACCATCAGGTCGCGAATAATCAGCAGGGACCAGCGATCTCCGATCTCCTCTAACGAGATGCTCACCGGGCATCCCGAACGGCGATCGCGGCTGTGGCCCCTGCCGGTCATCGGGACAAACTAGCAAAGGTCACTTGCAAAACGCAAGTAGATGGGATGAGTTGCAGGTTGCCATGATGAATTGCATGGGCGAGGCGGGCCGGTAGCAGGTGTCAGGTATTAGAGCTCAAAGCCTACGTGCGTTCCAGCATCTGAAGCCTGATGCCTGACACCCTCATTCGCCGCGGCGATTATTTCTTGGGGGTTGTTGTCGCCTGAGCGACTTCGGGCCGTCCCGGTTCCTGGCCGGGATATTCATACACGCCGCGTCCGGACTTGCGGCCCAGGCGTCCGGCCTTGACGTACTGCACCATGAGCGGCGCGGGACGAAACTTTTCGCCCAGCATTTTATGCAGGTACTCGAGGATGTGCAGGCGCGTGTCGAGCCCAACCAAGTCAACCATCTCGAATGGGCCCATGGGGTGATTGAGTCCGAGTTTTAGCGCCTTGTCGATGTCTTCGGCGGTGGCGACGCCCTCCTGCAACATGTAAAAGGCTTCGTTGCCGATCATGGCGTTGATGCGGCTGGTGATGAAGCCGGGCGACTCGCGAATCACGACCACTTCCTTACCCATGCGCTTACCCACGTCAACCGCGGCGGCCAGCGTGTCTTCACTGGTTTCGAGCGCGCGAACGATCTCCAGCAGCTTCATCTTGTGCACGGGATTGAAGAAGTGCATGCCGACGCATTTCGGCGCGCGGTAGGTCACGCTGGAGATTTCAGTGACGCTGAGCGACGAGGTATTCGACGCGAGGATGGTGGTCGGGCGGCAAATCTTGTCGAGCAGGGTGAAGATCTCGATCTTCGACTCCATCTCTTCGGGAACGGCCTCGATGACCAGATCAGCTTCGCGCGCCGCCTGCTCCACCGATGACGCGTACTCCAGCCGCTCCATGGCCTCACCCGCAGCGTCCTTGCTGACTTTGCCCAGTTCGACGGCCTTGTCGAGGTTGGCGCGAATCTCGGTCTCAGCTTTGCGCAGAGTGGTGGGAAGGATGTCTTCCAGGATGGTGCGATAACCGCCCAGAGCGGCGGCATGGGCGATGCCTCGCCCCATGATGCCCGCGCCGATAACTGCTACAGTGCGAATCTCAGACATTCTCCGGATGCTCCAGCAGCTCGACCATCTGTGAGAAATTCGGGTCTGATTTGCGCATGTACTCGGCAAGGCGCTGCTTATCTTCAGGAGAGAGCAAATACAAGCTGGCATTGACACGGCGCAAGGTGGCCGCAATGTCGTCAACGTAGTTCATCATGCGAATAAGTTCACCGCTGGCTGGCATGAGAAATCCCTTTCTGACGCGTTAAGAATGAATAGGGCTGCGCCGCCGTGTACGAAACGTATCGCGGCACGCAAGCATCCATTGTCGCCGTTTGGGTTCCGTTTAGTAAAGGAGTCGGCGGGAGGAGAAGGGTTCGATCAACCGTTATGCGAGTGCAAAGAGAGGGGCGCACCCGTACTGAGTGCGCCCTTGCCCATCAGAAGCTGAACCGCGCCTGCAGTTGTACTGTTCTGCTGCCCAACGCACCGCCGGCCACACCGAAGTCTGAGTTTGGGCTTACTGCGCCGTTCGGCGCTACCGAGCCCAGGTTTCCGTCGATGGTCGCAGAGTTAATGTTCGTCGTATTGAAGAAGTTGTAAACGTCGGCACGAACCAGCAACTGCGCTCTCTCTCCCAGCCCTTTGATGTTCGGCAGGCCGAAAGCCTTGCTCAAGGTTAAGTCGACATCGTTATAGCCGGGCGAGTTCAAAGTATTGCGATGGATTCCAGGCAGCGGCGCGGGCGAGAAGCCGGGGAAAGCGGCCCCTTCCACGTAGCCCGGGGCGCCGAAATAAGTCGTCCCATTACCGCCGAAATTCGGGTTGATCGGCTGCATGTAGGCGCTATTACTGGTGCTTGTTCCCGCCCCAGGCAGCGCCTCTGTGGGCCGCAGTTGAGCGTAACCGCTGCCTTGGTAATACAAAGTGTTGGTGTTGTAGAAGGGGTTCCAGGGGAAGCCCGAATGCACGTTCCATATTCCACTCAGACTCCACCCGTCCGCTATCTTGTGGAGCCAGCCATTGCCTCCGAAGAAAGTAGGTTGCCACAGACCGTACAGCTTGAACGCGTTGGTCACGTCGT
Source organism: uncultured Acidobacteriaceae bacterium (assembly GCA_963791965.1). Taxonomy (GTDB): domain Bacteria; phylum Acidobacteriota; class Terriglobia; order Terriglobales; family Acidobacteriaceae; genus CAVVDY01. The sequence goes on along the minus strand of CAWBUK010000006.1, from coordinate 33,066 downwards.
AGTTCGACCGTCCGTACGCCGCACTCGGGTCGTAAGGATAGGGATCCTCGTAATACGGACCTGAATTCTCGTCCATCGCCTTCGACCAGGTATATTGCGCTGCCAGTTGGAAGCTATGCGAGAAGGTGTGGGTGATGCTGAAGATCCCGGCGTTGAAGTTTCCGTTGCCGTTGTTGTCCCAGAAGTTCAGGACATTGACCTTCGGATTGAGGGCCAGGCCTGCCGTCCCGCCGATTGCATTCCAGTTGCTATGGATCAAAAGGTGCCGCGTCTGATTCCCCATGTAGCTCATCGTCATCACCCAGTTAGCCGGCAACTGATACTGGAAATCCAGTGAATAGTGGTAGACGGCGATGCTCTTGGGGTTCGAGGGGAAGCCGGTCACAAAGATTGGCTGCCCATTGGTTGGCAGGTTGTCGGGGCCAAAGGTTGTGATGGCGCTGGGATTGGGTGCATATCCAAAAAGAGAATTAGGAGAAGTCGCAGTCTGGTAAAGGATTCCGTTGCCCGCGCAGGAAGGGTTGTTATTGAAGGGGTAAGGACAAGTATAACTTGCCTGCACTGCGTTGGGCGGGTTCCCGCTACCGTTGGTGGTGATGGCTATTTCGTTTTGGTTGTAGGCGATGCCGAACCCTCCGCGGAACACCGCTTTGCCGTCATACTTATTGGGCGACCAGGCAAAGCCAACAACCGGCCCAAAGTTTGTCTGTTGCGGAGCGTAGAGAGATCCGCCGACGCGGATGTGAAGATCTGTCAGCGCGTCTGCACCCTGCCCGAACTTCAGCACATCCAGATTGTTCTGCTTGGTAGCAAACGCTCCGAAGTTGGTCCAGCGAAGGCCCAGGTTGATGGTCAGGTTGGGACGAAGTTTGATATCGTCCTGCCCAAAAAAGCCCCATATGTTTTGCCGGCCGTCCTGGCGATTGGCGAACGGGACACCGGTCTGGGAATCGAACTGGCCATTTTCAAAATAGGGAGCGTCGTTGGCAAAATCCCACAGGTTGTGGAAGTTAAAGCTGGGCCGCGCCGCATAAACAGGGTTATTCAAGTAATAGAGCCTGGTTAAGTCGCCGCCGACCTTGATGCTATGACGTCCGACGATCTTGGTGAGGACGTCACTGTAGGTGTAGGTCCACTGGTTCAGATTGCTAGGACCGGGAGCACCGAAGAATGCGATGTTTGAGCTGTTAATGCTGCCAATTCCGTCGATATTGTCCTGCGGCAATCCAAAGGGCGCTTGCGGATTGGTGGCAACCTCATTCCAGCGCCAGCCCGCCGCGTTGGCGCGCGCCTGGTTCAGTAAAGTGGGCGAGAAAGTGTGAGTCCAGATGACCGCAAAAGCGTCATTGATCTGGTCATGATGCCAGAGGTTCATCGGACGGACGGTGCCCTGGTAATTTGTGGTTGATACCGGCACCCAGTAAATGGTGAAGCTGAGCAGGTCTTTTTGCGTGACATTGGCGTCGATTCGACCGTTAAATTGCATCTGTGATGTGGTTGTCGGGTTCACCAGGTTGTAGTACGCCAGGTCCGGTACTCCATCTAGTCCTGCGCCTATGCCCGGAGCATTGGGATTGCCGCCATAACTCAGGTCCTGTAAGCCCAGGCCGGTCGTCAATGGCGAGCCCAGGTCCAACCCCCCCGACACGGTCCTGCAATTCACCCCCTCCTGCAGCCCGACCGATGCGCAGTTACGCTGAATGGTCCCGTTCGATGCCACACCGCTTCCCGGGAACGAAAGGTACTTTGCCGCAATGCTCCCCGCCGGCCCGGCGTTGGCAAACTGCGGTGTCGTGTACCAGTTTTGCGACGTAGTAGACGCTGACAGCGGGCTGGTCTCCCAGTTGAAGAAAGCAAATATCTTATTCTTCCAAATTGGCCCGCCCAGGCTGCCGCCGTATTGGTTGAACCGGTTCTCGTCGCGGTTCAGGCCACGCTCGGCAGGAGTTCCCGGTTGATCTGAACCGATGCCGTTCCATCGCTGATAGGCATTCAGCCCTGGCCGCGATGCTTTGAAAAAGGCGCTGCCGTGCAGTTGATTCGTGCCACTTTTCGTGGTGACCTGGATTTGCGCGCCGCTGAACCTGCCGTACTCTGCGTCGTAGTTGTTGGAGACGACCTTCAAATTGTCGACCGAGTCTTCGCTGGGGGTAATCACCGACGTACCGCCCCATACCGCGCTGACCGTGCTGATTCCGTCAATGCTGATGCCGTTGTTCTCGTACTGGCCGCCGGCGGTATTCACCTGCGGTCCGTTCTCGGTCTGGAAAATTCCGCCGTTACCTCCACTGGTCCCGCCCGGTCCCTGGTTGCCGGGGGTCTCGTAGGCTCCGCCCCCGCCTTGCTGCGAGGCATCTCCAAAAACTCCCGGCGTCAGTTGCGCCAACTGAAAGACGTCGCGATTGAACGACGGCATGTGCTGGATCTGGTTGCTCGAGATGGTGCTGCTGATGGTGGCTGTTTCCGTATCCAACGCCTGAGACGTGCCGGACACGGTCACCGTCTGATCAGCCCCTCCCACCTCTAGCTGCAGGTTCAGGGAATTTAGCTGCTCGGGAATAATGTGCACGTCCTCCAGCACCTGCGTCTTGAATCCTGTGCGCTCGGCTGTGAGCCGATAGGGAGCAGGTGGCAGGGCATTGAAGATATAAATGCCATTATTGTCGGAGGTGGACGTCATCGTACTGTTGGTTTCTTTGTTCACCAGAGTTACCGTTGCACCAGGAATCACAGCCCCCGAAGGGTCACTGACGGTCCCGCGGAGTGCCCCTCGATACTGCGCCTGAGCGGCGGGTGTGAAAATTGCACAGCAGAACAGAATCAACCAACTGAGTAACAAAAGCTTTGAGCTCTTCATGGGGCTTTCCTCCGGCGTGCAGCGGTTTTGGCGGCCAGGCGTGCCAGGCGACTTGTCAGGATCAAGTGGAGCGAAGAGGCGTAGCGATCCTGCTGTTCTCCAGGCGTCGTGTAAGAATGAGTTTTGGTCAGAGAGGTTGTCTTAGGATTTGGAAAGTCTCGACCGACTGTCTGTTGGCTGACCGGGTTCACCCCGCTGACTATCGTCAGCTACCACGGCGTCACCAGTACTCCGCCGTTCGATAGGCGCAGGACGCTAATTCTGGCCGCGCGATTGAAATGCAACCCCGTGTCAGCTTCTGGACGAGCCACCATGCGGCGCATCGGCAAGGGGCCTTCTTCTCGCCCACTCCGGATTTGTAACCCATGTATCAAGGTTTGCGGTTCCGAGCCGCCCATCATGCCGAAAATGGGCTATGTTTCCCCATCTGTTACGTTTTCCTGCAAAAATCGGAAGATATCGACTGCACAAATTCGCGACTTCGTTGCACAATAGAGGTAAGCCGCGTTTTGGGAGAGATGGATGCCGCTGGGCCCGAATCGTCAAACTGAGCGGACCGCGACGGAACTTCGTCCGGTTCAGCGCCTGAAGCTCGCCTTCTTCGGCGGACTCGTGATCTTCGCTTGCCTGGGAGCTGGCGAAGCCGTCTATCGCCTGCTGTTTCTCGACTTCGACGGCGCTAAAGACCGGCTGCCCATTGAGATTTGTTTCGGGCTGGCCTTCGCTTATGTCGGGGTGAGAATCGCGCGGCGCATCTATCAGCACAAGGTGAACACCACGACCGGCATCAGCGTTATCTCCGACCGGAATCATAAGATCCGCCACGCCGTGGACGCCTTGGTTCCCGCTCCCTTTCCTGCCAACCAGCAGGCCATCCGCGTCATTCGCGAAGAGGTGGAGCGCATCGATGGGGTGCTGGAAGAAATCCAGCCGCCGCGGTAGATCGAGCGAGACAGTTTATCCGTTGCATTCCGCCCCGGTACCAAAGCCCGCCAATCCGCGCTAATATGTCTCACGCTGCTTTTTATGAGGTGAGGTCATGTTCCTGGCGCGCGTCCCAGGCATTTCGCTGGTCAGCTCTATCGCGGTTCTGTCTTCGCTGTTTACGGCTGCCATCGGCCTTGCACAGTCCGGCGACAGCGTGAAGCGGATTCCGCTTCCACCTCCCAACCAGGACTTCCCTATCTCCGGCGCGGTGATCGTTCCGCCGGGATACGAGACCATTTACGTGAGCGGCACGGTTCCGCAGGCGGTAAATCCCAAGGCTACGAATCCGGCCGACAAATACGGCGACACCAAAACGCAAACCATCTCGGTGATGAATCAGATTCAGACCATGCTGGACAAGCAGCACCTCTCGATGGGCGACGTGGTGATGATGCATGTCTATCTCACAGGCGACCCGGCCCAAGGTGGGCAGATGGATTTCGCCGGCATGATGGCCGGGTACACGCAATTCTTCGGCACCTCGGAGCAGCCCAACAAACCTGCACGTTCGGCGGTGCAGGTTGCGGCGCTGGCTTTTCCCGGTGTCATGGTCGAAATTGAAGTCATCGCGGTGCGTCACCGCGGAGTACACGCCGAACCGGCAGGACTAAAGTAATGGCACACAACGAAGGCAAGCACGGCTTCTCTCGCCGCAACTTTCTCAACCTGGCAATGGCGGCTTCGGCAACGGTGGCCTGTAGCACTATCTGGACCGAGCGCCTGCTCGCATTGCCGCATCGCAACCATCGTTATCCCCAGGGCGCAGTCGCTATCGACTCCAACGAAAACCCGCTTGGCCCCGCGGCCAGCGCGCGCGAAGCAATGGTCGAGATCATCCCCAATGGTGGCCGTTACTCCGACTGGCTCACCGAGGAATTGATCGACACCTTCGCCGAAATCGAAGGCGTGCCTGCCGAATACATCGCGGCCTATCCCGGATCGAGTGAGCCACTGCATTACTCGGTGCTGGCATTCACTTCTCCGGGCAAGAGCTATGTCACCGCCGATCCTGGATACGAAGCCGGAATGCACGCCGCGGATGTCGCAGGCGCGCGCGTGGTCAAGCTTCCGCTGACCTCGAACTACTCCCACGATGTCAGAGCTATGCTGGCGAAGGCGCCCGATGCCGGGCTCTTCTATATCTGTACGCCGAACAATCCTACTGGCACGCTGACCAGCCATTCCGATATCGAGTACCTGCTAGAGCACAAGCCGCAGGGCTCAGTGGTGATGGTTGACGAAGCCTACATTCACTTCGCTGACGGCACGACCTCGGCCATCGACATGGTGAAGGCAGGCAAAGACGTCATCGTGTTGCGCACCTTTTCAAAGATCTATGGCATGGCCGGAATACGCTGCGGGTTCTCTATCGCCCGTCCCGACCTGCAGGAGAAGATCGGGCGGTATCACGGCTTCAATCCCATGCCTATTACTGCAGTCGTCGCGGCCAATGCCAGCCTTAAAGACGCGAGTCTGGTTGCGGAGCGCAAACGCAGTAACACCGCTACCCGCGAACAGGTATTTGAGTGGCTGCGCACGAACGGATACGCGTTCATTCCCTCGCAGTCGAACTGCTTCATGCTCAACACGCAGCGGGACGGGCAAAACGTAATTCAGGCAATGCGGCAGCAGAACGTCTACATCGGGCGCATCTGGCCGGTGATGCCGACCTACGTGCGCGTTACCGTAGGCACGCCGGACGAGATGGGTCAATTCCAGACGGCGTTTAATCGCGTCATGAAGAATACGGTGGCAGGCAAGACAGTCAGCCCGCCGCCGAAGACCAGCAAGGTACAAGGCCTGCATGAAAATGGTTTTCGCTTTGCTTAGGGTGTCCGGGAAATAACGCCGCGTATTTCACAGTTGGCAACAGAGATCGCAGTGCCGTCGGTCCAGCCCCGAAGCGGGGCGAGTAACAGCTTAGCCCAGCGCCGGAGGCCATCAGTGCTTAGCCCAGCGCTCAGCGCTGGGTGGACGAAAAAGGAAGCCGAGTCCCCCGGGGACGACACATGTGGTGCTAGCTGCGCCTCGATGTCCCCAGCGGCGAATTCATTTTGGAGGAGATTTGGAACAAACGCGTCGCAAGTTTCTCGCCCAGAGCGCGGGTGCGCTCGGGCTGTTGTTTCTCGATTCGTTGACTCCGCAACTCATCGCGCAGGCAACGCAACACACACGCCAGGCGAGCGCAGCCGGCGCCCAAGGCTTTAAGTTCTTCACTCCGCAGGAAGCCGCCGATTTCGACGCCTTCGCGGCGCAAATCATCCCCAGCACCGACGGCACTCCGGGGGCGCGCGAGGCCGGCGTAGTTTATTTTGCCGACTACGTTTTGACCGCCATCAATCCCGAACAGCAGCAGGATTTTCGCGGAGCCCTGGCGGCCCTGCACGCCGCAACTCTAAAGGCACAACCCACCGCTGCTTCCTTCGCCGCACTATCGTCGGAGCAGCAGATTGCGGTGATGAAGGCCATGGACAAGCCGCCCGGTTCGACGGAAGCGACTAACGGCCTCGCGGCCTCAAGCGGCTTGGGTGGCAAAGACGCTGAAGCTTTCGCCGGCTTGCGCGCCATGGTGCTCACGGGAACCTTCTGCGATCCGTCGCTACATGGCAATCGCGACAAGATCGGGTGGAACCTCATCGGCTTTAACGATCAGTCCTACTGGGCGCCGCCCTTCGGCTACTACGACGCGCATCCGGAGGAGAAGGCATGAGCACTACTCCTCATCCCCAGAAACGTTATCCGCTGAACGAAGCCGTGGATTTCGTCATCGTCGGGTGCGGCGCGTCCGGCGGCGTACTGGCGCGCGAGCTTTCGCAAAACGGCTTCAGCGTCGTCGTACTGGAACAAGGTCCGTGGAAGCAGTCGAAGGATTTCGGTCACAACGAATTTCTCAACTGGAGCAATTCGGAGCTGACCAACGATTTCCGCAAGCAGCCGCAGACCTTTCGCCGCACGCCGCAAGACAAAGCGCAGAAGCAGCCCAGCATCATGTACGGCCAATTGGTCGGCGGCGGCACGGTTCACTTTACCGCGAACTACTGGCGCTTCCACGAAATCGACTTCATCGAGGCCAGCAAGAAGGGCACCATCGCGGGCACCGGCTTTGCCGACTGGCCCATCACCTACGCCGACCTCGAGCCCTACTACACCAAAGCCGAATGGGATCTTGGCGTCTCGGGTGAAGCGGGCAGCAGTCCATTCGATCCGCCGCGTTCCAAGCCGTATCCGCTGCCGCCGATGCCGGTGAAGCCTGATGGCATTCTGTTCGAGCGTGGCGCGCGCAAGCTGGGCTACCATCCTTATCCCGCTCCGGTGGCCGTCATTTCGAAGCCGTACCAGGGACGCATGGCGTGCCAGCACTGCGGATGGTGCGAAGGCTTCGGCTGCGAGCACGGCGCGAAGTCGAGTCCGCTGCCGTCAATGATTCCGCAGGCCATGGCGACCGGGCGCTGCGAGATCAGGCCGCACAGCTATGTGCGCAAGGTTGATGTCGATGCGAACGGTCGCGCAACCGGCGTGGTGTACTTCGACGAGCACAAGGTCGAGAAACATCAGCATGCCAAGGCAGTCATCCTGGCGGCCAATGGCGCCGAAACGCCGCGCCTGCTGCTCATATCGAAGTCGAACCGCTTCCCCGACGGACTGGCAAACTCCAGCGGACTGGTGGGCAAGTACCTGATGTTCAACACCGACCCCATGTCCGCGGGGCTGTTCGAGCACGAACTCAACGGCTACAAAAGCATCGAAGTCACGCGCACGTTGATGGATTTCTACGAAGTCGATCCCAAGCTGGGCTTCTATGGCGGCGGAGGCATCACCGCACGCTTCCAGAACTATCCCATCTCGTTCGCGTTTGGCGGACTTCCGCCCGACCTCCCACAATGGGGGATAGAGTACAAAAAGGCACTGGCGAAGTATTTCGTCCGCAGCATGTCGCTGATGGGCCACACCACGTCGCTGCCGGTGGAAGACAACAGCATCTCGCTCGACGACGCGGTCAAAGACGACTGGGGACTGCCGGCCATGCGCGTCACGTATAAAGACCATCCCGACGATCTGAAATTCGCCAAGTGGCTGCAAGATCGCTCGATGGAAATTCTCGAAGCCGCAGGGGCGCAGAATAGCTGGCGCTATCCCATCACCGAGTCGAACTTCGCGGTGCATCTGCTGGGAACCTGCCGCATGGGCAACGACGCGAAATCGTCGGTGATCAACGCCGACCACCGCACCCATGACGTGCCAAACTTATTCCTGTGCGACGGTTCGAGCTTCGTTACCAGCGGTCGCGGCCAGCCCACGGAGACTATTCAGGCACTGGCCTTTCGCGCCAGCGACCGGATAACCGCGCTGGCAAAGAAGAACGACATTTGAAAGGTTGGGTAGTGCTGGCCTTCAGGCCAGCGGATGCGGCATCTCGAGATTTTGCAAGAGCTTTGTATCAGTGCACGGCTTCAGTCGCGCCGATAAAGCCGCTCCTATTGTCATCGAGCCGGCTTCAGCCGGCGGCACTCTTGCTTGGCTCCGCTATTTTCGAGGTGTTAAACTCGTGGATGACTGAGCGGGAGTAGTTCAGTGGCAGAACGTCAGCTTCCCAAGCTGAATGTCGCCGGTTCGATCCCGGTCTCCCGCTCCAAAACCTCTTGTCCCGAACTTTAAAGTGAGCCATAATACATCGCCGGGCCGGGCGCTGTGTGCGACGCAAGCCTGATGACAGTAATCGGCCTCGCCTGGCTCCCGCTAACCTAATACCAATCTCAGCTTGTATGCCCGACAAGGAGAGATATCTGTGAGAGCACCTTGCTGCTGTGTGAGCCTCGTTCTCCTAATCAGCTCACTCGGAGCCGCCCAGACCAGGATCCCGCATGCTGCCTCTTCGTTCCCCAGCGCCACCAACTGGGCGGATTATCGCTTCGATCCCGCTCACACGGGTTTCAATGCCCTCGAACAGGTTTTGGGGCCGAATAACGTAGCTAGTCTGGTGCCGTCCAAAGAGTACTTGTTACCCGCGGCAACAGCCCTGACTTCTTCCGCGCCTCCGGTACTGGTCGACGGTGTCATCTACGTTGCGGCCAACGAATCACTCATGGCAATCGATGCTGCAACCGGTGCTGTGTTGTGGAGATTCAAGGCCGGCGTGAGCGGCTACGGCACAACATCACCAACGGTGGCTAATGGAATTGTTTATGTTGCGGCCTACAATCCCGGCACTTTGTATGCCGTGAATGCAAAAACCGGGGCGCAGCTGTGGACCTACTCCTATGTGGCCGGGGGTGGCGCGCCCACCGTAGCCGGCGGATTGGTTTACTTCTCCAACGGATCAGAGATGCTTGCGTTGAATGCCGATACCGGAGCCGTGGTTTGGCAATGGCAGCAGCAGGGCTACGTGCAGATCCAAACCTCTGCAGCGGTAGCTGATGGGGCAGTCTATTTTGCGATGAGAGAGGATGATCCGTACCGCGGTATCGTAGCTTTAGATGCCGCCACCGGTCAGTTGTTGTGGAATCACGCAGTTCCGTATTTGGTTGTGGATGAAAACACCGTTTCGGTAAACGATGGGCTTGTGTTCTTCATGTCCATGCTGACAGCGTATGCCCTGGACGCTCATACCGGGGATGTTGTTTGGACGTCCGACCTGGGAGACTCAGCGAATCTTCCACTCGCAGCCGCGAATGGAGTTGTATACATCACCGGATTCTACAAGGTGTATGCGCTTGACGATCGTACGGGAGATGTTCTCTGGACGTATACTCCTGGCGGTAATCCTGCCTATGCCTCAACCATCGTGGCCAACGGCGTGCTGTATGTATCGACCCAGAGTAACGTTTATGCGTTAAACGCAAGCACCGGCGACCTGCTCTGGAGCAATGCTGATACTGTCGATCCATTTGGAACATCGCCCCTCGTAGTGAATGGCGTGTTGTACGTTGCTACCGCATCTAGGGGCAAAATCTACAGCTATCAATTGCCGCACGGACCCTCGATGCCAGGGCTGCGGCCTTGAGCAGCATCTCTGATCCGGCTATTCCACTTACGGCATAGAGACGGTCTCCCGCTTCTCCGCAAAGAAGCTCCTCCCGTGCTCTTCCCTTCCGAACAGCAGCAACACCGCCAACCCGGCAATCACGACCACCTCAAACGACGTCAGTGCCCATGGGTAGCCCAGCCGGTCGCGCAGAGCAAACTCGACTCTAGGCGTTGATGCCGCGAGCAGAATTCCGATCTGGTAAGTAAAGCCCGGCAGCAGGCCGCGCACGGCGTGCGGCGAGAGCTCGTTCAGGTGAACCGGGATGATGCCCCATGCGCCTTGCACGCCGACCTGCATGACGAAAGCTCCCAGCGCCAGCACCAGCATGGTGCTGCCGAATGCCCACGCCGGCATGATGGCCAATGACACGGCCAATGCCGCCAGCATGCTGTAACGGCGGCCAATGCGCTCAGAAAGCAATCCAAAGATGACGGCCCCGACAACTGCTCCTACGTTGTAGAACATGGCGATGTAGGCGACGGTGTTCGACGCAATGCCGTGCTGGTGCTTGAGGAAATCGGGATACAGGTCCTGCGTTCCGTGCGAGAGGCAGTTCATGAGGAACATCAGCGCGACCAGGTACAGCACCAGCTTCTTATGCCGCCAGGCGATGCGCGGGCCGTCGATGGTGCGCGCCACGCGGTGCTGCTGCCATGCCTCCGACTCGGGAACCTTGGTGCGAATGTAGAGCGCGAGCAAGGCAGGCACCCCTCCGGCCCAGAACATGACGCGCCAGCCGAGGTCGGGAGAGAAGTTGGGCAGGATAACTCGCGCGGCGATTGCGGCGAGAAGATAGCCGTTGGAATATCCGCTTTGCAGAATGCCGGAGAGAACGCCGCGCCAGCGCACCGGAGCGTGTTCCATGGCCAGCGACGCGCCTACTCCCCACTCGCCGCCCATGCCGATGCCGAAGAGCATCCGCAGAATGAAGAACACGGTGAAGTTGGGTGCGAATCCGCAAAGCAGCTCGATGACCGAGAAGAAGATGACATTCGCCATCAGCGGACGACGACGGCCATAGCGATCGGCCATCATTCCGAACAGCAGCGCGCCTATCGGCCGCATCGCCAGGGTGGCGGTGATGCTGAGAACGACGTCGGCCTTGTGCACGTGAAAGTGCTCGGCCAGCGTATCGAGCAGGAAGATGACAACGAAAAAGTCGAAGGCATCCAGCGTCCAGCCCAGGAAGCCGGCGGTAACGGCGTGCCAGCGGTGAGAGCCGGATTGGGCGTTGCGCGGCGGAGTAGCCATTTCGTTCGTGAGAAGGTAACAGATGAATTGAGATGCAGCAATTGGGAAAGCCACGCTTGGCTATTAGCTGTTAGCTCTTGGCTCTTGGCCGCGAACAACCGCACCTGCCTGGATCCCGCCAGTCGGTTCCATAGACCATCTGGCCAAAGGCCAGGAGCGAAGAGCCAATAGCCACGCCCCCCGATGTATGCTTTATCAACGACGAACCTATGACTGAGCGCCTTTACTACACCGACTCGTTTCTGCAGACTTTCGAAGCCCGCGTGGTTGACGTACGCTCTCTGGCCAATGGCACGGCGGTCGTCTTCGACCGCTCAGCGTTCTATCCCACCAGCGGCGGCCAGATTTTCGATACGGGATGGCTTAGCGCGGCGGGGACGCCAGAAGCAAAGATTCGCGTCGTCAGCGTTGAAGAAGACGAAGCGACCGGCGAGGTGCTGCACTTAGTCGCCGACCCAAGCGGACTCACCTCGGGGACGGTGATTCAAGGAAGCATCGATGCCGAGCGTCGTCGCGACCACATGCAGCAGCACACCGGACAGCATGTGCTGTCGGCGGCGTTCGAGCAGTTGTATAACTTTGCCACCGTTTCGTTTCACATGGGCGATGAGAGCTGCACCATCGATCTCGCGACTGACGGCGCAACGACCGAACAGCTTGCTGCGGTGGAGAAACTGGCCAACGAGATCATCTTCGAAGACCGTCCGGTCGCGATTCGCTTTGCGACGCCCGACGAGGCGCGAACCATGGGCGTGCGGAAGATTCCACCGGCGGAGCGCGAGAAGCTGCGCCTCATCGATATCGAGAACTTCGACCTGAACGCCTGCGGCGGAACCCACGTTAACCGCACTGGGCAGATTGGTTCCATCCTGTTGCGCAAAACGGAAAAGGTTAGGCAAGGCGTGCGGGTCGAGTTTGTCTGCGGCCTGCGCGCGGTAGCCGCTTCCCGGCACGATTTCACGACGCTAACGGACGCAGCCGCGTTGTTCTCAACTCACATCTACGATTTGCCGGAACAAGCACGCAAAGTGCTGGACGATGCGAAGGCCGCGCAAAAGGTCCAGCGAAGCTGCTGGAGGAAGTAGCCGAGTTGCAGGCAGTACAGTTTTTGCAATCCGCAACTGTCACTGCTTCGGGAACAAAGCTGGTGACACAGTTTTTTGCTGGCCGCGACCTTCCGTTCATCAAGATGCTGGCGCAGAAGGTCACGCGTGCCGGGCAGTGCGTTGCGATCCTCGGTTGCGGAGGTTCGCAACCGTCACTGGTGTTCGCGCAAACTCCCGGGCTTCCCAACGATATGGGCGCGCTGATGAAGCAGACGCTGCAGAAACTCGGCACTCGCGGCGGAGGCAACAAAGACATGGCGCAGGGCGGTGCGCCCGACGCAGAACGCGCGGAAAGCGCCGTCACTGACGCCGCAAACGCGCTCAAAGGGCACTAGAAAACTAAGTCTTTTGCGCGCAGAAGGCTTAATTTGAGGCCAAAAAAGGCAGTTTTGAGAGCTATATTGCCATGAGTCAAAGTCATGGATTCTCCGAAATGCATGACTCAAAGTGATAGCTAACGCTTGATTTTGAATGGATAATCGCCTCATTCTCGTCACTTTGCTCATCAAGCTCGGCGTCGCCGCCGCCGTCAGCAGTGTGCTAGCGCGTGCACGGCGCTTCCGCGTGCTGCTGTTCCGCGAAGATCGCACTCTGGGCGAGAACCTGGAGATGGTGCTCATCGTGGCACTCCGTTCGCGCTGGGCGTAATGGTGCGCTGGGCGGTAAATAACTTCTTCGCCGCCGACCTCGCCTTCGAGAGCGCGATCCTGATGGGCATCATCACCGGGCGCCTGGTCGGGACTGCTGGGCGGCGTGCTGGTTTCGCTTCCTTCGGTGTTCATTGCGCTGAATGGGGATCCTGCCGCTGAACGTTGGGGCCGGACTGCTGGCCGGACTGCTGCGCAATCTGTCGCCGGAAAGCGAAGCTATCTGGTCTTTTTCGCCGCTGTTCGATCTCAGCCTCTATCGCTGGATCAGGCGCACGCATCCGCAAGTCGTTCATCGACTGGCAGACTTCGTTCTTCCTCATGATCCTGGCGCTCACGTTCGCGCGCGATCAGCTTTACCAGTTCTGGCCGCGGCGGATTTTCGCGCTTGATCCAGCAACTGTGGCTGAAGATCGCCATCTACGTGGCTACGGTGATGTGCGTGGCGATCGCGCTGAAGGTTCTGAACAACGTGCGCATCGAAATGAAGCTGGAGGAGCAGGAGCGGCTGCTGCTGCAGGCGCGCATGGAGGCCCTGCAAAGCCAGATCAATCCGCACTTCCTGTTCAATACGCTTGAACACGGTTTCCTCGCTCGTGCGCTTCAATCCGGACAAGGCGCGCGAGGTGATTGTCAAGCTTTCGAACATTCTGCGGCGATTGCTGCGCAAGAGCGATTCCTTTGTTCAACTGAAGGATGAGCTTGAGTTCGTGGACGATTATCTCGATATCGAGGTGGTGCGCTTCGGGCACGACAAGTTGCGGATTGTGAAGGAAATCGACGCGGAGTCCTGGAGTCGCCGTCCCCAGCGTCATTCTGCAGCCGCTGGTGGAGAACTCGATCAAGCACGGGCTTTCGCCGACAAGTCGAGGGCGGCACTATTTACCTGCGCGCGCGAACGCCAACCGCCGCTGGTCATCGAAGTCGAAGACGACGGCGTCGGCATGGCAAGCGGCGGCGCGCGCGCGGCGGCACCGGCATCGGCATGGCCAACGTCCGCGAACGGTTGCAGGTTCTATACGGCGATGCGGCCGAGATCGACATCGAAGCCAGCCCGGCCGCGGAACGCTGGTTCGCCTGGTATTGCCCGTGCCGAATCCCGACGAATTCGCCTCGGTCCGCCGATCTACGACATCCGCTCCAGTACTTCGCGGTAAAAGCGCTCATAGTGCGGAATGATCATGGTGCTGCAAAACGCGCCTCTGCGCTTCGCGCGGGCGCGCTTGCCCATCTCGCGCAACTTGGCGTCATCGGAGAGCACTGCGATGGCATGGCGCGCCATCGCGTCCACATCGCCGACGTCGGCCATGTAGCCGTTTACGCCGTGATCGATCACCTCCGGCACGCCGCCGGCGTTGGTGGAGATGGGCACCACCTCGCAAGCCATGCCCTCCAGTGCGGCCAGGCCGAACGACTCAAGTTCGCTGGGCAGCAGCATCACGTCGGCCACCGCGAGCTTCTCGTGAACCCGGTCCTGCTTTCCGAGGAATCGATCCTGTTGTGAATTCCTTTTTTCATCGCCAGCCACTCGGCCTGGGAGCGATCGGGGCCGTCGCCAATCATCAGCAGCTTTGCCGGAATCTGCTTCAGCACGCGATCGAAGATCTCGATCACATCCGTAACGCGCTTTACCGGCCTGAAATTGGAGAGATGCACCAGCACCTTCTCTTCGGGCGCTGGCGTACTCGCGCTGCGCGAAGGACTTCGTTCGGATGCGACGGTAGAGATCGCAATTCACGAAGTTCGGAATCACCTTAATGGGCGTCTGAATATTGAACTGCTCCAGCGTCTGTCTTCTTAAGATATTCGGAGATCGCGGTGACGCCGTTGCTCTGCTCGATGGAAAAGCGCGTGATCGGCAGATAGGAAGGGTCCATGCCGACCAGCGTGATGTCCGTTCCATGCAGTGTGGTGACGTAGGGCAGCCGGCGGCGCTTACGGCGCATGCCGCAGGCCAGCATCTGGCGCGCCAGCATGGCGCTGACGGAGTGCGGAATGGCGTAATGGACGTGCAGCAGATCGAGATCGTAAATTTCCGCCACCTCGGCCATGCGCGTCGCCAGCGCAAGATCATAGGGCGGATATTCGAACAGCGGATAACGCGAGACCTCGACCTCGTGATAGTGAATGTTGGGCATGCGGTTCGGTGAGCCGGATCGGCTGCGAGTAGGTGATGAAGTGAATCTGGTGGCCGCGCTCGGCCAGTTCGATGCCCAGCTCGGTGGCGACGACTCCGCTTCCGCCGTAGGTCGGATAACAGGTAATTCCTATCTTCATCGTGAGTTCACGTTGGTGTTAAGTATTAAGGATACCGATTGGATGGGCGGGACGGGTGAGAGATTCAGCGCTGGGCGCGAAGCTCGGTCACGAACGAGGTCTGGCGTTCGCGGACGGGAGCATCGCGGGGAGTAGAGTTCGTGGTGGAAATCACAGTTCGTCCGGCTGGAAAACGAACTGCAGATCCCTCGCATTGCGAGGGATGACAGCCGCAATGTACGCGCGGTGTTAGTTCATTTCATCTTCGCTGCGATATTTTCTTGACCCTGCTCTGCGCTCATCGGACGGAGCAGTAGCATGGCCGATTTACCCTGGCGGCCGCCGGGCAGGAAGACGGTCTTGCTCTCGGGGTCGAAGGCAACGTTGTGTCCTTTGATGTCGCTGGGGATGCGATCGACGACGGTGAAGCTGCCGGTGTCGGCTTTAATCACGGTGAGCTCGCCCGGACTGGCTGCATAAAGCATTCGCAATTCGGGATTGAGCCACATGCCGTCGACGCCAACTGGCGCTTCCGCGCGATTGGTCTCACTGCCGTCCTGATCATTGATGGCCAGCACGACGTTGCGAGCGGCAACGTAAAGGCGACGGCTCTGCGCGTCGTAAACAACTTCCGTTGGTTGCGAGGCGTTCAGCTTGAAGCGGCTGACGATCTGTAACTTGGGATCGACCGCGACAATCTCTGACGTGTCCTGAAGAACGACGAAAGCGACGCCGCGATCCTGGTTCCACACCATGCCGCGCGGACGTCCGCCGAGGTCAAGGGTTCCGAGGTTGGTGCGCGTGCTCAGATCAAGAACGGAGACCGAATCGCTGGTCGCACCCGACCAGTACAAGCGCTGACCGCTATCGTCGAGCGCTAGAGTGGATGGAGCTTGCGGAAGTTTTATCGAGCTGGAGTACTGCCATCCCTCAAAATTGATGACCGCGATGGAATTGTTGCCTGCCTGGGCGACGTAGATTTTTCCATTCTTCTGATCGATGGCGATGCCGCGCGGCGATTGCAAATTGATGATCTGCGCCACTACACGCCGCTTCGCCGGGTCGACTACGTCGAGCGACGAAGCAGCGGTATGGGCCAGTAAAACCTTGCCGTTAACGATGCCCACAGCGTCAAAACCGGGGCTGCCCGGAATGTCGACCATGCCGATTTGTCGCAAGGTGGGTTGCTGCCCAGGCGTGCGGCGCAACAACGGAGCATTTTTCTGCGGAGTTTGCGTTTTTGTGATGGGCGATGAACCGCCGGCAGCAAGCTGCTGCTGCGCCACGAGCTTTTGCCCGGGCACGCTCAGACAGCACGCGACAGCTAGTGCATAGATCGGCAATATACGGACAGTCGGCATGATGGCAAGCCCAGTGGCTCGTGAGTAGGATGCACTCGGCAAGGCGAACTGCTGCCTGGGACGGGTTTTGAATAAAGGTGCGCACCTGTTCGAGTGGCTGCGTGGGGCGGGTCACAAATGTAGAATTCACAAGGATGCCGTTGAAAGAACAGCCGGTTGCCGTTCCGGCCCAAACCGAGAGTGCCGGCAAGCCGCAGCGCCGAATCACGCCGCATACGGTGATGTGGATGATGCTGGCCGGATTTCTGGCACGGTTTGGCTACGTTCTTATCGCCCACTCCTATCGTTTCCGAACCAACGACGCCAACTTTGCCTTTGGATGGGAGATCGGCCGCATCGCCTATTCGATCGTGACCGGTCGCGGGTTCAGTTCGCCGTTCGGTGGCGAAACCGGTCCTTCGGCTTGGACTGCTCCCGTCTACCCGTACATCGTGGCGCTGTCGTTTCGGCTGTTCGGCATCTACTCGCACGGCGCAGCCATTGCGCTGCTCGGGTTCAACAGCCTGTGCGGAGCGCTAACCTGCTGGCCCATTGTGCGCATTGCGCGACGCGTGTTTAACGATCGGGTTGCGTTCTGGTCAGGCTGGATTTGGGCCCTGTTGCCCTACACGGTTTATTGGGCGGTACGGTTTGTCTGGGAAACCAGCTTGGCGGCCTTGTTGCTGACGCTGCTGCTGATGCTGACGCTGGACATGGAGGGTGATCGCCGCATTCTTTCCTGGTTCGGTTATGGACTGCTATGGGGCGTCGCCGCCCTTACCAATCCCGCGGTGCTGACGTTTCTTCCCTTCAGCGGACTGTGGCTCGCCTATCAACTCTACCGGCGAAGGCTTGGCTTCCTGCTTCCGGTCGCGGTCGCTGCCGGGGTCTTTTGGCTGACGCTGCTGCCCTGGCAAATCCGCAACTATGAGGTTTTCCATAAGCTGGTGTTCATCCGCGATAATGCCGCGATTGAAATTCGTTGTGGCAACAATCCCCTGGCCGAAGGGATTTGGGTCGCGATGTATCACCCGAGCCAGAATTTTCTGCTGTTCCAGCAGTACAAACAGATGGGTGAGTCCGCCTTTGCTGCCGAACAGGGGCGCCTGGCCAAACAATGGATTTCGGAGCATCCCGAAAAGTTCGCGGTCCTCACGTTGCGGAAGTTCATCTTCTTTTGGGCCGACATCCCGGCAACCAGCACAGTCCCTGACTGGATGGTGGAGCACAATCGCAAATGGGCGGCGAAGGCCTTTCACCCGGTTGTCTTCCGCGAGGACGGAACTCCACGGCTCTGGCTAACGAACATCGTGCAGGAAATAAAACCTTCGCTGTTTCTCGCTACCAGCCTGCTGGCGATTGGCGGGCTGCTGCTGGCGATTAAGCGTCGGGTGCATGGAATCTATTTGTTCGTGAGCCTGCTGGCGTTTTATCCTTTGATTTACTATTTTGCGTTTCCCCAACCTCGCTACCGGCACCCAATTGAGCCGGAATTGCTGATACTTGGAGTGTATTTGGTAACTGAAGCACGTCCGCGCCCAACGGAAGAAGAAGGCAAAGCTCTTGCTACACCTGACGAGAGCGATACTCTGCCTACGTTCCACACGCTGTCCATCATCATCCCTGTTTATAACGAGCGGCGGTTGGTGATGAAGCTGCTGAAGCAGGTGGCGGCCCAGCCCATTAGCCTGCACAAAGAGCTGGTCATCATCGATGACTACTCGACCGACGGGACGCGAGAATTCCTGCAAGAGACGGACCTGCAAGCCGCGCTTGGGGATGGTGGACGCAACACTGTCCGTCTGGTGCTGCACGAAAAGAACATGGGCAAAGGCGCGGGTGTGCGCAGCGGGCTGGCGAATTCTACTGGCGACCTGGTGCTTATCCAGGATGCCGACCTGGAATACGATCCTGGGGATTATCCGGCGCTGATGAAGCCGATTCTCGAAGGCCACGCCGATGCGGTGTTCGGCAACCGCTTCCACAGTGGATCCCATCGCGTGCAACGTTACTACCGTTACAAGCTGAATCGCGCATTCTCGGTGGTCTGCAACCTGCTAACGGGAATTACGATTCACGATGTCACCGCCTGCTACAAGGTGTTCAAGCGCGATCTGCTGGAACGCATGCACCTGCGCTCCGACCGCTTCAGCGTAGAAACTGAGATGGCCGTTAAAGTCGCCAAGCTGAGCGCACGGATCTACGAAGTGCCTATCGTGTATCACGGCCGCACCTATGCCGAGGGCAAGAAGATCAGTTGGAGCGATGGCTGGGTCGCGCTCTACGATCTGGTGCGCTATCACTTCGGCGACTAAATCCTTAGTTCAACTTCTGAGCCTTGGCGCGATCCGGATGGGACGAGCCGCACTAACTCCGCGTGTTTGCTTGCGTCTAAATCGCGACAGGAGGGTTGTCATGCCGGGAGATCTCACTAATCAACTGAAAGCCAGGGGAGCAGTTTTCGCGGCACTGGTCGCGATGATTCTCGCGCCGTCAGCGCAGGCGCTCAATGGAAGCAACGTCACCGAAGAATTTCACAAGACAGTTCAGCTCAACGCTACCGGGCGCGTCTCGCTGGAGAACATCAACGGGAATGTCGAAATCATCGGGTGGGACAAGAGCGAAGTGCAGATCGACGCCGTGAAGTCGGCACGCGACCAGCAGCAGCTGGACGAAGCCAAGATCGAGGTCGAGGGTAGCGGCGACTCGGTGCAGATCCGCACGCGCTATCCCGAGGGGCATACGAACAACAATCCCGCGTCGGTGCATTACACGCTGCACGTGCCCGCGAGAGCGCAGCTCGACAAGATCAGCCTGGTGAATGGATCGTTGGAAGTGTCGCAAGTGAGGGGCGAAGTGAATGCCAATCTGGTGAATGGCAAGCTCAAGGCGCACGACCTTGCAGGCCGGGCGGAATTGTCGACGGTGAACGGCTCGAGCGAGGTTTCCTACAGCACGCTGGCGAACGTGAGCGACGTCAAGATCAGCGCTGTGAACGGAAGCATCAACCTAGTGCTGCCGGCGTCGCCGAATGCGGAGATATCGGCTTCTTCGATGAATGGCAACATCAAAAGCGATTTCCCGATCCAAGTGCAAAGTGGCTTTGTCGGGCACCGGCTGACGGGCACGCTGGGCAGCGGCGGCACAAAAATCGACCTGAGCAACGTGAATGGCAGCACACACATTGGGCCGGGGGTGTAGGAACAGTTGTCGGTTGTCGGTTAACCGTTGTCAGGTAACCAAAGAGAAGCGAGAAAGGCTCCCAAAACGGGGAGCCTTTCTTTATTAAGGTTGATGAGCGGACTGAGCTTTCGCTACGCTTGCACGAGCGCCGTCGATGCTTTGGTGGGGCGCTGCATGTTGCGAAACACTCCAACGGCGAGGAGAATGGCGGTCGCGATCGGCGGAACCAGGAAGACCAGAATCATCCATCCCGGACCTGGAACGCTGGGCGCCAGGTTGAAAACATAGGGCGTCAACCAGCGCAGCATCTGAATCGCATTCGGCGGCCCAGCCATGATGGCAGCCACCAGGAAGCTGGTGCCGTAGTAACAAGCCAGCAGAGCCGACCCCTTTAGCACGGGGGCCTTGATCTTCTGACTTACCATCCACTGTAAGAACATGCCGTCGCGTACGACGTAGGCGATCACGCTCAGGTACATCGCGAACAGGTTGAACCATTGCGGCGTAGCGGCGGAGAACATGTGCCGATACCCGACCAGCGCAAGCGCAGCGGCGACAATCGAGAGCAAGCCGGTGGCAACCCAGGGAGCCACGGTCCGCCAACCAACCTCGGCGGGCATACGGTTGCGCAGCGCATGACGCAGATTGTCGCGGGTGAGCAGCGTGGCGTTCACGGCAAAGTACAGACACGCGATGGCTGCGGCGAGGCCCATGGCAACCAGGCTTTGCAAGGTGAGCTGGGCAGATTCGAGATCATCCGCGGCCAGGTTCGGCGCGGTGACGAAGGCTCCGATTGGCTGAAAAGCTGCGTACACGAAAAGCAGAGCTGATGCCGCGACACCGACCACCTGCGATGGCGAGAACAACGAGATCTGGTCGGGCTCAAATTTGATGCAGCGCACCAGCGCAACCAGGCACCACGCGATGATGCCCAGCGACACGGCCACAGTCACCAGCAGTGATGGCATGGTCGTTCCGAACAGCGATACCTGCGACGAAGTTCCTTGCAGCCACGCCGCAACACCTGCGACCGGAGATATTGCGGTCCACGCGCTTCGAATTCCACCCAGGTGAGAGTAGTTCCCCCCGACGGTCATCAGCAGGGCAATGATTGCACTGATCATGAAAAGGTTCGCGCGCCGGGAATCCTGGGCGCGTGCCGAACCGCAAAGTGCAATGGCGCCAAGCGCGACGTTGAAGAGGGCTATGACCAGATACGAGCCCACAATGGCGGTAAAGCGGAAGTGGGCTAGTAATCCGGTGAACAGCAACACGGGGAACGCCGTCGCATACAGTAGCCAGGGACCGAGAGGCGCGCCGAAGAGCTTGCCCAGGGAAAGCGTGAGCGGTGAGAGACGGGTGGTGCGCCAGAAATCGAAGGTGCGGTGCGTCCGCTCGCTCACTACCGATTGCGAGACGTTGAGCAGGGTCCAGAGCACGAGGATCATGGACGAGGCAACGAAGATGGCTCCGAAAATGTCGTTCCAATAGTAGGGGCTCACGTGGTTAAGGTCTTGCTGATGGACGAAGAGTCCCATGAGCAATGCACCTGCCAGCGTTGACAAAACGATAACGGCAACGCGGGCTGGCCGCAGTTCTGAGCGCACATAACGAAGTAGTTCAGGGTTGCGCGTGATCATCACATCACCTGCCCGTGAGAAAGTTTCAGATAGAGTTCTTCGACCGACTGCTTCACCTCGTGGAAACCGGTGAGCCGCAAGCCAGTACTAGTCATTTCAGAAAGTAATTGACTGAGCGCCTGATCGTCGCCGCGGAAGGGGAATGCGCCTTCGTGCTCGTGGAGGACGGCCTGGGACAGCAATCCGTGGGCACGCAGAAGCTCGGCGACGGGAGTTACGGGGCCGACCCAACGAATCTGGATGGTGCGGGCGTTGTCGGGCTCGACCTCCTGCCGCAACTGGCTCACCTCGCCGCTGCGCAGCATTACGCCGCGCTCCATCACGCCGATGGAGGTGCTAAAGTCTTCGAGATCGGGAAGAATGTGCGAAGAGACAACGATCGTCGCGCCTTGATCGCGTAAGCGCTTGAGAAGCTGGCGCAATTCGAAGCGCGCTTTGGGATCAAGACCTGACGCCGGCTCATCGAGCAGCAACACCTTGGGACGATGGATCACGGCACGGCCGATACCCAGCCGCTGCTTCATTCCGCGTGATAGTCCCTTGACCATGGAGTCGCGCTTCACCTCGAGGCCGATGTCGGCGATGACTTCGTTCACCCGCTCGGGCACGCGAGTTGAGTCCAGCTTGTAGGCGCGGGCGAAATAGTCGAGGTATTCCCAGACTTTCAGGTCGTCGTAAACGGAGAAGAAATCTGCGAGATAGCCGATCTGCGACTGCGCGGCCTCAAGCTCGCTCTGCACTTCGATGC
Organism: uncultured Acidobacteriaceae bacterium; assembly: GCA_963791965.1. Classification (GTDB taxonomy): domain Bacteria; phylum Acidobacteriota; class Terriglobia; order Terriglobales; family Acidobacteriaceae; genus CAVVDY01. Next base: position 11,026 of record CAWBUK010000006.1, on the reverse strand, counting down.
CATTCACCAGCACTTTGCCCGAGGTGGGCGGCAACAGGCCACAGCACATGCGGAGCATGGTGGTTTTGCCTGCACCGTTGGGTCCGATGAGGCCGTAAATCTCGCCTTCCGGTATCTCGATGGACACGTCGCGGACGGCGACGACCTCGTCGTATTCCTTGCTCAGGTTTTCAAGTCGAATCATGGGCAACTCCCCGTACGGGAAGAGATACGGATGGGAGGGGCAGGAAGTTCCGGGGGAATCAGCCGCCAGCTACCAGCTGCCAGCCGATCTTGAAAACTTTTTACTGGAAGCTGGCAGCTGGCGGCTCGCAACTGCTAATACAGCTGCATCGCCGGAGGAGGCACGCGGAAGTTGGGCTTACGCGCGATGAGCAACAGCGCGCCAAGACGCTTGAAGTCTCGCAGTTCCTCAGCATTCTTGAACCAGCGGCCGGTGTACTCGTCCGGAGTGGGCGTAAGGTCGGGGACGCGCACGGCGCGGACATCTTCGAAGGTATGCGCCTTCAGCAGGTCAACGTACTCCTGCTCCGATTTCATGTGGATGGGCACCTGTAACAACTTCTGCCAGTCCACCGTGTAGTGATTGTCGCTATAAAGATTAATCAGGATGTAGAGTTCACCCAGGGGAGCCATGACGCGAAACAACTCAGCCAGGGCGCGATCCTGGTCGGCGTAGTAATAGAAAGACTCGACGGAAAGCACCTTGTCGAAGTAGTTCTCTTCCCAGGGAATCTGCTGTGCCGAACCGACCACGAACATCAGGTTTTCGTAGTCTCGCGAAGCTGCGCGGGCACGTCGAATCATTTCATCGGATACATCGAGTCCGACCACCTGACCAGCCTTGGCGGGGTCATTGATTGCCTGCGCGAGCAAACGACTTGCCCAACCGGCGCCGCAGCCCAGATCGAGCACCTTGTCGCCGGGCTTGAGCTTCATCATGTCCAGCGTCTGCTGGGTGATGGAGATGTGGTGATTCTCCATCTCTTCACCTTTGCCCTGCTCGGCCCATTGGTTAAATTCCTGGCGTAGACGCTCGTCAGCAGCACTGGTTGGCAGATTGGACACGCATTCCTCCGAGATTCGCTCTCTCCGTTGGCCATTCGCTCTTCGCCGGAACTCAAAGAACGCGTTGCTAATTCCGCTACGACCGCTCAACTAAGGCGAAGAAGGTACAGCCTGAGCCAAAAGCGAATAGCGAACGGCAAATAGCGGCTTCTCTATGCTACAGTTTTTCGCATCCATGGCTCAAACTCCCGATCGACCAACGAATGGTTCCGGTGAACACTCTTCCCTGCTTTACTGCCCGACCTGCGCACGCGAGGTGGATGACCCGCTCACCTGCGGCGATTGCTCGGCCGTTATTTGCCGGCAGTGCGGTACGCCCTTGGAGATGCCGGAAGATTTGGGCATCGGATAAACTGCGTTTCGCAAGCAGAGCAGGAAGCGGCATTCTACTCGTTTGGCAAGTGCCGTCCGATGGCGACGGCGGTCGGCGCGGGGTTGCGTCCATTCCAATTCACGGCAATGAAAATAGCTGCGTCTTTGTAGTGGTTCAGCACAATCGCTGAGCTGAAACCTGCGGTCCCGCCATTCTTCACCATCTCAGGATGAAGCGCAGGCTGATCGCCGGGCTCGTCGAGGGCGTCCGAACCGAGATTTTGTATCCAGGCCATAGCTTGTTTGGCGTTGCCATTCGGCCACAGGTAAACCGGAGTTTGCGCCAGCTTCATTGCCGAAATAAGTTCGTCTGATACCGGATGGCCGTCGACTAACTTGTGACCCAGGTTGGCCTCACCGAAGCGCAGCATGTCCACCGCGGTCGAGCGCAAGCCTCCTGCGGCGTACCACGCAAAGATTGGCCAAGGCGGCGCGTCAGTACCATTGGCACGATGGCCTCTTGCGAGCCGCTGTCGCTGCTGGTCTGACGGCCGCAGCTCGGTGTCTTGCATCCCCAGTGGACCGACGATTTGAAGGTCGAGCTGGTCTTGCCATCGCGTATGAGTCGCGGTGTCAACCAGGAAACTCAGCAAACCAATGCCAGAGTTGGAGTAGAAGTACGGTGCCGGAGGTGGAGTTGGGGGATTGCGATCCGCAACCCACTTCAGGAAGTCTTTGACCGTGTAGTACTCAATGCCGCGCCTCTGCAATGGACCATGCGGAAGATTAGTAGGATCGTCGGGCATACCGGAGGTGAAGTCAGCCAACTGCAGCGGCGTCATTTTGCGAGCGTTGCCGCGAAGATGATAGTCCTTCGGCATGTAGGTTTCGGCCGGCGCGGTCGGGTCAATCTGCCCGTGATTGATCGCCGAGGCGAACAAGGTGGTGGTAAACACCTTGGTACAGGAGCCAATCTCAACCATCGTGTCTGACGTGAACGGAGTGCCGTCATCCCTGGCCGTTCCGTAGTGGAAGAAGTAGCGCTTACCGTGAAGCGAAACGCCGACAATAGCCCCTGGCCGGCGCGGCCCGGGAGTGTCTGTCGCCAGCAGACGGTTCATATACTGGTCGACCACCTGACGAATTCGCGCCGCTTCGGGATTGTCGTTTGCTTGCTGGGAAGCAAGGCCAGTGGGAAGCGCGAGACACAGTACCAAGGCGCATAGGACGGCGCGGTAAGTTGTCACCAGGAACACACCTCTGCGGAAAGTAGCCGGCGCCACATATTACGTTGTGGGACAGATCGGCATCAACGGGATTGTTGAGGTTCGGCACTGCGCAGGCCGCGTTAGCAGCACAAAAAAGGGCGCGCGACAGATACAAACTGTCGCGCGCCTGATAGTGGAACGGTAAACGGCGCTAGTTAGGATCGACTTCGATGGTCCCCATCATGCCGCCGTCCTCGTGATCGAGGATGTGGCAGTGATAGACGAACTTACCGGCAATCTGCGGGTCACTGAAATCCATGCGAACGGTGATGCTGTGATAGGGACCACTTCCCGACCATTCCGTAACATCGACGGTGTCAGCCAAGTAGGGATTCGCGAGTGGCACACCATCGATCGCCATCACCAGGAAATGAAGCTGGTGGATATGGAAGACGTGGACCTCACCTGCGTGGTTCTCAATGGTCCAGTCCTCCACGTTGCCTATCTTGGTTTTGATGGCCGGCGGATCCATGGCATCGAATACCTTCGGTATCTGTCCCTGAACGGTGATGAAGAACTGGCCGGGACCGTTACTGCCCACATTGATTTCAGAGAAGTAAAGGCTTCGCTGCACATTGGGCTTCTTGCCGGCAACACCGGCGAAGCGCTCGACTCGGGTCTGCTTGACGGCAGGTGGCATGCGGGGAGGCTCTTTGCTGGCATTTGCGGAAGAGACATTCACACTTGCCAGTTTCCAGGCCTTCATCGGATCGCCGATGGGGCCAGTATTATAGCCCGCGGTTTGAAGTTGGGTAGTGACGTTGGCCTGCAATGCCGGCACGATGAATTCCGCCCGAGCCGCGGGCGGAATCTCGATGGTTGTCATGGTTTGCGGCGGATCCAGTGGAATACCATCAATTGAAACCACCTGCAAAGGCAAGGCATGGTCGGTGTAAATCTGAAGCGTCATGACGCCGTTGGTGGAGGCGTTCAATACTCGCCAGAATTCCTTTTGTCCAGGAATGGTATTGATCACCGGCAAAGGTTTAAAAGGATAGTTCGTCGGTACAAAATTCACCGTGAACTGGCCGTCCTCCTCGTCGGTCCTCATGTCTGCATTGTTACGGATTTCGATAATACGTTCGGGCAATCCCTGGGTGTACTGATTGGAGCCGTTGATGATGATCGCGCCGGCTGCGCCACCGAAGACTTGCGGAGCGGAGAACCCGTGCGGATGCGGGTGATACCAGTACATTCCGAACTGGTCGTTGGGCGGGATCTGGGTGTTGTATTGGAATTGTGAGCCACCGTTGGGAATGATGGTATTGACGACTTCATCCTGATGGCACAGTGGAGGGATGTTCAAGCCATGGAAGTGGATGTTGCTGGTGGTGGCGTCGACCGTACCACCCATGCAATAGTCGCCGGTTTTCTTGGCCTCTTCGGGATCGCCCATTTCCATAGGCTTGTTAGGAGCGTGACGAGACTTGAGGACACGGGCTCCGCCCACGCCGCCTACGATCGAGATGTTGTTGGTGAAATTAATCACCAGGTTGTCGCCCGGGTTGACCCGCAGTGTAGGCGCCTCTGCGTTCTGCCCACCGTTGTTGTACACGTAGCAATAGCGAACCATCTGGGTGGGGCCGAGGGAACTATTCTCGGCAAGGTTAACTGTCAAGGTTCCGTTCTGGCTGGAAATTTCCGGCGGGTTCACCACCGCATCGCCATACGTCGGACGCGGGGGACAGATATTTTGAGCTGCCGCCGTCATAGATAGTCCGCAGAGCAGAGCGCCCGCCATGATGCCAATCTTCGAGATCATCTTCGTATCCTCAATCCTTGTAATCGCCTGAAAACCGATTAGCCCTAGCAGAGTCACCGTCAGTAAGGCCGCGGCGGGTACGCACCGAGTGACAGCGCGCCGGCTAGTGGCACCTCGACCGGAGAATTAGGGGCTTCGGTGAGAGTGCAGCTATTGCCATTGACCGTGACCGTCAATATGCCAACGGCAGACGGCGGCCCAACCTCATCGACGTACCGTCCAAACTCGGCAACATAGAGCACCTTACCGGTGCCTGTGGTGTCGCGAGTCTGGATCATGCCGAACCAGGGCAGGAAGTTGAAATTGCGGAGCGGGGCTGAAGTGCAGCCCTTGGTCACGATCCCTGAAGCATTGTTGAAGAAGCCGGCAGTCACGGTTCCGCTTTCGTTGTTGACCATATAAAGGATTGTGCCGTCGGGGCTGAGGTGCACATTACCGGCATCGGTGTTAGTACCCAACGTGTAGTAGGTTCGCGTCGCGCCCAACTGAGTATGAGCAATGCTGAAGGTGGGAGCGATCTCGACGAGGGACAAGGTTGAGGTGTCACCGAAGATCGCCCAGCGGCCGTCCTGGCTCATGTCCACGCCGTTGGGAATGTTAGCCAGCGGCTGATTAAGTCCGGTGGCCGGTCCAGCGAAACCGCGGGAATTCCGGCGATCGTTATTGGGTGTCGGTATGCCGTTGGTCACGTCAAAAGATTGGGTGGACCCATCCCCGTAGCTGACAACCAGGAGCTTGTTGCGAACGGCGATACCCGTGGGGGATCCTCCATTCACGCCGGCTGCCGGGATACTTTGCAGATAAGTCAATCCACAACCCGAGCTGGTGCTGAAGACGGCGATGCTTTGAGAGTCACCATATCCCGCGTAGAGAAAATTCGCGTTCACCGCCATGCCGATACCATCGGGGATACCGCTGTCGGTGGGAGCACCAGTGTAGGTGCCAACGAACTCCTGGGAATTCAAGGCCATCGCCGAGATGGTGTTGTCGCCCGAGTTGGATACGTACACGCAATTGGTGTTGACGTCAGGAGCAGAGGCGACGCGAGGAGTTCCGAAAAAACCGCCGTAACTGCCAAACCCGCCGGTGTAAATCTGTCCCAAAGGCGTCAGCGTGGGGTTAGTGTCTGTCCCGCCTCCGACATAGATTGCGACCTGATTGGGGTAAGGAAAACCCTGGTCCTGATTGACGATCACGTAGGTGGACGACGCGGGCGTCTGGGCCTGCGGCTTTGCCTTCGAGTCGGCAGCGCTACACAGGACGCTCGAGCATAAGAGGGCAGCTGAGAGATAACTACACAGGTTGGCTTTCAACGTGATTCCTTTTTGGTGCTTTGGAAAGCTCTCGGAGGCACAACGGCAAAGCAGAATCGTAACGCAGCTGATAACCGTCGGAGCCGCTAAATGCAGAGACGATGTTGCTATTTACTACTGGCCGATGTCAATGGGAGAGCGAAGAAACAGTTGCAACCGGTGTGCAACTGAAGCGCACCCTATTCCCATTTTGGGAATAGGGTGTCGCAACGAAACTTTGATTTACTGCCGCTCCGGCGTGGCTCACACCCGCTTAATTCGCTGGCTCCCACTGGACGAGCGAGCGCCGCAACGAGCGATCAGCTGGGTTCAGCCACGTGCGATGGCGCGTGGCTACCGTTTCATTGTTGACAAACTGTTTACATATCCTGCGGCGTACACATGCCCGGCGGAGCGTTCGGCGTAGGCGGCGTAGGCGGCGTCGCCCACGGAGCATTGATGAAGTCAAAGAAATTCAGAAGCCCCGGCTGGGCCGCATCGCGGTTGGTGAGATGCGCTCCACTGCCAATGAACCGGTTCTCCACGAACTTGATGATCGCGGTATGGTCCATCGGAATGTGCGAGACATAGTGCTTCCGGGTGAAGGGAGAGATCACCAGGTTCGGCAGCCGGAAGCCAAGCTGCGCGGCGAATCCTTGTTGCGCAGGCGCGTCGTTGGGGTTTGCTCCCGGGTCGGTCGGCTTCAGGTCGCAGTGCACAGTGGGCAAGCCGTTCGGAGGCAGGCATGGATTGTAGGTATCGGCATTCACCGAGATGGTCGAGATGTCGGGCGCGCTAATGCTGGTATCGGTGAAATCGTTGGAGTGGCTGGGCACCGGCGGCACGTGATCGAAGGGCCCGCCCGGCTCGTCGTAACTCAGGAAGAACACCGAGCTTGACCACGACGGGCTCTGCATCAGCGCATTAACCAGTGACGCGACTTGTTGCTGACCGGACAAGATGGACTGCCCTGATCCAGGATGCTCGTCGCTGTGGCCGTATGCGGCTTCGATGTAGGCAAAGCTCGGCAGCTTGTCGTTCTGGACGTCGGTCAAGTACTGGCCAATGGGCGCGATGTGGTTGATGTCGATACAGAATGCGTCGTCTGGATCACCAACTGCCTGCTTCGATCCGACGGTCGGCGCTTTGCAGGCATCGTGGTTCGGATTCAGGTACAAGTAGCGCGCCGAGTAGGCGAAGTCGGAGAAAGTAGTTACCGGGTAGTCATTCGAGTGTCCGCCCAGCCCGCAGTCACCGTCTTTATCAGTGCAACCGCCTTCGGTCACCGAATAGTAGATCTTCCACGACACCTTGTTGGCGTCGAGTTCCTGGAAGATGGTTTCGATGCTCAGTTGATCGGTGAACTTGTCATCAACATAAGGATCACGAACCAGCCCTTGGGTGGTTCCTCCGCTCAAGGTCGCGATGCGGTTCGGTGTGCTCTTGCTGGAGACGGGTGAGAACCAGCGATCGGAGATCGCGAACTGCGCAGCCATGTAGTAGTAGTAGTTAAGGATGTCCTGATCGTAGTAAGCCATGGCGCGCTTGCCCTGCAAGTCGGTGAAATCGCCATCGCCGCCGCCATCTTTGGCGAAATTCTCCGCGGTGTGGACAAAGCCATCCATGTTCATCGTGCGGCTGAGCGAGAAGTCGTAACGGTTCACGTCGCCGTAGCTCTCCAGCCACGCAGAGGTCATGTCGTCGAGGCACGTGCTCTTGGTTTTGAAGAGCATGAACGGTGCATTCTCGTCGTCGTAGTTGGTGAACTTGTCTAGTTTGTCGTCGATTCCGTCTACCGTGTAAGTCTGGTTGTCTTCGCTCATGGTCCAGCCGTTCGCCGTACGATAGGGATTCAACATGCCGAAGTAGCTGTCGAAGCTGCGATTCTCCTGCAACATGAAGATGACGTGCTTGATGCTCGTGAGCGAACCGGGCTGAACCATGATCGTCGCCTGGGCGGTAGCGGTGCCGCCGGGGCCGTTCGCGGTCAAGGTGTAGGTGGTGGTCTTGGAAGGCGTGACGGTCACGCTGCCTCCTGAAACCGGCGTCACTGCTCCTATGCCGTTGTCGATAGTGGCAGAGGTTGAGTTGGTGGTCGCCCAGGTCAGAGTTGCTGTCTGGCCGGCGGTGATGCTGGTGGGCGAGGCTGTCAGCGTCGCTGTAGGAGGTCCGGCCTGAACCGTCACGGTCGCCTGAGCAGTGGCCATGCCTCCGGAACCGGTGACGGTGATGGTGTAAGTCGTCGTGCTGGAAGGCGTAACCGTGACGCTACCGCCGGAGACGGGGGTAACCGCGCCGACTCCGTTGTCGATGCCGGCCGAAGTCGCGTTCGTCGTGGTCCACGAAAGCGTTGCGGTTTGGCCCAACATGATGGTGGTTGGCAACGCACTCAGGGTGGCCGTAGGCGGATTGCCGCCGTTGCCGCTGCCGCTGCCACCGCAGGCTGCAATCAGAAGAAGAGGGAAAACGACTGCGCTCAACCACAGAACTGTTCTTGGCCGGGGTAGCTGATTCATGGCTATTAACCTTCAGCTACTCAGAGCACAGAACCTTAAGTTGGCGTTGCTTGCCGAGTTGAACACCGTTTTCAGAACTTTTCGAGGCAACCCCGGGCGGCAGATCCCGCCAGGACAGGCCCAATGCGAACGAAGGGCTTAACACTTTGTTACGGTTGCGATGGAGCAAAGAAGAGTCCCACAGCGTATTGATAACTGTGGGCCAGGTTTGCGCCCGAGTAGCTGGCAACCTCATCGAATGATTAACACATGAGCTCTACATCATTGGAAAACAAGCAGCGGTAAGAACGGAAGACGTCTGCCGTCACTATCAGATGGGCGGCGATTTGATTCGTGCGGTAGATGGCATCTCGCTCGATATCGAACCAGGCGAGTTCGTCGCACTTTTGGGACAATCCGGCTCCGGCAAATCAACTCTGCTGAACCTGCTGGCTGGGCTGGATCGGCCTACATCAGGTTCGGTGCTGGTTCATGGTCGCGACCTGGCGAAGATGTCGTCCGAGGAGTTGGCGGGCTACCGTCGCAACGACGTGGGTATGGTCTTTCAGTCCTTCCACCTGATTCCCTCGATGAAGGTAACGGAAAACGTGGAGCTGCCAATGCGCTTTGCCGAGGTTGATCGTGCCGAGCGCGCGACGCGGGTTCGCGAGTCGCTGGAGCGCGTAGGACTGGCAAAGCGAATGGACCATCGTCCTTCGGAGCTGTCAGGCGGCGAGCAACAACGGGTCTCGATCGCGCGAGCGCTGGCTAATCGGCCTTCCCTGCTGCTGGCCGACGAACCTACGGGCAATCTTGACAGCCGTACCGGTGAAGACATTTTGAACTTGATCCGCGATGTGAGTCTCTCGCTTGGCATGACGGTGGTGATGGTGACGCACGAGCGCGCTCTGGCCGAACGCTTCGCGCAGCGACTGATTTTTCTCGCCGACGGTAAGCTTCAGAGCCAGGAGGTGCGCGCATGAAGAGCTACGACTTGTTCGAGCTGGCAGTACGCAACCTGCGGCAATCGAAGCTGCGCAATGGATTGACGACGATCGGCATTTCAGTGGGTGTTGCGTCGCTGGTGGCCATGTTGTCGCTCGGGGTGGGACTTCAGCAGCTGGCTACGCGCCGCCTCGCCGGTTCAGGAATGTTCGACACCGTATTCGTAACCTCGCGGCAGGATTTCCGCGGATACGACAAGGAAGATGACGCCAAGGCGGCGAATCCGGAAAAGGCGCCCGTGATCGACGAACCGGCGCGACAGGCGATCACGAAGCTGCCCAATGTTCTGGAAGTCGAGCCGGAGATGCGTGTCATGGGAGAGATCGGCTATGACGGGCAGACGCATTTTGGATTTGTGACCGGACTGCCGATGTCGGCGCGTGAGAACGAAGCGTTTGAGACGCTGAAAGGTAAATTCTTCAGCGATGACAATGCGGACGAAGTGGTTGTGCTAAGGGATTTTGCGAAGGAGTTAAACGACAAAGATCCGAACGCGGTGCTCGGGCAAGACGTCACCCTGCGCTATGGCGAGCGTCAGGCATTGTCGTCGGATGCCCCGGACAATCGGCCCGGCGTAGCGGCACCGGATAACGCGAGTGCTGATAGTTCAGGTGACAGCTACGGATTTTCCGTGGTGCGTAAAACGCAGAAGGTGAAGGTCGTCGGCATCATCGACGAAGAGCCGTACGGCGGAATGCGCACCGTGTCTCGCGGTCGAATCTTCCTGCCGGTGAACACTATGGAGCGGCTGAACATGGCGCAGTTCACCGACATGCGCAGTTCCCTGCGCGGCACCGGCAAGAACTACATGACGCTCACCGTGCGCGTGAAAGACCCGGGCAAAGTACAGGGCGTGCAGGACGCCATCAGCAAGATGGGCTTCCGGACATTCTCCATTCTCGACGCCACCAAGAGCCTGCGACGCTTCTTCACCGTGCTTGACGTGTTCCTCGGCATCTTTGGATCGTTGGCGCTGGCGGTGGCGACGCTGGCGATTATTAACACGCTGGTAATGGCAGTGCTGGAGCGGCGGCGCGAGATAGGCGTGATGAAGGCCATCGGAGCCAGTGATGGCGATGTGAAGAAACTGTTCTTCACCGAGGCAGGAGCGATGGGCTTCTTCGGCGGAGTGCTGGGCATCGCGCTCGGCTTCGCGATCGGCAAAGCCATCAACATCGGAACCGGATTCTATTTAGTGCGCCACCAGCTTCCCGCCGAGCCGGTATGGATTCTGCCACCGTGGTTGATCGGTGCGGCTATCGCCTTCTCGATTGTGGTGAGCTTGTTGGCCGGACTCTATCCGGCTAGCCGTGCAGCTAAGTTGGACCCGGTGCAGACGCTGAAGTATGAGTAGGACCGAACTGTATGGGGATGAAGAGATTACGAGGATGGAAGAACTAGTAGAATTTCGGCTGCACTCGGAAGGAAGTAGCGAATCTGCGTCCTGGGGCATCGCGCTCCGACATGCAAGCAAAGATGGCTGTCGACTATTAACCACCAGCCCATCATGTCGACCTGACCGAATGGAGATTGAGTTTCCCGATATGGGGTCATCTATATCTTTGGGATCCGGCCGAGTTTCTGGCGCGGATGTCACGAGTTCGTAGATGCACAGGAGATTGGAGGCTCACGTCCGATATGGGCGTGGGCAATCAAGCGCTTGGGCTACACTGTGACCACGAAAGCTCGCTGCCGAATCATTGGAAGTGTCGTACAACGCGACCGCAGGTTGCGGCTAGAGACATTTCTGTAGCTGCCCCGACCTAGAGCTCACCGCTTCAGGACTACGGGTTCGTGATCCTGGAATCCTGTTAATTTTCTCGC